>NZ_CP135921.1:6302977-9083454 GCF_032397745.1 Bradyrhizobium prioriisuperbiae
TCAGTTCGAATTGCAGGGAGCGTTGCGGCCGACGCGAAACCTGCACCTGTCGCTCAACCCGATCGGGCACCGTTGGATGCTTGATGACCGCTTGATCGATATTGCAAGACAGGCTGCGTCCACTGTCGAGATGTCATGCTTCGATCTCGTGTTCGACCGCGTCATGAGTTTTAAGACCCGGCAGCCGTATCCACTGGTCTTGCGCTGCGGTTCCGGTTCGGCATCGGTCATAGCGTTGTATCGTGCGATCGGCGAGGCGATGGCAGGCAGCGAATTGCGCGTGCGTGCTCCGTTATCGTTCACGCCCCACGTCACCCTGCTGTACGGCAGCAAGCTCGTTCCCGCGACGGCTTTGGACGAACCGGTCATGGTGCGGGTGCGCGACTTCACACTGGTGCACAGTCTCCACGGCCAGAGCTTGTACAAGGAACTGGGACGTTGGCCGCTGCGCGCTAACGTTTGAGCGGGTTGACGATCCGATACAGCAGGTGGGGTCGCAGAATATGGCCTACGGGCACGGTGGTATCATTGAAGTCGGCACCTGGAACATAACTCATGCCGACCTTCTCCATGGCGCGTTGCGACGGCAGATTGATATTCGAGGTGTAGCCGATGACCTCCGCGAGGTGCAGCCTGGTCCAGGCGACATCGAACAGGGAGGCAGCCAGTTCGGTCGCATAGCCTTGCCGCCAGTACGCGCGGCCCAGAATCCAGCCGATCTCCGCCTCGTGAGATCCCGGCACTTCCGGCCCGGGGCGCGATAGGCCGGCCCCTCCGATCAGAGCCCCGTCCAACTCGCGCTGGACCGCGAGAAAGCCGAAGCCGTTCTGCCGCAACTGGTCGATCTCGGCATCGATCAGGTCATTGGTCTCGGCAGTACTCAAGGTGCTGGGATAATAATAGCGCCGCACCTCGGCATCGGCATTGATGGCAGCGAAAGAGGCGCGGTCGCCGTCTTGCCAGGGTCGCAGGATCAGCCTTGGTGTTTCGAGCCGCATAAATCTTGGATCCGTGACGGATGAGTTCTGAGGGCGAGCCGCATGAGCGTCATGCCGCGGGAGAATGACGATCGACGTGACGATTGCCTTTTACGGCATCAAGAACTGCGAGGCCATCCGGAAGACGACACTTGCAAGACGATGCAGGTTTGGCTCGACAGTCACAAGATCGCGACCGGGCCGGACTGACCGAGAAAAGACCTTGAGGCTGCGCAGCCGACGACATCACCCGTTCGGACTAGTGATCCGGACCGCGGCGTTCTCGGATAGTCAAAGAAATGACCGGGCGCTCGGCCGATTTGCCGTGAACCTCGTCGCGGGCGAACCCGACCAACGTCATATTCGCAATGGTTTTGCTGAAGCAATTGACGTGACGAACCGGAAGGCGCTCCATGGCCTGTGAGCTGAAAGACGACGGCAAAACCTTTCCCGGCCGGACTTTATTTACGACGTCCGGCAGTACGTGTATGCGGCCGACTGCCGTCTATCTTTCGCCGAAACACCTGACTGCCGACAAATCCGCTTCGGGCAACGCGTCCTTGAATGCCACTCTGGACGTGGTCCTCTGGCTGCACGGATACGAAGTCCAAAGCCACACGGCTTTTTTCTACGACAATGCCTCCAAGGTGCGGGAGCAGGTTCGTGATTCCAACAAGGATGTGATCTTGATCGCGCCCTGGCTCGGCTTCAGGCATTCCGTCAAGGACGGGCCGAAGTCATCCCATTGGGAAGGAAAGTATCACTCGGAGATCCTGGTGGGGGACAAGTGGGGCGAGCAATATCTCGACGAGGTGCTTGGTGCCCTGGCGCGGCTGCAGAACCCGGATTCTCCGCCGAAGTTCGGTATCAGGAACCTCGTCATCGCCTGCCATTCCGGCGGCGGGGTCTCGATGCGCAATCTCGCCGTCACGCTCGGCAGCTATCGTGCCCAGCTGAAGGGGTGCTGGGGCTTTGACTGCCTCTACACCACCAAGCCCGCGGACAATGATGATGCCAGTTTCTGGTATAAATTTGCATCGGCAAAGAATGCCTGTCCGGTCGATATCGTCTTCGGTCCCACCACATTGCCGCAATCGGTCAAACTGGATCTGATGGGACGAGGGATCATCACCGGCGACGGCGACAAGGCCGTTCCGGCCCGGACCACGATCAATGGACTAAGCGTCAGGATCGGCCATGACGCGACATCGGCGCCGCATCAGAAGATCAAAGTTGACGACACTGATCCTGCCTTCCTGGATAATTTCACGTCGGCGTCTGTGCCGGCGAAAGGTCGACACAAGGTACCGGCGCCCGGAGCCTTTCTTCGGAGCGCGATCGAAAACCTCACCAAGGCGGTTAACTTTCCCGGTGACATTCATTATATGATCGCGCGCGGCGGTTTTCTGGACAAACTCAAGAATGCGAGCTTCTTGGGATAATGCGGACGATGAGGCGCCGCGGGCTCGCACAGCGATTTGGACGGGGCGTTCGGCGTGACCACTACCATCTATGGCATCAAGAATTGCGACACCATGAAGAAGGCGCGGGCGTGGCTGGACGGCCACAAGATCGCGTACGACTTCCATGACTACAAGGCCGCCGGCATCGACCGGAAGCGGCTCGAGAGCTGGAGCAAGGAGGTCGGCTGGGAGACGCTGCTCAACCGCGCAGGCACCACCTTTCGCGCCTTGCCGGATGCCGACAAGGCCGGACTCACCGAGAAGAAGGCCATCGCGCTGATGCTGGCGCAGCCCTCCATGATCAAGCGGCCGGTGCTGGATCTCGGCGGACGGGTCCTTGTCGGCTTCAAGCCGGAGATCTATGCGGCTGATGTCGGCAAGCGCTGACCATTGGTCTCTGCGTTGGCGTCGATCAGGACAGTGGCGGGGCGACGAAGCGCTGGAAGCCCGCGCGGCCCACTAGTCCCGCGTACCAGCGCTCCAGATGGGGCAGGGTCGGTTTGCGAACGCCTTCGACACCAAACCAGCGGCGCGCATAGGTGCCGAGCGTAATGTCGGCGAGGGTGAACTGATCGCCCTCAGCGAAAGTGCGGCCTGTGAGGTGGGCATCGAGGATCTGCCACAACGCTGCGACGGCGTCGGTGGCCTGCTGCAGCGCCGCCATGTCGCGCTGATCCGGCGGTGTTCGGACCAGCCCCCAGAACACCGGGCGCTCGGCCGGCTGCAGCGTCGAGAGCGACCAGTCGAGCCAGCGCTCGAGGCTGCCGCGGACTTGCGGCTTGCCCGGATAAAGCGTGGAGTTCGGATCGAACTGCAGCACGAGATAGCGCATGATCGAATTGGATTCCCATAACACGAAGTCGCCGTGCACCAGGGTCGGCACGCGTGCATTGGGATTCATGGCCAGATAATCGGCGTCCTGGGTGCGGCCGAATTGCATGCCGGCGTCGAGGCGCTCGTAATCGATGCCGAGTTCGTGACAGCACCACAGGACTTTTTGAACGTTGACGGAGTTGGCGCGCCCCCAGATCCGGAGCGGTTGAGCATCTTGTGATTGCATCTTGAAAAATCTGTTTGGGTGGGGTGGCCCACGGCGTGGCTGCGAACAATGACCGTGCAATAATTCCGCTCGGATCGCAACTTTGTCCGTCAGATCAGTTCGATGATGTCGCCGGGTGGAATGAGCCCGGGCCTGCGATGAGCCAGGTCACGATCGATGATGGTGCGCAGCTTGAAGACCGGCGCCGTGAGGTGGGCCCGCATCAGATTTCGGATCTCGAAGCCACCACTCTCGCTGATCGTCTTGAGCGAGGCGATGATGGTGTTGACGCCGTCGCCCTCGGAAAACGGCAGCAGTAGGCGTTCGTAGTCGACGGAGCGGCCGTAAATGTCATCAACCATTGAAATGGTGTAAGCGGGACGGGCTCGGCGATAACATTCCTCGTAGACCGCCACCGCGCTGGGTCCCAGTTTGGGGCCGAGATATTCGTCGAGATAGCGGCCCTTGCCGGCGCTGCCATGGGCATCGGCGGGCCGTATGCCGTCGCTTTCGATGATAAACCGCGGCGATCCTGGCCCGCGTTCGACCCGCAAAAACACCAGATCGGGCAATTCCTCGTCCATGCGTTCGGGCCGAAAATCGTCTCGGCACGGAACCCGTCCACCTCTGGCAAAAAGCCGCAGCCAGGCATTCAGCAGATCGCGCTGTCGGATCGATTTCACGATCGATGGAGACGCTGCCTCGAAATCAGTCGTGAAGCGGTTCTCGGGGTCCATTGTCCTTGCCCGGCGCGGATCTTTCAGAGCGATGGCGCCTCAGGGTTGCATGGTGCAGGAAACACTTCATGAAACGGCAGGAATTGCTGCAATCAGCCTTAATGACAGCCTGCCGGAGGGAGTGATGGATAAGGCGAACACCGGGGGCAGAGGCGAAACGTCCTGCAGACCCCTGGTAATTAGCCGAATATCCCCTTGGGGATAGGCCCGGAAGGTGCCTCGCTTTCCGGCTTGCAGAAAGCGCGGTCTTGGCGGCATAGTCCCGGCCAAGCTGGCTCCGGACGATGGCGTATGCCGTCTCCGAGGGCGACGGCATGTCACTAATCGGCCACGGCGGCGACACACCGCATGAAGGCTGTGGGGGAAATCTGATTGTCGGATGAGTTCATTCTCGAAACCAAGGGCTTGACCAAGGAGTTCGCCGGGTTTGTCGCCGTCAACGACGTCAACCTGCGGATCAAGCGCGGAAGCATCCATGCTTTGATCGGGCCCAACGGGGCCGGCAAGACGACTTGCTTCAATCTTCTGACCAAGTTTCTGACGCCGTCGCGCGGTCAGATTCTGTACAAGGGGCAGGACATCACGGCGCTGAAGCCGGCCGACGTCGCCCGGCTTGGTCTTGTGCGCTCGTTCCAGATCTCGGCGGTGTTCCCGCATCTGACGGCGCTTGAAAATGTCCGGGTCGCGCTGCAGCGGCAGCACGGTCATTCATTCGATTTCTGGCGCTCCAAGAGCGTGCTCGATCGGTTCAACGACCGGGCGCGCGAGCTTCTGGATGATGTCGGCCTCAGTGCATTTTCCGACACCCAGGCTGTCGAGATGCCGTACGGCCGCAAACGCGCACTCGAGATCGCCACCACGCTGGCGCTTGATCCCGAGATGATGCTGCTGGACGAACCGATGGCCGGCATGGGCCATGAGGACATCGACAAGATCGCCGCGCTGATCAAGCGTATCTCGGCGAAGTACACCATCGTCATGGTCGAACATAATCTGAGCGTGGTCGCGAACCTTTCCGACATCATCACCGTGCTGACGCGCGGCCGGGTGCTCGCGGAAGGCAACTATGCCGACCTGACCAAGGACGAGCGCGTCAAGGAAGCGTATCTGGGAGCGGGTCATGCTTGATAAATCGCCTGCGCCCAAACAGGCGGCGAATACCGCCGACACCGTGCTTTCGGTCGAAAATCTGGAAGCCTGGTACGGCGAATCCCACGTTCTGCACGGCATTAATTTCAACGTCCGTGAAGGCGAGGTGGTGACGCTGCTTGGCCGCAACGGCGCCGGCAAGACCACCACGCTGAAATCGGTGATGGGCATCATCGGCAAGCGTTCGGGGTCGATTCGCTTCAACGGTCAGGAGATCGTGCGCACATCCTCCGACAAGATCGCGCGCCAGGGTATCGCCATTTGTCCCGAAGAGCGCGGCATCTTCGCAAGCCTCGACGTCCGCGAGAACCTGCTGCTCCCGCCGACGGTGCGTCCGGGCGGACTCACGCTGGACCAGATCTTCACGCTGTTTCCCAATCTGAAGGAACGTCTCAACAGCCAGGGCACCAAGCTCTCCGGCGGCGAGCAGCAGATGCTCGCGATCGCGCGCATCCTGCGCACCGGAGCGCGGTTTCTGATGCTGGATGAGCCGACCGAGGGGCTTGCGCCCGTCATTATCCAGCAAATCGGTCATACGATTGCGCGCCTGAAGTCGGAAGGTTTCACAATCCTGCTGGTGGAACAGAATTTCCGTTTCGCATCGACGGTGGCGGACCGCTTCTACATCGTCGAGCATGGCAAGGTGATCGACGGGTTCGCCAACTCCGAACTGGAAGCGAACATGGACAAGCTGCACACCTATCTCGGCGTCTAACAATAGCGCTCAAAACTGGGGTTCAAGGAGGAAACATGAACAGGATACTCTCGGCTCTGCTGCTCAGTACGGCGATTGTCTTTGCCGGTAGTTCGGCATTCGCTCAGGATAAAACCGTCAAGATCGGTGTGCTCAACGATCAGTCCGGACTTTATGCTGATCTCGGCGGAGCGGGGTCGACGCTCGCCGCACAGATGGCGCTCGAAGATTCCGGCCTGCTGAAGAAGGGCTGGAAGATCGACTTGATTTCGGGCGATCACCAGAACAAACCCGATATCGGCAGCAACATCGCACGGCAGTGGTTCGACGTCGACAAGGTCGACGTCATCGTCGACGTGCCGAATTCCGGTGTCGCGCTCGCGGTCAACAACATCGTCAAGGAGAAGAACGGCGTCTACATCAATTCGGGCGCAGCGACATCCGATCTGACCAATGCGCAGTGCTCGCCGAACACCGTGCACTGGACTTACGACACCTACCTGCTGGCGCACAGCACCGGCGGCGCGCTGGTGAAGGCCGGCGGCGACAGCTGGTTCTTCCTGACGGCGGACTACGCCTTCGGTGCCGCGCTCGAGCGCGATACCACGGCTGTGATCAACTCTGCCGGCGGCAAGGTTGTCGGCGGCGTCAAGCATCCGCTGAACAGCTCGGACTTCTCGTCCTTCCTGCTGCAGGCGCAGGCTTCGAAAGCCAAGATCATCGGGCTTGCGAACGCCGGCGGCGACACCACCAATGCAATCAAGCAGGCGGCTGAGTTCGGCATCGTCAGCGGCGGACAGAAGCTCGCCGCGCTGCTGCTGTTCCTCACCGACGTGCATTCGCTCGGCCTCAACGTGGCGCAAGGCCTGAACTTCACCGAGACGTTCTACTGGGACCTGAACGACCAGACCCGGGCGTTCAGCAAACGGTTCCAGGACCGCATGAAGACCAAGGCGGCGCCGTCGATGGTGCAGGCCGGCGTCTATGCGGGCGTGCTGCATTATCTGAAGGTGCTGGAGGCTGCCGGCGGCAACTCCCACGACGGAGCCAAGATCGTCGCCCAGATGAAGGCGACGCCGACCGACGATCCGCTGTTCGGCAAGGGTACGATCCAGGAAAACGGCCGCAAGATTCATCCGGCGTATCTCTTCGAAGTGAAGAAGCCGTCGGAATCGAAGGGGCCGTGGGATTATTACAAACTGGTTGCAACCGTTCCGGCCGACCAAGCTTTCACGCCACTGTCCGAAAGCAAGTGCGCGCTGTTGAAGAAATAAGCCTTCGATCCCGGCGGCGTTGTTTGTCGCCGGGATCTCAATCTTCCCGCCCAAGAAAGCCTGACACGCGAGCCTGAGACGAAAGACCGATCGACATGCAAGCCCTTTACGCCCAGCTCCTGGTTGGTCTGATCAACGGCTCGTTCTATGCGCTGCTGAGTCTCGGCCTGGCCGTGATTTTCGGCATGCTCAACATCATCAACTTCGCCCACGGCGCGCTCTACATGATGGGCGCATTTGTGGCCTACTTCTTCCTGGAATATGCCGGCATCGGCTACTGGTGGTCGCTCTTGCTGGCACCGATCGTGGTCGGCCTGTTCGGCGTCATTCTCGAACGGACCATGCTGCAATGGCTGTCAGGCCTGGATCACCTCTATGGCTTGCTGCTGACGTTCGGCATGGCGCTGATCATCCAGGGCTTGTTCCAGAACTATTTCGGCTCGTCGGGCTTGCCCTATGCGATCCCGGACCTGCTGAAGGGCGGCGTCAATCTCGGCTTCATGTACCTGCCGATCTATCGTGGCTGGGTGGTGATCTTCTCGCTGATCGTCTGCATCGCAACGTGGTACCTGATCGAGCGGACGCGGCTCGGCGCAAACCTGCGCGCGGCCACCGAGAATCCCACCTTGGTGCGGGCCTTCGGCATCAACGTGCCGCGGATGATCACTCTGACCTACGGGCTCGGCGTCGGCCTTGCCGCGCTCGCCGGCGTGCTGTCGGCGCCGATTAACCAGGTGCGTCCGCTGATGGGCGCCGATCTGATCATCGTGGTGTTCGCGGTGGTGGTGATCGGTGGAATGGGATCGATCATGGGGTCGATCATCACCGGTTTTGCGCTCGGCGTGGTCGAGGGCATGACCAAGTATTTTTATCCCGAAGCCTCCAACACCGTCGTGTTCGTTCTGATGGTGCTGGTGCTGCTGGTGAAACCGACGGGACTGACGGGACGGGCGCACTGACATGACCTCGATCACTGAAAATGCAGCCCCCGTTCACCGCTCGAGCCGCGACGAAGTCGTCGCGTTCGTTATCATGGCGCTGGCGCTGGCGGTGGTGCCGTTCACAGGCATCTATCCTTATTTCGTCATGCAGGCGCTGTGCTTTGCGCTGTTTGCGTGCGCTTTCAACCTGCTTATCGGCTATGGCGGCCTGCTGTCGTTCGGGCACGCGATGTTCCTGGGCACCGCCGGTTATGTCACGGCGCATGCGCTGAAGGTGTGGGGCGTCGAGCCCGAATTCGGCATTCTGCTTGGGGTCGCGGCCTCCGTCGTGCTTGCCGTGATCACCGGCCTGATCGGCATCCGCCGGCAGGGCATCTATTTCTCGATGATTACGCTGGCGCTGTCGCAGCTTCTGTACTTCATCTATCTGCAGACGCCGTTCACCCACGGTGAAGATGGCATCCAGGGCGTGCCGCAGGGCAAACTGTTCGGCATTTTCAATCTCGCCCAACCGATAACGCTCTACTACACGGTGCTGATTGTCTTCCTGCTCGCATTCCTGCTGATTTTCCGGATCATCAATTCGCCGTTCGGCGAGGTGCTGAAGTCGATCCGGGAGAACGAGCCGCGCGCGGTGTCGCTGGGCTACAAGACCGATCAGTATAAGCTGATGGCCTATGTCCTGTCCGGTGGCTTGGCCGGGCTTGCCGGTTCGATGAAGATCTTTGTCGCGCAGAACGCCTCGCTGACCGACGTGCACTGGTCGATGTCCGGCGAAGTGGTGCTGATGACGCTGGTCGGTGGCCTCGGCACGATCTTTGGGCCGGTCGTGGGAGCCTTCGTCATCATTGCCATGCAGCAGTACCTGGCCCAGTTCGGTCAGTGGGTGACGGTGATCCAGGGCGTCATCTTTGTGGTCTGCGTGCTGACCTTCCGCCGCGGCGTGATCGGTGAGATCGCGCATTACTTCAAGCGTTCGCTGTAGTCTGCAAGACACGCGGTTTCGCCGAAACCGCTAGGGTCGCAATCAATACGTAGAACAGAGCCGCCCACAAACCGGTGGATGAGGGCGGAAACGGCGTCGCGGACGTCCCCGTTTCGCGCTGAATGATTTATGACAGTCACGTGACAGTGCGGCGGTTGCCTGATATTGGCGGCCTGCCGGGCGTCGGCGCGCACGCAACGGATTGATGGAACAGCATTTTTCGACGCAAGCGGGGTCTTGCGGGAGCGGAAAATGCGCAAGGCAGGGGAAGACGATGCTGCGTTGGTTCAAGGCTTTGCTGCCGCATGAAGAGGGCTTCTTCGAGCTGTTCGCGCAACATTCCCAGACCATCGTCAATGGCGCCGAGGCCCTGCAGGGGGTTCTGCGCGGCGGCGATGAGGTGCCGGCCTATTGCCAGAAGGTTAGCCAGTTCGAGCAGCAGGCCGACGAGATCACCCGCAGTGTGCTGACAGCGGTCCGCCGCACCTTCATCACGCCGTTCGACCGCGTGGATATCAAGGACCTGATCACGTCGATGGACGATGCGATCGACCAGATGCATCAGACCGCCAAAGCCGTGACATTGTTCGAGGTGCGCGAGTTCGAGCAGCCGATGCGCGAGATCGGTTCCATTCTGGTCGATTGCTCCAAACTGATCGGGCGGGCGCTGCCGCTGCTGCAGGCGATCGGCGGCAATGTCACGACCTTGACCGCGATCACCGAGGAGGTGACCAAGCTCGAAGGCCGGGTCGACGACCTCCACGACATCGGGCTCAAGGAGCTGTTTCTCAAACACCGCAACGCCAACACCATGGATTTTATCGTTGGCGCGGAAATCTATGACCACCTTGAAAAGGTTGCCGACCGCTTCGATGACGTCGCCAACGAGATCAACAGCATCGTGATCGAACAGGTTTAGGGCAGGGCCACCCCGTGGACGCCACTTTAGGTCTTCCGCTCCTTATCGGCTTGATCGGAGTCGCGCTGCTGTTCGACTTCCTCAATGGCTTGCACGACGCCGCGAATTCGATTGCCACCATTGTCTCGACACGGGTGCTGCGGCCGCAATACGCGGTGTTTTGGGCTGCGTTCTTCAATTTTATCGCGTTTCTGTTTTTCGGGCTGCATGTCGCGCAAACGCTCGGCACCGGGATCATCGATCCCGGTGTGGTCGATCCGCGGGTGATCTTCGCCGCGCTGATCGGGGCGATTGTCTGGAACCTGATCACTTGGGGCCTGGGCATTCCGTCGTCGAGTTCGCATGCGCTGATCGGCGGCCTGGTTGGGGCCGGCTTTGCCAAAGCGGGCTTCGCGGCCATGGAATGGAGCGGCCTGACCAAGACGGTGCTCGCGATCGTGGCGTCGCCGGTGCTCGGTTTCCTGCTGGCGCTGGTGCTGGTGGCCGTGGTGTCCTGGCTGTCGGTCCGCTCGACGCCGTTTGCGGTCGATCGGGCCTTCCGCACCCTGCAGTTCGTCTCCGCGTCGCTTTATTCGCTGGGCCACGGCGGCAACGACGCCCAGAAGACCATGGGCATCATCGCCGTGCTGCTCTACTCACAGGGCTATCTCGGTACGACGTTCAGCGTGCCGCTTTGGGTGGTGCTGGCGTGTCAAACCGCCATGGCGCTGGGAACGCTGATGGGCGGCTGGCGGATCGTGCGCACCATGGGCAATCGCATTACCAAGCTGACGCCGGTGCAGGGCTTCTGTGCCGAGACCGGCGGAGCGATAACGCTGTTCCTTGCCACCTGGTTCGGTGTGCCGGTGTCGACCACCCACACCATCACCGGCGCCATTGTCGGCGTCGGCGCGGCCCGGCGGACCTCGGCGGTGCGCTGGAACGTGGCGAGTTCGATCGTGATTGCCTGGGTCATTACGATCCCGGCGTCGGCTCTCGTTGCCGGGTTGAGCTACTGGATCGTCTCGGTGCTGCGCTGACCCAGGCTACGTCGCCAGTTTGAGGCCGAAAATACCGGCGACGATCAGGCCGATGCAGGCGAGACGGACCGCGGTCGCAGGCTCACCGAACAAGGCGATGCCGAGCAGGGCGGTACCCACGGTGCCGATGCCGGTCCACACCGCATAACCAGTGCCGACCGGAAGCGTCTTCAGGGCCAGTCCGAGCAGCAGAATGCTGGCCAGCATGCAGCCCAGCGTCAGCACCGAGGGCACCAGCCGGGTAAAGCCGTCGGTATATTTCAGGCCGACCGCCCAGCCGATTTCCATCAATCCGGCGACAAACAGAATAATCCAGGCCATGACAGACCTCTTCCTTCCGTGGACACACGTCTCCGGAACCCGGGGCGGTGTTCCCGGATCGTGTGATGGCAGAGCCGTCCCTGCCGCATGTGGGGAAGTGCGAGGTCGTCCTCGCAACTCAGATATAGGTACGGTTATCGGTCTGGTCAAAATTGGATGCAAGTGCATCCAATGTCGCACTTGACCGAACCGAAAAGGCCATATTCGCGGACCCCTTGATCCCGCCGCGTTTCTTTGTCACACGCACGCATCATGTCCGATCTTGCACTCACCACCGACGCCCCGTCGTCGCCGCTCGCCGCTGAAGTGGCCAGGCGGCGGACCTTTGCGATCATTTCCCACCCCGACGCCGGCAAGACCACGCTGACCGAAAAGCTCTTGCTGTTCGGCGGCGCCATCAATCTGGCGGGGCAGGTCAAGGCCAAGGGCGAGCGACGCAATACCCGCTCGGACTGGATGAAGATCGAGCGCGAGCGCGGCATCTCGGTCGTGACCTCGGTGATGACCTTCGAATTCGACAATCTCGTCTTCAACCTGCTCGACACCCCAGGCCATGAGGACTTCTCGGAGGATACCTACCGGACCCTGACCGCGGTCGATTCGGCCGTGATGGTGATCGACGCCGCCAAGGGCATCGAAGCGCGCACCCGCAAGCTGTTCGAAGTCTGCCGTCTCCGTGACATTCCGATCATCACCTTCATCAACAAGATGGACCGCGAAACCCGCGATCCGTTCGATTTGCTGGACGAGATCGAGAAGACGCTGGCGCTCGACACCACGCCGATGACCTGGCCGGTGGGGCGGGGGCGAGACTTCCTCGGCACCTACGACATTGCCACCGGTGGCGTCCGTCTGCTGGAAGGCGGCGGTGCCAAGACCGGTGCGGCCGAGAAGATCGAGATTTCCGAGCTCGCCGGCCGCAACGCCAATCTCGACGCGGAAGCCATCAAGGAAGAGCTCGCGCTGGTCTCGGAGGCCTGCAAACCGTTCGATCTCGATGCGTTCCGCGAGGGCCATCTGACTCCGGTATTCTTCGGCAGCGCGTTGCGCAATTTCGGCGTCGGCGATCTCCTGGAAGGGCTCGGGCGCTATGCGCCGCCACCGCGCGCGCAAGAGAGCAACCTGCGCAAGGTGGAAGCCGCCGAATCGCGGATGTCCGCCTTCGTTTTCAAGATCCAGGCCAACATGGATCCGAACCACCGCGACCGCATCGCGTTCGCGCGGCTGTGTTCGGGCAAGCTCGTGCGCGGCATGAAGGCGAAGCTGACGCGTACCGGCAAGCCGATGAGTCTGTCGTCGCCGCAGTTCTTCTTTGCGCAAGACCGCGCGCTGGCGGACGAAGCCTTCGCCGGCGACGTCGTCGGTATTCCCAATCATGGCACCCTGCGGATCGGCGACACCCTGACCGAGGGCGAGGACATCACTTTCGTCGGCGTACCCAGCTTCGCGCCGGAAATCCTCCGCCGCGTCAAGCTGACCGACGCCATGAAGGCCAAGAAGCTGAAGGAAGCCTTGCAGCAGATGTCGGAGGAGGGCGTGGTGCAGGTGTTTCGCCCGCGCGATGGCTCGCCGGCCTTGGTGGGCGTGGTCGGACAACTGCAACTCGACGTGCTGAAAGCGCGCCTCGACGCCGAGTATGGCTTGCCAGTAGACTTCGAGGTCAGTGAGTTCTCGCTGGCGCGCTGGATTGCCGCCGATGAGCGCAAGACCTTCGATGCCTTTGTCAACGCTAACGGCTCCAGCATCGCGGAAGATGTCGACAGCGATCTGGTGTTCCTGGCGAAGAACCAGTTCTATCTCGACTACACCCGCGAGCGCGCGGAAGGCATTGCGTTTACTAATGTCAAGGACGTGAAGAAGAAGGGGTGAGGGCGGTCGCGGCCGCCTCCTTTCGCGTTCCCGGTTTTATCCAGAACAACCACGATCCCTCTCTTGCGATCGAGCCCATGAGGTCTGATCGAGGGCGGCCGTCCGCTGCGAGAGCGTTTTCCAGCGAAGTGGATACCGGTTCGCGTCAAGAAAACGCGTTAAAATAAAATGCTAGAGCCCCGTTCCGATTCTATCGGAACGGAAAAGGCTCTGGCCGGATCATCTCGTGTGACACGACGACACACTTGCATCGGATCCTGCTTGCCCTAATGTATCCATTGGATGCTTTAGGGAGGAACCGATGCTGGATCCGGTGACTTACACGCGCGCAGGTGCGGTCAGCATCATCGTCATGAACGATGGCAAGGCCAATGTGATGTCGCTCCACATGCTGAACGCACTTCACGCCGCGTTCGACGCAGCGGAGCGGGACAAAACGGTGGTGATCCTGACCGCACAGGGACGGCATTTTTCGGGTGGTTTCGACCTCAATGTGTTCGCCAAGGGCAGCGCGACCGAGCAGTATCTCATGGTCCGGGCAGGTGCGGAGCTTGCGCTGCGCATTCTGTCGTTCCCCACACCGGTTGTCGCTGCGTGCAATGGCAACGCTTTTCCGATGGGAGCATTCCTGATCTTGTCGTCCGATCATCGGATCGCCGCGGAAGGCGCGTATCGGATCGGCATGAACGAGGTTGCCATCGGACTGACGGTTCCTCGGTTTGCCGTCGAAATTGCGCGCCAGCGGCTGACCCCGGCCTACTTCAATCGCGTCGTGGTGACGGCGGAAATGTTTGGCCCTGCAGAAGCTGTGACGGCGGGGTTCTTCGATCGCCTGGTGCCGGCCGACGACCTGGTCCGCGCGGCAGAGGAGGCGGCGCACGCTCTGAGCACACTCAACATGGCGAGCCATGCCGCGACCAAGGCGCGGGCGCGCGGTGCGGTGATCGCAATGATCCGGGCGATGATCGATGAGGACCTGACCCCACAGTATGGCGAGGATCGGGTGGCCAGCCGCGCCAGTGCCTGATCGGCAGGCCAAGAGACCGCCGGCCGGCCGGTGCTCCCCATCAACGTGGTAATTTGGCGGAGTGCTTTGTAAAAGGGGGCGCATGACGACCAGGCCGCGCCGCACCACCTATCGCCATGGCAATCTCAAGTCCGAGGCACTTGCGATCGCTTATCGTCTCGTGGCCGACGCCGGCCACGAAGCCCTGAGCATGAGACAAGTGGCTGATGCGGTCGGGGTCGCGCATCGCTCCCTTTACAATCATTTCGAAGATCGTGAGGCGCTGCTCGATGCGGTCGCCACCGAAGCTTACGAGCGGCTGGCTGCGATCCTGGCCGAAACCCAAACCTCCGATGATTATGTCGCGCAATATGTCCGCTTCGCGCTCGCGCACCGGACGATCTACGGCTTGATGGTCAGCCGGCCGCACGGGACCATGAAGAACTCGCCGTCGCTTCAAGCCGCCGTCCACAAGGTCATCACCGAAGCGATGCGGATTTTCTGCGGAGATATCGAGGCTCCATCGGAACGGCGCCGCGCCGTGATGAAGATCTACATCCTGCTCTATGGTGGCATTTCGCTCTATGGGGCCGGCATTCTGGACCTTCCAAGCGAGACGGCGCTGATTGCCGAGCTCTCGGCGATGAGCGCAAAAATGTGATGCAGGCTTGATGGCTTTTTGCCATGCGTCCGGGGTTATGTTGAGCATGTCGGACTCGAGAGCTTGATCATGCTGCGGTGCGTTTCTAGTTGGCTGGTTGCCGGGTTGGTGATGCTCGTCACGGCCGGGGTGTCCGTGGCCGCTGAACGCCCTCCCGCCGACCCTTCTCCTTTCGCGCATGCGCCTTGCAGCGTGCTGGACAGCGGTCCCTGCACACCGTCGGTGTGCAGCCCGCTTGACCATGGTCCCTGCAACCCCGAGATCGATTATCCTATCGGAGAGAACCTGCAGGTCACGGTGGAAAGCAAGCCGGCTGAAAAGGACACTGCCAAGTACCAGAAACCCGACCACGACCTCGATACCATCGGCGACTTGTTCAGGGCATTGCGGTCCTGCTGGACGCCGCCGCCGGAAGATGCGGCGCAGGCGGACATGCAGATGGCTGTGAAGTTCAGTTTCAAACGCGACGGTGCGTTGATCGCGCCGCCGCAGCTGACATATGCGACGCCCAGCGTGTCCTCGGATACGCGCAATGCCTACCGGCAGGCGATCGACGAGTCCCTGGCGCACTGTGCACCGCTGTCGTTCAGTCAGGGATTCGGCGGCGCGATCGCCGGCCGGCCGATCCTGATCCGCTATGTCGATAACCGGACACTGGGGCGCCCGGCGCAGCCTTGAGAATTTTAAATCGGCTCCGAACGAAAAAGTCCCCAGGGATATCCCCGGGGACTTTCAAGCATCAGCAAGCAAAACTTACTTCGCCTTGAGCAGATCGCCGACCTCAAGCAGCATCATCTCGTTGTCGTCGGCCTTGTTGGGCTCACGGCTCGAGGAGAACGGCAGGTTGTTGTCGTTACCGACCACGATATGCGTCGCATCGACAACGTCGACATTCTCGATGGTGAAGAATGGGAAGGTCAGCACGCCGTTGGTCAGCGGCTTCCTGGCCTTCTTGTCCGGGTCCTGAATCTTCATCAGGTCGATGTAGCCGATCTTGCGCACCGGCTGGCCGGCATTGGCATCGGTCAGCTCGATCTTGTAGACGCGCTTGAACTTGGCGAGATCGCCGAAGCAATCCGGTCCACGCACGCCGGCGGCGCAAGCCTTGTCCGCCGTGCCTTCGCCGTTGTCGCGCTCGATCACGAGGCCGGTGGTGCCGTCGATCATGTTGAAGTCGCCGATCGCATTGCCGTTGGCCTCGAAGCGGTAGTACCAGAACCGCCCGGTGAATTTCTGCGCAGCGACATCGAACTCGAGGATGCGGGACGCCTCGTTGCCGTCGAGCCGTTCCCAGTCTTTCTTCTCGGCATCCCAGAGCGGGCCTTCCAGCAGGCCGTAGAGGAACTTGCCATCCTTGCTGGCGGCAAAGCCTTCAAAGCCCTTGGAGCGGCGCAGGTTGACGTTGGTGTAGGTGGCGCCTGGCGCGCCAGGCGAGGCGGCGGCATAGTTGTCAGGCGAGCGCACCGGCTTGCCGTCGGCCGTGGTCTCGAACACCGCCTGCACCTTGCCGGTCATGTCGGCTTTGATGATGTAGGGACCGAACTCGTCGCCGATCCACAGTGTGTCGCCGATGATCTGGAAGCCTTCGGTGTCGAAGTCTGAACCGGTCAGATAGCGCTTATCGGTGCCCTCATGGACGATGCGGAACGGCACCTTCTTGTCGGGATCGTGCAGGAACACGGTGCCGAGGTTCTTCCAGTCACCGTTGGCCCAGTCGATGGTCCAGTGATTGAGATACAGCATCGAGTCCGGCGAGTTGGCCTTGGCGCCCATGCCGTTGTCGGTGATGATCCAGAACGAGCCGTCCGGCATCACCTTGATGCCCGAATGGCCCTGGATCGGCTGTCCCTTGAAGGGCAGCTTCACCCCGGTGTCACGCTCGTAGGACTTGCCCATCACGGTGCCGAGGTCGTCGACGCGCTTGCCGGTGGTGTATTTGCCCGATGTCTTCAGATCGACCGGCGCATCGGCCGGGGCCGCGACGAAGGTTTCCGCCGGCAGCACGGCGTGGCCGGCGAGCTTGGCGGGAAACTCCTGTTGTGCGAACGCGGGAAAGATGTGGACGAGACAGACGGCAGTGCTCGTCAGCAGTAGCTTGCGGATCATGGAGGCCCCAATTGGTGGTGAAACCGGGCCTTTGTGGACAGCGACCGTGACGGTGCGGCTACCCGAATATGACAGACAGATGAAACGCAGCCGTCATCCCGTGGCATGGGGCCGCGGTCGCTATTTCTCTGGTGCGACGAACGGATCGAGCCCCGTCTTCTTCAGCACCGGGGCCGCCTGGGGCGAGGCGAGGAAGGCAATCAGCGCTTTGCCGGCTGCGGGTTCCTTCGCCGCGGCTGCGATGCCGGCGGAAAAGATCGTGATCTTCTGCACAGCTCCCGGCAGCGGGCCGACCAGGTCGATGCCGGGCACAGGCAGGAGTTCGCTGATTTGCTGGAAACCCAGTTCGCTGTCGCCCCGGGCGACGCCTGCGGCCACCGGTTCAGCCGGAATCATCTTCGCCTTGCCCTTCATCTGCTCGACGATGCCAAGTTTCTCAAACAGTTCGCCACCGACATAGACGCCACTGGCGCTGTCGGAGTAGGCGACCGACTTGGCGTTGAGCAGCGTCTGCTTCAGCGCATCCTGCGTGCTGATGTCCGGCTTCGGCGCGCCCGTTTTCACCACCATGCCGATGGGGGAACGCACGAGATCCACGCGACTGCCTTCCATCGCTTTGCCCTGTTCGATCATCTTGCCGAGCGCGTCACCGACCATGATCAGCACGTCGGCAGCTTCGCCGCGAGCAAGCCGCACGGGAATCGCATTTTCCGTGGTGCCCATCGAGGGGCCATAGGCGGTGACGACGGTATTTCCGGTCGCCTTTTCGAACTGCGGCACCAGCTCCTTGTAGGCAGCGGAGAGGCCCCCGGAGATCATCACCTTGACCTCGGCTGCGTGGGCCACGCCCTGAAGCAACGCGACGGCGAGGGCGGCGCAGGCAAGATTCGCTGCAATGGTTTTGACTTTCATGGGGTGTTCTCCCGTTCTTGCTATTGGTTGATAGGTCAGGGCGGCGGTCAGTTGATCTTGATGTCGGCGGCCTTGACCACATCGGCCCATAGTTTTTTCTCCGCTGCCATGCGTGCGCTCACCTCTTCGGGTGTCGAAGGCACCGGCGTGATCAGCTGCGTGCGCAGCTTTTCGATCACTTCGGGCTTGCGCAGCGCGTCGCCGACCTCGGCGTTGATCCTGGCAATGATCGCCGGCGGTGTGCCGGCCGGCGCAATCAGCGCGTTCCAGGCATCCGATTCCACGTCGATACCGCTTTCCGTCAGCGTCGGAATGTCCGGCAGGAATGGCGAGCGTTTGGCGGTCGTCACCGCCAGGATTTTGACTGCGCCCGACGCGAGCTGCGGTGTCACCGCGATGGCGGGCAGGCAGGCGGCCTGCACATCGCTGCGGATCACGGCAGTGACAGCCTGCGGCGAGCCGCCGAACGGGATATGGACCATTTTGCCCCCGCCGGCCTTCAGTCCGATCGCTTCCATGCAGAGTTGCGACAGAGAGCCGGCGCCGATCGAGCCGTAACTGATCTTGCCGGCATCACTCTTCAGCAGCGCCACGAAATCCCTGACCGTGCCGACACCGAGGCCCGATGGCACCACCAGCACGCTCGGCAGGGCGGTCAGCATGGTGATCGGCGCGAGATCCTTGGCCGGATCGTAGGGCAGTTTCGAAAACAGCAGGGTGTTGATCGCGAGCGGTCCGCCCAGGCTGATACCGATCGTCGCACCGTCCGGCTCGGATTTGGCGACATAGTCCGTTCCGGTGTTGCCGGAGGCGCCGGGCTTGTTTTCGATGATGAAGCTCGTCCCCGGATGGCGTGCCTGCAGGTCCTCGGCGATCACCCGGCCGACCATGTCGGGCGTCGATCCCGGCGCGAACGGCACCACGATCTTTACCGGTTTGGTCGGCCAGTCCTGCGCCGCCAGCGGCGCCGGGGCCAGCAGCAGGGCAAGGACAGCAGTCGTGGATATTTTCATGAGATCAACCAATCAATTTCGTTCAGCGAGAAAAGAGATTGCAATCCTGGATGCGGGCGTTGCATGGCTGGTCCAGGGAACGGCGAAGTAACGGTGGAAGGCGGGCGGCATTGCGCGCAAGCCCGGAAAAGTGATACCCGGACTGAACGCGGCGGCATCATATCAAGGCGCCCGCACCGCGGAAATGCTCCGGCGCGGCTTTTCACGGCACAGTGTCCGGTGGGGAACGATTAAAGGGTGGGATTGAGCCGATGGGCCTCGTGCTGCTCGTTGTGGGGCTGGTGCTGTTTCTCGGCGTTCACACGCTGACCATGCACCGCGATATTCGTTCGGCTTTCATCCAGTCGCTGGGCGACGGGACCTACAAAATTCTTTATTCGCTGATCTCTGCCATGGGGATTGCGTTGATTGTGTGGGGTTTCGCCCGGTACCGCGCTGATGGCTGGTTCAATGTCTGGTATCCGCCAGTTGCGATGAAGCACCTGGCCGTCGCGCTGATGCTGCCGGCGATCATCATGGTGGTGGCCTCATATCTGCGGGGAAAAATCTACACCACCCTGAAGCATCCGATGCTTGCTGGTTTCAAGCTCTGGGCGGTGGCGCACCTGCTGGCCAATGGCGATCTCGGATCGATCATCCTGTTTGGATCGTGCCTTGCCTGGGCGGTCTACGATCGGATCTCGCTGAAATCTCGCGACGACGCCGGCGCCCCGCCCATACCCGTCGGTGGTGTCACCAACGATCTGATCGCGATGGCTGTTGGTATCGTCGTCTTCCTCGCCCTCGGCTTCGCCTTCCATCCCGTGGTGATCGGCGTGCCCGTTTTTGGAGTTTGACCATGTCCGTACAGACCGCTGTGAAGCGCAAGACGGCGCCGGATATCCGCGCCCGCAAGGGGGGCGATCCGATCGTGATGCTGACCTCGTATCATGCTCACACCGCGACGCTGGTCGACCGCTATTGCGACGTGATCCTGGTTGGCGATTCGCTCGGCAACGTCATGCACGGGTTTGAGACCACCGTGCCGGTCACGCTGGAAATGATGATCCTGCAGGGGCATGCGGTGATGCGCGGGTCGAAGCAGTCGCTGGTCGTGGTCGACATGCCGTTCGGCTCCTATGAGGCTTCGAAGGAGCAGGCGTTCCATTCCGCCGCCCGCATCATGAAGGAGACCCACTGCGGCGCCGTGAAGCTCGAGGGGGGCGCACGCATGGCCGACACCATCGCGTTCCTGTCGGAGCGCGGCGTGCCCGTGATGGCGCATATCGGCCTGACGCCGCAGTCCATCAACACCCTGGGCTCGTTCCGTGCCCAGGGCCGCGAGGAAGCCGACTGGGCTCGTATCGAGAACGATGCGCGAGCGATTTCGGAAGCCGGCGCGTTTTCGGTGGTGGTCGAGGCGGTGGCGGAGCCGCTGGCGCGGCGTATCACCGAAAGCATCAGCATTCCCACCATCGGCATCGGTGCCAGCGCGGCCTGCGACGGCCAGGTGCTGGTGCTGGAGGATATGCTCGGGCTGTCGGCCAAGGTGCCGAAGTTCGTCAAGCGCTACGGCAATCTCGCGCCGGCGATCGAAGCCGCCATCGAGGGGTATGCCACCGAGGTCCGCTCTCGCGCCTTTCCCGGACCGGAGCATGTCTACGGAATGAAGCCCAAAACCTGAGCGCAAGACCTGAGCCGCCGGAGGCGGGGGCTGTGTCGGTCGGCACGTCACCCACCGTCGCGTTGGTCCCTTTATCGCGCCACCCGGCTGCGGCCGGAGCGACGCACCGGGCGATCAGTGTCGGCGCGGGTATCGCTGCTCTCCGCAACTAAACGTGGGTTGCGGGTGCAATCCAGGCCCAGGCCGGAGATCGCCGCCTGGCACTGCTCGAAGCTCGAATAGAAGCAGTTGATGCTTTCCGCTGAACACCACGGATATTCGATTGCCCGTGCTGGGGCCGAGAGCGTCAGCATGGGTATCGTCAGGAGGACCGCGGCGAAGAGCAGATGGCGCATGACGTGTCCCTGTAAGTGTCGTTTGGATCTCTGATGTGGTGTCGTGTCGGTCCACCGCTAAGACCGGCGGACAGGCTCGGGTCTGCGGACGATGGGGCTTCAGCGGCTGGTAACTCGTTGAACAGGCTCACTTTGCCTTGCCACCGCCATATCGATAGGGTATCGCGCCGTCAGATTGGGGCTGGCGCAGGCCGGCATGTGGTTGCCTGGGCCTGCGGCAGGTTTTGGGGTGGATGACATAAGTGTCTGAGTTATTTGACGAAGTTGACGAGGAATTGCGCCGCGAGCAGCTCAAGAAGCTGTGGGATCGCTATTCCATCTTTATCATCGGGGCGGTGGTCCTGATCATTGCCGCCGTCGCCGGCTGGCGCGGCTATCAATATTGGGAAGGCAAGCGGGCCGCTGAGGCCGGCGCGGCCTTCGAGGCTGCCGTGACACTGGCGGAGCAGAACAAGCAAACCGAGGCCGAGGCGGCCTTCACCAAGCTGGCGGCCGACGCGCCGGCCGGTTATCGGACACTGGCACGCCTGCGCGCTGCGTCGGAGACAGCCTCGCGCGATCCGCAGGCGGCGATCAAACTGTTCGATGCCATCGCTGCTGACGGCAGCGTGGGGCAGTCGGAGCAGGACCTCGCCAAGACGCGGTCAGGTTTGCTGTTGATCGATACCGCGCCCTATGACGAGATTCGTCAGCGCCTGGAACCTGTGACCGCGGGCGGGCGTGCTTTCCGCCACACCGCACGGGATCTGCTGGCGCTGTCTGCCTGGCGTGCCAATGACGTGGCTGCGGCGCGGCAGTGGGTGGAGCTGATCATGAACGATGCGGAAAGCCCCGGCAGCATCCGCAACCGCGCGGAAGCGCTGCAGGCCTTGCTTCCGCCCGTCGCCAAAAGTTGACGGCGGCAACCGAGATCGAAAAACGGCGGCGCTTCGCAACACCGCGGTGCCTCCGGACCACGACGACAACAAATCGAGTGATACCATCATGCGACGCTCGCAACGTCTGATTACCGCCGGTGTTCTGTTCGCGCTTTGCAGCGTGCTCGCGGGCTGTGGTGGCGGCGGACTGAGCAGCTTCGATCCGACCGACATGCTCGATTTCCTCGACACCAAGAAGAAGGTGCCGGGCAATCGCCAGCCGGTATTCCCTGAAGGGGTTCCAGGCCTCGAGCAGGGCGTACCGAAGGACCTTTACAAGGGCGCGGCCGACCAACGGCAGCGCGAAGAGCAGCTCCAGCAGCAGCAGGCCGCGGCCGCCGCCGAGGAGCAGAAAGCCCAGCCTAAAGCCAAGTCCAGGGCGCGGCGGCACGCCGCGGCGCCGGCCGCAGCACCCGCCGCCCAGGACGCGCCTGCGGCCGATGGGGCGGCTGCCCCAGCAGCCCCGCCGCCGCCGGCCAAACAGGTGACCAAGCGGACCCGTACGACGGCCCCGCCGCCCGACCCGCAGGCCCAGCAGCAGGCGGCGCCGGCCCAGCAGTCACAGTCGGCATTCCCGGCGCCGCTCCCGAGCGGCAGTTTCTCGCGCTGAGGCTTGATCCAGGCTGCGATTTTCGCAGTGTTGCCGTGGTCAGACCTTGTCGATCAACCCCCGTTGTTGACATGTTGTCCGTAACGGGCGAACGGATCAGCCATGCCTTTTACGTTTGCGATCATCGGCCGGCCCAATGTCGGCAAATCGACCCTGTTCAACCGTCTGGTCGGGCAGAAGATCGCGCTGGTCGACGATCAGCCGGGGGTGACGCGCGATCGTCGCGAGGGTGAGGGCCGGCTCGGCGACCTCGAATTCACCATCATCGACACCGCTGGCCTCGATGAGGGGCCGCGTGGCTCACTGACAGCGCGGATGCAGGAGCAAACCGAGACCGCGATCGGCGACGCCGATGCCCTGCTATTCGTGATCGATGCCCGCCTGGGACTGACGCCCGCCGATCGCACCTTTGCCGACCTGGCGCGGCGCGCCAACAAGCCCGTGGTCCTCTTGGCCAACAAGAGCGAAGGCAAGCACGGCGAACTGGGGGCGATGGAATCCTACGCGCTCGGGCTCGGCGATCCCGTGCAGATTTCGGCGGAGCACGGCGAAGGTCTGAGCGAATTTTACGACGCGCTGCGGGTGCTGATGCCTGAGCCGGAGCAGGATGACGACGGCGCCACAGATGATGTGGAGACCTGGGACTCCCATGCCAATCGTCCGATCCGGGTGGCCATTGTCGGCCGGCCCAATGCCGGGAAGTCGACGCTCATCAATCACCTGCTCGGCGAAGAGCGGCTATTGACCAGCGATCAGGCCGGCACCACCCGCGATTCCATCTCGGTCGACCTGGACTGGAAGGGACAGCGTTTTCGCCTGTTCGACACCGCCGGAATGCGACGGCGCTCGCGGATCGAGGAGAAGCTGGAAAAACTGTCGGTCGCCGATTCGCTCCGCGCCATTCGTTTCGCCGAAGTCGTGGTGTTGATGATGGATGCGCAGAACCGGTTCGAGGAACAGGACCTGCGGATCGCGGATCTGATCGAGCGCGAAGGGCGCGCGCTGGTGATTGCGGTCAACAAGTCGGATCTGCTCGGCAAGCAGGCCAATCTGATCTCGTCGCTGCGGCAGGATGCCGATCATCTGCTGCCCCAGGTCAGAGGCGTGCCGGTCATTCCCGTCTCGGGACTGATGGGCGAGGGCATCGACAAGCTGATGAAGGCAATCGAGGACGCTTACGCGATCTGGAACCGCCGCACCTCCACCAGCACGCTCAATCGCTGGTTTGAGGAGGCGACATCGGCCAATCCGCCGCCCGCGGTATCCGGCCGACGGCTGAGGCTGAATTACGTGACCCAGGCCAAGGCGCGGCCGCCGAGCTTTGTGGTGTTCTGCTCGCGCGCCGACGCGGTGCCCGAGTCTTATCTGCGCTATCTCACCAACAGCATGCGAACTGCGTTCGATCTGCCGGGAACACCGATCCGCATTACACTACGCGAAAAGGCCAACCCGTTCGCCCACAAGGCCAAGCGCAAGTCCTGACGTCGGGACTGGCTCCGTCGGAGTTTGCCGTAGCGGGGGACCGCCCGTCGACCTGAGCGGCCTTTAAAGAAATTCGACGCCGAGCAGGAGGCCCTTGCGCCAGGCCACCTTGCAGCGGCGACCATGGTCGGTTCGCGAAAACTTCAGCCGGAATTGCGGTCGGATGAACTGCGGATCCTCAATTTTCAGTTTGGCGCCGTTCTCGGAGATATCGACCACAGTGCATTTGCGGGCCGCAAAATCGCCTTCAAGGGACATCCAGGCGTCCTGGTTGACCCTGCGCCGAACCGAACGTGATTTTCTTCCGAACAACAACGCCATCCGCAAACCTTTCGAATGAACAACGCAAAAGGTGCTTCATCCGTTTCAGGTCGGCGGCATTTGAACAAATATTTTGGCGGTTCGGTGTCGATCGAACCGCCCGAAAACGCGGGAAACAAAATTCGTGATCTCTGCGCATGGTTTCGGCAGCGCTGCGGCTTCATCGTACCGCAGTCGCTCGTTTAGTGATGTTTCCGATGCTGCGACCGGCTCAGTTCACCCGCGTCCAGGTGGTCGATTTGCAGATCATGCCGCCCATCACGCAGCCGGATGTCGTCAGTGTATCGCCTGACAGCGACATCTTGCCGGAATAGGTTTTACCGTCCTCCGGATTGAAGGCGTTGCCGCTCCAGGAATCCGCGCCGCTCGGCTTCATGTCGAAGAAGATCCGTTGCCCGACCTTGGCGGGTGTTTCGACGCCGGGTTTCAGCCACACCAGATTTCCGCAGATCGCGCCGCCGCAGGGCGCGAACTTGACCCGCGACGCACCGGTGTCGCGCAGCCAGGTGCCGGAAACGTCCGCGGCGAAGGCTGGGGACATCGCCATTGCGCTGAGAGCGAGGCCGAAAAGGATCTGTCGGGTCATGCATGATCTCCCTGATGGTGTTCTGTATGTCGATGTTGGTCGCGGTGGAAGGCGGTCGGTTCACGGCAAGAAACTGTCAGCGCAGCGCATCCGAAGTCAGCTTGAATTTCTGGATGCGCTTTCCGGTGTCCACTTCGGCGGTATAGACATTGCCTTTCTGGTCGACAGCGAGGGCGTGAACCCAGTGGAATTGGCCGGCATTGCGTCCGTTGCGGCCGAAACTGCCGACTACGCTGCCATCGTCGCGTTTCAGGATACGTACTTCGTTATTCTCGCCGTCGGCACTGAGCAGATAGCTCTGCGCCGGATTGGGCCAGATCGCGATATCCCAGATAGCGCCGTTGCCGAGGGTGTTCTTCTCGTAGAACCACTCCTTCACGAAGGTGCCGTCCTTCTTGAACACCTGAACCCGATTGTTGATGCGGTCGCAGACATAGACCAGTCCGTCGGCTGCGATCTTCACGCAATGCACCGGATTGCCGAATTGTTGCGATACCGGCGCCTTGGGATCATAGGCCGCCTGCTTGTCGTCGTTCGGTGGCTTGCCGTAAGCGCCCCAGTGCCGCTTGTAGGTTCCCGTGGTGGCGTCAAACACGATGACACGGCGATTGCCGTAACCATCGGCGACGTAGATCTCGTTGGCATCCTTGTCGATGGCGGTCTCCGCCGGTTTGCCGAGCTGAGCGGTGTCGTTGCTGCCCTTGCTCGGCGCGATGCTGCCGATCTGCATCACGAACTTGCCGTCCAGCGTGAATTTGAGGATGGCATTGTCGTTGTCAGCGTTGCCGCCGATCCAGACAAAGCCTTTCTCGTCGACCTCGATGCCATGTTCGCGTCCGACCCATTCATAGCCGGTCCCGGGGCCGCCCCAGGCGCGCAGCATATTGCCCTCGACATCGAACTCGAGCACCGGCGGCGCCGACACGCAGCATTTCGAACGCGGCGGAGTGAGTGCTGCGCCTTTTTCATCATCGGTCAGCGAGCGCGGGCGGTGGATCAGCCAAATGTGTCCCTGGGAATCCACCGTGATGCCGCCGACCTGGCCGAGGATCCAGTTGTTCGGCAGGGGTTTTGGCCATGATGCGTCGACCTCGAAGCGAGGGATGTCGCTCGCAAAAGCGTCGCGCGACGTCGCAGCCGAGAGCAGCGCAACGGCTGCGAGGAGACAGCAGGCGGCACCAGAGAGAATTCTGCGGATGCGACGCTCAGCGTTCGCGCGTCGTGCTCGCCCGCTATTCGGCCTTGGCGTCATGGCGTTCTCTCCCTGGCATTATCGGTGCGGGGTGTTTCCCCGCTTGAATGCCAAGTGAATAGCGCAGACGGCGGCAAGTCAATCGAGCGGAAATCTCGAAGTGGAGCGGGCGATCAGGGGTGAGCGGGCGCGCGAAAATCCAGGATGGTGCGGGCCGGATAGTCGTAGAACTTGCCGTTGTCGGTCCATGAGGGCAGGCACATCGGCACAATGAATTCGGCGACCTGCTCCGGCGTGTCGAGGGTCATCGGATCTTCGCCGGGCATGAGGCCGGCGCGCATCCGGGTGCGGATCGGTCCTGGGTTGAACAGATTGACGCGGAGCAGTGTCGACGCCACTTCGTTGGCCCAGACCCGTGCCAGGGTTTCGACGGCAGCTTTCGAGGTGGCGTAGGGACCGAGATAGGCGCGCGCTTTGTTGGCCGCGCCCGAGGTGACGAACACGGCGCGTCCGGCATCGGATTGCTTCAGTAGCGGCTCCATGCAGCGGACTAGCTGGAAGTTCGCGGTGACGTTGATCGCCATCACCTCGTTCCAGCCCTTGAGGTCGATGTGGCCGAGCGGCGAGGACGGACCCAGGATGCCCGCATTGCCGATGAGGATGTCGAGCTTACCATGGCGCTCGTTCAGCGCCGCGCCGAGCCGGGCGATGCCGTCGGTATCCGTCATATTGAGCGGGACTAGTGTCGCACTGCCGCCGTCCTTGCGGATCTCGTCGTCGAGTTCTTCCAGCCCGCCGACGGTCCGGGCAACCGCTACGATATGTGCCCCGGCTCGCGCCAGGGCGCGGGCGGTGGCATGGCCGATCCCACGCGAGGCGCCTGTGATCAGAGCGATGCGATCCTGAAGCGGTTTTGCCATGGCTGTTACTTGCCCCGTGATATCGAGCGACCGTCATGCCCGGCCTGCGCCGGAGCGTTCTGATGGGGGTTTTATAGACGCAGACGGCCGGGACAAGCCCGGCCGGCACGAATATCGGGCCAAAAACGCCCGAAAGATCTCAGCTCGCTTCCGCCAGCAGCGACAGCTGCCGTGGGGTCGGCTCGGTCTGGTTCTGGTCGGTCAGCGGTGTCGGATAATCGCCGGTGAAATAATGATCGGTGAACTTCGGGTGCGCCGGGTCGCGGCCGGGCTCGCCCATGGCGCGGTACAGGCCGTCGACCGAGAGGAAGGCCAGGGTGTCGCAGCCGATCAACTCGCGCATTTCTTCGATGGTGTGGGTGGCCGCCAGCAGGTTGGCGCGGTCCGGCATGTCGATGCCGTAATAGTCCGGGTGCGTGATCGGCGGCGAGGCGATGCGGAAGTGCACTTCACGGGCGCCGGCGTCGCGCATCATCTTCACGATTTTCTTCGATGTGGTGCCGCGCACCAGCGAGTCGTCGATCAGGATGATGCGCTTGCCTTCGATCGCTGCGCGATTGGCGGAGTGCTTCATCCGTACGCCCAGTTCGCGGATGCTCTGGGTCGGCTGAATGAAAGTACGCCCGACATAGTGGTTGCGGATGATGCCGAGTTCAAACGGCACCCCGGAATGCTGGCTGTAGCCGATCGCTGCCGGCACGCCGGAGTCCGGCACCGGGACGATGACGTCGCAATCGATGTGGCTTTCGCGCGCGAGCTCGGCGCCGATCGATTTGCGCACGTCGTAGACCGAGCGGCCACCGACGATCGAATCCGGGCGCGAGAAATAAATGTACTCGAACATGCAGGGGCGGGCCGCCTGCGGCGGGAATGGCTTGTGGCTCTGCACGCCCTTCTCGTCGAACACGATCACTTCGCCGTTTTCGATGTCGCGGATGTACTTGGCACCGATAATGTCGAGTGCGCAGGTTTCCGAGGCGAGGATAGGACAGCCGTCGAGCTCACCCAGCACCAGCGGACGGATGCCAAGCGGGTCGCGCGCGCCGACCAGCTTCTTGTTGGTCAGCGCCACCAGGGAGTAGGCGCCTTCGATGGCGCGCAGCGACTCGATGAAACGATCGATGAAATGATTTCGCTTGGACTGTGCCACCAGATGCAGGATCACCTCGGTGTCGGTTGTCGACTGCATCATGGCACCGGCGCGCACCAGTTCGCGGCGCAGCGTCAGGCCATTTGTGAGGTTGCCATTGTGTCCAACGGCGAAACCGCCAGCATTCAGTTCGGCGAACAGCGGCTGTACATTGCGCAGGATGGTTTCACCGGTGGTGGAATAACGCACATGGCCGACGGCGGACGTGCCGGGCAAGCGCTCGATGACTTCGCGGCGGGAAAACGTATCGCCGACCAGGCCGAGCCGGCGCTCGGAATGAAAGCGTGTGCCGTCGAATGCCACGATGCCTGCAGCTTCCTGGCCGCGGTGCTGGAGCGCGTGAAGGCCCAGCGCGGTGATTGCAGCGGCATCCGGATGCCCGAAAATGCCAAACACCCCGCATTCTTCGCGGAGCGTGTCGCCATCAAGATCCTTGTCGATGAGATCGGTCTGCAGGTCGGCTTGGTGAAGATCGGGCCTGTTGCGGCCTTTCAGGTGGGAGTCGCTGGAAGGGCCCTGCATCTCGTCCATTGCGCCACTCCTTGCTGGACCTAGCGTCCAGCAGCTTTGCCGTCGATTAACTGTTTGAGCCCGTCGCGGGCAGATTTCGCGTAGCCACCGTCTGCTGCACCGGTGGACTTCGGGTCCGATTTGGGATCGGGAGCAGCATCGGTCTGCTGATCGTCGTCCGTTTTCTTCTTGAACCTCTTCAAGATGGTGTTTTCAGGGTCATCCGGCAAGAGCGACTTTACCCATTCCCCAGCGCCCTCCAGGACCGTCCGTGACTTTGCTGACCGGACCCAGTCCGGCTGCTGCTTTTCGGGAACCAGCCATGCGAAAAACAGGAACGCCACCACGATAATCAACAGGCCGCGAGCCAGACCGAACAGGAAGCCGAGGGTGCGGTCCAGGGCGCCGATTCGCGAATCCAGGATCATGTCGGAGATGCGGACCGTGATGATCGACACCACGATCAGGGTGCCTATGAACACGCCGGCGATCACGGCAATGGTCGCGACCGTATCGTTATTGAAATAGGTCTTGGCGGTGGGGAGCAGCTTGTTGAAGGTGTAGAGCGTGGTCACGGCAGCCGCGCCCCAGGCTGCGATGGAGAGGATTTCGCGCATGAAACCGCGAATCATCGCCAGCAGGCCCGACAACAGCATCACGGCGAGCACAATAATATCGAGAAGCGTTATCGGCATCGGCTGGTCAGGTCCGCTCTTCCATTCATCGTCAGCGAATCGGCTCCATGATCCCCATCAGGAGACGGCGATATGGCATGCCCCGCAAGGCCGGGGAACCATCCCGGGCGCGCGATCCCAAGCATTTCGATCGAATGACGTTAATCGATCGTATTGGGGCGGCGTCCGTCCGCGCGGGTTGTATAGCCGCGTCGAACGCCAGCGTCATCCGTGGTCTATCCCTCGTCGCGGCGGAATTTGGCCGGTGTGGCATTTTTCCCAGCCGCTCCCGCGGGGCGCGGGGTGCCGCGGGACGCAATATCCGCGACCAGGCTGGTCAACGATCCGACCGCGTTCAGGATCAAGCCGGCATCATTGCCGTTAGCCTCGCCACGGCCGGTTTCCGGCACCACGGCGCGGCCGAAGCCCAGTTTGGCGGCTTCTTTTAGGCGGGCGGAGGCCTGGGCGACCGGCCGTACCGCGCCGGAGAGCGAAATCTCGCCGAAATAAACAGCGTCCGTTGGCAGCGGCGCATTGGCCAACGAGGACACCAGGGCGGCGGCTGCGGCGAGATCGGCGGCAGGTTCCTGGATCCGCAGTCCGCCGGCGACATTGAGGTAGACGTCATAGCCGCCAAGCTTGACCCCGCAATGGGCCTCCAGCACCGCGAGCACCATGGAGAGCCGGCTCTGGTCCCAGCCGACCACGGCGCGGCGTGGGGTGCCGAGCGAGGTCGGCGCCACCAGCGCCTGCAATTCCACCAGCACCGGCCGGGTACCCTCGATGCCCGCGAATACCGCAGTGCCCGGGCTGCCGAGATCGCGCTCCGACAGGAACAATTCAGACGGGTTGATCACCTCGCGCAGACCGAGCCCAGTCATCTCGAACACACCGATTTCGTCGGTCGGTCCAAAGCGATTTTTGACGGCGCGCAGGATGCGAAACTGCTGCGAGCCCTCGCCCTCGAACGACAGCACCGCATCGACCATGTGTTCGACCACGCGGGGGCCCGCGATCTGGCCATCCTTGGTGACATGGCCGACCAGGATCAGCGCGGCGCCGGATTTCTTCGCAAATCGAATCAGCGCCTGCGCCGACGCGCGGACCTGGGTCACAGTACCGGGCGCGGATTCCACAGTGTCGGTCCACATGGTCTGGATCGAATCGATCACGACAAGTCGGGGTGTTGCGCCCTCCGACAGCGTCGCGATAATGTCCTCGACCGAAGTCTCGGCCGCGAGCTGCACCGGCGCATCCGCAAGCTCCAGCCGTGCGGCGCGTAGCCGTACCTGGGCAACAGCTTCTTCGCCCGAGATATAGACCGAGCGATGGCCGGCGCGCGCCATCAGACTGGAGGCCTGGGTCAACAGCGTCGATTTGCCGATCCCGGGATCGCCGCCGACCAGCAACACCGAGCCGCGCACAAAACCGCCGCCGGTGACGCGATCGAGTTCGGTCAGGCCGGAGGGCAGGCGGGGGGCGTCGCGACTTTCGCCGGTCAGGCTTTCCAGCGCAAAGGCACGGCCCTTGCGCTTGGGGCGAATGCTGGCCGGCATGGTGGTGACGCCGGTAGTGTCCTCCTCGACCAGTGTGTTCCACTCGCCGCACGACTCGCACTTGCCCTGCCAGCGGTTGTAGGCCGTGCCGCAGTTCTGGCAGACGAAAGAGAGCGTGTTCTTGGCCATCGGGGAGCAGGACTCGAAGTTAGGCGTGTGTCGCGTTCCATAGCATGGAAAGGCCGGACAGGATCATCAAACCGTCCATCACCAGCTGGAACGATCCCGGGTCTATTTTCAGCACGAAGCGTTTTGCGATGAACGCGCCAGCCATCAGCGAGGAGCCCGCGATCAGGCCCTTCACCAGCGTATCGGTCGGCAGCGCGCCGAAGCGCTGGAAGGTCAGCGTCTTGCTGACATAGATCACGAGAGAACTCGCGGCTTCGGTGGCGAGGAAAGGCCCCTTCGCAAGGCCGTAAGCGAGAAACAGCGGCACGCTCAATGGTCCGGTGGAGACCACGATCCCGGTCAGGTAGCCGATGATCGCTCCGCCAATGGCCAGATGAATCAGCGACGCCTTGAGCTCGTGCCGCGCCATCCAGTGCCGCACCGGGACCATTGCGATCAGGAACAGTCCGATGCTGATATCGACAAGATGCGAGGGCAGCACCAGCAACGTCCGCGCCCCCAGAACGGCCGCAGGAATCGCCGGCAGCGCATAGGCCGCGCAAGCGCGCCAGTCGACGTCTCGCCACCACGCCAGAATGCGCGAGAGATTGGCCATGATGGCGGCGACCGCCATGATCGGCACCGCTTCCTTCGGTCCGAATTCGTAGACGAGCACCGGCACCAGCATGATCGACGAGCCGGTGCCGACAATGCCGCTGATGGTGCCGGCCACAAGGCCGACTGCCAGCACGAACAGGAAAGCGAGGAGCATGGCCGATCGTGATGTGATGGAGAGCTAGTGGCTGCAGAAAATCGTCAACGCGGCTGATTCTCAAGCAGAGAACCGCCGCGTCAACCGATCGGTGCCCGGCCTCAGGCTCCGACCTTCACCGCATTGCGATTGGCGATCCGGCGCTGCTCGATGGCAATGGCCAGCCGCTTCAGCACCACGACGGTTTCATCCCAATCGATACAGCCGTCGGTGATGCTCTGGCCGTAGGTGAGGGGTTTACCATCTTCCTGGTCCTGACGTCCCGCGACGAGATTGCTCTCGATCATCACGCCGATGATGCGGTTGTCGCCGGCCGCGACTTGTTCGGCGATGTCTTCGACCACCAGCGTTTGCCGCTCCGGTTTCTTGGAGCTGTTGGCGTGGCTGGCGTCGATCATCACCAGCGGTGCGAGACCGGACTTGGCGATCTCCGTGCAGGCTGCAGCAACGCTCTCCGCACCATAGTTCGGTGTCTTGCCGCCGCGCAGGATGACGTGGCAGTCCCCGTTGCCCGTTGTCGAAGCGATGGCTGAGCGGCCATCCTTGGTCACCGCCATGAAATGATGCGGCTGCGAGGCCGACTTCACGGCGTCCACCGCAATACGGACATTGCCGTCGGTGCCGTTCTTGAATCCGACGGGGCAACTCAGGCCGGATGCGAGTTCGCGATGGATCTGGCTTTCCGTGGTGCGTGCTCCGATCGCGCCCCAGGCGACGAGGTCGGCGATGTATTGCGGCGTCGTCATGTCGAGGAATTCGCAGGCTGCCGGCAGACCGAGGTTGTTGATATCGAGCAGCACCTTGCGGGCGACGCGCAGGCCCTTGTCGATCTGGAAGCTGCCGTCGAGATCGGGGTCGTTGATGAGACCCTTCCAGCCCACCGTGGTGCGCGGCTTCTCGAAATAGACCCGCATGATGATGTCGAGCGAGGAACCGAGGCTTTGGCGCAGCTCGACCAGGCGCGATGCGTAGTCGAGCGCGGCTGCGGGATCATGGATCGAACAGGGACCAACCACGACCGCGAGACGATCGTCGTGTCCCTGCAGGATGGCGTGGAAGGCATTGCGGGCGTCGGACACCACGCGGGTGGCCTCCAGCGTGCGCGGATGCTCGTGCACGACCTCCGCCGGGGTGGTCAGTGCCTTGATTTCACGAATGCGAAGATCGTCGGTGGTGCTTAACATGGCCTGGGTTCCCTTGATGGGTTTCCCGGCTGACGGCACAAAAAAACCGCCAGTCGGACTGGCGGTTGTTCGGGACTTGATTTGCTTCAATCTTCAGATCGAGCGCACCCCTACCTCCGCCAGCAGCCTGGGAAAGCTAAAATACCAATAAAAGCTGGGGGCGGATGCGAAGGTCATGGCGTGCATATAGTCGCGCGGTGGCCGTTTGTCACGGGTCTTTTGCGCCTCGTGCGGGGATTGCGTGCGAGCGTGACCGGGGCGCCACGCCGGGCGTTCCCGCGGCGGCTGCAATAGCTTAGGCTGACTGGATTAACAACGACCGCGCGGCACGGCCTTGGCCGGCTCAGCGCGGCAAAGGGAGTGATATCGATGAGATGGATTGCCACGTTGTCCGGGCTGCTGTTCGTAACCACGGCCTATGCGGCCGATGTGCCGAAATTCAAGGTCGACCCGTTCTGGCCGAAACCGCTTCCCAACAACTGGATCATGGGGCAGGCCGCCGGTGTCGCGGTGGACGGACAGGACCACATCTGGGTGGTGCAGCGTCCGCGCACGCTGACGGATGACGAGAAGGCGGCCTCGCTCAAGCCGCCAACCAGCAAGTGCTGCGTGGCCGCGCCGCCGGTGATGGAGTTCGACCAGGACGGCAACCTGCTGAAGGCCTGGGGCGGGAAGGGCGATGGTTATGACTGGCCTGAAAACGAGCACGGCATCTACATCGACGCGAAGGGATTTGTCTGGCTGGCCGGCAATGGTGCGCGCGATGGGCAGATCCTCAAATTTACCAAAGACGGCAAGTTCGTGATGCAGATCGGCAAGCTCGGTGATCAGACCAACAGTGTGGACACTGCGAGGCTTGGCAAGCCGGCGAACATCACGGTCGACGCCGCGGCAAACGAACTCTACGTCGCCGACGGGTATTACAACCACCGTGTCATCGTGTTCGATGCAGACACCGGTGCGTTCAAACGGATGTGGGGCGCCTACGGCAAGCCGCCGACCGATGAGAAAGTGCCCGCTTACGATCCCGCGGCTGCGCCCTCGCAGCAGTTCGGCAACCCGGTGCATTGCGTGCGCATCGCCAAGGACGGCCTGGTCTATGTCTGCGACCGCATGAACGATCGCATCCAGGTATTCCGCAAGGACGGCACGTTCGTGAAGGAGATGTTCGTCGAGAAGAATACGCTCGCCAACGGATCGGTCTGGGATCTGGAGATCTGGAATGATGCCAACCAGACCTTCCTGATCAATGCCGATGGCGCCAACAACGAGGTACGGACGTTGCTGCGCGACAATGGCGAGATCGTCGGGCGTTTCGGCCGCAATGGCCGCATGGCGGGCGAGTTCCACTGGGTGCACAATCTGGCGATGGACTCCAAGGGCAATCTCTTCACCACGGAGGTCGATACCGGCAAGCGCGCGCAGAAATTTGTGGTTCAGCCCTGAAGGGCCGATGATGATTGCGTGATTTATCGCGGTGGCGTTAGGCCTTGCCGCCGCGATAGACCCGCGCGTAGCGTCGGCCAAGGCTGGTCAGCACCTCATAGCCGATGGTGCCAGCGTGATGGGCGAGTTCGTCGACAGTGACGCCTTCGCCGATCAGCGTGACGAGATGGCCGCGGCGTACGGCATTGGGCGGCAGTTCCGTAATGTCGATCGCGATCAGGTCCATGGAAATCCGGCCGGCAACCGGGCAGCGCTGGCCGGCGACCACAGCCTCCGCGCTACGCACGCCGTCGACGCCGCCTGCGGCACGGAAATAGCCATCGGCATAACCTGCCGCAACAATGGCCAGCCGGGTGGGGCGGCGCGCGGTCCAGGTTGCGCCGTATCCCACCGTGTCGCCGCGCTCGACATTGCGAACCTGCACGATGCGGGCTTTGAGATTGACGACCGGTTGCATAGGGTTGTCGGCTTCCGGCGTCGGATTGACGCCGTAGAGGGCGGCCCCCGGACGCACCAAGTCGAACTGGAATTGCGGTCCGAGAAAAACACCGGAGGAATTGGCCAGCGATGCCGGGATGCCGGAAAACGCATGGGCGATTTCCCGAAAAGCCGCGATCTGCCGGGCGTTCATCGGGTGGCCGAGCGTCTCCGCGCAGGCGAGATGGCTGATCACCAGCGTGAAGCCGTGGCTGCCGCCCTGAATGCGCGGCAACAATCCCTGCGCTTCGGTCATGCTGAGGCCAAGCCGGTTCATACCGGTGTCGACGTGGATCGCGGCGCCGCCGGCCCAGCCGGTGCGGCGGCAGAACGCATCCCATTCCGCGAGTTCAGCGAGATCACCAATCACCGGACGTGCGTCAATGTCGGCAAACACCTCGGCCGTGCCCACCAGGCAGCCGTCCAGCACATAGATCGCTGCCGATTTCGTTGCTGCGCGCGCCGCGCGAGCTTCATTCAGCGTGGCGACGAAGAAGGTCTTGCAACCTGCCGATGCCAGTGCGGTCACCACGGCGGGGAGGCCGCAGCCATAAGCATCCGCCTTCACCACGCCAGCGCATTCCGCCGGGATCGAACGGCTCTCCAGCTTGCGCCAGTTGGCGACCAGGGCATCCAGGTCGATAGTCAGGATGCCCGTCAAAGCGGACAGCGACACGCTATCGACGCTCTCGAGTGCGATACTTCGGTGTGAAGCGGTGGAGGGGAGGTCGGGCGCGTTCATCGGGCTGATGTATCCTGGCGCGAACACGTCGAACAATGACGCGCCGCAACCGCCGGAGCATACGCGTACGGACGCCGCGGTTCAACCGCAGGCGACTATCGTGTGTTGTTCGACTGCTGCGGCAAGTCGTCTGATTGCCGCGCCAGCTCGCTATTCGCGCGTGGGAATATAGCCGTCCTGAGCCAAATCGCCGAACTTGGTGATGTTGGCGTCGAAATGCAGTTCCACGCTCCCGGTCGGGCCGTGGCGCTGCTTGCCAATGATGACTTCAGCCTTGCCATGAGCCAGATCCATTTCGACCTGCCACTTCTCGTACTCCGGCGTACCGGGGCGCGGCTCCTTGTTCTGCAGATAGTACTCTTCGCGATACACGAAGATGACGACGTCGGCGTCCTGCTCGATCGAGCCGGATTCACGCAGATCCGACAGTTGCGGACGCTTGTCCTCGCGATTTTCGACCTGACGCGACAACTGCGACAGGGCAATGATCGGAACGCTCAGTTCCTTCGCCAGTGCTTTCAGGTTGGTGGTGATTTCGGTCACCTCCTGCACGCGGTTGTCGGATCGCTTGCCGGAGCCCTGCAGCAGCTGGATATAGTCGATGATCAGCAGATCGAGGCCTTTTTGGCGCTTCAGCCGTCGTGCCCGCGCGGTCAGCTGCGAAATCGAGATGCCGCCGGTTTCGTCGACATAGAACGGCAGGGTCTGCAGTTCGATGGCATGGTCGCGAATGACGTCGAAGTCGGTCTCGGATATGCCACCGCGGCGGATCGAGCTTGATGAAATCCCGGTGACTTCGGAAATGATACGGGTGGCGAGCTGGTCGGCCGACATTTCGCAGGAGAAGAAGCCGACAATGCCGCCATTGACGGTTTTGTGGGTGCCGTCCGGGGCCAACTCGTAACTGTAGGCGCGGGCGACATTGTAGGCGATGTTGGTGGCGAGCGACGTCTTGCCCATGCCGGGGCGGCCGGCGAGAACGATGAGGTCGGAGCGCTGCAGGCCGCCCATCCGGGTGTCGAGATCACGCAGGCCCGTGGAGATGCCCGACAGTTTTCCGTCGCGGTTGTAGGCCGCCGCCGCCATATCGATGGCGATGGTGAGGGCTTGCGAGAACTTCTGGAAGCCGCCGTCATAGCGACCCTGCTCGGCGAGCTCGTAGAGCCTGCGTTCGGCGTCTTCGATCTGGGCGCGCGGCGCGAAGTCGACCGGCGCATCGTAGGCGACGTTCACCATGTCCTCGCCGATGCCGATCAGGTCGCGGCGCAACGCCAGTTCATAGACCGTGCGGCCGTAATCCTGGGCGTTGATGATGGTGGTCGCCTCGGCGGCGAGACGGGCGAGGTACTGCCCAACGGTCATGCCGCCAATGTCGGTGTCGGCCGGAACAAAGGTCTTCAGGGTGACCGGGGTGGCGATCTTGCCGGCGCGCACCAGACTCCCCGCGGTCTCGAAGATCAACTGATGAATCGGCTCGAAGAAGTGTTTGGCTTCAAGGAAGTCCGAGACGCGATAAAATGCATCGTTGTTGACCAGGATCGCGCCGAGAAGGCTCTGTTCCGCCTCGATATTATGCGGAGCCGTCCGGTAGGCCGGCGTTCCGGCGTCAGGCGCCAGTTTCAGAACATTCGAATCAGGGGGCATGGGGCGAGATTAGCCGCTTATGTCGACAAATGCAGGGCGCGTATGAAGCACCCCGCATCGTCGCCGCGAAAGCACCATGTGATCTTATGCCCGATTCCCACACGCAGCGAACAATGACCGCGTTGGCTCAAGCCAACGCTTGACCGTGGCTTGAACCTGATCTTTCAACGGCTTGCGCCGATCATTCGCCGGCGAGCTGCAGTTTCGGTCCCCTGACGCCCTCGACGCCACGCAATCGGGCTTCCTCGCGCGGGATGTAGTCACGGGTCATCGGCACGACGTCCTGCCGCTTGGTGATCTGGATCTGGAAGTTCATGGTGGCCTGCTTGCGGAACGACATTTCCGAAGACGCCAGATAGAATTCCCACATCCGGACAAAGCGGGCATCGTACAGCTGCTCGGCCTCCTCGCGGCGGGCGAGGAAACGTTCGCGCCAGGCTTTGAGCGTTTCCGCATAATGCAGCCGCAGGATTTCGATGTCGGTCACCAGCAATCCGGCTTTCTCGATCGCGGGCAATACCTCCGAGAGCGCGGGGATGTAGCCCCCCGGGAAAATGTACTTGGCGATCCAGGGATTGGTAATGCCCGGTCCTTCGGAGCGGCCGATGGAATGCAGCAACATCACGCCGTCGTCGGCCAGCAGTTCGGCACACCGCTCGAAAAAGCGGTCATAGTAATCGACACCCACATGCTCGAACATGCCGACCGACACGATGCGGTCGAACGGGCCGGGAACATCGCGATAGTCCTGCAGCAGGAATTTGGTCGACTGGGAGAGTTTTTTCTCGGCGGCGCGGGCATTCGACACGCCGAGTTGTTCTTCCGACAGCGTGACGCCGGTCACCTTGGCTCCGGTCATCTCGGCGAGATAGATGCCGAGGCCGCCCCAGCCCGAGCCGATATCCAGCACCCTCTGGCCGCGCGTGATCAGCATTTTGGCTGCAAGATGTCGCTTCTTGGCCAGCTGCGCATCGTCGAGCGTGGTGTCCGGGGTGTCGAAGTAGGCGCAGCTATACTGTTTGTCGGCATCGAGGAAGAGAGAATACAGCCGCCCGTCGAGGTCATAATGATGGGCGATATTGCGTTTCGATCGTCCCCGCGGATTGAACTGCTGCAGATGTCGCAACAGATAGCGGAGCAGCCATTGCAGCTTGGCCCAGCGCGGCAGCATGTCGGGCTGATCGAGGGCGATCGCCAGGAGATCGGCAATCGATCCCCGCTCGACCACGAAGGTCCCGTCCATGTAAATTTCGCCAAAGGCGAGTTCGGGATCGAGGATCAGGCGGCGCTCCGCCTCGGCGGTCAGGAAGCGGACGGCGACCGGCGGTCCGCTATCGTCGCCGCAGGTAAACCGACTGCCATCCGCCGTCGTCACGGTCAGGGAACCGCGTCGGATGAATTTATCTAGAACGAACTTTAGCAAGCTGGTCATTGTCGCCACCCAATGATTCAACCAGCGCAAGCGGGCATTTCAGCTCCCGCGATTGCGCGGAATTAAAGCCTTTCCTCAGTCCCCGGGGTCCTCCAAGGCGATATGTAAGCATGGCTTCCGGGGAAGACCAATGCGTGGGGAACAGGGCGGATAGAACTTGGCAGAGTTTGCAAGTGCTTGCCGGGAGCCTGGCGACCGGGATTTGACCACTGGGGGGTGGGGATCGGGAGCCTGATGATAGCGTGGTTGTGTCAATCGAAGTGCTTCCATTCGCCGGATAATCAGCTAAATCTGTCGGTCGAAACGAAGGTAATTTCCGTATCTGGAGAATTTGAATGTTGGGCCGAGCGCTCAATTTGGCGGCGGCGAGTCTGGTCGGCTGTCTTGTTGCAACCGCCGCTCAGGCGCAGAACCTGGATGCGGGCAAAAGTCCTGGGCAGATCTTCAACAGCAACTGCGCGGCCTGCCATAAGAGTGCGCGCGGACTGCTGAAGACGGTGTCACCGTCGTCCCTGTCCGGCTTCCTGCGCCAGCACTACACGACCGGCAGCGACATGGCGCAGATGCTGAGCGGCTACCTGATGGCGAATGGCGCGACAGCGGCTGATTCGCGCCAGGGTGGTGCCAGGCGAGGGCGGCCGGAGGCAGGCACGAACCTGCGCCCGGATGCACCGATCGGCAGTGCTGCCCCCGAAGGCGATCGGGCCAGGGAGCAGGCTCAACGGCCCGACTCGGGGCCGGCCGGCCGCAGACAGCGCCAAAACCCGGACGCTGCCGTGCAGCCTGATGGCACCCAGGTGTCTGGCGCACCGGCTGAACCGGCCGGGATGAAGGCCAAGCAGAAGCTCGCCAAAAAGAATCGGAAGGGCGAGCCGCCCAAGACCGAAACCAAGACCGAGCCGGCGGCAACCGAGCCAACCCCTGACGTCGCTGCCAAGCCCGAGGCTGCCCCGGAGGCAGCAACGAGTGCTGCCGTCAAGGACGTCGCGAAAGAGCGGGCCATTGATGCCGCGGTCCCGGTCCCCGAGCCGGTCGATCTGCCGCCACCGACGGCGGCCGACATCAAACCGTCGGCGGTCGAGGCCCCCAAAGCATCCGCAGACAAAGCTCCCGCGGACAAGGGGCCAACGGAGAAGGCCGATACCGAGAAGGCCGGAACCGAGAAGAGCGGTGCCGAAAAAGCAGCCGCCGATCCCCCTAAACCGCCACCGCCTGCATCCCCGCCGGCCCATGGCGCACCGCCATCGGCTTCGGCGTCGGCTGTGGGAGGTCCACCGGCGCCGCCTATTTCTCAGTAAGACCTCCATTGTCACGGCCATTGGTCATGCTGCCTGAGTGCAGTGCTCGGCCGGGCGCGTTGATACGGAAGAACAATCCAAAAGAAAAACCCGGCCTGCTCCAGCAGGCCGGGTTTTCGCGTTTAATAATTTGGTCGTGTCTTTGACCGCTTACTTCTCGGTCTCGGCAACCGGCTCGTCGTCGTGCTGAGCTTCCGGATCGAAGAACTCGCCGGCGGCGGCCAGCGCTTCGGCAGCAGCGTCCTGGTCTTCCTTGCGGCTGTTGACGTCTTCGCCGCGGTTGATGCGATCGGCTTCATCGGCGCTGCGGGCCACCGTCACGGTGACGCCGGCTTCGACTTCCGGATGCACGGCAATCGCAACCTTATGCTGGCCGATGACCTTGATCGGCGCATCGAGCAGGACCTGCGAGCGGTTGATGCTGACGCTATCGGCGGCGAACGCCGCGATGATGTCGCGCACCGACACCGAGCCGAACAGCTGGCCGGTTTCAGAGGCCTGGCGCAGGATGACGACGTTCTTGCCGTTGATCTTCTCGGCCACCGTGGTGGCTTCGCCCTTGGCTTCAAGATTGCGAGCCTCGAGGTCGGCCTTCATGCCCTCGAACTTCTCGCGGTTGTCCTTGGTGGCGCGCAGCGCCTTGCCGCGCGGCAGCAGGAAATTGCGGGCGAACCCGTCCTTGACGCGAACCACTTCGCCCATCTGGCCGAGTTTGGCGACGCGCTCCAAAAGAATGACTTCCATGTTGTAATCTCCTTGTGAGTTTTGATGCAGTTGAACGTCAGGATGAAATCGTTGGTGGCTTGAGTTGCTGGATCTTGCGCTGGCGGAAACCAAAAATCGCATCGGCAATGCCGATCAGTGCGACGACCAGGAGCGGCCAGCCGAACACCATGACCACCGCGTAGCTGCTGCCGAGCCAGAGGCCGCGCATCGCGGTCGCCTGCGTCAGGGTGTGGAGTACGGCAAAGCCGACAAAGGCGTAGCCCATCACCAGCGCGGCGGTGATGATCTGCGAAAACAGCGCGAGCAGGCCGCCGGTAAAGCACAGCGCGATCGCCAGCGACAGCGCGGCCAGCGTCATCGGCGGAAGCTCGACGGCCGCCAGCGCGGGCCATGGCCGCGGCAATCGGCCGGATGTCCTGGTGATCTTGCCGGCAAGCCAGAGATTGAGGGTCAGTGTCACCATGGCGACGATGGTGGCCGCGGCCGGCGCGATTGCGACCAGCATGGTGATGACCTTGTCGGCATCCGCGGCGTCGATGCCGCTGGAGTCGCGCATGCCGAGCATCCGCGTCAGGCCTCGCTTGAGAACGTCGGTGATGCTGGTGGCGTCGTAGCCGAGCGAGAGCAGCGCGGTGATCGTGGTCAGCGAGGCAAACGCCGCGAGCCACGCCAGCAGGCGGCCCGGCGGATACCATTCGAGAATCGGCTGCGCTGCCTCTGGGGAACCATCGGCCGGCTTCGCCAGCAGGGCGAGATGGCCGAGCCACCAGGCCGGCAGCGCCACGGTGACAATAAACGCCAGCATATAGGGCAGACCGATCATTGCGCCGATCACGGCGCTGGCGGCCAGGCCGCCGATCAGGGCGGAGCCGGCGCCCCATCCCAGGGCCGCGACCATCAGCGGCAAGGGCGCGAGATAGAACAGGACGAGCGAAATCAGCGCGCCTGAGATGATGGACACGAACATCAGCGCCGAGGCAGCGCCGGCGGCGAGGGCGATGAGAATTTGTACCATCATCAGCTGTCCCGCTCCTTTCGAGCGGTTAGAGGTCGCCTGACCCCAGCCATCGACTGCAGGCGCGATCCCGCAGTCTTATGAAAACGCCTTATGAAAACGAAATCGGCACTGGCGGTGCAATCCGCCGGTGCCGTTGCCGCGTTAGCGGATCACGTAGGGAAGCAGACCAAGAAAGCGCGAGCGCTTGATGGCGCGGGCGAGTTCGCGTTGCTTCTTGGCGGAGACGGCCGTGATACGGCTCGGCACGATCTTGCCGCGCTCGGAGACGTAACGCATCAGCAGCTTGGAATCCTTGTAGTCGATCTTCGGCGCGTTATCGCCCGTGAACGGGCAGGACTTGCGGCGGCGAAAGAACGGGCGGCGTGCACCAGCTTCAGCCATGATTCTTACTCCTCGGTCTCGGCAACGACTGCGACGTCTTCACGGGGGCGACGCGGGCCGCGGTCGCCACGGAAACCGCCACCTTCGCGGTCGCCACGGAAGCCACCGCCTTCGCGGTCGCCGCGGAAGCCGCCGCCACGATCATCACGATCGCGGTCGCGCTCGGCCTTGCGCATCATCGCCGAGGGACCTTCCTCGAGCTCGTCGACGCGCACGGTCAGATAACGAATGACGTCTTCGTTGATCCGCTCCTGGCGCTCGATCTCAGTCACCACCGCGGCCGGGCCGTCGATGTTGAACATGACAAAGTGGGCCTTGCGATTCTTGTTCATGCGATAGGTGAGGGAGCGAATGCCCCACGACTCGGTCTTGGTGACCTTGCCGCCGAGACCTTCGATCACACCCGTCAGTTGTGTGGTGAGTTCTTCAACCTGCTGGGCGCTCGCGTCCTGGCGCGCCAGAAATACATGCTCGTAAAACGGCATGGTCGTCCTTTCCTTGTTGCTGTGGCGCCACCGGCGGCAAGCCCTTCGAGCCCTTCGGGAAAGGCTCGATTGCTCAGAAGGCGGGAACACGGGACAACGGGCAACAAGGCCCTACCGCATCAATCGACCAAAAGAAGATTGCTGAGATCGTCCGTTCAGCTCCCGGCCGGAAGCCCACGAATGGCGCGGGTTATAAGCGATATTTCCCGGATGGCAAGCCGGAACCAGGGTTTTGGGAGCTTTCTTGGGCGGGTAGGGGGAAGCTATCGGCAGTAATCCAGCGGGTTTGGCACATTGAAACCGCTTGTATTATTTGTTTGTATATCATACAAATACTAAGAAGGCAGGCCACATGGTGGAGGGCCGTTCAGGGCAAGGCATTCAAGCCCAGGCATTCAAGCCCAAGCGTTTAGGCCCGGGCGTTTAGGCCCAGGCATTCAGACCCCAAGCGTTCAGGGCCAAGCACTCAGGCCCAGGGCAGACAGGCCCCGAGGAAGATCGAATGGCATCCAAGCCGGTCCGCAGCGAGCCGAAGCATACCGCCCGCGCCACCCGCACGGCGGGCCAGCGGACGCGCTCGCGGCTGCTGGACGCGGCGAGCCGTCTGTTCAAGCAGCAGGGCCTGAGCGCGGTTTCGATCGCGGACATCGCGGCTGCCGCCGACACCTTTCCCAGCCAGATCACCTACTATTTCAAGACCAAGGAGGCGCTGTTTGTGGAGGCGGCCTGTCGCGACGTGCTGCATCTGGCGCGCGCCGCGGAAGAGGCCGCGCACAGCGCCGCGATGCCGGCCGACTACACCCGCACGCTGGTCGACAGCGTCATGCGCGCCGATGCGGTCGGCTTCCTTGTCGAGGCGATGACATTGACGCGCCGTCGCCCCGATCTGGCACCGCTGATCGAGCGCACCGTCGAACGGCTGCATCAGGAGGGCGAACGGGCCTATGCCGGCGAAGTGCAAGCGCGCGGGTGGCGCTCACGGCGCGATCCGGCGATCAGTGCGCGCAAGTTCTGGACGATTGCGGTCGGCGTCACCCTCGAAGGCCACGCGATGCGACGCTCGCCGGACGAGCTTGTCGCGGACATGCTGCGGTTGCTGGAGACGCAGGCGGATGCCGCCGCCTCGGGCCGGGTCGCGCTGCGGCTGATCGACAACGACGATTCAACGAACAGTTTGGACTCGGCGGAGGAGGACACCCCATGACGGCGCTCCGGATTCGGGCCCGCGACCTGATGAGCGATGCCGAACTGATCGAGGTGCGCACCCGCTCGTCCTGGAAGGGCGTGGCGCTGATCGCTCACGCCTGGACGCTGATCTTTGCCGCCATCGCGCTGGTCGCCTGGTGGCCCAATCCGCTGACCTATCTGCTCGCGGTCGCCATCATCGGATCGCGGCAGCTTGGGCTCGCCATCCTGATGCATGACGGTGCGCACGGCAGCCTCGCCAACGGCGACAGGCTCAACATGGGACTGAGCCAGTGGCTGTGCGCCTATCCGGTGTTCGCGGAGACGCGGGCCTATCGCCGCTATCATCTGCAGCATCATGCCCACACCCAGCAGGACAACGATCCCGATCTGGTGCTGTCAGCACCGTTTCCGATCACCGACAAGAGTTATCGGCGCAAGTTCATCCGCGACATCACCGGACAGACCGCCTACCAGCAGCGCAAGGCGCAGTTGCTGAATGCACTGGGAGAGCCGGAGTGGCCGTTCAAGCAGCGCCTGATGCATTTTTGGGACAAGCTCGGACCGCAACTTGTTGTCAATGCCGTGCTGTTCTCCGGCCTGGCGCTTGCCGGCGTATGGTGGGCTTATCCGCTGTTGTGGCTGGTGCCCTTCGTCACCTGGATGATGGTCATCACGCGCATCCGCAATATCGCCGAACACGCGGTGGTGCCCGACAGCAACGACCCGCTGCGCAACACGCGAACCACCAGGGCCGGCGTCTTCGAACGGCTGTTCGTCGCGCCATACTATGTGAACTATCATCTCGAGCATCATCTGCTGTTCTATGTTCCTTGCTACAACCTGCCGCGCGTGCACGCGATCCTGTCGCGCGGGCCGCATGTCGGCCGCATGGAAGTGCAGCCCGGTTATCTGGCCGTGCTGCGGCTAGCGACAGCGAAGCCAAGGGATCAGGACCGGCCGGGGAAAATCGTCAGCAATGCGCGGCGGGCGCGAGCCGGGACCAGCATGGGCGGTGATCAGGCAGCCTCCGGTTTCTGACTGCGCTATTCGCCGGTGTAGACCGGCTGCCGCCGTGCCATCCATGCCGCAAGACCTTCACGCAGGTCGTGGGTCGGTACCATGCGCGCGAACTGTTCGCTCTCCATCTGCAGCCCTTCACCGATGCTCACATTCAGTCCGCGGGTCACCGCGGTGATGATACGGCCGGTTGCCAGTGGCGAATGGCGCAGGATGCGTTGCGCCAAATCGAGGGCGCTCGGCAGTAACTCGTCGTGGGGTACCACGCGATTGACCAGGCCGATCTCGCGGGCATGAGCCGGCGAAAACGGATCGCCCGTCAGCAACAGTTCGAGCGCGCGCTTGCGCCCGGCCAGCCGCGGCAGCCGCTGTGTTCCACCGAAGGTCGGCGGCATCCCGAGGTTGATTTCCGGCTTGGCGAACAGTGCGCTCTCGCTGGCGATGGCCAGATGAACCGCCTCGGTGATCTCGCAGCCGTCGCCGAACGCAAGCCCGTTGATGGCGGCGATCACTGGCTTCGGAAACGCCTCCAGCCGCGCCGTCATCGCCTGGCCGCGCCGAACGAAGTCGCGTACGGCCGTATCAGTGCCGCGCTGCACGCTTGCGGAGAACTCGTGGATATCGGCCCCTGCGGAAAAGGCGCGTTCGCCCGCGCCGGTCAGGATCACGGCATGCACGTCGGGGGCGGCCTCGATTGCGTCGAGGTGTGCTATCAGCGCGTCCACCATGGCGTAGTTCAGGGCGTTGAGCTTGTGCGGCCGGTTCAGGGTCAGCAGCGCGATGCGGTCTTTAACCTCGATGAGGACGGGTTCGGACATTGGATCTTCCATGCTTGGTGCGTTGACATCCAGGCTAGGTTGACCGGAGCATTGTGTATACTCACTGACCGGTATACATCGGGCTCATGCCTCGATCCGCTCAACCGACCCGCGACCGCATTGTCGCAACAGCCTCCAGGTTGTTCTATAGCGAAGGTATCCGCGGCGTGAGCGTGGATGCGGTCGCCGACGCAGCCGGTCTCACCAAGCGCACGCTGTATTATCATTTCAAGAGCAAGGACGATCTGGTGGCGGCCTACCTCGAGGCCCGCGACCAGCCGAACCTCGCGCTGTTCAAGCGCTGGTTTACCGAGACCAAAGGCAGTTCGGCGGCGAAGGTGCAGGGCATCTTCCGCAATCTGGCCCGTTCGGCGCGGCATCCGAAATGGAAGGGCTGCGGCTTCCTGCGCACCTCGGCGGAGCTCGCCAACATGCCGGGACATCCGGCGATCAAGATCGGTGCCGCGCACAAGAAGAAGTTCGAGGCTTGGCTGCGGATGTGTTCGAGGCGGAGAAGACGGGAAGCGGCGCACAACTGGCCCGGCAGATTGTCCTGCTGCTCGACGGATCGTTCGCGGTTGTTTTGTTGCACCGCGATGCGTCCTACATGGAGACCGCGGGTGAGGCTGCGTTTTCGCTGGTCAGCGCGGCCTTGAAGGGGCGGTAGTGCTGATGCCGGCGGCGGCGGTTCGGTTTTGCGATGTCAGGCGGCTTGACAGGACCGCCTCGACCGGTGTCTTACGGCCCAAATCTTGAGGGACACCAGCATGACGGCAGCATTTACATTCCCCGGGCAGGGCTCGCAGGCGGTTGGCATGGGCAAGGCGCTGGCCGATGCGTTTCCGGCCGCGCGTGCGGTTTTCGACGAGGTCGATGCCGCGCTCGGCGAGAAACTGACCGCCATCATCTGGGACGGTCCGGCGGAGACGTTGCAGCTCACAGAGAATGCCCAGCCCGCCCTGATGGCGGTGTCGCTGGCGACGCTGCGCGTGCTGGAAAGCGAGGCCGGAGTTTCGGTCGCCCGCGATGCAGCGTTCGTCGCGGGACATTCGCTCGGGGAGTATTCCGCGCTGGCGGCGGCGGGCGCACTGTCGATCAGCGACACCGCGCGACTGTTGCGCACCCGCGGGCGTGCGATGCAGAAGGCTGTTCCTGTCGGCGTCGGTGCCATGGCCGCATTGCTCGGCCTCGATTACGACACCGCGGTCGCGATCGCAGCGGAAGCGGCGCAGGGGCAGGTGTGCGGCGCGGCCAATGACAATGGTGGTGGCCAGGTTGTTGTTTCCGGCAACACCGAAGCGGTCGATCGGGCGGTGGAGATCGCCAAGGGCAGGGGCGCCAAACGTGCGATGCTGTTGCCGGTGTCCGCGCCATTTCATTGCGCGCTGATGCAGCCGGCCGCCGATGCCATGGCGGAGGCGCTTGCCGGCGTGACTATCAATGCACCGCTGGTGCCGCTGGTTGCCAACGTGCTGGCCGCGCCGATCATCAGTCCGGATGAGATCCGCCGGCGCCTTGTCGAGCAGGTGACGGGAACGGTGCGCTGGCGTGAGTCCGTGACGTTCATGGCTGGACAGGGCGTGAAGCTGTTCGTCGAGATCGGCGCCGGCAAGGTGCTGTCGGGCCTGGTCAGGCGCATCGCGGACGGTGCGATCGGCACCGCGGTCGGCTCGCCCAACGATATCGCCGGCGTGAAGGATGCCATTGCGGCCGCGCGCGCAGGTTGATCTTGAGGGGAAGGCTATGGTCGCGGCAGGGTTTTGCTGCCGCTACCGGGAGCCATCAGCGCCAGATCGCTTTCGTCCTTGAGATCGACCCCGGTGACGGCGCGGCGCAGCGCCTCGCGGATCAGCCAGTTCAGTTTGAACGCAGCCATCGCATAGCTCAGGCCTTCAGGGCGCACGTTGGAGATGCAGTTGCGGCCCGCATCGTTGCGGCCGCGATAGGGCGCATGGGTGATGTAGATGCCGAGGCTGTCGGGTGAACTGAGGCCCGGTCGCTCGCCGATCAGCATGATCGAGAGTTTCGTGTTCATGATGTCAGCCACTTCGTCGGCGAGGGCGACCCGCGCCTGCGTCGCAATGACGACCGCGGGCGCGCAGCGGACGTGGTCGGCGAGCAGTGGCTGCAGCGCTGCCAGCAGCGGCGCGGCATGGCGGTCGATCGCCAGTGACGACAGGCCGTCACCGATCACGATGCAGACGTCCGATGGCGACGCTTTCATCGCCTGCAGTTTCCTGACATCCTCGGGGTCGAGCACCCGGCCGAGATCGGGGCGTCGCAGATAGGTCATGCGGTCGGACGCCTGGCTGCGCACCTCGATGACATCACGTCCCTGCTGTCGCAATGCCGCATCCAGTGCCGGCACGTCGAGCGCGGCATGAATGGCGTCGCGGGCCATGGCGTGCGCCCAGCCAAAACGCAGCACCTCGTCGGTCGGCATGCCGGCGCCAGCGCGTCCCAGCGCGAGGCGCGCCGGCGTGACGCTGCGCCAGTCGGTCCACGGACTTTCCGTGACGACATCGTCGGTCATGCGACCAATGCCTTGAGTGCGGCCATGCCGCCAATCAGCGGATTGGGCGAGGGCGGACGCAGCCGCCCTCCGACATCGGTGATCTGCATCCGCTGCAACCAGGCTTCGAACTCGGGAGCGCGCTTGAGGCCGAGGGTATCGCGCAGAAACAGCGCGTCATGAAACGATGTGCTCTGGTAGTTCAGCATCACGTCGTCGGCACCGGGGATGCCCATGATGAAGCTGATGCCGGCGGCGCCGAGCAACACCAGCAGAGTGTCCATGTCGTCCTGATCGGCTTCGGCGTGATTGGTGTAACAGATGTCGCAGCCGAGCGGCAGTCCCAGCAGCTTGCCGCAGAAATGATCCTCCAGGCCGGCGCGAATGATCTGCTTGCCGTCGTAGAGATATTCGGGGCCGATGAAGCCCACTACGGTGTTGATCAGGAGCGGCTTGTAGCGCCGCGCCAGCGCGTAGGCGCGCGCTTCGCAGGTCTGCTGGTCGACGCCGAAATTGGCATCGGCCGACAGTGCGCTGCCTTGTCCGGTCTCGAAATACATCACGTTGTCGCCGACGGTGCCGCGTTTCAGGGCAAGCGCGGCGTCGCGGGCTTCATCCAGCAATTCCGGCGTGACACCGAACGAGCGATTGGTTTTCTCGGTGCCGCCGATCGATTGAAACACGAGGTCGATCGGCGCGCCGCCCTCGGCGAGCTTCAGCGTGTTGGTGACATGGGTGAGCACACAGCTCTGGGTCGGAATTTCGAACCGCTCGATCACCTCGTCCAGCATGCGCAAGAGATCACCCAGCACCGGCATGCTGTCGGACGCTGGATTCAGCCCGATCACCGCGTCCCCCGATCCCATCAGGAGGCCGTCCAGCGTCGAGGCTGCGACGCCGCGCAGATCGTCGGTTGGATGATTGGGCTGCAGCCGCACCGCGAGATGGCCGGGAAGACCGATGGTATTGCGAAAGCGTGTGACCACCCGGCATTTGCGGGCGACCGCGACCAGATCCTGGTTGCGCATCAGTTTGGAAACCGCAGCCACCATTTCGGGCGTCAGCCCCGGCGCTAGCGCGGCGAGCGCCTCGGTCGTCGCCTTGTCCGACAGCAGCCAGTTGCGGAAATCGCCAACGGTCAGGTGCGAAACCTGTGCGAAGGCCGCCGCGTCGTGCTCGTCGATGATCAGCCGGGTGATGTTGTCGTCTTCGTAGGGAATCAGCGCCTCGACCAGGAACTGCTTCAATGGCGTCTCGGCCAGCACATGACGGGCCGCCATCCGCTCTTGCGCGGTGGCGGCGCCGATGCCTGCGAGATAATCCCCCGAGCGCGCTGGGCTCGCAAACGCCATCACCTGCTTCAGGTCGTCGAAGACGAAGAGCTGCGATTCGATGGCGGTTCGATAACGCATCGGCGGCTACCACTTAGACGGTGACGGAAAGCATCTCGTCGGGCGCAGCGGTCCTGCGTTGTTCGGCCGTGAGCCTGAAGTATCCATAAGCAAGGGCCATCAGCACCAGGAAAAGCAGCGTCAGCATACCATTAAACCAGACCATGGCGCCAAGACAAACCAGACCCAGTACGAATGCAATAGCGGGGAACACCGGATAGAATGGGGCGCGATAGGTGCGCAGCATATCCGGCTCACTGCGGCGAAGCTTGAAGAGGGCGGCCATCGAGATCAGGTACATGATGATGGCGCCCAGCACCGACATGGTCACGATATTGGCAGTCAATGTCTGACCGCCGAACTGCACCCACTCATCGCTGAAGATTGCGACAATACCGATGATGCCGCCCGCAAGCAGCGCCCGATGCGGCGTGTTGAAGCGTGGGCTCAGGGCGGCGAAGGTTGCAGGCAGATAGCCGGCGCGGGCCAGCGCGAAAATCTGGCGCGAATAGCCCATGATGATGCCGTGGAACGAGGCGATCAGTCCGAACAGGCCGATCCACACCAGCATGTGCAGCCAGCCGCTGTTTTCTCCGACCACCACCTTCATCGCCTGCGGCAGCGGATCATTGATGTTGGCGAGCGTGCGCCAGTCGCCGACACCGCCGGCGAAAATCATGACGCCGAACGCCAGCACGACCAGCGTGAGAATGCCGACAGTGTAGGCGATCGGAATGGTCCGGTGTGGATCGCGGGCCTCCTCGGCGGCCATAGCGGCGCCTTCGATCGCCAGGAAGAACCAGATGGCGAACGGAATGGATGCGAAAATGCCTGATATCGCCGCACCATTGAGCGAGTTTCCGCCAGCCCAGCCATTGGCCATGAAGTTCGACAGCGTCCAGCCCGGCGCCACTACACCCATGAACACCAGAAGCTCGGCGATCGCGAGAATTGTCACGAACAGCTCGAAGGTCGCGGCGATGCCTACGCCGATCCAGTTCAGGCCGATGAAGATCACGTACGATCCGAGCGCGAACCACTTCGGATTGATTCCCGGAAACTGCACATTGAGATAGGCGCCGATCGCCAGCGCGATGGCCGGCGGCGCGAACACGAATTCCACCAAAGTGGCGAAGCCGGCGATGAAGCCGCCGTTTGGTCCGAAGGCGCGACGGGCATAGGCGAACGGCCCGCCGGCATGCGGGATGGCGGTCGAGAGTTCGGTGAAACTGAAAATGAAGGTTGTGTACATCGTCGCGACCAGCACGGTGGCAACCAGAAAGCCCAGCGTACCGGCGGTATTCCAGCCGTAGCTCCAGCCGAAATACTCTCCCGAGATCACGAGGCCGACCGCGATGCCCCAGAGCTGGAACGGGCCCAGAACCTTTTGCAGACCGGCCGACGGGGAGTTTTCAGGTTGGGACATGTGTTTTCCTCGATGTTGGCGGGTAACAACATGCAAGGGCGGTGCCATATGATTGTCATATCTTCATCGCCGGTGGCATTGACGAGAAGCATTTTCTTGCGGCACACCCACGTTCAATTGACCGTATAAGGCTCCGAGGGGAACACAATGTTTGATTTGACTGGCAGGAGCGCTCTCGTCACCGGCGCGACCGGCGGCATCGGTGGCGCCATTGCAAAGGCGCTGCATGCGCAAGGCGCGACTGTGGCGATTTCCGGGACCCGCCGCGAGGTGCTCGATACGCTGGCGGCGGAACTGGGCGATCGTGTCCACGTGCTGCCCTGCAATCTGTCCGACGCGGCCGAGGTGGAGGCCCTGGTGCCATCCGCCGAGAAGGCGATGGGGCAGCTGGACATCCTGGTCAGCAATGCCGGCATCACCCGGGACAATCTGTTCGTGCAACTGCGCGACGAAGATTTCACCGACGTCATCAATGTCAATCTGACGGCGACCTTCCGGCTGGCCCGTGCCGCCACCAAACTGATGATGCGCAAGCGCTTCGGCCGCATCATCGCGATCACGTCGGTGGTCGGCGTCACCGGCAATGCGGGGCAGGGCAATTATGCTGCCTCCAAGGCCGGCCTGATCGGAATGATGAAGTCGCTGGCCCAGGAATACGCCAAGCGCAATGTGACCGCCAACTGCATCGCCCCGGGCTTTATTGCGACGCCGATGACCGATGTTCTGAACGAAAAACAGCGCGAAGCGGTGCTGTCGAAGGTGCCGGCCGCGCGCCTGGGGAGCCCGGACGATATTGCTGCGGCTGCGGTTTATCTGGCCTCGAACGAAGCCGCCTATGTCACCGGCCAGACCCTTCATGTCAACGGTGGAATGGCAATGATTTGAAGCCTCTACCGACCCTTTTGAACACTTTTTGCGACTTTCCGTCGGCTGGCTTATGGCCGGGAAGTATGCTAACCGGACGGCAATCGGGTGGGGACAAGAACGCCATTGCAGGATTCCAAAACCCTGTATATTGCCGTGGCAGAACCGGTCGCCGTTTCTGGGGCCACGCAGGCTGCCTTTTGCAGTCTGTATGGGAACGGGCGGAGCTGGCAGCAGGGCTTTAGCGAATTGACGTACCCGATGGCTTTTGCCGCGTTGCGGCTGAGTCCAATGGAACAAGCACGAGGTTGAAATGAGCGAGATTGGCGAGCGAGTTAAGAAGATCGTGGTCGAACACCTTGGTGTTGAGCCTGAGAAAGTTGTCGACAACGCGAGCTTCATCGACGATCTCGGCGCGGACAGCCTCGATACGGTCGAGCTGGTGATGGCGTTCGAGGAAGAGTTCGGCTGCGAAATTCCCGACGATGCCGCGGAAACGATCCTGACTGTGGGCGACGCCACCAAGTTTCTGGAAAAGAACGCCAAGAGCTGACGGCCGCATATGGTGTTGCAGAAGCCGGACGGACCGCTTGACCGGTCCACCGGCTTCTTGCCATCTGCCATACGGGCGCCGGGCCGGAGTTTTAGAAAATGAGACGGGTCGTCGTCACAGGCCTCGGCATGTTGTCGCCACTCGGCTGCGGCGTCGAGGAGACCTGGAAGCGCATCATCAATGGCGAGTCGGGTGCGCGGAAGATCGACAGTTTCGACGTTTCCGACCTGCCGAGCAAGATCGGCTGTGTCATTCCACGTGGTGACGGCAGCAACGGGACCTTCAATGCGGACCAGTGGGTCGATCCGAAGGATCAGCGCAAGGTCGACGCTTTTATCGTCTACGCGATGTGCGCCGCCAAGCAGGCGCTCGACGATGCGAATTGGCACCCCACCACCGAAGAGGACAAGTGCGCCACCGGCATTGTTGTCGGCTCCGGGATCGGTGGAATCGATGGTATCGCCGAGACCGCAATCACGCTGAAGGAGCGTGGGCCGCGCAAAGTGTCGCCATTCTTCATTCCCGGGCGCCTGATTAATCTCGCATCCGGGTACGTCTCGATTGCGCATGGGCTGAAGGGCCCGAACCATGCAGTGGTCACGGCCTGCTCGACCGGCGCGCATGCGATCGGCGATGCGTCGCGACTGATTGCGCTGGGTGATGCGGAGGTCATGGTCGCCGGGGGGGCCGAATCTCCTGTTAATCGCATCGCGATGGCTGGCTTCTGCGCGCTTCGGGCGATGTCGACCGGTTTTAACGAAACTCCCGAAAAAGCGTCGCGACCATACGATCGCGACCGGGACGGCTTCGTGATGGGCGAGGGGGCCGGCATCGTGGTGCTCGAGGAGTATGAGCACGCAAAGAAGCGCGGCGCCAAAATTTACGCCGAAGTCGTCGGCTACGGCCTTTCAGGCGATGCCTACCATATCACGGCACCGGCAGAAGACGGCGATGGCGCTTTCCGCTGCATGACTGCGGCGCTGAAGCGGGCAGGTCTTGCCGCGGCCGATCTCGACTACATCAACGCCCATGGCACATCGACCCCGCTCGGCGACGAGATCGAACTCGGCGCGGCGCAGCGGTTGCTCGGCAATGCCGCCTCCAAGGTCTCGATGTCCTCCACCAAATCCTCGACCGGCCACTTGCTCGGTGCGGCGGGAGCGATCGAGGCGATTTTCAGCATTCTGGCGATTCGCGACAATATCGCGCCGCCGACCATCAATCTGGAGAACCCGTCGGTTGAAACCACAATCGACCTCGTGCCGCAGAAAGCGCGGGAGCGGGAGATCAACATTGCGCTGTCCAACTCGTTCGGCTTTGGAGGAACGAACGCATCGTTGATTGTGCGGCGTGTGGCCAATTAACTGGATTTTCGAAGTAATTCCAATGTTTTGCCATATTCCGCGACGATTGGTTTGAATGGGCGTTTGAAAAGATCGCGTTCAGCTATAGTCGGGACCGGTTTCGCTTTGGCGTTTTGAAGACACAGGCTGGATGTGGAGTTTTCGCGCAATCGGTTTCCAGTCTGCATAAATGCGGGTTCGGATGCGGGGGCCGCACCGGACCAAAATTGAATCGACAGGATTCAGGTTGCATCGATGAGTGAAAGACCGCCCATTTCGCCGAGAAGTCCGCGCGCGGCCTTGGAACCCGAACAGGTCCCGCCGCCGCCGAAGCGCTCCGCGCGTGCGCGTAATCCGTTGGTCATTGCTGGAAACGCAATCATCACCATCATCCTTGTCGCGATGCTCGGCGCGGGCGGGGCCTATGTGTACGGCAAGCAGAAGATCGAAGCCCCGGGACCGCTCAAGGAAGAGAAGATCGTCAATATTCCGTCGCGCGCGGGAATGGGCGATATTGCGGATATCCTGCAGCGCGAGGGGGTCATCGACAATAACCGGTGGATGTTCTTCGGCGGCGTCTTCGCCATGAAGGCGCGCCAGGAGCTGAAGTCGGGCGAATACGCGTTCCAGAAGAATGCGAGCCTGCGCGATGTCATCAACACCATTGTTGATGGCAAGGTCGTGCAGCATGCATTCACGATTCCGGAGGGACTGACCTCCGAACAAATCGTGGCACGGCTTTTGGAGAACGATGTGCTTGCCGGGCAGATCAAGGAGATGCCCCGCGAAGGCACGTTGTTGCCCGAGACCTACAAATTCCCGCGGGGCACCACCCGCGACCAGGTGATCCAGCGCATGCAACAGGCGCAGCGTCGCGTGCTGGCCGAAGTCTGGGAACGCCGCAATGCGGATATCCCGATCAAGAGCCCGGAGCAGTTGATTACGCTGGCCTCGATCGTCGAGAAAGAGACCGGCCGCGCCGATGAGCGCAGCCGGGTCGCCGCAGTGTTCGCCAACCGTATCAGGCAGAAAATCAAGCTGCAGTCCGATCCGACCATCATCTATGGATTGGTCGGCGGCAAGGGCACGCTCGGCCGTCCGATCAAGCGCAGCGAAATCCAGCAGCCGTCGCCATACAATACCTATGTCATCGATGGATTGCCGCCGGGTCCCATCGCCAATCCGGGCCGTGCGTCGCTCGAGGCCACCGCCAATCCCGCGCGCACGCGCGATCTGTTCTTCGTCGCCGATGGCACCGGCGGTCACAGCTTCTCGGAGAGCTACGACCAACACCAGAAGAACGTGGTCAAGCTGCGGGCGATCGAGAAGCAGCAGCAGAATGATACGGTCGAGCCGGCCGACGATCCGCAGCCAGCTGCATCGACGCCCGCGGACACGGCACCCGCTGCCGCCGATCCGACCAAGCCTGGCGCCACCAAGCAGAAACAGCGCGCAGCCAATCCGAAGCGGGCGGCTGCCAATGCCAAGGGCGGCGCGGCTCCGGCGGCACCGGAGCCGGTCGAGCAATAGGCGAAATGCTGCGCCAGCTTGTGAGCCCGGACGCGCGCGGATAAAGTCCTGATGTCTCGAATCTGATGGGCTGGCGCGGTCGCTGGACCGGCTTTCGGACCAGAAGCATGCCTTTATTGTTGAGCTATTTTCCGCGGCGGGCCGAACGGCCTTTGCCGGGAACTGCTCGAGTTGGAGCGATTTTATAATGGCGTTATCCAGCATGACCGGTTTCGCGCGGAGCCACGGCAGCAGCGGGCCTTATGCGTTTGAATGGGAGCTGAAGTCGGTCAATGCCAAGGGGTTCGACTTCCGCATGCGATTGCCGCCGGGCTGGGACGACATCGAGCCGTTGATCCGCAAGCGCGCCGCCGATGCATTGTCGCGCGGGACGGTCTACGCCAATCTCACCGTCAAGCGGGCGATTGCGACATCCGCCGTGCGTGTCAATGAAGACGTGCTGGCCTCGATCCTGAAAGTCGCCGGCGAACTGTCGGCGAAGACCGGAGCTGCGGCACCTACGGTCGACGGCTTGCTCGGCATCAAGGGCGTGATCGAGGTGGTCGAACCCGAGAACGACGAAACCGAGGATCAGGCGGCCCGCACCGCGGTGGTCGCCGCCTTCGAGGACGGACTGAAGAATCTTGTCGAGATGCGCCGGCGCGAAGGTGTGGCCCTCGGTCAGATCCTGGGCCTGCGGCTCGGCGAGATCGAGCAGCTTGCGGCCAAGGCGGATGCCGCACCAGGCCGCAAGCCCGAAGCGGTGCGGGCGCGACTGGCCGAGCAGATCACGGCGCTGCTGGAGACGTCGGATCGTTTCGATCCGGATCGGTTGAGCCAGGAAGCGATCATGATCGCGGCGAAAGCCGACATTCGTGAGGAACTTGATCGCATTGCTTCCCATGTCACGCAGGCGCGCGAAATGATCGGCAAGGGCGGCGCGATCGGGCGGCGGCTCGATTTCCTCGCGCAGGAATTCAACCGCGAGGTGAACACCACCTGCTCGAAAGCCAATGATCTGGAATTGACCAACACCGGACTTGAGATGAAGAACGTGGTCGAGCAATTCCGCGAACAGGTGCAGAATCTGGAGTAGGACATGACAAGCGGCCACGGCATCGCAGGTGTGGAGCGGCGCGGACTGATGTTCGTGCTGTCGTCGCCGTCGGGAGCGGGGAAGACGACACTGTCGCGGTTGCTGCTGGACCGCATGCCCGGATTGAGCATGTCGGTGTCTGCGACCACGCGCGCCAAGCGTCCCGCCGAGCAGGATGGCCGTGACTATCACTTCGTCGACAAGGCCCGCTTCGAGGCGATGGTCAAGAACGACGAATTGCTGGAATGGGCGACTGTGTTCGACAATCGCTACGGCACGCCGCGCGCACCGGTAGAGGCAGCGCTGTCGTCGGGAAGCGACGTGCTGTTCGACATCGACTGGCAGGGCACCCAGCAACTGCGCGAGAAAGCCCGTGCCGATGTCGTCAGCGTGTTCATCCTGCCGCCGTCAGCCGCCGACCTGGAAAAGCGCTTGCATACCCGTGCGCAGGACTCCGACGAGGTGATCCGCGGACGCATGAGCCGCGCCACCCATGAACTCAGCCACTGGGCCGAATACGACTACATCGTCATCAACTACGATGTGGAGGACGCGTTTGCCGAAGTGCAATCGATCCTCCAGGCTGAGCGGCTGAAGCGCGAGCGGCGCACCGGCCTGACCGCATTCGTGCGCGATCTGCAAAAGCAGCTTGGTCAGTGAGGCAGCTTGGTCAGTGAGTCAGAAGCGCGGCCACGAGGGCGGCCGCGCATCGCTTGTCCGGTGGGATGGCGTCAGTTCACCATCATGATGCGACCGACGACTTTTCCGGCGCGCAATTCCTCGATCCACTTCTGCACATCGGCCATCGGTTCTTCCTTGATCGGCGGCGCGGAAATCTTGCCCGCGCGGGCCAGCGCCATCAGTTCCTTGCCTTCGGCCAGGGTGCCGGTCATGAAGCCTTCGATGGTCATGCGCTTGTAGATCCACTGCACCTGCGGAATGCTGAAGGTGCCGCCCATCAGCCCGGACACTGCAATCTTGCCGCCGCGGGCGAGCACGGAAACCGCGAAGGCCATCGATTTCTCGTTGCCTGCGAAGTCGACGATTTCGTCAAATCCGCCATTGGTCTCTTTCAGAATGCGCTTGACCACGTCGGGCTCGCTTGGGTCGTAGGCGAACGAGGCACCATTCTTCAGCGCGGTGTCGCGCGCCGCCGGGCTGAGATCTGCGACCGAGATCTTCTGCTTGAACATCGCCTGTGCGAATGAAAGGCCCATCATGCCGACGCCGCCCAACCCGATCAGCAGCAGATTGCGCTGCCGCGGGCGATCGACCAGACGCTTGAGCGCGCCATAGGCGGTGGCGCCCGAGCACATCAGCGTGGCGGCGAGATTGATCGGCAGCGGATCGTAATCGAGCAGATATTTCTCGTCCGGAACGATTACGTGGCTGGCGAAGCCGCCGTCGATCGAGACGCCGAGGAAGCGATTCTTGGCACAGAGATTTTCGTCGCCATTCAGGCAGTCCGGACATTGCCCGCAGCCGATCCAGGGAAACACCGCTTTGCTTTTACCGATCAGCTCGCTGGATCCCTCCGGTCCGACTTCCTCGATCACGCCTGCGATCTCGTGTCCAAGCGTGAAGGGAAGCACCATGCCACGCGTGGTATCGAGGCGCTTGCCGCCGCCGATGTCGGCATAGCCGTCCTGAATGTGAAGATCGGAGTGACACAGGCCACAGCGTTCGATGCGCAGCAGGATCTCGCGGCCCTGAGGCTTTGGTGTATCGATGATGGTTTCGCAGAGCGGAGCATCGAATTTGACCAGTGACTGGCGGCGCATGAGCGGCATGACGTTTTCCCTGACGATTTTTCAGACTGTGGTTTTTATATTGATGAATTCGCGCGCCATGGCAACGAAGCCGTTGACCGGGATGGTCTCGGCACGGCGGGTCGGATCGACGTCTGCCGCGGCCGCGAGGCGCGCGGGGTCCACGCCCAGCGATTTCAGGCTCTGCCGCAGCATTTTGCGGCGCTGTCCGAACGCTGCCGCCGTCACGCGCTCGAGGGCCCGGCGGTCGCATGGCTCGGGAGACGGCCGCGGCACCAGCCGCACCACCGACGAGGTCACCTTGGGCGGCGGGACAAAGGCCGATGGGGCGATGTCGAACAGCCGTTTGGTTTCGGCCCGCCAGTTGGCGAGCACCGCCAGCCGGCCATAAGCTTCTTCGTCAACGCGCGCGGTAATGCGGTCGGCGACCTCGCGCTGGAACATCAGCACCAGCATGTCGAACCATGGCGGCCAGGGCTCGACCGTGAGCCACGAGGTCAGCAAGGGCGTCGCGATATTGTAGGGGAGATTGGCGACGATCTTGGCGCGCTCGCCGTTCAGCAGCGGCCGCGGATCGAAGGTCATGGCGTCGGCCGCGACCACGGTGAGCCGTCCCGGATAGTGCTGCGCGATTTCCTCGAGCGCCGGCAGTACCCGCTCGTCGCGCTCGATGGCGATCACCCGCCGGGCGCCCAGCGCCAGCAGCGCGCGTGTCAGGCCGCCGGGGCCGGGGCCGATTTCGATGATCGTGGACTGATCCAGCGGCTCGGCCGCGCGCGCGATGCGCGCCGTCAGATTGAGGTCGAGCAGAAAGTTCTGTCCCAGCGATTTTCGCGCCGACAACTCATGTCGCCGGATGACGTCACGCAATGGTGGAAGGTCGTCGATACCGCTCATGCCGCGGCTTGTCCCGCCATCCGCGCAGCCAGCCGCAGGGCCGCGATCAGGCTCGACGGGTTGGCGCGGCCGGTGCCGGCAATATCGAACGCGGTGCCGTGATCGGGCGAGGTCCGGATGAAGGGCAGGCCGAGGGTGACATTGACGCCGTCATCGAACGCCAGCGTCTTGATCGGGATCAGGGCCTGATCGTGGTACATGCCGATGGCGCAATCATAGGTGCGGCGTGCCGCGGCATGAAACATCGTGTCGGCCGGCAGGGGGCCGCGGACGCTAATGCCTTCGCGACGCAGCACCTCGATCGCGGGCGCGACGATGGTCTGGTCCTCGCTCCCCAGCGAGCCGTCTTCGCCGGCGTGCGGGTTAAGCCCGGCGATGGCGAGGCGCGGGTCGCTCAATCCAAAATGCCGCTTCAGATCCGCAGCCACGATCCGGCAGGTGGCGACGATCAGGTCGCTGGTGAGCGTCGTGATGGCGTCGCGCAAAGCGAGGTGGATGGTCACGGGGACGACGGCGAGGTCCGGTGACCACAGCATCATCACCGGCATCGGCGTGACGCCATCCCGGGCGGCGAGCTCGGCCAGGAATTCAGTATGGCCGGGATGGGTGAAGCCGGCGCGGTACAGTACGCTCTTGGCGATCGGATTGGTGACCACAGCGGCGGCCCGTCCGGCGTTCACGTCGGCGACCGCCTGGCGGATCGCCGCGATCGCCGCCGGCGCACTGGTGGCGTCCGGATGGCCTGGGCGGGCCGTGACAGGGTGGCCGGTCGGAAGCACGGGAAGGACGTCGGCAAACGTTGCGACAGCTTGCTCCGCCGTCACTTGCGCGAAAGCGACAGTCGCTCCGAGCGCTTTTGCCCGGTCGCGCATGAAGTCCACATCGCCGATCAGGTAGAACGGCGGCAGTCCGTCCGCGCGTCGTCGCAGCCACGCGGCAATTGCGATATCTGGTCCGATACCCGCCGGTTCACCGATCGTCAGCGCCAGCGGCTTGGTCACGGCACTAGCGTTTCTCGATCATCGCAGCTTTGCGGAGATCCTGCAGGTAGGACTTCGACTTGGCCTCGAACTTCTGCACGAACATCTTGTCGCGCAGTTCACGCTTTTCCGGCGTATCCGCGGTGGTCGGTTTGCGCGAACACAGCGCGACCATCTCGACGCCTTGCTTGGTGACTTCCGGCGGGGTGAGGCGGCCGATCTCGATTTTGTCGAGCATCTCTCGCAGCGGCGCGGGGAGGTCGGCAGAGGTCTTGACGACGTTGTCGCGGATCGCAGCGTCGCGCATGGTGCGGAAGATGTCAGTGGCTTGGTCGCAGCTCTGGATGCGACTGCGCAGCGCTTCGGCTTCCTTGCGACGGGCGTCCAGCACGCCGGGGGCTGCGCCGCGCGGCACGACCAGAACGATCGGTCGCATGTTGTATTCGAAGCTGGTCGCCTTGTCCTTGTTCTCGGGATTCTCGTCGCCTTTGACCAGGATCGCCGAATTCACGTCCTTTTCATTGACGACGAGGGAGTCCTTGTAGCGCCCGCGGATCAGGCTGGCCCAGACCGAATCGGCCTTCATCTTGGATTTCATAGTTTCGGGGCGCACGCCTTGCCGGCCGAGCACGGCGGTGAGCTGGTCCGCGTTGAGGCGCATGCGCGCGCCCATCGATGCGTACATCGCGTCGACCTCGGACGCGGTGGGGTCGATGCCGTATTTCTTGGCTTCCTTGAGCTTCACCTTGTCGTCGATCAGCTCGTTGATGATCTGTTCGCGAGGCGGGGTCTTGTGGGTCGACAGCGCATCGAGCTTGCCGCGCTGCTCGATGTCGAAACCGGTGATCGGCTCGCCGTTGACCATGAGGACGACGGACTGGGCCTGCGAGGGCGAGTTCCAGCCACCGACGACCAGCAAGGCGAGGCCTGCTGCCGCACAGCGCACCGGGCGAGACAAGGAGATCTCAATCATGATGGAAACCCGTATGTTCCAAGTCTGAATGTTCCAAGCCTGAACTTGATTAGCGTCTGAATTTCATCAGATCTCACGCAATCGGAAAACTTTGTGTTCCGGCCATGGCGTCGCCGCGGATTACTGCGCGGAACCGACGTTCTGGTTGAACGAGGTCGTGCCGATGGTCCGCAGACCGATTTGCAGCATGACGCGGTGATCGAGCGTCGGCGTCGTCGTCGTCAGCGAGGTATACGAGTAGTCGGTGATGTAGTTCACCGCCAAAACGAAGCAGTCGTCGACGTAACCGGCACCGATAATATACTGATTGACCTTGTTTTTCTGAAGGTCATAACGCACGCCGCCGGACGCCACCCAGTTCGCGGCGAGCTTGATCGAGCCGGTGGTCAGGATGCCTTCGCGGCGGGTCAGGAACCCGAGATCGGGCTGGGCAGCGTAATTGCCGTAGATCAAGTTGACCGACCAGCGGTCGAATGCAGCTCCGCCCTGGAGTTCCAGGCGCGACACATTCAGCGTGTCCTGATCCAGCCGGGTGCTGGCCGAGAAGGTGAAGGTCCGGTTCGGTTGATAGGTGAGGCGGCCGACATAGTCGGACGTGGACTTGTCGAGACCGCTTTCGAGGCCGGTATTGGTCAGGCCGCCGACAGCGTACGAGTTCACGCCGAACAGCTGATAGGACTGGCCGAACAGCACGTTGACCGTACCGCCCTTGTCGAACTGGGTGGTGGCTTGCACGCCCACATTGGCGCGGCCGCCGCCTTCAACGCGGTCCCAACCCGAGAATTTGTTGACGCTGAACAGGTTGCTCGCATCGAACGTCAGGCTCTGGGCGTCCTCGTTCGGCAGTTTGCCGGCCTGGGTCTCGTTCGGCCGGATGATGACCTGCGCGATCGGCTCGATCGTGGTCGTGCCCCACGGCTGCACGTTGATGAACGGATAACGGTACTCCAGGCCAACGGCCGGCATCACCCGCGCGACCTGGGTATCGCCCGGCGCGACGTAGTTGGAGACACCCGGCTGATTGCTGATCGAGGCGTCGATCAGATCGGCGCGCAGCGAGGCAAACGGGGTCCAGATCTGTCCGAGCGGGTCGGTGAACGACCGGCGCCAGTCAACCTGCCCCGACAGGCGAGTGTAATCGCCGGCAACGCCGCGCAACACGCAGTTCGCTGAAGTTCTGTTCGCCGCCGGATCGGCCGAGGTGGGCAAACATAAGCCGTTGACTGCGGCGTTGGTGTTGATGGCTTCGAAGTCGGCCGTCCCTCGGCTCAGGCTCAGGAAATTGGCCTTGTAGCTGAATTCGCCGCCGAGGATGTTGCGGTTCAGGACGTTGGAGTAATCGACGACGGGCCGGATGATGGGGATCTGGCTCTGCACGTCATAGCCGGAGAAGCCATAGTAGTAGAGCGTCCGGGCGTCGAAATAGCTGCGATTGCCGATACCGGTCAGATACAGCTGCGAGGTCGCTTCCGTCGGCGTGGTCAGGAATGCCGACAGCGGGTTGCGGTACACCGACAGGCTGTAATCCGAGAAGAAGGTCTTGTCGCTGATCAGGGTGCCATCCCAGCCCCAGACCCATTTGTCGTTCAGGGCGAACTGGCCGCGGGTTTCGATTGCACCACGCAGATCACGATCGCCGGGCTGGCCGGCAAACGCCTCCGGCTTCAGCTGGCTGATGCCATAGGCGCGGATCTCGTAGGAGCCGTTGATCAGGCGCTGGCGGAACTCACCCTGCATCAGCACGCCTTGGCGGGTGGTGACGCGCGGCGTCAGCGTCAGGTCGTAGTCGGGTGCGAGCGCCCAGTAATACGGGATCTCGAGGCCGAGGCCGGTCGCGTTGCTCTGCATCGCCCACGGCGTCAGGAAGCCGGACTTGCGCTTCACGGTCGGGTCGGGGGTCGAGAAGTAGGGCAGGTAGGCCAGCGGCACGCCGAAGAACTCCAGCCGCGCATCCTCGAAATACAGCATCTTGTCCTGCTGATCGTGGATGATGCGCGCGCCCTTGACCTGCCACAGCGGCGGCTTCTTCGGGTTGTCCCGGCACTCGGCGCAGGCGGTGTACACGCCGTTCTGGAATACGGTGTAGCGGCCGTCGGTGCGATCGGCGCGGGTCGCTGCCATGCGCGTCGCATCGGCCGAATCAAGCCGCAGCGAATCGACGAAGCCGTCACGGTAGTCGTCGCTGAGGTCCATGATGTTGGCATAGGTGATGCGGCCGTCCGCATCGGTCATGCGCACATTGCCCTCGGCGCGCAGGCGCTTGGACTTCTGGTCGTAAATCACCTTGTCGGCCTCGACGGTCGACGAGTTGTGATAAATCTGGACGTTGCCGACCGCCGAAACCCGCTGGTTGTTGTAGTCGTAGTCGACCTCGGTCGCCTGCACGAGCATCTGGCCGTCATTCGGCCGCGGCGGCGGTTTGGGGCGGGGCGGCTGCGGATTGAAGGTGAAACTCTGGGCGGCCGCGGGCTTAACCGCCGCAATCTGCACCAGACCCCCCAAGATCAAGGAGGTGGTCAGGACAGCGGCGACAGTCATCATCGCGGACATGACAGACCGATAGCCGCGCGCAGCCGTGCGCCGCCGGTGATCGGACGTCAGTCTCTGTCGGGCGGCGACAACGGCCACTACCCGTCCTCCTGGTACAACAAGGCCAAAAAGCCGGTGAGGCCGCCCACGCACACGGGCAACCACGCCGCAGCAATGGGATGCATCAACTCGGCCTTGCTCAAATCCGTCGTTACTTTCTGCAAGACGTAGAGCAGAAAGCCTGCACCCACGCCACTCAAAACCATCTTTTGCACGCCGCCGAACCGGAAGAAGCGAAGGCTGACCGCACCGGCCAGCATCACCATTCCAGCCAGCAGAAACGGCCGTGACAGCAGCTTTTGATACTGCAGCCGATAGCCGGCGGTGGCCAATCCGGAATTCTCTGAGGACTTGATATACTGAGGTAGTTGCCAAAATGACACAGTTTCTGGAGTGGAGAAGCTATTCCTGACCTGAGCGGGGGTCAGATTCGTGGTCAGCAGCAGGGTGTCCTGCTCGGTCGGAGGGCTGTCGAGGCTGTATCGGCGGGCCTGCCGGAAGCGCCATCGTCCGGGCTCCAGGGTGGCTTCACGGGCTTCGATTCGCTCCTTGAACTCACCGGTCTTGGACTCGGTGCCGGGAGCAAAGCGGAAAACCGTCAGGCCGGTCAGGCGGGCGCCCTGTTCCTGGCTGCTGGCGGCATTGATAATGGTCTGGCCTTCGCTGGTGAGCTGATTGATCCAGAAGCCGGAGGCGTCCTGCAGGCTCTGCCGTTCGGCGAACAGCTCGGCTTCCAGCTGCTTGGCGCGCTCCTGCATGTCGGCGGACACCGGATTGTAGACCATGGTCGCGGCGGCGCCGAGAATCAGCGCGGTGACCAGCGCCGGGGTCAGGAACTGCCAGGCCGAGATGCCGGCGGCGCGGGCCACCACCAGTTCGAGCTTGCGGGACAGCGAGAGATAACAGGACATCGCGCCGACCAGAATGCAGAACGGCATCAACTGCTCGAGCAATTGCGGCACCTGATACAGCGCGGTCTGCGCCACGACCAGCGCCGACGCGGTGGCGATGTTGGCGGTGCGCCGCATCAGCTCGATGTAATTGACGAACACGACAAGCAGGAAAATGCCGGTGAACACCGCGGTCGTGGCCAGCAGGAAACGGCCGGCAAAATAACGGGCGAGGGTGTTCACGACCATCGGCGTTACCCCGCCACGCCAACAGCGGTCGTCGCACGGCCGCGGTGGCGCGTCACGGACACCGCGCGGGCCGGATGTCTCCTGGCCCGGCTGGTCCGGCAGCGCGGCACCGACGCGAGCGTCGTCCGGCAATTATCGGCGTCGATGGACCCCATCGTCTTTACGCGAACCCCGTTCCCCAAACTGCCTGATCCGGACTGGATCGGGCACTGCCCCAAACACACATTCCAAGTACTCGCCAAGTACTCGCCAAGTACTCGCTTCCAAGTACCCGCTTCCAAGTCCTCGCCAAGCGCTGGATCCGGCTCATCTTCCAAGGCCCCCCACGGACCTGGAATGCTTGACGCGAGTCGACTCCAACCAGCCTGATATCCCAATAGTATCTATTTGATTGGTCAACAAAATGGCTGAGCCATGGTTGGCTTGAGGAATTGGTTAATTATTCATGGCCGTGGCGCTTCGGCCACGCACTGCCCGTGGCCGGGACGCGACTCAGGAGGGCTTGCGATTTGCCCCGGATTTGCCCGGGATTCGCCCCTGAACTTCTCTGAACGTGTCTCTGAACTTGACTTGGATTTTGAGGTGCAGGGCGGATGTGCGGGGGCGATGCTTGGCATGGTAACCGTGACCGGTTCATAGTGGGTATCCCGCCACGTGGCCCCGCTTCAAGCCGTTCGCTTTTTTTTGCGTTTTTGGAGGATCTGCCTATGTCCGACGCCGTCAAGGTCGGCTTCGTCCCGTTTTCCGCCGCCCCCAAGGGTGTTCTGGTCGTGTTCTCCGACGAGACGTTGAAATTCGGGCCGGCGACCCGCAAGGCGCTGGGCGCCGCCGTCGAGACCGTGAAGCGCGCCGCGACCGCCAGCAAATTCAAGGGCAAAAGTGGTTCGGCGCTCGACATCCTGGCCCCGGAAGGCCTCAAGCTCGACCGCCTGATCGTGGCGGGCACTGGCAAGAAGGGCGACCTGAAGGACGAAGACTATATCAAGATCGGCGGCGCCACGATCGGGCGGCTGAAATCGAACGTCGAAGCGGTCACGATCATTGCCGAGCTGCCGGATGGCCCGCTGCAGCCGGGCCAGATCTCGTCGATCGCCTCCGGCATCCGGCTGCGCGCCTATCGGTTCGACCGCTACAAGACCAAGAAGAAAGACGACGACAAGAAGCTGACCGCGCAGATCTCGCTGGCGGTGGCCGACGTCGCCGCCGCGCGCAAGGATTTTGCCCGCAACGATCAGATCGTCGACGGCGTGCTGGTGGCGCGCGAGCTCGTCAACGAGCCGCCGAACGTGCTGTTTCCCGCCGAATTCGCCCGCCGCGCGGCGCAACTGCGCAAACTTGGCGTGCAGGTGGACATCCTCGACGTCAAGGCGATGACCAAGCTCGGGATGGGCGCGCTGCTCGGCGTGTCGCAGGGCTCCGCACAGGACGGCCGCATGGTGGTGATGCGCTGGAACGGCGGCAAGAAGAGCGACAAGCCGGTGGCGTTCATCGGCAAGGGCGTCTGCTTCGATACCGGCGGCATTTCGATCAAGTCCGCCGGCGGCATGGAGGACATGAAGGGCGACATGGCGGGCGCCGCCTGCGTCGTTGGCCTGATGCATGCGCTGGCGGGGCGCAAGGCCAGGGTCAATGTGGTCGGCGCGATCGGCCTGGTCGAGAACATGCCTGACGGCAACGCCCAGCGTCCCGGCGACATCGTCACCTCGATGTCCGGGCAGACCATCGAGATCATCAACACCGATGCCGAGGGACGTTTGGTGCTGGCGGACGTGCTTTGGTATGTCGGCCAGAAGTTCAAGCCGAAATTCATGGTCGACCTGGCGACCCTGACCGGAGCGATCATGGTGGCGCTCGGCACCGATCACGCCGGGCTGTTCTCCAACAATGACGAATTGTCGGAGCGGCTGACCAAGGCCGGGCGCGCCACCGGCGAGCATGTCTGGCGGATGCCGCTGGGCCCGGAGTACGACAAGCAGATCGATTCGAAGTTCGCCGACATGAAGAACACCGGCGGCCGCAATGGTGGCTCGATCACGGCGGCGCAGTTCCTGCAGCGGTTTGTCGACGATATTCCCTGGGCGCATCTCGACATCGCCGGAACCGGCATGGGTGCGCCGTCGACCGACATCAACACCAGCTGGGGGTCGGGCTTCGGCGTGCGGCTGCTGGATCAACTGGTGGCCGATCATTATGAGGACAAGCGCTGATCCCGGCGTTATCGAGCGAAGAAGCAAGAATCTGAAGAAGCAAGAGTCTGATGACGGACGTGCTGTTCTACCATCTGCAGGACATGACGCTGGAAAGCGTGCTGCCGTCCCTGCTCGAGAAATCGCTCGAGCGGGGGTGGCGCGTGGTTGTGCAGACCGCGTCGGAGGAACGCGCCGACGCGCTCGATGCGCATCTGTGGACCTACCGGGACGATTCGTTTCTCCCGCATGGCACGTGGCGTGACGGCGATGCACGCGATCAGCCCATCGTGCTTGCCGTGGAGGGAGGCAACCTGAACGCGGCTAACGTCCGCTTCCTGGTCGACAACGCCGTGCTGCCGGAGGACGCGGCGAGCTATGAGCGGCTGGTGCTGATTTTCGACGGCAATGACGACGACGCGCTGTCCGCCGCGCGCGCGGCCTGGACCGACAGCAAGGCGAGGGGATTCGAGGCGACTTACTGGCAGGCGGACGAGCGCGGCCGGTGGCAGAAGCGCTCGTCCTGATGAGAGCCATTCCATCGACCTGATCGTGGAAACGTCCGGTCACAAAACATGCACAAGATGGCCGCTGCGAGAGCCTGTTCTGCGGGGAATCGTTTGCCGCGTTGCGGGGCCGCGGAGCCTCATAGCCGCCGGGCGCAGGCATTTTGACACTGCTGCGGCCGGGTTTTGGTTCCCGTCAACATTAATCTTGTTGAAGAATTTCCGGGCTATAGCTTGCGCAAGGCCATGGTGGTGCCTCAAATGGATGGTGGGAACGGGACATCGAGCATCATCCAAGGTGGGGGTTGCACCGGGAAATGCTCTGCTTCAATGAGGACGCGGCGTCCGCAGCGAGACGGGCACCTGTTTTGCAGACGAAACGTACAGGGTTGAGCGTACCTGGTTTGAACGTACCTGAGTGGGAACAGACTGATCGTGAAACGAAACATCGTGTTGCGAAATGGAGTGGCGTTGCTGCTCGTCGCGGCTCCCGCGCTCGCAGGGTGCGGCGCCAGCCTGTCGGACTATTCGCTGAAGGATCAGGAATGGTTTTCGCGGCCGGCCAAGATGTTCAACCGTTCGGTGTCGATTGAAACGCCGCCGCTCTCTCCGACTGCAGCCATCACGCCGGCCGACCTGATCACCGCCGAGGGCGCCTGCGCCGGCATGGCGCCGTCGGATGCGAACGCGCTTGCCGAGGGCCAGTCGGCGCCCGGCGGATCGGTGGCGCTCGGTCACACCGAGTGCGACGTCGCGCGTGCCGCCGGCACGCCCGACAACGTCAACATCTCCGCCAACGAGCGGGGCGCCCGGGTGACGGTGCTGACCTACACCCGCGGCCCGCGTCCGGGCATCTATCGCTTCACCGCGGGACGGCTGACGGATGTCCAGGGCGTGGCGGCGCCGGAGCCCGTGGCCAAGCCCGCGAAGCGATCCAAGAAGCACGCCTAGCGTCGCGGGGCTTAAGCCATCGTTGCGACATGGCCTCGCTTGTTCGTTGTCCTTCACGATGCGCACGCGTTCGCCTCGCGGGCGATCGAACACGGTTGCTTCCGCGGCGATAACGATACAGTGCAGCGCTGCTGCGATTTTGTCATCGAGCAGTATATTGGGAATTCGATCGTAGTCATTGCAATTGCTCGGTATGTTACGGTGACACCCATTAGCCGGCCCCTCGTCAAGGGTGCAAAACTACTTTTCAGCAGCGCGAGCTGCTCAATGTTTCGTTCGTCGTTCCAGCGATAGTGTTCGAGCCGCGCCCGTTTCTTCGGTTTGTGGCTGCGCCGCATCACGGATCGCGCCAGACACCCATGAGGATCAAGCATCGGCCCGATTGAGGCCTGCGCCCTGGCGGCATAGCCGCCCCAGAAGAACGTTGGTACCGAGCCGCATCCAAAAGAATTTCACAGAACCGTGGCTACCGGCGTGCCGGCGCCAATCTCCGAATGGCTTGCGGTGCGGGCGATCGTCGTCACTGCAACTGGTGACGGCGATCCGGCGTCCAATTCAGTGCAGCTGGTTGCGACCCCAGTCACCGTACGTGGCTCGCCGGATCGTCGTCGTCCTTCAGGCAAAGCAGCGCGTTACGTCGAACGGTTTGCTCTCCTTCAGGATGTGGTAGCAGGCGCGCGCCAGCTTGTGCGCCAACGCCTTGGTGGCGACAATGTTGTTGGTCCGGGCCTTCTTGCGCTCGTGGAAACGCTTGGCCTCTGGGCAAAACCGCACGGCAAAATTCGCCGCCTCGACGAACGCCCAGGCGAGATACTTATTGCCGTTCTTGACGTTGCCTTCGCCTTTCTTCTTGCGATTGCTGGTGTGCACGCTGTTGACGCAGCGCGCGTAGGACGCAAAGTTGCCGACGCCGGCAAACCGATCGATCGGACCGGTTTCCAGAAGAATGACGGTGGCGAGCGTCGGGCCGATGCCGGGTACGCTAGTCAGGAAGCCGTAGTGAGGTCGGGGTTTGACGCATTCTTGCAGGCGCTTTTCGAGGACCGAGATCTGTGACTGCAGGGTCGCGATGACCGCGACGTTGGTCTTGATCGCCAGGCCGACATCGGCCGCCAGCGGCATATTGTCGATTGCGTCGGCGGTCAGGCGCTTGATCTGATTGCTGGTCATCCGCCCACCCAATTGCCTGGCCATGATGTTCTCGACCGCGAGGACATGCGTGGTGCAGCAGTGCACCATCTGCATGCGCTTGCGCGCCAGATCGCGGACGACGCGGTGCTCTCGTGGCAGGATCGTGCCCGTCGGCAGGATACCCAGCCGCAGCAGGTGGGCCAGGTGCTGCGCATCCGTCTCGTCGCCACTGTGCTTGAGTCCGTCGTATTGCTTGATCGCGGCGGTGTTGGCGAGGTGCACGTGGAGTCCCGCGTCCTGCAACCCGTCGACCAGCCAATACCAGTTGTAAGTCGACTCGACCACGACGCCGGCCAAGTCATCTTGCCATCGAGTTAGAAATCCGACGATCTTCGTGATGTCGTTCGGCAGGCGCTTCTGCGCCACAACGCGATCGGCATCGTCGATGATCGCGATAACGCTGTTGTTGGAATGCAGATCAATCCCGCTGTACATCATCTTCGCCTCCTTGTGGCCTAAAGTGATTCGGTGATGCCGAATTCACATTAGCCCCACCGCCTTCTGTGTTGCGAAGGCCGGCTAGATGATCTTCAGTGCACTAAATTGACATCGCGGCCACCTCGCGTCATTGTCGGGCATGGCCCGTCTCGCCCGCGTCGTCGTTCCCGGTATTCCGCACCACGTCACCCAGCGGGGCAACGGCCGCGCGCGGACCTTCTTTGAAGACGCCGACTATGCGCTCTATCGCGATCTCCTGGCGGAGCATTGCGGCCAGGCCGGGGTCGAGGTGTGGGCCTGGTGCCTGATGCCCAATCACGTGCACCTCATCCTGGTGCCGTCGGATCCCGACGGGCTGCGCCGGGCGCTGGCGGCGCTACACCGCCGCTATGCCGGCATCATCCATGCGCGGCGCAAGCGCACCGGGCATTTCTGGCAGGGGCGCTTCGGCGCCGTCGCCATGGACGAGGCGCATCTTGCCGCCGCGTTGCGCTATGTGTCGCTCAATCCGGTGCGGGCGCGGCTGGTTGCTCGCGCGCAGGAATTACGGTGACAGTGCATTAAATTGACATCGCGGCCACCTCGCGTCATTGTCGGGCATGGCCCGTCTCGCCCGCGTCGTCGTTCCCGGTATTCCGCACCACGTCACCCAGCGGGGCAACGGCCGCGCGCGGACCTTTTTCGAAGACGCCGACTATGCGCTCTATCGCGATCTGTTGGCGGAGCATTGCGGCCAGGCCGGGGTCGAGGTGTGGGCCTGGTGCCTGATGCCGAACCATGTGCACCTGATCCTGGTCCCGTCCGATACCGACGGGCTGCGCCGGGCGCTGGCGGCGCTACACCGCCGCTATGCCGGCATCATCCATGCGCGGCGCAAGCGCACCGGGCATTTCTGGCAGGGGCGCTTCGGCGCCGTCGCCATGGACGAGGCGCATCTTGCAGCCGCATTGCGCTATGTGTCGCTCAATCCGGTGCGGGCGCGGCTGGTTGCCCGCGCGCAGGACTGGCGCTGGGCGAGCACGCGGGCGCACCTGTCGGGTAAGGATGACGGGATCACGGAACGCAAGCCCGTCCGCGACCGCTTTCCCTGCTTTGCGGATCTGCTCGCGGCGGAAACAGACGTCGAGGCGTTCGACCGGCTGCGCGCCGCCGAGAGCATCGGCCGTCCACTGGGCGACGACCGCTTCCTGAGCCGCATCGAACGCGCCACCAAGCGCCAGCTCAAGCCGCGCAAGCGTGGACCGAAGCCGCGGACGGACGTGGAGGGGGATGATGGATAGTTTTGTGCACTGTCACCGAAATAAATTGCCGTTCAATTCGCCGCGTTCTCGTAATCTGAACTGACCTCCAGCCACGCCTCTTCAGCGCGCTGCAGCGCCGCTTCCGCGCCGGCGCGGGCCTTGCTGAGCTGGGCGGCTTTCGCCGGCTCCTTGCTGAAGATGTCGGGTAGCGCCAGCGCCGTATCGATCTTGGCGATGATGTCGCTGATGCGGGCCATCTCGGCTTCGGCCTCGGTGATCTTCTGCTTCAGCGGTGAGCGTTTTTCGGACTTCTTGCGCGCCGCCTCTTCGGTGCTGCCCTTAAGCTGCTCCTTGCCCCAGCGATCGCGGCCGGAGGTTCGCATGCCGCGTGCGGAGAGCACGGCGCGGCGATAGTCGTCGAGGTCGCCGTCATAGGCCGTGACCGCCTGGTCGGCGACCACCCACAACTGGTCGGCGCAGGCTTCGATCAGATAACGGTCGTGCGAGACCATGATGACGGCGCCGGGGAAATCGTTGATCGCCTCGGCCAGCGCCGCGCGGCTGTCGATATCCAGATGGTTGGTCGGCTCGTCCAGGATGATCATGTTCGGGCCGAAGAAGGTGGCCAGCCCGAGCAGCAGGCGGGCTTTCTCGCCGCCGGAGAGGCTGCTGACCTTGGTGTCGCCGGCCTTGCCGGAGAAGCCGATGGCGCCGACGCGGGCGCGCACCTTGGATTCAGGCGCATCGGGCAGCAGCCGGCGGACGTGCTCGTAGGGCGTGCCGTCCTCGTTCAGTTCGTCGAGCTGGTGCTGGGCGAAATAGGCGATCGACAGCTTGTCGGCCCGCACGATGCCGCCCGAGAACGGCTTGAGCTTGTTGGCCAGCAATTTGACCAGGGTCGATTTGCCGTTGCCGTTGGAGCCGAGCAACGCGATGCGATCGTCGCTGTCGATGCGCAAGGTCACGCGGTTGAGCACGGGCTTGCCGGGCTCGTAACCGACCGAGGCGTTGTCGACAGCGATGATCGGCGGCGACAGCAGTTTCTCGGGCGCGGGGAAGGTGATTTCCCGCACATCCTGCCGCACCAGTGCGTTGATCGGCTTCATTCGCTCCAGCATCTTGACGCGCGACTGTGCCTGGCGTGCCTTCGAGGCCTTGGCCTTGAAGCGGTCGACGAACGCCTGCAGGCGCTTGCGCTCGTCGTCCTGCCGCTTGACCTGCTTGGCGTCGAGCATCTCGCGGGTGGCGCGCTGTTCCTCGAACGAGGAATAAGCGCCGCGATAGAGCGTCAGCTTGCCGCGATCGAGATGCAGGATCTGATCGACCGATGTCTCCAGCAGGTCGCGGTCGTGGCTGATGATGATGACCGTGCGGGGATAGTTCGCAAGGTGATCCTCGAGCCAGAGCGTGCCTTCGAGGTCGAGATAGTTGGTCGGCTCGTCCAGCAGCAGCAGATCGGGCTCGGCGAACAGCGTCGAGGCCAGCGCCACGCGCATGCGCCAGCCGCCGGAAAATTCGGCGCAGGGCCGGGCCTGGTCCGCGGTGGAGAAGCCAAGGCCGCTGAGGATCGCGGCCGCGCGGGCAGGGGCGGAGTGGGCGTCGATGTCGACGAGACGGGTCTGGATCTCGGCGATCCGGTGCGGATCATGCGCGGTTTCGGCCTCGGTCAGCAGCGCGTCGCGTTCCACGTCGGCCTTGAGCACGACCTCGATCAGGCTTTCCGGTCCGTTCGGCGCCTCCTGCGCCAGGCTTCCGACCCGCCATCGTGGCGGCAGGGTGATGCTGCCGGTTTCCGTCGGCAATTCGCCGCGAATGGCCTTGAACAGGGTCGATTTGCCGGTGCCGTTGCGCCCGACCAGCCCGACCCGGGCCCCCGGCACGATCTGCGCGGTGCCATGGTCGATGAGAAGCCGCCCGGCGATCCGGACCGAGATGTCGTTGATGGAAAGCATGCGGGGTTGTCACCGCTGCGCTGCGGAAACGCAACTCGTTTTTCGATCCCGTCATGGGTTTGCGAAGGCGCGCATCGCGGCATCGTTGTGTTGTGGAACTGCGATATAGCAGTGCAATATCAATAAGTTAAATAAGAGTGGGGCAGCGCGTGCGCCGGCAGCAAAGAAATTCCGCCCAACGTTGCAACGAATGCCTGGATGGGTGAGGCGACAATGTCCTGAATTCTGATCGCGACACCGGGTCGATTGTTCGGGAACATGAGGCCGTCACCGTCGTGCGCCTGCGAGGCGCCGCACCGCGGATAGGGATCTCATCGCGCATTGTTTGCCCGCGCATCCGCGCGCGATGCGATCCCCGCGCACCACAAGGTGTCAGGCGACGAGTGGAAGCAGCCGGCGGACTTCACTGAGGAAGTCGCGAATGGCACCGCGATCATTCGACAGATGTTTGAGCAGATAGATCTGGAACAGGCCATCAAACAGGGCGTAGACCGCGCTCGGCGATAGCTTTGGCTGTTGTCCCTGAAAGTCGGCAAAGCGGGAGGCGACGCGCCACATCATGTCTTCCAGAGTCTTGTCGATGGTCTTGACGTCGTCCCGGAAGGCTTCCTCGAACAGAGCCTGGGACCGCAGATCATACCACAAGCGGTGCATCTGCGCTTCGACGCGCATGCCTTCTTCGAGCTTTTCAAGAAAGCCGTTCAGCAATTCGTCCCGGCTGCGCGAGGCGGCAATGACCTCATCGTAGCGGGTGACGCATTTGGCTTTGTAGTGCCGCACGCTGCAGCAGATCAAATCGATCTTGTCGGTGAAGTAATAGTGCAGGACGCCATGGGTGAAGACCGACTTCTGGGCGATTTCCCGAAGGCTGGTGCGCGCATAACCGAGCTCGGCGAGTGTTTCGAGCGCCGCTTCCGCCAGTTCGATGCGGCGGGCGCTGAATTTGTCGACTGGTATCCGCCGGCCTGCGGATGCATCTGCCCGCCGCTTTGCTGGGGCCGTCTGTCGTGCCATTCTCAATTCCTTGACCGCTCACAATCCGCGATGGCCATGAATTGTGATGCGGCACGCGCAATGCGATCTTTCATTATTTCAAATCACCTCTTTATCCGAGCGTCAAGCAATGCCTTGACGATTGTCCAGATTAAGCTTGACATGTGTCAAGATTTTATTGGACGATTGCCCAAAGAATAACCTGCTGCTTCGCGTTGTGATGCAGGCGGCGGGGATGGGTGGAAGGCCAGGGATATCGACATGTGCGAACAGGCAACGGCGCGCGCCCGCGCGCTGAACGCTGGGCCATGCCCGCGACGCTGGCCTTCGTGGCTCCGCAACGTCAGCCGCCTTTTTCATTCGACTGAGACCTCGTTTTCCAACGAGCAGTCGAAGCCGAGCCGCCACCAACATCAAAATTGCAAAGGGAGGACTGTATGATGAGCGACAAGAAACTGGCGGGCCGCAAGGCCCTTGTGACCGGCGGAGCCAACGGTATCGGCGCCGACGTCGCGCTGGCCCTGGCGGCCGCCGGCGCTGATGTGATGATCGGAGACATCCTCGTCGACAAGGGCAAGGACGTTGCAGGAAAAATCGCCAGGAGCGGGGTCAAGGGGGGCTTCGTCGCACTCGATGTGACTGATGATGCGCAATGGAGCAGGGCTACTGCTGCGACCGTCAGCGAACTCGGCGGCTTCGATATCCTGATCAACAATGCAGGCATCGAGATCGCTTCGCTGTTGATCAACGTCGAGACAGAAGACCTGCGCAAGATGTGCGACGTCAACATCATCGGCACCGCGCTCGGCATGAAGCATGCGTTCCGCGCCATGAGGCCAGAGGGGGCGGCAGGCAAGGGCGGCGCGGTGGTCAACATCGCCTCGGTTGCCGCCACCATCGCGTTCCCCGCGATCGCGGTTTATTCAGGCACCAAATCCGCGGTCGATCGGATGACACGGATCGGTGCGGTGGAAGCGGGCAAGCTCGGCTTCGGGGTCAGGGTCAATTGTATCTATCCGGGCCTGATCGCCAATGAGATGGGCGTGCGGCTTGCCAACGATATCGTGTCGTTCGGGCTCGCGCCCGACGTCAACGCGGCAGTCAGCGATGTGGTCGGACAGACGCCGCTGGGACGGCTTGCCGAGCATAGCGATGTCGCCGACGCGGTGATCTTCCTGTGTTCCCACGAGGCGCGTTTTATCACCGGCGTCGGCCTGCCGGTCGAAGGCGGCATGGGGACGTAAGGACACGCACGCACGTCATCGGTGCGGCCGGGATGGTCCGAACGGCCGGGCCCGGACTCGCGAAACCGTAAACTTTGCAACATTTGAGAGGATCTGACTGATGAGCGAGAAAAGACCGGTCGTCGTCTACGGCGTCTCTGGCTACACCGGGCGCCTGGTGTGCGAATATCTGCGTGAGTACAACATTCCCTTCATTGCCGCCGGCCGCGACAAGGCCAGGGTTCAGGCCGTCGTCGACAAGATTCCGGGAATCGAGACCGCGGATTATGAAGTGGTCGGGGTCGAGCACACTGTCGAGGCGCTGACCAAACTGTTCAAGGGCGCCAAGTCTGTCAGCAACATGGTCGGCCCCTTCATCAAATATGCCCCGGAGGTGGTCGAGGCCGCGCTGGCCGCCGGCTGTCATTACAGCGATACGACCGGTGAACAGGATTGGGTCATGCTGGCGCAAGAGCGCTGGGGTGCGAAGTTCGCCGAGAAGGGCCTGTTGCTGGCACCGAATATCGCCCAGATGTACACCACGGGCGAGATCGCCGCCAACATCTGCCTTGAAACGCCCGGCCTCGATACCCTCGACATCCAGGTGTTCTGGAAAGGATTTCCAACCTACGCCTCGACCCAGACGATTTTCACCATCCTCAAGGCGCAATGGTACTATCTCGAGCAGAACAAATACGTCGAATGGGACGTCACCGCCCGCGCCGACGTGGTGGTGCCCGGCCAGCATGAAACGGCCATCGCGGTTCCCTGGGGAGGCACCGCGCATCCGGTCTGGTTCAAGAACGATCCGCGGGTGTCGAACTGCCGGGTGCTCGGTGGTGTGCTTGCGCGCCCGGTGATGGAGGGGGTGGTCCAGACCACGCAGATGGTGAAGGAGAAGATCAAGCCCTTGCCGCCGGCCGAACAGGAGAGGGCGCTGGCCGAGATCGCCAGCTCCCTGCAGGCCAACATGCCGCCGCGTGAAAATCCCCGCATCAATACCTCGGTCGAATCCGTGCATGCGTCCGGTCCGCTCAGCCGCGCCCATTGCGTCATCCACGGCAATTGCAATTACAAGCAAACCGGCATGCTGCAGGCCTATGCTGCTTTCGCGTTGCTACAGACGCCGCCGAAGAAGGTTGGCTTTGCTTCGGGGTGCCAGGCCTTCGGTCATCGCGAACTGCTCGGCCAGCTCCGGAGCTTCGGTCTGGTGTCGAAACCGATTCTGACGGTGCACGATTGATACAAAACAGGTGGCGCGGCGCGGCCGCGTCACCCTCGTTTCGACGGTGCGAAGATGCGGCCTGTCGACAATCTCAACATTCGCCAAGCGCGCAATGAGATGTCGCAATTCCAGGGCTCGGTGCGCCCGTCCAATCCGCGAAGCCGCGCCATGCCATTATCATTGCATCGTCGGCCGCGGCTTGCGAATGGCTTGTTCGAATGAATTGGAGGGTCAGCCCCGGACTTGCACCGGAGATATGAAGCGTTGCATCGCCCCTGCGTGACTGTTCCGCCACCGACCCGTCGGGACTGCTAGCAGACCCTTGGACCAAAGCGTCCCGCCAATTTGCCGCAGCATAGCCGCCATTCTGACGCGGCCGTCAGTGGTGATGGTGGCCGCCACCATGATGACCACCACCATGGTGACCGCCGTGATGGTGATGGCCATGGTGATGATGGTGGTGGTGACCGAAGCCTCCGCCGCCAAAATAGAAGCCGGGCGCGCCGTAACCATAACCCGCTCCGCCGTCGTAGTAGCGGGGGCCCGTCTCATAGCAGGACCGGGCCCAGCGATGACCGTTCCACACCCGCTCGCACACCAGGCGAACCTGTCCGACCGGCAGCGCCGTTGACGCGGTCAAACCACCCGCTGCGGGCATGGCGTTGGCGTACGTGCCGAAAAGCGATCCGCCGACAAGAGTCACGGCAGCCACGGTGGAAAAAACCAAACGACGCATTCTTCTCTCCTCTCGGGCCAGAGGCCCACTGCGCCGACCCGGCGCTTGGTCATGACCGTGAGCAGAGCAGCAGACCTTTTTGTGGTGAGCAGGGCCTTTGTTTTGTGCCCAAATGCCGCAGCGCTGATGCAGCGACGGCGACAGTGCTTCATCCATCGTTCATCGACGCCGTTGTCGGCGCGTCGTTTGCGTTGGAGCCAATATTTTGGGGCGCATGTCGATGCAGCCGCGATGTCGCGTGATCACTGAGGTCGCCAACGATGAATGCGGCCATCGACCTGTGTTCGCGGCCCCGATGGCCGCGTCCGCGGTGGACGACGCGCATCGGTCTGTGTGCCGTGTCTGGATTGGCGGACGCGTGCGATTGCATCCACGCCTGTCACTGCATCACGGGCGCGCGTTGAGCGATCGGCAGCCGGTCACTCAATCGGAGCGTTTTATCTCGAAGGGTATTGTCCGGCGAACTTCACACCATGATACCTGCGGCGCTTCGCCGCGCCCAGGGATCAGCGGGAACGAAGCGCACCCTCGTTTTCCCGGCGCTGCATCTCGTCGAGAAGGTCCTGCAGGCGGGAAGGGACGGTCGAGGTCTCGGCGGCCAGGGTCTGTCGCAGGCGCTCGCCGATCCCCTTGCAGACCGCGACACTGGTCGCGCCGTCCATTAGGGTTCGATCGTCACTCCTGCTCGACATCACGGGCTCCCGTCTCGGTCCGGAATTCTGCTGCCAGATAGGCAATCAACTGCCGCGGAATTCGTTGCGCCCTCCCAATCATCACAGGCTCAATAAGTAAAGATTGAGTAAAAATATTGGGTCCGAAACCCGGAACCGACTGCCCCAAAACCCAAGGGCCCCGACTGCATGGCAGTCGAGGCCCTGGTTGCCGGCAATGGCCGCCGGTCTGGTCTTAGTAGGCGCAGACGTTCACGAGGCGAACCCGCGGCCCACGGCGAGTCTCGACCACGCGGCGCTGCACGCAGTCGTCGTTGTAGTAGCCGCCACCAACCACGAAGGCCGGGCCGCCGTAGAAGCCGTGATGGCCGAAGTGATGATGATGGAAGCCGCCCCAGCCGAAGCCCTTTGCCGAAGCAACTGATGGCGTCAGCGCCATCGCGCCGAGGGAAGCTGCAGCAACGAGTCCGAGGGTCAGTTTGCGAATCATGGTCATGGTCTCTCTCCTGTTCAGGGGTGCGCATCGTGCGGTTGTTGTGTCCCTGCCTTTGGGTCGCGGTGTCTTCGGAGCGCGTTCAGAGCGTCGCCGATTTATTGTGTTTCAGAAGTGTTTCATCGTGCGCGTTCATGTGTCGTCGTAAAATAATGCGACAAGAAAAACCCCGGCTGTAGAACAGCCGGGGCGAAGAGTTGGTAGATGAACGTCGCATTCAGATTCAGTAGCAGCGGTTCACTGTTCTCCAGCGCAGTCCCCAAGGTGTCGAGACCAGGCGCCTCACATAGCAGCCGCCGTCAAAGCCGCCGACATAGAAGCGGGGGCCGCCCTAGCCGTGATGCCAGCCGTGATGCCAGCCGTGATGCCAGCCGTGATGCCAGCCATGGTGCCAGCCGCCGTGCCAGCCATGCCAGGCCGATGCGGAGGTGGGGGTCAGGGCAGCGACATCTAGTGTCCCGAATTCGAAGTTCGCATCACGTGGCAGCACTTCCGGGCGAACTTCGAATTCGATCAGGACACTAGAAAGCTTTAGACTTTAGTGTGGCTTATGTTTCCGAAATTCCCCTCGAAGAGGCTGCCGCGACGCTGGAGGGGAATTTCGGAAACGCCACACTGCGCGGTAACCGCCACCAGAGCGAAAGCGAATTTGCGCAACATCATCATCTCCTCTTGATCAATCTGCCGGCACGGCCGGCCTTCAGCGTGAAGCCCCGTCGCGCATCTGTCGCACCGGCGGAAAAGCGGGTTCATGGCCAAAAAGCGAGGAATTTGAAGGTGAACGGATATTGGGCTGTAACGTTCAGCGCCGATTCATTTTCGGGAGGCCGCGATCGGGGAACGGCCTTGCCGTGGTGCTGTTGCACCGTTATAAGCGCCGGAAATTCCCCCGAAAACTCAGTCAGGAGTCACCATGGCGACCGAACGCACCTTCTCGATCATCAAGCCGGATGCAACCGCGCGTAATCTCACCGGCGCGGTGAATGCGCTGATCGAGAAAGCCGGTCTTCGGATCGTGGCGCAAAAGCGCATCCAGATGACCCGCGCCCAGGCCGAGACGTTCTATGCCGTGCACAGCGCGCGCCCGTTCTTCGGCGAACTGGTTGACTTCATGGTGTCCGGCCCGGTGGTCGTGCAGGTGCTGGAAGGCGACAATGCGATCGTCAAGTACCGTGACGTGATGGGCGCGACCGATCCCGCGAAGGCGGCCGACGGCACTATCCGCAAGGCGCACGCGAAGTCGATCGGCGAGAATACGGTTCACGGCTCCGACGCCGCGGAGACCGCTGCGATCGAAATCGCGCAGTTCTTCGCCGGCAACGAGATCGTCGGCTGATCGACACGCTGATAAACGCATCGCGGCATCGGGCTGGGGCCTTTGATGCCGCGATGACCACTTTGATCGTTGTTGGTAGCTTGCGTGGCTGCTCGCTGGGGAGAGCTCTGCCGTGGATTGGTTGACGCAGTTTCTGGATCCACTGTTCAGTGGACATCTGTCGGCGGATCTCGCCGCCGAGATGAGGCGGCCCGAGTTCTGGGTCGCCCTGACCAAGATCATCTGGATCAACGTTCTGCTCTCGGGCGACAACGCCCTGGTGATCGCGTTGGCGTGTCGCGGCCTCGAACCGCGCCAGCGCTTCTGGGGCATGATCCTCGGCGCCGGTGTCGCGGTGTTCCTGCGCATCATCTTTACCGGCATCGTTGCGACGCTGATGTCGCTGCCGTACCTCAAGCTGGTCGGCGGCCTTGCGCTGATCGTGATCGCGGCCAAGCTGCTGGTCCCCGAGAACGAGGAAGAAGAGGTCAAGTCGGCCTCGAATCTGTGGGCTGCGGTGCAGATTGTCGCCATCGCCGACATCATCATGAGCCTCGACAACGTGATTGCGGTCGCGGCGGCCGCCAACGGCAGCGTTTTGCTGCTGATCCTGGGTCTGCTGATCAGCATTCCGATGATCGTCGCCGGTGCGGCGTTGATCATGGCGCTGCTGGATCGTCTGCCGATCCTGGTCTGGCTCGGAGCGGCGCTGCTCGGTTGGGTCGCGGGTGACGTGATTTCGACCGATCCCGCGGTGCATCCGATCCTGCACGGGCTGCTGGACGGTCAGATCGCCCTCAACATCGATGCGGTGTCCACGACCTTCGGCACGGCGAAAGCGATGAAGTTCGGCGAGCCGCTGGCCGAATTCACCTGCGCCCTGCTGTGCGCCGTCATCGTCCTGGTCTGGGGCGGCTTGTGGCGGCGCAAGCGCCTGCGGTCCTATCAGGACCATGCGCTGGCGTCGGTCAGCTCGGGCGACGCGGTTTAATCGCGGCCGTCAGGGGAGTGCTCGTTCCCCTGACGCCCTCTCAGTGACGCGTCACCACTTCACTTCCACCCCGATCGTGCCCTGGTGGCTGACGAGGTTGGAGCGGAACTTGCCGTCGTAATTGGCATAGACGCGCAGGGCGTTGGTGAGGCCGTAAGAGATGCCGGCTCCGGCATCGGCGCCCGTGGTGCTCTCGCGAATGCCCTGGACGGCGACGGTCACGCCCTGGGCGCTGACCGAGACCGGGCTGATGTTCTGCACCACATTGTCCACGAACTTGCCATAGCCCGAGACGTCGAGGACGTGGCGATCCAAAATCCAGTAGTGGCCGACCTCCGCGCCGATCAGCACCCGGGTTCGTTCCGCGGTGGCCTTCGCGGCGGTGACGGGAATGAAGCCGCCGACCTCCGCGAACGGATCGCTTTCGGCGCGCACATACTCGACGCCGAGTTTCGGTACGATGCGGCCCTGGCCCAGCGCCCAATAGTAGCTGAGCTCGCCGAGTGCGCCGTCGATCCGCCCGTGATAGTTCGAGAAGGCGGTGCCTATGAGGGTGCCGCGCTGGGAGCTGATATTGCCCCAGCCGTGAACCATCGCGCCGGCCAGCGTCCACGGCCCGGTGGTGTAGGACGCATTGAAGCCGAGTTGGGTCAGGCCGAGCTTGGCACTCTGCAGCGCCACCGGCATGTCGATCCTGGTGTCGCTCTGGTCGACCCACGCGCCGACATTGAAGCCCGGCAGCACAGTTGCACCGATGCCCGCCACGCCGCCATACGTCCTGCGGCGATCCCCAGTGAAGCTGCCTTGCGCATCGGTGCGGGCCGAGATGCCGTAGAACTCCGCCCAGCTTCTAAAGGTCTGCGCGGGGGCCGCGCTCTCGGATGCGCCACCGCCGCCCGGGTTGTTGCCGAGCGCGGCGTTGTATCCCCAGGTCGCCTGGTTGCCGAGCCGGCGCAGGAAATTGCTGCCGAGATCGAACATCGCCTGGTCGGACGAAAATTGCCCATTGTTGTCGCTTGCGCCAGGGCCGGGAGGAGGCGGTGGTATGACCACTGGCGGCGCGGTGCACGCGGTGCAGGAGGCGGCATTGGCCGGCGGTGCGATGGCCAACATCACCACTGCGCAGAGTGCACTGCTGCAGGAGCCGACCGTCCATATGGCGCGCCTGGTGCCCGCGTATCTCGGCAAAAACGACATGATCAATGCTTCCGGGCGCTCAAATAAAACCGCGCCACCGGATTTGGGCTGAATTGCGAGCTGGGGTCAACGCTTCCGCACCGCACCATCGGCGGGATTGCGGACGTTGTTGTTGCGATGCCACACACAGGGTTATGCGGATTTGGCGGTCATGGGCGAGGTCAGCGCGAAGCGGCATGCCGCGTTTGCAGCCGCGAGACGACGCCGACGCTGCGGTATGGCGTTACGCCCTGCAGTCCCGCGGCTCTTGCTAACACCGGATTTTCATGTTGGGATTGTTGCGCAATCGGATTTAGGCCGTTCGACTGTGCGTTTTGAGATCGAAGATATCGTCTTATACACACTCCTCGAGCCCGTTTGTGACGTGGCGCGCGTGAAGCGCGACCTCGTCTTTTTTTATGTCTAGAGCAGGAGACAGACGTGGCAAAAGGCACCGTCAAATGGTTCAACCCGACCAAGGGTTATGGCTTCATCAAACCGGCCGTCGGCGACAAGGATGTGTTCGTTCACATCTCCGCTGTCGAGCGGGCAGGGCTCAGCACGCTGAATGAAAATCAGGTCGTCGAATATGACCTCGTGGAGAACCGCGGGAAGGCCTCGGCGGAAAATCTGAAGGTCAACTGATCAAAATCGAACTGAAGTCATAACTCCCCCGGTCACCCCCGGGGAATTCTTTTTGTGCGCGATGTCTGCGCGATGAGATGTTTTGCGCGGATCGGTTTCGCGCCGATTGAATTGCGCCTGCTCCGTCAAGACACAGCAGGTGTCAGGATTTGGCGAGGGACTTCAGAACCTCAACAAAGAACGCCGGCTCGGCTTGCGTGATACGCTGCTGCAGGTCGTCGACGGTGTCGCCCGGCAACACGGGCACTTCGCGCTGCGCGATGATGGCGCCGTGATCGTATTCTTCGTCGACAAAATGAATGGTCGCTCCGCTCACGGTTTCGCCGGCGGCGATCACCGCTTCGTGCACGTTGCGGCCGTACATGCCCTGGCCGCCGAACTTCGGCAGCAGCGCGGGATGAATGTTGATGATGCGGCCACGATAGGCCTCGAGGGTGGCCGGGCCAAGTTTGCGCAGGTAACCCGACATCACCACCCATTCGGCGCCGCCGTCTTTCAGCGCACGCGCGATCGCTGTGTCTGCGGCCTGCTCGCTGCCTGCGGTCCTGGCGCTGATGTGGCGAAACGGGATGGCTTGTTGTTTGGCGAATTGCAGTGCGGGGGCGTCGCCATTGTTGCCGATCACGATGCGCGCGCGGCCATCGAGTTCGCCGCTGGCGATGGCGGCGACGATTGCCCGCATGCTGGAGCCGCCATGGGAGGCGAGAAAGCCGAGGTTGAGCGTGCTCATGGGTGCATGCCGTAACGGGCCGCGCCGTGCGGATCGGTCATGGCCTCACGCATCGAGGTCGAGATGACCATGGTAAAGCACCCGCTCATCGCCTGAGGCCGGGGCCACTTCGCCGAGGTGGACCACGTCTTCACCGCTTTGCGCGAACACATCCATCACCTCCGCCACGGCGTCGGGCTTGACGATGACCACCATGCCGATGCCGCAATTGAAGGTGCGCAGCAGCTCGAGCTCGTCGATGCCGCCTTGTTGCGCCAGCCATTTGAACACCGGCAGCACCGGCACCGCAGCGAGATCGATGCGGACGCCGAGCCCCTTGGGCAGCACGCGCGGAATGTTGTCGGTGAAGCCGCCGCCGGTGATGTGGGCCAGGCCCTTGACCGCACCGGTCTCGCGGATCGCCCGCAGACAGGACTTCACATAAAGCCTGGTCGGGGCGAGTAGCGCGGCGCCAAGGGTCATGACCGGGGAAAATGGCGCTTGCGATTGCAGGCTGAGGCCCGAGCGCTCGACGATCTTGCGGACCAGCGAAAAGCCGTTGGAATGCACGCCGGAGGAGGCGAGGCCGATCACCGCGTCGCCGACGGCGATGTCGGGACTGGGCAGCAGCGTGCCGCGCTCGGCGGCCCCAACCGCGAACCCGGCCAGATCGTAATCGCCGTCCTTGTAAAGACCGGGCATTTCCGCGGTCTCGCCCCCGATCAGGGCGCAGCCGGATTCCCGGCAGCCCTGCGCGACGCCCGAAATGATGGCGGCAGTGGCATCTGGATCGAGTTTGCCGCAGGCAAAATAATCCAGGAAAAACAATGGTTCAGCGCCCTGGACCACCAGGTCGTTGACCGACATCGCGACCAGGTCGATGCCGATGCCGCTGTGCAGGCCGGTGTCGATGGCGATTTTCACCTTGGTGCCGACGCCGTCGGTGGCCGCGACCAGCACCGGATCCTTGAAACCGGCCGCTTTCAGGTCGAACAGGCCACCGAATCCGCCGATCTCGGCATCCGCGCCGGCCCGGGCGGTGGCACGGACCAGCGGCTTGATCATATCGACCAGCCGGTTCCCAGCGTCGATATCGACGCCAGCGTCCGCATAAGTGAGGCTGTCTTTTCGTTCGGTCATGGCGTCCAGGCCGCTTTTCTGAGAGTTAGGTGGTGGTTACGTAAGATTTGGTCCAGGCGCAATGCTTGGCCCTGGGAGCGCGAATTTCCCGTGTTGACAACGGGGCGCCCGGAACCGATCAAGATGACAATGCCTGCAAATCAGGCTCGTCCGGGAAACAGCGTGCTTCCAAATATCATCACCCTGGGCCGCATTCTGCTGGTGCCGGTCATCGTATGGGCGATTGCGTCCAATCAGATGACGATCGCGTTTGCCTTGTTCGTAACGGCGGGCCTCAGCGACGCCGTCGACGGCTTCCTGGCCAAGCGCTTCAACATGACCAGCGAAATCGGCGCTTTGCTCGATCCGCTCGCCGACAAGGCGCTGCTGGTCTCGATTTATGTCGCGCTGGGGGTCTGGGGGGCGATTCCACGGTGGATTGTCATTCTGGTGGTGTCGCGCGATATCATGATCGTCGGTGCCGTGATTGTGTCATGGTTGCTCGGCAAGCCCGTCGCCATGAAGCCGCTGATGGTGTCGAAGCTCAATACGGTAGCCCAGGTCGCCTTTGCCGCATTGATCCTGGCTGCGCTGGGATTTGATTTTGCACCAAAACCGTTCGACGTCATCCTGATGGGGGCGGTGACGATCTTGACGCTGCTGTCGGTGTCTTTCTATCTCGTGGACTGGGTGCAGCACATGAGCGAGATCGAGCCGAGCCGCTGACACGCGTGTGGCGTTTCCGAAATTCCCCTCCACATTCGCGGCGACTTCTTCGAGGGGAATTTCGGAAACATAGGCCACACACGAATCTAAAATTATCTAGTGTCCTGATCGAATTCGAAGTTCGCTCAGGGGGAGCTGCTAAGTGATGCGAACTTCGAATTCGGGACACTAGGGGAGTCATTTGCGTGGCAGGCCGTGTCGTTCGCCCTCGTCAGCTTGCGTTTGCCCTGTCGCACACGGAAAGTCTCACGCGCGATAATTTCCTTGAAGGTCCGAGCAACGAGACGGCGCTGGCGCTGATCGATAGCTGGCCCGACTGGCCGAACCGGATCATGCTGCTGAGCGGTCCGGAAGGATCGGGGAAAAGCCACCTTGCCACGATCTGGGCCGAGCAGGCCGGCGCGCGGGCCATCAGCGCCCATTCCCTGATCGACACCATGGTGCCGGACACCCTCGTCACCGGTGCGCTGGTGATCGAGGACCTCATCCCCGGCACGTTCGACGAACGTGCGCTGTTCCACCTGATGAACATGGCCCGGGAAGACGAAGCCTATGTCCTGATCACGGCGCGCGTGGCGCCGGCGTCCTTCGCGATTCCTCTCCGCGATCTGAACTCGCGGCTGCGGGCGGTTCCCGTGGTCACCGTTGCGGCGCCCGACGACCAGCTGTTCCGGGCGTTGATCGTCAAGCTCTGCAGCGACCGCCAGATGACGGTGGACGAATCCCTGGTGAGTTACCTCGCGACCCGCATCGAGCGCTCGGTCGCGGCGGCGCGGCGGGTGGTCGCAGAGCTGGACGCCGAGTCGCTGCGTTTGCGCCGGCCGGTGACGCGCGCTTTGGCGGTCGAGGTGCTGCGGGACAGCGCCTAGAGCTTCCGTTCCGATAGAATCGGAACGGAAGCTCTAGATTCTTGTTTGACGCGTTTTCTTGACGCGAACCGGTATCCACTTCGCTGGAAAACGCTCTAACGCCGTATCCGGCAAGCTGGGGCGAAGCGGGCGGGTCCGGACGGGCCCGCGCTTGACGGCGTGCCGCCATAGCCCATCATGTCATCGAAACGTCATGTGGTTCGCACATGCTCCCCGCGAACCCCCGCAGGGCGGCAAAGTCGCCATTATCGAGATCGGCTCATTTCTCATGGATTCCGCGCAAGCTGTTGTTTTAAAAGAAAAACCTGAGGCGGAAGAAGCGGTCTCTTCGATCGTCGGCAGCCCCGAGCGATTCATCAACCGCGAGCTCTCGTGGCTGCATTTCAACCGCCGTGTCCTTGAAGAAGCGGTCAATCCGGGACATCCGGTGCTGGAGCGGGTCCGCTTCCTGTCGATTTCGGCGAATAACCTTGACGAGTTCTTCATGGTCCGCGTCGCCGGCATCAAGGCGCAGATCCGCGAAGGCATCACCGAGCGCAGCCCCGACGGCCTGACCCCGACCGAACAACTCGCCCGGGTCAACGAAACCGTCTCCAAGCTCGCCTCGGACCAGCAGGCGATCTGGCGCGATCTCCGCGTCATCCTGGCCGATGTCGGCATTCACCTGATCGACGGCAAGGAGCTCACCAAGTCGGAGCGGACCTGGATCGAAGATCATTTCCTGCACAACATCTTTCCGCTGCTGACGCCGCTGGCGATCGATCCCGCGCATCCGTTCCCGTTCATTCCCAGCCTCGGCTTCTCGATCGCGCTGCATCTGGTGCGCACGGCCGACGGCAAGGCCATGAATGCGCTGATCCGCATGCCCGGCAAGATCGACCGCTTCATCAGGCTGCCGGCTGGCAAGGACGGCGCGATCCGCCTGATGTCGCTGGAGCAGGCGACCAGCCTGTTCATCGGCCGGCTGTTCCCCGGCTACACCGTCAAGGGGCAGGGCGCTTTCCGCCTCATTCGCGACTCCGAAATCGAAATCGAGGAAGAAGCGGAAGATCTGGTGCGGGTGTTCGAGACGGCCTTGAAACGCCGTCGCCGCGGGTCGGTGATCCGGCTCGAACTCGAAGCCAGCATGCCCGAGGAGTTGCGCGGCTTCGTCCAGCGCGCGCTGGCGACGGCCGAGGGTGAACTGTTCGTGGTCGAGGGTGCGCTGGCGATGAACGAGCTGTCGCAACTGACACGGCTCGACCGGCCCGATCTCGAGTTCACGCCCTACGTTCCGCGCCACCCCGAACGGGTGCGTGACCATGGCGGCGATATTTTCGCCGCGATCCGGCAGAAGGACCTGGTGGTCCATCACCCCTACGAGTCGTTCGACGTGGTGGTGCAGTTCCTGCAGCAGGCCGCGCGCGATCCGGACGTGGTCGCGATCAAGCAGACGCTCTATCGCACCTCCAGCAACTCGCCGATCGTGAAAACGCTGGTGGAGGCGGCCGAGGCCGGCAAGTCGGTCACCGCGCTGATCGAGCTGAAGGCGCGGTTCGATGAGGAAGCCAACATCCGCTGGGCGCGCGACCTGGAACGCGCCGGCGTGCAGGTGGTCTACGGCTTCATCGAGTTGAAGACCCACGCCAAGCTGTCGCTGGTGGTGCGCCGTGAAGGCGGTTCGCTGACGAGCTATGTGCATGTCGGCACCGGCAACTATCATCCGGTGACCGCGCGCATCTATACCGATTTGTCGTATTTCACGTCCGATCCGGTGATCGCCCGCGACGGTGCGCGCGTGTTCAACTACATCACCGGTTACGCCGAGCCGATCGATATCGAAAAGATGGCGGTGTCGCCGCTGACGCTGCGCAAGCGCATCCTGCAGCACATTTCCGACGAGATCACCCACGCCCGCCACGGCAAGCCGGCGGCGATCTGGATGAAGATGAATTCGCTGGTCGATCCCGACATCATCGATGCGCTTTATGAAGCGTCGCAGGCCGGCGTCTCGGTCGATCTGGTGGTGCGCGGAATCTGCTGCCTGCGCCCCGGCGTTGCCGGATTGTCGGAGAATATCCGCGTCAAATCCATCATCGGACGTTTCCTGGAACACGGCCGAATCTATTGTTTCGGCATGGGCCACGGCCTGCCGTCGCCGAAGGCAATTGTGTATATCTCGTCCGCCGACATGATGCCGCGCAATCTCGACCGCCGTGTCGAAGTGTTGTGCCCGTTGCAAAATCCAACGGTGCATCAACAGGTTCTGGAGCAGATCATGGTGGCGAACCTGAAGGACAATGAGCAGAGCTGGCAATTGTTGCCCGACGGATCGTCAACGCGTATGAAGGCCGCGAAAGGCGAGGAGCCTTTCAATGTGCATAATTATTTCATGACGAATCCGAGTCTGTCAGGCCGTGGAAAGTCCCTCAAAGAATCTTCGCCACGCCGCCTCACGCGCCGCTCGGAGCGCCAGTCACAGCCGTCGTAAGCCGGTGGCAGGCTCGCGCGCACGCAAGTCCGCAGCGAGCGTTGCCGTCATCGACATCGGTTCGAACTCGGTTCGTCTCGTTGTTTATGAAGGCATGACGCGCAGCCTTTCGCCGATCTTCAACGAAAAGACGCTGTGCGGTCTCGGCCGCGAAGTGCAGACCACCGGACTGTTGGCATCCGACGCGGTGGAGAAGGCGCTGGCGTCACTGCGCCGCTTTCGCGCGCTGTGCAAGGTGATGAAGGTCGGGCGGGTCTATGCGATCGCCACCGCGGCGTGTCGTGATGCGAGCAATGGCCCTGAGTTCATCGCCAAGGCCGAACGCCTCTGCGGCGCGCAGATCGAAATCCTGTCCGGCCCGCGCGAAGCGCGGCTGTCGGCGCTCGGTGTCATCTCCGGTGTCTACAAGCCCGACGGCATTGTCGGCGATCTCGGCGGCGGCTCGCTGGAATTGATCGACGTGCGCGGCAGCCGCGTCGGCAGCGGATTGACGCTGCCGCTCGGCGGCCTGGCGCTGCAGGACACCTCGCAGAAATCGCTGAAGCGCGCCGAACGCATCGTCAAGGCCGAACTCACCGGGGTGACGCAATTGACCGCCGGCCGTGGCCGCACGTTTTACGCGGTCGGAGGCACGTGGCGGGCGCTGGCGCGAATCCACATCATCCAGAGCGGCTATCCGCTGCGCATCATGCACGGCTACAGCATCTCGGCCGTGGAAGCGCTCGATTTCGTGGCGCGATTGCGACGTCTCGCCGCCGCCGACATGCTGGCGGATATCGAGACCGTGGCAGATGCACGCCGCCCGCTGCTGACCTATGCGGCGCTGGTTCTCGAATACATCCTGCGCATCGCCAAGCCCAGGACCATCGTGTTCTCCACCTACGGCGTGCGCGAGGGATTGCTGTATGAGAAGCTGTCCGCGGAACAGCGCAGCCAGGACGGGCTGATCACGACGGCACGGACCCTGAACCAGTTGCGATCACGGTCGCCGCGCCATGCCGAGGATCTGATCGGCTGGAGCGATCGCCTGATCAAGGTTGCCAAGGTACGGGAGACCGAGGAAGAGCGCCGGCTGCGGCATGCCGCGTGCCTGTTGTCCGACATCGGCTGGCGCGCGCATCCCGATCATCGCGGCGAGCAGACCATGAGCCTGATCACCAACGGACATTTCGGTGCGATCAGCCACCAAGGGCGCATATTTCTCGCGCTGGCGATCTACTATCGTTACGCCGGGCTCAACGTGGAAAACGAAGCGCCGGAAGCGGTCCGCGCGCTGGTGACCCCGCACATGCTGGAGCGGGCGCGGGTGCTGGGAGCGATCTTTCGCGTGGCGTATCTCGTCTCGGCGGCACAGCCGGGCCTGCTGCCGGCGACGCATTTCCGCAGCCAGGGCCGCAAGCTGCAGCTGATCTTCGAGCCCAAGGCGGCCGATCTCGTCGCCGACCGGGTCAACAACCGCTTCAAGCAATTGGCGCGGCTGATCGGGCGCTCGGGATCGATCGTCCGGAAATAGGACGCCGCTTCGCATACGTTCGATCGCTGATCGCCGGGAGGATGACCATGCCCAAGATCGACCTCGCCGCCGTGCCGAAACGCCAGGGATCGGGGTACCCGCCGCCATTCGACGCCGCTTGTACTGAGCGCGTGCGGCAGCGGCTGGGCAATGCGGGCGGGTTGACCGATGTCGGGATCAATCTCATGCACCTGCCGCCGGGCAACTGGTCGAGCCAGCGCCATTGGCATTCGGAGGAAGACGAATTCGTCTACGTGATCGAAGGCGAAGTGACGCTGATCGAAGACGACGGGGAGACGGTGCTGCGCGCCGGCGACTGTGCGGCCTTTCCGAAAAACTCCGGCAACGGCCATCACATGATCAACAAATCGGACGCGATGGCGATTTATCTTGAGGTCGGCACGCGCTCGCCCATCGACATGATCACCTGCTCCGACATCGACATGATGAGCTCCAGCACTGACGGCCGGTTCGTGCACAAAGATGGCGCGCCCTATAGCGAGGGCTGAAGTCTTCCCGGCGTTTTCGGTTGTGATCCGGTGGCCGGATCAGTCCCGATTGATCGGGACCACGCGGCCCTTGTTGATCGCAAGCGCAAGCCGGCCGTGTTTCAGCCCGAGCGCGTCATTGCCGAACAGCTCCCGCCGCCAGCCGTGCAGGGCCGCCACCTCTGCCGCGTCATCGCCGGCGATCTGCTCGAGATCGTCCACCGTCGCGATCACCTTGGAAGCGACGCCGTGGCGTTCCGAGGTCATCCGCAACAGCACCTTCAGCAGCTCGACGATGGCCGAGGTGTTGGCGTTGCCGCGAGGCTTGTCCAGTTTGGGCAGGGTGTGCGGATCGCGTGCCAGCCCGCGCTGAACCGCGGCCAGGATGTCCTGTCCCCATTTCGAGCGCTCGAAGCCTTTCGGCAGCGAGCGCAGGTTCGCCAGCCGCTCCAGCGTGGTCGGCGCGTGGGTGACGATGTCACCGATGGCATCGTCCTTCAGCACGCGCGAGCGCGGCACGTCGCGGCTTTGCGCTTCCTGCTCGCGCCAGGCCGCGACTTCCATCAGCACGGCGAGTTCTTTCGGCTTGCGCACCCGGGTCTTCAGCCGCTCCCAGGCCCGCTCGGGATGGAAGTCGTAGGTGTTCGGCGAGGTCAGGATTTCCATTTCCTCGCTGACCCAGTCGTTGCGGTCGCGCTTTTTCAGGTCGGCGTCGAGGGCGGCAAACACATCGCGCAAATGGGTGACGTCGGAGACGGCGTAGTGCAACTGCTCGTCGGTCAACGGCCGGCGCGACCAGTCGGTGAAGCGGTGGGTCTTGTCCGGCCGGTGGCCGGTGATGCGCTCGACCAGGGCGTCGTAGGCGATGCTGTCGCCATAGCCCAGCACCATGGCGGCGACCTGGGTATCGAACACCGGGTGGGGAACGATACCGGCCCGGTGCCAGATGATTTCGATGTCCTGGCGGGCGGCGTGGAAGACCTTCAGGACCTTTTCATTGCCCATCAGGGCAAAAAACGACGCGAGGTCGATGCCCTCCGCCAGGGTGTCGATAACGACCGCCTCATCCGGGCTCGCCATCTGGACCACGCAGAGCAGCGGATAATAGGTCGTTTCACGCAAAAATTCGGTGTCGACGGTGATGACGGGGTGGTCGGCGAGGCGAGCACAGGCGGCTTCAAGGTCGGCAGTTGTGGTAATCAGCTTCATGAAGATGCTGCATAACCGTTCTTTTGGCGCTTGTCGCCCCGATTTGTGAGGATGACAGTGTTGTTTTTTCGAGCCTTTTCGCGTTTGCGAGAGCAAGATAACCCGCTCAAAACGCGCTGCATTTGGTTGCCGCGCGGGTCCGGCTCGGGTAAACCCGGTCGCTCAAAACCCAGCAGATTCACCATTTCGGCGGCTTAATCAGGATTTCCATGCATCGCTATCGGTCCCACACCTGCGGCGCGCTCCGCGCCAGCCACATCGGCGAGACGGTTCGGCTCTCGGGCTGGTGCCACGTCATTCGCGACCATGGCGGCCTGCTGTTCATCGATCTGCGGGATCATTATGGCCTGACCCAGTGTGTCGTCGACCCCGATTCGGCGGCCTTCAAACTGGCCGAGACGCTGCGCTCGGAGTGGGTGGTCCGGATCGACGGCAATGTTCGCAAGCGCCCGGAGGGGACCGTCAACGCCGAATTGCCGACCGGCGAGGTCGAGATCTTCATCAGCGAGATCGAGGTGCTGGGACCAGCCGGCACGCTACCGCTGCCTGTGGCGGGCGATCAGGAGTATCCCGAGGACATCCGGCTGAAGTACCGGTTCCTGGACCTGCGCCGGGAGCGGCTGCACCAGAACATCATGACCCGCGGCGGCATCATCGATTCGATGCGGCGGCGGATGAAGGAGACCGGCTTCTTTGAATTCCAGACCCCGATCCTGACGGCGTCGTCGCCGGAAGGGGCGCGGGACTTCCTGGTGCCGAGCCGTATCCACGCGGGCAAGTTCTATGCGCTGCCGCAGGCGCCGCAGCAGTACAAGCAGCTCTTGATGATGTCGGGCTTCGACCGCTACTTCCAGATCGCGCCGTGCTTCCGCGACGAAGACCCGCGCGCCGATCGTCTGCCCGGTGAATTCTATCAGCTCGACGTGGAAATGAGCTTCGTCACCCAGGACGACGTCTTCGCGGCCATGGAGCCTGTGATCACAGGTGTGTTCGAGGACTTCGCCAAGGGCAAGCCGGTGACCAAAAACTGGCCACGCATCCCGTTTGCCGAAGCACTGCGCAAGTATGGCTCCGACAAGCCCGATCTGCGCAACCCGCTGGTGATGCAGAACGTCTCCGAGCAGTTCAAGGACTCGGGCTTCAAGGTGTTCGCGCGCATGCTCGAGGACACCAAGAACGAGGTCTGGGCCATCCCGGCGCCGGGCGGTGGTTCGCGTGCGTTCTGTGACCGGATGAATTCCTGGGCCCAGGGCGAAGGCCAGCCGGGCCTCGGCTACATCATGTGGCGCGAGGGCGGCGAGGGTGCGGGTCCGCTCGCCAACAACATCGGCGCCGAGCGTACCGCTGCGATTCGCGCCGCGCTCGACCTGAAGGAGGGCGATGCTGCGTTCTTTGTCGCCGGCGATCCAGAGAAATTCTGGAAGTTCGCGGGGCTTGCGCGCAACAAGCTCGGCGAAGAGCTCAATCTGACCGACAAGGACCGGTTTGAGCTGGCCTGGATCGTCGACTTCCCGATGTACGAGTACAACGAAGACGAGAAGAAGATCGATTTCTCGCACAATCCATTCTCGATGCCGCAGGGCGGCCTGGAAGCGCTGGAAACGCAGGATCCGCTGACCATCAAGGCGTTCCAGTACGACATCGCCTGCAACGGGTATGAGATCGCGTCGGGCGGTATCCGCAACCATCGCCCCAATGCGATGGTGAAGGCGTTCGAGATCGCGGGCTATGGCGAGAAGGACGTCGTTGAACGGTTCGGCGGCATGTACCGGGCCTTCCAGTACGGCGCGCCGCCCCATGGTGGCATGGCAGCCGGTGTCGATCGCATTGTCATGCTGCTGTGCGGGACGAACAACCTGCGCGAGATCTCACTCTTCCCGATGAATCAGCGTGCTGAAGATCTGTTGATGGGGGCGCCGTCGGACGTCACGCCGAAGCAGTTGCGCGAGTTGCATATTCGGCTCAATCTGACGGACACTTGAGTCAATTGGGGTGGATCTCGGGGCTAGTGTGAACCGGGTGTTTAAGAGCGTGGGTGCGGGCCGCAGGCCCGCATTTGCAACTGAATTGCCGAATGGCAATCACATGAATTTGGCTTTGGCTTTGGTTTGACAAGGCCTTGGGTGGAAGCGTCGGAGAACATGTATGGCGTCGTCTATTTCTGAAGATCTTCGTGCAGCCGCGCTTGCCTACCACCGCCTTCCACGCCCCGGTAAGCTGGAGATCCAGCCGATCAAGCCGCTGGCCAACCAGCGCGACCTGGCGCTGGCCTATTCACCCGGCGTGGCCGCGGCCTGTGAAGTCATTGCCCAGGATCCAGGCGAAGCGGCGACCCTGACCAGCCGCGCCAACCTGGTGGCGGTCGTGTCCAACGGCACCGCGGTGCTTGGGCTTGGCAACATCGGTCCGCTGGCGTCGAAGCCGGTGATGGAGGGCAAGGCGGTCCTGTTCAAGAAATTCGCCAACATCGATGTGTTCGACATCGAGATCGCGGCGAACACGGTCGAGCGCGTGGTGGAAACCGTCGCCGCGCTGGAGCCGACCTTCGGCGGCATCAATCTGGAAGACATCCGCGCGCCCGAGTGCTTCGAGATCGAGGCCCAGCTCAAGGAGCGCATGAAGATCCCGGTGTTCCATGACGACCAGCATGGCACCGCCATCATCGTCTGCGCGGCCGTGCGCAATGCGCTGGTGCTGAACGGCAAGAAGCTGGAGGATGTGAAGATCGTCACGTCCGGGGCGGGGGCTGCTGCGCTCGCGTGCCTCAATCTGCTGGTGTGGATGGGCGCCAAGCGCCAGAACATCTGGGTCAACGACATCGACGGCCTGGTTCATGAAGGCCGCAACGAGAACATGGACCGATGGAAATCGATCTATGCCCAGAAGACCGACAAGCGGAAGCTCGCCGATGTGATCGGCGGCGCCGATATCTTTCTCGGACTGTCTGCTCCCAATGTGCTGACCAAGGAGATGGTGGCGCAGATGGCGGACAAGCCGCTGGTGCTGGCGCTCGCCAATCCGACCCCGGAGATCATGCCCGAGGACGCCCGCTCGGTGCGGCCGGACGCGATGATCTGCACCGGACGCTCGGACTTCCCCAACCAGGTCAACAACGTTCTGTGTTTCCCGTTCATCTTCCGCGGCGCGCTGGATGTCGGCGCCACCGCCATCAACGAAGAGATGAAACGCGCGGCGGTGGATGCCATCGCCCAGCTCGCCCGCGAGGCGCCCTCGGATGTGGTGGCGCGCTCGGAGGGCAGTGACACCCAGGGCTTCGGTCCGGGCTCGCTGATCCCCAGCCCGTTCGACCCGCGGCTGATCCTGCGGATCGCGCCAGCGGTGGCCAAGGCTGCGATGGAGTCCGGCGTCGCGACCCGCCCGATCCTGGATTTCGACGAGTACATCAGCAATCTCGAACGCTTCACCTTCCGCTCCGGCCTGATCATGAAGCCGGTGTTCGCCAAGGCGAAGACCCAGCCGGTGCGTGTGATCTATGCCGAAGGCGAGGACGAGCGCGTGCTGCGCGCGACCCAGGCGGTGCTGGAGGAGAAGCTTGCGCTGCCGATCCTGGTAGGGCGGCCGTCGGTGGTCGCGGCGCGCATCGAGCGTTTCGGCCTGTCGATCCGCGCCGGCCAGGACTTCCACCTGGTCAATCCGGAAGACGATCCGCGTTATCGCTCCTATGTGCAGAGCTACATCGACATCGCCGGCCGCAACGGCATCACGCCGGATGCGGCGCGCACGCTGGTGCGCACCAACAACACGGTGATCGCGGCGCTGGCGGTGATGCGTGGCGAGGCCGACGCGATGATCTGCGGCGTCGAAGGCCGCTATATGAGCCATCTGCGGCATGTGCGGCAGATCGTTGGCTTCTGTCCGGGCGCCGATGATTTCTCCGCGCTGGCGCTGCTGATCACCAGCAAGGGACCGTATTTCATCGCCGACACCCAGGTTCGCGCTGATCCGACGGCGCCGGAGCTGGCCGAGATGGCGGCGCAGGCCGCGCTGCACGTGCAGCGCTTCGGGCTGAAGCCGAAGATCGCCTTCCTGTCGCACTCGGACTTCGGCAGCCACGACAGCACCTCGTCGCAGAAGATGCGCGAGGCCGCGCGGCTCTTGGCCGACAAGCATCCGGAGATCGAGTCGGACGGTGAGATGCAGGGTGACTCGGCGCTGTCGCAGATGACCCGGCAAAGCGTGCTGCCGCATTCGCGGCTGGAGGGCGTGGCCAACGTGCTGATCATGCCCAACCTGGATTCGGCCAATATCGCCTACCAGATGATCAAGATGCTGGCGGACGCGTTGCCGGTCGGACCGATCCTGATTGGCCCGTCGCGGCCGGCGCACATTCTCACGCCGTCGGTGACGGCGCGGGGCGTGCTGAACATGACGGCGGTCGCCGTGGTGGAGGCCCAGGAGAAGGCGAGCCGGCAGCAGCCAAACCTGTTCGCCTAATCGTGTTTTCGAGCGACGTGGATAGGGAGTTCGCGCGTTAGATTTCAAGTCGTCCTTGTATTGTCATAGCAGTCCAGTGGGGCCAGCATGCTTGTCGTCGGTCGTATTCTTTTCGCGGTGTTGTTCGTGGTTTCCGGAGTCCGCAAGCTGATGGACATCCCGGGGGTTGCCCAAGGTATCACCGACAAGGTTGCGATTCCCGCGATGCTTTCGGCCTACACGGGTCAGCTGGAAACCGCGCTCGGCATGCCGATTGGACAACAACTCGCGATTGCTGCGGGAGCCATCGAGATCATCTGCGGCTTGATGATCGCCCTGAATTTCGGTTCGCGGTTCTTCGCCATTGTGCTGGCGCTGTTTGTCGCGGTAGTGACGTTCTACTATCACAATTTCTGGGACATGAGCGGCGCGGATTTTCTCAACAACATGACCCAGGCGCTGAAGAACCTGTCCTTGATCGGCGCGCTGCTGATCATCGCCGGCTATCCGAAGCCGTTCCAGGCGGAAGCCGCGGCGGCCTACGACGATCGCCACTGACGGGCTGCGCGCTACTATTTGTGTGATGCCGTCAGTCTGAAGCGCCGGGCCTGCGCCATGCGGTGACGGTGACCTGCTGCTGCGCGTCCAGCGTCCGCTGTTCAGCTGCATGCAGCCCCGAGGCTTGCAGGATGGCCTCGGGCGAACGCTCCGGCACGCCGGGAAACGCGCCCACGCCGCCGGGCAGGTGGACGCGCGGGGCCTGCGACAGCCAGAACGTGTCGTAGCGTCCCAGGAACATCGCAAACACGCGAGGGCCGCCGATGATGGCGGCTATACCCTTGTCAACGCCGGCCGCGTCGCAGGCGTTTTCGAACGATGCTCCGGCTGGATTCCACAGCGTGGCTTTCGGATTGTCGGGGGCGGGCGCGATCGATGCGATCGATCGGGTCAGGATGAGCCGGGTCCGGTGCGGCGAGTTCGGCTGATCCTCGAATGAATCGCGTCCGTGCACGACCAGGTCGACACGGTCGAGGGCGGAACTGAAGAAACGAAGATCGCCCTCGAACTTCAAGGTATTCGGCATCACGTGAGCCGCATTGGCCAGCATGCCGTCGGCGGAAACGATGACATAACCCTCGATACGCAACATCGTCATCACGACAACCCGGCAATCAACGCGATAAGAATAATCTATTCAGAAATGGTCTGCACCACGCTCGAGACCGGCTTGCTACTCATGGTCGGAAGCTTGGTGTCCTTTTGCAGGGCTTCGTCGTAGCTCGCGATGGTGTGTACGGGGGCCTTGGCTTTGATCTGCACCACCTTGTAGCCGCCGGCTTTCAGTTTGCGCAGCAGCGCCGGCAGCGCTTCGGCCGTATGCTTCTGGAAATCGTGCATCAGGATGATGCCTTTGCCCAGCTTGTCGATCTTGGTCATGACGGTGGTGATGATCTTGTCCGGCGTCGCTCCTCGCCTGAAATCGAAGGAGTCGACGTCACACGACCAGATGCCGATATTGCGCTCGCCGAGATAGCTCACCATTGCCGGTGGATGCTGCAAGGCCGGAAAACGGAAAAACGGCGAGGGCGGTGCGCCAAGCGCCCAGCGCACGGCGCTGAAACCCTTTTCAATTTCCTCCTTGGCGGCATCGTCGGTCATGCCTTTGCGGGTCAGCACGGCGTGCGACCATGTGTGTGCGCCGACGGTGTGCCCCTGCGCCGCCACCTGCTTGAGGATTTCAGGATGGTAGGTGGCGTGCTTGCCGATCGGGAAGAACAGCCCCTTGGTGCATTCGTCAGCCAGCGCCTTGAGCACGGCAGGTGTATTCACCGGCCACGGACCGTCGTCGAAGGTCAACACCACTTCCTTGTCGCGCAGGAAGTCGAGCTGCTTGAAATGCTCGAAGCCGAAACCGGGGCCGCCGGTCGTATCGATCTGGACCACGCGCGCCACGCCCAATGCATCCGGATTGCCGCAGCTGGTTTTGTCCGCGGCGGGGGGAGGGGCGGCAGGAGCTGGAGCGGGGGCCGCTTGCGGCGCTGAGGTCGGTGGACGAGCCGGCGTTTGCGACCAAGCCGCCGTGAAAGCCAACACTGACACAGCACTCGCGAACATCAGGCCTGTCGTAATCCGCATCGAACTCCCCGCCGGTTGTAGAGCAAGATTTTCTGGACGCTTTTGTCGCGGCCGCGTTGCCGCAGGCCATATCCTAGTGTAGGCGCGGCTGAGTCGCCACGGCCCGGCTGTGGACGTACGGCGCGGCGTCACACGTTTGCAATGATGATTGTGCTAGCCGCGTGAATTCGGCCGGATCGGCCCGAAGGGAAGAGTTCCATGCAGCAGCCAGTTCCAGCGCGCCCCAAGATTGCCGAGACCGTGATCGATCCCAGTGTGCGGTTGCGTGAAGCCAATATCGGCCGCTGCTGCGAGATTCTCCGCGACAGTGTCGTCGAATACACCGAGTTCGGCGACTTCTCGTATCTGGGCGAGGACTGCACCGTGGCCAATGCACGGATCGGCCGCTTTTGCGCCATCGCTGCACGGGTGCGTATCGGCGCGCCCAATCATCCGATCGATCGTCCGTCGCTGCATCGCTTCACTTATTGTCCGGAGTATTATTCCGCCACCGCAAGCCGGGATCAGACGTTCTTTCAGAACCGGCGGGACGACCGTGTGACCATCGGCCACGATGTCTGGATCGGGCATGCGGTGATTGTGCTGCCGGGCGTGACCGTCGGCGACGGCGCAGTGCTGGCGGCGGGGGCCGTGGTCTCGCGCGACGTCGAACCTTATACGGTGGTGGGCGGCGTGCCGGCGCGGCCGATCAAGGAGCGTTTCAATCGCGAGATCGCGGCCAAGCTGGCGCGGATCGCCTGGTGGGACTGGCCGTTCGAGACCATCCTGCAGCGCCTGCCGGAATTTCAGTCCGGCGATATCGAGGCATTTTGTGCCCGCTGGGAGTCCGTTGAAGTTTAGGCCGGACGCTTTTCTGAATGCGTTGGCATCATGACGCGGCGAGGGCGCGGCCGATAGCGGTCTTGACGCGGGTGTCGGTGGGCTCGATGGCGGTGGCGAACACGTCGGCGACGTGGCCATCACGGCCCACCAGGTACTTGTGAAAATTCCAGGCCGGCAAGTCTTTCGGCCGCTCCGTTGCCGCCCAGCGGTAGAACGGATGAGCGCCGGCGCCGCGCACGATCGCTTTCGCCGTGATGGGAAACGTCACGCTATATTGCTGATGGGCGGTGCGGTCGATGTCGGCAACGTCACCGGGCTCCTGGCTGCCGAAATCGTTCGAGGGCACACCGATCACCATCAGGCCCTGGTTTTGAAACTCGGTCCATAACTGCTGCAGGCCGGTATATTGCGGCGTGTAGCCGCACAGCGACGCGGTGTTGACCACCAGGATCGGGCGGCCGGCGTAGTCGGCGAGCCGGATGTCGTTGCCATTCAGCGCCGGGAACGAAAAGCCGTAAGCGGTGATGCGGCTCATGCCGGCGGGCGAGGCCGTCTGTGCGAGGGCCGGATGGACAACGGCAGGCGCAACCGCCCCCGCGAGAGTGAGCATCAGAACCTGTCTGCGATCGACCATGGTGACCCTCGCGCGCCGGATAATGTCGGACACTAACCGATCGCCGGTCCGGAAGAGGATCAAGTCCCCGTTACGAGCGCGGTGGACTGGCGCACCACGGTGGCGGCAGCAGCGGAAGGTAGTCCGCAGTCCAGACGCAGATCTCGACCTTGCCGCTTTGCTTGAGCAGATAATGCACCGGTTCCGCATTGGCGAGGACGACATGCAGGAGCGCGAGGCTTGCGCCGATCGGATAGGCCCAGCGCCGCAGGCCGAGGTCCGTCATCCGGTCGAGCAGCACGGCGCCGGCCAGGATGATCAGGGGATCGGTGAAGATGAAATACTCGGTTTTCAGGTTGCGCCGGATGCCGATCGCATCGATGCCGAGCGCGATCAGCAGCAATATCGCAGCCTGGATCGTGGCCTGACGCTCGCCGCGCCGCCACGCGACAACAAGGCCGGGAATGATCAGCCAGGTCAGGAATATGGTCGGACGGGCCGAGGAATGCAGCACGAAGGTCCACCGCGCCAGCGCCAGCCGCACGCCATCCAGCAAGAGCCATAGCGCACCGGTCAGGCCGCCGTCGGCTGCGCGCGCGGTGGCGGGATCGGCGTAGGTCATGGCCTTTTCCAGCGGATTGAAGACGGCGATGACATTGTTGATGTTGTAGGACAGCTTCAGCGCGAGCAGCGCCAGCGCTGCGCCGGCGAACGCCGCGCAGATCGCGGCAAGCGTTTCCGCCGGGCTGATGCGCCAGACCGTGGCGAAGGCAATCATGCCGGCAACGATCCAGAGCAGCAGCAGGGCTTGATACGTTCCGGGTCGTCCGAACAGAGCGGTGAGGCCCGCGGCCTGAACGGCCGTGGGATCGAGACCGGCGGCGATGATCGGCCAGGCCGCGGAGATCGATGCCACTGCCGCAACAGCGAAGGCGAGAGCGAGTCCCCATCCGCCGCTCCGCCGCCAGAACTCCGTGCTGGCGCTGTCGGGGCCGCCAAACGGCAGCAGGGCAACGGGAAGCGCCGCGATCAGCAGGACGGCGTTGACCTTGTTCTCCAGCCCGAGCACGCAGAGCGCGCCGGCCATCGCCAGCCACAGCGGCCGCCACTGGCTGGCACGGCGGCCGACCACGATCAGCAGCAGCAGCGCGATCACCAGACAGCCGGCCGAGATCATCTCGCTGCGCAGGATACGGACGTGAACAGCGATGCCGCCGGAGAAAGCAAATGCGAAGGTGGCGAGCATCGCCACACGCCAGTCCCGGACGATGCGGCGCATCAGCGCTGCAAAGATCAGCAAGCAGCCGGTTGCCGTCAGCCAGGCCACCAGGCGGCCGGCGCGAACCGCATGGGTCATTGCGGCCTCGAATGCGGCCGGATCGTTGGCGGAAGGAATGGCGGAGAGGGTGTACGCATCGAGCAGGCCGAGCGCATGCAAGAGCTGGAAGGCGGCCTTGACCGACAGGATGGTGAGATAGGCAGGGTGGTCGAAGAAGTGCTGCGGCTTGCCGTCGTTGAGCAGGAACGCGTTGTAGACCACCATGAAGTCCATGTCGGCATTGCGCCAATAGATGGCGAAATAGCCGAGGGCAAAAAACGACAACGTCAGGCCGGCGATAATCGCCACCAGCGCGCCGCGCGGGCCGAGCCAGGTCAGCCGGTCCAGCGCGTCAAAACGCACTGGCGCGGACGTGGCGGATAGCGGGATGCGGGCTGGGTTTTCATCCATGCGAGCATCTTCCTACCCCAGCAGGGCGGACGAGGCGACCCGGGCGGTCCGGCCTTTTCGTGTCGATCGGTGTCTGAGCGGAACCCGCGGCCTCAGCGCAGCGGCACGATGAAGTCGGTGCCGAGCCCGGTTTCACCCCCGAGCCCCTGATCCGAGACAATGATCGATGCACCCGGCGCGAGCACCGAGGCGATCTTGGTCATGACGTCATCGGGGATGGTCAGGCGATCCAGTGCTTCGCTGGCGGTCGGTGGCAATGGTGCCGCCACCGCCTCGACCGGGGCCGGTCGTTTGCGGCGGGTGCCGAGATCCTCAGCGAGGGCGTCGGTCTTCCTGGACAGGCTCGGCGGCGAGACGACGGACCAGCGGAAGCTGCCGGCCTCGCTGCCGTCGGCGCGAGCGGTGAAGACATGGGTGCCGAGCGGACGGTCGCTCTGCGCAATCGTCACCGGCACGTCGAACAGCGGCTCGAAATTCTGCCGCACATAGAGGCGGCCTTCCTTGCGGCTGATGAAAACGGCGAGGTGTCCGGTGCGCTTCGGTGCCGGGGCGGCCTGTGCCTCGACTTTCGCTGCATCCTTCGCACTGTCCTTGGCTGGATCTTTGGCGACATCGGCCGGACGGCTTTGATCCTTGCCAGCCTCGGTGGGGGCGGCGGCATCTTTCGCGAGCGGTCCTGCCGGTGTGTCGGAGGGGGGCGCTGCCGGTTGGGCTGGGGATGTGCCGGCCTCCGGCTTGGTGTCCGCGGTCACCGCGATCGCCGCCGCGCCACGGGCGTCGGCGAGGCGAACGCGGTCCGACACGTCGCCCGGCGCGACCTGGTCGTCGTGCTTGGGCGTCAACCGCAATTCCATCCGCGCGAGCTCGGCCGCTGGCGCCTCCGTCGCATCCGCCTTGTCGGCTTTTCCAGCCGCGACATCGACGGGCTTGTCCACCGTGACCGCCGCAGCCACAGGCGCCGGGATCCGCGTCGCCAGCAGGTGATGGGAAATGTCTTCCGGCGTTATCTCGCTGGGCGCAATGATCACGCGGGCGCCGAGCTTGCCCCAGCTCCACAGCTTGGTGGCGAACGACATCGGCATCCGGATGCAGCCATGGGAGGCCGGATAGCCCGGCAGCACACCGGCGTGCAGTGCGACACCGGACCAGGTGATGCGCTGCATGTAGGGCATCGGCGCATCGCTATAGAGATTGGAGCGATGCCATTTGCTCTTCTGGATGATACTGAACACGCCCATCGGCGTGGAATGGCCTTTCATCCCGGTCGAGACCGGGGTTTCCGCGAACAGGCCGTTGGAATCGTAGATCTTGAGACGCTGGTCGGCGATCGAGATGGTGATGACCAGGGGTCCCTTGGGTTTCACCAGATCCTTCGGGACTTCGGCCAGCTTGGGATAGCTCGGCTTGTGCCGTTTGCGCGGAGCCACGGGCGGCTGCGCATAATAGTCGTCGTACCGGTCGTAGCTCTGGCTGGGCCAGTAGAGCGGATAGGCCGCGGCCGGCATGACTGAACCGAGCAGGCCGGTCGCCAATACGGCGGCCGTAATCGCGATGATTTTCGAATGGGTCCGCGACGAAAGGGCTGATAACGCCGTCCCGGTCAAAAACTGAATCGAATGACTACTCACGCTTGCTTCCCAGTGTACTCGGTACTCGATGATGAGTGTCGCAGGTCGTGCGGAAGTTCATCCACACGCTGCGCATCCGGACAAGTTATCTGAAAGGATTAACCAAAATCTCCTGACGCCGGCTTAACACCGCATCTATTGCTGAGCCATCTGTCATCTCTTGGTTTCCTTTGATCCTTCGTTGTTCCCTGTGCCTTTCCTTGGCCACGGGATGATCCTACATGGGCGTCGTCGGACCTCATTTGGAAATGGGGCTCTTAGGAGTGAATGCCAATGACACTTTGCCGCAATCTTGACCAAAAGCGCCCGGTGTCCAGGCCGGGGCGGCGGAGTGCGTGGCTGGCGCTTGCTGGCCTTGCTCTGATGCTGGTGTCCGCGCCCGCACAGGCCGCCGATGAGCCGGATCTGATCTTCCGCCGCTCGACCGTGTTCAAATGGCTGACCCCCAACGACAAGCTGGCGACCTATGGCGTCGACGATCCTGAGGTCGAGGGAGTGGCCTGCCATTTCACCGTGCCGGAAAAGGGCGGGGTCAAGGGCTGGCTTGGGTTAGCTGAAGAAGTGTCAGATATTTCATTGGCTTGCCGGCAGATCGGCCCAATCCGCTTCAAGTCCAAGCAGAAGCAGGGCGACGATATGTTCCGTCAACGCCGCTCGCTGTTTTTCAAAAAGATGCAGATCGTGCGCGGCTGCGATGCCAAGCGCAACGTGCTGGTGTATATGGTTTATTCGGATCGCATCATCGAAGGATCGCCCAAAAACTCGACCTCGTCGGTCCCGGTCATGCCATGGGGTGGCAGCGATACCATTCAGAAGTGCTCTGACTTCATCGCGGATTAGTTAGCTCGCGCATTGCGCGAGGATCGTCGCACAATGATTTGATGGTATTTTAGTATTCCGAATTCATGCCGCGTCGGAGGTCCGTCGGACCCGGCGCCATGAGGCCGGTGGCGTCACCGGATTATAGGTTCCGGTCAATCGGATTAGCATCTGCGGCATGGAGTCGTTGCCGGGCAGCGAGGCCGGCTGGGACATCATGCCCTGCGGCACCGGATCGGCGGGGACGACGGCTGGCTCTGTCACGGTGGCGAGCTTCAGAACGGACGGCCGCTGTTCGGATGCGACCTTGCGATCCGACGGCACACGTTTGCTGGTCTGGAATTGGGACGACACGGGTAACCTCCCTGGACGAGGCGCTGGAATAACGCCCAAGCGTTACGAAAGTTGCATGAGATGGCGCGGCCCCGGGATTTTCTGAGGCTCTTGTCGAGGGCGGTTAACGGAACCGATCTAGCCGACTGTCGCGACACGTTAACGACACAGCGCAACAAATCTTGCCGGGGTTTGAACCTGACAACCGGAGGTCGCGACACATTGTCAGAACCGCCCGGAGACAGACGATGCGCGCCCTGAGCTTCATCCTTGCCTTTGCCTTCATGCTGGCCGCGCCGGCATTGCAGGTCTCGGCGGCGCACGATCAGCTGCCGGGCGTCGGGACCTTCAGTTACAACGGTTCACGCTGAGACGGGCGGACTTCACTGCCGTCCGGACCTTTCATGAAACACCGATTGCCTGCGATGACCGCCGCCCTCCTGGTCGTCCTCGGCGCGTCCGCTTTTGCGGAATCTTACTCGTTCTCAAGCATGCCGGATCCGCGCGGCGAATTCATTCGCTTGTGCGCGCCCTACATGATCAAGCGTTCGGACCATCCGGAAGCAGTGTGCGACTGCCTGCATCGGCAGGCTGTGGCGATGGTCGAGGACGTCGAGGTGCGCGATGCCTTGCTCTACGGCATCAGCGAGACCGGGGTTCCAACCATCGACAAGGCCTGGCTGCCGCCGGTCAAGGAAGAGCAGATTGATCGGACGATGACCCGGATCGCAGCCCCCAGCATGGCCTGCATCTACGGAAAGTAGCGCGACCTCGAGCGTAAAAACGCTCTATCGCTTCACGCAGACGCGCGAGCGCGCGATGCCTTGCGGCGTCAGCTTTGCGGCGGTGACTTCCTTGACCTGGCCGGCGGGGCAGGTTCCGTCGTCGACCCGGACGCGCTGTCCCAGCCGCATCTCGCCTTCGGCCGGCTCGCGTTGCAGGGCGACGGCCGCCCACGCCATCGAAGCACCGAACACCGTGGCGCCAAACACGGCAGCCCCAATGCAAAGCGCAAACAGCGGCGGCGAGCGGTGCGGTTTATTTGTTTTCAATTTTGACGCCATTGGGACCAAGGTTGATCTGCAGGCCTTCGGGCTGCTTCTTGGCCTGATAGAGATTGTAGCCGAGGACCGCAACCACCATGACCAGTGCGCCGACGACAGCGTAGAGAAGGTTGCGGTGTTCATCGGAATCATCCTGCAGCCAGCGGTGCCGCAGCTATGCTGATTCTTGGCGGCCGCGTCCACAACCATCACGTCGCAACTGTGTTCCCGGGCTGTGGTCCCGCGCGCCGTGGGGCCTCAGATCTTCTGCATGCGTTCCCGATCGGCGGACGGCAGGCCCGCCAGCCAGTCCGCTTCGTGCCCCGGCTCCGGCAGGACGTGGCCGTATTCGATCATGTCGCGCGCCGGCAGATCCGTCAGATAGACCCAGACACTGTTGGGTTGCGCGCCTGCAGCAGCAGCGACCACGCGATGCAGTTCGCGCAGCAGACGGCCGCGATCGACCGCGCTGCGTCCGGCGCGAATCTGGCCGTTGATGAAGATCTGGTCGTCGTTCAACGGCTTTCCGCCGATGAAGTAATTACCGGCTGGCACGTCATTGAAGATGACCTGGGCGAAGAAGGTCGCAGCACCGGTGACCTCGTTATGCACCCGCGTGATATCGCGAGCGACCGCGCCCTTCTGTTCGGCGGAGAGACGACCGGCCGGCACGGTGCAGGTGTAAGTGGGCATGGTCGTTCTCCCTCGATTGTTCGATTGGATTGTCTTTTCAGTTCTGTAATAGAACTTGTCAAGCGTGGCGCCGCGTCCGGTGCGAGACCCGCATTTTTTGAGGGGCAGCCGATCCCCGGATAAAGCAACTTGCCATTCGCAATCGCAAATTCGATCATCGGCAAAACTTCTATGAGGAGACGAAACATGCGCGTGTTGGTGATCGGTGCCGGTGCCCTGGGCGGCTATTTCGGGGCGCGGCTGATCGAGGCGGGACGTGACGTCACGTTCCTGGTTCGCCCGCGGCGCGCCTCCGAACTCGGCGATGGGCTGGTGCTGAAAAGCCCGGCGGGAGACATCACCATCGCCAAGCCGCAACTCGTCACCGCGGATCAACTGAAGGCGCCGTTCGACCTGATCCTGCTGAGCTGCAAGGCCTATGATCTCGACAGCGCGATGGACTCCTTCGCGCCCGCGGTGGGGCCGCAAACGCTGATCCTGCCGCTGCTCAACGGCATGGGCCATATCGACGCGCTCAATGCGCGCTTCGGCAAGGACCATGTGCTGGGCGGCCAGTGCGTGATTTCAGCGACGCTGAGCGACAAGGGGCACGTGCTGCACCTGAACGACCTGCACAGCATCACATTTGGCGAGCAGGGCGGCGGTTCATCGGCGCGAGCCAAGGCAGTGGCCGATACGCTGTCTGGCGCGAAGTTCACGGTCCAGGTCAGCGACGCCATCCTGCAGGACATGTGGGAGAAGTGGGTGTTCATCGCCACCGCGGCCGGCATGACCTGCCTGATGCGCGCGGCGACCGGCGATATCGTTGCGGCCGGTGGTGCCGACCTGGTGATCGGGCTGCTGGATGAATGCGCCGGCGTGGCGACGAAACACGGTCACGCGCCGCGCCCGGCGCCGATGGAGCGCTTCCGGGGCATGTTCGTCGCTCCGGGATCGCCGATGATGGCCTCGATGCTGCGCGATATCGAGCGCGGGTCGCGGATCGAGGCGGATCATATTATCGGCGACCTGCTGCGGCGGGGCGGCGAGGCCAGCGACAAGATCTCGCTGTTGCGCATCGCCTATGTTCATCTCAAGGCGTATGAGGCGCGGAAGCAACGCGAGCAGGCCGCCACACCTGCATAACAAACGACGGCGATCGGAGATCAGCCGTTGTTTGCCGAGCTTGCGGCATTGCGTAGGGTCCGCAGCAGGCGCAGCAGACCTGCGCAGCCGCCGGGCATCACCAGCATCAGCACCACCAGCATCAGGCCGTAGGTCGCCCCCGACAGGCCCTTGGAAAAGTGCTCGGCGACATTCGGCACAAACAGAATGAATGCCGCGCCGAAGAACGCGCCGGGCAGCCAGCCGACGCCGCCGACCACCAGTCCGACCACCAGCGCTACCGACAGGCTGATGGTGAAACTGTCCGGCGCCACGAACTGCAGCACGATGGCGCCGAGCGCGCCGGCGACGCCAGTGTAGAGCGCGCTGACGCCAAATGTGAGCGCCTTGTACAGTGGCGTGTTGATGCCCATCGAGCGCGCGGCGAGGGGGTTGTCACGGATCGCCATCATGGCGCGTCCGGTGCGGGTGCGGATCAAGTTCTGGGCGACCGCGAACAGCAGGAACGTGACGATGAGAGTGAAGAAATAAAGCCACTGGTCCTGGGTCAGCGGTAGTCCGGCCGGCGGATCCGGCTTGGTGATGACCAGGCCTTGCACGCCACCGGTCCAGTGCTCGAACAGCGAGAATTTGAGGATCTGCGGGGTTGCGATCGACAGTGCGAAGGTGGCGAGCGCCAGATAGATCCCTTCCAGCCGCAGGGCCGGCAGGCCGAACAGGAAGCCGAACACGAAACAGATCGCTGCAGAAACCGGCAGGGTCCAGACATAACTGATGTCGCCCTTGTCCATCATGATGGCGGCGGTGTAGGCACCGATGGCATAGAACGCCGCGTGCCCGAGCGAGAACTGGCCGTTGAAGCCGGTCAGCAGATTGAGACCGATGATCGCGATGGCGTAGATCAGCACCATGGTCATCTGGAAGATGAAGAAGGTGTGCAGCACAAACGGCAGCACCACAGCGACGATCAGGACGGCAACGCCGGTGAGCAGCTTGAGGTCGACGCTGCGCTGGGTCGATTGTGTGCCGCCGAGCACGGCTGCGAGCTCGATCGGCGTTTCACTGGCGTGTTGCATGGAGCTGGCTGGCGGCATGGATCAGACCCTCTGCACGTGGCGGCTGCCGAGCAGGCCGCTCGGCTTGATGACCAGGACGACAATGATGATGGCGAGTGCGATGGTGAGCTTCAGTTCGCCGCCCACCACCGGAATGTAGGTGCCCGACAGGTTTTCGATGATGCCGACGGCGAAGCCGCCGAGCACTGCGCCGGGTGGGCTCGACAAGCCACCCAGCACGGCGGCGGCGAAGCCATACAGCAGGATGCCGAGCATCATGTTGGGTTCAAGAAACACGATGGGCGCGATCAGCACGCCCGCGATGGCGCCGATGGCGGCGGCCATGCCCCAGCCCAGCGCAATCATCCATTCGACCCGGATGCCGACCAGCCTGGCGGAGGCTGGGTTCTCGGCTGCCGACTGCATCGCAAGTCCCACCCGGGTGTAGCGAAAGAAGCCAAACAGCAGCAGCAACAGGCCGAAGGTGATCAGGATCATCGCCAGTTGATGGGTGCTGATCAGCCCGCTGCTGAACAGCGGATCGGCCCCAAACGGCGTGGGAAACGGCTTGCTGGTGAAATCCCAGATGAAGCCGGCGAGGCTGTTCAGCATGGCCAGAAGGCCGACGAACATCACGATCTGGGTCAGCATCTGGGCGTTGCGGACCGGCTTGAAGATGGTGCGATCGATCAGCACGCCACCGGCGAACGAGACCACGACGGCGGCTGACAACGCGACCCAATAGGGCGCGCCCCACTGCATGAATTGCCAGGCGAGAAACGTGGAGAACATCGCCATTTCGCCCTGGGCGAAATTGATGTGGCCGATCGCCTGGTAGATCATCACCAGCGCCAGTGCGACGCAGGCATAGATGGCGCCGGTCGCGATCCCGGCCGTCAACTGCTGTGCGAACAGCTCCATGGCAGTCTCCTCAATAACCGAGATATGACCGGCGCAACTGTTCGTTGGCGCGGATGTCCGATGACGCGCCGGAAAATACGATGCGTCCGGTTTCGATCAGATAGGCGTGGTCGGCGAGTTCGAGCGCGATCGAGGCATTCTGCTCGACGAGGAGGATGCTGACCTTCTCATTGCGATTCAGTTTGCGGAAGATGTCGAAGATCTCGCGCACGATCAGCGGGGCGAGGCCGAAGGAGGGCTCGTCGAGCAGCAGCAGTTTGGGCCGCAGCATCAGCGCACGGCCGACCGCCAGCATCTGCTGCTCGCCGCCGGACAAAAGTCCGGCCTGCTGGGTGCGCCGCTTTTTCAGGATCGGGAAATAGCCATAGACCATCTCCATGTCGGCGGCGATGCCAGCCTTGTCGTGCCGCGTCATGGCGCCGAGCTGGAGATTGTTCTCGACGGTCTGCTTCGTGAAGGTGCCGCGGCCGTCGGGCACATGCGCCACGCCAAGCCGGACGATGTCCTCGGTCTGCGACTGGATGATCGAGCGGTCGCGCAGGCGGATATCGCCGGAGCGGCGGACCATGCCGGAGATGGCGCGCAGCGTGGTGCTCTTGCCGGCGCCGTTGGCGCCCAGCAGCGCCGTGACGCGTCCCTCCGCGATGGAGAAATCGAGGCCATGCAGGGCGGCGGTCTTGCCGTAATAAGCGTGCAGGTTCTCGACGGTCAGCAGCGCGCTCATGCCGCCTCCGCGCCGAGATAGGCCGCGATCACATCCGGATGGGCCTGGATCTGCGCCGGGGTGCCTTCGCCGATCTTGCGGCCGAAATTCAGGGCCACGATCTTGTCGGAGATCGACATCACCAGCGCCATGTGATGCTCCACCAGCAGGATGGAAATGCCGCGCTCAGTGCGAATGCGGCGAATTAGCTTGGTGAGCTCGTCGACCTCTTCGTGATTGAGGCCGCAGGCCGGCTCGTCCAGCAGCAGGAGTTTGGGATTGGTGGCCAGCGCCCGCGCCAGCTCGACGCGCTTCTGCGTGCCGAACGGCAGATCCACCACCTTGCGCTCCGCCACCGGGCCGAGGTCGAGATAATCGATCAATTCCTGGGCGACACGGTTCGTGAATTTTTCGCCGCGGCGTGTCCAGGGCAGGTACAGCGCGTCGCTGGCGTAGTTGCCTTTGACCCGTGCATGGGTGCCGATCCTGACATTGTCGCGCACCGAGAGGTTCTGGAACAGCGCCAGGTTCTGGAAGGTGCGGCCAATGCCGATCTCGACCATGCGATGCGCCGGGCGATCGAGAATGGAGCGGTCTTCAAACACCACATCGCCGGAGTTCGGCGTGTAGAGCCGGCTCAGGCAATTGAACAACGTGGTCTTGCCGGCGCCATTGGGGCCGATCAGGCCGAGAATGGTACAGGGATCCATCTCGAAGCCGACGCCGTCCAGCGCGACAATGCCGCCGAACCGGACGCAGACGTCGCGGACCGAAAGAATGGGCTGGGTCACAGATAAGCTCCGGCTCTGGTCAAGTGGCGGGGGCAGGGCGCGGCGGCCGCACCGGTGGACTGCCGGGCGGCGGAGTGTTGGCGGTCTTGCCGCGCTGATAGCCGGCGCGCGCAGTGGTGCGCTCCAGATAAGGGTAGGCGTTGTCGCAGATGCCGACGCCATAATCGATCGCCCAGACCAGGCAGGTGGTGAGCAGGATGTCGGCGCTGGTGAATTGCTCGCCCATCAGATACTTGCGCCCGTCGGTCAGCGCGGTTTCGACATGGCGCAACTGGCCGCGAAAGTATTTTGCGGCTTCGGCCACGACCTCGGGCGCGTCGCCATAGATGTGCTTGAGGTCGGTGTGCCGGCGCATCACATAGAGGCTGGTCGAGTCGAGTTCGGCCACGATGAAGAAACACCATTCCAGCCAGGCCGCATATTGGCGGCGCTCGTCCGGCACCAGCGAACAGTCCGGCGTCGAATAGGTGCGCGAGAGGTAGGCAACGATGGCGGCGCTTTCACCGATGGTGAAATCGTCATCCTGCAGCAGCGGGATCTTTTGGCGCGGATTGAGTGCGGTGTATTCCGCGGTCAGGGTTTCGCCGGTGCGTGGCAGGATCGGACGGGACTGATAGGTCAGCCCCAGTTCCTGCATCGCCCAATGCGGGCGGATGGTGCGGCTGGTGCCGACGCCCCAGAGGATCAGCGGTTTGTTCGGCGTATTGGTTGTGGATGCGGTTGCGGAAGCCATCTCACCATGTCTCCACACCGGGGCGCAGATCGAGCTCGTGAGTCCAGCCGTCGCGGCTTTGGTGGTGCACGAACCAGTAGGCCTCGGCGATGGATGAGGTCTTGGTCAGGCTGTCGGGCGGAATGTCAGTCACATCGATCCCGCGCATGGCCTTGTAGCGGCGGTGGATCTCCTCGCTGTCGACGCCGGCGTCGATCAGGAGGTGCACGACATGGATGTTTTGCGGTCCCAGTTCGCGCGCCATGGCCTGGGCCACCGCACGCAGACCGAACTTGGCGGCGGAAAATGCAGCAAAGCCCTTGCCGCCGCGTACACTGGCGGTGGCGCCGGTGAACAGCATCGTGCCGCGTCCCCGCTTGAGCATGTGATTGGCCGCCTCGCGGCCGACCAGGAAGCCGGCGAAGCAGGCGAGCTCCCAGGCCTTGAAGAACAGCTTCTCGGTGGTTTCCAGCAGCGGCTTGTTGACGTTGGAGCCGGCGTTGAACAGGCAGACCTCGATCGGCCCGACCTTGTCCTCGACCTCGGCGAACAGCGCTTTCACCTGTTCTTCATTGCGGGCATCGACGCTGAAGGCCCTGACGTCCGCACCGGTCGCTTTCAGTTCATCGATCAGTGCCTGTGACTTGGCGGCTTCCCGCCGTGCGATGCAAACCTTGAAACCACCGGCCGCAAACCGCCGGGCGACCGCCGCGCCAATGGCGTCACCGGCGCCGACAAGCAAAACCACTCCAGATCCCTGAGCCATCGCTCTTCTCCCATTAAGTTCTTTTTTTAGACTGATAGAGCAAAAGCCGATTGTTAGGAAGTCATAAATTTCAATGGCGGGTCGAAATCACGACTTCTTGGTTCTCGTGCGCCGGGTTTTCCGGCGAGGAACACGGACATAACATTCGGGAGAAACTGGCTATTCGCTGCGAGATGGGCTCCGTCGTCCGGCGGTGGGGCGGTGTGCTATTGTTGTGGGCGGCCGCGTTGATCGGCCGGATTGCGACGGGCTGGTAGCGGCAAGGGTGCTGACGAGGCGGCAATTGACAAAGTCCTAAAAAAGAACTTTATGGTTTGAAATACAATGTCGGGAGGTCATGGTGGCAACAAAGCGCAATGCGACGGTGGTGGTGGTCGGGGCCGGTGATTTCATCGGCGGCGAGATCGCAAAGAAATTCGCGTCCGAGGGCTTCACGGTGTTCGTCGGACGGCGCAACGGCGACAAGCTGGCCGGCCTGATCAAGGAGATCGAGGATGCCGGCGGCACGGTGTTCGGTCGCTCGCTCGATGCACGCAAGGAGGAGGAGGTCGTCAAGCTCATTGCCGACGCCGATGCGCATGCACCGCTCGAAGTCTGCGTGTTCAATATCGGCGCCAATGTCAATTTCCCTGTCGTCGAGACCACGGAGCGGGTGTTCCGCAAGGTCTGGGAGATGGCGTGTTATTCCGGCTTCCTGACGGGGCGCGAGGCGGCGCGCGCCATGCTGGCCCGCGGCAAGGGCAACATCTTTTTCACCGGCGCCACAGCCAGCCTGCGCGGCGGCTCAGGTTTCGCCGCCTTCGCCAGCGCCAAGTTCGGCCTGCGTGCGGTGGCGCAGGCGATGGCCCGCGAACTCGGGCCGAAGAACATCCATGTCGCTCACCTGATCATCGATTCCAGTGTCGACACCGAATGGGTGCGGCAGCTGATCACGACGCGGGAAGGCGCCGACGCCATGAAGAACCTCGATCCCAACCGGCTGATGCGTCCGGCGGCGGTCGGCGAGGCTTATTGGAGCCTCTATCAGCAGCCGCGCGACGCCTGGACGTTCGAGCACGAGATCAGGCCCTTTGGCGAGAAGTGGTGACGCGTTCACAAGATCTGGACGACAAAAGCGGGCCGAGTGGCCCGCTTTTTCGTGCCGATGGGAGATCAGGGCCGGAAGCTGAACTGCGGCGGCCCCAGCTGCAGCTTGAGCTGGGCCTGCACCAGTTCGATCCAGTCGGTCAGGCGCGCGCGGGTCTCGCGCGGATGAATGAGATCATGAACTGAAAAGGTCTCCGCCTGGCGGAACGGCGATTGCAGCGCTGCGAACTGGTCTTCCAGTTCGGTGCGCCGGGCGACCGGATCGGGAGAGGCCGCGATTTCGTGCCGGAAGGCCAGCGCCACGCCGCCTTCGACCGGCAGCGCGCCGCTCTCGGCCGAGGGCCATGCCAGCACATAAGCGCCGGAGGGCATGTGCGCGTAGTTGGCAAGCCCCATGCTCTTGCGCACCAGGATGGTGGCCCAGGGCACGGTCGACAGCGCCACCGAAATCAGCGCCGAGGCGCCATGGCGAATGGTGGCGTCGCGCTCGGCCTCGGGGCCGATCATGAAGCCGGGTTCGTCGACCAGGGTGACGATGGGCAAATGAAATGTCTGGCAGAGATCGACAAAGCGGCGCAGCTTCTGTGCGCCGGCTGCCGTCAGTGAGCCGGCATTGTGTTTGGGATCACTGGCGAACACACCGATCGGATACCCGTCGAGGCGGGCGAAGCCGGTGATCTGTCCCGGACCGAATTTTCGGCCCATTTCGAAGAACGAGTCCCGATCGACAATGGCGGCCACGACCCGGCGCATGTCGTAGATTCGCCGGCGATTGGCGGGAACGATGTTTTCGAGTTCGGCGCTGGCTTCTTCCGCGGGGGCGACCGACGCACTGCGCGGCGACAGCTCCCAGACATTCTGCGGCAGATACGACAGGAAACGCTTGATGGCGTCGAAGGCAGCGCTCTCATCCTCGACCACGTCGTCGACCAGGCCGCTCTTCTCATGCACCTGGGCGCCGCCCAGCTCCTCCTTGGTCATCTTGATGCCAAGCGCGCGTTCGACCAGCGCCGGACCGCCAGTCAGGATCTGCGAGGTGTGGCGGGTCATCACGGTGTAGTGCGAGGCCACCAGGCGGCCGGCCGGAAAACCGGCGACGGCGCCGAGCGCGGCGCTCGCGACCGGGACCGTTCCGAGACAACGGGCGATGGCTTCAAAGCGGTCGCGGGCATAGACAGGCTCGGGCAGGGTCTTGGCGGTCTTGCCGCCGCTGCCGGTGATGCTGGCGCCGGATCCCTCATGCAGTCGCACCAACGGGATGCGGTACTGCAGCGCCAGGTCTTCGGTATAAATGCTCTTGCGCAGGCCGGCGGCGTTTGGTGATCCCGCGCCCATGGTGAAATCCTCGCCACCGATCACGCAGTGACGTCCCGCGATCTTGCCGATCCCGAGCACGAAATTGGCGGGGGTGAACGACAGCGAGCCGTCGTCGTTGCGTTCGCCCGCGCCGGCAATCGGGCCGACCTCGCGCAGCGATCCCTCGTCCAGCACCCGGTCGATCCGTTCCCGGACGGTCAGGCGATCCCTGGAATGCTGCTTGCGGACGGCTTCCTCGCCGCCCTGGCGTTTGGCCAGCTTGCGGCGCTGGTCGATTTCATCGGCCTTGTCTTGCCACGGCGTGTCGCGCATCGCGTCCTCCGAAAAACTGTTCAGTTCAAGCGTGTCGTCGTCAGGTATCGAGGGTCACCAGCAGCTGACCTTCTTCGATCATGTCTTCGACGGCAACCGCGATGCTCCTGACGATTCCCGAGACGGGGGCCGCGACCGGAATCTCCATCTTCATGGCCTCGACGATGGCGACGTCTTGCCCGCTTGTTACTTTGTCGCCGATCCCGACGTTGATCAGGAACACGCGTCCAGCGAGTTCGGCCGTGATTTTCGTTTCCGCCATGAGGGTGTTCACCTGATCGTTGCTATCGAGAGATGCGAAATTTAGTTCGATAAAAGAACCTGTCAATCCAGCTGCATTCACGTCACCAGAAGCTGTTCCAAAGCTAGTGTTATCAATCTGGAGTCGATCCTTCTTGACATAGTTCTTAAAAAGAACCTTTATTGTGGCAACGACGGCCGGCTCATCGGCCGCGACAGGTTGAGGAAACGGAAGCAGGTCGGCCGGTCGCGTTACCTGAAAAGGTGCGACCGACGCCACGGCAGACACGTCTCCAGCGTCAGGACTGAACGATTCTCCCGGCACGGTGCGCTGCATCGGCCGGGGTCGATTGCTCATGGGAAAATGCCGGATGCATCCGGCATCAACGCCAACAGAGGAGGGATAAATGCTTGCAGGGAAAAGACTGATTGCCGCGATGCTGCTGGGAACGCTCGGAGTGTGTTCCGACGCATTCGCCGCGGAGATGCCCGGTGTCACGGCAACGGAGATCAAGATCGGCGGCGTGTTTCCGTTCAGCGGTCCGGCGTCGTCGATCGGCCTGGTCGGCCGCGGCATGCTGGCCTATGTCAATTCGATCAACGATCGTGGCGGCATCAATGGCCGCAAGATCAACTATATCGCGCTGGACGATGCCTACAGCCCGCCGAAAGCGGTGGAGCACGTCCGCAAGCTGGTCGAAAGCGACGAAGTCGCCTTCATGTACAGCCAGCTCGGAACGCCCGGCAATTCAGCGACGGCGAAATATCTGATCGGCAAGAAGGTGCCGACCATCGCGATCATCAGCGGCTCCAGCAAGTTCACCAACGTCAAGGAGTATCCGACCACGACGACGGGGCTTGCGAGCTACGACACCGAAGGCAAGATCTACGCAAAGCATATCGTCAAGTCGCTGCCGAACGCCAAGATTGCGATTCTTTATCAGAATGACGATCTCGGCAAAGACTACGTCAGCGCCTTCAAATCCTACTTCAAGGATGCATTCGACAAGAAGGTTGTGACCGCTGCGTACGAGATCACCGATCCGACGGTGGATTCCCAAGTGGTCAATCTGAAGAGTTCGGGCGCCGAGGCGCTGCTGGTCGCGGGCACTCCGAAATTCGCCGCCCAGGCCATTCGCAAGGCCGGCGAGATCGGCTGGAAACCGCTGCTGATCGTCAACTTCCCCTCGAGCTCGGTGAACGCCACCTTGAGACCGGCGGGCCTCGACAGGGCGGTCGGCGTCGTGGTCGGCACCTTCCACAAGGATCCGGTGGAGCCGGCCTGGGACAACGATCCCGGCATGAAGGCCTATCGCGAGTTCTTTGCCAAGTATCTGCCCGGCGCCGACATCGCGGAGGGCAATTATCAGACCGGCTATGAGCAGGGCGTGATCCTCGAGCAGATCCTCAAGCAGTGCGGCGACGACCTGTCGCGCGAGAACATCCTGAAGCAGGCCAAGAATCTGAAAGACTTTGTGGTTCCGACGGCGCTGCCCGGTGTGAAGATCAACACCAGCGCAACCAACAACAAGATCTGGACCCAGCTGCAGTTGCAGCGCTGGACCGGGATGGCGTGGGAGCGGTTTGGCGAGGTGCTGACCGCGGACGAGGACGCAGGGCAGTAATCATCGAGAAAGCCGGCGTCCTTCGAGGGGCGCCGGCTTTGTCATGTCTGTGGTGCGGTGTGGATGAGATCTTACTCGGTCAATGTAATCCGTCATCCTGAGGTGGCCGTGCGTAGCGCGGCCCTCGAAGGGCGACGGCCAATTCTTAAGAAGATTGGGCCGTGCATCCTTCGAGGCTCGCCCAGCGGTGCAAGTGCACCGCAGGGCTCGCACCTCAGGATGACGGGATTAGTTCAGGAGGCGCGGAGCAGGGCCTTCTTGCGCGGAGCCTTGTCCGACGCCGCTGCAACTTCCTTGACCGGCAAAGCTCCGGGGCCAGGATGGGTGTGCACTTCCTTGGCCTTCAGCGGCTCGCCGCATTCCGAGCAGACCATCACCGGATCGAAGAACTTGCCGCAGGTCTTGTGCTGATGAACCAGCGGCCGGCCACGCTCGTCGACCATGTGGATATCGCCCCAGTGCACGATGGTCATCAGGATCGGATAGAGGTCGAGGCCCTTCTGGGTCAGGATATATTCATGGCGCTTGGGGTTGGTCTGGTAGGGCGCGCGCCGCAACACGCCAAACCGCACCAGCTTTTTCAGCCGGTCTGCCAGCAGGTGGCGGGTGATGCCGAGCTTGGACTGGAATTCCTCAAACCGTCGGACCCGCAGGAAACAATCGCGCAGGATCAGCAGGCTCCAGCGGTCGCCGATCACCGCGAGGGTGCGCGAAATCGAACACGATTCTTCCTCGAGAGCATCCCACTTCATATCGATCTCCAAACCCTAGTCCAGAAGCCCCGCCATGAGGTGCCAGGGATATGAGCTGTGTTTCCCGCGGTACCGACGCTGCTTTCATTACCCTACAAATAGCAAATATTTCGAAAAGTGCCATTCCGAATCGGCATTCAAGTTTAGCAGGGATTGCGTATTTGCCGCTCATAACGCTCAAAATCACGGCGATTGCCGTAAAAGCCAGATCGGTTTGACAGTTCTATTTTAGAACTGTATAGAGGGGCTATCGTTCGATGGCCGACCTGCTTGTCGGCCAGCGCCGGCTCCAGGAGCTGCGCGAATACTGACACCAACAAGGTTTTAGGGAGGAGATTGCCGTGGCACCCAAGGTGGAGTTTCTGTTCGACTTCGGCAGCCCCAACGCCTACCTGGCGGAAAAAGTGATCCCGTCGATCGAAAAACGCACCGGGGTCAAGTTCGAGTATGTCCCGGTGCTGCTTGGCGGGATCTACAAGCTGACCGGCAACAGCTCGCCCGGCGACTATCTGCGCGGCATCAAGAACAAGCCGCAGCATATGCAGGTGGAGACCGAGCGGTTCATCCGCCGTCACAACATCACGACCTTCAAGCAGAACCAATTTTTCCCCGTCATCACCCTGATGCTGATGCGCGGCGCGATCGCGGCGCAGTTCGAGGGTGTGTTCGAGCCATATTTCCGCGCCGCCTATCACCACATGTGGGAAGAGCCCAAGAAGATGGACGATCCCAAGATCCTGCGCGAGGCGCTGATCTCGTCCGGGCTCGACGCCGACAAACTGATTGCCCGCTCGCAGGAGGCCGACGTCAAGAACCGGCTGCTGGAACTCACCCAGAATGCGGTCGATCGCGGCGCGTTCGGATCGCCGACCTTCTTTGTCGGCAACGAGATGTTTTTCGGCAAGGACCAGTTGCGCGACGTGGAAGAAGAAATCGTCGCGCAGAAGGCCAAAGCTGCCTAGACTTGGCGGCATGATATCGGACTTGGATGCGTAACCACCAATAACAAAAGACGGCTTCGGGAGAATGGCGATGGCGGGACCACTGAGCGGCGTGAAGGTCATCGACCTGACGGGTGTGGTGTCAGGCCCCCTGGCCACCATGTTCCTGGCCGACCAGGGCGCCGACGTGCTCAAGATCGAGCCGCTCGGCGGCGACATCACCCGGCGCAGCCGTCAGACCATCGACAAGGCGGGGAATTTCTCCGCCTTGTTCATTTCCACCAACCGCGGCAAGCGCTCGCTCGCCATCGACATCAAGACCGACATCGGGTGCGAGGTGCTGGCCAAGCTGATCGGGCAAGCAGACGTGCTGGTGCAGAATTTCCGTCCCGGCACCATGGAGCGGCTGGGGCTCGGTTTCGAGCAACTGCGCAAGTCTCACCCGCGGTTGATCTATGTCTCGATCAGCGGCGTCGGCGACAGCGGCCCCTATGTCAAGAAGCGGGTGTATGACCCGATCATCCAGGGGCTGTCGGGCTTCGCCGACATCCAGTCCCAGCCGGTCACCAATCGCCCGCAGATGATCCGCACCATCGTTGCCGACAAGACCACGGCGATCTTTTCCGCGCAGGCGGTTTGCGCCGCGCTGTATGCGCGGGAGAAGTCGGGCGAGGGCCAGCATATCCAGGTGGCGATGCTGGACACCATGATTTCCTACCTCTGGCCCGAAGGCATGATGCAGTACACCGTGGTCGGCGCCGAGGCGACCGCGACGGATCCGAACGACCGGCCGGATCTGGTGTTCAAGACCAGCGACGGCTACATCACCGTCGGCACCATCTCGGACTCCGAATGGCGCGGCTTCTGCCAGGCGAGCGGCGACAGCAAGCTTGCCGAGGATCAGCGGTTCGCGACCCCGGCGGGGCGTTCGGTGAACGCGACGGCGCGCATCAACCTGATGGGCGAATACATCGCCAAACATACCACCGCCGAATGGCTGGCGCGTCTCGATGCGTCGGATGTGCCCTGCGCACCGATCCTGCGGCGTGGCGAAATCATTCACAACGAGCAGGTGATCGCGCGCGGCCTGATCGAGGAGTTCGATCAGCCCACCGTGGGCAAGGTGCGACAGCCGCGGCCGGCCGCCCGCTTCGATGTCAACGAAGCCGGCATCCAGGGGCCCGCGCCGCTGATCGGCGAGCACTCGCGCGACGTGCTGCGTGAGCTCGGTTATTCGTCCGGTGAGATCGATGCGTTCGTGAGCAGCGGTGCTCTGCGGGTGGCCGGCGAGGCGCCGCCGCCGAAGCGTCAGGCGTCGTAGTCGCTGTTGCGGTGATCTGATATCCGGTCGACGGCATTTCGGTTGCTGCGGCTGGATAGTTAATTCCGATTCAGAACTTAATGGTCAGGACTGCTGTCGTATTGCGTAGGCAATGCGATGCTGCGTGCACGTGGATGTCATCTCGCTGTCCACTGTAGCCGAGTTTATCTCCAACTCGCGTCATCGTCGCTGTGGGAGCCGAGCGCATTCACACCCTCCATCGTCATCACCGGGCTCGTCCCGGTGATCCCGCTTAGGGACGCAGTGCGCTCCTAAGCGAGGTTGCCGGGACAAGCCCGGCAACGACAGAAAATATGATTGTGTTTCGATGCATCGCGACCGTGGAAAATCGTCACATGCGCTTCATGCAATGGATTTCAATTGACGGGTTCTAAAAAAGAACTTTATATCTCGCGCAGACATGAAGTCGTGTTCAACACGACCAGCACCATCAGCGGAGAAACGTCTTGACCGATTTCTACAGCATGACTGCGGCCGATCTGCTGGAAGGACTTCCGGCGCGGGTTCACCAGGTTTACGAACCATTCGTTCGCGAAACGCCGGATCATCCGGCTTTTGTCGAAGCTGGGCGAGTGTGGACGTATCGCCAGTTCGCGGCGGCGGTCGATCAGGTTGCGAAGGATTTGACCGCGCTGGGCATCCGTCCGGGCGACCGCGTGATGATCGCCAGCGAGAACAGCGTGGCGCTGTCGGCGCTGCTGCTGGCGTCGAGCAAGCTCGATGCCTGGGGCATCTGCGTCAATCCACGGCTGTCGCCGCGCGAACTCGATCAGATCTATACCCACAGCGGCGCGCGCCGGGCGTTCTTTACCGTCGATATCTCAAAGGAAGCTGCCGATCATGCCGCGCGTCTCGGTGCGCTGACCAGCAGCATCGGCCCGTTCGGCGAAATTGGCGTGGGCGCCTTGAACGAGGAGACCCAGGCTGAGCCCGTGCATGCCGAGGGCGCGGAGCAGGTTGCGGCGCTGATCTATACGTCCGGCACCACCGGCACGCCGAAGGGCGTGATGCTCAGCCACGACAATCTGCTGTTCAGCGCCAAGATCTCGGGGCTCACTCGCCACCTCGCGCAGACCGATCGCATCTACGGCGTGCTGCCGATGTCTCACATCGTCGGCTTCTCCATTATCCTGGTGTCGACACTGATGTTCGGCGCCACCGTCCAGATCGAGCCGAAATATGATCCGGCGCGGCTGGCGGACGCCATTGCCAATGACGGCGTGTCGATTCTGTTCGGCGTTCCCGCGACCTATCAGCGGCTGCTGGCCTATCGGATCTCGAAAGACCTGCCGAAGCTGCCGCGGGGATCGCTGCGGCTGATGAACGTCGCCGGTGCGCCGCTCGATCTCGATCTCAAGGAACGGGTCGAGGCGGAGTTCGACCTGCCGCTGATCAATGCCTACGGCATCACGGAATGTTCGCCCGGCATCTCGGGGGTGCGCGCCCACGATCTGCGCCAGGACGACACCGTCGGCCCGCTGATCCCGGGCATCGAAGCGCGGCTGGTGAAGCTCGACGGTTCGATTGTCGTGCCGGGCAGTGGTGAGGTCGGCGAGCTGCACATTCGCGGCCCCAACGTCATGCTCGGCTACTACACGTCGCCCGATTTGACCGCAAAGGCGATCGACCGCGACGGCTGGTACAACAGTGGCGATCTCGCCCGGTTCGACGGACCCTATCTCTATATCGTCGGGCGGACCAAGGAGATGATCATCCGCTCCGGCTTCAACGTCTATCCGGCGGAAGTGGAGGCGGTGCTCAATTCGCACGATCAGGTGGTGCAATCCGCCGTGGTCGGACGCGCCGTGGACGGCAACGAGGAGGTGGTGGCGTTTGTGCAACTGATGCCCGGCGCCAAGATCTCGCCGGCCGAGCTGATGATTTATGCCGGCCAGCAACTGACCTCCTACAAGCGTCCCTGCGAGGTGTTCGTGCTGGATGTGCTTCCGGCCGGCTCGACCGGAAAAATCCTGAAACATCGCCTGTGGGAAGCCGCGCGCAGCGCCGCGGTTCAGACCCCGGCGGCCTGAGTTTTCATTCCATCGTTATATCGGGAGACCTGACGTGCAGAAAAGAAACGCGACAGTCGCCGTGATCGGTGCGGGAGACTTCATCGGTTCGGAAATCGCCAAGAAATTCGCCCGCGAAGGCTTTACGATCTTTGCCGGGCGTCGCAATGGCGACAAGCTGGCGCCGCTGGTGCAGGAGATCAGCAGGGAGGGCGGCACGATTTCCGCCCGCTCGCTCGATGCCCGGAACGAGGCGGAGATCGCCGCCTTCCTGTCCGATGCCGACAAGCATGCGCCGCTGGAAGTCTGCATCTTCAACATCGGCGCCAATGTCAATTTCCCGATCCTCGACACCACCGAGCGGGTGTTCCGCAAGGTGTGGGAGATGGCCTGCTATTCCGGCTTCCTCGCCGGGCGCGAGGCGGCGCGGCTGATGCTGCCGCGCGGACAGGGCAACATCTTCTTCACCGGCGCCACAGCCAGCCTGCGCGGCGGCTCGGGCTATGCGGCATTTGCCAGCGCCAAGTTCGGTCTGCGCGCCGTGGCGCAAGCAACGGCACGCGAGCTGTGGCCGAAGAACATCCATGTCGCCCATCTCATCATCGACTCCGGCGTCAACACCGAATGGGTGCGTGAGCGCCTGAAGGAGCGCGAGGGGCAGGAGGCGCTCGATAATCTCGATCCGGATCGGCTGATGCCGCCGGCCTCCGTCGCCGAGAGTTACTGGCAGCTGTACCAGCAGCCGCGCAGCGCCTGGGTGTTCGAACAGGAAATCCGGCCCTTCGGCGAGAAGTGGTAGTGGCGATGGGACCGGCGACGATGACCTCTGCACGGTTCAACCGGCGCGCGATGCTCGCGACCGTGGGCCTGATCGCCTTTGCGCCATTGACCGCGTCTTTCGCGGCGGATGAGCTTCCCGGCGTCTCCGCAACCGAAGTGAAGGTGGGGGCGACCTATCCGTTCAGCGGACCGGCGTCGCCACTCGGCAATACCGGCAAGGCGGTGATCGCCTATGTCAATCTGATCAACGACCGCGGCGGTATCAATGGCCGCAAAATCAACTATCTTGCACTCGATGACGCCTACAGTCCGCCGAAGGCGGTCGAACACGTCCGGCGCCTGGTGGAGAGCGACGAGGTGGCCTTCATGTTCGGCCAGCTCGGCACGCCCGGCAATTCCGCAACCATTAAATATTTGAACGGCAAGAAGATCCCGGATGCCTTCATCGTCACCGGTGCGTCGAAGTTCACGGACTTCAAGGAATATCCGTACACGACGACCGGGCTGCCGAGTTACGACACCGAAGGCAAGGTGTTCGCGAAATACATCGAGCAGATGCTGCCCAAGGCCAAGATCGCGATTCTCTACCAGAACGACGATCTCGGAAAAGATTTCGTCAACGCGTTCAAGGCCTATTTCAAGGATGATTACGCCAAGCGGGTGGTGACGGCCTCCTACGAGGTCACCGACCCGACGGTGGATTCCCAGGTCGTCAATCTGAAGAACTCGGGCGCCGAAGCCTTCCTGTTCGCGGGCACGCCAAAGTTCGCGGCCCAGACGATCCGCAAGAAATTCGAGCTGGGCTGGACGCCGCTGTTCCTGTTCAACACCGTGGCAGCTTCGATCGCGTCCGCAATCCAGCCGGCAGGGGCCGATAAGGCGGTCGGCGCGATCTCGACGGCCTTCTACAAGGATCCGAACGATCCGCAGTGGAAGGACGATGCGGGCGTCAAAACCTATCGCGCCTTCATGGACAAATACATGCCTGGCGCCGACCTTGTCGACGTGAACTATATCTTCGGCTCGATGCAGGGCGAACTGCTGGAGCAACTGCTGAAGCAGGCCGGACAGGACCTGTCGCGCGACAACATCGTGAAGCAGGCGCGGGCGATCGCCAAATTCAGCCCATCGATGATGCTGCCCGGCATTGCGGTCAACGCCGGCGCCGCCAATAGCCAGTCCATCACACAGCTTCAGCTGCAGCGCTGGAACGGTACGTCGTTCGAGCGGTTCGGTGACGTCTTGAGCGCAGATTCGCATTGATTGGAGCCAATCATGGAACTGAACCTTTCCAAAGAGGATGCCGCGTTTCGCGACGAGGTGCGCAGCTTCATCGCCGAAAATTACCCCCAGGAGATGCGGGTCGCCAATCCCGAGACCGATCTGACCAAGGAGCAGTCCTTGCTCTGGCACCGCATCCTGCACAAGAAGGGCTGGATCGCGCCGCTGTGGCCCAAAGAATATGGCGGGCCCGGCTGGTCGATCATCCAGCGCTATCTCTGGGAGCAGGAGACAGCGCTGGCCGGCGCGCTGCCGCCGCTGGCATTCAGCATCACCATGGTCGGGCCGGTGATCTACACCTTCGGCAACGCAGCCCAGAAGCAGAAATTCCTGCCGCGCATCTTGTCGGGTGACGACTGGTGGTGCCAGGGTTATTCCGAGCCCGGATCCGGGTCCGATCTAGCCTCCGTTCGTTGCAAGGCGGTGCGCGACGGCGACCACTATGTGATCAACGGCCACAAGACCTGGACCACGCTGGCCCAGCACGCGGACTGGATCTTCTGCCTGGTGCGCACCGATCCCGCCGCCAAGCCGCAGAGCGGCATCTCGTTCCTGCTGATCGACATGAAGACGCCCGGGATTTCGGTGCGTCCGATCATCACCATCGACGGCTCGCACGAAATCAACGACGTGTTCTTCGAGGACGTCCGGGTGCCGGCCGAGAACCTGATCGGCGAGGAGAGCAAGGGCTGGACCTACGCCAAATTCCTGCTCGGCAACGAGCGCACCAGCATGGCGCAGACCGGCCGCTCCAAGCGCTATCTGAAGCAGCTCAAGAAAGTCGCCGCCTCGGAGATCCGTGTGGATGATCCCAGCGCATCCGACTTCGCCCGGGACATTGCCCGCGTCGAGATCGATCTGATGGCGCTGGAGGCGACCGAGTTCCGGATGATTTCGCAGATGGAGCGGGGCAAGGACCCGGGCGCCGCGGCGTCGCTGCTGAAGATCCGCGGCACCGAGATCATGCAGCGGGTGCGCGATCTCAGCCATCGTGCGATCGGCCATTACGGCATGGCGCTGCGCGAGCATCCGGCCAGCGACAACATCTTCGTGCCCGGGCCGGACTACGCCCACACCGTGACCGAGAAATATCTCAACACGCGCAAACTCTCGATCTACGGCGGCTCGAACGAGATCCAGCGCAACATCATCGCCAAGGCGGTTCTTGGACTCTAACGCCGGTCAGGGATTTCTTATGGACATCGAATTTACCGACGAACAGGAACTGCTGCGCTCGAGCGTACAGAAGATGCTGCGGGGGAATTACGCTTTCGAGGCGCGGCAGGGCATCGCACACAGCGAGGAGGGCTGGAGCCGGTCGCACTGGCGCGAATTCGCCGAGGCGGGCCTGCTCTCCGCGCCGTTCTCGGAAGAGGTCGGCGGTCTCGGCGAGGGGCCGATTGCCACCATGATCATCATGGAGGAATTCGGCCGGCGGCTGGTGGTCGAGCCGTTCTTCGAGACCGTGGTGGTCGCGGGCGGCCTGCTGGAGGACGCCGGCTCGCCCGAGCAACAGCGCCAGCATATTCCGGAGATTATGTCGGGCGAGGCAATCTGGACGCTGGCCACGTTCGAGGCTGGCTCGCGCTACGACCTGCACGTGGTGGCGACCAAGGCCGAGCGCCAGGATGGCGGCTTCGTCCTGCGCGGGGGCAAGGCCGTGGTGACCGCGGCTCCGTTTGCCGACAAGTTCATCGTGTCCGCACGCACCTCCGGTGCGCCTGCGGATCGCGATGGCGTCACCCTGTTCGTTGTCGACCGCCAGTCCGCCAACCTGCATCTGAAAAGCTTCAAGACGCTGGATGGACGGCGGGCCGCGGAGGTCAGCCTGGACGGTGTTCGTGTCGAAGCCGACGCTGTTCTCGGCGGCGAAGGCAAAGCCATCGAGGTCCTCGAGCGATGCCGCGACCGGGCGATTGCCGCGTTGAGTGCGGAAGCGGTCGGCGCCATGCGTGAGCTGAACGACGCCACCGTCGAGTATTCCAAGACGCGCAAACAGTTCGGCGTGCCGCTGGGATCGTTCCAGGTGCTGCAGCACCGGATGGTCGACATGTTCGTGGCGCTGGAGGAGGGCATCTCGATGACCTACCTCTTGAACTCCGCACTGGCGGCGCGCGGCGTGCCGCAGGCGCAACTGGCGGCGGCGACCAAGGTCAAGGTCGGCGAGGTCGCGCGCCATGTCGGGGAGCAGGCGATCCAGCTGCACGGCGGCATGGGCATGAGTGACGAGCTCAATGTCGGCCACTATTTCAAGCGCCTGCTCGCCATCAACATCCAGTTCGGCGATCCGGCCTATCACCTCACCACATACGCTCGCGCGGCCGAAGCCGCCTGACAACGGAGACAGAACCATGGTTGATGCAGTCATCGTATCGACGGCGCGCACCGGCGTCGGCAAGGCCTATCGCGGCGCGCTGAACAACACCGAAGGGCCGACCATGGCCGGCCACGTAATCGCCGAGGCAGTGAAACGCGCCGGCATCGCGCCCGGCGAGGTCGAGGACGTGGTGATGGGCTGCGCCATGCAGCAGGGCACCATGGTGATGAACGTCGCGCGCAAGGGCGCGATCCGCGCCGGGCTGCCAGTAACCGTCGCCGGCACCACCATCGACCGGCAATGTGCGTCCGGCCTGCAGGCGATTGCGGTGGCGGCCCGCTCGGTGATGCTCGACGGTGTCGAGATCGCGATCGGCGGCGGCATCGAGTCGATAAGCCTGGTGCAGAACGACCACATGAACAAATTCCATGCGGTCGACGACGAGCTGATGGCGATGAAACCCGACATGTACATGTCGATGCTGGAGACCGCCGAGGTGGTCTCCGAGCGCTACAAGATCTCGCGCGACCAGCAGGACGCCTACAGCCTGGAATGCCAGCGCCGCACGGCCGCCGCGATCCAGGGCGGCCGCTTCAATGACGAGATCGCGCCTTTCACCACCAAGATGGTTGTCATGGACAAGGACACCAGGCAGGTGTCGTATCACGATGTGACGCTGAGCAAGGACGAGGGACCGCGCGCGGATACCACGGCGGAAGGACTGGCCAAGATCAAGCCGGTGTTCGAGGGCAAAACCATCAGCGCCGGCAATGCCAGCCAGCTCTCGGACGGTGCGTCCGCGTGTGTGGTCATGAGCGATACGGTTGCCGCCAAGAAGGGCCTGAAGCCGCTCGGCATCTTCCGCGGCTTTGTCGCCGCCGGCGTCGAGCCGGACGAGATGGGGGTGGGTCCGGTGGTGGCGATCCCGCGGCTTTTGAAGCGGCACGGCCTGAAGATTGACGATATCGATCTCTGGGAGTTGAACGAGGCTTATGCGGTGCAGGTGATCTATTGCCGCGACAAGCTCGGCATCGATCCGGACAAGCTCAACGTCAATGGCGGTTCGATCGCCATCGGCCACCCCTATGGCATGACCGGTTCGCGCCTGACGGGACACCTGCTGATCGAGGGCCGCCGCCGCAAGGCGAAGTACGGCGTGGTCACCATGTGCATCGGCGGCGGCATGGGTGCGGCCGGATTGTTCGAGATCGTGCAGTAAGGCACGGCGTTGCGCGCGCGAGGCACCGTTATGCGGTCAGCGCGCACGCCACATCCTCATCCGTGATAAGGACATGACACAGTCCGGCGCGGATTGCGGCGCGGACGATGGCGACCTTTTGCAAACCGCCGGCGGCGAGCAGCAGCTCCGGCACCTGCAGCAGGTCGTCCAGCGCCGGATTGATCACGCGCGAGGTCAGCGGATGATCGATGGTTCGGCCATCGGCGTCGAGATAATGCCCGCAGATATCGCCGACCGCTCCGGCCGCGCGCAGCGACTGCCAGGTCTTCCGGTCGATCACACCATATTCAAGCGGCTTGGATTGCTCCGAGAGATCGGTGGCGCTGAGCAAGGCCATGTCGAGGCCCGGGACCATCGCCAGCACGCCGCGGATCGGTTCGCTGGTCACCAGCGCGTTCCGCAGTTCAGGTGACGAAGCGAACATCGGAGCGGTGACGTAGTAACACCTTGCGTCCAGCGCACGTGCCATCATCGCCGCGTTGTCATAGGGATTGATAAGGGTGCTTTCCGCCAGCCCTCCGCACAACAGAACGACGCGATTGTCGGTGCCTTTTCGCCGCTTCAGGTTTTGCGCGACGGCATTGATGGTTCCGCCCCAGCTGATGCCGAGCGCGCCTGATGGCGGCAGGCGATCGGAGACATACTGGGCGGCCGCGGCGCCGACCATGGCCCTGACATCCGTATCGGCGAGTGGAGAGGGCACCACGATCGCCTGGCGCAATCCGAAGGCTGAGACGAGATCGGCCTCGAGTTCGTGGCAGGGCCCGGTTGGACTCGCGATCGAAATCTGGACGAAGCCGCTCTCGCGGGCGTCTCCCAGGATGCGGTTCACCCGTTTGCGCGTGATCTTCAGGCGCTGCGCGATCGCATCCTGGGTCTGTCCTTCCTTGAAATAGTACCAGCAGATCCGCGCCATCAATGCGGCGTCGGCGGGCTCATCGCCGCTCTCCTGCGCGCTCACTATCTCGTTCTTCGCCCGATTCAGCACGGCGGCCCCCATCACTGCTTTGCATCTCGCTTACAGCAGACACACGACACCAATATTACAAATGTGCCGCTAGCGTCACAGATGTGTCGCGCAACGCGCCTATAGCTCCCTGCGACATCTGAAGGAGCGCGTTTCATGCATCGGTTGGTTCTGGTCTCTCTGACACGTGGAGGCTGTGCGGCCTGCCGATCGGTGGAGGCCTGACCGTGCGTCGTGTCGTCATCGTCACCCTCGACGGTCTGCGCAGGGACCTGATCTCCGCGGAAACCACGCCAAATCTCGTGACATTCGCTCGGCAGTCGGAGCGGTTCGAGGATTACCGCACTGTGTTTCCGTCCTGTACGCGCGTGGTGTCCGCCAGCATGGCGACCGGGTGCTTTCCGGCGCAGCACGGTCTGCAGGGCAATTCGGTTGCGTTGATGGAAGAGGGCCGGCTGGTGTTTCGCGATGCCGGCCATCCGGATTTCCTACAGCACAAGCGGCGCATCACCGGGCAGTCGCTCGCCAGACCGACGCTGGCTGAGCGACTGAAGGACGACGGAGGCGCGATCATTTTCAGCAATGTGTCGCCGGGGGCTGCCTATGCGCACGATCCCGATGGCCATGGCCATGTCTATCATCGCGCTGGCTCGTTCGGGCCGCGGCGCGAACCGGTGCCGACTTCGGATCGTCTGGATGTGACGCTGGACGCGACTGGCGATCGCCGGATGACGGAGCGTTTCATCGACGAGGTTCTCCATACGCGGCGCCCGGCGCTTGGCGTGTTGTGGCTGGGCGAGCCGGATCATATTCAGCATGAGGCGCCGCTGGGATCGCCGGAGCATCTCGCCGTGCTCGCTCAGGCGGATATCCAGGCCGGGCTGGTGATCGACGCGGTCGCAAGACTGCGCGAGCAGGGCGATGACGTGTTACTGCTGGTCGGGTCCGATCACGGCCACCAGACCGTGAGCGGAGTTGTCGACATCGATTCGGAGCTGATTTCAGCCGGTTTCAGGGCCGACGCCGGTTCCGGTGACGTGATGGCGGTGTCGAACGGGACCTCCGCGCTGATCTATGTGCATCCGGACCATGCTGCTGTGACGCCGCGCATTCATGCCTTTCTGCGGGCGAGCGAGTGGGCCGGACAGGTATTCGGCCCCGGCGACCTCGGTGCGGTCGGGCAGGCCCCGGTCGGCGGACTCGCCTTCGCCGTCTCGATGCGGGCCAGCGATCAATCCAATGCGTTTGGCATTCCCGGCACCAGCCTTGTTGCCAAGCCCGCCATGGGCAAAGCGGACCGGCTTGGCTGCGGCCAGCATGGCGGTCTTGCCGCCTTCGAGCAGGCGCCGTTCCTGCTGGCGTCAGGGAGCGGCTTCATCCCCGGAGCGACGCGCGGGGAGACAGTGCGCATCATCGACATCGCGCCGACCGTGCTGACCCATCTCGGCGTCGCTGGTTCCGGAATGGACGGCCAGCCGCTGCAACGGCCGGCGAGGGAGGCGACCTGATGTCGGACATCTCCCTGACGAACATTAGAAAGCATCACGGCGACACGGCCGTGCTGCGCGGGATCTCGCTGGACATTCGCGACGGTGAATTCCTGACGTTGGTGGGCCCGTCGGGTTGCGGTAAGTCCACACTGCTGCGGATCATCGCCGGTCTCGACCTGCAGGACGACGGCACCGTCGCGATCGGCAGCCGGGGTGTCGATGGCCTGCGCCCCAGAGATCGCGACGTGGCCATGGTATTCCAGGCCTATGCGCTTTATCCGCATCTGTCGGTTTTCGACAATATCGCGCTGCCGCTGCGCGTGCGCCGGTTGTCCGGCCTGCAACGCACGCCGCTGATCGGCGCCCTGGTCGCGGGCCGGCGGGCCATCGAAAACGACATCCGCCGAGAGGTGGAGGAGACCGCGGCGGTCCTCGACATCGGCCACCTGCTGGCGCGCAAGCCAGGACAATTGTCCGGCGGGCAACGACAGCGGGTCGCGCTGGGCCGCGCCATGGTGCGTCATCCGGCCGTGTTCCTGATGGACGAGCCGTTGTCCAATCTCGACGCTAAACTGCGCGTGCAGATGCGCGCCGAGATCACCAGCCTGCATCGGCGGTTGCGCAACACCTTCGTCTTCGTCACCCATGATCAGGCAGAGGCGATGACCATGTCCGACCGGGTCGCCGTCATGATGGGGGGCGAACTGATCCAGGTCGGCGCGCCGGACGATCTCTATCACGACCCGCAGGACCTGCGGGTCGCCGAGTTCATCGGCAGCCCGAAGATCAATGTGGTGCCGGCTGCGGCGCTGGCGCGTGATATGGGCATCGTCTCGCCCGAAGCGGCCAAGCTGGCGTTTCGTCCGGAGGCAACCAGCCTCGCATTGCCCGTCGCCGGCGTGCTGTCCGGGCCGATCGAGACCATCGAGAATCTGGGCGCGGATATTTTCCTCCATGTCGCTGTCACGGTGGGCGGTGAGGCGCTGTCGGTAATCGTCCGGGTTGAGCCATCAGCGCGGCGTTTTGCGATCGGCGAGGTGGTCGGCGTCCGTCCTGATCCCTCGCGGGTGCTGCAGTTCGATGCCAAGGGACAACGCGTTCGGGCACGGGAGCTGGTCGCGGCATGACCCTTCACGTATCAGCAGATCTGGCGCCGACCGGTGCCCTCACGCCTTCGATCGCCGCGCGCCGCCGACGCGAGCGCGGGACGGCGTGGCTGGCGATCACGCCGGCGCTCGGGTTGCTGTCGCTTCTGCTGTTCGGGCCGGTGCTGGCCGTCATGCTGTTTTCGCTGACCGACTGGCAGATCGGGTCATCGACGTTTCACTTTCTCGGGCTCGACAACTACCGCGCGCTGCTGTCGGACGCGCTGTTCTGGAAAACCCTGTCCAACACGGGGCTCTATGTCGTGCTTGTGGTGCCGGGCACCGTCCTGCTCGGGCTCGTGGTCGCACTCCTGATCGAGGCGCGCCCCGGGCTGCGCAGTTTTTATCGCGCGGCTCACTTCCTGCCGGTGATGTCGACCATGGCGGCGATGGCGATTGTGTGGGGCGCCATGCTGCACCCGACCATTGGCCTGGTGAACCGGCTGCTGGCGGAGTTCGGGATCATCGGCGTGAACTGGCTGCGCGACGAGCGCACGGTGCTGCCTGCTTTGGCCGTCATCGGCATCTGGCAGAACTTTGGTTTCGCCATGGTGCTGTTCGTGGCCGGCCTGAAATCAATCCCGCGTTCGCTCTATGACGCCGCGGATATCGATGGCGCCGACGGCATGCTGGAGCGGCTGCGCACCGTGACGCTGCCTATGCTCGGCCCCGCAACCATGTTCGTTGTGATCCTGACCGCGACACGGGCCTTCGAGGTGTTCGACACTGTGCGGGTGCTGACCCAGGGCGGCCCGAACTTCGCCTCTGATGTGCTGCTGCATCGCCTCTACACTGAAAGCTTCGATTTCCTGCGCACCGGCTATGGCGCGGCGCTGACCGTGGTGTACCTCGCCATTGTCATGCTGCTGACCCTGGTGCAGGCGCGGGTGCTCGATCGCCGGGTGCATTATTCATGAGCGCCCCAAAATCACGATCGGCCATATCTCGACCAATCATGCCTCGGTTGGGAGAGCTCGCGCGCCATGGGGGCTTGCTGCTGACAACGGCCTTTGCTCTGATTCCGTTCATCTGGATGCTGAGCCTGTCGCTGAAACCCCAGGCGGAAATCTTCCAGCCCGCGTTTCATCTCTGGCCGCAGTCCTTCCACGGCTTTGAGAACTATCGCATCGCGCTGACGTCAGCGCCGATGCTGCGGTTCCTGCTCAATGGGCTGTTTGTCTGCGCCACCATCTTCCTGCTGCAGATGCTGGTCTGCGTGCCCTGTGCCTATGCCCTGGCGAAGCTGCGCTTTCGCGGACGCGATACGCTGTTTTCGGCAGTGCTCGTTGGTCTTCTGGTCCCGCCGCAGGCGCTGGCCATCCCACATTTCGTGCTGCTGCATGTGTTCGGCCTGCTCGACACCTATGCCGCGCTGATCCTGCCCTGGACCATTTCGACCCTCGGCATCTTCCTGATGCGGCAGTTCTTCCGGGCGGTGCCGGATGAACTAATCGATGCCGCGCGGCTCGACGGGCTCGGCGAGTTCGAGATCATCTGGCGGGTGATGTTGCCTGTGGCGGTGCCGGCCCTGGCGGCCTTTGGCATCTTTTCGGTGGTGGCGCATTGGAACGATCTGTTCTGGCCGCTGATTGCGGTGCGCAGCGAGGAGTTGTCGACGCCGGCGCTCGGCATCCTGCTGTTTCGCGACGACGAGGCCGGCCAGCTGATGGGACCGCTGATGGCCGGCTCGGTCATCATCGTGGCGCCGTTGATCCTCGCCTTCCTGTTCGCCCAGCAGCGTTTCATCGATGGCATTTCCTTCACCGCCAACAACTGACAGCTTCGGAGACCCTCCCATGTCCTACCGGCCAAAGGCCTTTGTCTATCGCCTGTTCACGGTGGCTATCCTCGGCACGGCGGCGTTTGTCTCGCCCGCGGCAGCAGAGGTTACGCTTGACGTGCTCTACACCACGCCCGGCACCTTCAACACGCTGCAGCAGGATCTGGCCAAGCGCTTCACCGAGCTGCACCCCGACATCAAGATCAAGTTCCGCAATCCGGTCGCCGGTTATGAGGAGGCGGCGCAGCAGATCCTGCGCGACCAGCTGACGGGACGGCTGCCCGATGTTGCCTTCAACGGCATCAACCAGATCGGCCTGTTTGTTGCTCGTGGTCTCGGTGCACCGCTCGATGAGTTCATCGCCAAGGACGGCGGCGTGGACAAACTCGGTTATTATCCGACGCTTGCGGAGCTCGGCAAATGGAAGGGCAAGACCTACGGATTGCCGTTCGCGGTCTCGACACCGGTGCTTTATGTCAATGCCGATCTCGTGGAGAAGGGCGGTGGGAACATCAACGATCTGCCGCGCGCGTGGGGCGAACTGACTGCGCTGGGCAAGAAGGTGGAGAGCTCGGCGGGAGCCGGTGTCACGGGGCTGTATTTTCAATGGGAGCAGACCGGCAACTGGCTGGTGCAGTCCCTGGTGACCAGCCGGGGCGGGTACATGCTCAAGAGCGACGGCTGCAGCATTGCCTTCAATGATGCGGCCGGTCTGTGGGCCCTGAAAACGCTCGAAGGTTTCGGCAAGTCCGGCATGCCCAACCTGTCATTGGCGCAGGCGCGCCAGTCCTTCGTGGCCGGCAGTGTCGCGATCCTTGTGGACTCCACGTCCTATGTGGCGGCTGCTGATCGCCAGATCGGCGGGCGCTTCAAGTTCCGGACGATGGCTTTTCCGCTGGCATCGGAAGCCGGTCGTCTGCCCGCGGGCGGCAACGTGGCCATGGTGTTTGCGACCGATGCCGCCCGGCGACAGGCGGCCTGGGAGTATGTGAAGTTCGTGACCGGCCCGGTGGGACAGACCCAGATGGTCAACCTGACCGGGTACATGCCCGGTAACGAAATCGCGGTGAAACAGCCTGACATGCTTGGCGGCTTCTATGAGAAAAACCCCAATCACAAGACCAGCATCGCGCAGCTTCCGGTGCTGACCGAATGGGCTGCCTTTCCCGGCGACAATTCCCTGAAGATCATCGAGGTGATCAAGTCCCACACAGAAGGTCTGGTGACGGGACGGCGCTCGGCAGAGGAGACCATGCCGGTCCTGGTCAAGGACGTGACGGCGCTGCTGCCGGCCTGCGCTGGTCGGTAGGCTGCCTTGAATTTAAACCCGGCTGAATCATCAGTCGTGTTTCGTTTTGCTGATCGAACCGGTTCAGAGCCGTAGGATGGGTTGAGCCAAACGCGAAACCCATCATTGCTCTGCTGGCGGGGAATGATGGGTTTCGCTGCGCTCAACCCATCCTACATGCTGGTGAAGCCGGGCTTTTTGTGGAAGCGGAGAGGAGTTCAGTAGTTTTCCTTGAACGGGCGCAGGTCGATTTCCTGGGTCCAGGCCGAGCGTGGCTGCGAGTGAATCTGCCAATAGGTCTCCGCGATGGCGTTGACATCGAGCAGGCCATCTTCGCCGCGCTGTTCCGCAAGCGCCGGATTGCGCGACAGCAAGCGTTCGCCGGCGATGCCGCCATCGATCACGGCGTGTGCGACATGGATGCCGGCCTTGCCGTAGTCACGCGCCATGCTCTGGGCGATCATCCGCAGGCCGGCCTTGGCTGCCGCGAACTGCGCATAGCCCGGCTTGCCGCGCAGGCTGGCGGAGGCGCCGGTGAAGATCACGGTGCCACGTCCCAGCGGCACCAGCCGTCGTGCCGCTTCGCGTCCGACCAGGAAGCCGCCGAAGCAACAGATCCGCCAGAAATTCTCGAACTGCTCGGCGGTCAGTTCGCGGAAATCGATGTGCTGGTTGATGCCGGCGTTGAACACCACCGCATCAGGGGCATCGAACTCGCTGCCCAGCGACGTCGCGCGGTCGAACAGCTTGATGACGTCGGCTTCCTTGGTGGCATCGGCGATCACGAATTCGGCGCTGCCGCGCGACTTGCCGATGGTATCGACCACCTGTTGCAGCTTGCTCGCGGTGCGGCCGGCGGCGATCACGTGATAACCTTCGGACGCAAAACGGCGGCAGACGGCGGCGCCGACGCCTAATTCGGCCCCCACGCCAACGATCACAGCGGTTGGTTTTGCCATTCATCAACTCCTTGAGGTTGCGGACCAAATCCTGATCGAGCCTAGCTCAGCCCGCAGGATTCCGGTCAGGTATTTGGCGTCAAATCTGCAGGGGCCACATGCAGCATTCCCATGGTGTCAGGCCATATTGAATGATAGTCATAATACAAAGCCGACGCCACCGGCCGACCGTTTATTGAGTGATTTGGATCTGGATTTCGCCATGACGCAGGAATTGCCCCACCAGGGCGCATTTGCAGTGGATTCGCCGCGTGTCGCGGCCGGAACCGGCAATATCCTTATTCTCGCGGGACTGGCGGCGCTGGGCACACTGGCGACCAGCATCCTGCTGCCGTCGCTGCCGAGTCTGGCCAAGACCTTCGGTGTTCCGACCGCATCGGTATCGAGCGCGATCAGTCTGTTTCTGGCGGCCTTCGCGGTCGGCCAGCTCATTGTCGGTCCATTGTCCGACCGGTTCGGCCGGCGCGGGCTGGTGCTGGCAGGGCTTGTGCTGTTTGTGATCGGGAGTGCGATCTGCGGGTTGGCCTCCGATCTGCCGACGCTGCTGATCGGTCGTGTGGTGCAGGCCCTGGGGGCGTGCGCGTCATCGGTGCTGGCCCGGGCGATCGCGCGGGACCTTCTGGATGGCGAGGCGCTGGCGCGCGCGCTGGCCTTCATCATGATTGCGACTGCCGCGGCCCCCGGATTTTCTCCCTTGCTCGGCGGCTTGCTGGAGCAGGCCTTTGGCTGGCGCTCCGCCTTTATCGTGGTCGCGATCATCGCCGCCGTCGTGGCCTTGCTTTACAACAGTGCGCTCGGGGAGACCCATGACGGCGTCAAGCTGCCGCTCGACCCCTGGCATATCGCGCTATCGTATGTCGGCTTGATCAAGGATATCCGGTTCATCGCGCCGGCGCTGACCGTAGGGCTGATCATGGGTGGGCTGTTTGCGATGTTCTCCGCGTCACCAGCGATCCTGATCGAGGGATTGAAGTATTCACCGCTGGCGCTCGGCGCATTCTTTGCCGGCACGGTGTTTGTGGTGTTCGCCGCAGGCATGATCGCTCCCAAATTGGCGGCGCGCTGGGGCCTGCGGAATGCGATCCTGTTTGCACTCGCCGTGGCTTGTGCCGGCGGTCTCGCGCTGCTGGGCGCGCAGTTTGTCGAGCGGTCGCTCGCGACTTATCTCGGCCCGGTTCTGATCTTTCTGTTCGGCATGGGGATCGTCAATCCGCTGGGGACTGCGCTGGCGCTGTCGCCATTCGGCGATCGCGCCGGTCTCGCCTCGGCGCTGGTGGGTTTCCTGCAGATGGCGGGAGCTGCCATCGGGGTCAGTGCTGCGGCGTCCGTGGCATCACCGGCGATCCTCGGGCTCGGCATTGTGCTGGTGGTCGCGACGCTGTCGGCGCTGATCGTGTTTTTCGTTGGTCGCGTGAAGCCGGCTTGAGAAACACGCACATAAAAAAAGCCCCCGCCGAAGCGGAGGCTTTCGGAAGTGCCCTCGAAAATCAGTGCACGCGCTCGATGGCAATCGCAGTGGCTTCGCCGCCGCCGATACAGAGCGAGGCGACGCCGCGGCGCAGATTGTTGTTTTCCATGGCATGCAGCAGGGTGACGATCAGGCGTGCCCCCGTGGCGCCGATCGGATGGCCGAGTGCGCAGGCGCCGCCATTGATGTTGAGCTTGTCGCGGGGAATGCCGAGATCGCGGGCGGCCGCCATCGGAACCACGGCGAAAGCCTCGTTGATCTCGAACAGGTCGACATCGCCGACGGTCCAGCCGAGCTTCTCCAAGAGCTTGCGGATGGCCGGGATCGGCGCGGTGGTGAACCACTGCGGCTCCTGGCTGTGGGTGGAATGGCCCTTGATTTCGGCGAGGATCGGCAGCCCCTCGCGCTGCGCCAGCGAGCGGCGTGTCAGCACCAGGGCCGCGGCGCCGTCGGCATTGGCCGAGGAGGCGGCCGGCGTAATGGTGCCGTTGGCGCGGAACGCCGGCTTCAGGCCGGGGATCTTGTTGGGATCGACTTTCAGCGGATGCTCATCATTGGCGACGACGCGTGGGCCGGCTTTCTCAGCCAGCGTGATCGGCACGATCTCGTTCCTGAACGCGCCGCTCTCCACCGCCTTGCGGGCGCGGGTCAGCGTTTCCATCGCATATTCGTCCTGGTCCTTGCGGGTGAATTGATAGGCTTCCGCGGTGGCCTCGCCGAAATCGCCCATCGAGCGGCCGCTTTCATAGGCGTCCTCGAGGCCGTCCATCAGCATGTGGTCGATGATGCGGTCATGGCCGACGCGATAGCCGGCGCGGGCCTTCTGCAGTAAATAAGGCGCGTTCGACATGCTCTCCATGCCGCCGGAGACGACGATCTCGGCGGAACCGGCATTGATGATGTCATGGGCGAGCATGGTGGCCTTCATGCCGGAGCCGCAGACCTTGTTGATGGTGGTGGCGCCGGTGGCATCCGGCAGTTTGGCGCCGCGGGCAGCCTGGCGGGCCGGCGCCTGGCCCTGGCCGGCGGGCAGCACGCAGCCCATGAACACCTCGTCGATCCGCTCCGGCGACAATTTGGCGCGCTCCACGGCGGCCCCGATCACGTGCGCGCCGAGCTTGTGGGCGCTGAGCAGCGACAATTCGCCCTGGAACCGCCCGAGCGGGGTGCGGGCTGCGGAGACGATGACGACGGGATCGGATGATGCTGACTTAGAGGACATGGGGTTTGCTCTCCTGATGATTGTCTGGCGATTGCCTGGGTGTGATCCGCAGCCGCAATTATAGAATGATATCTATCATATGATCCGCCTCATTCGATTGCAATCGACGCGGGGCAGGCGCCCGTATGTGGTGTGCCACGGCATGACGGGAACGGGCGTGATCACAGTTGAGGTCCGAAGCACAGTTAAGACTGCCCTAAGCAGTTCACGGTACGGTTTTCCCGCAGATTTGATTGACTCGTTTTTCCCAGCCGGAGATTTCCATGAAGCTGTTCGACAACCTTCCCATCCCCGCAAAGCTGGGAGGTCTGGTGGCCATTGCATTGCTCGGCTTGGGAGCCGCCGGCGTGTGGGCCGGGCGGCTGATGAACGAGGAAATCCTGAACGATCGAATCACACAGACACACGCCATCGTCGAGGTGGCGAAGAATGTCGCGCTTGGATTGCAGAAACAGGTCGAGGCCGGCGAACTGACCAAGGATGCTGCGATCAAGGAATTCGCGCGCCGCGCGCAGACCATGACCTACGACAAGGGCACCGGTTACATCTTCGTCTACACCATGGATGGCGTGACGGTGGCCACCCCGGACACCAAGACCATCGGCACCAATCGTCTCGACATCAAAACCAACGGCCGGATGCTGACGCGCGAACTGCGTGACGGGGTGGCGGCGAAAGGCGACGTGACGCTGAGCTACGAATTCGTGAAGCCGGGCGGGACCGAACTGAGCCGCAAGCTGGGATATGCGGTGGCCATTCCGGGCTGGGATATGTTCGTCGGGACAGGCGCTTACCTCGACGATCTCGATGCCAAGCTGAAGCCGATCATGTGGTCGCTCGGGCTTGCGATGCTCGCGATCGCCGCCATCACTGGTTTGACTGCGTGGCTCACCGCCCGTGGCATCACCGGACCGCTCGGGCGGCTCGGCGCCAGCATGCAGAAGCTTGCCGCCGGCGATCTGGATACGGTCGTGGCGGGCGCCGGCCGGCGCGACGAGATCGGCTCGATGGCGGCCACCGTGCAGATCTTCAAGGACAATGCGATCCGGATTCGCGGACTTGAGCAGAAGGACGCGGAGACGCAGCGCCTTGCCGTCAGCGAGCGTCGCGCGACAATGACTGCGCTGGCGGACGGTTTCGAGCGCAGCGTCAACGGAGTTGTGCGCTCGGTCGCATCCTCGGCGGTTGCGATGCAGACGGCCGCGGAGTCCATGACGGCGACCGCCGGCGACACCAGCCAGCGCGCAGCGACCGTAGGTGTCGCGTCTGAAAAGGCGCTCAACAACGTGCAGACCGTTGCGGCGGCGGCTGAGGAGCTGTCGGCCTCGGTCTCCGAAATCTCCCGCCAGGTGGCGCAGTCCAACGACATCGCGCGCCGCGCCGTGGGCGAGGCGGAACAGACCAACTCGACCGTCCGGTTGTTGTCGGGTGGTGCGGAAAAAATCGGCGCGGTGGTTCAGCTCATTCAAACCATCGCCGAGCAGACCAACCTGCTGGCGCTCAACGCCACCATCGAAGCCGCGCGTGCGGGCGAAGCCGGCCGTGGCTTTGCAGTGGTCGCCTCGGAAGTGAAGGCGCTGGCGACCCAGACTGCCAAGGCGACCGAGGAAATCTCCGCCCAGGTCGCCAACATGCAGTCCACGACCGGCGATGCGGTGGCCGCGATCAACGGAATCGCCGGCACCATCGGCAAGATGAGTGAGATTGCCGTGACGATTTCGTCGGCGGTGGAAGAGCAGGGCGCGGCGACGCAGGAGATCGCGCGCAACATCCAGGCCGCGGCGGCGGGCTCGCGCGACATCACCGGCCATATCGGCGGCGTCAGCACGGCGGCTTCGGCCACGGGAACGGCGGCGTCGGACGTGCTGCGCGGCGCTCGCGAGCTCGACCAGCAGGCCGGCATGCTGCGCACGGCGGTCGACGAGTTCCTCGCCCAAGTTCGTGCGGCATAACGCTTTTTCGTGATCGTCCTGCGGCGCATTGGGCTCGCTTTTTTTGAGCCATTGCTGCTGATCCACAGCTTCGCTATGCCTCGTAGGGATGGCCCGGTCGGGATACCGGGCCAGATCGCGGCCTGGGCGGGCGGCGCCTTAAGCGACTGCGGGACATGAAAAACGGACTGTATTCAATTCGCATCGAGATGCTCGATGGCGTGCACGGCATCAACACTGGCGTGATGGTGCTGCGCGACGGGGTCATCCTCGGCGGAGACTCGTTCTTCTATTACGTCGGCAGCTACAGCTTCGCCGACGGCAGGTGGAAAGGCGAGATCCTCAACCGCGAGCACACCAAAACCTTCGACGAGCGACCGGTGTTCGGCGGCAAGGAGGTCTCGATTGGATTTTCGGGGGCCTACACCGACGATGGCGCAGAGGGCTCGGCCACGGCGCTCGCGGGCAAACGCAGCATCCGTTTCAAGGCCGATCTGCGCTTCCTGGCCGACGCATAATCTGGAGCAGCTTGCACAAAGAACGGGGCCTGCGCGGTGGCGCAGACCCCGCTATTTTATGTGATCACGCCACCTTCGCGGCCGCCTGTGCGGGACGACCGAGGAAGCCGGCAAGGCGCCCCAGGATCAACTGCTCGGCTTCCGCCATGATGCGGTCGATCAGTTCCTTGACTGTCGGGATGTCGTGGATCAGGCCGACCACCATGCCGCAGCTCCAGGCACCGGCATCCATCTCGCCGTCGATCATGACCTTGGGATAAACGCCCGCGACCTGGTCCATGATGTCTTCGATCTTCAGCGCAGCGCCCTTTTCGCGCTCGATCTGGATGAGTTTTTCGACGTTGGCGTTGTTCAGCACGCGCTCGGTGTTGCGCAGTGCGCGCATCACCAGCCGGGTGTCGAGCTCGGTGGCGGCGACCAGCGCTTTCTTGACGTTCTCATGCACCGGGGCTTCCTTGGTGGCGATGAAGCGGGTGCCCATGTTCATGCCTTCGGCGCCCATCGCCAGCGCCGCGACCAGGCTGCGCGCATCGGCCATGCCGCCCGAGGCCACGAACGGAATCTTCAGTTCCTCGGCGGCGCGCGGCAGCAGGATCATGTTGGGCATGTCGTCTTCGCCCGGATGTCCGCCGCACTCGAAGCCGTCGACGCTGACTGCGTCGCAGCCGATGCTTTCAGCCTTCAGCGAGTGACGCACCGACGTGCATTTATGAATGACCTTGATGCCGGCTTCCTTCAGCAGCGGCATATACTGTTCGGGGCTGCGGCCGGCGGTCTCCACGGCCTTGATGCCGCCTTCCTTGATGGCGGCGATATATTCCGGGTAAGGCGGCTTGGCGAAGGTGGGCAGGAAGGTCAGGTTCACGCCGAACGGCTTGTCGGTCATGTCGTGACAGCGCGCGATTTCCTTGGCGAGCAACTCGGGTGTCTTCTGGGTCAGCCCGGTGATGATGCCGAGACCGCCGGCATTGGAGACGGCCGCGGCCAGCTCCGCGAAACCGACATAGTGCATGCCGCCCTGGATGATCGGATGCTCGATGCCGAAGAGGTCCGTGATACGCGTCTTCATCCCTGTCTCCTGCCTTTCGATTGTTGTCTATATTTACCGGTTTGCCGACGGCTTGATTCCAGCTTGGCCATGAAACCGCGCGACTTGCAAATGCCGAGAAATTTGCCTGCCAGCGCCTGGACGCAATCATTTCGCAGGGCGAAATCGACAGCGTTTCCTCCATTAAGTTCTAAAAAGGAACTATAGTATTGCGCTGCACTGCCGCAATGGTCAAGCGGGATTCTGCGCAACGCCCGACAGAGCAGCATTGAATTACGGTTATAATTTTCTATGATGGGTGCCCTATATAGGTTCAACCCGTGCTTGATCGTCGGTGGAACCAAGAGGAGCCGAATGCGCTACGAGAAGGGTCACAAGGACACCACCCGCAAGCACATCATCGATGTGGCGGCGCGCCGGTTTCGCAACGATGGTGTTGCGGCCGCGGGCCTCGCGGGCATCATGACCGATGCCGGCCTGACCAACGGCGCGTTCTACACGCACTTCTCGTCCAAGGACGATCTGGTCTGCGAGACCCTGACCGCAGCGCTGGACAAGATGCGGCAACGGATTCTGGCTGCCGAGGGTGACGGCGCCATCCGCGATTATTTGAGCACCCGCCATCGCGATCACCCCGAGACCGGCTGTCCAACCTCGGCGCTGGTCGCCGAAATCGCCCGGCTGCCGCGAAAGACCCGTGCCATCTACACCGAGCGGGTGGCCAAATTGTTCGAGCTGATGGCAAGCCGCTTTGCGGAGGGGTCGGAACAGGAGCGGCGGCGGCGCGCCATGGCGCTCTACGGCCTGATGATCGGGACGCTGCAACTGGCCCGCGCCGTGTGTGACAAGAAACTCTCCGACGAAATCCTGGAGAATGGCCTGCAGACGGCGCTTGCCATTGCGGGGCGGCCGACCGACGGCGGGCCATCCAAGCCCTGAGACGTAGTCCAGCGCCGGGCTGCTATGCGCCGCGCCCGATCGGGCCGCAACATGCCGCGGCTGAACCCGTTTCTTCCGTAAAACCAAAGCGCTAGTCCGGCTTGCCGACTCCGCAGCACGGTTCGGCCCGCCGACCGCCAAGGCTTCAACGTATGATCATAATGCAATAGTATGGGTATAAGTTAATGTTGCGATCTCGCCGGTGACCGGCAGCCCTGAGGAGTTCTTCGATGAACCAGATTGCAAGAGTCTCAGGCGACTTCGTACCGATGACCTCCGGCACTCCGGACCCCGCAGAGCGCGAAGCGGCCGACCGCAAGGCCGCGGCGCGTCAGGAAATCCTGACTGCACCGGTCTTTCGTACCCTGATGAAGCTCGCTTTGCCGACCACGGCTGTGCTCTTTGCACAAACCGCGGCTTGCGTGGTCGAGGCCTTCTATGTCGGCTTCCTCGGCACCGATGCACTCGCCGGCGTGGCGCTGGTGTTTCCGGTGTTCATGCTGATGATGACGATGTCGAACAGCGGGATCGGCAGCGGCGTCGCTTCGGCAGTGGCGCGGGCGATCGGCGCCGGTCGCCAGGAGGATGCCGACGCGCTGATGCTGCACGCCGTTGCGCTCGCCGTTATCTTTGGATTGATCTTCACGTTCGGGACGGCAGTGTTCGGCCGTGCACTTTATGCAGCGATGGGCGGGGCAGCAGGTGCGCTCGATGCTGCGTCTTCCTACTCGAGTTACCTGTTTGCAGGCTCGGTTCCGATCTGGATCGTCAATCTGCTTGCGGCTGCGCTGCGCGGATCAGGCAATGTTCGCGTGCCGGCGCTGGTGACGCTGGTCGGGGCGATGATTTTGATTCCGGCGTCGCCGGCATTCATCTTCGGCTTAGGTCCGATTCCACCGCTCGGGATCGCCGGCGCCGGCCTCGCGTTCGGACTTTACTATGGCGGAGCCTCGCTGGTGTTGCTGGCCTACATGGCCAGCGGCCGATCGGGACTGCGACTCAAGGGCGGCGCGCTGCAACGCCGCCTGATGGTGGATATCCTGCGCGTCGGCGTGCCAGTCGCGGTCACGACCGTGCAGACCAACCTGATTGTTGTCATCGTCACCGGCATGTTCGGGCTGTTTGGCACCCATGCCCTCGCTGGATACGGTGCGGCGTCGCGGCTCGACTATGTGATAATTCCGCTGCTGTTCGGTTTTGCGTCGGCGGTCCTCACCATGGTCGGGATCACCATGGGGGCGGGCGACGTCGCCCGGGCCCGGCGGATCGCCTGGGTGGGCGCGGTGACCGGTGCTGCGATCACTGGCGCGATCGGCCTGCTGGTGGCGTTGTTCCCCGAACAAGCATGGCTTTATCTGTTCAGCGAAGAGGCCGAGGTGCTGGCGCCGGCGTCGACCTATCTGCGGATCGTCGCACCGTTCTATGGCGTGTTCGGTCTTGCCTTCGTGATTGGTTTTGCGGCCCAGGGGGCGGGCAAGGCGGCGTGGCCGTTCCTTGCCGTCAGCGCACGCATGCTGGTGGCCGTCGGGATCGGCTGGCTCGCCGTGGTCGCATTCGGGGCGGGGCCGACCACGCTCTCGGCCATCGTCGCGGCGTCGCTCGTGGCCTATGCGATCGTGGGCCTGGCGGCGATGTTCTCCCGGTCGGTCTGGGGCAATCAGCTCGCGACCAATGCAGGCAATTCGGAGAGCGCACCGACGCGGTGATCGGGGGCGACGCCCAGCTCGTCCATCTGCGTGCGCAGCATCTTGAACAGGGTCAGCGGCGCGATCGCATCGAGATCGACCAGTGCGCTGGCGAGCGCCGCCGGCGTGACGCGCTCGATCCAGGCGACGTTGAACCCGAACGATTTCGCGCCGCAGACATCGAACGGATTGGACGAGACGAACAGTACCTCCGACGGACCGATACCGAGCCTGCTTTCGACCAGGGAATAAGCCTCCGGGGCCGGCTTGAAGACCCGCTGCTGGTCGACGCTGATGGTGGCGTCCAGCACCTGGTCAAGCCCGGTGTTGCGGACCAGCGCGTTCAGCATGTCGGTGCTGCCGTTTGACAGGATCGCGAGCTTGCGGCCCTTCAGCGCGGTCAGCGCCGCCTTGGCGTCAGGGTAGAGATCGAGCTGGACATACTTGTCCATGATCCGCTCGAAGGCCTCGCGATCGTAACCGAGGCCGAGACCGCGCAGGGTGAAAGCCAGGGACTCCCGCGTGATGACGGAAAAGTCCTCATAACGGCGCATCAGCGACCGCAGCCAGGTGTATTCGAGCTGCTTCAGCCGCCACACCTGGGTGATGATGTCGCCATACCCCGGAAAGGCCTGCTCGGTCACGGTCGCGACCGACTGGATGTCATAGAGCGTGCCATAGGCATCGAACACAACGGCTTTGATGGTCACAGGCGGCCTCGCGGGCTGGATGGGTGGCCGGAGCATGAAAGTTTCATGTCAACCGGTCAAACAGGACTGCAAGTCTTGTCACGCGGACCAGCTATAGGATGCAATCAAACAGTTGTTGATCGGCACGAAATTCGGCCCACACATGCAAAAGACCGTTCCCTGGTGGACGTCCGGCGTCCTCTATCAGGTCTACCCGCGCTCGTTCCAGGATTCCGACGGCGACGGGGTCGGCGATCTCAGCGGCATCATCCGCCGGCTGCCGTACTTGCGCGAGCTCGGCGTCGACGCGGTGTGGCTGTCGCCGATCTTTGCCTCGCCGATGGAGGATTTCGGCTACGACATCTCGGATTATATCGGGATTGATCCGCTGTTCGGCGCGCTCGGGGATTTCGATGCCCTGGTCGCGGCCGTGCATGGCCATGGGCTGAAGCTCATTCTTGACCTCGTGCCCAATCACACCTCGGAGCAGCATCCGTGGTTTGTCGAGAGCCGTAGCTCCAGGGATAACCCGAAGCGCGACTGGTTCATCTGGCGCGATGGGGCCGGCGATGGCGGGCCGCCGACCAACTGGCTGTCCGAATTCGGCGGCAGCGCCTGGCACTTCGATGAACTGAGCGGGCAATACTATTATCATGCCTTCCTGCGCCAGCAGCCGGACCTGAACTGGCGCAATCCGGATGTGCGCCAAGCCATCGCCGAAGTGATGCGGTTCTGGCTCAAGCGCGGCGTCGACGGCTTTCGCGTCGACGTGATGTGGCACCTGATCAAGGACGATCAGTTCCGCGACAATCCACCCAATCCGGATTATGCAGCCGAGCGTCAGCCCTATGAGCGGCTATTGCCGCTTTACTCCACCGACAGGCCGGAGGTGCATGCGGTGGTGGCGGAGCTGCGTCAGGTGATGGACGCGTTCGACGATCGCGTGCTGATCGGCGAGATCTATCTGCCGCCGGAGCGGCTGGTGGCGTATTATGGCGAGAATCTTGCGGGCGCCCATCTGCCGTTCAATTTTGCGCTGATCTCGACACCGTGGAGCGCAGCAGCGATCGCCAAGCTGATCGCGGCGTATGAAGCGGCGCTGCCGCCGGGGGCCTGGCCGAACTGGGTGCTGGGCAACCACGACCGCATGCGGATCGCAAGCCGGGTCGGGGCCGACCAGGCACGCCTCGCAGCCATGCTGCTGCTGACACTGCGGGGAACGCCGACGCTCTATTATGGCGATGAAATCGGCCTGCCGCAGATTCCGATCGCGCCGGAGCAGGTGAGGGATCCGTTCGAAAAGAATGTGCCGGGCTTCGGCATCGGCCGCGACGGCTGCCGGACGCCGATGCAGTGGGATGGGTCAAGCCATTCGGGTTTTAGCAGTGCAGAGCCTTGGCTGCCGCTTTCGGACAATTTCAGGAATGAGAATGTGGCCAGCCAAAGCGAGGACATGGCCTCAATCCTCAATCTCTATCGCACCCTGATCGCACTGCGCCGTGCGCGGCCTGAGCTTTCGATTGGCGATTACAATCCGATGGCGGTTGTCGGCAACGTGCTGGTGTTCCAGCGTGCCCATAATGGCAGTCGCCTGATCATTGCGCTGAATTTTGGTACGGTTGCCGTGGCACTCGCCGCCGAGACGGTCGGCTTGAACGGACAGATCGTACTGTCGACGGTAACGGACCGGTCGTCAGGGGGCGTCGCCGGCCAGTTGGAGCTGCGCGGTGGCGAGGGGATCATCCTCGAACCGGTTGCGTAAGAGCGTCCAGCGTTAACTCACCAGCAGCCCCAGCTTGCTCACCGTCGCCAGCGACTGTTGCACGCGCTCGCTGATCGACTGGGGTGACACGTCGCCGGAGTTGTTGCCGGCCGGCGGCAGGTCGCCGAATTTGTCCGTCATCTCTGCGGCGAGCTGCTCCATCGTCCGCGTGCCATCCAGCAATTGCAGGAAGTAACGGGCTCGGTCGTCGGCAAGCCGCACGGCCTGATGCAGCACGTTGGTGAGCAGGGTGCCGCTCTCGGCCTGCTTGCGCGCCAAGAGGCTCGCCTGCGGCCGGTCGCTGACCTCCCTCACCACGAATGGCGGCCAGCGCAGGAACGTGACTTCGCCGCTGCAGGCCAGGATATACATCGCGCCAATCAATGTCTGTTCATCGTCATCAGCGCGGCCGGAGTTCGGTCCGGAGCCCAGCAGGTCACGGGCGCCTGCGAGCAGCTCGGCAAACGACAGCGCGCGGGGCCACGCCTTGCCGAGGCAACGATGAGCCGCCTTCAGGATCGGTTTGGAGACCGTCAGCGACGTGTCGTCATAGGTTTTGAACTCCATCGGCGACATGTCGGTCAGGCAAAAGTCGGCGGAAACGGGAGTAGCGTTGCTCAGCAAATGAAACCGGGTCACGAAATTCCGATCGATCCCGCGGTCGAGAGCGATGTTGTCATGGCACAGCAGCGTGCGGCGGAAGCCGTTGCCGTCGATGAAATCCTGATACTGGTCGCGTGCGACGAATTCGGTGTCCGGGAATTGCTGCAGCGTGGAGCAGACTTCGTCCGAATATCCCGCGACATGGCGGCGGGAGAAGTCGGTGTCGCTAAGGTATTGCAGGCCGTGATTGCCGGCCTCATCGACGACCTGATGGAGCAGGAACGCGGTCGCGATTTCGTTCAGGTCGTCGTGGAACAGCACTTCTTCGGGCATCGTCGTGACGCGCTTGTACTGGTCCCGCATGACCTTGCCATGGAGCGTGTCGGCCGACGTGCCCTCGCTGAGAAACTTCATGATGGCGCGGGCCTGCGCGGTCTTCTGCTTCATGCCGCTGACGTGACGGGTGTGATACAGCATCATGTCGCGGGTCATGTCGCGCAGATGCGAGTAGGGATGCGCATTGTAGCTGACATAACAGATGCCGTTGGGGGAGAGGCGCTGCTTGAAGATCGTCATCATCTTGCGGCGGACCTCGGGCGGCACCCACGAGTAGACGCCGTGCGCGATGATGTAGTCGAACTGGCCGAAGCTCGCGTCCACATCCATGATGTCGCAATGCATCAGCTTGATGTTGTTCAGGTCAAGCGCTGCGACATTGCGCATCCCGCGTTCGATGGTGACGCCGCTGAGATCGATGCCGATGAATTCGCTGTCGGGATATTGAAACGCCATCGGCAAGAGATTGCCGCCGACGCCGCAGCCGAGCTCCAGAACCCGGCAACGCTCGACGGACACCGGCTGTAGGCCGTAAATCGTCGCCAGTGTCGCGAGATGGTTCGGGTGGGTGTGTTCGTAGACGTGGCCGGGGTAGTAGACATCGTCATAGAGCGTTGGTTCGGACGCGCCGGCTGGTGGCCGGGTCTGTGCCTGAATATTCATCATGCTGATCCCATCAGCTCCAGGAATAGGCGAATTTGTCATTCTCGATCGAGACCTTGGCCTGCGAGACCTCTTCCTTGGCCAGGGACTTGTTGAGGAATTCGCGCGACAGCTCGGGCAGCAGGGTGTTGGTGATGATGTTGTCGATCATGCGTCCGCCGGAGTCCGGATCGTTGCAGCGGGAGACGATGTGTTCGACCACGGCGTCGTCATAGACGAAGGCGGAGTCGTGATTGTCGTGGATACGCCGGCCGATCCGGTCCAGCTGCAGCCGCACGATGCCGCCGAGCATTTCGTCGGACAGCGGGAAATACGGGATCGAGACGATGCGCCCCAACAGGGCCGCCGGGAAGACTTTCAACAGTTCCGGCCGCAGCATCTTGGCGAGTTCTTCGGGATCGTTGCGATATTTCGGATCGCGCGACAGGCCCATGATGACGTCGGTGCCGACATTGGTGGTGAGAATGATCAGCGTGTTCTTGAAGTCGATGCGCCGTCCCGTGCCATCCTCCATGATGCCCTTGTCGAACACCTGGAAGAAGATCTCGTGCACGTCCGGGTGGGCCTTCTCGACCTCGTCGAGCAGGATGACGCTGTAGGGCTTGCGCCGGACCGCCTCGGTCAAGCGTCCGCCTTCGCCATAACCGACATAGCCGGGAGGGGCGCCCTTCAAAGTGGAGACGGTGTGGGCTTCCTGGAACTCGGACATGTTGATGGTGATCATGTTCTGCTCGCCGCCATAGAGCGACTCCGCCAGCGCCAGCGCGGTCTCGGTCTTGCCGACGCCGGAGGGGCCGGCCAGCATGAACACGCCGATCGGTTTTGACGGATTGTCGAGCTTGGCCCGGCTGGTCTCGATCCGCTTGGCGATCATCGACAGCCCGTGGGACTGGCCGACCACGCGGCGATTGAGGATCTCCGGCAGCTTCAAGACCGTCTCGATTTCGTCGCGCACCATCCGGCCGACCGGGATGCCGGTCCAGTCCGACACCACCGACGCCACCGATTGCTCGTCGACATGGGCATAGATCATCCGCTTTTCGGGGTTGATCCCTTCCAGGGCATCGAACTTGCCGCGCAGTTCGACGCGTTTGGCCGCGGGGTCGTCGCCTTCCTTCGGTTCCGCCAGGATGTCGCGGATGCTCCTGATCTCGCCGACCAGAGTCTGTTCGGCGGCCCAATCGGTTTCCAGCGCCACGAGCTTGTCTTTCAGCGCCGTAATATCCGTGTCGATTTCGGCAATGCGTTCGGCGTCGTCGAGCCCGAGATCGCTGTCGCTGACGAGCGCCGACTTTTCCGCCTCGCGGGCAGAGATGGCGACGCGGGCGTCCTCGATCATGGCGGGCGTTGCGCTCTGGCTGATGGCGACGCGGGCGGCGGCGGTGTCGAGCAGGCTGACGGCCTTGTCCGGTAACTGCCGTGCCGGAATGTAGCGATGCGACAGATTGACGGCGGCATTGATCGCGGCGTCGGAAATGCGCACGCCGTGGTGCTTTTCCATTGGCGCCAGAATGCCGCGCAGCATGATGCAGCAGGTGGCGACATCAGGCTCATCGATATGGATCGGCTGGAAGCGCCGCGTCAGCGCCGGGTCTTTTTCGATGTACTGGCGATACTCGGCCCACGTCGTGGCGGCGATGGTGCGCAGTGTGCCGCGGGCGAGGGGAGGCTTGAGGAGATTGGCGGCGTCGCCGGTGCCAGCCGCGCCACCGGCGCCGATCAGGGTATGGGCTTCGTCGATGAACAGGATGATCGGGGTGGGCGAACTCTGCACCTCGTCGATCACTGATCGCAATCGCTGCTCGAATTCGCCCTTCATGGAGGCGCCGGCCTGCATCAGGCCGATGTCGAGCGCACAGAGACGGACATTGCGCAGGGGCGGCGGGACGTCGCCGGAGGCGATGCGCTGGGCGAAACCTTCCACCACGGCGGTCTTGCCGACGCCGGCTTCACCGGTGAGGATCGGGTTGTTCTGCCGCCGGCGCATCAGCACGTCGATCAATTGGCGGATTTCATTGTCGCGGCCGAGGATCGGGTCCATCTCGCCGGACTTGGCCTTGGCGGTCAGGTCCTGGGAGAAACGATCCAGCGGCGTGCTGCCCTTCGGGCCAGCCGCCTGATCGGCGCCCGGCGTGCCGGCGCCGATGGCACCGGAGCCGTCCATCGGCCGCAGGTTCTCCTCGTCGGAGCCGGCCCAGATGGCGCGATGTTCCGCCGCCAGGGCGTCGACATTCACCTTGGTGAATTCCTGGGAGATGTTGGTCAGCGCGCGGCGGATGTCGGTGGATTTCAGGCCCGCCACCAGCAGATGGCCGGTGCGGATCTGGGTTTCGCCGAAAAACAGCGTGGCATAATGCCAGCCGCGATCGAGCACATCGATCACCGGATTGGCGACACCCGGCATGTCGGTTTCGTTCTTGCGGAAGCCGTTGATGACCCCTGCGAGATCGGACAGCAGCCGCGCCCGGTCCAGCTTGTAATAATCGGCCGACAGGCTGAGGTCGGTGCGCTCCTGCTGCAGGATATGGAACAACCAATGAGCCAGCTCGATATTGCGGTTTCCCGCGCTCTTGGCATGGCGCAGCGCCTGGATGAAGGCGTCATAGCCGGCCCGGTTCAACTTTCCCGTTACGGACTCAAGGCTGATATCGGTCACGGCGGTCCCTCCATCTCAAATCGCCCCGCTCTCAACCCCGAGGTTGACAGCATCAGGCATGTCTCGCCCGCACAAATGGTGCACCGCAACCGGAGCGATGGATCCGCAAAGGCAATGCGGTGGAATTTTCGAGTCCTCCTCATCTTGAGACGATCCATCGGCCCGGGTGGTTCAACCGGCGTGATCGGACGTGCCGCTGCGTTTCGCCCGAAATCGCTCACTCAAATGGAAGCGGGCATCGCATCGGTATTCGTCGGTCGAGGTCCAGTTCGGCGAGACCCAGGTGGTCCAGCCGAGACGCCCGCTTTGTCCGAGTTTGACGGGAGCAACGGCGCCGGACGGGATGGCGAGTTCGACTTCCCAATCCAGTTCATCGCCGATGTAGAAATAGACCGCGTCCGCCAGCGGCTCCGACAGATTGGGGGCGTCCGTCGGCAAAAAGCGTTCGTATTGCGCAAAATCCTTGACGTAGAACCTGACCCGGATCTTGTCTTCGACGCTGAAGACACTCGATCCCAGCAGCATATCCTTGCCCAAAGCAGCATGCTTGCGGCCCAGACTGCTGCAATCCGCCTTATCGAACTTCAGCCAGGAGCCGACGAACTCGTCGATTTCGACCCTGACATCGAACAGGCCCTGCAGAAAGCCGGCCAGGCGCGAGGCGGATTTCGCTTTCGGCGCGACCAGGCCGGCGAATGCCATCTTGGCCATGTCCGGCACGGTATCGAGATCGGAAAACACCGATGTTCCGAGCCCGGTGAACGAGCCGATATAGGCAAAGAAGCGATCTTCCGAGGGGCGGTCATGCTGCGCGATCGGGCGCGCATCGGCCCAGGTGCGAAAGAACAGCTGCAGGAAGCGGTTGTTGATGAGATCGAGGAAGCGCGGAAACGCGTCGTCGCGCATCAGCACCCAGCCGAGGCTCTCATCAGTGGTGGCCAGCGGCAGCGCGCCCTGCGGTCCCAGCAGGCCGAGGAATTTCACCAGGATCCGGAGCCGGCCGTTCTGCTCCTCGGCCGAACTGAGGTTCGACGCCGGAAATTCCAGATAAGGATCCTGTCCGAGGTCGAGATACTCCTCGCGCCGGGCGGCGCTGTCGCCGATCCGCGGACTGTTGAAATGCGCGCGCTCGAGCTGGCGAAGCACGTGATAGAAATCGAACCGCCAGGGCTCGGCCTTCATCTCCCCGATCAGGCTCACAATGACCTCCGTGTGCCCATGCGGGCGGGCCATCGCATGATCTGACCGCGTTCCGGGGTGGAGATCACCGTCTGGGTAAAATGATTGAAGCCGGAATAGTCCGCGAAAAAACGCTCGAGGACGGCGCCGAGCAGGAAGACGCCGCTGCCTTCGAAAGCCTTTTCATCCAGGGTGATGGTAATTTCCTGTCCTCGCGCCGCACCGCTGCCGGCGCGCTCGCGCACCCGCCGGACGATCGGCCGGCTATCGACGCTGCGAACGCCGCGAATCTTGCGCTCGGTGGCGTCGTCGAACAGATCCGCAAACAGCGACAGCATTTCCCGCAGCGCGGCTGCGTTCTTTCCCGCGCCCCGCTCGACCAGCCCGAGATAGTTCAGGCTGAGCATGTTGATCAGTCGCCAGGTGATGACGCCGACGCTGGCGATCTCGCTCCGGGTCCGCATTTGCGAAATGACCGGTTCGCGCGGCCGGGTCGGGCCGGCGACGCAGCGCAGGTCGAGTGATGTATCGTCGAGCAGTCGGAAATCGGCGCCGCCCTGGCCGACCGGAAGGTGCTCGGTCAGGTGGCGATTTGAACACAGGGCCCGGACGCTCAGTTCGGCGGCGGACGTCCGGCCGCTCATTTCACCCGGTTCGACCAGCGACATGTACATGTCGGTCCCGGTGTAGTCGGACGCCGCGCCATAGGCCTTTTCTTCAACGGTCCGTCGCCGCGGCAGCCGGCGCACCGTGAAGTATAATCCTTCGACCGAGCCGCTGGTGCGATCGACGGCGGCCGAGTAGAGCGGACGAACCGGTTGTTTGTCCTTCTCCGAGGGGAAGTGCGCGTAGACGTCCAGCACCCGGTGGGGTTCGTATTCAAGATAGCGGCTGCGATCCGGAACGACATGATACTCGTGGGTGTTCGACTTGATCGGGATTCTGTCGCTGGTCTTCTCGAACAGATTGATGGCAGGCGCAGTGTACAGACTGAACGTATCGGCATTGACGCTGGCGGCAAGCCGTGAGTTGTGTTCGCTGAACGCGAGCACGATATCGACCGATTTGCTGCGCAGCCGGGACATGATGCCGCGCAGCCCGACGAGATTGAAGGCCAGGAATTTGCGCGGAAACACAAAATACTCCCGCAACAATTCGGAGCCGCGAAATATCCTGTTATCGCTCGGGAACAGCGCTTCGTTGTCGTCGAAGCCGATTTGCTGGATGCAGTCCTCCGGCGCGCGGATCACCACCGGATCGCCGAAATCGTCGAGGTAGCGGAAATAGACCCCGACGCAGTTCGAAATCACCTGCTCATACAGCGCGATGGCGTCGGACTCCGCGCCGAGAAGATGGATCGGAAGCTCGTTCGTCCGGCAGCCGGCGAACCACATCTCCGGCTTGGCTTTCGCCTCGGCGTCGGCCGGCTCTTCCTCCAACCGTGCGGCCATGCGGTGGGTGAGGGACAGCCGAAGTCCGGCGATGACGTTGCCGCCGACCGGAACGCCAAGGGCCTGCAAGGCACCAGCGGTGGAGAAATATTCGGCGCCGGTCACATCGAACGGCCATAGCGTGATGTCGCGCGACAGCCGAAACCGGCACGCCAGGTTGCGCTCACGCTCGCGATAGGTGGCATCGAAATAAGCGCTGCGGGTGATCTTCTTGCCGTCGCGCAATGCGGGATCGGCGTAAGGCGGCAACGCCTTGACCAGCATGACTGACGGTGTGGGTGCCAGATAATTCGGCACCAGCTGTTCCAGCAGATTGGCCGTGAATTCCGGAAACTCGTGCTTGAGTTTGAGCTGCACGCGCGCGGCCAGGAACGCCGCGCCTTCCAGCAGGCCGCTGATCATCGGATCGGAGCGATCGCGGATCAATCCGCCGAGTCGCTCGGCAATTCCGGGATACTGCTCGGCAAAGTCTCCCGCCTGCTCGTACAGCAGAGACAGTTCGCGATTGTAGAAATCCAGAAATTCGCGGTTCATAGCCGGTTAACTTGAATGTCGCCGCTGTCGAGATCGACATCGGCGATGAACTCGACCGGAACGTTCAGGGGTTCGCATTGCAGATCGGCATAGACCAGAAAACGCAGCTTGAGCTGCTCCGCCGTCACGGACGTGTCCCGCCGCGCGCGGATGGTCTTGCGATCGAGGCGGGGTTCATAGGTCATCAGCACAGCGGTGAGTTCCTGACTCAGATCCTCGGTCGATATTTCATCGATCGAGCGATGCGCGATGTCCGGAAAACCGTAGTTCAGGATTGATGTCCTGACACAGGCGTGGCCGGTCAGGTCCTCGGTCGATTCCAGCGCGATGGTGTTCAGCAGCGATTCGAGATCGCGCGCCACCTCGCGGCGCAGCAGCGCTTCTGAAATGGGGAAGCGCCCGGAACTGCGGCGCCCCGCAATGATCCGCTCGCCAAATTCATCGCGCAGGTCGAGTTTCTTGCGGGAGTCACGCGCGACGTGCGCGCTGCGAAACGCCAGCATCAGCGGCGGGCTTAGCCGGTCTTTTTTTGACGTGACAGACATCACCCACCATCCGCAGACGTCACGGCGAATTCGGCACCCGTGGAAATCGACTTTTGCCCCGAACTCGCTCTAAACTGAGCGCGCTTTCTTCGCGCGCATCGGTATTCAATTCGCCTGGAAACGCGCCGGTTTCGATCGCGTGTCATTCGGCGCCGCCCGCTGAGCAGACTTTGCGGCGGCGCCGAAATCATGTCGCGTCGATCACCATTCCTTGTTGGCCGGAACGTCCCAGCCGAAGGTCGGTGACGCCCCCGCGCCGCCCTTGTCAGTCTGGGTCTTGTAGATGATCTTGAACTTCGCGAAGTTCAGGCTGACGTTCTCGACAAGACGGTCGTCGCCGTGCGATCCGCCGGTCGAGACGCTGGTGACGAGAATGTCCTTCATCTGAAGCTTCAGGTACTCAAGCGGCTTTTCGCCGGCCTTGCGGACGATGAGAGTGCCTTCATCGATGTGCTTGCCGTTCGCGCAGACCTTGAACAGCTCGGCGGTGGCCTTGTCCACGAAGTGGGTGAAGTGAAGATCCTGGATGTTGACCTTTCCTGCGCCGCCGCCGGAGCCGCTGTGGAAAGTGCCGGACTGGCTCTCACCAAACGACCAGCTCAGGACATCAATTTCGTCCTTGTGCCCGTCGCCCATGGATTCGCCTTTGATCGGATCCAGTTTCAAGAAGATATCGACAGCCATAGTGTGTTCCTTTCAAATTTTCGAAATTGTTGATGATGATGTGATCTCACGAGCTCGGGCCTGGCAGGCGCGAGACTAGACTGAGGCCCACATCCATCGCTTCCAACTGGAAATGTGGGCGGAGAAAAAATCGTGCGTTGTAATATCCCGGATTCTCCTCGTTCGCGATGACCTCAACTTTGGCGGCGGCCAGCGGCTTGCGCGCTTTCTGGGCCTCCGATGACAGGGCTGGATTGGCATCAACGTATTCGTTGATCCATGTCTGCAGCCAGATCGTCAGTTCATCCTTCTCCTTCATGGACCCGATCTTGTCGCGCACCATGCATTTCAGGTAGTGCGCGAAACGTGAGACCGCGAACATGTAGGGAAGACGTGACGACAGGTTATCGGATGCGGTGGCGTCGACACCCTTGTCACCGAAATACTTCTTCGGCTTGTACAGCGACTGCGCACCGATGAAGGCCGCCTTGTCGGTGTTCTTGCGGTGGATCAGCGGGATCAAGCCTGATTTGGCAAGCTCATGCTCGCGTCGGTCGCTGATGGCGATTTCGGTCGGACATTTCAAGTCGACGCCGCCGTCATCGGTCGGGAAGGTGTGGGTCGGCAGGTTGATGACCTCGCCACCTGACTGCACGCCGCGGATGCGGGTGCACCATCCGAATTCCTTGAAGGCCCGATTGACATTGACCGCCATCGCATAGGCTGCGTTCATCCAGCCGTATTTGTCGCCGGTATGGCCATCGGTTTCCTCTTCGAAGGCGAACTCCTCGACCGGTTCGGACTTCGCCCCATAAGGCAGCCGTCCAAGAACCCGCGGCATGCACAGACCGAGATAACGGGAGTCGTCCTGGTCGCGCAGGCCCTTCCAGGCCGCATATTCGGGCGTGTCGAACAGCTTGCTAAGGTCGCGCGGATTGGACAGCTCCGTCCAGGAGTCCATTCCCATCAGCGTCGGTTCGGCGCCGGTGAAGAAGGGGGCGTGCGCCGCGCCGGCGATCTTGCTCATGTCGCGTAGCAACTGGACGTCGGTGGGCAGATGGCTGAAGTAATAGTCACCGATCAGGCAGCCAAAGGGTTCGCCACCGAGCTGGCCAAATTCGTACTCGTAGACCTGCTTGAACAGCGGGCTCTGGTCCCATCGGGCGTCCGGATAAAGCCGCAGGTTGCGATAGAGCTCGTTCTTGGAGACGTTCATCACCCGGATCTTGAGGTTGGCGTCCGTTTCCGAATTGAAGACCAGGTAGCTCAGGCCACGCCAGGCGCTTTCGATGGCCTGGAATTCCGGCGCGTGAAGGATTTCGTTCATCTGCGCGGACAGTTTCTTGTCGATCCGCGCGATCATCTCTTCAATGGTGTCGAGGACGTCCGACTTGATGACGGTGGTGTCTTTCAGGGCCTCGCGGACGAGGGTGGAGACGGCGTTCTCGACTTCGGTCGCGGCCCGTTCGGTCCGCGGCTTGAAGCTCTGCTTGAGCAGATTGGAAAACTCGTCGGCCTCGACGGTTCCGACCTGAGTTGCAACTTCTTTACGACCAGTTTCTTTTGCCATGGTCCCCGTTCCTTATTTATTGTTCGGGATCTTGGTCGGTCGGCTGAGTTGCCGCCCGTTCCTGCAGCGATGCCATCAATTGCGGATCATTGAGAAGTTTTTTCAGCTGATCCTCTGCGGCAACCTTGCCGTCCATGTAGCGCAGCAGGTTTGCCAGCTGCTCGCGCGCTTCCAGGAGCTTCGCGGTCGCCGGAACCTGGCGGGCAATGGCGACCGGCGTGAGGTCGGCCATCTTCTCGAACCGCAGATTGACCGAGAGCTTTTCGCTTTCGCCTGATTCGTCGCCAAGCTTGTTGGCGACCCGCATCGTGACGCCAGGCTGGATCGCCGCCATGCGGTTGTCGAAATTGTCCATGTCGAAGTCGAGAAATTTTCGCTCCTCGACCTTGCCCTTCTCGACACCGGAATTGTTGCCCGACAGGTCGGAGAGGACGCCCATGACAAACGGCAGCTCAATCAGCCGCTCGGCGTCATAGGGATCTTCATAGGTGATGTGAACGCGTGGTGCGCGATTGCGCCGGATGAATTTTTGTCCGCTGTCAGTGGCCATGATCCGCCCTCGTCATGAAAAATGCATATCGAAGCAGAAGTTGCCGCAACACGAAAAGAAGGCATTCAGGCTTGCGGCGAAGCGACTTCCGTCTGTTCTCGTTAGTCAACGCGTCTTCAATTCCGGTTCAAAACTACTTGTCGATTGTTTTGAGCGCGCCTTCGGGAAGCACGTCGTGCAGCAGGCTGAGGAAGTCCCGCTGTGCCATGTCGCGTGCGCGGTCGATCAGGAAGGGGATCGGACTTGAGGGCTCCGACACTCTGAAAAAATTTGCGACCTGGCCCAGCAAAGCGAGCGTCTGTCCGCGGCTTTCGACAGAGAAAACAATGCTTTGAGTCTCTGTGTCGTCCGCCGGCGCCCCGTTTGTGGTCAGCAATGTCGCCATTCGTTCGATCGGCAGATCGAAGAACTTGTCCCGCCCGATATTGATGGCGGCGGTTTCGACATACGCCGGAACCAGCATCCGCATCACCTCGATGAAGGACTTTCCAACCATCTCCTGCGCTTGTCGAATGAGAAGCAGGGAGGGATTTGAGGGTTCGGAACGGGCGAAGTAATCGCCGGCCGCGGCGAGGGCGGCGGCGGCCATCGCCGTCGACGTGACGGTCTGGTTCGCGGCGGCAAGCGTCGGCTCGCCGTCTCCGGTCTCCTCGGTTCCCGCGGCACTGACGATCGCGCTCGGATCGCGGTCCTTGACCAGACCGGCGAGCCAGGTTGCGATCCCGCCAGCCATGGTTGAGAGCCGCTCGAAACTCGGCGCCGATCCCGCGTCTGGCTTGTCCAGCCAGGCAGCCTTGATCGCCGCTATGGCGGCGGTCAGTTCCGCAAACCGCGCGCTGATGGCCTTGAGTGCCTCGAGGTCGGCCTCGCTGATAATCCGCTCGACTGTCGCCAGGTCCAGGTCGTCTGTCTCGTCGCCACTTGGCGGAATCTCGCCCTTGGCGATCTGGTAGGCGCGATAATTGACCGTGCCGAAACGGCGGTTTTCGATCAGCGGCAGAAACTGCAGTGGATTGATTACGGTGGGAAACACGTCGATCGATTCAACGGTGACCAGGCGAAAGGAAAAATCACCGTCTTCGCTGCGAGGGTGTACCGTTTCCCACTGTTCCCGAATAAGAAAAGCAATTGTTTTCAGGTATTTAGTGAAGCCCGCAAGATCCCGATTGAGGATTGAGAACTTCGCCAGCAGGATGGTCAGGCGCAGGTCGCGGGTGCGCGCGAGCAGCGGTTGGGCTGTGGCAAATTGCGCGTCGAAATCGACGGCTTTGGGATCAAACCGGCCGCGCACACCGTTCGCATTGACGACGTCGAAGTAGGACATCGGCAGGAGCGGTTCGGCGGCGGCGAAGAAGTTGAGGTACTGGATGTCGCCAGCGGCATCGAGATCGGGACCGCTGGGGTCGTCGCCGGACACAGGCTGCGTCAGGGCTTCGAGATCGAGCATGCTATGCCGTCCAGTCTCTGAAGCGCATCCGGTACCGGTGTGCCCCGCGGTTAAGTATCCGGCAGCACGGCAATGAACAACCCGGCAAATGACGGGGGCCTGCGCGTTCGGCAGTCCAGGTCGTTGATAATTCAGCGATCATGATACTTCTTAGTGAACCGACAAGCCCTTAGGTTCGACCAAATCGATGACCCGGACAGGTTTTTGGTCGTGCGCACGTGCGAACGTACATCCAGAGCCGGCTGGGTTGGTATCCGCCGATCGGTGGTCGTGACAGGCTGGCGATTGCCCGAATATGCTGCGCTGCGACCCCACTTCACACCCGCTACGCCGTTACCCGCACATGACGGTCTGCAATGGAGCACGACGCTCACATGGGCGAACTTAAGCAGGATACCCGGCTTTGCGAGCTGACCACCCCTCTCGGCAAGGATGTTCTCGTCTTTGCCCGGCTCGATGCATCGGAAGGATTGAGCGAGCTGTTCGAGTTCCGCATCGAATGCCTGAGCGAACAGGCCGACATCAATTTCGACGACGCGATCGGCAAACAATGCACCCTCAAGGTGAAGCTGCACGGCAAGGAACGTGAGTTCAGCGGCATCCTGGTGGAAGCCCAGTGGCTGGGACTGAAGGGCGGCTATTACGACTACCGGATCGTGCTCAAGCCATGGCTGTGGCTGCTGTCGCGCACCACCGACTGTCGCATCTGGCAGGACAAGAAGGCGCCCGACATCATCAAGGAAGTCTTCAAGGATCGCGGCTTCAACGACTTCGAGTCCAAACTGACGGAAGAGGGCTCCTGTCCCAAGCTTGAATACTGCGTTCAGTACCGGGAGACCGACCTGAATTTCGTGTGCCGCCTTATGGAGCAGCACGGCATCTATTATTTTTTCAAGCACGAGGGTGGCAAGCACACCCTGGTGTTGGCTGACTCCAAATCGTCACATCAGCCGATCAGCGGTCTTGCCAAGATTCCCTACCTGCCGCTGACCGGCAGCGATCGCCGCGGGGAACAGCATATCTATGACTGGATCGCGGAACGCCGCTTCCGGACCGGCAAGATCGAGCTCAATGACTACAATTACCAGAAGCCGAATGCCAAAATGATCAGCGATGCGAAGGGCTCGGAGAGCTACACGCATTCGGAGATGGAGATCTACGATTATCCCGGCAAGTACAAGGAAAAGTCCGACGGCGAGCGGTATGCCAAGATTCAGTTGCAGTCCGAGCAGGCGATGGACCATCGCCGGCACGGCAATGGCGATGCGATCAGCCTGTTTCCCGGCGGGCTGACCAAGCTCGAGAAGCACCTGAAGGATTCGCAAAACATCGAGTACCTGGTGGTGCGGTCGACCCATTCGTTTGTGAACGAGACCTATCGTACCGGCGGCGCCGGTGATGGCGGCCAGCATGTCTATTTCGGCAGCTTTGAATTCCTGCCGAGTGACCGGCCATTCCGCGCTCCGCTCGTGACGCCCAAACCGCGGATCAACGGCGTCCAGACGGCGAAGGTCGTCACCAAGGACGACAACTCCAATGAGGAAATCGACGTCGAAGAGCTTGGCGAGATCTATGTCCGGTTTTTCTGGGATCGAAAGAAGAAGCGATCCTGCCGGCTGCGGGTGGCGCAGGTGTGGTCCGGCAAGCGCTGGGGCGGTCAGATCATACCGCGCGTCGGCCAGGAGGTGGTGGTCGAATTCCTGGAAGGCGATCCGGACCGGCCGCTGGTGATCGGCACCGTCTACAACGACGAATACAAGCTGCCCTACGACCTGCCGTCGAAGAAGACCATCGCAGGGTTGAAGTCCGACTCCACCAAGGGCGGCAGCGGTTACAACGAATGGAACTTCGAGGACAAGAAGGGCTCCGAGAAGATCACCATCCACGCCGAGAAAGATCACGACGTCACGGTCCGCGACACAGAGACGCGGACCATCGGCGACAAGGCGATGGGCGGCGACACCCGCAAGACCACCCTCAAGAACGGTAACGACAAACTCGACATCAATCTGGGCGGCCAGCATATCACGATGACCATGGATCAGACGGTCGACGCTGGAATAAGCATTTCGCTCACGGCCAATGTGATGATCAAGTTCCAGGTCGGTGCCAGCTCGATCACGCTGACGCCTGCGGCCATCCTGATCAATGCCCCGATCATCACCGCCACGGCAACGGGGCCGATGGCGCTGACGGGGGCGCCGGTCAATGTGGGCGTGCCGGTGATGGTGCATGTGCCGATTCCGTTGCCGGTTTAGCTGGGACACGCAATGATCCAGGTTCGCTTCAATACGGTGCAGGATCTGTTCGAGGCCTATCCGATGGCCAAACACGAAGTCGGCCCGGCGGAGTCCGGCTTGCCGTCGCTGGATTTTCTGCGGGCGGCGATCAGCAAACGCGACTGGTCCTCGGCGGTGTCATTTTGCGCCTATCTGCTTCCCAGACGGGTGGCGGTGGCGTGGGGATGCCGGGCGCTGCGACAGATGGTGGATCGCTTCGACCCCGGGGCGGACAGGGCGATCAGATTTGCGGAAGCCTGGGTCGAAGAGCCGGATGAGAGCCGTCGCAGCAAGGCGCTCGCGGCCGGCAATGCCGGCGACTACAACTCGCCCGCAACCTGGCTCGCTTTTGCCGCGGGCTTCTCCGGAGGAAGCATCCTTCCGCCCGAATATGATCCGGTCGAGGCCAAGCCCGAGCAAACGGCAAAGGCGGTTCGTGCCGCCATTCTCATTGCCCTGTGCGGGCTGGCCCGCGACTCCCGGGACCGAATAATGACGACGTGCCTGGAGGATGGTATTCAGTTGGCTCGCGGAGAGCCGCGTTCGCCGCGATAGTGAGATGACGTGATGGCGCTCCGTCTCAACATCGAAAACGAGCCGAACCTGCCCGACGGGGGGCCCGTCGTCTTTACGGTCGCGGGCAAACGCTCGGTCGACATTGGCCGGGACCGGCATCTCGATTGGACGCTGCCGGATCCGGCGCGGATGATTTCGGGCAAGCACTGCGAGGTTCACTACCGCGACGGCGGCTACTGGCTGCACGACGTGTCGACCAACGGCACCTTCCTCAACGGCGCCGATCAGCGGATGCGAGGACCGCATCGGCTGCGCAGCGGCGACCGGGTCGTGATCGGTCACTATATCATCGGTGTGAGCCTCGATGCCGACGACGGCATAGTGGCCGATGCCGGTCCGGTACAGGTCCCAGCGCCGATGTCGCAGCAGCATGCGGATTATCGCGAATTGTGGACCAGCGACCGCGAGGCACCGCCGCCGATCGATCCGCAGCACCTGAAGATCGCACGAGAGGCTGCGCGGCCGATCAATCCGGAATTCCTGGATTGGGCCGCCAGCGTTCCCGAGCCGGATGCGCAGCGTGTGCGCCGGCCCTCGCAGCATGCCGCGAACAACAGCCATGATCATGGCGACATGAGCTGGGCGAACGGTTCGATCGCAGTTCCGCAAGCCGCGGTTGAAGCGCCGCCGATCCCCACACCGCGCCGTCCGGTCTGGACCGACGACGATGCCGGCTGGCAAGACGAGCGCGTCTCAGCACCGTCGGCGCCGGCTCCGGTTGAGCCAGCGCGTCCGCCGGTCGACGCACCGCCGCCCGCCGCCGCGCCTTATCGGGCGCCCGCGGCCGTGAGCGCGCCGGCAGCAAGCGGGGCCGGGGACACCGGCGGATTTTCCCGGCAGGTCGCCAGGGCCGCGGGACTGCCGGAGACTTTTTTTGCGAACAAGACCGACGCCGAACTCGCCGAGCAGCTCGGCGGCATTCTGCGCATGACGGTCGAAAGCCTGATGGCGCTGCTGCAGGCCCGGCATCAGGCCAAACAGATGGCGCGCAGCACCAATCAGACTACGATCCAGGCGGTCGAAAACAATCCGCTGAAATTTTCGCCGACGCCGGAAGAGGCGATGCGCATCCTGTTCGGACCGGCGACCCGCAGTTACCTGGATGCGCACAGCGCTTTCGCGCAAGGTTTTGGCGACTTAAAGTCACATCAGCTCAAAACTTATATGGCGATGCAGCATGCCGTTGGCGAGCTGGTTGCCAGCATCGATCCGACACTGATGGCGCGTGAACTCGAACTGCAGCGCGGGGCGGGGTCCTGGCTCGGATCGAACAAGGGGAAACTCTGGGACGCATTGCTGTTGCGCTGGAAGGCATCTCTCGGTCGGGACAACAGCGCGCCGATTGATGCTTTCATGCTGCACTTTGCCGATTATTACGATCGCGCCGACAAGGGCGATAAAAAATAGACTTCTACGGTCGTCGGTTTCGGCGATCGCGACATGATTTCTGAGTGGATGGTGGAATGTCCTGGTACAGCAAGGTTTTCTGGTCTGAAGGTCTGTTTCTGCGGCCGCATCATCTGCAGCAGAACGATCGGTATATCGAGCATCTGCTCGAGAAACGCGTGCGTTACATCACTCCGTATCCATGGGGATTCGCCGAACTCGAGATCGACACCGATCTGACGCAGCAGAGCAAGTTCGCCGTGCGCCGTGCCGCCGGCGTGATGCCGGATGGCACGCCGTTCGATATTCCGTCCGACAGCCCGATCCCGGACGCGATCGACATTCCGGAGTCGGCGGCGGGCCAGATCGTCTGGCTGATGATGCCGGTGGCGGCGCCGAACACCCGTGAGGTTGACGAGGCGAGTGCCGACAGCGCCAGCCGCTACGTGCGCGGCGCCGAGACGTTCATCGACTCGACCTCGTCGCTGCGCGTCGAGGAAGAAATCGACATCGTCTATCCGCGGCTGTCGTTCGAGCTGCGCAAGACCAGCAAGCCCGGATACATGGGCGTCGGGATCGCACGGATCCTCGAGGTCCGCGACAAGAACGTACTGTTCGACGACAAGTTCGTGCCACCGTTGCTGGCCTGCGCGGCGCATCCATCGACCGACGGGTGGCTGAACCGGATCATCGGCTGGATCGAAACCAAGCTGGACGAACTGTCGCGTTATGCAGTCGATCCGTCCTCCGGCGGGGGACTTCAGAGCGTCGATTACTTCGTGCTGCAGCTTCTCAATCGCCAGATTCCGGTGCTGCTCCACTTCCAGCGCTCCGGTTATGTGCATCCGGAGCGGCTTTATCAGGAACTGCTGAGGCTGGCCGGGGAGCTTGCGACCTTTGCCACCGCCGAGCGCCGGGCTCGCGATTATCCGGCCTATGACCATGACGATCTGGAGAATGTGTTCACGCCGCTGGTGCGCGATATCCAGGATTTCCTCAGTGCACGGCTGGGACGCCGCGCAATCCGTCTCGAAATCATCGAGCGGGCGCAGAACGCTTTCGTGTCGCCGATCCGCGACCGGTCGCTGTTCCGCAATGCAACGCTGGTGCTCGAAGTTGCGGCGCGGCGGCCGCTGGTCGAAATCCAGAACGATTTCCCGCACCTGTTCAAGGTCGGGCCGAACACCAAGATGAACGAAATCGTTCATGCCAACCTGCCGGGCCTGACGCTGGTCCACCTGCCGACGCCGCCGCCGCATATCCGCGCCATCACCGATCACGTGTATTTCTATCTGGATCGCAAGTCGCCGCTGTGGCCCGACTTCAGCAATGCCGCGTCGATCGGAATGCACTTTTCGGGAGACTGGCCGGAGCTTGAACTTCACCTCTGGGCTATTCTGGAAGATCGGCCATGAACGACAAGGACAAACCGGTAAATCCTTTTGGCCGAGGCGAGCGGACCATCATCCGTCCGAATCCCGGCGGGAGGTTGCCGTCGAGTCCCGTCCCAAATCCGGTGCCCAATCCCGTCCCAAATCCAATGCCGAATCCAACGCCGGCTGCGAACCCGTATCCGTCGCCCGGTGAGCCGTCCCAGCCGGCGCCCCGTCCGGCGTTTTCGCCGACACCGCTGCCGACGCCGGGCGCACCACAGCCGGCCGCTTATTCTCCGGTGCCGCAGCCGCCGGGTTACGCCGCCGCGCCGACCAGCCAGGCGCCTGAGGAATGGATATCGACACCGAAGCAGCAGCCGCTGCCGCAGTTTGCCCCGGCCGGGCCGCAACTGCGTGTCGACGAACTGGTGGCGCCCAACGCCAACCCGATCATGCGGGCGGCGGGGCCGCTGCTGCAACTGCTTGGGCGGCTGCGCGTGGCGTTGATGCGGGCGCCGTTCGCGACCCTGATGGAGCAGGTCGCCGACGCGGTGAAGTTCTTCGAAACCGATATTCGCTCGGCGGGTATTTCCGAGCATCAGGCCAACACCGCGAAATACATTCTGTGCGCGACCGCCGACGACATCGTGCAGCACATCCCGACCGAGGACCGCCACGTCTGGACCCAGTACTCAATGCTGAGCCGGTTCTTTGGCGAGCGGGTCGGCGGCGTGCGTTTCTTCGAGATCCTCGATCACCTCAAAGCCGATCCGATGGTCAACTATCCGGTGCTCGAGCTGCAGCACGCCTGCCTGGCGCTCGGGTTCCAGGGCATGCACCGGGCCTCGGGCAGCGGCCTGGCGAACCTGCAGATGATCCAGCGCAATCTCTACGAGACGTTGCGCCGGGTTCGTCCCAAGGTCATGAGCGACCTGTCGCCGAACTGGCGCGGGCAGGCGCTGGCCAACCGCCGGCAGCGCATCCGGATGCCGGTGTGGATGGTCGCCGCGGTGGTCGCGGCGCTTTTGACCGGTGGCTATTTCACGCTGCGGTCCTTGCTCTCGGGCCGCTCGGAAAATGCCGCCGAAGTGGCGCTGGCGCTGCATCCCGGCGATCCGATCGAGCTGAAGCGCCGCATCATCGCGCCGCCGCCGCCACCGCCACCGCCGCCACCTCCGGATCGCATCACCCAGTTGCAGCGCATCCGCAACGCGTTGGCGCTGGAGAAGACCGCGTGCGTTATGACCGCCGACCAGACCGCGAGTTTCATCGTGATCCGGGTCTGTGACTTCGCCTTGTTTGCGCCGGCGCAAGCGACGGTGCTGGAAGCCTTCAAGCCGGTAGCCTCCCGTGTGGCGGCCACCCTCGACAGGGAGCCGGGCAAGATCAAGATCGTCGGCCATACCGACAGCTCACCGATCCGCAGCTCGCGCTTCGCCTCGAATTTCGAACTCTCCGTCGAGCGCGCCAAGGCTGTCGCCGGGGTGCTGAAGCCCGGGCTGACCGATTTCACCCGCGTCGAGATCGAAGGCAAGGGGCCGGATGCGCCGATTGCGGCCAATTCGACACCGGAGGGACGCGCCAAGAACCGGCGTGTCGAGATCTTCATCGAACGCAGTGAATAGCACGACGACTGAGCGATCGATAAACAACGACTGATTTGGCAGACTGACAGCGGATACCGGCAAGATGCTTCGGAAGGAAATTACCCGTACGATTCTTTACGGCATCGGGCTGGGATCGCTGGCGTCAGTGATCTATCTCGCCGGTCCATTCATTGCATTCGGCGACTGGCGGCCACTGGAAAACTACACCATCCGCGCCGTCGTTATTCTGCTGCTGGTTGCCGGTGCCGGCAGCTTCGGCGGATTCAACTTCTATCGACGGCGCAAGGGCGCGCAGCAGATCGCCGACGGCATCGCCGGCACGGGTGAGCCGACCAGCGACGAGCCGGTGCTCAAGGACCGCATGAAGGATGCGCTCGCGACCCTGAAGACGTCGAGCGGCAACAAATCAGGCTATCTCTACGATCTGCCCTGGTATGTCATCATCGGACCGCCCGGCGCGGGCAAGACCACGGCGCTGGTGAATTCCGGGCTGAAGTTCCCGCTGGCGCGGGGCGCGACGCCGGCGGCGATCGCCGGGGTCGGCGGCACCCGCTACTGCGACTGGTGGTTTACCGAAGAGGCGGTGCTGATCGACACCGCGGGGCGCTATACGACCCAGGATTCCGACAGCAAGGCCGACAAGGAGAGCTGGTTCTCCTTCCTCGACCTGCTGAAGAAAAACCGCTCGCGCCAGCCGATCAACGGCGTTCTGGTAGCGATCAGCATCGAAGACATTCTGACGCTGCCGAAGCCGGAACTGGCCGCGCATGCGGAAGCAATCCGCATGCGGCTGCTCGAACTGCACCAGCGGCTGAAGGTGAGTTTCCCGGTCTATGCGCTGTTCACCAAGGCCGACCTAGTTGCGGGCTTTACCGAGTACTTCAGTTATCTCAACGAGACCGGCCGACGCCAGGTTTGGGGCGCGACGTTCCAGACCGCGGACAAGAAACAGAACCTAGTCGGGCAGATTCCCGACCAGTTCGATCATCTGCTGGAACGTCTCAGCGAGGAGACGCTCGACCGCCTGCAGGACGAGCCGGCGCCGCAGCATCGGGTGCAGCTGTTCGGATTCCCGGCACAGATGGCGCGACTGAAGCCGCAGATCCATGATTTTCTGAACCAGATTTTTGAGCCGACCCGCTACCACGTCAATGCCAATCTGCGTGGTTTCTACTTCACATCCGGCACCCAGCAGGGCACGCCGATCGATCAGTTGATCGGATCGCTGGCGCGGACGTTCGGCGCGGAAGAGGTCAGCGCTGGCGGTTATTCCGGATCTGGCAAGAGCTTCTTCCTGACCGATCTGATTTCGAAGGTGATCATTGGCGAGGCCGACTGGGTTTCGACCGATCGGGGCGCGGTGCGCCGTGCGCTGATCATCAAGACCGCGGCGCTATCGCTGATCGGGCTGGTCTCAGTCGGATTGATCGTTGCCTGGCTGACCAGCTTCAAAAAGAATTCCGACCTGATCGAGCAGAGCCTGCAGGTCGACGGCGATTATGCGGCCGCCGGTGCGCCGCTGATCAAGCAGACCCTGATCGCGGATCGCGAGCTCGACAAGGTTCTGCCCTTGCTGCATCGGCTGCGCAACGCGCCCGCTGGATATGCGTCGCGCGAAACCCCGGTGCCGCTGTCGGCGCGCTATGGGCTGAACCAGCAGCCGCGATTGCTGTCGGCCTCGAATGCCGCCTATCACACGGCGCTGGAGCGGCTGTTCCGTCCGCGGCTGCTGTATCGTCTCGAAGAACAGCTCAATGCCAGGCTCACCGAGCCGGCCTTTGTCTATGAGGGCTTGAAGATCTACCTGATGCTCGGCGGACAGCATCCGCCGGAGCGTGAGCTGATCCGGTCCTGGATGCAGCGCGACTGGGCCGACAATCTCTATCCCGGCGCCACCAACGCAGAGGGACGCCGCCTGCTGGAGGAGCACCTGGTCGCGATGTTCGACCTGGAGACCGAGCAGCCGCCGCTGGTCGAACTCGACGGTCGCCTGGTCCAGGAAGCGCAGAAATCGCTGGCCCGGCTCAGCGTGTCGCAGCGCGCCTATGAGTTCCTGAAATCGGAAGCCCGCGCCGCGAGTTCCGGCGACTGGATCGTCAGCCGCAGGGGCGGGCCGGATGTCGCTGTTGTGTTCGAGACCACGAACGGACAGCCGCTGGATGCGGTGCGCATCCCCGCCTTCTTCACCTACAACGGTTTCCATCAGCAGTTCGTGGGGCGGTTGAGCGGGCTGGCGGATCGCATGAAGAACGAGCGCTGGGTGCTGGGCGACGCCGGTCAGCAGGCCGCGGTCGGGCAGCAGTACGACGATCTCGCCAACGATTTGCTGAACGTTTATTCGAACGAATTCGTGGTCGCCTGGCGCAATGCGCTTGGAAACCTGCGGCTGAAGAAGCTCCTGGCCGACAAGCCGAAGTACGAGGTGCTGCGCGCGCTGTCGGCGCCGACATCGCCGATGCGGCAGATCCTGGAATCGATCCGCGACGAAACCCTGCTGACCAAGGAACGGCAGAAGCCGGCGAACGCCGCCGCCAGCCCCGCCGGGGTGCCGGCCATCCCGTCGCCGACGCTGTTCACCAATGCGCAGGACGGACCGCCCGGCGCGAAAATCGAGTCCCAGTTCAAGCCGTATCATTCCGTGCTCGAGGGTGACAGCACGCGGCGTCCGATCGATTCCACCATCGCCAACCTGAACGACATTGCGCAGAACCTGACGCTGATGATCGAGAATCCGCAGCTGACGGCGCAGGCGACGCAGTCCCTGCAGACCCAGGTCGCGGCGCTGCGCAACAATGCGTCGCGAATGCCGCCGCCGTTCTCCGACATGATGCGCGCCGCCGCCGGTGAATTCGAAGGCAACATCGCGGCCTCGACGGCAGGACAGTTGTTGCAGACCCTGCGCGATCAGGTCACGCCGGTGTGCCAACAAACCGTGACCAACCGCTACCCCTTCGTCCGCGGCAGTGCCCAGGAGGTGCCGCTTGCGGATTTCGCCAAATTGTTCAGCCCGAACGGCATCATGGACAAGTTCTTCACCCAGTCGCTGGCGCCTTATGCGGACACCTCGCGGCCGGAGTGGGTGTGGCGCAAGGAGAGCCCGGTCGCTCGCTCGCTGTCTCCGGACACGCTGAAACAGTTCCAGAACGCCGCCTATATCCGCGATGCTTTCTTCCAGACCGGCGGCGGGGTCCCGATGGTGACCTTGTCGATCAAGCCGCCGGGTGCCGGTGCGCCCGGGGTCTCGATCAAGACCGAAATCGGCGGCACGGTGATCGACAGCCCGACAACACCGGGGGCGGCAGCTCCTCCGATGTTCGGCGCACCGCCGCCGCCGCCGCCATCCCCCAAAAGCGATGCGCCGACCACAGTACAGTGGCCAGGACCATCGACGCGGACAGCGATTTCGGTGAGCAACGAAACCGGGCCGCCGTCGGTGCTGGAACGGACCGGGCCGTGGTCGTTGTTCCGGATGCTTGAGGCGGGCTCGCTGACGGCCAAAGCCGAGACCGCCAGCGCGACCTTCATCGTTGCCGGGCGCGAGCTCAATTACCGGATTTCGACCGGGTCGGTTCGCAACCCGCTCAACCTGGTGACGCTCCGGGAATTCCGCTGCCCGACCGGAATATGACCATGCGCTGTGGCCTGTTCGGAAAACTGAGTGCCAAGCGCGATTTCATCGCGCTGGCGACACCGCGGAGCCTCCTCGAGGTTTGGGAGCCGTGGGTGCAGGCATCCTTGTCGGCGAGCCGCCATCAACTCGTTGACCGCTGGCAGCAGGCGTTTCTCACCGCGCCGGTGTGGCGGTTCTGGCTCGGCGCCGGGATCTGCGGAACCCCGATTGCGGGCGCGATCATGCCTTCGCTCGATGGTGTCGGCCGATACTATCCACTCACAGTGCATGCGGTAGCGGACGCCGGCGTGCCGATCGCGCCGCCCGATGTCGATATCCAGGACGACTGGTTCGGTATTGCCGAGAACTTCCTGCTGTCGACGCTGGACCGCGACGCTACGTTCGAGGCGATCTCGCAAGCCCTGGAGGGCCTGGCGACGCCGCGGGTGCAGACGCAACAAGCCGGCGAGGGCGAGGCCGTGATTGTCGCACTCGGCGACGACATGGCGGGGATGATGTCGGTCGGCAACACCTTCGCCGCGTCGTTCGCGAGCCTGCGCGCGGCACGCCCGGACATCTATGCGGCGGCGAGTTTCTGGTGGACGACCGGTGGCGGCGATTTTCCGCCGCTCGCGCTGAGTTGTCGCGGGTTGCCGGACCCCTTCCAGTATTCCACATTGTTGACCGGACAGCTCGCGGGGAGCGGGACGTGACACGTGCATTGAACAGCGATGCAAAATTCAAATGCAAGAATTGACGTCCATGTTTGATGTCGGCAGCGTGACCCATGCCGGCCGAGTGCGGGAGCGCAACGAGGATTCGTGCCTGGTGCGCACCAATGTCGGCCTCTGGGCGGTGGCCGATGGCATGGGCGGCCATGAGGCCGGCGACGTGGCAAGCCGGATCGTGGTCCAGTCGCTGGATGCCATTGGCGAACCGGCCTCGGCCGCCGATCTGCTGGCCCAGTGCGAGAACCAGATCTTCAACGCCAATCAGCAGATCTTGGCGCTGAGCCGCACGCGCCGTGGTGCTGTGATCGGCACCACGGCAGCGGTCCTGCTGATCCGCGACGAGCATTATGCCTGTGTCTGGGCGGGTGACAGCCGGGTGTACCTGATCAAGCAGGCGGCGATCAGCCAGATTTCCCGCGACCACACTGAAGTTGAGGATCTGGTGGCCGGCGGGACGCTGTCGCGCGACGAGGTGCGCAACTGGCCCAACAATGTCATCACCCGCGCTGTCGGCGTGGCGAAAGACCCGGAGCTGGAGGTTGTGATCGGCCCCGCCGAGCCCGGCGACATCTTCGTGGTCTGCAGCGATGGCCTGACCAAGCATCTGCAGGATGAGGAAATCCTGCAATGGGTGACGACACGCCACGCCCAGGCGTCCTGCGACGCGATGCTTGAACTGGCGCTGGAGCGGGGAGGTCTGGACAACGTCACGATCATCGTCGTTCGGCTGCAGCCGCCGGTGCGGACCTCATCGGAGCCGACGCAATCGCCCTTTACCGGCCGGCCGGAGCTGAGGTCATGAGCCCGAACGAGCCATTCCGGTCGAGCTATCGCGGCGTCCCAGCGGGGACGCGCCTCAACGGCATCTACGAGATCGACGAGATGATCGGTGCCGGCGGTATGGGCGAAGTCTACAAGTGCCGCGAAATCCAGACCGGCGCGCCCATCGCGATCAAGATGCTGCTGCCGGACATGGCGGAGAACGAAGCCGCGCTGGCGTTGTTCCGGCGCGAAGCGGCTGCGCTGCATAACCTGCCGCACGAGGCCATTGTCCGTTACTTCCTGTTCACGGTCGAGCCGGTTCTGCAGCGTCCGTATCTGGCGATGGAGTTCGTCGATGGACGTTCCCTGTCAGATATCCTGGCGGAAGGCCCGCTGACGTTCGAGGCGATGGTCAAGCTGATGCGACGTGTCGCGTCGGGGCTGCAGGCCGCTCACGAGCGCGGGATCATTCATCGCGACGTGTCGCCTGACAACATCATCATTCCCCTGGGCGACGTGACGCGCGCCAAGATTATCGATTTCGGCATCGCGCGCTCGACCCAGGTGGGCGACAAGACGATCATCGGCAACGGATTCGCCGGCAAGGACAATTACGTTTCTCCCGAGCAGGTTGGCCTGTTCAACAACGATGTCACAGCGAAATCCGATATCTACAGTCTCGGCCTGGTGCTGTTCCACGTTCTGACCGGACAGAAGCTCGACATGGGCGGAAGCCAGTATCAGCTGGTGGAAAAGCGCCGGCGTGTGCCCGATCTCGGAGCGATCGACATGCGCATCCGGCCGTTGCTGGAGCAGATGCTGCAGCCCGATCCGGCGCAGCGGCCGGCGTCGATGGCCGACATCGCCAACTGGACCATTGGCAGTCCGCGCAGCTTCAATCCAATGGCGGCTCCCGACGCCGCGGCGGCTCAGCCAGCTGCGCCATCCCAGCCGGTTCTTGCGCGCATTCTCGGCAATCGTGGCGTCCGGCTTGGCGCAGCAGTCGTCGGTGTCGCGGCCCTGCTGGGGCTAGGCGGCTACGGATTTTACGAGTTTGTCTGGTCGACACCGCCGGCTGCGATTCCGCCGCCATCGCCGGTGTTTGGCCAGACCACGCCGCCGGCCAAGACCGACACCAAATCCGACACGACCAAGACTGCAACCAAGTCCGATGGCAAATCTGACGCCAAGTCCGAAACCAAGCCGGAGACCAAGTCCAACCCGGCCGTGGTGAAGTCGCCACCACCGGTCACGCCACCGAGCGGCGATCTGGCCGGTCGTCCCGATCGCATCCGCAAATATGTCGAGCAGTACGATGGCGGCGACTGCTTCTTCATCCTGCCGGTGGCAGTGACGCAGAGCGCGGCGGTGATCGAAGGATTCGGTGCATCGACGGTGCCGTTCGATACGTTCGATCGGGCTTTCAAGCGCGATCAGGGGTTTGAGGCGACCGTCGGCGTTCGGCAGGTGACGCAGGCCCAGTGCCCGGCGGTCAAGTTTCTGAGTCAGCTCGGCAGCCAGGCCAGGGCCCCTCGGATCAATCTGACCTCGACCGAACTCAAGAGCGGTGAAACGCTGAATGGCACCATCGAAAATTTCGCCAACCGCGTTGTCGAGCTGTTGCTGGTGTCGGATCGGGGCGAGGTGCAGAGCCTGTCGTATCTTTTGAAACAGGGGACGGATTCGCTGTCGTTTTCGATCGGCGGACAGCGCGGGGGCAGCGGCAGTGGTCCGCAGCTCCTGATGGCGGTGACCACGCCGCGGGTACTGGATTCCCTGCGGCAGCCACGGCCGCTCGCGGCCGACATGTTTTTCCTGCAGGCCTTGAGCGAGGCCCAGCGCAACAACGTGACCATGGCGACGTCGGCGCGGTATTTCCAGATCAAGAACTGAGAACGGTTCAGGATACGCCGAATATCCGGCAGGATCGCACGAGCCACGATGCCGATCGTCAGAATTTGCCGATGATCAGGATATTCAGGTCGCGATCGGGTTTGAAATCGGCGGCCGTGAATTCAGTGGCCGCCGGAGAGGCAGCTTTCAGCGGGCCGGCACAGAAGCTGATCAGGCGATCGCCGCCGCCTGCATCGATGGTCAATTTGAAAGACTTGATCGGGCCGGCCCAGTTGGCGCCGGTCTTCAGCACGTAGCTGATGCGCCGTTCCTGCAGCATCGCGACATTGCCTTCGCCGGTTCCGGCGCGCTTGTCGAGCTCGGCCAGGAAGGCATCGGAAATGCAGTAGTCCTTGCGATAGCGTTTGATCTCCGAAGCCAAGCCTTGGCTGCCGCGGAGCGGGGCGCGCAGGATGGTGTCGGGCGCGGAGCCGACGCTTGGATGGTACTGGTGCTCGACCACGGTCTTGCGATCCGCCGGAAAGGTTTGCTGGCGGACGGCGGACGTCTTGGTGGTCCAGGCGGCCGCGTATTGCTCGTGACCTTTTTGGTCGAGATTTCCGTTCGGCAACACCAGCTTCTCGGCCAGCAGTTGGCTGCGGGCGGCGGCCGGCAGGTTGTCGAGCGGAATTTCGAGGTCTCCGACGGGCAGCAGCGACAGCTTGAGCTGGTTGAGCAGAGTGGTGAAGTCCTTGTCGCCGACCATCGCCCGCTGATCCATGGTGAACTGGACCGGACTGCCGTCGACTTTGGTTTCAAAGCCGACAAAGTTGGTTCGATCGTTGCTCGGCAACACCAGGCTGTCCGCGTCGGTAAGATCGATGTCGGGCAGCGGGAAGGCCACCGTCAGCGTGACGGGCTTGCCGGAGGTATTGGCGAACAGGTAACGGACGCTCACACGATCGAGGGAGATGCGCAGATCCTCGCTCTCCATCGCAACGTCTTTGGTCTGAACGAACTGCAGGCCGCCGATCGAGAGTTCAGCGCTGGAATCGTTGGCGCAGGCCGGCGCCGTGGCTGCCAGCAAGGTTGCTGCCGTGACGATAAAATGGCGATATTTCAATGTCTTCATGGCGCTTCCTTCCGTGCCGCAGCGCGATGGTCCTAAGCGGACGCAGCGACCAGATCAATCTACCGGATGATAGAGATCGCCCCAGTCCGGTTTCCACACGCCATCGGGATCGAACACTACGATGGCGGTCTTCATCTGATTGGCCAGACGAATGGCGCCGCGATAGGCGTCCTGGGCCGGAAGCGGGGAGGTGATCTGGTCCGTGCTCAGCCGGCCACCGCTGGCAGTGGCTGGGAACACCACCGACCCGGTTTCCCCGTCGCTCGCGCGCTTGAGGACCAGCGTGATCGCGTCGGGCTGGACCTCGTTGACCTGTTCAAATCGATTTTTCGCCATGGTTTTTGCACCGCAAGGCTCTGGGGTTTAGAATATCGCCGGTCCCGGTGATACTATTGAACTTTAGCGAGATACCTCGCCACTAATCAGGTGCCGCGCCTTCGCGCTGCATGGATTAGTCGATCCGACACCAAAATTGGTTCGGATATCATTGAGGCGAACATGCTTCGTCAAAATTGGTTGGCCTGGACGCTTCTGCTTGGATGTGCCGGCATTGTTACAAGCCCGGCACTCGCCGACGACGTCGTGGTCCGGACGTTCTCCAGCGGAACGACAGCGAACACGGTCGGCATTGTCGATGCCAGTGAAGACGTTGAACTCGCAGGCCCCCAGGCGTTGACCTCCGACGGCCAGGGCAGCCTGTTCCTGCTTGACCAGATCAACGGACGGATCCTGCAATTCGATCCCAAGCAGCCGACCAACGAGCCTGATGTCCTGAGCATGCCCGCCGACGTCCAGCCGACCGACCTGATCGTCCGCAACGACAGCATCATGGTCTGGGACGGTTCGGTCCGGACGCTGAAGGCGGCCGGCGACACCTCGACCCGCAGCATTGGCGGCAAGACTATTCAGCTCGAGGAAGTCACGACGCGCGACGTGGGAGATCCGTTCGCCACGTCGGCGTTCTCGCAAATGGGATCGCAGCCGCCGAGCAGCGCCGCCGAATTACTCGATCAGGGCACCCGCGCCGCCATCGTCAAGACCACCCGGCAGCCCGATCGCCAGTACGTGTCATCCCGTGGCAAGGGATCGGTGACCGCCGACGTTCTCCCCGACAAGGGCGACAACAGCGTCCGTGTCGAAGTGCGCACCATGACCACCGATGAGACGATCGCCCAGCTCGAGCTGAAAGTACGCAACCAGCTTGGGACGGTGGAGTTTCTCGAGATCGACAACAGCGACCGGTTCTACGTGCTGGGTGAGGATATTTCCAAGTCGACGAAAGGCGCCATCACCTTCGTTGCGCGATATGCGGCCAACGGCAAGCTCGAGGGTGTCTACGAACTGCCGCTGGAGAACACGCCGCTGACGCGGCGCTTCGTCACCATCTCTGGTGACGGCGACGTTTATTTCCTGCGGACCAAGGACGACGGCGTCGACGTGGTGGGGGTCGGTTTCCGTCCGCTGCGCAGTGCCTCGATCATCGATATTCGCCCCAAGAAGATCGCAACGAAGACGCCGTCGGCCACGCCGAGCGGAAAATTCAGCGCGGTTGCGGCGGTGCGGCCCTCGAACCGCCAGCAGGCGATCGAGACCGCTTTCGCTTTCGAGGGTATCCAGTGGAAACTGACGCCTGCGAATTACGGCGCCGATCCGGACAGCGCCTGCAGCGGTTTCAGCCGGATTCGGCGTCCCTGGTATTTGCAGGGCAAGGTCAATCAGGAGGTGCGCGGCGTGCCTTATTGCTGGGGCTGTCACGGTTCGCTGGCCAACTTCCGGCAGCGGATCGATGCCGGAACCATGGCCGGCAACGTCTGCACCCGCAACAATCCGCGAACCGATGTCGCCGGCGTCGACTGCTCGGCCTTCGTCAGCGCGACCTGGGGATTGTCGGTTCACTACACCACGGCGGCGATCCCGGCGATCGCCAAGCCGGTCGAGAATCCATGGGACCTGAAACCGGGAGACGCGCTGAACAAGCCGGGTTCCCATGTCATGCTGTTCCTGCGCTTCACGCCGGACCGCAAGGCCGAGGTGATGGAAGCGTCGACCGGCGGATGCAATGGGCGCGTGTGCCGCAATGTCTATCCGCTCGCCGGATTGCTGGCGCGGGGCTACGCACCGGTCCGCTTCAAGGCATTTGCCGATGACCAGATGGTGGTTTCGACCAATGCCTATCAAGATACCGGGCCGACCGGGCGCGCCAAGAAGCAGGGCAGTCAAAAACGGTGAACCTGCAAAGGCATGGGTGAGACTGATGGGTATCGAGCGACGATGGTTTGAATGCGTCGAGCAACGCAACTTGTTGAGGTGGTCGGCCATGCCCACGCTGGGGAAGGTGTTTCGAATTGCCGCGCTGGTTGCGGTTTCGGGTCTTGCCGCTCTGGGTCCGCGTGGCGCGCTGGCCGCCAGCGAATTCACCATCAACAATCCCGCCGGCGGCGAGGTGCGGGCCTTCGTGGTCGGGGTCGACGACTATCAGTATGTTCGCAAGCTGAAGGGGGCGGTGGCGGATGCCCGCGACCTGACATCGACGCTGAAGGAACTGGGCGTTCGCGACGTGATCTCGCTGATCGATGCCAAGGCCGACCGCGCGACGGTGGTGCGGGAGATCAGCGCGCTGGTCGAGCGGACCAAGCCCAACGACCTGATCTTCCTGTCGATCGCCGGACACGGCACCCAGGAGCCGGAGCGCATCAAGGGATCGGAACCTGACGGCATGGAGAATGTGTTCCTGCTGCCCGGTTTCGAGCCGACTGCAACCGGATCGCAGCAGCGCGTTCTCGGTGGCGAATTCAACCATTTCATCAAGCAGTTCGAATTGCGCGGGGCAAAGGTGATCTTTGTCGCCGATACCTGCCACGGCGGCGGCATGGCGCGGGACATCGATCCGCGCGCCAGTGAGATGAGTTTCCGCCAGGTTCCGAAGTACACGCTGCTGGTCGATACGCTGAAGCCGGTCGGCGACAAAAGCGATCCCCGGTCGGAGCTGGACTTCGACCACACCGCCTTTCTGGCGGCGGTCGATCGCAGCACAAAGGCGCCGGAGGTTCGCATCCCCGGTGTCGAGGGCCTGCGCGGCGCGCTGAGCTACGCCGTTGCCCGTGCGATGGAGGGAAGCGCGGACGCCAACCGTGACGGCAAGGTGACGCTCAAGGAACTGTTCGCCAACGTTCGCCAGGTGGTCTACCAGCTCTCCGACCAGCGCCAGAATGTGGTGACGATGTCGTCGCCGAACCTGTCGCCGGAGACCGACGTGGCTTTCGGGCTGACACGCGGGGTGGTGTTGATCCAGGGTGCCAATCCGTCGACCGACAGCGGCAAGAGCGTGGTGCCGGCGAACGTTCCGGCCACGGGAGCGCCGACCACCGCCACTGCGCCGGCGACGCCTTCGCCAGCCACCAGCAGCGCCACTGCATCGCCGCGGATCAGCACCCCGATCCGGCTGGCGGCGCTCGACGGAAAAACCAGTTATTTCCCCAATCTGAAATCGCGCGACACCGCGATCGAAGCGGTGCAGCCCACCGACAATCCCGACCTGATCTGGGATCCGACATCGCGCGATGTCATCGCCTGGGGTGATGTGATCGCTTACGGAGTCGATGTCGCTGATTTGTCGACGGTGGTGGACCGGACCGCGGCAATTCGCGAACTCAAGCGCATGGCGACGCAATCGCCGCAGCTGATGCGAGTCTCTCCGGACGACCGGCAGCACCGCAACGACCAGACCGTCGAGATCGATCTGTCCGACGTGGCGTCGCGGGCCGTGGTGCTGTTCAATGTATCCGGCGACGGCACCATCCAGATGCTGTATCCGATCGGCTCCGACGCGACACCGGCGCAGTCCGCCAACCTGAAGCTGCCGCTGCGTGTGCGCGAACCGTTTGGTGCGGAACAGATCGTCGCCGTGACGTCGCAGCAGCGAATGGTCGACCTGGAAAAGGTGTTGCTGCAGTTGAATCGCCGCCGTGCTCCCGGCCAGGTGATCAAGAGCCTGGAGCGCTATGCGCCGCCGGATGCCCGCATTGGATCGATCGGATTTTTCACCGTTCCCTAAGCTTTGTCGATGAGGCTGTGATGCGCTTGTTCCGGCCGGTTGGCGTTGTTTCATTCTGCCTGGCTGTGACGGCAAGTGCAGTCGCTTGGGCCCAGAATGCAAATCCGGCGAGCGTGACGCTGCGGATGATGCCGGAAAAGTCCGTTGATATCGGGACCAAGGTGTCGTTCCGCGTATCGACGAAAAAAGCCGGCTATCTCTTGTTGTTGGACGTCGATGCCGACGGCAAGATGTCGCAAATTTTCCCGAGCCCTGAATTGCTGGCGCGGTCCGCCGGCAAGGATATCAATTTCGTCAAGGCCGGGGATGAACTGCAGGTACCCACTGCCGCAGCCAAACAGCAGGGGTTCGAGTATGTCATCACGCCACCAACCGGCACCGCCACCGTTGTTGCCATCCTGAGCGAGCGGCGGGTGCAGATTCTGGACTTGCCCGACTTGCCGAAAAAGCTGCAGACACAGGCGGACGCCGTCACCTATTTGGCGACCTGGACCAGCGAGCTGCGGATTCCGGATTCGGACAGCGGAAAGCTGCTGCAGAACAGCTGGTCGTTCGACGTCAAGCAGTATTCGATCCAGTAAGTGAGGACATTCGGTGCGCGGTAGATCCCCAGCCGCTGCTCGAGCCGATTCGTGCCGCTCTACCGCGAGTTGGCAAGGCTCTCGCGCAGCCGCAAAACCTGGGGCCGCAAGTGTTCGCAGGCGAGTTCGCGCTCGAAGCGGACGACGTCGTCGCGCGATGAGCTGCTGCGCAGGCGCGCCAGTGTCGCCCGATCGCGTTCGCACGATTGCTCCGGCGACAGGGCAGGTGAGGCCGGTTGTTTGATGTCGACCTGGCGGGACGAACTGTCGCCGGTGGCGGTGGCCTGATCCGCCGGCCCAAGGCTTTCGCGCAGCCGTGCGATTTGCCGACGCAACCGATCACAGCGCAGCTCACGTTCGAAGGTGATGACATCGGCCAGCGACGGATTGGCGCGGAGCTTGGCAAGGCGGGCCTCGTCCTGCTTGCAGGCCGGCCCCTGGTCGACCGCTATCGCGGGTGGAACGGGCTGCGCAGCAGGCAGGCTGTTGAGGTTGGCCTGTTGCTCCGGCGGCTTTGGCGGCTCGGGGCGGGGCTGAACAGCGGCGGGTGGTGGCGGGGGCCGGATTGGTTCGGCGCTGGCTGATGCAGCCGAAGGCAGGGCGGCGGGTCCGAGGCTTTCCCGCAACCTGACAACCTGAGGACGCAGCCGCTCGCATCCGAGTTCACGCTCGAACTGGGTGATCTCATTCAGTGTTGGATTGCTGCGCAGACGGGTCAGCCGGGCATTGTCCTGCTCGCACGACTGCGTCGACGAGACCGGAGGCGGCAAAGGCGGTGTGACGACCGGGTCGATCCTGGCTTCCGGTCTTGTTTCCGGAGCTTTCAGGTCCTGTCGTTCGACCGCGGCAACCTGCTGTCGGGCATTTGGCCGAGGCGGATCCGGGGCGAGGGCCGGGGGATCGAGCCGGGCGGTTTGATTGCGCCGCTGCTCGTCCTGCAGGCGTTGCGCGGCCTCGCGTTCGGCGCGCGCACGTTCGGATTCGGCGGCTTTCGCGCGCGCCTCGTCCTGTCTGCGCTGCTCCTCCAGGATGCGTGCGGCGTCCTGTTGTCGGGCCTGCTGCAGCTGCCGCTCCTGCGCCTGCAGCTCGATGCGCTGGATCCGGTAGCGCGCATCGGTGACGAAGCTCGACGATGGAAATTTGGTGATGAAGTCGCGCAGTGCCGCCGGGTCCGCGGCCTCCTTGACGTCATCAAAGGCGATCCGGTCGGTCTGATTCAGATAGTAGTCGCTCAGCAGCGACACATAGGTTTCGGGCCGCTGCCGTCCACCGGTCTCGGAGTTGACGTCGGCGGCGACGCGCCGAAACAGTTGTTCGATCTCCAGCCCCGGTTCCTTGATGCGCTTCAGGAACGCGCGGGTGAACGGGCTGTTGCGGCCGCGTCCGTCGGCAGCGACTTCGTCCGCTGCGGTGGAATAGGCGATCACCATGCCCTGGGTCTTGTCGATCCGGGCCAGCCCGCGACTGCCGCCGCCGAAATTGCGGGTTTCGCCGCTGGCGCGGCGGCGGATCGATTCGACAATGGGATTGTTCCGGCAGGCATCCAGGATCATGACCTTGACGCCGGTGGCGCGGTCGAGCGCCGCGCGGACGTCGTCGATCGGCATCAGCTGATAACGCAGGCTGATCTCGTCCTCGACCTCGGCGTCAGTCGGAATCAGATAGTTGCGTCCCTGGTACTGCAACGCGTGACCTGCGTAGAAAAACAGCGCGGCATCGGAATCCGTCGCCTGGCGGGCGAACTTCGCCATCGCCAGATCCATGTCGCGTTTGTTGGCGTCGGTCGCCTGCAACACTTCGAAGCCGACACCGCGCAGCGCGGCGGCGACGTCCTCGGCATCGTTCTTGGGATTGGACAGTGCAAGGCTCGGATTGCCGTAGTGGGCATTGCCGATCACGAGCGCGATCCGCCGCTCAGCGCGCACATCACCAATGGCGCCGAGCGTCAGCACGGCACACAGCACGGCAATCCAGGCCGACGAACGCTTGCTCATGCTAGTCTCCGGATGCTCCGGATTGCATGCGGCTCAATCGTAACGGTACTTCCAGCGAAATCTCCTCTTCTTCTTGGCTGGCTTTGGTTTCTTGCCGCTTGCCGTCACCGTCACTTCGATCGGTGCCGAATAGATCGGCGGTTCGTGGGCGATGTGGTTCTCGTCCGCGAGCAGCAACTGCAATTTGTGCCGGCCCGGTGTCAGCGTCACCTTGGCTTCGGTCTGGCCAGCCCCAAAATGCAGATGGTTGAAGTCGTTCGGGATCGGTTGATCGAAGGGCGGCAACTCCGCGTCGACCAGCAGGTGGTGATGGCCGGTGTTGACCTTCTCGAAGCCAGCCGGTGCGACGCCCATTCCGATCAGGCCGAAGCGGATGACTGGATTTGGCGTCACATAAGCGCCGTCAGTGGGATACACGAAATAGACTTTCGCACCCGGCGGCGATGTATGGCGACCGCCCCGCGCCCCAGCGGGGGCCTGCGCAGCCGCCGGCGCTGTTGCACCGTCGACGACACGAACGCGGATGCGCTCGGAGATCACCGGGGGCGAATTCGGAATGTGCCCCTTGTCGCCCAGCAGGAGTTGCAGTGTGTGATCGCCGGGCGGAAGCGTCACTTCAGCCTCGGTCTGGCCGGCGCCATAGTGCAGATGATTGAAGTCGTTGGGGATGGGTTGGTCCATCGGCGGCGGATCGGTGTCGATCAGCAGATGATGATGCCCGGAATTTTCCTTATCGGAGCCCGCCGGCGCGACGCCCATGCCCCTGAGACCGAAATGCACCGTGAACTTGGTCGGAACGGTCTGGCCGTCCTTGAGATCGATGAAATAGACTGTGGCTCCCGCGGGCGACGGCGAGGGGCCTCCTTGGGCATTTTGTGCATTGGCGCTCCCGAGCGATCCGACAAGAATCAGGAGCGAGACCGAACTCGCGGCCACTGCGTTTGAGAACAAGAGCTCCTCCATAAGAATAGTGGCGCGCGGCTAAAGCCAATCGCCCAAATACTTTAAGGACCTGGTCCCTCGCAGGTATGAAAATGATACACTGGATTTATGCGAATGAATACGTTGTCGACTGGGGACGTCACCGATGATTGATAGTCCCGGTCAATCGACGGATATCGGCGTCATGGCGCAGGCTCTAATCATACAAACGGTTGATTGTTGAGGGTATTAAATTACCTCAAAGGAATTTGAACCTATTTGCGGATTCCTCATCTCCCTTCAATGCATGCGACTTTTTGATTTCCACCCACGATCGCTGGCGGCATACATAGTGCCTCGATCGGGATGAGAGTCACGTCGATAGGAATGAAATGATCAGGGCTTTGGTTCTTGTTGCAGTGTTGTTCGCGACCAGCGGAGTGGCTGCTCCGCTGCTCGGTCCGAGGCTTGATGTCCGAGCGCCTGTTCCGGACAGCATCGATTTGACTGCCGGTGCACCAGCGCAACGCAATGGCGTGATCCTGATCCAGGCCCAGTCGGCTACAGCGCCTGAGCCGGGCGAGACGTTCAACGATTGCCCGGACTGTCCGGAAATGGTGGTGGTCCCATCGGGCGATTTTGAAATGGGCAGCCGCGACTCTCCGTTTGAAGCCCCGCCGCACAAGGTCACCATCGGCAACCCGTTCGCCATTGCCCGACGTGAAACCACGTTCGCCGAATGGGATGCCTGCGTCGCTGGAGGCGGCTGCAAGTATCGGCCCGACGATCACGGCTGGGGCCGCGGCAACCAGCCAGTGATCGACGTGAGTTGGGAAGACGCCAAGGCCTTCGCAGCGTGGCTGAGCCGGAAGACCGGGCGGAAGTATCGCCTGCCGAGCGAGGCGGAATGGGAATACGCCGCCCGGGCCGGGACCACCTCGAAATTCTGGTGGGGCAAGGATGTCGGAAAGTCCAACGCGAATTGTGATGGGTGCGGCGACCTGCCGATCCGCAAGACGACGCCGGTCGGATCGTTCCGGCCGAACGGGTTTGGCCTCTACGACACGTCTGGGAATGCCTACGAGTGGGTGGAAGATTGCTGGAACGACAATTTCGGCAAGGCGCCCAAGGACGGTGCCGCCTGGACCACCGGGCAATGCGGCCAGCGCGTCCTGCGCGGCGGCTCGTTCGTCAACAAGTTCACGGCGGCGACGTCGTCGGCGCGCTTCCGTTACGATATCGACGTTCGCTATTATGCCAACGGATTTCGCGTGCTGCGCGATCTGCAGTGAGAAGACGCCGCGCCGGCTTGTGAGCGGATGGAGCCGCGCCCGGTGAAGATCGCCACTTTCAACATCAACAATGTGGTTCGCAGACTGCCGAACCTGCTGGCGTGGCTGCAGGCGGCGAAACCCGACGTGGTCAGCCTGCAGGAACTGAAATGCGACCACGACGCTTTTCCGGCCGATGCACTGGCGCGCGCCGGCTACGGTGCGGTGTGGCGGGGACAGCGGACCTGGAACGGCGTCGCAATCCTGGCGCGCAAGGCCGAACCGATCCTGATCCGCGACAGGCTGCCCGGCGACCTCGCCGACGATCAGAGCCGCTACATCGAGGCCGCGGTCAAAGGCATCGTGGTGACATCGCTCTATGCGCCCAATGGCAATCCGCAGCCGGGGCCGAAGTTCGATTACAAACTGAAATGGCTGGCGCGACTGCAGCGTCATGCTCGCGGACTGCTGCGCGAGCGGGTGCCGGTGGTGCTCGCGGGCGACTACAATGTGGCGCCGACGCCGCTGGATATTTATCCCACCAAGTCCTGGGACAAGGACGCCCTGATCCAGCCCAAAAGCCGCGCCGCCTTCGCCAAGCTGATCGCGCAGGGCTGGACCGACGCGCTGCGCACCCTGCATCCGGATCGGCCGATGTTCACCTTCTGGGACTACAAACGCAACCGCTGGGCCCGCGATGCGGGGCTGCGACTGGATCATTTGCTGCTGTCGCCGGACCTTGTCGACAGGCTCAGGCGTGCCGGCGTCGACCGGGAACTGCGAGGGGAGGAGAATGCGAGCGACCATGCGCCGGCCTGGATTCGGCTGAAGTGACCTTAATTTGAACAGGGCCATTCACCGTGCAGGGAGCACACTGTCGATAGCGACTTAACGCAAGACAGTTGGGTGAGGCGACGTCTCAACTGACGTCAAAAAACTGCGTGAAAACAAGGCGAGCGAAGTCTTCGGCCTGCCGCTCTTCAGTCTGACGCAGAGGCGGCACAAGAGCGCCGGGAGATCGCTGGGAGGAGAGGACGCATGCCGGTTCGGTATTACGACTGGATCGCTCACTATGCTCGTCGTACACCGGCGAAGATCGCCGTCATCGATCTCGCCAGCGAACGGCGCTGGTCTTACGCCACCTTCGACGATCGCATCGCGCGGCTCGCCCGGTTTCTGCGCGACCGGCTCGCCGTCGCACGTGGCGACCGGGTCGCCATTCTCGCCCTCAACACCACCGATACCCTCGAGCTGCAGTTCGCCTGCGGGCGGCTGGGCGCGATCTTCGTGCCGCTGAACACCCGTCTCACGGTGCCCGAGTTGCAGTTCATTGTCGGCGACGCGGCGCCACGCGTTCTGATCCACGACGGCGATCTCGCCGAGACGGCGCTTGCGGTGGCGAAGCTGTGCAACACGCCATCGACGCTGCTGCTCGGCCCGGGGCAATCCTATGAGGCGGCGATCGCCGGCACGGAGCGGCTGGCGACACCCGAGGTCGCGACCCTCGATGACATGTCGACGATCATGTACACCTCCGGCACCACCGGCCAGCCGAAGGGCGCCATCATCACCCACGGCATGACGCTGTGGAATTGCATCAATCTCGGCGGTCCGGCCTACATTACGCCGTCGTCGGTGCTGTTGACGGTGCTGCCGCTGTTCCACACCGGCGGGCTCAATTGCTACACCAATCCGGTGCTGCATGCGGGCGGCACCGTGCTGATCATGCGCGCGTTCGATCCCGGACAGGCGCTGAAGCTGATCAGCGATCCGGCGTGGGGGATCAACGTCTTTTTCGGCGTGCCGGCGATCTACCAGTTCATGGCGCAGCATCCGGCGTTCGCGGAGGCCGATTTCAGCCGGCTGGTCATCGGCGGCGTCGGTGGCGCCGCGATGCCGGTGCCGCTGCTGAAGATCTGGGAAGGACGCGGCGTCGCGCTGCAGCAGGGCTACGGCATGACCGAAACCAGCCCCGCGGTGCTGGCGCTCGATCGCGAGGATGCCGCGCGCAAGGCCGGCTCCGCCGGCAAGCCGGTGCTGCACACCGAAGTTCGGATTGTACGCCCCGACGGCACTGATGCCGAGATCGGTGAGCTCGGCGAGCTGTGGGTGAGGGGACCGAACATCACCCCCGGTTACTGGAACCGGCCCGACGCCAACGCGGCTTCGTTCACCGACGGCTGGCTGCACACCGGCGACGCCACCCGCGTCGACGACGAAGGCTTCTATTATATCGTCGATCGCTGGAAGGACATGTACATTTCCGGCGGCGAAAACGTCTATCCGGCCGAGGTCGAGAACGTGCTCTATCAGATGCCCGCGATCGGCGAGGCGGCAGTGATCGGCATCGCCGACGAACGCTGGGGCGAGGTCGGCGTTGCGATCGTGGCTGTGAAGGCCGGCCAGGCGATCAGCGTATCCGACATTCATGCGCACTGCCGCACCAACCTGGCGCGCTTCAAATGTCCCCACCTGATCCATTTTGTCGAGGCCTTGCCGCGCAATGCGACCGGCAAGGTGCACAAGCCGACGCTGCGGGACAAATTCGGCACGCCGGGGGCGGTCGACCGGGCAAAGGCGGCCTCCTGATGCTGAGGGCCCCGCGAAGCCATCCATGACGATTGTCGAAATTCATTCTCAAAGGGGACTGCCGATGACGATTGGACGATTGATTGCTGCATCCACCATTCTGGCACTGGGCACGCTGGTCACGGCGCAGGGTGCGCTGGCGCAGAAAAGATACGATCCCGGCGCCACCGACACCGAGATCAAGATCGGCAACATCGAGGCCTACAGCGGTCCGGCCTCCGCCTACGGCATCATCGGCAAAACCGAGGATGCCTACTTCAAGATGGTCAACGACCAGGGCGGCATCAACGGCCGCAAGATCAACTTCATCTCCTACGACGACGCTTACAGCCCGCCGAAGACTGTCGAGCAGGCGCGCAAGCTGATCGAGAGCGACGAGGTGCTGCTGATCTTCAACGCATTGGGGACGCCGCCGAACAACGCGATCCAGAAATATCACCAGGCCAAGAAGGTCCCGCAGCTGTTCGTCGCCACCGGCGCCAGCAAATGGGACGACGCCAAGCAGTTTCCCTGGACCATGGGATTCCAGCCGAGCTATCGCTCCGAAGCGCGGATTTTCGCCAAATACATTCTGAAGGCGAAGCCGGATGCCAGGATCGCGGTGTTCTATCAGAACGACGACTTCGGCAAGGACTATCTGGCCGGTATCAAGGATATCTTCGGTGACAGCGCGGCGAAGCTGATCGTCGCTGAAGAGAGTTATGAGATCTCCGAGCCGACCATCGATAGCCACATCGTCAAGCTGAAGGCGACCGGCGCCGATGTCCTGATCGATATCGCGACGCCGAAGTTCGCGGCCCAAGCCATCAAGAAGGTCGCCGAACTCGACTGGAAGCCGGTGCATCTGCTCACCGACGTCAGCGTGTCCATCGGCGCGGTGATGAAGCCGGCCGGGCTGGAGAATTCCGAGGGCGTGCTGTCCGCCACCTATCTCAAGGATCCCTCCGACCCGCAGTGGGCGAACGATGCTGGCATGAAAAAGCTCGAGGCGTTCCTCGACAAGTACATGCCGGGCGCCAATCGCTCCGACCTCAACATCGCATATGGCTATGCCGCGGCCCAGACCATGGCCCATGTGCTGCGGCAATCCGGCGACGACCTGACGCGGGCGAACGTCATGAAACAGGCCGCCAGCCTGAAGGACTTCGTCGCCGACACGCTGATCCCCGGCGTCCGGATCAACACCAGCGCCACCGACTTCGCACCGATCGAGCAGTTGCAGATGATGCGTTTCAGGAACGGCAGGTGGGAGATGTTCGGCGACGTCATCAGCGCCGAAACCGGTGGCTGATTTCCGCACGCTTTCATACAGTTGAGGCCGGCGATCCCGTACGATCGCCGGCCTTTTTCATGGGGGCTAGTCTAGCTCTTATTGCGGGCCACTGTGATGCACATCACGTTCGAATTCGCTCCCCGAAATTATGATGGTGGGGTCGGCAATCCAGGCCATTGAGAGAACCGTCGCACATTTTAATTTTATTGATGCGATTTTTGGAGAAGCAAAATGTGGATTGGAGCCATCAGATTTGTCGTACAGACCAAGGACACGTCGAATGCCGGTACCGATAGCCTGGTCACCGCGCACATTCTGCGTGACGGCGGGCAGCTTCCGGGTTTCAAGCTCGACTATCCGACCGAGGACGACCTCGAGCGTGGGGCGATCCGCGCCTATGATTATATCGGAGCGACCAAGCTGCCGCGTCGCAATGACCAGACCCCATCGTTGCCGCCCGGAATCGGCCAGAGTCCGATGCCGTATCCCGGCTGGGGTTATGAGTTTTCCAATGGCATGAACGGGCATCTCAAGATCCAGCTGCGCATTCACGGCGACGACATGTGGGTCAAGGACAATGTCGATTTCTACGTCCGCCGCATCCGCAATGTCGCGACCAGTTTCGACACGCTCGCCTGGCAGATGGATTCCGACTGGAGTTATGTCGCGTCCTGGACTCAGGATGTCGCCATGAGCACCGATGGATCGGAAGGCAAGACCGTCTGGAATTTGAACCTGAACTGATCAGGAGATGCTGCGTCGGCAGCATTGGATCGCCGCGCTGCAAAAGGCCGCCCTTTGGGCGGCCTTTTGACTTTGGGCGAACGCCAGAGCCCGTCGTCGATTGACAGACAACTGACATATTACTAACGTATCAGTTGATGAAGTCCTGATCGCATGATGACAAGCAGGAGCGCCGGCTCGAACCGGCGCCGGTTGCAAAGGGAGGACTCCGGACATGACCACCATTGATGCGGCCCGTGGATTGGCCGCCGATACGTCATTGGCGCAGCGCCGCGCGCAGACCGCCCAGGTCGCCGAGATCGCGGCACGGCTCGAACGGTTGCCGCTGACGTCCTATCAGCGCGGCATTTTCGGGATCATCGCCACCGCATGGTTGTTCGACAGCATGGATCTGGCAGCGCTCACTTTCGTGCTCGGTTCGATCCGGCAGACCTTCCAGTTGTCGACGGCGGAAGCGGGATTGCTGTCGAGCATGAGTTTCCTCGGCATGTTTCTCGGCGCAGCGTCTGCCGGCGTGCTGGCGGACCGGTTCGGCAGGTCCCGCGTGTTTCAGGTCAGCATGATCTTCTGGGGTCTCGGCAGTCTGTTCTGTGGTTTGTCGACGACTGTCACCATGCTCGGCGCGTCGCGACTCCTGCTGGGATTCGGAATGGGCATGGAGTTTCCGGTTGCCCAATCGATGGTGTCGGAAATCATGCCGGCAGCCAATCGCGGCCGCTACATCGCGCTGCTGGAAGGCTTCTGGCCGCTGGGGTTCATTGTGTCCGGCCTGCTGAGTTACGTCGTGCTTTCGGTCGCGGACTGGCATTGGGTGTTCATCCTGCAGGCCATTCCGGCGCTGTTTGTGCTGGTGATCAGGCGCTATGTGCCGGAATCGCCGCGCTGGCTCGCCTCCCGTGGCCATTCCGACCGCGCTGAAGCGACCATCCGCGAGATCGAGCGCAAGGTTTCAGAGCGTCTCGACGGCAAGCCGCTGCCGCCACCACAACCACAGCAGGCCTTCGGTACGGCGTCGGAAGGCGGCGGAATTGCGTCGCTTTTCTCCGGGATCTATGCCCGGCGCACCGCGATGCTGTGGTCGCTGTGGTTCTTTGCGCTGCTCGGCTTTTACGGGTTGACCACGTGGCTGGGCGCGCTGCTGCAGGCCAAGGGATTTCCGGTGACCAAGTCGGTGTTCTACACCATCCTGATTTCGCTGGCAGGCATCCCGGGGTTCCTGTGCTCGGCCTGGCTGGTGGAAGCCTGGGGGCGCAAGGGAACGCTGGCCCTCAACCTGCTTGCGGGGGCTGTAGCCTGCTATGCCTACGGCTCGGCCACCGGCCAGACCCAGTTGATCGTCGCCAGCCTGTGCATGCAGTTCTTCCTGTTCGGGATGTGGTCGGCGCTCTACGCTTACACGCCGGAGCTTTATCCGACACGGATACGCGCCACCGGGACCGGATTCGCCTCCGCGATCGGGCGCGTCGGCTCGCTGATCGGTCCTTATGTCATCGGCATCATCCTGCCGACGGCGGGGCAGGCCGGCGTGTTCGCGCTGGGTGCGGGAGCGTTCGTCCTGGCCGCACTTGCCGTCCTCATCCTTGGCGAGGAAACGCAGGGACGGACGCTGGAAAGCATTTCGCACTAGCCTTCACCATCCGGCTGTGACGAAGGGACGGCTTTTCGCCGTCCCTTATCGTTTGTGTAACAATGCCGTGCAACGATCGCTGTTGCCCGCACTGGAACGGGTGTGAGATATCTGTTGCCGACAACTGATTGGCGATCGAATCGAAGGTTTCATGGTCGACAGACGAAAGCGTGCGGCGGCACCGCGAGCGCCGGGCAAGGCCGCAACTCCCAAGCGTGCGTCAGCGGCGGTGCAGGCCGCGATGAGCCGCAAGGCCACCCGGCCGGTAACCGCGCCAGGGGACGCCACAATGACCGACAAGGCCTATGCCTTGCTGGAAGAGCTGATCGTCACCCTGCAATTGCCGCCCGGCGCTGTGCTGTCGGAGATCGTGCTGGCCAAGCGGCTTGCGACCGGGCGCACGCCGATCCGCGAGGCGTTGCAGCGGTTGTCGCGCGATGGCCTGGTGAACATCCTGCCGCGCCGCGGCGTGCTGGTCTCCGACATCGATCTCAGTGCGCAGCTGCGGCTGCTCGAGGTTCGCCGCGAGCTGGAGCGGTTGATGGCGCGGGGTGCGGCCAAACGAGCCACACCGGACGAGCGCCAGGAGTTTGCCGAAATCGCGCGCGGCATGCGCCTTGCGGCGGACAAGGAAGACGATCTGGCGTTCATGCGGCTCGACCAGCAGTTCAACCTGCTGATCGCCACTTCCTCGCGCAACGAGTTCGCCATGCGCGCGATGGGGGTGATGCATGGCCTGTCGCGCCGCTTCTGGTATCAGCACTACAAGCAGGCCGCCGACCTGCCGCTGGCCGCACGGCTGCACGCCGAAGTCGCCGAAGCGGTTGCCGTCCAGGATATCAAGCAGGCGGGGGCCGCATCCGACGCGCTGATGAGCTACATCGAGAGCTTCGCCCGCTCCACATTGTGACCGATCAGGCCGGCTGGGTCTTGCCGCGGAGAACTTCGACGGCAGCGGCGAGATCGGCCGAGGTCAGCTCCCACTCATTGTCGAAATTGGCAACGACGCGCTCCATGAATGTCTTGTGCAGGCTCCTGGCGGCTTCGGCGTCGGCCAGATGGTCGTACAACAGGGCGAATGCCAGTTGCGCCGGCTCCGGGCCCTCATAGCTCCACTCGAATCCAAAGTCGGTCAGCCGCAATTGATCGCAGGCAGCGGACAGCGGCTGGCCGTCGACCGTGACGACAATCCCGTCGATCGTCCGGTCACCCGCATAGTGTTTCATGAAATTCCTCCAGCGCTGTCACGGACTACTTCGGCGGCGCGGTCGGCTTGACGTCTTTTTTGACGACTTCGGGAAACACCCACATCGCGGCGGTGGCGAACACGCCGAGAAAGGCGACGGCGTAGCTGGGGCCGCTCTGACCGAGATGGATCATGAAGGCATAGCCGGCCGCGGCCGTGGCGAGGCAGGCCACCGACAGCAGCGCTTTGATGTGAGGGGGCATGGCAGTCTCTCCTGGTCCGGATCAGATCAGCGGTGCAATCCCGCCAACGACATTGCTCGCAAGCAGCAGCAGCGCAAGGGCAAACGTACAGGCGGAGAGGGCCAGTCCTTGCCGTCCGTCGCGGAGGCGTCGCGGCAGCGCCTGGAACAGCTCGGGCATGAACAGGAACAGCAGGCCGGCCATGATGATAATGGTGGTCCAGCGCAGCGCGCCGGCGGCAAAATGCAGCGTCGCGGTTGATAGCGCAAGCCAGAGCACGGTGTTCGTCAGCACCAGGAGTGTCGAAATCGGCCCCCGGTCGGTCCGGCGAGCAAGCGGATACATTCCGGCCAGTTGAAAGAAACCGAGGCAGCAGATGCCCCAGAGCAGGGAAAACCAGCCCAGCGCCTGGATGTTCGGTTCGATCTGGCTCATGGGCATCTCCCGGACAGCGCAGGGGGCGGCGGCTTATTCCGCCGGGGCTGAGACTGATGTCGCCGACAGGCGCGGAGTCCTGGCGGTCCGGCGCATGTCGGTTTTGACATGGCGTGTGCTGGTGCCATTGAAGACATGACCGAGCAGGCCCCGATTGAGGTCCGAGGTAGCGAACAGATAGTCCATCACCGGGAAAGTGAGGTTCATGTTGCGCTCCATCATGATCGACTGGTGGTGGTGCGCGGTGTGGTGCCGGCGGATGGTGTTGACGAACGGCATGGTGCGGACGAACCAGTTCTCCTCGACATGGCAGCAAAAGTGCATGAACTCGTAGATCAGGTACATCGAGGTGGTGGTCGAGATCAGCAGCCAGCCCACGTTGGGCGAAATCAGCAGGCCGGCGACGATGGCGGCGGGGATCGACATGAAGGTGAAAACGACAAGCGCATAGGGCGGGAAGAACGTCACGCGCCAGTCATGGTGATCGGCGAAGCGCATCTCCTGCTCGGTGAAGAACTGGTGATGCATCAGGGTATGGCGGCTGTAGATCGCGCGCAGCAGCGCGATGTTGGACGGGCGATGCATGACGTAACGGTGCACGGCCCATTCGAAGAAGTTGGCGATCAGAAAGATGGCCGGCACCGTCAGCCACTCCCACCAGCGAACGGCGCGAATGTTGGCGATGTAGACGTACAACGCGGTGAAGCCGATGGTGTAGATCAGCACCACATGAAGCCAGCCATTGTACCAGCCGGCCACGCGCTGGCGATAATTCGCCCGGTAGCTGCGTTGCCGGTCGGTCATGGGGGTAGCTGCGAGTTCCATGGAGGCCTCCGTGCGATCCTAAATTAGTGCAATTCCATCTGACATATTAGTCGCATGTCAGATAAAAGCAAGTCCGGCCGCGAAGGGGCGTCTCGTCGCGGAATCGGTCGCCAGCAGTCGCGAAATGGTGTGGTCGAAACGACCGCTCCGGCCGGTCGCATTCCCCGTATTTTCCTAAACTGTGAGGTCCGTCACATTTCCCGGCGCATCAAGCGATTATGGTTGAGTCGCGCATTTCAGGGCTCGCAAGTCTGGGCCACCAGTTTTTGATGACGGATTTTTTTCACTTGGGACAGCCTTCAATTCAGGGCTGGGGGAGCATCATCATGAGCGCCGTCGCAATTTCCAACAACGACATGGTTTATCTGCACTGGAACGTGGCCGAGAAAATCCCGGATTGTCTCGGCTTCAGTGTGATCCGGCATGATGCGAAGACCGGCTCGAGGCAGCCGGTGCCGGCCATGGTCGGCTTTTCGTCGACCCCGGCCAAGGCGGCCGGCGTCAACAAGGCGGCGGGAAAAACGTTCGAAACCACCGACATCTGGCCGGTGCAGAAATATTCCTGGAAGGATCTGTTTGCGAAGCGGGGCGGGACCTACTGGTACGAAATCGTGCCGATGCTGGGCAAACCCGGTAGCTTGAAGCCGGATGCCGGCCGTACCATGCGGACCAACAGTGTCACGGTCGACAGCCATCACGGCGATTGTTCGGTGTATTTCAATCGCGGCATCATCTCGACACAGGCGATCGCGCACAGCCTGCCCAAAGGCAAGGGCGGCAAGCCCAGCACGGAGTTTCTCAAGACCGAGATCGCGAAGCCTGACAGCCCGCTGCGGAAACGACTGGTCGGCGACCTCGAAACCGGCGTCCTGTCCCTGCTCGAGCGCGCCAAGAGCGAGCCGGGGGGCACGTGCTATTGCGCCCTGTATGAATTGTCCGACCAGGATCTGGTCGATCACCTGGCCTCGCTGAAAAAGAAAGTCCACATCGTGCTGTCGAATGCGGGTGATGACACCGAGGACGGCAGCAAGGATGGCGACAGCACCAATGTGGAGGCCCGCAAGAAGCTCCACAAGCTCAAGCTGGACATCAAGGATCGCATGCTCATCAAAGGGCATATCGGCCACAACAAGTTCGTGGTCTATGCCAACAAAAAGGGGCCGCAGGCGGTGCTGTCGGGCAGCACCAACTGGACGCCGACCGGGCTGTGCGCGCAGAGCAACAACGCCATCGTGATCGAATCGCCGGAGCTCGCGAAACAGTATCTTGCCTATTGGAAGATCCTGCAGGCCGACACCGTCAAAGCGAAGAAGGATCGCTCAAAGCTGCAGGACAAGGGGTTTCGCGCGGCGAACAAGAAAGAAAAGCCGGATCAGGATCTCGAGGACAGCGCCGACAAGCCAGGCGGAACCGTCCGGGTCTGGTTCTCGCCGAACACGGTGCAGAAGAGCGTGCCAAGGAGCAAGAAGCCGGGCGTCAAGCCGCCCACACCTGCCGACCTGACCGAGGTGTTCGGTCTGATCGAGAACGCCAAGCAGGGGGCGCTGTTCCTGGCCTTCATTCCCGGCAATCCGAGCATCGTGTCGAAACTGAAAGAGGTCTACGACGCCAAAACCAAGGGCGGCAAGCTGTTCTACCTGCGCGGCGCCGCGACGTCGCCGGATCCGGCGAGCGTGTTCCGGGTCGATCTCTATCACCGCTCGGCAACGTCGGACGCGACCGTGCGCGCCGTCGACAATCCGCCGCAGCTTCGCTCAAAAGCCTCGGTCGCGTCGGTGGCCGGAATTTTCGCGTCGTTCGCGAAATGGGAGGCAGAGATCTACAAGGTGGGTCATGCCGTCATCCACGACAAGATCCTGGTGATCGATCCGTTTACCGACAACAGCGTGGTGGTGACCGGCAGTCATAACCTCGGCTTCCGCGCGTCCTACAATAATGACGAAAACCTGCTGATCATCCGGGGCAACCGCGAGGTGGCGGAAGCGTATGCGGCCCACGTTCTCGACGTCTACGAGCACTACCGCTGGCGCTGGAAGCTGCAGGAGCCGCTTCGCGACGCGCTCGAGAAACTGAAAAAGCAAAAGCCGGATGCCAAGTCGGCGGAGCTCTGGAAAGAAGTGATGCAGAAGGTCGCTCCGACCGTCATCGACAAGGCCTGGAAGAACTTGAATCCGAGCGACAAGTGGCAGGACTTCTACGTCAAGAACAAGGACTTCCTCGCGGCCGAGACCAACTTCTGGTCGTCGTTCGGCGGCGAAGGGGTGGCGCGCGGCACCCGCCGGGATCCGGCGCGAGACAATCGGTAGCCGACTGTTGAATTATCGGACATCGAAAAGCCGCGCCAACAGCGCGGCGTTTGCTTTCTAAGGCCAATTCAGGGGCCGGAATCGCGGCTCCAACTCCTGCTCGCGGTGGCCTTCTTTCATGCTTATATACCGGGCTGGGATGGCTTCTGGCCGTCCGAACCGCCTGGATGGGATGATGAGAGAGAAAAAGGATATCGTTGAGAACTGGCTGCCGCGCTACACCGGGACGCCGCTGGCCGACTTCGGAGACCACGTTCTCCTGACCAATTTCGACAACTACGTCGAATGGTTCGCGGACCACCATGGCGTGCCCGTCAAGGGGGCGGACCGTCCGATGCCCAATGTCACCGCTGACGGTATCACCCTGATCAATTTCGGTATGGGCAGCCCGAATGCCGCCACCGTGATGGACCTGCTCAGCGCCATCGCACCGAAAGCTGCGCTGTTTCTCGGCAAGTGCGGCGGCCTCAAGCGCAAGAACCATATCGGCGACCTGATCCTGCCGATCGCAGCCATCCGCGGCGAGGGGACCTCGAACGAATACCTGCCGCCGGAGGTGCCGGCGCTGCCGGCCTTCCAGTTGCAGCGCGCGGTCTCATCCTCGATCCGCGACGCCGGGCGGGATTACTGGACCGGCACCGTCTACACCACCAACCGCCGGGTCTGGGAGCATGACGAGGCGTTCAAGGAGCGGCTGCGCGGCACCCGCAGCATGGCGATCGACATGGAGACCGCGACCATCTTTGCCGCGGGGTTCGCCAACCATATTCCGACCGGAGCGCTGCTGCTGGTCTCCGACCAGCCGATGGTCCCCGAAGGCGTGAAGACCGAGGCGTCGGACCGGTTGGTGACGGCCAACTTCGTGGAGATGCATATCCGGATCGGGATCGAGGCGCTGAAGCATGTGCGCAGCCGTGGCCAGAGCGTGAAGCATCTGCGCTTTGAGGACGAGTCCGACGGCGGGCATGTGCCATAACGGATCGTGGCGGCTCGTCCTGGCCGAGTATCCGGATCGCGAAGAGAAGGCTGCTCATTGGAGCGGCCTTTGTATTTTCGTCCAAGATTAAAATCGAATTTAGATTCCCGACAACGTGGTCATCGACGGTCGGCGGATGAAGGCGTTTGTCCGCAGCCTCCCAATTCTAAACTCCTATTTAATGTGCCCGCAGCGTCGCCGTGCGTAACACGCATCATGGTCGACGCGTATCACCATCGAAGCCTAACGCTTCCGTGCGGTCTCGCAGGACTAAACGCACTCGGCCGCCCGGTTCGAGTGAGATTAAATCCAACATCGGAGATGGAGATAGAGTGATGACCAAATTACATATGGCTCTTGCAATGACGGCCGGACTGCTGAGCCTGCCGCTCGGCGGACTGGCTGCGAATGCCGAAACCGGGGCGCCGGTGAAAGCGCACAATGTGGTGCTGGTGCATGGCGCCTGGGCCGATGGATCGAGCTGGTCCAAGGTGATCGCGCGCCTGCAGGCGGCCGGGCTCAAGGTGACCGCCGTGCAAAATCCGCTGACGTCGATCGCCGACTCCGACGCGGCGACGCGCCGGGTGCTGGCGCAGCAGGATGGACCCACCGTGCTGGTCGCGCATTCCTGGGGCGGCACCGTCATCAGCGATGTCGGCAACGATCCCAAGGTCTCCGCGCTGGTCTATGTGGCCGCGCGCGCGCCCGATGCCGGTGAAGATTTCGTCGCGCTGTCCGGCAAATTTCCGGTCGGGCCGGTGCGCGCCGGTGTCAAGGAGCACGACGGGTTCACCACCATTGCCGAAGACCATTTCCTGAAATATTTCGCCAATGGCGTGCCGAAGGCGGAAGCCGAGGTGCTTTACGCCGAGCAGCAGCCCGCTGCGGCATCCCTGTTCGGGCAGCGAACCACTGAGGCCGCCTGGCACAGCAAGCCGTCATGGTATGCCGTGTCCAAGCAGGACGAGACCATCAATCCGGATTTCGAACGCTTCCTGGCCAAGCGGATGAACGCCACGACCGTCGAGCTGGAGGCGGGGCATCTCTCTCTGGTTTCACATTCGAAAGAGGTTGCCGACCTGATCCTGGCGGCCGCCGGACAGACAAAGTAACTGCCAGGCCGTGCAGGCTTCTTAGGACAAATCCGGCGGCCATTGAGCCGCCGGCCCCACTTCGTTCGATCGTATGACGGCTCCCTTGCCGAAAATCGGTCGGGGGGCCATATCTGCGTCCCATGACCGAATTCAATTCACTCCAGGACTTCGTCGATCGGCATCAGCGCCTGTTCGTGTTGACCGGCGCCGGCTGCAGCACGAACTCAGGTATTCCCGATTATCGGGACACGCATGGACAATGGAAACGCCAGCCGCCGGTCACCTATCAGGCGTTCATGGGAGAGGCGGCAACGCGCCAGCGTTATTGGGCGCGCAGCCTGATCGGATGGCGGCCGTTCGGCCGGGCCCAGCCCAATGCCGCGCATCGGGCTTTGGCACGGCTTGAAGCAAGGGGCAGCTCCGAACTCATTCTCACCCAGAACGTCGATCGGCTGCATCAGGCGGCCGGCAGCGACAAGGTGATCGATTTGCACGGCCGGCTCGATCTGGTCCGTTGCATGGGATGCGAACACAAGATCACGCGAAACGAGTTTCAGGACGAACTCAGCCGATTGAACGCGGGCTGGATTGATCTGGAGGCGACCGATGCGCCCGACGGCGACGCCGATCTCGACATCCAGGATTTTTCCACCTTCGCAGTGCCGGCCTGCCGGCACTGCGGCGGCATCGTCAAACCGGACGTCGTGTTTTTCGGCGAGAACGTACCCCGCAGTTCCGTCGAGACCGCCACAGAGCACCTGCAACAGTCCGACGGCATGCTGATCGTCGGAAGCTCGCTGATGGTCTATTCGGGTTTTCGTTTTGTGCAGATGGCGGCCCGCGCAGGCATTCCGATCGCGGCGGTGAATCTGGGACGCACGCGGGCCGATGACATGCTGGCCTTCAAGCTGGAAGAGGCTTGTGAGACGGCGCTGGAGTTTTTGCTCTGATCTGCGCTATTGCCTGGAGACCTGCTGGGGCTTTCCAAAAAAATTCGCGCGCTTCCGCGGCGGCATCCAGCAACTGGTCGTCCTGTTCATAGATGTCGTCACGGAAATTGACGGTGCCGTCGCGCGTCATCCAGCCGGTCAGGTAGATCCAGGCCACGGGCACCTTCTTCGGCAGCGCCACGTTCTGCCGCTCGCCGGTGGCGATCGCGGCGTCGATCCTGGTGCGGTCCCAGTCCGCCGCGCCTTGCAGCAGCCAGGCCGCGAGATCGCGGATCTGGTCGACGCGCGCGCAACCATGGGAGTCGAAGCGGTAGTCCTTGCTCAGCAGGCTCTTCTGGTTGGTGTCGTGCATGTAGACGGCGTAGGCGTTCGGCATGTTGATCTTGAGCTGTCCCAGCGCGTTCCATGGCCCGGGCAACTGGCGAACGATGACGTTCGGCGTCTTGCCCTCGCTCCAATCAACAGTCGAGGGATCGATGACGCCGTCATGCTCATCATTCAGCTGCATATGCATGCGGTCGAGATAGCCCGGGTCCGTCCGCATGTGGGCCGCGATCTCATTCTTGGTGATGGAGGCGGGGACAGTCCATCGCGGGTTCAGGCTGATGTCGGTGATCTCGGCGGACACCGTCGGCGACGGCTTTTCGGTCTTGCCGACCACCACACGGTAGCGGTGCACGACCCTGTCGCCTTCGACCGCCTCGACATAGGCGGCGGGGATGTTGACGGCCACGAACCTCTGGCCGAAGCCGAAATTGATGGCGGAGGTGCGCAGCAGCGACGCTTCCAGCTGCTTGCTGCGTTTTTCAACGGGGACATTGAGGGCGGCGAGGGTGCGCGGGCCGACGGTTCCAGTCTCAGGCAGGCCATGGCGCGCCTGGAAGTGTTTCACGGCGGCGGACACGGTGGCGTCGAAAGCTCCGGTGGCCTGGTCGGAGGCCAGATCTCCGGTGGCGATCAGCCGGCGTCGCAGCGCAGCGTCATTGGCGCCTTCCGTGCCCACCACGAACTTCGCATCCTTGGGCAGCATTGGCCATCCGCCTTGCGCGGCAAGGGCTGCGTATTTCTGAATGGCCTGCTTGAGGCGCTCCGCCGTTCCCTGGTCGAACGTGGGATCGGTGGTTGTGGGCAGGTCGCGCGTTGTCTTGAGAGCGAGCTCCGGTGTTTTCAGCTGTTCTACTGCGGCCGCGTTTGGTTGTGTCGGGGCCGCGGCCGCGACACCCGTGGTCTTCCCAGCGGGCGGCGATGTCTGGGCGTGGGCCAGGGGAATGCCGAGGCCGGCTGCCGCAGCCAGCACGAAAACAGTCGTTCGCTTCATGGGGAGCCCACCGTGAATGAGGGCGGCAGCATAGGATCAGACCATCAACCATCCGTTAACGATGTTTTGGCCGTGGGGCAGGGGCGCGGCTGCCATCGGGGGCGATGTAGGAGCCCTCCAGCCGCTGCGGCAGCACCCTGTCGAGCTGCACCTACCCTTGGCTAGTGCTCCCCCTCAGCTCGCGCGGAGCCACGGGATGCACGAAGCGCGCCGGCGGGCGAGGCGCGCACTCCGACCGCTGAAGGAAGCCGCCACGCCGGCATGCTTGAATGGTGTAAGCGAATCTCCTGGCGCTATTGATCTCGAAGGAGAAGCGGCCGAGGCTTTCAAACTGCCTGCCGCAGGTGCCCACAACGCCGCCGCACTGGACGAAGACGTTGTAGTGGCTGATACCCACCAAACGATTGCTTAGCGCCACCGTGATGAACAGTTTTGTGAAGCCGGGTCCGTGACGTACATTCAGTCTGCTCGTGGCGCAGACGCCGCCGGAGCAGGCCGCCTCTGCAGGCGAGCTGGTGAAAGCCACTAATCCAATCGACCCGGTCAATGCGACGGCGATGGCCATGAAGGTGCGCATCATTTTCGCTGCGCGAGTTTCAGTCATACGGCCTCCCGACGCTCTTTAAGGGGGCGCGTCCAGGACGCGGTCACCCGTCCAAGGAACCTGGCTGAGAAACAACCTACCGCTGCACTGTTGAAAAGTGTAACTTTTCAAAATAACAACCTCAAGATGTTTGAAAGCGGAGAGTGCGACCAGTTGAAGCATTGACATGATACACCGGCAGGAAGTGCCGCTGTTACAGAACAGTAACGGCGAATACATCGTGGTGATGCGCCAATCGGTATGGGATCGCAATATTCAATCGGGATCCGCAGGCTCGCCCGGCTCCCGTTACGTGTAGAACTCCTCGAGATCGAGCGGCAGCTTGATCTCGGTGCCGCGCTTGGCTGAAAGGTCCATCGCCATGGTCAGCAGCAGGTTGCGGTGACCCTGCGCGGCCGACGCGTGCGGCGTCTTCAGGCCGGTGTGGATGCGTCCGAACCAGGAATTGGTTTCGTCGCGCATCGGGCCCCAGAGCTGGCCATCGTTCATGTCTCCCGGCGGATAGCTGGTGAGGAAATCGACATGGCGCTCGAACTCGGGCTTGTAATTGCGCGACGTATAACCGGCGCCGATCGGCTTTTCGGTCGCCATCACCAGATCGCGGTGGGTGTCCTCGATGTCGATGACGCCCTCGGTGCCGACGATGCCGACTTGAAGACCATATACAGCGCCCGGCCAGACGTGGGGCAGGGCCCAGCTGATGTTCATGCTCCAGATCGTGCCGTCATCCATTGTGAAGATGCCGAAGGTCGAGTCCTTGGTGCCCAACATCCCGAGTGCCTTGTCGACCGAGCGGGCAAACACCGATACCGGCGTCTTGCCCTCCATCAGATACAACGACATATCGAGCGCGTGCGTCCCCGAGACCACCATCGGCGTCAGGTTCTGGCGCTGATTGGTCTTGCGGATGGTGGCGATCGGCACCATGCGATTCATGAATGCGCGCGTCACCACGGAGGTCACGTCGCCGATGTCGCCGCGGGCGAGCTTGCCCTTGACCGCCTGGAAACGCCGCCGGAAGCGGTTGGTATAGCCCATTACGGCATCGACCCCGGCTTGTTCGATCGCCTTCAGCACCTTCGCGGATTCCCGCGCGTCGGTCGCCAGCGGCTTTTCAATGAACAGGTCCAGCTTGCGCTCGCACGCGGCCAGCAGCGGGCCGACATGGGCATTCTCATCGGTTGCAATGATCGCCGCCGTGACCTCGGGGCGCCTCAACAGCTCGTTGTAGTCGGTGGTGAAGAAATCGGCCTCGGCGTCCTCGGCAAGCTTCTGGCCGACCTCGGCGTTGGAGTCGCACAGGCCAAGCCAGCCGATGCCGGGATAGTCGCGCGCGAACTCGGCCCGGATGCGGCCGATCGTGCCGCAGCCGATCACGGCCAAGCCGATGTCTTTTCGGTGGGATCTCATCTCTTCGCCCTTCTGCAAAGCGGGGTGTTTCAAGAAAAGCTATTTTCGAATTGAAGCTCTACACCGGCGTGCGGAATTTCTTGTAGAGGTCCTGGACCGCGGACAGCGACTGGTTGTCGAGCGGAAGGCTGATGGGCGCCCCGGATTCCGCCGAGAGGTCCGCGCCGAGATAGGTCTCCATCACCCGGCGCGCGCTTTCCGGCGACACCATCGGCGGCTGGTCCCGCAACACGCATTCAAGAAAGTGTATCGTTTCGGGCCCCATCTGCCCGGCATAGACGTGATCGACCCACTCGCCCGGCATCGTCGACATCGGATACTGCGTCCCGTCCTTCATCGTATTGAGCCAGTTGTCACGTTGCGTATCGTCGAGGAACAGCGAGCCTTCCGTTCCGGTGATCTCGATGGTCGTTGCGCAGTAGTTCGGGTAGCTCGGCGGCAGGTTCCAGCCCCCGCCGATCGAAACCAGCACGCCGTTGTCCATGGTCACTGTGCTCCACATGATGTCATAGGAGCCGTTGACCGCCTGCATGTAGCCGTAGGCGCCCTGCGAATAGACACGGACGGGTTTCGCGGGCTCGAGCAGCCAGAACACGAAATCGAGGTCGTGGGTCGATTCCATCGTCGCCGGCGACAGCCGGCCCCGGCTCGAGATCTTCTTGCCGAGACTGCGGGACAGATGCCGGCTCACCATCACCGACACCGGTTTGCCCAGCGTGCCGTCGGTGATCTTCTTCTTGGCGTAAGCGAGCTTCGGATTGAAGCGCTGCGAATAGCCGATGGTGAATTTGAGATTGGCGCGCCTGGCGATCTCGATCAGCTCATCGGCTTCGAACAGTTCGATCGCGATCGGCTTTTCCAGCAGCACGTGCTTGCCGGCGCGAAGGCAATCGCGCGCGATCGGATAGTGGTTGGATTCCGGCGTGGTCGAGATGTAGACCACCTTGATCCGGTCGTTCTCGATGATGTCACGGTAGTCGAGCGTCGCGGTGGCCGCGTCGGTCAGCGCCTTGACCTCCGCCAGGCGGTCGGGCCTGATGTCACAGATATGAAGCTTGTCGACGAGCGAGGAGCGCGACAGCGTTTCCGCCCGTATTCCCCCACACCATCCCGTTCCAATAACAGCGACTTCAACCTGTTGCACGCGTGTGTCTCCTGTTTTGCTCGTTGGAGCGGGATGAATTTGCGTTGAATCAGCTCCGTCATCCTGAGGTGGCCGTGCGCAGCGCGGCCCTCGAAGGGCGACGGCCAATGCTTAAGTAGAATCGGCCGTCCATCCTTCGAGGCTCGCCCAGCGGTGCAAGTGCACCGCAAGGCTCGCACCTCAGGATGACGGATTACGTTGAGCGAACCATATCTCCTCATGCATCTAGAGTTTGTTTTCGGTGGGCGCCGCGTCAATCGGCGCGCACGCCGCTGTCTGCGATCACCCCGGTCCACTTGGCGGTTTCGCCGTCGATATAGCTCTTGAAGTCCTCCGGCGATTTGCTGCTGACGGCGATCGCGCCGCCCTTGCGCATGCGCTCCTGAATCTGCGGATCGGCGAGCACCTTGACGATCGCGGCGTGCAGCTTGTCGACGATCGGCCGCGGCGTGCCTGTGGGCACCATCACGCCCTGCCAGGATGACGTCACGAGGTTTGTCCAGCCGAGCTCGTACATGGTCGGTACGCCGGGCAGGTCGGCCATTCGCTCCCGGGTGGTGACGGCGAGCGCCTTGACTTGCTTGTCCCTGACGAACTGCAGCGCGGACGACAGGGTCGTGAACATCAGGTCGACATGGCCGCCGAGAACATCCGTCACCGCCGGCCCGGCGCCGCCCTTATAGGGCACATGCACCATGTCGAGCCCCGCGTCCTTTTTGAACACCTCCATCTCCAGCCGATTGAGCGTGCTGCTGCCGGGCGAGGCAAAGGCAACCTTGCCCTGGTTCGCCTTCACATAGGCGATCAGCTCGCTGACGCTGTTGGCGGGGAAGTCGGGCCGGGTGATCAGGATGCTCGGCGTATCGGCGCAAATCGTGACGGGGCTCAGATCCTTGTCCGGCTTGAAACGCATGTTGGCGGCGTAGACGCCGGGATTGATCGACACGGTGCCGATATTGCCGAGAAAGGTGGTGTAACCGTCCGCCGCTGCGCGGGCCGCAACCTCGGTGCCGATGATGCCCGCAGCCCCCGGCCGATTGTCGACCACGAGCTGCTGGCCAAGGATCTCGCTCACGCCTTGCTGGATGATGCGGGCGACGAAATCGGAAGCGCCGCCTGGTGCGAACGGCACGATCATCATGACCGGCCGATTGGGATAGCTGCCGGCGTGGTTACTCGTGTCTTGGGCGGAGGCCGCTCCGCCGAACAAGAGCAGTGCGCAGGCGAGCGCCGCTGTGAGTCCGGTCCGAATTCGGCGTCGCCGGCACAAACCCGGCATGGCAGCGGCACCGTTCGCAAAGTCGATCGTTATCGACAGCGTGTCACCGTTCGCCACGTCGCCCCCCTGACCGAATTTTTATGTCTTGTTCGTCATTCTCGGCGGTCCGATCAACGATGGTAATGATTCAGCTGGACTAGAAAAATGATTATTTCTACTCGCTTGCATTAGATTTATTGATACCTGGCCAGAGCTGGCACCGTAACCGTGATTACGCCCGGCGCAGCGTGATCCGCGTCAGTTCCGAGGGCCGTCCGAGCCTGAGCGCAAAACCGGGCCAAAGCCCGGTGCCGTTGTTCACGTACAGCGTCATGCCATCGACGTCGTAGCGGCCCGAGACGTAGCCGGCGTTGGCGCGCGCGGCCAGCCGGTCAAGCCCGACCACCATTCCGCCGTGGGTGTGTCCCGACAGCTGCAGTGCGACGCCTTTCGCAGCGGCGCGCCGCGCCTCCCGCGGCTGGTGATCGAGCAGGATGACGGTTACGTCCTTCGGTGCACCCTTGAGCGCAATGGCGAGATCCGGGGCGGGATGGCCGCTATGGACCGCCGACAGGTCGGTGACGCCGGCGATCACCAGTTGGCCGCCCTCGCGGTCGAGAACCACGTGATCGTTCTCCAGGACGCGCATCCCGATGGCGGCGTAGTGCGCCATCCACGCGCGATAGCCGAAAAAGTATTCGTGGTTGCCGGGGATGACGATGACGCCATCCGCCGCGCGCAGGCCCCGCAACGGCTCGACGTCCGCGCGCCGCATCGTCAGGCTGCCGTCGATCAGGTCTCCCGTCACCACGATCAGATCGGCGCCAAGGGCATTGGCCCGCGCGACCACGGCGCGCGTCCACGCCGCGGGGAAGAGGCGGCTGATGTGAAGATCGGTCAGGTGCAGCAGCTTGTAGCCGTCGAATGGCGGCGCGAGCCCCGGGATGCCGATCTCGATATCCCTGAGCGGCGGCACCCGGATCGCCTGATGGACGCCGATCGCGGCCACTGCGGCGGCCACGGTGCCGATGGCATAACGGACATCGTCAGGCACAAACACGCCGCCGCCATGGACCGCCATCGCGAAGAGCGTTCCAAAGTCGAGCAGCAGTTGCAGCCCAGCGAGAAGGAAGATCGCAGCAAATGCCCAGTTGAACAGGATGACGACCGGGCGAGGGAATTCGGGTGCGAACACCGAACCCGAGGAGAGTCGGCTCCAGAAATGGTACTGCGAGGCCACGAGAAGCAGCACGGTCACCACGCACTTGACCGAAAGCGGCAACTGCAAAGGCCAGACGAACCGGGTGACGACCAGGAGGCAGGGCAGGCTCATTATGACGCGGAAAATCGGTCTTCTCCCGGGGATCGGTCGCGGAGCTAAGTGCTTAGGAGGAACCGGACACGTTCGCAATGATCATGGGGCGGCTTCGCCCGGGCTACGTTTTTTTGAATGGAAAAAGTGCGGAGTCCGCCCAACTAATTAACAAAGGAAACCCACGCTGTTCCAGTATGGTTTTCGCTTCCTCAAATCTGCGCGCGTAGCCTTTGATAACCGTTCACTCCTGATCAATGAATCGACCGTGTTTCACCAATGCGGGGATCACGATATTGTCGGCATAGCCGCAGCCTGTCGATAAGATCGGCTTCTGGCCGCCTTTCTTGGCCTCCTCCGGAGCGTGACCTTCCCCGGCATCGAGGCGAACTAACATAGGTGCGTAACCTGGCTCCCATGCTCGCGCGGAAGGGAAGATGGTTCGCAAGCTCGAAAGGATTGCCATGCCGGTATGATCGAGATCGCCCCAGAAGGCCGCGCAGACATCGATGTTACTGTGGAATGCGGCATCGAAGGCCCGTATCTCACTTGCATTCGAGACAGTGTCCAGAGAATAGAACGTCCTGCATCCGGATGGTTTTCGCATCCGTCCGGCCGTTCCCATGAAGCCGCTAGAGTAGATCAGAGCAGCGCCCGCGTATGGCGAGAATCGTCCATGCAGGAGCGCCTCTCTGGCGTCGCGGATGGCCCGCTCGAATGATGTCTTGTTCTCGACAAAGAGAATCCAGGAAAAAGGCCCCACAAAATAGACGTTTAGGTGGATCGGTTGCGCCGGGTAAGGGCACTCCGCCAATCCAAGCAGAGCAGCTACTAGGTCGGACCGGTTGTCGAGAACCTTCGATAGTCCCCAGAACGTCCGGCTAGATACCTCACGCAGATATAGGGTTTCCCGGTGATCATAAAGGGCGCGGATTGAGATCAAACGACTGAAGACCTCGGTGGCGGATCGTCCAGGGATGGAGACCGGAACATCCAAGATAGCCGCCTTGATGTCGCTATCGAGGTCGCTCGAACGGACCAGGCAGCGCCATTCCTCTGAATATTTCAGGCCTGGCCGCGGGCGGTCGTAGAAAGCGCGAAGGCGATTCTCGTTGGCCAGGGCGGTCGAGATTTCGAATGCCGGCTGGCGGTTTTCGCGCGAGCCGTGGCGAGCCGCCCGGCGATAGGCGAGGGTTCCAATGCCAGCGTCGACGAGCACTTCAAGCACGTGCCATGCAATCTCGCGGTCGGCGTTGGTCTCTGCCTTGAATATCTCTGGCGCCGTATTCTGGTCGATTGGGATTCTGATCGCGTTCGTTCGGCCCTCCGGAAGTAATCTATCCAGCCGATCGAGCGCGTTCCCGAGAATGCGCTTCGCGAGCGGATCGCTGAGGGCGGTCTCGGGAGTCATTCTGCCGCTACGCCTACGTCTGTCTTGAATGGATTCGCGAGTTCGAACTTCGCCTTCACATCCCGGACCGTGTTACGACGGTGCTCTTCGTAGATTTCTGAGATCCGCTGTTGTTCAAGATCGACCTCGTCGATCCAAGTCTGCGATCCAGCCGTCGGCGCCTTTGAGAAGCTGATGCGCCGATTGAATACGTCCATCAGGGCTGCCATCGACTTGGTCGGCGCGGCGCAAACGAGCTGGAAACCCATTTCCTTGGTCAAGAAATCGATGACGCGTCGGGTCCTGCTCTCGTCCATGTTCTTGAAGACCTCGTCCAGGAACAACGTGCGGAAATGCGAGATCTTCTGTTTCGAGAACAGTTTGAAACTCGCCGCGAAAACGGCGGCGCGGATGATGTAAAACGGCGTCTCGGCCTCTCCACCGGATCCCGTTCCCCACGTCGACAAGCCGCGCGGATCTCCGCCTTTCGAGGACTTCTCGAAATCGTATTTTTTGTAGTTCCGGTAGTCCGCGATCCGGTTGAGCTCCCGCATCGAATGTTCGATGTCATTCGACAAGAGAAGCAATCGGAGGGCTTCGAGCGTCGCCTTCTCCGCGGGGGCTAAGTCTGCCGCCGAGAATAGATCGGCCGGTCCGGCTTCGGTGCGTTCCCGCACGGCCCGGAATAGATCGAGATACTGACTGTACTCTTCGCGCAATGACTGCGTCATGAGGATCTTGTCGCCGGAGAAGCTGATGTCCTCCAGGCTTTTGTTGACGACGTCGATAGTTCGGTCCGGCCCCGTCACCCTCTGCAGGATGCGCAGACAGAAGTTTGAAGTGAACGATCTGGTGAATTGCTGTTCCGCCAGCACCAGCTTTTCGCGCTGCTCGACTAGGCCGGTATCCCGCTGGCGCCTTATTTGGTCGGCCACCTGCTCGAACTGGGACCGAAGCCACTCCGTCATGAGCTCGGGGGATGGCGAGGGGGAGGGATACTGAAGAGTGTGGGCTGCGATCTTCTGGTATTCGAGCGCTTCGCGATTGTAGTCGCGAAGCGTGTTTTCGGCGGCGTTCTTGGCGTCCTGCGCCCACGACCGCCGCTCGATGTTGCGGTCGTGGAACGACTTCACCGGCCGTCCCGATTCGATCTCCTGCCGGTACTGAGTTTCGTAGGGCATCAGTCTGATCGGCGGAACGCAGGAAAGCGCGTTCCTCCAGTTTTTTTCGGCGCGTTCGGCGTCGGGAGTTAGCTTGCTGATCTGAAGGTTTTCGTCGGTCGCTTTTTCATCGGCGATCCGGATATCACGGTTGAGTTCGCCGACTTTGGGAAGCAGATCATTCTTGCGCTCAGTGAACTCGGAGATCTTCCTTTTGGCTTCAGCAGCCTGCTGCTCTAGATCCGCAATGCTGGATACGTCGAGGCTTTCAAGTTCTTGAGTCGCAGCGTTGAGTTCCTTCCCTGCCGACTGGAATGACCCAACGTCCAAGTCCTGCAGTTCGGCTTGCTTCGCTCGGCCCATCAGGGTGATGGCATTCCTGACGTTCTGTTCGCTGGTCGCCTTGCTTGTGATTTCCTTGCTGATCTGCTCGATCGCAAGGGTGAGAATTTCGGCCTGACGGCGACGAACTTCGATGCCGAACACCAGCCCCTCGTCGGGCTCCGATCTGTTCCGGTAGTTGTATCCCGCCACCGAGACACCGTCCTGCAGCAATCCGCTGCGGACGTCCTTCAACGCGTCCTCGGTCGCGACACAGACGCTCCGGCCGTAACGCGCGGTCAGGTAACCGAGCGCGACCCGGTCATCGCTCCTGAGCTTGCCGACTAACGAGTCCGGTACGGCCGTGCCCGCATCCCTGAGGGCCCGGCCTATCTGAGCCACCGAGGGGCGGGCGCCGCTGGCGTCGCGGTAGGAACGCAGCAGCGCGATGACCCGAGTCTCATACTCCGGTTCGTAGAGGATGGCGAATCTGTCGCCGCCGATGAAGCCTTCCACCGCGTTTTGCCATGAAGGATCTTTCATCTCGACCACGTCGCAGAGTATGCGTGGCTTCGCCTCGGGCAGGACCCGTGCTAGGTGCGCGACAAACTCCGATACGCCGCGCGGATAGTTCGTCCGGCCGGACGCCAGCGCCTGACGCTTGGTCTCGCTGTCGCTGCGTTTCATTCTCAGCAAGTCCAGGTGTTGGCGCAACTTGTCGTGGGCGAAGAGGAACGTTTCGGCGACGGAGTCGACTTCAATGGTCCAGCCTGAACCGACGGCAGCGTCGATCGCGACGATAGCCTCCTGGAGGCTGGCAGCGGCACCGCCGTCGAGTCCATCCCTTACAGCGCGGAAGTGTGCTTCGATTTTAGGCAGGTCAATCCCGTCGATCTTCTCTCCGACCGCGGAAAGCCGTATCGCAGCGTCGCGCAGGTCGTCGATGCCTGAGCAGGCGGATATTGATTGCCGGATCACGTTCCGGGCGGCGCTCAGCGTGAGGGTGGCGCTCCGCAGCTTCTGTTCGAAGCTTCGGATCGTGTCGCTGCTCCGCGCGATCCGATCCTGGATGCCTAGTCGGATGCGATGAACGTCACTGTCGTTGATGCGTGACTTCAGCCTATCCCAGGCGTCGTTGTGGAATACCGTCTGGACGTCGCAGTCGACGATTTCTTTGTTGATCTCGCCAAGAGCGGCGGTGGCCCTCTCTTTCGCCTCGAGAGCTTCGTTGCGGCGGTTAACAGCATCCTGCAGCAGCCTAGCGGCTTCGAGTGCCGCAAACATCCACTCCTCGATGAAATGTTTCGCGCCCTCGGTGAGAAATCCGTTAGCCTCCTCCAGCAGCCGAACGTTGTTCTCCATCCGCTCGGCTTGTTGTCGCAGGTTCGAGACGTCGGTAATCGTGGTCTTAAGGGTTTCGATCATCCTGGCGTTGTCGTCGGGCTCCAGGATATCTTCTCGGATAAGCGCATCGATGTCGTCGGGCTGCCGATAGGCGATCGAGTTGACGAAGGCGCGCATGCAGCCTTCCGCCTCGCGCCGGTCTACCGGCGAGGATTGTCCCTTGAGGGTCGCGTAAAGACGACAGACGTATTCGGTCTTCGTGCTGTAGTCGCGCACGGAATCCCTGCCGAACTTCTTGCGAAGCGCGACAAGAAGCTCGTTGACTGGAATGACCTCCTCGGCACCGTCGACGATCCTGATCAGGTCGGCCGCGCCGACCTTGGCGCCAAAGGCGATGATCCGGACGTCTTCCAGCGATTTGAAGACGGGCTGGTTCGCCAGCTTTTCGAGTCGCGCTTCCGTGCCCACGATGGCGGTGAACGGCTGGCCTGCTCCGTCGTCCCTCTCGTCCGGCTCGAAATAGAGGCCGGCATAGCCGTGGGCGCCGTGCTGGCGGTGCGGCTCGGCGCTGTCGTCGGCGCCAAGGACGTAGGACGCGATCGTTCGCTTCGTCTTTTTGCTCGACGAAGTCTCGCTCTGGGCCGAGTTATATTTGGCGAACCGCAACTCGTTTCCCGTCATCACACTGATCACAGCATCGATGAACGAGGACTTTCCAGCGCCCGTTTCACCGCCGAGCAATACAATCTCGGCAAGTTGCACGTCGCCGATCGGGAGCTGGCCCCAGTTGACGGTCGTCACCTCCTTCATGATCATACGGCGGCATCCATTTCTATATCGTCGATGCCGGCCGAGGGCCCGGTCACGTCGTCTGAATTGTGGCTAGACTGCTGGATCGAGGCGACTGCCGCAGCTACTGCGCTGTCGTAGACCAGCGAGGCGATCTCCGGCCGGATGCTGATGACGGCATCTTCATCCTTGAGCTCATCGATATTGAATTCGGCGACGCCGTGCTTCTTCAGTTTCATGAAGATCGCCTTGCGATGCGAGTCCGCTGCTGGCAGATCGACCTTGAAGTTGACCTTCATTGCTGTGACGAACTCCGTCACCCTGACGGCGACCCGGCCGCCGGGACCTATCCTGCGTTCTACGATGAGTTCGTCGTAGAGCAGCTTCAGGGTCAGCAGTGCCGCCGTAAAGTCCTTATGAACGGCTCCCTTCAGTTCGCGCCGGATTTCGATCTCTTCACCGATATCCGGCAGGCCGATGTCGCGCGCGCCGAATGGCTGGAGGCGAAAATGCGAAGTGCTAGGATCGTGAAACAACGATGCGCCGTAGATGAACGCGAGCACATCCTGGATCTCGTCCTGGCACCTTTGAGCGACCATGTAGAGAGCACGGTGCCGTACGCCGTCATCGCGCGAAAGGAAGCCGCGGCTGATGAGGAGCGCATTGATCGCCTGGAACTCCTCCAGCTTGACGTTCTTGGTCTTCAGCCGGTCCTGGATCGACTTCATTTCAAGCCCTCTGCGAGATCTTATGGTCGACGGTGCGAAATGCGCCATTAGAACGGCATTCGTCCCCCACCGAGACCGTCAGGCCGATCTCCGGACCGAGGCTCCGGACGATCTCGACGGCGGACATTGCTGCAAGCAGTTGGCGGGCATCGCCGACAGGCAGTTGCGTCACTGAGGTCGATCCGCCATTGGCCAGCACGGCGGCGTGGACGCGGCTGACCACCTCCTTGGCTGGCACTGCAAAGGCTGCGGTCATGGCGTTGCGGATGTCCGCCGCTAGCATTTCCTCCCGCGAGCGCTGCTTGCGGACGATCACGGTCGGTGTCCGTGCCCGGTCGGCGCGGTCTGCTATCTTGAGGTCGGCTGGATCGATCAGATCTGCGCGTAACGGGAATAGGTGGTGGAGCATCTCGCGGCAAATTTCGTCGCGCTCCTCGTCACCGGCCGCCGCGAACAAGCCGGCGAATCTGATCAGCGGATCGTCATTGCCGACGGCGCTCAGCTTGATCAGTCTGCCGATCAGGATCGCGTAGTTGGTCGAAAATTCGCCCACGACCCGATGGAGCTCTTCGTGTTTGATGTCCCGGGTCGACTCGACAACCCTGCGGATCCTCGCCAGCATCCAGGTGTGCAGCCGCTCGCCGTTGGCTTCCTCCTCTAGCGCCGGGTGCTCGTCCATCATCTTTCTGTCTGCCGCTTCCAGCACCGCGGGATTCATCGCCGCTATGCTTTCGGTTAGATCGACGATGTCAGAGGCGTGATTGTATATGTTATCGCTGTCGAAGTAGCGCGAGGCACGCTTGTCGAAATCGTTCACGCCAAGCATGTATCCGACGAGGGCCTCCTTCGAGGTCGAGAAGGAGTGCCCCATGATGCGGCGCTGGTGCTCGGTAAAGAGGTCGGAAACCTGGCAGACGTCGTCGAAGATGGTCGAGGCGTACTCGTAAGCGTCGACCAGATATTCGTGGTTGCCTTCTTCGGAGAAGGCCTTTAGCGCCCCCTTGCAAGCGCGCACGCTGCGTTGGCGCGCAACTGATGTCTTGCGCCTGGTATCCGCGAACATCTTGGCGATCCGCTTGCCCTCCGGCGTGAAGCGCCAGAGTACCTTGAGGTAGGCGGAGTCGTTGTATTCCTCGATTACGCCAAAGCGCTTCAGGCGCTTACGCACCTTGTCGGCGTAGTCGCGATCGTCACCGGCGCAATCGAGCTCCTCGTCGCCTTCTTCGCCGGAAAAGATCAAAGACCGGTTCTTATCCAGCGCGTCCACTATGATTTCTGTCAGCGCGAGCCGGTCCAGTACGATCTCATAATCGGCATTCACCCCAAGCGTGCGTTCGTAGATTTCTGTAACCACCTCGAAAAACACGGCGCGATGCCTGCCGGTAAACGGCCGGAATATGTCAACGCGTGCCTTAGATAGGAAGTGATCTTGCATGGAAACTCTTAGTAGCCACAGCGAAAATACACAACGCGAAGGTGCAATCCTATGCTTCAAGCTCGGCTGAGACTAGACCGAACCCAGCTATCCATTGGGACGAAGAAATGCTGAGTTCAAAATGAGAGACAGCATCGGAAGGGCCGATCGGTAGAAGGCTGGCGGGCCTCATCGCCCTCCACGCGTAAGGCGCGCCGTTCGGCCGACCGCACCGGTTAGCTGCCGCTACGGCTGGGAATCTCAAGCCAGCTCATGCGCGCATCACAATAGAACAAAATAAGAACACTGTCAAACAAGCCGCCATTATTGGACGGGGAATTTCGGAAGCGAACCTTCTTCACAGCACGCAAGTTGCGATCCACACACTAGGGCCCGTCCTCAATTAGAGGATTCCCCGGCAGATTATCGCGTGATTCATAGGCAGTCAGCTGATTCGGGAGCTGACAGATGCGCCGCTACGCCCTTCGGGACGATCAATGGGACAGGATCGAGGAGTTTTTACCCGGCCGCAAAGGGCACGTTGGGGTCACCGCCAAGGACAATCGGCTGTTTGTCGAGGCGGTGCTGTACCGTTATCGCGCCGGGATTCCCTGGCGGGATTTGCCGGAGCGCTTTGGCGATCCGATCAAGGTTCACACGAGGTTTTCACGCTGGGCCAAGAGCGGTGTGTGGAAGAAGTTGTTTGAGATGCTGGCGAGCGATGCCGACAATGAGTACGCGATGATCGACAGCACAATCGTGCGGGCGCATCAGCACAGTGCCGGGGCGCAAAAAAAGCGGGCGAAGACGAGGCGCTCGGGCGCAGCAAAGGCGGGTTAAGCACCAAGATTCATGCGCTCGTCGATGCGCTGGGCAATCCGCTAGGGTTCAAACTTACGCCCGGCCAGGCCCATGATTTGCAAGGCGCCGATGCTCTGCTGCCGGACATGGCGGCCAATACCTTGCTGGCAGACAAGGCCTACGATGCCGACCAGCGGGTGATCGAACCGTTACTCGCCCGGGCAAAATCGGTCGTGATCCCGCCAAGAGGCCACCGCCAAATCCAGCGCGACTTCGATAAAGACGCCTACAAGGCGCGCCATCTCATCGAGAACTTCTTCTGCAAACTCAAGCAGTATCGCGCCATCGCAACCCGCTACGATAAAACTGCGAGAAATTTCCTTGCCGCAATCCACCTCGCCGCTGCTATCATTTGGCTCAATTGAGGACAGGCCCTAGTCCAACTGCCCGAATGGCCAGCCTGATCATCAACGGCAAAAGCGGGACTCAGATGTACGGCATTAAAAACAAGAAGCCCGCCATTTGGCGGGCTTCTTCAGTTTTCGGGCTTCTTCAGTTTTACTGACCGAGCGCTAGATCATCCGCTCACGAGCACCCGGTCGTGCTGCCGCACGTATCGCACTTCATGCACGTGCCGTTCCGCACCAGCGTGAAGTTGCCGCACTCGCCGCACATCTCGCCCTCATAGCCCTTGGCCTTGGCTTCCGCCCGGCGTTCGGCCTTTGACGGAGCAAGCTGCGCCGCCGTGCCGGCCTTGCTCCAAGCTTGCGCTTCCAGCCGTTCGGTCGGCGACAAATCGGCCTCGACCTCGGCCTTCAGCGCGGTGGCGCCTTCGAACTGGGAGGAGACGTCGCTGCCATGACGCGCGGTGGCACCGGCAGAGGCGATCGAGGTGACATTGCCGGAGGCGCGGGTTTCGGGTTCATGCGCGCCGCCCTGCATCACCACCAGTTTGTCGGTGCGCGAGCGGGTCAGGCCCTTCGACAGGTACTTGTTGGCGGGCGCGGGTTCCGGCGACTTGCCTTCTTCCACACCCTTGCCGAGTGCATCGAAGTTCGACTCGGTCGGATCGACATGGGCGAGGTCGAACCGCGACATGTAGCTGACAGCGAGTTCGCGGAACACATAGTCGAGAATCGAGGTCGCATACTTGATGGAGTCGTTGCCCTGCACTGGCCCTGCGGGTTCGAAGCGGGTGAAGGTGAAGGCGTCGACATACTCCTCCAGCGGCACGCCGTATTGCAGGCCCAGCGACACCGCGATGGCGAAGTTGTTGATGAAGGAGCGCAGCGCCGCGCCTTCCTTGTGCATGTCGATGAAGATCTCGCCGATGCGGCCGTCGTCGTATTCGCCGGTGCGCAGGTAGACCTTGTGGCCGCCGACCACCGCCTTCTGGGTGTAACCCTTGCGGCGATCCGGCATCTTCTCGCGCTCGCGCATCACCACGATGCGCTCGACCAGCTTCTCGACGATCTTTTCCGACACCTGGACGGCACGGGCGGCCATCGGCTTTTCCATCAGAGACTCGATGGCATCCTCTTCCTCGTCGTCGTCGGAGATGAGCTGCGAGTTCAGCGGCTGCGACAGCTTGGAGCCGTCGCGATAGAGCGCGTTGGCCTTCAGCGCCAGTTTCCACGACAACAGGTAAGCGGACTTGCAGTCATCCACCGTGGCGTCGTTCGGCATGTTGATGGTCTTGGAGATCGCACCCGAGATAAAGGGCTGCGAGGCCGCCATCATGCGGATGTGGCTTTCCACCGACAGATAACGCTTGCCGATCTTGCCGCAGGGATTGGCGCAGTCGAACACCGCATAGTGCTCGGCCTTCAGATGCGGCGCACCTTCCACGGTCATGGCGCCGCAGACATGGATGTTGGCGGCCTCGATCTCGCGCTTGGTGAAACCGATCGAGGCCAGCAGGTCGAAGGTCGGGGCGGCGAGGGCCTCGGCGCTGACGCCGAGTGTCTCGCGGATGAAGTCTTCACCCAGCGTCCACTTGTTGAAGGCGAACTTGATGTCGAACGCCGTCGGCAACGCCTTCTCGATCTTGGCGATCGCCTCGTCGGTGAAGCCCTTGGCCTTCAGCGTCGAATGATTGACGCCGGGCGATTGCGCCAGCGAGCCGTGGCCGACCGCATAGACCTCGATCTCGGCGATCTCGCTTTCACGATACCCCAGCCGGCGCAAGGCCGCGGGCACCGCCTGGTTGATGATCTTCCAGTAGCCGCCGCCGGCGAGCTTCTTGAACTTCACCAGCGCGAAATCAGGCTCGATGCCGGTGGTGTCGCAATCCATGACGAGGCCGATGGTGCCGGTCGGCGCCACCACCGTGGTCTGGGCGTTGCGGAAGCCGTGGGTTTCGCCTGATGACAGCGCCAGATCCCAGGCCGCGATGACGTGGGTGACGAGGTCGGGCTGCGGGCAGCTGGCGTGGTCGAGCGGCACCGGATTGACGGCGAGCGCTTCGTAACCAGCCGCATTGCCATGGGCGGCGCGGCGGTGATTGCGGATCACCCGCAGCATATGGCTGGCGTTCTTCTTGTAGGACGGGAAGGTGCCGAGCTCCTTGGCCATCTCCGCCGAGGTCGCATACGCCACACCGGTCATGATCGCAGTCAGGGCGCCGCACAGCGCGCGGCCTTCCTTGGAGTCGTAAGGCAGGCCCATGTTCATCAAAAGGCCGCCGATGTTGGCGTAGCCGAGGCCCAGGGTGCGGAATTCAAACGAGAGTTCAGCAATCGCCTTGGACGGGAACTGGGCCATCATCACCGAGATTTCGAGCACGACGGTCCACAGACGGCACAGGTGCTCATAGGCCTCGACATCGAAACGGCGGGTCTCGACATCGTAGAAGGTGATCAGGTTGGCGGAGGCCAGATTGCAGGCGGTGTCGTCGAGGAACATGTATTCGGAGCAGGGGTTGCTCGCGCGGATGTCGCCGGACGACTTGCAGGTGTGCCAGTCGTTCATGGTGGTGTTGAAGTGAAGGCCGGGATCGGCGCTGGCCCAGGCGGCATAGCCGATCTTTTCCCAGAGGTCGCGTGCTCTGAGGGTCTTCACCACCTTCTTGTTGGTGCGGCCGATCAGGTTCCAGTCGCTGTCGGTCTCGACCGCGCGCAGGAAGTCGTCCTTCAGCGAGACCGAGTTGTTCGAGTTCTGGCCGGATACCGTGAGATAGGCTTCCGAATCCCAGTCGGTGTCATAGGTGTCGAACTGGATGTCGGTGTAACCCTGCCTGGCGAACTGGATGACACGCTTGATGACGTTGTCGTTCACCAGGGCACGGCGTGCCAGCTTGATCTCACGGCGCAGCGCCGGGTTCTTTTCGGCATCGAAGCAATCGTCGCCGGATCCCTCGCAATTGACACAGGCCTTCAGGATCGCCTTGAGGTGCTTCTGGTTGATCTTGGAGCCGGTGACCAGCGCCGCGACCTTCTGCTCCTCTTTCACCTTCCATTCGATGTAGGTCTCGATATCCGGATGGTCGGCGTCGACGACAACCATCTTGGCCGCGCGGCGCGTGGTGCCGCCGGACTTGATCGCGCCCGCCGCGCGGTCGCCGATCTTGAGGAAGCTCATCAGGCCGGACGAGCGGCCGCCACCCGACAGCTTCTCGCCTTCGCCGCGCAGTCGCGAGAAGTTCGAGCCGGTGCCGGAGCCATATTTGAACAGGCGCGCTTCACGCACCCACAGGTCCATGATGCCGCCCTCGTTGACGAGGTCGTCATCGACGCCCTGGATGAAGCAGGCATGCGGTTGCGGATGCTCGTAGGCCGATTTCGACTTGGTCAGCTTGCCGGTCTTCCAGTCCACATAGAAGTGGCCCTGGCCCGGGCCATCGATGCCATAGGCCCAGTGCAAGCCGGTGTTGAACCACTGCGGCGAGTTCGGCGCGACCATCTGCTTGGCCAGCATGAAGCGCAGCTCGTCATAGAACGCGCGGGCGTCGTCCTCGGAGGAATAATAGCCGCCCTTCCAGCCCCAGTAGGTCCAGCAGCCGGCGAGGCGATCGAACACCTGCTTGGAGGAGAGCTCGCTGCCGAAGCGCTCGGCCTCGGGGAGGTTGGCCATTGCGTCAGTGTCGGGCACCGAGCGCCACAGCCACGACGGCACGGTCTCTTCCTCGACCTTCTTGAGAACCTTGGCGACGCCGGCCTTGCGGAAATACTTCTGGGCGAGAACGTCTGAGGCGACCTGGGACCAGACCTGCGGCACCTCGACATTCTCGAGCCGGAACACCACCGACCCGTCGGGATTGCGAATCTCGCTGGTCGTCAACCGGAATTGAATGTCCGCGTAGGGGGACTGGCCGTCCTTGGTGTAGCGCCGATCGATCCGCATTTTATTCTCGCCCCGTCTTGTGCCGGCGGTCTGCTCGTTGGCGACCCCCGGCAGATTTCCATTCGCGTGCGTTGCCGCCCGCAGTTCCAGCCGGTAGTCCCGGCTCTATTCAACGCCCCAACTGTCAACGCGTGAAGCCGCGTTTCGCTCGTTTGTGGGGCTCAAAACCCCATTATTTCGCGTGCCGGGGCCCGGTTCCGCCAGGGATAGGCAAGCCGTTCGTCCGTTGCCTTTTCGGCCTCGGAGCGGCGTGCAGGACCCTGTCAGGAGGTGCCCGGCGGGACACAAAACCATTCGCGCCGAACAGTTCGAAAACTAGGACAACTGCGTGACGCCCGTCAAGGAATAGTACGGGTTCCTGAATCAAATACTAAATATGGGGGAATGTGGGGAAAACCAGGGGGCCGAGCCGCGTCCTGATGTCTGCAAGTATCGGTGAGTCCTCAGGGATTCGAAAGCCAAAATAATTTATTCGAGGGGCCTTTCCCAGGACTGCTCCCGCTGTTCACAGGGCGGGTTCCAGATGAATAAATTGCTTGCATACCCAAAGACTCGGCCATGCGGGCAGAACCGCATGGCCGTCCCGGCGGCAGCCCCGGTGGCGGGGTGCCGCTTTTGCGGTCATTCTGGCCGCGAATCTCCAGCTCCAGTGCTCAATCCCCATCATGACAGCCCTGAATGACGGCCGCGCGACGTCGCGGAACGCGACGAATGCCGCCGGCTCACGGGGCAGGGGCGGACTCGTGTTCCTGCTCATCACCTCGGTCGGCTGGGGCCTGAACTGGCCGGTGATGAAGCACCTGCTCACCGAGTGGCCGCCGCTGTCCGCGCGCGGGCTGTCGGGCGTGGTGGGCGGAGCCCTGCTGCTGATCATCGCCATGGTGGGCGGACAGAGCCTGCGGGTGCCACGCGACCAATGGGGCCGGCTGCTGCTGTCGTCGCTGCTCAATATCAGTTCGTGGATGACGCTGATGGGGCTGGCGCTGCTGTGGCTGCCCGCCAGCGAAGGCGCCGTGATCGCCTACACCATGCCGGTGTGGGCTTCGGTGCTGGCCTGGCCGATTCTCGGCGAGCGGCTGACGCTGCTGCGGGTGATCTCGCTGCTGCTGGCGTTCGGCGGACCGCTGGCGCTGATGGGCGGCAACGGTGTCGCTGCCAGCATGGAAAAGCTGCCGGGTATCATCCTTGCGATGGCCGGCGCATTCCTGTTCGCGCTCGGCACGGTGGTCGCCAAGCGGCTGCCGGTCAGACTGCCGGCGATTACGTCCGCGGCCTGGCAGATCACGGTGGGATGTCTGCCGCTGGTCGCCGCGGGGCTGCTGCTCGAGGATCCGCAGATCAGCGCGCTGTCGGCGGTGGGCTGGGCGTCGCTGGTCTATATGACCCTGATCGTGTTCTGTCTCAGCTATGTGACCTGGTTCGCGGCACTGGCGCGGCTGCCCGCATCAGTCGCCGCGATCGGGACGCTGCTCGTTCCGGTGATCGGCGTCGTCGCTTCGGCGGTCTTTCTCCACGAGCCGCTCGGCGCCGGCCAGATCACCGCGCTGGTCATGACGGTGGCCGGCGTGGTGCTGGCGACGCGGTCTTGATGCGCCCGCGCAACGTAATCCGTCATCCTGAGGTGGCCATGCAAAGCATGGCCCTCGAAGGACGACGGCCCGTACGCAAGCTCCTTGGCCGTCGTCCTTCGAGGCGCGCAAGAGCGCGCACCTCAGGATGACGGAGTCGATTCAACGTAAACTCATATGGCCAACGAAAAAGGGCAGCTCTAACGAGCCGCCCCCTCACGCGAGACAGTAAATTGCCTTACGGGCAGGAATGTCTCAGGCCGTCATAGCCGAGATAGGTCCCAGACGCCGTGTCGTAGGAGCGATAGGTCTGCTGGCAATAGGCAACGGTGTCGCCGTCGGCCGGAGCTTCGCTGTAGGTGACCTCGGGGGCGACCGGGGCGTCGTAAGCGTAACTGTCGCCGTAGTAGCCGTCGTCGTAATAACCGTAGCCACCGTAGTACGACCCATAGGCTGCGCCGGCCGCCAGGCCTGCTGCGAGGCCAATGCCGGGGCCGATCCAGCGGTGGCCGTTCCAATGACGTCCGCCTCCATTCCAGTGACCGCCGCCATTCCAGTTACGGCCCGCGACAGCGGGACTGGTGGCTGCAAAGCTGCGACCGGCGAAACCGGCGCCGCCGCCCGGGCGCGCGGCGAAGCTGGGACGGGCCGCGAAACCTGCGCCACCGCCGCGGAAGCCACCGCCGCCGCCGCCGTGGAAAGCCATACCGCCACCGCGGAAGCCACCGCCGCCGCCATGAGCGACTGCGCCGCCACCACGACCGCCGCCGCCGCGGCCACCGAATCCCTGCGCGTCAGCGGATGACGACATCAGCACGGGCGTGATCGCGAGAAGCGCGGCTGCACCGGCAATTTTGAGATTGATCATCGTTGTCTACTCCAGAGGTCTGATCGGGCAACGTCCGCTGGAACGAAGAGTTCCGCGTTTCGCGCCAGCTGTCTGACCTGCGTGCAGAGCATCGCAGAGCGCGGCTGTATCGCTGCTGAATGGATTGCGTTGAAATCGTGTTGAGTGGCTGCACGATCGTGGCGCTTCGCCATGATCTCAAGTCGCGCCATTCGACATTTCGTCGGCCGCGATCGTAAGCACGATCAACCTCTCGCGAGGTGCCGATGTTCGAACTTTAGTAAAACTGCATTTTATCAATTGGATGGCGTCTTTTTCGGTGAAGATGGATGAGATTGTTCGGTTGGTTCGCATGCGCGCGATGGGGATCGGCGGGAAGGCTGCTTCCCGCGGTGCATCAAGCGACTGCCGGCGCTGGACAATCCTGCTGTCGGGTGTCATCACAGGCGATCGGTCAACGCCCCGGATTCCTGACGATGAAGCAGTTTTTCCTGAAGCTTTTCACCTGGTGGAGCAGCCAGACCTTCGGCACCCAGCTGTGGACCTGGCGCTTCGGCGAGCTGGTCGGCGAGGATGAGGGCGGCAACCGATATTACCGGACCACTGGCGGCAAGATCGACCCCTCGCTCGGATTCGAGCGGCGCTGGGTGGTCTATAACGGCTACGCCGAAGCCACGCGTATTCCGGCCGGGTGGCATAGCTGGATGCACCACACCGTGGATACGCCGCCGACGGAGGAGGCCTACAAGCCGCGCGAGTGGGAAAAGCCGCACCGTCCGAACATGACCGGCACGCCGCAGGCCTATCGGCCGTCCGGCTCGACGCTTGCGGCCGGCAAGCGGCCGAAGGCAACCGGCGACTACCAGGCCTGGACGCCCGGCCAGTAAGAGGGGCTTGTAGAGAGAGGGATTGGGCGCCAGCCGGGCTCCCGGACCTCTTGTCGCGGCACCTGAACTCCGCAAGATTTGTCAAAACCGTCTATGCTCTACCTGCCTCGCACCAATCACGAGGTTATAGGCATGAGCATCGCGTCTGCACACATCACCGCAAGTCTTGTCAAAGCAAGCCGCGACGAGCGGGTCGACTATAACGACCGTCTCAATCGCGTGACGGCGTATATCTACGATCATCTCGACGACGACATCGACCTGAACCGGCTGGCAGAGGTCGCCTGCCTGTCGCCGTATCACTGGCATCGCGTCTATCACGCCATGCACGGGGAGACGATCGCCACCACGGTGCGGCGGCTGTGGCTGCATCGCGCGGCGGGCTATCTCGCCTACAGCGCGATGCCGATGGACGAGATCGCGGCGAAGTCCGGCTATTCCAGCGTTGCGGCCTTCACGCGGGCCTTCCACACCGACTACGGACTGCCGCCGGCGCAATACCGCAAGGAGGGCGCGCATGCGGTGTTCCGGGCCTCGCAGAGCGATGCCGACGTCAGCTCCTACGAGATCACAATCAGGCAGGTGGCGCCCATGACGGCTGTCGCCATCGATCACACCGGCTCGTACATGCAGGTCGGCAGGGCGTTCGACCCGCTGTTCGGCTGGTGCGCCATGAAGGGCCTGCTCAGTGCCGAGGCGCGCGCCTTTGGAATCTTCTACGACGATCCGATGGCGGTGCCGGAAGCCGAATTGCGGTCGCGCGCCTGTGTGGTCGTGAAGACGGCGGTCACCGTCGAAGCGCCGGTGTTGCAGGCGGAGATTCCCGGCGGCCGATGCGCGGTGCTGCGTCATCGCGGTCCCTATGCGACCATGCGGGCGGCCTATCAGTGGCTGTATGGCACGTGGCTGACTCAGTCAGGCGAAGAGCCCGCGGACGCGCCGGTGTTCGAGGAATACCTCAATAATCCTCGCGACACCGCGCCGAGCGATCTGTTGACCGATATCTATCTGCCGCTGGTGGCGCGTTCATAGGGGGCAGCGATGGGAAAATCACCGGCAAGATCCTGGACCGAAAAATTCGAGAGCTCGAAGCCGCACGAAGTGAAGCCGGTTCCGATCAACATCGCCGGCATGAAGAAGGGCGAGATCATGCTGGTGCCGTCGCCGCGGATCGTCGCCGATTTCATTGCGCGAATTCCGGCCGGCGAGAGCATGGACGTGAGAACCCTGCGCGAACGGCTGGCGCGCCGATACAAGGCCGAGGTGACTTGTCCGATCACCACCGGCTTTCATCTGCGCACGGTGGCGGAGGCCGCGCTCGAAGCCAGGAGCAGGGGTGCAGCGCTCACGGAGATCACGCCGTTCTGGCGCGTGCTGGACGAGCACGCGCCGACCACGGAGAAACTTTCCTGCGGCACAGCCTTCGTAAAAAAGCTGCGCCGGCGGGAAGGCCTGCGTTAGCCAGCGATCTAGGATGCGGCCTGCCTCAGGTGTTCAGCTGCAGTCTCGATCGCGATGCGGCGCCGTTCCCGCGACGGCGCGAGCAGCGGTTCAAGGCGCGCCAGCACCTCGGGCGGTGCAATGTCGGGCGAGCCGGCGTTGAATGGCGGTGCCGGATTGTATTCGAGGCCAAGCTGGATCATTTCGGCTGTGGTTTGGCCGGCAAGCTCGGCGGCAAGCGTCAGCGCGAAATCGATGCCGGCGGTGACACCGCCACCGGTGAAGCGGTTACGGTCGACGCAGACCCGCGTCTTCTCAGGCGTTGCACCAAACGCCGCAAGATGCTGCATCGCCGACCAGTGGGTGGTGGCGCGATAGCCGTCGAGCAGACCGGCTGCCCCCAACACCAGTGATCCGGTGCACACCGACGTGACATAACGCGCGCCGGCGGCCTGCTTGCGCAGGAAGTCCAGCGTCTCGGCATCGTTGACCATGTCGTCGGTGCCGCTGCCGCCGGGCACGCAGATCACATCGAGCTGCGGGCAGTCCGCGTAGGTGATGGTCGGAAGCAGCGCCAGCACGGCGTCGCTCGGCACCGGTTCGATCCGCTTCCAGATCAGATGGACTTTCGCGCCGGGCACCCGTGAAAACACCTGGAGCGGACCGGTGAGATCGAGTTGCGTCAGCTTCGGAAACACGAGCAGGCCGATATGGATGGTGTCCGGCATGGAATTCTCCGCGGGGGATGTGTTGACAGCGGCCATTCGAGCATGGTTGGCTCTTGTCACAAATGGCATAATTCCCTCGTTTCTAGACATTGTTCCAACGGGTATCTCCATGGCCGGCACGATCGGAGTTCTGATTTTCCCGGACTTCCAGCTGCTCGACGCCGCCGGGCCGATTTCGGCGTTCGAAATCGCCGGGCGGTTGTCGGGCCGGCGTGCCACGATCCGCACGCTTGCCCTGGAGGCCGGTCCGGTTCGCAGTTCGTCCGGCGTGGAGATGCTTGCCCGCAGCATCAAGGGATGTGGTCCGCTCGATACCCTGATCGTGGTGGGCGGCGAGGGGACGCGCGCGCCGACATTGTCGGAGCCGATCATCGCTTTTGTGACCGCCGCTGCACGCCGGGTCCGGCGGATCGCCAGCGTCTGTTCGGGCGCCTATGTGCTGGCGCAGGCGGGCCTGCTCGACGGCCGCCGCGCCACCACCCATTGGGGACGCAGCAGCCACTTCCTGGCGACCTATCCCAAGGTGCGGCTGGAGCCCGATCGCATCTACGTCAAGGACGGCAATGTCTGGACCTCGGCGGGTATCAGCGCCGGCATCGATCTCGCGCTGGCCATGATCGCCGAGGACGACGGCGACGAGATCGCCAAGGACACCGCGCGCCAGCTCGTGGTCTATCACCGCCGCGCCGGCGGGCAGTCGCAGTTCTCCACGCTGCTGGAATTGAAGGAGCCGACGGGGCGCTTCAAGCCGCTGCTGGCGTGGGCGCGGGAACATCTGGAGCAGCCGCTGACGGTCGAACGGATGGCGGAGCAGGCTCACATGAGCTCGCGGCACTTCACCCGCGCGTTCATTGCCGAGACTGGCATGACGCCGTCGAAGGCCGTGGAGAAGCTGCGGGTCGAGGTTGCGAAGACGCGGGTGGAGTGCATCAGCGAGCCGATCGAGGAGATCGCCAGGCAGACCGGATTTCGCGATCCGGAACGCATGCGGCGCGCTTTTGTCCGCGCCTTTGGGCAGCCGCCGCAGTCCCTGCGCCGGGCTGCGCGGTCGGGGCAGCCGTCTGCGTAAAGCGCGTGGGATCACGCCCCTAACCTTATGCTGCAAGCGGCTTTTCCGCCCTTTCCCCGCCGTATTCAGCGTGTTAACCCGATGACAGCGAGTGGCGATAGACTGTGCCGTAACCCGATTCGCCGATTGAAACGCGCGAGATGCTCCGAACCGTAACCTTGGTTGCCCTTGCGACGCTGGCCGTCGCCCCGGTGATGTCGCTTGCGCCGACCGCGCACGCGCAGATCGGCAACATTTTCTCGAACGCGCCGCCGCGTCCGCCAGGCAATGTTCCGGCCCCTCAAGACCAGGATGAGGAAGAGGTTCCGGATTTGCCGGCACAGGGGCGTATTTTGCCAATCCCCAGCCGTCCGCAGCCGGGCGTGGGCGTGCCGCCTCCCGGATCGGTGCAGTCCCAGCCATTGCCGCCTCCGCCGGGCACGACCGTTGTTCCGCAGAACCAGCCGGGTGTTGCGACCGCGCCGCCGGCCGGGCCGGGTGGTGTCGCCAACGCGCCGGCGCAGCCGAATCCGTTGCCGGGCCTGCCGCCCGGTCAGCGTCAGCCGCGCGGAACACCGCAAACCGGCACCCCGCCAACAGGGGCACCGCCAACGCCCGCCACCCTGCAGCCGGGCGACGAAATCGTCACCGAACCGCCGGCGCAGAAGATCGTCAACAAGAAGGCGGTGTTCTCCGGGCTCGACAAGATCACCGGCCGTATCATCAATTTCGATGTCGATATCGGCGAGACCGTGCAGTTCGGCGCGCTGCGGGTGAAGCCCGACGCCTGCTACACACGGCCGGCGACGGAAGCGACCAACACCGATGCCTTTGTCGAGGTCGAGGAAATCACCTTGCAGGGCGAGGTGAAGAAGATTTTTTCTGGCTGGATGTTCGCGGCCAGTCCGGGACTGCACGGCGTCGAGCATCCGATCTATGACATCTGGCTGACCGACTGCAAGGCGCCGGACCAGACGGTTGCGACCCAGGTCGATACGCCTCCGCCGCCAAAGCCCGCGCCGCCACCGGCGCAAAAGCGCCAGACCGCTCGGCAGCCCGCACCACAGCCTGCGCCGCCTCCGCAGGGATATATCCCGCCGGCGCAGCCGCGGCCGCAGCCTCAGCAGCAGCCATCCGGCTTCTTCCCGCCGTTCCGCCAATAAGGCAGCGTGACCGGTCGCGGCCGCGCACACCAGGGTTTCCAGCAAACCGGATTGCGGTTCATCGCAAGAAAATCCAAGCTTCGCACAGCGTCACGTCGCAAAATCGACGTTCGCGAGGGCGCATGATGCGCCGTCTCCGTTTAACGTAAAGGCTGTGCCATGACCGTTTCCGTTGCGCAGAAGCGCGCCGACTTTCGCAAGCTGCATGAGAGTGGCTGTTTCGTACTGCCCAATCCCTGGGATCTCGGCAGCGCGCGCCTCCTGGAGTCGCTGGGCTTCAAGGCGCTGGCGTCGACCAGCGCCGGATTTGCCTGGTCGACGGCACGGCCGGACTACGGCCTGAGCTGCGACGATGTGGTGAACCACCTGCATGTGCTGTGCGCCGGCTCCGATCTGCCCGTCAACGCCGACTATGAAAACGGTTTTGCCGACGATCCGCAGGGCGTCGCCGCCAATGTGCGCAGGGCGGTCGACGCCGGTGTCGCCGGCCTCTCGATCGAAAACCGCTCATCCGACAAGGCCAAGCCGCTTTATGACAACGTGCTCGCGGTCGAGCGCATCAAGGCGGCGCGTGCGGCCATCGATTCCGATCGCAGCGGCGCCGTGCTGGTGGCGCGATGCGAAGGGTTTCTGGTGGGAGAGGCCGACCTTGATGCCACCATCGCCCGCCTGGTTGCGTTTGCGCAGGCCGGCGCCGATTGCCTCTATGCGCCTGGACTGCGGACCAAGGAGCAGATCGCGACGGTGGTCAAAGCCGTGGCGCCGAAGCCGGTCAATGTGCTGGTCGGAGGTGCTCCCGGTTTCAGCGTGGCCGAACTCGCCGAACTCGGCGTGCGTCGTGTCAGCGTCGGTGGCGCGCTGGCGCGCACCGCGTGGGGCGGCTTCATGCGTGCGGCGAAGGAGATCGCGGAGCACGGGACGTTCTCGGAATTCAGCAATGGCTATCCGGGTGGCGATCTGCAGAAGGTGTTCGCGCAGCGAGGCTGACTCAAGCCTCAGTGAGAACGGCCAGCGCCTCACGGCCTGACACCGGGCGATCGAGCGGCAGACTGGTAAAGTCGCCGATGCCATCCAGCGCGTCGTCGAGCAGCGTACGATACCGCGTGCGCGACACCTCGACGGCGCCCAGACTGCGCAGATGCTCGGTGACGAACTGGGTGTCGAGCAGCACGAAGCCGCCGGCCACCAGCCGCGCGACGAGGTGCACCAGCCCAACTTTGGAGGCATCGCGTGCGCGGTGAAACATGCTTTCGCCGAAAAACGCCCGTCCCAGGCTGATGCCATAAAGTCCGCCGGCCAGATCGTCGCCGTCCCAGACCTCGACGCTGTGGCAGTGGCCGATCTCGTGCAGCGCCGTGTAAAGCTCGCGGATGCGCCGGTTGATCCAGGTGTCCTCGCGCCCGGCCTGGGGCGCCGCACAGCCGTCGATGACCTGTCGAAACGCAGTATCCACGGTGACACGGAAATGGTCGCTGCGGACGGTGCGGGCGAGGCGGGACGAGATGTGCAGGCCGCGCAGCGGAATGAGGCCGCGGTGCTCGGGCTCGACCCAGAAGATGGTCGGGTCGTCGGCGCTCTCGGCCATCGGAAAGATGCCGCAGGCATAGGCCCGCAACAGCACTTCCGGCGTGATTTCGGACGAGGTGGAGTCGCGCGACGTCATAGCCTTTTATAGCAGGACGGGGCGATCGATGCGACGGTTGCCGTCCCCTGCTATTTTGCCGGGATAGCGGTGGCGGTGGTGCGCGGGAAACGCAGGACAATGCGTGTTCCCTGATGCGCCGGGTCGCGCTCGCTGGTGGCGCCGAGCTTGGTTGCCATCGCGCCGACGATGCGCTGGCCCATCCCGGTCGAGCGAGGATCCGGCCTGGTCTGAAAGCCGACGCCGTCGTCTTTGATCGCCAGCTCAAGGTTCGATCCGTCGGCGCGCAGGTCGACATGGATTGGGCCGGCGCCGTCGGGATAGGCATATTTGACGGCGTTCATCACCAGTTCGTTGACAATGATACCGATGGCGACCGCGCGATCCGGGTCGATCTCGATCGCCTCGGACGTCAGCGTCAGCCGCGACATTCGGTTGCCTTCCGCAGAGCGGCGCAGGTCCTCGAGCAGCGCCTCGAGATACTGGTTCAGCATCACGCTCTTGAGGTCGTGCGATGTGTAGAGACGCCGATGCACCTGCGCCACCGCGGCCACCCGTCCCATGGCGTTGGTCAGCGCGGCCTTGACGTCATCCTGGGTGCTGCTGGTGGCCTGCAGATGCAGCAGCGACGCGATGATCTGCAGGCTGTTTCCGACACGGTGATTGACTTCGCGCAGCAGCACCTCGCGCTCGGCCGCCAGTGCGGCGTAACGGTCGCGCGCGATGCGGATTTCCTCTTCGGCGGCAAGCTGCGCGCGCAGGATGTGCGAGCGTTCCAGCGCGCTGGTCACAGCGACATGGAGCAGGGTGATGAAATCGCCGTGGGTGTCCTTGACCAGATAGTCGGCGGCGCCGGCCTTCAGCGCGGTCACCGCGATGCTGGAATCCTGCGACGCCGTAACGAACACCACCGGCGGCGCGTCCGCAATGGCCTGGATCTGCTCGAGCGTCTCCAGTCCGTCGAGGCCCGGCATGTACTGGTCCAGCGCCACGACGTCGATACCGCCCTGGCTGATACGGGCGACGCCGTCGGCGCCACTGCTGGCGTGCTCGACTGCGAAGCCCTGATGTCGCAGGCCGCGATCGACCAGCCGCGCCAGCGCGGCGTCGTCGTCGATGTAGAGGAGCGTGGGCGTTTCGCTGGTCATGCGTCGGCGGGCGGGACCTGGATCACCGAGAAGAACAGCCCCAACTGGCGAATGGCGTTGGCGAAGCTCTCATAATTGACCGGCTTGGTGATGTAGACGTTGCATCCGAGCTCGTAGCAACGCTTGATTTCCTGGACATCGTCGGTGGTGGTGAGCACCACGACCGGCGCGGCCTTGAGATGCGGACTTTCCTTGACGCGCTTGAGAATGTCGATCCCGGTCATGTCGGGCAGATTGAGATCGAGCAGGATCAGCAGCGCGCTGCCCTTGTGGGCGTTTCCCTGGGCGTCGCTGCCGAACAGATATTTGAGCGCATCGGTGCCGTTGGTGAACGGCACGATCTCGTTATTGACGCCGGCTCGACGAATATTGCGTTCGATCAGACGAGCGTGTCCCTCGTCATCCTCGATCATGATGATTTTCACGGGCAGGCTCACGACCGTCGTCCTTCCTTGATCTGGTTGAGGGGCAGGGTCACGATAAACGTGCTGCCGTTGTTGAGTTCCGAATCGACGCTCATTGAGCCGCCGAGACGTCGCACCAGGGCACGCACGTGCGCAAGCCCGATCCCCTGGCCGGGACGATCCTGCGTGCCGGCGCGGCGAAACAGTTCGAAGATGCGCTGATGATCCTTGGGGTCGATCCCGCGTCCGTTGTCAGATACCTCGAAAATTGCAAATCCCAGCTTGCGGCGGCCCCGCACGACGATCTGGCCCGGAACTCCGGGGGTTAAGTATTTCAGTGCGTTATCAATCAAGTTGGAGAAGATTTGTTCCATTGCCAGGCGGTCGCCAAAGACGCCGGGCAGCTGCTCCACTTCGATATGGGCCTCGGCTTCGAGGGCCTGGTGGGCCACCGTTGCACCGATACCCTTGACCAGTTCTTGCATATCGAGCGACTCGGGGCGGAATTCGCGGCGCCCCTCGCGCGTGAGATTGAGGATCGCCGCGATCAGCCGGTCCATCTTGCCGATCGACGATTTGATGAAGCCGAGCGCTTCGGAAAAATCGTCGGCCAGCTTTTTGTCTTCGTCAGCGAGAACTGGTTGGTGCGGTTCGGCCGTCGGCGGCGCGCCTGCCTGGGCGTCGTGCAGCTTGGCGATCCGGTTGAAGATGTCGGAGCGCAGCTCTTCGAGCTCGCTGGTGAACCCCATGATGTTGACAAGCGGAGAGCGCAGATCGTGACTGACGATGTAGGCGAAGCGCTGGATCTCCTCGTTGGCCTCGCGCAGGTCAACCGTGCGTTCGTCGACCATGGCCTCGAGGTTGAGATTGTTGTCCCGCAGCCTCTGGTCGGCCTGATCGCGCTCCCTTGAGCTTTGCCGCACTAGATAGATCGACAATCCGCCGAGCAAGACGATGAGGGCCGCGCCGGCAAGGGTGACGACCGTCGACAGCGAGCGGCTGCGGCTGGCGGTCTCGCCACGCAGCGCCAGCAACCGGTCTTCCTCGCGCTGCATGCGGTTGGAAATGTCACCGATGAGATTGACCGTGGCCGGCGGTCCGCTGTTGCGGATCATGTCCATCGCGGCCGCCAGGTCGTTCCGCTTGATCAGGTCGATGGATGTCTGCAATTCTTTCAGCCGCGCTTCTGCCGCCGCGCGCAGATCGGCTGTGTTGCGGATCTGGATCGGGTTATCCGTTGTCAGGCGCGCCAGCGTGTCGGTCGCGGGGATGACTTCGGCGGCTCCGCGCTCGTAGTCGTCGAGGAATTGGCGGTTCTGGGTGAGCAGATAACCGCGTGCCGCGCTCTCCGCGCTGCGCAGGTCGAGCAGGACGCGGGAGATCTGGTTTTCCGCCTCGATGGTGTGGACGACCCAGGCGGCTTCGTTTCGCGCCACGTTGAGCAGATACAGCGAGGTCGCGCCGATTGCGATCAGGATCGCGAAGCCCGCGGAGAGCAGCGCAATCTGCCAGATTGTTCGTTGTCGCATGGCGCTATCGGGCACTAATGCCTATGCCCATCTGGCCGAAAAAGAGCCGGGCTATTCCCGGCTTTATATGGTCTGCAATGCTCTGCAATCGAAATACCCGTTCCACGGAAATGTCCCGCCGTGTAACGCGGAGATGGGGGATCGGTTCCCGATCGGAGATGCGATTGCTCGGATACAATGCGTGAGCCGCGATCGGCCTCACTCCGTGGCCGCGCCTCGGGCCAGATATTGTTCGAGCCAGTGGATGTGATAGTCGCCGTCGATGATCTCGGGTTCGCGCACCAGCGCGCGAAACAGCGGCAGGGTGGTTTCGACACCGTCGACCACCATTTCATCGAGCGCGCGACGCAGCCGCATCAGGCATTCCGCGCGGGTCTTGCCATGGACGATCAGCTTGCCGACCATCGAGTCGTAATAGGGCGGGATCACATAACCCTGGTAGGCAGCAGAATCGATCCGGACGCCGAGGCCACCCGGCGGATGATACTGCGTGATCTTGCCGGGGGACGGGCGGAAGGTGACGGGATTTTCCGCGTTGATGCGGCACTCGATCGAGTGACCGCTGATGGCGATGTCCTTTTGCGCGACCGGCAGTTCGCCGCCGGCAGCAACCCGGATCTGCTCCAGCACCAGATCGATGTCGGTGATCATTTCGGTCACCGGATGTTCGACCTGGATGCGCGTGTTCATCTCGATGAAGTAGAATTCGCCGTCCTCATAGAGGAACTCGATGGTGCCGACGCCGAGATACTGCATGTCGCGCATCGCCTTGGCGCAGATCTCGCCGATCCGCGCGCGCGCGGTGGCATCGAGTACCGGAGAGGGGCCTTCTTCCCACACCTTCTGATGCCGGCGCTGCAGCGAGCAATCGCGTTCGCCGAGATGGACCGCGCCACCGCGGCCGTCACCGAGAATCTGGATTTCGATGTGCCGCGGCCTGGTGAGGTATTTCTCCAGATAGACCGTGGCGTCGCCGAAGGCGGATTTGGCTTCATTGCGGGCGGTCGAGAGCGCCAGCGCCAAATCGGCTTCGGTCTGGGCCACCTTCATGCCGCGTCCACCGCCGCCGGCGGCCGCCTTGACCAGCACCGGGAAACCGATTTTTCGGGCGATCTCCAGCGCATCGTCCTCGGGCCCGACCCCGCCGTCAGAGCCGGGCACGACGGGAATGCCGAGCTTGATCGCGGTTTTCTTGGCCTCGATCTTGTCGCCCATCAGGCGGATGTGTTCGGCCTTGGGACCGATGAAGTGCAAATTGTGGTCGGCCAGGATCTCCGCGAAGCGCGCGTTCTCCGACAGGAAGCCGTAGCCCGGATGCACGGCATCCGCGCCGGTGATCTCGCAGGCGGCGAGCAGGGCCGGCACGTTGAGATAACTGTCCTTCGAAGGCGGCGGCCCGATGCAGACGCTCTCGTCCGCAAGCCGCACATGCATGGCATTGGCGTCGGCGGTCGAATGCACCGCGACGGTGGCGATGCCGAGCTCCTTGCAGGCGCGCAGCACTCGCAATGCAATCTCGCCGCGATTGGCTATCAAAATCTTGTCGAACATCGCAGCGGGGCCTTCGGCAGAATTATTCGATGATGACCAGCGGCTCGCCGAATTCCACCGGCTGGCCGTCTTCGATCAGGATTTGGGTGACGGTTCCCGCGCGCGGCGCCGGAATCTGGTTCATGGTCTTCATGGCTTCGATGATGAGCAGAGTCTCACCGGCCTTGACCTTGCTGCCGACGTCGATGAACGGCTTGGCGCCGGGCTCGGAGGCCATGTAAGCGGTGCCGACCATGGGCGAGGGCACGACGCCGGGATGTTTGGAGATGTCCGCCGCAGCGGCGACGGCGGCCGCGCCTGGGGCCACCATGACCGGCTGAAGCGCCGCCGGCAGCACTGCCGATGTCGTGATGTTGCGCGCAACTCGCACGCGCAGGCCCGCACGCTCGATCTCGATCTCGGTGAGATTGGTCTGGTCGAGCAAGGTGGCGAGATCGCGGATCATCTCGCGCTCCTCGGTCAGCTTGCCGTTGGTCGGCTCGGAAGCGGTGGATTTGTCTTGCGGCTGACTGGCCATGTGTCGATCCGAAACTCTCAAATGTCGAATGGAAGATATCAGGCTTTCGCCGCGATGCCGATCTTGGCGGCAAGACCCAGGATCGCGAGCCGATACCCCTCGATACCGAAGCCGGCGAGGCTTGCGAACGCCGCCTTGGCGATGAAGGAATGGTGACGGAAGCTTTCCCGCGCATGGACGTTGGTCACGTGCACCTCGACGGCGGGCAGGTTGACGCCGGTCAACGCGTCATGCAGGGCGATGGAGGTGTGGGTGTAGCCGCCCGCATTGATGATGATGCCCGCGGCCTTTTGAGCGCCGGCCTCGTGGATGAAGTCGATCAATTCGCCTTCGCGGTTTGATTGACGGCAGTCGACATCGAGGCCGTAGCGGGCAGCCGTCTCGCGACACAGCGCCTCGACGTCGGCCAGGGTCGCGTGACCGTATTTCTCGGGTTCGCGGGTGCCGAGCAAATTCAGGTTCGGACCGTTGAGGACGAAGATTGTCTTTGCCATCCAGAATCCAGCTAAATCCATGCCGCAGAGTCTGGCGGGTTATAGGTAACCTCGCCCGCAAGGGGAAGCCCGGGAGGTCCGCCATCCCGGCCTAAAAGCTTCATGTGGCTGACAAAACCCTTGCGGGAACAGCCGGATAATCGGCATTAACCAATTCTTAACGAATGTGGCGGCGATGGTGTTGAAATCGCTGGGATATTATCCCGCCGCCATTTCGGACGGCGGCAGGATCAGGACATCAGGCTCTCAGCAGGTGGCCTTGCCGCAGCGGGCTTCGCCGATCTTCTTGGTCAGATTATCCAGCCCGACCGCGCCCACCACGACCTGCTTGCCGATAACGTAGCTCGGGGTGCCGTTCAGGCCCATGTCCTCGGCGAGCTTGAAATTCTCCTCCAGGGTGGCCCGCACCTCCGGGCTCGCCATGTCCTTGTCGAGCCGCGCCATGTCGAGGCCGGCCTCCTTGGCCGCCGCGACCGCCCGCGCCTTGTCGGCCTGGCCGCGACCGCTGAGCAGCTTCTGGTGGAAGTCGAGATACTTCTTGCCCGTCGGATCCTGCATGCGCACGGCGACTGCGACTTGGGCGGCTTCGACCGAGCCTGGGCCCAACACCGGGAATTCCTTCAGCACGACCTTCAGCTTCGGATCGGACTTCATCAGGCTGAGCATGTCGGTCATGGCATGCTTGCAGTAGCCGCAATTGTAATCGAAGAACTCGACAAAGGTGACGTCGCCATCACGGTTGCCGACAACCACGCCACGCGGCGAGTTGAAGATGACGTCGGCATTCTTCTTCACCGCCGCCTGGTGCTTTTCTGCTTCCGCGACCGCCTGCCGCTTGGTCAGTTCGGCCGACATCTCCTCGAGCACTTCGGGGTGGGCGACGAGATAGTCCTTGATGATGCGCTCGATCTCGCCGCGCTGCGTGTCCGAGAAGCTCTGCGCTCGCACGGCCACAGGCGCGACGCAGAGGGCGAGGGCGACGATGGCGAGGCTGCGAAATGTCGGCATTTCAGATCCTTTGAAAATCTCTGTTCAACCTGTGGCTCAAGCCTGATCGATTTGCGTTAAATCGGACTTTAGCGATTATATTTCCGTTCTGCTGCATGATCGTGTCGAAAAGCCGGTGTGGTCGGCCCTGCGCCAGTCTTCGTGCGCCAGTTTCTTGTTCCCTTATCAGTTTTTTTGTCCCGGCATCGGTTTGGCTGACACGATGTCATCCGCCTTGACCCAGCCCGGGGTTCCGACCGCGAAGCGGGTCTTGGCGCGGGATGCGAGATCGCGCGCGGTCTTGCTGTCGCCGCGCATGAAGGCCGCCTGGGCCGATGCAAGATCGGCTTCCGCATAGTTACCCTTGCGGCCATACGCCATTGCGAGCTGGGTATAGCCAATGGGAGCTTCCGGTTCTCTGCTAAGGGCGGCGCGCAAAATAGCGATCGCCTCGTCCGCGTACGCTGTATTATCCGATGCGACCAGGGCCTGCCCAAGTAACATCTCGATGAGGGGGGCGTTATTTGACAGTTGCACCGCCTTGCGCAGCGGTGCGATCGCCTCCGCCGGCTTGCCGCCTTCCAGCAGGGCCTGGCCCCGGACCTCATAGAAATAGGCATTGGCCGGTTGTTCCCGGATCAGGCCGTCGATCTGGGCCAGCGCCAGCCGCAGATCGCCGTGACGGTAGGTCGAAATCGCCCGCGCATACCTGGCCGGCAGGGTGTCGTTGGAGGACGGATACTTGCGCGCCACGGTATCGGGCCGATCCATGAAGCCGGAGATTTTCGCGCGCATCAGCTCGTGCCTCAGCTGCAGCGCCGGATCGTCTTTCTTGTCCCAATACGGGCTCGAGCGCGCCAGCTGTTCCAGCGCGTTGACACGTTCGGCCGGCATCGGGTGCGACATCAGGTAGGGATCGGAGCCCTGGGCGGCGAACAGGATCTGGTCGGAAAACCGCTTGAAGGTCTCGTGCATGCCCTTCGCGGACTGCCCCGTCGCGGTGAGGAACTTCACGCCGGCCTTGTCGGCGTTTTCTTCCTGCTGGCGCTGATATGACAGCAGGTTCCTGCGGATGACCTCCTGCGGCGCACTGATGGCGGCCGCGCCGATGCTCGCCGCACCGTTGTTGCTGTTGCTGCGCGCCCCGGCGACCATGGCGCCGACGCCAAGCAGCATCGCGATGATGATCTGGGTTTGCGCCTGCGCCAGTTGCTCGCGCAGTTTCGACAGGTGGCCGCCTGCGAGATGGCCGGTTTCGTGGGCCAGCACGCCGATGATCTGGTTCGGCGTCTGCGAATCCATCAGCGCGCCGTAATTGACGAAGATGCGCCGACCATCGGCGACGAAAGCATTGAACGAGCGATCGCTGATGATGGTGACCTGGATGTTCTGCTTCTCCAGACCCGCCGAACGCAGGATCGGGCGGGTATAATCGCGCAGCAACTGCTCGATTTCGGCGTCGCGCAGGGTCGGCGGGCCCTTGGCCTGCTGGGCGGAAGCGGGCATCGATCCCCATGCCACCGCGGCGGCGGTGATCATCGCCGTGATGCGTCCGGCGATCGGCCATCGACCGGGGCCGCGCCGCCCGCGGCCATGCCCGGCAGATCGCGGCGATGACGGCGACCGATCGGGCTGAAGGAGCGATGGCGGCATGTTTTCCAAGATGAATTTGGCGTCTAAGATGGCGGTCGAACGGCTATGGATTCTCTGAATTCTGCCTAACAAACCGCCGAATACGGCAACAGAGCGGCATCTTCGCACAGTCGCGCTCCGGAACCGTTTTCACGCACCCTAATAGCAGATTTGATGCTGGATTGAGACCTTGAGCGACAATTTGAAAGATCGGGCAACCAGGCTTTTGACCCCCTCGGGCCGCAGCGACGTTCCCCCCTTTATGGTGATGGACGTCATGGCGGCCGCGGCGCGGATCGAGGCCTCCGGCGGTCATGTCATCCACATGGAGGTGGGCCAGCCTGCGGCGTCCGCCCCGTCGGTCGCCATCGCCGCAACCCATGCCGCACTGGACCAGGGCCGGATCGACTATACCTCGGCGCTCGGCATTCCCTCGCTGCGTGCCCGCATTGCCCGCCATTATCGGGAGACTTATGCATGCGACGTCGATCCCGAGCGGGTCATCGTCACCACCGGCTCGTCTGGAGCGTTCATCCTGGCCTTTCTGTCGATGTTCGAGCCGGGCGATCGGATCGCCGTGACCGTGCCGGGCTATCCGCCCTATCGCCACATCCTGACGGCGCTGGGCTGTGAGCCCGTGCTGATCGAAACCACCAATGACACCCGCCATGCGCTGACTGGCGAGATGCTGCTCGCAGCACATCGCAAGACGCCACTGAAGGGCGTGCTGGTAGGAAGCCCAGCCAACCCGACCGGGACGATGATGACGCGGGAGGCGCTGGCGACCCTGATCGCGGCGGCGGAAAGCGAGGGTATCCGCTTCATCTCCGATGAAATCTATCACGGCCTCGATTACGCGTTCCCGGCCGTTACCGCTGCGGAACTGTCGCCGCATGCGCTGGTGATCAATTCGTTCTCGAAATACTTCTGCATGACCGGCTGGCGGGTCGGATGGATGGTCGCGCCGGAGCCGCTGGTGCGGCCGATCGAGCGGCTGCAGCAGAATCTGGCGATCTCAGTGCCGATGCTGTCGCAGGTCGCCGCCGAAGCCGCGTTCGATGGCCGCATCGAAATGGATGCCGTCAAGCACAGTTATCAGGACAACAGGAGCGTGCTGATCGAAGGCTTGCCGAAGGCCGGGCTCGACCGGTTTCTTCCGGCGGATGGGGCGTTCTATCTCTACGCGGACGTCTCGAAATTCACCGATGACAGCTTTGTGTTCGCGACACGAATGCTGGAAGAGGCGCATGTGGCCGCGACGCCTGGAGTCGACTTCGATCCGATCCACGGCCGGTCCTTCATCCGTTTCTCATATGCGCGCTCGACCGACGACATGCGCACCGCCGTCGCGCGCATTACGCGCTGGCTGGGGCAGGCTTCGTTTTAGCCGTGCGACTGCGATGGCTCCCGAGGCGTGGCGCAATTGCGGCATCGCAGCGTATCGCCAGTCTGCCGTGGACGCCGTCGGTCCCGTTCACAAACGCGGGGTCTGCACGCGAATAGCATTGGCAGTCCCCCGATCGGACCGTATAGGGTGCGACAGTATGTCCAATCCGACGGGGGGACCTCATGTCACCAACAACAATGCCGGCAACAGCCGGAAAAAAAGCATCGAAGCCCTGGTACAAGGTTCTCTATGTGCAAGTGCTGATCGCCATCGTGCTCGGTGTGCTGCTGGGCTGGCTGGAGCCGGGCATAGCCACCAACGACTGGATCAAGGCGCTTGGTGACGGCTTCATCAAGCTGATCAAGATGGTGATCGCACCGATCATCTTCTGCACGGTGGTGTCGGGGATCTCCCACATCCAGGACGCCAAGAAGGTCGGGCGCATCGGCGTCAAGGCGCTGGTCTATTTCGAGGTCGTGTCCACCCTGGCGCTGCTGATCGGACTTGTGGTCGGCAACCTGGCCCGTCCCGGTGCCGGCCAGGGGAATCGCATATGGCTTTGCGTCCCCTATTGCATTGGAAGGCAAGACGGATTCTGAACATGACTCCCGGATCACGGAGGGAGTCGGATGGAGCAGTTCAGGAGCAGTTTTCGGCAACTGCCGGACCCGCGGGCGGAGAATGCAAGGCACGACCTGCTGGAAGTGTTGTTCATCGCGCTGGCGGCAACGTTGTGTGGGGCGGAGTCCTGCTCGGATATGGCGGACTTCGGCCAGTCCAAAGAGGGGCTGTTGCGGCTGTTCCTGCGTCTGGAGCATGGCATCCCGAGCCACGATACGTTCAGCCGGGTGTTCCGCCTGCTCAAGCCGCAGGCCTTCGAGAACGCATTCCGTCGTTTCATGGCCGCCTTTGCCAAGGCCAATGGGCTCAAGCTTTCTGGAGTGGTGGCAGTCGACGGCAAGGCTTTGCGCGGGGCCTACGAACGCGGTGGCAAGGCCACGCCGCTGCATCTGGTCAACGTCTTTGCGGTGGACGCCCGTATGGCTTTGGCCCAGCAGAAAGCACCCGGTCGCAACGAGACGGCGGGCGCTTTGGAAGTGCTCGAGCTTCTGTCCCTCGAAGGCTGCATCGTTACAGCCGACGCACTGCATTGCCACCGAGCCTTTGCGGCAGCGGTGCGCGAGCGTGGCGGCCACTATGTTCTGGCGATCAAGGCAAACCGCGGGCGTTTGTTCACCGCGGTTACGCAACAGTTTGCGCGATCGGGCAAGCGCAGCGTCGCCGAGCAGATCAACCAATCCACCCACGATCGGCGCGAAGCTCGGCGCGCGACCATCATGCGCAATACCAGCTTGGCCACCCTCTACGGCTTCCCGGGCGCGGCTGCGGTGGGCCGCGTCACATCGCGCAGGCGCTTGCGGGGTCGGCGGGCCGATGCCCCGGCCGTGCGATACTATTTGCTGTCCAAATACATCTCCCCCAAGCGGCTGCTGCACGTCACGCGCAGTCACTGGGGCATCGAGAACCAGCTTCATTGGGTCCTCGACGTCCATTTCGCCGAGGATGGCAATCGTGCGCGAAAAGACAACGCTCCCGAGAACCTCGCCATTCTGCGAAGGCTGGCCCTCAACATTCTGCGAACTCACCCGGATCGAGCTTCTCTGCGCCGCAAAATCAAGCGCGCCGGCTGGGACGATACCTTCCTCATGCAGATCCTCAGCCATATGCGATAGCCCTGCGGTGCCGGCTTTGGCGGCGCCATGGCCAACGCCCAGGCGGTTTCGACTTACGCAAAGCAGGCGGAGGCGCAAAAGAGTGTCGACTTCTTCCTGCATATCATCCCCGATACCGTGGTCGGGGCCTTCGCTAACGGTGAAATCCTGCAAGTCTTGTTGTTTTCGATCCTGTTCGGCTTCGCGCTGATGGCATTGGGCGAGCGTGGGCACACCCTGCGATCGTTTATCGATGACGGAGCGCATGCGGTGTTCGGCGTGATTGCCATCGTCATGAAGGCGGCGCCGATCGGCGCGTTCGGCGCCATGGCGTTCACGATCGGAAAGTTCGGCACGGGAGCGATCCTGAACCTGCTCGGCGTGATCGCCACATTCTACATCACGGCCGCGTTGTTCGTGTTCGTCGTGCTGGGTCTGATCGCGAGGACGGTCGGTTTCTCGATCTTCAAGTTCGTGGCTTATATCAAGGACGAACTGCTGATCGTGCTGGGCACGTCATCGTCGGAAAGCGCGCTGCCGTCGTTGATGGAAAAGCTCGAGCGGGCCGGGTGTTCGAAACCGGTGGTCGGGCTTGTCGTGCCGACCGGCTATTCCTTCAATCTCGACGGCACCAATATCTACATGACGCTGGCGACGCTGTTCATCGCGCAAGCGCTGAGCATCGATCTGACCCTGGGGCAGCAGATCACGATCCTGATCGTCGCCATGCTGACCTCCAAGGGCGCTTCCGGTATCACCGGCGCGGGCTTCATTACGCTCGCCGCTACCCTGGCGGTGGTCGATCCGCGACTGGTCCCCGGCATGGCGATCGTGCTCGGCATCGACAAGTTCATGAGCGAATGTCGAGCGCTGACGAACCTGACCGGCAACGGCGTCGCCTGTGTTGTCGTCGCCTGGTGGGAGGGTGAACTCGATCGCGAGAAGCTGAATGCGGCTTTGAGTGCGCAGGTCGATCCGTCCGATGTCGAGACGGCGGTCACCACGGGCTGACGGGTTCCAAGGTACGCTTCAAAAGAAAACGCCCGGCACATGGTGCCGGGCGTTTCCATATCGATGAAGCGTTGAGGGGTTATTCCCCGTTGCCGAACCGGCGCGACCACCAGCCGGCGCGTCGCGGCGCGGATGCCTCCGTCGCTGCAGGTTCCGGCGCAGGCTCATGTGTTGCGGCTGAGTGCGAAGGTTCCTCGACGCGCGTCTCCTGGTGGGGAGCCGTCGTCGTGTCGGGCTCAGTCTCCGGCTCGACGAAGAAACTGACCTTTTCCCGGATGGTCGAACGACGCCGCGGCTTGTCGGTCTCGTCGGAACCACGATCGTCGGTTGTTTCACTCGTAGCGGCGACAGGGCTTGCCTGCGGCGGTTCGACCGGCGCGGGCTGCGGATCGTGCCAGCTGCTGGAGGCTGCGGGGGATTGCTCGGGCTGCGATGCAGGGGCCGCGAGATCGGCGACGGCCTCCGCCGCCTCCGGAATCGAGGGCGGAATGAATTCGTCGGCGATCGCAGCAACCGATCCTTCTGAATTCGAGCCTTCCGAACCCAAACCTTCTGAGCCTTCCTCATTGCCACCACGCCGGCGACGGCCACCACGGCGTCCGCGCCGCCGCGGGCGGCGTTCGCCGTTCTGATCGGCACGGTCCTGGCCATCGCGCTCCTCGGAGTCATCTTCCGACGATCCCGATTCTTCGCCTTCGGAAACCTCAAGCTGGTCACCTTCGGCTGCAGCGACGTCCGGTGCTGCTTCCTGATCGTCGGACTGGGTGCCCGGATCACGTTGATCACCGGGACGTCCACGGCGCCGACGACGGCGCTTGCGGCGCCGCCCGCTGTCGTCCTCGGCGGCTTCTCCGGTCTGCGGGCCCTCGGCAATCTCTTCGACTTCGTCGGTCTCGCCGTCGAGCTCGGCATCGAGCAGTTCATCCTCCTCGAACGGCTCTTCCAGGGCTGGCGGCGCCGCCGCGGCCTGGGCCACGAGCAGGGCCTTTGCTGCCTCGAGGGTATGCACCTGTTCGCCGCGATCGATCACGAACGACTGCTGGCCGCTGACGGTCGGGTCGGCGATCACCGACAGGGTGACCTTGAAGCTGTTTTCCAGGTCGCGCAGATGGCCGCGCTTGTGGTTGAGAACGTACAACGCAACCTCGGTGCGAGTCCGCACCACCAGATTGTGCGTGGCGCCCTTCATCAGGACCTCTTCCAGGCCGCGCAGCAGCTGCAGCGCAACGGAGGCGACGGAGCGGACGTGGCCGGTGCCGCCGCAATGCGGGCAGGGCTCGGTCGAACTCTCCAGCACGCTGGCGCGGATGCGCTGGCGCGACATCTCCAGCAGGCCGAAATGCGAGATCCGTCCGACCTGGATGCGCGCGCGGTCGTGCTTGAGGCACTCGCTCAGCTTGCGTTCGACGGAGCGGTTGTTGCGCTTCTCGTCCATGTCGATGAAGTCGATGACGATCAGGCCGGCGAGATCGCGCAGGCGCAGTTGTCGCGCCACTTCCTCGGCCGCTTCGAGGTTGGTCTTGAGGGCCGTATCCTCGATGTGATGCTCGCGGGTGGAGCGTCCGGAGTTGACGTCGATCGAGACCAGCGCCTCGGTCTGGTTGATGACGATATAGCCGCCGGAGCGCAACTGCACCGTCGGCGAGAACATGGCGTCGAGCTGGCTCTCCACGCCCATCCGGGAGAACAGCGGCTGTCCGTCGCGATATTGCCTGACCGCGCGGGTATGCGTCGGCATCAGCATCTTCATGAAGTCGCGGGCTTCGCTGTAGCCGGCGTCACCGGCCACCTGGATCTCTTCGATTTCCTTGTTGTAGAGGTCGCGCAACGACCGCTTGATCAGCGATCCCTCTTCATAGACCAGGTTGGGGGCCTGCGACTTCAGCGTCAGGTCGCGAACGGTTTCCCACATCCGGATCAGGTATTCGAAGTCGCGCTTGATCTCGGGCTTGGTGCGCGAGGCACCGGCGGTGCGCAGGATGATGCCCATGCCTTCCGGAACATCGAGGTCCTGCACCACTTCCTTCAGGCGCGAGCGATCCTGGGCCGAGGTGATCTTGCGGCTGATGCCGCCGCCGCGTGCGGTGTTGGGCATCAGCACGGCGTAGCGGCCGGCGAGGGACAGGTAGGTCGTCAGCGCGGCGCCCTTGTTGCCGCGCTCTTCCTTGACCACCTGCACCAGCATGACCTGGCGGCGCTTGATCACTTCCTGAATTTTGTACTGTCGGCGCGGGCGGAAGGTGCGCTCGGGCACCTCTTCGAGGGCATCGTCGCCACCGACGGATTCGACAGCTTCCTCTTCGCTGCCCTCTTCGTCGTCGTCTTCGTCCTCGTCGTCATCGTCTTCGTCGCCGTCGTCGGCATGGGACGGCCCGGCGGTGTGCTCATCGTCGTGGTGCGAGACGAGGTCCGCGTGCTCGTGATCCGCGTGCTCGTGGTCGCCATGATCGGCGTCGTGGCCCTCGTCCTGATGATCGTCTTCCTGCGCTGCGGCGGCTCTCGCCTCGGCGGGATGGTGATCATCGTGCGCAGGTTCCGAGAACACAGGTGCCGAAAACAACGGAGCGGAATCCGCGCTCTCCGTGCGGGCGACCGCGGGGGTCTCGGCGGACGTGTCGTGTTCGCCGTGCCCGTCGTTATGTCCGTGGGCCTCGACAGCCGTTGCATCCGGATGGGAATGCGCGTGGTCGTGATGATCATCGCCGTGGTCGTGATCATGCCCGTGATCGCCATGATGCGCGTGGTCATGCGTCTCATGATCACGGGCTTCATGCGCGTGATCGCCATGAGCATGATCGTGCGAATGATCAGGAACGTGCTCGTCGTGGTGTCCGGCCTCGAAAGGCTGCGGCGCGATCGCGGGATCGACAGTTGCGCCCTCGACGACCTCGCTCCTCACGCGCTCGCCATGGCCGCGGCGACGGGCGCCGCGATGGCGCGAGCGCCGACGGTTGGAGCGGTTCTCGGTTTCCTCTTCAGCTTCGCGATGAGCGCGCTCGTCTGCCTCGATCAGCGCCTGCCGATCGGCGACGGGGATCTGGTAGTAGTCGGGATGAATTTCGCTGAAGGCGAGGAAGCCGTGGCGGTTGCCACCATATTCGATGAAGGCTGCCTGCAGCGACGGTTCAACGCGGGTGACCTTGGCGAGGTAGATATTGCCGCGAAGCTGTTTGCGTTGGGCGGACTCGAAATCAAACTCTTCGACGCGATTGCCGCGGACCACCACGACCCGGGTTTCTTCCGGATGGGTGGCATCGATCAACATCTTGTTGGGCATATGAAAACTCTCGGCGGCGGAGCGCGCGTCTGTCAGCCGGCGCAATGCGCGCGGCGGGGTACCGCGACGGTCCACCTGATTCGGGGGTGAGGGGAAGGCCAAAAGGCAACCCGAGGCGCTCTGCCGACCACGAGCGAGACGCAGGCTGGCGCGCGAACACGTCGCGTCGTCCTGGCGCAGTCGTTGCGTGGGGGTTCGGCAGCACAGTCTGGCGCATCAAGCGTCGGCCCGTTCTATACAGTGCGGCAGGGGAGCCGCGGTAATCATCGCTGGCGGGCCAGCGCGGCGCGGGTGCGCTCGCCGGTTGATTGCAAATCGCCGCCTTGCGGCCGCGATAACCGATTGCGACATGCGAACCCAAAGTCCTGGAGGAGGTTATTCACCTGGACCGGGTGGCCACTCGGGCTTGAAACCGCAGCTTCCGCCGGTCGCGCACTGCGCTGGCCGTGGAGGGCTTCGGAAAGGCACGCAAGACCCGCGAACAAACTCTCATTCGAAGGACCGGCGCTGCACCGGGAGGCTAACGCGACACAACCGGTAGTTTATGCCGTCAGCCCAAGATACATACGTTGATTGGGGGGCCGTGGCAAGGGAAGCGTCTCCGGCCTGCAACACTCGACCTGAATCGATTTCGCGATCTTAAGGCCTGATTAACCCTGTGGTTTTAATCGGGTAGTAAGGTCAGCACGGAGGCTCGGGATTCGTTGGCTAGCCGCGCAAACCAGCGTGTTTTGCTTCGGGTCGCACTTGTGTGCGCCGCAGCATTGCTGTGTCTCGGAGGAACTGCCGGGCAGGCCGTTGAAAGTCAGTCGGTGCAGCCGGTGGTTGCGGCCATTTTTCCAGTCGCGTCCGACGTGCGTATCGCCGGGGACGACAAACAAACCCGTTTTGTCCTGGATCTCGACCGTAAGATCGACGTGCGGGCCTTTACGTTGGCCGATCCCTACCGTGTGATTCTGGACGTTCCCCAGGTCAATTTTCAGCTTCCGGCGGGAGTTGGCCAAGCGGGCCGCGGCCTGATCAAGGCGTTCCGTTATGGACTTGTCATGCCGGGCGGCTCGCGCATCGTGTTCGACCTGACAGGACCGGCAAAAATCGAAAAGGCCTACGTGCTCGACGCTGCCAATGGACAGCCGTCGCGCCTGGTCGTGGAACTGGCAACCGTCGATAAGGCGACGTTCAAGCAAGCCATGGTGGTCCAAGCCTTGGTGGTCGACGGCAAAACCCAGCTGCGCCCGTCGGTCGACGAGCAGGCCAAGACGACCGTCGTTGCAGACGCGGCCGGAGCTCCGAAGGGACCCGGCGGACCCGATTTGCGGCCGGTGATCGTCATCGATCCCGGGCATGGCGGTATCGACAACGGCACCGTGGCAGCCAGCGGCGAAGCCGAGAAAACGCTGGTGCTCGACTTTGCGAAGGCGCTGCGCGAGCACATCGAAAAAGGCGGTAAATACCGGGTGGTGATGACCCGCAGCGACGATACCTTCATCCCGCTCGGGGAACGGGTGCGGATCGCCCGCAATCAGAAGGCCGCGCTATTCGTCTCGATTCATGCCGACGCGCTGCCCCGCGGCGAGGGCGATGCGCAGGGCGCGACCGTCTATACGCTGTCCGACAAGGCGTCGGACGCCGAGGCGGAACGGCTGGCGGAATCCGAAAACAGGGCCGATGCCATCGGTGGCGTCAATCTCACCGAAGAGCCGACCGATGTCGCTGACATCCTGATCGACCTTGCCCAGCGCGAGACCCGGACCTTCTCCAATCGGTTCGCCCGGCTGGTGGTGAACGAATTGAAAAATGTCGCGCGCCTGCACAAGCATCCGCTGAAATCAGCGGGCTTCAAGGTGCTGAAGGCGCCCGACGTGCCTTCGGTGCTGGTCGAGCTCGGTTACGTGTCCAACAAGGACGACCTGCAGCAGCTGGTGTCGGAAAACTGGCGGACCCGGACAGTCGGTTCCATCGGACAGGCCGTCGAGGCGTTCTTCGGCAAACGGGTGGTTTCCGCAGGCTCGGAACACTGACGGATCAGTATTTATTTAGAGGCTGCGAGCCCTAGTTTGGCCACAGCCACCGCAGTATAAAAAATCGATATGCCGCCCCCGGAATCGGCCGGGATTGCGCATGGATGGGCTTGGGGACGGAAAGAGCGAATGCGGTTGCTGCTGCGGTTCATGGGGTTCCTGTTTGCAGCCGGAACAATCGTATTCCTGGTCGGCGTCGCTGCCGCAGCCGGGCTGATCTGGCATTACTCGAAAGACCTGCCGGACTATTCGCAGTTGCAGGACTATGAGCCGCCGGTGATGACCCGCGTGCATGCGGCCGATGGATCGCTGCTCGCTGAGTATTCCAAGGAACGGCGGCTGTATCTGCCGATCCAGGCGATCCCCAAACCGGTGATCAACGCGTTCCTCGCCGCCGAAGACAAGAATTTCTATGAGCACGGCGGTATCGACTTCTCGGGCCTTGCGCGCGCGGCGCTGCTGTATGCCCAGAATTTCGGTTCGAACAAGCGCCCTCAGGGCGCCTCGACGATCACCCAGCAGGTCGCGAAAAATTTTCTTCTGACCAACGAGGTGTCGTTCACCCGCAAGATCAAGGAAGCGTTGCTGGCGATGCGCATCGAGCGCGCCTATTCCAAGGACAAGATCCTCGAGCTTTATCTGAACGAGATCTTTCTCGGCCTCAACGCTTACGGCATCGCGGCAGCCTCGCTGGTGTACTTTGACAAATCGGTCAACGAACTGACCGTCTCGGAAGCCGCCTATCTCGCGGCGTTGCCGAAAGCGCCGTCGAATCTGCATCCGGTGCGCAACCGCGACCGCGCCATCGAGCGCCGCAACTATGTCATCGATCGTCTCTTGGAAAACGGCTGGATCAAGCAGGCTGAAGCCGACAAGGCCCGCAAGGACCCGCTGATCGTCACCAGCCGTTCCAATGCCGCACACATTTTCGCCGGCGAATATTTTGCCGAGGAAGTCCGGCGCGACATCTTCGAGCGCTACGGCGAAAAGAAGCTCTATGAGGGCGGCCTGTCGGTCCGCACCACACTGAACCCCAAGCTGCAGATTGCTGCGCGCAAGGCGCTGACTGATGGCCTCATTGCCTATGATGAGGCGCAGGGTTGGCGCGGCGCGACCAGCAAGCTCGACATCTCCGGCGACTGGGGTCCGAAGCTTGCCGATGTGAAAGCGCTCAACGACATTTCGCCGTGGCGGATGGCGGTGGTGCTGGAGACCAGCGACCAGTCGGCGCGGATCGGATTCCAGCCCGGGCGTGAACTCGGCGGGGCGGTGTTGAAGGAGCGGCAGACCGGCTTGATCAGCCTCGACGGAGTGAAGTGGGCGCGGCCGACGTCGGGGCCGACACGCGGCAAGACGCCGTCATCGATCTCCCAGGTGCTGTCGCCCGGGGACGTGATCTATGTCGATCCGCTGGTCGCCAAGGATGGCACCAAGGTCGAAGGCCAGTTCCGCCTGCGGCAGCTGCCGGAGATCTCCGGCGCGCTGGTGGCGATGGATCCGCTGACGGGGCGCGTCCAGGCCATGGTCGGAGGCTTCTCGTTCGACCAGAGCCAGTTCAACCGTGCCACGCAGGCGTATCGCCAGCCGGGATCGTCTTTCAAGCCGCTGGTGTATTCGGCGGCGATGGACAACGGCTACACGCCGTCGACCGTAGTGATCGACGCGCCGATCGAGGTCGATCAGGGCGCCGGCATCGGCATCTGGCGACCGGAGAACTATTCGACCGGCAAATACTACGGGCCGACCACACTGCGCCAGGCGCTGACCAAGTCGCTCAATACCGTGACCGTGCGGCTGGCGCAGGACGTCGGCATGCCGCTGATCGGCGAGTATGCCAAGCGCTTCGGCGTCTATGACGAACTGCCGAACTATCTGTCCTACGCGCTTGGCGCGGGCGAGACGACGGTGATGCGCATGGTCACCGCCTATTCGATGTTCGACAATGGCGGCAAGCGGATCAAGCCGACCTTGATTGATCGGATCCAGGATCGTTACGGCCGCACCATCTTCCGGCATGATCAGCGGGAATGCCGCGGCTGCGACGCCGACACCTGGAAAAACCAGCCTGAGCCGACCCTGGTGGACCGGCGCGAGCAGGTGCTCGATCCCATGACCGCCTACCAGATCACCTCGATGATGGAGGGCGTGGTCCAGTACGGCACCGCGACCGTGGTGAAGGAGGTCGGCAAGCCGATCGCGGGCAAGACGGGAACGACCAATGACGAGAAGGATGCCTGGTTCATCGGCTTCTCGCCGGACGTCGTGGTCGGCGTCTACATGGGCTACGACAAGCCGAAGCATCTCGGCCGGGGCGGCACCGGTGGCCATCTTGCGGCCCCGGTGGCAAAGGATTTCCTGAAGATGGCGCTTGCCGACAAGCCGGCGATTCCGTTCCGGGTTCCGGCCGGCATCAAGCTGATCCGGGTCGATCCGAAGAGCGGCACGCGGGTTAGCCCGGGGTCGGGCGGTCCCTCGATCCTTGAGGCCTTCAAGCCGGGCACGGCGCCGCCGGACAATTATTCGGTGATCGGCGTGGCCGATGCCGACGGGCGATCGATGCAGATGTCGCCTGATGCCGACCGCGCCATCATGCGGCCGGGCACCGGCGGGCTTTATTGACCCGGGATTGCGTTCCCGGGAACGCAATTGCTTTCCCTGGAACGCAATTGCGTTCCGGGGGTGGAGCCGCTACATCCCGGTTGTCATCATACCCAGCGAATCGACTTCGATACCGTCGAAGCCAATTAAGCGTTGCAAAGCAAAGTTATGCGCCCTGAAATTGAAAGACTTGTCGAAGAGATCAAGCAGTCAGTCGGGCTGCTGAGGAGGCATCTTTGACGTCGATGCATCGACGGCCCGACTTGCGGAGCTGAACAAGCTCGCGGAATCTCCTGATCTCTGGAACGATCCCCAGAAAGCCCAGAAGCTGATGCAGGAGCGCACGGCGCTTGAGGATTCGCTCGGCGGCATCGGCAAGGTCACGCGTGAACTCGAGGATCAGGTCGGCATGATCGAACTCGGCGAGGCCGAGAACGATCAGAGCGTGGTGGTCGAGGCCGAATCTGCCCTTCAAGCCCTGAAAAAAGAGGTTGCGCGACGCGAGCTCGAAGCCCTGCTGTCGGGTGAGGCGGATGGCTTCGACAGCTATCTGGAAGTTCATGCTGGAGCAGGAGGAACCGAGAGCCAGGACTGGGCCAGCATGCTGTTGCGCATGTACACCCGCTGGGCCGAGCAGCATGGCTTCAAGGTCGAATATCTCGAAGAGACCGAGGGCGAAGAAGCCGGCATCAAATCCGCGACCATCCAGATCTCGGGCCGCAATGCCTATGGCTGGCTGAAGACCGAGGGTGGGGTGCATCGTCTGGTGCGCATTTCGCCATTCGATTCCAACGCACGGCGGCATACGTCGTTCTCGAGCGTCGCGGTGTTTCCGGTGGTCGACGATCGCATCCAGATCGACATCAAGGAATCCGACGTGCGCACCGACACCATGCGCTCCGGCGGTGCCGGCGGTCAGCACGTCAACAAGACGGAATCGGCCGTTCGTTTGACCCATATCCCGACCGGAGTTGCTGTGGTTTGTCAGGCCGGACGTTCGCAGCACAAGAATCGCGCTCAGGCGTGGGACATGTTGCGGGCCCGGCTCTACGAAATCGAATTGAAGAAGCGGGAAGCCCAGGCGGTTGCCGATCAGGCCGCCAAGACCGATATCGGCTGGGGTCACCAGATCCGCTCTTACGTGCTGCAGCCCTATCAGATGGTGAAGGACCTGCGCACCGGCGTTCAGACGTCGGATACCCAGGGCGTGCTGAACGGCGAACTCGACGAGTTCATGGCGGCGACGCTGGCGCAGAAGGCGTTCGGAACGTCGCCCGGCGCGATCGAAGACGTCGACTAAGCAGGCGGCCGCATGGCACGGCTTCCCGGAAAACGGGTGGCCGTGGTTGCCGGAGCGGTGATACGGCATCCTCGTTTTGTCGAGGACTGCAGGTGCCTGCGAATTCCACCATCGACGGCGGCACATGGGGCCGTCTTGGATTGCTGTCCGTGCTGTGGGGCGGCTCGTTCTTCTTCAACGGTGTTGCGGTCAGGGATCTGCCGCCGCTGACGATTGTTTTCGTCAGGGTGGCACTCGCCGCCGTCTTGCTCTGGCCTGTCCTGGAATTCGCCGGACTGAAGCTCCCATCCAGCATAGCCGGCTGGTGGCCGTTCATTGGAATGGGACTGCTCAACAACGTAATCCCGATGTCGTTGATCGTCACCGGGCAGACGGAGATCGCAGCGGGCATGGCCTCGGTGCTCAATGCGACGACGCCGATCTTTAGCGTCCTGGTACTGGCGGCGTCCGGGGATGAGCGACTGACCATGCCGCGGATCGCCGGCGTGATCTGCGGGTTTGCCGGCGTTGTTGTGTTGCGCGGCGCTATGTTTGCTGCGCCCGGTGAGACTGTCGGCATGACGCTGTGTGTGGTGGCGGCGCTGAGTTACGGGCTGGCTGGGCTGTGGGGACGGCGCAAGCTTGCCGGTGTGCCGCCGCTGGTCGCGGCTGCAGGGCAGTTGACCGCGTCTGGCGTGATGATGGCGGTGCTGGCCGCGGCCGTGGAGCATCCCTGGCAATTGCCCGTGCCGGGCATTGCGACGTGGCTGTCGTTGCTGGGACTTGCATCCTTGTCCACGGCGTTCGCCTATATCCTGTTCTTTCAGATCCTGGCGCGCTCGGGTGCGACCAACGTCATGCTGGTGACGCTATTGGTTCCGATCACGGCGATCCTGCTCGGATACCTGGTGCTCGGCGAGCGGCTCGGTGCGCGCGAGGTTCTGGGGGCGCTCATGATCGCCAGCGCGCTTTTGATCATGGATGGGCGGATCCTGCGCATGGTCCGGAGAGAGCGACCGACGACAACGCCATGAGCGCGCGATCGTTCGTGGCAGGGGGTTAAACCGACTGCGCCCCGACTGTCCGCTTGGCGCTCCAGGTCTCGAACCAGCCGGTGAAGCGGCCGCTGTCGCGGTCGCCGCCATGCCAGACCGCGAACACCTGGCCGTCGCTGCCGACCATCAGAACCACGTCGAGGCCCTTTGATTTGCGCAGGGTCTCGACGGCGTGCAGGGGCGTCTGCGCAATCGGCCCCGCCACATTGAACGACGTGTTGACCGAGACCTCGACGCCGATATGGCGTCCCAGCGCCTTCAGATAGGCATGGGTCAGGGGATCGTCGTCCTCGCGCACGATCTGCACGCGTCCGGTGCCGTCGGCATGAATGACCGCCGGAATTTTGTCCTGTGCATGCGGTTTCGCGCGCGCCGTCAGCACCATGTAATTGTAGGCGTTGTAGTCCGCGTCGGAGGCGCCATCGAGCAGGTCGAAATAGGCAAGCGCGGCCTCGCGCGTCGCCATCGGTGCCAGCGGGCGGATGGCCTCGCGGTATTTCACCCGTTCGTTCAGCCGCTCGCGGGTGCCGGCATCGCAGGGGTTGGCGAGGATGGAGCGGTGGCCCAGCGCGCGCGGTCCGGTTTCCGCCGCGCCTTGATAGAGCGCAATGACGCCGTTCTCCGCGACCATGTAAGCCATCAGATCGGCAATAGCTTCGCGTCCAGCTGTGGTGGAGATGTCGCCGATTTTTCGCGACGCGATTTCTGGTGCCGCGAGGGCCTGCGCGATGTCGTCCGAGGTCGGCGAGGGGCCACAGTAGAAGGCGTGGCTAATCGGAGCGCCGCGCGCGGCGCCGGCCATATGAGCAAAGTGCCATGCCGCGCCCATGGTGACGCCGGGATCGCCCGGTGTCGGCGGCACCCACAGATGCAGGCGCGCGTCGCGGTTCTGTGCGTCGGCGAACCAGGCTTTGTCGAAATGCTCCAGCAGCCGCATGTTGCCGACCGCGTTGAGCGCCACGCCGCCGGTCAGCACCAGCCTGTTGGCGCCGGTCCTGCGCAGCAGGTCGTCGACGATATGGATCATCGCGTCTTCGAACACCATCTGGGTGGCGGCGGCCTTGTCGAGACGGTACTGGGTGTCGGGACGGTGATGGATGTCCTCGACGCGCAACATGGCGTCGGGATTCCACAGCTCGTTCGGCTTCAGTGGAGGTCCGAGCAGATCGATCAGGGCCGGCGAGTAGGGCTCGACAAAGGGATCGCTGTGCCAGTGGGCGAGCGCGCGATTGAGCTTGATTTCGCCATTGGTGCCGAAATGAAGCACCTCGCGCAGCCGCTTGTAGTAGCGGTTGCTGTCACGGTTGGTGTCGCCCCAGGCGGCGGCGCCCATGTAGCGGCCTTCGCAGGAGAGCCAGGTCCAGCCCCCCTGGGTCGAGGAGATCACGCTGTAGAATGCGCCGAGCGAGTCGAACAGGCTGTCATTGGAGTAGAGCTGGCGCATCTCACCGGCCAGCGTCACGTACAGCGAAATCGATCCACGATCGCCGGTGCCGTCGAGTACCGCGATCGCGACCGGCTCGTTGGTATCGTTGAACGGCGAGACGGCGAATGAATACCAGGCGTGGTTGTCGTGGTGCGACATCAGGATCAGCGGCACACGGCTGTCGCGCCCGAGCTGCCGCCCAACAATTTTGGGCGTCCGCGTCATGGTCTCGATCTGGCGCGGATCCATCGCAACCGTATTGGCCGGATGCAGCAGTTTGAAACTGCGCGGGGCTTCTTCCAGCACCGAGCGGATTCCCATGCCGATCAGCGCCGGATAATCCCAGGTGGTCAGCCAGGCTGCGATATCGTCGACGTCGCGGCCCAAACCGTGCAGCGTCGCCACCATGGCGTCGATGGACAGTCTTGGATACTCGGTGGAATGCTTGTGGCCGGAAAAGCGCTCCTCTTCGTTATTGACGATGAGGCGCGGGCCGCCGGCTTTGGTCACCTCAATTAGCGCCACGCCGGAATTGTGTGTGCCCGACGGGCCGATGCCGGCGAGATAAATGGTCTCGCCTCGCGCCAATCGTTCGCGAACATGGGCGATCCGCTGCTGCGCGAACGTGCTGTCCAGGCTGTGAAAGCCCAACGCTTTCAACAGCCGCGCGCTAAGCCAGCGAGCCGTTGAAAACCCCACGCTGCCCAAACGGGGATACCGGGGACCGATGCGCGTCTCAGCCAGAACTCAACTCCAGGAAACCGGATTGCGGACCATTCGTTCGGGGCCGCAGAAAACACGTTTCGGGATGGCCGACAAGGATCGGACGAATGCTGGAACCGCGGTCAGTTCGAGCTGAGCCGGACGCCCGCGCGCAGGAATTTCTGCGGATCGACCGCTTCGCCCTCGATCCGGGTCTCATAGTGCAGATGCGGGCCGGTCGAGCGTCCGGTCGATCCCACGGCGCCGATGATCTGGCCGATCTTGATGATGTCGCCGACCTTGACCTTGATGTCCGACAGATGCCCGTAGCGTGTGGAGAGGCCATTGCCGTGGTCGATTTCGATCATCCGCCCGTAGCCGCCGCTCCAGCCGGCGTTGTCGACCCTGCCGTTGGCGGTCGCGCGGACCGGATCACCCATCGAGGCCCGGAAGTCGAGGCCGGTGTGCATCGCAGGACGCCCCAGAAACGGATCGGTGCGAACACCAAAACCGGATGAGAATTCGACCTCGCCCAGCACCGGCTTGCGGTAGGGGACTAGCGACAAGGTCCGGTTCAACCTGTCGATCTGCGTCCGTGTCACGTTGATCCGGTAGATCTGGCGCTCGAAGGTCTCGGCGTCCTTTGGCGGTTTGACCGGCACAAACGGCCCGCCGACGCCGCCACGGGGCGGCGGCGGTGCCGCGCCCTGCATCTGGTTGAGATCGAGGCCGAGATCAGTGAAGACGCCACGCATGCGTCGGATGCGCGATTCGTATTGCTCTTCGACCGCATTCAGGGTGGCGATCTGGCGGGTCTCGACCTGATCGAGCGATGTCTGCAGTCGCACCAGGGTGGTGTCGAGACCCTGGATCTTGGCGAATTGGGTTGGCTGGTTGGTCGTCGGCGCGGGTGTACGCGACTCCAGCCGGGCTTCCCGGTCCGGCGGCGCGACAAAAATCACGGTGTCATTGATCGGCGACGGCTTCGGAATTGCGGAACTGCCGGAATCGCTCGACAGGCTGCTGCGCGGTGCGGGTTTGATCGAGCCCGTCACTCCGACATCCGGCATCGCGGTCAGCGCCGATGCGCGCGATTCCAGTGCGGTCTGTCGGCGGACGATCTGGTCGAGCTTCTGGTCGAATTGCTCCTGGTCGAGCAATTGGCGGCTGGTGGTGCGGTCGAGCCGGGCGCGCAGTTCTGCGATGCGGTCTTCGTAGGCATATTGCATGGATGCCTGCCGGGCGAGCAGGCGGGTGAGGACATCGTCCCGGAACGCAAAATAGGTCGCCGTCGCAGCCGACCACGCCCCCATGATGACGACGGTTCCGACCACGATCCAGAACACCACCGGCCCGAAACGGACCTGCTTGCCGGCATGGGCGATGGTGTAGCTGCTCTGGGCCGCCGGACTTGGCGCGGGAGTCAGGAGCGGAGCAGGGCGGCGAGCATGCGGCCGCGCATGATCATGCGGCTGATAGTGTGAATGATCTGCCTGGTGGTTCGCTCGGTACGACATCAGCACTCCCGCAACTCGCCGCGGATACACAGGGGCGGCGAGCTCTACTCCGAGCCTGATTTGACCTCCTCATGGTTAATTTTTGGAAAACGGTTTTGGTTGAATTAGAGCGATCGGACCGCGGCAAGCACCTCTTCGGCGTGTCCTTCGACCTTCACATTGCGCCATATGCGCGCGATCTTGCCGTTTGGGGCAATCAGAATTGTTGTGCGAATAATTCCGAGGAACTTCCTGCCATACATCGATTTTTCGCCCCAGACTCCATACGCTTTCAACATCTCCTGTTGCTCATCTGAAATAAGAGGAGTTTGCAGTTTATGTTTGTTTCTAAACGACTCTTGCTTTTTGGAGGAGTCCGCTGAGGCGCCGACGACATCGGCCCCGGCGGCAGCGAACTCCTTGGCGAGTCGGCTGAAGTCGATGGCCTCCTTGGTGCAGCCCGGGGTGTCGGCGCGGGGGTAGAAAAACAGCACCAGCTTTCGGCCAGCATAGTCGCGCAGCGAAGCGCGCTGCCCGCCGTCGCGTGGCAGGTCGAACGCCGGCGCCGTCTGTCCTTCGCTCAGAATGGGCGCCAAGGGTGTTTTTGCCGGTGCAGGGGCCTTTGATGAAGATTTCTTCACCGAAACAGTTTTAGATGTCTTCAAACTTGCGCGGGCGGCAGTTTTGGCCGCGGCCTCGAGGGGCTTCCCGGAAGGCTTCGAGGGAGATTTCTTGCGCGTTTTCTTGGACATACGCCTTCCTTTCGTCGCTTTCGGCGGGTCTCTAACGGGGCAGGGATTCCCGCGGCCGGGGTGCGGTAATCTGTTTGTTGGCGCGGTGCAAATCTGACCAGTGGAGCGTAGGGTGGCAAGGGATTCTCGAACCCCAGCGTTTCCGGATCAGAGCAGCCGAGCGAAAGAGTACAAGAGTACATTTGAACCGGGGAATGGGCAGCGATGCCGGCAAACGAGCGATCGTTAGACGTCGACGCTCGCGCTTTGGCCGGCAACCATCCTCAACGACAGCGCCATTATCGAGAGACCCTAAACCAAGAGGCAATGGTAAGAACTGAGCCCAAACAGGCGCGGAATTCGCGTGCCGACGATCAGTTGTCCGAGTGGGACGACGCTGGCTGGCAGCTTCATGACGATGAAGCGGCCGGCGCGCGTGCGCGTCGGCTGCTGGCGAGCCCGTCGGGATCGGTGTTGGACCATTGTGGTGACTGGCTGCGCGGTCTGCGGCGCAACCTTCTCGGTGCGCGCTGGGTCAGACTGCTGGCGACAATAGCCGCCGTGCTGCTGGTGGTGTGTGCCAGCAGCTTCGGGATTCTCTGGTGGCGGCTTGGCACCGGGCCGATCAACCTCGATGTGATGACGCCATGGCTGGTGAAGGCGATCGAGGACAATCTCGGAAGGGATCACACGGTCGAAGTCGGTGGCACGCAGATCGAGCGGGCCGGGCGAGTCCGCATCGCGGTACGGATCCGCGATATTGTCGTTCGTGATCGCGCGAAAGCGGTGGTTGCGAGTGCACCGAAAGCGGAAGTCCGAATCTCGACCATGGCGTTGCTGCTCGGGCGTCTGCGCGCCGAGAGCCTCAATCTTGTCGGCGCCGAGTTGTCGGTCCGCATCACCCCGGACGGCCGGGTCATCGTGTCGACAGGAGACAACGCCCGGCCGCTGGCCACCGCGCGCGCGGTGCCGGCCTCCGCGCCAACACAGGTCGTGCCGCTGCAGGCTCCTACGCCGCTGCCAACGGGAGCGGCTCCGGCCGGCAAATCCGTTGTCGCTCCCGCTTCTCCAGTTGCGCCACTGAGCCCGACGACCGGTGGGCTGGCAGGCGTGCTGGCAGGGCTCGACTGGCTCGACGGCCTGGGCAAGAGCGGCCTCGACGGCGAGAATCTCGACGAGGTCGGCCTCAAGAACGGCAACCTGATCGTCGACGACCAGCGTACTGGTAATCGCCTCACATTCGAGAACATCAGTCTGAGCCTGCGCCGTCCAAGCGGCGGCGGCGTTGCGGTCAGTCTCGGGGAAGATGGCAAGAACGCCTGGTATCTGCGGGCCACCGTCGGCGCGCCATCCAACGGGGTGCGTTCGATCGATCTGCAGGCCGACAAGGTGCCGTCGAAGAACATCCTGCTCGCATTGCGGATGAAGGAATTGCACTACTCTGCGGATATGCCTCTGAGCGGGCGGATCCGCGGAGAAATTGGTCGCGACGGCCTGCCGACCTATCTCAACGGCAAGGTGACGATCGGCGCGGGACGCATCATCGATTTCGACACGCCTGATTATCCGATGGATATCGACCAGGCGGACGTCAACATCGAATGGGATGCCGGGCGGCGCGTCATGGTCGCGCCGTTCCAGATCGTGTCGGGCACCAATCGCATCACGCTGCTCGCCCATCTGGAGCCACCGAACGACAGCGTGCCGAACTGGCAGCTCGGCTTGAGCGGTGGCACCATCCTGTTCGGTGGAGCAAAAGGCGACGAGCCGCTGATCTTCAACCGTATCGCGGTTCGCGTTCGTTTCGACACCGACAATCGCCGCGTGCTGCTGACGCAAATGGATTTCAGCAATGGCGAGATCAGCATCGCCGGCTCAGGAAGCGTGGACTATTCGACATCCGAGCCGCGCCTGACGCTGGGACTGGCCGGCACGCCGATGCCGGTGTCCGCCCTTAAGCGTATCTGGCCCATCGTGATTGTGCCTGAGGTCCGGGAATGGATCATCGAACGGGTCGACAAGGGAACGCTGCAACGCATGGAAATCGGCGTCAATGCGCCTGTGCACACGCTGTCACGCAGCGGGCCGCCGATTCCCGACGATGGCCTGGCGATTACCTTCGTCGGCAGTAACGTGACGATGCATCCGGTCGATGAGTTGCCGGGATTGCGCGACGCCGATCTGCGGGCGCGGGTGACAGGCCGTACTGCGACCATCAACATCGGACAGGCGGCGGTCGACACTCCGGCGGGCCGCAAGCTCACCGTGTCCGACCTGGTGTTCGAGATTCCCGACTTCGTGCCGAAGCCGCCGCCGGCGCGGGTCCGCTTCCGCATCGATGGAACGGTTCCGGCGGCAGCGGAGATTCTCGCCTCCGATCGCCTCAGCGAATTCAGCGGCTCGACACCGATCGACCCCAACAACAGCAAGGGCAATGTTTCCGCGCAGGTGATGCTGGGTCTGCCGATCAAGCGAGCGCTCAGCAAGGCGGATACGACCTACACCGTCAACGTCGATCTCAACGGCTTCTCGGCCGAAAAGATGGTGATGAACCAGAAGCTCGAGGGCAACGCGCTGAAGGTGGTGGCCAACAACCAAGGCTATCAGGTTAAGGGCGACGTCAAAATCGGCGGCCAGCCCGCCAGCCTCGAGTACCGCAAGCTGAACGATGGCGATGCCGATGTGCGCTTGCAGGCGACCCTCGACGACGCGAGCCGCGCCAAGCTGGGGGTCGATCTCGGGCCCGCGGTCTCCGGCGCCATTCCGGTGAAAATGACCGGCAAGATCGGCGCGCCTGATCGTGAAAATCGGCTTGGCATCGAGGCCGATCTCACCGCGGCAAAGATCGACAATATCCTTCCGGGCTGGGTCAAGGTCGCCGGCAAGGCGGGTCGGGTCGTTTTCAATGTGGTGCAGAAGCCGCAATCGACCCGGTTGGAAGATATCGTCATTGACGGCGGCGGCGTGCAGATCAAGGGCGCGCTCGAAATCGACCAGAATGGCGACGTCATGAACGCGGCGTTCCCGACGTTTGCGCCCTCGGAGGGCGACAAGGCCTCGCTGAAGGCGGAGCGGGGAGCCGACGGCGCGTTGAAAGTGACCATGCGCGGCGATGTGTTCGACGCGCGCGGTTTCATCAAGTCTGCCGTCTCCGGCAAGGACGCCGACACCAAGAGCAAGCAGAAAGCGCTCGACCTGGATCTCGATCTGAAGATGGGGGCGGTGGCCGGCTACAACGGCGAAGCCGTCCGCAGCGTCGATGTCAAGCTGTCGCGCCGCGCGGGCGTGGTGAAGACATTCCAACTGAGTGGCAAGCTCGGCCGTGATACGCCGCTGATCGGCGACATGCGCCGCAAGAATCAGGGCCGCGAGTTGCTGAACGTCGAAACCAACGACGCCGGCGCGCTGCTGCGCTTCACCGATTCCTATTCCAAGGTAATTGGCGGCAAGATGTTGCTGGCGATGGATCCGCCGGCGTCCGATGCTTCCGCCCAGGAAGGCCTGCTGAACGTCTATGACTTCTCGGTCAAGGGTGAGGCGTCACTGGATCGGACTGTCGCCAACGGGCCGGCTGGCACATCAAGTGGCGTCGGGTTCTCCCACCTGCGCGCGGAATTCACCCGGCAAAGCGGGCAGCTGTCGGTTCGCGAAGGCATGTTGCGCGGGCCGACGGTCGGCGGCACCATCGAGGGCAGCATCAACTATCCCGCCAACCAGGTGCGGATGAGCGGCACTTTCGTGCCGGTGTATGGGCTGAACAATATGTTCGGCCAGATCCCTGTGTTCGGGCTATTGCTTGGCGGCAGCAATGAAGGTCTGTTTGGCATCACCTACGAGGTGGTCGGGTCACCCAGCGCGCCGGTGCTGCGGGTGAATCCAGTCTCGGCCATCGCGCCAGGCATCGTCCGCAAGGTTTTCGAGTTCGGAACGGGCAAGCAGAATAATCAGAGCGACAGCTTCACGGCTCCGTCACCGAACAATAACTGATCCGCAGGGATATCGATGTCGGCCGGTCAAACCGGCCGCAGCAGCACGTGCTTCTTGCGTCCCAGCGACAGCTTGATCACGCCTTCCGGGGTGAGGTGCGAGGCGTTGATGCTCAGCTTCTCGTCGCTCACCGGTGCATCATTGACGCGGATGCCGCCGCCCTTGATCTGCCGCCGCGCTTCGCCGTTCGATGCCACGAGCTCCGCCTTGACGAACAGCGTCAGCACGCCGATCCCGCCGTCCAGCTCGGCGCGGGGAATGGTGAGGGTCGGCAGGCTTTCGGCAATCGCGCCTTCCTCGAAGGTGCGGCGTGCCGTCTCGGAGGCGGCAACAGCAGCGTCGCGGCCGTGCACGAGAGCGGTCGCTTCCGTCGCCAGGATCTTCTTGGCTTCGTTGATTTCCTGGCCCTGCAGCTTGCTCAGCCGCGCGACTTCGTCGAGCGGCATCACGGTGAACAGTTTCAGGAAGCGCTCGACGTCGTCGTCCTCGGTATTGCGCCAGAACTGCCAGTAATCGTAAGCGCTGAGCTTATCGGCGTTGAGCCAAATGGCGCCCGCCGCGGTCTTGCCCATCTTGGCGCCGGTCGAGGTGGTGAGCAGGGGCGAGGTCAAAGCGAACAGCTGCGCATTCGCCATGCGCCGGCCCAGATCGATGCCGTTGACGATGTTGCCCCACTGATCCGAGCCGCCCATCTGCAGCACGCAGCCGGTGCGCTTGTGCAGTTCGACGAAATCGTAGGCCTGCAGGATCATGTAGTTGAATTCGAGGAACGACAGCTCGTGCTGCCGCTCCAGCCGCAGCTTGACGCTGTCGAAGGCCAGCATCCGGTTGACCGAGAAATGCTTGCCGACGTCGCGCAGAAAATCGATGTAGTTGAGTGGCGCCAGCCAGTCGTTGTTGTTGACCATGATGGCGTCGGTCTTGCCGTCGCCGAAGGCGAGAAATTTGTCGAACACGGTGCGGATGCCGGCGAGGTTCTCCGCGATGTCGGAATCGGTCAGGATCTTGCGGGATTCGTCCTTGCCCGAGGGGTCGCCGACGCGGGTGGTGCCTCCGCCCATCAGCGCGATCGGCTTGTGTCCGGTCTGCTGCATCCAGTGCAGCATCATGATCGGCAGCAGCGAGCCGACATGCAGCGAGGGGGCGGTACAATCAAACCCGATATAGCCAGTAATCGGCCCCTTCTGGGCCAGCGCGTCCAGCGCCTCCGGCTCGGAGACCTGGTGGATAAACCCACGGCTTTGCAGCACGTTCAGGAAATCGGATTTAAAGGCGGTCATGTGTGTGTGGTCTGCTTGATTAAATGGTAACCGCTTCGAACGAGGTTCGCTCGAGGGCTCTGCCGCGGGGACGCGCCCTGTGGCATTATAAGAACTGGATGTTCGACACAAGGTTGGGCTCCCGTCGGCCGGCACAGCGGCATTGCTGCCGGTTCCCGGCACCCCTCCAGAGGCCGTTGCTGCCATGGTCATGACCGCGATCGGATTAATGAGCGGCACCTCGCTTGACGGGGTGGACGTTGCGCTGATCGAGACCGACGGCAAGCAGGTGACGTCGTTCGGACCCTCCGGTTATCGTCCCTACAGCGCGCAGGAGCGATCACTGTTGCGCCATGCCCTGGTCGATGCCGTTAATCTGCCCAACCGGGAGGCGCGGCCAGGCGTTCTCAGCGAGGCGGAGCGTGCCGTCACGGTGGCGCATGCGGAGGCGGTGGCTGCCTTCACCGCGCAGCATCATATCGCGCGAGAACAAATCGATATCGTCGGCTTTCATGGTCAGACCGTGCTGCATCGCCCCGAGCAACGCATGACGGTCCAGATCGGCGACGGCCTGGCGCTGGCCAAGGCCATTCATATTCCGGTCATGCACGACTTCCGTGCCGCCGACGTCGCCGCCGGTGGGCAGGGGGCGCCGCTCGTCCCGGTCTATCATCGGGCGCTGGCGACGGCGCTGGGCCGCGAGGGGCCGATCGTGGTGGTCAATATCGGCGGTGTCTCCAACATCACCTATATCGACGGCTTCGATGCCCTGATCGCCTGCGACACCGGGCCGGGCAATGCACTGCTTGACGACTACATGTTTCGCACCACCGGCCAGCCGTTCGACCAGGACGGCCGGCTGGCCGTGCAGGGCACGATCGATGAGGGCTGGGTCGCGCGCGCCCTGCAGCATCCGTTTTTCGGCCAGCGTCCGCCCAAGTCGCTGGACCGCAACCAGTTCGCGTCGCTGGTACTGCCGAACATGATGTCGGCCGCCGACGGTGCCGCGACGCTGACCGCGTTCACGGTCGAAGCGATCGTCAGCATCATTCCGCAACTGCCGAAATCGCCGGGCAGCTGGATCATCGCCGGCGGCGGCGCCCGTAACCTGATGATGTTGCGGATGCTGCGGCAGCGGCTCGATCCGGCGCGGGTCGAAGTCGCCGATTCGCTGGGCTGGGCGGGCGACGCCATCGAGGCGCAGGCGTTCGCATTCCTGGCGGCGCGCAGCCTGCAGGGGCTGCCGCTGAGCTACCCCGCGACCACCGGCGTAGCGATGCCGATGACCGGCGGCGTCATCGCTCGTCCCTGATCCCGATCACGGCTGCTTGATCCGAAACCAGCGGGTTTCTTACATTGAAACCCCCTCATTGAGAAACCCCCTCATTGACTTTTTCATGCATTTGCATCTTGATACATGCAGTTGCATTTAACTGGCCAAGGGAGGGTATTCATGCCCGGGAAACTGAAGCTGATCAGCCACAAACTGTGTCCCTATGTGCAGCGCGCGGTGATCGCACTGACGGAAAAAGGCGTCGCGTTCGAGCGCATCGACATCGATCTCGACAACAAGCCGGACTGGTTTCTGGCCATTTCGCCGCTCGGCAAGACGCCGGTCCTGCAGGTCGGCGACAAGGCGATTTTCGAATCCGCCGTCATTCTCGAATATCTCGAGGAAACCCAGCCCAATCCGCTGCACCCGACCGATCCGCTGACGCGGGCCGAACATCGGGCGTGGATCGAATTCAACTCCGCGGTGCTTGGCGATATCTGGGGTCTCGAGACCGCCAAGGACGAGGCAACGTTTCGCGCCAAGGTCACGGCGGTCGAGCAGAAGTTTGCGAGGCTGGAAACCCGGCTGGTTGCGACGCCGTGGTTCGACGGTGCGACGTTCTCGCTGGTCGACGCGGTGTTTGCGCCGGCGTTTCGTTATTTCGACCTGATCGACCAGATCGGCGATTTCGGCATCTTTGCCGGCAAGCCGAAGCTGAACCGCTGGCGCGCGAGTCTTTCGGAGCGTCCATCGGTGCGCACCGCTGTCAGCGAGACCTATCCGGCGCTGCTGCGTGACTTCTTGAAAAAGCACAGCGCCTATCTGCTGCAGCTCGAAGGCCGTGCCGCAGCCTGACAACAGCAAGTCTTGAACAAACAGGGCGTCAAAAAACAAAGCCAAAAAAACAAGGCCCGGGCGATGAGCCCGGGCCTTGCAAAAACAGACCAGCGCGTGCGGTCAGCGAACGTTGGCGAGGCGCATGTCCAGATAGGACGTGACCGACTCCATCAGCGGCTCGAGCTTGCCGTCAAAGAAATGGTTGGCGCCCGGGATGACCTGATGGTCGATCACGATGCCCTTCTGCGTCTTCAGCTTCTCGACCAGCGTGTTGACGTCCTTTTGCGGGACCACGATGTCCTTGTCGCCATGGACGATCAGGCCCGACGACGGGCAGGGTGCGAGGAACGAGAAATCATAAAGATTCGCCGGCGGCGCGATCGAGATGAAGCCCTCGACTTCCGGGCGGCGCATCAGGAGTTGCATGCCGATCCAGGCGCCGAATGAGAATCCGGCAACCCAGCAGGCGCGTGCTTCCGGATTGATGGTCTGGGCCCAGTCGAGTGCGGCGGCGGCATCCGACAGCTCACCCGTGCCGTGATCGAACGATCCCTGGCTGCGGCCGACGCCGCGGAAATTGAAACGCAGCACGGAAAAGCCGCGCGCGACGAACGAATAATAGACCTGATAGACAATCTGGTGGTTCATGGTGCCGTGGAACTGCGGATGCGGGTGCAGCACCATCGCAATCGGCGCGTTCTTTTGTTTGGCGGGATGGTAGCGGCCTTCAAGCCGGCCAGCCGGACCGGTGAAAATAACTTCGGGCATTCAGGTTCCTTAAAACCGTCTCGGCGGGCGATCCGCGGACTGGAGCCACGCAATCGAGCCGATGTCAGGGCTCTCAGCGCACGACGCCGGATGAACAGAGGCCGCGTTCTAACATAGGGCAAGGGGCAAAAAGCAAGCATATTGCACGCTGCAAGGCCGCTTTTGGGTTTTGCGGAACCGGCAAATCGCCATATGCCAGAGCGCGCGACAGCCACGGCCGGACACTCAAGAGAATGCAGCGAACACGGGTCTATCTCGACTGGAATGCCACCACGCCGCTGCGGCCAGAAGCCAGGGCCGCGATGGCGGCTGCCTGGGATATTGCCGGCAATCCCTCATCGGTCCACACGGAAGGGCGGCTGGCGCGAAAGCTGGTCGAGGAGGCAAGGGCGTCGGTCGCCGCTGCGCTCGGAGCCGACCCGCGCAATGTGGTCTTCACCTCCGGCGGTACCGAGGCCAATGGGCTTGCGCTGGCACCCGGGCTTCGCGATGCCCGCGGCGCGGCGGTCGAGCGGCTGATCGTGTCGGCCATCGAGCATGCCTCGGTTCTGGCCGGGGGGCGATTCCCTGCCGATCGCATCGCACGACTGGCGGTGACGGTGGACGGAGTGGTCGATCTGGACGATCTCAGGCGATTGCTTGCGAGCGGGCCGCCGGCGCTGGTCTCGGTCATGCTGGCTAACAACGAGACCGGGGCCATTCAGCCGATCGCCGAGATCGCCGACATCGTGCATGCGGCAGGTGGGCTGCTGCATGTCGACGCGATCCAGGCGCTGGGGCGAATCGACTGTCACATCAACCGGCTGAATGCCGACCTTTTGGCGCTGTCGTCCCACAAAGTCGGCGGCCCGAAAGGCGTGGGCGCGCTGGTCGTCCGCGATGGCATCGTGCTCCCCGGTCCCCTGATCAAGGGCGGCGGTCAGGAGCAGAACCGCCGCGGCGGCACCGAGAACGTTCCCGGCATTGCGGGCTTTGGCGCGGCCGTGAACGCGGCCATGGCGGCCGAGCGCGACGAGGCCGCCAACATGGAGCGGCTCCAGGCGCGGCTCGAAACGGGTCTGAGGGCCCACGGAGGTGCGGTCATTTTCGGAGAGGGAGTTCGACGGTTGCCCAATACCACATTGTTCTCGGCTCCCGGGCTGAAGGCAGAAACCGCCGTGATCGCCTTCGATCTGGAGGGCATCGCGGTATCGTCGGGCTCGGCCTGTTCCTCAGGAAAAGTGACGCCGTCTCATGTTTTGGCCGCCATGGGCGTGCCGGCCGACATGGCCCAGGGAGCTATTCGATTAAGCACGGGCTGGAATACGACAGAATCCGAGGTCGATCGTGTCCTGGAGGCTTGGAGAAAAGTGTCAGCCGTATTACGTAGAACCTATCTAAGAACCGGGGCTTGAACGGTTCTAAAAAAGGGGTGATTTCCAGAACGAAAGCCCCTACATAAACCCCTTGAAGAGTTCCACCGCGGTCCTTGAAACCGCGAGCGGAGGATACAGATGCCGGCCGTACAAGAGACGGTCGATCGGGTTCGCCAGATCGACGTCGACCAATATCGTTATGGGTTCGAGACCCTCATCGAATCCGAGAAGGCCCCGAAGGGGCTTTCGGAAGACACCGTCCGTTTCATTTCGGCGAAGAAGGACGAACCCGCCTGGATGCTGGAGTGGCGGCTCGAAGCCTATCGCCGCTGGCTGACCATGCAGGAGCCCACCTGGGCGCGCGTGGATTACCCCAAGATCGATTATCAGGATCTGTATTACTACTCCGCGCCGAAGCGCAACGCGCTGGCGTCGCTGGACGAGGTCGATCCGGAGATCCTGAAGACCTACGAGAAACTCGGCATTCCGCTGCGCGAGCAGGAGATGCTGGCCGGCGTGGTGCGCCCCGAGGGCGAGCGCCGCGTCGCTGTCGACGCCGTGTTCGATTCGGTTTCGGTCGCGACCACCTTCAAGGACGAGCTGATGAAGGCCGGCGTGATCTTCATGCCGATCTCGGAAGCGATCCGCGAGTACCCCGACCTGGTGCGGAAGTATCTGGGCACAGTGGTGCCGACATCGGACAATTACTTCGCAACGCTGAATTCAGCAGTGTTCTCTGATGGCTCGTTCGTCTATGTGCCGCCGGGCGTGCGCTGCCCGATGGAGCTGTCGACCTACTTCCGCATCAATGAGCGCAACACCGGCCAGTTCGAGCGCACGCTCATCATTGCCGATAAGGGCGCCTACGTCAGCTATCTCGAAGGCTGCACCGCGCCGCAGCGCGACGAGAACCAGCTGCACGCCGCCGTGGTCGAACTCGTCACCCTCGACGACGCCGAGATTAAATATTCGACGGTGCAGAACTGGTACCCCGGCAATGCCGAGGGCAAGGGCGGCATCTACAACTTCGTCACCAAGCGTGGCGACTGCCGCGGCAAGAACTCCAAGATCTCCTGGACCCAGGTCGAGACCGGCTCCGCGATCACCTGGAAGTATCCGAGCTGCATCCTGCGTGGCGACAATTCGCGCGGCGAGTTCTACTCGATTGCGATTTCGAACGGTTACCAGCAGGTCGATTCCGGCACCAAGATGCTGCATCTGGGCAAGAACACCACCAGCCGCATCATCTCGAAGGGTATCGCGGCAGGCAAGTCGCAGAACACCTATCGCGGCCTCGTCACTGCGCACCGCAAGGCGACCGGCGCGCGCAACTTCACCGCATGCGATTCGCTTCTGATCGGCGACAAGTGCGGCGCGCACACCGTGCCCTACATCGAAGCCAAGAATTCGTCGGCGCTGTTCGAGCACGAAGCGACGACGTCGAAGATCTCCGAAGACATGCTGTTCTATTGCGTGCAGCGCGGCCTGTCGCAGGAAGAAGCCGTGGCGCTGGTCGTCAACGGCTTCGTCAAGGACGTGCTGCAGCAATTGCCAATGGAATTTGCGGTCGAGGCACAAAAGCTGATCTCGATCTCGCTGGAAGGAAGTGTGGGATGAGCGCACTGCTCGAAGTCAAGAATCTGCAAGTCCGTGTCGAGGAACGCGAGATCCTCCATGGGTTGTCGCTGACCGTGAACAAGGGCGAAGTGCACGCCATCATGGGGCCGAACGGCTCCGGCAAGTCGACGCTGAGCCATGTGATCGCCGGCAAGCCGGGTTACGAAGTCACCGGTGGCGAGATCCTGTTCAACGGCGAAGACGTGCTGGAGATGGCGCCGGACGTGCGCGCCGCCAAGGGCGTGTTCCTGGCGTTCCAGTATCCGGTCGAAATCCCCGGCGTCGCCACCATGACCTTCCTGCGCACTGCGCTGAACGCGCAGCGCAAGGCTCGCGGCGAGAGCGAATATTCGACGCCTGACTTCCTGAAGAAGGTGCGCGAGGTCGCTGCTCGTCTCAACATTCCGCAGGACATGCTGCGCCGTGGCGTCAATGTCGGGTTCTCCGGCGGCGAGAAAAAGCGCAACGAAGTGCTGCAGATGGCGCTGTTCGAGCCGAGCCTGTGCATCCTCGACGAGATGGATTCCGGCCTCGACATCGACGCGCTGCGCGTCGCCGCCGACGGCGTCAATGCGCTGCGCTCGAAAGATCGCGCGATGGTCGTGATCACCCACTACCAGCGGCTGTTGAACTACATCATTCCGGATTTCGTGCACGTCATGTCGAAGGGCCGGGTGGTGAAGAGCGGCGGCAAGGAACTGGCGCTCGAACTGGAGGCGTCGGGTTACGCACAGTTCGAAGACGTGGCCGCGTAGGTGAGACAAGCATGAACGTCGCATTGGTGAAATCGAACAGCGAACGGGCGCTCGGCGAGATTTTCGTCGCTGCGCGTGGCCGCTTGCCGGGAACGGGTGCCGTCGCGGAAACGCGACAGCAGGCGTTCGAAGACTTCGTGCAACGGGGACTGCCGCATCGTCGCATCGAAGAATGGAAATACACCGACCTGCGCGTGCTGCTGCGTGAGGTCGCATCGCTGGCCGACGCGCCCGATCAGGCCGCGTTCGCGCGCGCCGCGGTCGCCGTCAAGGCGCTCGGGATCAACGGCAGCCAGAAGCTCGTGCTGGTCGATGGCGTGTTCGCGCCGCAGCTGTCGGACGTGAGCGCGCCGCAGGCCGGCGTCAGTGTCCAGGCTCTGCGCGAGGCGCTGGAAGGTGCCAAGGGACGCGGTGAGCTGCTGAAGACCGACGTACCTGTCGACGCGATGATCTCGCTCAATGCGGCGATGGTCACCGACGGTGTCGTGATCGACATCGAAGATGGAGCCACGCCGGCCAAGCCGATTCATGTCGTGCATGTCGCAACCCGTTCCGGGGCTGCGGCGTTTACCCGTTCGCGGCTGGTTGTCGGGAAGGGCGCGCGCGTCACGTTCATCGAGAGCTTTGTCGCGGCCGAAGGGGCAAAAGCCTATCAGGCGCATGATGCCGTGATCGTCACCATCGGTGACGAGGCCGAGCTTCAGCATATCCGCCTGATGGAGGACGCGCACGATGCCGCCAACATCACCACCGGCATCTTCACGCTTGGCGCGAAAGCGAAGCTTAACACCTTCAACCTGACCCGCGGCGGCAGCGTCAGCCGTTACCAGGGTTTCATCAAGTTCGCCGGCGAGGGCAGCGAACTCGCCACCAACGGGGTCAATCTGCTGGGCGGCCGCCGCCACGGCGATACCACGCTGCTGGTCGATCACGCGGTGCCGCATTGCAGCAGCCGTGAAGTGTTCCGCTCGGTGCTCAACGATCGCGCTCATTCGGTGTTTCAGGGGCGCATCATCGTGCGTCCCCATGCGCAGAAGACCGATGGCAAGATGATGACCCGCGCGCTGCTGTTGTCCGACGAAGCCGAGATGGACAACAAGCCGGAGCTGGAAATCTTCGCCGACGACGTCACCTGCGGTCATGGCGCTACGACCGGCGCGCTGGACGAAAGCCTGCTGTTCTATCTGCGGGCTCGTGGGTTGCCCGAACAGGAAGCCCAGGCATTGCTGATCGAAGCCTTTGTCGGCGAAGCGATCGAGTCGATCGTCGATGACGATCTGCGCGATTTCGCCGTTGCCAGCGCCCAGCGGTGGCTGATCGCGCGGGACTGAATCATGCATCCAGCAATTGCCAACGGATCATACGACGTCAACCGGGTGCGGGAAGATTTCCCTGCACTCGCCATGAAGGTTTACGGCAAGCCGCTGGTCTATCTCGACAACGCAGCGTCGGCGCAAAAGCCGAATGCGGTGCTCGACCGCATGACCCAGGCCTACAAGTCCGAATACGCCAACGTGCATCGCGGCCTGCATTATCTCGCCAATGCCGCCACCGAAGGCTACGAGGGCGGCCGCGAGCGGGTGGCGAAATTCCTCAACGCCAAACGCAACGAAGAGATCATCTTTGCCCGCAATGCCACCGAGGCGATCAACCTCGTGGCGTCGTCCTGGGGCGCGCCGAACATCGGCGCCGGCGACGAGATCGTGATCTCGATCATGGAGCACCACTCCAACATCGTTCCCTGGCATTTCCTGCGCGAGAGACAGGGCGCGGTGATCAAGTGGGCGCCGGTGGACGACGAGGGCAACTTCCTGCTCGACGAGTTCGAGAAGCTACTGACGCCGAAAACCAAACTTGTCGCCATCACCCAGATGTCCAACATGCTGGGCACCATCGTGCCGGTGAAGGATGTGGTGAAGCTGGCTCATGCCCGCGGCATCCCGGTGCTGATCGATGGCAGCCAGGCCGCCGTGCACATGGCGATCGACGTGCAGGATCTGGACTGCGACTTCTACGTCTTCACCGGTCACAAGCTGTACGGTCCGAGCGGGATCGGCGTGCTCTACGCCAAGTACGATCACCTGGTGGCGATGCGGCCGTATACCGGCGGCGGCGAGATGATCCGCGAGGTCACCCGGGACTGGATCACGTATGGCGACCCGCCGCACAAATTCGAATCCGGGACACCGGCGATCGTCGAGGCGATCGGCCTTGGCGCGGCCATCGACTATGTCAATTCGATCGGCAAGGAGCGGATTGCCGCCCATGAGCACGATCTGACGCTGTATGCTCACGAGCGGTTGCGCGAGATCAACTCGCTGCGGATCATCGGCACGGCGCGTGACAAAGGCAGCGTCGTTTCATTTGAAATGCAGGGCGCGCATCCCCATGATATCGCGACCATCATCGATCGTTCCGGTGTCGCCGTGCGCGCCGGCACCCATTGCGTGATGCCGCTTTTGGAGCGGTTCCAGGTGACGGCCACCTGCCGGGCGTCGTTTGCGATGTATAATACCCGCGACGAGGTGGATGCCCTCGTGCAGGCCCTGATCAAGGCACAGGACATGTTCTCATGAGTGAAGCTCAGCAAGAGGCTGCGACGGCGGCCCCTGTCGCGGCTCCCAATAAGGTTCAGACCCAATCGGCGTTGCCGCCGGAGGAGACCGAACGGCTGGGCAGCGACATCGTTGCCGCGCTGAAGACGGTCTATGACCCGGAAATCCCGGCGGATATCTATGAACTCGGCCTGATCTACAAGGTCGACATCAAGGACGACCGCGCCGTGGACGTGGAAATGACCCTGACTACGCCGAATTGCCCGGCTGCGGCCGAGCTGCCGACCATGGTTGAGAACGCCGTCGCCAGTGTCGCCGGCGTGGGACCGGTCAGCGTGAGTATTGTCTGGGATCCGGCCTGGACCCCGGAGCGTATGTCCGACGAGGCCCGCCTCGTCCTCAATATGTGGTGAGGTTGCAAGTTAACCCGACTCAGGCCTCAATGAGGTCCATGCAAGGGCATTGAATTGCCGACGGACGTGACCAAATGACTGGTATGACATCGGATCCCTCAGTTCCCGCCAGCAAGCCGGCCCGCCGGCCGCGGCCACAGGTCATGCGCCTGACGGAAGCAGCCGCCACGCGGGTGCGCGAATTGTCGGCGCGGGCGGATTCCGAAATCGTGGGCTTGCGGGTGGGCGTCAAGAACGGCGGCTGCGCCGGCATGTCCTATACCGTGGAATACGCCCACGACATCCGTCCCAGCGATGAGGTGGTGGAAGACAAGGGCGTGAAGATCCTGGTCGACCCGAAGGCCGTGCTGTTCCTGCTGGGAACGGAGATGGACTTCAAGGTCGACAGAATGGCTGCGCAGTTTGTGTTCAACAACCCGAACCAGACCGGCGCCTGCGGCTGCGGTGAATCGGTGCAGCTGACGCCGGCCAAGATGCCGGTCTAAAGGACAGCGGTTCGGCGATGGACCGCGATTTCCTGCAAGAGCTGTTTTCCGAGTTCGGCCCGGTGGTCCTGCGCCGCATGTTCAGCGGCTATGGCGTGTCCGTCGAGGGCACCAACTTCGCTCTGGTGCTGCGGGGTTCGATCTATTTTCGGGTTGATGATCAGAACAGACCGCAGTTCGCGGACGAGGGCTCAAAGCCCTTCCAGTACGACGCCCGCGGCAAGGTGGTGACGATCAACTCGTATTGGCAGCTCCCCGATCGGCTCTACGACGACCCTGAGGAGCTCGCGCATTGGGCGCGCGGCTCGCTGGCGGCGGCCGAGCGCGCCGCGGCCTCCAAGCGTGCCCGACGCCCACGTGCGAAGCCCAGCAAGACCGACGTAACACCTGCCAAGAAGACGATCAAAAAAGCGGTGACGAAGAAGGTCGTCAAGAAAGCTGCAAAGAAAGCGGCCAAAGCGGCGGTCAAGCCGCGGACATCCAAAGACGCGCGAAAGCGAACGGCGAAAGCGCGGCGCTGAAGAGCGTGACGCGATGCGGCAGTAGAAGCGCAAACGAGTTCGATCAAGCGAACTCGTTTAACCCGTCTTCGCGGATTGGCGGGTTTTTGAAGGGTCGACATCAGCCAGATCAATGGCTTAGCTCGAAAGGTCTTCACTACAGCGGCTGGCTTGGTTGACGGCGGCTGTGGTGATCCTGGGCGGCGGTTGCGGTGGCAGCCGGAGCTTCAGCCGATCAATCAGGAGCTGCAGTTCCGGTTCGGGATGGGTGTAGCGGGTGAGCAGGATCTCGCGCCCATCTGTGGTCGGCAGATGGACGTCGATCATCTGGATGGCGGCGAACTTTTCGAGCGCGCGACGTGCGGTCAAGCCCGATGCGAGGGCATGAAGCCGGCGCGTCAGCGTGACCTGCATGCAGTAGGCCAGGAAGGCGATGAAGATGTGGGCCTCGATCCGGACCTCGTCTTGATGGAACACCGGACGAATCGCCAGGTCGCCCTTGAGATTGCGGAACGCTTCTTCGACGGCAACGAGTTGGACGTAGTATTGCCAGAGCTGGGCGGGGTCATTGTCGGCGAGGTTGGTGCGCAGCAGATAACGGCCTTCGCGACGTCGGGTCTTTCTCAATCTGTTTCGATTGAGTGCGAAGCTGAAGCTCGGGCGCTGCTTGTCGATCTCGATATCGACCAGACGCCAGGCCGCCGGCGCTTTGGATCGCGCGCCGCCAAGCTTCATCAGCAATTCTTCGCGCGTGATCTCCATCGCATCGATTTGCCTGAGCCGTTTCCACAACCACTTCAGCTGCCGCCGGCGCATCGCGCGTTCCTTACTGATCCGATCGGCGCTTTGAGCGAAGACGTAGAGCTCACCGTCCTCGGACAACAATTTGACCTGCACGCCCTCCCGCGCGTCCTGCCAGGGCTTGTCCAGCAGATGCTTCTCCAGCCGGTTCAGGCGTCCCTTCGGCGTACCGACCAGATATTGCACTGGCGGATCGCTGTGGCGCATTTCGGCCAGCACGGCCTCGGTCGGCACGCCACGATCCATCACCCAGACCCGGCGCGCCTTGCCGTATTGCTGCTCGATCTTGGCAAGGAACATCCGCAGTGTCTTGTTGTCAGCGGTGTTGCCGGGCAGCACCTCGTAAGCCAACGGCAAGCCATCGGGCGTCACCACCAGCGCGATTACCACTTGCGGGCAATCCGGCCGCTTGTCGCGGCTGTAGCCGTGGCGGCGCTTGCTGCCTTCCGGCAAGTCCGATGCGTTGACCTCGAAGTAGCTGCTGGTCAGATCGTACAGCAGCACGTCGAAGTCGGCATTGAACAAATCGCGCCAACGCCCGACCAGATGCGAGAATAGCGCCTCCTTATGCGCGAGCAGCAGATCGTGGCAGGCATAGAGTTTGTGCTCTTCCGCGAGGCCGAAGTCTGCTCCCAGAAGATCGGCCATTGCGCTCTGACCGAACCATTGCCGATGCAGCCGCCACTCGCTGCCCGGCGCGATCAGCCGGTAGGTTGCCAGCACCTGCAGGATCTGGTCCCACCTCGTCTTCTTGCGGCTTGGCGGCAGCCGCTCTGCCCAGAACCAATCGAGCTGAAGCTCCTGCCACAACTGTCCGGCCAGCCAGCAGGCGCCCCATTGCCGCGGACGTCGAAGCTGCATCTCGGACAGGCGTAGCTGGACGATCGACGCATCGCCCGCGATCGCCTCGCATCGATCTTCCGGAAACAGCGACAACGTTCGCGCATGTCCGGCGTCTTCGTCGAGCACGTCGATCGCCTTGCGCCACGCCGCTGCCTGCGAGGAATTGATCTCACCGAGATACAGCACATGCCGCTGCACCACTCGCCCGTTATCGAGACGCTTGTTCTCGACAACGTTCCAGTAGCTGTGCGTCTTGCCGTTCTTCTTTCGCTCGGTGCGTCGCAGGAACATGGCGCTGCGAATCTATCCGCACCGTCACGTCATTGGGAATCCGGTAGGTCTTCACTACAGCCGTTTTCGGCCGATTCCGGACACCTCACCCTTTGCAGATCAAAGACTTAGCTCGCCAAAAAATCGCAAAATCGCGATTTTCCAGCGCGAATCCGCGAACTCGGGTTAAGCAACCTGGATGATCAAGCGACCTGGATATGGTCGGTGGGTGCATATTCCGGATCGGCTTCGCAAACCACCCGGTTGCGGCCGTTGCGTTTGGCGGCATACAGGCACGCATCGGCGCGTTCGATCAGCGAGTCGGTGTTGTCACCATTCTGCAGCATCGAGACACCAACCGAAATCGTGACGCGTCCCAGAATTTCGCCGGTCGATTTCTTCTTCAGTTCTTTGGACATCACGGCGCGACGAATGTGGTCGGCGACCGTCAGGGCCTGGCGCAGCGCGGTGTTGGGCAGCACCACCGCGAATTCCTCGCCGCCATAACGGGCGGTGACGTCCTGGCCCTTGATCGAGGCCCGCAGCGACATCGCAACCAGCCGCAGCACCTGGTCGCCGGTGAGATGGCCGTAATTGTCGTTGAACGACTTGAAATGGTCGATGTCGAACATCAGCAGCGACAGCGGCTCGCTGTGCTGAAGGGCGTGCTGCACCGAATCCTCGATGGTGCGATCGAAATACTTGCGGTTGCCAAGGCCGGTGAGGGGATCGGTCAGGGTCTCGGCACGGATCGCCTCCAGGCTCTGCTGGAGGTTGCCGATTTCCTGCTTCGAGACGATCAGTCTGGCTTCCAGCAGCTTGTTGTTTTCACGCATTTCCAGCGTCGACTTCACCAGCGACTGCACCAGGGTCATCACCGTGTTCAGGTCGTGCGCCTTGCCGAGCTTTTGCGTGGCGCCGTCGAGATTATGACCGAACGCGGTGGTCATGCTCAGCGCATCGGTGATCAGCGTCATCACGTCATCGATTTCGTTGATGACGCGCGCGCCGACCTTGTCGATACGGTCGGTGGTTCTGAGCTGGGAGAGGTACGTCTCGTAGATCTGTTCAAGATCCGAGTCGGTCAGGCGGCCCTGACGCGCCAGTGTCTCGTTGATGATCTTGTTCAGCGCCGCGTTGTAACCCGTGGCGTAGACATACCAAATCTCATAATTGCGCGGCACAGCAGGTTGCTTCAGCGACCTGATCTGACCCAATGCGACCTCGGCAAACGCCAGGGTGCGCTGATGTTCGTCCAGCAGTCCAATCACGTCGGCGTCCCCGAGGATGAGCTAAAATGCTCATCGCAACATCCCGTAACAGCCACAAAATCATAAACAACGACAGTGAGGTTACGCCACGACAGTGAATCAGGGGTTAAGCGGTTCTGGGCAGGCAGGCTGAATTCAAAAAAGCGATTTGGGCAATGTCGGTTAGGCGACATTGCTTGTTAGCCGGCTTGGATAAGCCGGCTTCAAACAAATCGCGGTGCCGTCTGATTTTAGACGCGCGCGCGGATCGGGCGCAGCAGGAAGGCCGGCAGATGTGAATGGTCAGCCGGCTCGGAATGCTGGTCGCGCGGGGATTGCGGTGCCGGTGCGCGGCCGATCGAGGGCGGCGGGCTGGCCGCCAGCGGTGCATTCTTACGCTCGCCGCGCGCACCGGTGCGCTCACCGCGATTGTCGTCGTGTCCACGTGTACCCTCAGAACGTGCGCCCTCAGAACGCGCGGCCTCGGAACGTGCACCTTCAGAACGTGCAGCTTCGGGGCGTCCGCCTTCACCACGGCCACTTTCACGTCGGCCGTCGCCGCGTCCACCCGATCGCGGGCGCTTGCCGTCGCGCTCACGCTCGCGGCGCGGCTTGCGATCTCCGGACGATCTTTCGGAGGCATGATGGCCGTCCGACGCCTCGGTGGACGCCGGGAGGCCCGACTCTGCGCGAGCGATGGTCTGACCGATCAGCTTTTCAATCGCGGCGATCGACTTGCTGTCGGCCGACGTCGCGATGGAGATCGCGGTGCCCGAGCGGCCGGCACGGCCGGTCCGGCCGATGCGATGGACGTAGTCGTCCGGATGATGCGGGACGTCGAAATTGAAGACGTGGCTAACCTCGGGAATATCGAGGCCGCGGGCTGCGACGTCGGAGGCGACCAGCAGCGGCATCTCGCCTTTTCTGAACTGATCGAGCGCGGCGGTGCGGGCGGATTGATCCATGTCGCCGTGCAGGGCGACGGCGGCGAAGCCGTGTTTCTGCAGCGAGCGATGCAGCAGGGCGACTTCACGCTTGCGGTTGCAGAAGATGATCGCGTTCTGGAGGTCCTTGGCGGACCGGATCAGATGGCGCAACGTCTCGCGCTTTTCGTGCGGTTCGCGGCCGCAGCCGACGACGGACTGGGTCACGGTGACGGCGGTCGAGGCCGGCTTGGAGACTTCGACCCGTTCCGGATTGTGCAGGAAGGTCTCGGTGATCCTGCGGATTTCCGTCGGCATGGTCGCCGTGAAGAACAGGGTCTGGCGCGTGAAGGGAACCAGTTTGCAGATGCGTTCGATGTCGGGAATGAAGCCCATGTCGAGCATGCGGTCGGCTTCGTCGATCACCAGAAGCTCGACACCCGTCAGCAGCAGCTTGCCGCGCTCGGAGTGATCGAGCAATCGTCCCGGCGTCGCGATCAGCACGTCGACGCCGCGCATCAGTTTGCTGTCCTGATCGTCAAACGAAACGCCGCCGATAATGAGGGCGACATTGAGCTTCTGGCCGACGCCGTATTTGTCGAAGCTCTCTTTGACCTGGGCCGCCAGTTCGCGGGTCGGCTCCAGGATGAGGGTGCGGGGCATCCGCGCCCGTGCCCGGCCCTTTTCCAGCATCGTCAGCATGGGCAGCACGAAGGCCGCCGTCTTGCCGGTGCCGGTCTGGGCGATGCCAAGCACATCCTTGCGCGCGAGCACGTGGGGGATGGCCTGGGCCTGAATGGGGGTGGGGGTGGTGTAGCCGGCGGCCGCGACGGCGGCGACGACCTTGTCGGAAAGTCCAAGATTGGAAAAAGACATTGAGCCTCGAGTCGAAACCGCCGTTCGGATTCTCGGGAATAACTGCCGCGTTCAACCCCGGAACGGCACGCTCTTAAGGCACGGGGGAGGGAAATACGCTGACAGGCGGCTGATCGGGATATCGCGTATCGATTCCGCGCCGCGTCAGGCCGGAACATAGGCGGGAAATGGCCAAAGTCAATGCGTCTGGGCATGACAGAGACCAAAAAGCCGAATGTTTCCGGCTGGAAAGCTTCAATTTGAGGGATTTCCGCATGGCCGGGGACTGAACCCAGGCTGGTTGCCACGAGACCTATGGCATAATGGTTTTTGGGGGCTCCCAGGCTGGTTTGGGGCTCGTTTCATGGAAAGTCAGGACGTTCGATGACCCCACGGTTTGCCGTCAGAATGGTGGTTCTCGCCGGCCTCGCACTGCTGTCGTGGGCCACGCCCGCGATGGCCGAAAAGCGCGTCGCGCTGGTCATCGGAAACAACGACTATCGCAACATCCCGACGCTGCAGAAGGCCGTGAACGACGCCCGTGCCATGGGCGATGCGCTGAGGCAGCTCGGCTTCACGGTGATGGCGGCCGAGAACCAGACCCGCAAGGGCTTCACCGAAACCCTGCTGGCCTTCGACCAGGTGGTGGAGCCGGGCGACACCACCTTCGTGTTTTTTGCCGGGCACGGCTTTGAGATCGGTGGCGAAAATTATCTGCTGCCGACCGACGTGGCCGCGGCCAGCGCGGGCCAGGAAGAACTGGTGCGCGACGGCGCCATGGCGGCGGAGCGGCTGATCTCGCGGCTGCAGAAGCGCGGCGCCAGAACCTCGATCTTCGTGTTCGATGCCTGCCGCAACAATCCATTCGAGCGCACCGGGACACGGGCGCTGGCCGGCGGCGGCGGTCTCGCGGCGATGACGCCGCCGGAGGGCGTTTTCGTGGTGTTTTCCGCGGGCGCCAAGCAGACCGCGCTCGACCGGCTCTCGAACGATGACACCAATCCGAATTCGGTGTTCACCCGCAACTTCGTGCGCGAACTGGCCAAGCCCGGATTGAACCTGGTGCAGATCGCCAAGCGAACGCAGTTTGACGTGCGTGACATGACGGCGAACGTCAAGCATCTGCAGACGCCGGCCTATTACGACCAGATCGTCGGCGATGTGGTGCTGAACGGCGCGCCAGTCGTTCCGGGCAGTGAACGGGCCATCGCCGTCGTGCCACAGCAACAGCAACCTCAGACGCAGCTTGCGGCGCTGCCGCCGGTGAATCCGGGCTCGAAGCTGCTCGCGCCCGACAGCACCAATGCGCCGATCGCGAGCTTCTCGCGGCACAATGGCGGCTGGACGGTGGTGATTTCGATTGCCGATCCGGCGCTGGCGATTTCGTGGCGCATGGGCGAGAGCGGCGACTTCAAGGATACCGGCTTTCTCGACACGCTCGATCCGCGCACCCGGCGGCGCCTGCCGAGTCCGTCGTTTGAGATGGCGTCGGACGCACCGGCGGCAACGCTGCAGGTGAGGTATGTCGACGTCAATGGCGAGACACAGGGCCCGTTTCCGATCCGGTTCGATCCGCAGGCCGCGCTGGTTCGCGACCAGCGCAAGATCCTCGATCTGACGTCGACAAGCTGGCTGTCGTTCCGCGAGTTCAACGGCCTGCTGGTCTACTACACGCACCTGGTGTCATATCGCTGCGCCATCCGCGAACTGCGGGTCGGCATCGACACCGGCGTGCCCGACAAGGTGATCAAGCTGCCGGCCTGCAATCAGAGAGATCCCGTTGCCATCCCCAACGACGCGCAGACCTATCTCAAGCTGCCGCCGTCGACCAGGTCGGTCTCGGTCGAACTGACGTTCCAGGACGGCAGCATCTCGGAGATCAAGAGCTTTCGACGCTGAGCGTTTGTTGATGAGGATGCGCGACGCATGGACATGAGTGCCGAACAACGGGATCAGTCTGTCAATCGCGAGATCACCACGCGCTGCTGCATTGTCGGTGGCGGCCCGGCGGGCATGATGCTGGGATTTCTGCTGGCGCGGGCCGGCGTGCAGACGGTGGTGATCGAAAAGCACGCCGATTTCCTGCGCGATTTTCGCGGCGACACCGTGCATCCCTCGACCCTGCAGATCATGCGCGACCTCGGCCTGCTGAATGAATTCCTCAAGCGGCCGCACCAGCAGCTGGACCGGATGCAGGGCCAGTTCGGCAAGACACTCGTCCGCATGGCGGATTTCCGTGGGCTGCCGTGCCCGTTCATTGCCCTGATGCCGCAGTGGGAGTTTCTCGACTTCCTGTTCGAGCAGTCGTCACGCTTTCCCGCTTTGACGGTGCTGCGCCGTACCGAGGCGACCGACCTTGTCCGGGACGGTGAAACGGTTGTCGGCGTGGTGGCGCACGACGAGCAGGGACCGCTCACGATCAAGGCCGACCTAACAATTGGATGCGACGGCCGGCATTCGACCATCCGGGCGCGTGCGGATCTTGCGGTCGAAGACATCGGTGCGCCGATCGACGTGCTCTGGTTTCGCATCGGCAAGACCGCCGGCAGCGGTGACAACCTGCTGATGCATGCCGACCAGGGGCGCATGCTGGTGACGCTTGATCGCGACGATTACTGGCAGTGCGCCTATGTGTTTCCGAAGGGGCAGTTCGACGCGGTCAAGGCACGAGGCCTGGACAGGTTTCGCCAGGACATCGCCGCGACCGCGCCGGGGCTCAGGGATGGCGTCGGCGAGCTCAAGAGCTGGGATGACGTGAAGCTCCTGACCGTCACCGTCGACCGGCTGACGCGCTGGACCAGGCCCGGGCTGCTTTGCATCGGCGATGCAGCGCATGCGATGTCGCCGGTCGGCGGGGTCGGCATCAATCTCGCGATCCAGGACGCGGTGGCCACCGCAAATATCCTGGCCTCGCAACTTGTGCAGGGATGCCCGCCGGAGAGCGAACTCGACAAGGTGCGCCAGCGCCGGCTGTTTCCCACCCGGATGACCCAGGCGCTGCAGGTGCAGATGCATCACCGTATCATCTACCCGACGCTGCAGGGCGGCGGGACGCCGAACACCGAGACAACAGTGCCGCTGCCGATCCGGCTGATCAATGCGCTGTCGCCGTTGCAGCGGCTGCTGGCACAGCTGCTCGGGATGGGCGTGCGGCCGGAGCACGTGCGATCGCCGGCCGTTGCTGCAGGCGACTAACCCGCGACCGAGTATCCGCCATCGATCGGAATCGCCGTGCCGGTGACGAAATCCGACGCGCTGGAGGCCAGGAACACCGCAACCCCGGCGAGGTCAGCCGGCACGCCCCATCGCGCCGCAGGCGTGCGGGCCAGCACCCGCTCATGCAGCCCTTCGACCTGTTCGCGTGCGTCCTGCGTCAATTCGGTGTCGATCCAGCCCGGCAGCACGACGTTGGCCTGGATGTTGTCAGGCGCCCAGGCGCACGCCAGCGACTTGGTGAACTGCACGATACCGCCTTTGCTTGCCGCATAGGCCGGTGCGAACGATGCGCCGAAGATCGACATCATCGAGCCGATATTGATGATCTTGCCGCCACCGGCGGCCTTCATCACCGGATAGACCGCTTGGACGGCATAAACAGCACTGGTGAGATTGGTCTCGATCACCTGGTGCCACTCGTCGAGCGCCATCACATGTGGCGGTTTGCGGATGTTGATGCCGGCGTTGTTGACGAGGATGTCGACACTGCCGAACGCGCGCTTGGTCGCCTCGACCATCCCGGCGACATCGTCCTTCGAGGTCACATCAGCCGTCACCGCCATGGCGCGGCCGCCCGCGGCGGTCAGTTCGTCTGCGGCCGCTTTGGATTTGGCCTCGTTGCGGCCGACGATGGTTACTGCCGCGCCCGCCGCCGCAAGCCCGCGGGCCATGCCGAGCCCGATACCGCCATTGCCGCCGGTGACGACAGCGACTTTTCCGGAGAGATCGAAGGGTGAGGTGGCCATGCTGGATGTCCTTGCAGATGAGGCGTCGCGGTGGCGAGAGCGAGGGAAAGGCCGAGTTCGCACCGGATCAGACGCGGCGCGACGAGGCTATCAGCACCAGTCCGAGCAGCGCCAGCCCGCCGCCGTAATAGGCCCATTGCGTCTGCCGCACCATGAAGCTCGACGCCGGATAGGGGAAATACCCGGTGCCCTGGCCGACCCAGAGCACGCCAATAATCAGCGTAAGAAGGCCGAGCGTCAGAAGAGGCGGGCGCATGGTTCGATCTCCGCCGGAACGACGCAAGAGGACCTACACGTCCAGCAACTCCTCGCTGGCGAACTCAGCCTTTTCCGTAATGAAGGCGAAGCGCGCTTCGGCCTTGCTGCCCATCAGGCGCTCGACCGAGTCCGCGGTGCCCTCGCGATCGTCCGGCAACAGCACCACGCGCAGCATGGTGCGCTTGGCGGGATCCATGGTGGTTTCCTTCAATTGCGCCGGCATCATCTCGCCGAGGCCTTTGAAGCGTCCGATGTCCACCTTGGCGTTGGCGTGAAATTCCTTTTTCAGGATTTCATCCCGGTGCGCGTCGTCACGGGCGTAGAACGTCTTGCCGCCGTGGGTCAGCCGATACAGCGGCGGGATCGCCAGATAGAGATGTCCCTCGTCGATCAGCCGCGGCATCTGCCGGTAGAAATATGTGATCAGCAGCGAAGCAATGTGTGCGCCGTCGACGTCGGCGTCGGTCATGATGATGATGCGGCCGTAGCGCAGGTCTTCATGCCGGTAGTGCGCGCCGGTGCCGCAGCCGATCGCCTGCATCAGGTCGGAGATCTGCTGGTTGGCGGCGAGCTTGTCCTTGGTCGCGGAGGCGACGTTGAGGATCTTGCCGCGCAGCGGCAGGATCGCCTGGGTCTTGCGGTCACGCGCCTGCTTGGCGCTGCCGCCTGCGGAATCGCCTTCGACAATGAACAGTTCGGAGCCTTCGGACGCGGTGTTGGTGCAGTCGGCAAGCTTGCCGGGCAGGCGCAGCTTGCGCACCGCGGTCTTGCGCGAGATTTCCTTTTCCTGGCGGCGGCGCAGCCGCTCGTCCGCGCGCTCGACCACGAACTCCAGGAGTTTGTTGGCCTGCACCGGGTTGCCGGACAGCCAGTGGTCGAACGGATCCTTGATGGCCTGCTCGACGATCTTCTGGGCCTCGGCGGTGGCGAGACGGTCCTTGGTCTGGCCCTGGAATTCCGGCTCGCGCACGAATACCGACAGCATGATCGCAGCGCCGACCATCACGTCCTCGGACGTGATCGAGGCAGCGCGCTTGCCCTGGCCGACGCGCTCGGCATGGTCCTTGAGGCCGCGCAGCATGGCGCTGCGCATGCCGGCTTCGTGGGTGCCACCGTCGGGCGTCGGCACCGTGTTGCAGTAGGAGGAGAGGAAGCCGTCGGCGTCCGCGGTCCAGGCCACCGCCCACTCGCAGGCGCCGTGGGCGCCGTTGCGCCCCGACTTGCCGGAGAAGATGTCGGGATGCACCAGTGTGTCGGCGTGGATCGCCGCGGCCAGATAGTCCTTCAGGCCGCCCGGGAAATGGAAGGTGTCTTCTGCAGGCACATCGTCGATGCCGCGCAGCAATTCCGGATCGCAGTGCCAGCGGATTTCGACGCCACCGAACAGGTAGGCCTTCGAGCGGGTCATCTTGAACAGGCGCTGCGGCTTGAACACGGCCTTGGCGCCGAAGATGTCGGTGTCCGGCTTGAAGCGGATGCGGGTGCCGCGGCGGTTGTGCACCTTGCCGAGGTCTTCCAGCTTGCCCTTGGGATGGCCGCGTTCGAACGACATCTTGTAGAGCTTCTGCTCGCGGGCGACCTCGACCTCGAGGCGCGAGGAGAGGGCGTTGACCACCGAGACGCCGACGCCGTGCAGGCCGCCCGAGGTCTCGTAGACCTTGGAGTCGAATTTGCCGCCGGAGTGCAGCGTGCACATGATGACTTCGAGCGCCGACTTCTTCGGGAACTTCGGGTGCGGGTCGATCGGGATGCCGCGGCCGTTGTCGCTGACGGTCAGAAAACCGTCCGTCGTGAGACTGACCTCGATGAAGGTCGCGTGGCCGGCCAGCGCCTCGTCCATCGAGTTGTCGATCACTTCGGCGAACAGATGGTGCAGCGCCTTCTCATCAGTGCCGCCGATATACATGCCCGGGCGACGCCGGACCGGCTCCAGCCCCTCCAGCACCTCGATATCGGCCGCGGTGTAGGCGGCCTCGGCACCCGTGGCCCGGGGCGCCGGCTTGGCGGCAGCGGGCCGCCCCTTCGGAGGGGCTTCGAACAAATCGTCCGATTTGTCGTTCTTTTTAGCTTTCAATGGCTTGGGCATATTTCTTCATACTTTTAAGGAGCCCGGGCGGGCGAATCGCTGACCCCCAATATGCCACGGAAGAGGTTAGCAATGTGACGGGCCGGTGTGGGAACCGGCCCTGTATATAGGGACCCGCAGGCCGCATTTACACGGGCAAAGTGTCGGCTTTCGCGGTCCGGGCCACGATGATCAGGAACAGGATCATGGCCGCCAGCACCATGAACGAGCCGACCACGACGACGACCTCCAGGGATTGTCTGCCGGTGACTGTGAGGCCGATCCCGAGCGGGAAGACGATGCTGCCGACGATGTGCAGCCAGCCCTGGACCTTCGCCAGGGTCATCGCAGCCGCCTTCGGCACCACCCGGTAGTACAGCCCGAACAGGAACAGCAGGACGCCGCCGATCAAATTGAGATGGGCGTGCGCCGGCCCGAGCTGGAAGTCGTGCTGGATGCCCATCACGATGCCGGCCACCATGCCGACGACCAGCAGGACAGCGCTCGTGCACATCATCAGGGAAGGGATCATGTCTGTGTCTTTCCGGCTGTTATCAGAGCGGATGAAAAGCGAGCCCACGCGAGAGCCGCGTCACACGTCTGGCGTTGCGGGGATGGTCGGTGGCCCGGTTGGGCGCGGTTCAAATTGTGCGGCGTGTCAAGGGCTGCGTCTTCAACATTGATTTGAACATCATTGACTTGGTCTTCAGGCACGTAGTCTGGTTCATAATCGACAACGGCGAAAGACTCTCAAATGGAAGATGCAGTGCGTTTCCTTGTCGACTTCGTCCGCGGTCATGGATCGTGGGCGGCGCCGATCATGTTCGTGCTGGCCTTCGGGGAATCGCTCGCTTTTCTGTCGCTGCTGATTCCCGCATGGGGCGCGCTGATCGGGATCGGCGCATTGATCGGTCCGAGCGGCATCAGCTTCTGGCCGGTCTGGATCGGCGGCGCACTGGGGGCAGCCTGCGGCGACTGGCTGTCCTACTGGTTCGGCGACAAGTTCAAACATCGCGTTGCGCACATGTGGCCGCTGTCGCGTCATCCCGACCTGCTGCCGCGCGGCGAAGCGTTCGTCCGCAAATGGGGCATCCCGGGAATCTTCATCGGCCGTTTCTTCGGGCCGCTGCGGGCAACAGTCCCGCTGGTGGCGGGCATTTTCGAGATGCCCTATGGCAAGTTTCAGGTTGCGAACTTTGCCTCGGCCTTCGTGTGGTCGGCAGCGCTGCTGGTTTTCGGCGACGTTCTGTCCAAGGCCGCGACATGGTTATGGGGAGCCATGTGATGCGAGGGCAGTTCCGTGTGACGCAGATTTGACAAGCCGCATTCGAAGTCCGGCGTGGCCGCGGCGGCAAAAAAAGGAATAAGGTGCGCCGCTGGTTGTTTGTCCGGTCGAAGCCGGAGGGGCTTTTGCGCGTCACACGTCGCGCGACATTGGGAGGGACATTCATGGACATCACACGACGTCTTGCACTGACAGGAGCTGCCACCATGGCCGCCGCGCCGTTCATTCCGACATCGTCCGCCAAGGCCGCGGTTGCGCCCGTGGGCAAGCAGGCTCCGAGCTTCTATCGCTACAAGGTCGGCGACATCGAGGTTGCCGTCGTCTCCGATGGCGCGAACACGTTTCCGCTGGCCGACAATTTCGTGCTCAACGCCAAGAAGGATGACGTCAACAACGCGCTCGAAAAGGCCTTCCTGCCGCGCGACAAGATGACGATCCATTTCGCGCCACTCGCCATCAACACCGGCGGCAAGCTGGTGGTGATCGACACCGGCAACGGCGCGGCCGCCAATGCGGCGACAAAGGGGGCGGTCGGGCAGTTTGCGGCCAATCTCACCGCCGCCAGCATCGATCCGAAAAATGTCGATGTGGTGGTGATTTCCCATTTCCACGGCGATCACGTCAACGGCCTGCTCACGGCCGACGGACAGCCGGTGTTCGCCAATGCCGAAGTGCTGGTGCCGTCAGTCGAGTGGAAATACTGGATGGACGACGGCGAGATGAGCCGCGCGCCGGCCGGGCGCATGCAGGATCTGTTCAAGAACAATCGCCGGGTGTTCGAAGCCGGCCTGAAGAAGAAGGTCACGCCCTATGAGTGGGGCAAGGAGGTCGCGCCGGGACTGCTGGCGGTGGAAACGATCGGCCACACGCCGGGCCACACCTCCTATGTGCTGTCGTCGGGGGCGGACAAGGTCTTCATCCAGTCCGACGTCACCAACCATCCCGATCTGTTTGTGAAGAATCCGGGCTGGCATGCGGGCTTCGACCAGGACGGCGCCAAGGCGGAAAGCACACGCCGCAAGGTCTATGACATGCTGGTGGCGGACAAGCTCAAGGTGCAGGGCTTCCACTATCCGTTCCCGGGCCTCGGCAATATCGAGAAGGACGGCGCCAGCTATCGCGTGGTGCCCGCACCCTGGTCCCCGATCATCTGATCGGAGGAGCAAGTTCCTCATCGGGCCGGCGAAGTGGCCGGTCCGAACCTATCGGGGGACTGCCAGCTTGACGCACTGGGGGCGCGGTTCTATATCCGCGCCCATGATCAACACCGCGACCATACTGTTTGCTCGCCGCCGCCGCACTCGCGCGGCATGGGCGGGCGTTCGCGCCTGAGATCGTACCCCCCCTGCCGCCGGAACTGGTCCGCGGCAGCTTTTTCCCCTTCCCATAACCTGCCGCACGACCGCCTCCGACGGCTTTTGCCTCGTGAAAGGAACAGGTCATGGCTGCAAAGAAGACAATCGGTATCCTCGGCGCCTCCGGTTACACCGGGGCCGAACTGGTGCGGCTGCTGCTGCGCCATCCCAATGTCGAGATCGCACTGCTGACGGCGGACCGCCGCGCCGGGCAAGCGATGGGCGACGTGTTTCCGCAGTTCGCGCCCTACGACCTGCCGAGGCTGGTGACCATCGACAGCGTTGACTGGCCGAATGCCGGGCTCGATCTGATCTTCTGCGCTTTGCCGCATGGCACCACCCAGACGGTGATCAGGGATGTGCTGATAAAAGCGCCGCAGAGCAAGATCGTCGATCTCTCGGCGGACTTCCGGCTGGAAAGTCCCGAGGCCTATGCCACATGGTACGGCCACGATCATTATGCGTTGGATCTGCAGAAAGAGGCCGTTTACGGCCTGGCTGAGATCTACCGGTCTGAGATCATGAAGGCGCGCCTTGTCGCCAATCCCGGCTGTTATCCCTCCTGTGCGCTGCTGCCGGTGATCCCGCTGCTGGCGGCGCAGGTGATCGAACCCGCAGAGATCGTGGTCGATGCAAAATCGGGCATGACCGGCAGCGGCCGTTCCGTGAAGGAAGAGATGCTGTTCTCCGAGGTCTCCGAGGGATTTCACGCCTATGGCGTAGGCCGTCACCGGCACGTGGCCGAGCTCGATCAGGAGTTTTCCAAGGCGGCCGGGCAGGAGGTGCTGGTCAGCTTCACGCCGCACCTTTTGCCGATGAGCCGCGGGCTGCTTTCGACCATCTATGTGAAGTTGCGCGGTGTCTACACGGCTCATGATCTGCACGCGGTCTTGTCGGCTCAATACGGCAGCGAGCCGTTCATCCATGTGCTGCCGTTCGGCAAGACGCCGCACACGCGGCATGTGCGGGGATCGAACATGACCTTCATCGGCGTGGCCGCCGACCGCGTTCCGGGCCGCGCGATCATTGTTGCAACCCTCGACAACCTGACCAAGGGCGCGTCGGGGCAGGCGGTGCAGAACATGAACCTGATGCTCGGCTTTGCCGAGACCACGGGGATCGATCAGCCACCGATGTTCCCATGATGCACGTCTCAGCCATGAAAAAAGGGACGGCCGATGCCGTCCCTTTTGCCGACCGTCACTGAAGCGACGATTTAAAGAAACCTGTCAAACGATCTGGAAAATCCCCAGCACCAGCACGGCCTGGGCGATGAAGCCGACCGTGAACGCCACCGTGCGAAACACCGGAACGCCGAGCATGTAGACGAACACGTGCGCGACACGGGCCCAGAAATAAACCGCCGCGGCCAGCACCGTCCATTTGCTGGAATAGTCGATTGCGTTGAGGATCAGGATCAGCGGCGCGAAGATGACGAGATTTTCCACCGCATTGTCGTGGGCGAACATCAGCCGGTTGGCCCATTCCGCATGCGGCTTGTCGGTGCGGGTCGGATTGCCCATCGTGCCACCGAGGCCGCGCACCTGAGATCGATTGATCATGTAGGGGACCCACAACAGGCCCGTCAGAATAACCGTGAGGGTCAACCAGAACAATTCGCGCGTCATTGCAAGCTCCCGGCCTTGATTCCGTCGATCGAGGTCATCCTCGTCGCCAACTCATAAAACATTTCCGGCCAAATGTGGAATCCGGCCCGGCCCCAGCAACTGGCGGCCGGTCACGTTCATCTGCAGGCTCGGGGTCAGGCGCGCACCCGGACGTAGCTGCCGGGCGCATCCTCGAGTGCGGGCAGGGCTTCGGTCCCGACACTGCGCGCGGGAATCTGCTCGGGATCGTTCGCTTCGATCCACTGCCGCCAGTCCAGCCACCACGAGCCTTTGTGCTCCTGCGCGTCCTTCAGCCAGTCGGCCAGCGTGATGTCCTTGATGCGGTCGTTGGTCCAGAACTGGTACTTGCCGAGCGCCGGCGGATTGACGACGCCTGCGATATGGCCGGAACCGGCGAGCACATAGCGCACCGGGCCACCGAAGAACTGCGAGCCATACAGCACCGATTCCGCCGGCGCGATGTGGTCTTCCTTGGTGGCAAGATTGTAGACGGGGACCTTGACCTTGGAGAGGTCGAGCAAGGTGTTGTCGAGCACCATGGTGCCGGCCGATAGCCGGTTTTCCAGATAGCAGTTGCGCAGATAGTAGGAATGATTGGCCGCGGGCATGCGGGTGGCGTCGGAATTCCAGTGCAGCAGGTCGAACGCCGCCGGCGGCTTGCCCTTCAGGTAGTTGCTGACAACGTAGGACCAGATCAGGTCGTTCGACCGCAGCATGTTGAAGGCCATCGCCATCTTGCTGCCTTCGAGTACGCCGGCGCGCTGCATATCGCGCTCCAAAGCAGAGATCTGCTCTTCGTCGACGAACACCAGGAGTTCACCTGCGTGGGTGAAGTCGACCTGGGCGGCGAGGAACGTTGCCGAGGTGACGCGCACCCGCCGTTTTTCCGCAAGCCAGGCCAGCGTCGAGGCGAGCAGGGTGCCGCCCACGCAATAGCCCATGGTGTGCACCTTCATCTCGCCGGTCGCCTTTTCGATGGCGTCCATGGCGGCGAGGGGCCCCTCCTTCATGTAGTCGTCGAAGGTCTTTTCACCGAGCCGCCGGTCCGGATTGACCCAGGAAATCACGAACACCGTGAGGCCCTGATCGACGCACCACTTGATGAAGGATTTCTGCGCGTTCAAGTCGAGAATATAGAACTTGTTGATCCAGGGCGGCACGATCAGGAGCGGCGTGCGCAGCACGTTCTCGGTGCTCGGATCATACTGGATCAGCTGCATCAGGTCGTTCTGATAGATGATCTTGCCCGGCGTGGTGGCGAGCTGCTCGCCGACATTGAGGTTCGAGGAGTCGGACTGGCGGATGCGCAGGTTGCCATGCCCCGCCACCACGTCCTCGGCCAGCATCTTCATGCCGCGAACCAGGTTCTGGCCGCTCGAGGCCAGCGTTTCGCGCAGCACTTCGGGATTGGTCAGAACGAAGTTCGACGGTGACAGCGCGTTGGTCAACTGCTGGACATAGAACTCGGCCTTCTTGCGGGTGCGCGGATCGAGCCCTTCGGCATCACGGACCACGTCGAAAGCCCACTGTGTGGTCAAGAGATAAAGCTGCATGACGAAATCGAAAAACTGATTCGATTTCCATTCGGCGTCCTGGAAACGCTTGTCGCGCGGCGCCGGCGAAATCGCGGGGGCGGTGTTTTCGCCCACCATGCGCCGCATCGATGCCCCCCACAAATCGAGGTAGGATTTCCCCAGTTTGAACTGCAGATCGGACGCGCGCGTCTTGTCCGACATCCAGTATTCGGCGACGGCGCTGAAGGTCTTGACCAGTTCGCTCAGCTCGCTCGGAGCTTCGTTCGGCGGGATGCCTTCGCGCGATTTGAGGTAGGCCGACAGCGCCTGACCGCTGCTTTCCATGGCTCGCGCGAGATTTTGCGCGAATGCCTCGGCATTGAAGCTTCCATTGGCCTTCGTATCTGTATTGGGAAGAGCGTCGGTCATTGGCGGCGGGACACTACTGGAGCTTGGAGAGAATTCGGGTGCTTAACACAGGTGCAGTCACCGCGATGATGGCACAGTTGCGAAGCTATTCCAGAAATCCTTGTGCTGCACCGCGACAAAATTCTTGGTTTGGTCATATTGGAGCCCCACCGCATCGCTCTATTCATGACGTTATTAATGATTTGGCGTGATAGAATGTTCGGCATTGCGATGATCAACGTGCAAAAATTTCAAGCAGTGGCGCGATGCCGCACGCGGCCTATATGAGCCTTCGATGACAGTTCGCGGGACAGAGGCGAGACCTGGGACGAGACTTGGGATTCGCTGGCGGCGCGGTGCGCGTGTCGCCACAGCCTTGCTGTGCCTTGGATCGGGCGTGGGCCTCGGGGCCTGTTCGGTGCCGATGGCCGACCTGCCGGTGGTTGGAATGCCGGCCGGCGCACCGGCCCGGCCGACCGGGCCGACCGCCTATCCAGCCGTCCATGACATGCCTGCCGACCGGGGCGACCCGATGCTGGACCCGGCGGAACAGGCCAAGCTCTCAAACGACCTCAAGGCCGTCAGGGATCGGCAGGAGAAAGCCGCAAATCAGTGAATTTGGGGCCATTCTGACGCTGGTACTGGGGACCCGCCGTGCTAAAAAGGGCCCGATTCAACCGCAAATAAGCATCCTGCCGTTTGCGGGTTCCGGAGCCCGAGGTCCATGGAAGAGTTCTATCGCATTCGCCGCCTGCCGCCTTACGTGTTCGAGCAAGTCAACCGGGCCAAGGCGGCCGCACGCAATGCCGGGGCCGACATCATCGACATGGGCATGGGCAATCCGGACCTGCCGACCCCCGCCCATGTGATCGAAAAGCTCAAGGAAACCCTGGGCAAGCCCCGGACCGACCGCTATTCGGCGTCCCGCGGCATCACCGGGCTGCGCAAGGCCCAGGCCGGCTATTACGAGCGCCGGTTCGGGGTCAAGCTCAATCCCGAAACCCAGATCGTGGCGACGCTCGGCTCCAAGGAGGGCTTTGCCAACGTGGCGCAGGCCATCACCGCGCCGGGCGACGTCGTGCTCGTTCCCAATCCCAGCTATCCGATTCACGCCTTCGGCTTTTTGATGGCGGGCGGCGTGGTGCGCTCGGTTCCGGCCGAGCCGACGCCGGAGCTGTTCGAGGCGCTGGAGCGGGCGATCATTCACTCGATCCCCAAGCCGATCGCCATGATCGTCTGCTACCCGTCCAATCCGACGTCCTATGTGGCGACACTCGATTTCTACAAGGACCTGGTGGCGTTCGCGAAGAAACACGAGATCTTCATTCTCTCCGATCTCGCTTATGCCGAACTTTATTTCGACGGCAATCCGCCGCCGTCGGTGCTGCAGGTGCCCGGCGCGATCGATGTCACCGTCGAGTTCACCTCGATGTCGAAGACGTTCTCGATGGCCGGCTGGCGCATGGGCTTTGCGGTCGGCAACGAGCGGATCATCGCGGCGCTGGCGCGGGTCAAATCCTATCTCGACTACGGCGCGTTCACGCCGGTGCAGGTGGCCGCGACCGCGGCGCTGAACGGCCCCGACGATTGTATCCGCGAGATGCGCGAGATCTATCACAAGCGCCGCGACACCCTGGTGGAGTCGTTCGGTCGTGCCGGCTGGGATATCCCGCCGCCGAACGCATCGATGTTCGCCTGGGCGCCGCTGCCGGAGAAGTTCCGCAGCATCGGCAGCATGCAGTTCGCCACCTTGATGGTCGAGAAATCGGGCGTCGTGGTGTCACCGGGCGTCGCCTTCGGCGAGCACGGCGAGGGTTATGTGCGCATCGCCATGGTGGAAAACGAGCAGCGAATTCGCCAGGCCGCCCGCAATCTGCGGCGCTTCCTTGAAAGCGGCATCGAAACGTTGCACAACGTGGTTCCTCTCGCCAATCGGCGATAATTTTCCAGCAGGTTTTGTTAGGTATGGTCGCTCCACTCAGAGTGGGTATTGCGGGGCTCGGCACCGTGGGTGCCGATGTCGTTCGTCTGATCGAGGTCCAGAGTCGCGTTTTGTCGGCACGCTGTGGCCGTGGGGTGCGTGTGGTCTCGGTGACCGCGCGCTCGAAGGCCAAGAAGCGCGGCATCGATTTGCGTGGCATCACCTGGGCGAAAAATCCGCTCGAAATCGCCGACGATCCGAACGTCGATTGCTTTGTCGAATTGATGGGCGGCGTGGGCGATCCCGCGCTGTCCGCGATCGAGGCGGCGCTGCGTAACGGCAAGTCGGTGGTCACCGCCAACAAGGCGCTGATCGCCAAGCACGGCTCCAAGCTCGCCGCACTCGCCGAAAAGCACGGCGGCGCGCTGAATTTCGAAGCCGCTGTCGGCGCCGCGATCCCGGTCATCAAGACCCTGCGCGAAGGCCTTGCCGGCACCAGCATCAATCGCGTCTACGGCATTCTCAACGGCACCTGCAATTACATCCTCACCCGGATGGAGCTGGAGGGATTGTCGTTCGCCGATTGCCTGAAGGATGCGCAGCGGCTCGGTTATGCCGAAGCCAATCCGTCGTTCGATGTCGACGGTCATGACACCGCGCAGAAGCTCGCGATCCTCGCCAGCCTCGCGTTCGGCACCAAAGTGGCGCAGAACGCCGTCTATGTAGAAGGCATTTCGTCGATCGCGCCGGCCGATCTGCGCGCCGCCGATGAACTCGGCTATCGCGTCAAGCTGCTCGGCGTTGCGGTGCGCACCGCAAAGGGCATCGAGCAGCGCGTGCATCCGACCATGATTCCGAAATCATCGTCGATCGCGCAGGTGATGGGCGTCACCAATGCGGTGACGATCGATGGCGATGGTGTTCCGCCGATCACACTGGTGGGGCCGGGCGCCGGTGGTGCGGCAACCGCATCCGCCGTCGTCGCCGATATCGCCGACGTGGCGCGCGGCATTCGCGCCAATCCATTCGGCCGTCCGGTCGAGCGGCTGCGCGTGACCAGCAAGGCGCCGATGGAGCGCCATGAGGGCGGCTATTACATTCGCCTGATGGCGCGCGATCTGGCAGGCACTGCCGCAACCATCGCCACGCGTCTTGCGGAACAGAAAATTTCGATCGAATCCATTGTGCAGCGTCATCCCGATGGCGCATTCGATGCGATAAATAACAGCGCGAAGCCGGCGCCCGTTCCGGTTATCCTCATCACCTACGCGACCAGCGAGGACGCCGTTTACCGTGCGTTGCAGGCCGTGCAGAAGGACAAGGTGATCACCGGACGTCCGCAGGTGATCCGCATCGAAAAGAATTGAGCCGGGGCAATTCGCCCCCGCCGTTATGTTCAGGAGTTAAAGCCGATGTCGAATACGATTTCCGTTCCGCCCCAGCAGTTGCTGGAACGCATTCTGACGCTGGAGATCGTCCGCGTCACGGAGCGAGCGGCGGTGTCGGCGGCTCGGCTGCGCGGCCATGGCAACGAAAAGGCCGCTGACCAGGCCGCGGTCGACGCGATGCGGCGCGAATTAAATAAAATACCGATCGAAGGCACCGTGGTGATCGGCGAGGGCGAGCGCGACGAAGCGCCGATGCTGTTCATCGGAGAGAAGGTCGGCATCCAGGCCGGCCCCAAGGTCGACATCGCTGTCGATCCGCTGGAAGGCACCACGCTGTGCGCCAAGAATATGCCGGGCTCCATTGCCACCATGGCGATGGCCGATGGCGGCACGCTGCTCAATGCACCCGACGTCTATATGCAGAAGATCGCCGTCGGTCCGGGCTATGACAAGGGCGTTGTCGACCTCGACGCGTCGCCGGCGGACAACATCCGACGGCTGGCCAAGGCCAAAGGCGTCGATCCCTCGGCGATCACCGCGCTGGTGCTCGACCGTCCTCGCCACGCCGACATCATTGCCGGCGTCCGCAGCACCGGTGCCGCGGTGCGCCTGATCACCGACGGTGACGTCGCCGGCGTGATCCACACCGCCGATCCGCACAACACCGGCGTCGACATCTATATCGGCACCGGTGGTGCGCCCGAAGGCGTGCTGGCGGCGGCGGCATTGCGCTGCATCGGCGGCCAGATGCAGTGCCGGCTCATCCTTGATACCGAAGAGAAGCGCGCGCGCGCGTTCGACATGGGCATCAAGGATCCGAAGATGATCTACGGCATCGAGGATCTCGCCAGGGGCGACTGCCTGTTCGCGGCCACCGGCGTCACCGACGGCTCGCTGCTGTCGGGCGTCAAGTTCCGCAAGCATGTGATCGAAACCGAAACCGTTGTGATGCGCTCCGTCACCGGCACGGTCCGCTACATCAAGGCCGAGCACCGGCAGTTCGAGAAATTCCACCTCGATTGAGGATCAATCTTCCATGGGCGGCATTCTCAACGTACGGCCAGTCACTGACGCTGACCGCGCGGAATGGGATCCGCTATGGCAGGGCTACCTGACATTCTACGAGACGGTGCTGCCGGCTGACGTGACCGAGGCGACGTGGAAACGTTTCCTCGATCCGGCCGAGCCGCTGCATGCACTGGTGGCCGAAATCGACGGGCATCTGGTGGGCTTTGCCCATTATCTGCTGCACCGCTCGACCTGGGCACCGGACAGCTACTGCTATCTGGAAGACCTGTTCGTCTCATCGGTGGTGCGCGGGCATGGTCTGGGCCGCGCGCTGATCAAGGCCGTGGAGGCCGCAGCCCTCGACGCCAATGCGAGCCGGCTCTACTGGTTGACTCACGAAGACAACACACAGGCTCAGACGCTTTACAACAAGCTCGCGGAGCGGACCCGTTTTGTCCACTATCGCAAGAAGTTTGAATAATTTGGAGGATCGCCCGTGCCGGCACCGCAATCCACTTCCGGCGTCAAGGCGCTGGTGTTCGACGTATTCGGCACGGTTGTCGACTGGCGCGGCAGCCTGATTGCCGATTTCACCAATTGGTCGCGGACGCGCGGCATCACGGCTGACTGGGCGGCGCTGGTCGATGCCTGGCGCGGGGCGTACATGCCATCCATGAACGAGGTGCGCAAGAATCCGGCGCGCGGGTTTCTCAACCTCGACACCTTGCACCGGACCTCGCTGGAGCGTTTGGTCACCGAGCAGGGCATCAAGGGGCTGACCGACGCCGATCTCGCTTATATCAACCGGGGCTGGCACCGGTTGACGCCCTGGGCGGACAGCGTCGCCGGGCTGACCCGGCTGAAGACCAAATTCGTCATCAGCCCGCTGTCGAACGGCAATGTTGCGCTGCTGGTCAACATGGCCAAGCATGCCGGGCTGCCGTGGGACCTGATCCTTTGTGCCGAGGTGTTCCGGCATTACAAGCCCGATCCCGAGACCTATCTCGGGGCTGCCAAGATGCTGGGCCTCGAACCCGGCGAGGTGATGCTGGTGGCCGCGCACAATTCGGACCTCAAGGGCGCGCAGGGCTGCGGTCTCGCCACCTGCTTCGTGCCGCGCCCGACCGAATACGGCCCGCACCAGAACCGGGATTTCGGCCCGGAGGGCGAATGGACTATGGTGGTCAGCGATATCGGCGATCTCGCGGATCGATTCGGCTGCTGAGGGAGCGGTCGTCTCGGCGACACGACGGTCGATTCGTCAGGCGCGACCCGCAGCAAGGATAACCCCCGTTTCATGAGCCCGCCGACAGCCTTGCCCGTCGAAACGCCGGTCGCCTTTCTCGGCGTGACGCGCTCGGCGACCGGCTGCCTGTGGCGCGACCGGCTCGATCCGCGCGGCGCGGCCAAGGCGCTGGCGATCGCGCAGCGCCATCGATTGCCGGAAATGCTGGCGCGGGTGATCGCCGGACGGGGCATCGACATCGACGCCGTCGACGACTTCCTCGATCCGACCATCCGCAAGCTGCTGCCCGATCCCTACAGCGTGACGCAGATGGAGGCCGCCGCAAAACGCATCGCGGATGCGGTAGTGCGTGGCGAGAAGGTCGCGATCTTCGGTGACTATGACGTCGACGGCGCGACGTCGTCGGCGCTGCTCGCCTGGCACCTGCGCCATTGCGGGCTCGATCCGCTGATCCATATCCCGGATCGCATTTTCGAAGGCTACGGCCCCAACGTCGAGGCGATCAAGACGCTGGCCGGCAAGGGCGCCACGCTGCTGGTCACCGTCGATTGCGGCACCACCAGTTTCGAGCCGTTTGTCGAGGCCAAGCGTCTGGGCATGGATGTGGTGGTGATCGACCATCACCAGGCCGGCGACGAACTGCCTGTGGTCGACGCGCTGGTCAATCCCAACCGCCTCGATGACCTCTCCGGATTGGGCTATCTCGCCGCGGTCGGCCTCGTGCTGGTGACACTGGTGGCCGTCAACCGCGAACTGCGCGGACGTGGTTTCTGGAGCGATGTGCGGCCGGAGCCGGACTTGCTCGGGCAATTGCATCATGTCGCGCTTGGCACCGTGGCCGACGTGGCACCGCTGGTCGGACTGAACCGGGCCTTTGTGGCGAAGGGGCTGATCGCGATGCGCCGGCGCGATCATATCGGCCACACCGCGCTGATGGACGTGTCGCGGCTCAACGGTCCGCCGGAAGCCTGGCATCTCGGCTTCATGCTGGGACCTCGCATCAATGCGGGCGGCCGCATCGGCCGCGCCGATCTCGGTGTGCGGCTGCTGCTGGAAGGCGATATTTCCGAAGCAGCGCGCATCGCCGCCGAGCTCGATCGACTGAATCAAGAGCGTCGGGTGATCGAGCAGGCGGCGGAAGCGCAGGCTGAAGCCGAAGCGCTGGCGTCGCTCGGGCTCGAAGACAAGGGCGCGGTCATTGTCACCGCGTCGGAAGGCTGGCATCCGGGCGTGGTCGGGCTCGTTGCGTCGCGATTGAAGGACAAGTTTTCCCGCCCGGCGTTTGCCATTGCACTGGAGCCCGGCGGCACCGGCACCGGCTCGGGGCGTTCGATCGCCGGTGTCGATCTTGGCAAGGCGGTGCGTCAGGCGGTGCACGACGGCTTGCTGGCGAAGGGCGGCGGACACGCCATGGCGGCGGGCGTGACGCTGAGGAAGGAGCGCCTCGGCGAGTTTCGCGCCTATATCGAGGCGGCGCTGGCCGATGACGTTCGCAAGGCACGCCACATCAATGAGCTGTTCATCGACGGCGCGATCACCGCACGCGCGGTGACGCCGGAATTCGTCACCATGCTCAATCGTGCCTCGCCCTACGGCGCCGGCAATCCGGAACCGATGATCGCGCTGCCGTCGCATCAGCTGATGTATGCGGAGGAGGTCGGCCAGGCCCATCTGCGGGTGCGCTTCAAGGCCGGCGACGGTGCGATCGTCAACGGCATGGCGTTTCGTTCGGTCGGCCAGAAGCTCGGCAATGCATTGCTGGAAAACCGCGGACAGCCGCTGCATGTGGCCGGCACGCTGTCGATCGACCGCTGGCAAGGCAATGAGCGCGTGCAGTTGCGAGTCACGGATGTGGCGGTGCCGGATCACGGGCCGGCGGTGATCCGATAACGCGCGTCACGATCTGTTTGTTATGATCCCTGTCGCAGCCGCGCCAGCACCTTCAGCCCGCCATATCCGTCGGCCGGCGTCAGTCCGGACTTGAGCTGAAAATCCTTGATCGCCTTCATGGTGTCGTTGCCGACACGGCCGTCATTTCCGCCGGTATCGAATCCCTGACGGGTGAGGCGGGTCTGCATCTCCTGCACCTCGGCGAGCGTGAGCGCACGCTCCGAGCCGGGGAAGGGCTGGATGAAGGGGCTGCCGCCCAGGATACGATCGCCGAGATGGACGATCGCCAGCGCGTAGTTCATCGACGGATTGTAGCTGCGCACCGCGTAGAAATTCGGCCCGAGCAAGAACGAGGGGCCGCCCGGCACCGGCGTCCAGAGTTGCGCGGTGGCGTTTGGCTGCGGGAACGGCTGTCCGTCGGCGCGTTTGACGCCTGCCGAACCCCAGGCGTCGTAGCTGCGGCTGCCACCGGCACTCACACCGGATGTGCGGACCTCGTAACCCCAGTGTTCGTTGCGATGGTATTTGCCGCGGTTGACCAGATAGCGCGCGGTGGAGCCCAGCGCGTCGTCCGGCTTGCCGAACGGCGACACCCGACCGTCGCCATCATAGTCGAAGCCGACATTGAGCCAGACCTCGGGCATCCACTGCGTGTGCCCCATGGCGCCGGCCCAGGAGCCGCGCATTTCATCTGGCGTGCTCCAGCCGCGCTGCACGATTTTCAGCGCGTTGATCAGTTCGGTTTCCCAATAGGTCTTGCGGCGCGGTTCATTCCAGGCAAGCGCGGCCAGCGACGGAAACACCGGCCGCATATGGTTCTGCTGCACCAGCGGATCGCCATAGGCGCTCTCCACACCCCACAGTGCCAGCAGCGTGCCGCGCTCGACGCCGAAGTCGCGCTCGATGCGCGAGAACACCGCGCCATTCTTCTGCAGCGCCTCCTTGCCGGCGATCAGCCGCCAGTCGGAAACGCGGCGGTTGATATATTGCCAGGCCTGTTCGTTGAACTCCGGCTGATTGCGCATCTTGGTGAACACGCTCATGTCAGGCTCGGTGCGGCCCATCACGCGGGTGTAAGTCGCCTCGGAAATGCCCCGCGCCTCCGCCTTGGCGCGGAAGACATCGCGCCATTGGTCGTAGCCCGGCGGGGCGGCGTGGGCCGCTGACGTCCATGGCCTTGAAACGAGGACAGCCGCTGCCCCCAGCAGCGTCCGTCGCGTCAAACGTTGGGAATCGATGCGGGTCATCGCGGCAGTCTAGAATGAAAATCGCTCGAATTGAATCCGGTTACGGCTCTCAAACCAGATATTGGGACGATGCTGGTTCCCATTGGGTATGACTTGGCTCCGGGATGCGGCGTGAATTAACATCGCGCGTCACTGACCTGGAGCCTGTCATGCCGCAACCCGACCGTTCAGCTCGATATCCACGCCTTGCCGGGCGCTATGCGCTGGTAACAGGTGCTTCGCAAGGTATCGGGCGCGCCATCGCCATTCGTTTTGCCGAGGAGGGCGCCAACGTCGCCATCAATTTCGTTGGCGCCAGCACCGGTGCGGACGAAACTTTGGCGCTGGTGCGGGCAGCATCGACCCGCAACGGGCATGACGAGCGCCAGCATCTCGTGCTGCATGCCGATATCGGTGTTGAGGCGGACATCGTGGCGATGTTCGAGGCGCTGCTGAAGCAGTGGCCGCGGCTCGATTGCCTGGTCAACAATGCGGGATTTCAGCGGGAGTCGGCGACCGAGTCACTTGATGTGGAAACCTATCGTCGCATCATCGAGGTCAATCTGAACGGCGCCGTGCTCTGCGCCCAGCAGGCGCTCGCGCACTTCGTCAAGCGCGGCGGCGGAGGCACCATCGTCAATTGCTCCAGTGTGCACCAGATCATCCCGAAGCCGGGATATCTGGCGTATTCCATCAGCAAGGGAGCGATGTCCAACCTGACCCGCACCCTGGCGCTGGAGTTCGCGGACCGTGGCATTCGCGTCAACGCTGTCGGCCCAGGCGCAATCGATACGCCGATCAATGCGGCCTGGACCGGCGATCCAACCAAACGCGCCGTGGTCGAGAGTCACATTCCGCTCGGGCGCGTCGGAACGGCTGAGGAAATCGCCGGTGTGTTCGCCTTTCTGGCGTCGGACGAAGCGAGTTACATCACCGGGCAGACGATTTTTGCTTGTGGTGGCCTGACGCTGTTCGGCGAATTCCGCGAGAACTGGGCAAGCTAGCAGCGGCGCGGCTACTCGCCGTCGCCTTCCGATGAGAGCCCCGGCTTGTGCGGCTCTTCCGGCACCGCGTGGGCCATCGAAGCCGGCGCGACCGGTTCCGGCAAGATCTCGGTGCCGCGTGCACCGAGCAGCCGTTCATAGGCCGAGATCAGCGTGACGTACGGATTGACCCAGAGCCAGCCGTCGCGGGTGAACACCTGAAGGTCGAAATGCAGGTGTGTCGAGGTGCCGCCAGGATAGTCCTGATAGTTCGAGACCATGCCGATTGTCTCGCCCTCGCTCACGCGCCGGCCGTTCAGCAGACCGTCGGAGTCCATGTGCGCCGGGTTCATGTGCATGTAGCGAACGCGGATATGATCGGTCATGGTGTCGACCAGAAGAAAGGCCGCCTGCTGTGCCGGCCCCCGCACGATCACGCCGTCGCGCACCGCGACAATGGAGAAACGATTGGCCTCGCAGCGGTCGGCGCCGTCGTTGCGCATCGGACACGATGAGGGGCGGATGTCCTGGCCCTGGTGCCCAAAGCCGCTGGCGCACTGTCCCACGCCGAAACTGCGGGTCTCGCAGAAATTGTCCTGCCAGGGATAGCTGTAATTCTCCCGGGCCGACTCGTCGAACACCAGCGGCTTGTCGTTGCGCTTGCAGCGATAGGAGCCGCCCTTGTTGTGCGGTGATGCCGTGCGGCCGGTGTAGTTGCAGTCACCCCAGTTCAGGAACGACTGCGAATTGGCGTAGGCGGGCGCGTCATGCAGCGGAAAGCGCAGTTGGACGTAGGCGGTCGGATCGGCCCGACCGGTCTGCCCGTGATAGCCGCTGTTGGTGATGATCTCGCCGACCGGGCGATAGGTGAAATCGGGGGAGACATTGCCTGGCCGTTCGACGGCCGTGGAGACGATGTCGCCGCGCAACGGGCGCGGCTTGCCGCCATTGATCCGCAGTGCTTTCAGAAAACGCTCGGCGACAACGGAGGCCTCGCGACAGGCGAGGCGGTTGCGTCGCGGCACGCTGTCGAGACACTGGACCGAGACCACATAGGGGATGCCGAACCGCGTGAATGCGTAGCGGAGATAACCCTCGCGCAGGGTGCGGCGCAGGTCCGGGAATTGCTGCGACAGCGCCTTCACCGGTTCGCCCTTGCCGGCGAGCAGATCGTTGATGTCGTAGATCAGCGTCGAGCCGGTGATGTGGATCTCGACGGGACGGGCAAAAGTACGCTGCGGCAAGTCGTCGATGCTGGTCTGGGCCAGCGAGAACACCGCGTCATAGCCGGCGGGACCGGCGTCGAACATCTCCGTCCGGAAGCCGTCCTGATAATGCGCGGCTGACAGGATGGCCGTCGTGCCGCTGAGGCGGTGACCGATCAGCTCCGCTGCATCGAACGGCAGCAGGACCGGCACCGGGCTCTGGGTGATGGCCGGAAAAAATGATGCGGTGATCGCATTCAACTGCACCAGTGCAGGCCATCGCCGCGGATCGCGGCGCGGCAGACGCCGTGCGCCATTGAATGTCAGCGCGCCCACGGTCTCCGGTCGCGCATTGAATTCGCTGCGAAGCTGATCGTTGGCGGCGCGCCAGTCGGCGCGAAGCACCGTGACTGCCGGAGTCCTGAACTCTCCGGCTGCGGCCGGGACGGCAAGACAAACATTGGCCAGACAAACGATGGCTGCCAAAGCCAGACACAGGCGCCAGATTGAAAAACCGGGGGCCGCCGCTCTCGTTTGCGTGTTGCCCCCGGTCAAGTCTCTGTCACCGCCGCCTGGATGTCATGTGTCGGACTGCTTAGTCCTTGGCGCGCTCGACGTACGAGCCGTCTTCGGTCAGGACCACGATCCGGGTGCCGGTGCCGACGTGCGGCGGGACGGCGGTGCGCACGCCGTTGGACAGGATCGCTGGCTTGTAGGACGACGATGCAGTCTGGCCCTTGGTCACCGGTTCGGTATCGACCACTTCGAGGGTCGCGCGCTGCGGCAAGGTGATGGCGACGGGCACGGACTCATACATCGACAGCTTGACCGTCATGTTTTCAGCCAAATACGGCGCGCCGGAACCGACCACGTCCTTCGGCACCAGGATCTGGTCGAAGGTCTCGTTGTTCATGAAATGGAAGCCGTCGCCGTCCGAATAGAGAAAATTGTAGTCGCGGTCTTCGATGGTGGCCCGCTCGACCTGATCAGTGGTCTTGTACCGCTCGGAGACCTTCACGCCATCGCTGATGCGTCGCATTTCGATCTGGCTGACCGGGGTTCCCTTGCCGGGATGGATGTTCTCGGCGGTCAGAACCACATATAGCTTGCCATCCATATCGATGACGTTGCCCTTGCGAATAGAACTTGCGATGACTCTCACGGATCAATTTCCTAACATTTCGGGCTGGAGCCGGGCCGGGACCGGACGTCCGGCGGCGCACGAAGCAGTTTCGGGCCGCAACATACTGATTTGCGGGTCAGATGCCAGCTTTTTAGGGCGATTCCGGGCGGAACGCGCATGAACCCGGCTGATTTGCCCGCGCCATGGTGGGCTCCGACGCGCCATGCCGACCGCAGGCCGTTTTTAAGGGCCCGGGCGGCCATTACCCGGGCTTTGCGGGCCTGGTTCGAGGCGCGGGGCTTCATCGAGGTGGAAACCGGCATCCTCCAGGTCTCGCCTGGCAATGAAACCCACCTGCATGCGGCGTCGGCCCGGCTGACACTGCCCTCGGGGCAGCATTTGACCCGGTATTTCCGAACCTCGCCGGAATTCGCCTGCAAGAAGCTGCTGGCCGCCGGCGAGCCCCGGATCGTGGAATTCGCCCGGGTGTTCCGCGACCGCGAGCGCGGCGATCTGCATTTGCCCGAGTTCACCATGCTGGAATGGTATCGCGCTGGTGAGCCCTACGAGAGCGTTATGGACGACTGTGTCGCGTTGATTACAGAGGCGGCCAGAACGATGAACACCGGTAGGTTCTCGTTTCGCGGCCGCACCATTGATCCCTTTGCCGACCCGGAGCGGCTGACGGTGGCCGATGCGTTCCATCGCCTGGCCGGCATCGACCTGCTGGCGACGGTGGTGGATGGCCAGCCGGACCGCGCGGCGCTGGCTGACGCCGCGGCGACATCGGTCCGCGTCAGCGATGACGACACCTGGTCGGATATCTTCAGTAAGGTGCTGGTCGCCCATATCGAGCCGAAACTGGGGCAGGGGCAGATCACGGTGCTCCATGATTATCCAGCGCCGGAGGCGGCGCTGGCGCGCGTCAAGCCGTCCGACCCGCGGGTCGCGGAACGCTTCGAGATCTATGCCTGCGGTGTCGAACTCGCGAACGGCTTTGCCGAACTGACCGACGCCGCCGAGCAGCGCAGCCGTTTCACCGAAGCCATGGACGAGAAGGAACGGCGTTATGGCGAGCGTTATCCGCTCGACGAGGATTTTCTTGCGGCTGTTGCCAGGATGCCTCCAGCCAGTGGTGTCGCGCTCGGGCTCGACCGGCTGGTGATGCTGGCAGCGGGTGCGGTCCGCATCGACCAGGTGGTGTGGGCGCCACCGGAGGCGAGCGTGTGATGACCAAATCGAATGTGGCAGCGACGCTGCGAACCGCCGACGATCTGATTGTGCAGGGATTGGCGCCCGCCCACGCGCGCGCGGATCTCGACAAGGTCGCGGCGCGGTACGCCATTGCCGTCACGCCGGATGTCGCCGCGCTGATCGATCCGAACGACCCGAACGATCCGATTGCGCGGCAGTATATTCCGTCGCCGGATGAACTGGTCGCGCGGCCGGGCGAACGTCCCGATCCGATTGGCGACCATGCGCACGCGCCGGTGCCCGGCATCGTGCATCGTTACCCAGATCGCGTGCTGCTCAAGCTCGTGCATGTCTGCGCGGTGTATTGCCGTTTCTGCTTCCGCCGCGAAATGGTCGGGCCCGGCAAGGACAGCGCGCTGTCGCAGCAGGCCTATGCCGATGCGCTCGGCTATATCCGCGCCCACCCCGAGATCTGGGAGGTGATCCTGACCGGTGGCGATCCGCTGATGCTGTCGTCCCGACGCCTTGCCGAGATCATGGGCGATCTCGCCGCAATCCCGCACGTCAGGATCATCCGGCTGCACACCCGCATTCCGGTGGCCGATCCGGCGCGGATCAGCGCCGAGGTGATCGACGCCTTGCGGGTCAAGGATGCGACGGTCTGGGTGGCGCTTCATGCCAATCATCCGCGCGAATTCACCGCCAAGGCGCGAGATGCCTGCGCGCGGCTGGTCGACGCCGGCATTCCGATGGTCAGCCAGTCGGTGCTGCTGCGCGGCGTCAATGACGATGCGCCGACGCTGGAAGCGTTGATGCGGACGTTCGTCGAAAACCGCGTCAAACCGTATTACCTGCATCATGGAGATCTCGCGCCGGGCACGGCCCATCTGCGGACCACCATCGCGACCGGCCAGGAGCTGATGCGAACCTTGCGAGGCCGCGTCTCCGGATTGTGTCAGCCGGATTATGTGCTCGATATTCCGGGAGGCCATGGCAAGGCACCGATCGGGCCGGCCTATCTGTCGCAGGAGCCTGAGAGGCCAGCCGACTCACGGTACCGTATCGTCGACTACTGCGGCGATGTTCACACTTACGTGTCTGAATAGTTCTGTGTTGAAATGACGCAACCGGAGTCGCCACGGGATCCGAACGGCAATGATGACAGTAATCGGGCTGTTGAAAACGCCGTGATGATCGGCTTTTTTGTAGTCCTGGTGGCTGCGGGCGTGTGGCTGTTAAGTACAATGGCTGACGTGCGCAAGGTACAGGATTGTGCAGCCCAGGGCCGACGCAATTGCGGAACAGTTACCGGGCGTTCGGAGTAGAATGTGTCGAAGCGATCAATACTGGGAGATTTAAAATGTCGCGGCTGATCACTGCAATCTTCATCCTTTCGTTGGCGAGCGGCGGCGCGGCGATCGCGCAGAGCGGTGGAACATCCGCCAAGTCGGGCGGCCTTCCGCAGGCGCCGGTCGGCCATCGTCAGCCGACCAAGGCCGACGTTTCCAAGGCGGAATCGAAGGACAATCGCGGCCTGCTCGGTGCTGACGCAGCTGCGGCCGACAAAGAGCTCGATCGCAAGATCAAGAACATCTGCCGCGGCTGCTGATTATCTGACGTTGCCAATTGCTTGACGTTGTCGTGGGTCAGCGGCTTCGTGCGGCGAGCGCCATGCTGATCAGCGAGGTGCCGCCGAACACCAGATTGATACCGACCAGAAGTCCGATGGCCCATGCCGCGGAGCCGGGCAGGCCGGTGACGATGATTGCGGCCATGACCAGGTCGACGACGCCGGCGGCGATCAGCCAGCCCCAGCGCTCGGACAATTGCTTGCGGTGAGCGAGCGCGTACATGATGGTGGCGACGCCTTCCATGGTGAAGTACACGCCGACCACGATGGTCAGCGAGAGCGTGCCTTGCACCGGCCACAGCAACAGGATGATGCCGGCGGCAGCGGCGAGGATGGCCGACATCAGCGACCATGTGAATCCCGGCAGTCCGCGGGCGGAAAACGTCAGGATGAACTGGATGATGCCGCTGACCAGAAACATCCATCCGAGAAAGATCGTGATGGCGAGGCTGGCGAGCGGTGGCACGATGATCGCGGCGAGGCCGAGGATCACCAGCACGATGCCCTCGATCAGGAACGCCTTCCAGTGATCGCGAACCGCTGCGGTCATTTTGGTCTGCAGGCGCGTGATGTCGTCGGGAAGTGTCATCGCATGTCTCCTGTCATCGGCTGCATGCTGTCTGGAGACAGTCTAGCGCCGGCCGTTGCGTCCTGACAACAAGCGGCTGTTGCTGTCTGTTCCCATTGAATCGCGACGCAAAAAAATGCCCCCGGGGAATCCCGAGGGCATGACAAAGACGAACCAATCAACTCGGACGTCGGCGGCTTCAGCCGTCGATGATCGCCACGGCGCGGGTCCATCCCGCGGAGGCCCGCTCGATCTTGACCGGGAAGCACGACACCATGAATCCGGTCGACGGCAGCTGCTCGAGATTGTGCAGTTTCTCGATGTGGCAATAGCCGATGTGGCGGCCGGCCTTGTGGCCTTCCCAGATCAGGCTGGCATCCTTGGTTTCGGCATATTTCTTGGCGGTGTAGACAAACGGCGCATCCCAGCTCCAGCCGTCGATGCCGGTCAGCCGCACGCCGCGCTCCAAGAGATACATGGTGGCCTCGTAGCCCATGCCGCAGCCCGAGGTAACGTAGTCCTGCCGGCCGTATTTGATCCCGGCGCTGGTGTTGACCACCACGATCTCGAGCGGCTTCAGGGTGTGGCCGATGCGTTTCAACTCCGCCTCGACATCGGCGGCGGTGACGACATAGCCGTCAGCGAAGTGCCGGAAGTCGAGCTTGACGCCGGGCTGCAGGCACCAGTCCAGCGGCACTTCATCGATGGTCCAGGACCGCTCGCCGCGATTCATGGTGGGATGGAAATGGTAGGGGGCATCGAGATGGGTGCCGTTGTGGGTTGAGAGATTGACTTGCTCCACCGCCCAGCCCTGGCCATCGGGCAGGTCTTCCGCCTTCAGCCCGTCGAAGAATTGCAGCATGCGCGGCAATCCCTGCTGGTGATCGATGTACTGAATGGTTGGATGACCGCCCGGCGGATCGGCGGGCACGTCATTCTGCAGCGGAACGGAAATATCGATCAGTCGTCGCGCCATGGCGTTTTGGTCTCCCGGATGTGATGTCGGAGTATTTTTAAACGAAGCATTATCAGACGAAGTGAGTACCGCTTCGCATCGAGGGCGCGCGTCAAAACAAAATTGATGACGCGCCGTCAGGCGTGGGGTCGATGTGGCACTGTGTCGATCAGGCGTCCTGCCGTTCGACCTTGTTCTTGAGAACGCCGATTTTCTCGATCTCGAGCTCGATGGTGTCACCGTGTTCGAGGAAATGCCCGATCTCGAGACCGCAGCCGTTGCCGACAGTGCCGGAGCCGATGAATTCACCGGGCATCAGGGTTTCATCCTTGGTGACATGTTCGATGATTTCCTCGAACGAGAACAGCATGCCGTCGCTGACGCCGCGCGAGCGTCGCTCACCATTCACCCGCACTTCCATTGCGAGCTTGGCGGGATCGCCGATCTCGTCCGCGGTCACGATCCAGGGCCCGAGCACGTTGCCGCCATCGAAACTCTTGCCCTTGAGTGGGCCGAGGCGGCCTTCCATTTCGATGCGCTGGGCATCGCGCGCCGAGAAGTCATTGAAGATGGTGAAGCCGAAGATGTGATCCCTGGCCTTGCTCGCCGGGATATTGGCGCCCTTGCCCTTGGTGATCATTCCGAGCTCGAGTTCATAGTCCATCACCTGGCTATAGCGCGGCCATTTCACCGTGGTGTTGGTGCCGCGCACGCTGAAGCGGTTGGTGATGTAGAGGATTGGCTGCTTGCGATAGATCTCGGGCAGTTCGGGCAGGGGCTCGGCGTCGATCCGCGCCAGCTCAGCCGTATCGCCCTTGTTGCGGGCGGCCAGCTTTCGCATGCCGCGCGGGGACTGCAGGATGTGAATCGGGAACGACATGCCGTCGCGCATCTGCCGCGGTTCGGGCAGCGGGGCCAGGATTTCGGCTCCGGCGACCGGCACCGAGAGGTCTTGATCCTTGCCGTAGGTTTCGAAGGCCGCGCGCGCATCGTCGAGCCCCGACGGGCCGGCGTCGATCAAGCTCAGCATTGATTCAAAAGCGGAATTTGGCTTTCCGCTGCGCCCGGCGGCGGCTGCAAGATCGAAAATCCGGGCATCGCCGCCATGGACCAGTCCGATCCGGTTCTGGCCGTTGGTTCGGTATGTCGCAAGCTTCATGAGACGTCTCCTCTTGTTCTTTCAAAAAATATATGATCAAAAATAATATCGATAAACAAGAGGCGATGCAGAAAATCGCATTCCGGGAGGGACGTATGAGAAAATGGTGGATCGGACTGGCCGCGGCTGCGGGGATGGCTTTGTCCGGGAGCGCGCACGCGCAGAAAATCCTGATCGGCTGCACGGCGACGACGGACTGCGCGTCGGCCATGGTCGCGGCCGACGAAGGCATCTTCAAAAAGCACGGCCTTGATGCCGAGATGCTGCTGATCGGCATCAACTCGAATATCCCGGCCGCGGTGCTCTCGAACTCGATTCAGATCGGCGGCCCCACCTCGACGGTGTTTCTGCAGTCGGTCGATGGCGGACTGGACCTGGTCGCGATCGCAGGTGCCTCGATCATGAACAAGACGTCCAACGACGCGATTGCGGCATTCGTACGCAACGGCGTCGAGATCAGGGACGCGAAGGATTTCGTCGGCAAGAAAGTCGGCGCGCCTGGGCTGGGCGCCTTCCTGCACGTGCTGTTTCGCAAATGGCTGATGGAGAAGGGTGTCGATCCGAAGAGCGTCAATTTCGTCGAGGTCACGTTCCCGACCATGAACGATGTCCTGAAGTCGGGGACCGTCGACGCGGTGCTGACCGCGGAACCGTTCGTCGCGCGCATGACTGCCGCGGGCACCGGTTATGTCGGCGCGCGCTACGGTGCGGAGCTTGCGCGTACCGAGCCGATCATCTTCTATGCGGCATCGCGCGACTGGGCCGAGAAGAATCCGGACATCGTCAAGAAATTCCGCGCGGCCATTGCTGAAGCCGCGCCTCTCGTCAATACGGACCGCGACAAGGCGGGGGCTGCCATCTCCAAGTTCACCAAGCAGCCGCTTGAACTGGTCAAGATCGCGCCGCCCAACTATTCCGAGCCCGTGCTCAAGTCCGAGCAACTGGCGTGGTGGATCGACGTGATGGGGCAGCAAAAGATGCTGCAATCGAAGCTCGATCTGGGCAAACTGATACTGAAATAACACCAGCAGGTTGTCCCGATGGCTGCTCCGCGCACCGCCGTTGTCGAAGGTCCGGTTTCGGATACGCTGAGCGAGCGGGCTGCGGGCCTGCTCCAGCGCGATATCCTCGCCGGTACGCTGGCGCCGGGGGCGCGGCTCGGGATCGTCGAGCTCGCGCAACGCTATGAGATCGGCGCCACGCCGCTGCGGGAAGGGCTGTCGCGGCTGGTGTCCCGCGGCCTGATCGTGGCGATCGGGCAGCGTGGCTTCCGTGTCGCCGATGTCAGCCGCGACGATCTCGCCGATATCACCAAGATCCGCTCCGTGATCGAGGTCGAAGCTTTGCGGCTGGCGATGGAGCAGGGCGGCGACGCCTGGGAGGCCGGCATCATCTCCGCGCTGCATCAGTTGCGCCGCTACATCGAGCGCAGCGGCAAGCACTTCAGCGAGGGGGCCGAGGATTTCGACACCCTGCACAAGAGTTTCCACACCTCGATCCTGCAGGCCTGCGGTTCGCCGCGGCTGTTGGCGGCGCACTCCGATCTCTATGACCAGGCCTACCGCTATCGCCGGGTGATGATGCGCGGCTTCGACGACGGCCAGCAATTCTTCGCCATCCACCAGACGCTGGCGGAACGGGTGATGGCACGCGATATCGACCCCGCCTGCACCATGCTGGTGGGTCATCTCCAGTCCACCCTCAATTTCGTCTATCCGCCCGAAGGAGGCAGCACATCTTGACGGCGCAGATCCTGAAGACAAAGGACATGAGAGCGGGCAACGACGTCGGTGTGAAGGGGGCCGTGAGCCGCCCGCTGATCGAGTTCTCCAACGTGACCATTGATCTCGGCGGCAAATCGATCATCAAGGATCTCAGCTTTGCCGTGAAGCCGGGTGAATTCGTCTGCATCATCGGCGCGTCGGGCTGCGGCAAGACCACGGCGCTGCGGTTGGCCGCCGGCCTCTATCAGCCGACCGCGGGCTCCGTGAAATTCTCTGATGACGCGATGACCGGGCCGCGCCGCGACATCGCGGTCGTATTCCAGGACTATGGCAAGGCGCTGCTGCCGTGGCGTACCGCCGCGGGCAACGTCTCACTGGCGCTGGAAGCGGCGGGGACGCCGACAGCACAACGTCAGGCGCGCATTGGCGCGCTGCTGGCCAAAGTCGGCCTGCCGACCCACGGCGACAAGTATCCCGCGGAGATGTCCGGGGGCATGCAGCAGCGGCTGCAGATCGCGCGCTGCCTGGCGCAGGATCCGGTGGTGCTGTTGATGGACGAGCCGTTCGGCGCGCTCGACGCCATGACGCGCCAGGGCCTGCAGGACGAGGTGCTGTCGCTGGTGGCCGCGAGCGGCGTGACCGTGATCTTCGTCACCCATGATTTGGAGGAGGCGATCTATCTCGGTGATCGCGTGATCGGGCTGCTGCCGCATCCCGGCCGCATCGGTATCGACGTTCCGGTCGACCTGCCGCGCCCGCGCGATCAACTGGCCACCCGCGAAAATCCCGAGTTTCTGCGGTTGCGGCGGCATCTGTTCGATTTCATCAAGGCGTCGGAATCGTAAGATGGCCGGTACGACAGCGGACCGGCTCAAGCCGCTCATTCTTCCGGTGGCCATCGTGGTCGCGCTGGAATGCGCGGCGCGTGCGACGCATCTGCAGAGTGACTCGCTGGCGCCGCCGAGCGCCATCGTCATCGCTTTTTTTGAGAGCATCGGTGATGGTTCGCTGCTGATTGCGACGCGCGATACGCTGGTCTCGGCCTTTGCCGGCCTCGCCATCGGCGCGGCGATCGGCCTGCTGTTCGGGCTGGCACTGGGCATGTCGACGCTGTTCGACCGCAGCATGGAGGTGACGATCGAGAGCATCCGCCCGATCCCATCGGTGGCGCTGTTGCCGATTGCGCTGATTGCACTGGGGTTCGGCTACCGAATGGAAATCGCCATCGTCGCCTTTGCTTGTGTCTGGCCGCTGCTGATCCTGACTCGGTCCGCGGTTCGCGGTGTCGAGCCGCGTTTGCTGGAAGTATCGCGCGCGCTGCGGCTCGGAACCGTGGCGCAAGTGACCAAGATCATTATTCCTGCGGCGATGCCGCGAATCTTCATTGCGTTCCGGCTGGCCGCCGGCATTGCGCTGATCGTGGCCGTGACCGTCGAGATCACCGCAAATCCGCTCGGACTTGGAGCTGCGATCATGACGGCGCAACAGGCGCTGCGCCCGGACCTGATGCTGGCGCTGCTGGTCTGGATCGGCCTGGTCGGCTTCGGTCTCAATGCAGGGCTGATGCAGATGCAGCAGCGGCTGTTCGGCCGCGCCGCGACCGTGGAGCAGGGTGCATGATGCCGGCGGTGATTGTCTGGCGCCTCGTGAGTTTTGCCGTGGCGGCCGCATTGGTGGCGCTGTGGCAGCTCATCGCCAACCTGCGGCTGGTGTCGCCGGTGTTCCTGCCCGGGCCGGATCGAGCCTGGACCTCGCTGACCCGCGGCTTTGCCAGTGGTGAGCTCCTGGACAAGCTCGTCGGCACCCTGCAGCACATGGCAATCGGCTGGCTGCTTGCTTCGCTGGTGGGCATCGTCCTCGGTGCGCTGATCGGATCGTCGAAAGCGATGCGGATTTATGTCGCGCCGACGCTGGAGTTCCTGCGGCCGCTGCCCGTGTCCGCCATCATTCCGGTTGCGATTGCACTGTTCGGCCTGACCCAGAGCATGGCGCTGTTTGTGATCGCGTTCGGCTCGCTCTGGCCGCTGCTGCTCGCGACCATCCATGGATTCGCGGCGGTAGAGCCGCGGCTTTATGAAGTTGCGCGGGCGCTGCACATGTCGCGTCTCGCGGTGATCTTCAAGATCGCGTTGCCATCGGCGAGCCCGGACATTCTGGCCGGCATGCGTCTCAGCCTGACCGTGGCGTTGATCCTGTCGGTGGTCTGCGAGATGCTGGCAGGTCTCGATGGTCTGGGACACTGGGTGCTGCTGTCGGCGCGCTCGTTCCGCTCCGCCGACCTGTTTGCCGGCGTGATCCTCCTGGGCGCTGTCGGTTATGTGACGGCGCTGGCGATGTCGATGGCCGAGCGGCGGCTGCTGGCTTGGCGCTCCCGGGGATATTGAGAGATCCACAAGGGGGCGAGAGGGCGCTTGCCGCGCCCGCGAAACGTGATTATACGTTGCGCCACGCCGCGCCGCCGGAATCGGGACCAGGAAGCGAAAGCTCCCTAAAGCTTTGATTTTGCTGCAGATGTCGGTGTAACGACTGTGCAGGATGGCATCCCGCGGATATGTCCGGGCCGTCGTTTTGCTCCCTTCGTCTATCGGTTAGGACGCCACCCTTTCACGGTGGAGAGAGCGGTTCGATTCCGCTAGGGAGCGCCACTTCATCCTATGCCCTGACATTGTCCAAGGTCGCTCCGGTTTGGGAGCGCCATGTTGCCTGATCACCGGCTGATCGCGCAGGTTGCATCGGCGGCTTTTGCCTGTCGCGCCGTCACAGAAAGTTTGTCCTAACTTTGCTCGGTTTCGATCACGGGGCTGGCTCGAGCCGTTGCCGCGCGGAGGCTGGTGATCTTTTGCGCGACACCTGCAACCCGAACACAGGCGTGCGTCCATGCGCGGCACGGAAAATGCTTTCACCTCTCTTGCATGGATCAACGGTTTGATGAGACGGTCGCGGCTTCGGGTCTGGCCGCTGACTCGAATACGTTCGCTGCGCTTCGGCACGGGAGCCCTGACACATGGTGCGTTTGATTGCCCGGCGGCTCGTTCTCGGCCTGCTGGTCGCGCTCACCGTGATGACGCTCGCATTCCTGCTGACGCGGCTGTCCGGTGACCTTGCCATTTCAATTGCCGGCCCGCAGGCGACGCAAGCCGACATCGACATCGTGCGCAAGGCCTATGGCCTCGATCGTCCGCTGTACATCCAGTTCTTCTCCTGGGTGGGCCGCGCCATGATCGGCGATTTCGGCCAGAGCTACTTCTTCAAGGACAGCGTGGCCAACCTGATTGCAGGGCGTTTGCCCATTACGCTGACACTCGGCCTGGTGGGCCTGAGCCTCGCTTTGATCATCTCGATCCCGCTCGGCATTCTGGCCGCAGTCCGCGAGAACACCTGGCTCGACCGCGCTGTCACCATGTTCACGATGGTGGGGCAGGCGATCCCGAGCTTCTGGCTGGCGTTGATCCTGATGATTGTGCTCGGTCTGAATCTCGGCCTGCTGCCGATCTCCGGTACCGGAACCTGGCAGCACTTCGTGATGCCGGGCATCGTGCTCGCTTTTACGGCAATCCCGGCGCTGACCCGGCTGACGCGCTCCGGCATGATCGAGGCGATGGCGTCCGATTACATCCGCACCGCCCGCGCCAAGGGCCTGTCGCGCGCGCGCATCATTTTCAAGCACGCCTTGCGCAATGCCGCCATTCCGGTGGTCTCGATCGCCGCGGTCCAGCTTGGCTTCATGCTGGGCGGCTCCATCGTGATCGAGACGGTGTTCGCGCTGCACGGCGTCGGGTATCTCGGCTGGGAAAGCATTGCCAAGAACGATTTCCCGGTGGTGCAGGCGGTGGTGCTGGTGCTGGCCGCGATCTATATCGGCCTCACTCTGCTGGCCGACATTCTCAATGCGCTGCTCGATCCGAGGCTGCGGACCGGATGAGCGCGCCGATTGCCATTCAGGAGCCTCAGACCTCGCGCGTCGGTTTGACGGGATTCGCGATCGGGATCGCCATTGTCGCTGTTGTGGTCGCGCTCGCGCTGGTCGGCAACGCGCTGGTGCCGTACGACCCGTTCACCCAGGACCTCGGAAACCGCCTGCAGCCGCCATTCTGGATGGACGGCACCCAGCCCGGGCATTGGCTCGGCACCGATCAGCTCGGCCGCGATTATCTGGCACGGCTGGCGTATGGCGCGCGCATTTCGCTGCTGATCGGCCTCATGACGGTGATCATGTCGGGATTGATCGGCATCACCCTTGGCGTGCTCGGCGGCTTCTTTGGTGGCCGCGTCGACGACGCCGTGCTGTTCGCCATCACCACGCGCCTGTCGATCCCGGTGGTGCTGGTTGCGCTCGCGGTGGTTGGCCTGATGGGGCAGGGGCTTGGGCTCGTGGTCGCGACGCTGGGGCTTCTGTTGTGGGATCGCTTCGCCGTTGTCGCGCGCGCGACCACCATGCAGATTCGCAACCTCGATTATGTCAATGCCGCCCGGTGCGCCGGCGCCTCGACGCCGCATCTGCTGATCAAGGAGATTCTTCCAAACATCGCGAGCCATCTGGCGGTGGTGGCGACACTGGAAATGGCGCTGGCCATCCTGCTGGAAGCGGCCCTGTCGTTCCTCGGCCTCGGCGTGCCGCCGCCGCTGCCGTCGTGGGGGCTCATGATTGCCGAGGGCAAGGACTACATGTTCTTCTCGGCTTGGGTGATTTTGGTGCCCGGCGTCGCGCTGTTCGTTCTGGTGCTCGGCATCAATCTGGTCGGCGATGGGCTGCGCAACCTGCTCGGTTCGGAGCGGTCGCGATGAGCGCATTGCTGGACATCGAGGACCTGGAGGTCATGTTCGGCGGCCGCAGCGCGGCAGTGCGTGGTATTTCGCTGCAGATCGAGAAGGGCGAGACTCATTGCCTGGTCGGCGAATCCGGCTGCGGCAAATCGGTGACGGCGCTGGCGATCATGAACCTGCTCGCCCGCGGCGGGCACCGCTCCGCGAAACGGCTGAGCTTTGCCGGCACGGATCTCCTGCCCCTGTCCGATCGCGAGATGGCGCGTTTCCGCGGCAATCGCATCTCCATGATCTTCCAGGAGCCGATGACGAGCCTCAACCCGGCGTTCACCATCGGCTCGCAGATGGCGGAGGTGCTGACCCGGCACAAGGGCGGCTCGCGCGCGGCTGCGCTGGAGCGCGCCGTCGAACTGATGAGCCGCGTCGGGATCACCGCGCCGGAGATGCGGCTCGGCCAGTTCCCGCACCAGCTCTCGGGCGGGCTGCGTCAGCGCGTCATGATTGCCATGGCGCTGATGTGCGATCCGCAATTGCTGGTCGCCGACGAGCCGACCACCGCACTCGATGTCACCGTGCAGGCGCAGATCCTGCGGTTGCTGGCCACGCTCAAGCGCGAGCTCGGCCTCGCCATCCTGCTGATCACTCATGACCTCGGCATTGTCGCGCGTGTCGCCGACCGGGTGTCGGTGATGTATGCGGGCGAGGTGGTCGAGCGCGCCACGGCTGCCGAGCTGTTTCGCGCCCCGCAGCATCCTTATACGCGCGGCCTGCTGACCTGCGTGCCGGTGCCGGGCCGGGTGCAGCGGGACCGGCCGCTCGGCTCGATCCCGGGCGTGGTGCCGGCTATCGGGCCCGGCTTTGCCGGTTGCGCGTTTCGCTCGCGCTGTTCCCATGCGGATGACACCTGCGAACGCGAGATCCCACGCCGGCAGGCAGGCCGAGCCCACGATTATCTTTGCCGGCTCGCGCCCGACGTCGCGGAGCCGCAACCCGCATGAGCACCGCGATTGAAGTCCAGAGCCTGCGGTGCGAGTTCCGGGTGCATGCCGGGGCGCTGGCGGCGGAAAAACGCGTGGTTGCGGTCGATGATGTCACGTTCAGCGTGCCGGCCGGCAGTGTGCTCGGCATCGTTGGCGAGTCAGGTTGCGGGAAATCCACCCTCGCGCGCCTGATCCTCGGACTGCTGAAGCCGACGGCGGGGAGCGTGCTGGTCGACGGCAAGCGCCTGTTCGACCTCGACCGCAAGGCGCGCGCCCGGCTGATCCAGCCGGTGTTCCAGGATCCGTTCGCCTCGCTCAATCCACGCCAGCGGATCAAGGATATCGTCGCGTTGCCGCTGACTGCGCAGGGCACGTTCTCACGGGCCGAAATCGAGCGCCGGGTCTCCAGCATTATCGAGCGCGTCGGTCTCTCGGCCACGATGGGCGAACGCATGCCGTCGCAGCTCTCCGGCGGGCAGCGCCAGCGCGCGGCCATCGCGCGCGCGCTGGTGCTCGAGCCGCGGATCGTGATCTGCGACGAGCCGACCAGTGCGCTTGACGTTTCAGTCCAGGCGCAAATCCTCAATCTGCTGGCCGATCTGCGCCGCGATCTCGGACTGACTTATCTTTTCATCAGCCACAATCTCGCTGTGGTGGAACATGTGGCGAGCGAAGTCGCCGTCATGTATCTGGGACGTTTTGTCGAGCGCAACGAAACCGATGCGCTGTTTCGCGCGCCCGGGCATCCCTACACGCAGGCGTTGCTGCAGAGCGTGCTGACGCCGGAGCCGGGCCTGGGCGTCCCGGACCTCGGCCTCGGCGATGTGATGCCGGATCCGGCCAATATTCCGCCGGGATGCCGGTTCAATCCGCGCTGCCGCATCGCGATCGAGCGCTGCCGCAGTGTGGCACCAACGCCCATGGTCCGCATCCCAGAGGGAATGGTAGAGTGCCATTTGGCATGAGGCATTGGCACCGGGCGTGCATCGCACCGGTTCGGATAGCTGTAATTCGGATAGCTGCAAGAAGAGGGACATTATGCGCGTGAACATGAAGCTCGGTGCTGCAATTCTCGCAACGGCTTTGCTCGGCGGCGGCGTGATGCCGGCGGCGGCGCAGAAATCCGCCGACACGCTGCGGGTGGTGATGCGCGACGCATTGCCGAACATCGATCCCTATTACAACAACCTGCGCACCGGCGTGATCATGCACCACATGGGGTGGGATGCACTGATCTATCGCAATCCAGCCACCTTCGCTCTCGAACCGCTGCTCGCGACCGAATGGAAGCAGCCGGATCCGACCACCATCGATTTCACGCTGCGGCCGGGAGTCAAATTCCACGACGGCAGTCCGTTTACCGCCGATGATGTGGTCTACACCATCAACCTGGCATCCGATCCGGCGAGCCGCGTGTCGACGCCGGCCAACTACAACTGGCTCGAGAAGGCGGAGAAGACCGGGGAGCTGTCGGTGCGGGTCAAGCTCAAGCGGCCGAACCCCGCGGCGCTGGAATATTTCGCGTTGGTTCTGCCAATCTATCCCAAGGCCTATCGCGAAAAAGTCGGTCCGGAAGGCTATGCCAAGGCGCCGGTTGGTGCAGGTCCCTACAAAATGGTCAAGGTCGAACCTGGTGCGTCGATCAGCTTCGAGCGGTTCGAGGATTACTGGGCCGGCAGCCCGAAGGGAAAACCGGCGATCTCCAAGGTCAGCGTGCGGTTTGTGCCCGATGCCGCGACCGAGATGACCGAATTGCTGGCCGGTCGCGCCGACTGGATCTGGAACCTGAATCCGGACCAACTCGAGCCGATGAGCCGGATGCCGCACCTGGAGGCCCTGCGTAAAGAGTCGATGCGGATCGGTTATCTCTCGATCGATGCCGCCGGTCGCACCGGTGCGGACAATCCCGTGACCAAGCTCAAGGTGCGCCAGGCAATCTGGTACGCGATCGACCGCAAGGCGATCGCCGACAAGCTGGTCACCGGCGGCAGTCGCGTTCCGCTCGCGCCCTGTGTCCCAACGCAGTTCGGCTGCGATGGCGAGATCGCGGCGCGCTACGATTACGATCCGGCGAAGGCGAAGCAGCTTCTCGCCGAGGCCGGCTATCCCGACGGTTTCGACGTGGAACTTGCCAGCTACGTGCTGCCGCAGTGGGGCTCAGCGGTCCAGAACTACCTGCATGCGGTCGGCATCCGCGCCAAGCTCAACCAGTTGCAGACGGCGGCGCTGATCCAGCGCGCAAAGGCCGGCGAGCTGCGTTTGTATCTCGGAAGCTGGGGCAGCTTCTCGATCAACGATGTCTCGGCCATCCTGCCCAACTTCTTTGACGGCGGCGCCGATGACTATGCGCGCGATCCGGACGTGCAGAAATGGCTGCTCGAGGGTGGATCATCCACAGACCCTGATGTCCGCAAGAAGAACTATTCGAAGGCGATCCAGCGCATCACGGAGCAGGCGTACTGGGCGCCGCTGCACAGCTACGTGACGACCTATGGCATTTCCAAGCAGCTCGATTTTACGCCGTATCCGGATGAATTGCCGCGCTTCTTTCTGGCGAAGTGGAAATAGGCGAGTGTCCCGAATCCGAAGTTCGCATCACTTAACCGCACCTTCGGAGCGAACTTCGGATTCGATAAGGACACTCGCAAATATATGATTCGAGTGTGGTCTTTGGTTCAGAAGTTCGCTCGAGGAGCGCGCGGCGATGGTGGAGCGAACTTCTGAACCACCACACGAGGCAAGGGCGGGGCGGAGACCAACGCTGCGGTGCTCGGTAATCACACCATGTTGCAGGCGGACTCCACCGGCTGGCGGCCGCTGATCGATGCCGGCGAGCTGCGGTTGATGATGTGGACCGCGCGGCGCTCTCCGACTTCCCGGACGTGCCGTCGCTCAAGGAGCTCGGCAGGCGGCGCCTTGATTGCGCTGTTGACACTGGGCATTCCGCCCAACGTGGTGCTGGCGTTCGTGCTCGGGCCGTTGCTGGAGAACAATCTGCGCAAGGCGCTGATCCTGTCGCAGGGCGATCTGCTGACCTTTGTGGAGCGACCGATTTCGGCGGCGTGCCTGGTGCTGGCGCTGATCCTTCTGGTCGGCCCGCTGCTGCCGGCGTTGCGTCGGAAGCGCGAGATGGTCGCTCTGGATGAGGGCGGCTGAGCTGCCGGCTGCGCGGGATCGTTCGCATATCATCTGGGCAGAGCTGGTTGAAATTTAACCTTGCTGGCGTTGTGAGCGCGCCATATCGTCCGACCGTCCAACGCGACGATGCGGGAGAGATCGGAGCGAAAACAACATGTTTTCGTGTTCGGCGCCGACGGAGCAACCGCCCCGGAAACTCTCAGGCACAAGGACCGTGTCGTCAGGACGATCTGGAGAGAGACGCCATATGTGCAATATGGCGTCCACCGAAGGGGATATCCGTTAGTGAGCCATGCATCGCGCAATGGCTCGGGCGGATCAAGCTCTCAGGTACCGTGACAGATGGGGCGCCTTTACCGGTCGATGCCGGAGATGAGGCGACTCTAATGCGCGGGAGCTTCTTCAAGGCCATGCCTATCCCAGCAAGTCTCGTCGCCGGACATCGCGGCGCAACGATTAGCCATGCGCCGCGCCAGCGCGACAGCGGGCAAGCCGTCTCCATTGCGAGATCATCAACATCCGCTCAACGTCAATCCAGGGAAAATGATGTCCGTCACTCAGCAAGGCGAAGATTCACCAATATCGGTCAGGCAGGCGCTGCGCTGGCTGCTGGTCGTGGTCATATTGCTATGGCCGACCTGGTCGCAGGCCAAGACGATCCGAGCGGTTATGCATTCAGACTTGCGGGCGCTCGATCCGATCCTTTCATCGGCCTATATCACGCGCGACCACGGCTACATGGTCTACGACACGCTGGTGGCGATGGACTCCAGCTTCACGATCAAGCCGCAGATGGCCGACTGGAAAGTATCCGACGACAAGCTGACCTACACCTTCACGCTGCGCGACGGATTGAAATGGCATGACGGCACGCCGGTCACCTCGGAGGACTGCGTTGCGTCGTTGAAGCGCTGGGCTGCGGTCGACGGCATGGGCCAGAAGCTGATGGAGTTCACCGCCAGCCTGGAAGCCACCGACGCCAGGACGATCACGCTCAAACTCAAGGAGCCCTACGGCCTGGTGCTGGAGGCGATCGGCAAACCGTCCACGCTGGTCCCCTTCATGATGCCGAAGCGGCTGGCCGATACGCCGCCGAGCAAGGCGATCCCGGAGCAGATCGGCTCAGGTCCATTCAAGTTCATTCAGGCGGAGTTTCAGCCGGGTGTCAGGGCCGTCTATGAAAAGAACAGGGATTATGTGCCGCGCACCGAGCCGCCGAGCTGGGCGTCGGGCGGCAAGGTGGTGAAAGTCGATCGCGTCGAATGGGTCACGATGCCCGACGTGCAGACGGCGGCCAACGCGCTTCAGGTCGGGGATATCGATTTCCTGGAGCGGCCGTCGTTTGATCTGCTGCCGGTGCTGCAGGCCAACAAGGACCTGACATCGCGCCCGCTGAATGGCCTCGGCTTTCAGACCATCGGACGGATGAACTTCCTTCATCCGCCGTTCGACAACGTGAAAATTCGCCGCGCCGCCTTGATGGCGATGAACCAGAAAGACGTGCTCGACGCGCTGATCGGAAACCCGCAACTTTACAAGATCTGTGGCGCCGTGTTCGGCTGCGACACACCGCTGGCAACCGACATCGGATCGGACTCCCTGGTCAAGGGCAACACCATGGCGGAGGCCAGGAAGCTGCTCGTGGAATCAGGCTATGACGGGACACCGGTCGTGATTTTGGCGCCGACCGATGTGGTCACGCTCAAGCCTCAACCCATCGTCGCGGCGCAGGCGCTGCGTCAGGCCGGATTCCAGGTGACTGTCCAGACGGCGGACTGGCAGACGGTGAACACGATCTTCGCAAGCCAGAAGCCGCCGAAGGATGGTGGCTGGAACATGTTCTTCACCAATTGGGGCATCGCCGACATCATGAATCCCATTGTCAGCGCTCCCCTGAACAGCAGGGGCCGCAAGGGCGCCTGGGTAGGTTGGCCGGACGACCCGCAGATGGAGGAATTGCGCGATGCCTTCGCGCGGGCCGGTTCGTCGGACGACCAGAAGATCATCGCAAGCAAGATCCAGGCGCGGACCTTCGAGCAGGTGACCTATATTCCGTTGGGACAATATTTCGCTCCAAGCGTCTGGCACAAGGAGCTGACCGGCGTGCTCGATGGTCCGGCCACACCTGTGTTCTGGAATATGGACAAGCCGGAGTGATCGGACGAGATCTCTCGTTCCAACTACGGATCATTGCCTCTCATAGGCATCTGACGCCTGCACGAACACGTCATTCGCTGACCTAGCGATCTGGACGTAAATCAATCTATGATGGGGACTGCCGTCCGCGCCCGTCGATAGTTCGGAGTGTCTAAAACCATGTATGATGTCATTGTTGTCGGTGGCGGCTCTGCCGGTGCCGCAATCGCCGCGCGGCTGTCCGAAGCGAGAGACCGCCGCGTGCTGTTGCTGGAAGCGGGCCTCGACTGGCGCGCCGCTGAGGCGCCCTGGGAGATCAGCACACCCAATCCGATTCCGATCATCCACCAGCGTGAGTTCCAGGAGAAATGGCAGTGGCCCAATCTCTTGACCCGCCGGATTGCTGGGCAGGAGCCACGCTTCTATTGGCGCGGCAAGGGACTGGGCGGCAGCTCGATGATGAACGGCCAGATCGCCATTCGTGGCGTGGCGGATGCATTCGACGAATGGGCCGCCAATGGCTGCACCGGCTGGTCCGCGCGCGAAATCATGCCGCTGTTCTCGGTGATCGAGGATGATGAGGACTTCGGCGACACCAGGGGACACGGACGCGGGGGTCCGCTGCCGGTCTATCGCGCGCCGCCGGACACCTGGGGGCCCGTCGACCGGGGGCTGCGCGATGCGGCGCTCGCCAGCGGCTATCCCTGGTGCGCGGACCTCAACGGGCCGGACGGCGAGGGTGTGGCCTGTTATCCGATCAACAGCCGCAACGGCCGGCGCATCTCCACCAATGAAGGCTATTTGGAGCCGGCGCGCGGCCGCTCTAATCTGGAAATTCGCGGCCACGCACTCGTCGATCGTGTCTTGATCGAGCAGGGGCGGGCCACCGGCGTGCGGGTTCATATCGCGGGCCAGGGCGTCAGCGAGATCCGCGGGCGCGAGATCGTCCTGTGCGGCGGCGCCATCCACAGTCCGGCGATCCTGATGCGCTCGGGCATCGGTCCGGCGGACGACCTGAAATCTTTAGGCGTCGCCGTGCAACGCGATCTGCCGGTCGGCTGTGACTTCTTCGATCACCCGCTGTTCCGCACCACCATCGAACTGCGCGAGGACCTGCGTGCCACGGATCGCGACACCCGTCATACCAATTGCTGCGTGACCTATTCCTCTGGCCTCGCCGACGGCGGCAAGCGCGACATGATCCTGATCGCGTTCAATCATCGCGGCATCGGAATTCCCGCCGCCATCGGCGCCGGACTGTTCAATGCCTATTCGCGCGGCTCGCTCAAGCTTGCCTCCGCTGATCCGGAGATCGATCCCATCGTTGAGGAGAACATGCTGGCGGATTCCCGTGACATGCTGCGGATGACCGACGTGGTGAGACGGATGGCGGTGCTGACGGCGCAGCCGGCGCTTGCCGGCATTGCGGACTGGATTCGTCTGGCGGATACCGAGCTGACTCTGCCGGAGGCCGCGGCGTTGCCCGATGGCGAACTCGAAGCCGTGTTGCGCCAGGTGACCGGAGACATCCAGCATGCCGCCGGCTCCTGCCGGATGACCGGCTTCGGGGATGAGGACGGCGTGGTCAATCCGGATGGCACCGTCAAGGGCATCGCCGGCCTGCGCGTTGCTGATGCGTCGATCATGCCGTCCGACTGCCGGGCCAATACTCACTTCACCACGGTTGTGATCGGCGAAGCCATCGCACGGATGATGATGCGCGCCGGTTGAAATCAAAAATCTGAGATCCAGGACATTCCATGCCCACCAATGCTGAAACAGAAATCACCGAATGGCTGGCGTCGCAGAAGGACGCCATGGTTACGTTGCTGCGGGAGGTGGTCGATATCGATTCTGGATCCTACGACAAGGCCGGCGTCGACGTCGTGGGGACGCGTTTCGAAAAACACTTCGCCGATCACGGCATCTCGGCGTGGCGAGAACAGCATGACACGTTCGGTGACGCGATCCATGCCCTGGTGGCGAAGCCCGGCAGCAACGAGAAGCCGATCCTGCTGATGGGCCATCGCGACACGGTGTTTCCGAAAGGTGAGGTGGCGCGGAGGCCATTCAGCATCGAGGGCAACCGCGCCCATGGCCCCGGCGTGGCCGACATGAAGGCGGGCCTGGTGATGAACGTGTTCGTTGCCGCTGCATTCCAGCGCTTCGGCAGTGCGCCGTGTCCGATCAAGCTATTGATCACGTCCGACGAGGAGATCGCGTCGCCCTCATCGCGTCCGGTGATCGAGCGCGAGGGCCGCGCCGCGCGCGCGGTCTACAATTCCGAGCCCGGCCGTCCCAGTGGCAATGTCGTGACTGGCCGCAAGGGCGGTGTGTTCATGCGTTTTGAGGTGTTCGGCAAGGCGGCGCATTCCGGCACGAGTTTCTTCGACGGCGTGAGTGCCATCGGTGAAATGGCGCACAAGATCGTGCGGATTCATGCGCTGACCAATGCCGACAAGGGCATTACGCTGAATGTGGGGCTGGTCGCGGGCGGACAGTCCGTCAACACCACCGCGCCCCATGCTGAGGGCCAGATCGACCTGCGTTATGTCGATCCCGCGGACCGGGCCGCGACACTGGCCGCGATCGAGGACATCATCGCGACCCCGACCGTCTCCGGCACGTCGGCGAAACTGCACATCAATGGCGAGTTCCTGCCGCTGGTCCAAAGCGAGGGTTCAAAGCACATTTACGACGGGTATCGGGCCGCAGCGAAGGATGTGGGGCTGCCAAATGTCGCCGGCGAATTTACCGGCGGTTGCGCCGATTCCGGTTTCACCGCGGCGGTCGGCGCGCCGACCATCTGCGCCGTCGGCCCCGTCGGCGGCAATGCGCACACGCCGCAGGAGTATCTCGACCTCGACAGTTTCGTTCCGCGCGCCCAGGCACTCGCCCTGGCGATCCTGCGGACGCGCGTCGAGGCCGCCGGATGATCGCTGCAGGCGCAGCGGGAGTCGGTCCTATTTTGTTCGGATCGGCGAGTCCTTCAGTCCGTTGTTGTCATAGGCGCGGCGCAGCTGGCCGTTGGATGTCGCTTCGGTCATGAATTTTGTGACGAATGCCAGCGCGAGCGGGTGGTTCAGCGGCACCGCGACCGCCGTGGTGGTCTGCTTGAAGGTTTCATCCAGCACCCGCGTGCCCGGAATTTTCTTCGCCATGGCATTGAGCTGATCGCGCGACAGCGCGAAGGCGTCGATGTCGCCGGATTTCAGCAGTCCAAAGATTTCGTCATAGGTCTGATAACCCGTCACCTTGGCGGTCTTCAGATGCGCGATGGCGCCACGCATGGTGGTGGTGTTGTTGACGGCGGCGACCTTGATGCCGGCCTGGTCGAGCTGCTGGAAATTGGCGACCTGTGAGCCCGGCTTCACGATGTAGGTCGCATCGGCCACTTCATAAGTCGGCCCGAATGCCATCTTGGTCGCGCGCTCGGGATCCTGCGGCAGGAACGTGACATCCCATTTTCCGCTCGATGCCGTGTCTGTGATCTGTCCTGAATTCTGATGGGCGACATATTCGAGGGGAATGCCGAGTTGCGTGGCCATCTCCTTGCCGAGATCGACCGGCACGCCCGCGTAACCGTCCCCGGTCTTGGTGGACCAGAACGCGCCGCCGGCCGGGCTGATGGCAATGGCGACCCGCAGCTTGCCCGTAGGCGCGATCTCGTCCCTGAGCGGATCGGCGTAGCCAGAATTCATCGTCATCAACACAACTCCCAGAACAAGACCTGACGTCCGCAACCGCGCAAAGCTCTTCATGATATCCTCCAAACCGGATCTGCGCCCGGTCAGCTACTCATACCCCGTCATTTCGAGATAGCCCACTCCACCGTGGCTGCCGCGGATGGTGATCGGCCCCTCCCAGTAGAAGAAGCGCGTGCCCATCCAACTCTGTGCATTCAGCGGAACCGTGTCGATCCGCAGGTTTTTTGCGGGGATATCGACGTGCCAGGAGGTCGGCAGCTCGCGCCCGGCGACGCGGGTCCGCGCCGTTGACGTCATCGTGATCGATCCACCATCGAGCTCTTGCGTGGTACCGTCGGCGCTAATCCAGTTGCCGGCCAGATGATGCTTGCCGTCCTTCTGGCGCAGGCGATACAGCATCAGCTTGTCTCCGCCATCGAGATGCAGCGAGAACCAGTCCCACCCGGTCTGGTCCGGCGCCAGCGGCTGGCTGCTCCACTCCCGGTCCATCCATGCGTTGCCCGTCACGCGGACCGATTTGTTGTCGATGGTGACGGTGCCCGACGCCTGGAAAAACGGTTGGCTGTAATAATACGAGGCCTGGCCGCGTTCCGATTTGCGGCTGTAGCCGGCGTGTCCCTGCAGGACCAGCGGCCTGTCGGCTTCCAGTCTCAGGTCGTAGCTGAAGTTGTCCGCGGATGCGCTGAGCTGCAGCGGCGCAATGGTCTTCTCGGAGACCCCATCGAGCCCGCGCATGTCCCAGGCATCGATCCAGGCATGAAACGGCTGAGCCTCGATGCCGGCTTGCCCGATGCCGCCACGCGAGAGTCGTTCGCTGAAGCGATGCAGGTCGGCGCGGGTCACCGCCGCGTGTCCCATCCAGAGCTGCTTGTCGGCCCAGCCGCTTGCTTGCGGTCCGGAGAGGATGGCCTGTCGAAACAGTGTCCACTGCACACCATGAGGCGTGCCGGTCGCGTCCATAAGATTGGCGGTGACGTACCACCATTCGATCCGGTAGTCCGGATGCGCGCCATGGTCGGCGGGGAAGGCGAATGTCCGGCCCGGCGTCACGGCACTGAAGCCGTCGGCGTTGCCGTCCATGCCGGCGAAACCTTGTGCGCGAGCGGCCTTGCCGCCGATGGCCAGCAGCAGGGAGCTGGCGATGAGAGAGCGCCGGCTGAGATCAGCGTTCATTGGCGAAAATCTTGATCAATTGCGCCGGCGGCATGCGGCGCAGTTTCAGGATCGGCCAAAGCGTGGCGAGCAGGGCGGCCGACAGCGCCACGGCCAGCAGCATCAGCAGTTGCGACGGAAAGACATGCAGCGGCAGCCGCCAGCCGAAGGCTTTGACATTGACCACGGCCAGAAGGCACCAGGCGACGGCGAGGCCGAGCGGCAGCGACAGCAGTGTGGTGACCAGCGCCAGGGTCATGGTCTTCAGCAGTTCGATCGCGGAGAGGCGTCCCAGCGTCAGGCCGATGGCCCATAGCGGCGCGATCTGCGGCAGGCGCGTCATGCTCAGGATCAGGAGGCTGGTCAGCAACGCCAGGCCGGCGACGCCCAGCGTCAGCGTGTTCAGCGCCGCTGTGACGGCGAAGGTGCGATCGAAGATCCGGTTCGACTCCGCCTTCACGGCGGACTGGTCCGCGATCTGCCGGTCGCCCAACCCGAACTGAGCCTGGATCGCAGCGATAAGGGCGGGAACATGGTCCGGCAGAACGCGCAGTCCAAATCGCGTCTGCGGCGTTTGTGGAAACCGCTCGATCAAGCTGCCGATGGCGACGGCGATCTGCCCCTTGGGATTGCCGTAGTCGGCATAGACGCCTGCGATTGTCAGCGGCCAGACTCCCGAGGGCGTGGGTACGCGCAAAGTATCGCCGACGGCGACTTTCAACCGGCGTGACAGTTGTTCGCTGACAAACGCGTCGCCGCGCTGCAGGCGATCCCATGGATTCGCCGATGTCTCGAGCAGCGGCCAGCGCTCCCGGTAGCTCGGATGATCCGCCAGCCCAAACAGCTCGATCGGCTGGCCGCCCAATTGGGTGTCCGCGCGCGCGCCCGGCAGCACCGCGGTGACGTCGGGACGCCGCAACAGCCACTGCTTGAGTGCCACGGCTTGCGTTTCGTTGGCAGCGCTCAGATAGACTTCGGCGAACAGTCGCCCATCCAGCCAGCTGATGAAGGTGGTCCGGAAACTTCCGACCATGGTGCCGACACCGACATTGACCGCAAGCGCAAGCAGCAGCGCCATCAAAGCGAGTGAGAGCCCTGACAATTGCTGTCGGCTGTCGGCCCAGAACCATTGGACCAGCGGACCGCGGGCCCAGCGCTGCGCCAACGATAGTATGAGATTCAGGATCACCGGTAATCCCAGCGCCGCCCCGAGCAGCAGCGCGCCAAGAACGATAAACCCGGCGAGCAGCGAGTCCCACAGCATGAGGACGACGATCGCCATCAGCAGGATGCCGATGGCGAGCAGCCCCTGATAGGTCAGCCAGACCTGTTGTGCGTGTTGCCAGGCGCGCGGCTGGGCGCCTTCAAGCAAGGACAGTCGGGACAATTTTGCGAAGCTGCCGGCGGCGGCCACCAACGCGCCCGCAACGCTCATGGCGAGACCGGCGGCCCACCACACGGGCTTCAGCGTGAGTTGTCCCCCGATCTGCGCGCCATACAGTCCGCGCAGGCTGGCTGCAACATCGGGGAGAAGAGACGCGGCAATCAGATAACCAAGGATCAGCCCGATCAGGCCTGATCCCAGCGCCAGCACCACCAGTTCGATCGTCAGGCAGGCATTGAGAGTGACGGTGGATACGCCGCAGGCCCGAAGCGTCCGCAACATCGGCAGGCGCTGCTCGAAGGCGAGGCCGATGGCGGAGTTGACGATGAACAGGCCGACCAGGAACGACAGCAGGCCGAACGCGGTCAAATTGAGATGAAAACTGTCGGTGAGTTGTTCCAGGTCGCTCTCGGTGTCGGGCTCGACGCGCCGCAACCGGTCGCCGGCAATGTCATTGAGCGGTTTTGCCGGGCCGACGGCTTTTCCGATCAGCAGGCGGGAGATCTGACCGGGCCGTCCCAGCAGCTGCTGCGCGATGCCGATATCCACGAGCAACACGCCCGGTGCCAGCTGTTGCTGAACCCGCAAAGGCGGAAGCGGCACGCCGGCCCGCGATCGCAGCGTCGCGCCGTCCTGCGCGCCCAGGCTCGGAAGCGTTTCCGGTGCGACAAAGGTCTCGCCCGGAGGCAGCAGAAACTTCGTCAGACCATCTCCGGCCATCGATGACGCAAAGCCGGCGTCCCGGGGCAGGGTGATCGGCTCCACGCCGATCAGCCGGAACGAGCGCTCGCCGATCTCGATGCGGCCTTCCAGCACGGGCGACACCGACCAGCCGGCCCGGCGCAGGTCGACAAAAAGCTGCTGTGGGATGGTTCCGCCGTCGCGATCGACCAGCATCGGCGAGCGGGCGCCGCCGAAAATCGCCGCGGCGCGATCGTAACTGATGCGGGCCTGCTGGTTGAGGGCCTGGACGCCACTCCACAACGCGGTGGCCGCGATCAGGCCCAGCAAAAGCGTCGCCAGCTGGACCGGATGCCGGCGCCAATGGCTGAGAAGAACCGCGACGATCCAGAGGGCTTGCCTCACGCTACACGACCGGCGCTGAGATGAACCTGGCGATCGAGCCGCGCCGCCAGCCGGCTGCTGTGCGTTGCCATCAGCAAAGCGCAGCCGGTGCTGCGCACGAGGTCAAGCGCAAGCGCGAGGACTTCGTCGGCTGTGGCCTCATCGAGATTTCCGGTAGGCTCGTCGGCTAGCAGAAGCGCCGGCTTCGCGGCCAGCGCCCGTCCGATCGCGACCCGCTGCTGCTGTCCGCCCGACAATTGCTCCGGATAACGCTTTAGCAGATGACGCAGCCCCAGCCGGTCGATCAGCTCTGCTTGCCATTCGGGATAGGATCGCCCGGCCAGGCGCGCCTGGAAGACCAGATTGTCAGCGACCGTCAGGCTGGAGACGAGATTGAACTGCTGGAACACCAGGCCGATCTTGTCGCGACGAAACCCGGCGGTGGCGCGCTCCGACATCGTCGACAGCAGACTGTCCTCGAACCAGATCTCGCCGCTGTCGGTCCGGTCGAGGCCTGCAATGACATGAAGCAGGGTGCTCTTGCCGCTGCCGGATTCACCACTGAGTGCGACGGTCTCGCCTGCAGCGAGCTCGATGTTCACGCCGCGCAACACCTGAAGAGTTTCTTCGGAACTGCGGTAGCTCTTGTGCAGGTTGGAAACGCGGAGAACCATGTTTTCGTTAAGACGCCGAATTCTTGTTAAGATATGGCGTGAGAGTGATCCGCAGGCCATCCTTCGGCTTCGGGATCGGCCACATCTGCCAACCGGGGACATAACCAGGCTTGATCGAGACGGTGATGTTGCGCAGCAGATGCAACGCGAAGCATTTGGCCTGCATGTAGGCGAAATGCAATCCCAGGCACATGTGCGCGCCGCCACCGAACGGAACATACGCAAAGCGATGCCGTGCGCGCTGGGCCTCGTCGGTGAAGCGCAGGGGATCGAAGGTTTCCGGATTGGGCCAGAGTTCAGGCATGTGATGGGTATACAGCACGTTGATGCCGGTCAGGGTGCCGGCCGGGATGGTGTATCCCCGGAACGAAAATTCGCGCATGGCCCGGCGCGGCATCGACGGCACCGGCGGCTTCAGCCGCATCGCTTCCTTGAACGCCATCTCGGTCAGCGACATTGCGTTGAGTTTGTCGAACGGCAGCGGCTCGCCCGGCGCAAGTCCGAGCGACATCACTTCCTCGCGCAGCTTGTCCTGCCACTGCGGATTGGCGGCGAGGTAGTAGACAAACGATGTCAGCGACGATGTCAGCGTATCGTGCGCGGCCATCACCAGGAAACTCATGTGATCGACCACGTCCTGGGTCGAGAGCAGCGCGCCGTTCTCGTGGGTTGCCTGACAGAGCTGGGAGAACAGGTCGCCGCCGCCGCGGGCGCGCCGAATCGGAATCTGTTCCGAGAAGTAGGCAACGATCCGCTTGCGGCCGGCGACACCACGCGCCATCTGGGTGCCCGGCAGCGGCTTGCGGATGACGGCGACCGAGGCCGCGACCATGTCGATGAACGCGCGCGTGACCTCATCGACTTCAGGACCGATGTCGGTTCCCAGGAACGACGTTGCTGCAAGATCGAGGGTGAGCTGTTTCATGGCTGGATAGAACAGCAGCTCTCCGGGCGTCTTGCGCCATTGCGCAACCCGCGCGGCGATCCCGAAATCCAGCTGCGCGAGATAGGCTTTCATCGGTTCGGACTTGAAGGCCACCGACAGCGCACGGCGATGCAACCGATGCTCGTCAAAATCGAGCAGCATCAGCCCATGCGGGAACAGCAGGCCCAGAATGGACTCCCAGCCATGGGTCGAGGAGAACAGCTTGGTCTGGTCCATGTATTGCAGTTCATTGGCCTCGGGGCCGAGAAGCGTGATGTTGGTCTCGCCGAGAATGCGCGAGCGGTAGATCGGGCCAAACCGCTGTGCCATTCTTTGGACTTCGCCCAGCGGGTCGGCAAGAACGTTCAAGGTGCGGCCGACCAGGGGCCAGCCTTCATCGCCGGGAATGTGGGCGAGCGCTGACCGGTCGACCCGTTCCAAGCCGGGGGTGGTGGTCACAGCAGACGGTGTCAGAGTTTGCATCGACATCAAGACCTCCCGGATCGGTCCCCTGCGGGTGAGGATGTCGTGTTGTCAGGCCTTTGACAAGCCGGGTGGGATCAGCAGTCAGCTTGACTAAGTCAATGTTTCTGTTGCTTAAAATTCCAGCGGGGCGTTGTCGACGACTTCTTTCATGACAAAGAATGTGCGCGTTTGCCGGACGCCGGGTAGCGCAATCAACTGGTCGCCATGGATGCGGTTGAAATCCGCCATGTCGCAGACCCGGATCTTGAGGAAGTAATCGAAATCGCCGGCGACCAGATGGCAATCGAGGACGAACTTCAGTTTCGCCACCGCTTTTTCGAATGCGGCAAAACTCTCCGGCGTCGAGCGGTCGAGAACCACGCCGAGCATCACCAGCGCGCCCCGGTTGACCTTATGCGGCGCCACCATCGCGCGGACCTGCTTGATAAAACCGCTCTCGAACAGCGCCTGCGTCCGCCGGTGGCAGGTCGCGGGACTGACGTCGACCATTTCGGCCAGGTCCGCATTGCTCAGGCGTCCATTGCCCTGGAGCAGGCGAAGCATTTTCAGATCAATTCGGTCCGGCTCTGTGCTCACGGAAGAATCTTCCATAATTTGAATATATTTTCGAAGATATATAAGTAATAGCCACGAATGGGTCGGAAAGAAAGCAAATCAACGCCTATCTTTGAGAGCACATTTCCGGCCCAAAAGGCTAGATACCTCCGCATCAAAGCCCCCTCGACAAGGATCACGCATGCTGGAGAAATTCGAACGATATCCGCTCACCTTTGGCCCGACGCCGATCGAAAAGCTGGAGCGCCTCGGCGCGCATCTCGGCGGCAAGGTCCAGATCTATGCCAAGCGTGAGGACTGCAATTCGGGGCTCGCTTATGGCGGCAACAAGCTGCGCAAACTCGAATACATCGTTCCCGACGCCATCGCGTCGAATGCCGATACCCTGGTCTCGATCGGCGGCGTGCAATCCAACCACACCCGGATGGTCGCGGCCGTGGCGGCGAAGATCGGCATGAAGTGCCGGCTGGTTCAGGAGACTTGGGTGCCGCATGAGGACGCGGTCTATGACCGGGTCGGCAACATCCTGCTGAGCCGAATCATGGGCGCCGATGTCCAAATGGTCGACGACGGATTCGACATCGGCATCCGCAAGAGTTGGGAAGACGCGATCGCGGACGTCAAGGCCAAGGGCGGCAAGCCCTATGCGATTCCGGCCGGCGCCTCGGAACATAAATATGGCGGTCTCGGCTATGTCGGTTTTGCCGAAGAAGTCCGAGCCCAGGAGAAGGCACTCGGGTTCGCCTTTGATTACATCGTGGTCTGCACGGTCACCGGCTCCACCCACGCCGGCATGCTGGTCGGTTTCGCCAAGGACGGCCGCGCGCGCAAGGTCATCGGCATCGACGCGTCGTTCACACCGGCGCAGACCAAGGCGCAGGTGCTGCGGATCGCGCAGAACACCGCCAAGCTGGTCGAACTCGGCCAGGAGATCGTTGACGACGATGTCGTGCTGGTCGAGGATTATGCCTATCCGACCTATGGCGTTCCCTCGGAGGAGACCAAGGACGCGATCCGTCTGTGCGCACGCCTGGAAGGCATGATCACCGACCCGGTCTATGAAGGAAAATCCATGCAGGGCATGATCGACCTGGTGGGCAAGGGTTATTTCCCGGAAGGATCGAAGGTGCTCTACGCTCATCTCGGCGGTGCGCCGGCGCTCAACGGCTATGGCTACGCCTTCCGCAACGGCTAATACGGTTATCGCAGATCACCATCGAAATTCTTGCACGCGTGGCGTTCAGCTGCGCGTGCATTTTTTCTTGCGTGTAGACGCTGCGCTCATCAAATTTCGCTGATCGGTTCCTGAGCCTGCGCGCTTTACAAGGGCTGTGGTCCCCTGAACACTTGGTAACGCCGTTGATCGTGTGACGGCGAAATGGCTTCCGCTGTGGCGGGAGTCTCCGGATGTGAAGAGGACAGAGAGCCATGGCATCTCCCAGCGCGCCGCGCGTTCCCGCCGACATGGCGAAACAGATCGTCAATCCGTTCGCCTATGGCGAGTGGAAGGACCTGCAACGGACGTTTGCGACATTGCGCCGGGACAATCCGGTCGCTTTGGTCGAGGTCGAAGGCTATCGGCCGTTCTGGGCCATCACCCGCCATGCGGACATTCTGAAGATCAGCAAGGATAACGCCCGCTTCCTCAACGCACCGCGGTCGGTGGTGCTGGGGCCGCTGGCGAACAGCAGTCTTGTCCAGCAGGTCACCGGCGGCAGTCCTCATCTGGTGCGCTCGCTGGTGACCCTCGATGCGCCCGAGCACATGGCCTATCGCAAACTGACCCAGAGCTGGTTCATGCCGCCGAACCTGAAGCGGATCGAAGACGATATCCGTTTGCTGGCGAAGGCGGCAGTCGATCGCATGCTCGCCAGCGGCGGCCGGTGCGATTTCGCGCGTGATGTCGCGGCGGAATATCCACTCCATGTCATTATGAAAATTCTGGGCGTACCGGCGCAGGACGAGCCGCTGATGCTCGCGTTGACGCAGCAGATGTTCGGCAGCGAGGACCCCGATCTCAATCGCTCGCGCATGGTGGTCAAGTCTGCGGAAGAGATCACCGCGACGGTCATCAAGGTGGTCGGCGACTTCGAACACTATTTCGAAGCCTTGGCGGCGCAGCGCCGTGCCGAGCCCCGCGATGATGTCGCCAGCGTCATCGCCAACGGCACCATCGACGGCAAGCCGATCGATCCGCGGATGGCCGCCGGTTACTACATCATCGTGGCCGCGGCGGGCCACGATACGACGTCCGCCTCCACCTCCGGAGCGATGTGGGCCCTGGCGGAAGATCCCTCGGAGTTTGCCAGGGTGAAGGCGAACCCGGACCTGCTGCCGGGCCTGATCGAGGAGGCGATCCGCTGGACCACGCCGGTGCAGCATTTCATGCGCACCGCCGGGGAGGACGTGGAGATCGGCGGCCAGGTGATCGAGAAGGATGACTCGCTGATGCTCTGTTATGTCAGCGGTAACTATGACGAGACTGTGTTCGAGGAACCCAATCGGTTCCGCTCCGACCGTGAACCCAACCGTCATGTCGCGTTCGGGTCGGGGGCGCACATGTGCCTGGGGTTGCATATGGCGCGACTGGAGATGCGTATCCTGTTCGAGGAATTGCTGAAACGGATCGCGCACGTCGAGCTTGCGGGGGAACCGAAGCGCTCGAACTCGACCTTCGTCAGCGGTCCCAAGACATTGCCGTTGCGTTTTGTTGCTGCGTGAAGCGAGCGACCGTACATGCAGCGGCGTGATTGCCTCTGCAATCCCGCAGCTCTGCTCTGAAGAAAAATAAACCGCTCGTTTGTCAAAAATATAAGTAACCCGATTTCTCGCGTGGCGCGAAAAAGAGACGGTCTTGGACTGGCTCGTTCAATACTGTTTTGCGAGACTTGCTCATCGTCATCAATGGAACCTCTCGCGAGGATGTCTGATGAAACACGTGGGCTCGTCGAGGTTTTCAAGCATCTTCTCTACGAGGAAGGCTGCGATCGGTATCGCGTGCACGCGCCGCGCGGTCCGCTGTCGGAGCTGCTGAAGACACCTATGTGATGCGCGGCTGAACTCGCACATCACTCAACAAAATCAATTGAGTATCTGACATCGAAGCGCCTCCGATCGGAGGCGGCGGAAACGCCTGCGCACTCTGCGGCGGGTGATGTCGATCTGTTGCCCTCTTTCTTCTCTCTCAACCATCGAGGTGGATTCCATGACTGTGCCGCGCGATCCGATCAAATTCGCCTATTGGGTGCCGAATGTGTCCGGCGGTCTCGTCATCAGCAAGATCGAGCAGCGGACAAGTTGGGACATCGATTACAATCGGCGCCTTGCGCAGATCGCGGAGGACAGCGGTTTCGACTATGCACTGAGCCAGATTCGTTTCACCGCCGGCTACGGCGCGGAGTTCCAGCATGAATCGGTGGCGTTCAGTCATGCGCTGCTGGCGGCGACCAAGAAACTGAAGGTCATTGCCGCACTGCTTCCCGGGCCGTGGAATCCGACACTCGCGGCCAAGCAGATCGCGACCATCAGCCAACTGACTGAGGGGCGTGTCGCCGTCAACATCGTCAGCGGCTGGTTTCGCGGCGAGTTCACCGCCATCGGAGAGCCGTGGCTCGATCACGACGAGCGTTATCGCCGTTCCGAAGAGTTCATCCGGGCGTTGCGCGGAATCTGGACCCAGGACAACTTTACGTTCCGCGGTGATTTCTATCGTTACAGCGATTATTCGTTGAAACCCAAGCCGCTGGACCCGCAGCCCGAAATTTTCCAGGGCGGCAGCTCACGCGCCGCCCGCGACATGGCGGCACGCGTGTCGGATTGGTACTTCACCAACGGGAACTCTCCGGAAGAGATCAGGAAGCAGGTCGACGACATCCAGACCAAGGCCGCGGCGAACGGTCATGCAGTCAAGGTCGGAGTCAACGCTTTCGCGGTCGCGCGCCAGAACGAAGCCGAGGCGCGCGGCGTGGTCGACGAGATTGTCGCCAAAGCCGATCCCGAGGCCGTTCACGCCTTTGGCCATGAGGTGAAAAACGCCGGCAAGTCCTCCCCGGAAGGCGAGGGCAACTGGGCCAAATCGAGTTTTGAGGACCTTGTTCAATATAATGACGGCTTCAAGACCAATCTGATCGGAACGCCGCGGCAGATCGCCGAGCGTATCGTGGCGCTGAAGAACGTCGGCGTCGACCTTGTCCTGCTCGGTTTCCTGCACTTTCAGGAAGAGGTCGACTATTTCGGCAAGCACGTCATCCCACTTGTGCGCGAGCTTGAGGCGGCGGCGTTGCCGCGCGTTGAAGCGGCGGAATAGGCGCGGCAACGGGTTGGGGCCGGCTTGACGGCAACGGATCGTACGCCGGGTCGGGCCGCAGTGCTCGCCGTTCCGCCCGGCCTGCCGCTGGAATTGTTTTACGTACGCGGCCAGTAGCCTGCGGACGCTTGTTGTCTCACGGCTCGTCATGATTGAAATCGTTGAGCGTGGGCGAGCCACGCTCAACTGTGATCGAAACGCTTGCTGGCTCGGTTCGGCGTTCCGGCGGGATCGCCGGCCCCTCATGGTGACGCTTCGGCGCTTAATCGTGCCGATGTCGGGGGGTCCATGAGGATTTCGCGCCCATCGGCAGCTGCTCGGCGCCCGCCATCTTCCATCCTGCTCATGGACAAGCCTTTGCTGCTCCGCGCCGGGCTGCATGACGCCGTGCGGTCCGCGCCGGCTGCGATGGTATCGCAGCGGCTGGTTTCCACAGCTTCAGCTATTGACAGTCTAAAATCGGAAAGATACTTCTGGGGATACAATATTTCCTGTGAGGAAAGTAATGTGCGGAATTGCCGGGTTGTTCCTGAAGACACGCTCGCTTGAACCGGAACTCGGATCGATGCTGAGCGGGATGCTCGCGGTGTTGTCGGATCGCGGGCCGGATAGCGCCGGATTCGCTGTCTACGGCAAGGGAACGGATCATCTGGTCAAGCTGACGCTGCGGCTGCCGCCGCGCCCCGACGCCGGCGGTGCGGTCATCGTGGCCGCTCGGCAGTTCGAATTGGCGAGTCCCATCTTTCATGCCAACCATGTGATCATTTCCATTCCGGCTGACAAAGTGCAGGCGGTGCAGGCCTTCATCCTGCAGTCGCCGTCGCTCAGCGGCGTCGAAATTGTCGGCCGCGGTAGGCGGATGGAGATCTACAAGGACGTGGGACTTCCCGCCGACGTCGCCAAACGCTTCGATCTGCCCCAAATGTCGGGAACCCATGCGATTGGGCACACGCGGATGGCGACGGAATCGGCGGTCACCACCAAGGGCGCGCATCCGTTTTCGACCGGGACGGATCAATGCCTCGTCCATAACGGTTCGTTGTCCAACCACAACGGGGTGCGGCGGGAATTGCAGCGCGAGGGGTTGTCGTTTGAAACCGACAACGATTCCGAGGTCGCGGCCGGCTATCTGACCTGGCGGATGCGCGAAGGCGCATCCCTGCGGGAGGCGCTGACGCAAAGCCTGAGGGATCTCGACGGCTTCTACACATTCGTCGTTGGAACAGAGTCCGGCTTCGCCGTGCTGCGGGACGCCATAGCCTGCAAGCCGGCGCTGATGGCCGAGACCGACGATTATGTCGCGTTCGGCTCGGAATATCGCGCGCTGGCCGGTCTGCCGGGTATCGCGGCCGCGCGCGTGTTCGAGCCCGAGCCTGCGACCGTCTATGCGTGGGAGCGCCACTGATGCCGACCGTCGATCTGGCGGAGGTCAAGTTGCGCGACCTCAATGGCGCCCTGCACAAGCTGCCCAGGGATACCAATGAAACCCACTGGGTCATCACCAATCCCGGCGGCAAGCATGCGATCGCCTGCGGCGTCAATCTGCCGCTCACCATCGAGGTGGAGGGACACGTCGGATATTACTGCGGCGGGATGAACAGCGATGCCACCATCATCATCGAGGGCAATGCCGGCGTTGGCGTCGCCGAGAACATGATGTCGGGCGAGGTACGTGTGAAGGGGGATGCGAGCCAGGCCGCAGGCGCCACCGGCCGCGGCGGCCTGCTGGTCATCGAAGGCAACGCATCTGCCCGATGCGGGATCTCGATGAAGGGCATCGACATCGTGGTCAAGGGCTCGATCGGTTCGATGAGCGCGTTCATGGCGCAGTCGGGAAACCTGGTCGTGCTGGGAAATGCGGGCGAAGCGCTCGGCGACTCGATCTACGAGGCCCGCCTGTTCGTGCGCGGCTCCGTCGCCAGTCTCGGCGCCGACTGTATCGAGAAGACGATGGGCGCCGAGGACCGTGCGGCGCTCGAAGCGGTGCTCGAGAAAGCCGAGCTCACCGAGGTGTCGGCGGATGATTTCAAACTCTACGGATCGGCCCGTCGGCTCTACCATTTCCATGTCGACAACGTCGATGCCTACTGATCGGAGCCGCTCCATGACCGTGCAAGATCCGTCGCCCCAAGATCTGCCGGCGGCAGCCCCGCACCGGACGCTTCCGCGTTATTCCGCGACGTTTGATCCGCATACGATTTCCGAGATCCAGCGTGCCGCGGCGACCGGCATCTATGACATCCGTGGCGGCGGCGCGAAACGCAAGCTGCCGCATTTCGACGATCTGCTGTTCCTGGGAGCCTCGATCTCGCGGTATCCGCTCGAGGGCTATCGGGAAAAATGCGGCACCAACGTGGTGCTGGGGACGCGTTTCGCCAAGACCCCGATCGAGCTCAAGATTCCCGTCACCATCGCGGGCATGAGCTTCGGGGCATTGTCCGGTCCCGCGAAGGAAGCGCTGGGACGTGGCGCATCGGCGAGCGGCACCTCCACCACGACCGGCGACGGCGGCATGACGGCGGAGGAGCGCGAGCATTCCAGGACATTGGTCTATCAATATCTCCCGTCGCGTTACGGCATGAATCCGGAAGACCTGCGCAAGGCCGATGCGATCGAGGTCGTGGTCGGGCAGGGCGCGAAGCCCGGCGGCGGCGGCATGCTGCTGGGACAGAAAATTTCGCCGCGGGTCGCCAAAATGCGGGATCTTCCCGAAGGGATCGATCAGCGTTCCGCCTGTCGCCATCCTGATTGGACCGGCCCCGACGACCTCGAAATCAAGATCGAGGAGCTGCGCGAGCTCACCGATTGGGAAAAGCCGATCTACGTCAAGGTCGGCGCCAGCCGGCCCTATTACGACACAGCCCTGGCGGTGAAGTCGGGCGCCGATGTGGTCGTGCTCGACGGCATGCAGGGCGGCACCGCAGCCACCCAGGACGTCTTCATCGAAAATGTTGGGCTGCCCATTCTCGCCGCGATCCGTCCCGCCGTTCAGGCGCTGCAGGATCTCGGCATGCACCGCAAGGTGCAATTGATCGTCTCCGGTGGAATTCGCACCGGCGCCGATGTCGCCAAGGCGCTGGCGCTGGGCGCGGATGCGGTCGCGATCGGCACCGCGGCCTTGATTGCGCTGGGTGACAACGATCCGCGCTTGGAGGACGAGTACCGAAAACTCGGCACCACCGCGGGCGCCTATGACGACTGGCACGAAGGCCGCGATCCGGCCGGGATCACCACGCAGGATCCCGTGCTCGCCGCGCGGCTCGATCCGGTCAAGGCTGGCCGCCGGCTCGCCAACTATCTCGCGGTCCTCACGCTCGAGTGCCAGACCATCGCGCGCGCCTGCGGCAAAAGCCACGTGCACAATCTGGAGCCGGAAGATCTCGTGGCCCTGACAGTGGAGGCAGCCGCCATGGCTGGCATTCCGCTTGCAGGCACCAACTGGATACCTGGAAAGTTTTAACGCCACCAGCTGCCGGCACAGGGGACGCTCATGACTGTCAATCTCGAAGATGTCGCCAAGCAGAAGGGCATCAAGTCGTTTCTCATCTCCTACACCGATCTGTTCGGGGTGCAGCGCGCCAAGCTCGTGCCCTCAGCGGCGATCAATGCGATGGCGAAAAACGGCGCGGGATTCGCCGGCTTTGCGACCTGGCTGGACATGACACCCGCGGATGCGGACCTGTTTGCGGTCCCTGATCCCGACAGCCTGGTGCAACTGCCCTGGAAGCCCGAGGTTGGTTGGCTCGCGGCCGATCTCTGGATGAACGGTGCCGAGGTTGTGCAGGGGCCGCGCAATCTGCTCAGGAAGCTCAAGTCGGAAGCCCAGGCCAAAGGCCTTCAGGTCAAGACCGGTGTCGAATGCGAGTTCTTTCTGACGACGCCCGACGGTCTTGCGGTGTGCGACAGCGCTGACCGGCAGGCCAAGCCCTGCTACGATCAGTCGGCCTTGATGCGCCAGTACGACATCATTGCCGAGATGTCCGACGCCATGCTGGCGCTGGGCTGGAAGCCTTACCAGAGCGACCACGAGGATGCGAACGGCCAGTTCGAGATGAACTGGGAGTACGACGATGCGCTGGTCACTGCGGATCGTCACTCGTTCTTCAAGTACATGGCGAAATCGGTCGCCGAGAAGCACGGCCTGCGCGCGACCTTCATGCCGAAGCCGTTTCTCGATCTCACCGGGTCCGGCTGCCACGCTCACGTGTCGCTGTGGCGCGACGGCAAGAATCTGTTCGAGAGCGAGGGGGGCGAACTCGGCGTTTCCGAACTCGGTTATCACTTCATCGGTGGAATCATTCACTCGGCGGATGCGCTGTGCGCCCTGTTCAATCCGACGGTGAATTCCTACAAGCGCATCAACGCGCCGCGAACGACGTCGGGCGCGACATGGGCTCCCAACACGGTGACCTATACCGGCAACAACCGCACGCACATGATCCGCATTCCAGAGCCGGGGCGATTTGAGCTTCGGCTTGCCGATGCAGCCGCCAACCCATATCTGCTGCAGGCAGGAATCATTGCGGCCGGTCTCGACGGCATCGAGAACAAGCGGGATCCCGGTAAGCGGCTCGACATCAACATGTACACCGACGGCCATACCGTGAAGGAAGCCAAGCGACTGCCGCTCAACATGCTCGATGCGCTTCGCGCGCTCGGCGACAATTCCACGATCAAGGACCGGCTCGGCGCGTTTGTTCCCTCATTTCTCAAACTGAAACATGACGAGTGGAACAGCTATTGTCGGCACCTCACGCAATGGGAGCGGGACGCAACGCTGGACTGTTAGAGCGTTTTCAACGCTCTGGGATCAGCTGCGCCGCGGATAGATGATGATCGACAGGTAGGTCATCGGCGCCTTGATCAGCTCTTCCGGGCCGTGACGCGCGGCGGCGTCGAAGAACAAGGCATCTCCGGGCTCCATGACATAGCTGCGGTCAGCATGGCGGTACCGGACCTTGCCCGACAGCATGTAGATGAACTCGACACCGGCATGGCGGAAATCGGTGTAGGGAACGGCGTCGCCCTTCAGCGTGATCAGATAGGGTTCGACGGTGACCTCGCCGCCGAGCGAATGCCCGAGCAGATCGTAGAGATGCCCGGCCTTGGTGCCGCGGCGTTCGATCCGAACGCCCGTTCCCGCTTTGACGAACGAACAGTCGCGCTGCTCGCCGGTTTCGTGAAACAGACGGCTGATCGGAACATTGAGCGCTTTTGCCAGGGACGACAGCGTGGCGAGTGACGGTGAAATGCTGCCGTTCTCGATCTTGGACAACATTCCGGTCGAGATTCCGGACGCCGCGCTGAGCTCCGAGACGGTGAGATCGAAGCTTTTGCGCAGCCTGCGGACCTCGGCGCCGATTTCGGATTCGAGCGTGGGGGCAACGTCCTTCGGTGCAGACGAGCCGGTCAGAAGGTCGACCTCTTTCGCGCGGACGCTTCCGGATTTACGGCGCTGCACGGCAGCTTTTTTCACGATTTGCTCCTGTCTTGTCGTCGTTCGAATCCACGCCGGGTCGATGCAGCCCGGCGCGGACTCCCGCGCTGGACTCCACAGCCAATCGATGACGGGGCAGGCCGCCTTTGATGGCATTTCCGAGTGCTCCTGCTCGAAATAGCAGCAAAAATCGAGCTGGCGTTTCCCGAACCGAAGTACCACGGCCTTCCTCAATAGCCCGTCAGCGGCTCAAGGCAAACCCGCGCAAGCCAAAAACACCGCAAAACATCTTGCGTTTCAAAGTCCAAGCGATGGACGTTCCTGCATCCGATCTCTTTCCTCTGAGGAAACATCTGGCACGATATTTGTATGAAAATTTGTTGTCTCTCAGGAAACATTGGGTCCGGAGAGGGGGCCGGACGAAACCCGATCAAAACGATGGAAACCACATGAAGTTCATCATCGCCGTCCTCAAGCCTTCCAGATCGAAACTTCGTTCGATCCGGACACTGCAGCGGGTGGTGCGCGATCGCCCCGCCCGGATCTACCGCCGCCGGAAACCGCAGGATTCATCGTTCCAACCCTGGAGCGGACCCGGCCGATCCTGACCAACATGCACGTCACAGCAATCCATCCACAGCTCACTTCAAAACGGGGAGATACCATCGTCATGTTCAGCTTGAAGACTGCTTGTAACGCCGTCATGGCCGCATCCGCGGCCATGGTCGCCAGTGTGGGGGTGGCGCTCGCCCAGACGGCGCCCGCCGCCGCTCCGGCAGCGACACCGGCACCGACGCTCAATTCCGGCGATACGGCCTGGATGCTGGTCTCGTCGCTGCTTGTTCTGATGATGCTGGTGCCGGGCCTGGCGCTGTTCTACGGCGGCATGGTGCGCAAGAAGAACGTTCTGGCGGTGCTGATGCAGAGCTTCTTTGCCGCCGGCATTCTGTCGCTGATCTGGATCGTGATCGGATATACGCTGGCCTTCAGCGAAGGTAATCCATTCTTCGGCGGCATGAGCAAGTTCATGCTGCAGGGCATCGCTCCCGATACGCTGGCTGCGGGGGCCCCGACAATTCCCGAACTTGTGTTCGCGATGTTCCAGCTCACCTTTGCCATCATCACCCCGGTGATCATCCTCGGCGGCCCGGCGGATCGGATGAAGTTCTCGGCGGCGATGATCTTTCTGTCGCTCTGGCTAGTCCTCGTCTATGCACCGATCGCTCACATGGTATGGGGCCCGGGCGGGTTTCTTGCCGATGCCGGCGTGCTGGACTTCGCCGGCGGCACAGTCGTGCATATCAATTCCGGCATCGCCGGTTTGGTCGCCGCCTTCATGGTCGGCAAGCGCACGGAATTCGGCAGCACGGCGCTCGCGCCGCACAACGTCATCCTGACCATGATCGGGGGCTCGCTGCTCTGGGTCGGCTGGTTCGGTTTCAATGCCGGATCGGCGCTCTCGGCCGGCGGTTCGGCCGCGATCGCCATGATGAATACCCATGGCGCGACCGCCGCTGCGATCGTGGCGTGGACGATCGTGGAATGGGTGGTGCGTGGCAAACCCAGCCTGCTCGGGGCGGTGTCCGGCGCGATTGCTGGACTTGTCGCGATCACTCCGGCCTGCGGATTCGTCACCGTCAGCGGTGCGCTCTTCATTGGCCTTGCCGCCGGTGTGGTCTGCTTCTGGGGAGTGTCCAGCCTGAAGAGGCTGTTCGGCTATGACGACGCGCTGGACGTGTGGGGCGTGCATGGCGTCGGCGGCATCCTCGGCGCGCTGCTGACGGGCGTGTTTGCCGTCGCATCCATCGGCGGAGCCGGCAAGGCCGGCCTTATCGACGGGAATCCCGGCCAGGTTCTGCTTCAACTGGAAGGCATCGCGGTCACGCTGGTCTGGTCCGGCGTCATCAGTGCCGTGCTGCTGAAGCTGATCGACATGACCGTCGGGCTGCGTGTCGATGCCGAAGTGGAAGCGACCGGGCTTGATCTGGCGCTGCACGGCGAAACTGTCCACGGTTGATCCGTGAGCCTCTCGCCGGATGGCCGCGGCATGAGGCCGTTGCCATCCGGGGTCCGTTATGTGTCGTTATGATCACGCGGGTGCTATGCCCGCGATCAGCCGCAGCGACAATATGTCAGCGCGCGTGCAGCGTGACCCAGCCAGCATTTTCCAGTTGTCGGCGACAGCAAAATCGCGCGTCAATTGCATTTCATTCGTTCTGGCGTAGAGTTAGGTCTACGTTTCCCAAACAAATCGGACTGAATGAGGATATGAACCCCAGTGGTACGGGCAATAGTTGGCGGGTCGGTGTACTGTTTTCTCAAACAGGCGTGACCGCGGCGACCGAGCAAACGCAGCTCAATGCCACTCTTCTCGCAATCGAGGAAATCAACGCAAATGGCGGTGTCCTCGACCGTAGGGTCGAGCCGGTCATCTATGATCCGGCGTCGGATCCAAAGCTGTCCCGCACGCTGGCCGAGCGCCTGTTTCAGGTCGATCGCATTCGCCTGCTGTTCGGATGCTATATGACAAGCACGCGCAAGGCCGTCCTTCCGGTGGTGGAGAGCCACCGCGGCCTGCTGTTTTATCCGACGTTCTACGAAGGCTTTGAGTATTCCCGCCACTGCATCTATTCCGGCGCCGCGCCGAACCAGAATTCGCTGCAGCTTGCGAAATACCTGTTGTCCACCTACGGCAACCGTTTTTTGCTCGTCGGGTCCAACTATGTCTATCCCTATGAATCGAACCGTCTGATGACGGATTTCGTCATGCAGGATCGCGGCAAGATCCTCGACGAAATCTATGTTCCGCTGGACGCCGGAAGCAAGGATTTCGACAAGGTCATCCGGCGGATCAAAAAGACATCCCCCGACGTCATCTTTTCTACAATCGTTGGTCGCTCGACAGCGCTGTTTTACGAGGCCTACAGGGCCGCAGGTTTCGATCCCAGGACAATGCCTATTGCGAGCCTGACCACCAGCGAGGCCGATGTCGCTGATATGCGGCCGGAAGCGGCTGAAGGCCACATCACGGCAGCGCCGTTCTTTGCCACCTTGTCGACGGCTTCGGCGCGCCGTTTTGTCGGCAGCTTCAGGGAGAGATACGGTCCGGACGCGCCGGTGACGGCTGCAGCCGAAGCTGCCTACTTCCAGGTTCATCTGGCGATGCGCGCAATGGCACGTTGCGGCTCCGATGATCCCGAGCGGGTCTTGCTCGAGCTGAGAGATGCCGAATTCGATGCTCCACAAGGGAGGGTCAGGATCGATCCGGAAAACAACCACGCCTACCTCTGGCCGCGGATCGCGCGGCTGGATCAACACGGCCGCTTTCAGACCGTGTGGAATCCCGGCGTCCGCATCAAGCCGGATCCTTATTGTGTCGTGCAGAGTCTGGATGACTGGTCAGCCGACGACCTCCAGTCGAGCAGTCACTGAAGGTCTGGCGCAGGGAGCTGGTGGTGGCGATCCAAATTCTTCGGGATCTTCGTGGTTTACGTGTCCAGGTGGTTCATCCGCCGGACAGCGAGCGCACCAGACTTGTTGAACATCTCCGCCGCATCGGCTGTACGGTTGAAACCCAATGGCCTGTTCCAGAGAGCTGGACCGATGGTTCGGACGTGATGCTCCTCGCTATCGAACATGATGTCCGTGGTGAAATCCAGCGGCTGTTGAGGTGCAATGACAGGCCTCGGCCAACCTTGATCGCCGTGGTGGGATATGAAGATCCGACGACGCTTCAACTGGTTCTGGAGGCTGGTGCGGTTGCCGTCATCGAACGCCCGATCCGTCCATTCGGATTGCTCACCAATCTGACGATCGCGCGCAGCCTGTGGCTCGAGAAGCAGGAAACCGAGAAGCGAATTCGCAAACTGGAACGCAAGCTGTCAGGTCTGCAACGAATCCAGAAAGCCAAGGCCATTCTGATGGACGGGCAGGGCTTGAGCGAGGCCGATGCCTACGAAAGCATCCGTCGTCAGGCGATGGCAAAGCGGCTGTCGATGGACGACATGGCGTCGGCGATCATCCACGCAAATGAACTCTTGCAGTACCGCGCAAAAGATGTTTAATTTTTGCGTGATTGCGCGCGGGTGAGATAATCCTTCACGCAAATTCAGCCGGATCACCAATGATGTTGGTCTGGCATGGCTAGGTAGCCCGAAAGATCCGTGAGGATCTGTCGGGCTTTTTTGCGTTTGGTGATCGTAAAGAGGCATGGACCTGGAAGAGTCCGCCGCTGACGGTCATTTCTGGAAAAATTTCAGTTCTGAACAACGTGCTTCGGCGCGAACGGGTTTGGCTTGTCTTCGATCACAAGGGGAATGTCGTCATGTCGGTGGATCGGCGTAAGTTTCTTAAAGGCGGTTTGCTCGCGACCAGTGGCGCGCTCGCGTCGCCTTACTTCTTCAGTGCTCCGGCCCAGGCCGCGGCAACGATCAATGTGGGAGTGCTGTTCTCCTTGACCGGCGGTCTTTCGATCGTTGAAAAATCTCTCCATGACGCAACCATGATGGCGATTAGCGAGATCAATGCCGCCGGCGGCGTGAAAGGCATGAAAATCACCGCAATTGCCGAGGACGGCGCCTCCGATCCCAAAACGTACAACGAGAAAGCCTCGAAGCTGGTCATTCAGGACCGCGTGCCGACGGTATTTGGTTCGTATACCTCGGCGAGTCGCAAGGCGGTTTTGCCGGTCTTCGAAAAGCGCAACAATCTCTACTTTTACCCGACCTATTATGAGGGGTTCGAGTGCTCGCGGAACGTCGTCTATACCGGCGCGGTCCCGAACCAGCAGCTGTCCAATTTCATTCCTTGGATCATCAAGACACTCGGCAAGAAGAAATTCTTCATTGTCGGCTCCAACTACATCTACCCCCGCGAAATGGCGAAGGTGTCGAAGATCCTCATCGAGAAGAATGGCGGGGAATGGATCGCCGACGAGTATCTCGAGCTGGGACATTCCGAGTGGGGTTCGATGGTCAACAAGATCAAGAACTCGGGGTGCGACGTCGTGCTGTCGAATGTCGTTGGTGATTCCGTGGTGGCGTTCTATCGCGAATACAAGAATCAGGGCCTCACCCACGACAAGCTGCCGATCTGTGCAACGGTGACCTCCGAAATCGAGATCGCCGCGATGGGGCCGGAATATGCGGTCGGCAGCTTCACCTCGTTTCCCTATTTTCAGGCGATCGATACCGACCGCAACAAGGCGTTTGTCGAACGCTACCGGGCGTTTGTTAAGGATCCGAAGGCTGTCACGCATCATGCGCTGGAGTCGTCGTATTTCCAGGTGTTCTTGTGGAAGCAGGCGGTGGAAAAGGCCGCGGAGATCACACCGACGGCAATTCGGGATGCGGTCCGAGGGCAGGAGTTCGACGCGCCAAACGGGCATGTGAAAATCGATGCCAACAACCTGCATACTTACCTGACACCGCGCATTGCTCAGTGGCAAGCCGACGGCCAAGGCAAGATCATCGACGCCTACAAGGAGCCGACCATTCCGCTGCCTTACGTGGCGTACGGCGAGACGGAGAGCAATCTCTTCTGTACCGGCAAGGGCCTCGATACGTCGAAGCTGAAGATCTGAGGTCCCGTCCAAGATATCTGCCGCGAATGTGCGCGGCAGATCGTTCCGACCTGGTGCCATCGATGCTGGAAATCCTGTTTATCGGCCTGAGTCTCGGCTCGATCCTGTTGCTGGTGGCGCTGGGTCTCGCGATTACATATGGCGCGATGGGCGTCATCAATATGGCCCATGGCGAGATGGTCATGATCGGGGCTTATGTCACGGTGCTGTCCGGCATCTGGCTCGGCGCCAATATCTTCGTCGCTATTCCGCTGGCGTTCGTCGTCACCGCCCTGATCGGACTTCTGATCGAGCGTGTCGTCGTCCGTCGCCTGTACGGCCGTTTGCTCGACACGCTGCTGGCGACCTGGGGTATCGCGATCCTGATTCAGCAAGCCGTGCGGCTCGAGTTCGGGCTGTCTTTCCTAGGCATCCATATCCAGGGTTTGGGACCCGGCCTTCAGAATGTCAGCGTTCCCGCTGTACTGCAGGGGACGCTGTTTGTCGGAAGCGTGGAAATCAACCGATACCGCACATTCATCATTCTGGTGACCGCCGTGCTCACGGCGGCCACCTGGTTCATCATGCATCGCACGGCGATCGGCATGCAGGTGCGGGCGATCATCCGCAATCCGAAGATGGCGGCTGCCTGCGGCATCGACGTGGCGCGGGTCAATGCGCTGACATTTGCTTTCGGATCTGGCCTCGCCGGCATCGCCGGCGTGATGATGTCCGGGTTCAAGACCGTGTTTCCCGACATGGGGACATCCATGGTGGTTGACGGCTTCATGGTCGTGGTCATGGGCGGTGTCGGAAGTTTGCTTGGCTCGGTGTTTTCCGCGGGGATTCTCGGTGAGATCAATGGCGTTGTTGCCGCAGGTACCAATGACATCCTCGCAAGGGCGGTCGTCTTCGGTATCGTCATTCTGATCATCATTCTGAAGCCCAAAGGCCTTTTTGCGTTGAAGGGCCGTTGAGACATGACCGTCAAGCGTCGCTTTGAAATCGTGGTCTATCTGGCCTTCGTGGTGCTCATCATGTGCGCCCCCTTGGTGCTGGATCCGTTCTGGCTGAATCGCATCGCCAAGTATCTGGTGTTCGGCATGCTCGGTATCGCGGTGGCCCTGTCATGGGGATATGCCGGCATCCTGAATCTCGGCCAGGGGCTCTTCTTCGGCGCCGGAGCCTACATGCTGGCGATGTCGCTGAAGCTCGCCAGCGCCACAAGTCTGCAGCAGGGATCGGACAAGCCGGTGCCGGACTTCATGCTCTGGAACGCGGAACCCGGCGCGCCCACGCAGCTCTGCTGCATCAACAAGGCGTCGTTCCTCTGGTTGCCGTTCCAGCACCAATGGTTCGGTGTTGCGATGGGCCTTGTCCTGCCGGTCGCGATCGCAACGATCATCGGAACCATCGTGTTCCGGAAACGGATTGCCGGCGTTTTTGTTTCGATCATTACGCTTGCCCTGGTCCTGCTGGTGCGGTTGGTGGTGATCGATGCGCAGCCGATCACCAACGGGTTCAACGGATTGACCGATCTCGGCTGGTTCAGGATCGCGGACTTCGAATTCGACCCCTATATTGTTCAAACCTACTATCTGGTGGCCGGGGCGCTAGCGGTCGTCCTCGCGGGAGCACGGTTGCTGATCGAAACCCGTGCCGGCCTCATTCTTCAGGCGATCCGCGACGACCAGAATCGCGCCCGCTATCTCGGCTTCAATGTTCCGCTCTACCAGACGTTCTTCTTTGCAGTGTCTGCCGGCATCGCAGGCCTCGCGGGAATGTTCTATGTGATCGTGTCCGAGTTCGCGTCGCCCACCTTCATGGATCTTGCGTTCTCCATCACCATGGTGGTGTGGGCTGCGGTTGGCGGACGATCGTCGATCCTCGGCGCCTGTATCGGCGCCATCATCATCAACATGATTTCCGCGACCGTGAGCGAGACCCAGGGCTTCGCCGAGGCGTGGAAAGCCATCATCGGCCTGATCTTTGTTCTTGTCGTGCTGTACCTGCCGCGCGGTCTTGCCGGCATTGCCCACGATCTGATCGATCGCTTCATCGCGCGCCATTCGCCCGCATCCCGGCTTTCGGTGTCTGCGACCGACGCGTCGCAACCGGCGGAGTGAGACAGATGGGGCAGGTCGCACTCACGATCGACGGACTTGGTGTCGATTTCGGCGGGTTTAAAGCCGTCAATGGAGTCTCGTTGACGATTGAGGACGGTGAACTTCGCGTGCTGCTGGGCGCGAATGGTGCCGGAAAGACCACGTTGATGGATCTGGTTTCGGGCAAGACCCAATCCACTGAGGGGCGAGTTTTCCTGCACGATACCAACATCACCAACTGGGAAGAACACCATATCGCCCGCGCCGGTATCGGCCGCAAGTTCCAGATTCCGAGTGTGTTCAAGGAATTGACCGTGCGCCGCAATCTCGAAGTGGCGAGCTGCCGCAATCCCGGTGTCTGGGCCAATCTGCGCTTTGGTTTCAGCAAGCGGGCGACGCATGATGTCGATGAGGTGCTGGAGCTGATCGGTCTCACGGAGGAAGCCGGCCAACTGGCCGCCTATCTCAGCCATGGTCAGACGCAGTGGCTCGAACTCGGTCTTCTGATCACGCAGAATCCGAAAGTGATCCTGCTCGACGAGCCAACAGCCGGCATGACCCAGGCGGAAACCCGTAAAACCTCGGAGATCGTCAACAGCCTGAAAGGCCGCCATACCCTTGTGGTCGTCGAACACGACATGGCGTTCGTTCGCGAGATCGCTGAGCGCATCACCGTTCTGCATCTTGGCCAGGTCCTGGCCGAGGGAAGCGTCGCCCAGATCGAAGCCGATCCCAGAGTGAGAGAAGCCTATCTCGGATCGAAGGGGATCGGCTGATGCTGACCTTTGACAATGTCGACAGTTTCTACGACCGCAGCCATATCCTGCACGGCGTGTGCCTCGATATCGCGATCGGGAAAGTGACCACCATTCTCGGCCGCAACGGCACCGGAAAGACGACATTGCTCAAGACCTTGATGGGTCTTACCGACCGCACCGTGGGAGAGATCCGGCTGGACGGCCGCGATATCGGCCAGGACCCGAGCTTTCGCCGGGCGAGAGCCGGCATCGCCTATGTTCCGCAGGGGCGGGAGATCATTCCCGATTTCAGCATTCGCGACAACATCATGATGGGCGCCTTCGCCCGTGCCGACGGCAAGCGCGAAATACCGCCGCTGGTCTCGGAGCTGTTTCCCTATCTGATGGAAAATCTCGAGCGCCTCGGCGGCGTTCTGTCCGGCGGCCAGCAGCAGCAACTGGCGATCGCCCGCGCGTTGGCCGCGAACCCCAGGATCATCCTGCTCGATGAGCCCAATGAGGGCATCCAGCCCTCGATCGTCGAGGAAATAGAAACCATCATCATTCGTTTGAACAGAGAGGCCGGTCTGACCGTGCTGCTGGTCGAGCAGAACGTCATGTATGCCCGCCAGGCGTCCCATCGCTTCGCCATGCTGGAGAAGGGGCGGGTCGTCGCTGGTGGCGCCATTGCCGAACTCAGCGATGACCTGGTTCATCGTCATATGGCGGTGTGATGTGGCGCATCGCTGGGCTGATCCAAGGCATGATGACTTGAAAGGAGAGCTGCTGATGCGTCGTATCGATCACGTGCTGGGGAGCCGTCTGGACCCGACGCTCTCTGAAAGACTGCATGATCTGGAGCATCGCGGCGCCGTCGATGTCGTGCAGCTCCCTGTGGCCGATCTGGCGCGGCGCCGTCTGCTTGCCATCACCCGCGGCGGTCAAGAACTGGCGATTGCGTTGCCCCGCGACCAGCGATTGTTCGACGGTGCGGTCCTCTTTCTGGACAGCAAGGAGGCGATCGTGGTGCGCGCCGGCACCCAGCGATGGTTGCGCCTCGAACCCCGTTCGATCAGCGATGCCATCGAACTTGGCTATCATGCCGGAAATCTGCATTGGCGGGTCCGCTTTGAAGGCGAAGTTCTGCTTGTGGCGCTCGAAGGCCGCGCGGAGGATTACACCGCCCGTCTCGGAGAGCTGGTCTCGGCGCGAAAGGTTGGTGTGAGCGTCCTGGACGACGACGAAAGCAACGGGGATCACGATCACGGCGCAGATGATGACGACGCTGGCGGTCATCGGGCCAGGGACGGCGGATTTCATCACGGACATAGCCATTAGCCATGCTGTCCATCCTGCAGGCGATCTGGCAAGCCGATGGTGCCTTCCCGAGCGGATCCTTCGCCTTCTCCTACGGCATCGAAGGCGTGATGGCGCTGCGCGGAAAGATGGGCACTGCCGCATTGGCGGAATTGATCTCCGCGATCCTGCGCCAGCGCTGGGCGACATGCGATCGGGTCGCCCTGGTGAGGGCGTTCCGCGCCGGCGGCGAGATATCTGCGATTGCCGAGATCGATCGCGACGTGGAGACGTCGACGTTCGGGAAAACCCTGCGGGACGGATCGCGGCGCAATGGTTCCTCTTTTCTGGCCGCCCATCATCGGATCGGCGAGCCTGTGGCGACGCGCCTGCGCCAGGCTGTAGGGGCCGGTGTCTGTCTGGGGCATATCAGTGTGATGCAGGGTGCGGTGTGGCACGCGATAGGGCTGGATGAGAGTCTGGCGCGCCTGGCGTCAGGCCATTCGGTCGCCTCCGGCGTCATGGCCGCGGCGGTGCGCCTTGGTGCGATCGGCGCCCTCGAGGGGCAGAAAGCGCTGAGCGGATGTTTGCGCCAGATCGAACACCTGGCTGCCCAGCCCGTCCCGGTGGCCGGCGAACTGGCGAGCTTCCTGCCGTTCCTTGAGCTTGCCGCCGCGCGCCATGCGCGTGCTGATCTTCGTCTCTTTGCCAACTGAGGTTGCGACCCATGCTGCTGACGCCAACCGAGCTTGAACGTCTGACGATATTCACGGCCGCCGAGCTGTCGCGCAAGCGACGCGCGAAGGGGCTCAAGCTCAACTACCCAGAAGCGGTCGCGATCATTACCGATGATATTCTCGAGGGTGCACGGGAAGGGCGATCGGTTGCCGATCTGATCGGCTACGGCTCCACGATCCTGACCACCGATGACGTGCTGCCCGGGATCGCGGCCATGATGCACATCATCCAGGTGGAATGCGTATTTCCGGACGGCACGAAACTCGTCACGGTGCACGAGCCGATCCGCCCAGCACCGGGCTCAGTGGAAGACCTCGAGCATCCAGGAGCGGTGATCGCGCGCGAGGGCAGCATCGATCTCAATGCGGGACGCCGGACAGCGGTGTTGACGGCCGTCAATACCGGAGATCGGCCGATCCAGATCGGGTCGCATTTCCACTTCTTCGAGGTCAACAAGGCGCTGGAATTCGACCGGGTGGCCGCGTTCGGCATGCGGCTCGATATTCCGGCGGGAACCGCGGTTCGCTTTGAGCCGGGCGCATCGAAGGAGGTCTCGCTGGTCACGTTCGGCGGCCGCAGTGAACTCACCGGTTTGAACAGCCTGACGGACGGATTGGCATCGGAGCCGGCCGTCCGCGATGCGGCCGTTGCGCGCGCCAAACAGCGCGGTTTCAAGGGAGCGTAGCATGGCGAAAATGGATCGACGCGACTATGCCGCGCTATATGGCCCGACAACGGGCGATGCGGTGCGGCTCGGCGACACCGCCTTGATGGCGGTCGTCGAGACGGATCATGCTGTCTACGGCGACGAGTGCCTGCATGGCGGCGGCAAGACGCTCCGGGATGGCATCGGGATGGCCGGCATCACCAGCGCGGATGGCGCGCTGGATTTCCTGCTGTGCAATGCCCTGGTGATTGATCCGGTGATCGGGATCGTCAAGGGCGATCTCGGCATCCGCCACGGCCGCATCGTTGCGATCGGCAAGGCCGGCAATCCAGCGATCATGGATGGCGTCGATCCGCGCCTGATCGTCTCCACAGGGACCACAGTGCGCGATTGCGAAGGGCTGATCGTGACGCCCGGCGCGATCGACGTTCACGTGCATTTCGACAGCGCCGGCCTGGTCGAGCACGCGCTGGCCAGCGGCATCACCACCATGATCGGCGGCTCGCTGGGCCCGATCACGGTCGGCATCGATTCCGGTGGTCCCTTCAACACCGGCAAGATGCTGCAGGCCGCGGAAGCCTGGCCGATGAATTTCGGTTTCCTCGGGCGCGGCAATTCGCACCGTGTGCCGCCCATGGTCGAGCAGCTCGAAACCGGCGTGATGGGGCTGAAGCTGCACGAGGACTGGGGCTCGATGCCGGCGGCGATCGACACCTGCCTGCGGGTCGCCGACGACTACGATTTCCAGGTGCAGATCCACACCGATACCCTCAACGAGTCGGGCTTTGTCGAGAACACGCTGGAGGCGATCGGCGGCCGAACCATCCACATGTACCACACCGAAGGGGCCGGCGGCGGCCATGCGCCCGATATCATTCGCGTCGCCGGCGAACAGCACTGTCTGCCGTCCTCGACCAATCCGACCAATCCCTTCACCGTGAACACGTTCGATGAACATCTCGACATGACCATGGTGTGTCATCATCTTAATCCGGCGATCCCTGAGGACGTGGCGTTCGCCGAGAGCCGGATCCGTGCCCAGACCATCGCGGCGGAGGACGTGCTGCACGACATCGGCGCGATATCGATGCTCGGGTCCGACAGCCAGGGCATGGGCCGCATCCATGAGGTGATCTGCCGGACCTGGCAACTGGCCTCGAAAATGAAGCAGCAGCGCGGATCGCTGCCGGAGGATCGTCCCGGCTTCGGCGACAACGCCCGCATTCGCCGCTACATCGCGAAATACACCATCAATGCCGCGCGAACTTTTGGCATTGCCGATCATGTCGGTTCGCTGGAAGACGGCAAGATCGCGGATATCGTGGTCTGGCGTCCAGCGTTCTTCGGGATCAAGCCGGAACTCGTCATCAAGAGCGGCTTCATCGCCTGGGGAGCGATGGGCGACAGCGCCGCTTCGCTGATGACGTGCGAACCGATGCTGATGCGCCCGCAATGGGGTGCCTTCGGCCGGGCGCCCGCGGCGCTGTCGGCCTGCTTCGTCCACCCGCTGGCGATCGCGCGCGACCTTGCGGGCACTCTTGGCCTTTCCAAGACGCTGCTGCCGGTTCACGGCACGCGGCAACTGTCGAAACGCGACATGCTCTGGAACGACGCCTGTCCCAAGGTGACCGTCGATCCCGAGACCTTCGACGTTTTCGCTGACGGGGTGCTGGCCACTTGTGAGCCAGCCCGCGAAGTGCCGCTGTCCCGACGTTATATGTTGAGGTGAACGATGCTGCACAATGCAGGAATTGCGAAAACGACGACTGCGGCCACGTCACCCGCCGCGCGGGTGGGGATCGGCGGACCGGTCGGCTCGGGCAAGACGGCGCTGATCGAAGCGCTGATTCCCGAGTTGCAGCGTCGCGCCGTCGATTTCGCAGTGGTGACCAACGACCTCGTTACCAAGGAAGACGCCGAACGGCTGCGCCGCTCTGGTCTGATCGATCCGGCGCGGGTGTCGGCGGTCGAGGCCGGCGCCTGCCCGCACACCGTCATTCGTGAGGATCCGACGCTCAACATCGCGGCCGGCGACGAACTCGAAGCCAGGTTTCCCGGACTGGAGCTGATCCTGTTCGAGTCCGGCGGCGACAATCTCGCATCGACGTTTTCCCTCGATCTCGTCGACTGGTGGCTCTTCGTGATCGACGTTGCGGGTGGCGACGATATCCCGCGCAAGAAGGGACCGGGATTGCTCCGGTGTGATCTCCTGGTGGTCAACAAGATCGACCTTGCGCCTTATGTCGGCGTCGATCTCGAGCCCATGCTGATGCAGGCGAGACGGGTTCGGGAGATGCGCCCGGTGATCGCGACAAACGCCCGATCCGGTGTCGGGATCGAGGCGGTGGCTGATGCAATCCTTACCGCTGTCCTCTTCCGGGTTTGATCCCGGCCGCGAGGCGGAAGCCTTGCTGGTCGCCGAACTGGCCGGCGGCAGAACCGTGCTGCGGCGTCAGCATGTCGGCTATCCCTTTCATGTCACCCGGCCATTCCAGCTCGACCGGATGCGGCCTGAACTCGCGACCCTCTATCTACAATCGGCGTCTGGTGGATTCTATGCCGGCGATCGGCTGAAGCTTGACATCGTCGTCGGCGCACAGGCGGCGCTCAATCTCACCACGCAAGCGTCGACAGTTGTCCATGACGGACGAGGGATTGGTGCGGTGCAGCGGCAATCCGTGACGGTAAGGGGGCGTGCGTTCTGCGCCATCGTGAGCGACCCCTATGTGCTGTTTCCCGGGGCCGCGCTCTCGGTCGAGACCACGGCCGAGGTAGCCGACGATGCGATTCTGATCATGGCCGATGGTTTTGCCGTTCACGATCCGCAGCGGCGGGGCGGGCTGTTCGAGCGGTTTTCCACGCGGACCCGCATTCTGCGTCCCGACGGCACCCGTGTTGTCTTCGACGGCGGCAGCATGTCCGGACCCGAACTGCGGGGCCGTTTTGGCACCCTTGGCGGCATGGCGGCGGCCGGCACGGTCTTCATGATCGCACCGGCGGACCGGTTGCCCGATCTCGCCGAGATCGAGGCTGTCTGCGACCGCTGCGGATGCCTGGCTGGTGCGAGCGCGGCACCGAATGGGGCCGGACTAGCCATGCGGCTGCTGGCGCCGGATGGCGGCGCGCTGACGCGGGGGATCGAGGCGGCATTTCATCTCGCCGGGCGTGCGGCGCTCGGCATAGAACTCGCCCGCCGCCGGAAGTGATCACGCTCCATCGCACGTCAAGGACGTCAGCGGCGCGCCAGGCGAAAGTACAATTCCGACAAGTGGCTGGGCAGATCGTCCTGCACGCTACAGCATCGGAGCGTGCGAACAGGCGTCGGAACGCCTCAAGTCATCCATTAGATCGCGAATGAAGCCGGCTTTCAAGCACTGTCGCCGTCAATGATCGGCGCGACCCTCAATCCCGGAATATGACGGTCTTGCGCCCATTGGCGAAGGCACGTCCGTCAAGATGAAAGGACACCGCGCGAGACAGCACGCGGCGTTCGATATCCCGGCCCTTGCGGACCAGATCCTCGGGGCTGTCCTGATGGCTGATGCGCTCCACATCCTGCTCGATGATCGGCCCTTCGTCGAGATCGGCCGTGACATAGTGCGCGGTAGCCCCGATCAGCTTTACACCGCGGGCGTGGGCCTGGTGATAGGGCTTGGCGCCCTTGAAGCCCGGCAGGAAGCTGTGGTGGATGTTGATGCAGCGGCCGGACAGGAAGGCGGAGAGATCGTCGGACAGGATTTGCATGTAACGGGCGAGCAGAACCAGCTCCGCCCCCGTCTCGGTCACGATCGCTTTGATCCGCGCTTCCTGCTGCGGCTTGGTATCCACGGTAATCGGCAAATGGTGAAAGGGCACGGTACCGAAATCGGTGCCATGATAGGTCTCGCGCGGATGGTTCGAGATGACGCCGACCACATCCATCCGCAGTTCGCCGATGCGCCAGCGATAAAGCAGGTCGACCAGGCAATGGTCGAATTTCGAGACCAGCAACAGCACCTTGCGACGCTCGTGCCTCGATCGGATCTGCCAGGTCATCCGGTAGTGATCGCCGATCGGCGCGAACGCTTCGGTCAGCTTCGTTACCCGCCGCTCGTCTTCGAGATTGAAGACGATCCGGGTGAAGAAGTCGCCGGTTTCGGTATCGTCGAACTGATGGGCTTCGAGGATGTTGCCGCCATGGGCGTAAAGTTCGGCCGTCACGCGCGCGACGATACCGGGCTGGTTCGGGCAGGCGAGTGTCAGCAGATAGGGGACACCGGACATCGAAAACCTCACTGTCGCCTCAAGTGGATCTGGATCAAGAAAAAGACGGCAACCGATCAGAGCGCCGCCGCCGTGGTCTCGACCCATCGGCGGAAGCTGTGCGCATAACTGCGGAACGTTGCGACGTCGAAGGTCGGGGTGTCGTCGCGCTGCCAGAGAATGACGCCGATATGGGCGATCACAGTCGTCGCCGCCGATCCCTGCCGAAACACGTCGGGATGAAAGTCGATGAAGGCGCCGTGCTGAAGCAAAGCACGAGCACCGTTCCCGCCGATCCGGAACACCATGTAGCCGCCCGACTGATCCGAGACGGACGCGAGGCCAGTCAGCTTGTGTGCGAGTTGCAACGACCAGTCCGGGTCCGGCGCCTCCGTCAGCGCAAGCCAGGTGCCGGGGCCCGTGCCGATCAGGGCCAGGCGTGCATCGCCGACACGGCCCGGTCCTTCGGACGGCGCAAGGCCGAGCGCGGCGCCGATTGCCGCGGGACGCACGCCTTTGCGGCTCATGACGGCGGCGAGGCCCAGGCCAGATTGCTCCGTGATGACAACTGAATTAGCTGCGGACACGTACGCCCTCCGGATCGACGAAGATGGCATGGCAGACCTCCACCTCGAGGTTAGGGCCGCGCACAGGGTCGTGGACGACGATGCGCTCACCGTGCCGGGTGGCGCCGCGCTTCAGCAGCGCAAGGCCAATCCAGTGGCCGAGAGTTGGTGAAAACGCCGTGGAGGTGACGTAGCCCTGGTCGTTGGCGGCGACCATCGGCACGTCACGGGGCAACAGATGGCCGCCGGCGCGCAGCCGTTCGCCGTTCAGCGGTCGAAGACCGATCAGGGACGGGCGATCGGGATCCATCAGGCCGGGACGACCGGCCATGACCCGGCCGATGAAATCTTTTTTCGTCGACATCAGCCGGCTCATCCCGAGATCGCCCGCCGTCGTCTGGCCATTGAGCTCGTTGCCGGCGGGATGGCCTTTTTCGATCCGCATCACGCTGAGAGCTTCGGTGCCATAAGGGACGGCATTGAACGGTTTACCGGCTTCGAACAGCGCGCGGATAAGGATATCGCCGCACGATGCGGGAACGCTGATCTCGTAGGCAAGCTCGCCTGAGAACGACAGCCGGAACAGTCGTGCCGGGGTATCGCGCCAGCGCAGTTCGGCCGCGGCCATGTAGGGAAAGCCCTCGTTGGACAGGTCGAGCGCAGGCAGCAGTGATTGCAGCAGCGCGCGTGACTGCGGGCCGGCAACCGCAAAGGTCGCCCATTGCTCGGTGACGGAGGTGGCCTGGACATCGAGTTCCGGCCACAACACCTGACGGGCATAATCGATGTGCTGCATGATTTTTGCGGCGTTGAGGGTGGTGGTAGTGACGTAATATCGATCGTCGGCAAATCGCGTGGTGGTGCCGTCGTCCATCACCAGCCCGTCCTCGCGCAGCATCACCCCATAACGCGCCTTGCCGATGGGAAGCGTCGAGAAGGTGTTGATGTAGAGCCGGTCGAGCAGCACGCCGGCATCCGGACCGTGGACGTCGATCTTGCCGAGCGTCGAGACATCGCAGATGCCGACGCCGTTGCGCGTCATCGCCACCTCGCGGTTGACCGTTGTGAGCCAGTCGTGCTCACCTGGGCGCGCGAACCATTGCGCGCGTTTCCACAATCCGGCGTCCACAAAGGTCGCGCCCTGTTCGCTCGCCCATCGATGGCTGGCGGTGCGGCGTTCGGGGCGGAAATCCTCATCCCGATGGTGGCCGGCCAGCGCGCCGATCGCGACCGGCAGGTAAGGTGGTCGCGACAGGATGGTGCCGGTCTCGGCAATGCTCTTGCCGGTGGCGGCGGCGAGCAAGGCGTGGCCATTCAACTGGCTGGTCTTGCCCTGATCGGTGGCCATGCCGAGGGTGGTGTAGCGTTTCAGGTGTTCGATCGAGACGAATCCTTCCCGCGCGGCGAGGGCGACATCGGTGTCGGTTACGTCATGCTGGAAATCGACAAAGGCCTTGGTGGCGTGGGAACCGACATGCCACAGTGGCGTGACCGCCGATGGATCGTCGCTGGCGCGGGGCACGGCCATCGTCGCGACGCTGCGCCCGAGGTCGCGTGCGATCTGTTCGGCGCAGCGCATGCCGTCACCAAGAGCGTCGCCAAGCGCGAAATGACCTGCGGCGGCGCCGATCACAGTCAAGCCCGACGGTGTCGTGTCCAGAACGAAGCCATGGATGGTGTCCGACCAGACCGGGCGTGCGCCGAGATTGCTGCCGAGACCGATGGACGGCGTCCAGCCGCCCGCCATGGCAAGCAGGTCGGCCGTGAGGCGACGGATCTTCCCGTCGGCTGTGCGCACATCGATTGCCTTCACGCTGCGGCCGCGCACGTCCGCGACGACGGCGCCTGTCAAGATCTCGACACCGGCCTGTTGCACTTTGGTGGCCACGGACGGGCGTGGGTCGGTGCGGGCGTCGATGATCGCAGCGAGGTCGATGCCTGCTGCCAGCAAGTCCTCGGCCACCGACCAGCCGCTATCGGATGTTGTGAAGATGGCTGCGCGGCGCCCCGGAACGGCGGCGAAGCGATTGATGTAAGTTGCGACCGCCGATGCCGTCATGACGCCGGGACGGTCGTTGCCGCCGAACACCAATGGCCGCTCGATCGCGCCGGCGGCCAGGATCGCGCGTTTGGCGACGATCTTCCAGAGCCGCTGTCGCGGCTGCCCCGGTGCCGCAACGGGCAGGTGGTCCGACACCTGTTCCAGCGCGCCGTATTCGCAGCCGTCGTAGACGCCGAACACCAGCGTGCGATTGAGCACGGTGACATTCGGCATGGCCTGCAGTTCCGCCAGCGTAGCGCGGGCCCAGTCGAGAGCTGGTGCACCCTCGATCTCGTGTCGTTCCGCCAGCAGGCGGCCGCCCAGCAGCCGGTCGCCATCGGCGATGATGACGCGCAATCCTGCGCGGCCGGCGGTCAGCGCCGCGGCGAGGCCAGCGGGGCCGCCGCCGATCACCAGCACATCGCAGAAGCCGTGGGCGCGGTCGTAACTGTCGGGATCGGGCTGCATCGACAACGCGCCGAGCCCCGCGGCGCGGCGGATCAGGGGCTCGTAAAGCTTCTCCCACAATTTCGCCGGCCACATGAAGGTCTTGTAGTAGAAGCCGGCGACGAGAAATGGCGCGAACATCTGGTTCACGGCCATCACGTCGAAGGACAGGCTCGGCCAGCGGTTCTGGCTCGTCGCCACAAGCCCGTCGAACAGCTGAAGCGTGGTCGCGCGGGTGTTCGGTTCGGCTCGTGCGCCACTGCGCAAGGTCACCAGTGCGTTGGGCTCCTCGCTGCCGGCGGTCAGGATACCGCGGGGGCGATGATACTTGAAGGAGCGGCCGACCAGCTTGACGTCGTTTGCCACCAGTGCCGAGGCCAGCGTATCGCCCGCAAAGCCCGAATAGGCTCGGCCGTCGAACGTAAAACGGAGCGGCGCGTGGCGATCGATCAGGCCGCCGGAGGCGAGGCGGCTCATCGCGAGGCCTCGCGCGCGAGCACGGCGCCCGACATCTGATGATTGCGGGTGTCGCGCGCCACCACGATCCAGTTGCGGCACCCTTGCGCGTGATACCAGTGTTCGCGCATCGGACCCGCGATGTTGTCTCTGAGATAGACGTAGTCGTAGAAGCCGTCGTCCGAGGTGGGGCGCCGCGGTGCGGCATCGCCACGATGGACGAATTCATGGGCGTCGCGGTCGCCGCAATAGGGGCAGGAGATGCGCATCGGGCCGGCGTTCCTCAGTGCAGGTTGGGTTGGGCGCCCTGACCTTTTTCATCGATCAGGTGGCCGGTCGCGAAACGGTCGAGACGGTAGGCGGCTGCGGTCTCGTGCGGCTGGCCGGTTGCCAGCAAATGCGCAAAGGCCCAGCCCGATGCCGGCGTTGCCTTGAAGCCGCCATAGCACCAGCCGGCATTGAGGTAGAGCCCATCGATCGGCGATCGATCGATGATCGGCGATCCGTCCATCGACATGTCGACGATGCCGCCCCAGCTTCTGAGCAGGCGCGCGCGGCCGATCATCGGCATGAGCGCCATGCCACCCTCGCAGACATCCTCAACGGTCGGAAGGTTGCCGCGGCTTGCGTAGCTGTTGTAACCGTCGATATCGCCACCGAACACGAGGCCACCCTTGTCGGACTGGCTGATATAGAAGTGTCCGGCGCCGAAGGTGATGACGCCGGGAATGACCGGTTTCAACGCCTCGGAGACGAAGGCCTGCAGCACATGGCTTTCAATCGGCAGTCGCAGCCCCGCAAGCGCCGCCACGCGTGACGAATTTCCCGCAACGGCGACACCGACCTTGTTGGCCCGGATTGTGCCGCGCGTCGTCTCCACGCCGACAATCGCGCCATCCGCGTCACGAATGAATCCAGTCAGTTCGCAATTCTGGATGATGTCGACGCCGCGGTCCGACGCACCGCGCGCATAGCCCCAGACCACCGCGTCGTGCCGCGCGGTGCCGCCGCGTCGCTGCAGCAACCCGCCCATGATCGGAAAGCGCGCATGGTCGAAGTTGAGAAAGGGCGCAAGCCTGCGCACATCAGTCTGGTCGAGCAGGTCGGCATCGACGCCGTGCAGCCGCATCGCGTTGCCGCGTCGCGCGAAGGCATCGCGCTGCCCGTCCGAGTGGTAGAGGTTCAGCACGCCGCGCTGGCTGATCATGGCGTTGTAGTTGAGGTCTTGCTCGAGCCCTTCCCACAGCTTCATCGACCATTCGTAGAACGGCGTGTTGCCGTCGAGTCCGTAGTTCGAGCGGATGATGGTGGTGTTCCGTCCGGCATTGCCGCCGCCGATCCAGGCCTTCTCGATCACGGCGACATTGGTGATGCCGTGCACCTTGGCGAGGTAATAGGCGGTTGCCAGTCCGTGACCGCCGCCGCCCACGATCACCACATCGTAGGCCTCGCGGGGGGCGGCGTCGCGCCAGGTTCGCGGCCATTGGCGATGGCCGGAGAGGGCGTTGCGCGCGAGGCTGAAAATCGAGAAGCGCGTCATCGGGCGGATGCCATGAAATAGTGTTGATCGAGGAGAAGCTTACGCGCTAAAAGCGTCACAGGATTGATCAAAAGCGACGCTTTTATGCCTAAAAACGACAAAGCCGACGAGGCCATCTGCCGAACTCTCGGGCTGCTGCTGATCGACGGCTTTGCGCTGATGTCCTACGCCTCGGTGATCGAGCCGTTCCGGGCCGCCAATACGCTGGCGGGTCGCGAGCTCTATCGGTGGCGCCATATTTCCGTCGACGGCCGGCAGATTCGTGCCTCCAATGGCGCCGCTATTCTCGCCGACCAAGCCGTGGGGCAGCCCATCGCGTGCGATACGCTATTCGTGATCGCGGGAGGTGATCCGGTAGCCTTCTCCGATCCGAAAACATTCGCCTGGCTCCGGCAGCTCGCTCTGTCCAATGTCCGGCTGGCCGGCATTTCCGGTGGTCCGTTCCTGCTCGCGCGCGCCGGCGTACTCGCCGGTTATCGGGCGACCATCCATTGGGATCACCAGCCCGCATTCCTGGAAGCCTTTCCCACGCTGGCGATCGAACCCGGCCTCTATGTCATCGACAGGCGCCGGCTCACGTGCGCGGGCGGGACCGCCGGGCTCGATCTTGCGATCGAACTCATCGAGCGCGAACACGGCTCCAAGCTGGCGGCGCAGGTGAGCGAGTGGTTTATCCGCACCGAGCCGCGACCCGCCGGCAAATCGCAGCGGCTCAGTCTGCGCGAACGGGTCGGCGTCAGCAACGACCGGGTGCTCAGGGTCCTGGCGGAGATGGAAGCGACGCTGGAGGAGCCGGCAGAGCTGCAGCAACTGGCGGAGATCGCCGGCGTATCGCTGCGCCAGCTCGAGCGGCTGTTCGCCTCGCACATGCAAGAGACCGTGAGCGAGTGCTACCTGCGCATCCGGCTCGAGAAAGCCGCCGAACTGTTGCGTAAAACAGGGTTGTCGGTGACCGCCGTCGGCGTTGCCTGCGGCTTCCAGAGCAGCAGTCACTTCTCGCGGACCTTCAAGGCCCGCTACGGAAAAACGCCCAGCGCAGAGCGCCGCCGCCGATAGATCTCTGCGCACTCGCAGCATGGTCGCGAGGTTTCCCCGAGCCCCGTTGCCATCTCCTCGTCACCGGCAGATACTTCCCGGAAGAACCAAAAAAACATCCAGGGAGAGTCGCGTGAAAGAGCATAGTCTCGACCATCACCATCGTGACAAGCACGGCAAGATCGGCCTCAAGCACGGCGATACGCCTGTCCGCACCCTGCGCGGCATTTACGGACCGGGGTTCGCGGCCGGTTATCCCGACACCCAAAAACTGAGCGACGTGCTGGATCACCTCAACGAAACGTCACTGAGCCAGTTGCGCCGCGATCACGAGACCGGCCATTTGGACAAGAAGATCGCCAAAGCTTCAAAATAATGGCTTCAAAATAGTGGCGTCGAAATAGCTGTCTGTAACTGCCAGGCGCTGTTGTTGAACCAAAGTGGCTGATATCGACACAACGCCATGACATGAAACGCGTTGTGAAAGCGGTTATCGGTTTGCTTCTCATCGGATTTGGCAGTCCGCTGCTCTTTCTTGGTCTGACCCGCCTCGGGTGGCGCCGGCACGGTGCGTCGCCGCTCGATATCAGTTTGCTGCATCTCGACTGGATTTTTCAGCCGCAACCGCCGTACTGGTTCGCGCACATGGCCAATCTGGCCGTGGCCTGCGCCGGTCTGATCGCCATTCTCGCCGGCGCCAGTCTATTGGTGGGAGCTGCCTTCAGGGTTGGACACACACGGTAACACCCTGACGTTTTGGTGATTGTCCGTCCACGGGCTGCAACAGACGGCGAAAACCAACTACAATCGGTGTTGATCACGAGATCGCCACGGGCGATCTATATGTCGATCGCCGATCGAGCGGGTTGGTTTGTAAGGAAACGGAATGATCTTGCGGAAGGCGATGATCGCGCTGGCGATCATGGTGATTGGCGCGGTTGTCACGACGGAAGCGTCGGCGCGGGGATGGGGCCACCATGGCGGGTTTTACCGCGGCTATTATGGCCGCGGCTTCTATGGTCCCGGGTTCGGCTATTACGGTTATCCGTACGGCTACGGCGGCCCCGGCGGCTGGGGCTATGGCTATATCCCGTATGAGGAGCAGTGGTCCGAAAGCGGACCGTCTTGCTATCGGGAATTGCGGGGACGCACCCGCACTAATAAAGGCTGGCGCGATCGTTATGTCACCGTATGCCCAGGGGCGCGGTGATCTTCTGACGCGTCCATTTGACGCTATCCACGCTTGGCGCGATCCTTCTCGTTCTGCGCCTTGATGGCGTCGCGCGCCGAGTTCCAGTCGGCGTCCGACCAGTCGCGCAGGCCGTAGAAATTGCCGCCCATCGCCAGTGCCTGGGCGCCGTCCATGGCGATGGTTTCGCCATTGATCCAGTCGCAGCCGCCGGAAATCAGGAACACCGCGAGGTTCTGCAGCTCATCCATGCTGCCGACCCGCCCCATCGGATTGTGGGCAATGGTTTTCGCGCCGGCCTCGTCGCCGGGCTTGATGCGTTTGCTCATGCCCTCGGTCGGAATCTCGCCCGGCGCGATGGCGTTGAGGCGGATGCCGTAGCGGCCCCATTCGGTCGCCAGCGACATGGTCATGGCGTGGATCGCCGACTTGCTCATGGCGGAGGGAACGACATAGGGACTGCCGTTGCGCACCCATGTCACCACGATCGACACCACATTGCCGCGCTGCTGGCCGGCGATCCAGCGGCGGCCGACCGCATGGGTGACGTAGAACGTGCCGTGCATCACGATGTTGGCGACGGCATCGAAGCCGCGCGGCGTCAGGTCCTGGGTGCGGGAGATGAAATTGCCGGCGGCATTGTTGATGAGGTCGGTCAGCGGCTTCTCGGCGAAGATGCCGTCGACCATGGCGTCCACCGCGGCGGAGTCTCTGATATCGACGCCGTGGCTCGTGACCCTGCCACCGTGCGACTTCATCAGCTCGGCGGCGGTCTCATCGCACACGCCCTTGCGGCGGCCGCAGATATGGACGTCGGCGCCAAGGCTGAGGAAGCGTGCGGCCATGGCTTTGCCAAGCCCGGTGCCGCCTCCGGTCACGAGGATATTGCGTCCAGTGAGCAGGTGGGGGGTGAACATGGCGGGCCTCGCTGAAAAACTGACCGTTCCCGATTTAATCGATCAATTAAAATCTGCAAAGCTGTTTTTGCTCGGTGTTAGGCGGGCGCAGGGGTGGAAGTCACCGGTATCTGGCTGATATTGTTTGTAATTCTAGCTAAAGCTGCGCTTGCCGATATCTCAGGCGCGTCAGCAGGACGCGGTCCAGCCGGCCGGGAAGGGCACATAGGGCCATTCCATGGTGTTGTCGTTGGCCGGTTCCGGGAGGTCGTCGACGTCAAGACCATCGTCGAAATCGCCGGGGACGGGCGCGGACGCCATCACCGCGGTAACCGCGTCCAGCAGATGTTCGAATTCGATGTTCGTCATGAGGCCACCCGTTAATCGATGGCGCACACTCGCAGACGACGTTTTCGGTCACGTTCAGCGGACCGCTAAAATTTTATCGATCCCGATTTTAACGTGGTTTGCCGTCGCTGCAGACCGTCAGGTCTTGCAGACGCTGATGGTCGTCATCGCGAGCTTGGCGTCGTCCTCCGAGCGGTAGGGCCCATCGGAGAACTGGATATTGCTGCCGTCGATCACCGGGTTCTGCTGCACGATCCGGCAGCCGTTGATGCGGCTACCCACCACCCAGAACAGCCCACTTTGGGCCGCGATCGGCGACGCCAACGCCATGCAGCCAAGTATTGCGGAACCAAGAATTGCGGCAGCGACTAAACGCATGACATGCCTCATGCAAGGTTACATAGATATCGTTCAACACCAGTGCCAGCCGATGGTGCCGCGCGCATGGTGTCGCAGTCCAATCACGTCGCAGTAACCGCGCATTGAGGTTAACGCCGGACTTGAAACATGAAATTCGGGTTCCGGCCGTTGCCGACAATTTAAAATATGAGCTGAAATCGGCTACCTGAGCCATCAACACAACAATACGAAGGGGAGAAACTGCTGATGAACGATCGCATCTCGGTCACACTGACGGATGGCGTTGCCGATGTCCGGCTGGTTCGCGCCGACAAGATGAATGCGCTCGACGTGGCGATGTTCGAGGCGCTGGTGAATACCGCGGCGAAGCTGCAGACCGAGAAGGGGCTACGCGCCGTTGTGCTGTCGGGCGAGGGACGGGCGTTCTGCGCGGGCCTCGACATGGGCCGCTTCCAGGCGATGAATGAAAACGGCGGCAATGGCGTTGCCGGCGGCGAGAAGCGTGACCTGGCGGCACGCACCCATGGCATCGCCAATCATTCCCAGCAGGCGGTGTGGGGCTGGCGGCAACTGCCGGTGCCGGTGATCGCCGCCGTGCACGGCGTGGCGTTCGGTGGCGGCTTTCAGCTCGCGCTCGGCGCCGACATGCGGTTTCTCGCCCCCGACACGCGGATGTCGATCATGGAAATCAAATGGGGCCTGGTGCCGGACATGGCGGGCACGCCGATCCTCGCCAGCCTGGTGCGCGACGACATCCTGCGTGACCTGACTTACACGGGACGCGTGTTCTCGGCGCAGGAAGCCTTGAGCTATGGGCTCGCGACGCGGATCTGCGACGATCCGCGCGCGGCGGCGCTTGAGGTGGCAAAGGAGATCGCGGGCAAGAGCCCGGATGCGATCCGCGCGGCCAAACGGCTGCTGAACAACCTGACGGTGGATCCGGCGCCGGCGCTGCTGGCGGAATCCGTCGAGCAGATGAAGCTGATGGGTTTTCCGAACCAGACCGAAGCGGTGCGCGCCAACATCGAGAAGCGCGCGCCGCGGTTTATTGATGGTTAGTCCGGCTCACGCTTCATTCGCCGTGAGGCGCCTCATTCCTCTCAGTGTCGTCCCCGGCTCGACCTCTGCGACTCGGCGAAGCCGAGTCGCGCTTGGGACCCAGTAAACGCAGGCGTTCGTAATATGCTCTGTGCTTAGGGCACTCACACCGGGCGTACTGGATGCTCGCGTCCGTGCGCGGGCATGACAATAATGAGCGCTTCCATACCATCGGTGTGTAGCGTCTAGATCGCGTCCCACGAGAAGACGTCCGCGGATCGATCCAGCGGATAGAACGACCCCTTCAGCGCGGGAATGGCGTGCTCGCCGATGGTCTCGCAGTTCCAGCCATCGGCGCGATGCACCGAGCGCAGCGGGCGCGATTGTCCCATCAGGAAAATCTCGTTCATGCGCACGGCAAAGATCTGCCCGGTGACGTCCTTGGCGGCGTCGCCGAGCAGGAACACCGACAGCGGCGCGATCTTTTCCGGTCCCATCTGCTGGATGCGTGCGACCCGTTCCTTCTGCGCCTCGGTCTCGGTCGGAATGGTGCCGATCAGACGGCTCCAGGCGAACGGTGAGACGCAGTTCGAGCGCACATTGAAGCGGTTCATATCGAGTGCGATCGATTTCGACAGGCCGACGATGCCGAGCTTGGCGGCGGCATAGTTGGCCTGGCCGAAATTGCCCACCAGGCCCGAGGTCGAGGTGAAGTGGACGAACGAACCGCTCTCCTGCTCGCGGAACAGCCGCGCCGCCGCATGCGAGACATAGAACGAGCCCATCAGGTGCACCTTGATGACGGCCTCGAACGCATCCACGCTCATGCGGTGGAAGATCGCGTCGCGCAGGATGCCGGCGTTGTTGACCACGCCGTCGAGTTTGCCGAACGAGTCGATCGCGGTCTTGACGATCTTGCTGGCGGGGACGGCTTCCGCCACGGTCTCGAAATTGGCCACCGCGGTGCCGCCGGCCTTGCGGATTTCCTCCACCACTTCCTCGGCGGGCGCGGCACTGGTGCCCGAGCCGTCCGCCGCGCCGCCGGGATCGTTGACCACGACCTTGGCGCCTTCGCGCGCTGCGAGCAGCGCGATTTCACGGCCGATGCCGCGGCCCGCGCCGGTGACGATCACGACCTTGCCGTCGAGCGCCTTGTTCTGAGCCATATTCCTGATCCTCTTTGACGACTATCGTTGGTTGGTGAAAATGATGGTGCCGCTGGCGGCGAACATGCCACCGACGCCATGGCACACCGAGATCCTGGCGCCCGGCACCTGCGCCGGCGCAATGCCGCGCATCTGCCGCACGCTCTCCTGCAGGGCGTACATGCCGTACATGCCCGAGTGCATGTAACTGAGGCCGCCGCCATTGGTATTGACCGGCAGCTTGCCGCCCGGCGCGGTGTTGCGGTCGGCAATGAATTGGCCGGTCTCCTCATGCGGCATGAAGCCAAGGTCGCCCAGGCCGAACAGCGGCAGATGGGCGAAGGCGTCGTAGATCATCACATGATCGACGTCCTTGTGAGTGATGCCGGCTTCGCGGAATGCCGTGGGACCCGCGACACGGAAGGCGCGTGAACTATCGAACGTTTCCATCTGGCTGACCATCGGCGTCTCGACACTTTCGCCGGTGCCCAGGATGTAGACCGGCTTGCGCGGAAAATCCTTGGCGCGGTCGGCGCTGGTCAGGATCAGCGCGCCGCCACCGTCGGTGACCAGGCAGCACTGCAGGATGCGGAACGGATAGGCGATCATGCGCGAGTTCAGCACGTCCTCGACCGTGATCGGCTCCTTCATGGAGGCGCGCGGGTTCTTCGCCGCCCATTCGCGCTGCACCACCGAGACCATGGCGATCTGCTCATGGGTGATGCCGTGGGTCTTCATGTAACGCAGCACGGGGATCGGAAACATGCTGGGTGGGCCGTAGACCCCGAACGGGGCCTCGAACTGGCCATTGAGGCTGTCGGGCGCGGTCGAGCGCGGCAGCTTGCCGATCATCGACTTGCCGCTCTCGGCGTGGGTGATCAGCACGGTCTTGCAGAGGCCGGCCTCGATTGCCGCTGCGGCGTGACGAACATGCAGCATGAAGGAGCAGCCGCCGACCGAGGTGCCGTCCACCCAGGTCGGGGTGATGCCGAGATAATGGGCGATCTGCTGCGGTGTTTCGACGGCGGTGGCGATGCCGTCGATGTCTGACAGCTTGAGCCCCGCATCCGCGATCGCATTGAGCGCCGCATCCGCGTGAAGCTGGATCTGTGAGGCATCGGGAATGACGCCGAGCTTGGTTGTTTCAGCCGCACCGACGACGGCCACCTGGTTCCTGCGCATGGGATCAGCCTTTCGCCGGACGGAATACGGGAAGGCTGATCGCGTCATCCAGCTTCTCGAAGGCGGCTTCGAGCGGCATGTCGAGCACCAGCGCCTCCGGGGTCTGCGGGCAATCGATGATGTTGGTCATCATGCGGGGTCCTTCCTCCAGCGTCACCACCGCAATCGCATAAGGCGGGGTGAAGCCGGGCGCCGCCGGGCGATGATTGATGACATAGCTGTAGAGGGTGGCCTTGCCGCTGGCTTTGTAGATGCTGACCTTGCGCGAGCCGCAGCCCGGGCAGAAGGGACGTGGCGGGAAGTAAGTCTTGGCGCAGCTGTCGCAGCGCTGCAGGCGAAGCTCACCCGCTGCCGTGCCGTCCCAGAAGTGCTGCGTTTCGGGCGTTGGTTTCGGACGGGCACGTGCGGGCGTGGACATCGAAGCTGTTTCTCCCGGATCGGGGCTTCAAAAGCCCTCGGTTCTTGATCCGGTCATCTTCCATGCCGACACAGAGAGGTCCAGTTCGAATTGCGCCGCGCATGCGGACGCGCTCTCGCTGCATGGCACAAAGGCCGCGTTTAAATTTTCACGATCGCCGCCGAGGGAAGTCCGAAATGACGAGAGCCCCACTCGGCGGGGCTCTCGTATTTATCTCCGGGTGTCTATCGGCCGAAGAACAACCACAGCAGAATGATCACCGGGATCGGAATACCCAACAGCCACAACAGAATTCCGCGTCCCATTTCCTCACCTCCATCAATGCCCTGCTGCAAACCCAACACGGCAGGAGGGCAGTCGTTCCCTCGATATGGAGCGCCGGAAACGTGAGGTGAGAAGCGCGTTTACCAGTGGCCGGTGTTGGGCATCGACGACCACGGCTCCTGCGGCGGCTTGGCGTCGCCCTTCTGCAGCAGCTCGATGGAATGCAGATCCGGCGAGCGCACGAACGCCATCTGGCCGTCGCGCGGCGGACGGTTGATGGTGATGCCGAGCTTCTGAAGCCGGTCGCAGGTGGCGTAGATGTTGTCGACCTCGTAGGCCAGGTGGCCAAAATAACGGTCTTCGCCGTATTTCTCCTCGTCCCAATTGTAGGTCAATTCCACCAGCGGCGCGCCGCGGCCCTTCGACTGCTTGAGCAACTCCTCGTCCTCCGACGCGCAGAGGAAGACCAGCGTGAAGCGGCCCTTGTCGTTGTCGATGCGGCGGGCTTCCTTCAGCCCCAGCGCATCGGCGTAGAACTTGAGCGCAGCGTCGAGATTGCGGACGCGCAGCATCGTGTGCAGATAACGCATGTTTCTTGTCCTTCTGAGAACATTTTGAGAATTCGTCTCGGTTGAGGCACGGCGGGCCCTCAATAGCAGCAAAATGCAACGAGGTGCAGGCCCCTTGACAGGCCGTCGCGGACAACGTGGGGTGGGGAAGCCCTTCACGCCCAATGCACACGCGAGACGGCCCTGCCTGGGGGGACAAGCAGGGCCTGGGTCGTTGTGAGCGGTGGGGTAACCGCTCGGGAACGGGTTGGGGCGCCCGTTCAATTAAGTAGACGCACGGCGCCGCAAAAAGTTCACCCGGTCACCGGTTCTTGAAAACGAGTTGAACGGCCGAAAGGACCTCAAGTCATCGAGCGTCTTTGAACATTCCCCGTTTCGGCCCGACAGGCGAACAGGCCCATCGAGGGCCTGCAGATGAAACGCTTTTCTGTTGCGGCGGCTTTGCGCGTTTCCCGCGTCGTCGAGGCACGCAGGCCGAGCGGTTCGCAGTGCCTTGGTGCGACGTGATCAGGTCGCGCGCACGATGGCATCTCCAGCGCAGAACGAGTTGCCGGCAATCAGCGCGGCCAATTCACGGCCTTCAGCGATGCCTTGACGTCGGCCATCTGCTTGCGGCAACGCTCTTCCTGTTCCCGGATCATCTGCCGCTGAAAAGCCACCGTGCGATCGACGTGCTGCCGGATCAGTTCGCGCTCCGACAGGTTGCCGATAGCGTGCGCGACGGACTCGTCCGCCAGTTTGTCTGGCTTCATTGTGTTGGTCTCCCAAATCAGCTGGCGATTTCAATCGACGGCGGCAACATCGGTCAATGTCTCAGCGGTTTATGCACAGACAGGGCAGCCATGATGAAATCCGTGGCGACAAACGTCCGCCAACGTCCCTCGCGACGATTCCCACCACTCTGCAAAGCGGCAGAAGGAAACGCCGACTGCGCGCGATCGTTCCGTGGATAAGCCGGATGACTCCTTGCCTTGGATCAAATGTTCACGTTACGTCCGTATCGTGAATGGGAGGCCAGAATGGCTAAGATCGATTTGAACACCCTCAGCATTGAAGAACTGGCGGCGTTGCGCGACGACGCGACCGAAAAGCTCGCGGAGAAGGTTGCGGCCCGTCAGGCCGAGCTCGAAGCGGAACTGGAAAGGCTGTCGCTCTACGGAAAACCGGCGAAGAAGTCACCGGCCCCCGTCGTGAAGCCCAGGAAGGACGAGCCAGCCAAGACAAGCGATACGGCCAGCGAGCCGGTGTCCAAAGCGGCGTGATCCGATCGGCAAACGCAGCGACGCGATGAAGGGGGCTTCGGCCCCTTTTGTGTTTGAGGGAGCGCGACAGATGGTCTCGATCGCAAGCGCGCTTGAAACATCGGCGGGTTTGGGTGTGTAGTTGCGCTCTGCCCAAACGGAAGCCACGGATGATCGCCTCAAGTCTCTCCAGCGGCATTGAACAGCTCGGCGACTTGATCGCCGCAGCCTCCGTGATCGTCCCGTTCACCGGCGCCGGCATTTCGACGGAGTGCGGCATTCCCGATTTCCGCTCGCCCAGCGGCCTCTGGACTCGCAACCGCCCCATTCCGTTCGATGAATTCGTGGCGAGCCAGGATGCGCGCGACGAGTCCTGGCGGCGACGCTTCGCCATGGAGGAGACGTTCGCGGCTGCGAAGCCGGGACGCGGCCACCGCGCGCTTGCGGCCCTCTACAAGGCCGGCAAAGTTCCCGCCTTGATCACCCAGAACATCGACAATCTGCATCAAGCCTCGGGTTTCCGGCCCGACGACGTGATCGAACTGCACGGCAACACCACCTACGCGCGCTGCATCGGCTGCGGCAAAAGGTTCGAGTTGTCATGGGTGAAGCAGCTGTTCGATGGTCGTGAACACGCACCGGATTGCTCCGACTGCGATGAGCCGGTGAAGACGGCCACCATTTCGTTCGGTCAGGCGATGCCCGAAGACGAGATGCACCGCGCTGCGGAACTTGCGCGCGCGTGCGATTTGTTCATTGCGATCGGCTCGTCGCTGGTGGTGTGGCCGGCTGCGGGGTTTCCTGCGATGGCACGGAACTCCGGTGCACAACTTGTGATTATCAACAATGAACCGACGGAACAGGATGAGCTTGCCGATCTCGTGATCCGGCATGACATCGGCGAGACTCTTGGTCCGTTCGCAGGCAATTGATTGCGGAATTGATTCGCAAATGTGCAAGGCTGTTCATAGCCCAGCGCATACGAGTTTTTTATCTTTGCGAGTTGGCGGGGAGTGTTATCGTCGAATCAGGAGATTCGCGTTCGGACCGGTATTGCAGGCGGCGCGGGTGACGGGAAATTAAACGCGGTGGCTGACCGTGTTTTGCTGGTGTGAGGTCCGGGGATATGGGGTCGGACGGTTTTGAGTCCAAGAGGCCGGGAGGGTCGGCGTTAGGCGGACCCATATCGCGTGGTCTTGGCTCCAATGATTTTCGTTCTGGTGATTTTTCGGGCAACCGTGAGCGGTCGCCAGAGGCAGACCCGTTTCTCGGTGCAGGCGAGGGGATCGCCGCACATCTGGTTGAGGTCACCGGGGTCATCAAATGGTTTGATGCGTCCAAAGGATACGGCTTCATCATTCCAGACAATGGCTGGCCCGACGTGCTGCTGCACGTGACGGTGCTCCGGCGTGATGGCTTTCAGACCGCCTATGAGGGCGCGCGCATCGTTGTTGAATGCCTGCAGCGCTCGAAAGGCTACCAGGCGTTTCGCGTCGTCTCGATGGACGAGTCGACCGCGATCCATCCCGCTCAGCTGCCGCCGCCGCGCACGCACGCCAGCGTGACGCCGACCAGCGGCCTCGAGCGGGCCCAGGTCAAATGGTTCAACCGCCTGCGCGGTTTCGGCTTCCTGACCTGCGGCGAGGGCACGCCCGACATCTTCGTCCATATGGAAACCCTGCGGCGCTATGGCATGACCGAGCTGCGGCCCGGCCAATACGTGCTGGTTCGTTATGGTCCCGGATCCAAGGGTATGATGGCGGCGGAGATCCAGCCGGAGACCGGCGCTCCCGGTATGTCCCCTCACTGAGCCGTCACCGGCTGCAAAGCCTTCCTTGAGGCCCTTCCCATGTGTGAGGGGCCGATCTGGCAGCTGCCGCGTGGCCGCCCTCCCAAAAATAATCAATAAGAAGTGTGTGCCGCCAGGCAAAAACGGTATTCACCTGCGCGTCGGACGCGTTAGGTTGCGCCGGCTTTTTCCCCCTGAGGTCGGTTGCCATGAGATTTCGTTTCGGTTTTGCGGATGGCCGCAGTCTGCGCTGGCTGATGGCGTTTGCGGTGTTCTGGGGCGCGTTGTTCGGCGTATCCCTCGTCCATGCCGCGGAGACGCAGTCGCTCGAGATCATCACCAAATCCGGGGTGCAGGTGTTTGCCGTCGAGGTGATGCGGACGGACGAGGAGCGCGCCAAGGGGCTGATGTTTCGCAAGGAGCTTCCTGAAGGGCGCGGCATGCTGTTCGATTTCACCCCCGAGCAGAACGTCTCGATGTGGATGAAAAACACTCTGATCCCGCTCGACATGATCTTCATTCAGGCCGACGGACAGATCCTGCGCATCGCCGAGAACACCCAGGTCGAGTCGGAGAAGATCATCTCCTCGGGCGGCCCGGTCCGTGGGGTCCTGGAAGTCATCGCAGGCACGTCCCGGAAATTCGGCATCAAGGCGGGAGACCGGGTCGGGCACCCGCTTTTTAACGGGAAATAGCCTCTCCGGTGCGTCTTGCTGGTTTGGCGTGAAGCGTGTATCGAAGGCCCCGCGGAGCCCAATTCGGGACGCTGTGGGCCTTTTGGGCTCGTTTCGGCCGGCGATCATCCATAATGGCCGCCTGAAGATATCGTCGGAGCATAGCGCAGTCCGGTAGCGCATCTGCTTTGGGAGCAGAGGGTCGTAGGTTCAAATCCTACTGCTCCGACCATCTTCCCTTCTCTTCCTTGCAACGTCCGTTTCGCATCATGCCGCGCGCACGCGACATGAATGCCTGTTCAGTATTTTCCCTGACTTTTCGTCGTCGGTTCCCGGAACGAGCGCAATGACGCGCGGTTGGTCGGGCAGGTGGGGTTTTGACAATGGACTCTGGAGGATACTGATCATGATGAAGACAACATTGCTATCGACCGTTGCAGCCATTGGTCTTGCGGTGAGTTTGGGCGCGGCCTCGGCGCAGGCGCCGAGCGAGCGAGGCGGTGCCGCAGGTGGCACCGCGTCAGGCAGCATGGAGCGTGGCGGCGCAAGCGGCAGTGCCACAGGCGACCACAAGTCCGGCATGACCGAACAGTCGCCGTCGAAGGCCGGTACGTCGGAGCAGCGGGCCCAGACGCCGGCGAACAAGGCTGACGGCCGCCCCGAAGGCAAGAACGCCCAGGCGCCTGCGGCCAACGACGGCAAGGCCAACAGCAAGATGAGTTCGGACAAGATGGCGCCGGATCATTCGGCTCAGAAAACCGGCGACGCCAAGCAAGGCACGGACAGCTCCAAGCAGGGCGCGGACAGCAAGTCCGGGACCAACGCGCAGTCGCAGCCGGGCTCCAAATCGACGGTCGGCGCCGCCTCGTCGTCCGAGACCAAGATGACCAGCGAACAGCGCACCCAGATCCGCGAGAAGGTGATCGCGACCGGCCCAAGGGTCACCAACGTCAACTTCTCACTGAATGTGGGCACGGTCGTTCCGCGCACCGTGCAGGTGGTGGACGTGCCGACGGTGATCATCGACATGCATCCGGAATGGCGCGGCTATCGCTATTTCGTGGTGAACGATCAGGTCATCATCGTGGAGCGAGATTCGCTGCGGATTGTCGCCGTGCTCGACGTCTAATCGGCCATCGATAAAAATGGAAAAGCCGCCGACCCATGGTCGGCGGCTTTTTGACGTTTCGATCAAGCTGCGCTGGATTCCGCCGATGGCGCCACCGGCGCGGGGGCCGGTTTCGGCCGCGGCGGCGGCTTGTCCTGTTTCTTGGACCAGCTGCGATAGTAAGCGACAGCCGTCAATATCGCGATGCCGCCGGCGCTGACCACGATCTGCACGAAGACCGAGCCGGAGCTGAGCGTCAGCAGGAAGTGCGCAATGAACGACAGGAAGACGCCGACGCAGAACACTTCCAGCGATTGCTGGCCGCACTTGATCATCGGCGCAAATATCTTTGATTCCAGGCCCGGCCAGTTCTTCGGAACGAAGCGGGTGACGAGGAACGCGATGATCACGAAGTGCAGCACGCGATAGGGCGCGAGGTTGGTCTTGTCGTTCGGATTGAAGGCCTCAAAGAACCAGCGCGGAAACAGGTTTCCGAGCGTCTCGAAACGGCCCGCCATGGTCATCACCAGTGCAAACACCAGATAGGCCAGACCGGCGATCAGCAGGTGCTTGGACTTGATGACCGAGCGGGATTCCAGGGCGCCTCCCAGCGCAAACCACGCGCCGAAGATGAACAGCAGCTGCCAGCAGAACGGATTGAAGTACCAGGTGCCGGCCGGGTAGGCGGGCAGGTTCCAGCCGAACTGGCGCGCCGCGAAATACAGCACCAGCGAGGCGATCATCACGGTGTCCGGACGCCGCAGCATGAACCACAGGATCGGCGGGAACACGCCCATCAGAACGATGTATAGCGGCAGCACGTCCAGGTTCACCGGCTTGAATTTCAGCAACATGCCCTGGCTGAGCGTCTCGATCGGATTGTCGATCAGGCCCGCGACGTTGAACTCATTGATGATGTCGGGGTCGTGGAATTTGATCGCGACAAAGCCGATGGTCACGATGTAGATCACAAACAGGAACACGTGCGCGACATAGAGCTGCCACACCCGTTTCATCAGCCGCGTCGCGCCGACCACGAACCCGCGATCGAGCATCATCCGTGCATAGACGAACGACGCGGTGTACCCGGAGATGAAGACGAACAGGTCGGCGGCGTCACTGAAGCCATAGTTGCGCGTCGTGACCCAGTTCACGATGTTGTAGGGGATATGGTCGAGGAAAATCGCCCAGTTCGCGATGCCGCGGAACAGATCGAGCCGAAGGTCACGGCCGCCTGAGGGGAGTGTCGCTCTGATTGTCATATGGACCGTTTCATGCGGGGGCCGATTCATACGGATTCCGACGCGGGATCATGGGCGATCCCGAGCCCGACAGCCAGATTGTATCAGCCTTGCGGAACGAATATATTGAGGAAAGTAAGCCCTGTTAAACTGCAGAATCGTACAATAAAACTCACATGCCTGTCACCGCCATACCTGTTACTGAAATGGGCCTCGGCCAGGCGGTGATGACCCGGCCCCTGACGGGCCGGCCTCATCATGACATTGGCGTCACACCTCAGGAGCTCGTCTCGTTCATGACTGCCCGCATCTACAAACCTGCCAAGAACGCGATGCAATCCGGCAAGGCGAAAAGCCGGGAATGGCAGCTGGACTATGAGCCGGAGCAGCCCCGGACCATCGAGCCGCTGATGGGCTGGACCAGCTCCGGGGACATGAAACAGCAGCTCACCCTGCGCTTCCACACCAAGGAAGACGCGGTGGCCTATTGCGAGCGGGAGGGCATTCCCTATCAGCTGCTGGAGCCGAAGGAGCCGGTGCGGCGAATTGCGGCCTATTCCGACAATTTTGCTTTCCGGCGCGGCGAACCCTGGACACACTAAGCCCTCCACATTGATGGCGGGCGGCTCCTCGCCGTTCTGTCGCTTGCCGGACTTCGGACATCTGGCAGGGCCGGATGCGCTGCATACAGGTCTTCGCGCCCGTTGCGCAGGCCGTCGCAATTCATCCCAGAAATCAAACGATTGCAGACGCCGGGCGATATTGCCTGCTCTGTCGCCCTGGCACTGGACACGGGCGCGTTGCCTGCTTTAGTTCAGTCACCGACCCGGGAACGGGGTGCGGTCAAAAAGCCGATCGGGAGGCCTATGCCGCTTCATTCCGGGATTGATCCCAAATCGTCCGACTTTGCGCGGAATTCCGAGGCCATGCAGGCGCTGGTCGCGGACCTGCGTCAGAAGCTCGAGCAGGTGGCCGGCGGGGGCGGGGAATCATCCCGGGCCCGGCATACGTCCCGCGGCAAGCTGTTGGCCCGTGAGCGGGTGGACCTGCTGATCGATCCGGGAACGGCGTTCCTCGAATTGTCGCCGCTCGCCGCCTACGACCTCTATGGCGGCGACGTCCACTCCGCCAGCATCGTCACCGGCATCGGCCGTGTCGCGGGCCGCGAGTGCGTGATCGTCGCCAACGATGCGACCATCAAGGGCGGCACTTATTACCCGATGACGGTGAAGAAGCATCTGCGGGCGCAGGACATCGCGCGCCAGAATAATCTGCCGTGTATCTACATGGTGGATTCCGGCGGTGCCTTCCTGCCGCAGCAGGACGAGATCTTTCCGGACGAGCGCCATTTCGGCCGTATCTTCTACAATCAGGCGCAACTGTCGTCGCAGGGCATTCCGCAAATCGCCATCGTGATGGGATCGTGCACCGCGGGCGGCGCTTACGTCCCGGCGATGTCCGACGAGAGCATTATCGTCCGTAATCAAGGCACCATCTTCCTTGGCGGACCGCCGCTGGTGAAGGCTGCGACCGGTGAAGTCGTCACCGCCGAAGAGCTCGGCGGCGCCGATGTCCATAGCCGGCAGTCCGGTGTCACCGACCACTATGCCCAGAACGACGCCCATGCCATCGGCATCGCACGGCGGATCGTCGGCAACCTCAACCCGGCCGTGAGCGCCGCCACCGGCTGGCGCCAGCCGCGTGAGCCGCTGTATGCGCCGGAGGAAATCTACGGCGTCGTTCCCGCGGATGCCCGCAAACCGTTCGATGTCCGCGATATCATCGCGCGCATTGTCGACGGCTCGGAATTCGAGGAATTCAAGAAGCTTTACGGGCAAACGCTGATTTGCGGCTTCGCCCATATCTGGGGTTACCCGGTCGGCATCATCGCCAACAACGGCATCCTCTTTAGTGAGAGCTCGCTCAAGGGCGCGCACTTCATCGAACTGTGTTGCCAGCGCAAGATCCCACTGCTGTTCCTGCAGAACATCACCGGCTTCATGGTCGGCAAGAAGTACGAAGCCGGCGGCATTGCGCGCGACGGCGCCAAGCTCGTCACCGCGGTCGCCACCGCCGGCGTGCCCAAATTCACTGTGGTGATCGGCGGCTCCTACGGCGCCGGCAACTACGGCATGTGCGGCCGCGCCTACAGCCCGCGCTTCCTCTGGATGTGGCCGAATGCCCGCATCTCCGTGATGGGCGGCGAGCAGGCCTCCATGGTGCTGAGCACCTTGCGTCGTGACAACATCGAGGCCAAGGGCGACACCTGGTCGACCGAGGAGGAAGATCAGTTCCGCACCCCGATCCGCGCCCAATACGAAAAGCAGGGCCATCCTTATTACGCCACCGCACGGCTGTGGGACGACGGCGTGATCGATCCCGCCGACACCCGCCTGGTGCTGGGGTTGGGGCTGTCGGCAGCAGCCAATGCGCAGATCGAGCCGACCAAATTCGGCGTGTTCAGGATGTGATGATGACAGAGATCGTACGCATCGAACGCGAAAACGGTCTGGCCCGCATCGTGCTGAACCGGCCGGAACGCAACAATGCTTTCGACGAGGCGCTGATCGCAGCATTGGCGCAGGCGTTCGACGGCATCGCCCGGGACAGCGAGGTGTCGACTGTCGTGGTGCAGGGCGAGGGCAAGAGCTTTTGTGCCGGCGCCGACATCAACTGGATGAAGAAGGCCGCGGGCTACAGCCGCGAGGAGAACATCCGCGACGCCCAGCCGCTGGCACGGATGCTGGCCGCGCTCGACCGCATGCCGCAGACCACCATCGCCCGGGTGCAGGGGCCGGTCTATGGTGGCGGCGTTGGCCTTGTGGCCGCCTGCGACATTGCCATTGCGACGGACGAAGCCACGTTCTGCCTGTCCGAAGTGCGGCTGGGATTGGTCCCTGCTGTGATCAGCCCCTACGTCGTTCGCGCCATGGGCGTGCGCCAGGCGCGCCGTTACTTCCAGACTGCGGAGGCATTCGCCGCGCCGGAGGCCGCACGGATTGGCTTGGTCCACGAGGTGGTAGCGATTGACGCCATCGATGCGCGCATTGCTGCTCTGGTCAAGCAACTCAAAACCGGCGCGCCGGCGGCCCGTGCCGCCGCCAAGGCGCTGGTCGAAACAGTGGCCGGGCGGCCGATCGATGAGGATGTGCTGAGCGAGACGGCGCAGCTGATCGCCGAGATGCGGGCCAAGCCCGAGGCCCGCGAAGGGCTCTCGGCATTCCTCGAAAAGCGCAAGCCGGTTTGGAGCCAGACGTGACCGAGCCTCATTCCCTCTACCGCCGCTTCCGCACGCTCTTGATCGCCAATCGCGGCGAGATCGCCTGCCGCGTCATCCGCTCCGCCAAGGCCATGGGGCTGCACACCGTCGCGGTCTATTCCGAAGCGGATCAGGACGCGCTCCACGTGGCCATGGCTGACGACGCCATCCTGCTGGGGCCGGCGCGCGCGCGCGACAGTTATCTCAACATCGACCGCATCATCGCCGCGGCCAAAGCCACCGGCGCCGAAGCTGTCCATCCCGGCTATGGCTTCCTGTCGGAAAGCGCCGAGTTCGCTCAGCGCTGCGCCGATGCGGGGCTTATTTTTGTCGGCCCGACCGCCGCCATGATCACCGCCATGGGCTCCAAATCCGGCTCCAAGGCGCTGATGGAAGCGGCCGGCGTGCCGCTGGTGCCGGGCTATCATGGCGACGCCCAGGACGAGACGACGCTGTCCAATGCGGCGGCGAAAATCGGCTATCCCGTGCTGATCAAGGCCTCGGCCGGCGGCGGCGGCCGCGGCATGCGCATTGTGCGCGAAGCCGAGCAATTGCAGTCGTCCGTGGTCAGCGCCAAGCGCGAGGCGCTGGCCGCTTTCAGCGACGACAAGGTGTTGATCGAGAAGTATGTCGATAACCCGCGCCACATCGAGGTGCAGGTGATCGGCGACAGCCATGGCAATCTGCTGTCGCTGTTCGAGCGCGAGTGCACCTTGCAGCGACGCCACCAGAAGGTGATCGAAGAGGCGCCGTCGCCGACCCTCAGCGAAGCGCAACGCGAGGCCGTATGCGCCGCCGCGCGCATGGCGGCGGGGGCGGTCAAATATGTCGGCGCCGGGACCATCGAATTCGTGTCCGACGGCAAGGATGTGTTCTTTATCGAAATGAACACCCGCCTGCAGGTCGAGCACCCGGTGACCGAACTGATCACCGGCATCGATCTTGTCGAATGGCAACTGCGGGTGGCGTTTGGCGAACCGCTGCCGCTGACCCAGGACCAGATCCGGCTCAACGGCCACGCCATCGAGGCGCGCGTCTACGCGGAGAATCCCGCGCGCAACTTCATGCCCTCGGTCGGCAAGATCCGGACATGGCGCACGCCCGAGGAAACCCATGGCCTGCGCATCGACGCCGGCTACCGGCAGGGCGATGTGGTGTCGCCGAACTATGACGCCATGCTGGCCAAGGTGATTGCCTGGGCGCCGACCCGTGGTGCGGCGATCGAGCGGCTGCACCGCGGCCTCGACGACACCGACGTGCGCGGCATCGTCACCAACATCCCGTTCCTGTCGGCGCTGGTCACGCACCGGAACGTTCGCGACAACGACATCGACACCGGCTTCATCGAGCGCGAGCTGACGGCCCTGACGTCGCAGCAAACGACGGTCTCGAGTCTCGAGCTTTGCGCTGCGGTTTCCGCCATCCTGCGCGACGAAGCCCGGTCGATCGGCCAGGACGCGTTTTCGCCATGGCGGGCATCCGGTTGGGCGCAGGTCAGCCGTCGCACGCGGGTGTTTGCGTTCCGGCAGGGCCAGGCCGAGCACAAGGTGACGCTGCAGTATGGTCGGGGACCGTCGAGCATCCTGATCGACGGTCGCGAAATCGGCTTCGCCTATAGCTCCGGCAACGATGCAACGATCAGTCTTGATCTGCACGGCGCGAAGACCCAGATCGTGGCCATCATCGAAGGGCACGAGCTCTATATCCGTACCCGCAATGGCCGGTTTGATCTGCACTGGATTGATCCGTTCGGTGTCGATGAGGAAGATCACGCCGGCGAGGACCGCATTGTCGCGCCACTGCCCGGCACCGTGGTCGCGCTGCTGGCCGAGGTCGGCGCAACCATCGAAAAGGGCGCGCCGATCCTGACCCTGGAAGTGATGAAAATGGAGCAGACCCTGCGGGCGCCGTTCGACGGCGTGCTCAAGGCGCTCAAATGCAAGGTCGGCGACATCGTGCAGGAAGGCGCCGAGCTCGCCGAGATCGAGCCGAAAGCATAGCGTTTTCAAACGAAGTGGGTACCGGTTCGCGTCAAGAAAACGCGTCGAGGAAAGAGTATCTTGATGGGTGACGAAGTCCGGATTGTCGAAGTCGGTCCACGCGACGGACTGCAGAATGAAAAAACGCCGATCACCGTCGAAGCGCGCATCGCGTTTATCGAGGCGTTGATCGCAGCGGGATTTCCGACCATCGAGATCGGCAGCTTCGTCTCGCCCAAGGCGATCCCGCAGATGGCCAATTCCGACCATGTGCTGCAGGCCGTCGATCATCATGCGGATCGCGAATTCCACGTCCTGGTCCCGAATGAAAGAGGCTACGACGCGGCTGTTACGGCCGGCGCACAGGTCATCGCAGTGTTCGCCTCGGCGTCGGAAGGGTTTTCGCGCGCCAACATCAACTGCACCATCGCGGAATCGATCGAACGCTTCAAACCTGTGCTGACGCGCGCCAAGGCCGACGGCATCAAGGTGCGCGGTTACGTGTCCTGTGTGCTGGGATGTCCGTATGACGGCGAGGTCAAACCGGCGGCGGTGGCGTCGGTGGCAAAACAGCTCTGGGACCAGGGCTGTTACGAGGTCTCGCTGGGCGACACCATCGGGGTCGGCACGCCGGCCAGGGCGCGGCAGCTGCTGCGCGCGGTCGCGGGCGAGGTCCCGATGGCCAACCTCGGCATGCACTTCCACGACACCTATGGCCAGGCGCTGGCCAACATCTATGCGGGCCTGGAGGAGGGCGCGCGTGTCATCGATTCCGCCGCCGGCGGGCTCGGCGGCTGTCCCTATGCGCCCGGCGCCACCGGCAATGTCGCGACCGAGGATGTGGTCTACATGCTGGAAGGCATGGGGATCAAAACCGGCATCGACATGACCAAATTGCTCGCGGCCACCAACACGGTGAGCGAGCTGATCGGACGGCCCCCGGTCAGCCGTGTCGCCTCGGCGTTGAATGCCAAGGCGAAGGCGGCACGGACGGCGTAGTCGCTAGGGCGTGTACCCCTAAATCCACTTGCCGGACGACGTCCGCATTACCATCGGAAACTGACAAAAGAGGCGCGCTTGGTCATGTCAGCTAAGTGCCAATAAGCGACATTGCGCACCGTAACGGCAGCAGCAAACCTCATTCAAAATCGATATGCTGAATGTGCTACAAGCGAACGCAGAGCGAGCCACTTTATCTTCGCGGGAGCACGCCATGACGCATATGCAACACTCACTGACAAAGGCCCTGGCATTCTTCAGTGCAATCGGATGTGTTCTTTTGACCGTCGCGCTCTCGACACCTATCGATCCTGCGATCAAGAACTTTTCGATAGGGGGATTTTCGCAAATTACCTCTTGGTACAAGGAACGGATTGATGCGGTCGACCCTTCGGGCAAGGACCTGTCGGGTGCAGTCATCGCCATTGCTAAAGAGGGCAAGCTTGCTTATCTTCAACCCATTGGCTTCCAAGATCGCGCCAAGACCATTCCCATGACGACCGACTCGATCTTCTGGATCGCGTCGATGACCAAGCCGATCACCAGTGTTGCAGCCATGATGCTGGTAGACGACGGCAAGCTCGATCTCGATGCTCCGGTCGCGAAATACCTGCCCGAGCTGAAGACCATGCAAGTCGCGACCGCGAAGCCTAACCCGGCGTCAGGGAAGATCGACATTGCGCTAGAACCGCCGAAGCGACCAATGACCGTGCGCGACCTGCTTCGTCATACTTCCGGCTTGGTCTATCCGCCGCAATTTGTAGATGAGCCGATCAACAGGCTCTACGCTAAGGCCGCTTTCGGGCCGGACAATTCCCTCGCCGAGTTTGTGACAAGTCTTTCGAGCTTGCCGCTGGCACACCAACCGGGTGAGGTCTGGGAATACAGCTGGGGCGTAGATGTTCTGGCGAGGGTTGTCGAAGTTGCTTCCGGCCAGCAGTTTGATCAATTCCTGCAGAGCCGCATTTTCAAGCCCCTCGGGATGGTTGACACCGGCTTCTATGTACCGAGCGAAAACCTCGGCCGCGTGGTCGAGGCACCAACGACGCGTCCTCCTCAATTTGACATCACAAGGCCGCGCAAGCTCGTTTCAGGTGGCGGCGGACTTGCCTCGACGGCTCTTGACTATTTGCGCTTCTGCCAAATGTTGCTCAATGGCGGTGAGCTCGACGGAGTTAGGATACTCGCGCCTGAGACAGTGAAGCTGATGACCGCCGACGCGCTACCATACGATGTTAGCTTTGTGGGCCGCAGTGTCGGCCCAGACCATGGGACAACGTTTGGCCTCGGCTTTGCCATTCGCACCAGTCGAACATCGAGCCTTAGTAGTCCCGGCGGGTCAGTCGGCAGTTTTGGCTGGAGTGGAGTTTGGGGGACGGAGTTCTGGGTTGATCCGGCGCAGAAGGTGATCGCTGTACAGATGATCCAGGCCGCACCAGAAAAGGTCAGCGATTACTTCACGGCGATGCGCAATCTGACGTACGGAGCGCTGAATATCTCGCAACATTGAGTTCTTCGCGCCTTGTCGAATACCGAAGGCGACCGCTGCCGCGCGGCGACGTGCAGAAGCGGATTGCCGAGGTCCGCAACGGGTCACAAGGCGATATCCCTGAGGTCCGGTCGCGCGTCCGCTTCGTCCCTGAAAGCGTGGCGTCCCAGATTTATGAGTACGCGCCCTAGTACCCACTTTTGATCAAACGTGATTCAGAATCGGTGGGCACGTACAGTGTTTGCTCGTGTCACTTGGCTATGATTCCGGGTACTAGCGCAGCGCCGATTGCAGGAACTGAAAGATCCGCGGATCCGTCGACTGCGCCACATTGAAGCGCAGAAAGCTGCCGGCCGACTGCGACAGGCTGAAGGCGTTGCCCGGCGCCAGAACGATGTTGGCGGCCAGCGCGCGTTGCGCCAGGTCGGACGCGTCGAATCCGTCCGGAAGGCGGCACCACAGGAAGATGCCGGCTTTCGGCTCCACCCAGGGCGTGATCCCGAGTTTGCGCAGACGGGCGCTGGTGCTGCCCATGGCATCGGCGAGACGCCCTCGCAGGGCATCCAGATGCTTGCGGTAGGTGCCGTCCTTCAGCGCCGCGAGCAGCAGTTCTGCGGCCAGCCGTCCGCTGCTGAAGGTCGTCGCGATCTTCAGATCGGTCAGTCCCTCTATCCAATCCGGCCGCGCGGCGATGTAGCCGCAGCGCACTGAAGCCGACAGCGTTTTTGAGAAGCTGCCGATCTGCACCACGCGATTGAGCCCGTCGAACGCCGCCAGGCGCGGCGCCGGCTCGTGCTCGAAGTCGGCGAAGATGTCGTCGTCGACAACGGCGAGATCATGCTGCTCGGCGAGTTTGAGGATCCGGTGCGCGGTGACCGAGGACAAGGATGCGCCGGTTGGATTGTGCAAGCCGGAATTGGTGATGTAGAGCCGTGGCCGCTCGCTGGCGAGCACCTGGGCGAAGGCTTCGACATCGGGGCCGTGAGGCGTAAAGGGAACGCCGACAATGCGGACGCGATGGGCGCGCAGCAGGGCATGGAAATTATAGTAGCCGGGATCGTCCACCAGCACCGTATCGCCCGGCTCGAGCAGGAAGCGGCAGACCAGGTCGATCGCCTGGGTGCCGGAATCGGTCAGCATGATCTGCTCGGGCGCCACCTCCACGCCGTGGTCGGTGAGGCGGCGCGACAGCAACTGCCGCAGCGGCCGCAGCCCGAGCGGAGATCCATAATCCGTTAAGACGGCATTGTCGGCGCGTGAGAGACCGCGTAACGCGCGGCGCAGGCTCGGCTCCGGCATCCACGATGGCGGCAGCCAGCCACAGCCGGGCTTCAGGACGTCGTCACCGGCTTCCAGCGACTGCCGCGAGATCCAGAATGGGTCGACCGAGCGATCGAGCCGTGGTCCCATGTCGGCCAGCGACAGCGGCGCCAGGTGCCCTGCGACATAGAAGCCGGAGCCGCGGCGGGACTGGATGACGCCTTCCGCCGCCAGCCGGTCATAGGCTTCCACCACCGTCGATTTGGAAACCCGCTGGGCGGCCGCGAACGCACGGATCGACGGCAGCTTGGCGCCCGGCGCCAGCGTGCGGGCTGCGATCCGCTGCCGCACTGTTTGCATGGTGCGTGCGACCAGGGTGCCTGCGCCGGTCAAATCGCTGGTTTCGTCCATCTGTACTCCCGATTAATCAGTACAGTTTGGCAAAATTGTACTGGATTGTCTCTGGAATCACCAGCCTGTCCGCGGTGTTTGGGGCCGCAAGAAAGAGAGTGGCCATGGACAAGACAGGCGGTTGGATCAACGGATTTCTCGGCGTGCTGATTTTCAGCGGATCGCTGCCAGCGACGCGGCTGGCCGTGGCCGATTTCGATCCGGTGTTCCTCACCGTCGCCCGTGCCGCCATCGCCGGCGCATTGGCGCTGCTCCTGTTGCTGGTTTTCCGTGAACGGCGGCCGGCGCGCGAGGATGTCGGCTCGCTGGTCGTGATCGCACTCGGCGTGGTGGTGGGATTTCCGCTGCTGACGGCGCTGGCGCTGCGCCATATCACCTCGGCGCATTCCATCGTCTTCATCGGGCTGTTGCCGCTGGCGACGGCGGTGTTCGGCGTGCTGCGCGGCGGCGAGCGGCCGCGCCCGGTGTTCTGGTTGTTTTCCGGTCTCGGCAGCGCTTTTGTGGTGGGGTTCGCGCTCAGCCGGGATGCCGGCGCGGTGTCGGTCGGTGATCTGCTGATGCTGGCCGCCATCGTGGTCTGCGGCCTCGGCTATGCGGAGGGCGCGAAACTGTCGCGCAAGCTCGGCGGCTGGCAGGTGATCTCCTGGGCGCTGGTGCTGTCGCTGCCGGCGATGATCGTGCTGGCATGGACGATGAAGCCTGTGTCGTGGAGCGGGATCACCGCGCCCTCATGGCTCAGCCTCGGCTATGTCTCGCTGTTCAGCATGCTGATCGGATTCGTGTTCTGGTATCGCGGGCTGGCGCAGGGCGGCATCGCCGCCGTCGGGCAACTGCAGTTGCTGCAGCCGTTCTTCGGCCTGCTGCTGGCTGCGACGCTGCTGCACGAGGCGGTCGACGCTTCGATGATCGCCGCGACCGTTGCCGTGGTGCTGTGCGTGGTGGGCGCCAGGCGGTTCGCCTGACGCCCGAACGTACTAACGCACGCTCTCCGGTCCCATCACCAGGTCGGGCAGGTAGGTCGAGATCTGCGGCACGAAGCACAGCAGGATTACGGCGGCGAACATCAGCAGCACGAACGGCAGCGTGCCCCAGATCACTTCGCTCAGCGGAATGTCGGGGGCGACATTGCGGATGACGAAGATGTTCAATCCGACCGGGGGATGGATCAGCCCCATCTCCATCACGATGGTCATCACGATGCCGAACCAGATGATGTCGAAACCAGCGGCGCGCAGCGGCGGCAGAACGATCGGCGCGGTCATCAGGATGATCGACACCGGCGGCAAGAAGAAGCCGAGCACAATCACCATGAACAGGATCGCCGCCAGCAGCTCCCATTTCGGCAGGTGCATCGCGACGATCGCTTCCGCCGTCGATTGCGAGATGTGCAGGTAGCTCATCACGTAGGAATACAGCAGCGACATGCCGATGATCATCATCAGCATGGTCGACTCGCGGATGGTCGACGTCAGGATCGGTGCGAGGTCGCTGGGCCGCCAGACGCTGTAGATCAGCGCGATCAAAACCAGCGCCAAGAGTCCGCCGAGGCCGGCGGTTTCCGACGGCGTGGCGTAGCCGCCATAGAGCGCGATCATTACGCCGGTCAGAAGCGTAACGAACGGCAGCACCCGCGGCAGCATGCTGAAGCGTTCCGACATGGTGTAGGTGTCGTGGGTGAGGATCGCCGAGGTCTCGCCCGTGGCTTCATAGGCCTTCTGGGCCGTTGCATACTCCTTGCGGAAGCGGATCACGGCATAGACGCCAAACAGCGTCACCAGCAGCAGGCCGGGGCCGATGCCGGCGAGGAACAGCCGTCCCAGCGATTTTTCCGCGGCGACGGCGAACAGGATCATGGTGATGGACGGCGGCAGCAGGATGCCGAGCGTGCCGCCGGCGGCGATGATGCCGGCCGCGAAGCCGCCGGAATAACCGCGCTTGCGCATCTCCGGAATGCCGGCGGACCCGATCGCCGAGCAGGTGGCGGGCGATGAGCCGGCCATCGCCGCGAACAGCGCGCAGGCGAACACGTTGGCGACGCCGAGACCGCCCGGCACCCGGTGCAGCCAGGCGTGCAGCGCCGAGTACAGATCCTGTCCGGCGCGGGACTTGCCGATCGCAGCACCCTTCAGGATGAACAGCGGGATCGACAGCAGGGTGATGGAGGCAATTTCCTCATAGACATTCTGCGTTACCGTATCGAGCGATGCCGCCGGCATATAGACCGCCATGAACACAACGGCGACGGCGCCGAGCGCGAACGCGATCGGCATGCCGGAAAACATCGCCGCCAGTGTCGCGGCGCCGTAGGACAGTCCGATGCCGAGCACGCTCATGACCGCGGCACCCGGTAGAACGCGCCCCAGATCTGCAGCAGGATCTGCACACACAGCAGCGTCATGCCGATGGACATCAGCGCATAAGGGATCGACAAAGGCGGGCTCCACATCGAATTCGACACCTGGCCGTCGACCCAGGCCTCATGGGTCAGGGTCCATGATTTCCACGCAAAGAACGCGCAGAAGCCGAGGCTCACGAGATCGACCAGCATCAGGCGGACATGATTGACGCGGGGCGACAACAGTCCGACCAGCGCCTCGATGCCGATATGGCCGCGTTGCGACTGCACGAAGGCGGCGGTCATGAAGGTGGCACCGACCAGCAGGAAAACCGCGGCCTCATCCTGCCAGTAGGTTGCCGTATGGAACAGGCTGCGGGTGATCACGCTGTAACTCAGGATCAGGCAGGCGGCGATCAAAGCGAGCGCGGCCAGCACGACAATGACGCGGTTGCACAGGCCAACGCTGCGGTCGAGCGCCGCGAGGACCGGATTGGTCCCGGCGGCGGTCGACGGCAGGGCAGCTTGCTCCGATCGAGCGGGATGAGGAAAAGTGGACACCGGTTTTCCGCCCGCATCCCGCTCTACTTTATAAGGATCGATCACGTTCATGACTTTGGATCGTTTCGATCCAAAGTCATCGTGATCGGTGGGAGCGTGCATCATGAGGCGGTGGCTGATGCGAGCTTCAGGAGATTGGCCGCCGTGGTGGTCTTGGCGGCATAATCCTTCCAGGCGGTATCGCGGGCGATGTCGCGCCATTTCTCGACGGTGGCCGCGTCGAGGTCGGCGACTTTGGCGCCGGCCTTCTCATAGACCTGGGCCACGGCATCGTCGTCGGCCTTCGCGCCCTTCTTGCCGAACGCTTCCATGTCGGCGCCGACGGCCATCAAGATGTCCTGCTGGTTTTTCGGCAGCTTGTCGAAGATCGCCTTCGACATCAGCAGCGGCTCCAGCATGTACCAGTACGACTTGCCGCGTCCGGTGGTCAGGCTCTTGGAGACCTCTTCCAGCCGGAACGAAATCAGACTGGTGGAGGAGGTGATGCCGGCATCGCAGGCGCCGGTCTGCATGGCGGCGTAGATTTCATTTGACGGCAGCGACAGCACCGCGGCCCCCGCGGTCTGCAGCACCATATCCATCTCGCGCGAACCGCCGCGGACCTTCAGCCCCTTGGCGTCTTCCGGCGTGATCAGCGGGCGCGAGCGGCTGGCGACGCCGCCGGCTTGCCAGACCCAGCTCAGGATGACGATGCCCTTGTCGGCGAGGAAATCGGTCAGCGCCTTGCCGATCGGTTCGGTTTTCCAGCTCAGGCCTTGCTCGTAGCTGGAGACGAGACCCGGCATCAGGCCGATATTGGTCTCGGGCACTTCGCCGCCGGCATAGGGCAGCGGAAACAGGCTGAGATCGAGCGCGCCCTTGCGCATGGCGGAGAACTGGGCATTGACCTTGATCAGTGAGGCATTCGGATAGACATCGGCCGTGATCTCGCCGCCGCTGCGTTTGCTCACCTCGGCGGCGAACACGCGGGTGAGGCGGTCGCGGAAGTCACCCTGGTCGATGGTGCCGCCGGGAAACTGGTGCGAGATCTTCAGTGTGGTGGCGGCCTGTGCCGGTCCGAAATGCAGGATGGCGGGCGCGGCGAGCGCCGATGCGAGAACATGGCGGCGTGAAAGCATGAGCGTTGTCTCCCTTGTCGAGTCTTGTCCTAGACGTCTTTGTTGTCGTTGTCGTCGTTGTCTTCCGGGCGCGGTGCACGCGCCCGCGGTCATTGCACGGGAATCAGCTCCCGAGGCGTAAAGTCCTTCACCAGCCGCCGCACCGCGCTTGATGCAACGACTTCACCATTCTCGGCATAGGCTTCGTGGTTCTTTTCGATGGCGCCGAGATCATAGAGATAATTCACCATCAGGCCGTGCGCCTGCTTGATACCCCGTTCGGACTGATCACCGAGAAAATTCAGCCGTTCCAGCCGCGCACCGTTGCCGAGGTGGAACCGCGCCACCGGATCGACCGGCCGTCCGGCCGGATTCTTGGCGTGCAGGAAATAGTGGGCGGCGATCGGCTGCAGGACCTCTTCGACCTGGGCCCGGACGTCCGGATTGTCGAACCAGCCCTTCGCATCCAGCAGGTCGAGGGTCGCCGTCTGCTTGTCGTCGAACAGGGAGGAGTCCTTGGCGCGCTCGCGCTTCAGCCAGGCGGCAAAACCGGGGACGGGCGACAGTGTCACGAAGGTTTTCAGCGCCGGCATTTCGCGCTTGAGATCCTCCACCACCTGCTTGATCAGGAAATGGCCGAACGACACGCCGGCCAGCCCGCGCTGGGTGTTGGAGATCGAATAGAAAATCGCCGTCGTGGCGGTGTCAGGAGCGATCGGCTCGCGATCCTGCGCCAGCAGCGGCGCCACGGCGCCGGGGATCTGCGTGGTCAGCGCCACTTCCACGAAAATCAGCGGCTCGTCGACGAGTTGCGGATGAAAGAACCCGAAACAGCGCCGGTCGGCCGGCTCCAGCCGGCTTCTCAGGTCGCCCCAGCCGGCGAAGGGATGCACCGCTTCATAGCGGATGATCTTTTCCAGGATGTTGGCGGGCGTGGTCCAGCGGATCGGCTTCAGTTCGAGAAAGCCGCGATTGAACCAGGACGACAGCAGGTGGCCGAAGTCCGCATCCACGATCGCCAGCTCCGGATGCGTCTTCACCTGGTCGAGCAGTTCCTCGCGCATCCGCACCAAAGCAAACGTGCCGCCGGGGGCGAGGTTGAGGCGGCGGAACAGCTCCTGGCGTCGCGGTTCGGTCGCGGCCTGCAGCGCCTGTACGGCCGCGGCGTCGGGCTTCTTCTGGTAAGCCTGCACGGCGCTCTGCAACAACTGCTGGTCGGGGCCGAACTTGTCGGCCAGCGCCTTCAGGAATTCCAGCCTGACCTCGCGTGGAGCATGGGCGTAGCTGTTGAGCAGGGTCTGGGCCAGCATCACACCGGAGGCCTCGCCACGCCGCGACAGCAACATTTCGGCGAGTTCAACCAGATCGGTGTTGTCGGCCCGGCCGCGGGTGCGCCGGAGCAGGGCACGTCCGCGGTCAGTAAGCGTTTGCATCAAATCGTTGAGGAAGGCCTGCGCCTCGCCCGCCTTTGCCATTCGCCGGATCCTGTTTCGACGCCCCAAGCCGTTTTAGCGAAGCCTTTGGAGAAGCAACGCTTCAGAGGCACGCCACTGGAAGAGGCCTGCCATATTTTCGTGCATACTATCCTAGAAATCGTGTATACACAATCAGACCTTGGTTTGTTTTTGACAACCTCTTGGACAAAGATGATGAAGCACCCATCACGGTTGCGAGAAGCCATCGAGGACGAGATCGTCACCGGCCAGCTGACGCCGGGGACGCGGCTCGAAGAAACCACGCTTGCCACCAAATTTGGAGTTTCAAGGACGCCGATCAGGGAAGCGTTGCTGCACCTTGCGGCAACCGGACTGGTCGAGATCCGTCCCCGCCGCGGCGCGATTGTCAGCGCGCCCAATCCGCGCCGGCTGGTCGAGATGTTCGAAACCATGGCCGAGCTCGAAGCCGCCTGCGGCCGGCTCGCCGCGCGCCGCCACACCGCCGAGGATGAAGCAGCCATCACCGCTGCGCACGCCGCCTGCGAGAAGGCTGCGCAATCCGGGGATTCCGAAGCGTATTACTTCGAGAATGCGACGTTTCACGCAGCGATCTATCGGGCCAGCCACAACATGTTCCTGACCGATCAGAGCCTGGTCCTGCATCGCCGTCTGTCGCCTTATCGGCGGATGCAGTTGCGCGCGCGCAACCGCGTGACGCAATCGCTGACGGAACATGCCGCGGCCGTCCAGGCCATCCTGGCCGGCGACGGCGAGCTCGCGGCCAAGGTCTTGCGCGACCACATCGTCATTCAGGGCGAACGATTCTCCGATGTCGTCATCAGCATGGCGGGCGGCGAGGCGGCATGAGCGCACCCGAGCGACCGCGGCGATGACGATGTGAAATTCACGAAACCGTTATATGTCGATCGCCGAAATGATCGGCGGTTGCGTAACAAAGATCCCTCCTGGCCGTAGCAATCAAGGCGACCTTCGTCGTCTCAAACCGGTTTTGGAGGAATTTTGATCATGGCACTCAGCACCCGCATCTCGCTCGGCATGTCCGCCGCTGTTCTGTCTCTCGGCCTCGTGCTCGCGCCCGCGGCGTTTGCCCAGGACAAGATGAGCAAGGACAGCATGAGCAAGGACTCGATGTCCAAGGATTCAATGAGCAAGGACGGCATGAAGAAGGACACCATGTCCAAGGACCACATGTCGAAGGACGCCATGAGCAAGGACGGCATGAAGAAAGACGAGATGAAGAAGTAAGGCCGCCGGTAGGCACGGAAACAGGCCTGCCTTTCGAGCGCGGGCCTGTTGTCTTTATGACGAGAGCATCATTTCACGATCAGGTAGGCGCCGCTCAACAAGGCGAAGATCAGGACGCTCAGCCGCAAACCGTTTCCGCCAATCTTGCCGTGGGTCAGCTTTGACAGCGCGCTACCTGCCAGAACCGCCGGTACGAGATAAAGCGCAGACAGCAATTGGCTGGATCCGATCTTGCCGCTGATGGCCAGCATCGCGAGCGACATGATTTCGCCGATCAGAAAACACACGGCGACTGTGGCTCGCAGTGTCGGACCGTTGGTGTGCTGGTAGAGCAGGGCCAGTGGCGGTCCGCCGATGCCGGTCGCGGTTTCGGTAATGCCGGTAAACAGCCCCACACCCTGGGAGATTGAGGGCGTTGCCGCGAAGGGTGGGGCGACCAGTGCCGCTGCTGCTGCGATGACTGTGAACCAGCCGACGGCCTGATCCAGATGATGTCCGGAGAGGGCGGTGAGCAGCCACAAACCGGCAAAGGTCCCGACAAGGCGTCCTGCGGTGATCCATCTCGCTCCCACCCAGTCGATCGACGCACGCTCGCGCCAGGCGACGTGGAAATTGAGCGGCAGCATGAGGATCAGCAGAGTGACCGGCAGCAGACCCGGCTGGAGCACACCGACGACCGGTGCGACGATCAACGCAAAGCCGATTCCGAGCGCGCCCTGAACGAAGGCCGAAACGAAAACCACCGCAACCAGAGTTGCGAGGACACTTGAACTCACTGGTAGTATCCAATTTCGCGATGTTCGACTGACTGCGGATGAACCCGTTGTATGGGCGCATTGGCGATGGCTTCCGTCGTTGCAGCACGCACGTCGGCCATCAGGGCGCGCGCATCCCACTCCGGCGGCCAGCCCTGCCATAACCGAAGATGTCCATTGGTGAAGACCGCATCGATCTGGTCGCGGTTGCCATAGCGAACGAGCTCCCAGGAAAGATCGTGCGACGGTGTGAATTCCGGCCGGTCGAGATCTATCAGCAGGAAATCGGCGGCCAGACCCTCACGAATGGTCCCGGTGACGCCGGACAGGCCACAGACAGCGGCCGCGCCGGACGTGGCCCGATCAAGCCACAGCCAGCCGCCGCCGCAGGACGAGTCGCCCACGGCCATCCCGATGCTGGCGCGCTGGAGCGCCTCTGCCGAATCCATCAAGCGGAAGCCGTCGGCTCGCGTTCCATCGGTGCCGAGGCCGAAGCGGATTCCGAGAGCTGCCATATGCAGAGCGGGTGCGATCGCATTGCCCTTCCACACGCTCGCCACCGGGTTGTAGGCGACCGCCGTGTCGCTGTCGCGCAACAAGTTCAGCTCATGCGGTGTGACCATGGTGGAGTGCGCGATCAGCACATGCGCCCCCAGCGCGCCGACATGAGCGAGATGTTCGAGCGGGCGCCGGCCCGTTGCGACCAGCGAGCGCTCAACCGCGGCCAGATGCTCATTGACGTGGGTCTGGAAGATGACGCCGGCGTCCGCGGCCATCCGCGAGACGTCGTACAGCATGCCGTCTGTCGCTGCTTCCGTTATGGAGATGGCGAGCGAGGGATGAAGCAGCGGGTCGCCCTTGAAGACGGCGAGATGATCCCTCGCGCGGGCCAGAATGGCCGACCGGTCGGGCACGAGCGCAGTGCCGCTGCGGTCGTTGCAGATGAGGCCGATGACGCTGCGCAAGCCCGCTTCTCTCGTCGCCTGAGCGAGGGCGCCGATATGGCCGGCCGACCGCGTGCCTGCGTCCACTGCGGTCGTGAACCCGCCGCGCAGGCATTCAAGTGCCGCGAGTTTCCCCGACAGATAAACCATCCGCTCATTGAGGCTGCCTTCGAGCGGCACCCAGATGCGGCGAAAGATCTCCGACGGCTCGCCAAACACCAGTGATTTGCCCAGCGATTGTGTCAGATGGGTGTGGACGTCGATGAAGCCCGGCATCAGCAGGTGACCGGGCATGTCGATCGGTGGCAGGTCGCTGTTGGCGACGGATATTTGCTCCGCCGGCCCGATGTCGCTGAAACGTCCGGCGCGGACGACGACGGCCAGATCGCCTCGGGGACCGTCCGGCAGCAGCACATGTCCCGGCCGGATGAGGACATCGTCGCCGTGCCGAAAGCTCTCTGGACACCTCATTCCGCCGTTCCCCGAGCTTGACCTTCGACTTTGCCTTCATTGATCAACCCAGCCTCAATCGAACCGGTGTGCTGGAAGACTGCATTGACGATCACCGCGGTGATGGTGCCCGCGGCCAGGCCGTTGTTGAGAACCATCTGCGACCACTGTGGAAACTGGCTGTAGACGCCGGGAACAACGATCGGCAGCAGGCCCATTGCGAGAGCCGCGGCAAGCGTGAACATCGGACCATGCGTGCGCAGGTCGACGCGTCGCAGAATGTCGATGCCGATCACACCTATGATCGCGAACACGATCACGGCAGTGCCTCCGACGACGGGGCCCGGCAGGGCGGCGGCCAGTCGGCCGATCGGTGCGAACAGTGCGATCAGAACCAGGATCAGGCCGGCGGTCGCGGTGACGTAGCGGGACTTGATGTTGGTGGCGCGCACGATGCCGATGTTTTCGCCGCTGGTGACGATCAGCGAAGTCCCGAACAGGCCGCCGATCAACGAAGCAAGCGCGTCGCCACGGATCGTCGATGGCGCGATATCCTCCGCGCGGCCGCGTCGCCCGACCATCTCGACTGTGGCGACGGTCTGGCCGGTCGCCTCCGCCATGGAGACAATCGAGAAGACGATGAGAGGAATAGAGGCTGCCAGATCGAAGATCGGCATGCCGAACGGAAACAGCTGCGGAACGGCAATGACCGGGCCGGCCATCACACTCGAGAGGCTCATCCGCCCAAGGTTGAAAGCGATGATCGAGCCGGCAACAAGACCGAGCATCACAGCAAGCCGTTGCAGCGTGCCGGAGAAGATCCGCGCGAAGATCATGGTGAGCGCGATCGTGCCCAATGCCAGCATGACGTCGACAGGATCGGCAAATCCTGGCGCGCCGGTCTTGCCGGTTATGGTGCCGCCATAGATTTTGATGAGATTGATCGACACCAGCAGCAGCATCGTCCCGACGACGATCGGCGGGAAGAAGCGGATGATCCGGCGAAACACCGGCAATGCGATCAAATAGAACACGGCCGTGATGATGACCGCGCCGCTCGCCGTCCGGACGTTGGTCTGCTGGCCGATCGCGAGAAAGATGGCAATCGGTGCGCCGCCAGGCACCATGATGAAGGGAAGGCGCGCGCCAAAGCCGGCGGGGCCGAAGCTCTGCAGGATGGTCCCCAAACCGCAGGCAAGGAAGGTAGCGCTGGTCAGCGACACTGCAACGGCGTCGGGGAAACCAAGAGCCTTGCTGACCAGAAATACGGCAGTAATCGGCGCTGCCGCCATGACCAGCACATGTTGAAGACCAAACAGCGCCAGGCTTCGGGCTGGCAGAGGCCGGTCGGCGGGATCTAAACCGTCGTGAGCGTCGCTCATATCAGCTGGTACTCCCCATTATGCAAATCGTTTTGCAATTCTCCATAGCACCGATTCCAGGTCATGCAAAACGATTTGTATAAATGACGAACGAGAGCTATGATGCCGACAGTTCGGATAGGGAACCTTGATCCTGGGCAGACCGACCATTGTTGAACTGGCCAAAGCGGCTGGCGTATCGCCGACCACGGTCTCGCACGCGTTCACGGGCCGCCGTTATGTCGAGCCGGAAACCAGAGACAGAATCCTGGCCCTGGCCGGCGAGATGGGATACCGCGCCAACCCGCGTGCCCGCAGGCTGCGTACGGGTGGTGCGAGCACCATCGCGCTGGCTTCGTCCATGCCGTTTGCCGTTGCGGCTGGACCGTCCAGATTGGGATTCCTGATGGAGATCGCGGCCTCAGCCGCAATGACCGCGCTATCTCGGAACCTGGCACTCTGCCTGGTGCCGCCACTCCAGCCGGATTTCGATCTCGACGCGATCGAGGTCGATGGCGCGATTGTCGTCGAGCCCCTCGCAGATGATCCTCTCATCGCCTTCTTTCGGGATCGCGGTGTACCGGTTGTCGCTCTCGGACACGCTCCCGGACGGAGCGACATACCTTTTGTCGATATGCAGAGCGCGGCGACGGCTCGCCTGCTGCTCGATCACCTTTGGAGGCCGGGAGGTCGGATCGGGCTGATGACCGGCGAACAGCGCCGTAATTCCTACGCGGAAACGGAAGCTGTCTATGCGGATTTCGCCAAGGAAAAAGGGTTCGCTCCGTATGCCATTCGCATAGATGAAACTGGAGGCGAAGCCGCGGCAAGGAGCGCTGCGGAAACCTTGCTGTCCGTGGAAAAGAACATCGATGCGCTTTGTGTCCCCGTCGATGCGTTCGCGACGGGTGTTCTGCAGGCTGCGCAATCGCTTGAGATATCCGTTCCGGATCAGCTGCGGGTGGCAACGCGCTATGACGGGATGCGCGCCAAGCTGGCTGTGCCGCCATTGACGGCAACCGATCTGCATCTCGATAGGGTTGCAGAGGTTGCAGTCGAGCTGCTGATAGCAACGCTGGAATCGCGACAGCCGGCAACGCTGACGGTGCCAAGGCCAACGCTGATCGCGCGAAATTCCTCGGTTGCCTCAAGGTGAATTGCGGGTCCGCGCTGGTGCTATTTGCCGATCATGACACTCAGCAGTTCCGGATCAGCTTCGTTGCCTGTTCCGCACGCCGCCTGTAGCCTCGTTGCACAACAATAAGATGCAGGGAGGCCTCCAATGAAGAACAAGCTGGCGCTCACAATATTGCTCGCAGCCGGGCTGATTATTTCGACCATGACGGCGTGGGGCGCGAAGGACGAGATGGGCTTCGTTCGCGTCAATCCCGGCGAGGAGGACTGGAAAAATCCATTCGGCGTCGGCGTGCAGGTTGCGACACTGCACGGCGATCCGTCGAAACCGGGCATCTATGTGCTCCGTATCAAATGGCCGCCCGGGATCATGAGCCGGCCGCACAAGCATCCGGAAGACCGCCATGTCGTGGTGCTGTCGGGGACCTGGTACACCGGGACCGGCGAAGCCTTCGAGCCGGAAAAATCCATTGGGATGAAAGCGGGCGGCTACATGATGCATCCCGCCGGCGCCATTCATTGGGACGGCACGCGGGACGACGGCGCGGTGATCCAGATCACCGGTTATGGTCCGAGCGGCAATGTTTTCGCCAAACCGGATGAACCGCAGTTCTCCAAAACCAACTAATCGGAAACAGATCGGTCGTCATTTCCCGAGATGCCGTCATGCCCGCCGCGATCCGTCATCGCGCGATGACTGTTGTCTGCCTGCTGGCGGCGCTGGCCGGTGCCTGTGCGGCGCGAGCTGACAACGCCGACGCTCCGCCGAAGCAGCAGTTTGTCATCCGCCTCAAGGAGGCCGTCCGTACCAGTGACAAGATCTGGCTCGCCGACCATGCGCGTTATCCGTGCGCTACATCGGACGTACCACCCAACAAATTCCGGACAAGGCTTCGTTGCTGAAGAATTATCCGGCCCTGATCGGCGAAAAGCTGCGTGCCCAGATTCTGGCCCAGGATCCGGAGCAGGTGTTCGAGAATTATCAGGGCATGATGATCGGCGATGGACCGATCAATATCTGGGTCCGTGAGCGCAGCGACGACGGGCCGGGCGGCACCTTCGACATCATCACCATCAACGATAAAGAGTGATGCCGGTCGTTGTCATTTGCCAATCAGCGCCGCCAGCACCTCGTCGGGCTGCTCCGCCGTCAGCATGTGGCCGGCACCACGGAGAACAACGCGGCGCGCACCCTTGATGGCGCCGGCGAGTTCGGTGCCCGATTTCAACGGTGTCATCATGTCCCGCTCGCCGAGGATCAGCGTTGCCGGCACCGTGACGGCGGCAGCCGCCTCGATTGCCCGGGTGTAGTCGTTGCAGGCGGAAAGATCGTTGAACAGCGCGCCATCCGGCGTGTCTTCCAGCACCCGTTCGCCGCCCGCATGCATCCACAGGCCGGGCGCGCGCGACCCGCCGAGCGAGGCGCGGAAGCCCAGGCCCCAGATCGACACCATGTCGATGGCGTCGTGGTGATTAGCCTGCGCGGAGGTCAGCAAATCGGGCGACACCTTCATGCTGGCGCCGGCTGCGATCAGGCTGATCTCCGACACCTTGTCCGGATGCCGCGACGCGGCCTCCAGCGCAATCAGCGATCCCATCGAATGTCCGACCAGGCGGGCGCGGGGCGCCCCGGCGGCTTCGATCAGCTTGGCCACCCAGTCGGCCATGGCACTGATGGTCGGGATCAGCGCGCCGCCGGAGCGGCCATGGCCCGGCAGATCCGGCGCCAGCACGCTGTGGCCGTGATGGGCGAACCAGCGTCCGGGCAGCGCCCAGATGGTGTGATCGAAACCGGCGCCATGCAGGAACACCACCAGCGGCAGCGACGGATCGAACGGACGTCCGCCGGTGCTTGCGAAGATGTCGTTGCCATCAACCTTCAGACGCATGCTTACACCTTTTGCGAAACGCGCAGCGCCTGCGCGAAGTCGTCGATGATGTCATTGGCCGCCTCCAGCCCGATCGACAGCCGCACCAGCTCTTCGCCGATGCCGGCCGAGGCCAGTTGCGCCGCGTCCATCTGCTGGTGCGTCGTGCTGGCCGGATGGATCACCAGGGTCTTGGCGTCGCCGACATTGGCAAGATGGCTGGCCAGCCGCAGCGTTTCGATGAACTTGCGGCCGGCGGCGCGGCCGCCCTTGATGCCGAAGCTGATGATCGAACCGGCGCCGCGCGGCAACAGCGTCTTCGCCAGCGCGTGATCCGGATGGTTGTCGAGCGAGGGATGGATGACCCACTCCACCGCCTTGTTGGTGGTGAGAAACTTCAGGACAGCATCGGTGTTCTCGACATGGCGCTGCATCCGCAGCGGCAGCGTTTCTACGCCCTGCAGCAGATGAAATGCATTGGTCGGCGACAGGCAGGCGCCAAAGTCGCGCAAGCCTTCGGCGCGGGCCCGCATGATGAAGGCGGCCGGGCCGAACTCCTCGCTGAAGACGATGCCGTGATAGCCGGCATAGGGCGTGGTCAGGGTCGGAAACTTGTCCGACGCCTCCCAATCAAAGCGACCGGTATCGACGATCACGCCGCCGATGGCGATGCCGTGGCCGCCGATCCATTTGGTGATCGAATGCATCACGATGTCAGCGCCGAGCGCGCCGGGCTGGCTGAGATAGGGCGTGGCAAAGGTGTTGTCGATCAGCAGCGGGATCTTCGCCTGGTGCGCGATCTCCGCCACCTTCGGGATGTCGAGCACTTCAAGGCCGGGGTTGCCGATGGTCTCGCCAATGACAAGGCGCGTACGCGGGCCGATGGCGTTGCGGAGGGCGTCGAGGTCGCGCGGCTTGACGAATGTGGTGGTGATGCCGAACCGGGGCAGGGTGTGGGTCAGCAGATTGATGGTGCCGCCATAGAGCGAAGCCGAGGCCACGATGTGATCGCCGGCGCCGAGCAGGGTGGCGATCGCCAGATGCAGCGCCGCCATGCCGCTGGATGTGCAGACTGCGCCGACGCCGCCTTCCAGTGCTGCGAGCCGCTCCTCCAGCACCGCGATCGTTGGGTTCGAGATCCGGGTGTAGATGTGGCCGGCGCGTTCCAGGTTGAACAGCGCAGCGGCGTGGTCGGCATCTTGAAACACATAGGACGTGGTCTGGTAGATCGGCACGGCGCGCGATCCGGTCACTGGATCTGGGTGCTGGCCGGCGTGCAGGCTCAGGGTTTCGAAGGCGGGCGGCTTTGGGGCTGGCATCGACGTCTCGCAGCTGGCGCATGAACAGGCATGCTTTGGCGCAGCCTATTGCGGTAACAGCCGAATGCAATGCATCAGCGCCACCAAAGCAAGGTCATTCCCGAATGCCGTGTGGAGGGATTAGAATCGGATGCTGGCTTCGACCGAGCCAAACAGGTCGCTCTTCGGCTGGGTGACGTATTCACGCGAACGCTGCGTCACCGAGAAGCCCAGCTTGTAGCCACTCTGGGTGAAGATCTCGGCGCCGGCGATCAGGTCGTACACCAACGTCTTCTTGCTCACGCTCGGGCTGTCGGAGAACGTGCTGCCGTCGAGGAAAATGTTGCGGGCGACCGCGCGTCCGGCGACGCCGCCGAAGATCGCCCAGCCCCAGCTCGGATCGGTCGGGCTGGTCGACATGAAGGATGCACCGGACGGCGAGGGACGAATGCGCGTCGGGCCCCAGGTGGTGCCGAGCGATTGTCCAAAGCGGACCAAGCCGCTGATTTCGCCATAGGTGTAGACGTTGCCGGCGCTCACGCCGACGGCTGGAATGAAGTCGACGCCATAGCCCTGGCCGAAATCATAACCAAACTTCCAGCGCCGCTCCCACGACAGGACGATGCCGGGCTCGTTGGCGAGCTGGTAGTTGCCGGGTTGCGGTCCCTTGTCGCCGATCAGGCTGTGAAAACCGCCCTGGACGGGCTTCCACAACGAGGCCGAACCGCCGACGGCGCCGACCTGGATTTCGAAGGTGTCGAGCTGGCGGCGGCCGGTTTCCTGGGCCAGCGACACGCCGGTGTACAGCCAGCCGCCGAACGCCCGGTCACCCGGCTGACGCACCGGATTTTCGATGTGCTGCGGCGTGAAAATGCTCTGGCCGAAGATCCACTGCAGCTGCTGCTGGCGAGGTCCTTCGGGAGCACCGAAGGTGATCATCCCGCCCTGCAGGACGTCGTAGACGTTGCCCGCCATCGGCGTTTTCTTGAAGTCGTCGAACACCACCCCGGCGAAGAAGCCCTGGGTGTAATCGTAATCGTGGACGGCGCTAAAACCCTTCTGCGGGTCGTAACTCTTGGCGATGACGTCGTTTTCCTCGATCAGGATAAGACGCTGCGCATTGGCGCCTGTGCACGACAGGACGACAACAACGATCCCCAGCAGAAGCAGCCGAACGTTCGACATCAGTGACAAATCCAATCTTGCGGCTATATGGCTCGATTTCAGGAAGATGAACAAGTCTATTCGCTTGCGTTTCGATCGGAAAAACCCTGCGAAAACAATGTTTTTGTGGAAATTTTGCTGGCTGTTGCCGCGAAGCCCCACACCTTCGTCGGCCTTGGAGCGGGGTTGCGACGGCCGTTGCTGGCTAGATGATTCCCGCTGTCGTGAGGGACGATCGCACCTTCACCCCGAAGCTCGGGCTCAAAACTGTGGCAAAATTGCCTCATCCCTGAGCAAATGCACGCGCCGATAGTGTCTGGATGTTGCTCAGTGCAACTCAGCATGGTGAAAGGCCCCCATACAAGTACTGGGGAAATTTTCAAAATGAAGAAACTGCTTCTCGCCAGCGTTGCGCTCATCGCACTGGCTTCCTCCGCGTCGGCCGCCGATCTCGCGGCTCGCCCCTACACCAAGGCTCCGGTGGCTCCGATCAGCCCGGCCTACAACTGGTCCGGCTTCTACATCGGCGCGATGGGCGGCTATGGCTGGTCGAGCGATGTCACGACCAACGGCGTCACGGTGTCGTCGAGCGATCTCAAGGGCGGGTTTGCCGGCGGCACGATTGGCTACAACTGGCAGTTCTCGCCGTCGTGGGTGTTCGGCCTTGAAGCCGACGCCGCATGGGCCGATCTCAGCGCCTCGGACACCGTTCTCGGCATTACCCTCGAGGACAAGATTCGTTCAATGGGCAGCGTGACCGGCCGTCTCGGCTACGCGGCTGGTCCGGCACTGCTGTACGTCAAGGGCGGTTGGGCCTGGGCTAACAACCGCGTCTCAGTGTCGGGGTTCGGTCAGAGCGTGTCGGATAGCCAGTTCCACTCCGGTTGGACCGTCGGCGCCGGCCTCGAATACATGTTCGCCCCGAGCTGGTCGGCCAAGGCCGAATACATGTATGCCGATTACGGCAAAGAAACCTATTTCAATGCGCTTGACCTCGGCACCTCCGTTCACACCATCAAGGGTGGCATCAACTACCACTTCAACTGGGGTGGTCCGGTCGTCGCCAAGTACTGAGATCAAGTACTGAGACAACGACTGATCGGTCGAGCACCGATCATCGACTCCACTGCTAACCAGCAACTTAGCCCGGCCTTGTGCCGGGCTTTTTGCTGTGGGGGGCCCGGTCAGGAAAGCTGGGAATCGGCAGTACCGGGCGCGCTGCCATCCGGCCTTGGGCGCCGGTCATTGCTCGGGCGCGGAGATTGTTTATCGTGTTGATAAGGCTGGCGATCCCGAGAGGATTCGAATGGCGACCTGATTGCCCATCGTGTGCGTGGCCACGCCGAAAACATCAGGCGACGACATGACGAGGCGAGCGAGATGGCGCGCCGCCTCGCGAATCCATACCGACGAACCTTCCACTTGCGCTCACGGTGAACCTCCTGTCTGCTCGCCTTCTTGAGAAAATCTAGGGAGCGACGAACGTGGCGACAGGCACAGTGAAATGGTTCAACTCACAAAAGGGATACGGATTCATCCAGCCCGATAACGGCAACAAGGATGTGTTCGTGCACATCTCGGCGGTCGAAAAGGCCGGGCTCAGCACCCTCAATGAGGGTGCAAAGGTGAGCTATGAGGAAGTGCCCAACAAGGGGAAGACTTCCGCGGAGAATTTGCGGGTAGGGTGACTTCGGAAGGCTATAAGGCAACGCCCGTCGGTTCACGCCGGCGGGTTTTCGATCGTCCCGGGATTCGTTGATACGCAGGGGTTTCTGATGATACGCGCCGCAACACGATCGTGGGGGCCAAAAATAACGCTAAGTATTTGATAAGGCTGGCGATCCCGAGAGGATTCGAACCTCTGACCCACAGCTTAGAAGGCTGTTGCTCTATCCAACTGAGCTACGGGACCGTGGCCGTCGTCATATCAGCAAATTGCTGAAAGAATCCGACATTTTCAACCACCATTGCCGAACCTGATCAGCCGATCGGACGACAACTGCTGGGGTGCCGCGAGGCGCGCCCGCGATCGCGCCCGACGTCATGTTGTGTGAACGGCCGACGGCTATACCGAGGACGCAGCAGTTGTCTTCGCGATGGGATAGCCATGAGGGCGTCACGATTCGCGCATTTCGTAGGCTTAAGGCGGCGTCCGTCCGCACCTCAGGGAGTTCACCATGATTGGTCTGGTTCGCGCCGCCTCGTTGGTCGCAACGCTGGCGTTTGGCCTGGTCTCGGCCCACGCCGCAGACAAGGCCTTCAAGCGCGATGATCTCGGCGACTCCGCCATTCGCCTCGAGGCCCAGCTCAAGAAAGACGCCGGGCCAATCGCCAAGACCACGGCAACCCTGAAAACCGATGCGGACGCCGCGCTTCGACGCAACGATGCCCGGACCGGACTGCAGACCCTGGGACAGATCGCCGTGGTGGCGCCGGAGGATGTCGGCAACTGGCTGCGCATCGCCCGCACCATTTTCTTGGTCCGTCCGACCGACAGTCGCGAGCAGACCTTCCTGCTGGAGCGGGCCTCGACCGCGGCCTACATCGCCTATCAGCGTGCCGGTAATGCCGGCGAGGAGGCCGACGCGCTCGCCGTGCTCGGCAAGTCGCTGGCCGACCGCAAACTGTGGCGGCCGGCGCTGGATTCGCTGCGGCTGTCGCTGGATCTGCGCGAAGTCGCCGATGTGCGCGGCCAGTATGAGAAGCTGCGCGACGACCACGGCTTCCGGCTGCTGGACTACTCGGTGGATTCGGATTCCGCGTCGCCCCGGGTGTGTTTTCAGTTCTCGGAAAATCTCGCCAAGCGCGTGGATTTCTCGCCGTTCCTGGCGCTTGGCGGCAACGACAAGCCGGCACTGACATCAGAGGATCAGCAGCTCTGCGTCGAAGGCCTCAAGCACGGCGAGCGCTACAATCTCAATCTGCGCGCCGGCCTGCCGTCGGCGGTCAAGGAGAGCCTGCCGAAATCGGCTGAGTTCAATGTCTATGTCCGCGACCGCAAGCCGTTCGTGCGTTTCACCGGCCGCGCCTATGTGCTGCCGCGCACCGGGCAGAAGGGCATTCCGCTGGTCAGCGTCAACACGCCGTCGGTGTCGGTGCAAGTCTTCCGGATCGGCGACCGCAACCTGATCAACACCGTGCTCGGCAGCGATTTTCAGCGCGCCCTGAGCAGCTATGAGCTGTCGACGCTCGGCGACGAGAAGGGCGTCAAGGTCTGGTCCGGCGAACTCGCGACCGCGACCAAGCTGAACGAAGACGTCACAACCGCGTTCCCGGTCGATCAGGCCGTTGGCGACCTGCAGCCCGGCGTCTACGTCATGACTGCCGCGGCCAAGGGACCCGGTTCAGCCAGTGGTGACGACGAGTCCTCGCTGGCGACCCAATGGTTCATCGTCTCGGATCTCGGCCTGACCGCGTTTTCCGGCAATGACGGCGTGCATGTGTTCGTCAATTCGCTGGCCTCCACCGAGGCCGTCGCCCGTGCCGAGGTGCGGCTTTTGTCGCGGAGCAACGAAATCCTCGCCACCAAGAAAACCGATGACGCTGGACACGTGCTGTTCGAGCCGGGCCTGGCGCGCGGCGAGGGCGGCCTGTCGCCGGCCATGATCACGGTGTCGGGCGAGAAAACCGACTATGCCTTCCTCAGCCTGAAATCCAACGCCTTCGACCTGACCGATCGCGGTGTCGCCGGCCGTGCCGTGCCGGCTGGCCTCGATGCGTTCGTCTATGCGGAACGCGGCGTCTATCGCTCCGGAGAGACCGTCTATCTCACCGCACTGGTTCGCGACGGCCAGGGCAATGCTGCGACCGGCAGTCCGCTGACACTGGTGGTGGAACGGCCCGATGGCGTCGAGTTCCGCCGCGCGTTGCTGGCCGACCAGGGCGCCGGTGGCCGCAGCCTGACCCTGCCGCTGAACTCCGCGGTGCCGACCGGCACCTGGCGGGTCCGGGCGTTCACCGATCCGAGGGCGCCGTCGATCGGCGAGACCACCTTCATGGTCGAAGATTACGTGCCGGATCGGATCGAATTCGACATATCTACCAAGGCCAAGCAGATTTCTGCTGATCTTCCTGTAGAACTTCAAGTGGATGGCCGTTTCCTCTATGGTGCGCCGGCCTCCGGCCTGTCCATCGAGGGCGACATGCTGGTGGCGCCGGCCGACAGCCGGCCGGGATTTGCCGGCTATCAGTTCGGCGTTGCCGACACCGAGACCGCCAGCAACGAGCGCACCCCGCTGGAAGACCTGCCCGAGGCCGACGCCAACGGCAAGGCGACCCTCAAGGTCAGCCTGCCGAAACCGCCGTCCTCGACCCGGCCCCAGGAAGCGCAATTCTTCGTCCGCATGGTGGAAGCCGGCGGCCGTGCCGTGGAGCGCAAGCTGACCCTGCCGGTCGCCCCCCAGGGCAACATGATCGGCGTCAAGCCGCTGTTCGCCGACCGCAACGTGGCCGAGGGCGACAATGCCAATTTCGACGTCGTGGTGGCCGCACCCGACGGCAAGACCCTGGTGCGCAGCGGGTTGCGTTATGAGCTGATGCGGGTCGAGTCCCGTTATCAATGGTACCGCCAGGGCTCGTCATGGGACTATGAGCCGGTCAAGACCACCAAGCGGGTGGCCGACGGCGATCTCACCGTCGCCGCCGACAAGCCGGCGCGCATCCAGGTGTCGCCGCAGCCGGGTCGCTATCGCCTGGACGTCAAGACCACCGATGCGGATGGTCCGCTGACCTCAGTGCAGTTCGACGTCGGCTGGTATTCCGACGGCAGCGCCGATACGCCTGATTTGCTCGAGACCTCCATCGATAAGCCGGAGTATGCGTCCGGCGACACCATGACGGTGTCGGTCAATGCGCGAACCGCCGGCAAGCTGACCATCAATGTGCTCGGCGACCGGCTGCTCACCACACAGTCCGTCGACGTCAAGGAGGGCACGGCGCAGGTCAAGATTCCGGTCGGCAAGGACTGGGGCACCGGCGCCTATGTGGTCGCGACACTGCGGCGGCCGCTCGACGCCAATGCCCAGCGCATGCCGGGCCGCGGCATCGGCCTGAAATGGCTCAGTATCGACAAGAAGGCGCGCACGCTCACCGTCAGCCTGACGCCGCCGGCCCTGACCCGTCCCAGCACCACGCTCAAGCTGCCGGTGAAGATCGAAGGCCTGGCACGGGGCGAAGACGCCAAGATCGTCATTGCGGCGGTCGATGTCGGCATCCTCAATCTGACCAACTACAAGCCACCGGCGCCGGACGACTATTATCTGGGCCAGCGCCGCATGACCTCGGAGATCCGCGACCTTTATGGGCAACTGATCGACGGCATGCAGGGCACCCGCGGCCAGATCCGCTCCGGCGGCGACGGCAGCGCGGCCGAACTGGCGGGCAGCCCGCCGACCCAGAAGCCACTGGCGCTCTATTCCGGCATTGTCACTGTCGGCGCAGACGGCACTGCGGACGTCTCGTTCGAGATTCCGGAGTTCGCCGGCACCGCGCGGGTGATGGCGGTGGCCTGGAGCGCGACCAAGCTCGGTCGCGCTACCACGGACGTCACCATCCGCGATCCGGTGGTGCTCACAGCGACACTGCCGCGCTTCCTGCTCAATGGCGATCGCGGCACCATGACCTTGGACCTCGACAACGTCGAGGGCGCGGCCGGCGACTACACCATCGGCATCAAGACCTCGGGTCCGGTCAGGCTGACCGGCAATCCCGCGACCGTGATGCGGCTCGCCGCCAAGCAGCGCAGCACCGTGCAAGTCGCGCTCGATGCCGGCGGCGCCGGCTCGGCCAAGCTCGATGTCGACATCAAGGGACCCAACGGCCTGGCACTGGCGCGCCACTACGCACTCGACGTCAAGCCGGCGACCCAGATCCTGGCCCGGCGGACGGTGCGCACCCTGGCGAAGGGCGAAAGCCTGACACTGACGCCGGACATGTTCTCGGACCTGGTGCCGGGCACCGGCGGCGTATCGCTGTCGGTCAGCCTGTCGACCGCGCTCGATGCTGCCTCCATCCTGAAGGCGCTGGATCGTTATCCGTTCGGCTGTTCCGAACAGATCACCAGCCGCGCCATGCCGCTGCTCTATGTCAACGACCTTGCCATCCAGGCCCATCTGGCGATGGACGGCGACGTCGACCAGCGCATCAAGGATGCGATCGACCGGCTGTTGGCGCGTCAGGGGTCGAACGGTTCGTTCGGCCTGTGGTCGGCGGGCGGCGAAGATGCCTGGCTCGACTCCTACGTCACCGACTTCCTGACCCGCGCCCGGGAAAAGGGCTTTGCGGTGCCGGACGTGCTGTTCAAGACCGCGCTCGACCGGATCAGGAATTCGGTCGTGAACGCGGCGGAGCCGGAGAAGGACGGCGGTCGTGATCTGGCCTATGGCCTCTATGTACTCGCCAAGAACGGCGCGGCGCCGATCGGCGACCTGCGTTATCTCGCCGACACCAAGCTGAACAATCTCGCAACTCCGATCGCGAAGGCTCAGCTGGCCGCGGCGCTGGCACTGGTCGGTGACCGCGGCCGGGCCGAGCGGGTCTATGCCGCTGCGCTGGAGGATCTCAAGCCGAAGCCGGTGCTGGTGTTCGGCCGCACCGATTACGGCTCGTCGCTGCGCGACGCGGCGGCGCTGGTGTCACTCGCCAGCGAAGGCAACGCGCCGCGGGCGACGCTGACGTCGGCGGTCGAACGGGTCGAGGCCGCTCGTGGTCTCACGCCCTATACCTCCACCCAGGAAAATGCCTGGCTGGTGCTGGCGTCCCGCGCCATTGCCAAGGAGGCCAACACCGTCTCGCTCGATGTCGACGGCAGCCCGGTCAAGACCGCGCTCTATCGCAGCTACTCCGCCGACAATGTGGGGCAGAAGCCGATCAAGATCACCAACACCGGCGATACGCCGCTGCAGGCGGTGGTTGCGGTCACCGGCGCCCCGGTGACACCGGAGCCCGCGGCCTCCAACGGCTTCAAGATCGAGCGCAACTACTTCACCCTGGACGGCAAGCCGGCCGACGTTACCAAGGCCAAGCAGAACGACCGCTTTGCCGTGGTGCTGAAGATCACCGAAGCCAAGCCGGAGTTCGGCCGCATCATGGTGGTGGATTATCTGCCGGCGGGTCTGGAGATCGACAATCCGAAGCTGGTGTCGTCGGGCGATACCGGCACGCTGGACTGGATCGAGGACGGCGAGGATCCCGAGAATACCGAGTTCCGCGATGATCGCTTCAATGCGGCGATCGAACGGGCCAGCAATGACAGCCCGGTGTTCACCGTGGCTTATGTGGTGCGCGCGGTGTCACCCGGCAAATACGTGCTGCCGCAGGCCTATGTCGAGGACATGTACAATCCCTCGCGTTACGGCCGCACCGGCACCGGCAGTGTCGAGGTGCGACCGGCGAAATGACCGGCGAGGGGACCATAACGCCTGCGGCGCCTCCGCGCCGCCGGCGCACACTCAAGGCCGCGGTGACAGCCGGCCTGGCTGTGGCCGGGGCGGTGCTCGTCGCGGCGACGATCTGGATCGTTTCGCTTGGTCCGGTGCCGCTCGCGCAGACCAAACAAATCTCGACCACCGTGGTCGATCGCAACGGCAAGCTGCTGCGCGCCTATGCGATGGCGGACGGTCGCTGGCGTTTGCCGGTGACGGCCGCGACCGGCGTCGATCCCGGCTATCTCAACCTGCTGCTCGGTTATGAAGACCAGCGTTTCCGCTCCCACCACGGCGTCGATCCGCTGGCGCTGGGGCGTGCCGCGGTTCAATTGCTGACCCAGGGGCATATCGTGTCCGGCGGCTCGACCATCACCATGCAACTGGCGCGGCTGCTGGAGCCGCGGCGCGAACGCTCGATCTCGGTCAAGCTGCAACAGATCGTGCGCGCGGTCGAACTCGAACGGCAGTTGAGCAAGGACCAGATCCTCGATCTCTATCTGACGCTGGCGCCGTTCGGCGGCAATCTCGAAGGCATCCGTGCGGCGTCGCTGGCCTATTTCGGCACGGAGCCGAAACGGCTGTCGCTGGCGGAAGCGGCGCTGCTGGTGGCGCTGCCGCAGTCTCCGGAGCGTCGCAGGCTCGACCGTTATCCGGACGCGGCGCGTGCGGCACGCGACCGGGTGCTGGATCGGATGGTGGGCGATGGCCGCGTCTCGAAAGAAGATGCGGCCGTGGCCCGCGCCGAGCCGGTTCCGCGGTTGCGCAAGCCGATGCTGCTATTGGCGCCGCACGCCACCGATCAGGCCGTGAGTTCTTCGCCCGACACCTCGCTGATCCGGACCACTCTCGATAGTACCATTCAGCGCAATCTCGAGCTGCTGGCGCGTGACCGCGCGGCGGCGCTCGGCCCGGACATTTCCATCGGTATCATAGCGGTGGATCACGAGAGCGGCGCCGTGCTGGCCCATGTCGGTTCACCGGATTATTTCGATGTGCGACGGGCCGGGCAGGTCGACATGACCCGCGCGGTGCGCTCGCCGGGTTCGACCCTGAAGCCGTTCATCTACGGCCTCGCGTTCGAAGACGGCTTCGTGCATCCGGAAAGCCTGATCGACGACCGTCCGATCCGGTTCGGCAACTATGCGCCGGAAAACTTCGACATGAATTTCCAGGGTACCGTGCCGGTGCGGCGCGCGCTGCAAATGTCGCTCAATGTTCCGGCGGTCGCTTTGCTCGACCGGGTCGGCGCCAGCCGGCTGTCGGCGCGGCTGAAGCAGGCCGGCGCGACACTGGTGCTGCCGAAGGACGAAGTGCCGGGTCTCGCTATGGGGCTCGGCGGCGTCGGCATTACCTTGAGCGATCTGGTCCGGCTCTATGCCGGCATTGCCCGGCTCGGCCAGACCGTGGCGCTTCGTGAAATCGTCCGCAGCGAAACCGAGGACCGCGACACCCGCCGCCTGATGGATCCTGCCGCGGCCTGGCAGATTGGCAATGTCCTGATCGGCACCCCGCCGCCGGAAAACGGTGTGCATGGCCGCATCGCGTTCAAGACCGGCACCAGTTACGGCTATCGCGACGCCTGGTCGGTCGGCTTCGACGGCCGCTATACCATCGGTGTCTGGGTCGGCCGTCCCGATGGTGCGCCGGTCACAGGGCTGCTCGGGCGCACGGCGGCAGCACCGATCCTGTTCGACGCCTTCGCCCGCACCGGCAAATTGTCCGTGCCGCTGCCGAAGCCGCCGCGCGGCGTGCTGGTGGCGAGCAATGCCAAGCTGCCTCTGCCGCTGCGCCGTTTCCGGCCGGTCGGTGAACTGGTCCGTAGTGGCAGCGAGCAGGCGCTCCGCATTCAGTTTCCACTGAATGGCTCGCGGATCGATGCCGGCGCGGATAGTGAACAATCGTTTGCACCGCTGCCGGTCAAAGTCGCGGGTGGGGTGTTTCCCCTGACCATGTTGGTTAACGGAATTGCCGTCGGCGAGATCGACAGCCGCCGCCAGAGGCTGGTCGCGCCGCCGGGACCGGGCTTCGTCCGGCTGACCGTGATGGACGCCACGGGCGCGGCGGACACAGTCGTGGTGAGAATTCAATAAGTCGGGCCTAAGCTGTTGTCGGGCTGTCGGTTTCATCGTATGCGAAACCGATGGCCGAGACCCTCTACCGCCCCCGATTTGGCGCCCCGCGTGAACCCGCTAATCGGGTCGATCCCGGGCGTGGGCTTGCGCGCGTCATCGAGGTCGTGGCCGGCAGCCATGCTCGTGCCGTCGCATTTCTGATTGTGGTCGGCGCGCTGTTTTTCCTGCCCGGCTTCTTCAACATTCCGCCGATCGATCGTGACGAGCCGCGCTTTGCGCAGGCCACCAAACAGATGGTGGAGACCGGCGATTTCGTCGACATCCGTTTCCAGGATGAAGTCCGCTACAAGAAGCCGGTCGGCATCTATTGGCTGCAGGCCGCCGCTGTCGAAACCGCGTCGGCGCTCGGACTGCCGCGTGCGCAGGTCCGCATCTGGCTCTACCGGATGCCATCACTGATCGGTGCCATCGGCGCCGTGCTGCTGACGTACTGGGCTGCGCTGGTGTTCGTGACGCGGCGAGGCGCATTGCTCGCGGCTCTGTTGTTGTGTGGCTGCGTGCTGCTCGGTGTCGAAGCGCGGCTGGCCAAGACCGACGCCATGCTGCTGTGCCTGTCGGTCGCCGTGATGGGCGCGATGGCGCGGATCTATGTGCCGTGGCAGCGCGGCGAGGATCCGGTCCGCCCGTCCTGGGCGCTGCCGGCGATTTTCTGGACCGCGATTGCGGCCGGGCTTCTGATCAAGGGGCCGCTGATCCTGATGTTCGTGGCGCTGGCCATCGGCGCGCTGGTGATCATGGATCGGTCCGGCGGATGGCTGTGGCAGCTGCGGCCGGCCTGGGGACTGATGTGGGTCCTGGTGCTGGTGCTGCCCTGGTTTGTAATGATCGTGATGCGCTCGGGCAGCAGTTTCTTCCAGGACTCGCTGGGCGGCGACATGCTGACCAAGCTCGCGAGCCCGCAGGAGTCCCACGGCGCGCCCCCGGGACTTTATTTTGTGCTGTTCTGGCTCACCTTCTGGCCCGGTTCGGCGCTTGCCGGACTCGCTGCGCCCGCCATCTGGCGCGTGCGGCGGGAGCCGGGTGCGCAATTCCTGCTGGCCTGGCTGGTGCCGTCCTGGATCGTGTTCGAGATCGTCATCACCAAGCTGCCGCATTATGTGCTGCCGCTGTATCCGGCGATCGCGATCCTGATCGTGGGCGCCCTGGAGCGCCGCGTGCTGTCGCGCGCCGCCTGGGTGGTGCGCGGCACGTCATGGTGGTTCGTGCTGCCGGCGCTGCTGTCGGTCGCCGCGGTTGTGCTGGCAATATCGCTGACCTTGCAACCGACCTTCCTGGCCTGGCCGTTCGCCGCCGGGGCGATGATCTTCGGCCTGTTCGCGTGGTGGCTGTACGACGAGAACGAGGCGGAGCGGTCGATCCTGAATGCCGTGGTCGCATCCTGGTTTCTCGGTGTCGTGGTCTACGGCGTGGTGATGCCGTCGCTGGCGCCGCTGTTCCCGAGCGTGGAGCTGGCGCGCGTGCTGCGCAATGTCGAATGCGTCGGTCCGCGCGCCGTCGCGGCCGGCTATCACGAGCCGAGCCTGGTGTTCATGACCGGCACCTCGACACTGCTCACTGACGGATCCGGCGCGGCCGATTTTCTTGGCCATGGCAGCTGCCGGTTCGCGCTGATTGAGTCGCGGCAGGAGCGGGCGTTTGCGCAGCGCGCCGAGGCCATCGGCCTGCGCTACAACGTGGCGACCCGCATCGAGGGCTATAATTTCTCGCAGGGCCGCCAGATTTCGGTCGCCGTGTTCCGTTCCGAAGGAACGCAGTGAGATGACCGCCCCCGTCGCAGGCACGGGCTATTTCGGTCGGCTTGCAACATCCGCAGGCACCTCGCTGGCCCAGCTGGTGCGCACCCCGTCGCATTCGCGCCGGGCGATCGCGCGGCGGCGCCTTGCGTGGCACTGGACCTGGCTTGTCGCGGGCTGCGCGGCCGCCATCATCGTTCTCATGCTTGCGGTCGATGTGCCCACCATCAGCGCCATGCCGGCGCGCGGCACGGCGAGCCTGTGGCCGGTCCGCATCCTGACCGACTTCGGCAAGGACGAATATGTGATCTGGGCCGTGGGGCTGCTGTTGCTGCTGGTCGTGGTGGTGACGCCGATGCTGCACGGCGCACGGCGCGTGTCGTTTGCAGCGCTGGAGATTCGTCTTGCCTTCATCTTCCTTGCCGTTGTCGTACCTAATGCGGCGGGAGAAGTCCTCAAGGGCATCATCGGCCGCGGCCGTCCCTTTGTCGGTGGCTCCGCGAACGCCTTCAACTATCAGCTCTTCGCATGGCAAGGGGCGTACGCCAGCTTGCCGTCGGCCCATGCCATCACCGCCTGCGCGCTGGCGTTCGCTATCGCGGTGGTCTGGCCGCGGACACGCTATGTCATGGCCGTCTACGCCATCGCGATTCTTGTGAGCCGCCTGGTGTTGCTGGCCCATCATCCGAGCGACGTGGTGGCTGGCGGGCTGGTGGGGGTGATCGGCGCGATGTTCGTCCGGCAATGGTTTGCTTCGCGGCGGCTCGGGTTCGCCATTCATGACGACGGCAGGATCGTGTCGCTTCCGGGGCCGTCCTGGGCCACCCTGAAGGGGGTTGCCGCCGGGCCCCGGGCCTCATAAGAAGCGGTCGCGAACGTCCTGCGACCGATCCCATCGGGAGCAAGGGCGATCGGCATGCTCCCAGCGGCATGTTTGAAAACACTGTACTTTTTCGACACGAGAACGCCGCTGGGCTTGCGAGACGCAGCAGACCCGCGATGGCGGATTGATGGAACGAACGAACACCATGTCTTCCGATTCCGGCGCGCCGGTTCCTGCCGTGTCCATCGTCGTGCCGGTGCGCAACGAGGCGGATAATGTCGCGCCGCTGGTGGCGGAGATCGTGGCCGCGCTGGACGGGCGCTGGGTCTATGAGATCGTCTACGTCAATGACGGCTCGACCGATGTGACAGCCGATCGGTTGGCGAACCTGATGGCCATCCACCCCGAGTTGCGTCAGGTCCGCCACGCGCGCTCGTCCGGTCAGTCGGCCGCGGTGCGGACCGGCGTCCGTTTTGCCCGCGGCGCCATCGTGGCGACCCTCGACGGCGACGGACAGAACAATCCGATCTTTCTGCGCGACCTGGTTGCGACCCTCGAGCGCGGCGGCGACCGCGTCGGTCTGGTCGCCGGCCAGCGCGTCGGCCGCAAGGACACCGGCTTCAAGAAATTCCAGTCGCGCGTCGCCAACGGCGTGCGCAGTGTCGTGCTGCGCGACGGCACCCGCGACACTGGCTGCGGCCTGAAGGCGTTTCGCCGGGAGGTGTTCCTGTCGCTGCCATATTTCGACGGGCTGCATCGATTCCTGCCGGCGCTGGTGCGGCGTGAAGGGTTCGAGATCGCCTATGTCGACGTGATCGATCGCCCGCGCCATGCCGGCGTCTCGAATTATGGTTTCTTCGATCGGCTCTGGATCGGGATCATGGATCTTGCCGGGGTGTGGTGGCTGATCCGCCGCAAGAAGTCGTCGCCGGTCGCAACTGAGGTAAAGTCCGAGGTGAACTCCAATGTCGGCTGATCTTTTCGCCAAACTCGGCGCCTACCTGCACGATGTCTTCGTGATGAATTTCGACGGCTGGGTGATCCTCGGCTTCGTGGCACAGGGCCTGTTCACCATGCGCTTTGTGGTGCAGTGGATTGCCTCCGAGCGTGCCCGCAAGAGCGTGGTGCCGGCCGCGTTCTGGTTTTTCTCGGTCGGCGGCGGCTTGCTGCTGCTGGTCTACGCGCTGTACCGTCGCGATCCTGTGTTCATTGCAGGACAGGCGCTTGGCCTGCTGGTCTATGTCCGCAACATCTATTTCATCGCGATCTACGGCCGCCAGACCTCGGCCAGCGAGTAGCGCTCCAGGCGCCTGCAAGGCGTCTTCGTCAGGTGGCCGGCCGTGCGCTGGAATGCAGCGGCAGGCTTTCGTGCTCCGTGGCCTCCAGCGGCGGCAGTTCACCCGCGGCTTCGAGAACGGGATAGGCGGCGGCGCTGATGTGCGAGTGAATGCGCTTGAGATCGCGCAGCACGTCCAGATGCAGCGACGTAGTCTCGATGGTCTCCGCGCGTCCCTCCCGCAACCGGTCGAGATGGCGTTCGGTGGCGGCGAGTTCAATGGCCTTGAGCTCGGCCTTGTCGGCGAGCAGCCGCCGTGCTTCGTTCACGTCGCCGGACATGAACACCCCGAACGACGCGCGCAGGCCGTCCAGAACCCGCTTGTGGAAGGCGGCGAGTTCAGCCGCGCCTTCCGGCGAGAACTGCAGCCGGCGCTTGGTTTTCTTGCCGGCGAGTTCGCTGAGATTCTTGTCGATGATGTCGCCGACGTGTTCCAGGTTGATGGCGAACGAAATGATCTCCATGGCGCGGCGGCCCTCGTGCTCGTCCAGGCTGCCGCGGGTGAGTTTGGTGAGATAGAGTTTGATCGCCTCGTCCAGCCGGTCGACGGTGTTGTCCATGCGCGAGACCTGCGCGGCCAGCGCGCGGTCGTTGCTCAGGAGGGCCGTCATCACCTGTTGCAGCATGACCTCGACCGTGTCGCCCATGCGCAGCGTTTCCCGTGCGGCGTCGGTCAGTGCCAGCGATGGGGTTTCCAGGGCGCTCTCGTCGAGATAACGCGGCTTTGATGGATCGGTCGCGAGCTGGCGTTCGGGAAACAGCTTGACCAGCAGTGCAGCGATCGGATCGAGCAGGCCGATGAACGCCAGCGCGGTCGCGACATTGAAGACGACATGGAACTGGGCCGTGAGCTTGGCCATGTCGGGCTGCCATTGCGCCGCGAGCTGGCTCAACGGATGCAGGAACGGCAGCACCAGCGCCACGCCCACCAGCCGGTTGAGCAGATTCCCCACCGGCAGCCGGTAGCTTTCCGGATTGTCGCGGCGCGCGCCTTCGACCAGCGGATTGATCGCGCTGCCGAGATTGGCGCCCAGCACCAGCGCGATGGCCGCGTAGGGCGTCACGAACTGGGAATAGGCCAGCGACATGATCAGCAGGATGGTGGCGACGCTGGAATGCGCGGCCCAGGTCACCGCGGCCGCGATCACGACACACAGCACCGGATCGCCGGTGATCGCATTCATCAGCACCCGCACGCTCGGGGCGTTTTCGGCGGGCGCCAGGGTATCTAGCAGAATGTGCAGCGACAGCAGCATCAGCCCAAGGCCGATCGCAACCCGCCCCATGTCCTTGATGCGGCTGCGCGGGCCGCTGCGGAAGGCGACCAGGCCGATGATGAACAGGATCGGCGCCACCTGGGAAATGTTGAACGACAGCACCTGCACGATCAGCGTGGTGCCGACATTGGCGCCGAGCATGATGGCCAGCGCAGGCGTCAGCGCAACCAGGCCTTCGGCCGTGAACGAGGTGGTGATCAGCGCCGTCGCGGTGCTGCTCTGGAGCAGTGCGGTGAAGCCGAGCCCGGCGGCGAACGCCGTGACGCGGTTGCCGAGCGTCTTCGACAGGCCGGCACGGAGGTCAGGACCGAACGCGCGCAAAATGCCGGTGCGGACCATATGCAGTCCCCACAGCAGCAGCGCGACCGCGCCCATGAGATCGAGCAGAACGATGGTTCCCATGATCCTCCATCCGAGAGTCGTGATGCGAGGCTAACGCGCATCCGGCGCGGGTGTTGGCTATTTTTCAGCCGATCGGAGCACAAATTGTTGCGAAAATGCCCGTTGTTGCGGAAAACGGATATCGACAGGAGCGACCGAGCCGTTCTGTCGATATGGGATTTTGTGTGCGAATTGCTACCGTTGAACCGCGTTTGAGCCGCGTTTTCCTGGGCCAGGCCTGTGCCGTCAGATCGCCGCCTTGAGTGCGGCGAACCCTCGATCGAGATCGGCCTTGAGATCGTCGACTGCTTCGAGGCCGATCTGAAGACGCAGCGTCGGTCCACCCGGTGCCCATGTGGTCGCGGTCCGATAGGTCGAGCAGTCGAACGGAATCACCAGGCTCTCGAAGCCGCCCCAGGAAAAGCCCATGCCGAACAGTTTCAGTTCGTCGAGGAAGGCATGAACAGCTTGTTGCGGCACGGGCTTCAGCACGATGCTGAACAGCCCGCTGGCGCCGGTGAAGTCCCGCTTCCAGATCGCGTGGCCGGGATCACTCTCCAGCGCCGGGTAAAGCACGCGCGCGACCTCCGCATGTCCGCCGAGCCAGTTGGCCATCTCCAGCGCGGAGCGCTGATGATGCGCCAGCCGCACCGCCAGCGTGCGCAACCCGCGCAGCGCCAGAAAGACGTCATCGGGCCCGGCACAGATCCCGAGCAGCCGGATGCCCTCGGCAATGAGCGGCCACGCCCGGGTGTTGGCCGAGATCGTTCCGAACATGATGTCGGAATGGCCGCCGATGTATTTGGTCGCCGCCTGGATGCTGATGTCGACACCCTGGTCGAGCGAACGGTGAAACAAGGGCGTGGCCCAGGTGTTGTCATCGATCACCAGTGCGCCGCGGGCGTGCGCGACCGCTGCGATGGCCGGGATGTCGGCCATCTCGAACGACTGCGATCCCGGCGCCTCGACCATCACGGCGCGGGTGTTCGGCCGGAACAGGTCCGCAATCCGCTCGCCGATCAGGGGATTGAAATAGCTGGTTTCGATGCCATAGCGTGTCAGCAGACCGTCGCAAAAACTGCGGGTCGGGCGGTAGATGCTGTCGCAGACCAGCAGGTGGTCGCCGCTCCTGAGGACCGCGAGCAGGGCGGTTGAAACTGCTGAAAGCCCCGACGGCGCAAGGCCGACGCCAGCGCACTGAGGTCCCTCCAGCACCCGCAGGGCATCCTGCAGCGCTCTGGTGGTCGGTGTGCCGTGGCGGCCGTATTGATAGTCGCTCCGATGGTGCAGCAGGTCGTCGGCGGTCGGGTAGAGCACCGTCGATCCGCGCTGGGTCGGCGGGTTGATGAAGCCCTTCTGCGCCACAGTGTCACGGCCGGAGGTGACCAGAGCGGTCTCGGGGGCGAACGGGTGTTTTTCGGAAGCGGCCATGAGTCCCAGACGATCAAGAGAATTCCAGACGATAACCGAGCTTTGCCCTGCGCCTGGCGTCCGGCCGGAGCGGCCGGGACGCGTTCATCCGATAAGAGGACGGGGGAAGGTGACCGTCAACCCCTTGACCTGTCACGGCCGCCGTTCTGTTATGCGCGGCAAAGGTTTATCCGTCTCGCAATGCACTTGGGGCCATCTTTGCCCTTTGGTGCGGGCGAGGCGCCGTTTTGCGTTGCTGCAATGTTTGTGAAAGGTCTTGCCATGAAACGCCTCGCCATTCTCTCCGCCATGGTCCTGATTGCCGGAGCATCGACCCAGGCTGCGAACGCTCAAACGCTCAAGACGGTCAAGGATCGTGGCATCCTGTCGTGCGGCGTCAGCCAGGGGCTGCCGGGCTTCTCCTCGCCCGACGACAAGGGCAACTGGACCGGTCTCGACGTCGACGTGTGCCGCGCCATCGCGGCCGCCGTGTTCAACGACCCGACCAAGGTGAAATTCGTGCCGCTGTCCGCCAAGGACCGCTTCACGGCGCTGCAGTCCGGTGAAATCGACGTGCTGTCGCGCAACTCGACATGGACGCTGTCGCGCGACACCTCGCTAGGCCTGAACTACACCGGCGTCACTTATTACGACGGCCAGGGCTTCCTGGTCCGCAAGTCGCTGAAGGTGAACTCGGCGCTGGAACTGAACAGCGCCTCGGTCTGCGTGCAGACCGGCACCACCAACGAGCAGAACGTGGCGGACTATTTCAAAGCCAACAACATGAAGTATGAGATCATCGCATTCGGCACCGCGGACGAAACCGTGAAGGCCTATGAGGCTGGCCGCTGCGATGTGTTCACCTCCGATGTCTCCCAGCTTTACGCTGAACGGCTCAAGGTCGCCAATCCGGCCGACCACGGTGTGCTGCCCGAGGTCATCTCCAAGGAGCCGCTCGGTCCGGTGGTGCGCCATGGTGACGATCAGTGGTTCGATATCGTCAAGTGGACGCTGTTCGCCATGGTGAATGCGGAAGAGCTCGGCATCACCCAGAAGAACGTCGATGAGATGGCTAAGTCGGACAAGCCCGAACTGAAGCGCGTGTTCGGCACCGACGGCAATCTCGGCGAAACCCTCGGCCTGACCAAGGATTGGGTCAGCCGGATCATCAAGGCCGTCGGCAATTATGGTGAAACGTTCGACCGCAACGTCGGCGCCGGTTCCAAGCTGCAGATCGCGCGCGGTCTCAACAAGCTCTGGAATCAGGGTGGCATCCAGTACGCGCCGCCGATCCGCTAAGACCCGCGCCGAGGTCGCGCCATGTCGATCGAGTCCCGGCCGCCGCCGTCGCTGTTCTGGCCCAAGCTCAGGCGCGCGGTCGGTGGCCGCGCCGGCTGGAGCGGGCTCGTACTGCAGATCGCTTTTGTCGCGCTGCTGGTCTGGATCGGTTATGAAATCGTGGCCAACGCGCGCGCCAACCTGCAGGCGCAGCGCGTTGCCTCCGGCTTTGGCTTCCTTGACAACACAGCCGGATTCGCCGTCAGCCAGGCGCTGATACCCTATTCGGAGTCCAACACCTACGCGCGGGTGTTCGTGGTCGGGTTGCTGAACACGCTGATCGTGTCGGTCATCGGAATTATCTTTGCGACGATCTTCGGCTTTCTCGTCGGGCTGGGGCGGCTGTCGCCGAACTGGCTGCTGTCACGGCTCTCCGGCGGCTATGTCGAACTGGTGCGCAATCTGCCGCTCTTGTTCCAGATTTTGTTCTGGTATCTGGCGGTGCTGGCGACACTGCCGAATCCGCGTCAAAGCATTTCGCTGTTCGACAAGTTCTTCCTGAGCAATCGCGGCTTCGTGATTCCGAAACCGATCGAACAGGCCAGCTTCGGGCCGTTCGTCATCGCGATCGTCATTGCCATCGTCGCCTCGCTGCTGCTGCGCTCCTATGCCCGCCGCCAGTTGTTCGACCACGGCCGGATGTTGAAAATCTGGCCTTATGGGCTGGGACTGCTGATCGGACTGCCGCTGATCGTGTGCCTGGTACTGGGCGCGCCCGTCACCTTTGAAATCCCAGCGTTGCGGGGCTTCAATTTCGCGGGCGGCTCGCGGATTATCCCCGAGTTCATTGCGTTGACGCTGGCGTTGTCGACCTACACGGCCGCCTTCATTGCCGAGATCGTCCGGGCCGGCGTGCAGTCCGTCAACAAAGGGCAGATGGAGGCGGGCTCGTCCCTGGGCTTGTCGCGCGGCACGGTGTTGCGGCTGATCGTGGTGCCGCAGGCGATGCGGGTGATCCTGCCGCCGCTCACCAATCAGTATCTCAACCTGACCAAGAACTCGTCGCTCGCGGTCGCCATCGGTTATCCCGACCTGTTTTCGGTGTTCGCCGGCACGACGCTGAGCCAGACCGGCCAGGCCATCGAGATCATCGCCATCACCATGGGCGTCTATCTCCTGATCTCGCTCGTGACCAGCGCCGTGATGAGCTACTACGGCTGGCGCATCAACCGGAACCTCGGCGCGACATGACCGATCAGCTCGCAACCTCCTTCGTTCGTCAGGATCTGGTGCCGCAGCGGCCCGCGCCGGTGGTGACGACGGGCTTTGTCGGCTTCCTGCGAACGCGGTTGTTCAATACGCCGTCCAATGCGCTCTTGACCATCGTCTGCGCGCTGCTGCTGTGGTTCACGGTGGTGCCCACGATCAAGTTCCTGGTGGTGGACGCGGTCTGGCAGGGCAACGATCGCTCGGCCTGCCTCGCCGAAAACGTCGGGCGCACGGTCGGGGCCTGCTGGCCTTTCGTCCAGGCCAAGTTCATCCAGTTCATCTACGGCTTCTATCCGGAGGCCGAGCGCTGGCGGGTCAATGTGATCTTTGCCCTGGCCATCATGCTGCTGATTCCGCTCCTGATCCCGCGCATTCCCGGCAAGACGGCGAACGCCGGACTGTTCTTCCTGGCGTTTCCGCTGGTGGCCTATTTCCTGCTGCACGGCGGTGGCATCCGCGGCTTCGGTTTGACCTGGACCGCGGACGCCGCGCTGGCATTGGCCAACAGCATCGTGGACGCCGGCCGCAAGCTTGCCGAGCTCGGCGAAGCCAGGGGCGTTATCGGATGGCTTCCGGTTTTACTCGGAAAAACGCTGGCCCTGCTCGGCAGCGCACTGGCCATCCCGATCGCGCCACTCGGCTGGCTGCGCGACTGGATTCAAGCCTCGGGCAAAGCGGTCTGGGCCGACGTGGCATTGACGGCGATTGTGGTGTCGCTGCTGCTGTTCTTTCTCAATGGTGGCCTGCGGACCGGTTGGCGTTCGCTGATTATCAGCCTTGTGACCTTTGCCGGCATTGCGCTGGTGATTGCGGTGATGGGGCTCGACCGCGGCGGCCTGCCGATCGTCGACAGCCGGCTGTACGGCGGCCTGCTGGTCACACTCATCGTTTCCGTGACCGGCATCGTTGCCTCGATGCCGATCGGCATCGCGCTGGCGCTCGGGCGCCGCGCGACCATTCCGCTGGTCCGGATCTTCTCCATCGCCTTTATCGAGTTCTGGCGCGGCGTGCCTCTGATCACGGTGCTATTCTTCGCGACCTATATGCTGCCGCTGTTCCTGCCGGGCAATTTCACCATCGATGGACTGCTGCGCGTGCTGATCGGCATCGCGCTGTTCTCCGGCGCCTATAACGCCGAAGTCGTGCGCGGCGGCCTTGCGGCGATCCCGCGCGGCCAGGCCGAGGCGGCCAGTGCGCTGGGATTGTCCTACTGGAAAACCACTTCGCTTGTGGTGATGCCGCAGGCGCTGCGGCACGTCATTCCGGGACTGGTCAACAGCTTCATTGCGCTGTTCAAGGACACCACGCTGGTGCTGATCGTCGCGATCTTCGATCTGCTGGGCTCGCTGCGGGCGGCGTTCGCCGATCCCGTGTGGGCGACGCCGTCGACGCTGTTCACCGGTTTCGCCTTCGCCGGCATCATCTATTTCATCTTCTGTTTCGGCATGTCGCGGTACTCGCTGTTTGTCGAGCACCGCCTGAATGCCCATCGCCGCCACTGAGAAGAGAGCGTCATGACCGCAGAAACCATCGTCACCGTCGGACAGCTCAACAAATGGTATGGCGAGTTCCACGTGCTGCGGGATATCAGCCTCGAGGTCGGCCGCGGCGAACGCATCGTGATCTGCGGCCCGTCGGGCTCGGGCAAATCGACCCTCATTCGCTGCATCAATGCGCTGGAGGAATTCCAGGAAGGCCGCATTGTCGTGGACAATATCGAGCTCGGCCCGAACCTGCGCCGGGTCGACGAGGTGCGGCGCGACGTTGGCATGGTGTTCCAGAGCTTCAATCTGTTCCCGCATCTGTCGGTGCTTGAGAACTGCACGCTGGCGCCGATCTGGGTCCGCAACATCCCGAAAAAGGATGCGGAAGCCACCGCGATGAAGTTTCTCGAGCGTGTCCGCATCCCCGACAAGGCCGACAAATATCCGGGACAGCTCTCCGGCGGTCAGCAGCAGCGCGTCGCCATCGCCCGCGCGCTGACCATGAATCCAAAGGTCATGCTGTTCGACGAGCCGACCTCGGCGCTCGATCCGGAGATGGTCAAGGAGGTGCTCGACACCATGGTCGATCTCGCCAAGGAAGGCATGACCATGCTGGTGGTGACCCACGAAATGGGATTCGCCAAGGAAGTCGCCAGCCGCATCGTGTTCATGGATGCGGGGCAGATCATCGAAAGCAATACGCCGCAGAATTTCTTCGCCAATCCGCAGCATGCACGGACCAAGCTGTTCCTCAGCCAGATCCTGCGCTGATCACTGCGAAGCAGAAAAGCCGGACGGGAAGAGCTACGGTTATTCGAAGGGCACGCTCAAATTGCTGCGCTTCTCCAGCCAGCCCGGCACCGGCAGATTCTTCGAACGCATGAAGGCCGGATTGAACAGCTTGGACTGATAGCGCGTGCCGGAATCGCAGAGGATGGTTACGATGGTGTGGCCCGGTCCCAGCTGCTTGGCGAGCCGGATCGCGCCGGCGACATTGATGCCGGTCGAGCCGCCGAGGCACAGACCTTCGTGCTCCAGCAGATCAAAGATCACCGGCACGGCTTCCTCGTCCGGAATGAGATAGGCCTCGTCGACCTGGGCGTCCTTGATCACCGGCGTCATTCGTCCGAGCCCGATGCCTTCGGTGATCGAATCGCCCGGCGTCGCCTTGGCCTGGCCGTTCTTGAACAGCTCGTACATGCCGGCCCCGCGGGGGTCGGCGACACCGATGATAATGTCCTTCTTCTTCTCGCGGAGATAAGCGCTGGTGCCCGCCAGCGTGCCGCCGGTGCCGATCGAGCAGATGAAGCCGTCGATCTTGCCGCCGGTCTGCTCCCAGATCTCGGGTCCGGTCGAGACGTAATGGGCCTTCGGATTGTCCAGGTTGTTCCACTGATCGGCGAACAGCACGCCGTTCGGCTCGGTCTTGCGCAGCTGATCGGCCAGACGCTTGGCGACATGCTGGTAATTGTTCGGGTTGCTGTAGGGCAGGGCCGGCACTTCGACGAGCTCCGCGCCGCAGAGCCGCAGCGTATCCTTCTTTTCCTGGCTCTGGGTTTCCGGGATCACGATCAGGGTCCGATAGCCGCGTGCGCTGGCGACCACCGCAAGCCCGATGCCGGTGTTGCCGGCGGTGCCTTCCAGCACCAAACCGCCTGGCTTCAGGTCACCGCGTTTCTCCGCCTCGAGGATCATCTGTTTGCCGGCGCGGTCCTTCACGGACTGGCCCGGATTCATGAACTCGGCCTTGCCGAGAATGGTGCATCCGGTCGCTTCCGACGCATGCTTCAGCTTGATGAGCGGCGTGTTGCCGATCGCTTCGACGACATCGTGATAGATGGTCATGATGAGACGCGGGCCTTGAATACTTGCGGGGTCGATTCAGATTTTGACCCTAAAGCATTTGCGACGAAGAGGAAACCGCCTCGCCGGACCACCGGGGCATGGCAGATCGTCAGGTGGTTTTCGCGAAAACGACCTGGCGGACGTCGATATTTCCAGACAGGAATCCGGCCTCGCAATAAGCGAGATAATACTCCCAGAGCCGCCGGAATCGCTCATCGAATCCGAGCGGCGTCAGGGTCGGCCATGCGGTGCGAAAATTATCCCGCCATGTCGCCAGTGTGCGGGCATAATCTTCTCCAAAAATCCGCTCACGGATAACGGGAATACCAAACCGCTCGCCGAGCGATGTCAGCACCCTTGGCGAGGGCAGCATGCCGCCGGGGAAAACATACCGCTGGATGAAATCGACTTCGCGCCGGTAGGTCTCGAAAAAGCGATCCTGGATGGTGATGGCCTGGATGCCGGCAAGGCCGCCGGGCAGCAGCCGGTCGCGCAGCTGTGAAAAATACCGCGGCCAGAATTGCTCGCCGACCGCCTCGATCATCTCGATCGATGCGATGCGCTCGTACTGGCTGCGCTCGTCGCGGTAATCCTGGAAGCGGATCTCGACCCGGTCGTTCAGGCCTGCATTCTGGATGCGTTGGCTGGCGAAATCGAATTGCTCCCGGCTGATGGTGAGACCGACCACGCGGGCGCCGAAATTCTTTGCGGCATATTCGGCAAAGCCGCCCCAGCCGCAACCGATTTCGAGCACGCGCTGGTCCGGCTTCAGGTCGATGGCTTCGGCGAGCCGGCGGTATTTGTTGTGCTGCGCCGCCGTCAGGTCGTTGGCGCCATCCTCGAACAGCGCCGAGGAGTAGGTCATGCTGGGGTCGAGCCACGCCGAATAGAACGAGTTGCCGATATCGTAGTGGGCGTGGATGTTGCGGCGCGACTGGGTCGGAGTGTTGCGGTTGAACCAGTGGCGGATCGCCTGCACAAAACGCATCAGCGGCTTGTTGCCGAGCATCGCCTGGATCAGGTCGTGGTTGACGCAGAAGATGTAGAGAAACTGCGTCAGGTCCGGCGTGTCCCACTCGCGCCGCAGATAAGCTTCGGCGATGCCGATATCGCCGCCATTGAGCAGCCGCCAGGCGAAAGCGTAATCGTAGATGGTCATCGCCGCCGCTGGTCCCGGCTCCATGCCGCCGAAGCGGACCTGACGGCCGTCAGGCAGGGTGACATCGAGCGTCCCGCGCCGCAGCCGCGACGCGAATCCGAAGGCCAGCCGGGTCAGCCGGGGAAGGTCCGGAAGTGTTTTGGCGATGTTGTCAGGCGTGAGAACGATCGGCTCGGGCATTCCGCAGATCCATCAATTCAGTATGGCTCTGGGTCCAGGGTTTTCCAATGGCTCTCCAATTTCTTGGAATCCATCTTCATCGCGTCATCACGCTCACGCGTTGCAGAGCGGGCTGTCCCAGACCCATCCGCCGCCGGCTCTCGGGGAACAAACCTCGCGCCTTTGATCCAAAGACGCAAGGCCTCCCAGTGAATGGCCGCAATGATTTTGAACGTGACAAACGGTAGCGACACCACGGACCGCAGCAAGGCGCGAGTCGTCAGGGGGCGCCGGTTGCCATGAAACGTGGCGGCGAGCAGGGGGCCCTCGTGGTCGGTTTCCAGAATCCGCAACTTCACGGTGTCGGACGGCGGCGCCACCCGGAAATAATATCGCATGGCCATGCCGACAAAGGGCGAGACGTAGAACTGCTTGTCCTGCTGCTGCCGCAGACCCGCTGCGCTTTGGTTTTCCGGATCGACCGGCAGGGCGTAGGCATGGATGTCGCCAAAGGTGTTGCGCACCTCATAGATCATCAGGGCCAGCCGGCTGTCTGCCTGCGAGCAGAAGTAAACCGAGAGCGGATTGAAGGTGTAGCCGAGCAACCGCGGATAACACAGCAACAGCACGCGGCCGCCGGTGAGATCGATACCTTGGTCGCGGGCGCAGCGTTGTACGTACTGGCGCAATGACGAGCCGTCGCGATCGCCGTGATCAGCCTCATGGAAACTGTAGAGCGCCGCGCGGTTGACCCCGAACAGGGGTGACTGCCGATCGGCGTCCCCAAGGCGATCCAGGTCGATCAAGAGGCTCATGACGCGATAGTTGAAGCGGTGCCCCATCGGCTTGAGCCGGGCGTGCATCACCTTGCCGACATACAGGTCGGCGGCCGGTGGCGGCGCCGTGTGGTGGTCGAAACCGCTGCCGCGTAATCGATCCATGCGCTACTCCGCCGCTTCGGCTAGTATGCTCGCGGCGACAGGCTCAATGCTCCGCCACGGGACGGTGGCGCCGAGTGCATCCGCAACCGCCAGCGCCGAGCGCAATCCATCCTCGTGAAAGCCGTATCCGGTCCAGGCGCCGCAAAACCATGTATGCCGCCGGCCCTGGATCGTGCTCAGGCGCTTCTGGGCGGCAAACGCCTTGGCGTCGAACTGCGGATGGTCGCAGAGATAGCGGCCGAACGTCAGGGCCGGGTCCGGCTCGAACGGCGGGTTCAGGCTGACGAACAGCGGCTTGTCGTCATCGATGCCCTGCAACCGGTTCATCCAGTAGGTGACAGCGACATCGTTCAAGGCCTGGCCGTCCCGCGCCCAGCGCAGGAAATTCCAGGAGGCCCACGCGCCTCTGCGTTTCGGCATCAGCCTCGGATCGCGATGCAAGAAGACAGCATTCGGCGCGTAACGAATATCCCCGAGGACGCCGCGCTCGCCGGTGTCGGCATCGGTCAGCATGGCGAGCGCCTGGTCACTGTGCGCGGCGATCACGACGTGATCGTAGCTCTCCTGACCGCCATGGCTGTCATGGATCAGGACGCCGGATGGCTTGCGTTCGATGGCGGTGACCGCGCATCCCAGCCGCAGACGGTCGCGGAAGGTGGCGGTCAGTTTGTCCACATAACGATGGCTGCCGCCTTTGACCGTTCGCCACACTGGGCGGTCGTACTGCAGCAGCCGGTGATTGTCGAAGAACGTGACGAAGTTCTCGGCCGGAAAGTCCAGCATCCGGTCGGCCGGCGCGGACCAGATCGCCGCGCCCATCGGGGCGAGGTAATCCGTCAGCAACCGCGGCGCAAAGCGGCGCTGCCTGAAATAATCGCCCAGCGTCAGCCCGGCGAGGCGGCCGGCGGCATGATCCGCCACGCTGACGTCATTGAATCTCAGGATATCGCGCAGCATGCCGAGATAGGACGGCGACAACAGATTGCGCGGCTGAACGAAAAGGCCCTTGGCGGTCTCAGCCCAGGTTTCGCCGCCGCCTTTCCATTCGAAGCGCCCGCCGTCCGCGGTGACCGCAAAACTCATGCAGCTTTCCACCGTCTCGACACCAAGCTCGGTGAACAGCGCTGCAAGGTCCGGGTAATTGAGTTCGTTGTAGACAATGAAGCCGACATCGACTGCGATCGGCGTGCCGTCGTAATCGATCGTGACCGTATGGCTGTGTCCGCCGGGACGGAGTTCGCGGTCATACACCGTCACCGCATAGCGCCGGGACAGCGCCCATGCCGCGGCACTGCCCGCAATCCCCGTTCCAACCACCGCGATTCGCATCAACTGCCCCCGAAGATGAACACTGATCGAGGTACGAGATTGGGATGATTAGAGTTTCAGCCACCGCGTCCGGCGCGGGAACATTCGGAAACCCGCCCGGGCGGCGCGCGGAGAACCTCTAGATTGGATGAAATCTTGTTAAGAAAGCAGGGCGTTTACGGACAGCCGACCCGCATGAAAGCCTTGTGTTGCAGTCAAAAGTCACTGAAGCGGGAGCAAGAGCCACAGCGTGCGGGAAAATCGCTTTGAGTGCTGGACAACCTCTCGGATGGCTGTCCCAGCGTGATTGGGCCGGATAGAATGCGCCGCTCTGACGTCACCCGGAAACGTAAATAGAAACATGCCTTTCGCGACGATTTTCAGCTTCCGGCTTGGCAGCGGCCACGGTCGAGACGACCGCCGCGCCGGGCCACCATGTCGCGTGCCGGGCGGGGTGGTCGCGTGAGCGAACCTGCAGATCAGCGAAAATCTCACGCGGGACGGCGCCGGCGGGGGGCAGGCCTGCGACTCGGCATCGCCTTGTCGCTGATGGCGATGTCCACGGGATGCATCCTGAAACCCGATCTGCCCGATCCCGCGCTGGATGTCCCCACGGACTACAAGTATGCCGGGCGCAACGATACTGCCGCCCCGCCGCCGCTGGATTGGTGGCGTGCATTCGGCTCGCGCGAACTGACCACGCTGATGGAGGAGGCGCAGACCGTCAATCTGGACATTGCGGCGGCGACCGCGCGAATCGTTCAGGCTGACGCCCAGGCCCGGACCGCGGGCGCCGCACTGTTGCCGACCCTGAGCGGAAGCGTGCAGGACACCCGCGCCAAATCTTCCGGATCCAGCGCCAGCGGTCTCACAAACCTCGGCCGCCACACCACCACGTATTCGGCGTCGCTCAGCGCGAGCTACGAGATCGATTTCTGGGGCAAGAATCGCGATGCGACGCTGGCGGCCGAGGAAACCGCCAACGCCAACCGCTTCGATCGCGACACCGTGGCGCTCACCACCTATGCGGCCGTCGCCAATGCCTATTTCCAGGTGCTGGTGTCACAGGACCGGATCCGAATCGCCAACAGCAACATCGCCAGCGCCCAGCGCATCTATGATGCGATCAAGCAGCGCCTCGACGCCGGAACCGGGACCGATCTCGATCTGGCCCAGCAGGAGAGCGTGCTGATCGGCCAGAAGGCTGCCGTTCCGCCGCTGCGGCAAACCCTGCAGCAGAACGTCAATGCGCTGGCGACGCTGGTGTCGCGACCGCCGGAAAGCCTCAAGGTGGCCGGCGGCTCGCTCAACCGGCTCGCTGTGCCGCGCGTCACGCCGGGTCTGCCGTCTGATCTGTTGACCCAGCGGCCGGATATCCGGCGGCAGGAAGCCGATCTGGCGTCGGCCACGGCCAATGTCGGCAATGCCCGGGCGCAGTTCTTCCCGAGCATTCAGCTCACCGGTTCGGGCGGCTATCAGAGCGCTGCTCTGGCCGCCTTGTTCACGCCGAATGCCGTGTTCTTCAACATCGCCGCCAGCGCGACTCAGCCGATTTTCGACGGCGGCCGCATCCAGGCCAACTTCGACCTGCAGCGGGCGCGGCAGGACGAATTGTTGCAGACCTATCGCAAAACCGTCGTCTCGGCCTTCGCCGATGTCGACAACGCGCTGGTCGCAATCAAGCAGAGCACCGAGCGGTTGCGCCTGCAGCGCGCCGTCGAGGTGGCGTCGCGGCGGGCTTTCGATCTGTCGGAGCAAAGGCTGCGTGCCGGGACCATCGATATTGTGACCCTGCTCAACACACAATTGACGCTATTTCAGGCCGAAGACACCCTGGCGCAGGCTCAGCTCGCGCGCTTTCAGGCTATAGTCAGCCTCTATCAGGCATTAGGGGGCGGCTGGACACCGAGGATGGAAGGGCCGGTCGATGCTCTTTAAGCCAGATCTGAAGGAAACCGCGAAGGCCGCCGGCGACGGCGTTGCCAATGTCGCCTCGCGGGCGCGCCGACGGACCGTTTCGATCGCCATCACGCTGCTCATCCTCGGCGGTCTCGGCTACATCGCCTGGACCTATATCGAGCAGAACCGGGCTGCGGCGACCCGGACCCGCCCCGATCCTGCCGTGCCGGTGCTGGCCGCCACGCCGCGCATCCAGGACGTGCCGGTGTATCTCGACGGCGTCGGCACCGTGAAGGCGATGAACACCGTGACGGTCCGCGCCCAGGTCGACGGCAAGCTGTTGTCGGTCAATTTCAAGGAAGGCCAGGACGTCAAATCCGGCGACGTGCTGGCGGAGATCGATCCCGCGCTTTATCAGGCGACCTACGATCAGGCGGTGGCGAAGAAGGCGCAGGATGAAGCGCTGCTCGCCAATGCCCGTCTCGACCTCGTTCGCTACCAGCAGCTTGCAGCCTCCAAGGCCGGCTCGACCCAGCAGGCGGATACGCAGCGCTCGCTGGTGGCGCAATACGAAGCGCAGGTGAGGTCGGACCAGGCCTCCATCGACAATGCGCAGGCGACGCTGAGCTACACCAAGATCATTGCACCGCTGAGCGGCCGTGCCGGCTTGCGTCAGGTGGACCAGGGCAACATCATCCATGCCTCGGACACCACCGGTCTTGTGGTGATCACACAGCTGCAGCCGATCACCGTCTGGTTCAGCCTGCCGCAGCAGCAGATCGTGCGGGTCAATGCCGCGGCGGCCGCGGGCAAACTCGCCGTCGATGTCTTCGGCAATGACGGGCGCACCGTGGTCGATACCGGAACGCTGCAGAGCATCGACAACCAGGTCGATCCGACCACCGGCACCGTCAAGCTCAAGGCCGAGTTTCCCAATGCCAGACTTCAGCTGTGGCCGGGCCAGTTCGTCAATGTCCGGCTCAAGGTGGAAACCCTGACCCAGGCTCTGGTGGTGCCGACCGCGGCGGTTCAGCGCGGGCCCGGGGGCACCTTCAGTTACGTGATCGGCAGCGACAATGTTGTCACGGCGCGTGCAGTGACTGTGACCCAGCAGACCGAGAACGACGCTGTGATCACCAAGGGCCTGACGGTCGACGATCAGGTGGTCACCACCGGATTCGCCAACCTCGCCGATGGCACCAAGGTCGTGATCGGCAAGAACGACGAGCAGGCTGTGACCCCGGATCTGGCGCCGCGGCGGCGCCAAGGCGGCGGCAAGGGCGAACGGGGCGGCGAGCGACGCGGGAAGAATCGCGAAGGGGCGGGCGCCCCCAACGCGAGCGGCGCCACGCCGGCGCAGGGTGCGAGCGAGCAGGGGGCGAAATCCGGCGGCAGTGCGAAGTGATACGAACTTCGAATTCGGGACACTGGTGAGCGTTTATCGATGAGCGTGTCCGAACCATTCATCCGGCGACCGATCGCCACCTCGCTGCTGGGGATCGCGCTGCTGATCGGCGGCGCGCTCGGCTACTGGTCGCTGCCGGTCTCCGCGTTGCCGCAGGTCGATTTCCCCACGGTGCAGGTGACCACGCAATTGCCGGGCGCAAGTCCGGATGTTGCGGCGTCGCTGATCACGGCGCCGCTGGAACGTCAGCTCGGGCAAATCCCCTCGCTGTCGACCATGACGTCGACCAGTTCGTTCGGCGTCAGCCAGATCTCCCTGCAGTTCGATCTCAACCGCGACATCGACGGCGCCACCCAGGACGTGCAGGCGGCGATCAACGCGGCGGCCGGCATCCTGCCGAAGAACCTGCCGTATCCGCCGACCTATGCGAAGGTCAATCCGGCCGACGCGCCGGTGGTCACGCTGGCGCTGACGTCGGACACCATTTCGATCCGGGTGATGAGCGATCTCGCCGACTCCATGATGGCGCAGCGACTGGCCCAAATCACCGGCGTCGGACGGGTGTCGATCCTGGGAGGATTGAAACCGGCGGTGCGGATCCAGGCCGATCTGGCGCGGCTGGCCGCCTACGGCATCGGCATGGAGGACCTGCGCGCCGCGATCGCCGGCGCCAACGTCTCCGGCCCCAAGGGCTCGCTCGACGGCGCGCAGCAGGCCTACACCATCGCCGCCAATGACCAGATTGCAGCGGCAGACGCCTACAGGCCGATCATTATCGCCTATCGCAACAACTCCCCGGTCACCATCGGCGACGTCGCCACCATCGTGGACGGCCTGGAGAACGATCGCACCGGCGGCTGGTACCAGGGCACGCCGGCGGTGGTCATCAACATCCAGCGCCAGCCTGGCGCCAACGTCATCGACGTGGTGCAGCAGATCCGGGAAGAAATTCCGCGCCTGCAACGGGCGATCCCGGCCGGCGTCAAGCTGACGGTGGTCAGTGACCGTACCGTCACGATCCGCGCCTCGGTGCGCGACGTGCAGTTCACGCTGGTGCTCAGCGTCATTCTGGTCACGCTCGTGGTGCTGCTGTTCCTTCGCTCGATCCGCGCGACCATTATTGCGGGCGTGGCGTTGCCGCTGTCGCTGATCACGAGTTTTGGCATCATGTGGTTTGCCGGCTTCAGCCTCGACAATCTGTCGCTGATGGCGCTGACCATCGGCACCGGGTTCGTGGTCGACGACGCCATCGTGATGATCGAGAATATCGTGCGCCACATGGAAGGTGGCGACAGTGCGATGGAAGCCTCGCTCAAGGGCGCACGCGAAATCGGCTTCACGGTGATTTCGCTGACGGTCTCGCTAATTGCGGTGTTCATCCCACTGCTGTTCATGTCGGGGCTGGTCGGCCGCATGTTCCGCGAGTTCGCGCTGACGTTGACCATCGCCGTGGTCACATCGGCCGTGGTGTCGCTGACGCTGACGCCGATGATGTGCTCGCGGCTGTTGAAGCGGCACGGCGAGGAAATGTCGGTTCCTGGCCTCGCGACGATTAGCGGCTGGATCGACCGCAGCGTCGAATTCTATCATCGAACACTGCTCTGGGCGCTGCGACACCAGCGCGCCACCTTGGTCGTGACGTTTGCCACCATTGCAGCGACACTCGCGCTCTATGTCGTCGCACCAAAGGGCTTTTTGCCGCTGCAGGACACGTCTTCCATTACCGCAGTGACCGAAGCCGGACCCGACGTCTCGTTCCTGGAGATGCAGCGGCGGCAGGCCGAGATCGCCAATACCATCCAGGCGGACAGCGATGTGATCGGTGTCGTCTCGGTGATCGGGGCTGGCTCGGTCAACCCGACCACCAATGTCGGCAGCATTGTCATCACGCTGAAGCAGCGCGACGAGCGCAAGACCGGTGTCGTCGGCGTCATCGAGCGGCTGAAGCAGAAGGTCGCCTCGGTGCCCGGCATGACGGTCTATTTCCAGCCGGTGCAGGACATCCAGATCAGCACGCGATCGAGCCGGTCGCAGTATCAGTACACGCTGACCGCGACCGATTCCAAAGACGTCGTCATGTGGTCGAGCCGGCTGGTCCAGGAATTGCGGCGCAATCCGCTGTTCCGCGACGTCTCCTCGGAAGCGCAGGAAGGCGGCCTGCGGGCGGCGCTCGACGTCGATCGCCAGCGCGCCGGCCAGCTCGGCGTGTCGCTGCAATCCGTCAACGACACGCTCAATGATGCTTTTGCCCAGCGACAGGTCTCGACGATTTATGGCCAGGCCAACCAGTATCGGGTGGTGCTGGAGGCGTTGCCCCAGGATCAGCGCGATCCGTCGGTGCTCTCCAAGCTCTACGTGCCGGGCGCCGCGGGCGCCCAGGTGCCGATCTCGGCGGTCGCAACCCTGAAGCGGACCACGGCGCCGCTGGCGATCTCGCACCAGGCGCAATTCCCCGCTGTGACGTTGAGCTTCAATCTGGCGCCCGGCGCCGCCCTTGGCGATGCGGTCGCGGCGGTCAAGGACACCGAAACCCGGATCGGAATGCCTGCTATCGTGACCGGGCTTTATTCCGGTGATGCCGCCGAATTCTCGCGCTCGCTCGCCGGACAGCCATGGCTGATCCTGGCGGCGCTGGTCACGATCTATATCGTGCTCGGCGTACTGTACGAGAGTTATGTCCATCCGATCACCATCCTCTCGACACTGCCATCGGCCGGTGTCGGTGCGATCCTGGCTCTGATGCTGTGCGGGGAAGACCTTTCGGTGATCGGGCTGATCGGAATCATCCTGCTGATGGGCATCGTCAAGAAGAACGCCATCATGATGATCGACTTCGCGCTGGAAGCGGAGCGGCACCAGGGCATGACGTCTTATGACGCCATCGTGCAGGCCTGCCTGCTGCGGTTCCGGCCGATCATGATGACGACCCTGGCCGCATTGTTCGGTGCGCTGCCCCTGGCGATCGAGAGCGGGACAGGGGCGGAGCTTCGTTTTCCGCTCGGCATCTCGATCATCGGCGGCTTGATCCTGAGCCAGATGCTGACACTCTACACGACGCCGGTGATCTATCTCGCGCTCGATCGCATCAACCGCCGTATCGAGAAGGCGGTTCCGCCTGCATCCGAACCGCCGGCGCCGCCGATCGCGGGAGCGACGGAAGGGGTGCAGTAATGTCGATCTCCGAACCGTTCATTCGCCGGCCGGTCGGAACCACGCTGCTGGCGATCGGACTGTTTCTGGTCGGCGTGGTGGCTTATCTGAACCTGCCGGTCGCCAGCCTTCCCAATGTCGATTTTCCGATGATCAGGGTCTCGGCCTCCCGGCCGGGCGCCGATCCCTCGGTGATGGCGGCAACCGTGGCGGCGCCGCTGGAGCGGCGACTTGGCGAGATCGCGGGCATCGACCAGATCACTTCGACCAGTTCGCTCGGGTCCACCAGCATTCAGCTTCAATTCGCGATCGGCCGCAACGTCGACAAGGCCGCGCGCGACGTACAGGCTGCAATCAACGCGTCGCTGGCGGATCTGCCGTCCGACCTGCCGTCGCTGCCGAATTTTCGCAAGGCAAATCCGTCTGCGTCGCCCGTCTATATTCTCGCATTGACCTCCAAAACCATGTCGTCCAGCGCCATCTACGATGTCGCCGATACGGTGCTGGCCCAGCGGCTGGCCCAGGTGCCGGGCGTCGGCGAGGTGACGGTCAGCGGCGCCGATCAGCCGGCGGTACGCGTGCAGCTCAATCCGGTGCTGCTGGCGAGCGCCGGCATCGCCACCGACGATGTCCGCACGGCGATCGTCAATGCCAATGCGCTGGGCCCGGTCGGAACCTTCAACGGCAACCGCCAGAGCGAGACCCTGGGTCTCAACCCGCAGATGCGGACGGCGGCCGAGTTCAAAAATATCGTGATCAAGTCGTCGAACGGCAACTTCGTCCGGCTGTCCGATGTTGCCAACATCATTGACGCCACGCGCAGCAGCCGTTCGGTCGCCTGGTTCAACAAGCAGCCGGCCGTGCTGCTGCAGATCACCAAGCAGGGAGACGCCAATGTGCTCGACACCGTCGATCGCATCAAGGCACTGCTGCCGGAACTGAAGCAGTGGATCCCGGCTGGCGTCGAGATCTCGGTTCTGACCGACCGAACCGGCACGATCCGCGCGAGCGTGGAAGATATGGAATGGACGCTGGTCGCGACCGCCGTGCTGGTGATGCTCGTGGTGTTCGTGTTCCTGCGCCGGATGACGCCGACCATCGCCGCCGGCATTTCGGTGCCGTTGGCGCTGGCCGGAACCTGTGTCGGCATGTGGATAGCCGGATTTTCGATCGATAACCTGTCCCTGATGGCCCTGGCGATTTCTGTCGGGTTCGTGGTCGACGACGCCATCGTCATGATCGAAAACATGTACCGCAATCTCGAACACGGCATGCGCCCGTTCCAGGCGGCCCTGGAGGGGGCAAAACAGATCGGTTTCACGGTGCTGTCGATCAGCCTGTCGCTGATCGCGGCATTTGCGCCGCTGATCTTCATGGGCGGCCTGGTTGGCCGGTTGCTCCGCGAATTTTCGCTCACACTGGCCTTCGCCATCATCGTCTCGACCCTGGTGTCTTTGACCATCACGCCGATGATCTGCGCGCACTACATCAAGAGCACGATCTCGACCGACGCGACCTGGTTCGATCGCCTGATCGAAGGGCTATTGTCACGAACCGTGCGGTTCTATGAGCGCACGCTGCATGTGGTGTTGCGCTTTCCGGTGCTCACCGTGCTGGTGTTCTTCGCCACCATCGCCCTGACGGTGGTGCTGTATGCCAAGATACCCAAGGGTTATTTTCCGATCGACGACAGCGGCTTCATCTTCGGATCGACGCGGGCGTCGCCGGATATTTCGTTTCAGTCGATGCTCAAATTGCAGGAGCGGGTGGCTGACATCGTCATGGCCGATCCTGCCGTGGAGGGCATCGGGTCGATTCTTGGTGGCTCCGGCGGCGGGGGCGGCGGCGGTTCCAATCGCGGCACCATCTTCATCAACCTGAAATCGGTGGAGCAGCGCGGCGATCTCTCGACACAATTGGTGATCGACCGCCTGCGGCGCGAGCTGGGAAAAATTCCCGGCATTCGCCTGTTCATGGTGGCAGCCCAGGATCTTCGGTCAGGGGGGCGGCAGAGCGATTCCGACTATCAATACACGCTGATCAGCACGGACCTCGGTCTGCTGCAGAAATGGGGGCCGATCGTCGCCAAGCGGATGGAAACGGTCGAAGGCATCACCGACATTTCCTCCGACAGTGATCCTGGCGGACTGCAGCTTAATCTCTCGATCGACCGCAAGACGGCGGCCAGTCTCGGCGTCACCGTGCAGAGCATCGACAACGCGCTGAACAACGCGTTCTCGCAGCGGCAGATTTCCATCGTCTACACCCAGCGCAATCAATACCAGGTGGTGCTGGAAACCGACCCCAAATTCCAGGACGATCCCTCCGACCTCAATCGCATCTATGTCGCCGGTGCCAACGGCACCCAGGTGCCGCTCTCGGCACTCGTCCACACCGATCGTGGGCTGGCGCCGCTTGCGGTTCGTCACTCGGCCTCGTTTCCGTCCACGACGGTGTCGTTCAATCTGCTGCCGGACGTGCCTTTGGAAACCGCAACCGCCAATATCCAGCGCGCCGTCGGCGAACTGCACATGCCCGAGGGCATTCGCGGCAGCTTCGACGGCAATGCCGGCGACAGCCGCAAGCTCGTTTCCGGATTGCCGCTGTTGATCGTCGGCGCATTGATCGCGGTCTATATCGTGCTTGGGGTCCTGTATGAGAGCCTGGCCCATCCGCTGACGATTATTTCGACCCTGCCGCCAGCAGGACTCGGCGCATTGCTGGCGTTGCTGGTGACCAACACCCAGCTCACGGTGATTGCCTTCATCGGCATTATTCTGTTGATCGGCATCGTCAAGAAGAACGGCATCATGATCGTCGACTTTGCCCTGGAGGGGGAGCGACATCGCGGGTTGTCGTCAGCGGATGCGGTCTTCGAGGCCTGCACTGCGCGATTCCGCCCGATCATCATGACCACGATGGCGGCGCTGCTGGCGGCGGTGCCGCTGGTGGTGGCGATCGGGCCGGGGACGGAACTGCGCCGGCCGCTCGGCATCACCATCATCGGCGGCCTGATCGTCTCGCAGATCCTGACGCTGTACACCACGCCGGTGATCTATCTCCTGATCGACCGGCTGCGCCGACGATCCGCCCCGGAGGCGGCTGCCGTCGCGCCGGCCGAATAGGGCGCCGGGATCGTCGGTTGCTGTGGGAGGCCGTGCGGCGTATAGGCAGCCGATGTCAGACCAGCCAGAAATCGTTGCCACCGCAGCCCCCGAAGAAATTCCGGAGTGTCCGCGCTGCGGCAAGCCGCTGCCATTGTGCGTCTGTGACGCGGTGACCCCGCTCAAGAGCCGGATTTCCCTGGTGATCCTGCAGCATCCGCAGGAGCAGGACCGCCTGCTCGGGACGGCACGGCTCACCGCGCTGCATTTCGAGAAGGCCGTGCTGAAGATCGGCCTGTCGTGGCCGAGCCTGTCCAAGATCCTGGGCCGCACCGTCGATCCGGCGCGATGGGCGGTGCTTTATCTCGGGTCCTCCAAGGTCGCCGATCTCGACACCGACCAGGACATCGTGGTGATCGATCGCAAGGGGCAGCCGGAAGATCATCAGCGCGGCATCCTCAAAGAGATCGAAGGGGTCGTGCTGCTGGACGGCACCTGGAGCCAGGCTAAGGCGCTGTGGTGGCGCAATGCCTGGATGCTGAAGTGCCGGCGGGTGATTCTCGGCCCCGCGCGTCCCTCGCTTTACGGCAAACTGCGGCGCGAGCCGCGCCGCGACGGGCTTTCGACAATCGAGGCGGCCGCCATGCTGATCAGCCGGCTGGAACAGCGACCCGAGACCGAATCGGCACTGCTGGCGAGCTTCCAGGCGCTGTTGACCAGGTATCGCGACGTGCAGACCACACTGCCGGAGCTCGCGCCGAAACCAAAACCGCGCCGCGATTGGCGCCGGCGTCGCGGTTAACCCCCATAAACCAACGCGAAAAGCACATCGGAAGGAGCGCCGTTCGCGGGGGTCAGAAATTGAAAACGAGCGTTTGTCGGCGGTTGCCTAAACCATTGCTCGCCTGTAACAAGTCGCCTCAAGGGGCCACGTGGCGGAGTGGTTACGCAACGGTCTGCAAAACCGTGTACACCAGTTCAATTCTGGTCGTGGCCTCCATTAATCTGCACACGGGTGTTTGTTTCGACAATTTCCCGCTATGCAATCTGCAGGGGCTTTGTTATACGCCCCCCATTGCCGGCCCAGCCCGGCAGTGTTCCTCGGTAGCTCAGTGGTAGAGCAACCGGCTGTTAACCGGTTGGTCGCTGGTTCGAATCCGGCCCGAGGAGCCACCACTTTCAAAAACCCATGAATTACAGGCCGTTGGCGAGCTTTTTTGATGCTCGCAGTGAAGTTGCGCGAGGCAAAACCGCGCATTTTGAGCCTGACATTCAACGGGTACTTAAGAACCGGATGGGACGCTCCGTGGCTGGATATGCAGCGGAGCCGCCGATGTTCCACCAACGCAGATTCGCGCGTCTGAAACCGACCGGGCCGATGAGCCGGTCCGGCAAGATCATCATCGACCCCGGAACGGCCGCCATCGACTGCCTGGTCGTCGACTATTCCGCGGGCGGGGCCTGTCTGGAAGCGGCGAAAGCCGCAGCCTTGCCGAAACGATTCGAGTTGCTTTACGCAGGCAGCCGCAAGAAGTGCAGGGTGGTCTGGGCCACCGCCTGGCGCATGGGCGTGTCGTTTTAGCTTACTGAGCCGCTAGACCCTTGCGCGTCCATCCATGGTCAGCAGGCGAACGCCCAACCCAATGAGGACCACGCCAGTTATGCGCTCTTGCCAGAGTGTGAAGCGCGGCCAGCGCGACAATGCACGCCCCACCATTCCTGTCGCCATCGCGACTGAGCCGGCGATAACCAGGGCGACACCCTTCATCACGACCCCAAGAACAACCAGCTGAATGGTCACGGAGCCCCGTGCCGGATCCACAAACTGCGGCAGGAACGCGAGAAGAAACAGCAGTATCTTTGGATTCGTCAGGCTCGAGACCATCCCGTCCCGCAACGCCAATACCGGCAAGGTCGGCCCTGTCACCAACATGGTCGGCGAGGATCGGCCGGCTGTTCGAATGAGTTGCACGCCACGCCAGGTCAAATACGCAGCGCCGGCATATCGCAGGATGTCAAAGGCAAGCGGGGACGACTGAACAAGCGACGCGACCCCAAGCGCCAGAAGCGGAATTTGAACGACACCCGCCAGGGTAAATCCCAACGCAGTGAACAACGAGGCTTTCCATCCTTCCCCGAGACCGCGGCTGATCAGAAGCATCATGTCCGGCCCCGGGGTCAGGTTCAGGATCGCGACAGCGCCCATAAACGCAATCAAGGTCGACAGTTCCGGCATCGGGAAGCCCGCCTTCGTGAGTTTGCTCGGACCAATTTATTTCAGTTTCGATGATCCGAGGAAAGCGAGAAGCGTCTTATTGCCATCGGGCTCGGCTTTCACCAGCGCCATTCCCCGTTGTCCGTCCAGCGCGAGCGGACGTCGAAGAGCCGGTTCCAGGCGGTGACGATCTGGTCGAAGCCGATCGCGTCGTTGCAGACCGCGTCGCGCCGCCAGCCGCTGAGGCCGGTCACTTCGCCGATCGTGCTTTCGCTCGCATAGGGGAGCAGCTGCAGGCTTTGCGCCGGATCCGCGACCGCATCACGATTGGCGATCAGTTCGCGTTCCAGCCGGCCATAGATGACGCAGGAGGTGCTGGCATAGGTGCGCTTCTCGCGGTCGGCGATCACACGGGCGCCATTCGGAGGTGGCTCCACCCGATAGACCGACATCAGCGCCAGAACGGCGATGACGGCGAACAGCGCGACGATTCCAGCGGCAACGCGCTCGTCGACCTGCTTGATGGCGGCTATGCCAGACATCGCTGCAATGCCTTCAAAAACGAACTTCAACAACGATTGGGGCGAAAAAGCTAAATCAGGAAATGCTGAATTATATCAACGTCGATCGCGGTCCGCGAGCCCGATTTGCAGGCGATTTTGCAGGCTGCGGCCACCGCAGCAGGGCATGTTGCGTTTTGCCCTCCGTTGTCTCAAAGATGGCGCGATCCCGCGCAGCGGGAACCTCATAAGCAATCTCGGAAGCAGATAGGGACGTCCTGCGATGACAAGCTTTTCCAACGCGCGGCAGAAGATGGTCGATGGACAGGTTCGCCCGAGCGACGTCACGGATTTGCGCATTATCGACGCCATGCTGGCGGTGCCGCGGGAAGCCTTCGTGCCCGATGGGCAGCAGGCGCTGGCCTATCTCGACCTGGATATCGAGGTCAGCACCGGTCCCGGCGTGAAGCGGTATCTCATCAAGCCGGTCGTCATTGCGAAAATGCTGCAGGCCGCGAGCATTGCGTCCACGGACCGTGTGCTGGTGGTGGGATGTGCGTCGGGGTATTCCGCTGCGGTCGTCGCCAAACTGGCCGCCCACGTCATCGCCACCGAGAGCGATCCGGCGCTGGCGGACAAGGCCAAGTCGGTTCTGGCCGGTCTCGGAGTGGCCAATGTCAGCGTCGTAAACGCCCCTGCGGCAGCCGGCGAGCCGTCCCAGGCGCCCTATGACGTCATCATTCTCGACGGTGCGACCCAGATCGCGCCGGAAGGCCTGTACGAGCAGCTCGCGATGGGCGGACGGCTGCTCGGGGTGTTTGCCGCCGCTCAGCCGCCGCGGGCGGAAATCGTCACCAGGTCGCCACGGGACTTTGGAAATCGTCCACTTTTCGATGCCTACGCCCCGATCCTGCCGGGCATGGAGCGTCCAGCGGCATTTACGTTCTAAGAAACTGCCATCAATTCTCATTTAAAATCAGAAGTGTGGCCCAGATGCCCCAGCGGCAAAGTTTCCGGTGAGTGTTTCCTCAAGGGGGATTTCACCCCCTCGCACTCCCGCCTATGTTGTGTCGCGAAAGACTCGGGGACACGAGTTCAGGGCCTGTTCTGGCGCGCCGATACTCTGGCGAGAGGAGCAGGGGCGTCAGAGATGGATGGATCAGCAGAGATGCAGCGTTTGAAAGTACTCACCGGAGCTGCCGTTGCGGCTCTCATGCTCAGCCATCTGGCGGCAACGCCAGCGCTCGCCGACACGATCGAGGCCGCACTGGTTCGCGCCTACCAAAACAATCCGCAGTTGAATGCACAGCGCGCCTCGGTGCGCGTGACCGACGAAAACGTGCCGCAAGCTCTCTCCGGTTATCGCCCGAGAGCGTCGATCACTGCGAGTGCAGGTTATCAGTATAACGACGCGCTGAGCTCTTCCGGAGGGCAGCAAGTCGGGCTGGTCGGCACCACCGTGCCGACCAGCATTGGCGCCACCGTGTCGCAAACCCTCTACAACGGCCAGCAGACCGCGAACCGCGTTCGCTCGGCCGAGAGCAATGTCTCAGCGGCGCGCGAAGGATTGCGCGTGCTGGAGCAGACGGTGCTGCTGTCGGCCGCCACCATCTACATGGACTACCTGCGCGATGCCGCCATCGTCGAAGTTCAGCGCAGCAACACCCGCGTGCTGGAACAGACGCTGAAGCAGACCCAGGATCGCTTCAACGTCGGCGAAGTGACGCGGACCGACGTGGCGCAGTCGGAAGCCCAGCTTGCGGCTGGCCGAACCCAACAGCTGGCTGCGGAATCGACCCTGGTCACCACCCGTGCCAATTTCCGCCAGATCATCGGCAACGATCCGGAAAACCTTGCGGCGGCAAGGCCGGTCGATCGTTTTCTGCCGACCACGCTGGTCCGTGCCATCGACCAGGGACTAATCGAAAATCCGAACGTCACCTCGGCGATGTACGGCATCGACGTCAGCTTTCTCAATGTGAAGGTCAACGAGGGCGCGCTGTTCCCGACCCTGACATTCCAGGGCTCGGTGCAGCAGGCCTACCAGAGCTCACTGATCTCACCGCGTGCGTTTACGGCGGGGGCGTCAGGAACGCTGACCGTTCCGGTCTATCAGGGCGGTAGCGAATATTCGCTGATCCGGCAGTCCAAAGAGACGCTGGCGCAGCAGCGGCTGAATCTCGATCAGGTGCGCAACCAGGCGCGGGCCACCGTCGCCCAGGCCTGGGGCCAGCTGCAGGCCACCAAGTCCCAGGTGATCTCGGCGCAGTCGCAGGTGACGGCGTCGGAAACCGCACTCAATGGTGTTCGCGAAGAAGCCCGCGTCGGCCAGCGTACCACGCTCGACGTTCTGAACGCGCAGCAGGCGCTGGTGAACGCGCGCAACTCGCTGGTCACGGCGCAGCACGATCGCGTCGTGGCATCCTACAGCGTGCTCAGCGCGGTTGGCCGCCTGTCGCCGACGACGCTCCGACTGGGCACCGCGATCTACGATCCGAGTGTGCATTACCAGCAGGTGCGTGACAGCTGGGTCGGCGTGCGGACGCCGGACGGACGCTGACGCAACATTCTCAGCACTAACGCTGTGATGAAAGGGCCGCGTCAGCGGCCCTTTGCTTGCAATCAATTGTTGGCCTGACATACCTTCCATAAGGAATACGAAGCGATTCGTGCCGCGTTCGGCGCGCGGCTCTCGTGGCAAAAGTTTGGTCCACCGAAGTGAACGCCCAAGGGCGCGGTGATGTGGGGTCGGCGATGACGCAACTGGCAAAGACGCAAGAGCCCTCGATGGAGGAAATTCTGGCGTCGATCAGGCGTATCATCGCGGACGACGAAACCAAACCAGCGGGCACCCAGGCCGCTGCTGCCGAGCCGAAAGTCGAACCGCCGCGTGCGCCGCCGAAGGCGCTGACGCCGACACGCGCGCTGCCGCCCGCCCCACCGGCACCTGTGGTGCAGACTGCGGCGGCGAAGACAGCGGTTCCGCCGCCCGCCGCACCCGTCGCGAAGAACAGCCAGGAAGACATCGACGCGATGCTGGCTGGCCTCGACGCCGACACCTCCGAGGCCGAGGTCCGCGCGCCGGAACCGGCGAGCGATGTCTTCGAACTGACGGAACAGATGGCTATACCCGAGGCGCCTCCCGCAGCGAGCCCGCCGCCGGCGCCATCGTTCCGGCAGGTCGACCCCCAGGATGATCTCGAGTTTTCGGAGCCGCGACCGGTGGCGAGAAATTACCAGACCCCCGCGATGGATCCGCCAGCGTTCGCTGCCGACGAGGCGCCGAGCCGCCCGCTGCTGTCGTCCTCCACCATGACCTCGGTGGAGTCTGCGTTCAATACGCTGGCCAACACCGTTCTCAGCAACAACGCCCGCACCCTGGAAGACCTCGTCAAGGAGATGCTGCGCCCGATGCTGAAATCATGGCTCGACGACAACCTGCCGAACATGGTGGAGCGGATCGTCCGGGCCGAAATCGAGCGCGTCTCCCGCGGCCGCTGAGCCGGCACTTTCCGCTGGACCCTTCATTTGGTGGCAGCGACCCGATTTGCGGCGTTGACTTACAACGTCCGGGCGGGTTTCTAATGTCCCCAGCCTGAAGTTCGCTGCGGTGCGTAGCGCCTTCTAACCTTTTGTTTGCCTTGTTCTTTCGATAGTCAGGCTGTTTTAGCGGCCGGTCTTTCGAAGGGATCTCGCCGCCATTGCGAGAGCCCGCCACCTCCCGGCAGGACCATGCATCCCGAACATCGATGATTGTGTTGCCATGATTGAGAAGACCTATCAGCCCGCCGAGATCGAAAGCCGCATCGCCCGAGCCTGGGAGGATGCCGGCGCGTTCAAGGCCGGACGCCCCGAGCGGACGGAGGCAGAACCGTTCACCATCGTGATCCCGCCGCCCAACGTCACGGGCTCGCTGCACATGGGGCACGCCCTCAACAACACGCTGCAGGACGTGCTGTGCCGCTTCGAGCGGATGCGCGGGCGCGACGTGCTGTGGCAGCCCGGCACCGACCATGCCGGCATCGCGACCCAGATGGTGGTCGAGCGGCAGTTGATGGAGCGCCAGGAACCCGGGCGCCGGGCCATGGGTCGGCAGAAGTTCCTCGAGCGGGTGTGGCAGTGGAAGGCCGAGTCCGGTGGCACCATCACCAACCAGTTGAAGCGGCTTGGTGCGTCCTGTGACTGGTCACGCGAACGTTTCACCATGGATGAGGGGCCGTCCCGCGCCGTGGTGAAGGTGTTCGTCGAGCTCTACAGCCAGGGCCTGATCTACAAGGACAAGCGGCTGGTCAACTGGGACCCGAAGCTGCTCACCGCGATCTCCGATCTTGAGGTGCAGCAGGTCGAGGTGAAGGGCCACCTTTGGTACCTGCGTTATCCGCTGCAAGGCAAAACCTTCAATCCGGAAGACCCGTCGACCTTCATCGTGGTCGCCACCACGCGGCCCGAGACGATGCTTGGCGATACCGCGGTCGCGGTGCATCCGGATGACGAGCGTTATCGCCATCTCATCGGCACGCATGTGATCCTGCCGCTGGTCGGCCGGCGCATTCCGATCGTCGCCGACGATTATTCCGATCCCGAAAAGGGCAGTGGCGCGGTGAAGATCACGCCGGCCCACGACTTCAACGATTTCGAGGTCGGCCGGCGCCACAACCTGCCGCAGATCAGCGTGCTCGACCAGGAAGGCGCCCTGTCGCTGACCGGCAATGAAGATTACCTGCGCGGGCTGCCGGAAGGCGCCGCGGAGTTCGCCGAGGAACTGCACGGCGTTGATCGTTTTGCTGCGCGTAAAACCATTGTCGCGCGGCTGGAGGACTTCGGCTTCCTGGAGAAGATCGAACCGAACACCCACATGGTGCCGCACGGCGACCGCTCCAATGTGGTGATCGAGCCATTCCTGACTGACCAGTGGTACGTCGACGCCAAGACGCTGGCGCAGCCCGCGATCGCGGCGGTGCGTTCGGGCGCGACCGCGTTCGTGCCCAAGAACTGGGAAAAGACCTATTTCGAATGGATGGAAAACATCCAGCCCTGGTGCATCTCGCGGCAGCTATGGTGGGGACATCAGATCCCGGCCTGGTACGGCCCCGATGGCAAGGTGTTCGTTGCCGAAACCGAGGAAGAGGCCGTCGGCAAGGCACTGGGATATTACACCGAGCAGGAGGTGATCACGCCGGAGCAGGGCCATGACATGGCGCTCGATCCGGCCAAGCGCGAGGGCTTCATCACCCGCGACGAGGACGTGCTCGACACCTGGTTTTCGTCGGCGTTGTGGCCGTTCTCCACCCTGGGCTGGCCGGACGACAGCAAGGATGTCGAACGTTACTATCCGACCAACGTGCTGGTGACCGGCTTCGACATCATCTTTTTCTGGGTCGCCCGGATGATGATGATGGGCCTGCACTTCATGAAGGACGTGCCGTTTCCGACGGTCTACATCCATGCGCTCGTCCGTGACGAGAAGGGCGCCAAGATGTCGAAGTCGAAAGGCAACGTCATCGATCCGCTGCACCTGATCGACGATTACGGCGCCGATGCGCTGCGCTTCACGCTGGCCGCGATGGCGGCGCAAGGCCGCGACATCAAGCTCGCAACCCAGCGGGTCGAGGGCTATCGCAATTTCGCGACCAAGCTCTGGAACGCCTCGCGCTTCGCAGAGATGAACGGCTGCGCGCTGCCGCCGGAGTTCGATCCCTCGAAAGCCAAGGATACGCTCAACCGCTGGATCGCGCACGAAACCGCCAATGCCGCGCGCGAGGTCACCGACGCGATCCGTGCCTATCGCTTCAACGACGCTGCGGGCGCGATCTATCGCTTTGTCTGGAACGTCTATTGCGACTGGTATCTCGAACTGGCGAAGCCGGTGCTGACCGGTCCCGACGGCGAAGCGAAGTCCGAGACCCAGGCCATGGTCGCCTGGGCGCGCGACGAAATTCTGAAGCTGCTGCATCCGTTCATGCCGTTCATTACCGAAGAACTGTGGGCGGTGACCGGCACGCGTTCGAGCCTGCTGGCATTGACCGAATGGCCGCTCAGGCGCGACGAGGTTGAAACAGTTCTGGTAGCCGCCAGCGCCAGCGGTTTTCCCGATATTGGCACCCCGCTATTGCCGGTCGAGACATCCGGCGATTCCATGGATCACCTGCGCGACGACGCGGCCGAAGCTGAAATCGGCTGGGTGGTGGATCTCATCACGGCGATCCGCTCAGTGCGGGCCGAGATGAACATCCCGCCGGCGACGCTGACCCCGCTGCAACTGGTGAATGCGTCCAGCGAAGCCCGGGGACGGGCGCAGCGCTGGGACGGCGTGATCAAACGGCTGGCGCGCCTGGCGGACGTGTCCTTCGCCGATCAGGTCCCGCAGGGCGCGGTGCAATTGCTGGTGCGCGGCGAGGTTGCCGCGCTGCCGCTGAAGGGCGTGATAGATCTCGCCGCCGAGAAGACGCGCCTCGACAAGGAAATGGCCAAGGTCGAAGCCGACATCAAGCGGGTCGATGCCAAGCTCGGCAATGCCGATTTCATGGCTCGCGCGCCGGAAGAGGTCGTGGACGAGCAGCGTGAGAAGCGCGAGGAAGCGCGGGCCCGCAAGACCAAGATCCTCGAGGCGCTGGAGCGGTTGAAGGGCGCGAGCTGAGCTCAATGCTTGATCACGTATCCTGGACTGTCTCGGACATTGCGGCCGCCGAACCGTTCTATGATGCGATCATGATCGCACTCGGCGTCGTGAAGGTTGGCCGCCGGGACGATTGGCTCGGCTATGGTGAGCGTGCACGGCCGGATCATCCGGAGCGTGTTTACATCTCGATCCGGCGGGGGGCTGCGGTCGAGGATAGCTTCGGGCGACACTGGTGCTTCAAGGCGGCAACGCGGGCGCAGGTCGATGCGTTCTGGCGCGATGGCATCGCCGCCGGCGGCCGGGATGATGGTCCGCCGGGGCTGCGCGCCTATCATCCGTCTTACTATGCGGCCTTTCTTCGTGATCCCGACGGCAACAGGCTCGAAGCTGTCTGCCACGTCGTATCCGGCTGAGGACGACTTAGTTCGACCTGAATGGCTTGCTGAGGAAGCGTGAGCCCTTCAGCCCGTAACGCCAGGGCAATTCCGCCGCCTTGGTGATGCCGATCCGCACACCGCTCACGATCTCCGGCCGGCCGCGGCGGGTATGCAAGGCGATCGGCGGCTGGTCCAGCGGCAGGGCATTGTGTTTATCCGTGATCGCCAGCGCTTCGCACAATTTGCCCGGGCCGGAACATAGCGCGATCTCGTCGTGCAGACTGCGACGCCGCCGCATCGCGGCAATGCCGTGGGTCGGCTCCAGCGCCCGGATCAGCACGGCGCTGGCCGAGCCGGCCTTCTCGCAGACAAGGTTCACGCACCAATGAATGCCATAGGACTTGTAGACATAGGCAAAGCCCGGCGGGCCGAACATCACCGCAGTGCGCGGGGTGGGACCATTATAGGAGTGTGCCGCCGGCTCGCTGTGGTGATAGGCCTCGACCTCGACAATCACGCCGCCGACGCCATCGACCAAGAGCGTCGCCCCGATCAGGTCGGGGGCGACCTCATGGACGCTGCGGGCGAAGAAACTGCGCTTGAGCGGGCGTCCAAGCGCCGGAACTGACGAGATTTGAGGCATTTCAGAGAATCAGGCGGAGATTCGGGCGGCCGATGGGGCGATAATGCTAACGTGGACATATAGTGTCCCGCTTCGCAAGTTCGCTGCCTTTTCAGCGAGTTCTGGACGAACTTGCGAAGCGATCAGGACACTATCAAATATACGATTCTAGTGTGCTTTATGAACGCGAAGTTCGTGCAGGTGCCCGCCGCGCGCTCAGACGAACTTCGCGTTCAGCACACTAGGAGATAGCATGGCACGGGCAGGTTGCGACAAGCTGCTGGAGGGCCTAGGTAAAGCTCTCGCAAGACAGGTTTTCAATGGTTGTTCTGATCGACACGGTTTCCGACAAGCAGATCCGCCCGCGGCATCCTGAGAAGGTCAACCGTCCGGACGCGCAGTCGCCGCCCAAGCCGGACTGGATCCGGGTGCGCGCGCCGAACACGCGCGGCTATGCCGACACCCGCAAGATCGTCAAGGAAAACGGGCTTGTCACGGTCTGCGAGGAGGCCGGCTGCCCGAATATCGGCGAGTGCTGGGACAAGAAGCACGCCACCTTCATGATCATGGGGGACACCTGCACCCGTGCCTGCGCCTTCTGCAACGTCAAGACCGGCATGCCGGGCGCGCTCGACGCGCTGGAGCCGGAGCACGTCGCCGAAGCCGTGCGCAAACTCGGCCTTGCGCACGTGGTGATCACCTCGGTCGACCGCGACGATCTCGCCGATGGCGGCGCCGAGCATTTCGCCCGCACCATCCGCGCCATCCGCGCGCAGTGCCCGACCACGACCATCGAGATCCTGACGCCGGATTTCCTGCGCAAGGACGGCGCGCTGGAGGTGGTGGTCGCAGCTAGGCCCGACGTCTTCAACCATAATCTCGAGACCGTGCCGTCGCGCTATCTGACCGTGCGGCCCGGCGCGCGTTATTTCCACTCCATCCGGCTGCTGCAGCGGGTCAAGGAACTCGACCCTACCATTTTCACCAAGTCCGGCATCATGGTCGGGCTCGGCGAGGAGCGCCACGAGGTGCTGCAGGTGATGGACGACCTGCGCTCCGGCGATGTCGATTTTCTCACCATCGGCCAATATCTGCAGCCGACGCGCAAGCATCATGCGGTGATGCGTTACGTGTCGCCGGATGAGTTCGGTGGTTACGAGAAGGTCGCCTACACCAAAGGCTTCCTGATGGTGTCGGCGAGCCCGCTGACCCGCTCGTCGCATCATGCCGGCGAAGATTTTGCCAGACTGAAGGCGGCGCGCGAGGCGCGCGTTGCGACCTAAGACGTCGGACCGAAAATCATGCGGCGTGTCATGGTGATGGGGTCTTCGGGATCCGGGAAATCGACGTTCGCGCGGCGGCTGTCCGCGGCGACCGGACTTCCCATGGTTTCGATCGACGCGCTGTATTGGCAACCGGGCTGGCGACCGTCAGATCCGTTTTCGTTTGAGCGCCGCATGACCGAGGCTGCGAATGAGCCCACGTGGATCATGGACGGCAACTATATCAGCCATTGCGGCGAACTGCGGCGCGGCCTTGCCGACACCATTGTCTGGTTCGATCTGCCCCGGTGGGTCTGCATGAGCGGGATTTTTCGCAGGGTCATCACGAGCTACGGACAGGTGCGCCCGGAAATGGCGGCGGGCTGTCCGGAACAGTTCGACGCCGAATTCATCCGTTATGTCTGGACCTACCGCCGGCAACAGCGCCCCAGGCTGCTCGCGTTCTTCAAGGGGCTGCGGCCGGACCAGACCTTCATCACGTTCACCCATCGCCGGCAGGCCGACGATTATCTTGCGCATCGGGCTACGGGCCTGGTGACAGCCGGAGCCTAGGCGTGCCGCAATTCACCAACAAACGCCGTGTCCAGCACACCGCCGACCAGATGTTCGACCTGGTGGCCGATGTCGAGCGTTATCCGGAATTCGTGCCGCTGTGCGAAACGCTGAAGGTTCGGACACGCACCGCGAACGAAGATGGCACCGAGGTCATCGTCGCCGACATGACAGTGTCGTTCAAGCTGGTGCGCGAGCGGTTCACCAGCCGGGTGACGCTGGACCGCGCCAATCTCAAGATCTTGGTCGAATATCTGCAGGGGCCATTCAGCCGCCTGGAGAACCGCTGGACGTTCGAGCCGACCAGCGACACGGCCTGCACCGTCAGCTTCTTTATCGCCTATGAATTCAAGAGCCGGATGCTGGCCTTGCTCATGGGCGCGATGTTCGACGCCGCGTTCCAGCGCTTTGCCGCGGCTTTCGAGCGGCGCGCGGACGTGATCTATGGGCGGCAGCGCGCGGGCGCTTGACCCGGCTGACCGGACCGCGCGCAAGTTCAGTCAGCAGCCGCAAGGCCTCGATCACCGACAATTTCCGGACCACGCTGCGCCCGACTGCGCCGAAACGCTTCTCCCGTGACACAATGCGGCCGTCGCGTGCAGCAACGGCAAAATGCACCAGACCGACGGGTTTTCCTGGCGTCGCGCCGCCGGGGCCGGCGATGCCGGTGATGGAGACTGCGAGGTCGACATCGGCGGTTTCCAGGGCACCGACCGCCATGGCAATCGCGGTTTCCTTGCTGACCGCGCCGAAGGTCTCGAGCGTCGACGCCTTCACACCCAGCATGATGCGCTTGGCGTCGTTGGAATAGGTGATGAAGCCGCGGTCCACCACGTCGGACGATCCCGGAATTTCGGTCAGGGCACCCGCGACCAGGCCGCCGGTGCAGGACTCGGCGGTTGCGATCGTCAGCTTTCGCATCCGGCACAAATCGAGCAGCGAACGGGAGAGGGCGCGGGGATCGCTGCTGGTCATCTCATGCGCTCCGGCTCACCGTGGCTTCCAGCTACTCAGTCCAGGGCAGGCGCACGGTGGCGCTCGCCGTCGCCGCGATGCCTTCCTGCCGCCCGGTAAAACCGAGCTTTTCGCTTGTGGTCGCTTTCACCGCGACCCGCGACAGCGACAGGCCGGTGATCTCGGCAATGCGCGCGCGCATGGTGTCGCGCAGCGGGCCAATTTTCGGGCTCTCGCAGATCATGGTGACCTCGAGATGCGCCACGCGGCCGCCGCGGTCGGCGACACGCTGCATCGCATAGGCCAGGAACTTGTCGGAGGCTGCGCCCTTCCACTGCGGATCGCTCGGCGGGAAATGCGATCCGATATCGCCGTCGGCCAGAGCGCCCAAGATGGCGTCGACCAGTGCGTGCAGGCCGACGTCGCCGTCCGAGTGCGCCAGGAAGCCGCGGGAGTAGGGCACGCGAACGCCGCACAGCATCACATGATCGCCATCGCCGAAGGCGTGGACGTCGTAGCCGGTGCCGGTGCGGATATCGCCGAGCGCGGCGCCGAGACGGGCCTCCTCGCGCGCAAAATCTTCCGGTGTGGTGAGTTTCATGTTCGCAGCATCACCTTCAAAGGTCGCAACCGTCAATCCCGCCCACTCGGCAAGTGCGGCATCATCTGTGAAATCATCCCGGCCTTCGCGCGCGGCGCGGCGATGGGCTTCGAGAATCACGTCGAACCGAAAGGCCTGCGGCGTTTGCGCGATGCGCAGCTGCGCACGATTCGGTGTCGCCACGACATCACCCGCATCGTCGACCTGCTTGATGGTATCGGTGACCGCGACCACCGGGATCGCCGCGCCGGTCTTGCCGGCCGCCGCGATCGCGCGCGCGATCACCGCATCAGTGACGAACGCGCGTGCCGCGTCATGGATCAGAACAATGTCGGGGGGATCGCCGGCAAGCGCCTCCAGCCCCGCGCGTACCGACGCCTGGCGGGTGGCCCCGCCGCTCACCGCGGGCCGGTATGTCAGGCCCTGCAGGGCCTGATCAAAGATCTCAACATCGTCCGGATTGCGCACGGGCTGTACCGCGGAAACATCGGGATGGCTGCAGAAGGGATCCATCGCCCGGGCGATCACCGTGCGGCCGGCAATGCAGCGGTACTGTTTCGGGCCGCCAGCGCCTGCGCGCAGGCCCCGGCCGGCAGCAACGATGATGGCAGCGGCTTTGGATCGATTCGCCATGAAAATTCTGTCTTTAACGCGTGTTATGGGGTCAGGATCGCCCGCGAGGGCCATTTCGGCCCTGCCCATAGCATGCCGCCGGGCAAAACTGCATGATTCCGTGGCGATATCAGCGAATTCGCTGGGAATTTCGGGACGGCCACATGACTGGGTAAAACCGCTGCAATTTGCTGCGCTGCACTTGCAAAACGATCCGAAAACTGGCTAAAGTGTAGGCACGCCGCGTCGATGCCCAAAAAATGCGCGGCTTTACCGGCCGCAATGTCGCGGCCAGTTGATGAAAAACGAGAAGAGCTTTTGTCAGGGCCATCAGTCACAGGTCTCGCGCCATTGCAGCCTGCACCTCTCGCCATTGGCGACATCGGCATTGCCAATCGGGTGCTGCTGGCTCCGATGTCCGGGATCACCGACGCGCCGTTCCGCCGGCTGGCCGCCGAGCTCGGCGTTGGCTTGGTTGTCTCCGAAATGACCGCAAGCGAAGACCTTGCGCAGGGGCTGTCCCGATCGCGATTGCGTTGCGAGGCCGCCGGCATTGGGCCCCACGTTGTCCAGCTGGCCGGCTGCGAGGCGCGCTGGATGTCGGAAGGCGCCAAAATCGCCGCCGACGGCGGTGCCGACATCATCGACATCAATATGGGCTGCCCCGCACGTCATGTGACCGGCGGACAGTCGGGCTCGGCGCTGATGCGCGATCTCGATCACGCCCTGACGCTGATCGAAGCCACCGTCGCTGCCGTCGATATTCCCGTGACATTGAAAATGCGGCTCGGCTGGGACGACCGTTCACTGAACGCGCCGGAGCTCGCGCGCCGTGCGGAAGCCGCAGGCGTGCGGATGATTACCGTTCATGGCCGTACCCGCTGCCAGTTCTATAAAGGCAGCGCCGACTGGCAGGCGGTCCGCGCCGTGCGCGAAGCCACTCGTCTGCCACTGGTCGTCAATGGCGACATCACCTCGTTCACACGCGCCGTGGACGCGCTGAAGCAGTCCAGCGCCGATGCCGTGATGATCGGCCGCGGCGCACAGGGCCAGCCATGGTTGCCGGGCCAGATCGGGCGCCGGCTGCAGTCGGGCATCACGGAGCTGGCGCCGAAGCTCAGCGTCCAGCTCGGCTACATCTGCCGGCTCTATGACGAACTGCTGACACACTACGGCGTGCGGATAGGGCTTCGTCATGCCCGCAAGCATCTGGGATGGGCGCTCGACGCCGCAGCCCAAACCAATGCGGTGCCGGTCGACGCGCTGAAGCATTGGCGTGGCGTGATCCTGACGGCCGAGGAGCCGGCGGCGATCCAGCAATCGCTGCACGCCGCATTCGACGATTTCGCCTGGAGGTCCGCCGCATGAGCCTCGCCGCTGAACACCGACCTCCGCAACCGCCGGACGGCGATGCCATCCTCAATGCTCTGCCGAATCCCGTGATGCTGATCGGGCCGGACGGAAAAATCGTCGACGCCAATATCGCGGCGGAGGCGTTCTTCGAAACATCGATCCAGCTGCTGCAGCGTCAGTTGTTGAAAGAGCTCGTTCCGTTTGGAAGCCCGTTGCTGGCGCTGATCGACCAGGTGCGCCACAGCAACTCGGCGGTGAATGAGTACAAGGTCGATCTGGGAACGCCGCGCATGGGCGGCGACCGGCAGGTCGATCTGCACGTCGCCCCGCTCAATGAACGTCCCGGCCATATCGTTGTCATGCTGCAGGAACGCAGCATCGCCGACAAGATGGACCGGCAATTGACCCATCGCAGCGCCGCGCGTTCGGTGATCGCGCTGGCGGCCATGCTGGCGCACGAGATCAAGAATCCGCTGTCGGGTATTCGCGGCGCGGCGCAGCTGCTGGAGCAGGCGGCGTCCCCCGAAGACCGCACGCTGACCCGCCTGATCTGCGACGAGGCCGATCGCATCGTCACCCTGGTCGACCGCATGGAAGTGTTCGGCGACGAGCGTCCGGTGACCCGTGGTCCGGTCAACATTCATTCAGTGCTCGATCACGTCAAGCGGCTGGCGCAGTCCGGCTTCGCGCGCGAGATCAAGTTCGTCGAGGACTATGATCCATCGCTGCCGCCGGTGCTGGCCAATCAGGACCAGCTGATCCAGGTGTTTCTCAATCTGGTGAAGAACGCCGCCGAAGCCGTGGTGGACATGGGGACGGATGCCGAAATCCAGCTGACCACGGCGTTTCGTCCCGGCGTCCGGCTGTCGATCCCGGGCAAGAAATCACGGGTGTCGCTGCCGCTCGAATTTTGCGTCAAGGACAATGGTCCAGGCGTGCCCGAAGACCTGATGCCGAACCTGTTCGATCCGTTTGTCACCACCAAGCCGACGGGAAGCGGACTCGGCCTCGCGCTGGTCGCCAAGATTGTCGGCGACCATGGCGGCATCATCGAATGTGAATCAATACCGCGGAAAACCACCTTCCGCGTGCTGCTGCCGATGTTCAACGAAACCAAGAACCACCACAACAGCAATCGCGACGATGAACCGGGAGCGTCGTCGCATGCCTCACAGCGTGCGAAATGAGCACCAAGTTATCACGATGAGGAATTGAGATGCCCGTAGGTAGCATACTGGTCGCCGACGACGATACCGCCATCCGCACGGTATTGAATCAGGCACTGTCCCGCGCCGGATACGAGGTGCGCCTGACCGGCAACGCCGCGACGCTGTGGCGCTGGGTCAGTCAGGGCGAGGGTGATCTCGTCATCACCGACGTGGTGATGCCCGACGAGAATGCCTTCGATCTGCTGCCGCGGATCAAGAAGATGCGGCCAAATCTGCCTGTCATTGTCATGAGTGCGCAGAACACCTTCATGACGGCGATCCGTGCGTCGGAACGCGGCGCTTACGAATACCTGCCGAAGCCGTTCGATTTGAAGGAATTGATCGCGATCGTCGGGCGGGCGCTCGCCGAGCCCAAGGAGCGCGCGGCGCATCATCCCGACGAGAATGAATTCGACTCTATACCGCTGGTCGGCCGCTCGCCGGCGATGCAGGAAATCTACCGCGTGCTGGCGCGGTTGATGCAAACCGATCTGACGGTGATGATCTCCGGCGAGTCCGGCACCGGCAAGGAATTGGTGGCGCGTGCGCTGCACGACTACGGCAAGCGCCGCAACGGCCCGTTCGTGGCCGTCAACATGGCGGCTATCCCGCGCGACCTGATCGAATCCGAATTGTTCGGACACGAGCGCGGCGCCTTCACCGGCGCCAACACCCGCGCCACCGGCCGCTTCGAACAGGCCGAAGGCGGCACGCTGTTTCTGGATGAAATCGGCGACATGCCGATGGAAGCCCAGACCCGTCTGCTGCGGGTGCTGCAGCAGGGCGAATACACCACGGTCGGCGGCCGGACCCCGATCAAGACCGACGTCCGCATCGTCGCCGCCAGCAACAAGGACCTCCGGATTTTGATCCAGCAGGGCCTGTTCCGCGAAGATCTGTTCTTCCGGCTCAATGTCGTGCCGTTGCGGCTGCCGCCGCTGCGCGAACGCATCGAGGATCTGCCCGATCTGATCCGGCACTTCTTTGCGCTGGCGGAAAAGGATGGATTGCCACCCAAGAAGCTCGACGCCCAGGCGCTGGAGCGGATGAAGCAGCATCGCTGGCCGGGCAACGTCCGCGAACTGGAAAACCTGGCCCGCCGGCTTGCCGCGCTCTATCCCCAGGATGTGATTACGGGCTCGGTCATCGAGGGCGAACTGGCGCCGCCGGCGGTCGCGTCCGGGGGCGGGGCCCCGCAGGGGGTCGAGAACCTGGGAGGCGCCGTCGAAATGTACCTGGCGTCGCATTTCGCCGGCTTCCCCAACGGCATGCCGCCGCCGGGCCTCTATCACCGGATCCTGCGGGAAATCGAAGTCCCGCTGCTGACCGCCGCCTTGGCCGTCACCCGGGGCAACCAGATCCGGGCGGCCGATCTGCTCGGCCTGAACCGCAACACGCTACGGAAGAAGATCAGGGACCTGGATATCCAAGTCTACCGGACCGGGAGCTAGCGGGACCCGCTTTCCCATTTGTGTGGGGACAATCCCCCAAACGGCCCCTCCGGCGCAGAGTTGGAGGGGTCTTTGGGGCTGCATGTGCCGTCGAAATGTCGTAATTGAGCAACATTGTTGTATCGTTGCATCAGTTGATTGCGGTCACTGCTCGGATTGACTTCAGCCAAACGTATTGATTGGCCCCACGCACCCTTGAAATGACCAGCGCAGAAACGTCGGCCCCAACCTTCGATTCCTCGTTTACCGAGCCGCGCGGCTGGTCGCTGCGCCGGCTGCTGGTGCCGTTGGCGGTCGGCCTGGCCCTGCTCTCAGCCTGCCTGACCTTCGTGGTGTTGACCGAGCTCACGCCGATCCGGGCGACCGACAAGGTCGTGGCGACGTTCCTGGCGATCAATATCGGCACCATCCTGATGCTGGTCGCCATCATTGTCCGCGAAATCTGGAAAGTCGTGCAGGCACGCCGGCGGGGGCGGGCCGCGGCGCGGCTGCACGTCCAGATTGTCGCCTTGTTCACGATCATCGCCGTGCTCCCGGCGGTGCTGGTTTCTATTGTCGCCAATGTCACGATCGACCGGGGCCTGGACAGGCTGTTTTCCGTCCGGACCCGGACCGTCATCGAGAATTCGGTGAAGGTCGCCAACGCCTATCTGGATGTGCACATTCAGCTGATCAACGGCGATATCATGGGGATGGCCAACGATCTGGCACGCGCCCGCAAGCTGTTTTATCTGGACCGTGTATCTTTCGTTGAACTGCTGACCTCCGATGCCGCCGCACGCAATCTTCCAGGCGCCAAGTTGATCGACAAGGATGGCAACGATGTCGCGATGGCTCAGACCGGAGTCTCGCAGGCATTTGCTTCTCCACCGGCGGCGTTTCTAAAAAATGTCGGCGAGGACAAGCCCGAAATCGTCGTCATTACCGAGGGGTACTATGTCGTAGCGGTCATCCGGCTGAAGGAATTCACCGACACGTTTTTGTACGTGGCTCGACTGCTCGATCCGCGCGTGGTGGCGCAGGTGCATGAAACGCTGGAAGGCGCCGCGGTGATTTCCGCGCTGGAAGCCCGCCGGCTCGGCATCCAGGTCGCGTTTGCACTGATGTTCACCGTGATCGCGCTGACCGTGCTGATGTCGGCGGTGCTGATCGGACTGAATTTCGCCAACTGGCTGGTCACGCCCATTCGCCGTCTGATGGGTGCGGCGAACCTGGTCTCCACCGGCGACCTGCACGTCCAGGTGCCGGTGGTGAAGTCGGAAGGCGATCTGGCCCATCTCGGCGAGACTTTCAACAAGATGACGCAGGAACTGCGCACCCAGCGCGACGAACTGGTCAATGCCAGCGATGTCATCGACGGCCGTCGCCGTTTTATCGAGGCCGTGTTGTCGTCGGCCAGCGCCGGCATCATGGGCGTGGATGCATCCGGCAACATCGGGATTCTCAACCGTTCGGCGGAAAAACTGATCGGTCATTCGGAATCCGAGACGCTGGGACATCCGCTGTCGGAGATCATTCCCGAACTGAACGAGTTGATGGTGAACGCTCGCGAGGGATCGCAGCGGCTGGTGCAGGGACAAATCACGATTACCCGCGACAACCGCGAACGTAACCTGTCGGTCCGCATCAGCGCCGAGCAGAACAGCCCGTCGCGGGATAGTTATATCATCACCCTCGACGACATCACCGAACTGGTGGCGGCCCAGCGTACTTCTGCCTGGGGTGACGTCGCCCGCCGCATCGCCCACGAAATCAAGAATCCGCTGACCCCGATCCAGCTCTCCGCCGAGCGCATCCGCCGGAAGTTCGGCAAGGTGATCATCGAGGACAAGTCGATCTTCGAACAGTGCACCGATACCATCGTGCGGCAGGTCGACGACATCCGACGCATGGTCGATGAGTTTTCACGGTTTGCACGGATGCCGAAGCCGGTGATCGAGGCCGAAGACGTCGCCGATACCGTGCGCCAGGTGGTGTTCCTGATGCGGGTCGGCCATCCCGACATCACCATCGAGGCAGAAATCAAGGAAGATCCGATGCCGGCGCAGTTCGATCGCCGGCTGATCTCGCAGGCGCTGCAGAACATCATCAAGAACGCCACGGAGGCGATCGGCGCCGTGCCTCCCGACGTCCTCGATCACGGCAGGATCGATGTCGCGGTCGAGCGGGAGGATGACGACATCGTCATCGACGTCATCGACAACGGCGTGGGTTTGCCGAAGGAAAGACGCTCGCGACTGCTTGAGCCGTACGTCACGACTCGCGAGAAGGGTACAGGTCTTGGTCTTGCCATCGTTGGGCGCGTGTTGGAGGACCATGGTGGACGCATCGAGCTCAACGATGCGTCGAATAAACGTCCCGGCGCGCGTGGCGCCTGGATGCGACTGCGGTTTGCGGCTTCGGGACATGCTGTTGGTACCGCGACAACTGAAGCAAAGGCCGAGCTGGCCACGAAACAAGCAGGCGTGACTCATGGCTAATGAAATTTTGATCGTGGACGATGAAGCCGATATTCGCGATCTCGTTGCGGGTATCCTGGAAGACGAAGGGTTCACCACGCGCACCGCGCGTGACAGCGATCAGGCCTTGTCGGAGATTTCCAATCGCCGGCCCAGCATGATCTTTCTCGACATCTGGATGCAGGGCAGCAAGCTCGATGGGCTGCAACTGCTGGAGCAGGTCAAGCGCGACCATGCCGAAATGCCGGTCGTGATGATTTCCGGTCACGGCAACATCGAGACGGCGGTCGCCGCAATCAAGCGCGGCGCCTATGACTTCATCGAAAAGCCGTTCAAGGCGGATCGCCTGATTCTGGTGGCGACCCGTGCGCTGGAAAACTCGCGGCTCAAACGCGAGGTGAGGGAGCTGAAACAGCTTGCTCCGGTGTCGAGCTCGCTGATCGGGCATTCGCCGTGCATGAACCAGCTGCGCCAGACCATCGAGCGTGCGGCAAAGGCCAACAGCCGCATCATGATCGTCGGCCCCGCGGGTGGCGGCAAAGAGCTGGCCGCGCGGACTTTGCATGGAATGTCGGGACGGGCGGATGGCCCGTTCGTGGTCATCAATGCGGCCGCGATCACGCCGGAACGCATGGAAGTCGAACTGTTCGGCATCGAGAACGCCGAGGACCACAGTCGCAAGTCCGGTGCTCTCGAAGAAGCGCATGGCGGAACGTTGTTTATCGACGAAGTCGCCGACATGCCGCGCGAAACCCAAAACAAGATTCTGCGCGTGCTGGTCGACCAGACCTTCCAGCGGGTCGGCGGCACGGCAAAGGTCAATGTCGACGTGCGAATCGTGTCATCGACCGCACGCAATCTCGAAGCGGAAATCGCCGAAGGGCGCTTCCGCGAGGATCTGTATCATCGGCTCTCGGTGGTGCCGATCCGCGTGCCGCCACTCTCGGAACGACGCGAGGACATTCCCGAACTGATCTCGTATTTCATGGATCAGATTTCGGCTGCGACCGGCTTACCGAAACGGCAGATCGGCGAAGACGCCATGGCCGTGCTGCAATCGCATGTCTGGCCGGGCAACGTCCGCCAGCTGCGCAACAACGTCGAGCGTGTGATGATCCTGGCCGGCGGAGAACCGGACGCGGTCATCACTGCGAACATGCTGCCTCAGGATGTGGGATCGATGGTACCGACGATGCCGACCAGCAACAACGGCGAACACATCATGGGACTGCCGCTGCGTGAGGCGCGCGAAGTGTTCGAACGCGATTACCTCATCGCCCAGATCAGCCGGTTCTCCGGCAACATCTCGCGCACCGCTGAGTTCGTCGGCATGGAGCGGTCGGCGTTGCACCGCAAGCTCAAGGCCCTTGGCGTCGGGTAGGAGGTTCGTGGCGTTGTTGATCTGTGATCACAGCCAGTCAGGGCTTTTACATAGGATGCCCTGAACGGCGCCAGATGCTCTTGGTTCGAATTTGATGGTTTTTCGCTGTTTTATCGAGCTCTGTGACAAGTTCGGCACAACTGTTGCTCGAACTGGACTTGCTTAAGCAGAGCGCGTGCTCTCTAATTGGTCGACCACTCCCGGAGGGGGATCTCGGGGAGCGGGTGGTTGGTTGCAGCTCTCGGGGGAGGGGTGCCGCCGAACAAACAAACGAGCAAACAAAAAACGAAACAAAGGCTGCGAGATAAGAAAATGGCGGCAGACCGCGCACAAAACCTTCAAGATACTTTTCTCAATCATGTCCGTAAGACAAAAACACCACTGACGATCTTTCTGGTGAACGGCGTCAAGTTGCAGGGAATTGTCACCTGGTTCGACAATTTCTGTCTGCTGCTGCGGCGCGACGGCCATTCGCAGCTTGTCTATAAGCATGCGATTTCGACCATCATGCCGGGTGCACCGATCCAGTTGTTCGAAGGTGGCGAGGACGCACCAGCTTGAGATCGAACTGATTGGAACCCCGGCGGATTGACGGGGCCGCCGACCGTCCAAGGTCGGCAGGCGAAGCAACGGGGCGGGTGATTGTCATCGGCCCCTATTTGCGAATGCGGCGGAGTGATCCCGATCCGCAATCGCCTCACCATGGCACGCGCGACATCGAGGCTCGTCTCGAAGAGGCGGTCGGGCTTGCACGCGCGATCGACCTCACCGTGGCCGAGGCCATCATTGCGCCGATTGGCCAGATCCGTCCCGCAACCTATCTCGGCAAGGGCAAAGTCGAGGAGATCGTCGCTCTCGTGCGTGCGCATCACGCCGATCTCGTGGTGATGGATTGCGCGCTATCGCCGATCCAGCAGCGCAATCTCGAGAAGGAATGGAATGCCAAGGTCCTGGACCGGACCGGACTGATCCTCGAGATCTTCGGACGCCGCGCCAAGACCAAGGAAGGCGCGCTGCAGGTCGAACTCGCGCATCTCAACTATCAGCGCAGCCGGCTGGTGCGATCCTGGACCCATCTTGAGCGGCAACGCGGCGGTTTCGGATTCCTTGGCGGGCCGGGTGAAACCCAGATCGAAGCCGATCGCCGCTTGATCGGCGATCGCATTGCGCGGCTGGAAGCTGAGATCAAGAAGGTCCAGGCCACCCGCAGACTGCATCGTGCGGGGCGGCAGCGCGTGCCCTATCGCGTGGTCGCGCTGGTCGGCTACACCAACGCCGGCAAATCCACCCTGTTCAACCGCCTGACACGCGCCGACGTGCAGGCTGCCGACATGCTGTTTGCCACGCTCGATCCGACCCTGCGCGCGCTCACACTGCCGCACGGCGGCAAGGCGATGCTGTCCGACACCGTGGGATTCATTTCCGACCTGCCGACGATGCTGGTGGCCGCCTTTCGCGCGACACTGGAGGAAGTTCTGGAAGCCGACGTCATCCTGCATGTGCGCGATATCTCGCATGAGGACGCGGACGCCCAGCAGCGCGACGTCGACGCGATCCTGCAACAGCTTGGCATCGATCCGGAAGCCGGCGATCGTATCCTGGAAGTCTGGAACAAGATCGATCGTTTCAGCGAAGAAGAGCGCGCCAATCTCGCCAACATCGCGGCGCGCCGCCCGTCGACGCGTCCCTGCCTGCTGGTCTCGGCCGAAACCGGCGAAGGCGTCGATGCGCTGCTGTCGGCGATTGAGGAGCGGCTGGCCGCGACGCGGATCACGCTCGATCTGTCGATTGACGCCTCCGATGGGGCCGGTGTCAGCTGGCTGCACCGCAATGCCGAAGTGCTGGACAAGCGCCTGGAGGATGGCACGTACGCCATGACGGTGCGGGTCGACGAAACCCGCCGCGATACCGTGATCCACCGCTTCGGCGCGGCGGTGCGCGATCCGGACGCTGGCTGATCATCGCAGCAGAGCGTTTTCGAGCGAAGTGGATACCGGTTCGCGTGAAGAAAACGCGTCAAACAAGAGTCTAAAGCTTCCGTTCCGATTCTATCGGAACGGAAGCTTTAGACGGCTACATCAACGCGCGGAACGCCATGTAGAGCGCCATCGCGCCGATGAACAGGAACGACAGCCGCCGCAGGTTTGCCTCGGGGATGCGATTTGCGAACTGCGCGCCGATCAAGGTGCCGGCCCACAACCCGGCGACGATCCCCGCGACAATGATCCAGGAGATGTTCCAGCCCTGCCGGATATAGATCCACGCCGCGGGCAGGGTCAGTGGCAGGGCTGTCACTGCCAGGCTGAAGGCCTGGGCGCGATGCTGCGGAAGGTGCAGCACAGCCGTCATCAGCGCGGCGATGGCAAGCCCGCCGCCGATGCCCAGAAATCCCGATGACAGGCCACCCACGGCCCCGATCGCGATCAGGGCGCTCCAGTGCGCCGGCGTACCGATAGCCGCGGCCGGCGAATTGTCGTTGTGCGCACGGCGCCGGCGGCTGACGACCATCAGTACCATCAGCAGCACGAGATACGCGACGAAGCTCCAGCGCAGTGCCCGATCGGGCACACCGCCCGCAGCCAGCGCCCCGAGGACGCCCCCCACGGCAAAGCCCGCACCGAGATAACCCACCCAGCGCCAGGAGACGTCATGGCCGTGACGGGCATAATTGCGGACGCCCGACAGGCTGGCGGGAAACACCTGCGCCAGCAGCGACAGGCCCTGTGCCGCGTGCTGTTCGCGGCCGAGAAGGAGAATCAGCAGCGGAACGAGGATGCCGCCGCTGGTCACGCCCAGCAGGCCCGAAACAAACCCGCCCAAAAGCCCGGTCAGCAGGCTGCCGAGCAGTTCATTCATCAGCATGGGGGGAGGTGCTTTCCCGTGAATGACGATCCGGTGACCGGAATACCCGCCATTCCGTAACGCATTGCGCGGGTTTCGGGAACAGGAAGACTTGACCCAATTTTTCAGCCCGCTATCTGATCCCGGCATGTCTAAATCCCGCTTGAGGAGAGCTCTGTGACGTATTCCAATGTTTTGCTGTTTATCGACGGAAAATGGCGCGGGGGCTCCTCGGGCAAGACCATTCCGGTGCTTGATCCCGCGACCGAAGAGACCATCGGCACCGTGGCGCATGCCGATATTGCCGATCTCGACGAAGCGCTCGCCGCCGCTGATCGCGGCTTCAAGCAGTGGCGCGCGGTCTCTCCGTTCGATCGCGCCAAGGTGATGCAGAAGGCGGCAGCGCTGATGCGCGAGCGTGCCGACCTCATCGCGCCCTTGATGGTGCAGGAGCAGGGCAAGACCCTGGTCGAAGCCAAGATGGAAACGATGGCGTCCGCCGACATCATCGAATGGTTCGCCGAGGAAGGCCGCCGTGCGTATGGCCGCATCATCCCGGCCCGGCTGCCCGGCGTCTATCAGATGGCGATCAAGGAGCCGGTCGGTCCGGTTGCCGCGTTTACGCCCTGGAATTTCCCGATCAACCAGGTGGTGCGCAAGCTGTCGGCGGCACTGGCGTCGGGCTGCTCGATCATCGTCAAGGCGCCGGAAGAGACCCCGGCCTCGCCGGCCGAACTGATCCGTGCCTTTGTCGATGCCGGCGTTCCCTCGGGCGTGATCAATCTCGTGTACGGCGTGCCGTCGGAGATTTCGCAGTATCTCATTCCGCACCCGATCGTCCGCAAGATTTCCTTCACCGGCTCGACCAATGTCGGCAAGCAGCTCGCTGGGCTGGCCGGCCAGCACATGAAGCGGGTGACCATGGAATTGGGCGGTCATGCGCCGGCCATCGTGTTCGACGATGCCGACGTCGAGTCGGCCGCGAAGATCCTCAGCGCTGCCAAGTATCGCAACGCCGGCCAGGTCTGCATCTCGCCGACGCGCTTCCTGGTGCAGAAGGGCGTCTACAAGCAGTTCATCGAAAAGTTCACCGACGGCGCCAAGGCGATCAAAGTCGGCAACGGCATGGACAAGGACAGCCGGATGGGCGCGCTGGCCAATCCGCGCCGCGTCAATGCCATCGAGGAGATGGTGCAGGACGCCAAGGCGAAGGGCGCGACCATCACCGCCGGCGGCCACCGCATCGGCAACAAGGGCTATTTCTTCGAGCCGACGGTCGTGACCGACGTGCCGAAGGATGCGCGCGCCATGAACGAGGAGCCGTTCGGGCCGCTGGCGCTGATCTCGCCTTTCTCGACCTTCGATGAAGTGGCGAGCGAAGCCAACCGGTTGCCGTTTGGTCTGGCGTCCTACGCCTTCACCAGCTCGACCAAGACCGCGACCGCGATCGGCTCGGCCATCGAAAGCGGCATGGTCTCGATCAACAGCTTCGGGCTGGCGCTGCCGGAGGTGCCGTTCGGCGGCATCAAGGATTCCGGTTACGGTTCGGAGGGTGGCACCGAGGCGATGGAAGGTTATCTCAATACCAAGTTCATCACCCAGACCGGCGTTTGATCACGCCGAGAACGGCCTGAACCGAAACATCAAGGAGGCGGCGGAAACTATTCCGCCGCTTCTTTTGTTTTCGCCTCGTTCCAGAGCGAATCCATCTCGTCGAGCGACGCGTTGCCCATCGCCACACCACGCGCCGCCAGCGTGCGCTCGATATAGGCGAAGCGGCGTTCGAACTTGGTGTTGGTGTTGCGCAGCGACGTTTCCGGATCGGCGCCGACATGGCGCGCCAGATTGACCAGCGCAAACAGCAGGTCGCCGGTCTCGGCTGCAACCTCGCTCATGTCGCCCTGGTCGAGCGCCGCCTCGATCTCGTCGGCCTCTTCACGGATCTTGCTCAGCACGGCGCGCGGATCATTCCAGTCGAACCCGACAGTCGAGGCCTTGCGCTGCAGTTCGAGCGCACGCGTCAGCGCCGGCATCCCGGCCTTGACGCCGGACAGCAGCGAGGAGGGCGCCGGCTCGCCCGGATGGCGGGCGGCGCGCTCCGCCTTCTCCTCGGCCTTGATGCGATCCCAGTTCCCTTTGACCTCGACGGGACTGAGCTTGCCCGCCTTGTCGCCGAACACATGCGGGTGGCGGCGGATCATCTTGCGGGAGATGGCCTCCACCACGTCGCCGAATGCGAAGGCATTCTGCTCCTGCGCCATGCGAGCGTGGAACACGACCTGCAGCAACAGGTCGCCGAGCTCGTCCTTGAGGTCTTCGAGATCATGGCGCGCGATCGCATCGGCCACCTCGTAGGCTTCCTCGATGGCATAGGGAGCGATGGTCGCGAAATCCTGCTCCAGGTCCCATGGGCAGCCGGTCACGGGGGTGCGCAATTTGGCCATGATGTCGATGAGACGGTCGATGTCGCGGGAAGGGGTCATGAGGCACCACGGGCAGGGGAGGGATCGGCCCTGTATGCCGGATTCAGCCCCGTCGGCCAATCGCCGCATTTTCGGCCGCACAACCGGATTCCACTGGCGCGAAAAATGCTCTATGGCCACGGCATGACCGATCAAACCGCCGACATATCCGCGCTGGTGCTGTTTTCAGGTGGGCAGGATTCCGCCACCTGTCTGGCCTGGGCGCTGGCGCGGTTTTCCCATGTCGAAACCCTCGGCTTTTCCTATGGCCAGCGCCATATCGTCGAGCTCGCCTGCCGGGAGGCGTTGATCGCAGGCATGGCGTCGCTGCGGCCGGACTGGGCCACAAAACTGGGCGAGGCTCACACCCTCGATATCCCGACCTTGTCGGCCATTTCCGACACCGCGCTGACCCGCGACATGGCGATCGAGATGGGGGCGGACGGCCTGCCCAACACCTTCGTGCCCGGGCGCAACCTGGTCTTCCTGACGTTCGCGGCAGCGCTGGCCTACCGGCGCGGCATCACTCATATCGTCGGCGGCATGTGCGAGACCGACTATTCCGGCTATCCGGATTGCCGCGACGACACCATCAAGGCGCTCAACACCGCGCTCAACCTGGGCATGGCCCGTCCGTTCGAACTGCACACGCCGCTGATGTGGCTCGACAAGGCCGCAACATGGTCGCTTGCCCATGACCTCGGCGGCGAGACTTTGATCGATCTGATCCGCGATCAGTCCCACACCTGCTATCTGGGCGAGCGCGGCGAACGGCATGACTGGGGTTATGGCTGCGGCGAATGCCCGGCCTGCCAACTTCGGGCCAGGGGCTGGTCTGGTTATGTCGCAACCCGGTCGAAGGCCACGCCATGACCATCGATCGCCAACGTCACATCGAAGGCGCGCTGTTCCTGGTCGCCTACATTGCCTGCATTCCGGCGGCCAACTGGCTGATCCAGCATGTCGGCACCATCTGCCCGCCGAATGCACCGTGCCTCATTCCCGTTGCGCCAGGCGGCATCATGGCGCCGAGTGGCGTGCTGATGGTTGGGCTTGCGCTGGTGCTGCGGGATCTGGTGCAGCGCCGTCTCGGCACGGCGTTCGGATTGGGCGCCATCGCGGTCGGGGCCGTGATCTCGGCGGCCGTGGCACCGCCATCGCTGGTATTCGCCTCCACGATTGCGTTCCTGATCTCCGAGATGACTGACTTCGCTGTTTACACACCGCTGCAGCAGCGTGGCCTCGTGCTTGCCGTGCTGGCCAGCAGCGTGGTCGGCCTGCTCGCCGACTCCCTGCTGTTTCTCTGGCTGGCATTCGGCAGCCTGGATTTTCTGGGCGGCCAGATCATCGGCAAGGCGCTGATGGTGCTCGTGACCCTGCCGGCGATCCACTGGCTGCGCCGGCGCGATGCAAGACTGAAGCTCGCGTAGAGCTCAGGCAAGCGTCTGCCCGGTCAGGCGCTCCAGCGCTTCCCGATACTTTTCGCCGGTCCTCGTTACAACGTCGTCGGGCAGCTTCGGCGCCGGCGGCTCTTTTTTCCACGGCTGGGTTTCCAGCCAGTCGCGCACGAACTGCTTGTCGAACGATGGCGGGTTGGTGCCGACCTGATATTGGTCCGCCGGCCAGAACCGCGAAGAATCCGCAGTCAGCACCTCGTCCATCAGATACAGCGTACCGGCCTCGTCCAGGCCGAATTCAAACTTGGTGTCGGCGATGATGATGTCGCGGGTGGCCGCATAGTCGGCGGCTTCCTTGTACAGCCGGATGGAAATGTCGCGGATACGAGCAGAGAGCTCCGCGCCGATGCGATGCTCCATCTCGGCATAGGTGATGTTCTCGTCGTGATGACCCATTTCGGCCTTGGCCGCCGGGGTGAAAATCGGCTCCGGCAGCTTTTGTGCGTTCTGCAGGCCCGCGGGCAGTTGCACGCCGCACACCGCCCCCGTGGCCTGATAGTCCTTCCAGCCGCTGCCGGCGAGATAGCCGCGCACCACGGCCTCGACCAGGATCGGCTGCAACCGCTTCACCACCACGGCGCGTCCCCTGACTTGCTCGGCTTCGTCGGCCGCTACGACCGTTTCCGGGGCGATGCCAGTCAGGTGATTGGGCACCACATGCTTGAGCTTCTCGAACCAAAAATTGGCCATCTGGTTCAGCACACGGCCCTTGGCCGGGATCGGCTCGCCCATGATGACGTCGAAGGCCGACAGGCGGTCGGTGGTGACGATCAGCAACTGGTCGCTGCCGACCGCGTAGTTGTCGCGGACCTTGCCACGGCCGAGCAGGGGCAGGGACTGGAGCGTGGATTCGTAGAGCGACGGCATCGGCATGTGGCTGAACTCGAAGGCAGAGGGGCGAAAGAGGCACCATAAATCATACGATTGGAGGGGCCTACAACACCTTGCAACGCTTTGGGGGATGAACGCGGGGATGGCCTCGCGCAATTGTGGTGAAGCGACTGCTCCGACCTGTGAGATATGTTGCATACTGAATGCCAAATTGCATACTGGATCCCATGAGCAACATAAATCCCAATCCGTTCACCACCCGTCCCGAAATCGAAGGCACGTTCGGGGTGGTCACCTCGACCCACTGGATCGCCACTGCCGTCGGCATGGCCATGCTGGAAAAGGGCGGCAATGCCTTCGATGCGGGTGTTGCCACGGCGTTCACGCTGCAGGTGGTGGAACCGCATCTGAACGGTCCGGGCGGCGACGTGCCCATTATTGTCCATGACACCAAGCGCGGGCGCACAGAGGTGATCTGCGGCCAGGGGCCGGCGCCGGCCGGCGCCACCATCGCGCATTATCGTGCCGAAGGCCTCGACATGGTCCCTGGAACCGGCCTGCTGGCCGCCTGCGTGCCCGGCACGTTCGAAGCCTGGATGCTGTTGCTGCGCGACTACGGCACGGTCCGGTTGCGCGATGTGCTGGAGCCGGCGATCGGTTATGCGCGCAATGGCTATCCACTGGTCGAGCGCGCATCCGCGACCATCGCGACCGTCGAGCAGCTGTTTCGCCAGCATTGGCCGACCTCGGCGGCTGTCTATCTGCCCAACGGCGCGGTGCCCGAACCCGGCACGCTGTTCACCAACACGGTGCTGGCCGACACCTATGCCCGGATCCTCGAGGAGGCCGAAAGCGTCGGCGGCGACCGCGTCGCGCAGATCGAGCGCGCGCGCAAGAGCTGGTCGCAGGGCTTTGTGGCCGAGGCGATCGACCGGTTCTGCCGGACACAGCCGGTGATGGATGTCAGTGGCGCGCCGCATCGCGGCGTGCTGCGCGGCGACGACATGGCGCGCTGGCAGGCCCATGTCGAAGCGCCACTCACCTACGACTATGGCCGCTACACGGTCTGCAAGGCCGGCGCCTGGAGCCAGGGCCCGGTGATGCTGCAGCAGTTGGCGCTGTTGAAGGGGTTCGATCTGGACGGACTCGATCCGGCCGGACCCGATTTTATCCATCTGCAGACCGAATGCGCCAAGCTTGCCTACGCCGATCGCGATACCTTCTACGGCGATCCGGATTTCAGCGATGTGCCGATGTCGGTGCTGCTGTCCGATGCCTACAACAACGAACGCCGCAAACTGATTTCCACACAAACCGCCTCGCTCGATTATCGCCCGGGCTCGGTCGAGGGCTTCGGAGCGGTCGTCAAGCTGCGGCGTGCGGAAGAAGGGCGCACCGCCGTCGGTGCGATGGGGGCGGGCGAGCCGACCGTCGGCCGCATGGGCGAAGTCAATGGCGACACCGTGCATTTCGACATCATCGATCGCGACGGCAACATGCTCTCGGCAACGCCGTCGGGTGGTTGGCTGCAATCCTCGCCGGTGATCCCGGAGATCGGGTTCTGCCTCGGCAGCCGTGCGCAGATGTTCTGGCTGGAGGAAAATCATCCGGCGGCCCTGGCGCCCGGGCGGCGGCCGCGCACCACACTGAGCCCAACCATGGCGCATCGTGACGGCGAACCGTATCTCGCCTGGGGATCGCCCGGCGGCGACCAGCAGGACCAATGGATCACGCAGTTCTTCCTGCGCCACGTTCATGCCGGCATGAATCTGCAGGAAGCGATCGACGCACCGGCCTGGCACTCGGAGCATTTCCCGATTTCATTCTGGCCGCGCACGGCGCGCCCGGGCGTGCTGGTGGTTGAAAGCCGCGTTCCGAAGGCGGCGACCGAAGAACTCATCCGACGCGGCCACATCATCGAGACCGGGCCGGGCTGGTCCGAAGGCCGGCTGACAGCGGCGTCGCGGGTCGGCCGCAGGCGCCGCGCGGCTGCCAATCCGCGCGGCATGCAAGGCTACGCGGCCGGGCGATAGGGAGAGCTTCCGATGACGTGGTCGATCATTGCCAGAGACCACGACACCGGGCGGTTGGCCGTTGCCGTCGCCACAAAGTTCTTCGCCGTGGGAGCGCGCGTACCGTTCATTGCCGCCGGCGTCGGCGCCATCGCGACCCAGGCACTGACCAATTCGTTTTACGGCGTCAACGGCCTGGCGCTGCTGGGCGATGGTCTTTCGCCCGATGAGGTCGTCACGCGGCTGATCGCGGAGGATGCGGGCCGCGATCATCGTCAGCTTCATATGATGGACGCATCCGGCCGAATCGCCGCCCACACCGGCGCCGTATGCGTGGACTGGTGCGGTCATCTCGCCGGTGACGGCTTCTCGGTGGCCGGCAATATGCTGACCGGCGCACGGGTGATCGAGGCGACCGCCACAACCTATGCGGACAACAGATCCTTGCCGTTTGCCCGGCGGCTGATTGCGGCGATGCGCGCCGGCGAGGCAGCCGGCGGCGACAAACGCGGCAAACAGTCCGCGGCGCTGCTGATCCATGGTGTGGAGCAATGGTCCGATCTCGATCTGCGCGTCGACGATCATGTTGATCCGCTGGCCGAGCTCGAACGCCTGGAACGGGTCAGCCGGGAGCGCTGGGAGCATTTTCGCCGATTTCTGCCGGGGCGTGCTGATCCTATCGGCGTCACCGATCGTGCGGTCATCGACGCCGGTATCGCGGCATCGCTTGCGAACGACTCATGATCCCGACATCGGCACGAGGCATGTCGGCACGACACATGCAAGACAGCGATTGCGGCGCCCTGCCGCGGAATAACCCGATCGGGCCGGGGTTCGTCCCCGCAAACGTGGCTGCGCTCGCCACCGATCCAGCGCAACACAACAAAGGAACCAACGCATGACCAGCCTGCGGCTCGCCAGTCTCGTTGTTTTCGCCTTGCTGTTCTCCAGCCTGCAGGTGGGCGCGCAAACCACGCTGCGGATCGGACTTGCCGAGGATCCCGACATCCTCGATCCCACGCTGGCGCGCACGTATGTCGGCCGCATCGTGTTCGCCTCATTCTGCGACAAGCTGTTCGACATCGACGCCAAGCTCAACATCGTGCCGCAGCTCGCGCTGTCGCACGAGACCTCGGCCGACGGCAAGGAGGTCACCATCAAGCTGCGGCCCGGCGTCAAATTCCATGACGGCGAGCCGTTCGATGCGGACGCGGCCAAATTCTCGCTGGACCGGCATCTCACCATGCCGACCTCCTTCCGCAAGCCTGAACTGGCCGCGCTCGATCATGTTGACGTGGTCGATCCCCTGACCATCAAACTGGTGCTGAAGACGCCGTACTCGCCGCTGATCGCGCAGCTGACCGATCGAGCCGGAATGATGGTGTCGCCCAAGGCTGCCAGGGAAGCCGGCGACAAATTCGGCCTGAAACCGGTGTGTGCCGGTCCCTACAAGTTCGTCGAGCGGGTGCCGCAGGACCGTATCGTGTTCGAGAAATTCGCCGACTACTGGAACAAGGACCAGATCTTCATCGACCGCATCGTCTATCTGCCGATGGTCGATGCCACCGTGCGGCTCGCCAACCTCAAGTCCGGCGGCCTCGATCTGCTGGAACGCCTGCTGGCGACTGACATCAAGGATGTGCGCGCCGATTCCCGGCTCAAGCTCTCGACCGCACTCGAACTCGGTTATCGCGGCATCACCCTCAACATCGGCAACGACAAGGCCAAGGGACCGCTCAGCCAATCCGAAAAGGTGCGCCAAGCGCTCGATCTCTCGATCGATCGCGAGGCCATCAATCAGGTCGTGTTCAACGGCGAGTTCGTGCCGGGCAACCAATGGGTCAGCCCCGAGCATCCCTATTATCAGAAGAGTTTTCCGGTTCGCGGTCGTGACGTCGCGAAAGCCAAGGCGCTGCTGAAGGAGGCGGGGATCACTGGACGGATTGCCGTCGACTTCATGGTGCCCAGGGGCTCGGAGAACGAGGCCGTCGCGCAGGTCATCCAGTCGATGACCGCCGAAACCGGCTTCGACTTGAAGATTCGCGTCACCGAATTCGCCACCTCGCTCAAACAGGCGGAAGCCGGTGAGTATCAGGCCTATTATCTGCAGTGGAGCGGGCGCATCGATCCCGACGGCAACAGCTACGTTTTCCTGAAAAGTAACGCCCCGCAGAACAACAGCGCCTATTCCAGTCCGGACGCCGACAAGGCGCTCGATGACGCCCGCACGGTGAGCGAACCGGCGCAGCGCAAAACGATCTACGAAAAGCTGACTGCCGCCGTGCTGCGCGACGAGCCGATCATCTATATCTACCACGCCCGCACTTTGATCGCGCACACCACCAGGCTCGAAGGCTACACCCAGATGCCGGATGGTTTGGTACGCGTGGTCGGGCTGAAGCTGAAGTGAACAGCACGCGCATGCGGACGTCGCGCCAAAGGCCGGGGAGGTCGCCTTGATCTTTCTTGGCCGACGGTTGCTGCAGATCATTCCGACACTGTTCTTCGTGTCGATCCTGATCTTCTCGCTGCAGCAATTGCTGCCGGGCGATCCGGCCCTGGTGATGGCCGGCGAGGAGCGCGATCCCGCCGTCATCGCCCAGATCCGCGAACAATACCGGCTCGATCGGCCGTTGCCGGTGCAGTACGTCTATTGGGTCAAGGGCGTGCTGTCTGGCGATTTTGGGGAATCCCTGCGCATCAAGGTGCCGGTGCGAAGCCTGATCGCCCAGAAGCTGCCGGTCACCATGCAGCTTGCCGGCATGGCGATCATCATCGCGCTGCTGATCGGCATCCCCGCCGGCATCCTTTCCGCGGTCAAGAAAGGCACGCCCTGGGACTATGCAGCGAACCTGTTCGCGCTGTGGGGCATCTCGACGCCGAACTTCTGGCTCGGCATCATGCTTATATTTTTGTTCTCGATCGAGCTGAACTGGCTGCCGGCATCGGGTTATGTGTCGCTGGCGGAGAACTGGAAGGCCAGCCTCGCATCAACCATCATGCCGGCCTTCGTGCTCGGCAACGCCATCGCCGCCGTCCTGATGCGGCACACCCGCAGCGCCATGCTGGAAGTGCTGGAGAGCGATTACATCCGCACCGCGCGCGCCAAAGGACTGAGCGAGCCGGCGGTGATCATCAAGCATGCGCTGCGCAACGCACTGACGCCAGTCATTACGCTCGGCGCGCTCGAACTCGGCACGCTGCTGTCAGGCGCCGTTCTCACCGAGCAGATTTTCTCCATTCCCGGGTTCGGCAAACTGATCGTCGACGCCGTGTTCAACCGTGACTATGCCGTGGTGCAGGGCGTCGTGCTGGTGACGGCGACCACCTACATCGCGCTCAATCTGATTGCCGATATCGCCTATGTGCTGGTCAATCCACGGCTGAGGTCTTGACCATGACCGATCTCGCCAAGACCTTCGCCGAAAATATCCCCGGCGACCGGCTGGAAAGTCCGGGGCGGGCGGTGCTCCGACGGCTCAGGAGAAGCCCGAGCGCGATCGTCGGCATGGTCGTCATCGTGTCGTTCATCGCGATGGCGATCCTGGCGCCGCTGATCGTGCCCTATGATCCGATTGCCACCAGTTGGTCGACGGTGCGCAAGGCGCCGTCAGCGTTGCACTGGTTCGGCACCGACGATCTCGGCCGCGATGTGCTCAGCCGGGTCATTACCGGCGCGCGGGCGTCGCTTCTGGCCGGCCTGATCTCGGTCGCCATCGCGCTCGGCATCGGCGTGCCGCTGGGGTTGCTAGCCGGCTATCGCGGCGGCTTCATCGATGCACTGATCAGCCGGATCACCGATGCGATGCTGGCGTGTCCGTTCCTGATCCTCGCCATTGCGCTGGCGGCCTTCCTGGGGCCGAGCCTGGGTAATGTCATGATCGCCATCGGCGTCACCACCACGCCGATTTTCATCCGGCTGACCCGCGGACAGGTGTTGAACGTCAAGGTCGAGGAGTATGTCGAAGCGGCGCGCGCGCTCGGCAATCCGCCGCTGCGCATCGCCTGTGTCCACATCCTGCCGAACATCCTGCCGGCGCTGCTGGTGCAGGCGACATTGTCCATTGCCGCCGCCATCATTGCCGAGGCGGCCTTGTCGTTTCTTGGCCTCGGCCAGCAGCCACCGTCGCCGTCCTGGGGCAGCATGCTGAATGCGTCGCAACGCTTCCTGAGCAGCGCGCCCTGGATGGCGCTGTGGCCGGGGCTGGCAATCTTCATTGTGGTGCTGTCGTTCAATCTGTTCGGCGACGGCTTGCGCGACGCGCTGGATCCCAACGAGAGATAGCTGCGGCAAATCGTTACGTTTGCAAATCTGACGCTGGTATGAATGGCCCGCGCAATATTCAGGGCCGGGGGAACACGGCGATTGTTACTCTATAACGTCGACAGGCCCGGTTGGCCGTGCTAGCCGTTGGACCAGACCAACGAAAGATTCATCGCACGTTATGCTCGCAACCCTGGCCCAGACGGGACGATTTCACCATCCGGCTTTGCGCCGGGTGATGGTCGTGCTGTGCACGCTGGTCTATCTGGTTGCCGGCGCACTTCATGGCGCTTGCGATATCGACGTCACCAAGCCGGCTCCCCAAGGGATCCGAGACGGCATTGCCGTGATATCTGCGGTCAGCGACGTCGGCCACAACACCGCCGACAAAGCTCTCATCGCCGATCATCATTGCCACGGCTGTTTTTCGGTCTCGATTGCTGATCCCGCGACGACGCTGGCGCCGGTCGCATTCGCCGGCCCGATCCCTGTAGTCGCGCAACCGGACCAGGTTGGTGCCGCGCCCATGCTGGAAACTCCGCCACCAAAACATCTGACCTGATCAACCGCCACCGGGTGTGCCTGCACGCCCCAAGCTGTCGTTTTTCGAGGTCCGATCGATGTTGTCCAAATGTGCTGCGGCACGCCTCATGGGCGCGTGGCTGTTGCTGGTCAGTCCCTGGCTGATCACGCCATCCGACGCGCAAACGCTCAATCTGCAGACAGCGCTGCAGCGTGCGCTGGCTGCCAATCCACGGCTGACGTCGGCCGAGCGCGATGTCGGCATCGCCACCGGCCAGCGCATCCAGGCGGGCGCTCTGATCAATCCTGAACTGTCCTATGAACAGGACAATTCCCTCGGCTCCGGTCCCTATCGCGGCACGCGATCTGCCGAGACCACGCTGCAGATCAGCCAGTTGTTCGAATTGTTCGGCAAACGCGAGGCCCGCGTCGCCGCCGGCGCGGCGGGTGTCGATGCCGCGGTGTGGCAGCGCCGGGCGACACGCCTGGAAGTGTTGTCCGAGACCGCGATTGCCTTCCTCACCGCGCTGGGAACGCAGCGCCGCATCCAGATCCTGGACGAGCAGACCGCCGCGATCGATCGACTGACACCGTTGCTGCAGCGGCGCGTCGATGCCGGCGCCTCGTCCCCGGCGGAAACGGGGCGGGCGCAGGTTGCTTCCGACCTGTTCAAGGCCGATCGCGAGCGGGTCAAGGCCCAGCTTTCGAGCATCCGCCGCGATCTCGCGGTGCTGATGGGCGAGACGACGTTCAGATATTCCGTGGTGAGCGGACGGCTGGACATCGTTGGCCGGCCGCCCGCGTTCTCATCCGTGCTTGCCGCGATTGACGCCAACCCGCAGTTGATCCGCTGGACCAGCGTGTTCGCCCAGCGCAATGCTGAACTGCTGCTGGCGCGGCTGAAACCCTATCCGGATGTGCGGCTGAGCGCGGGCTGGCGGCACTTCAATGACACTGGCGACGATGCGGTGCGTCTCGGCGTCTCGATCCCGATCCCGCTGTTCGACCAGAACCAGGGCAACATCCTGTCCGCCCAGGAAAACCTCGCCAAGGCCGGCGCCGAGCGTGCCACCAACAAGGCGATACTGATCGTTCTTGCCGGGCGAGCCTATGACTCGCTGCAGGGATCGCTGCGCGAATTGTCGATCCTGCGAGAGTCGGCGATTCCCAAAGCGCGACAAGCCGCCCGCGCCATCGAGGATGGCTACGGCCAGGGCCGCTTCACGCTGCTCGAGGTGCTGGACGCGCAGGCGACGCTGGCGCAGGCCCAGCTTCGTGAGCAGGAGGCATTGCAGAATTTCCACGTCGCGGTCGCCGCCATCGAAGGACTGGTCGGCAATCCGTTGCTGCTTGCGCGAGGGGGCGCCCAATGAAGAAAGCTGTTGGACCCATCGTCGCGTGTTTCGTTGTGATCGCAGCCGTAGCCATTGCGATTGCGGCGCTGTTTCCGGTGCAGCAGGCGACTGCACCGCAGAAGCAGGCCGCTCACGGAGAAGCCGAGAAGGATGATCACGGAGCCGATCGCGTTGAGATGAGCGATGACAAGGTCGTCGCGGCCAGCATCAGCCTGGAAAAGGCCGGCGCTGCAACCCTGAGCGACACGCTGCTGATCAATGGAACGTTGCGCGCCAACCAGGAAGCCCTGGTGCAGGTGACGCCGCGGTTTCCCGGCGTGGTCCGCGACATCCGCAAGCGGATCGGCGACCGCGTCCAGAAGGGCGACCTGCTGGCGACCGTGGAGAGCAACCAGAGCCTGACATCGTATGACCTCAAGGCGCCAATCAACGGCACCGTGATCGATCGGCAGATTTCGCTGGGCGAATACGCCAGCGAGCAGAAGCCCGCCTTCACCATTGCCGATCTCTCCACCATTTGGGTCGATCTCTCGGTCTATCGCGCCGACATCAGGCGGATTCATATCGGCGACAAGGTGCTGATCGATCCGGAGGACGGCGATCCGTCGGCGGAAGCCGAAGTGTTTTACGTCTCGCCGATCGGATCCAGCGAGACCCAGAGCGCGCTGGTGCGCGCCGTGGTCGCCAACCATGCGGACGGCCATTTCCGCCCCGGACTGTTCGTTCGCGCGCAATTGTCCCTGACCGGCCGTCCGGTGCCGGTCGCGGTCAAGCTTGGTGCGTTGCAGACCCTGGAGAACAAGACCGTGGTGTTTGTGCGCGAGGGCAACGTGTTCGAGGCGCGGCCGGTGCGGATCGGCGACAAGGATGCCCGGTTTGCCGAGATCCTGTCCGGCCTTTCCGCGGGCGATGTCTACGCCGTCGACAACAGCTTTGTCATCAAGGCCGAGATCGGCAAGGAGGACGCCGCTCATGATCACTGACACATCGCGGCGTCGCGGCGCATTCGTTGCCGGCAGCGGAGGCTTCCACTCATGATCGACGGCATTCTTGCATTCGCGATCCGGCAGCGCTGGCTGGTGATGATCGCGGCTCTCGGCGTGGCCGCGTTCGGCGCCTGGAATTTCACCCGGCTGCCGATCGATGCGGTACCCGACATCACCAACGTCCAGGTTCAGATCAATACCCAGGCGCCCGGATACTCGCCGCTGGAAACCGAGCAGCGGATCACGTTCCCGATCGAGACCGCAATGGGGGGCCTGCCCAAGCTGTTGTACACCCGCTCGTTGTCGCGTTACGGCCTGAGCCAGGTCACCGTGGTGTTCGACGACGGCACCGACATCTATTTCGCGCGCCAGCTGGTCAACGAACGGATCCAGCAGGTCAAGGACCAGCTGCCGCCGGGCGTCGCCACCGCCATGGGGCCGGTATCCACCGGTCTCGGTGAAATCTACATGTACACCGTCGAGGCCAAGGCGGACGCGCGCAAACCGGATGGGAACGCTTTCACGCCGTCCGATCTGCGCACCATCCAGGACTGGATCGTCAAGCCGCAGCTGCGGCTGGTGACCGGCGTGGTCGAGGTCAATGCCATCGGCGGCTTTACCCGGCAGTTCCACGTGCTGCCGGACCCGGCGCGGCTGATGGCCTACAAACTCGGCTTCCGCGACGTGATGACGGCGCTGGCCGCCAACAACACCAATGTCGGCGCCGGCTATATCGAGCGCAATGGCGAGCAGTATCTGGTCCGAACCCCGGGGCAGGTGGGCAATATCGACGAAATCAAGGATATCGTCATCGGCTCCCGCAGCGGCATTCCCGTCCGCATCCGCGACGTGGCCGCGGTCACCGAGGGACGCGAACTGCGCAGCGGCGGTGCCACCATCGACGGCGAGGAGACGGTGCTGGGCACCGCCATGCTGCTGATCGGCGAAAACAGCCGGGTGGTGGCGCAACGGGTTGCGGCCAAACTGACCGAGATCGCCAAGTCACTGCCTGATGGTGTCGTGACCCGGACGGTCTATGACCGCACCCGCCTGGTGGAAGCCACCGTGGCGACCGTGGAGAAGAACCTGATCGAAGGCGCGCTGCTGGTTATCGCCATTTTGTTTCTGCTGCTGGGCAACATCCGCGCCGCCATCGTCACCGCCTGTGTCATTCCGCTGGCGATGCTGTTCACCATCACCGGCATGGTCGAGAACAAGGTCAGCGCCAATCTGATGAGCCTGGGCGCGATCGATTTCGGCATCATCGTCGACGGCGCCGTCATCATCGTGGAGAACTGCCTGCGGCTGCTGGCCGAGGCGCAGCACCGGCGCGGACGTCTGCTGACAGCGACGGAGCGCTTCGAGACCATTCTCGAAGGTGCGCGCGAGGTGATCAAACCGAGCCTGTTCGGCACCATGATCATTGCCGTGGTCTATCTGCCGGTGCTGACTTTGACCGGGGTCGAAGGCAAGATGTTCACGCCGATGGCGCTGACGGTGCTGATGGCCTTGCTGGGCGCGGCGATTTTCTCGATGACATTCGTACCGGCCGCCGTGGCGCTGCTGGTGACGGGGAAGGTGTCCGAGAAAGAAAACATCGTCATGCGCGGCGCCCGCCGCGCCTATCTGCCGCTGCTCGATCTTGCGATTCATTTTCGCAAGACCATCGCCATAGCTGCGGCGCTGATCGTGATCGGCAGCGGCTTTGTCGCGACCCGAATGGGCGGTGAGTTCATCCCGAGCCTGGATGAGGGCGACATCGCATTGGCGGCGATCCGGATTCCCGGCACGAGCCTGACCCAGTCCCTGGAGATGCAGATGGCGCTGGAACGGCGCATCCGCCGGATCCCGGAGGTCAAGGACGTATTTGCGCGCACCGGCACCGCGGAGGTCGCGACCGATCCGATGCCCCCGTCGATTTCGGACGGTTATGTGATGCTCAAGCCGCGCAGCGAATGGCCCAATCCCAAGAAGCCGAAATCGGAGATCGTCGACGCGGTCCAGAAAGCCGCCGACGAGATTCCCGGCAGCAAGTACGAGATCTCTCAGCCGATCCAGCTTCGGTTCAACGAGCTGATTTCCGGCGTCCGCAGCGACATCGGCATCAAGATCTTCGGTGACGATCTCGATACCCTGCTGAAGGTGGCCCAGCAGGTGCAATCGGTGATCCAGCCGATCTCCGGCGCCGCCGACGTCAAGAGCGAGCAGGTGTCGGGGCTTCCGGTGTTGACCGTGAAGATCGACCGTCCCGCGCTGTCGCGTTACGGCATCAGCGTCAGCGATGTCCAGGGCCTGGTGGAAATCGCCGTCGGTGGCAAGGACGTCGGCAAGGTGTTTGAAGGCGACCGCCGTTTTGACATCGTAGTGCGTCTGCCGGAGCACTTGCGCGGAGATATCGACGCCATCCGCGCACTGCCGATTCCGCTGCCCCCGGTGGATGCCGAGCAGGCTCCTGTCCGCGCAGCCTGGACCGGATCGTCGCCGGCGCCGATGCGTTATGTGCCGCTGTCGTCGATCGCCCAGGTCGATGTCGCGCCGGGACCGAACCAGATCAGCCGCGAGAACGGCAAGCGCCGGATCGTGGTCACGGCCAACGTGCGCGACCGCGACCTCGGCTCGTTCGTGGACGAAGCGCAGCGACTGATCGCAGAAAAGGTCACGCTGCCGGCGGGCTACTGGATCGGGTGGGGCGGCCAGTTCGAACAGTTGGTGTCGGCGACGCGGCGGCTCACCGTCGTGGTGCCGGTCGCGCTGCTGCTGGTGCTCCTGCTGCTGTACATGAGCCTGGGGTCGGGCGCGGATGCGCTGCTGGTGTTCAGCGGCGTGCCGCTCGCGCTCACCGGCGGCATCGCCGCGCTCCTGCTGCGCGGCATTCCGCTGTCGATCAGCGCCGGTGTCGGGTTCATCGCTTTGTCCGGCGTGGCAGTGCTCAATGGCCTCGTCATCATCACCTTCATCGAACGGCTGCGTAGCGAGGGCCGACCGCTGCGCGAGGCGGTCCGTGAGGGAGCGTTGACCCGCCTGCGGCCTGTGCTGATGACGGCACTGGTCGCCTCCCTTGGCTTCGTGCCGATGGCGATCGCCACCGGCGCCGGCGCCGAGGTGCAGCGCCCCCTTGCCACCGTGGTGATCGGAGGCATCATCTCGTCGACGATCCTGACGTTGCTGGTGCTGCCGGCGCTGTACGTCCTGTTCCGGCGCGAGACACCGCAGCCACAGAAAGTGGGGTGACGATCTCGGCCGCCGAGCCTATGGTTTCGCAGCCCCGACGAGGACACATGGCTGACACCGAAAGAGGGCGCCCGACTGGTTCTGCCGACGGGCGGGACCTGCGTCTGGATCTGTTCCGGGGGATCGCGAACTGGGCGATCTTCCTCAACCATATCCCGGACACATCGCTGATCTGGCTGACCACCCGGAATTACGGCTTCAGCGACGCCGCCGATCTCTTCGTTTTCATCTCCGGATATTCCGCGGCTTACGTCTATGCCAGGAGCATGCGGACCAATGGCTTCATCGAGGGCGCCGTCCGGCTGCTCAAGCGCGTCTGGCAGATCTATGTCGCCCATGTCCTGCTGTTCGTCGTTTACGTCGCAGCGATTGGTTGGGTCGCTCAGACCTACGGTCATTCGCATCTGCTGAACGAATTCAACGTGGCGGTTGTGATCGAGCAACCGATTGCCGGCCTGACCCAGGGGCTGCTGCTGAAGTTCAAGCCGCTCAATCTCGACGTGTTGCCGCTCTATATCGTTTTGATGGCGCCGTTCCCGCTGGCTTTGTGGGCCATGATCCGCCGCCCGGATCTCGTGCTCGGCGCGTCGTTTGTGCTCTATGTCGCTGCGAGGCTGTTCAGCTGGAATCTGTCGGCGTATCCTTCGGGCAGCTGGTTCTTCAATCCGTTCACCTGGCAGTTTCCGTTCATTCTCGGCGCCTGGTGTGCGCTCGGTGGAGCGGCCCGGATCCAGAAAGCCATGCAGACACGTGCGGTGATCTGGATCTGCGCCGCCTATCTACTGTTCGCGCTGCTGATCATGTTGTCAGATAATTTCGCGCCGGTGGCGCGCATCGTGCCGTCCTGGTTGTCGGCGGCGTTTCTTCCCATCGACAAAACCAACCTCGGTCCATCCCGTGTGCTGCATTTCCTGGCGCTAGCAGTGCTCGTGACCGCGATGCTGCCGCGCCAGTGGCCCGGACTGAAGTCGCGGTGGTTGTGGCCCCTAATCATCTGCGGCCAGCATTCGCTCGAGGTATTTTGCGTCGGTATCTTCCTGTCGTTCGTGGCGCACTTCCTGCTCGAGCTGATCTCGACGTCGCTGGCCGCACAAGCCCTCGTGGGCCTGCTGGGATTCGCGATCCTGACCGCCGTCGCCGCGTATCGTGGTTGGTCGAAACGGTTGGAAAAGCGAAGGGCCTGATCATGCGCCATCACATCATCTTGTGACTGCTCACCGGCCGCATCAACCTGATGTTCAATATCGCGGCATCGTCCGCGCCCTATGTCGGCGCGGGCAAGCTGACCGCCCTGGCCGTTGGCCAGCCAAAGCGAACCGCCATCATGCCGGATGTCCCGACCATGGCGGAGGCCGGTCCGCCCGGCTTCGACGTCGGCGTCTGGATTGGGCTTTTGGCGCCGGCCGGAACAGCGCCTGAGATCATTGCCACTCTCGATGGGGCTCCACGATGCGCAGCGCCAATCATCGATTAGGGAGGCCCTGAAAGCCCAGGGAATCGACCCGCTGGGAAGCCGCCCGGCGGAATTCGCCGAGTTTATTGGAAACGACATCCAGAAATGGAAGGATCTGATGGCAGCCACCGGACTGAAGGAATGAGGCACACATTGCTCAAGGTTTCCATTGGTTTGCGGTGAAATTGTCGATTGCGGAGCGTCCGGTATAGGATGATCGCCAAAGCCAGCGATTACCCCCGGGGAGACTCCAGTGGACATCCGATTTCTTGACGCACGAACCGCCCGCGGATCGATCGACCAGCATCTGTGCCATCTCGTTGGGGCCATCGGCACGCCGGGTTTTGAGCGCGCCATGCTGGCGCTGGCCAAACAAACCATCCAGTGCGCCCACCTGACCGCCTTTTCCGTCTCCAAACTGCGGCCGCCGCGGGTTCTGCTGGCGGTCAATGACGGCGACCTGCCGATCGCCCGCCGGCTGGCGTCGAAATACATCCAGGATTACTGGTCGCTCGACCCGGCCAACAGCGTCGTTGCGAACGAACCGCGCACCGGGTTCGGGGCGATGATCAGACTGCAGTCGGAGGAGATCGAGGACGCGTCCTACCGCCGCGACTGCTATCGATCGGTGCATCTCATCGACCGGGTGTCGATCGTGCGGTCGCACGGCCGCGATACCGTCCGCCTCAATTTCTACCGTGACGGTCCCCGAGGCAGGTTCACCGACGGCGATCTCGACGTGGTCGCGAACCTGGCAAATCTGCTGGGGCAGGTTCTGCAAAAGCATAACGACATCCGGCCATCTCTGAGCAAGGAGGACCGGTTCGAACAATATTGCAATCGCCTCGGTGCCATCGCACCGCAATTGTCGAATCGCGAAATCCAGATCTGCGCCGAGATCATCCGTGGGCTGAGTTCGCAGGCCATCGCCAGCAAACTGGGGGTCAGTATCAACACCGTCCTGACCCATCGCAAGCGCGCCTATGCAAGGCTGGGGATTTCCAGCCAGAATGAATTGTCGCACATGCTGCTGCATTGAGCATCAGCCCGGCACCGAATGCGCGACACGCATAGATGATGCCGCACGGGCTTGACCCGATGCAGGTCGCGCGGTGTAGTCCATGTCAGCCGGATTCTGACCGGCTTGATTCAGGAAGAACCCTTAGACGAGGACCATGGAAGAGCTGCCGCTGACGGGAGCCGTTCAAGGCACGCTGCTGCGTCCCGGTAAACGCTCCAAATGGGGGATCATCGTCATATCCGGCACCAGCGGCCGGCTGGACATCGGCCGCGCGCGGCTGTTCGCGCAGCATGGCGTCACGGCGCTGGCACAGCGATGGTTCGGCGGCGAGGGACAGAGCCCGGGCATCTGCGAAATCCCGCTCGAGACCTTCACCGCGGCGATCGATCGCCTGGTTGCCGACGGCTGCGAAAAAATCGCATTTCTCGGCGTATCGCGCGGCGCCGAAGCGGCGCTGCTGATGGCCGTCCGCGACAGCCGCATCGATGTCACGATCGCCATCAGCCCGACGCCGGTGGTCTGGGCCAACAACGGTCCGGGATTGAAGGGGGAGGCATGGTATGCGCAGTCCTCATGGACGTGGCGCGGCAAATCATTGCCCTTCGTCGCCTATGACCCGCGCTGGCGGCCGACGGAGACCGTCCGCGTGCGTTATCGCAGCCTGTTCGAAAAGAGCCTGGTGACCTTCGCCGAGAACGTTCCCGCCGCCACCATCCCGATCGAGAAGGCGCGCGCCACCTGCTTTCTGATCTGCGGCGGCGACGATGCGATCTGGCCGTCGCTGCGGTTTTCCGAGATGATCGCTGAGCGCCTGCGGCGCGCGAACCGACGATGTCACGTCATGAGCCATCCGGATGCCGGACACCGCGTGATCTTTCCCGGCGAGCCGGAGATCACTGAGCCGAGCGAGCGCGCCTGGGGCGGCAGCCTCGGTGCTGATCGCGAACTCGGACGCATCGCATGGGCAAAGATCGCCGAACTGATGGAAATTCGAAACGCCCCGGCATCACCGTCAAGCGGTTGAAATCTGACGCCCGCGCGCGACTGAAGTGACCGGCGCGTGCAGGGCGCCCACCATCTTTCCGAGACTGATGAAATCGAGCTTGCGCGGCGAGGTTCGCCGCCATACCAGACCGACGCTGCGGCTTGGTTGCGGTTCGGCGAACCGCAACAGTTTGACGCGATGGTCGCGCAATTCGACATCGATCGCGACCTCGGGCACCAGCGTGACGCCATAGCCGCACGCGACCATTTCCATGATCGTCGCGAGACTGGTGGCGCCGAGACTGGCATTCACGCGGCTGCGCGCCTTCGTACAATAGTCGAGCGCTTGATCGCGCAGGCAATGACCTTCCTCAAGCAAAATGAGCTTGCGCACTTCAACGTCGCTTGGTGTGACGCGCGCATTGTCCGGTAACGGATCGTCCACCGGCACCGCCAGCAGAAAGCGGTCGGTCAGGACGTGCAGCGTTTCCAGCTCCGGCGTATCGACCGGCAGCGCCATCAACAAGACGTCGAGCGCACCGTGCGCCAGTTCGGCGAGCAAAATCTTGGTTTGTGTTTCCAGCAGGTCGAGAAGCAGGTCCGGATGCTCATGCTGCAGCCGCGGCAGCACATGCGGCAACAGATAAGGCGCCAGCGTCGGAATCACGCCAAGCCGCAGGGTTCCGCTTAGTACCTTGGTTCGATGATGCGCCAGGTCGACGAGGTCGCGCGTCGCGCTGAGGATGGCGCCGGCGCGTTGCGCAATCTCGATGCCGACCTCGGTCAGGACCGGCGCGCCAGGGCGCCGCTCGAACAATTCGATGCCAAGAAATTCCTCGAGTTCGCGGATCTGCATCGACAGCGCTGGCTGACTGACGGCGCATTCCTTCGCGGCGCGTCCGAAGTGCTGGCATCGGGCAAGCGCATCGAGGTATCGAAGTTGCCGCATCGTCAACATGGCGGGAGAATAATGTTGGTGCTGTTCCAGTGCAAACGAATTGCGCACATTCTACGTGCCGCGCGCATTTGGCGCGCCCGGCTGAGAACGTACTCCGATGGAGTGAGACGAGACTCGTCGCCTCAAGAGCCGATCATCATGAGGAGACTTGTATCGCGGTGCGATGCAATAAACGCCAAGCGAAGCGACTCGCTGGTTCACGGCGTCGAACCGAAACAGGTCTTGTTACTCCTGAGATCGGACGATCGGCAGCTAAACGGCAGCCCGAGATCGATCCAGACATCGGCAAGCGCTGCACCGAGTTGGTCGATCATGGGATCGTCATGACAGGGCGTCGGTGTGATACGAAGACGCTCTGTTCCCTCTGGCACCGTCGGATAATTGATGGGCTGGATGTAGATGCCGTGCCGGCTCAGCAGAAGGTCGCTCGCCATCTTGCTTTTTTCCGGATCCCCAATCAGCAGTGGTACGATATGGGTATCGCTCGGCATCACCGGCAGGCCGGCCGAACGAAGCACCGCCTTGACGCGAGCGGCCCGGTTCTGTTGCTGATCTCGCTCCCATGACGAGGCCTTGAGATGACGAATCGCCGCCGTGGCGGCAGCGCATACCGGAGGCGGCAGCGCGCTGGTGAAGATGAAGCCTGGCGCATAGGAGCGGACCGCGTCGACCAGCGCGGTGCTGCCGGCGATGTATCCGCCGAGGCAGCCGAAGGCTTTCGCCAGCGTCCCTTCGATCACGTCGATGCGGTTCATCACGCCCTCGCGAGCGGCGATTCCGGCGCCGCGCGGGCCATACATGCCGACCGCATGAACTTCATCGAGATAGGTCATCGCGCCATAGCGTTCGGCGAGATCGCAGATCTGCCGTATCGGCGCCACGTCGCCATCCATCGAATAAAGGCTTTCGCACGCGATCAGCTTCGGCCGACCAGCGGCGGTAGCTTGCAGCAACCCCTCCAGATGGGCGACATCGTTATGTCGCCAAATCTGCCTTTCAACCCCTGACTGCCTGACACCCTCGATCATCGAATTGTGGTTCATCGCGTCCGACAGGATCAGGCAGTCGGGAAGCAGTTTCGCGATCGTGGCGATCCCGGTCTGGTTCGAAACATAGCCGGAAGTAAACACCAGCGCCGCTGGCTTGCCGTGCAGGTCGGCGAGTTCGGCTTCGAGGTCCACCACGAGATGATGGGTTCCGGAGATGTTGCGAGTTCCGCCGGCGCCGGTACCCATTCTGGTCGCGGCCTCTACCATCGCGCCGATGACCTTCGCATGCTGTCCCATGCCGAGATAGTCGTTGGAGCACCAGACCACCACATCGCGTGGTCCTTGCGGCGCGTGCCAGATCGCGTGTGGGAAACGCCCAGCAATTCGTTCGATATCAGCGAAGACGCGGTAGCGACGCTCGGTCCGCAGCCGGGCGATCGCGCTCAGGAAAAATGCGTCATAGTTCGTGACCATTTCACCTGTGGACACGCCGCTCCATTGCGACAAGCACCATCGTTCACAAGGCGTGGGCGCAGATCGGGCTTGCAGCATCATGGATTGCTCCCTAGCGAAAGCGGGCCATCGTCTCGCGCAATTTGTCAGCGATCATCGATCCGGACGTGTCGGCATCGAAGCCGCGGACGAATTGTCCATTCCGATCCATCAGATAGAGATACGTGCTGTGGTCCATCACGTAGTCGTTCGGGCCGGGACCAGTCCGATGCGGGGTGTAGTAGGCACCGTATTCCTTGGCCGCGCCCGCAATTTGCGACTCGCTGCCAGTCAACCCGATGATTCGCGGATCGAATGATCTGACATAGGCCGCCATCACGTCGGGCGTGTCGCGATCCGGGTCGATGGAGATGAACAGCGGCTGCAGCTGGCTGGCATCGGAACCCAGCTGTTTAAGCGCGTCGGCTATTCCCAGCAGCGTGGTCGGACAGATATTGGGACACGATGTATAACCAAAGAACACCAGCAGCCATTTTCCGCGATAGGTCGCGTCAGATACCGTGGTGCCGTCGGAGGCAGTGAGAGTGAACGGACCGCCGATGGTTACCTTCGTGGCCGGTAGACGCTGCTGGGATAACGCCAGCAGCGCCACGACAACGATTGCCAGCATTTTCAAGGCGTCACGTTGCAAGGCGTCGCCCTCCTGTTCGCTGCCGCAAAGCAACTAACAACAAGATGACAGGTGGAAAACAATATCGCATCGCCTGGTCCGATGGGACCACGGCAAAGCGGTTGTCAAGCAAGCCACCTGTCAAGATTGGCTGATATCCGGGGTGTCCTCTCTCGGCGGTGGGTGCTTTATTATTCACCATTTCCGGAGGTGACACCCATCAGCTTTGCTTAACGCGACGAAAAGCAATCCTGATTTCTAACCGTTCTAAAATTGTGCTCCCGTGCCCACGCTCCAACGATGAGCGAGAACGTTCTCAATGTCTCCGGAGAGAGGCACTTCGCGCAGTTTCCGTTGCACGTGGGAACGTCAGAGAAGGGGAGGTGTCGCCGTGTCCATTCGCCGGGGCCGACTGCCGATTCACGCAACCGCCATCGCCAGCCTTTCGACAGTGATCATCGCCGCAGCGTTGGGGTCATCGGCGCAGGCCTATGACGAGGGGCCTGTCACCGGTGGTGGATCGATTACCGGCAAGGTGACGTTCAGCGGTCCCGCGCCAACACGCAAGGTCATTCCCACCAAGGATGTCGAGGTCTGCGGGGGCGTGCGCGAGGAGCCGCTGGTTCGCGTCGGTCCGGATCAGGGCGTCGAAAGCACGGTCGTCTATCTAGTGGACGTCGCCAAAGGCAAGGCTTGGCCGGCCGCCGGCAAGATGCCGGAACTCGACAACGTCAAATGCGCGTTTTCGCCAGAGGTTCAGGTAATTCGCGCCGGATCGCTGGATGTCGTCAACAACGATCCGGTGCTGCACAACACCCACGGCTACTACGACAAGCGCACCGCCTTCAACCTCGCGCTGCCGAATCAGGGTCAGCGCATTCCGGTCGAACTGAAGCGGCCCGGGACGGTGCGGATCGATTGCGACGCGCATGGTTGGATGGAGGGGTGGGTTTACGTGCTGGACAACCCCTATTACGCCATCACCGGCGCCGACGGCAAATTCACGATTTCCGACGTTCCGCCTGGCAACTACACCCTGGTTGCAGTGCAGTCCTTTACTGGTCCGCTGCAACAGCCGGTGGCTGTCGCCGCCGGCAAACCGACCAACCTGACAATCGAGCTGAAGAAGAAATAGACCCGAACGACCGAAAGGCCCACTCAAATCGACGGCTCGGCGCAACGCGCTGAGCCGCAGTAAATGGAAAGACAACGCCGTGTGAACCATTGGCTTCATTGGGAGGAGGGAGTTCCATGTCTGAACTCGAGAAATCTCGACGCGAGATTGCGACGGTGCTGCAACAGCCCGGATTGCGTCCCGATCCTTCAGTCAAGCTCACCCGGCGCACCTTCGTGCACCGGTCCTGCGTGCTCGGCGCGGCGACGGTCGCGGACACCTTTTCCTGGTGGCCGCTGATCAACACCATTGACGTCGCCCATGCCGCGGATGCGCCGTTCAAATTCGCCTGGATCTCTGACACCCATCTTTACCCTCGCTCGCTCAACACCCGCTTCGTCGACAAGACGGTGCGGGCGGCGAAGGAAGTGCAGGCGATGAACCCGCCGGCCGACTTCCTGATCTTCGGCGGCGATCTTGCCCAGCTCGGCAAGGTCGAGGAGCTTGATCTTGGCGTCGAGCTGCTGAAGGAAATCAAGATCCGCAAGGTGTATATCCCCGGCGAGCACGACTGGTATCTCGACATGGGGAAGAAATGGGGTGAGCTGTTCGGCCAGCCCTATTGGACCTTCGACCACAAGGGGGTGCGTTTCGTCGGCCTCGACACGGTGAGCCGCGCCCCGGACTACTGGTCGATGAAGAAGATGAGCCCCGAGGAGCGCATGGCGCACATGTCGGTGCTCGATGGCACCGTCGCCGGTCCGTGGGCGGGCGTCGGCCGCGATCAGCTCGACTGGCTGCAGAAGACGCTCTCGACCTGGGACAAGGCCAAGCCGGTCATCATCTTCAGCCACAACCCGCTCTACGAATACTATCCGCCGTGGAATTTCTGGGTGCGCGACTGGCGCGACGTCAACGAAGTGCTCAAGCCCTACACCAAGGTGACCAACATCCACGGCCACGTCCATCAGGTGCTGTACAACGAGATCGGCACCATGCGTTCGATCGGAATGCTGGCGACCTCCTGGCCGTGGCCCTACGCGCCGGAGGGCGTGCCGAAACTGACCAAGCCGATGATCCGCGTCGACCCCGGCGATCCGTTCGATGGCGTCGGCTGGAGCGCGCTCGGGATCAATGCCAGGGATACTGTCGAGAACGAATACTACATGTGGGGCCGCAAGGAGGTGTTCGTGCAAACGGACTCCGATTCCTCGCTGAGCCAGCCGCAGATCCTGCGGCCGCGAGTCGCCGATAACCAGTGGCCGTATTGAGGGAGGATGGCCATGAGCAAACAAACGACACGTATCGATCTGTCCCGCGTCGTCGTGATCGGCGCGCTAACGCTGATCGCCTTCGTGGTCGGCCCGGCTGAGGCGCACAAGACGCCGGTCACTGCGCAGCAACTGCAAGCCTATCAGGAAGCGTTCATGGACGAGGTCAAGAAGGGCGACCTGCTGTTCCACGGCGACGACGCCATCGCGAAGCAGATGGGCGTGGTGCTGTCGACGACCGGCATGGCCTGCGCGATGTGTCATCCGATGACTGCCGACACCCACCCGCATTCATATCCCAAGTACCAGGCGCAGATGGGTACCTTCGCAACGCTGCGCGACATGATCAATTGGTGCATCGAGAAACCGAACCAGGGCGAAAAGATCGATCCAGATTCGAAAGCCATGAAGGCGCTGGAAGCCTACATCTACTGGTCCAACACCGGCTCGGTGTTGGTGCCCGGAAAATATTGAGCTGCGTTCGTCGACCTTTTTAAGAAAACTGGCGCGGCCTCACGGTAAGCGGTGAGTTGGCGCGTAAATTGGGGGAGACAGGCCATGGCAGAACCGTCGCATGGCGGGATAGCGAGTGGCGGCGCGGCTGGGGCCGGCGCGTTGCGCGGCAGATTCGCCGGCATCGATCTGGATGATCTGGTCGATTGGCGCGTGGTGCGCACCTGGCTTTATCTCGGCATGGTGTGGCTGATGCTGACCCCGTCGATCGGGGTGATGATTTCGAGCATGTTCAACTATCCCGACTATCTCGGCACGGCGCATCTCGGGCTCACCTTCGGCCGATTGCGACCGGTCCATGTCAACGGTGTCATCTTTGGCGCGTTTTCCACACTGTTCATCGGCCTTTGCTATTATCTGCTGCCGCGGCTGTGCGGCGTGCGCGTGGTTTGGGGGCAGTGGGGCGTTCTGCTCGCCTGGGTCTGGAGCATCGCTCTGCTGGCCGGCCTCATTGGCCTCGTGATCGGCGACAACCATGGTCTGGAAGCCGGCGAACTGCCGCTGTTCGCCGAAATTCCGCTGTTCCTGGTCGTCGCCATCGCCACCGCACAGTTCCTCGTTACCATCGGCCAGCGACTCGAACCGGCGCTCTATGTCGCGCTCTGGTATCTGATCGCCGCCTTTGTTTGGACGACGATGAACCTGGTGCTCGGCAGCTTCATCCTTCCCTACACGATTTCCGGCATCAACAGCGCAGCGTTTCATGGTCTCTACATCCACTACATCGTCGGCCTGTGGCTGACGCCGGCAGGCTACGTGCTGATCTATTATTTCCTGCCGGTTAGCGCCAAGAATCCACTGTTCGCGCACAAGCTGTCGCTGGTCGGCTTCTGGTCGCTGGCGCTGTTCTATCCGTTCGTCGGCATCCACCATTATCTGTACAGCCCGATCGCCGACTGGGCCGAGACGCTGGCGATCATTACGTCGATGCTGCTGATCATCCCGGTCTGGACGGTGCTGGTGAACTTCTTCGGCACCATGACCGGCAAGTGGCATGAGTTCGGCAAGAATCTGCCGGCCAAGTTCCTGATCATGGGATCGCTGATGTATCTCATCGGTTGCTTCCAGGGCTCGACCGAAGCTCTGCGGGCGATCCAGCGGCCGACTCACTTCACCGATTTCGTCATCTCGCATTCGCATCTCACAGTGTTCGGCACCTTCGTGGTCTGGGCGATCGGTGGACTGGTCTATGTCTGGCCGCGCGCCTTCCAGCGCGAACTGTGGTCGTTCCGGCTCGGCAACTGGTCGTTCTGGCTGATCACCGTCGGAATCTCGGTGATGGGACTGGTGCTCACCGCCGGCGGCCTGCAACAAGGCTTCCAGTGGATGAGCGGCGTCGAGTGGCTGGATAGCCTGGTCTGGATGAAGCCATACTGGCTGCTACGCACCATTGCCGGCATCAGCATGGATATCGGCATGTCGCTACTGGTGGTCAATCTGATGCTGACGGCACTGACCAGTCCGGCGAGCGCGGCGCAGGCGCGCCCGCCGCGACCGGAGCCGAACATCGGCCCGATCCCGGTTGCTGCGGAAAGGTCGGTGTGATGAGCGCGCGGTTTGTCGCCCTTGTCGCCGGCGTTGGCTTCTTTTTCCTGGCGCTCATCACCCAAGGCATCTTGCCGTTCGTCGAGCCCTCGGCACGCACCGCCAAAGTCACCGCGGTCGTTCGCACCGATTATGGCCAGCTCAAATGGATGGTGACGGAAGCATCCGATTACACGCCGCTGCAGCAGCGGGGACGACGCATTTATCTGCGCGAAGGTTGCTGGTACTGCCATTCGCAATACGTCCGCCCCGTGACCGGCGAGACGCGACGCTGGGGGCCGGTGACCGAGGCCGGCGAATACGCCTACGACGTTCCGCACCTGTTTGGCACGCGTCGGATCGGGCCGGACCTGATGCGTGTCGGGCTGAAATACAGCGACGAGTGGCATTTCGCGCATTTCTGGGATCCGCGCCAATTGTCACCGGACTCGATCATGGCGCCGTATCGTGGCCTGTTCGATACGCCGAGCCAGGCAATCAAGCTGGTCGCCGATGCCGCCGGCAATCGAACTCTCGAGAACAATCCAATCACCCAGCGTTTCTTCAACTTCGCCGGCAAGGAGCAGATCAAGCTGACACCCAATTCCGACGGTCTGCTGTTCGTTCCGCTGCAAGCCCGCGACAAGGCGCCGGTGATCCTCATTCCGAACAAGGAGTTCGGCGGCGACGGTGTCAAGTTGGCTGGGGAGACAGAGGATCTGCGGGCCCTGGTCGCCTATGTCCAGAAGCTCGGCATGAACCGCGGCAAATGGCGGGACCTGTTCGAGCCGCAGCAACTGGAGGTCATGGACGCGACGCAGCCGCGGTCGAGCGAGTGGATCGGTTACGGCAAGGAAGTCTATGAGCGACGATGTCTCGGTTGCCACGGCGAGAAAGGCGATGGCAACGGTCCGGCGGCCACTTTCCTCAACACCCAGAGACCGCGCAATTTCGCCGCCGGCGTGTTCAAGTTTCATCTGAACAAGGAGCCGGTGCCGTCCGACGGCGATCTGTTGCGCACCATCACACGCGGCGTCCGCGGTACGGCGATGCCGGCCTGGTACGACCTGCCGTTGAATGACCGGCTTGCGGTCGTGCAATACATCAAATACGAACTTGCCGTCGATCGGTCCGATCCGAAGAAGCCGTATGCTTTCTTCACCGAGGAACCGCCGGGCGCGCCGCTCTATATCGGCCGTCCGCCGACGCCGACCCCGGACCTCATCACACAGGGCAAAACCGTGTGGCAGTCCGCCAAATGCTGGGAGTGCCACGGGAATACCGGCAAGGGTGATGGTGAAAAGGCGGCCGGCCTGAAAGACGATCTCGGCTTCCCGATCCGGCCCGCCGATCTCACCGCCGGACAGTTCAAGTCCGGAACCGCCGTCGAAGACACCTTCCGCACCATGACCACCGGGCTTTCCGGCACGCCGATGCCGTCGTATCGCGATGCGCTCCCGGAAACCGATCGCTGGGCGCTGTCCTACTATGTGCTGTCACTGTCGGCGTTCAAGGATCCGCTGACCGGCGAACTGTTGCCGGTCTCGGCCGCGGACCGCACCGCGCTCAATGATCCGAAGCTCGAAGCGGGAACACCGGACAAGGCCTATGTGCCGGGCGGTGGCACCGCGCAACGCGCCGACACAGGCAACAATGCCGCCTTGGCCGATGCCGCGGCAACGGCGCCGGTGAATCAGGAGGCACCGCGATGACCATCTATTTCGAAATCGTCGGACCGTATCTCGCCGCCCTGATGATGAGCTTGGGGGCGTTGAGCATCTTCATCTGGGGGATTTTCTCCGGCGCCTTTAAAGGAGCCGACGAAGCTGCGCTCGATTTTTTTCGAAGGGAGGTCGGCGATGTCGGATCTGCAAAACAGCCCCCCGAATAGCCCGGTCCACCCGGATCTGGACGTGCGCGAAAGTTCGCACCCGGAGATGGAAGACTATGCCGGCGGCTATATCCAGGCCCGGGTCGGCTACATTCCGCTCTGGCTGCTGGCGGTTTACGCCGTGCTGTTCGTCTGGGCGATGTACTACATGGTTCTGTACTGGGGCGGGGTCGGGCCCGGTCGGCCGTAGGGCGGACCGCGGTCTGCGACGGACGACACCAGGCAAGCCACAAGGCAGACGGTCGAGAAAGGAGATGCGGCATGTTGGGAGCCAAGATTGTTCTCGGGGTTGCGGCTTTGAATCTGCTGTTCCTGTTCACAGAACTCACCATCAACGTGCTGCGGATGCATTTCGGTTGATGAGGCGCCGCGGTTGCCTGACGCTATCCGGCGTCAAACGGCGCATGTTATCGAGGAGGTCGCATGCTCGAACACACGGCGTTCTCGCTGGCCGAGGCGGGGCCGATCCAGATCATCGCATTTATCGGCTTCGCGATTGCAACGATCGCTTTCTTCGTTTGGGTCGTCTGGCTGGTGCGCGAGTGAAAGACCCGCGCCGGCTGCGGCGGGTGATTGACCGATGGCATATCTGGTGATCTTTGCGGCGGGGTTTGCCGGCAGCTTCCACTGCATCGGCATGTGCGGCGGTTTTGCCTGCGCGCTCGGCCGCGATCCGCAGGCGCGGATGTCGACCACGCTGCGGCACCTGCTCTATAACACCGGGCGGCTGACCACCTATGGCTTTCTCGGCGCGCTCGCCGGTGCGGCGGGCCAGGTGATCTGTACGACGCAGGGCACGATCGTTTCAATTCTCGGTGAGCCGCTCGACCTTGGTCAGCGGCTGCTGGCGATCGTTGCCGGACTGCTGATGATCGCGATGGCGCTGCGTTTCTTCGGCTGGCTGCCCGGCCTGCATCGCGTCGGCACCGGCTTTGCCGGCGGGGCGCTTGCGGCATCGCTGCGCAGCCTGCAGGCCGCGCCCGGACCAGGGGCGCCCTTGGCGCTCGGCATTTTCAACGGTTTTCTGCCATGCCCGCTGGTCTATGCGTTCGCTGCGCAGGCGGCGAGCACCGCCGCACCGCTGCCCGGCTTTCTCACCATGGCCGCGTTCGGCCTCGGCACCTTTCCGGCGATGCTGATGATGGGCGGCGTCGGGCGCCTGTTGGCGCCGTCGCTGCGGCAGCGCGGCGTCGTGATCGCCGGCAGCGCCATTCTGCTGCTCGGCCTGATCACACTTGGCCGCGGCGTGCTGCCATTGGCCGCGCACATGGCCGAGAGCTGGCATGGCGGACATCCAGTATGACCGACGCAAACAGCACACTGTGCCTGCATTGTCTGCTCCCGGTCGGGCGGCGGGCGATGCGTCGCAGCGTGCAGGGCGAAGACTGCACGTTCTGCTGTTATGGCTGCTGCATCGCCTATCAGGTCAGGGGCGGCAGCCGCGAGGAACACGACGCTGCCTGGCTGCTGGTGCGGCTCGGCGCCGGTGGATTCCTGTCGATGAACATCATGCTGTTCAGCCTGCTGCTGTATACCGACGACTTCGCCGGTGCGGACGCCGCGGTGCTACCATGGATTCATCTGCTGTTGTGGCTGTTCGCGACACCGGCCGTGGTCATTCTCGGCGAGCCGTTCGCGCGCGAGGCCTGGGAGCACGCACGGCAGGGCCGGTGGAGCGCGTCGACGCTGATCGTGCTGGGCGTCGGCGCTGCCTATGCCTATTCGGCGTTCGCCACGGTCGAGGGGAGCCGGCAGGTCTATTTCGACACCGCCTGCATGGTGCTGATGCTGTTCACGGTCGGCTATTATCTCGATGCCGCGGGCCGGGCGCGGGCCGCGCGCGACCTGGCGCCGCTGCTGGCGGCGGAAAGCGAAATGGCCATCGTGGTCGAGGGCGATGCCGAGCAACGCCGGTCGGTGCGCGAGGTTACGTCCGGCATGCTGCTGCGGGTGCGGCCCGGCGAGCGGATTCCCGTCGATGGCACCGTTGTCGAAGGCCGTTCGCACGCCGACGAAGCGGTGATCACCGGCGAATGCCGCGCGATCGAAAAAGGCCCCGATTCCTCTGTGATCGCCGGCAGCATCAATCTCGATGGTCCGCTCCTGATCCGCAGCAGCGGCGCCGGCAACGCCACGCGTTGGGCTCAGATCTGCCGCTCGGTGCGCGAGGCGCTGCTGCGCCGCAGCCCGAGCCAGCGCCTGGCCGATCGCATTGTCGGCGTGTTCGTGCCGGTCGTACTGCTGCTGGGGCTTGTGACCGCGGCGGTCTGGTCGCGGCATGTGCCGTTCGACAAAGCGCTGCTGACCGGCCTCGCGGTGCTGGTGGTGGCCTGTCCCTGCGCGGTTGGCCTCGCGGCGCCGATGGCGACGTCGCTCGGCATCGGCCGACTGGCGCGACACGGGTGCCTGGTGCGCGATCCAGCCGCGCTCGAGGCTTTGGCGCGCACGCGCCTGATTGCCTTTGACAAAACCGGGACGCTGACCTCAGGTCGGGCGCGGATTATCGCGATCGACAGCCCCAACGTCGATCCCGACGACGTGCTGGCGCGCGCCGCGGGGCTGGAGCGGCATTCCGAGCATGGCCTCGGTCGCGCGGTGGCGTTGACGGCGACCGCGCGCGGACTTGTTCCGATCGCAACCCAGGATGTCCGCGTCGTGCCCGGCCGCGGCATCACCGGCAACGCGGGCGGCGAGGCGGTTGCGGCCGGCAATGGCGAACTGATGCGTGGACTCGGCTGGGCATTGGCGCCGGATCTCGCAGCGCTGGCACAAGTGCACGAGACGCGGGGGCATTCGCGGGTCTATGTCGGCTGGGGCGGGGTCGTGCATGCGGTGCTGGCGCTCGACGATACGCCGCTGCCGGACGCGCGCGCCACCGTCGACGCGCTGCATCGGCGCGGCCTGCACGCGATGTTGTTGACTGGAGATTCGCCGGCCGCGGCGCGGCGGATCGCTTCGATCGTCGGCATCGCCGAGATCGAGGCTGGCCTCTCTCCCGAGGCGAAACGCGCGGCGCTCGATCGGCGTCGCCGGGAGGGCCTCGTTGCGATGGTCGGCGACGGCCTCAATGACGGACCGGTGCTGGCGACCGCCGATGTCGGCATCGCCGTTGGCTCGGCGACCGATCTCGCCCGCGAGACCGCCGCGCTGGTGTTGCCGCCGGACGGGCTGTGGCTGCTGCCCTATGCGGTCGATGTGGCCCGCTCCGTCCGCACCACCATTCTCAGCAATCTGGCGTGGGCGTTCGGCTACAATTTCGTGGCCATTGGTCTTGCGACAGCCGGCCTGCTGCAGCCGGTGCTGGCCGCCGCGGTAATGGCCGGATCGAGCTTGCTGGTGGTGCTGAATTCGTTACGGCTCGAGCGCTTGCCCGATCCGTCGGCCGACGTCGAAACCGCAATAGCCCCGGGCCCTGCCGCAGTACCGTCCCTTGATGCGAATACCGCAGCCCGCTGGATCAGCCAAACACGTCTTTCGTAAACGTCTCGTACCAATCATCCGCCTCCCGCGCGAGGCTGCGACGCGTCTCGGCGGTATCCTCGAGGCGACTGATCTTGCTGCGGATAGTCTTGATCCGGCCCGCCACGGGTTCGAATTCGGAGGCGTTGCGCCATGCATCGTCGGCCGCCAAATGCGCATAACACGTATTGACGAGATGCGGCGTCGATAGCGTCTTGCCGGCCATCGCCGCGGCAATGGCGGCAGCGCAGGCCTTGGCCTGGCTGTTGGCAGCGAACGCCGTTTTGGGCATGTCGCCGCCGATGATGGCGTCGCCGATCAGATGAATGTCCGGCTGTATCAGCGACTCGAACGTCAGAGGGTCGACCGGACACCATGACGACGTATCGGCGAGGCCGGTCTGCCGCGCGAGATCGCCCGCGCTGTGCGCCGGGATGACATTGGCGACCGCGGCTTTGAAGCTATCGTTCTCGATGTGCAACGTGAGTGTACCGGCTTCGACCGCCTTGATGCCACCGGTGAACTGCGCCGGCAGCCACTCGATCATGTCCGGATAATAACGATTCCAGGCATCCTGGAATAAATTCTGTCCGACGAAGGTATCCTTCGCGTCGAGCACGATGATCTTCGACCGCGGCTTGTGCAGCTTGAAATACGCGGCGATCAGCGACACTCGCTCATACGGAGCAGGCGGGCAGGGGAACGGATCCGGCGGTGCGACCATGACGAACAGGCCACCATCCGCCATGCTCTCCAGTTGCCGGCGCAGCGTCAGCGTCTGTTCGCCGGCCTTCCAGGCATGCGGCATCACCTGCATCGCTGCCTTGTCATAGCCGTCAATCACACCATCGCGGATTGTCGACCCCGGCGCCAATACCAGACGATCATAGGACAGCGTCACACCGCCATCGAGCCTGACCGTTCGAGTGGCCGGATCGATCGTGGTCGCCGTGTCATGGATCATGGTGACGCCGGGTTGCCGCGCCAGCACATCGTAGGCGTGGGTGAGCTGCTCAAATGTCCGCAGGCCGGCAAGATAATGACTGCTGAGGAAGCAGGTCGTGTAGGCGCGCTTCGGCTCGATCACGGTGATGTCGAACAGAGCGCTGCCGGCGAGATATCCGGCCACGGATGCGCCGCCGGCGCCACCGCCGACCACCAGCACCTTGGCGCGGCTCTGGTTTCGCGCCAGATTCGGCGCGAACAGCGTCACAGCCGCGGCTCCGGCCAGCAGGCCGGTTTGCCGCCGCGTCCAATCGGTGAACAAACGCGCCATCGTCAGGCGACAAGCAGCGTATGGTTCAGCGCATAAACCGCGCCGCCGTCCTCGGTCCAGATGAAATCCAGCCGGCCGCTCGCTGTCGCGCGCAACGAGAATACGATGAACGGATTGGCAGCTACCGCCTCGTGGAGATCTGCCTGAAAAACCACTTCGTCGTTGTAGCGGCAGGTGAACCGGTTGATGATCTTGCGCGGAATCACCTCGCCATTGCTGTCGTGGCGCAGGCCGGTTTCCATGGGGTGATCGATCAGGGTCTTGATCTCGATCACCTCGCCGTGCGCCACGGTGCGCGGCACCTGGACCCGGGGGCTTGGTGTGGTCATAGCCGCCTCCTCATGCCGCTCTAATTGCAGCCATTGGTCGCCACCTCGACGAACACCCGCGTCATCAACAGCGCGCCGTCGTTCATTTCGGCAACCACCAGCACATCCTGCGGCTCGGCGAGGCGGATGCGGGTCGACACCACCGGCTCGCTGCGCCCCGGCACGAAGTGGAAGGTTGCGACCGGATTGATCGGGTTGCGCGGCGCCAGCACCTGCACCTGCCGGACATGATCGGCCTCACTCATGTCGCTGTCGATCCGCAGCATGAGCGGCACGATATAGCCGTTCGGGAAGTGCGCCGGCATCGCCAGATGCAGGCGCGGCGACAGCGCCGCGTCTTTTCCGGTCAGCCGCCGCACCTGCGCGATGGCATCGGCATCGCCGGCGGCGTCGGGCGCGGCAGCCATGGCAACGCTGGCGCCACCGGCAACCGCGGCGGCGAGGATGCTCCGGCGAGTAACGTTGTGCGCCGCGGCCTCATTGGCCATACGTATCTCCGTCGCTCAGAAATCCATGACTGCTCTAAAAATCCATCCTTTAAAAATCCATGTCGCCGCCATGGTGGTCATGGTCGTGACCGGGCAGGGGCGGCGGGGTCGGCTTCAGCGGTTCGGCAACCATGGCTTCGGTCGTCACCAGAAGCCCGGCGATCGAGGCTGCGCCCTGGAGTGCGGTGCGCACGACCTTGACCGGGTCGATGATGCCCTTGGCGATCAGGTCGCCATACTCGCCGGACTGCGCGTCGTAGCCGAAGGCATAGGTCTCGTTGTCGAGGATCCGGCCGACCACCACCGAGCCGTCGAGCCCGGCATTGATGGCGATTTGCCGCGCCGGCATCGACAGCGCCCGGCGGACGATATCTATCCCGCTGTTCTGGTCGTCATTGGCGACGCGTCGCCGCTTCAGGGCCTCGCCGGCACGCAGCAAGGCGACGCCGCCGCCGGGCAGGACGCCTTCCTCGATCGCGGCTCTTGTCGCGTGCATGGCGTCGTCGATGCGGTCCCTGCGCTCCTTGACTTCGAGTTCGGAGGCGCCACCGGCACGGATCACCGCGACGCCGCCGGCGAGCTTGGCGACGCGCTCCTGCAACTTCTCGCGATCGAAGTCCGACGTGGTATCGTCGATCTGGCTCTTGATCCGCTCAGCACGGGCGGCGATCTCGGCCGGCTTGCCGGCGCCCTTGACGATGGTGGTGTTGGACTTGTCGATGATCACCTTCTTGGCGCGGCCGAGCATGTCCAGGGTCACGTTTTCCAGCTTCACCCCGAGATCCCCGGAAATCGCCGTGCCGCCGGTCAATACGGCGATATCCTCGAGGATCGCCTTGCGGCGCTCGCCAAACGCCGGCGCCTTGACCGCCGCGATCTTCAGGCCGCCGCGCATCCGGTTGACCACCAGGGTGGCCAGCGCCTCGCCCTCGATCTCCTCGGCGATGATCAGCAGCGGCTCGCCGGTCTTCATCGCCGCTTCCAGCAGCGGCAGCAGGTCCTGCAGCGTCGACAGCTTGCTGTCATAGATCAAGATGTAGGGGTTCTTCATCTCGACCCGCATCTTCTGCGTGTCGGTAACGAAATAGGGCGACAGGTAGCCGCGATCGAACTGCATGCCTTCGACGACTTCGAGTTCGGTCTGCAGCGAGGTCGCTTCCTCGACGGTGATGATGCCGTTGCGGCCAACCTTCTGCATCGCGTCCGCAAGCATTCGGCCGATTTGATGCTCTCCGTTGGCGGATATGGTGCCAACCTGCGCGATCTCTTCATCGGCGATGATCGTCCTGGCGTGGCCCTTGAGATCATCGATCACGGTGTCGATCGCGATGTCGATGCCGCGCTTCAAGTCCATCGGGTTCAGGCCGGCGGCGACCGCCTTGGTGCCTTCGCGGGCGATCGCCGCCGCCAGCACGATCGCGGTCGTCGTGCCGTCGCCGGCAGCGTAGGACGTCTTCGATGCCACTTCGCGCACCATCTGCGCGCCCATGTTCTCGAAACTGTTCTCGAGTTCGATCTCTTTGGCGACCGTCACCCCATCCTTGGTGATGCGCGGCGCGCCGAAAGAGCGCTCAATCAGGACATTGCGGCCGCGGGGCCCGAGCGTGACGCGGACCGCGTCGGAGAGGACGCCCACCCCACGCAGCATCCGACTGCGCGCCTCGACCGAGAATTTAACTTCTCTGGCAGACATCGATTCCTCCCGTAAACAGGCCTTCGACGCCATTTTTGCCGTCACCCCGGCGGCCGCGATCGCGGCACCAGATGCGCGGATTTTTTGTTGACTAAGTGTACCGCGCAACGGCGGAGAGGGCCAGAACAATGCGGTCAAATGGGCGCTTTTCAGCTCGTCACGGCCAGTCGGTTCCCCATACCCTGCCAGTGGTGAGCATCATGCACGGTGAGCATCGATCGAGGTAACCGATGGCGGCCGTCTCGTTCTGGTCGCCCGGCGGCGGAAGTCCCATAGCCGGCGCGGTCAAGTTCTAGGCTCATTCACAGGAAAAACGACCTCAGTTCGGCAATCGTCTCCTCGGGACGCTCTGAGAGTCCATCTCCCGGGTTGTGGCATCCGTCCAGGGCTGTCACTACAATCGCGCGATGGATACGATCTGGCTCGAAGACTTCCTGGCGGTTCTGGATGAAGGCGGATTTTCCCGGGCCGCGGACCGCCGTGCGGTCAGCCAGCCCGCTTTCAGCCGGCGGATTCGCGCACTGGAAGACTGGGTCGGCACCTCGCTGTTCGATCGCAACACGCACTCCGTCCGCCTGACTGCCGCAGGCGAGCGTTTTCGGCCCGTGGCCGAGGAGATGTTGCGGCGCCTGCAGGCGGGACGACAGGACGCGCTGGGAGCCGCGCAAGCCGCCTCGGAAACGCTCCGGTTCGCAGCAACCCATGTCCTGTCGCTGACATTTTTCCCGGCGTGGTTGCGCCTGCTGGAGGCGGCCGCGCCGATGACGTCCACGGTGCAACTCACCGCCGACAACATGGTGGCGTGCGAAAAGATCATGCTGGAGGGGCGAGCCCAGTTTCTGCTCTGCCACCATCATCCCGCAGCAACCAATCGCCTGACGAGCGATGCATTCGTCTCGATCGCGCTCGGGAACGACGTTCTGATTTCGGTCACGGCACCCGCGCGGTGCGGCAAACCGGCGATGGACGGACCACTGCTCGCCTATACGTCGGAATCCGGCATGGGCCGCATCCTTGTTGCGGCCTGGGCGGCTGCGGGCAAGACCGTGCCGGCGGAGCCGGTGTTCTCGTCGCATCTCGCCAGCGTTCTTGCGGCGATGGCGCGGGAAGGGCGCGGCATCGCGTGGGCGCCGCACAGCCTGATCCGCGATGACCTCGAGACCGGACGGCTGGTGCGGGTCGGCAACCAATCCGACGACGTGCCGATGGAGATCCGGCTGTTTCGTCCCAAGCCGCGTCAAAGCCCGGCCGCGGAAGCGCTCTGGCAACGCGCGGTCAAGCTGCGAGCCGATCTACCGGAAAAATGACACCAGCTCCGCGATGGTCTCCTGGGGACGCTCTTCCTGCAGGGTGTGGCCGCAGTCGAACGCTCGTCCCGACACATCGGTTGCCTTCTCCCGCCAGGTCCCCAGCACGTCGTAAAGCGCACCGACCGTGCCGAGCTTGCCCCAGATCGCCAGCAGCGGCGCGGTGATGCGTTTGTTCGCGTCCAACGCATCATGATCGAGGTCAATCGTTGCCGCCGCGCGATAGTCCTCGCAGATGGCGTGGCGTGTCGCCGGGTCGTTGTAGCAGCGCAGATATTCCGCGAACGCGGCCGGCTCGGTCGCGCCTGGCGTCTTGACCTGGCCGTCGATGTGCTTGCGCAGGAACATCTCCGGATCGGCACCGATCATGCGCTCGGGCAGCGGCGCAGGCTGGATGAGGAAGAACCACCAGAAATAGCGGGTGGCGAACTCCTTGTTGGTCCGCGCATACATGGTTGCCGTCGGTGCGATGTCAATTACTGCGATGCGCGACACCGCGTCGGGATGGTCGAGCGCCATGCGGTGCGCCACGCGCCCGCCGCGATCATGGCCGGCGACACCGAAACGCGGATGGCCAAGCCCGCGCATCAGCGCGACCTGGTCCTGCGCCATGCTGCGCTTGGAATAGGCGATGTGCCGTTCGCCGCCCTCCGGCTTGCTGCTGTCGCCATAGCCACGCAGATCGGCTGCAACGATGGTGAAATGTTCGGCGAGGCGAGGGGCGACTTTGCGCCAGGTCACGTGGGTTTGCGGGTGGCCATGCAACAGCAGCAGCAGCGGCCCCTTGCCGCCGATCGCCGCACGGATGGTGATCCCGTTGCCCAGGGACGCGTCGATCAGCCTGAAGCCCTCCAGGAGTGGAGCTGCGCCCAGTTCCGTGATGGCGATCTCTGGTGAAGACGGCGCTTGCTCAGCCATTTATGCCAACCATGGATTTTGTCTCAGATGGGTTTGCTCGAACGACAGTATCTCCTCACGGTGTTTCAGTGTTGAGCCGATCGCATCGAGGCCGAGGACGAGAGCTTCCTTTTGCCCCGGATCAACAGCGAAAGGAAAGCTCTGCCCGTCGGATGTAACAATGCTTTGCCCGGGCAGGTCCACGGCCAGCACGGCTGTGGCGGGATCGGTCGCAAGCCTGCTCAGGTAGGTGACGACCTCCGCATCGAGCGTCACGGCCAGAAGGCCGTTGCGCACGCAATTGTCAAAGAAGATTCCGGCAAAACTGGTTCCGATCAGCCCACGAATTCCGAGTTGGCCAAGGCCCCAGACCGCATGCTCGCGGCTCGATCCGCAGCCGAAATTCGGACCAACCACGAGAAATTTTGCGTCACGCCAACCGGCCCGATTGAGCACGAAGTCCGGACGCTCACCACCGGTCGGATCAAACCGCAGGCCGTGGAATGTTCCATCACGGAGTCCGCCGCGGTCGACGCCCTTGAGAAACTGCTTGGGCATGATCACGTCGGTGTCGATATTGGCAGATGGCATCGGCGCCGCCACGCCGGTCACGGTCGAGAACGGCTGCATCATTGAACTCCCGGATCACGGCGGGGATCGGCGAGCCGGCCGTGGATCGCCGCCGCGGCCACCATGGCCGGGCTCATCAGATGGGTGCGGCCTCCCGCGCCCTGGCGTCCTTCAAAATTTCGGTTGGTGCTGGAGGCGCAGCGTTCGCCCGGGCGCAGTACATCGTCGTTCATCGCCAGGCACATGGAACATCCCGATTGCAGCCACTCGAACCCGGCCGTGAGAAAGATCCGGTCCAGCCCTTCGGCTTCAGCGACACGCCGCACGCTGCTCGACCCCGGCACCACCATGGCGCGCACGCCCGGCGCGACATGCCGGCCGCGGGCGACCGCCGCGGCCGCGCGCAGATCCTCGATGCGCGCATTGGTGCATGAGCCGATAAAGGCCCGCTCGATGGTGATGTCGGTCAAACGCGTTCCTGGTTTGAGATCCATGTAGGTCAGCGCGCGCTCCATGTCCCGTCGCCGCGCCAGGTCCGGCTCCTGAATCGGATCCGGAACGACACTTCCGATCGGCGCGGCCTGGTCGGGGCTGGTGCCCCAGGTCACCATCGGCTCGATCTCGCGGGCGGAGAGGATGATATCCCGATCGAACACCGCGTCGGGATCGCTGTGCAACGTGCGCCAGCTTGCGACAGCGCGATCCCAGAGCTCGCCCTTGGGAGCACGCGGCCGATCGCGCAGATAATCGAACACGGTCTGATCCGGTGCCATGATGGCGCCGCGCGCACCGCATTCGACCGCCATGTTGCAGATGGTCATCCGCCCTTCCACACTCAGTGCGGTAATGGTGGCTCCGGTGAATTCGATCGCATAACCGGTTGCCCCTGCGGCGCCGATGGTGCGGATCAGCGCCATCACGATGTCCTTGGCGCTGACGCCGGGGGCCAGATTGCCGTCGACCGAGACACGCATGGTCCGCAGCCGCCGATAGACCAGCGTCTGGGTCGCCAGATAGTGTTCGATGTCCGAGGTGCCGATGCCAAAGCCCAGCGCGCCGAACGCGCCATAGGTCGTCGTATGGCTGTCGCCGGCCGCGACCACCATGCCGGGCAGCACGAGGCCAATCTCCGGCATCACCACATGTTCGATGCCCTGCAGGCGATGCAGCACATCGAACAGCTCGACGCCGAAGTCCCGGCAATTGTCGGCAAAATACGCCACCTGGCGCGCGCCGCAGGGGTCGGGCATCTCGGCGGTGCGATGCACAGCGGTCGGGTTGACATGATCGACCGTGCCGAGCGCCGCACGCGGTCGCCATACCGCGCGGCCGGCGTCACGCAGTCCGGTAAACGCCTGGGGGCTGGTGTATTCGTTCAGGACCGTGCGATCGACATAAAGCAGCAACTGCCGGCCATCTGGATCAAAGCTGTGAACCGTATGGCTGTCGACCAGCTTGTCGTAGAGGGTTTGGCGCATCGCCTCGAAATCTCCGCACGGTGATGTCCCCGCGTTATCGATCCGTTGCGATGGCAGTGGTCATGCATTGTTTGCATCGATTCATCCGGGCGGCGGCTGATCCTCGCTCACGATGCGTTGCCACAACGCGCGGATCATGTCCTTCATCTGCAGCGCTTCCTGCCATCGGTCCGACAGCTCGGTTCCGTCAGGGCCGGTGATGGCATAGGGCGGCGGTCCGAGTTCGCACAGGAAGGTGAGCACGGCATCCGGGCCGGCGCGCTTGCGCCAGGAGCGGATGGCGTACTCCCACCACCCCATGAACAGCTCCACCCAGCCCTGGTGCTGCGGAAACGACAGTGAGACCTGGATCTGCTCGCGGCTGGCGACGCGGCCGTGCAGGCCCCAGGCATTGTCCAAAATGCGATGGATCAGGCCGTGGTTGGTGTCATCGACCGGCCAGGCGAACTCGCGCCCGACCAGATAGTGCGAGATGTCGGCGGTCAGCCGCAGATCGGGAAAACAATCGAGCAGTTGCAGGGTGAAGAACAGATCCGTCGTCATCCGGTCGCGATGAGTTTCGATGTGCACCGGAATGTCGGCCTGATCGGCCAACCGCCGCCAACCTTCGAGAAAGGGAATGCAATCATGCAGCCGGAGCGGGCGCACGTCCGGCTGCAGGTTGACATGATCCGCGCCAAGGCGCGCGACAAGGTCCAGCACCGGCTTCAGATCGTCCACGGTCTTTGGATAACATTGAGCCTGCCAGATCAGGCCGTGATCGCGCAGCACATGCGTGGCCTCGGTAGCGAAGGCCGGATCGATGAAACGGACACCGGCGCCATCGAAGCCGGCGTCGCGGATCATCGTCAGTTGAGTCCGGAGCGGCCACTCCGCCTCATTGGCGAGCCGCCGCTCCATCGCCCAGAGTGACTGCAGGACACGGAGCTGCTGCACCACTTGAGCTTGCCCTAGGTCTGTTCCGCCAGCACCACTGGTCGGCCGACCTTGGCAGTTGTGGTGTTGTCGACGGTAATGCTCTCCTCGTAGGTCTCGGGGCCCCACCACACCGCAAGCGCCGTGATCGCCGAGAGAACAATGATGTAGCAGGCGACCGGCCACCACGATCCGCTCGCCCATGCCACCAGGCTGGTGGCGAGGAACGGGGCGGGGCCGCCGGCCAGCAGCGAGCCCAGTTCGCGCGCAAACGCGAAGCCGGCAAAGCGCCGCTGTGGCGGAAACAGTTCAGCGAAATAGGCGGCTTGTGGTCCGAACATGCCGGCAGTGACCACCGCGCGTGCCAGGATGAAGGCCAGCGCGATCCAGATCCATTCCTTGGTGCCGACCATCCAGAAGAACGGAAACGCAAGCGCAATCCCGGACAGCGCACCGAACATGTACACCGGACGTCGTCCGATACGATCGGACAGCGCGGCGAAGCCGAGGATGGCGAACAGTTCGATGACGAACGCCAGCATCAATGCGCTGAGCGCTTCCGATTTCGGCACCCCCAATGTCACGGTGATATAACTGAGTCCGAACACCGGAAACAGATAACCCAGGCCATTTTCCGCCATGCGCGCACCCAGCACGACGAGGAAGTTGCGCGGATGCTTGCGCAGCGCCGCCATCGCGGGATTGCGCTCGATCTTGCCACGCTCCACCACCGCCTGGGTGAAGACCGGCGTCTCGCTCAGCTTGAGACGAACATAGATGCCGACCAGAATCAGCAGGAAACTCGCCAGGAACGGAATCCGCCAGCCCCAGGACATCAGGTCCTCCCGCGGCAGCATGGTGACCAGCGCGAACGCACCGGCGGCAAGCAGGTTGCCGATGGAGACGCCGAGCGGCGCAAAGCCGCCCCAGAAACCGCGATGATTGGGCGGCGCATTCTCGACCAGGTAAATGACGGCGCCGCCATATTCAGCGCCGGCGCCGAGACCCTGCACCACACGCAGCGCCACCAGCATCAGCGGCGCCCAGTAGCCGACGGTGGCATAAGTCGGCAGCAGACCGATTGCGGTGGTGCCAACCCCGATCAGCAGCAGCGTCGCCACCAGCACCGGCTTGCGACCATAACGATCGCCCATGATGCCGAACAGGATGCCGCCGAGCGGCCGCACCACGAAGCCGACCCCGAATGTGAGGAAAGCGAGCAGGGTGCCGACCAGCGGATCACTTTTTGGAAAAAACAACTCCCCGAACACCAGCGCCGCCGCGGTGCCGTAGAGAAAGAAGTCATACCATTCGAGTGCGGAGCCGACGCAGGCAGCTGCGATGACTTGCACGGGCGCACGGCCGACGCCGGCCTTGTTCGATGCAGGCATTTGTCTCCCCATTTTTTATATGTTGATTATTTGCCGGCACCCGCGTGACGCGGATGCCGGATCGTCAAGTCGTTTCGTCAGGCCGCTCGGCCGAAATAGGATTTCTTGGCCGCGGACTGCGTTTCGTAGATCGATCCCTGGCGCGCCGGTGGCGGCAGCGGCATGCGCACCGGCACCGCCGTCATGCGCGGCACCGTGACCGGATCTCCGGTCAAAAGCCGGCTGTTGAACTCGTCGAAATCCTTCACCCCGGCCAGCGGCCAGGCATCGCTCGCCGCGACCTCGTACAGCAGCAGGTTGCGCGGACGGTCCGACGTATTCAGCGCCGAGCCGTGCAGGGCGCGGACATGGTGGAACGACATGCTGCCGGCCTTGCCCATGCAGGGGATGGCGCGGCCGATTTCGTCCTTGACCACGTCAGGATCGATCAGGCCGGCAAAGCGGCCATCCTCGCCATGGTGGTTCCAGACCTCACCGGTGTGGGTGCAGGGGGTGACCAGCATCGGGCCGTTGATCAGGTCGGTATCGTCGAGCAGCACGCCGATGGCGAGAATGTCGTCGTTGGTGTGCGGGTAGAACGCCCAGTCCTGGTGCCATTCCACCGGCGAGCCGAAGTGCGCCGACTTCATGTTCAGCTTGGAGCCGTGCAGGCGCAGGCCGGGACCAATCAGCTTGGTCAGGATGTCGATCACGGGCGCACTGCGCACGATGTCGTCGAACAGCTTGTGGACCTTGTGCGGCGCCTTGATCCGGCGCACCCGCGGGCTCTCAGCGGTGTGGCCCGGCTCCAGGTCGTAGACGTCGGTATGCACGGTGGTGCTGGACGAGGCGGCGACGAGTTCAGCCACCACCTTGCGCACCTCGGCCAGGGTCTCGGGGCCGAGCACTTCCGGCACCACAATCAGGCCATCGCGCTGGTAGGCGCGTACGTCATCCTCAGACAGCATCCTGCAGTCCTCCTTTTTAGGGCCCGACCTTGGGTTGCGGCGGGCTTGGTCAGATATTCTTCAGTTTTGCCAATGATAGCGCTATCATTAACGATGATAACGCTGTCATTTGTGGATTTGCAAGACTTTCGTGGTCGGGTTGGGCAAATCAGCTAGATTGCCGGCATGACATCCGACTTGGAACCAGCTCCAGAATCCGGCCTCCACGACGCTTTTTCCGAGGGAGCACCGACGCTTGCCGAGGTGGCCGAGCGCGCCGGCGTGTCCATGATCACGGTCAGCCGGGTGGTGCGCCTGCCGCATCTGGTGGCGCCGCAGACCCAGGCCCGGGTGCAAGCCGCGATGCGGGAGCTCGGCTACATCCCGAATCTGGTGGCGGGGTCACTGGCCAGTGCCAAGACCAGTTCGGTCGGCGTGCTGGTGCCGACCATCGCCAACTCGATCTTTTCCGACACGGTGCAGGGGCTGTCCGACCGGCTGGAGCCGCTCGGCTATGCGGTGATCCTGGCGCAATCGCGCTACGACGCGGCACGTGAGGACCGCATGCTGACAGAGCTGCTTGCGCGGCGCACTGACGCCATCATGATGGTGGGATCGCCGGCGACAGCTGATGGCGCGTTGCTGCTACGGCGCGCGCGCATTCCCGTGGTCGAAATGTGGGATCTGCCGACCGATCCGATCGACGCGGTCGCAGGCTTCGACAATCATGCCGCCGGCGTAACGGTGGCGCGGCATATGGCGGAGCAGGGGCGTACCTCGCTCGCCTTCATCGGCGGCACCGATCCGCGCGCTGCACGACGCTGGGCCGGCTTCCTGGAAGGCGCCCTGGCAGCCAATCTCGCGCCGCCCAAAAAACTAACCCTGGACCGCACCGCCGCCAACGCAGCCGCAGATGTCCTCGATCAATTACCGGGAGTCGATGGCGTGTTCGCCGCCAACGATGCGCACGCCATCGGCTTTCTCGCCGCGCTGCGGCGCGCCGGACTGTTGCGCAACGGACCCGCGTCCGCGCAGCCTGTCGCTGTGGTCGGTCTCGGCGATCTCGACATGGGCCAACTGATCGAGCCGCGTCTCAGCACCATCCGCATTCATGGCGCGGCCATCGGCAAGGCTGCGGCGGGGCTGATGCTCGACCGCAGCGGGCCGCGGCGGATCGATCTCGGCTTCGAGCTGGTGTTGCGCGAAAGCGGCTGAGCGACCTCTGCCATCCGGGCGCACCCTCCACCCATTTTCACGGATGTGCAAATGCATCTGTGGATGTGTTTGCGGTGGCTTTTCCCGGCTTGCTCTCGCACAGTTGGCAACAACTCGCGCAATAGCGGTGAGCATCTCCGGGTTCAGAACTCTCGGTCGACCCCCGTCGGCTCAACAACAACAAACATGGGAGCGGCTTATGGCCCAGAGGCGAAACCTGCCCTTGGATGGCGTCACGGTCATCGATCTCGGGCAAATCTATCAGGGCCCCTATGCCACCTTTCTGACGGCCAGGGCCGGCGCCGACGTCATCAAGATCGAGCCTTTATCCGGCGAGCCGATCCGGCAGCGCGGCACGGTGAGCCAAGGTGCCGCAATTCCGTTTGCGATGCTGAACGCGAACAAGCGGGACGTGAGCTTGAATCTCAAAAGCGAACGCGGCCGGGACATTCTCAAGCAACTGGTGGCGAACGCCGACGTGCTGCTGGAGAACTATGCTCCCGGTGTGATGGACAAGCTCGGCGTCGGCTGGTCGGTGCTGAGTGCGATCAACCCCCGCCTGATTTATGCATCCGGATCCGGCTACGGCCTGTCGGGACCCGATCGGGACAACCTCGCCATGGACATCACCGTGCAGGCCGCGTCCGGCATGATGAGCGTCACCGGATTTCCCGACGGTCCGCCGGTCAAGGCGGGGCCGGCGGTGGTCGATTTTCTCGGCGGCATTCATCTCTATGCCGGCATCATGACGGCGCTCTATGAGCGCACCTTCACCGGCAGGGGACGGCTTGTCGAAGTTGCGATGCAGGAGACAGTGTATCCCGCACTCGCATCGAATCTCGCCTTCGTCTACGACCATGACATGGCGCCGCCGCGCACCGGCAATCGCCACGGCGGTCTCGCGGCTGCGCCGTACAATGTCTATCCGACCTCGGACGGGCATATCGCGATCATCGGCATCAACGAAACCCACTGGACCAACCTGCTTGCGGCGATGGATCGCCGCGATCTGGCTGGCGACGCACGCTTTTCGACCCGCACAGCGCGGGTCCAGTTCATGGAAGATACCGACCAGCTGATTGCGGACTGGACATGCCGGCACAGCAAGGCCGATGCATTCCGGATTCTGAGCCAGCACAAGGTGCCGTCCGCGCCGGTGCGCGATCTCATCGAGGTGACCAACGACGCGCATATGCATGAACGCGGCATGCTCGAATGGATCGATCATCCGGAGTTTGGCCGCATTGTCGTTCCGAACTCCCCGTTGCGGCTGCACGGCGCCGACCAGGTCGCGCGGACGGCGTCGCCGCGCCTGGGCCAGCACAATCATGAAATCCTGGGGCAGATGCTGAATTTGACCGCAGCGGAAATCGCACAGCTTGAAGCCGAAGGCGCCATCGGAGCGCCGGAATTGCCGGCACTGGCGGATAGACCGGGTTGAACGTCGGCGATCGAAAGCCCTAACGTCGGTCGTGCAGAGCGCGTGGAAACCGGAGACTCCGTTGTCGGCCCAGAACAGCGTCATCAAGACAGCCCGACGCATCTTCGAGGTGCTGGAATATTTTGACGAGGTGCAGCAGCCGATCAGCCTGAAGGACCTGTCGCTTCATCTCGCCTATCCCGTCTCCAGCGCGTCCGCACTGCTCAAGAGCATGGTCGTGATGGGGTACCTCGATTACGACAGTTACTCACGCACCTATATGCCGACGATGCGGATCGCCACGCTGGGAAACTGGGTGCAAGGCGCGTTGTTCGGGGAAGGCCGCATTCTCGCTTTGATGAAACGCATGAGCGAGACGACCGGCGAAACCATCGCCGTCGGCACGCAGAGCGATCTGTTTGCCCAGTACATCCATATCATTCCGTCGCAGCATGCCATCGGCTATCAAATCAAACCGGGCACGGTTCGGCCGCTGGCGCGATCGGGCCTCGGCCAGTTGCTGCTCAGTGCGCGCTCCGACGACACCATCGACAAGCTGTTGCGGCGGATCAATATCGAGGAGATGCCGGACCAGCGCACGCTACTGCCCGATCTGATGATCCGCATTCGTGACATCAGGCAACGAGGCTATGTATTTTCCAAGCACAACGTGTCGCCGGGGGCAGGGATGATCGCGATGCTGTTGCCGGTTCGCCGCCATGGCCGCGTTTTGGCGATCGGCGTCGGCGGTCCGGTCGATCGGCTGGAACAGAAGGAAGATCAGATCTTGCGCGGGCTGCGCGAGGGCATCGCAACATTTGCTGATACCGAAACGTGATTTTTTTCGATTTTCACGGATGTGGAAGTTTGTTTCAGCTGCATAAAATTCTGGAGTGGCGCGGCGGCGAGGTTGCATAATCGGACTGCACGAGACCAGGAACGGCCCGCAGAGAACGGCCTGAGACAAGGATGAGACGATGAGCGGAACGCGCCTCGGAAAAGACATCGCCGACATGACGGGGGACGAGGAGACCGCGATGGTCCGCAACACCGTCGCCGCCTTTGTCGATCGCGAGCTGATTCCGCTCGAACCGCATTTTCTCCGCGCGAGGGCATCCGGCGACGATCATGCAGGTTTGCCCCACGAGCAGATCGGCCGGCTGCGCAAGGTATCGAAGGACCTCGGACTTTGGGGCCTCGATGCGCCCGCGGACCTGGGAGGCCATGATCTGCCGGCGATCACGATGGCCGCTGTGAACGAAGAGCTGGGACGTAGCTGCATTCCGTTCATCCTGCCGCCGGATTCACCGAATTTGCGAATGCTGCAGGCGATCGGAACCGATGCGCAAAAGGAGCGATATCTGCGGCCTTACATCGAGGGCCGGATGACATCGGCGATCGCCATCTCCGAACCCGGCGCCGGCGGTGATCCCGCGTCGATGAAGACCCGCGCCGTGCTGGACGGCTCCCAGTGGGTCATCAACGGCCGCAAGATCTGGATCAGTGCGGCGAAGACAGCCGATTTCCTCATTGTCATGGCGCGTGTCGGTGACGGCGGGAGTCACAACGGCATCACGTCGTTCATCGTCGAAAAGGGAACACCGGGCTTTATCATCGAGCGCGAGATTCCCATGGTCGGCGGCTGGACCACCTATGAGATCGTGTTCGACGACTGCCGGATTCCGGCGGATGCGGTTCTCGGCCAAGTGGGGCAGGGCTATGCCCCCATGCAGCTGCGGCTGCGGACCCGCCGGCTGGAAATGGGGGCAACCGCGATCGGCATGACCCGGCGGGCGCGCGACATGCTGTGTCAACACGCAACCCAGCGCGAGACCTTCGGGGTGAAGCTGGCCGATCGCCAGGCCATTCAATGGTGGGTGGCGGATATCAGCATTCGCCTGCACGCCTGCACATTGATGGTTCAGGACGCCGCGCGGAAGGTCGATCGTGGCGAGGACGTGCGGCACGAAGCATCCATGATCAAGGTATTTGCGACCGAGATGGCCTACGAGGCGCTCGACCATGCGATGCAGACGCTGGGCGCGCTGGGTATGACCCAGGAATTGCCGTTGAACACCATGTGGCAGAAGGCCCGGCTGATGCGGATGTACGAGGGCCCAAGCGAGGTCCACCGCCAGTCGATTGCGCGGCGCGTTCTGGGTCTGCGGAACTGACGCGGCCGACAGGCAAGGACAGGCAGGAAACGGCCCGGCAGCCGATAGCCGCCGAGCCGCTCGCTCAGCCGAGACGCAGCGGAAGTTGCCGTGGTCCGCGTACTGTACCTTCTGACCAGGTGACCTCGCCCGCGGGATCGAGACTGAATTCGGGAATCCGCTTCAGCCACTCTTCCAGTGCGACCGTCATTTCCATGCGCGCGAGATTGGAGCCGACGCAGCGGTGAATGCCGAGGCCGAACGCGGCGTGACGGTTTTCTTTGCGGTCGATGATCACCTTGTCCGCATCGCTGAACATCGTGGGATCGCGGTTGGCGGCAGGGAACGACAGCAGCACCATGTTGCCGGGCTTGACCGGGCAACCACTGATCACGGTTTCCTTCATCACCTCGCGCGCCATGGTGACCGGCGAATAAGCGCGCAGGAACTCCTCGATCGCGAACGGCATCAGTTCGGGTTCGGCGACCAGCCGCTTGCGGTCGGCCGGCGTCTTGGCCAGATGCCAGATGGAGGAGCCGATGCCACTCCAGGTGGTGTCGATTCCGGCGATCAGCAGCAGCCGCAGCGATCCCAGCACATGCATGTCCGACAGCGGCTGGCCGTCGGGGCCTTTCGCCCGTATCAGGTCCATGATCAGGTCTTCGCGCGGGTGGCTGCGGCGCTCGGCAATATGCGCAGAGAAATAGTCGTTCATTTCGTGCGCAGCCTTCATCAGGATCGCATCGTCATGAACGCCAAGTTCGAGAATCTCATGAATCCATCTGACGAACAGATGGCCGTCCGCTTCCGGAATCCCCAGCATGTGGGCGATGGCGCGCACCGGAATATGCTTGGAATACTGTGCCGCTGCATCGCAGGCCCCGTCTGCGATGAAGTCGTCGATCAGCTCGTTGCAGATCTCGCGCACCCGCGGCTCGAGTTTCTTCATCGCGTCCGGCGTGAACGGCGGCAGCAGCAATTGCTTGGCCGGTTTGTGATGCGGCGGATCCGACGTGATCGGCGGCGACGGCATGGTAATCTCAGGCCGTGCATTGCGCACCACCACGCGGCGTGACGAGAAATGCTCGGTATCGTAGGCGATCTGCTTCACCGCCTCGTAGGTGGTCGGCAGGTACACGCCGAGGAAACGATCGGTGTGCACCACCGGACACGTGGTGCGCAGTTCATCCCAGATCGGGAAGGGGTTGTCCGTCCATTGCTGATCGGTGTGGTCGAAATCGTTCACCCAGTCGGTCACCGGCGGATTGTGGCTCATCGCGATATTCCTTTGGGCCAAGATTCTTGGGGTATGGTCCTGTCGATCAAACGTGCGGGCGCGGACTTGCGGACGCGCCTGCCGATCAGTCCTCGGTGATGTCGATGGCAAGTTCGGGACAGTTGGATTTGGCGAGGTACGCCTTGTCGACGAGATCGTCGGGCACCGTGCCGTCGCCGGCTTCACGGGCATTGCCGTATTCGTCGAGATCGAACAGCTCGGGCGCCAGCGATTTGCAGCGGCTGTGGCCCTGACATTTGCTGGGATCGACATGCAGTCGGACTTTTCCCTGCATCGGTTTTCTCCCTGAAAATCCGCCCGTGCACGGCAGAGGCCGGCTGCGGGTCGGCGAGGGCTTAACCGCGTGGCAACGCGGCAGCATCCTTCTGTTGCTGAATTATAGGCACGGCTATAATATACCGGTCAATATAAATTTCCGGTGAGGCATCCGTGACCGAAGGTCTTCATGTCGCAGGCTGGCCGCTGATTGCGGACCTGCCGGGCATCCGTCCCACCCGCCAGCGGCGCAGCCAGGAAACCACCGTGGCGCTGCTCGAGGCGGGGGCGGCGATGCTGCGCGATTGCGCCTTCGACGAGTTGTCGATCGACGACCTCTGCGCCCGGGTCGGTGTCACCATCGGCGCGTTCTACGGCCGGTTCGAGAGCAAAGACGCCTTCTTCAGCGCACTGGTGTCGCTCGCCACCACCGGCTGCCTCGCCGCAATCGATGTCGCGATCGCTAACGACGACCGGACCAACGCCAGCCTGAAGACCGTGTGTCACGACATGGTGGCCGTCATCACCGAGGCCATCCGCGCCAATGACGGCGTGCTGCGGGCAGCGATGCAGTACAAGGCCGTGCAGCCGGCACGCTGGATGACGGTAAGCGAAACCGGCGGACGCATCGTCGAGTGCGCCACGCCGCTGCTGCTGGCGCAGATGGGCTCCGGACGACGTGCCGCCAAGCAAAGAACCGTCGGGTTCGCGTTCCAGATGGTGTTCGGGACACTGATCAATGCGGTGCTCAACAAGCCGAAGCTGATCGCTCTGGATGAGCAGGAAATGATCGATCGTCTCGCACTGGCGATGTTCCTGCAACTCGATCATGAGGCGTCGCAGACCGTACGGCCACGCAAAGCGGCTGTCCATCCATCGTCGCGAGCCCGATAACGCGCACCTCCCAACAGCCATGTCGCTTTGCGGCAGGCCTTTGCCTTGTGTGAAGAGCCGGTCTGCTGGACAATCCGCGGAACGAACGTTACGCGAGAGGGAAGGGCACAGCTTTGGCTGACATGGTCACCATCGAGAAGGGGCTCGGCATCGACGGCCGCGTGGCCGTGGTGCGTTTCGATCGCGGCGACGGCCTCAATGCCTTGTCACCGGAAGCGCTGCGGCAACTGACCGATGCGGCGCGCAGTTTCGAGGATGATGCGCAAACATCCGTCGTCGTCCTTTCTGGCGGCCCCAAGGCTTTCAGCGCCGGCTTCGATCTGAAGGACGCCGAGGGACGTTCGCGGGCCACTATGGATCTTGGCGCATTGCGCCGGCACCTGAAGCTCGGCCCGCGGCTGACGCGCGCCTGGCAGGACATGGAACAGATCACCATCGGCACCATCGAGGGCTTTTGTGTCGGCGGCGGCGTGGCGCTGGCTGTCGCGCTCGATTTCCGCATCATGAGCCGCGACGCCCACATCCGGGTGCCGGAAATTGGTCTCGGCATGAACATGAGCTGGCAAAGCGTGCCGCGCATGTTGGCGCTGATGGGACCGGCCCGCACCAAACAAGCGGTCATCCTGGCGGACGACCGGATCAGTGCTGCGGAGGCCCGTGAATGGCGCCTGGTGGAGCAGGTGGTGGATGCTGGTGCGACGCTCGATGCGGCCATGGTGCTGGCCAACAAGATTGCCGCCCAACCGCCGATGTCCGTTGCCATGACCAAGCTCACCGTCAATCGGCTGGCGCATGCGCTGGATGATCTGGCTGGCCATATGGACCTCGATCAGTTCGCGCTGGCGAGCCTGAGCGAAGACCACAAGGAAGGCGTCGCGGCCTTCCTCGAGCGTCGCAAGCCGCGTTTCAAGGGGCGCTGATCCGACGGCCTCTCGCCGCGCGACGCGTCATCATCTCCTTGATAATATGAACCCTTTCGCCCCGTCCGGCCCTGGGTCACGCATTGGCTTGACATCAAGTCATCACTTGTATGATGACTATACCTCTACACTTGGGGAGGAACGTCAAATGACAAAAATAGCCTTGCTCGGCGCCGGCGGAAAAATGGGGGTCCGTCTGGCGACGAACATCGTGCGCTCGAACTACGAGCTGATCCCGGTGGAGGTCAGCGACGAGGGCCGTCAACGACTGCACGACGCCCTGGGCCTCACATGCTCATCGCTCGACACCGCACTGGCTGCAGCCGACGTCGTCATTCTCGCCATTCCGGATCGCTCGATCGGCAAGGTGGCACACGAGATCATCAACAAGGTGAAGTCCGGCACCGCGATCATCATGCTCGATGCCGCTGCGCCCCATGCCGGCGAATTGCCCGAGCGGGCCGATATCAGTTACTTCGTCACCCATCCCTGCCATCCGCCCGTGTTCAACGACGAGACGACGCCGGATGCGAAAGCCGATTTTTTCGGCGGCACCAGTGCAAAGCAGCACATCGTCTGCGCCCTGATGCAAGGACCGGACGAGCATTATACGTTGTGCGAGGCGATCGCGCGAGTGTTCTACGGACCGGTGATGCGCTCGCACCGTTGCACCGTCGAACACATCGCGATCATGGAGCCGGCGCTGTCGGAGACGGTTGCGATTACGCTGTGCCTCGCCATCAAGGAAGCGACCGACGAGGCGGTGCGGCGCGGCGTGCCGGAGCAGGCGGCCACCGATTTCGTGCTGGGACACATCGCGATCGGACTCTCCATTGCGTTCGGAGTCAATCCCGGTGGCAAATTCTCCGACGGAGCGCTGCACGCCATCGCGCTGGCAAAGCCGGAAATCTTCCGTGATGGTTGGCTGGAGCGGATCTTCAATCCGGCGGCGGTCAAGCAATCGGTGATCGACATCTGCAATCCGAAAGCCGCCTGAGCCCACACCCATGGCGCAGCACGAGCCGATCCATCGCCGCAAGCTCTACCAGGAGGTCCTGGAACGGCTGATCGCGCGCATCACCGCCGGCGAGTTTGGTCCGGACGATCAGCTTCCGTCGGAACGCGAACTGATGGACTCTTATGGAGTCGGCCGGCCGGCAGTGCGCGAGGCGCTACAGCAGCTCGAGCGATCGGGCATCGTTACCATCACCCACGGCGAGCGCGCGCGGGTGGTGGTGCCGACCCCCGCGACCCTGGTCGCGCAGATCGCAAGCGGAACGCGTCATCTCCTGAGCATTCAGCCGGACTCCCTGAACCACTTGAAGGAGGCCCGCCTGTTCCTGGAAATCGGGATGGCGCAGTTGGCTGCCGCCAATGCGGATGCAACTGCGCTTGCGCAACTGCAAGCGCTGGTCGAAGCGCAGCGTCGCGCCATCGACCAACCCGAGGAGTTCCTCCGCTGCGACATGGCTTTCCATCGCCAGATCGCGGCCATGAGCGGCAATCCGATCTATCCCGCCATCGTGGAAGGCATGTTCGGCTGGCTCGCCGAATATTATCGTTCGCTGGTCCGGGCGCCGGGGGCCGAGCAGTTGACGCTGGCCGAGCACGACAGGATCGTGGCAGCGGTCGCATCGCACGATCCGGCGAAAGCGGCGCAGGCGATGAGCGAGCATCTCACCCGCGCCAACGCGCTGTATCGGCATCTGACGCGTCATGACGAAAACAATGAACGCGCCGGGAAGGATCTTGAATGACGGAGCTCGCACGCATCGAAGCCGATTACCTGATCGAGACGCCGCTCGATCCGCAGGCCACGGCGGAGGCCATGGCGGGGGAGCAGTCCAGCGGCACCTTCGTGGCGGTGCCGGGCGAGACACCGGAGCTGAAGGCGAGGGCCGCTGCGCGGGTGGAAAGCATCCGGCCGCTGGCGACGCTGGCGCAGCCCTCGCTGCCGGTGGCCCGCGCCACCGCGGCCGGGCCGTGGCGGCAGGCGCATGTGACGCTGTCCTGGCCGCTGCACAATATCGGGCCGTCGCTGCCCAATCTGCTGTCGGCGGTCGCGGGCAATCTCTGGGAGTTGCGCCAGCTCACCGGATTGCGGCTGCTCGATATCCGCTTGCCGGCAGTGTTCGCTGAAACCTATGGAGGACCGAAATTCGGCGTATCGGGAACGCGACGGCTCGCCGGTGTCGAAGGCCGCCCGCTGGTCGGCACCATCGTCAAGCCGAGCATCGGCCTGAGCGCGACTGAGACCGCTGACCTCGTGGCGACGCTGTGCGCGGCCGACATCGATTTCATCAAGGATGACGAACTGCAATCGGACGGCGCTTACTGCCGGTTCGACGATCGCGTCGCCGCCGTGATGCGGGTGGTCAACGACCATGCCGATCGCTCCGGCAAGAAGGTGATGTTCGCGTTCAACCTGACCGGCGATCTCGATGAGATGCGGCAGCGTCACGATACGGTTTTGGCGCACGGCGGCACCTGCGTGATGGCGAGCCTCAATTCGGTCGGCCTGGTCGGTTTGATCGAACTCGCACGCCACACCCAATTGCCGATCCATGCCCACCGCAATGGCTGGGGAGTGCTCACGCGCCATCCGTCATTGGGATGGGACTATCAGGCCTGGCATAAGATCTGGCGCCTCGCAGGCGCCGACCACATGCATGTCAACGGCATCGACAACAAGTTCAGCGACAGCAACGAGACTGTGATCGCGGCCGCGAAAGCGTGCCTCACTCCGCTCGCGGCGGAGATGCCGTGCATCGCCATGCCTGTGTTCTCCTCCGGCCAGTCCGCGGCAACCGTCGCCAAGACGTACGCCGCACTCGGATCGGTCGACCTGATTTTCGCCGCCGGTGGTGGCATCCTGGCGCATCCCGACGGACCATCCGCCGGCGTCCGTGAGCTGCGCAGCGCCTGGGACCGCGCGATCGCGTCCGGGGCGAGGTGAGCCGCCCATGAGCCTTCCGGATGGCCCGCTGATCGCCTTCTATGGCGACGACTATACCGGCTCGTCGGCGGCCATGGAGGCCTTGGCGTTCGCCGGACTGCCGACCATTCTGTTTCTCGAGACGCCATCGCCCGAGCGTTTCGCCGCCGCAGCACAGTATCGCGCCGTCGGTATCGCGGGTGTCGCGCGCTCAAAAGGTCCGGAATGGATGGACGCAAACCTGCCGGCGGTGTTTCGCCGGCTTGCCGCTATCGGCGCACCAATCACTCACTACAAGGCTTGCTCGACGTTTGATTCTGCGCCGCATGTCGGATCGATCGGGCGCGCCATCGATCTCGCCGTTCCGCTGCTCGGCGGCGCATGGCATCCGATGGTGGTGGCGTCACCCGCAATGGGACGCTATCAGGCCTTCGGAAACCTGTTCGCCACCGTCCATGGCGTCGGGCATCGGCTGGACCGGCATCCGACCATGGCGCGCCATCCGGTGACGCCGATGGGCGAGGCGGATCTCGGCCGTCATCTCGCGCGGCAGACATCCAGGCCGATCGGCCTCGTCGATGTCGTCACCATGGAAACGGGGCGGGCCGACGCAGCGCTCGCCAGCGAGCGAAACCGAGGCGCCGAGATCATTTCGCTCGACGTTCTCAACCGGCAGACTCTGATTGAAGCCGGCCGCCTGATCTGGACTCATCGGGGCGAGCGTCTGTTCGCTGTCGGATCGCAGGGGATCGAGCAGGCGCTGGTCGCCTACTGGCAGTCCGCCGGACTGATCGCGCCCGCCAATCACGACACCACATTTGCTGCGGTCGATCGCATCGCCTGCGTGTCCGGCTCGTGCTCGCCGGTCACCGCCGAACAGATCGCCCATGCCGCGGGGCATGGCTTCGAGATCATCCGGCTCGACGCCGCGCACGCGGTCGATGCCGCGCAGTGGAACAGGGATGTCGAGCACGGCGCCGTGCGCGCACTGCAGGCGTTGTCGGCGGGGAGGGATCCGCTGCTGGTCACCGCCGAAGGTCCGGACGATCCGGCCATCGCCGGATTCCGCACGGCCATCGTTACCAGCGGCGTATCGCCGGACACGATCAACGATCGCATAGGCACAGGGCTCGGCCGCGCGCTCGACCGGATTTTGCAAACGGCGGGTTTGCAGCGCGTGGTGGTCGCCGGCGGCGACACCTCCGGTCACGCGGTCCGTGCCATGAACATCTTTGCCTTGACTGCGATCGCGCCACTCGCATCCGGCGCGCCGCTGTGCCGGGCGTCCGCGGACACGCCCCATGCCGCGGTCGAGATCGCTCTCAAAGGTGGTCAGGTCGGCGGTGCCGATCTGTTTTGCCTGGTGCGGGACGGCACCGCGGTCAAATTCTGACCAGCCATCGGCAGCGATTTGGGCTGGCCGAGCGGCATACACCTCGCTACACACCACGCGTGGCGTAAAACGGTGTGAGATCCAGATGCGCGTTCTTGTTTTCGGCGGCACCGGCTTTGTCGGCCTCAACATCGCCGACGCACTGCTGGCGCGCGGACATGCGGTTACGCTGTTCGATCGCGCCGGCCTCCCGCCCGCCGCAGCCGAGACGTTTGCAGAACGCCTGACGGTCGTGCAGGGGGACATCACCGATCAGCGTACGGTCGAGGATGTCATCGCGGCCGGCTGTGACGCGATCGTGCTCGGCGCCGCCATCACCGCAGGGCCGGAACGCGACGCGGCCGATCCCGAAACCATTCTTCAGGTCAATCTTTCGGCCCAGCTGCCGATCCTGACCGCGGCACGGCGCGCAGGCGTCAGGCGCATCATCAATCTTTCGTCAGCCGCCGCTTACGGCAACGCAGCCGTCAAGTACGCACAGCTCGACGAGGAGACTGCCTGCGATCCGGTCTCGCTGTATGCCATCACCAAATTTACATCCGAAAGGGTCGCAGCGCGTCTGGCCGAGCTCTGGCAGTTCGACATCATCAGCGTACGCCTGAGCGGCGTGTTCGGGCCCTGGGAGCGGGCGACCGGCGTGCGCGACACGCCAAGTGCGCAGGCGCAGATACTCGATGCGCTGCATCAGGGTCGCGCCGCCATCCTGCCGCGCCCCGGCGTCAAGGACTGGATCTATGCGCCTGATGTCGCCAACGCCGTGTCCCTGTTGACCGAAGCACAGCGACCGCAGCATCGGCTCTACAACATTTCGACCGGCCAGGAATGGTCGGCGCTTGAGTGGGGGCAGCATCTGGCCGCCTTGCATCCCGGCTTTGTCTGCCGGTTGGCTGAGCCTGGCGAAACAGCGACCATCGACCTGCACGGGCCCGTCGACCGCGCGCCGCTGTCGATCACACGCCTGGAACAGGAATTCGGCTGGCGCGCGCGTTTCGATTGCGCTGACTCCGCCACCGCGCTGAGCCAGTGGTGGACGCAATATCGGGAAGGGACATGACATGAGGCTGGACGGACGGACCGCGATCGTCACCGGCGCAGGCTCCGGCATCGGGCGCGCCAGTGCGCTGCTGTTCGCGCAGCACGGTGCTTTTGTCGCCCTGGTCGACCGTGACGCAACGGGTCTGGCAGAGACCACAGCGCTGATCGGCGGCATGAGTTCCGAACATCTCGGCGATGTCGGCGACGCCGGCTTCGCACAGGCCACCGTCGACGATGTCTTCACACAGCGCGGCGCCGTTGACGTGCTGATGACCACGGCCGGGTTTTCCTGCGGCGGCACGGTTCTGACCACCGATCCTGCCGACTGGGACGCGGTGTTCCGCGTCAACGTAGGCGGAACCTGGCTCTGGGCCCGCGCCGTGGTGCCGCACATGCAGCGGCAGGGGCGCGGCTCGATCATTACGCTGGCATCGCAGCTCGCCATCGCCGGCGGCAAGGGCAACAGCGCCTACATCGCCGCCAAGGGCGCCATCATCAGCCTGACCCGGACCATGGCGCTGGATTTCGCCACGGATGGTATCCGCGTCAACGCCATCGCGCCCGGCGCCATCGACACGCCGATGCTTCGGCGCAGTTTTGGACGCCATGCCGATCCCGAGCCGGTGCGGGAAGCCTCCCGCAATCGCCATGCCATGAAGCGGTTCGGCCAGGCAGAAGAAGTGGCCGAGGCCGCGTTGCATCTGGCCAGCGACGCCTCGTCGTTCACCACCGGCACCGTGATGGTGGTGGATGGCGGCTGGCTTGCCGGCTGAGCGCGGTTTTACGCCCCCGTGGCGCGCGTCGCCGTGGCGGCGTCCGGGAGCGGGGGCACCATGCCGCGCAGCGTATCCACGAACGCGCGCGCCGTGCGTGACAGCGGTTCGAAGCGCGGCGTCAGCAGATGAGCATGCACCCGTGTCTTTGACGACAGCGGCCGTGCGGTGATTTCGGGCCAGGGGTGCCCGCGCAGCACGAACTCGTCGACCACGGCAATGCCCGCGCCGGCCCTGACCATGGCGCAGGCCGCCGGCGCGAACCGCACGATGGTGCTGACCCGGACCGGCTCGGTCCCGGTCGCCAGAGCGCGCATCACGATATTGCCGTAGGGGGTTTGCGCGCCAAATCCGATCAGCGGGTAGGGCGTCAGGTCGGCCGGCCGGACCGTGCTCAACCGCGTCAGCGCATGATCCGGCGGCATGATCACCATCAGCCGTCCCTCCGCGAGGACCTCCGACACGATGGTCGGCTCGTCGACCGGCAGCACCGAGATGCCGAGATCGGCACGTGCGCCGGTGACCCTGGCGATGATCTCCAGCAGAGTCAGCGTCTCGAACTCCACCCGCAGGTCCGGGAAACGCTGGCGCAGCCTGGCGATGGCGTCGGGCACCATGGCATGTCCGACGCTCGGGCTGGCCACGATGCGCACGGAGCCGGTGCCGCGCTCGCGCAGCTCTTCGGCGAGGTCGTTGATGCGCAGGACGCCGCGGTGCACCTGGTCGACTTCGGCGAACAGCCGCCGCGCCTCCGGCGTCGGCTGCACCCGGCCGCGCACCCGCTCGAACAGCTGCAGCTTGAGCCTGTCTTCGGTATAGGCAAGCAGACGGCTGATCGCCGGCTGGGACACCGACAGCAGCCTTGCCGCGCCGCTGATCGAGCCTGTGATCATGATGGCGCGAAACACCTCAATCTGACGCAAATTCAGCTGCATAGATAGTTTTCTTCATGTGATTTAGCGGCTTGTGCAACGATTACCAGCCTCTGCAAAGGCATAACATGCCATTATAGGCAGTAGACATATAGATATATTTGGCTTTGAGCACCGGCTGCTAGTCTTGCCGGGATCGAGAGCCGTCAGGTGGGACAGAATGGGTGATCAAGATTTGAGTGATGTCGCTACAACTCTTCACGCCCGTTGCGTCGATCGGGACCAGCCGGCCGCATGAGCAGCGCCCTCATCGCCCTTGAAGCCCAGGTGCGCGCCGATCTTACCAAGACGGCGCATCCCGACGCCACCTGGCTCCAGGCCAGAACCGGGGTCGATGGCAAAGCGGCGCTGGACGTCCTCATCGTTGGCGCCGGCCAAGGGGGACTCGCCACGGCCTTCGGCCTGCTGCGGTCCCGTGTGACCAACATCCTTGTGCTCGACAAGGCCACGGAGGGACAGGAGGGGCCCTGGCTCAGCTACGCCCGCATGCCGACGCTGCGCAGTCCGAAATCCTACACCGGCCCCGATCTCGATACGCCGAGTCTCACCTATCAATCCTGGCACGAGGCTCGTTTCGGCCGGGATCACTGGCAGCAGCTCGACCTGATCCCGCGCGACCTCTGGGCCGAATACCTGCGCTGGTTCCGTCGTGTGCTGGAACTGCCGGTGCGCAACGGCTGCGAGGTCTCGGAGATCACACCCGCGGCGGACGGGCTGCTCGCCGTCACGCTGCAGAACGAAGGCCGCACTGAGACGCTTTACACACGCAAGGTGGTGCTGGCGACCGGGCAGGAAGGTTTGGGGGAGTGGACCATTCCCGAACCGCTGCGCCATCTGCCGTCATCGCTCTGCGTTCATCCGGCACAGCCGATCGATTTCGCGCGCCTGCGCGGCAAACAGGTCGCGGTGATCGGCGCCGGTGCCTCGGCGTTCGACAATGCGGCAACTGCACTGGAAGCCGGCGCAGCGGACGTGCATCTGTTCTGCCGCAGGGCCGACATCCAGGTGATCCAGCCCTATCGCTGGCTGACTTTTCGCGGCTTCCTGCGCCACTTCTGCGATCTCGACGATGCCTGGCGCTGGCGCTTCATGCGCGCCATTCTGGAAATGCGCGAAGGTTTTCCGCAGGCGACCTATGATCGTTGCGCGCGCCACGCCAATTTCCATCTGCACGAAGGCGCCCCGATCGAAGCCGCCCGCGAAACCAGCGATGGTGTCAAGTTGCAGACGCCGCATGGAACGTTCACGGCAGATTTCGTGATCTGCGGAACCGGCATCGACATGGACTTCGCCGGCCGGCCGGAGTTGCGCCATTGCGCCGGCAATATCGCGACCTGGGCCGATCGTTATCGGCCGCCGGAGGACGAGCGCAGTCCGCGCCTCGGCCGCTATCCTTATCTCGGCGACGACTATGCACTCATGGAGCGCAATACCGGCGCAACACCCTGGATCGGCGATATTCACATTTTCGCCATCGCCTCTACCATGAGCTTCGGTCCGTCCGGCTCGTCGATCAATGCAATGACCACGGCCGTGCCGAAACTCGTGCATGGCCTGACGCGTGGCCTGTTTCGCGCCGACATCGAAACGTATTGGACGTCGTTCAAGGACTATGACGTGCCGCAGGCGGTGGTTGCAAAGAGTGCGGCGAGGCGAGAGCCATGATCCGCGCGACGATGCGATCAGCACATCGTTTTGATCAAGCGCGTCGCTTGGCACATCCCTTGCTTTGAGTGCAGCAGTTCACGGGAACACAAAACAGGGCAAGATGGGAAAAAGAAAATGAGCTTCATACAGTCCAAACGTCTGTTGTGGATCGCTGCTGCTCTGGTGGTGTCGGTTGCGGCCACGCCGTCACACGCGCAAAGCCGCGCCGAGACATTGCGCTACATCACCGGCGCTTCCGTCAACACACTCGATCCGAACATTCCGGGATCAACCCGCGAGGCGTTCGCAGTCAGCCTCAGCACCTATGACCGTCTGGTGTCGTTTGGTCGGAAACAGCTCAACGGCAAATGGGTGTTCGATCTCGACACCATCACCGGCGAGCTCGCAGAGTCCTACGACATCAGCCCGGACGGATTGAAGATCACGCTGCGCCTGCGCAAGGACGCAAAATTCCAGGACGGCACGCCGGTAACTGCCGACGACGTCAAATGGTCACTCGATCGCGCCGTCACCGCACCGGTGCTCGGCAAGGCGCAGCTTCTCACCGGCTCGTTGACCAGCGCCGACCAGTTCAAGGTGATCGATCCCCTGACCATCGAAATCACGCTGCCGAAGCCCGATAAACTGGCGTTGCCCAATCTCGCCACGGTCTATCCGATCATCATCAATTCCAAGGTGGCCAAGGCGAATGCCACCGCGGAGGATCCCTGGGCGACGGCCTGGCTGAAGGAGCATACCGCCGGCAGCGGCGCTTATGTCATCGAAACGTTCAAGCCGGGCGAGCAGGTGATCATGAAGCGCAACGAGGCGTGGAACCGCGGGACCACGGACAAGGCCGCGTTCTTCAAGCGCGTCATTATCCAGTCGGTGCCGGAGCCGTCGACCCGTGCCAATCTGGTCGAGCGGGGCGACGCCGATATCGTCGTCGACCTGCAGGCGAGCGACGTCCAGGCACTGGAGGCCAAGGGCACGCTGCGGGTAATCTCGACACCGCAGTACAACTCCGTGACCTTCGTCTCGATGAACAATCGCATCCCACCGTTCGACAACGTCAATGTCCGCCGCGCCATTGCTTATGCGCTGCCTTACGATGCGATGTTCAAGGCGGCGCTGTTCGGCCGCGGCGCGCCGCTGTTCGGCGCCACCTGGGCGGACGGCAAGCCGCCGAGCGGCGCCTATCCGATCCCGCAGCCGGTGAAACTCGATCTCGACAAGGCAAGGGAATATCTGAAGGCCGCGGGCCTCCCGGAGGGCTTCTCCACCACCTTCAGCTTCAATGTCGGCCAGGCCTCGACGGCTGAACCGATGGCGGCGCTGGTGAAGGAATCCCTCGACAAGATCGGCATCAAGGTCGATATCCAGAAACTGCCGGATGCGCAGATGTCGACCCAGATCAACGAGAAGAAATTGCCGTTCTTTACCGAGGGCATCGTCGCGTGGCTGCCCTCGACCGACTACTTCTACCGCAACTTCTACACCGGCAACCAACGCTGGAACTACAGCTCGATCGACAATGCGGAGCTGACGGCTGTCGCCCAGGAGGCGCGCTTCGAATCCGACAAGGCGAAGTACGAAGAGGACGGCAAGAAACTCAACGCCATCCACTTCAGCGAGATGCCGCAGGTCATGCTGTGGCAGCCCGCCCAGGATGCGGTGATGGCGTCCTCGATCCAGGGCTACACCTATCAGTTCCACCGCCAGGTCGATTATCGCGACCTCAGCCGCAAGTAGTCGACACGCATGGCCTTCGGCGCAACCATCATCAGGGCAGGGAGGCGATTGCTGTCGTCCCTGCCGGCGCTGTTCGGCGTGCTGGTCTTCACCTTCCTCCTGATGCGGGTGCTGCCGGGCGATCCGGCGGTGTTCTTTGCCTCCGGGCCGAATGCCGGCAAGGAGGAGATCGAACTCATCCGCAAGCAGATGGGGCTCGACAAGCCGATCCCCAATCAGCTGCTGCTCTATCTCTCCGATGTCGGCCGCGGCAATCTCGGCCGCTCGATGATGACCGGGCAGCAGGTCACCAAGGACCTGCGTGAACGTCTGCCGGCATCGCTCGAGCTCACGCTCTCGGCGCTCCTGATTGCGCTGATATCGGCGGTGCCGCTCGGCGTGGTCGCAGCACTGAAACCGGGCTCCATCATCGACCACGGCGTACGTCTCTTCTGTTCACTCGGCGTCTGCGTGCCGACCTTCGTCTCGGGCCTGCTGCTGATCTACGTCTTCTATTATCTGCTCGGCCTGGCGCCCGATCCCACTGGCCGGGTCGATATCTTCGCTTCGCTGCCGCCGTCGAAGACCGGATTTCTGCTGATCGACTTTTTGCTCGTTGGCGATTTCGAAGGGTGGTGGGCCGCCTTCCGGCAGTTGATCCTGCCGGCGATCAGTATGGCGCTGTTCGTGATCGCGCCGCTGGCACGCATCACCCGCGCCTCGATGCTGGTGTCGCTCGGCAGCGATTTCGTGCGTACCGCGCGCTCGGTCGGTTTGTCGCGGTGGAGCACCGTCGTCACTTATGCATTACGGAACGCCATCCTGCCGGTCATCACCATCGCCGGCATCGTGTTCTCCACCATGCTGGGCGCCAATGTGCTGGTGGAGAAGGTGTTCTCCTGGCCGGGCGTTGCGTCCTACGCACTGGATGCGCTGCTCGCGTCCGATTACGCCCCCGTGCAGGGCTTTGTGCTGCTGATGGCCAGCGTGTTCGTGATTGTCAATCTTGTGGTCGATGTGCTTTACGGCATCGCCGACCCGCGGGTGACCATCACATGACCAGCGCGACACTCCGCCATGCCGCCTGGGTGCTGCGCGGCAATCCGCTGACCGGCGTTGCCGCAGCCGGCGTGCTGCTCCTGACCTTGATCGCGATCTTCGGGCCCTGGGTCGTGCCGTACGATCCGATCGCCTCGAACGTGCCGGAAGCGCTGCTGCCGCCGAGCTGGGCGCATCTCGCCGGCACCGACCAGCTGGGACGCGACGTGTTCAGCCGTTTGATTGTCGCGACACGGCTGGATCTTGCCATCGCCGTCTCGGCGGTCGGCGTCTCCTTTGTGCTCGGCGCCGTCATCGGCTCGATCTGCGGTTATGCCGGCGGGCGGCTGGATCGTAGCGTCGGCCGTTTTGTCGATGTGCTGATGGCGTTTCCGCTGTTCGTGTTGGCCATGGCAATGGTCGCTGCGCTCGGCAACCGGGTCGAGAACATCATCATCGCCACCGCCATCATCAACCTGCCGTTCTATATCCGCTTCGCCCGCGCCGAAGTGAACATCCGCCGCAACCTCGGCTGGGTGGAGGCGGCGCGCGCCTGCGGCGACAGCCACATCTCGGTGGTGTTGCGTTTCCTGCTGCCGAACATCCTGCCGGCGATGGCGGTGCAGATGTCGCTCAATCTCGGCTGGGCCATCCTCAATGCAGCCGGGCTTTCCTTCATCGGGCTCGGCGTCAAGCCGCCGACACCGGAGTGGGGCATCATGGTGGCGGAGGGCGCCCGCTTCATTTCCACCGGCCGCTGGTGGCTGGTCGCGTTTCCAGGTTTCGCATTGATGCTCGCGGTGCTGTTTTTCAACCTGCTCGGCGACGGCATCCGCGACATTCTCGATCCCCGTATGCGGACATGACCCAGCCGTTGCTCCATATCGACAATCTGCATGTGACGTTCTCGACCCGGCGCGGCCTGGTCGAGGCGGTCCGCGGTGTCACGCTGTCGGTCGGTGAGGGCGAAATGCTCGGCCTGGTCGGCGAAAGCGGCTCGGGCAAGTCGGTCACCGGTTTCGCCACCACGCGATTGCTCGATGCCGCCGGCCGGATCGCCGCGGGTCGCATCCTGTTTCGCGGCCAGGACATCACCACGATGTCCGGCGGCGATATCCGCCGTCTGCATGGTGCCGCCATGGCGATGATCTTCCAGAATCCGCGCGCGGCGCTCAATCCGATCCGCGCCGTCGGCGAGCAGATCGCCGACGCGATCCTGGCCCACCGGCGAATGCCGCGTGACAAGGCACTCACCGAGGCACTGGATCTATTACGCGCGGTGCAGATTCGCGATCCCGAACGACGGATGACCGCGTATCCGCACGAGCTCTCCGGCGGCATGTGCCAGCGGGTGATGATCGCGATTGCGATCTCCTGTAATCCGGCGCTGCTGATCGCCGACGAGCCGACCACGGGCCTCGACGTCACCACGCAGAAAGTGGTGATGGACCTGCTCGCGTCCATTGCCGCGGCGCGCGGCATGGCGACCATCCTGATCACCCACGATCTCGGTCTGGCGGCACGTTACTGCCGGCGCATCGTGGTGATGGAGCAGGGCCGACTGGTGGAGGAGGCCGAGCCGCTCACGCTGTTCCACGCCCCGAAACACGCCTACACCAAACGGCTGGTCGCGGCCTCGCCCACGGCAAGCTCGCGCATCGCCGATTTGGTGCCGGAGATCGACAGGGCCCAGTTTACAGCTCAGCCGGCCCAACCCAGGCCTCAGCCGCCGCCCGGCACGCCGCCCTTGCTGCACGTGCAGAAGCTTGCCAAGCGCTATGACCAGGGCGCGGCGGCAGTGGCCGATTTCTCCATGACCATGAGCGCCGGTGAGAGCGTTGGCCTGGTCGGGGAATCCGGCTCCGGCAAGACCACGACCTCGCGCATGATTTGCCGGCTGATCGATGCCAGCGAAGGCGAGATCGTGTTCGACGGACAGTCCATCGGGCATCTGCCGGCGCGGGATTTCCATCGCTCGCCGTTCCGCAAGGACATCCAGATCGTCTTTCAGGATCCCAACGAAAGCCTCAACCCGCGCTTCACGGCGTTCGATTGCATCGCCCATCCCTTGCTGCGGCTCGCCGGCATGCGCCCGGGCGACGCCCTGCGGCAGCGGGTCGAGGAATGCGCGTTAAGGGTAGGGCTCCAGGCGGAGCTTCTGCCCCGCTTCCCGCATCAGCTCTCCGGCGGCCAGAAGGCCCGCGTCGGTATCGCCCGCGCCATCGCCTGCCGGCCGCGCCTGCTGGTGCTGGACGAGCCGACGGCCGCGCTCGACGTCTCCGTCCAGGCCGTGGTGCTGCAGCTCCTGGACCGCCTGCGCCGCGAGGACAATCTGGCGTTCCTGTTCGTCAGCCACGACCTCAACGTGGTGCGCATGATGTGCGACCGGACCATCGTGCTGCGCAACGGCGCCATCGTGGAACAGGGTGAGAGCCGGGCGCTGTTCGCCAACCCGCAGACCGCATACACGCGCGAACTGGTCGACGCCGTGCCGCACATCGAAACCATGCCGGCGGCTGATGCAGATCGCGTCGCTGCGCCAGCTCTATAACGGTCGATTATGGGCGATGGACATCTTGATATAGCCGGCTTCGCGCAGGCGCTGTTACGGTCCCGGCGATCGTCCGTGGCACTCATCGGGCGGCATCAGCAGCAGCGGCGAGAGCCGAACAGGTCGAGGGCATCTGAACGAGACCGGCCAGACACTCGCCCAAGCCGAGCCCCGATTCGCATAAGGTATATTATGGAATATATCCATATAGAATGAAATGCGCGATCAGATGAGAATGCTGCCTCAAAGCCTTGGAAATCAACACTCATTCGTCTTTCAAAACCGGTGCGCCTGCAGCCTTGCCAGCCGGCGCCGCCACGCTGTCTCCCGCTAGAAAACTGGAAGGTTCGCCATGCGCATCGTCACCACTGCCGCCGCCCAGATGGGTCCGATCCAGAAAGCCGACAGCCGTGAATCCGTCGTCAAGCGCATGCTCGATCTGATGGATCAGGCCAAGGCCAAAGGCGCCGATCTGATCGTCTATCCGGAGCTCGCGCTGACCACCTTTTTCCCTCGCTGGTACATGGAAGATCAGGCCGAGGTCGACACCTGGTTTGAGCGCGAGATGCCGAATGCGGCTACCCGGCCGCTGTTCGAGCGCGCCGCCAAATACCAGATGGCCATGAGCTTCGGTTATGCCGAACTGACCCCCGACGGGCATCATTTCAACACCAGTATCCTGACCGACAAATCGGCTAAAATTGTCGGCGTCTATCGCAAGGTGCATCTGCCGGGGCATTCCGAATACGACACCGAGCGCTCCCACCAGCATCTGGAAAAACGCTATTTCGAGCCCGGCGACTTCGGTTTCAACGTTTGGCGGACGCTGGGCGGCATCTTCGGCATGGCGATCTGCAACGACCGGCGCTGGCCCGAGACCTATCGCGTGATGGGCCTGCAGGGCGTCGAAATGGTGCTGCTGGGCTACAACACGCCGTCGGTCAACGCGGAGAAGAGCACGGAAGGCCCGGAGAAGCGGCTGTTCCATAACAGGCTGTCGGTGCAGGCGGGCGCCTATCAGAATTCAACCTGGGTCGTCGCCGTGGCCAAGGCCGGCGACGAGGATGGCCATCCGCTGATCGGCGGCAGCCTGATTGTCGATCCCAATGGCGAGATCGTCGCCGAGGCCAAAACCGAGGACGACGAACTGCTGGTGCATCCCTGCGACCTCGATGCCACCGTGTTCGGCAAGACCACCATTTTCGACTTTGCCCGGCATCGCCGCATTGAACACTATGGCCTGATCGCCAGCCGCACCGGCGCAGTGCCGCCGCCCGAAGCTTGATCTGGATAAAGGCTTGATCTGGATATCCGAGTTGGAGATGTGAGCTGATGTCCGGCCTTTCGTTCCGTGATCTCGATCCGCGCGACCGCTACAAGCTGCTTTGTGGCGTCGTGGTGCCGCGGCCGATCGCATTGGTCACCACGCTGGATGACAACGGCGCCGTCAACGCCGCGCCGTTCAGCTTCTTCAACGTGTTCTCCGAGGATCCGCCGCTGGTCGTGCTGGGACTGCAGCACAAGGCCAACGAGAGCCCCAAGGACACCACGCGCAACATCCATCGCGACGGCGAATTCGTCATTCACATGGTGGACGAGGCGCTGGCTGCGGCGATGAACGATTGCGCGGTCGATTTTCCCTCAGGCGACAGCGAGGTCGCAGCGACCGGGCTTGCGACGCTGCCGTCGGTTGACATCAAGGTGCCCCGCCTCGCCGCGGCCCCGTTTGCGCTCGAATGCCGGCGCCACGTGTCGCTGGCCTTCGGTCCCGGGCGCGAACTGCTGGTCGGCGAAGTGCTGCGCCTGCATGCCCGCGAAAGCTTGCTCGACACGGCCAAGATGTATGTCGACATCGAAGCGTACCGGCCGATCGGCCGGCTGTTCGGCAATCTTTACGCCACCCAGCGCGATATCTTTGCGCTGACCCGCGAAAGCCACGCGCAGTGGCTGGCGCGCAGCAATGGAGCCGCCGGCGGCAAAGCGCCGGACGAGGCTCCATGAGCTGCGATCAATGAGCTGCGAACTGCACCGTGCCGAGTGCCATGGTGACGGCGGCCTGGGTCGGATCGATCACGGGAATGCCCAGCGCCTGTTCCAGCGGCTGGCGATGCCGCGCCATGCCGGCGCAGCCCATCACGATGGCGCCGGCGCCGTCCTCGTCCTTCAGCGCGCGGCCGATGTCGATCATCCTGGCGAGCGTGCCCTCGCCCGACGCGGTTTCCGCCACGCTCATGTTCAGGGGACGTTCGCCGACCATGCGCTCCATCAATCCCATCTGGCGCAGATAACGCATGTGCCGACGGATCGAGCGCTGGGCGATGGCGATGACGCCGAAACTTTCCGCACGCGCCAGCGCCGTCAGCACGCCGGATTCGGCGATGCCGAACACAGGACGGTCGGTTCCTTCGCGACAGACGTGCAAGCCGGGATCGCTGTAGCAGGCAATCACGAAGGCGGCGGAACTGTTGTCGCTTTCCACCAGCCAGCGCAGCGGCATCGTCACGCCGTCGACATCGGCCTGGCTTTCGATGCCGTAGGGGCCGTCCGCGAGGTTCGTGCACACGATCTCCGGCCCGCCGGCGAAATCGAGCGGTTTCAGCGCCTCCTCCAGCCCCTTGGTCACGATGCTGTTGGAATTGGGGTTGATGACAAGAATGCGCGGCCGGGACATGTGGTCTTTCCTCGGATTGACGACTGCGGAAGAAACGCAACGGCTGTGCCATATCTCTTCTCGCGTTGCGCTTACTCTAGCCCGTCTCCGATGCGGGATGGAAGACAACATCACGGAGCCCTGCCATGAGTCCTGCAATGACCGAACCAGTCTATGATCTCGTCATCCGCGGCGGCCGCGTCGCGACCACGACCGACGTGTTCGCCGCCGACGTCGCCATCACCGGCGAGACCATCGCCGCCATCGGCCGCGATTTGCCTGCCGGCAAGCGCGAGATCGACGCCCGCGGCAAGCTGGTGCTTCCCGGCGGTGTCGACAGCCACTGCCACATCGAGCAGCTCTCGGCCGCCGGCATCATGAACGCCGACACCTTCGAGAGCGCCACGGTTTCGGCCGCGTTCGGCGGCACCACCACGGTGATTTCGTTCGCGGCCCAGCACGTCGGCATGCAGCTGCCGCAGGTGCTCGCCGACTATCACAAGCTGGCGGAGAAGGGCGCGGTGATCGATTACGCCTTCCACATGATCATTGCCGATCCGACCAGGGAGACGCTGCAGAACGACCTGCCCGCGCTGATCAAGCAGGGCCATGGTTCGATCAAGATCTTCATGACCTACGACCGCCTCAAGATCGACGACGAGCCGCTGCTCGACATCCTGCTGGCGGCGCGCGAAAACGGCGCCCTGCTCTGCGCCCATGCCGAGAACCACGGCATCATCGCCTGGATGGTGAAGCGGCTTTTGGAACGCGGCTACACCCATCCGAAATATCACGCCGTCAGCCACGCGCGGGTTTCGGAGTCCGAGGCGTTCAACCGTCTGATCGGCATGGCCGCGCTGATCGACCAGCCGATCATGATCTACCATGTCTCGACCGCGGAGGGCGCCAAAGTGATCCGCGACGCGCGCGGACAGGGCCTCAAGGTGTTCGCGGAAACCTGCCCGCAATATCTCTTCCTCACCGCCGACGATCTCGACAAGCCCGGCGCCGAGGGCGCGAAATGGATGTGCAGTCCGCCGCCACGGCGCGCGTCCGACCAGGAGGCGCTGTGGCAGGCGCTCGCGCTCGGCGACCTGCAGACCATTTCGTCCGATCACGCGCCATATCGTTTTGACGAGACCGGCAAACTGCGCGCCGGTCCCAATCCCAACTTCAAGCAGGTCGCCAACGGCCTGCCCGGACTTGAAGTGCGCCTGCCGCTGCTGTTCGACGCCATGGTGTCCAAGGGACGTCTCGGGCTGGAGAAATTCGTCGAGCTGACCGCGACGGCGCCGGCGAAGATCTACAACCTGCATCCGCGCAAGGGCTCGATCGCCATCGGCGCCGATGCCGACCTCGCGATCTGGGATCCGGACCGCGAGGTCACCCTCACCGACGCCATGATGCACGACCTCACCGGCTACACGCCATTCGCCGGCCGCACCTTGCGCGGCTGGCCGGTCAGCGTGCTGTCCCGCGGACGTGTCATCGTCGCTGACGGCAAGCGCTCGGTCGACGCCGGCTCCGGCCGCTTCCTTCCACGCACTGGTGGCGAGGCGGCGAAGCCGACCGGACGTCTCGTTGCGGACATGGATCCGGAGCAGAATTTCGGCGCGCGGTTGCTGTAAAATGGTCTGAGGCAGCGGTCGAACAGGGATGGACCATGGTCTCTCATCGAATTGTGTCCGGTCGCGCCACGCTGGCTGCTGACGTCGGCGGCAGCGGCGCTCCTGTCGTCTTTCTGCACGCCAATGTCTGCGACAGCCGCATGTGGCGCACGCAAGTCGATCGTGTCGGCACCAGCAACACCGCGATCGCCTACGATCGGCGCGGCTTTGGCGAGACCCGCGCCGAGAAGGAAGATTTTTCCGCGGTCGCCGATCTGATGGCGGTGCTTGACGCCACGACAAACGGCGCGCCTGCGATCCTTGTCGGATGCTCGCAGGGCGGACGCATCGCACTCGACGCCGCCCTGCTCCATCCATCGCGTGTCCGCGCCATGGTTCTCATCGCGCCCACAGTGAGCGGCGCCCCCGGGCCGATCTATCCGCCCGACATCGCGGGTTTGATGGCCCGGCTGAAGCAGGCTGAGGCGGCCCGCGCCTGGGATCAGGTGAACGCGATCAAGGCCTGCCTTTTCCTGGACGGTCCACGGGCGCCTGAGGGACGCGTGATGGGCGAAGCGCGCCGGCTGTTTCTCGAGATGCATGGCGTTGCACTCAACTCGCCCCCGGTCGGAGCGAGCCGTGATGACGCAACCGCCTTCTCCCGTCTGGGCGACATAACGGTGCCGACGCTTGTGATCTGGGGTGACCTCGATTTTCCCCACGTCCAGGAACGAAGCCGCCATGTCGCGACGGCGATGCCGAACGGCGCTGGCCATGTGTTAACCGGCGCCGCCCATCTGCCGAGCCTGGAGCGGCCGGCTGACGTCACCGGCCTGCTCACTGATTTCATCAATCGCTGCTCCAGCCGCAAGGGATAGGAAGATCAGCCGGTCGGTGGCTTGCCGTTGAACACCGCCAGTTGAGCGGCAAAAGCCCGCTTGTACGCGGGGCGCGCTTCACCGCGGGCGACATAGGCGGCCACTGTCGGGAATTCATCCAGAATGCCCGAAGGTCTCAGCCTCAGCAGAACCGACACCATCATCAGGTCGCCCGCGCTGAACGCACCGTCGAGCCAGTCGGCAGCATTGCCCAGGCGGGCAGACAGTTGCACCAACCGATCACGAACGCGATCTTGGACCAGCGGCAGGCGCTCCTTGCTCCAGGGCTTGTCGCCCTCGAAGATCCTGACGGTGACGAGTTCGAGGATCGGCGGCTCCACGGTGTTGAGCGCGGCGAATATCCATGTGATCGCGCGCGCCCGGGCCTTGGCCTCGTCCGGCAGCAGGCCCGTATGCCGCTCGGCGAGATGCAGCACGATCGCTCCCGTCTCGAACAAGGCGAATTCGCCGTCCTCATAGGTCGGAATCTGGCCGAACGGATGAAGCGCCAGATGCGCCGGCTGCTTCATCGCAGGGAACGACACGAGGCGAACCTCGTAGGGTTGGCCCACTTCCTCGAGCGCCCAGCGAACACGCGTATCACGCGCCAGTCCCTTGCCGCCGTCGGGTGAGCGCTCAAAGGCGGTAATGGTGATGGTCATCGGACGATCCTTGATTCCTGCCTCACTCAACTCAATCCACCGGTGCGTTGTCGTCGCGCTCGCGCGGCGGATAATTGGCGCCCGATTCCACGATATGGCGCCGCACCGCCGCGACCAGCGCATCGATATCGCGCGCTTCGATCGCAGCAACGATTTCGGTGTGATGCGCGGCGCTTCGTTGCAGGTCGGCATGCGACGGCCAGAGCGCGATCGGTCCGGGCCTGGCGCGATTGCGGATTTCGACGATCAGCTGGGCCAGCGATCGGTTGGACGCATAACGATAGATCTCGTCATGAAACGCAGCATTGGTATTGGCCTGATCCGCTTTGCTGCCGCGCGCGACCGCGTCCTCGAACGCTTGCTGCGCAGCTTTGATCCGCCCGAGCTCCGTCGGTCCGATATGCGGGAGCGCCTGGGTGATGGCCTCGACCTCCAGCAGACTGCGGATCTGCAGCATCTCGCGCACGATGTTCAGGTCAGGCACGAACACCCGATAACCGCGGTTTGCGACATGGGTCACCATGCCTCGCGCCACCAGTTCGCTGAGTGCACCGCGGACATCGAAACGTTTGGCGGCGAAGGTTTCTTCCAGATCGATCTGCCGCAGCCATTCGCCCGGGCGATAGGCGCCTTCCAGGATCGCCGCTGCGATCTCGGCCGCCAGATGCCGCCTCGGTTCCCTCAATGCTTTTGTCATCGCCTTGCCCGTATAGCCTCTTGACACTCAAAATTATGGCGCACAAATTGGCGCCAATATAAGCGCATCTAACAAATAGCGCAGATCGGGAGAAATACCAAAGATGCCGACCATAAACCGCCGGGGCATGCTGATGATGTCCCTGCTGGGGGCCGCCGTGGGTTTTCCCACCGCCCGCGCCCAGACCGCCCCTGCCGATTATCCCGACGCCTATCGGCAGATCATCGCCGATGCCGAACGGGAAGGCAGCCTGCTGATCTATTCCATCATGTCGCCGGACAACTGGCGGCCGGTGATCGAGGGCTTCAACAAGCTCTACCCGAAGATCAAGGTCGAGACCCTCGATCTGCCGGCGTCGCGCGAGAGCTTCGAGCGTTATCTGGCCGAACGCAGCACCAACAGCCGCACCTGCGACCTGATCGCCACCGCTGATCCCGGCGGCTGGATCGATTTCCAGAAACGCGGCGAAATCATTGATTACGTCTCGCCGGAAGCGAAGGCCTGGCCGGACTGGTCGAAACCGTTTCCGGGGCTCTACACACTCTCGTCCGATCCGATGGCGCTGATCTGGAACAACACCCTGGTGCCGGAAGGCAAGCGGCCGAAGAGCTTTGCCGACTTCGTCGCACTGACCACCTCGAACGAAAAGGCTTGGCGCAACAGGATCACCAGCTACGGCGCGCACCAGACCACGTTCGGTTACGGCATCAACTATGCCTTCGTGAAGAAACACGGTGAGAAGGCCTGGGCCTGGTTTGCGGAGCTCGCCAAACTCTCGCCCCGCTTCGAGCGCTCCGGCGGACCGATGACCGAAAAGGTCACCGCCGGCGAGTACGTCACCGGTTGGTTCGTTTCGGCCATCACCTTCTGGCCGCGCCTGAACGATCCGGCGCGGGCGCGCATTCTCGGCTGGAGCTTTATCGCGGATGGTCAGCCCGTGGTGCTGCGGGGCGTGGCGATCCCGAAGGCCTCGCGCAACGTCAATGCCGCCAAGCTGATGCTCGACTACGTTATCTCCGAGGAGGGACAGCGCGCGTTCGGACGTGGAGGGCTCACCCCCGCCCGCCCCGGTATCAAGCCCGGCGACGGCATCCGCCATACCTATTCGTCAATTGCCGAGGCGGTCGGCGAGCAGAACATCGTCTATATCGGCTACGACCCCGACGCCCTGCGGGACTACGACACCTTCCTGGCGCGGTGGAAGCAGACTTTCAATGTCGCCTGAGACCACCGCAGGCACGTTCGCGCCCGCGCAGCCGGATGCACTGCCCACGCCGTTGCCTGGCCGCGACACCGCCATTCAGTACGGCATGGCGGTGCTCACTGTCGTGCTGGTCGCCGCACCTCTGGTGCCGGTGCTCTATCAGTCGCTGCTGGACCGCGCGCTTTACGATGCGGGCCAGCAGTTCACCCTGGCCAATTTCGGACGGCTGTTCCGCGCCGACGGCTTTGGCCTGGTGATCTGGAACACCGTGGTTTTCGCCACCCTCACCACGCTGATTTCCCAGATCCTCGGCACCCTCGCCGCGGTTTTGTTCGGCCGCACCGACATGCCCGCCGCACGGCTGTTCGGCGAATTGTTCCTGTGGCCGATTTATCTGTCGGCGCTGGTACTGTCGTTTGGCTGGTACACGATCTACGGACCCGCGGGTTATTTGACACTGCTGATGCAGGACCTGTTCGACGGCGCGCCGTGGAATCTCTACACCCTGCCCGGCATGGCGATGATCGCCGGCGTCTCGCAGGCGCCGGTCGCCTACATCTACTGCATGTCCTCGGCGACCATCACCGATCCCTCGCTGGAGGAAGCGGCGCGGGTCGCCGGCGCCGGCACGTTCCGGACGCTCTGGCGGATCACCCTGCCGCTACTGCTGCCCGCGATTGCCTACAGCGCCGTGTTGAATTTCACAGTCGGCCTGGAATTGCTGGCCATCCCGCTGGTGTTCGGCGATCCCGCCGGCATCACCGTGCTGACCACCTTCCTCTACAACAACGGCGTCGCGTCGGCGCGCCCCGATCATGGACTGGTCGCGACTGCTGCGGTGCTGATGCTGGTCGTGGTTTGCGCGCTGGTCTGGCTGCAGGGTCGGCTGCTCGGCAATACCAGACGCTTCGTCACCCTCGGCGGCAAGGCCACCCGCCCGCGGCCGTTCCAGCTCGACACCTTGCGCTGGCCGCTCTGTCTGGTCTCGGCGATCTACATCCTGGCGACGGTGGTCGCGCCGATCGGGGCGCTGTTGCTGCGCGCCTTCACCAGCCTGCTGTCCCCGATGGTGCCGCTTGCCGAGGTGCTGACGCTGGGCAACTTCGCCAGCATGCTCGAGTACCCGATTTATCTGCGCTCGATCTGGAACTCGTTCCTGGTCAGCGCCATCGGCGGCGTGCTGGCAACGGCGCTGATCGCGCTGATAGCCGTCATCGTGCTGCGCTCGGATTTCCGCTGGCGCAATCAGCTGCATTACGTCGCGCTGTTTCCCCGCGCCGTGCCCGGCGTCGTCGCCGGCATCGGCTTCTTCTACGCCTTTGCGCTGGTGCCCGGCCTCGGCGGCGTGCGCAACACCATCTGGATCCTGATCATCGCCTTCACCATGCATTACATCCCCGTCGGTCTCGGCGCGGTGGCGCCGATACTGATGCAGATGAGCGGCGATCTCGACCGCGCCGCCCGCGTCCAGGGCGCGGACTGGTGGACGACCAGCCGCCGCATCGTCTTGCCTTTGATGCGGCCGGCACTGGTGGCCTGCTTCACCATCCTCTTCATCACCTTCTTCAAGGAATACACCACGGCGATTTTCCTGTTCGCGCCCGGCAGCGAGGTGATCGGCACCACGCTGCTGCAGGCCTGGACCCAGGGCGAAGTCGGCCTGGTGTCGGCGCTGGCAACGCTGCAGGTGCTGGTGATCGGCACCTGCGTCACGGTGGCGCGTTTGATCTTCGGAGTGAGACTCCATGGCTGAGTTGCTGATCGAAAACCTGCACAAGCACTTCGGTGCCTTCCGCGCCGTTGACGACGTCAATATCCGTGTGGCGGATGGCGAGTTCGTCACCCTGCTGGGGCCGTCCGGCTGCGGCAAGTCGACCACGCTCGGCGCCATCGCGGGACTGGATCGGCCGACCGGCGGGCGCATCCGTGTCGGCGACAAGACCTATTTCGACGGCGACACCGGCGTTTTCCTGCCGCCCGAGGCGCGCAATTGCGGGCTGGTGTTCCAGAGTTACGCGTTGTGGCCGCACATGACGGTTTATAACAACGTCGTCTTTCCGCTGACGCTGCGTAAAGTCTCAGCCAGCGATCGCAAACGGCGGGTGGAAGAAGCGCTGGCGCTGGTCGAGATGGAGCGATTTCAGGATCGTTATCCGCACCAGTTGTCCGGCGGCCAGCAGCAGCGCGTCGCGCTGGCACGCACCCTGGTCTATCGGCCGGAAATCCTGCTGCTCGACGAGCCGCTGTCCAACCTCGACGCCAAACTGCGCGACCGCGCCCGCACATGGCTCGCCGAATTGCGCACCCGCCTCGGCCTCACCACCATCTATGTCACCCACGATCAGGTCGAGGCGCTGGCGCTGTCGGACCGGATCGTGGTGATGAACGGCGGCCGCATCACCCAGATCGGCACGCCGCAGGAGATCTACGAACATCCGGCCGACAGCTTCGTTGCCGACTTCATCGGCACCACCAATTTCCTGGCCGGCGAAGTCAGCGACACGCCGCAGGCGAATGGACAGACCAATGTCAATCTCGCGGACGGACAGCGCGTCACCATCCAGTCCGAACGCCGCCCGGCGCGCGGCGACAAGGTCACCGTCGGCTATCGGCCCGAACAGATTCGTCTCGCCACTGAGGGTGAGACCACAACGGACGGCTCGATCGTCGCCGCCAATGTGGTCAGCCATTCCTATGTCGGCGGCCGCTGGCAGATCGGCCTCGATCTCGGCGGCAACCAGATCCGCATTGAAACCCCGCATGCCATCACTGACCGCAGGTTGCGCCTGTGGCTGCCGATTGTCGGCGGCATTCTCTTTCCAGGAAATGCTCAAGGAAATATCCATGCCCAAGCCCACTGATGCCGCACCATCCGGGACCGGCCTGCCGCGCGCCGATTATGCGCCCGGCGCGCGCGGCCCCCTGAGCGGGCTGCGCATCATCGATCTCTCGCGCCTGGTCGCCGGCAATCTCCTGACACAACATCTTGCGGACTTCGGCGCCGACGTGATCAAGGTCGAGCCTCGCGAGGGCGACACACTGCGCGGCTGGCGCATCAACAATGTCGAGACCACCTGGAAAGTGCACTCGCGCAACAAGCGCAGCCTGTGCATCGAATTCCGCCACGACGACGCCGTGCCGCTGATCCGCAAAATGATCCCGGGCGCCGCAATGCTGGTGGAAAGTTTCCGGCCCGGCACCCTGGAGCAGATGGGCCTTGCGCCGGATGAACTGCTGCGCCTCGAACCGAAACTGGTGATCGTGCGCATCTCCGGCTGGGGGCAGACCGGGCCCTACCATCGCCGTCCCGGCTTCGGCACCCTGGTCGAGGGCTTCTCTGGTTTTGCCGAGATGAACGGCTTTGCCGACCGCGAACCGGTGCTGCCGCCAATGTATCTGGCGGACGCGCTGTCGGGCCTCACCGGCGCCTTCGCCGCCATGGCGGCGCTGCGCGAGGTCGAAGTCAATGGCGGACGCGGCCAGGTCGTCGACCTGCCGCTGCTCGATCCGATCTTCAATTCGCTGGGGCCGCAGGCCGCCAACTACCGCCTCACCGGCAAGATCAAGCCGCGCAGCGGCAGCCGCTCCAGCGGCTCGGTGCCGCGCAACGTCTATCGCACCCTCGACGGCGGCTGGGTTTGTCTCTCGGCCTCGACCCAGGGCATGGCCATGCGCGTGCTGCGCTCCATCGGACGCGGCGAGTTGTGCGAAGACCCGCGCTTCAAGACCAACGAGCAGCGCCTCGTCCATGTCGAAGAGCTCGACCGGATTATCGGCGAATTCATCGCCACCCGCACGGTGGACGACAACGTCGCGTTCTTCGAAGCCGCCGAAGTCACCATCGGTCCGGTCAACGACATCGCGCGGCTGATGAATGATCGCCATGTGCAGGCCCGTGCCCTGCTCGCCGACTATCCCGACGAGGACATGGGCACGTTCCCGATGCACGCGGTGCCGGCCCGCCTGTCCGAGACGCCTGGCACCATCCGCACGCCGGCGCCGCGCCTGGGACAGCACACCCGCGACATTCTGGCGGAAGCCGGGTTGACCGACGACGACATCAATGCCGCGCTCGCCTCGGGCCTGGCCAAGGAGAAGACCCCATGACAAAACCAACAAAATTCCCGGTCTGGCGCTCCGCGCTGTTCGTTCCCGCCAATGTCGAACGTTTTGTCGCAAAGGCGACCGACCGCGGCGCCGACGCGCTGATCATCGATCTCGAGGACAGCATCCCCCTGGCGCAGAAGGACGCCGCCCGCGCTTTGGTGCCCGGCATCGTCAAGCGTTTCCGCGACACCGGCCGTTCGGACGTGATGGTGCGGATCAACCAGCCGCTGGAGCTGGCCGTGCGCGACCTCGAAGCCGCCGTTATCGACGGTGTCGATGCCATCAAGATCACCAAGGTGGAAGGTCCGGAGCACCTGCGCCTGCTCGATGAGATGGTGACCCGGCTGGAAGTGAGCCGCGGACTGCCTGCCGGAAAGATCTGGTTCATCGGACTGATCGAAGCCCCTGGACCGCTGGCCAGGGCCCATGAGATCGCGCGCTCAACGCCAAGGCTCGCCGGCATCTCGCTGGGTGCGGAGGACTACGCCACCGCTATCGGCGCCAAGCCGTCGGAAGACACCATGCTGATGCCCAAACAGCAGATCGTGCAGGCCGCCTGCGCCGCCGGCATCCTGCCGCTCGGCACCATCGGTTCAGTGGCTGACTTCGCCGACCTCGACGGTTATGCTCGCATCGTGCGCCGCTCGGCGGACTTCGGTTTTGTCGGCTCCGCCTGCATCCATCCGTCGCTGGTCCCGATCCTCAACGCCGGCTTCAGTCCATCGTCCAAGGAGATTGAGGATGCCGAACGCATCGTGACCCTCGACAGGCAGGCCGCTGCCGAAGGCCGCGGCTCCTTCGCCATCGACGGCAAGATGATCGATATCCCGATCGTGCAGCGCGCCGAAGCCCTGCTCGCCCGCGCGGCTGCCATCGCCGCGCGCGGGTGATACGGACAGCGTTCACGGGTAAGGCGGCAGCAATCCGCCGGCGGTGAAACCGCCGTCGACCGCCAGGATCTGTCCGGTGACGAAACTCGACTTGCTGCTATCCAGCAGGAAGGATGCTGCACCCGCGATCTCTTCCGGCGCCGCGTAACGCCGCTGCGGCACCTGCTGCAGCCAGCCGGCACGCACGGCGTCATTGTGCATTTCCTTGACCATCGGCGTCTCGATTGGTCCCGGCGCGATCGCGTTGACGCGGATGTTGTCGGGCGCAAGCTCGCAGGCCATCACCTGGGTCAGCGTCACCACGCCGCCCTTGGAGGCGCCGTACGCCGAGCGGCCGATATTGCCGCGCAGGCCCGAGACCGAGGCGATGTTGACAATCGCGCCGCCACCATGGGCTTTCATCAGGCGCCCCACCTCGCGCGACACCGCAAAGGTTCCGACCAGGTTGATATCCAGGATCTTGCGGAACAGTTGCACGCTGGTGTCGAAAAACGGCACGTCGCGGCCGATGCCGGCGGAATTGACCAGCCCCCGCACCTCGCCGAATTTGTCCTCGCACCCCTTCAGTCCGGCGATCACGCTGGCTTCGTCCGCTACGTCCATCTGGACGAATTTCACAGCATCGCCGCCGCGCGGCTCCAGCCGGGTGCGTGCCGCCTGCAGGGCGTCGGCCGACAGATCCGCAACCAGCAGTTTCCAGCCTTCGCCGATTAGCGCCTCCGCGATTGCGAGCCCGATGCCGGATCCGCCGCCTGTGACAACTGCAACACCTCGATCTGCCATTTTGGTCCTCATTTGTTTTTGCTTGTGGCGCACCATTTTGAACTGGCCGGACGCTGGCACGGTTCGGCTGGTGACAAAAGCCGCTGACTCGGTCGCCGTCTTGGGTTATAGGCCTCGTACTTTAGTCGGCAGTGCTTCGGCCTGCAAAATGCATCAAGAAAAGCCTGATGACCTGCCCAAACCGGGTCATTATGATAGTGGACGTGATTGTCCAACAAGAAACGTCTGGTCCAAGGGAGAACGTCCAATGAACTTTTCGCGTCGCGCCTTGCTGAAGGCATCCGCAGCCGTGACCGTCGCGGGGGGTGTCGGAGCGCCGTTCGTCGCGCGTGCGCAGCAGGCCGAGTTCACCTACAAGTTCGCCAACAACCTCCCCGATGTGCACCCCCTGAACGTCCGCGCCAAAGAAATGTCGGCGGCGATCAAGACCGAGACCAACGGCCGTTTCGACCTGCAGATTTTCCCGAACAACCAGCTCGGGTCCGACACCGACATGCTGAGCCAGATCCGCTCCGGCGGCGTCGAGTTCTTCACCCTGTCCGGCCTGATTCTCGCGACCCTGGTGCCGGCGGCTTCGATCAACGGCATCGGTTTCGCGTTCCCGAACTATGAATCGGTCTGGAAGGCTATGGACGGCGATCTCGGCGCCTATGTGCGCGGTGAAATCGCCAAGGCCAATCTCGTGGTGCTGGACAAGATCTGGGACAACGGCTTCCGCCAGACGACGTCGTCGACCAAGCCGATCACCGGCCCCGACGATTTCAAGGGCTTCAAGATCCGCGTGCCGGTGTCGCCGCTGTGGACCTCGATGTTCAAGGCGTTCGATGCGGCGCCGGCGTCCATCAATTTCAGCGAAGTCTATTCGGCGCTGCAGACCAAGGTGGTCGAGGGCCAGGAAAATCCGCTGGCGCTGATCGCCACCGCCAAACTCTACGAAGTGCAGAAATACTGCTCACTGACCAACCACATGTGGGACGGCTTCTGGTATCTCGCCAATCGCCGCGCCTGGGAGAAGCTGCCCGAGGATGTGCGCACCATCGTGGCAAAGAATATCAATGCCGCCGCCGTCAAGGAGCGTGGCGACACCGAGAAGCTCAACGTCACCACCCGCGACGAGCTCGCCGCCAAGGGCCTGATCATCAATCAGCCCGACGTGGCGCCGTTCCGCGACAAGTTGCGCAAGGCCGGCTTCTACGCCGAATGGAAGGGCAAGTACGGCGACCAGGCCTGGGATCTGCTCGAGAAGTCCGTCGGCAAGCTGGCGTAAGCCGTGCAGATCGCGGACGCCGGCCCCAAGGGGCACGGACTGGGCAGCGCAACGGATGGTGGAGAGGCCGCCGGCCTCTCCCGCCCGTGGCTGACGACAGTGGAGAAAATCTTCACCGCGCTGGTGGAGATTCCCGCGGCCCTGCTGGTGACCGCCGAGATCATCATCCTGTTCATGGGTGTGGTGGCGCGTTACGGCTTTCGCAGCCCGCTGATCTGGTCGGACGAACTCGCCTCGATCCTGTTCCTGTGGCTGGCGATGCTGGGCGCCGCCATCGCCTTTCGCCGCGCCGAACACATGCGGATGACGGCGCTGGTGTCCCAGGCCACCCCCGAGCGGCGTGCCTTTCTCGACATGGTCGGCACCTGCGCGGCGCTGGCCTTTCTGCTGCTGATCGCCTGGCCGTCGTTCGAATACGCCTACGAAGAAAGCTATATCACCACCCCGGCGCTGCAGATTGCCAACAGCTTTCGCGCCGCCGCCTTGCCGGTCGGAATCGTCTTGATGGCGATCTTCGCACTGCTGCGGCTCGCCCGGGTGGGGCAGCTGCGCACCCTGCTGCTCGCAGCATCGACAGTCGTCGCCATCATGGCGGTGTTCTGGCTGGCGCAGCCGTGGCTGCGACAACTCGGCAATCTCAACCTGATCATCTTCTTTGTCGGCGTGGTCGGGCTCTGCGTCTTCGCCGCCATTCCGATTGCGTTCGCGTTCGGCTTGTCGATCTTCGGTTATCTGGTGCTGACCACGAATACACCGCTGCTGGTACTGGTCGGGCGCATGGACGAGGGCATGAGCCATCTGATCCTGCTGTCGGTGCCGCTGTTTGTGTTCCTCGGCCTCCTGATCGAAATGACCGGCATGGCGCGCGCCATGGTGGCGTTCCTGGCCAGCCTGCTCGGTCATGTGCGCGGCGGGCTGCATTATGTGCTGCTGGGCGCGATGTATCTGGTCTCCGGCATCTCCGGCTCCAAGGCCGCCGACATGGCGGCCGTGGCGCCGGTGCTGTTTCCGGAAATGAAAGCCCGCGGCGCCAAGCCTGGCGATCTGGTGGCGCTCTTGGCCGCAACCGGCGCGCAGACCGAAACCATTCCGCCGAGCCTGGTGCTGATCACGATCGGATCCGTCACCGGCGTTTCGATCTCCGCATTGTTCACTGGCGGCCTGCTGCCGGGCGTCGTGCTCGCTTTGACGCTCTCGGCCCTGGTGTGGTGGCGTTACCGCAACGAGGACCTGCGCCACGTCAGGAGGGCGACGCCCGGCGAGGTCGGCCGCACCTTCATCATTGCCCTGCCCGCGATCGCGCTGCCGTTCGTGATCCGCGCCGCGGTGGTCGAGGGCATCGCGACCGCGACCGAGGTCTCCACCATCGGCATCGTCTACGCCATCCTTGCGGGCCTTCTGATCTATCGCCGGTTCGACTGGCAGCGGCTGAAGCCGATGCTGCTGGACACCGCGTGCCTGTCGGGCGCGATCCTGCTGATCATCGGCACCGCCACCGGAATGGCCTGGGGGCTCACCCAGTCCGGTTTCTCGCGCTCGCTGGCCGCCACCATGGCCGGCCTGCCCGGCGGCTCGCTGACCTTCATCGCCGTGTCGATCGTCGCCTTCATCATCCTGGGCAGCGTGCTGGAAGGCATCCCGGCCATCGTGCTGTTCGGCCCGCTGCTGTTCCCGATCGCCCGGACCGTCGGGGTGCATGAGGTGCACTATGCGATGATCGTGATCCTGGCGATGGGCATCGGGCTGTTCGCGCCGCCGTTCGGGGTCGGCTATTATGCCGCCTGCGCCATCGGGCGCGTCGACCCGGCGGAGGGCATCCGGCCAATCTGGGGCTACATGCTGGCGCTGTTCCTGGGCCTGATTATCGTGGCGGCGATCCCGTGGATCTCGATCGGATTCCTGTAAGAAATACCCAATTGGAAGCAGGATATTGGAGGATTTTTCCAAATGCCGGCTTGGAAAACCAGCACAAGCCTCTGAGCGTTGAATATTCAGTCGGAAGTTGCTGAAAAAGAAGCGATTCGTCGAACCAACCGGGTGATGTCATGAGCGATTCGCAGGATCAGTACAGCGTCGGCCTGGACAAGACGCCGGCCAATTATGTGCCGCTGTCCCCGATCAGTTTCCTGGCGCGGTCGGCTGCGGTCTACCCGAACCTGACCAGCGTGGTCTATGAGGGCCGCAGCTTTACCTGGGCGCAGACGCTCGAACGCTGTCGCCGGGTCGCTTCCTTCCTGACCCGCCGGGGCGTCACCCGCGGCGACACCGTTGCCGCCATGCTGCCGAACATCCCGGCGATGAACGAACTGCATTTCGCCGTGCCGATGGCGGACGGCGTGCTGAACACCCTCAACACCCGCCTGGACGCAACGGCCCTCGCCTTCATGCTGGAACATGGCGGCGCCAGGATCCTGTTCGTCGATCCGGAATTCGCCGACATCATCACCGAAGCTTTGACGCTGATGAGCGGGCCGAAGCCCCTCATTGTCGACGTGGCCGATGCCGTATTCACCGGCGGCCGTGCGGTCGGCGAGATCGAATACGAGGCCGCTGTCGCCTCGGGCGATCCCGATTTCGCCTGGGTGCATCCCGAGGACGAATGGGACGCCATTGCGCTGAGCTACACCTCCGGCACCACCGGCAACCCCAAGGGCGTCGTCACCCACCATCGCGGCGCCTACCTCAATGCGGTCAGCAACGTGATGGCGGGCGGCATCAGTCAGCATCCGGTCTATCTCTGGACCCTGCCGATGTTCCACTGCAACGGCTGGTGCTTTCCGTGGACCCTGGCCGCCACCGCCGGCATCAATGTCTGCCTGCGCAAGGTCGATCCCGCCAAGATCTTCGAGCTGATCCCCAAACACGGCGTCACCCACATGAGCGGTGCGCCGATCGTCTACAACACCCTGATCAATGCGCCGGGTGCGCCGACAGGCACGTCGGCCAAACCGGTCACCGGCCTGATCGCGGGCGCGGCGCCGCCGGTCGCGGTGCTGGCCGGTGCCGAGCGCATCGGCATCAAGCTCACCCACGTCTATGGCCTGACTGAAGTCTACGGCCCCGCCTCGGTCTGCGCCGAGCAGCCCGGATGGGACGATCTTCCGTCCGAGCAGCGCGCGCAATTGAAGCGCCGGCAGGGCGTGCCCTATCCGCTGCAGGAAGCGGTCACGGTGCTCGATCCGGAGACCATGCAGGAGGTACCACGCGACGGCGAGACCATCGGCGAGGTCATGTTCCGCGGCAACATCGTGATGAAAGGTTATCTCAAGAACGAGAAGGCCACCCAGGAAGCGTTCGCCGGCGGCTGGTTCCACACCGGTGATCTCGGCGTGCTCGATGAGCACGGCTATGTCATCATCAAGGACCGCTCCAAGGACATCATCATTTCCGGCGGCGAGAACATCTCCTCGGTCGAGGTCGAGGACATCCTCTACAAACACCCGGCCGTGCTGTTTGCCGCCGTGGTCGCCAAGCCGGATGCGAAGTGGGGCGAAGTGCCCTGCGCTTTCGTGGAATTAAAAGATAACGCCTCCGCGACCGAAGCCGAGATCATCGCCTATTGCAGGGAGCATCTGCCCGGCTTCAAGACGCCAAAGGCGATCGTGTTCGGCGAATTGCCGAAGACGTCCACCGGCAAGATCCAGAAGTTCGTGCTGCGCAACCAGGTGGGATCGGCGAAGGCGATTACAGCCTGAGAAATTAGCGCGGTCGAAACGCTCTCGCTTGAATGCCGCTCAGATAGACCTCGCCGAAGGAGACGATCCAGTCGCGTTGCTCCTCGGTATCCGGCACATCCACACCTCGTGCCGCTTTGACCAGGCCGAGCGCGTGATCGGCGGCAATACCTGCGCAAATGAGAGCGCATGACGCAATAAGCGACGAGCGCCCGATACCCGCTCGGCAATGGATCGCAACCGAGCGACCGCCAGTAATCGCAACCGCAATCGACTGACTGATAACTGAAGCATCAGCATGTGAATCGGGTATCCCACGATCCGGAATGGGGAAGCTGACGAATGCGAGATCGTTGGCTTTGCAAAGTTCGGCTTCGCGCCGTAATCCCAATTCAGCGACTTCGGCGGCCTCGAGAAGGCTTACGACTGTACTGAGACCGGACGCCTTCCAGCCGGCGATCTCGTCCTCCAGCCAGTCATCGGCCCGTGGTCGCGCCATGGTCGCCAGGCGACCGGTAATGGGCGCATCAATCCAGTGCAATCGTGACATTAAGGCTCTCAATTAAAAGAGGATCCAGCTGAATGGTCAGTGCGGCGCCCCCGGCCGAAATCATCCAACCGCAAGCACGCGTTCATGCAGATGTGAAAACCTGCACAAAGCGCCACAACGAGCATTTGTGATAGTGTTTTGGGTGGTCGCCACAGTGAGGCATCAAGCATGCGATTCTCGACATTCGCCCTCGCCGTCTGTTTCAGCTTCATGGCAACGCTGTCTCACGCCGCGGGCTTGAAACTCTTCGAAGTTCCGGCCGATGCCGAAGGAGCGGCGCTGCAAGCGGCCATGTGGTCGCCGTGTGCTGTCCCATCAGGTGAGGTGCAACTCGGACGTGCGACTCTCCCCGGCGTGCGCGATTGTCCGATCGAGGGCGACAAGCTGCCGCTCATTGTCGTGTCGCACGGATATGGCGGCAGTTATCTGGGGCATCACGACACGGCTGAAACCCTCGCCGACGCCGGCTTTGTGGTGGTCGCGCTGAATCATCCGGACGATACCTCCACCTCCAGCGAGGCGACCCATGGTCGGCCGGCGCTGACCAACCGTCCGACCGACATCAAGCGGCTGATCGATTTCATGCTCGGCGCATCGCCTGATGCGGCACGGATCGATCCGCAACGCATCGGCTTTTTCGGCTTTTCGCGCGGTGGGTACACCGGCCTTGTCGTTGGCGGAGCCAACCCGGATTTCCTGCAGTTGCGTCCGCGCTGCCAGGACCAGGCCGACACGGCCTGCAGATCTCTCGACCCGAGCAGCTTGCCGACGCAGCCGCTCACGCACGATCCGCGCATCAAGGTCCTTGTCATTGCCGACCCGCTGTCCGTCGTTTTTCCCACGGCCGACAGCCTGAAAGACATCAGGGTGCCACTGCAGCTCTGGAGTTCGGAACGCGGCGGCGATGGCGTGTTTCCGCAGGATGTTGCTGCGGTCGCCAGCCATTTACCGGTGAAGGCCGATTTTCATCTCGTCCCCAATTCCGGGCATTTTGCTTTCCTGGCGCCGTGTTCAGCCGGGCTCGCCAAAGCGCGGCCGGAGCTTTGCATCGACGCACCGGATTTCGATCGCGTTGCCTTTCACAGGGACCTCGATGCGCAGGCGCTCGCGTTCTTTCGCGAGCATCTGGCTGGAACCGTTCAGCATTAAGAGAGCGAACGGCAGCCGCACCACGACGTGACGGCTTGGCGCTCTACGCCCGCTCCAGCGTCAACCGCATGCCGTCATAGCCGGTGACGACATGCGCCGGCAGCTTGGCACTGACCTCGTCATAATCGAGGTCAGAATGCAGGTTGGTGATCACGGCCCGCTTCGGCTTGAAGCGATCGATCCAGCCCAGTGCGTCGGAGAGACTGAAGTGACTGGGGTGCGGCGCATAACGCAGCGCGTCGATGATCCAGAGTTCGAGCCCTTCCAGCGCGGCAAAGCTCGCGCTGGGAATATCGCTGACGTCGGGCGAATAGGCGGCGTCGCCGATGCGATAGCCCAGCGCCGGGATGTTGCCATGCTGCAGGTTGAATGCCGTAAGCGTGAGATCGCCGCCCTTCCCGCTGATCGTGCGGCTCTCGCCGGCCTCGATGGAATGATGGGTCAGGATCGGCGGATAGTCGCTGCCCGGCGGCGCCACGAAACAGTAGGAGAACCGCAGCAGGATATGATCCGCGGTCGACTTGTTGAGGTAGACCGGTATCCGCGCGCGCTGGTGCAGCACCACCGAGCGCAGGTCGTCGATGCCATGAGTCTGGTCGGCATGCTCATGGGTCAGAAACACCGCGTCCATGTGCTCGACATTGGCGCTGATCAATTGCTCGCGCAGGTCGGGCGAGGTGTCGATCAGCACCCGCGTGATGCCGCGCTCGGATTGTCTTTCGGCCAGCAGCGAGCAGCGCAGCCGGCGGTTTTTCGGGTTGTTCGGGTTGCACGCGCCCCAACCCAGCGCCGGACGTGGCACGCCGGCGGACGATCCGCATCCCAGGATGGTAAGCGTGGTGGTCATGCAGTGGCGTCCGGCTTGGGAACCTTGCTGAACAGGCGGAAGAAATTCTCGGTGGTCTGTCGCGAGATCTCTTCAAGAGAAACCCCGCGCGTCTCCGCCAGCACCTTCGCGGTTTCCACCACAAAGGCCGGCTCGTTGCGTTTGCCGCGGAGTTTGCCGGGCGCGAGATATGGCGCGTCGGTCTCGACCATGATGCGGTCCGCCGGCAGTTCGGCGGCGAGATCGCGCAGCACCTGCGAGGCCTTGAAAGTGAGAATGCCGGTGAATGAAATCGACAGGCCGTGCGCGATCGCCTTCATCGCCAGGTCCCGGCCGCCGGTGTAGCAATGCAGCACCGCACGAAACGGCCCCTTCGCCATCTCCTCGTCGAGAATGTGGCCGCAGTCCACGTCCGCCTCGCGGGTATGGATCACCAGCGGCAGCCCAGTCGCGCGCGCGGCCGCAATGTGGGCGCGAAAGCCGCGCTCTTGCGCCGCCGGCGAGCCATTGTCGTAAAAATAATCCAGCCCCGCCTCGCCCAGCGCCACCACCTTCGGATGCCGCGTCAGCGCGATCAATTCCTCGGCCAGAATGCCGTCCTCCTCATCCGCATGATGCGGATGGGTGCCGACCGAACAATAGACATTCGGAAAGCGCGCCGTGATGTCGAGCAATCCCTGGATACGACGAACGCGCGTCGAGATGGTCACGATGTGTCCAACACCCGCGGCCTCGGCGCGGGCAACGATCCCGTCCAGGTCCTCGGCGAAATCCGGAAAATCCAGATGGCAATGACTGTCGACCAGCATCACGCCTTGCCCGGTCCCTTGCCGGCATCATCGATTGGCTCGACATAACGCGGAAACACTGGCGCAGGCGGCGGCAGCTGGCTGCCGGGCGCAATGCGCGCGGTGTCGCCCAGCGTCGCGAACGTGCGGGCATCGGCCGCGACGCCCAGGATGTCCAGCAGCTTGGCGGCGGAGTCCGGCATGAACGGCTGCGCGAGGATCGCGACCTGCCGGATCACTTCGGCCGTCACATACAGCACCGTGCCCTGCCTTGGAGGATCGGTCTTGGCCAGCGCCCACGGCGCCTCGCCGGCGAAATAGCGGTTGGCTTCGGCGACAACGACCCAGATCGCGCCGAGCGCCTGGTGGATCTGCTGGGTGTCCATCGCGGTGCGCGCAAGCGCCAGCATGCCGTCGGCCTGCGCCAGGATCGCCTTGTCGTTGTCGCTCAACGCGCCGGGCGTCGGCAGCACGCCGCCAAATTGCTTGGCGATCATCGAGAGCGAGCGCTGCGCCAGGTTGCCGAGATCGTTGGCGAGATCGGCATTGGTGCGGGCGACGATCGCTTCGTGATTGTAGCTGCCGTCCTGCCCGAACGAAACTTCACGCAGCAGAAAGTAACGCAGTTGGTCGACGCCATACTGGTCCGCCAGGTTGAACGGATCGACCACGTTGCCGACCGACTTCGACATCTTCTCGCCGCGGTTGAACAGAAAGCCGTGGGCAAAAACCCGCTTCTGCACCGGGACACCCGCCGACATCAGGAACGCCGGCCAGTACACCGCATGGAAACGGATGATGTCCTTGCCGATGATGTGCAGGTCCGCCGGCCAGTAGTGCCAGTTCGAGTCGCTCTCGTCGGGAAAGCCGACGCCGGTGATGTAGTTGGTCAGCGCATCGACCCACACATACATCACGTGCTCGGGATCGCCCGGCACCTTGACGCCCCAGTCGAAGGTGGTGCGCGAGACCGAGAGGTCCTTGAGCCCGCTTTTGACGAACGAGACCACTTCATTCTTGCGCGACTCCGGGCCGATGAAATCCGGCTGGTTTTCGTACAGCGCCAGCAGTTTGTCCTGGTAGGCCGACAGCCGGAAGAAATAACTCTTCTCCTCCACCCACTCGACCGGCGTGCCCTGCGGACCGCGGCGCACCTTGTCCTCGCCGACGACGGTCTCGTCCTCGGCGTAATAGGCTTCGTCGCGCACCGAATACCAGCCGGCATAGCTGTCGAGGTAGATATCGCCGGCCGCGGCCATCCGCTTCCAGATTTCCTGCACCGATGCATGGTGCGCGGGTTCGGACGTCCGGATGAAACGATCGAACGAGATGTTCAGCCGCTGGTCCATCTCCTTGAAGCGCGCCGCGTTGCGCGTCGCGAGCTCCATCGGGGTGAGTTTTTCGTTCTGCGCGGTCTGAATCATCTTCAGGCCGTGCTCGTCGGTCCCGGTCAGGAAGAACACGTCCTTGCCGTTCAGCCGCTGAAAACGCGCCAGCGCATCGGTCGCGATCGCCTCGTAGGCATGGCCGATATGCGGCACGCCGTTCGGGTAAGCGATCGCGGTCGTGATGTAGAACGAGGAACCGGAATTAGTCGCATTCGCCATCGTTGCGAAAGCCTTTCATGGCAGCTCAAAATCGTATGGATATACGGACCGCAGGACCCATTCGGAAGGTTTTGGGGCCGTCAGCGCGTCACGTCTGCGAGAAGCCCAAATACCGAGAAAACCAGGGGTTTTCGCTCCAGATTGTAGGATTCGGTGTCACGCGCAGCGCGATTGATCTTTTCCCATACCTCCGCCAGCCGTGCAAGCCGCGGCAGGTTGGCATTGGCGTCGGGCGCCCTCAGCCGTTCGCTCATCCAGCGGTCGATGGTATCGACGAACGCCGCGATCGCGGTCCGATCGTTGTTGCCAAGCGCATCGCCCAGCGCATGCAGGGCCTTGGGATCGACATGTGGCAGGGTGGCGAGCAGTGCCGCTGTGCGATGGTGCAATCCCAGGGCATCACCGGCGATCAGCATCAAAGCGCGCGCCACGCTGCCCTCGGAGGCCTCCGCCGCCTCGCGCAGCGATCCATCGCCGGCGTCCAGACCGGCACTCTCGGCAGCGGCGCGGCTCACATTGTCCACACTCAGCGGCCGCAGCAAAAGTTTCCGGCAGCGCGACTGGATGGTCGGCAGGATACGGGCCGGCGCGTGGCTGATCAGCAGGAAAAGCGAACGTTCCGGCGGCTCCTCCAGCACCTTGAGCAGCGCATTCGACGCATTGGCGTTGAGTTCGTCGACGGTGTCGACGATGCAGATCCGCCAACCTTCGGCGGCCGCGGTCGAGCCGAAAAAGCCGATGGTCTCACGTGTCTCATCCACCGTGATGACGGTGCGCAGCACGCCCTTGTCGTTCGCGGTGCGTTCGAGTGTCAGCAGTCCGCCGTGACTGCCGCCGGCGATCTGACGCACCGCCGGATGCGCCGCGTCGATCTGCAGGCTGCCGGCGGTTTGCACGCTTGCCGCTGAGGGATCCGGATTGGCGAGCACGAAGCGCGCCATCCGGTAGGCCAGCGTGGCCTTGCCGATACCGTTGGCGCCGCCGATCAGCCAGGCATGCGGAATCCGGCCGCTGCGATAGGCGGCGAGCAGTGTCGCTTCGGCGTCCTCGTGACCGAACAGCGCAACGGTCTCGCGCGGCGCGCGAACCTCGAGTTTCGGATCGGATGATTTGCTGCTCACGGATGCACGGCTTTCTTGGACTGTCGCGGCAGCTCGTTAAACCGCTCCTTGACCACTCGCCAGATCCGGGTCGCAACCGTCGGCGCCGACGCATTCGCATCGATGATCACACAGCGCTCAGGGTGCTCCCCGGCGATGCGATGATAGGCCTCGCGCAGCTTCTGGTGGAAATCGACATTCTCCGCCTCAAACCGGTCGGGCGCCGCACTGCCGCGCCGCTTGGCGGCACGCTTCAATCCCACCTCGACGGGAAGATCCAGCACCAGCGTCAGGTCCGGGCGCAGGCTGCCGATGGTCACCCGCTCCAGCGCTTCGATCAGCGCCGGATCGACTTTGCCGAGGCTTCCCTGATACGCCCGCGTCGAATCCGAAAAGCGGTCGCACAGCACCCACACGCCGCGCGCCAGCGACGGCTCGATCACCAGATGGACATGATCGTCGCGGGCGGCCGCGAACAGCAGGGTTTCCGCCTCGGGTCCCAGCACCTTGCCGATTCCCGACAGCACCAGATGCCGCATGATCTCGGCGCCGGGCGATCCGCCGGGCTCGCGTGTCACCACCGCACGCACATTGCCCGCCGTCAGCCGGTCGGCCAGCAGCTTGATCTGGGTCGACTTGCCGGCGCCCTCGCCGCCTTCAAAGGTTATGAAGCGCCCGCGCTTCATAACCGATCCACCATCCGCCACCATCGCCAAAAAATCCTGATCACAGTTTGCGGGTGCCGGAGCGGAACAGCCCGATGACAAGTTCGCTGACGCCGTCGAACGCACGCCGTATGGTCGATCCGACGCCGACGGTTTCAGCGGTATAGAGCGGCGTCTCCACGGCGACATTGGGGCCGCGCCAAACCCTGACCACACCCACCTGCCGGCCCGGCTCGACCGGCGCCCGCACGGGTCCTTGATAGACGATGCGTGCAATCAGCTTATCGCCGCCGCCTCGTTGGACCATGACACTGACCGGCTCGCGGCTGGCAAGGCCAACCGAACCACTGCTGCCGCCGAACACCTTGGCATAACCAACCACCCGATCCGGTTCGAACAGCGTCCGCACCTCGAAGTTGCGGAAACCCCAATCCAGCAGCTTCTTCGCCTCGGTGACGCGATCGTCCGGATCGTCGAGGCCGTTGACCACCACGATCAGCCGGGTCGTCTCCTGCACCGCCGAGGTGACCGCACCATAACCGCCGTCCTTGGTCGATCCCGCGATCAGGCCATCGGAGCCCGACATGGCATTGAGCAGCGGATTGCGATTTTGCTGGCGGATCTTGTTCCAGGTGAATTCGCGTTCGTTGTAGAGCTTGTAGTAGTCGGGGTAGGTCTGAATGACATGCCGCGCGAGTTTTGCGACATCGCGCACCGTCATCTTGTTGTTGGGATCGGACATCCCGGTGGCGTTGGCGAAGGTCGATTGCGTCAGCCCGATCTCTTGCGCGCGCTTGGTCAGCATCGTTGCGAACTCGCGTTCGCTGCCGGCAATCCCTTCCGCCAGCACCATCGCGGAATCGTTGCCATTGTCGATGATCATGCCACGCAGCAGGTCCTCGATGCCGACCCGGCTGTGGATCGCGGCGAACATGGTCGGGCCACCCGCCGGCGCGCCGCCCCGGCGCCAGGCGTTCTCGCTCACCACATACTGGTCGGTGGCCTTGATGTCGCCCTTGCGCAACGCGTTGAAGACGAACTCCGCCGTCATCAGCTTCAGCATGCTGGAGGGCGGCACCGGCTGATCGGCGTTCTTCTCGAACAACACGGCGCCGCTTTTCGCTTCAACCAGAATCGCGGTCGGCGCATCGATGTCGAGGCCGCCCTCTTCTTTCTTGGCCCCCTGGACGCTGTTGTTGGCGGCATGGGCGATGCCCGCAACGAGGCCGAGCAGCACCAAAGCCGCGATCAGGCCGCGGCGCCAGGCCGCCGGATGTCCAATGGAAAAATTGTGTCGCAAACCCGATACCGCGTTCAATTCGCTGCTCGTTCGCCTTCTATCAGGTGCGCCACCCCCGAACAACGCCGTCCGCCAGGGTTCGCACAACCGAGCCATGCCGGCACCATCGGGGGCCCGTCCGGGCTTGCCTCGTGATCCGCCTGATTGAACAATGCCAAGCAACAGAACACGGTCAAAGGGACGAAACGGCGATGTCATCCTCTCGCATGCTCTCGGTCAACGGAATCGACATGTTCATCCGCGAAAGCGGCAGCGGACCGCTGGTGCTGCTCTGTCATGGATGGCCGGAACTGTCCTATTCATGGCGGCATCAGCTGAGCGCGCTGGCCGATGCCGGCTTTCACGTGGTCGCCCCGGACATGCGCGGCTTTGGACGCACCGGCGCGCCTGTGGAGATCGACGCCTACACGATTTTCCACACCACCGGCGACATCGTCGCCCTGGTCGCCGCCCTCGGTGAAAAGCAGGCCATCATTATCGGCCACGACTGGGGCGCCCCGGTCGCCTGGCACGCTGCGCTATTCAGGCCGGATATTTTCACCGCCGTCGGGGGGTTGAGCGTGCCGCCGCCGTCGCGCGGCCGCGGCCGGCCGCTGCAGTCCCTGCATGACCAGGGCATCACCAACTTCTACTGGCAGTATTTCCAGGAGCTTGGCGCCGCCGAGCGCGAGTTCGAGCAGGACGTCGACTTCACCATGCATGCGGTGTTCTCGAAAGGTTTCTCCTCCGACAGCGCCATGTCGCAGTTCCTGCAGGACGGCTTCGGGTTTCTCGGCGATCGCGCGATCCCGCGTCCACTGCCGCCGTGGATCACCCAGGACGACATCGCCCATTTTATTGCGTCCTATCGCGCCTCGGGCTTCCGCGGCGGCCTGAACTGGTATCGCAATATCGACCGTAATTGGGACCTGACGGCGCCCTGGCAAGGCGCCAAGATCCATCAGCCGTCGATCTTCATTGCCGGATCGAACGACGAGGTCGTGACTGGGTTGATCGGGGCCAAGCGCATCAAGGACATGGAGACCGTGCTGCCCGGCCTGCGGCGCAAGCTCATCATCGACGGCGCCGGCCACTGGATCCAGCAGGAATGCGCGGACGAGGTGAACGCGGCCCTGATCGGCTTCCTGAAAGAGGCCAGCTAACGGCCCCCGGAACGGCCGGTCTCAGTACAGTCCCCGGCCGGACAACAGCGTGGTGATGCCGTCCTGGCTGCCGTTCGCGGGGGCATAGGCCGAGACCGGACGGGTCATGACCGGAGCCGGAGCCGCGGACGGATTCTCATCCTGGGCCTGATAGGTCGCATTGGCCTCATAAGACACGGCGTGCGGGTTCTCGATGGCACGTCCGCCCGATCGCCGGCTGCGCGAGGCCGACATTTCCGAGGTGGCGCTGACCGAGGCTATGTCCTGGGTCGTATGTCCCAGCGTATAGGGGCGCCCCTCGGGCATCGGCACGTCGCCACGAATGGCCCGGCCCGCCGGAACGACCTCGGGGACGAACGGTTTGGCGGAGGCAATCCGCACTGCGGACGGCGCCGGAGCCGGCGCGCCGGTTCGCAGCGTGGCTTCCAGCATCCGGTCGTCGGAGCCTTCCAAAGGCGCCCGGCCGACATATTCAACGCGCACCCGCGCGATGCCATTTCCCTTGAAATCCAACAACCTGGCGGCATTGTTTGAGACGTCGATCAAACGATTGCCGTGATAGGGACCGCGATCATTGACACGCACGACCAGGGATTTGCCATTGCCGAGATTGGTGACCCGGACGTAGCACGGCATCGGCAAGGTGGGATGCGCGGCGGTCAGCGAGGTCATGTCGAAGACTTCGCCATTGGCTGTCAGGCGGCCGTGGAAGGCGTCGCCGTACCAGGAGGCCAGGCCCTCGGCTCGATAGTTGGTGTTTTCTTCGGGCACGTATTGCCGCCCGCCGACCATATAGGGCTTGCCGACCCGGTAGCCGCCGCCACCCTTGGGAACGGGCTCGCCGAACTCGACCACCCGGGGGCTGGACGACACGCCATACTTGGGATCGACTCGGCTCGAGAGTTTGCTGTTGGAGCCTGCACAGTTGGCGAGAACAACACAGGCGCCAGCCACAGCCGCAACCCGCGCAGCCTGACCGACCCGCTTTGCTCTCAGAATCCCCATGTCACCCCGACTTACCACATTCTCGAACGGCGATCAGCCATCAGGCGGTCCGCCAAGCTCGAGCACTAAAACCCCGAATCCAAACCCAAATCTAAACCCGGGCACCCCGTCCCAGCCCGGCACGCCCACATCCGCACCCGGCTGTGATCATAACGCAGCCAGAACAAGGCAAAAATGGGGATAGCAGCCGAGTGGTAAACCGGAGGTTGCTTTTCCCCGCTTCCGTCCGCGATGGAGCGGTCGGCAATACGGATCACTCAACTGGCCTTGCTCGATGATGAGGGAGCCGCGAACGGCACGCCACGGACTTCGATCAAGTCCACCGGACCCCCGGGACGATCGTTTTCGAACACGCCGATCACCAGCCGGCCGGTCGCCCAGGCCATGGTGTCCAGATTGGTCCGCCCCCGCAGCAGTTTCGGCCCGTCCGGAAACCGATCGAGCCCGTGCACGACATGGCGCTCGCCATATCCATCGGCGTCATCGTCGGGGTAGCGTTTCCACAGCAGCGTCCGCTCGCTCTGCTGATCCAGTGGCTGTCCGCTGTCGACCCCGGCATGGACGAATACGCGGTGGCGGTCGACGTGCATCGGGGCCAGAGCTTCGAGCCAGCGCACATGAGCCTCGGGAATGCCGCCGTCCGGCATGTCCGCATAAGACGCCAGCGCGATGTCCCCGCCCCGCGCCATCCAGAACTCCTGCGTCTCCGGCTTGCGCACGGCCTCGCGCATCATCCAGTCATGATTGCCCATCAGGCAGATCATACGCCATCCAGTCGGCGGATCGCTCTGCAGAGCGCTTATCGTCGCGATCACCTGGCGGCTGTGGGGTCCTTTGTCGACGTAGTCGCCGAGCGTGATCAGGGTCAGTGGATCACCATGGGCGCGGGTCGCGATCACGTCGAGCGCTGCGACCAGGAGATCGTGCCGTCCATGCAGATCGGGGATGACGTAACTGCGGGTCATGCAGCAACCTAACACGCGAGACGTGCTCCAGGGCACCAGCTGATCACTTGCGCTTGCCCCCTTCGGCGACGCGCAACGCCGGCATCCGGGGTGCGCGCTGGTTCCAGAGCTCTAGCGTTGCCATTTTCAGGATCAGTTGGAGATCGCGAAGCCCCAGATTTCGCGCCGATTGCATGGCGCCCTCCAGATTCGTAAGCAGCTTGGATTCCTCATCGTTGTTCATCCCGGTTATCATCGGCATCTGTCACTATCCGGCGGATTCAAATCGAAACCGGCCGCCCCCCTTGAACCGTTGAAAATCTAGAAAACCTGCAATGTTGGCCTGCAGCTCAAGCTGATATCGACGCGCGGCACCGAACTGAGATTGAGCCAGTGCAGCATCGGCCCGGCGATGCCCTTGCGCTGGACCATGTCGTCCCAGGTCTCCTCGTCGCATGAGACGTACACTGCAACGGTCGACATGCCGTCGATGTCCATAGGCAAGCCCAGCGGCTTCGCCCGCCATCCCTGCTCCTCGAACCGCGGCAGCCACCAAGTCTCCAGCACGATGGTGAACCCAGTGAGGCCGACGCTGAGACCGTATTCGATGATCGCCGCTTGCAGCATCGTCGCCAGCCCCGGCCCGGCCTGCTCGCCGCGACGTTCAGGGACGACCAATATCCGGGACAATTCGTAGACGTCGGGGCGATGAATCGGAGACCGCAGGTTGAGCTGCGGAAAGATTTCGCTCAGCAATGTCGGGCATGTCGTCGGAATGGCCCGCATGCCGCCGACAATGCGCGTTCCTTCTAGCGCCAGAAGATACACCGCGTCGTCGGTGTCGAACTGATCGATCTCGCGGCCGTCGGGCCGGTCCAGCGCCATCCAGCGTCGCTGCCTGACATAGATGTCGTAGCGCAATCGGTGATATAGATCGAACAAGTGCTCATAAAGATGCCGGTTCTCCTTCCGGATAACGTGAATCTCCGTCATTCCTGTCCCCGCCAAAGCATAGTCGCTTCGACTGGGACAGTAATTTCGAAATGGCATTCTTCCAGTGTAAGGACGTACAGCTCAGAGCTTGATTTCGCCCTTGACAAGGGCCTGCACCACTGCGGCAGTCCGATTTGCTGCATTCAGCTTGCGCTGCGCTTCGGTCAGCAGAAACCGCACCTTGCGTTCCCCGATGTTCATGATCACGCTGGTTTCCCACGCGGTCTTGCCGACGGCGGCCCAGCGCAGCACTTCGGCCTCATTGTTCGACAGCGATCGCGCAGGTTTATGCCCCAGCGAACGGATGCGGCTATGCGAATAAAGACCAATGATGTGCAGTGCGCGCTTGGTCTCATCGGTGATGTAGGGACGATCACCGGCCATGCTCACGGCCGCCGTTGACGCGTCATAGTGGATCGGAATGCAGAAACCGCTATTGAAACGAAAATCAAGCGCCCGCTCCATCACGCCACGCGCGCCCGAGTCTGTGTCGCGATCGTAGCGCGCTTCACTCCAGAGAAACGGTTGGACGGTTGTTAAGGCGTGTCGCGGAATCGGATCGACCGCACAAAGATTATCCCTGACATAGACATCGAACCATTCGGCAGGCCAGCCATTGGCGAGTGTCACGCGATCGAGTGAAACATCCGAGGTCGGTATTCCGGCCATGATGTAGGCGTGGAAGCCGAATTCGCCGACTGCGGCCTCGAACAGCGTCATCACCTGCTGCGGAAGTGTGGCGACTTCCGCAGCATCGATGAACTCAAGGACGCGACGTCCAAGGTGTGGGTCCGCCAGATTCGCCATGGTCGAGTCTCAGTCCTCTGTGAACGAGCGCGGGATATCCATGATCCCAGTTCTTCAATAGGTGAAAAAAGTACAGCTCTAGTATACGCCATGCAAACAAGGCTGGCGATGGCACCCAGACTGTCCCTTGGACTTCTCTTGCGCATCCGCAACGACAACGGCCGCAGTGCAATTGCTTTCGTCACCGGCAAGCGTATTCGTCAAAGACGAGCGTGCGTTGTCGACGGAAAATCAAATGCAATCGTTTGCTATTGCATCTCCTCTCGATCGTTGCGTCATGCCCGCGCGCACTATGCGCGCATCATCACGATCATAGCGCGCGACATCTCGCCGCTCGCAGCGAAACTTAACGTGTTACGTAGTGAGCGCGTCCACACGCGATGTTTGCAGATCGCAACTCATCGTAGAGTTTTATGTCGAATCGTGTCAGCATCATTTGATCGTTCGCTTGCATAAGTATTTTTCAAGGGGAGTACTGTGCAAAACAGAAAAAACATCGCAGCGGCTCGGATCGCCGACAAGTGCAACGAGTTGTCGAACCTTGCAACGCTGCATGGCCTTGACACACTCGCACTGGTGCTGAGCATGGGCGTGCTCGAGGCAAAAGCGCACGCCGTCCATGCGAGCGAAGCACACGCTGGCGAAGACCGTCAGCGTGCTGATGCCGATGCGGCGTCCGTGAATGCACCGCGCATCGTCGGCTGCTGGAATTGGGACATCGCGTCGAACAAGATTTACGGCACCCGGCAATTCGCCGCGTTCTACAACATCGATCCGCGGCTTGCGGCTGCCGGCGCGCCGATCGAATTGATGATCGAAGCAATTCATCCCCTCGACCAGAACCGCGTCGCCGATGCGATCGAGACTGCGGTGAGAACCGGCGACGACTACGAAATCGAGTACCGCGTGATCGGCAAGGACCAGGCCATTCGCTGGGTTCGCGCGCGCGGTCGCTGCTGGCGCGACGAAGAAGACCGGCCGCTGCATTTCCCCGGCAGCCTGATCGACATCACCCACGAAAAACGAATTCGCGCGGCGTAATCGGCATCTCGCTGCGCTCCCCGCACGCTCACGACACGAAACCGCGGTTTTGATTGCGGTCTCGCGTCGTCGTTAGAGCGTTTTCCAGCGAAGTGGCTATCGGTTCGCGTCGAGAAACCGCATCAAAACAAAATGCTAGAACTCCGTTCCGATTCTATCGGAACGGAAATGGCTCTGGAACGGATCTAGATCACTTCCTTCGTGGTCAGGCGCTGTGCGCCCGCATCGGTCTCCGCAATCACCCGCCCGGAATGTTTTGCCCACAACGCCGTCAGGATCGGCACCAGGATCGCCGTGATCAGGCAGGCGGTGGCGACCAGCGCCGTCGCCGCCGGCACGATGGGTTTGAGCTTCGGGATCATCTCGCCGATGATGGTGGGATTGGCAACCGCGGCGCCGGCGGTGCTCGATGCCGCAATGCCGGCGGTGCCGTTGCCGCCACCGATGAACTTGTCGGCAAGGATCAGCGGAATACCGGTCACCACGATAACACCGAGCCCGAGCAGGACGCCCGCCGGACCGCTGGTGGTGATGACATTGAGGTCGATGCCGCATCCGAGCGCGAAGCCGAAGAACGGGATCAGCGGATGGACGCAGCGGCCGAAAAACTCCCGCAGATCGGAATCGAGATTGCCCAATGCAAATCCGATCAGGAACGGCAGCACCGCGCCGACGAACAGGCGCGGCTCGAACACGGCGACACCGGTCGCGCCCAGGATCAGCATGCTGAACAGCGGTCCGGATTCCACCGACATCAAAACGAACGCGCTGGCCTCCTCGTTGGTGCCGTATTGCTGCATCACCGCCGCATAGAGGCCGCCATTGGTCATGTCCATCGATGCGGTGATGGCGAGCACTGAAAGTCCGGCCAGTACGCCTGTGGTGATGCCGCCGTCGGGAATGAATTTCGATGCGATCAGAGTGGCGAGCCACGCCACCAGCATCTTCGTCACCAGCAGCGTGCCGGATTTCCTCAGCACCACGCCGGTCGCGCGCAGATCGATTGTCGCACCCATGCAAAAGAACCACACCGCGAGGATAGGCACGGTTCCACTGATCAGACCGTTGGTGAACGAACCGAAGTACTTGCCGGCGTCGGGGGCGAAAGTCTTGCAGAGCGCGCCCAGAATCAGCGGGACCAGCATCAGGCCACCAGGTACTTTTTCCACGTAAGTCTTGATCCGCACCGTATTTCCTCTCTGTTCGTTATTGTTGCGGCAGCCCGCGCAAACGCCCGGCCGGGATCGCCGGTCGGACGTGTTGCCCGATGCGATATCAAATCGGATTAGATAACAAAATCAGATTATTTCAGGAGGTTTTCGGCTGATGGCAGCCATGCCGACCCACTTTGTGGGATTGGCCCCGGCTCATACGGCACGCAAAAGCGGACCGCGACGCCGTGAGACGCCGGTCGCGGCGCCTGCAACGGACAGCAACGTGTGCTCAGTCGGCGAGCTTGGTCAGAAGCGCCTTGAAGGCAAGGCCTGGCGCTTCCGCGGCAGTGCCTTCGCACATCGCGAGGTCGCCGTTGACGACACCGGAAAACGAGATCCGCACCTCGTCGAACGGATAGACCGACGGATGATTGGCATCGACGGTATGCCGGCGGCTGGAGACATCCCCAATCACCGTGCTGCCCTGCTGCGAATATGACCCGATATAGGCAAACGCCGAACTGCCGCCGCGCAACCGGCCATCCAGCGCATGCACCACGCCGGACGCCTTGCCCCGCGGGGTTTCGAATTCGATCTTGTACAAGCCTTGAAACACGATGGCACTCGTCAGGAAGTTCTTCTTGCTGTCAGATGTAGGCGAGAGAGCATTTATTTGTCGTTACTACTTTGGATGGCATGCTCGAGTTGGCTAAATAACGTTTGCGTCATTCGTTACAATTGGACATGACGGCGCACGGCAAGAGGCGACCTCACCCAACCGGCATCCGCAAATGGAGCAGCATCGGATTCCTAGTACCCGGAATCATAGCCAAGTGACACGAGCAAACACTGTACGTGCCCACCGATTCTGAATCACGTTTGATCAAAAGTGGGTACTAGGCGCGAGCGCTCGACCGGGATAAAGCGCGTCGCGCTGGACGCCGTGACGGCAAGGCGGCCGGCATGACGCTCCGGCCCGCCTCGCCGCTTTTCTAGACATCCCTCAAGCCGTTCGGTGTCAGCAACTATCGGACACGTTCAAGCGTGATGAAATTCCGATTGGCCCTCTCATACTGGAAGGCATAGAGGCTGGCTTCCTGACACGTCTCGCCAACGGCGGCCCGCCGCGAGAGTTCCTTGTTCTGCGTGAACTTCCGGCCCGTGGCGTCGGCGTCATAATTGACAAGGACTTTCGGCGACTCGTTTTCGTTCGCGCTGTCATAGCGGTGAGAGATTCTCCAGGAATCACCTGGCGCCAGGAAGCGGGTCTGCCAGCCACCGTTACCGACTCTGCGCTGGTAGGTGATGTTGGCCTTGGTATCATTCCGCAGGCAAACCACCCCAAAGTGCTTGTTGTTGGCAGCTTGAGCCGCCGAAAACCACAGCACTGCGGCCGTGAAGCCGAGTGCAACAGGAAATGCATATTTTGTCATGAGAGGATCTCCTTGCTATCGCCCTCGCGGTGGAGGTCTCGTGCAAGGAAAGAATACGGAGGGACAAGACAGAAGACGTGTGATCCGGCTCACAGTCCCCGCAACAATTGACTGGCCAATATGCCGCAGGTGAGTACCTGCAGAACTCGCCGACATGCTTCTTCACAGCATCCACGGCGGCCAATTCGCTGCCGTTCGTCGTGCCGAAGGATCATCATGCAAGTCACGAAGCGACCTCTTGTTTCACCTCACCTTTTGCGCGCCACGATGTAAGGACGCTTGTCATCGCCTTTCGTGGCGTGATTTTCAGTGGCAACGATGTCGAAGCCGGCGGCACGTATAAGCTCGCTCAAATCTGACACCCGAAAGACCCCAGCATGGGGTGCTTTGCCGATCGCACGCATCGCGGGTAACACAAGCCGGACGAGTGGGTTCATCTCCCCGACGCAGGGTGTCTTGGAGATGAACATGCCCTCGTCAGCAAGCAGAGCGTGGATCCGGCGCAGCGTGCCAGGCAGATCGCGGACCAGATGCAAATAGTTGAATCCCAGAACCGCATTGAACGTTACAGCCTCAGGTGTCAGCGCGTCCGCGGTCGCGGTGCGGAAGACAAGATTCGGAATGGAATCGGTGGCGCGTTTCTCATTGGCAATCACGATCATTGCAGTGGAAATATCCGTTGCCAGATACTCCTGAACATGACCCGCAAGCCGCAGCGCCGTCGTTCCGGTGCCGCAGCCTAGCTCCAGCACCCTGTCGCCTGCCCCCAACAGCGCGCGGGTCCGCTCCAGCGTGCGTTCATATCCAGCCTGGTCCGCAATCGCACCCTTCGCATATTTTTGTGACGCGCGGTCCCAGAAACGGGCGTCGCTCTCTATTCCCACGATAAGTTACTCCTCGATCTGTGACCGTGCGCGGTTTCGGCATTGAGCCGAACAGAGCGAAGGCGTGAGCGCTCAAGTCAAGATCCGCAGCAGCTTGTGCGTCAATAGGCAGCGGTGATGGCTGGTTATCTGACAGAAGATCACGTGATCGGCGGCGAATGGCGGATCGAGAGCCTGAAAATTCGTTTGCAGGGAACGCAGAAGTGGGAGCGTGACATCCTGTAGACGAGAATCGTGTGGCCCGAAAAGCACGCATGTCCGCTCCCGGTTTTTGGGGCGGCAGAATAGCGCAAGGGGTATCCTTTCACCCTCCATTGATCCAACACGCATTCTTGAATGACTGCTGTTGAAGGCCACGGTTGCGCAGCGCAACTTTCGAGCCACCTCCGCGTTGAGGGGCGTTGATACTCATGGTGCTTGCCCAAGGAGCGATTGATGAAAAAAGCAATTCTGGTTCTCGCGTCGGTGGCCGCCCTCGCGACGATGGCGACGGCGCCAGCCGAGGCGCGCGGATGGCGCCACGGCGGCGGTTGGGGTGGTCCGGCCATCGGACTTGGTCTCGCGGCCGGGGCGCTGGCGGCGGGCGCTTATGCAGCCTCCGGTGGCCCTTATGCCTATTACGATGGCCCGGCCTATTCATACGGTCCAGCCTATGACGACGGCCCGACCTACTACAGCGCACCGCCCCGCAGCTATCCGGGTTATGGCTATTACGGCGGCCATGGCTACGACAATTCCCGGAATCAGACCTGGTAGCCGGGAACACGACGCGGCCGGTCAGTCCGGCGTCCGGCGCGGCCGGTCGTCGTCACGTCGATCCAGCTTGCTCGCTTTGATGACCCTTGGCGGAAGGGGTGGGATTCGAACCCACGGTACCCTTGCAGGCACGCCGGTTTTCAAGACCGGTGCCTTAAACCACTCGGCCACCCTTCCAGCGCGTTCCTCATGAGGGAATGAGGCTGGAATTGCAAGCCATTTGCGGGGCTGGGCAATGCTGCGCGGCATCCCTGCCCGATCCGCGATCGGGCCTCAAGCTCTCAGCGGTCGACCGGCCCGCCGTACTCGTCGTCGGTGACATGCTCCATCCACACTACGTGGCTGCCGTCGAGCGACTCCTGCGTCGCGATATGCACCATGCCGTTTTTGGCGCTCGCCCCATGCCAATGTTTCTCGCCGGGCGGAATCCACACGGTGTCGCCGGCGCGGATCTCGCGGATCGGTCCGCCCTTGGCCTGCACCAGGCCAACACCCTGCAGCACATGCAGCGTCTGCCCCAGCGGATGGGTGTGCCAGGCGGTGCGTGCGCCGGGCTCGAATGCCACGCGCGCCGAGACCACCCGCGCCGGCGCAGCCGTCGCGATGATCGGGTCCTGCCAGACGGTGCCGGTGAAATACTCCTTCGGGGGACGGATCGAAGGCCGTGAGCCGGCGACGTGAATATCCATGGGCATCCTCATTGAGTTGTTTGTTGATGTTGTTGCGGCATCGGGACAGCCCTGCCCCGATGCCGGTCGATCGTCGCCGGACTTACGGCATCAGAATTTGGGTGTTCAGGATTTCGCTTTGCTGGCGGCGTAACGCGCCTTGGTCTCGGCATTCATCGGATAGAGCCCCGGCAGCACCGCGCCGTCGTTCACCTCGTTGACGATCCAGGCTTCCATGCGCTCCTGCTCGGGGCCCTCGGCCAGGATATGATCGAGCTGCGCCTGCGGGATCAGCACCGCGCCGTCCTGGTCGGCAACGATGATGTCATTGGGAAACACCGCCACGCCGCCGCAGGCGATCGGCTCGCCCCAATTGACGAACGTCAGCCCGCCCACCGACGGCGGCGCCGCCGCGCCGTTGCACCACACCGGCAGGCCGGTGCCGAGCACGCCTTCCAGGTCGCGGACAACACCGTCGGTCACCAGCGCCGTCACCTTGCGCTTCGCCATGCGAGCGCAAAGGATGTCGCCGAAAATGCCGGCATCAGTCACGCCCATCGCGTCCACCACGGCAATGCAGCCCTCCGGCATCGCCTCTATGGCGGTTCGCGTCGAGATCGGCGCCGACCATGACTCCGGCGTCGCCAGATCCTCACGTGCCGGCACGAAGCGCAGCGTGAAGGCCGGCCCCACCAGCCTCGGCAGCCCCGGCCGCAGCGGCCGGGTGCCGCGCAGCCAGACGTTGCGCAGCCCCTTCTTGAGCAGCACGGTCGTGATGGTGGCGGTGGAAACGGTCTTCAAGACCTCGATGGATTTCGGATCGAGCGGCATAAAACGATGAACTCCTTGAATAATCCTGGCGCCGGGACGGCCGCGCGGGAACCTCGGCATGGGTCGCAAACCGGACGCCGATTGTGCGACCAAACCACGCGAAACGCGCCATGTCATGCCCGAAATCACCGGGATTGCCAATCGGTTGCGGGTCTTTGACGGGGCAAAGATCACGTTCCCTTGAGCGGCCGTCTCACGTTTTGACTTCGACGACCTGACCGCCGGGTTCGGCGCGGTGATCCAGTTGTCTGGATAGAAATATAAGGTCGAGCCACCGCCCGAACTTGCAGCCGACTTCAGGAATGCGACCGGCCTCGATAAAGCCTTCACTCCGGTGCAGGGCCAGCGACGCTTCGTTTGCGGCCTCGATGCCCGCGACCATCACATATTTTTCGAGTTCGACGGCACGTGCGATCAGCGATTTGAGAAGCGCACGAGCCGCGCCCTGGCGATGGAAGGCAGCGTCGACATAGACGGAATTCTCCACCGTGTACCGGTAGCCGGGCCAGGACCTGAAATCACCGAAGGAGCCAAAGCCGATCACCTGCTGTGATGCTTTGGCGACGAGTACGGGCCATCCACTTTTCTTCCGGGCCAGGAACCAGTCCTGTCGTTCGGCAAGATCCGACGACCTATCGGTCCAGACGGCCGTGGTATTCACGGCAGCATGATTGTAGATCGACAGCACGCTTGGGAGATCGCCTGGTATCGCGTCGCGAACGATGATCTGCATGCGAGCCTCATGAGTCTGCGCATAAGCAACGATGAGTGCGATCTCATATATATCATCACGATTGAGCGGGGCCTGCCAGCGTCAGACGCCGACAAGCTCTTTCTGTTCGGCAGCGACTTCAACCGTCACTTCGGTTTGCGCGATCAGCCGCTTCAACTCCGGCACGCACGACCCACAGTTTGTTCCGGCCTTCAGAAGCGCGCCGATCTCAGTTGCGCTCTTGGCCTGGCCTGACGCGATGACGTTGCAGATCGTGGTGCGTCCGACCCCGAAGCAGGCGCAGACGATCGGCCCCGTGCTGCTGGCCCCGTCGCGCGAGCGACCGGACAACAACGCCCGGCGGTCGTCGTCGTCCAGGCGGTCTGTTGCGAACGCCGTCTTGACGGCATCCCAGGCGATGGCCTCGTCGGCCGGACCGACAAACAGGCTCACCTCCAAAGCATCGCCGCGATACGCCGCGGCACGATAGATTTGGCGTTTCGGATCTTCGTATTCGGCAATGTCCGTCGAACCGCTGACGCTCTGCAGCCAGGATTGCCACGCGCCGGTCGTCTCGTTCGCCGCCAGCAGATAGCCATAGCCACCGGTCACAGCGACACGCGCCCACCATACCCCGGGCGGCAGCGCCAGAGGTGCGCGCGACAGCACGAAGCCCCGTTGCGCGAATGAATGCGGCGCGATGTGCGTCGGTGTCGCCTTGCTCTCCGGCTGTCCCGAGAGTGGATCGGTCAATGGCGCGACCAGCGCGCCGACCCGGGCAGACGACGAAGTCTCCCCGCTCCAGTGGATCGGCGCGAACAGCGACCTGCGTTGCTGGCGATCGCTGACCACGACCTTCAGGATGCAGCGGCCATGATCGCTGTCGATCCGGGCAAACTCGCCATCCGTCACGCCGAACTCGCTAGCGTCGTCGGGATGAACTTCAACAAACGGTTCGGGCAGATGCTGTCCCAGACGCGGGCTGAGGCCGGTGCGGGTCATGGTGTGCCACTGGTCGCGGATACGGCCGGTGTTAAGCCGCAATGGGCGATCGGGTGATGTCGCCTGGCGCAAATCGGGGGTCTCGGGCGCAATGAAACGCGCCTTGCGATCGGGCCAATAGAACCCACCCTCGGAGAAGAACCGCGCCTGCGGACGCGCCTCGCCGGCCCGGAGCGGCCAGGCCACGGGGGGCATGATGTCGAACGCCGCATCCGGGATGTGGCCGAGCGCGCCGATGTCGAAGTCACGGCTGCCGTAGTTCTCGAATGCCGACAGGCGGGCGTGCTCACGAAACACATCGCCGGCGCTCTTGAAGCTGAACGCGTCACGAAATCCCAGCCGTTTCGCCACTTCGCTGACAATCCACCAGTCGGGTTTGGCTTCGCCGGCCACCGGCATGAAACGGCGCTGGCGCGAGATCCGGCGCTCGGAGTTTGTCACCGTGCCGGACTTCTCGCCCCAGGCCTGGGCCGGCAGCAGCACATGGACGCCGGAATTGACGGTGTCGTTCGACAGCACATTTTCCGATACCACGAACAGATCGAGCTTGGCCAACGCCGCGCGCACGTTGTCAGCGTCCGGCAACGAGACCACCGGATTGGTGCCCATCACCCACAGCGCCTTGATCTCGCCGCGTCCGATGGCTTCGAACATCTGCACGGCCTTGAGCCCTTCGTGCTTGGCCATGTGCGGGGCACGCCAGTAACGCCTGACGCGATCGACATCGGTCGGGCTGAACGACATGTGCGCGGCGAGCTGGTTGGCGAGACCGCCGACCTCGCGGCCGCCCATCGCATTCGGCTGCCCGGTCAGCGAGAACGGCGAAGCGCCGGGCTTTCCGATCCGCCCCGTCGCCAGATGGCAATTGATAATGGCGTTGACCTTGTCGGTGCCCTGAGCCGACTGGTTCACGCCCTGCGAATAGGCCGTCACCACCCGTGGCGTCGTCCGAAACAGCTCGAAGAAGCTGAGGACGTCGCTCTCCGCGAGCCCCGTCGCTTGCGCCGTCGCCGCCACGCTGCCGGCAATGCCGCGCGCGCGTACCAGTGCCTCCTCAAAACCCGACGTGTGCTGTTCGACATAGTTGCGATCGATCGCGCTGCTGTCTGCGAGATGAACCAGCAATCCGCTGAACAACGCCGTGTCGCTGCCCGGCCTGATGCCGAGGAACAGCTCAGCGCCCTCGGCCGTGTCGGTCCGGCGCGGATCGATCACGACCATCCGCGCGCCGCGCTGCTGCTTGTTCTGCATCATCCGCTGGAACAGCACCGGATGACACCAGGCGGCATTGGAGCCGACCAGCACCAGCAGATCGGCCTCATCGAGATCTTCGTAGCAGCCGGGAACCGTATCGGCGCCGAAGGCACGCTTATGTCCGGCCACCGACGACGACATGCAGAGCCGCGAGTTGGTGTCGACATTGGCGGTGCCGACAAACCCCTTCATGAACTTGTTGGCAACGTAATAGTCTTCCGTCAGCAACTGGCCGGACAGATAGAAGGCGACCGAGTCCGGTCCATGCTTGGCCACGATATGCTGGAACCGCTGCGCCACATGATCGAGCGCATCGACCCAGGCGACCTGCTCGAGCTTGCCGTTCGCACAGCGCACCATCGGATGCAGCAGCCGTTCCCTCGCGCCGAGGGTTTCACCAAGCGCCGATCCCTTGGAACAGAGACGGCCGAAATTCGCTGGATGATCCGGATCGCCCGCGATCACAGCACCGCCCTTGCCGTCGGGGGCCGCGAGTACGCCGCAACCGACGCCGCAATAGGGGCACGTGGTCCGCGTGGTTTTCAGGTTGGGATCGATCGCGGTCATGCGATATCCCGCATGACATGCCGTTCAGCGCTGAAAGCGCGATGAGAGTCCGTTAGAACGGATGGAAGGACAGCGTGCCGAAGACCACGAGCGCGATCACCGTGAAGGCGCTGTACAGAGCGATGGTGTGCAAGCGATCGTCTGCCTTCGGCGACACCGAACGGGCATAGGAGTGCAGACGTGCTTCCGAGAGCAGTTCGCGCATGGACCTCGATCTCCAGCGGGTGGTCATGCGCTATATTCGGGGTCTGCCGCGGTCTCCCGCAAGGCACGGCGGAAAATAACGAAAATCTTGCCTGCCGGCGCGGCCGTCTAGGCAAAGATTCCTTCAAGTCCCGGTTCCGCGCCTGCTTCATTTCCCTCATTCCAGTCCAAAAGCTGCATTTTTCAGCAAATTGTCGCCGCACCGCCTGCACACCACCGGGCCGGATTCGGCCCAGACGCCTCAATAGACGTCCTGCTGATACCGCCCCTTCTTCTTGAGCTCGGTGACAAAGGCGACGGCTTCATCGATCGAGCGTGCGCCGAACTGCGCGGTGATATCGATCAGTGCCCGCTCCACATCCTTGGCCATGCGCTTGGCATCGCCGCAGACGTAGACGTGAGCGCCGTCGGCGAGCCACGACCACAGTTCGCGCCCGACTTCGCGCATCCGGTCCTGCACATAGAACTTCTCGGTGCCATCACGCGACCACGCCAGTGACAGCCGCGTCAGGTGGCCCGCGGATTTCATCGCGTTGAGTTCGTCGGCATAAAAGAAATCGCAGTCGCTGCGCTGATGCCCGAAGAACAGCCAGTTGCGCCCCGGCGCCATGGTGGCTTTGCGTTCATGCAGGAAGGCGCGGAACGGCGCGATCCCGGTGCCGGGACCGATCATGATCACCGGTGTAGTCGGATCCTGCGGCAGGCCGAAGCCGTGCGCCTTCTGCACATAAACCGGCAGTGTGTCGCCGGGAGTGATGCGTTCAGCCAGAAACGTCGACGCGAGACCAAGCCGCTTGCGCTTGCCGATCACATAACGAACGGTGTCGACGGTCAGCGACAAACGGCCAGGTGTGGCACTGTGCGACGACGAGATCGAATAGAGCCGCGGCTGCAACGGCTCCAGCGCTTCGACAAAGGCTTCCGGATGCGGCCGGATGCCGGGAAATTTCTGCAGGGTCGCCAGCACATCGAGATTCGTCGCGTCGCCGTCGGGATCGCCGCCCTGCGCCAGCGCGCGGGCTTTTTCCCGCACGGCGCCGCCGGAAATGAACGACAGCAGCTCGAACAGGCTGTCCGGCGCCGGCGCCAGCGACACATCGTTCTGCAGCACGTCGCGCAGCGTCTTGCCGTTGACATCGGTGACATGCGACGCACCGAGCATGGCGATGATCTGGTCGACCAGGCCGAGATCGTTTTTGGCGAACACCCCGAACGAGTCGCCGACGACATAGTCGAGCCCGATTGTCGCGAGATCGAACTCGATATGCCAGGTTTCCTTCTCCGAACCCGGCTTGTTCAGCAGCCGCCGCGACAGGAACGACGCCATCGCCGGATTGTCGCGGGAGCGGCCGCGGGACGCGGCATCCGGTTCGACGACCGCCGCAGGCACAACGGCGTCCGTCGTGTCCGGCTTTGCGGCCGGCGCTTTGTCAAGTTCCTCATAGAGGCCCTTGAGCATCCGCATGGTGTCCTTGCCGCCGGGCACGCAGAGATTGAGCCGGCTCTCCTTGCGGCTGGCGATCACCTCGGAATAGTCGTGGCAGTTGTAGCCGCACTGGCCGCAATCCTGCTGCGCCATCGCCGCCATCATCCGGCGGGGCAGCGGCCGTCCCTCGGCGAGCTTCATGCGCTCGGCCATCGGCATGGTCTGGTCGTGCCAGGGCGCCTCGCCGTCGTCGCCGGTCGCCTCCTTCATCACCGCGGCGCCCTGCTCCGGCGACAGCGGTGTGACGCCGCCATCGAGCGATACCAGCCCGGCGAGGAATCCATTCAGCCATGAGCGCTGCTCGGCAGAGAACGGCGCGTTGTCCGGGATCAATTCTATCGTCGCCTGGGGTGACATCTGGTTCATTCCACGCTCTCCGCCATGCGCCTGATGGCGTCGGTATCATAGCGGCCGGCGAAGCCGACAAAAGTCTCTGACGTATCCGTCCGGTTCGCGAGATAGGACTTCAGCACGCGCTCGATCGTGCGTGGCGCGTCCTCGGCCTTGACGTCGCGATAGAGTTCCCGCGCCATGGCGCCATCGGGCCCGAACCCACCGCCAACATGGACGTGATAACCGTCGACCGTATCGCCGTCGTCGTTCACCGGCACGCGCGCGCCGATCAGCCCGATGTCGCCGATATAATGCTGGGCGCAGGAGTGATGGCAGCCGGTCAAATGAATATTAATCGGCGTGTCGAGCGCAACGTGCTGTTCGCACCAGGCGGCGATGGTGTCGGCATCTTCCTTGGTGTGCGCGCCCGCGAAGCGGCAGCCGGTGGCGCCGGTGCAGGCCACGAGACCCGTGCGAATGGCCGATGCTTCCGTCGCCAGCCCCAGCGCCGTGATCGCGGCGGCGACCTCTGCCACGTCGGCGTCGGCGATGCCCGACAGCAGCAGGTTCTGCCAGACGGTCAGTCGGATGTCGCCGTCGCCAAAATCCTGCGCCAGCTTCGCCAAGCCGCGAATCTGCGCCGGCGAAAGATGGCCGAGCTTCAGCGCGACGCCGACCCAGTTCAGGCCGGCCTGCTTCTGGCTGTGCACGCCGAGATGCGCGCTCCGATCGAAAACAGGCCTCGGCGACACGGCCTCGGCCGGCACACGCGTCAACGCAAATCCGAGTTTCTCCTCGACTGCTTTGAGGAATTTTTCGAAACCCCAGGCATCGAGCACATATTTCAGGCGTGCCTTGTTGCGATTTGTGCGGTCGCCATGCTCGATGAAGACGCGCACGATGGCATCGGCGATCCAAGTCGCCTGCTCCGGCCGCAGGATCACACCGGTGTCGCGGGCCAGGTCCTTGTGGCCGGTGATGCCGCCGAGCGCCAGCCGATAGTAGACGCCGGCTTCGACGCCATGTCCCTCGCCGACCTCGACCGCCTGGAACGCGATGTCGTTGGTATCTTCCAGCACGGGGATGCGCCCGGCTCCGTCGAACGCGACATTGAACTTCCGCGGCAGCCCATACAGCGCACGGTCGTTCAGGATATGAAAATGCCATTCGCGCGCATGCGGCCGGGTGTCTAGCAGCTCCTGCGGATCGATCCCCGCCGTCGGCGTCCCCGTCACGTTGCGGATGTTGTCCGCGCCGGAGCCGCGCGAGCACAGGCCGAGATCCTGCAGGCCTTCGATCACGTTGATCGCATTCTTCGGCTCGATCTCTCGGATCTGCAGGTTGGCGCGGGTGGTGACATGGGCGTAGCCGCCGGCGAACTGCTCGGCGATATCGGCCACGCCGGCAAACTGCCAGTGCTTGAGAATCCCGTTCGGAATCCGCATCCGGCACATATAGGAGCTCTGCGTCGGCGCCACGTAAAAGATGCCGTAATAACGCCAGCGGAAGTTGTCCGCCGGCTTCGGCGCCGCGTTGCCATGGGCCTGGGCTACGAGACGCGGATAGGCATCGAAGGGATGTTCGTCGCGTTTGATTTTTTCCTGCTCATTGAGCTTGCCACCGGCAGCGACGGTGCGGTCCTGCGCCTTCAGATGAATCGCATCGGGGCCGACAGGCTCGGAGCGTGCCGGCGCCGCGGTCCGTGCCAGCCGCGATGCGCCGAGCCCGGAGACGAAACCTTCGAGATAACGTTTCTGGTCGGGAGAGAAATCGCCGGACATGGTTATGCGGCTCGTTTCTCGGCCAGAGCGCGGCCGAACATCAGGTCATCGCGAATCGTGCCGACCGGCGCGGCGGTACGGATCAGGTCCAGGTACCAGAGTGCATCCTGGGTATCTCCAACCAGCACGGCACCGGTCAGCCGGTCGTTCTCGACCACCAGCTTCTTGTAGGTGGCGAGCCGGGCATCACGCAGCACGATGGTCTCGCTGGTCTGGCTGCCAAGGAAATCGCCGGCCGAGAACACATTGACGCCCGACACTTTCAGATTGGTGGCGACTACGCTTCCCTCATACTGTGCGCCGCCCTCGCCGAGCACGTTGGCCAGCACCCGCGCCTGCTCATAGGCGGGCTCCACCAGCCCGTAGCAGGTGCCACGATGTTCGGCGCATTCGCCGAGTGCGTAGACACCGGCGACCGAAGTCTGCATCCGGTCGTCGACCACGATGCCGCGGTTGACCGTGAGGCCCGCCTCTTTGGCCAGGCCCGCATTGGGGCGGATGCCGGCGGCGAAGATCACCGCATCGGTGGGAATGGTCGAACCGTCGGCAAACGTGATGCCTTCGACAGCCGTCTCGCCCACGATATGCGAGGTGCTGGCCTCCAGCATCACCTTGACGCCCTTGGCCTCGACCAGGCGCTTGAGCAGTGCGCCGGCCGGGGTGTCGAGCTGCCGCTCCATCAGGCGGTCCATCAAATGCACCAGCGTGACGGCCGATCCGGCCTTTGCCAGCCCGTAAGCCGCCTCCAGCCCGAGCAGGCCGCCGCCGATCACCACCACGCGTTTTTTGTCGGCGGCAAGCCGCAGCAGCAGGTCGACATCGCGGCTGTCGCGGAACGTGTGCACGCCATCGAGTTGCGCGCCCGGCACGTTCAGCCGCAGCGCCTGTGATCCCGTGGCGAACACCAGCTTTGCGAACGGCACGCAGCGGCCATCGGCGAGCTGCACGGTCCGGTTATCGACATCGACCGCTGTCGCCGCCTGTCCATAACTCAGCGTAACGCCGCGGTCGCGCCACCATTGCGCGGGTTTCAGCTCGATGTCGGCGGAGGCGACGTCGCCGGCCAGCACCGACGACAGCAGCACCCGGTTATACGCGAGCCGAGGCTCGTCGCCGATGATCGCCACCGCATATTTGCCGAGCGCGCGCTTGGCGAGCTCTTCCGCCAGCCTCGCGGCCGCCATGCCGTTGCCGATGATGACAAGAGGTTCACTCATGAGGGCCGCCTCGTTCTGTAATGATTACGCCGCTTCCACGAAGCGGTGACGCTCATAGAGGAACTCAAGCACGCGCTGCCTGCACTTGAGATAAGTCGCATTCGACGCCAGTTCGAGCCGCTTGCGCGGATGCGGCAGCGGCACCTCCAGCACCTCGCCGATCCGGGCGCTGGGGCCGTTGGTCATCATCACGATCCGGTCCGACAGCAGCACGGCCTCGTCGACGTCGTGGGTGATCATCATCACCGTGTTGTTGAGCTTCTGGTGCAGCGCCATCACCGAGTCCTGCAGATGCGCGCGGGTCAGCGCGTCGAGCGCGCCAAACGGCTCGTCGAGCAGCAGCACCTTCGGCTCCATGGCCAGCGCGCGCGCGATGCCGACACGCTGCTTCATGCCGCCGGAGATTTCCGCCGGCCGCTTATCCTTGGCGTGCGCCATCTGCACCAGATTGAGGTTGTGCATGGTCCAGGCATCGCGCTCCGCCCGGCTCTTGGTGCGGCGGAACACTTTGTCGACGCCGAGCCGGACGTTGTCGTAGACCGTCAGCCACGGCAGCAGGCTGTGGTTCTGGAACACCACGGCGCGATCCGGCCCCGGCGAATTCACCTCGCGGTTCTCCAGCAACACACCGCCATTGGTCGCCGGCGTCAGTCCGGCGACGATGTTCAGCAGCGTCGATTTTCCGCAACCGGAATGGCCGATGATCGAGACGTATTCGCCCTGGGTGATGGTCAGGTTGATATCCTTGAGGACCTCGGTCGTGGCCTGGCCGCGGGTGAAGGTCTTGTCGATGTGATCGAGCTTGAGATAGGCGTGCATGACAATTCCCTTCTCAGTTGTTGGCCGTGCCGTGGGTTACGATGGTGGCGATCAGCGCAATGATGCGATCGAGCACGAAGCCGATGACGCCGACATAGAACAGCGCCAGGATGATTTCGCTGATGTGCGAGGAATTCCACGCGTCCCAGATGAAGAAGCCGATGCCGACGCCGCCGATCAGCATTTCCGCGGCCACGATCGCGAGCCATGACAGGCCGATGCCGATGCGCAGGCCGGTGAAGATGTAGGGCGCCGCCGACGGGAGCATCACCTTGCTGAAGAACTCAAGCGGATTGAGTTGCACCACCGCGGCGACATTGCGATAGTCCTGCGGGATATTGCGGATGCCGACCGCGGTGTTGATGATGATCGGCCAGATCGAGGTGATGAAGATCACGAAGATCGCCGAGGGCTGGCCGTCGCGGAACGCCGCCAGCGACAGCGGCAGCCAGGCCAGCGGCGGAATGGTACGCAGCACCTGGAAGATCGGATCGAGGCCGCGCATCGCCCACACCGACTGGCCGACCAGGGTGCCGAGCCCGACGCCGGCGATCACCGACAGCGAATAGCCCAGCGCAACGCGCTGCAGGCTGGCGGACAGATGCCAGAACAGGCCCTTGTCGATGCCGCCGCGGTCGTAAAACGGATCGAGGATCAGCTCTTTGGTATCGCGCAAGACTTTCGACGGCGGCGGCAGCGTCGCGCCGGCCTTGCGGCACAACAGCTCCCACACCACCAGGAACAAGGCGATGACGATGACCGGTGGAATCACGCGCACCGACGCTTCCCGGGCAAACTTCACGAGCTTCTCGGTCAATGGCGGCCGCTTCGGGGTGATGGTCAGGATCGGCGCGGATACCGCCGGAATTTCCGTCGCGGGCTCGGTCTTCAGCGCGGTCATATTCATGTTTCAAACGTCTCCAAATTCAAAAAGGGCGGACCGCCCACAGAGAGGGCGGTCCGGGTTGATCAGACGTCGACGCGCTTGATGGAGAGCGACTTCAGGTACGCGGCCGGATTTTCCGGATCGAACACCTTGCCATCGAAGAAGGTTTCCTTGCCGCGCGAGGTCGATGTCGGAATGTCGGACGCGGCGACGCCGAGTTCCTTGGCCGCCTCCCGCCACAGGTCCTCGCGGTTGACCTTGGCGATCAATGCTTTGGCATCATAGTTCGCCTCGTACTTGCCCCAGCGGATATCTTCGGTGATGAACCAGAGGTCGTGGCTCTGGAACGGATAGGACGCCTGATCCTTCCAGAACCGCATCTGCTGCGGGCTGTTTTCGACCACGCGGCCGGTGCCGTAGTCGAACTTGCCCTTCATCCGATCGGTGACGTCCTCGACCGGCACGTTGATCCACTGGCGCTTGGCGCAGATCGCCGCGGTTTCTTCGCGGTTCTCCATCTTCTCGCACCACTGCTGGGCTTCCATCACCGCCATCAGCAGCGCCTTCGCGGCCTTCGGATACTTGTCCACGAACGCAGCCCGAAGACCGAACGACTTCTCGGGGTGTTTGTCCCAGAGTTCACCGGTGGTGAGCGCCGTGTAGCCGATGTCCTGATGGATCAATTGCAGATTCCAGGGCTCGCAGACGCAGAAGCAGTCCATGGTGCCGACCTTCATGTTCGCCACCATCTGGGCCGGCGGAACCACGATGGTCTCGATGTCCTTGTCGGGGTCGATGCCGCCGGCGGCCAGCCAGTAGCGGATCCACAGATCGTGGGTGCCACCGGGAAACGTCATGGCCGCCTTGATGGCCTTGCCGGAGGCTTTCTTCTTTTCGAGCGCCGGCTTGAACGGCGTGGTGTCGACGCCGATCTTGAGATCGCTGTATTCCTTGGCGACCGAGATGCACTGGCCGTTCAGGTTGAGGCGCGCCAGGATGTACATCGGCGTCGGCACGTTATTCTGGGTCACCTTGCCCGCGGAGATCAGGTAGGGCATCGGGGTCAGGATATGCGCGCCGTCGATGCCGTTGCCCTCGGAGCCCAGCACCAGGTTGTCGCGCGTGGTGCCCCACGAGGCCTGCTTCTGCACCTCGACATCGGGCATGCCGTATTTGGCAAAGAGGCCCTTTTCCTTCGCGACGAACAGCGGCGACGCATCGGTCAGCGCGATGAAGCCGAGTTTGGCTCCCTTCACTTCCGGCCCGGCGCCTTGCGCAAACGCGCCGCCGGGAAAGTTCAGCTTGATGGATGCAAGCAGCGCGGCGGTGCCTGCCCCGGCTTTGATCAGTGTGCGCCGATTGACGCCACGGCCGTTCGATCCCTCGTTGGATCCTTTGGTGGTTGTCGTCATCTTGTCCGTTTTCCTTTTCCGGTGTGGCCCAAATTCACTGCTGCCGGTCCGGTCTCTCATCTCGCCCAAAACGACAAATGCCGCCCCCGGCTGAAACCACCTACGGCGGCTCCCTCCAGGACAGCGGCATTGCTGCTTGGTCCTCCAGCGGACCGTCGGCCTTCGTCTCAGCCTGCCAAGCTTTATTCAAACTCCGTGCCAGTTTTAGAATGCGTCTAAGTCTTTGAATAAATTATAGTTCAAAGAATCAGCCGGCGGCGCGCAGCTCGTCAGCGCGGCTGTCCGATTTGCAGAAAGGTTGATTTTTGTGCAGCGCGCAATAATTAGGCAGCGCGAAAAACGATCCCGTCAGGTTGGCGGCCGCCGCCTGATCACGAACGAGCCAAGGTGCCCGGCAATGTCGTTGGGATCGAACGCCGGTCCCGCGAACGCACCGATCCCGTCCCCGACGACCCGCGCGGGCGCCGAAGCACCGATCGCCGCATCGTAGAGATCGGGCCGGAACACCGACTTCGCAATCCGCAGGGCCTCGGTCGTGGCGGCGGTTTGCCCCCAGCGCACCATCTGGGCGTAGAGCCAGGCGGCCTGCACCGGATCGGGTCGCGCCGCATCTTCGCGACCGACCAGAAGATAGCGGCCGCTTTCCCGGATCCTGCCGTCCGGAGACACCTTCAAGCGGCCGTCGAGGGTGCGGCGAATGACTTCGGCATCGACACCGATCCGCTCGGGAGCGGCAAGGATGTCGGCCGCCACCGCGCGGTTCTCCGGCTTCTCGATAAAGGCGGCGGCGCGCTGACAGGCGCGCACCAGCGCGGCGACGGTATCGGGGTTGTCATCGGCCCAGCGCTGGCGCACCGCCAGCACCTTCTCGGCCGCGCGCACCAGAATGTCGGAGACGAAATGCAGGATATGGCCGACGCCGAGATCGACCGCGATCGAATTCCAGGGCGCACCGACACAGAACGCATCGACATGGCCATTGGCCAGGCTGTCCACCATGTAGGGCGGCGGCAGCACCACCAGGCGGACGTCCTCGTCGGGATCGACGCCGCCCGCCGCCATCCAGAACCGCAACTGATAATTGTGGGTGGAGAATGGAAACGTCATGCCGAAAGTCAGCGGCTCCAGCCCGTTGTCCCGTCGCGCCGCGACGACACGAGCAAGCGCCTTTGCTGTCGCCATCGGGTCGGTCGTCTCACCCTCGATCTGCGCCATGATCGCCGCATGCAGCGCCGGCGAAATGGTAATCGCGTTGCCGTTCACGCCCAGCGTGAAGGGGGCCGCGATCGGCACTTTGACGTGGCCGAGGCCTAGGCTCGAGGCGATGGCGACCGGCGCCAGCAGGTGGGCGGCGTCGAACAGCCCGAGATTGAGCTTGTCGCGCACGTTGGACCACGACACTTCGCGCACCAGCGTGACGTCGAGCCCCTCCTCCGCCGCGAATCCCTTGTCGACCGCGACAATCAGCGCGGCGGCATCGACCAGGGGAATGAACCCGACACGCAGGGACTTGCTGCTCATTTCAACATCTCCGCGGCCGTGATGATCGACTGCGCGATGTCGGCGATCTTCTTCTTCTCGCGCATCGCGGTCGATCGCATCAGCACATAAGCTTCGTCTTCGGTCAGGCCCTTGAGTTTCATCAGCAGGCCCTTGGCGCGGTCGATGACCTTGCGCTCTTCCAGCGCTGACTTGGTACGGTCGAGTTCGTCCTGCAGCCGCGCGAACGCGTTGAAGCGCGAGATGCAGAGATCCAGCACCGGCTTGATCCGCTCTTTTTTTAGGCCGTCGACGATATAGGCCGAGACCCCGGCATCGACCGAGGCCTGGATCGAGGCGGAATCGCTCTGGTCGACGAACATCGCGATGGGACGCCGGACAGCCCGGCTGACCTGGAACATCTGTTCCAGCACGTCGCGGCTGGGGTTTTCGAGGTCGATCACGATCACGTCCGGATCGATGGCGTAGATGCGGGCCAGGAGATTCTGCATCTCGCTGATATGCTCAACGGTGGTAAATCCAGCCTCCCGCAACCCCTCCTGCAGGATGGCTGCCCGGATCGGACTTTCGTCGACAATCACGATCTTGGTCGATTCCGCCGGCATCCAATGCTCTTTTACCGGATAAACCGGTCATAATGGCCATGTTTGTCGCAACCAGGCGCATCATTGGGCCCGACGGGTCCTATTCCGCTCCGGCGCGCGGCCAAGGACCTTAACTGGCCTTGAAATCAACGGTAATCAAGGCTAGCCCTCCGGTTCTAACCGGATGGAGAATGATGGACAAGGGCGTCGCGCCAAAAGTCAGTTTCGTGTCCTTGGGGTGCCCCAAGGCGCTGGTGGATTCCGAGCGCATCATCACGCGGCTGCGCGCGGAAGGCTATGAGCTGGCGCGCAAGCACGACGGCGCGGATCTCGTTATCGTCAACACCTGCGGCTTCCTCGACAGCGCCAAGCAGGAATCGCTCGGCGCCATCGGCGAGGCCATGGCCGAGAACGGCAAGGTCATCGTCACCGGCTGCATGGGGGCCGAACCCGAGCAGATCGAGCAGGCCTACCCCGGCGTGCTGTCGATCACCGGTCCGCAGCAATATGAGAGCGTGCTCGACGCCGTGCACCGCGCCATCCCGCCGCTGCACAATCCGCACCTCGATCTGGTGCCGCCGCAGGGCATCAAGCTGACGCCGCGGCACTACGCTTATCTGAAGATTTCCGAAGGCTGCAACAACCGCTGCACCTTCTGCATCATCCCCAAGCTGCGCGGCGATCTGGTGTCGCGCACCGCCGATGACGTGCTGCGCGAGGCCGAGAAGCTGGTCAATGCCGGCGTCAAGGAATTGCTGGTGGTGTCGCAGGACACCTCCGCCTACGGCATCGATCTGAAATACGCGCCCTCCAAGTGGAAGGACCGCGAGGTCCGCGCCCGCTTCTATGATCTCGCCCGAGAGCTCGGTGAACTCGGCGCCTGGGTGCGCCTGCAGTACGTCTACCCCTACCCGCATGTCGACGAAGTCATCGGCCTGATGACCGAAGGCAAGGTGCTGCCCTACCTCGACATCCCGTTCCAGCATGCGAGCCCCGACGTGCTGAAGCAGATGAAGCGCCCGGCGGCGCAAGACAAGACGCTGGGCCGGATCAAGGCCTGGCGCGAGCAGTGCCCGGACCTGACCTTGCGCTCCACCTTCATCGTCGGCTTCCCCGGCGAGACCGACGCTGACTTCGCCTATCTCCTGGACTGGCTCGACGAGGCCGAAATCGATCGCCTCGGCTGCTTCAAGTACGAACCGGTCGGCGGCGCGACGTCCAATGCGCTCGCAAATCCCGTCCCCGACGACATCAAGACCGAACGCTGGAACGCCCTGATGGCGCGCCAGCAGAAGATCTCTGCGCGCCGCCTCAAGCGCAAGGTCGGCACTCGCCAGCAGGTGATCATCGACGAAGTCGGCCCGAGCGTCGCCAAAGGCCGCTCCAAGGCGGATGCACCGCAGATCGACGGCAACGTCTACGTCACCAGCCGCCGCCCGCTGCGCGTCGGCGACATCGTCACCGCCAAGATCGAGCGCGCCGACGAATACGACCTGCACGGGACCGTGGCGGGGTTCTGACATCAACGCTTGACACCACCTGCCGTTCGGCTGTATTGCCGCGCCCCATGACATTGACCCGGACCATCATCCGCGCAGACCGCCGTCGTCGCTCGTTCGACGATGATGGGTCGCGCCGTGTCCGACGACAAAGCTGAACAACTAGATCAGCAACGTTTTCGAGAAGGCCGCGCCCGCAAGGTGCGGCCTTCTTGCATTTCGGCCCGCGTTTTCAGCCCAAACCTTCAACCTCGAGCCTTCAACCCCAGGAGAAGTTGCCATGACCGTTGCGATCCATCCGTTCGATGCGCTGATGGACATCACCGCCCGCCCGCCTGTCGTGTTCGCGCGCGGCGAAGGCGCCTGGCTGTGGGACGACACCGGTAAGCGTTATCTCGATTTCGTGCAGGGCTGGGCCGTCAATTGCCTCGGCCACTCGCCGCCGGCGATTGCCGAGGCGCTGGCCGCACAGGCCAAACTGCTGCTGACCCCGAGCCCGGCGTTCTACAACGGCCCGAGCGTCAAGCTGGCGAAAGCGCTGGTCGACCACAGCTGTTTCCATCAGGTGTTCTTCACCAATTCCGGCGCCGAGGCTAACGAAGGCGCGATCAAGCTCGCCCGCAAATACGGCGCCCTGCACCGCAACGGCGCCTACGAGATCATCACCTTCGTGGGCGGCTTTCACGGCCGGACGCTGGCCACCATGTCGGCCTGCGGCAAGGCCGCGTTCGAACCGCTGTTCGAGCCGAAGGTGCCGGGCTTTCCGAAGGCCAAGCTCAACGACATCGACTCCGTCAAGCGACTGATCGGAGACAAGACCATCGGCGTCATGCTGGAGCCGATCCAGGGCGAAGCCGGTGTGTGGCCCGCGACCGATGAATTCCTGCAGGCGCTGCGCGCGCTGACACAGGAACATGGCCTGCTGCTGATCGTGGACGAGATCCAGAGCGGTTTCGGCCGGACCGGCAAACTGTTCCACTATGAGCACGCCGGCATCACGCCCGACATCATGACATTGGGCAAAGGCATCGGCGGCGGCGTGCCGCTCGCGGCCCTGCTGGCCACTGAAGCTGCGTCCTGCTTCGCCCATGGCGACCAGGGCGGCACCTTCAACGGCAATCCGCTGATGTGCGCGGCCGGCCTCGCCGTAATGCAGCAGGTCGCGCAGCCTGATTTCCTGAAAGCCGTGACCGCCAGCGGGCTGTTTTTGGAAAGCGAACTGCAGCGGCTGTCCGCACGGCACGGTCTCGGAAACGTCCGTGGCAAGGGACTGCTGCTCGCCCTCGACCTGAAGCGGCCGATTGGAGCTGCCATCGTCGCCCAGGGATTGGAGGACGGCGTGCTGCTCAACGCGCCGCAGCCGGACACCCTGCGCTTCATGCCGGCGCTCAACGTCACGCGCGAGGAGATCACGCAGATGATCGCAATGCTCGACGCCATCTTGCGCAAGCTCGGCGTGGCACGCTGCGTCGGATGATGTGAGCGCTAACAATCAGCGACGGCGGCCGTCACCGATGGCCGACGTCGCCCCAAATTTCAGGATGCGACAAGGATACAAGTTTATGCAAATGCAGCAGTTGCCGGCGGACTACGACATCTCGACGGACACCCATCGCCTGGACGTGGACGTCATTCACCAGTTCCTGACGGAAGACGCCTATTGGTCGCGCGGAATCCCCCGCTCCGTCGTGGAGCGGGCGATCGGCAACTCTCTCTGCTTCGGTGTGTATCATCGCACCGCGCAAGTCGGCTTTGCCCGCGTCGTCACGGACAAATCGACCTTCGCATTGCTGGCCGATGTCTTCATCCTCAGGGAGCACCGCGGCCAGGGCCTGTCCAAGGGGCTGGTGCGTAACATCGTTGCACACCAGGATTTGCAAGGCCTCCGGCGTTTCCTGCTGGTGACGTCGGACGCCCATGGCCTTTACAGCCAATTCGGCTTCGAACCGGTCGGAACTCCGTCGCGGTTCATGGAGGTCGTGCGGCCGGATATCTATCGGTCTGCCTGATCGTGCTCCGATGAATGATCGCGGAGCCTGCGGCATGCCCTACTTCACGTGCTGTGCATTTTGTCACTAAATCGAAGGTTAAACGTCCTTTTCGCCACAACCTCAGCATGGCAATATCGCGGGACAAGGCGTTTTCATAACGGACAAGGCCGTCGCGCGGCATACCTCATCGAACGACACGTCGGAGGAACGCGAGTCCGCGCGCACACAGCTTGCCAGCTAGGAAGGGCAGATGCCACGAGCTACGGATCGTCAGGCGTCCACGATTGCGTTGCCCAAGCTCACTCTGCCGAGTGGGGGCGGACAAACCGGCGCCCCGCCGACCGCCTTTGTCGCCGACGAAAATCTCGGCAGCGGCACGCTGATATTTCCGTTCGACTTTCCGGTGGCGCGAGAGCTCACCCTGCAGCTCGCCATCAGCTATGCGAGCGGCGGCGGCAGCGGCCTGTTCGGGGCCGGCTTCTCCGTCGATATCCCGAGTTTTTCCCTGAACACCCGTTTCGGCGTGCCGCGCTACGACGGCAAGGATCCCGTGACCTTCGCCGGTGACGACCTGGTGCCCGCGCTGCTGCCGGACCCCGAAGGCCAATGGATTCCAGAGGTCTTGCGGCGTACCGAAGACGGCGCTGCCTTCGACGTCATGCGCTATCAGCCGCGGATCGAATCCCAATTCACTCTCATTGAGCATTGGGTCGAAATCGCCTCGCGGCAAAGCCACTGGCGCACCACCAGCACCGACAATGTGGTGAGTGTCTATGGAAAGACGCCTGCAGCAAGGGTTGCCGATCCATTGGATCAGAGCCGCATCGTTGAGTGGTTCATCGAGCAAAGCGAAAATCCCAAGGGAGAGCGGATCGCTTTCCACTATATCGCGGAAAACCGCGACAACGTTCCCGATCGCCCCGCCGACCAGGGTGGTATCGTGGCGGCGAACCGCTATCCACACCGCATCGCCTACGGCAATTACATCGTGGATGGCGCGAACGGCGATGTCGAGCGTTTCGCCTATGAGATCGTCTTCGATTATGGCGGCTTCGATTTCGATGCGCCATTGCAACCACCCGCATCCTGGCCTGTGCGGAGCGATCCTTTTTCCAGCTACATCTCCGGCTTCGAACGGCGCACCCTGCGGCTGTGCCGAGGCCTGCTTGCCTATGTCAGTTTGCCCGAACTGTTTGACGGCCGCAGGACGCTGACGCGCGCCTATCGATTTGGCTATGAACAGCAGCCGTTCGTCGCCCTGCTCACCTCCATTGAGCAGATCGGCTATCGCTGGCAGCCGGACGGCACCACCTGGTCGCGGGCCGCGATGCCGGCGCTGAGCCTGACCTATTCCGGCTTCACGCCCGCGGCAGGAACGTTTCACACTCTGACCACCGCGCAGCGGATACCGGCCGCGCCGGGTTATCTCGATCCCCCGGGCTTCCAGCTGGTCGATCTCAATGGCGACGGGCTGCCGGGAATTCTGCAAAGCACCGCCAGCTCAACCATCTATTGGAGCCCGGACGGTAACGGTCGTTACACCCAGGACGGACCTCGTCAGTTTCCGATTGAGCGCGATCTCGGCCGACCTGACCTGGCCCTGCTCGACCTCGACTCCAACGGCCATCTCGATCTGGTCGTCACGTCGCCTTCGCGCGCCGGATACTATCGCCATGAAGACGCGCAATGGCACACCTTTCAGCCTTTCGGGAATGCACCCACCAGTCTCGCGAATGAACAAACCCAATATGTCGATCTCAGCGGCAATGGCCTTGCCGACCTCGTGCTGTTTTCCGGCCGCAACCTGCTGGTCTATCCCTCGCTCGGCTCCGACGGATTCGGGCCGGCGCAGCGACGGACTCGGCCGTTTCCGCTGGCATCGCCCGGCGACGGCACCATGCTCACCACCTTCGCCGACATGTTCGGCGACGGCCTGCAGCACTGGGTGGTGGTCACCAACGGCGAGGTCAAATGCTGGCCCAGTCTCGGCCGCGGCCGTTTCGGGTATCCGGTCATCTTCGACAATGCGCCACGGTTCGGCGCCGAGTTCGACGCACGCCGGATCCTGCTGCTCGACGCCGACGGCTCGGGCTGTGCCGATCTCCTCTACCTCCTGCCCGACCGCGTCGAACTCTATCGCAACCAGAACGGCAACGGCTTCGCGCCGCCGATTTCGATCCCGCTGCCGGAGCAGGCGACCACGCTTGATCGCATCACGACCGCCGACGTACTGGGCACCGGCTGCGCCGGGCTCGTCTTTACGGACGTCATACCGGCCGCGACCCAGAGTTTCTATGATTTCGGCATCGATGGCAGCGCCAACGGTACCAAGCCTTACCTTCTGGTCGAGACCGACAACCATCTCGGCGCCCTGACGCGCATCGCCTACCGCTCGTCGACGCAATGTTTCCTCGACGACAAACACGCAGGCCGGCCGTGGCTGACGCGGCTGCCGTTTCCGGTGCAGGTCGTCGACCGCCTCGAAGTGCTGGAGCAGGTCACCGGCAGTCGCCTGGTCCGCACCTTCAGCTATCACGATGGCTATTTCGATGCGGCCGATCGTGAATTCTGCGGCTTCGCCTGTGTCGAGCGCCGCGACAGCGAGAGTTTCGACACGTTCAAGCGCAGCGGCCTGTTTGCGTCTGCGGATTTCCATGCCGGCGAAGCCCCCATCCACCAGCCGCCAGCCCTGACCAGGACCTGGTACGACGTCGGCGCCTACGATCCCACAGGCGCACTCGCCAGGGCCCAGCGGCTGCAGTATTTCCAGGGCGATCCGGACGCCGCTCCGATATTGGGCAATCGTCTGGATCCGACGATCTGGGACTATTCCAGGCCACTGCTGCGGCAGGCCCAGTCCGCCAGCAAGGGCCGCATCATCCGTGAGGAAATCTACGGCGAGGACGGCTCGGCGCTCGCGGCGGTGCCCTACAAGGTCACACAAAATCGCCTCTTCATCCGTCTGCTGCAGCCGACTGCGGACAATATCTTCGCATCGTTCCTGGTCGCAGATTGCGAGACCATCGTCTACGACTATGAGCGCGAAGCGAACGATCCCCAAGTGTCGCACAGCTTCGCGCTGGAGATCGATGCCTTCGGCAATGTGGTGCGCGATTGCGGCGTGAATTATCCGCGGCATCCCAAAGTCGGTGCAGGCGACGACAACCCGGCGACCGGACGCGTGCCCGAGCAAGATGTACTGCACGCCAGCGCCACCCTGACAGACGTCATCAACGTCACCGACGGGATGCGCTGGATCGGCCTCACCTGCCAGGAACGAACGCTGCAGTTGCACGGGCTCGATCCGGGGCCCTCCGGCTATTTCAGCTTCGAACAGATTGGCAAGCAGGTCGAGCAGGCTCTTGCCGACACCGTCCCCTATGCCTCACCATTCAAGCCGGCAGCCCGGCAGGCCCGGACGCAGGACATCTCCCGTGTCTATTTCTGGAATGAAACGCAGACCGCGGCGCTGCCGCTCGGACAGACCGGCACCCGCGCGCTGGAGCATCACGAAGCAGAGGCGGTGTTTCCCGATGGCCTGCTGCGCGCGCAACACTTGTTCAGGGCATCGGCGAGCCTGATTCCGGAGCTCAACCAGGCGATCCTGCCCGTCGCGCTGCGGGACCAGTTCGCTCTGGCCAGCATCGCCTTGCCGGCGGGTGCGCTCAGCACCGTGACCGTGGTGACGTCCAGCCAGCTCTGGACAGTGACGGATCTGTCAACCGGCCAGGCCTATCCGATCGCGGTTGACGGCTCGGACCTCCTGGTCACGCGCGAAGTGCTCGGCACACTGGCGGATGGCTTGCCGGAGCAGGCTGGCTACGCCCTGGAGGACGGGTACTGGTGGAACCGCGGCGAAGTTGGCATCTACTTCACCGCCCCAAAGCAATTTTACATGCTGTCGGCGATCGAAAACCTGTTCGCGGCTGCAGGCTCGACGCTGCATTCGAAATCGGTGCTGAGCTACGATCAGGCGCAGCTGCATGTCACGACACTCTCGCAATGGCTGAGCGACAGCGAGCAGAACGTCACGCGGCTGGCGATGGATTATCAGGCGCTGCTTCCGGCGTGGGTGACCAACCCCAATCTCGTCGTCAGTGAGGCGCTGTACGACCCGCTGGCCCGGCTGATCGCAACCTCGCTGCACAAGGGCGCGACCGGCGACAAGCCGCTGTCGGACTATGTGGTGCGGACGGGCGCCACCCTGTCCGATGTCGTGGCACGACCGGCCTACTACCTCCAGGGCGCGTCAAGTTTCCAATTCACGGATATGTTCGCCTGGAGCACCGATCGGCGGCCGACAGCGGTGTGCTCGCTCGCGCGTGAAACCCATGTCAGCGATCTCGTCGCGGGAGAGGTGTCCGCCATCAAGCTCGAGATCGGCTTCAGGGACGGGCTGGCCCGCGAAATCGAGATCAAGAAAGTCAGCGATCCCGGCGAGGCCATCATTCGGACACCTGCCGGCGCCCTCGCCCGCACCGCCGATGGCGCCGTGCAACGCGCCGTCGTGGCTGAGCGCTACTGGGTCAGCGGACGCACCGTGTTCAACAACAAGGGCATGCCGGTCAAAGTCTACCTGCCTTATTTTTCCAACACCCCGCTGTACGAGGATCGCACGGATGTCGCGGAGGCCGGCCTGCTGCCGCCCCCGACCATCGTTCATTACGATGCGCTCAACCGTGCCACGCGGGTCGACACGCCAAAGAAATTCTTCAACCTGAATGTTTATCGCGCCTGGACACGCTGGCTTTACGACGAAGACGACACCGTCAAGCAATCGACCTACTACCAGCTCAACATCGACAATCCGCAGACACCGCTTGCCGAACGCGAGGCGTTGCGCAAGGCTGCGATTTTCAACGACACCCCGGATGTGCTGATCCTCGATCCGACCGGCGAGCCGGTTCGGCGGGTGCAGATCCAGGTCGAGGCGGATAACGGTGTGCCGGGCGCGCCGCGGTATCTGACCACACGGCGAACGCTGGACGCCGACGGCGGCACCATCGCCATCGCCGACCCGCGCCTGATGGCGCTGACGCCGCCGGTCGACAATGTGCAGTTCCTGCTCGACATGTCGGGTACGGCGCTGCTCGAAGTCGCCGTCGATTCCGGACGCCGCGCCCAGTGCGCCGACATCAACGGCAATCCGATCCGGCTGTGCGACGGACGTGGCGTGGAGATCGCCAAATCATACGATCGTCTGCAGCGTCTCGGCGACATCCGTGTCCGCAGCAGTGCGGAGGCGCCATGGTGGACGGCGGAACGGATCGTCTATGGTGAGGGCCAGGCCGGCGACATCGACCATAATCTGCGCGAACAGGTCTACCGGAGCTTCGACCAGGGCGGCACCGCCACCTATCCGGATTACAATATCCAGGCCCAGCCGCTGGTGCTGGAACGGCAACTGACCCAGGCCTATTCCGGCGAGATCGACTGGAGCCAGACGACACCGGCGGCTCTCGAGGCCGTCCCGCTGGTCGAGCGCTGGCGCTACGATGCGCTGCGTCGTGTCACCGAGGAGCAAAGTCCGGATGGCCGCCGGATCGTTCCGCGTTATGGCCCTTCTACCCTCCTCACCTCGCTGACGCTGGAACAGGACGGCACGTCGCGGCCGATCGTCACCGAGATCGAGCACGATGCCTCCAACCAGAGGGTGCGCATTGCGCTGGCCAACCAGGCCGTGTCGCGCTTCGACTATGAGCCGACCACCCTGCGGCTGCTCAACGTCAAAACCGAACGTCCGGACGCCTCCGGCACCAAGACGATCCAGGATCGCAGCTACACCTACGATCCGGTCGGCAACGTCACCCAGACCCGCGACAACGCCCGTGAACTGGTGTTCTTCCGGCAACAGGCGGTCTCCCCGGTCAGCGACTACACCACCGACTCGCTCTATCGGCTGCTTCGCGCCACCGGTGTGCAACAGCCCGCGCTCGCGATGAACCGCGAGAACAACCCTCGCCCCTACGACGTCAACAACCGCGAGGAGCTCGAGACCTATCTGCAGACATACACGTATGATGACGGCAACAACCTGACGGAGATGCGTCACACCGCGGCCTCCGGCAACTGGACCCGCCGTATCGCGATTGCGCCCTTGTCCAATCGCGGCGCCCCGGTCGACGATCCCCTGGCGGCCTACGACCGCAACGGCAACATGACCGATCTCGGCGCGCTCTCCGGCATGGAGTGGAGCTGGCGCAACGGCCTGCTTGATGTCGCCAGCATCAAGCGCGAGCCCGGCGACGCCGACGACTCCGCCTCATTCCAGTATGACGCGCGGGGGCGCCGGCTGCGCAAAATCGTCCAGCGCAAGATCTCTGCCAACGAGACCGAGCTGGAGGAGACCGTCTATCTCGGCGCCTATCAGCGCCGCCGCATCATTCGCGTGCAGAACGGCAGCTCGCAGATCATTCTCGAGCGCCACGATCTGCAGATCCTGGACGACCTGCGTTATGGCGAAACCTCGTCCGGCGGCGATGCCGCATCCAATCGCGATGCTCATGGCGGCGACACCGTCACGCCGGTGCCGCGCAGCGACGGCCGCCGCGCCTTCGCCACTGAGTATCGCTGGACTATCGACGAACGCGGGCGCGAAACCAGCTCGCTCGACACCAGACTGACGCGTTACCCACTGCTGACGTTCCTGGGCTCGATCACCATCGAGCTCGACGATGCCGGCAGCGTTGTCAGCAACGAGGAGTATTATCCCTATGGCGTGACCGCGGCGTTTTCGGCGGTGGCGCCCGGCGAACAATCCCTGAAGATGTACCGCTACGTCGGCAAGGAGCGCGACGCAACGACCGGGCTATATTACTTCGGCGCACGTTACTACGGGCCTTCCTTGGGCCGCTGGCTCAGCGCCGATCCGGCCGGCTTCAATGACGGCACCAATCTCTATCTCTATGTCGGCGGAAACCCGGTCAGCTACACCGATCCGACCGGATTGGCCAAAGCCAAGAACAAGGTGACTGTCTCCGACCTGCAGACCAAGCTGGCCACTGCGAAAGGCAGGCTGAAAAAAGCAGAGAAACGTGTTGCGCAGGCCGAGTCCCAGGTCCAGGCCAACAAGGGATTGAAGCTCTACGCCAAAAAACTGCTCGAGGCCCGCAGAGAACGCACCAGTGCCCGAGCTCAAGTCACGCGAATTTCGAACCAGCTGATCAAGCTGAAGAGCGCCTCCTCCTCGACTATCCCGACCATACCTGGGTTTTACAATCCCGGCGGCCCACTGGTGATCCTGCAGCCGCCGACCCATACAGGCTCCGGGGGCACGATCGTCACGAGTCCGCCGTCCACGGCCTACATTGCCGACCTCCACAAGACGCAGCGATCGTCGGCGGTCGAAAGCGATGTGCGCAACTACTCGCTGATGGCGAACAGGTACATCCAGTCGCAGCCCAGCAAGCAACTGGTCTGCGTCTCCAGCGACCGCAAGACCACCGGTTCGATCGGCTATCAGGCCGGTCAGATCGCCACCAAGGAGCGTGATCTCGCCAACACGGCCTCGTCGGGCACCTATGCGTCGGATCAGGTGGTCGGCCATGTGCCCGATGTGGCGGCAACCGGGCTGCCGTATTCCCCGCTAGGCTGGTTCCAGCAGACCAAAATCTCCAACAGCATTGTTGGTGGCGGCCTCTATGCCGGCCGTGTCATCACCGTGTATCTGGTCAAGGAACAGGACGGCAAAGTCTATCACTACAGTTAGCGCGTTTTCCAGCGAAGTGGATACCGGTTCGCTCGCGACAAACGCGAAGCGTTTGCGCGGAGAAAACGCGTCAAAGCAAAATGCGAGAGCCCCGTTCCGATTTGATCGGAACGGAAAAGGCTCTCGCCGGCATCGGCCCGTGCGATAGCATTTCCGTTCAAGAGCCCTCGCTGCGCGGCGTCAGCTCCACTGCACGCGCAGCCGCGAACGTCCCTTGCTGTCGACGTAGTCTTCAATGCCTTTCAGGCCCGTGAGCGAATCCCGGTGGGCGATCTGCCGCCACAGGTCTCCGTTCACGATCATGTGGGAGGACGCCGACATGATCATGAGCTGCTGCACGTCCACCGCGCCGCCGGTCAGCAGCGGCGACACCGCGTAGGCGAGATGTTTGTCCAATTCGAAGCCGCCGAGCTGATGCCGCGCCTGGGCGATGCGCCCGTGGTAGGCATCGTTGCGGACCCCGTTGAGGAAACCGCCGTCGAGGAAATGATCGAAATTGTGATAGTGGCAGATCGGCTCCAGGGTCACCGCATAGAGCTCATAGACCTTGGCCGCGCCGCCCTTTGACAGCTCATCCTCGCGATAGGCGAACTGGTTGCCCAGCACCGACTCGCCGAAACAAAGATAGCCCGGAGGATGATCGCCCCAGGCGAATTTCCAGGTCTCGACGTCGTTCCACCAGCGCATGCTGCGCGCGGCATCGTTGTCCCAGCCGAACAACCGATAACTGCCCGCCAGCAGGTCCAGACCGTCGCTGAGCGCCAGCATCTGCCTGTGCCGCTCCGGCAGCCGCGCGAACAGCGGCCCATGATCGTCGCCCGCGAGCCCGTCGTGCAGGCGCAGCGAATCGAGGATCGCGCCATCGACTTTCAGCGGCGTGCCCCCGTAGAGCGCATCGAGAAACTTGCGCGGCGCGGAACTGGTGGGCTTGGATGGCTTCTTGCTCATTCAGGAACCGTGGCTTGCGCTGCAAGGAGCGCAGCGGACCTTCTACCCATATACGAGAGCCCTGCCACGGAAAAGGCGACGATCATGCCGCCTTGGCATCATCCGATGTTGCTCGCAAGAGGGCCGTGCACGAGCCTTCTGCTATGGGTACGGAATCGGTTCCGGATAACTCGCATTCTCGTAGCTCGGGCCGAATGCATCGTAAGGCGTGAGGATGACCTCGTAGCTGCTGCCGGCCTCGACTGTGTAATCGACCGTCACGGTCGTGGCTTCACCGTCCTCAACGTCGAAGTTCGTCAGACTGACCGAGTTCTGCACCACGGACACATAATACCCGAGCACCGGATCCTCCAGAACGGCCGGGACCCAATTCACGGTGACCTTGGTCGCATCCGCACAGGCACGGAATATGACCGGACGTCCAGAGTTGGGATCGATCGGCGGCGGAGGGAACGGCACCGGTGCCGCAAAACTGGCATTGTCGTTCGACGGTCCCTCCGCCGTCTTTGGCGTGACCGTCGCCTTGCAGTCGGCGGCGGCCGTATAGTTGACGGTGATGCTGGTGTCGGTGGCCTTGGCATCGAAACTGGTGGGGGTGCCGCCCTGAACCAGCGTGATCAGGAAGCCATCGAGACCTGTGATCGTGTAGGTCAGCCAGGTCACCGTCGTCTTGCCGTCCTGGCTCTTCGTGCTCGCAATGACGACGCGGTCACATCCCATGGCCCAAGGCTCCCTTAGTTCGCGGCCGTCGCGGACGGGCCGGATTGTGCCAGTCCCGGCTCGGGCAGGCCCTGCATCGTCTGGTCGCCGACCAGCAGCCCGTCCGCATAGAAGCTCGCCCCACGCTTGGGCGCGTGCTCGGCGCCCTGCGGACGCAGCGCGATATTGTAGACCTTGCCGCCATACGGCTGCCGCTCGACCGCGGCCACCTTGCTGGCCCCTTTGGCTGTGACAAGGGAAGTGCCGACCGTCAGATGCCAGGCGGCCGTCCATCGTGGTCTGCCCTGGTCGTCGGAGCCGATGATCACCGGATGCTCTCCGGTCATCCGGGCCGCAGTGCCGTCTTCCGCCGTGACCACGATCAGCTCGGCCTCGTCGCCACTGAGTTTGCCGAACGCCTCCCACGGCCGGCCATCCGGGCCGAGCACCAGCTCATGCGGCGTGATGTCCTCGATGGGCTTCTGGGTGTGATCGGCCATCGTGACCAGCGTGCCCACCGGCAGGCAGCCCCATTGCAGATCCACATTCCTCACAATCAGCGTGTTGGCCGACCCGCGTTCCAGCACGTTGGAGACGATGGCAGTGACGGTGGACGGCCTGGGGGCACCCGGCTTCTGAACCGCGACAGTCCAATACATGTTGAACGCCAGGCCGCTGTGCGGCTGATAGCAGGTCTCCCCAAAGATCAGAGCCTGCGGTCCCAGGATGGACCACGTCACCCCCTGACTGTCGCCCGTCGGCTTCGTCTGGGCCAGCACCTGTAAGCCGAGGTTCGCGTCCTGCCCGGAACAGGTGGTGCCGTTCTGGCTGTTGATCGCAGTGACCTGCAACTGGGCCTTGATCTTGCCCCCCTCAAGCGCGAGCGGATAAGGCATCATGATCGTCCCGGCGAGCGGCACGACCACCTTGGTGGGATTGACTGTGCCCTGCGGGAATGGACCGAAATCGCAAGCCTGCGGCCATGCGGGCTCCGGATTCGCGCGGTTGAGGCAGATCACGGTCTTGCGATTTTGCGAGTTGTTGGGAGCCGTGACCACGATCGACTTCGGCGGCGGCAATACCGCGGCGGTGTGGCGCTGAGTGCACGGCGTGCCGTCAGTCATGAAGGTGGTGAACAAGGCGCCGGCCTGCGGTGGCTTGTCCTCGTCGATCTTCCCCAACGCGGGCGGGGCGTCGGTCAAGAGCGTGGTCTCCTCTTTGTGGCTGAGGCCCGATCCATCGGTGACCTCGTTGCCGTTGGAGTCCAGTACCACCAGCACGGTGCCGAAATTGCGGACATCCTGTGGCTTGCCGGCGAGAAACGTCGCTTGCATTGTCGCGGCCGTCAGCTTGTCGCCGCTGATCGAGCCGACGTCCATGAACAGACCGTTGGCCTGATGCTGTTTCAGGAACTCGCCGCACTTGTCGAGATTGGGACGCATGGCCTGCACGCCGCCAAGAACGGACACGAGGCGGGAGGCCGCAGGGCGGCGCGCCGCCTTGTGCAGCAGATCCATCATTTTGAGTTCGCGCGCATCGGTGAGATCGACCGGCACCAACCCCTTGCCGTTGGTGTCACTCAGCCAGGCCATCAACTGACGTCGCTCGGCGGCCGAAAGCGTCGAACGCGCCTTGGCCGCGCGCGGCGGCTGATAGGCGTACTGGGCCTGGATCGCGGCCTCGACGCGGTCGGCACGAGAGGATACGGGAGCCGCGGTGAGACTCGCCGGCAGCAGCAATGCGGCGAGCGCCGCGATCAACACATAGACACGCTTCATCGGGCTTCTCCGGTCGCATTGATGACATGCCATCGCGGACTCCTGGTCGTCCCCGTGGACATCGTCATGCCTTTCTCAGGGTTGCGGTGTAGTCGAGCACGAGAGTTACGCCGGTCAGGACACCCGGCTTGAGATGGCCATCCTGAACAAGCGCCGGCGGGACCTGCTTAAGGGTCAGTTTCCAGTCCGCGGGCGGCGTCAGCAGGCAGTCGATCGTCCCCGAGGCCCATGGCGTCTTCTCGGTCAGGCTGAGGCTCAGAGGACTGCCTGACGGCGGCGCGAGTTCGACCACCAGCGGTCCCGTGAAAGACACCGCCATGTCGAACTGCACATAGGCTTTCACGGCGCGGGGCGACAGCAGGTTGGGCGGCACGATGTCCGGCCCGATCGCAAACGTCATGGACTGCGGCGTTGGGGCGCCCGGATTGAGGAATTGCGCCCAGGCATCGGGATAGCGCTGCTGCAGCGCCATGCTCGCCTGCCCGGCAAAGCGGCTGGCGATCGTGCTGACGACGGCTTCCTTGAAGATTCCGCCGCCCACGAGTGCGCTGTAGGTCACCGTGATGACCACGTCGGCAATGGCGGAAAAATCGATCCGATTGGCGCCGAGCGGCAATTCCAGCCGCCAGCTCGAAACCGCGCCAGTGCCCTCGAACGGCAGGTAACGCTCGTCGGCACTGACGCCGGCGATCGTGCCGTCGTCGGTTCCGCGCGACAGCGCGATCTGTTGCATGTTGCGCCAGTTCAGCCGCAGCATGCCGTCGGTCGGAGTTACGTCCGCGCCGAGCAGGAAGCGGACCGAAGCCGGGTCGTCCTTGAGCAGCACGGTGTTGCTGGTCTGGGTCAGTGTGCCATGGACGTTCTGGTATGGGCCGACCAGCGCGGGAATGGTGACACTGAGCCGCTCGATCTTGCGGCAGTACTGACCCGGAAAATCGTAATCGAACAGCAGCTCGCTGAACTGGAAATTGCAGGAACCGGTGCGCTGGAGCGTCAGCAGCGCAAGCGGATCAAGCGCCCACAGCGAGACCGTCTTCTCGATGACCAGGCGCCGCCGGTTGGTGGTGTAATAGGCGTGTTCGAGCTGGCCGAGCCCGACCATCAGCCCCTCGCCTGCCAACAGCCCAGCCCGCCCGCTGTCCCAGTACGCAAAGTCGAGGATGGTGGTCTGGTTGTCGAGCTCGAACTGGTAGGCCCGCTGGGCGGCAAGGGAGAGATCCAGCGCAATCTTGTAGCACTGGAAATAGAGAGCCTGCAGGCGGGACGCCATCCAGCTGTACAGGTCGGCGTTGGTGAACTTCGACGTCAGTGCCACCTGGATGGCATTGTTCTGCTCGATCGACAGCGTATTGATCGACACGTCACGTTTGAGCGATGCCACGCGCGCTTGTGCCGCGGCAATCTGGGCATCCATCTGCGCGACTTCATAGGTCGCGGTATTTTTCTGCAGCGTCCATTCCTGCTCGCGGCGCTCGTATCCGGCGATGACGCCCGACAGCGTGGAGGCGAAATTCAGTGTTCCCGCCACGGTGTCGGAGGCCGATGCAAAAGCGCTCAGCGACGAGCCGATTTCGCGGCCGCCATAGGTCATCGCAAATGGCGAGCCGGCATTGGGCACCAGATGGGCGCCGCCGGACAGCGAACGGATCACCCCCGCGGTGGTCTGGAAGACGTTGGCGAGGATCATGGTCGCGAGACTGGTGATCTCGGCGGGTGACAGGCCGTCGCTGATCAGCTTGGTATAGTATGAGAGGCGCTCTTGAGCTGCGAGCTTGGCTTGGCGCAGCGCGTCGAGCTGATCTTCGGCTTCCAGCACGAGCTGCGCCTTGAGGTCGCCGGTCTGCACCAGGATGGCACGCTCCTGCTTGATCTGGAGCATCTGCAGAGCGTCGGCATCCTTCTTTTCCAAGGCCGCCAGCAGCCCGCCGCCAAACCCGATCAGGGTCTGGGTGAGTTGTCGCGCCCTGTCGAGCATCACCTGGAAACGGTAATGCGGCAGACTTCCGGCGCCCTGGTTGATCACGGCCGGAGAATCCCGGCCTCCGCTGGCGCGGATCAGGACCCGTGGATCGATCGGTGGATCGAACAGCGGCAACTGGCGCGGCAAGCCAGCAAGCGACAGGCAATGACGCACCTTGTAGAGACTGGACTCCAGCCGGTCCCAGTAGCTGATGAACTCGGTGCTCTCCGGAACGGTGAAGTAGGCGCTGATCATGTTGAACGGCGCGGGCTCGAGCTTCAGGTGGCCGGGTTGCGGCGCCGGCATCACGCGCTCGAGTTCGATCAGAAACTGCGGGATCAGCAGTCCGTAGTCTTTCTTGATCGTTGCGAAATCGAGCGGCTTGGGCGGCTGATAGACGCCGCGCTGCCGCGGCCGCGGCCCCAGCAGGTCGGCGGCCGTCAAATAGAGCAGCGTCGCCTGATTGACGGACTCCCGGGTATCGCGTGCGAACAGGGAATCGGCCCAATCGAGCAGATTGGCGATGTAATGCTGGACGATCGTCTTCTGATAGGCGACTGGCCGCAGTTGCGCGACGGTCTGCGGATCGAACGGATTGGCGTTCCACGCTTCGATCGCGATCTGGTCGGTGAGCTCGTCGACCAGTGACGGAGCGGTCAGGCTGCGGAACGGCAGGAATTGCCAGTAGACAGACTTCTCGTTCCCCTTGGGCGGGACCTGCCCTTTCGACACGGCGGCCGGATCGAAGATGTAGTCGTACCAGGCCTTGGCGGCCTCATGATGCTGGTTCGCGCTGAGCTGGGTCGCGATGAAGAACGGGATCTGGAAAAAAATCTCGTCGAAATAGGGACGATAGGCTCCGTCGAAATCCACTGCCCCGCCGTTCATAGCCTTTGGTGGCTGAACATTAGGTGGCTTCTCGCCGCCGGGATAGAACCGCGAGAAATTGAGCGAGGCCGGCCCCTGCGCCTCCTGCGTCCTGATCGACAGCAGCTCGTTGATGCCGCCAAAGGTCATGATTTGGACGAGGCGCCCGACCGCGCTTGTGGTCATTCGTGTGAAGTCGAATACGAGCCGGGCCGGATTGACCGGCTTGTCGGAATAGCCCATGCAGGAAATGATCTGGCAATCGACGTCGACCTCCTTCCCCTGGTCGAGCGGTTTCACAGGGATCTTGACGGTCTCGATCTTCAGGATGTCCTCGATCGCCTTAAATGCCACGTTCCGCGGCACCATCAGGAACGACTCGTCGCCGTTGTCGAACGCGAACCAGCCGACCTGGTTCTTGACGGCGAGCACCTGGGCATCCGGAGCGACATGGGTGATCATGTCGATCGGAGCGTCGATCACCCGATTGGGATAGTCTGGAGAATCCACAAAGGCGGCGTCGATCAGCACCGAGCGGCTGAGGTTGGGGCCAAGGTCGTCGCCATACTTGATGAAGGCAAACGGAGGCTGGTTGGGATCCGACGTGAAGTCGGGCATGAAGGCGGAAACCGACTGCACGTTCATGCCGATGTCGAGATAAGCCACCGGAACGAGCAGAATGGCCCCTTGCCGCTTCTCGTTGAATGATGCGCCGAGCTGCGACGCTGTGTAGACATTCGATACGAACTTGCGTTCGTCGGACGTATCGATGATTTTGACATCCGGGGGCGGCACCTTCGGGTCCGCTGGGACCGGAAAGGCATTGCCGAACGTAATCAGCAACCGCTCCCCGCCATCGACCTCGGAGGGCACCCGCTGGACGTACACGCGGTGCCAGTAAGGCATTTTCGGATCGATGCCATTGACGGACGGCGCGCCTGGAATCGGATTGATGATGTCATTGTGGTAGAGTGTCGGCTGCGCGTCGAACAGCAGATCCGATTCCAGCGTCTGCGGCGCGGACCAGGTGTCGTCGAGCCGGCGGAAGGCGTAACGGATATTGGCGCGCCGGACCAGCTTGTCCCTCTGGCTGCCGTCCTTGATGAACGACCCTTTGACCGCATCCTCCTCGACCCAGAACAGGATCAGGCGATTGAAGGCGAACACCAGCGAGGCGTCGGGTGACGTCATCGCGACGTCGATCCTGAACCATTGCGACCAGATGTTTCCGTTGCGCAGGGTGCGGTAATAGTACTGGTACGGCTTGGCTTCGGTGCGGCCGAGGAAAAACACCGTTTCCACCGGTGTGCCTGATACCGGATGCGGCGCGATTGCGCGGGACGGCTCGACAGTGTGCAGCTTGGCGAGATCGGCGAAGGCCGTCAGGTAGTTGGTGAAGGCACGATCGACCGTCGCCTCGTTGATGCTGCTCTGCTGCAATTCTTCCTGCAGCTTGCGGAACAGGTCGGTGGGGTCGCGCCTCAGGTTCGGATCGATATAGTTCTCGGGATAGAGGAAGATCTTCCGGTTGGCTTCCCACACCCGGTAATTGGTGAGCCAGGGCCACCACGCCGGCGCGATATCGCCGAGGCTGACGACGCCCGGCTCGAGCGACATCCGGCAGCGCTGCAGATAAGTCTGCACCGCGGCGGTCCCCTCGACGATCGCCGACGTAACGTCGCAGGCACTGGTCTCGACGTCGATCAGCAGATATTCCGACAGCGCGCGCATCGTCGCCAGGCCGAGCGGCGCCCCAGTGTTGACCCAGACGGCCAGCGGCGCCAGGCCGTCGCGCCGCGCCGTCTCCGTGGCGTCGGAGACGGGCTTGTAAACCGCGGCCCAGTCGCTGCCCGCCGACTTGGCCTTGAGCATGGCCACCAGCGATTGCGCGGCTTTCCCGTAGGTCGCCCAGGCGGGCGGCGGCGTTGCTCCGCTGAGCGGCGGCAACCGCGACACGCGGGCGATCTCCGTCGCACTGCCGACATCGGTTCCCATCACTCCGGCGAGCGCAAAGCAGGCGGACACCAACCACAGCTGGGTCGGCGTGAGAATGATCTGCTTGCCCCACAGCGCTGTGACGAGGGCGAGAAATGCCGCGGAATCCCAGCCCGTGGCCGTGCTGAGGGCGCCAACGTTCCCCGTCGTGATATAGATCGCAATGTTACGCGGTCCTTGGGGCGCCGGCGGATACAGCGCAACCAGTGTCGCATAGTCGCTCCATGCCCGGACCGCGGTCATGGAGAGGTCTTCGAGCGACGTCAGCCCGAACGCCGCGGGGGCCGCGGCCGCATCGGCAAGGTCGGCGGTCTGCAGCGAGAGAACCTGCGCCAGATACGCAATCCGGTCCGCCACCACCAGCGGATCGGTCAGCTTCTTGGGGTCGCCGGCGGACGTCAGCAGCAGGACGCGAGCATCCACGCCTGGAAACGCCTTGGCGAGCACGTTGGTGACGATCACTTCCGCCATGTCGGGGGAGCTGCCGAGCAGCGTCCCGAGTTGCCCGAAAGTGCCCTCGATCTGGGCGCGCAGCGCCGGGACCAGGACTGCGACGGACAGTTCGACCTGCTGCGACAGATCGTTGAGGACCGAGCGGATCGCGGCGATCTTGATCTTGCGCTCCGGCTCCTCAATGTCGGGGAACAGGAAGGAAAGATTAGTCCCCTCATTGACGGGCGCCGCCAGCGAGTTGCCAAGAATGACACCGTTCTCGAGCAACTCCTCGAAGGCCTCGATGGCTTCTTCCGCCGTGATGACGCCGGGCACCACAAGCCGTCGCGGCGAGATCGGAAACAGCATGGTCAGCACGGTGAAGGTGAGCTTCCATGATGGAAACAGCACGACGCCGCTGACGGAGATCGCCTTGCCATAGACCAGCGCGTCAAAGATGTGCAGTCCGGTTCCTGAATCGTCGTCGCCGGCGAAATTCGACGGCGTGACCAGCCATTCGACAGCCAGTGCGCGCAGCGCCGTCAGAAATGGCGGCACGTCGACGGGGCGCACCACGTCGGTCTTGTCCCCCGGCTCGCCCCAGACGATGAAAGCGAGATCGGCCAGCGACAGGCTACGCTCCGCGAGCAGAGCCTTGAGTTCGATCAGGCTGTTGACGTCAGCCGGCTTCTTGAACTGGCTGAGCCTGGCAAGGCGCATCATCGCCGTGCAGTCGGCGACACTCAGCGCGAGCGCGCGCGCCAGCTTGGCGATCGACCACAAAGCGGAGAGCGTCGGCACGTCCAGCTTGAGACTGCTTGCCCCTGCCCCGACTGTGGCACCGATGCGCAGCAAGTCCTTGTCGGAGACCGCAAGGGCCGCCGCCAGGAAGGTGCGGATGGCCTGTGCATCCTTGTCGGTGCTTGCCAGCACCCAGGTCTTGACGTCGTCGGTGAACAGCGGATTGTCGGCATACTTCGGGCGATAATAACCGGTGCCGTCCCCCGTCGAATTGAACACCCGGTCGAACAGGTCGAGTGGACGCGGGCCGTCGCCTCGCCCCCAGGTCTTGAGCACCGACCACAGTGCGGTCGTCTCGTCGATCGGCAGCGACAGTCGCCGCGCAAGCGCCACCGTCTCGCCGACGCGGGTCAATCCGCCGTCGGCGAAATCCGCATGGCCCGACGCATGAAGGGTCCAGTCCAGCTCGGACGCGGGTACGCCCGACACCTGCGACAGCCGGACAAGGCGATTGAACCGGTCGATCCGCGCAACGTCGAACTGGTCGACCACCTGCAGACTATAGCTGACGTCCGTCCGGTCGCTGATGAGGTGACCACGCGGCGCTTCTGAGCCGGCATTGATGTAAAGTTTCGCGGCCAATCCCGCCGCGAGCTCCTCCGCATCGAGCGCCTCGACGAATAGGAACGCGATGGCGGAGTCATCCAGACGCGTCCGCTCACTCAGGACGCTCGCCTGCCCGAGCGAGCCCGGCGGATAGAACCAGCCTTCGGCATCCTTGAGCGCCTCCGGCCATGCCTGATCCACCTTCAACTGGGTATCGCTGTCGATGGTGACGACGGCGCGCAGCGTCTCGCCGACCCGCAGGATCGAGGCCTGGGCGGCCGCCTGCTGAAAACCGCTGCCGGTGACGACAAGGCTGTCCTTGGAAATCGTGACGGTCGCCTTGATCGGCTGCGCCAGCAGGCCCGCCTCACCGCCAAAACAGTCGGCCAGCGTTTGCCCCGAACGTGACACCTCGACAAGCTCACGCTGCTCCGGCGAAAGCCTCAGATGCTCAGCCGCGATGGCCGCGGCATCGGGCATCTTATCAAGCCCCGCCTCGCGCCCCACATAGGCCTGATAGAGGTCGACCAGCGGCGCCCCGAGTTGCAGCATGGCGGCGCGTATTTGCGCTAGCCGCACATTGATCGGCAGGTTGTACGGGAAGACCCGGGTGGCGATGGCATAATCGGTGTCCGCGCCGATCTTCGGGGCCAGGAAATCGTGGATCACTTGATTGACGATCTGGAGCCTGGGGACCGCTGTGTTGGTCTCGGCGCAGGTCAGTTCTTGCGTGAACAGCTTGCGGCGGCGTTCTGCAAGCGTGGCCCACTCCGGAATCTTGTTCTTCGGATTGCTGGTGATCTGCTCATCGACCACCCGCATAAGATCGACGAAATAAGCGGAGGGGCCGACCACCGACTGACAGTGCGGTGACGGGATATAGTCTTGCGATCCGAACAGATCGGAAAACGACGGTAGGTGACCAAACTCCTTGGTCAGTTGCTTGGCGACATGATTGGCCGGCGACACGCGGCCGTGGGCGGAGAGCGCGCCGCGCATCTGGCTCGCGAGATGGACCGCACGGGTGTGCAGATCGACCGCTGCAGCGTGCACCGCCGCGAGGTCGTCGTCGCTGACGGCTTCGGAGCCGGACACTTTTGCCAGTTGCTCACGGACCGCATGGAGCGGCCGATTGGCAATCTCGGCGGCGCTGTGCAGGCCGGACCGGTACAGCTGATCGACCACCTGGGGATCGGCGCTCAATCGCGCCAGACTTGCATGCGCGCGCGCCGCGGCAAGGGTCTGTTCACGATCGCCATTCTCGAAGCGCATGCGCGAAACGGACTCGTCGCGATAAAAATCCGCGTCGAGGAGTCCTATTCCCGTATTGGCTTCAAGAAACGAACGCAGCTGAGGATTGATCGGCAGAAAAACCATATCGTTCATCGTCGAGCCCTTCTTCCGAGGCGGACGAACATCGTTCTATTTTTAGATGAAGTATAAAATTATAACTATTTATAATAGATCGAGTAGAAGCCAGCGACTTCTTGGTGTCAATCGCAGATTGGTGACATCGCGATGACCGCGACTAACACCACCGGCGCCAAAGTCGGATTGGCCAACGCGGATCAGATCTACGCGAAGTTGAAAGATCGGTATGTGCAATTTGACACAGACCGCCTCTTCGCCCCTCAACGGCCCCCCGCCGACCTGCGCGGCCCGGCCTCGCCATGACGCAGCAGGACGCGCAGCCGGATTTCCTGAAGGCGGTGAGCGCCAAGCGCCTGTCTCTTGAAAGCGTGTCGCAGCGGCTGTTTGCGAACAACGACCGGGACGGGGCGCTACGCGAGGCCGCATCCCGACACGCCGTGCTTCGGGCCGGCGCTGAACGTGACGCGCGAGCAGATCCGGCAGCAAGCGCGAGCATCACCGCCCGAGCTTGCTCTTGATCTCATTCAGTTCGATGCACGGGAATCGATCGGAGTGGATGTAAAATAGCGCCCGGCACCAGGGGGCCGGCGAAGTGCCTATCCTCGATGCCGGCGCGGCCATCGCATGCGCGGTCGCCGACGCCGCGGGAAAGCGCGTCCAGGAACTCCCGCTCACGCCACTCCGCGTGCCCGGACTGCTCCTCAACCGCTAGCCGGACCTCTCGCTGCCCCACATGCCGAAGCCTGGATGGACAATCTGGTATGCCCGCACGGGGCCAGCGGATCAAATTGAACGAAGACGGAGATCGCAGCTTGCTGCCAGGCGCCCCACTAACAGTTGAGCAGGCGCCAGCTTCGGAAAGGGATAAGAAAAGCAGCGTGCTTGACGGGCGCTGCTCACGCTCCAATTCCCTAGTGAAGCCGGGCGCCAAAGAGGCTCCTTAGAAGCAATCGAACCTCTCTACGCGAGGGTAGACCAAGCTTTCCGGATTCGCCCATCGGGGCGAATACGACGGAGCCAAGAACGAGAACAACGCCGGCGATCTGAAGCAACTCCAGTCTTTCACCCAGCAGCAAAGCGGCCACGATCGCGGCCGCAAGCGGATCGAGAATGCTGATGACGGTGGCCTGAAATGGCGGCACAACCTTGAGACCGATCACAAACAGCCAGTAAGGGAGAACGGTAGCCAACGCACTTATGAACAAGATGAACATCCAGCTATCGAGCCCCAAGTCAGAAATCGAGACAGTCATGCTGGGGGCAAATGCCAGAAGAATTGCCGACGAGACAACGAATGATGACAACACCAGCGCCCGGTCATCGACGCCTCGCTTGTGCGACACGTTGACCGCCATATTGTACAATCCGAAGACCAGCCCGGACAGCACGCCAACGGCAACACCGGTCAGATTGCCTCGGAACGATTCCGAGTCGTATCCCCTCACAAGCAGAAAACATCCGCCAAGCGCAACCACTATCGTGGTGATCCGATGCCTCGTCAGCACCGCTAGCCCGAGAGACACTTCCACGAGAGTGACAAAAACGGGCGCTGTGTACTGAAGAATCAAAGCTACCGCGACGCCATTCAGCGCGATCGCCAGGAAGAACGTATAGTTTACAGCGGTCATGAGAATTCCGACCACCAGATAGTGCACGATATCGTTCTTTCGAAACGTCGCCTTGAACTTCAAGCCGTAGATGATCAGAACAAAGATCAGACAGGCGACGACGTTCCGCAATATTGTCAGATCCAGCGGCCCCATGTGATGTATGAACAGATACTTCGACGCCGCGCCAGCGATACCGAACAGTATTGCGGCGCTCGCGATATACAGATACCCGGCTAACATGAGGGAAACCCCTCTCATCATTCTCGAACGTTGAATCAGAGCGGGTCTTCAGGCAACCGACTGCATTAACACCTCGGACGCGAACAGACTGAGCTCATCTCGGAATTTCGGCATGAACTCATCTTCGCGATCACGAATGAAAAAATGCGCCCCCGAGAACATCTCAAGTTGAAACCTTGCCGAGGTCTGCTCCGACCATGCTGCAAGTTCTTCTTGACTCGCCTCCGGGTCGCTCCAAGCCCCAAACGCGATGATTGGACACTCAAGTGGCGGTCCAGGCTGAAACCGATAACTGGCCGAAGTCGCCAGATCCGCCCGTAAAATGGGCAGGATAATTCGTTGCATGCTCGCGTCGCTTAGAATCCGTTCCGGCGTGCCACTCCAGGTACGAAGTTGTTCCACAAGAACGGCGTCGCTCGCCTGGTAAAGGTCCGCCTCGCGATCGGGCAAGTGCGGCGCCCGGTGCGCGGACACAAATAGGCGCAAGGGCCCCGGTTGGCCGAGATTCCGCAGGCGCCGCGCCACCTCGAACGCCAGAAGAGCGCCCATGCTGTGACCAAAAAACGCAAATGGTACGGGATCATCGCTCGTCAGATCGGTGACGATTTCATCGACGTGCGATTCAAATTCCACGACCAGGTTTTCGCCGAGACGTCGCCCTCGGCCCGCGATTTCGATCGGAATGACCGCAATCGCTGAGGGTAGACGGTTTCTCCACGGCTCATAGAACTGACCACTCCCTCCTGCGAATGGAAAGCAGTAAAGTCTCAGCAGCTCTCCTCGATCTCGTCCGAAAGAGTACGTCTTTGCGCGGCTTGCGTGCGTCATTTTGCTACTGCCTCATGTCTGTCGAGGGCCCGTCAACCGCAGCGACAATGGCTACCGGCTACGCAACGATCTGGGTGTCATGTTGGTCCATACGTGCACGATATGCTCAAGGCAGGCAGACTCGTCGCCGCTAAATCCCGCATCGTTCCAGCCGATGGGCAACGGCGACAGGCATGACCAGATCGAGAACTGCTCCTCGTCGTTCACGACCACGCGGTACTTGCCTTGCGTCACCGCGCTCCCACTCGCTTCACTTGCATCGTCACCACGCATCAGGACCTCCGTGAGATCGCCCGATTGTCGGAATTTTCGTTTTCATAACAGGCACAATGCCCGTGGGCTCCGAACCATGCGCAGGGTCAAACAGGCTTATCGTCGTTAGCATCTCGGAACCGGCCACTGACGCGATGTAACCCGGCCGCGGCGCAAAGGAAAAAATCCTTCCACATTGCGTCATGCTCTCCGCAGTCTCGATGCCGGTCGGATCCCGGCTCAACCCGCATCCGTCGCGCTTCAGCACAGCTTCTTTCCGAGTCCAGTATCGGAGAAAACATGACCTTTGCGCTTCTATACCGCAGTTGGAAAAGATCGCCGCTCGCTCTGCCACCGACATAACACGCTGGCTAAGTGCCCCGATGTCGACACAGCGCTCGGTACTCTCCACGTCGAATCCCACCGGGCGTCGCGCGACGGATATTCCGACGACCTGCTCGGCATGCGACACGTTAAATTCGACCTGGGCTCGCTGGCGCTGCTCCACCAGTATTGGCTTTCCATGCTGGCCTGCGGCAATCCTCAGATCCTTCGGGTCGCAATCGAGATATCGCCCGATGACCCGACGGAGCGTGACCCGTCCGACAAGGTACGTATCGTGCGCTTGGACACTCTTGAACCCGCCCAACCTGATTATCTCATCGTCAGACAGAAAATCTGTCATTCGTTCACATTCCGCTCTCATGGCAACCGAATCAGCAAGCCATATGTGCACCTCTCCGCGGCACAGCCCCTCTGACGGCAAGCGGATGGCGGAGCCGGGCATGACGACGATGACCCCCACTACCAATCGGATGTCAGCGATACGTAGCTGGGAGCCTGCCCCGGATCTGATCCGTCATGCTGGAAGAGGATCGTACCGTCCGCGGCCGAAGACACCTCCGAGAAGCCCGCGAATTTGTACGCCACGTACATCATTCGATTCCTTGGCGTGGCTATAAAATCCGCGAACAGATTGACGCCCGCCTGCTGAGATCTCCTGACGATCTCGCTCACCAGGATGCGTCCAACGCCTCGCGACATCACGCGGCAGGACATCAGAAGCAACTTGATGGTCCAATCGCTCTGCTTCTGCTCAATCAACACCAGCCCGATCTTGCCGTAGCCGCCATACCGGTCATGCAGATCGGCGATCAGGAGCGCATGGTTGGGCGATAGCCGGACCGCCTCCAACTCATCGTAGGAATAACTTATTCCCGTTGTGTTGAGCTGATTTGTTCTCACCGTCAGCTCTTCCGCTCGGCGCAAGTCTTCGTCGCGCGTCCGATAAATAGTCAACTCCAGATTCAACGACGCCAAGAACTCGTCGCTCGGCCCCTCAAACCTTTGCTCATCTGCCTGTCGCTCGCTCTCCGCCTGATAGAGCCTCCGACGCATTTTCGCGTCGCTGGTCACAAACGGCGGATTCAAATCCGGCCGTTCGCACAGCTCTTTGATATCGGCGGCGTCGACCGTCCGCACCTCTGGATGCTGGAACGCCACCTCGTCACGCTCGACTCTCTGATCATCGACAAACAACAATGTATCGCGCCCGATATTAAGCCCCTCCGCAATGGCCCGAATTGAGGCCGACTTCGCGCCCCAGCCGATTTGAGGATGGACAAAATACTCGTCGATGCCCGCGGCTCGCAGGCGATTCCGCGCCATGTCAGCCTCGTTCCGGCTTGCGATCGAATTGAGGATGCCTCTCTCGTCCAGCGCTCTAAGAACCGCAACAACTCCGGGACGAAGCACAACTTCGGCGTCCTCCAGAAGGGTTCCGTGCCAAATGGTGTCATCAAGGTCCCAAACCACACATTTGACGGGCTTGGCGGCGCTGTCTTGCGTATGTGGAGGCGTCAGCGTTTCGCTAATACTCGACATTTTCCCGCTCCTTCACGTCAAACTGTCTTGCTCGAACAAAACTTGGAATCTCGGAATACCCGTGCTCTCCGATAATGAGCTGCTGCAGCTCGTTGGTCCCCTCGATAATCTCCATGATCTTGGCGTCCCGATAGTGACGCTCGACCGTGAACTCTTTCGAACAACCTGCCGCTCCAAGAATTTGCACGGCGGTTCGCGCTGCTCGCATGGCGGCTGCGGCTCCAAACTGCTTGGCGATTGCCACCTCGAATACGGCGCGAGGATCTTGTTCGTCGTGCAACACCGCCGCTTGCAGACACAACAGTCTGGCGGCATCCAGATCGATGTAGATCGAGGCAAGCATCGACGCTATCAACGGATTCGCGCTCAGTTTTCGCTCACCACGCAGCCGGCCGCGCGAAAACCGACGTCCCGTATCGGCACATGCATCAACGATGCCGACGCACCCTGCCGCAACACCAAGCCGCCCCAATGTGAGCGCGGCTGTCGTTATGTTCGGATGCCCTCTCCCCTCCATACCAATCAGATGGTCATGAGCGACGAAGCAGTCCGCGAAGGTGACGCGCGCCAACATTGAACCACGCAACCCCAGCAGCGGCGGCATCGGCTCGACTGCAACACCCATGCTTGTTCTATCGACGAGAAAGGCGGAAATGCCGCGATCGGACCGCGCGAATACGAGAAACACGTCCGCGATCTGGCCGAAACTTATCCAGCACTTCTCGCCCATCACCGACCATCCACCGGGCACTCGCCGCGCCGTACTTTCGATCGCGGAAATATCACTTCCCGCGGCCGGTTCCGTCAGCGCAAATACGCCCACCGCGTCGCCGCGGACGATACGTGACAGCCATTTGTCCTTCTGCATGGCCGTCCCGTACCGATGCAGCACATGAGCCACCATGTCGTTGACGGTCAGAAAACTTCGCACGGCACCGCATACGCTTCCAATACGCTCATGAAGCATGACGTAACTGCACGTATTCAAACCGCGCCCACCCGCTGCGGCGGGAAGCATCGAGGCGAGGTATCCTCGATCTGCCAACTGACGCCGTATCGGCAAAGATATTCGCGCGTCGTCATCATGAGCGCTGGCCAGCGGCGCGACAATTCGCTCGGAGAATTCGCTGAACTCAGCAAGGTTCCCCTGCTCCTCGACCGAAAGTTCTAAGCGCATGAAGACTCACTTGCCGTTTCGTGATCCCGCCGACTCCGCCAGCTTTCGGACCACGAACTCGCTGACGGTGTTGACAGACTTGAATGTCCGCAAATTCATGTCGTCGCCATCAACCACGATCGGGTAGTCCTTCTCGATATACTCGATGAGCTGCATGGCAAACAGCGATGTGACCAACCCGGAGCCGAACAGCTCTTCGTCATCCTCCAGCGCGCGCAGTCGCGCAGCTTTAAGCACGAACCCCCTCAGATTGTCTTTGACGTTTCCCAGCAGAACATCCATCGACTGCGCCCCCGATGCTAAGTCCGATAATCAAAGAAGCCTTGACCAGTTTTCCGGCCAAGCAAGCCGGCGGCCACCATCTCTCGCAATAGCGGACAGGGGCGATATTTGGGATCCTGATAATGATCGCGAAGAACCTCGATGCTTCTCAGGATGGTATCGATCCCGATCATATCGGCGGTTTCGAGCATCCCCATTTTATGGTCGAAGCAGTTGCGAAAAATGAGATCAATCTGGTCTGCGCTCGCAACTCTGTCGTGAACCAGGAACGCCGCTTCGTTAATGGCGAGCATCAGGACGCGATTGGAAACAAATCCCGCGGCGTCCCTGACCACAACTCCGACCTTTCCTATCGTCGTGAGAAACGCCTGAGTGCGGTCTATGGTCTCTTTGCTCGTGTGATGCCCCGGAATTACCTCCACGGTGGATTTGTGCAAGACCGGATTCATGAAATGCACGCCGATGATCCGATCTTTCGCAGCGTGCAGCGACGCCATCCGGGTAATGGGAATGGCCGAGGTGTTGACGACAATGATCTTTTCCGCCGGGACGATCTCATCGAGCTGGGCGTGGCACATCGATTTCACGGCCCACTCCTCGGTGGTGTTTTCGATGATCAGATCCGCATCACGCAAATCCCGAATATTCGCCGTGCAACGGAGTTTTTCCAGCGTCCTCACGTGGCTGGGCTTACCGTCCTGAAACAGTGAGCTAAAGCGCAGCTCTCGAGCGATCTTGGCCGGCGCCCCCTCGAGCACGCCGGGGCCCACGTCGGTGAGGATGACAGCTTGATCGCACGCAAGCAGCGCGCTTGCCGTGCCGCATCCCATCACACCAGCTCCCACGACACCGACCGTATATCCCGCCATTCCGCAATCCCTCCTGCGAGCATCCATTCTCATCCAGGCGTCAGCCTCATCCGGACCGTCGGCAATATTCTTTCACACCCTCGGTCAGTGCTTCCAACTCCTCCATGCAGTTGTAGTAGTGAACCGACGCGCGCAGCACGGCATCCAGATTCCGGTTTTCCATGTCAATTCGCGTCAGCGCTCTTTCCGACACGCTCACGTTGATCCGGCGCGCGGCGAGGAATTCTTTGACGTCCAAGGGATCGGCCCCCGAGACTGAAAAACTGATCAGTCCGCAGCGTCGGCGTCCGACGTCATGGATGCGCACTCCGCGGATATCCCCCAGCAGGTCTCTCAGACGCTGCGCCAGACTTGTGACGTAAGCTTCGATGTTCCGAATTCCCCAGAACAACGCGTGCTCGATGGCAACTCCAAACGCGAGCTTCGCCGCGAAGTTGATATCCCAGGTCTCGAAACGGCGCCCATCTCGATAGACGAAATAGTCGTCGCGCGAGGTCCATCCCGCAGCCCGGACGTCCAGCATGGGTGGCTCGCCGCACTCCTGGCGCTCAAACACGCCTCCTCGAACGTACAGCAGGCCGATTCCTCGCGGACCGCGAAGGTACTTCCGGCCGCAGGTCGTCAGAATGTCGAAGCCGCCCGTACGCGCATCTATCGGAATCTGCCCAATCGACTGGCACGCATCCTGGATGTAGAGCGCCCGCTCGGACAGAACTCCGGTTGCCTTTGCTTCTCGAATGAGGCTGCCGACCTCCTCGGCCGGGTTGACCACGCCGTTATTCGTGGGCACGTGGGTCACCGAAATCACGCGCATGCGCGCGCCATGACTTGCGATGATGTTTCTCAGCGCATCAAGCGAAAGCTCCCCGAGCGGGGTGCTTGGAACCACCTCAATTCGAAGCCCGTGGCGCTTCTTCGCCTGCATGATCGCAATGTAATTGTTCGCGTATTCGAAGGTGGATGTCACAACCACCTCACCCGCGCGAAATCCAATGCTGCCGAAAGCGAGATTCCAGGCTCTGGAAGCATTCTCGACAACGGCGATCTCGGTTGGAGAACAGTTCAGCAGCGCGGCAGCAATGTCATAAACGCGCTCGATCGCCCCTCTGGAACGCTCTGCCGTTTCATATGCGCCGAACCGCGCCTCATCCCTCAGATAGGAAATCGTGCTTTCCAGGACGCAATCCGGCATCAGGGCAGCGCCTGCATTGTTCAGATGAACAATGTGGCTGCAACCGGACGTCAGGCGACGCGCCTCCTGCCAATTGAACGTCCCATCGTCGCCGCGTGACCGCGCCATATCAAGCGAGAGGGAGGTAGACTGAATCATGATGATACCAGTTCCGAATCACACTTGTGTCGCAGTTCGTGCCAGACCAACGAGCTCATGGCCGATGCGGAGAGCGATCGAAATCCGTCTGAAAGTGGGATCTGGATGCCGGCAGACGTGTTGATGCGCGCGATAACATCGAGCATCCCCAGAGACGATCCGCCGAAGTTAAAAAAGTTATCGCCCGCCCCCAATCTCTCGTCGCCCAGCACATCCTGGAAGACAGCAAGCACCATCTCCCGTACGCTATGCTCGCTCCCCTTATCGATGATGGCTGGGGACCTGCCGCTTTCGACATCTTCGTCGCGCGTACGATCCCCGCCTGCAAAGGCACCCTTGAGGCTTGCAATCCGCTCTGAAAGCGGCGTTGTGGAAATCAGGACCTGTTGCGCCCCGCTTGCCAGACAGTGACGAAGAACCGCAACTCCTTCGTCAGGCGTAATGTGGAGGTCCGCCTCGCCGGCGCCCAGGCCGGCTTGGCGGGAAGATACCAACCATGTGTCGTAGTTTATGGTAAGCCACCTCGCCGATTTCGCATCGGTCGCCGCGGCGTTGGCCATGACAGCGTCCATTGCACGGTGACCTGCAGCATGCGCCCCATATGAAAGGCCCCCCACGAGCGACGAGAGACTGGAGCACGCAACACAAAACTCCGAACCAACCTCGTTCACCGCATCGCAGAGAGCTTGCGTCCCGGCGTGGTGAGGCGCCAGAATTTCCTCAAAAATTTCCGCCGTGGTGTCCGCAATGAAGCGCAGGTGGTCCGTATCGACAACTCCCGCGGCATGAATGACACCCCGAAGAGGCCCAAGGTGATCACGGACCTCACGCAACATGTCCAGGACAGCTCTCGGATCTCCAAGATTCACCTGGCGATATTCGATCTGCCCTCCACGCTGCCTCAGCGTCTGCAGTCGCTCAATCACGCCCCGATCACGGACCGAACCTTGCCGGTCCGCCAGGATCTCCTCCCAGGCGTTGACCGGCGGCAATGATCGGCGTCCTGCCAGGATGACCGACGCGCCGGGAATGCTGCTCAAGAAGTCAGCGAAGCACAGCCCCACATGCCCCGTACCGCCGAAGATGACGTAAGCGCCCGCTCGAAACTGAAAACCCGCTTCGAGATTCTCCTCGCGAGTTAGCGCTTCCGGGGTGCAGCACCATCGGTCTGTTCCGCGATAAACGACTTCGTCATCACCACCAGCGCTCGCCATCTCGCCAAGAAACTGCAAGCCTTCTCGAGAAGGATTGGGTGATTGTCTGCCGAGATCGACGCACCTTGTCCTCACCCGCGGGAACTCCTGTGATATCACTCGGGCGAAGCCCATTAGAAGTGCCCCGTCCGCATCAACCTCCCGGTCGATTTGCGGGATGGATTGAGCGCCCCGTGTGACGATCCAGAGATCCGGGCTGGATGTTTGCCCGGCCAACGCTTGGGTCAGCCATAGCAGTTGAGTATGCGCGACCCGCGCTCCGTCCGGCGAGCGAGGTGCCTCCTCGCTCGCCGCCCAGAATACGATCGACCTGACATCGCCCAGATCTTGAGAAATTTCCCCCAGCAGACGCGAGAAATCCTCAGGCCCCTGGGCGGAAAGCGAATTGTACCGTGAAGCTGGAGGCGTCCCGCCGCCGAAAGCAACCACCGCCACGTTGTCCCCAGCGGACCTCAGGGCGAACTCGATATCTGCCACATCTTTGGCGTCTCGCGTGATGATGAGGCAGACCCCGCCGCCAACCACCGGTGCCGCATCATCGTACGCAGGAGGCAGCCAGCTTCGAGACCAGGCCGGCCGGTAGAGCCAAGACGACACGTCCGGCAGTTTTCTCGCTGCAGGACCGCTGTTCCGTTTGGTGTTCGATGTCAGGCGCCCGTCTGCCGCAACCCAATGACGTTGACGCTGAAAGGCATAGCCTGGCAGCGGCACCTTGAACCGTCGTTCCTCGGCGTGGAGTTCCTGCCAGTCAACGGCAACACCCTGCACCCATAGATCTCCCACCGCCTGCATCAGACTTGGCCACTCCTGGGAGCCGCTCTGCGGCTGCGGAAGTGACGCCACGAAACTGTGCTCCGACGCAGCACGTGGATGCAGCCGCATCAGGCCGGTCAGAACCCTGCTCGGGCCAACCTCGAGAACGATCAGGTTCCTTTCCTGAAGGATCACATCAACGGCCTTCGAAAACAGCACGGGCCGGCTGAGATGAGACGCCCAGTATGACCGGCTCTGGACCTGTTCCGATGTAAGCCACTCCCCCGTCGACCCCGACAGAAGCTGAAATTTCGGTGGCTTCATCTTTATGCCAGCCAGTAGCTCGGAGAATTCATTCTCAATCGGCGTGACCAGCGGGGTGTGGACGGCATATTTCGTAGCGATACGCGACGTGAAGATACGCCGCTCACGCGCGCGCCGCTCCAACTCCGCGATGGCCGGTGTAGCGCCGGCCACCACAGTGAACGTAGGGCCGTTGGATATCGCGACCCAGCATTGCTCAGGTAACAGGGCCTCGGCGTCCCCCGCACTCAACGGCAACGCGAGCATGGCGCCCGTGGGAAGCTTGCTCATCATGCGCGCCCGCGATGAAACCAGGAGCAGCGCATCTTCCGGAGAGAACACCTCAGCAAGGCAGGCGGCCGTATACTCACCGACGCTGTGCCCGACAAGATACGCAGGCTCGACTCCCCAGCTCCGCCACAAGCACGCCAGAGCATACTCGAGGATAAAAATCGCCGAGTGCGCAACCAGCGGATCATCGTAGGGTGTTTCGTTCTCGGCGACCCCGCTTGACAGGAGCTTTCCGATGGTCCGAGCTATCGGCTCCTCGAGCTGGCCGCAGAGACGATCGACCGTTCGCCGAAACTTGCGATGCGTTCGATAGAGCTCCCGTCCCATGGTGTTGTGTTGTGAGCCGAGGCCAGGAAACGCGAAGGCAACCTTGCCTGCCTCTGCTCGCGGCACATCGGGATCGTCGCCCCGCTGCTTTCTCAAGCCAGCGACCGCATCCTCGGTACCCCGGCAAACCACCGTTTTTCTGTAGGGAAAATGGCGACGCCCGGCCTGAAGGGTGTAAGCGACATCGTCGAGCGGTAGCTGCGGATTGTCGTGAAGGTAGGTAGCGAGCTCGTCGACATTCGCGGCAAGAGCACCGCGGGTTCTAGCCGACAATGTCAACAGGTGGGCCGGCCGTGTTGTGCTTTCGCGAACCCGCGCAGGAGCCTCCTCGAGAATAACGTGCGCATTGGTGCCGCCAACGCCGAACGAGCTGACGCCTGCCCTTCGCTTTCGCCCGGCGTCGCCGCCCCACTCTCGATGCACCGTGTTGACGTAGAATGGGCTTCGCTCGAAATCGATCTCGGGATTCGCCGTCTCGAAATGCAGGGACGCCGGGATCTCCCGTTTGTGCAGCGCCAAGGTCGCGCGAATGAACCCGGCAACGCCAGCCGAATGAATTGCATGCCCGATATTTGTTTTAACCGTGCCAAGCGCGCAGTATCCGGTGCGTTCGGTCGTCAGACGATACGCCCTGGTCAAGGCTTCGATCTCGATCGGATCGCCCAGCCGCGTTCCGGTACCATGAGCTTCGAGATAACCAATATCTGAAGCAGATACGCCGGCCAACGCAAGGGCCGATGCGATAACCTCCGACTGACCGCCGATGCTCGGCGCAGGAAAGCTGATCTTTTCAGCGCCGTCGTTGTTCAGCGCCGACCCCCGAATAACTCCGTAGATGTGGTCACCATCCGCAAGCGCTTCACTGAGCCTCTTCAGGACCACAACACCGACACCGTCCGCGGCGACCATCCCGCTGGCGCTCTGGTCGAACGAACGGCATCGCCCATCGGCGGAGAAGATCATTCCTTCCTGATGCTCGATCTCATCTCGGCCAGGAATCGCGATATTTGCGCCACCTGCCAGCGCGATGTTGCAATTGCCATCCAGCAAGCTTCTGCAGGCAAGATGAATAGCCACCAGCGACGACGAGCATGCTGTCTGGACGGCAATGCTCTCGCCGCGCAAATTCAGCTTGTACGATACTCTGGTCGGGAGAAAATCCACGGCATTGGAGATATATGCCAGCAGCTGTTCTGCGGGGGAGCGGGCTGCGGAGGCCGCGAGATGCTCATAGCTATTTGCTCCACAGGTCGCATAGATTGCGACAACGTCCTCGCTCCTGGTCACATCGCAACCTGCATCCTCCAGCGCATGCCACGCACACTCAAGAAATGCACGGTGTTGCGGATTGAGAAATTCCGCTTCGCGACGTGAGATCGAAAAGAACTCGGCATCGAAAGCATCGATGTTCTCCAGGCACCCACGCGGCTGCCTGCGATCCTGGTACGCTTCGTGCGTTGCTTCCATCGAGGAAGATACGCAGTCCACCCCTGCTGCGAGTGTTGACCAAAATTGTCTGACGTCTTTGGAGCCGGGAAAACGACAGGCCAAGCCGATAATCGCAATCGCTTCGTCTTGAGCGTCATCGGCAGGCAGGATGGCTCGATTCATCTCAACCACCACTCAGGAAACGTGGCCGGCGCATTTTCAGGCGCTGTTGAACTCGTGCCTGCAGCTTCTCGGCACTTCCAATGTCGCGCACCTCTCTTCCAGTCGGATCGGGCACCGCTGTCGGTTCATCCTGGAGGCGAAGCTGCTCGGCCAGGGATCGCACCGTAACAAACTCAAAGAACGTCGTGGCGGAGATTGGTCGACCAAGCCCATCCTGCAACGCAACCTGGATTTGGTAGGTCAGCAGCGACGTTCCTCCCAGATCGAAGAAATTATCCAAGGCGCCAACGGGCGAGACACCCAGAACGCCGCTCCAAACATCCGCGACCAACCTCTCCATGCGATTGGCAGGCGCAAGGTAGTCACTGGCCTGCTTGGGCCTTTCGACACTCTGCTTGCGTGTGACGAGTGCGGCGCGGTCGATCTTTCCGTGCGCATTGAGAGGCATCACGTCGACAATAATCAGCGCGGACGGCAGCATGTAGTCAGGCAGCATTGCGGCGAGGAAATCGCGCAGCGAGGAAATCGTCAGTTCCCGATCATCAATGAGCTGCGCATAAGCCACCAATGAGCTGATATCCGCGGCATCCTTTCTGCTCAAAACGGCAGCGGCGCGCACGAGCGGATGTCTCAGCACGGCCGTGGAGACCTCGTTGAGCTCGATCCGAAATCCGCGGATCTTGACCTGGTCGTCGACCCGCCCGAGCAAGGAGATGTTTCCGTCCTTTCCCAGCGTGGCCAGATCGCCGGTGCGGTAGAGCCTTCCTCCGGGATCGCGACTGAATGGATTGGGAACGAAGCTGCGAGCGGTCTGGCCCGGGCGCCGATGATAACCTCGCGCAAGTCCGACCCCTGAGACACACAGTTCGCCGGCCTCTCCTTCGGCGACCGGCCGAAGATCTGCATCCAGAATATAGATTTGGTCCCCCCGAAGGGGACGCCCGACGGGGACTGAGGGCGCTTCCCCCCTGAATTCGGGCGGGACCCGATAGCAGCACGTGAAATCGCTATTCTCCGTCGGACCGTAGCCGTTGATGATTTGGAGCTGCGGCAGGGCCGCCAAGGCGCGGCTCACATGAGAGGGAGACAATGGCTCGCCTCCCAGAATTAATTGAGTGACGGTTCCGAGAATATGAGGATCCGCATCAACCAACGGATTGAAGAGCGATGGCGTCAACCAGAGCGTTGAAATGCCCGCCTTTTCAATGATTTTCCGAATTCCATCGATGGAAAGCCTGCGCTCCGGGTAGAGCACCAGTTCCGCTCCATGCAAAAGCGCTCCCCAGATTTCAAATGTGGAGGCATCAAAAGTCAGGGGAGCACTCTGCAGGAAACGGTGGCCCGGGCCCGACTCAAAGTAAGTTTGTCCTGTGACTAGGCGAGCAACACCGCGATGGCAAATGCACACGCCTTTGGGACGGCCCGTCGATCCCGACGTAAACATGATGTAGGCAAGGTTCTCTGCCGACACAGCATTGGCCGGACCGCTCGGCATGGCGTCTGGGAAATCCAGCACATCGACCGCAATGACCGACGGCCCCCTGGTGTCAAACTGCGCGGCAAATTGTGCCTGTGTCAGGATCACAATTGGATCGATATCCTCGACCATAAGAGCAGTACGCTCTCCGGGAGATGCGGGATCAATCGGGACATAAACACCACCCGCCTTGAGCACACCCAGCATGGCCGCAATATACTCTGGGGATCGCTCCATCAGCAGGACAACCGGCAGATCTGGCCCAACCCCGGCCCGACGCAGCCTGTCGGCAATGGCATTTGCTCTTCGATTGAGTTCGCGATAGGTTAGCGATGTTCCATTTATGGAAACGGCAGGAAGATCAGCTACTTCCTCTGCCCGCAATTCAAACAGCCGATGAACGGGCTGACAGCCGTCCTCATCGCCTGATGCGCGAGGAGTTGTTACTGGCTTGGCGTTCGCATCCCACACCACCACTCGCCCACCCTACACAACAGATGTGGATCGCCTGCCCGCACCATGACACCGCCCCGGCAATCTAAAGTTGCAACAAATCCAATTGGGAGTCAATTCAGAAATCGTGACCAGCACAATTTGGAAACCAATCCTGAAGCGCGGCGATCAGGTTTTGTATCGAGCCCTGGCACAATCGCTGACGGACGACATTCGTTCGGGGAAATTGCCTCCCGGCACGCAGCTCCCGCCAGTTAGAAAACTTGCGAGCCGCTTGAAAGTCACGGTCGGAACGGTTCGGCGGGCGTTCGAACTGGCGATGGCCGCAGGTCTTATCGATGCGCATGTTGGACGTGGCACTTTCGTGACGCACCTCGCAGACATGCGCACGAACGACATCAAGAATGGTTCCAGGCTTGAACTGATTGATATGGCAATCAACAAGCCGGCCCCGATCGAAGCTGGTGATCTCCTGGCAAGAGCGACCACACGAATTGTGCGTAGCGACAATGGTTGGGCGCTGATGGATTACCGGGACCAAAGCGGGTTCAGTCAGCATCGGCGCACAATTGCCCATTGGCTCCGGACAACAGGCGTGCCCGTCCATGCAGAGCAGATGGTGCTCACCGTCGGCGCGTCTCAGGGACTTGCAGTTGCGTTGGCCACAACGACACGCCCTGGCGACAAGGTTTTCGTCGAGGAGCTTACCTACCCCGGCGTGAAGAATCTGATCCGGATATTTGGACTCGAACCGGTGCCCGTAGCGATCGATCGTGAGGGCTTGGTGACCAGCCACTTGGCTGCGTTGATAAATCAGCAGAACGATGTTCGTGTCCTCATTTGCATGCCACGCGTCCACAATCCCACGACACGTTCAATGAGTTCGGCAAGAAAACAAGATCTCGCCGAATTGGCGAACCTGCATGATCTCACGTTGATCGAGGACGATTGCTACGGTCCAAGTCCCAGCCGACCAAGCACGACGCTCTTCGAACTCTGCCCGGAACGCACGTTCTACGTCAGCAGCCTGTCAAAGTCCGTGGCGCCAGGTCTGAGGGTGGGCTATGTCGTTGCATCTGAACGCGTCTTCTCCGCAATGTCGGCGATTTCCCAATCGATGTCTTGGACCTTGCCGCCGCTCATGGTCGAGCTTGCGGCCGATTGGATACGCGATGGATCTGCAGACAAGCTGGCTCAGCTGAGACACGAAGAGACGGTTGCGCGCCAGAAAATCGTGTCCAACGTACTTGGAAATCACCCCTATGAGGCAAGTCAATGGAACACGCACGTGTGGCTGCATTTGCCGGAAGCATGGAATCCTGCTCGCTTTGTCGAGAGCGCCAAGAACCGTGGATTGCTTGTCGTCTCCGGGGATCTATTTTCAATTCAACCGCGGACCAATATTTCGGCTGTTAGATTGGGCATTGGGTCACCAGCAACAAGAGAACTGGTGCGCAACGGCCTCACGATTGTCGCCAATCTCCTGCACGCCTCGTACGACTTCGCAGACGTTACTTAGGCGGCGAAGTTATGGAAGCGAGCGTGGCGCGAGAACTACAGACAGTTCACCACCGGCACAAGCCCGGCCCAGGCCGCCGTCATCGCCGGCTTCGACAGCCAGCCGGCGTTCGGCGCGGCCTTCCGTGAACTGTTCGGCATCACGCCGGGGGAAGCGCGCTCGCTGCAGACCGCGCGCCCACGTTGACGTTCGCGGCTCCCCGTGACGTGTCGCCGGACTTTGAATGAGGCATGCAAATCCGGATAAGACGCAGTACGCCTACGGTCGCAGGATCGACGCCCCGGTCGTCGCCCTGCTCTCCAGATCGCGATGCGCCTTCTGCGCGTCCTTCAGGGCATAGGCATGATGGATCGGCACGTGCAGCTTGCCGTTGATCACAGCAGCGAACATGGTGTCGGCGGCTTCGATCAGTTCGGAGCGCTTGCTGACATAGTCGTTCAGTTTGGGACGGGTCGCGAACAGCGAGCCATGGTTGTTGAGCTCGAGCAGCGAGAACGGCGGCACCGGTCCCGAGGCGTTGCCGAAGGAAACGAACATGCCGCGCGGTTTCAGGCATGACAGCGAGCCCGGGAACGTGGTCTTGCCGACGCCGTCATAGACCACGTCGCAGAGCTCGCCGCGGCTGATCTGTTTGACGCGCGCAACGAAATCTTCCTCGTTGTAGAGGATGACGTGGTCGCAGCCATTGGCGAGCGCGAGTTCGGCCTTTTCCTTGGAGCCGACGGTGCCGATCACGTTGGCGCCGAGCGCCTTGGCCCACTGGCAGGCAAGCAAGCCGATGCCGCCGGCCGCCGCATGGATCAGCACACGATGCCCGGTCTCGACGCGGAAGGTCTTGTGCAGGAGATAGAAGACGGTCAGGCCCTTGAGCATCAGCACGGCTGCCTGCTCGTGGGTGATCATGTCGGGCAGCTTGACCAGCTTGTCGGCCGGGATGTTCCGCTCGCTGGCGTAGCCGCCGAGATTGAAATAATAGGCAACACGATCGCCGGGATGGAAATTGGTCACGCCCGGCCCGACGGAGACCACCTCGCCGGAGGCTTCGTTGCCGGCGATGAACGGCAGCGCCGGCGCCTTGTAGAGGCCGGTGCGATAGTAGGTGTCGATGAAGTTCAGGCCAACGGCATGCTGACGCATCCGCACCTCGCCCTGGCCGGGCGGCGGAACATCGACATCCTCATAGGTCAGCACCTCCGGCCCGCCGACCTGATGGACACGCACTGCCTTGGTCATCTCCGACTCCCGCTTCTGTATGGCGAGATTAGGCGTCAAGCGATGAGCGGGCAACCCGGTCCGTGGGTATCTCTATGACGGCCGCGCGCGGTTGCGATTGCCGCGCGCCAGGATGTTGAACGCTTCCACCGCCAGGGCAAAGGCGATGGCGAAGTAGATATAGCCGCGCGGAATATGAAACGCGAAACCATCGGCCACCAGTGCCACGCCGATCAGCACCAGGAAGGCCAGCGCCAACATCTTGGTGGTCGGATGCTTGGCGACGAAAGCCGAGATCGGCCCCGACGAGACGTACATCACAATGCAGGAGATGATGACCGCGGCGACCATGATCGCGATATCCTGCGCCATGCCGATCGCCGTGATGATGGAATCGATCGAGAACACCAGATCGATGAGGATGATCTGGACGATCACCCAGAAGAACGCGTTGGCCGGCGTCGCGCCCTCGCCGCCTTCGCGCGCCTCGACCTCGCCATGGATCTCGTGGGTGGCCTTCGCGATCAGGAACGCACCGCCGCCGATCAGGATGATGTCGCGCCAGGAAAACGCGTTGCCCCAGATCTCCAGCACCGGTTTGGTGAGCCCGATCAGCCAGACCAGGATGAACAGCAGCGCGATGCGGAAGATCAGCGCCAGCGCCAGTCCCAGTTGCCGCGCGCGCTTGGCCTGATGCTCGGGAATCCGAGACACCAGCACCGAAATGAAGATGACATTGTCGATGCCGAGAATGATCTCGAGTGTCGTCAGTGTCACCAGGGCGACCCAGGCTTCGGGACTGGTGAGAAGTTGCATCATGCCTTCACCCGCTTGATGATCCGTATGACAATGTCGCTGCACAGGCCGTAGAGCGCAATGGCGCACAGACCGAAGCTGACGCTAGCCGGCACGCGAAAATCCTTGATGACAGCCTCCAGCGCGAGGAAGCCCCACAGCGCGATCAGCCCGAGATTCAGCCAGCGCAGCCGGGTGACGCGCACCGGATGAATGACGTGGAACGGCACGAAGGTCAGCACCAGCAGCACCGCCATCGACAGGCTTGCCGTGACCGGGCCGGGCTTGAGCAGGAACAGATAGAAAGCCGCCGCATTCCACAATGTGGGAAATCCGCGAAAATGGTTGTCGTCGGCCTTCATGCGCCGATCGGCGAAATACAGCGCCCCGGTGACCACGATGGCGGCGCCCAGCAGAGGCGCCGCGACCGGCAGCAAGAGCCCGCTTGCCGTGATGGCGTAGGCCGGCACGAACACATAGGTCGTGAAATCGACCACCAGATCGAGGGTCTCGCCGGACCAGTCCGGCAGCAAGCGGCTGACGTCAAGGTGGCGCGCGATCGGCCCGTCCAGCGCATCCACCAGCAGCGCCGCGCCAAGCCAGCCGAACATCGCCGACCAATGCTCCCGCACCGCCTCCAGCATCGCCAGCAGTGCAAAAGCGGCCCCCAGCGCGGTGAGGACATGCACGCCGAAGGCGCAGACGCGCGCGGCGAGCGAGGCAGTGGGCGCTGGGTGGGGATTCGGCTCGGTCATGGGTCCCGCTGTGATTAACAGGAATAGTCCTGCTTTGCCCAGCCGCTTGCGGCGTTCCGCCGCGCGATTCGGCTGCGGATCGGTCGCAGCCAAAGCCGATTGCACGGTTTCTCGGCGACCCTTATATCCGTGATCCATGACCGGCCAGCCCCATCCACAATCCTTCGATGTCGCCGTGATCGGCGGCGGCCCGGCCGGCTTGGTCGCTGCGATTGGTCTGGCGGCGGCGGGGGCCAACACGGCGCTGGTGGCGCGGCGCGCGCCCTATGCCGACAACAGGACCACGGCCCTGCTCGGCCAATCGGTCGAGCTGCTGGAGCGTCTCGGCGTCTGGCAGCGCTGCGTGGCGAACGCCACGGCGCTGCGCGTGATGCGCCTGGTCGACGACACCGGCCGGCTGGTGCGCGCGCCGGAAGTGCGTTTTTCCTGTGACGAGATTGGCCGCGAGGCGTTTGGCTACAACATCGAAAACCGCATCCTGCTGGAGGCGCTGGAGAGCCGCGCCGCGGAGCTCGCGCACATCACCCGATTCGACGACGATGCCGACACCATCGAACCGCACGGCGAGTCCGCCGAGGTCCGCACCCGGCTGGGTCAGTTGCTGCGTGCACGCCTGGTGATCGGCGCCGACGGGCGGCGCTCGCTCAGCCGCGACGCGGCCGGGATCGACGTGAAACGGCGCGCGCTGGCGCAGACTGCCCTCACCTTCAACGTGTCGCACAGCCGCCCGCATCACAATGTCTCGACCGAATTTCACACCGTGCATGGTCCCTGCGTGGTGGTGCCGCTGACGGGCGACCGCTCCAGCATCGTCTGGGTCACAACACCGCAGGAGGCCGATCGACTGATGGCGCTGAGCGACGAGGAACTTGGCGTGGCCGTCGAACAACAGGCCCATTCCATCCTCGGCCGCATGCGGATCGAAGGCCCGCGCCATACGTTTCCACTGGCGATCGAGCACCCGAGGCGCGTCGCGACCAACCGCGTGGTGCTGGTCGGCGATGCCGCGCATGTGCTGCCGCCGATCGGTGCGCAGGGTCTCAACATGGGATTGCGCGACGCCTCCGACATCATCGATATCGCCACCGAGGCGCTCGGCCACGAGGACGATCCGGGGTCGGCGCAGGCGCTGGCGCGGTTCGAGCGGGCGCGCTGGGCTGATATCGGCAGCCGGTCGCTGATCATCGATTGGGCCAACCGCTCCCTGCTCAGCGATTTCCTGCCGGCGCAGACGGTCCGCGCGCTCGGCATGCATCTGATCGGTGGTTTTGGCCCGCTGCGGCGCCTCGCCATGCGCGAGGGCCTGGCGCCGTCATGGCGGTCCGGGGCGCGCTGATCCAAAACGCTACGGCAGCACGATCTGGCCGGTCTTCAGCATCCACATCACGCTGGTCAGTGTCACCACCGACACGAAAGTTCCCAACAGCACCGCGGCCGACGCAGCCTCGATCCAGGCGTCGTACTGCCGCGCGATCACGAACACATTGAGCGCCGGCGGCAGCGACGCCATCAGGATCGCGGTGGCCGACCATTCCGGCACGAACGGCCCGAGCAGCATCAGGAGGCCGAACACAATCAGCGGGTGCAGCACGAGTTTGACCAGGATGATGCCGGGGACTTCCCACGGCACCCGGCTGAACGGCCGCAGCGCCACCGTCACCCCGAGCGCGAACAGCGCGACGGGGGCAGCGGCGCCCTGCAGGAACTGCAGGGTGTTGTCGATCGCGACCGGCGGATGCAGGTGGAAGGCGGCGGCGAACGTGCCGCAATAACCGGCAACGATCAGGGGGTGAAACACGATCTGTTTCACCACAGACACAATCGTCGGTCCCAGCGGCTGGCCTTTGCCGCTGGACACCGCCATCAACAGCGGCACCAGCGAGAATAAGAGAATGCTGTCGAAGCAGAAGATCAGCGCCACCGGCACCGCGGCCTTGGCGCCGAGCGTTGCCAGCGCCAAGCCCGGGCCCATATAGCCGATGTTGCCATAGCCGCCGGAGAGTCCCGCCATGGTGGTGTCGCGCAGCGACAGCCGCCCCATCAGCCGGCCCATCCCTGCCGACAGCGTGAACGCCAGCGCCGTGGCGCTGGTGGTCGCAATCACAAACGGCAGGTTGTTCAGTTCCTCGAACGGCGTCTTGGCCAGGATCCGGAAGAACAGCGCCGGCAGCGAGACGTAAAGCAGGAAGAAATTCATCCAGGCGAGGCCCGCTTCGGGGAGAGCCTTGGCCTTGCCGCAGGCGAAGCCGATGAAAATCAGCCCAAAGTAGGGCAGCGCCAGATTCAGGATATCGATCATCAGGATACGTGGGGCTTGAAGGCGTCTTGGCGAGGTGTGGTCATCGGGGAGCGAGGGTTTCCGGGGGGCAAATGGTCGGTTTTGCCACTAGCATCGGCCACAATCCTGGTCTATCGACGGGTATGATCAAAGCGCGTACCGCCAAGTTCCAGATCGGCCAGATCGTCCGCCACCGGATCTTCTCGTTCCGCGGCGTGATTTTCGACATCGATCCGGAGTTCAACAACACGGAAGAGTGGTGGTTGTCCATCCCCGAGGGGGTACGGCCGCACAAGGACCAGCCGTTCTATCACCTGCTGGCCGAGAACTCCGAAACGGAATACGTCGCCTACGTCTCCGAACAGAACCTGGTCCCCGACGACTCCGGCGAGCCGATCCGCCATTCCCAGGTCGCTGAAATCTTCGTGAAGGACAAGTCCGGCGGCTACCGCCCGCGCAATCCGTCGCTGAACTGACCGCCACCCGCTGGCGCAAAAATCGTCCAACAGAAAATCTGATCCAGCAAATTTGAGTAACAAAAAAGGCGCGCCTTCCAGCGCGCCTTTTGTTTTGGCCTTGCGGCCGGGTTACTTCGCCGCCGGATTGGGGGCCGGTGTCGCGCCCTGCGGCTGCGCCGCCTCGAGCTTCTGGCGCGCCTCATTGGCCCGCTTCTGCAGCTCTTCCTGCAGCTTCTTCTGGTTTTCCTCGAACACCTTCGGATCGGTGGGCGGACCGTCGAAGGCCTTGGCGAATTCCGCCAGCGGCAGCGGCAGCGTCAGCGGCGCGCCGTTGGAATTGATCGCCTGCACGATCAGCTGCTGGCCCTTCTTCAGGTTGGCGATCATCTCAGGCGTCGCTTCGTAGTCGGACATGCAGCCGTTCTGGAAGCAGATCACGTACGGGCTCTGCGCCGGGGTGTTGTTGTCGATGATCACCCGGGTGCCGTGGACCAGCTGCATGCCGAGCGGCAGCGTAACGCGCAAAATCTTCTTCGGCTCGCCTTCCGGCTCGATGATCACGGCGGCGACCACCGGCTGGCCGGATTCGATGCGGCCGTCCTTGCCGGTGAAGCAGATCTGCTTGGCGTTGGCATCCTGGCCCTTGAGGCAGAACTTGGTCCAGGGTGCATAGATCAGCTGGACCTGCTGTTCGGCGGGCTGCTGCGGCGCCGCCGGCGCGGCGGGTGCCTGGGCGGCCGGAGCCGGAGCTGGCGCGGCCTTCGGAGCCGCCTTGGGCGCAGCCTTCGGGGCCGGAGCCTTGGGGGCGGCTGCCGGGGGAGCAGCCGGCTGCTGAGCAAAGGCGGCGGTTGAAACGGTCAATGTCGCGGCAGCCAGCGCCGCCAAAACCCGCCCGCGCGGCAGCGCCGGCACGGCCAAGAGACGAAAATTCATTGCGGAAGACCCTTTCTGAACCGTGGGATTGAACCCGCTGACGCCAGCGTACATCCCCCACAATCGGCGGCTGTCTCGGAGGCAAATAAGGCAGTAGCGTGACCGGGCGTATGGCCCGTCATCGATCGCACGCCTTCATACATCCATCGCCGAAAAGATCAATGCCAACGGCACCTTTTGCCGAGATCATAACGTGGTCACCGGTCCTCCATGATAGAGAATGGGACGTGCCAAAGGCCGAATCACGGATGGGTTTCGTAAACACGTCACGGGCCGGACTGCACCCCGTCCGGAGCTGCCTGGTCGCCGTGCTCGCGGCCCTGCTCGGGTGGTGCCCGGCAGGGCTTTTTTGCAGTGCGACGGCCCGCGCTGATCCCATCCCGCATCATGGCATCGCCATGCATGGCGCGCCGGCTCTGCCACAGGACTTTGCGCACATGCCCTACGCCAACCCGGACGCCCCCAAGGGCGGTCGGCTAACGTTCGGCATCCTCGGCACCTTCGACAGCCTCAACCCGATGATCGTAAAGGGTTTGGCGGTGCAGCAGATCCGCGGTTACGTGATCGAAAGCCTGCTCACCCGCGGCCAGAACGAAGCGTTTACGCTCTATGGCCTGTTGGCCGAAAGCGTCGAGACCGACGATAACCGCAGCTATGTCACGTTTCGCCTGAATCCGAAGGCGCGGTTTTCCGACGGTCGGCCGGTCCTGGCAGAGGACGTGCTGTTTTCCTGGGCACTGTTGCGCGACAAAGGCCGGCCGAATCATCGGCTGTACTATGCCAAGGTCGCGAAGGCCGAGGCTCCTGATCCGCGCACCGTGCGGTTCACGTTCACTGACGCCAACGACCGGGAGTTGCCGCTGATCCTCGGCCTGATGCCGGTGCTGGCGAAGCACGCCATCGATCCGGCGACATTCGAGGACACCTCCCTCGCCCCGCCGATCGGCTCCGGACCCTATCAGGTCTCTGAGGTCAAGGCAGGCACCCGCGTCATCCTGACCCGCAGTCCGGACTACTGGGGCCGCGACCTGCCGGCGAACCGCGGCCTCTGGAATTTCGACGAGGTCCGCCTCGACTACTATCGCGAGGTCAACGGCGCGTTCGAGGCGTTCAAGCGCGGCCTGTACGACTTCAGGGTCGAACACGAACCGCTGCGCTGGCACGAGGGCTACGACTTTCCCGCCGCGCGCCGCGGCGAGGTGATTCGCACCGAAATTCGCACCGGCCTGCCCCAACCCTCCGAATATCTCGTGTTCAACACACGGCGACCGCTGTTCGCCGACATCCGGGTCCGCGAGGCCTTGACCCTGCTGTTCGATTTCGAATGGATCAACCGCAACTACTTCTTCGGGCTCTATACCCGCGTCGGCGGATTCTTCGCCGGCTCGGAATTGTCGGCGTATCGGCGGCCGGCCGATGAGCGTGAACAGGCCCTGCTGAAGCCATATCCACCCGCTCTGCAGCCGGCCATCGTCGATGGCAGTTGGCGCCTGCCCGTCACTGACGGCAGCGGGCGTGATCGCGACACGCTGGGCGCCGCGCTGAAACTTTTGTCGGACGCCGGCTACGATCTCGAGGGCACCACACTGCGCAATCGCAAGTCCAAGGCCGCGTTCGGCTTCGAACTGCTGGTCACCACCCGCGACCAGGAGCGGATCGCGCTGGCCTTCGCGCGCGATGCCAGGCGTGCCGGAATCGCCGTTTCGGTGCGCGTGGTCGACGCGGTGCAGTTCGACCAGCGCAAGCTCGCCTATGACTTCGACATGATCCAGAACCGCTGGGACCAGTCGCTGTCGCCCGGCAATGAACAGAACTTCTATTGGAGCAGCGCCGCCGCCGATACCAACGGCACCCGCAATTATATGGGAGCCAAAGAGCCGGCGATCGATGCGATGATCGCGGCCATGCTGGAGGCTCGCACCCACCCGGACCTCGTGTCCGCCGTCCGCGCGCTCGACCGGTTGCTGATGTCCGGCTTCTACGCGATCCCGCTCTACAACGTCGAGAAGCAATGGATCGCCCGATGGAATCGGATACAACAGCCGCAGACCAATGCATTGAGCGGATACCTGCCTGAAACGTGGTGGCAGCGGCCGACCGCAAGCGGACCATGATCCAACCGAGCCAAACTCACCCAGGGGCAAGCCAAGGTGTCAGACCGGATCGATACCCAAACCCTGAGCAAGCCCGCACCATCTGGCGCGACCCCGGCAAGCCCGTCGCCATCCATCGATGATATCTTCCGCCGGCTTGTCGCCCGCCATCCCGGTTTTCCGGCTCTGATCGATCCGCCGGACAAGCGGCGTATCACCGGCGAAGCGCCCTCCGGGCTGACCTATGCCGAAGCAGATGCCGCGGTGTCCGCGCTGGCCGCCCAATTTGTTGCTGCCGGACTTCCGGCCTCTTCCGTGATCGCCATCCAGTTGCCGAATACCGTCGAGTTCATGCTGACGGTGCTCGCAGCACTGCGTGCCGGTCTCGTCGTTGCGTTGGTGCCCCAGCTCTGGCGGCAGGCTGAACTCTCGTCGGCGCTCAACCGCACCGGCGCGCGCGCCATTGTCACGACGGGCACGATCGACGGCGTCAACCACGCCGACCTGGCGATGAACGCGGCGGTCGAGGCGTTTTCGATCCGCCATGTGTTCGGCTTTGGCAGCAATCTTCCCGAGGGAATGACCCCACTGGATATCTCGAGCGCGCCCTCGAGCCCTCTCCCGCACTTTCCAGCGCAGGATGCGCGGCGCGTGGCTGCGATTTCGTTCGACGTCACACCGGATGGCCCGCGCGCGATCCCGCGAACCCAGCTCAATCTGATCGCCGGCGGCCTCGCGATCTTCCTGGAGAGTGGCATCGACCAGGGGCCGATGATCCTTTCGGCGATGCAGCCGTCGTCGTTTGCCGGCCTGAGCGCATCGCTTGTCGCCTGGCTACTGAGCGGCGGTACGCTTGCGCTGCATCATCCGTTCGATCCCGAGTTGCTGGAGCAGCAACTGACCGACGAATCCTGCGCGGTCCTGGTGGTGCCTGGTCCTCTCGCCATGCGACTCCGCGAGAGCGGCTTGCTCCATCGCGTATCCTCTCTCCGTCACGTCGTCGGCCTCTGGCGCGCCCCGGAGCAGATCGCCGCCAGCCCGGAGTGGAGCATCGACAAGGTCCGGTTGACCGATGTCTACCTGTTCGGCGAAATCGGGCTGTTCGGAGCCCGCCGCGGCAGCGACGGTAACCCCACGCCAATCCAGCCCGGCCCGCGCGGCGCCCCGCAGGGCATCTCCGGCTCCTCCGTCGCCTGCGACGTCATCCTGACGCCGCACGGCACGCTCGCGCTGCGCGGCCCAATGGTACCCGTAGTAGCCTACAAGGCGTTGGTGAATTCCACTGCAGCACACGCGCCCTCCGCCATGCCCGACCACGTCGATACTGGGTATGCAGCACGCCGCGATCGGACCAGCGGCGCGACCTGCATTACCGCGCCACCATCGGGAATCATGGCTGTCGGTGGCTACAGATTCCTCGCCAGCGACTTGCAGGAATGGGCGAAGAGATTGGCGCAAGGCGCGATGCTGACTGCACTTCCCGACCGGCTCTGCGGCTATCGTCTGGCCGGGCGCGCGAGCGACAATGCCCGTGCGCGGGACGCATTGACGATCCTCGGCCTGAATCCGCTGATGGTCGAAGCATTTCGTGACCGGACTCCAGCCGCCTGATCAAAGCAGGCTGTTCAAACTTCGCACCGGGTGTTGACTCGCCATTAAGGGCGTTCGGCTAGCGTTATCTCGTCTACGCATCGGCAATTCTGGTGCGGCCACAGACAGTGCGAGCCATTTTCAGCCCCGTTTGATGATGTCCCAGCAAGCCCCTGTTCTCTGCATTTCCGACGGCGCAAATGCCTGGTCCAAAGCCCTCTCCGGGGTTGGGTCGTTTCCGCTGGTCGACACCGCCTGGAAGAATGCCGCCCGGGCCATCGATCGGTTGCAGCCGGCGGCCGTTCTTGTCGCGGACGCCGATGCCGCAGACGAGCGGCTCGGCGAGATCGCGGCCCAGGTCGCCGACATCCAGCCTTACATTCCCCTGATCGCGATCAATCTGAAAACTCAGGGACAAGCGTCGAACGCCATTTCGTTTTCTGCCGCCGACGGCAATCTGGTCCGACTGGAAGCGCGGCTGACTGCGGCCTTGCGGGTGCGCACCTTACACGCCACGGTGCTGCGCAGAATTATTGATACCGCATCCATGCAGCAGCAATTGCCCAACACTGATCCGCTCGACGACGCAACGGTGCTGCTGATCGGTCGAGGCGCATCCTATCCCACGCTGTCGATCGCGCTCGGCGAGCGGATGGGCGTGGTCGGCGCGCTGAGTATCGAAGCTGCGGCCAAACACCTGAACACCCGAGATCTCGACGGCGTGGTCATCGGCGAAGGTTTCAGTCATCGCGTGATCGATGCATTTCTTACAGTGCTATCGGAAGATTCACGCTTCCGCGACCTGCCCGCCATTCTCACCGGGTCGGCCGCCGCGTTCGTTTCCGTGCAGAGCCTGCCCAATCTCGAAATCGTGTCGGGCCAGGCCGAGGATGTCGCCAGCAGCGCCATTCCTCTCATTCGCCAGCACGCTTTCGCGGCCCGCCTGACCCGAGCGCTGAAATCGCTCGACGCCGGAGGCCTGCTCGATACACGCACTGGGCTAATGACCTCGACCGCCTTCGACCGGGATTTCGCCCTGGCCATCGAGGACGCCCAGAAGCGTGGCGGAGGCTTGTCGGCGGCTCGCTTTATGTTCGGCAGCATCCCGGATCGTATCCGCTACGATGCAGCTCGCATCCTCAGCCGGCTGATGCGCCGCATGGATTTCGCTGCGCTGCAGGACGATGGTTCAATCGTCGTGGCATTTGCGGAAACCGACCTGCGCACCGCGCACATGATCGCACGCCGACTGGCCAGTGTCCTGCGCCACACCATGCACAGCCTCGCGCGCGAGAAACGTATCGATCCGCATGTCACGCTGGTGACGCTGCTTCCAAAGGATTCGGCGGTGACACTGTTCGATCGCCTGTATGGCGAAAGCCAGCGCGCGGCGTCCTGACGGCGCTCTTTCAGGCCGCTTTCTTCGCCTCCGCCAGCGCCGCAAGCTGCTGCAGGATGATGGTGGTTCCTTCGACCCGCTCGTCCGGTGTCTCCCAATCCTGCAAGAACACCACTTTCATGTCGGGGCGCACCTTGGCGGCCGCGCCATGAGTGCGGATGAAGGCGACCAGCCGATCCGGCTGGGCAAACGAATTGTCGCGGAACGCGATCACGGCGCCCTTCGGACCGGCATCGACCTTCTCGATATTGGCGCGGCGGCAATAGGCCTTGATGGCGACCACCTTGAACAGATGGCGCACTTCGTCGGGCAACGGTCCGAAGCGATCGCGCAGCTCGGCGCCGAAATCGGCGATCTCGTCCTCGGTATCGAGATCCGCCAGCCGGCGGTACAGCGACAGCCGCACCGACAGGTCCTTCACATAATCGTCCGGGATCAGCACCGGCATGCCGAGGGTGATCTGCGGCGACCAGCGGTCGGCGACCGGCTCGGTGATGCCGGCCTTCAGGCTGGTGATCGCCTCCTCCAGCAGCGACTGGTAAAGCTCGAAACCGACCTCCTTGATGTGGCCGGATTGCTCTTCGCCGAGCAGATTGCCGGAGCCTCGGATGTCGAGGTCGTGCGACGCCAGCTGGAAGCCGGCGCCGAGGTTTTCCAGCGATTGCAGCACCTTCAGCCGGCGCTCGGCCTGCGGCGTGATCTTCTGCTGCGCCGGCAGCGTGAACAACGCGTAGGCGCGCAGCTTCGAGCGCCCGACACGTCCGCGCAGCTGATAGAGCTGCGCCAGCCCAAACATGTCGGCGCGATGTACGATCAGGGTATTGGCTGACGGGATGTCGAGACCGGATTCCACGATCGTCGTCGACAGCAGCACATCGTATTTGCCGTCATAGAACGCCGACATGATGTCTTCGATCACGGTCGGCGGCATTTGCCCGTGGGCGACCGCGACTTTCATTTCCGGGACATGCTTGTCGAGGAAATCCTTGGCTTCGGCGAGATCGTCGATGCGCGGGCAGACATAGAACGCCTGGCCGCCGCGATAACGTTCGCGCAGCAACGCTTCGCGGACCATCAGCGGATCGAACGGCGCCACGAAGGTGCGCACAGCCAGCCGATCGACCGGTGGCGAGGCGATGATGGAAAGGTCACGGACCCCGGTCAGCGCCAGTTGCAGCGTGCGCGGGATCGGCGTGGCGCTCAACGTGAGCACATGCACCTCGGAGCGCAGCTGCTTGAGCTTTTCCTTGTGACTGACGCCGAAGTGCTGTTCCTCGTCGACGATCACAAGGCCAAGGTCCTTGAACTTGATGGTCTTGCCGAGCAGCGCGTGGGTGCCGACCACGATATCGACCGAGCCGTCGGTGAGGCCCTTCTTGACCAGATTGAGGTCTTTGGTGCTGACCAGGCGCGAGGCTTGCGCCACATTGACCGGGAAGCCGCGAAACCGTTCGGTGAAGTTCCTGGCGTGCTGGCGCGCCAGCAGCGTGGTCGGCACCACGACCGCTACCTGCCTGCCCTCGAGAGCAACCGCAAACGCGGCGCGCAGCGCCACTTCAGTCTTGCCGAAGCCGACGTCACCGCAGACCAGCCGGTCCATCGGACGGCCGATCTCGAGATCGTGCAGCGTCGACTGGATCGCGGTGAGCTGGTCCTCGGTTTCCTCATAGGGAAAGCGCGCGCAGAACTCGTCGTAGGTGCCCTGCTGGATCGGATATTTTGGCGCTTCGTGCAGGAAACGCTCGGCGGCGATCTTGATCAAATCGCCGGCGATCTCACGGATACGGTTCTTGAGCTTGGCCTTGCGGTTCTGCCAGCCGCTGCCGCCGAGACGGTCGAGCTCAACATCGGTCTGCTCCGAGCCGTAGCGCGACAGCAGCTCGATGTTTTCCACCGGCAGAAACAGCTTGGTCTCGTTGGCGTAACGCAGTTCGAGGCAGTCGTGCGGCGCGCCGGCGACATCCAGAGTCTGCAAGCCGATGAAACGGCCGATGCCGTGTTCGACATGGACCACAAGATCGCCGGTCGACAGGCTGGTAACCTCAGAGATGAAGTTTTCCAGCTTGCGGCCGGCGCGGCGCGGCCGCACCAGCCGGTCGCCCAAAATATCCTGCTCGGTAATGACGGCGATGGTGTCGGTTTCGAAACCGGCCTCGAGGCCGACCACGGCCAGCGTGGTCTCGTTGCGCGGGGTCGCTTGCACCGTGCGCCAACTGTTGACACTGGTCAGATTGAGCAGCTTGTGGTCGCGCAGCATGTTGGTCATGCGCTCGCGCGAGCCCTCGGTCCACAGCGCGACGACCACCTTCTTGCGCGCGGCCTGCAGGCTGTTGATGTGGGCCACCACGGCTTCGAACACGTTGACCGCCGTGTCAGCCCGTTCCGGCGCGAAATTGCGCCCCTGGCGCAATCCGGCATCGATGACGCTGTCGCCGTCGTCGGGCACCGCGAACGGCGTGAAGCGCGCCAGCGCCACCTCGCCGAGATACTTGCTCCATTCGCGCTCGGTCAGATACAGCCGGTCCGGCGGCAGCGGCTTGTAGACGGCGCCTCCGCCGCCGGGATGTTCGAGCACCTCGCGGCGGGCGTCGTAATAGTCGTTGATCTGCTTGATGCGCTCCTGCGCGGAATCTTCGGCTTGCGGCTCGATGACGACGGGCGAATTGCCGAGATAATCGAACAGCGTGTCCATCCGCTCCTGGAACAGCGGCAGCCAGTGCTCCATGCCGGGATGCCGACGGCCTTCACTGACCGCTTCGTAAAGCAGATCGTCGCGGGTCGGCGCGCCAAAGGCCGCGACATAACCCATGCGAAAGCGGCGGATGGTTTCAGTGACCAACTGGAATTCCGACACCGGCACCAGGTCGAGTGCGCGCATGTCCAGCAGCGTGCGCTGGGTTTCCGCATCGAAGGTGCGGATCGATTCCAGTGTGTCGCCGAAGAAGTCGAACCGCACCGGCTGGTCGAGGCCGGCGGGAAACAGATCCAGGATGCCGCCGCGCACGGCGTATTCGCCGGATTCGCGCACGGTGGACGAGCGGTTGTAGCCGTTGTGTTCAAGCCAGGCGACGATCGATTCCATCGGCACCGCGTGTCCCGGCGCGACCGACAGCGCCTGCGCCGCGATCACCTCGCGCGGTGGCACCCGCTGCAGGATGGCATTGACCGTGGTCAGCACGATCAGCGGCTTGTCGCTGCCCTTCAGGCGTGACAGCCGCGCCAGTGTGGTGACACGTTGCGCGACCACCCCGCCATGGGGCGATACCCGGTCATAGGGCTGGCAGTCCCAGGCCGGGAACTGCATCACGGCCAGATCCGGCGCAAAAAACTCCAGTGCGCGGGCAAGCTGCGCCATGCGCGGGCCGTCGCGGCAGACCACGGCGAGACTGACGGCCGGCGGCTTCGGCCGCGCGGCGACGGCGCGCGCCAGATCGGACGTGATCAGGCCCTCGGCACCCTCAGCCACATTGGCGAGAGTAAGCTGCTTGCCCGCAGCAAGCCGCTCAGCGGGAGAGCGCGACGCAGACGGCTTGTTCATGCGTCGGAGTCCGTGGCACGGAACCCTTTGATGCGCAGGAAAATGCCCCCGGCGAATTCGGCGGGCAGTTCGCCCGCGCCGCTCAACGCCGCATAGAGGTCAGGATCCGGCAATTCCCCAAGCCGCTCCAGCTCGTCGAGTTCGGCTTCGGACAGGTCGTTGATATGGGCGTCGGCAAAACGACCCAGGATCAGGTCCATCTCGCGCGTGCCGCGATGCCAGCAGCGGTACAAGAGCCGCTTGCGGCGGTCCTCAAGGCCGTCGCTTGATCGTGTCGTTCCCGTCATGTCCCAAGCCCGTCTAACGCCAAAAGCCCGGACGTGCCGGGCGGGTTGATATAGCCTCCGTTCCCGGGGATGTCAGTAACTCTCTTTGCGTTGCATTCAGGCCATGCAAAAGCGAGCATCCAGGCCCACAACGAAGTTCATCCCGAGTCGATTGTCGATGCGCCCAGAACGTCTCAATCCGCTGTTCGCGCTGGCCACGAGCCTTGCGGGGGTCGGTCCGAAACAGGACAAGCTGCTGCGCTACCTGCTCGACCGCAACGAGACGCCTCGCCTGGTCGACCTGCTGCTGCATCTGCCGGCCAGCGTGATCGACCGCCGCGCCCGGCCCAAAATCAGGGATGTCGCCGTGGGAACCGTGGTGACGCTGGAGGTGACCGTCGACCGCCACCGCCCCTCGCCTCCTGGCCGCTCGCGGGCGCCCTATCTGGTCTATGCCAGCGACGACACCGGCGACGTGGTGCTGACGTTCTTCCGCGCGCAGCCGGGTTATGTGGAGAAGCTGCTGCCGGTCGGCGAAACGCGATATGTGTCCGGCACTGCGCAGATGTTCGATGGCACGCTGCAGATCGTGCATCCAGACCGCGTGGTTGACGAAGCCGGTTTCGCCAAGTTGTCGCTGATCGAGCCGGTGTATCCGCTAACCGAAGGTCTTGCTCTGGGGTCGCTACGCCGCGCGATCGCGCAGGCTTTGCAGAAATTGCCGCAACTGCCGGAGTGGATCGCGGCCGACGTGCTGCGCCGTTGCAGCTTTCCGTCTTTTGCCGAGGCCCTGAACCGGGTTCATATTCCGAAGGACCTGACCGACATTCTGCCGGACGCGCCGTTCTGGTCGCGCCTCGCCTATGACGAATTGCTGGCGGGGCAGCTTGCGCTGGCGCTGGTCCGGGCGCAGCTGCGCCGGCCGGCGGGTGCGCGCCATGCTGGCGGCGGCCATTTGCGCCACAAGATCATCGATGCGCTGCCCTACGCATTGACGACCTCGCAGCAGCAGGCCGCCGCCGCCATTGCTGATGACCTCACCCAACCGCTGCGGATGCTTCGGCTGCTGCAAGGCGACGTCGGCTCCGGCAAGACCGTGGTCGCCCTGCTCGCGGCTGCGGCCGTCGCGGAGGTCGGCAAGCAGTCGGCGCTGATGGCGCCGACCGAAATCCTGGCCCGCCAGCATCTGAAAACCATCGCGCCGCTGGCCGAACAGGCCGGCGTTCGCGTGGCGATCCTCACCGGACGGGAGAAAGGTCGGGAGCGCCGCGACATTCTCGCCCGTCTCGCCGACGGTGAGATCGATCTGCTGGTCGGCACCCACGCGTTGATTCAGGATGACGTTGTCTACAAGGCGCTGGCGCTGGCGATCGTCGACGAGCAGCACAGGTTCGGCGTGCGCGAACGGCTGGCGCTGACCGACAAGGGAGACGCCGTCGATGTCCTGGTGCTGAGCGCCACCCCAATCCCGCGCACCCTGGTCCTGACCTATTTCGGCGACATGGACATCTCGGAACTGCGCGAAAAACCTGCAGGCCGCCAGCCGATCGATACCCGTGCGATGCCGGCCAACCGGCTCAGCGAGGTGATGGATGGCATCGGCCGCGCGTTGAAGGACGGCAAGCGCGCCTACTGGATCTGCCCGCTGGTCGAGGAGTCCGAAAATATCGATTTCCTGACCGATGCCGAACAGCGGTTCGCCAGCCTGCAGGAGCGCTTCCGCGACCGCGTTGGCCTTGTGCACGGCAAGATGAAAGGCGCGGACAAGGACCGCGTCATGGGCCAGTTTGCATCAGGCGAGATCAGCCTGTTGGTCGCAACCACCGTGGTCGAAGTCGGCGTCGATGTGCCGCAAGCTACCATCATGGTGATCGAGAACGCGGAACGCTTCGGCCTCGCCCAACTTCATCAGTTGCGCGGCCGCATCGGCCGCGGCTCGGAAGCCTCCACCTGCCTGCTGCTCTACCGTGAACCCTTGGGCGAAATGTCGAAGGCACGACTAAAGGTCATTCGCGAGACCACCGACGGCTTCCAGATCGCGGAAGAAGACCTCAAACTGCGTGGCGAAGGCGACGTGCTCGGCACCCGGCAAAGCGGCCTGCCCGGCTACCGGATCGCGCGCCCGGAGGTGCACGGCCAACTGATCGCCCAAGCCCGCAACGAGGCGCTGCGCATCCTCAAGGACAACCCGAAGCTGAAAGGCGCAGAAGGCGAAGCCCTGCGCTGTCTGCTCTATCTGTTCGAACGCGATGAAGCGATCCCGCTGCTCGGCGCGGGGTAAGCCGATTGAAGCTGAGCCGGCTTAATTCGTCGGCGCCGCCACTTTCGGGGCCGGCTTCGCGGCGGCCTCATCACGGGCTGCGCGCGCGGCGCTGGCCATATCGGCAAGCGCAACCACCTTCTTGTCGGGATCACCGCCGGGCTGCACCACGCCGGCCGACATGATCAAGGTCGCGGCATCCTCGGCGCTCATGTCGATCTCGATCACGCTGGCCTTCAGCACGTAGAAAAAGAAACCGGTGGTCGGGTTCGGCGCGCACGGCAGGAAGACGGAAATATATTCCTGCTGTCCGGGAAGCTTTTTCGCCACGTCGCCGCCAGGCGTCTGCGAGATCAGCACGATCGACCACATGCCCGGCGACGGAAACTCCACCAGGCCCACTTTACGGAAGCTTGATCCGTTGCCGGAAAACAGCGTCTCGAACACCTGCTTGAGGCCGCGATAAATCGCGCGCACCACCGGCATGCGGCCGAGCAGCCGTTCGCCGAGATCGACCAGCGTGCGGCCGATCAAATTGTGCGTGAAGAAACCGAGGATGGTCAGCGCCAGGAAAGCAACGACCAAGCCTGAGCCGGGAATGCCCCACGGCAGATAGGTTTCCGGCCGGTAGTCCGTCGGAATGAACGGACGGACGATGCCGTCGACCCATGTGACGAACCACCAGGTCAGATAGGCTGTGATCGCGACCGGGCCGGCAACGATCAATCCGGTCAGGAAATAGTTCCTGACCCGCGCCATAAAGCCACGCGGAACCTCGGGGGGCGGAGCAAGAGGAGGCAGATCACCCGACGGCAGAACCGGCGGCTTGTCTTGTGAGGTCATTCGTGGCCCAGATCATCCAGAAAACGGCGTCATCCAAAAACGGCTGTCGCAGGATCGACACAATTCGCGACGCCGCATCATAGCAGGTTTTGGCACATTTACCGCAACGAACGTGCGACGCTTTGTCTAGCGCCGCCGATCAGAAGTTCCTGCACCACCCGCCACAGGCTGCCTGTCAATTTGACGCCGTTACTCGACCGTGACGGATTTCGCGAGATTGCGCGGCTGGTCGACATCGGTGCCCATGATGACGGCGGTGTGATAGGCGAGCAATTGCACCGGAATGGCGTAAACCAGAGGCGTCACGGTCGCCGGCATGTCGGGAAGCGTAATGGTGACCAGGGAGTCGACAGTTGCCTCAGCGGCTCCCTTCGCATCGGTCATCAGAATGATCCGCCCGCCACGAGCCGCAACCTCCTGCATGTTCGATACGGTCTTCTCGAACACCCGGTCGTACGGCGCGATCACCACCACCGGCATCTGCTCGTCGATCAGCGCGATCGGGCCGTGCTTCAGCTCCCCGGCGGCATAACCTTCGGCGTGGATATATGAAATTTCTTTCAGCTTCAGCGCACCCTCAAGTGCGAGAGGATAGCTGGTGCCGCGCCCCAGATAGAGCACGTCCTTGCTCTTGGCGATGTCGCGCGCGAGCTTCTCGACCTGCGGTTCAGTGGCCAACGCCGCCGCCATCAGGCGCGGCACTTCGATGAGGCCATGAACGAGCTTGGCTTCGTCGGTGTCGGAGAGAATGCCGCGAGCCTTGCCCGCAGCAATCGCTAGCGCAGCCAGCACTGTGAGCTGGCAGGTAAACGCCTTGGTGGAGGCGACGCCGATTTCGGGGCCAGCCAGGGTCGGCAACACGGTCTCGCTTTCGCGCGCGATGGTCGAGGTCGTCACATTGACCACGGACAGCGTATGAAGCCCCTGCTCCTTCGCGTAGCGCAGCGCGGCCAGCGTATCGGCGGTCTCGCCGGACTGCGAAATGAAGATCGCAAGATCCCCCTTGCGCAAAGGAGCTTCGCGATAGCGGAACTCGGACGCGACATCGACTTCCACCGGCAGCCGCGACAGTCGCTCGAACCAATAGCGCGCGATCGATCCGGCATAACTCGCCGTACCGCACGCGGTGATCGAGATGTGCTGGATGTCGCGGAAATCAAACGGCAACTGCAGCGGCAGTGCGATGCGTTCGGCAGCCATATCGATATAGCGCGCCAGCGTATGCCCGACGACTTCGGGTTGCTCGTGGATTTCCTTCGCCATGAAGTGGCGGTAGTTGGCCTTGTCGACCAGGAAACTCGAGGCCCCCGATTTCAGCACCTCGCGGCGCACGATGCCGTTCTGCTCGTTGCGGATCACCGACGAGTCGCGCGTCAGCACCACCCAGTCGCCATCCTCCAGATAGCTGATCGTGTCGGTCAGCGGCGCCAGCGCGATGGCGTCGGATCCCAGATACATCTCGCCGTCGCCGAAACCGATCGCCAGCGGCGCGCCCTTGCGCGCCCCGATCATCAGGTTGTCATGGCCCTTGAAGACAAAGCCGAGCGCGAATGCGCCGCGCAGCTGCGGCAGCGAGGCTTTCACGGCGTCCTCGGGCGTCAGTCCTTTGGTGAGATACGAATTGACCAGATGCACCGCCACTTCAGTGTCGGTGTCGGTCGCGAATATGGCGCCCTGCTTTTCCAGCATCTGGCGCAGTTCGCGAAAATTCTCGATGATGCCGTTGTGAACGACAGCAACATTCTCGGTTGCGTGTGGATGCGCGTTGTTCTCGGTCGGCTTGCCGTGGGTCGCCCATCGGGTATGGCCGATGCCGATATGCCCTTGCAGCGGCGAGGTCTTCAGCCTGGCTTCGAGATTTTTGAGCTTGCCTTCGGCGCGGCGCCGCTCGAGCTGCGTGCCTTCCAGCGTCGCGACACCAGCGGAATCGTAGCCGCGGTACTCCAGCCGTTTCAACGAATCGACCAGCAGCTCCGCAACCGGACCACGCCCCAGAATTCCGACAATGCCGCACATGCGGTTCAGCTTCCCCAAATCGGCTTAATTTGCACTAAATCTCTACCGAGATTTATGCGGCCCACGGACTCAATAATTGTTGCGGATTACGACAGATTGAATTGTTAACCTAAACAAAGCCTGTCTTGCTGAAGTCCCGCCTTTAGTCCTGCCCTCAAGATTTGGGCTTCTTCTTTCGCGCCAGCTTCGTGTCGCGATACCGCTTGGCCCAACCTTCCCGCAGGCTTTGCTCGTTGCGCTCGACCGCCAGCGCATCATCCGGCACATCGCGCGTGATCACCGATCCCGATCCGATGTAGGCCCCGGCGCCGATCTTGACCGGCGCGACCAGTGACGAGTTCGAGCCGACGAAGGCTCCGGTACCGATCTCGGTGCGATGCTTGTCGAAACCATCATAATTGCAGGTGATGGTGCCGGCGCCGATATTGGCGCCCGCGCCGACATGGGAGTCGCCGATGTAGCTCAGATGATTGGCCTTGGCGCCCGCCTCGATCGTCGCAGCCTTGGTCTCGACGAAATTGCCGATCCGCGCCCCCTCGCCGAGCGAGGTGCCGGGCCGCAAACGGGCATAAGGCCCGACCGACGCGTTGGCCCCAATCGAGGCACCAACCACATGCGAGAAGGCATGGATCACCGCTCCGTCTGCGATACTGACGCCGGGGCCGAACACCACGAACGGCTCCACCGTCACGTCCTTGCCGAACACGGTATCGGCTGCGAGATAGACCGTCTCCGGCGCAACCATGGTGACGCCGGCCTCGAGCGCCGCCTTGCGCAGCCGCGCCTGCATTACCTGTTCGGCTTCGGCTAGTTGGGCCTTGGTGTTGATGCCGCGCACTTCGTCCTCGCCGGTTTCGATCACGGCGGCCTTCAATCCGAGTTCCCGAGCGATGGCCACCGCATCGGTCAGATAATACTCGTTCTTGCTGTTTGCATGGCCGATCTTATCAAGAATGGTCAGCGCCACCCGTCCGTCGAATGCCATGATGCCGGCATTGCACAGCGTGATCTTTTTCTCTTCCGCGCTGGCATCGGCCTGCTCGCGGATGGCGACGAGTTCGCCGCCCTCCCCGACAAGGCGGCCGTAACCGGTCGGATCGGCAGCACGGAACCCGAGCACGACCAGCGCGACGCCGTCCTTCAGCGGCGCGCGCAACCGGGCAAAAGTGTCGGCAGACAATAGCGGCGTATCACCGAACACCACCAGAAGATCGTCCGCCCCCTGTGCAATGGCAGAGCGTGCGGCCAGCACCGCATGGGCCGTGCCGCGGCGATCAGTCTGCACGAACGTCTGAGCATCGGGCCTGGCGCGAGTGACCTCGTCAGCCACCGCCTGGTGGTCGGGGCCGACCACGACAGCCAGCGACGAACCTTCACCGCCTGGCGCGGCAGCAAGCACGTGGCGAAGCAACGGCTGCCCGGCGACCGGATGCAGCACCTTCGGCAACGACGAGCGCATCCGCGTGCCCTCGCCGGCCGCAAGCACGATGGTCAGATTGGTCCTGCCGCTCATAGAATGTCCCGTTATGGCCTGTCCGGCAGGGTCATAGCCGAGCCGGCCAACCGACAAAAGGCTTTTGGACGAAAGAGTCCTCCGCGTGCGTTTGCGGCAAGGCACGGTGCCCGTGTTCCTGTTAACATTTCCCTGTGATTCGCAGGGCTGGCGCGAATCGCGGCTGGAATGACGGCACCACTACTGGTGGCGCCGCGGCAGGCAAGTGGGGGCCGGCGGCACTGATTTGACGCAAAAGTCCCATGATGCAAAAGTCCCAATGACAAAAGAGCGACACCAGCTTGCCGACATGACGGCCGACGACAGTGACGGCCTGCTGAGCAACCTTCTTGCTGAAGAACGCGACTGGAGCTGGCACTCGCTGTGGCAGCTCGGATCATGGGCCGTGGGCGCGATCGGCGCCATCGTCATCGCGTTTTTCGCCGTACACACATCCAACGGGTTGCGTCGCGACCAGATCGCATCTGCCGATCTCACGCGGCAGTCGCAGCAGATCCAGTGGGTCGCCAAGGAAAGCCAGACCGAGACGCGGCGACTGTCATCAGCGATCGACACACTGAATGGTGATCGCGATCGACTCTTCACCCGCGTGACGGTGCTGGAACAGGGGCTGGACTCGGTCACCGGATCGGTCACACGACAGACCACGCCAGCATCGCTGGTGATGTCGTCAGTTGCGCAGCCGATCCGAGGGGTACCGCCGCCCATGATCGCGGGGGCGACAGCCACGCTGCCTCTGCCCTCCGAAGCCGCCCATGCTGCACCAAGCGCGCCGTCCGCTGCACAAGCGACTGCGGCACCGGATCTCAGGGAATCGGATCGCGAAGCGGTCAAGGACAGCGCGAAGGACTCGCTGCCGGCCTCGACGGTTTACGCGCCCCCTGATCCGGCCGCCCCCAAGCTGATCGAAGCCCATCCGATTACGCTGGTGCAGCCAGAAAAAGCGGCAGGCCCCCCTTTGGTGATTGCCGCGCTACCCGATAGCAGAGACACCGATACGGCGGGTGGTGCGGCGGAAATCGCCGTCCAGCGCACCGAGTTCGGTATCGATCTCGGCGGCGCCAATTCGATCGACGGACTGCGCGCACTCTGGCAGGGCATCGTCAAGTCGAAGGGGGAGCAGGTCGCGTCACTACGCCCGATTATCGTCGTCAAGGAGCGGCGTAACGGACTGGGCTTGCAATTGCGGCTGGTGGCAGGCCCGCTCAATAATGCCGCTGCGGCCGCCAGGATCTGCGCCGCCATGGCCGAGGGGAATCGCGCCTGCGAGGCGACCGTATTCGATGGTCAGCGGCTGGCGATCAGGGCGGCGGACGAAACGCCTGTTCCGACGCCACGTCCTGTCCGCAAGCGAAAAGTGCAGCATCTCCCGCGCGAGGAGGCTACCGTTGCGGCTCAGCCCGCGACACCAGCCGCCGATCCCCCGACGTCGACAACGGTTTCCGGCTTGTTCCGCAACCGCTGATCCAGTCCGGGCCTCCTCCACTCCCGGACCGGGTTGCCCGGTGGGTCGTTCCAAACCTATAGTCGGCGCATGAAAAAAGATCCGTTCCGCCTTTCCGCCCTGCAAGTGCAATGGCTCCTGGTCGTTGGCTTTCTCACTGTCGGCTACGCGCTGTACCTGCGCTATCTGGCGATCGAATATTCCCCGGTGGCGCTCGCCTGTGATGGCGGCCTGCAAACCATGCTGTGCAAGACCCGCCTGCTGATGACGGCCCTGTTTCGCAATTCGGTGTTCGGTATCACGGCGCTGGTGATCGCCGCGCTGCATCTGATCCGGCCGTCGATCGTAACGCTGACGGCGGGACTGGTGGTCGCGGGATTCGGGATCGTGCTCTACAATATCGTCCTGTCAGGGATCGCGATCGGCCTGCTTATTCTGGGGTTTGCACGGCCCGCGCCTGCCACAGCGTGAGGCCGAGCAGCAGGTAGGCGCCGCAGGTCCATAACGACTGCCAGTTGTCGATCCCCTCGTTGAAGACGATGTACAGCGTCGAGAGGCCGAGTGTCGCGGCGAAGATCGCCTCCGGCATCGGTCGCCGTCCCTCGCGCGGCCGGTTCAGCAGCATCAGGGCCAGGAACGGCACAACAACCATGGTCAGCGACGCGAACGGGAAATCGCGGTAGCGCGGGTCGAAGACAAAGCCGAGCGCGGTTTCGGCAGCGATCAGAACCGTCACGATCAGGATCACGCCGAGTGTCGCGCAGAGCACGGAATCAGTCCGGCCGCCACGCGGCCCGATGATCTCGAGGAACGTCGGCAGCGAGCGGCCCGACATCAGCGCGGTCGCCGTCAGCGTCGGCGCCAGGATGCCCGCGGCAAGCAGCAGTCCCCACTGGGTCCAGCCGCCGATCCCGAGGCTTTCATAGATCATCTTGTCCACCGCAAGCCCGAGCAGCGCTCCGGCCGTGGTCGCCGAGATCGCGACCGCGATCCAGGACGACAACCGTGGCTGCCAGGGACGCCGCCGGGATTTGAAGAAGGCCGCGCCAAAGACGACGACACACAGCACCAGCCCGCCGGCCATCTGCAGCTTCCAGAGCGGATAGTTGCTGATCGGCTGCCCCGCCGGATACTTCAGCGCGCGCTGATCCTCGTCGATTAATCCCCAGTAGCCGCCGACGGTGCCTTCGAGCCGCCGCTTCCAGGGCTGGTCGTAGGCCTCGATCAGATTGACCCGAAACCCTTCCCGCTTCGACAGATCGAGGATTTCCGACACCACGCGGGCCTGATTGGTGCGCGACGGCAACGCGCCTTCGCGCATCCGCCCCGTGCTCGGCCAGCCGGTTTCCCCGATCAGGATTTCCTTGTCGGGAAACGCTGCCGCCATCCGCTTGCGAATCTGGTCGACATGGGCCGCAGCGTATTTGGCGCGGATCGGGAAATCCTCCCAGTACGGCAGGATGTGAATGGTGACAAAGTCGACCGCGTCATAGACCTCGCGATGGCGCAGCCAGAATTCCCAGACGTCGGCATAGGTCACCGGGACCGACACCCCCACCTGCGCCTTGACCGAACGGATCAGCCCGGCAAGGTCGGAGGCGGTCATTTCGCCGCGGAGCAGAACTTCGTTCCCGACCACCACCGATGAGATCACCCCCGGGTTGGCCTTGACCAGGCTGACCGCGCTCTCGATCTGCAGCCGGTTCTTGACTTTGTTGGAGCCCAGCCAGATCCCCTGGATGACCTTCAGGCCGACCTTGGCCGCCAGTGCCGGGACCTGATCGACGCCGTTGTCGACCGAGTAGGTACGCACGCAGTCGGTGATCTTGGCCAGCTGGGCAAGGTCCTCGGCAATCTGGGCTGCGTCGATATGCAGCGCCAGGTTAAGCGGGTTCTGGGCACCGCGGAACGGCGCATAGGAGACGCATTGGAGCTTCGCGGCCGGGTCGATCGGCGCGCGCGCCAACGTCACCGGTGTGGCCAGCCACCACCAGACAGCAACGATCATGCCGAGGGAAATCAGGAGAAGCGCCAGCGGCGTACGAAATGAAATTGGTCCCCTCCTGCCGAGTTCTAGGGTCGATTAGCCCGTCATCGCACATCTGCCAAGCCCCGAACTGGTCGCGAGCCGGCGGGTCCCCAGCCAACTGGTCTACCGCATTCGCAGCAGAGTGACGACCAAAGCACCCGTCAAAGTTCGTCGGTGGGCGTCGTCTCGTGGGATCCGCCGCCGGCCTGAACGAACATTCATCTTCGCCGCCGTAAACTTCCGAGTTTGCTGGACAAAATCAAAAATGTCGGCCATGGGAATCCGAGGGCGCGGCGGAACAGCGATCCGCCGCATTGGGGGCCAATTTTCGCGGCATCACACGGGCGAACCATCATGGTGCAAACCAGGACATGGCGAACCCAGCGCGGGCCGTGCTGCATTCAAATTGTCGGGGACTTCATGCGTCTGCTGTCTGAGTTTCGTAACGCAGTGTTTCGTGCGATTGCCGTGCCAAGCGCGGCCTTGCTGATCGGCATCGGCGGCGCTATCGCCCAAAGCGGCGATCTGCGCGCCCAGGACCAGGCCCAGAAGCCCGCTGCCGCCAACCCCGCCGACGCGGCCAAGGACAGCCAGCGCAAGACCGACGAATTCGCCGAAGCCGCCCAGGCCATCAACGGCCCCGCCGGCAACCCGGAATGCGTATGGCTCGGCCGCCGCGTGGTCAGCCTGATGTGGCGCGACGACCTCGATACCGCGTTCCGACACCTCGATCTGTACGACCGCTTCGGCTGCCCGGGAGGTCACGTCCAGGCGACGTTCCGCTGTCTGACCCGCTTCGGCGGCTCCATCGATCCGAAGGTCTCCGAAACCCTGACCAGCCGCGTCCATGCCTGCTGGGTCAATCCGAACGCCCAGCCGCAGACGGCTGCAGCGGCGGCTCCGGCGCCCACGACGCCTCCGGCCGCGGCGGTTGCTCCGGCTGCAGCACCGCCGGCCGCGGCAGCAGCACCGGCGGCCCCCGCGAAATAATTCCCGCCGCCGCGGGAACGATCGGGACGTTGTCCGGTTGCGCAACAGCCGTCCAACAATCCCGTTCGCCGCGTGTCGCCCTGAAAATGACATGCCGTCATACGAGTTGTTAAACTGCGTGGCATAGTTAAGCTGCCGTTCATCGTCGCGTCGTTATTGAACGTCACTGGTTGAACGCCTGAGCGGGCCCTTCGAGCTGAAACTGGGGGACGGGTTCGCATCCTGAAAACCACAGTCCCGGTATTGGTTCAGTCGCGAATGCGCGCCGTCGTCGCCGTCCTGTTGTGTGTTACCGCCATCCACGCCGCACTCTGGGGCATCCTTCGCGATAAGAAGGACGCTCCCGACTTCAAGGGCATCCTGCCGAGCGTGTCCTATGCGCCGTTCGAGGGCGCCGGCCATCCCGACGTCGACAATGTTCCGACCGCCGAGAAGATTCGGGCGGATCTGAAGACTCTCTCGACGATGACCAAAGCGATCCGCCTCTATTCGTCCACCGGCGGCGTCGAACTGGTGCCGCCGATCGCCAACGAGTTCGGCCTCAAGGTCACGGTCGGCGCCTGGATCGACAAGAACGCCGACCGCAACGAGCGTGAGATCCGCGCCGCGGTCGATCTCGCCAAGCACAACAGCAACGTTAATGGCATCGTTGTCGGCAATGAAACCATCTATCGCGGCGAGCAGAAGGTCGAGGACCTGATCGAGCTGATCCAGCGGGTCAAGAAGCAGGTGACCGTTCCCGTCACCACCGGCGAGATCTGGAACATCTGGCGTGACAATCCGAGCCTCGCCTCGTCGGTCGACTTCATTGCCGCCCACGTGCTGCCCTATTGGGAGAACTTCACCGACAAGCAGGCGGTGGATCAGGCGATGTACATCTACGGCCTGCTGCGGGAGAACTTCCCCGGCAAGCGGGTGGTGATCGCCGAATTCGGCTGGCCCAGCGCCGGCTACAACCTGCGCAATTCCGTTCCCGGCCCGTTCGAGCAGGCTGTGACCCTGCGGAACTTCGTGACCCGCGCCGAAGCCATCGGCATGGACTACAATATCGTCGAAGCGATCGACCAGCCTTGGAAGTTTTTTGAAGGTGGCGTAGGCCCTTACTGGGGCATTCTGAATGCATCACGTGAACCGAAGTTCGCGTGGACCGGGCCCGTGGTCGACCCCGATTACTGGAAACTCGCGACCATCGCCCTGCTGGTCGGCATCTTGCTGTCGCTGCCGATCCTGCGGCTGTTCCGTCCCACCGCCATGCAGACCGCCGTACTCGCCGCCACCGCCAACGGCGTCGGCGCATGGGTCGCGACAGTGTTCGCCTACTGGAACGGCCATTACTTCGTGTTCGGATCGGCCTTCGCCCTCACCCTCGGCCTGATCCTGCTGGTGCCGCTGATCATCATCGCCATGGCGCGAATTGAAGAAATCGCCACCATCGCGTTCGGTCGCGCGCCCCGCCGCCTGATCACCAACGGCCTGCCCGCGCCCGCGGACGGCGTGTTCCCGAAAGTCTCGATCCACATCCCGGCCTATTTCGAGCCGCCGGAGATGTTGAAGCAGACCCTCGACGCGGTGGCCCGGCTGGACTACCCGAATTTCGAGTGCGTGGTGATCATCAACAACACACCGGATACGGCCTTCACCCAGCCGATCCAGGACCATTGCCGGATGCTGGGCGAGCGGTTCGTGTTCATCAATGCCGAGAAGGTGCAGGGCTTCAAGGCCGGCGCGCTGAAGATCGCGATGGCACGCACCGCGCCCGACGCCGAGATCATCGGCGTGATCGACGCCGACTATGTGGTGACGCCCGACTGGCTGAAGGACCTGGTGCCCGCCTTCGCCGACCCCCGCGTCGGCTTGGTGCAGGCGCCCCAGGATCATCGCGACGGCGGCCAGTCGCTGATGCATTACATCATGAATGGCGAGTACGCCGGCTTCTTCGACATCGGCATGGTCCAGCGCAACGAGCACGACGCCATCATCGTCCATGGCACCATGTGCCTGATCCGCCGCGCCGCCATGGATATGGCCGGCGGCTGGGCCGGCGACACCATTTGCGAGGACACTGATCTGGGTCTCGCCATTGTCGAGAACGGCTGGATCACCCATTACACCAACAAGCGCTACGGCTTCGGCCTGCTGCCGGACACCTATGAGGCGTTCCGCAAGCAGCGCCATCGCTGGGCCTATGGCGGCTTCCAGATCGTCAAGAAGCACTGGCGGCGCTTCCTGCCCGGCGCCAGCCGGCTGACGCGGGACCAGAGGCGCGAGTTCTCGCTGGGATGGCTGAACTGGCTTGGCGCCGAAAGCCTCGGCGTCGTGGTGGCGATCCTGAACCTGATCTGGGTGCCGATCGTCGCCTTCGCCGCGATCGCCATTCCCGACAAGATCCTGACCCTGCCGATCATCGTTTCCTTCGTGGTGTCGGCGCTGCATTTCCTCACGCTGTATCGGCTGCGGGTGAAAGTGAGGATCGGTCAGATGCTGGGCGCCATGATCGCGGCGATGTCGGTGCAATGGACGGTGTCGCGCGCGGTCGCCAACGGCCTGATCACCGAACATTTGCCGTTCGCCCGCACCTCAAAGGGTGGCCTGTCGCGGATGTCGGTGGAATTCCAGGCATTCTGGGAGGCCGTGATCGGCGTGCTGCTCTGGGTCGGCGCTGCGGTGCTCATCATCACCAATGCCTCAAAGCAGATCACGGAGATCTACATCTTCGCTGGCGTGCTGCTCCTGCAGAGCCTTCCGTTCCTCGCCGCGGTGGCCATCGCGACCCTGGAGAATTCGCGGATCAACAATTTCACATTCTGGCGCGAGACCGGCATCAGAACCGCGGAGCTGATCGGCCTGCGCCCGGTGTCGCTGCCGATCCCCGGCTCACTAAATCCGCCGCCTGCGATGGGATCGGAAATCCAAAGCGAGGTGCCGTGATAAAGCATTGATCCACAGGGCCCATTTCTGTTCGCCCTGTGCTATTGACCCGCATCGACCTGCCCCCTACACAGCGCGGCGAGTGAGCGCGTAGCTCAGGTGGTAGAGCACGTGACTTTTAATCATGGGGTCGAGGGTTCGAGTCCCTCCGCGCTCACCAAGTAAAAACAATAGCTTAGAGCGATCCGGCGTTACTCGGATTCCCGGAAAATCGTTCTCGAAGCCTGTAGATGCAGAAGGCGCCCTGGCCGCTGTCGGAATCAGATCCGGGTCCGCCGCGACAAACGAAGAAAGTAACGAGCCGTAACCGATGAGCGGATTCAAGGAAGCCAGTTTTGCCGATCGCCAGAAAGCGGCCCAGGCCGCCAGAAAGGCCATGCTGGAGAAATTTCAAGCCAAGCCAGCAGCCGACGATCCGGCAGTGCTGAAGCGGCAGGCTGAACGCGAGGCGCAGGCCGCCGAGCGCGCCAAGGCGAAAGCGGCCCGTGAGGCCGCGAAGGCTGAGCAGAAGGCCCGCGAAGCAGAAGCCGCTGCCGAGCTGGCAGCCCAGGCCGCTCGTGAAAAGGCCGAGGCGGAAGCCCGCCAAGCCGCGCTCGAGGCCGAGCAAAAGGCTGCGCGTGACGCGCGCTATGCCGCACGCAAGAAGAAGCGAAAATAACCTGATGGTCGGGAGGCCACGCCTCCCGGTGACGGATGCGATTTTATCGCTGCGGAGTCCCCCCGCAGAGGCCCAAAGCGGATTAGGCAGATCCGACGTCAGACGCGCCATCAACTAGGCAAGCCACTGATATTTATTGAATATTTACTGCCATGCGCGTTTGTCGAGAGCGACGCTGGCTCTTCCACGAAACCATTTCACAGGCGCGACGAAGTCGTCCTGAAACGAACCCCGCTTACTCCTGTTGTCAACAGAACGCCGGTACTGACGGCAGGAGACATCCGATGAACCACTCGATCCACTCCGCAGATCGCACGACCCACCTCAAGATCGTGATGGTCGCTCTGGTTGCTGGTATCGCGCTGGCGGGTTTTGGTTTGTCCAAGCGCTCGGACCTGAACACCGGCAACACGCAGACCGCTGGTATCGTCAAGGCTGGAAAGCTGGTGACGGTATCGAGTTCAGGTGCGTCGGTTATTCGGTAAGTGACGGCCAGAAGTTAAGCAGAGACAGGACCGCCCTTTGGCGGTCTTTTTATTTGGCGAGAGGGCGGGACTGAGTTCGAACCCGCCCTCCTACGCTAAAGCTTCGGAGGACATCCCGCTTCGCCCGAAGCAAGGACTGATCCTACGAAGCTCGAAGAGCGGGATGGCGGGGGAGCTACGATTCGAACGCAGGATCGCGGCTTTGGAATCCGCGGCTTTGGACCGGGCTCATTCTTGTTTTGACGCGTTTTCTTAACGCGAACCGGTACCCACGTCGCTCGAAAACGCTATGGGGCTACACCCCAATTGGTCCCGACTGCAGGTGCCGCCCCTGCTTTTCCCAAAGCGACTCGGCTTCGCCGAGTCGCAGAGGTCCACAACCGAGCGCCTTAGCTGATAGACGAAGTCGGAGAACTGCTTGCTGGCACGGACGTTCGGTTCGAACCGAAGTTTCCAGGGTGGAAGCCTGGTCGTACTCGGCCACGTTCAAAACAGCGCCATGTCGGGCGAATGCACAAACGCTTTCATGGCTTCCAGCTCTCGATGTCGTTTTTAGAGTGGTGATGTTTGAAATAGAGCTGAGACACATGTCCTTGGATCTCGCCGAGCATCTGCATGGCATCCTGGTGTTTGCCAAGTAATTTCTCAAAGCGGATGAGATTATGGTGGCCCTGCCGAGTGAGTTTGTTCGTCGTGGTATTCATCCCTCCAATCACTCCTTCAGCGTGTCGAGGTATTTCAATGACGTCCAGCTCATTAAATGCGATTGCGGTCAGATCAAATTCAGATTCCAGCATGCTCTCCAGTGAATCAATCGCCGCATGGAATTTATCCAGCTTTTCCAGCCCCAGACCCGCCATCGCACGCTTGGTCTCTTGGGCGGTGTCGCCAACCTGAAACAATGTTTTGGCCGCAGTTGATGCCCCTGGGAGAGGCACGACCTTGGCCGCGTATCCCAAAGATGTTTCAACGGTATCTTTTTTACTCACATCGATTGGCCGCTTGCCACTCATCAGCAACTTTGCTTGCCTGGTTTTACTGGATGCATCAAAAATAAACTGTTCGGGATTCATTTCAGAGGACTTCGGAATGACGTCCGATGCCCAACCAACTTTTTTCCCGCCTTTTTTCATAGCTTTGTCGATTCCCCAGGATGCGGCCGCGCTTGCACCCGAAACCACCACCTCTGATAAGGCATAGCCCGCCACTGTTCCTAACCCCGGGAGCAGCACGGAGCCCGCCACGGTCAACCCCACCTTGGTACCAACCTTGAGAGCCCCCGTAGTGACCTGATACGCCATATGCCCCGCCGCCTTTTTGCCGATATCACCGGATTCCTGCAGGTTGCCAAACTGCTCTTTCTTCGTCTTCAGCGCCGAAGTGACTTCTCTGATAAGCTCGTCGTAGCGTCGGATCTGATTCTCCAGCGCATCCCTAGCCTCCCGATTTCCACCCAGTCGATCCACATAACGGATGGGATTGCTGCCCACCATCTGATAAAGATTGAGCCCGTCCACCGCTCCGCCTGGATCTGGATTCAGCCAGCGTTGCAGCCAGGGCGCGTAGTAGCGGTAACCGTAGTAATACAAGCCCGTCGCATCGCGCTCCCTGCCGGAATACCGGATCGTTTTATAACTGGCCTCCAGCGTATTTCTTCCTGCCCATAAAGCCGTGCCGCCGTAGGGGTAGTATTCCTCCTGACTCAGCAGCGCCGCGTTTTCATCCAGCTCCAATGTTCCGGACCCCACACGATTACTGAACGTGAAACGGATCTGATCATTTTCGATATCTTCCGGTTTGCCGGTTTCCCAATGCAGCACACGCACGTTACCGGCACCAGCGTGCACATTAATGACATGCAGCAATCTCTCTCCGCTGGCGGTATCGCTGCGAATTTCCAGTCCCGGCAAGTAACGGACTTCCGCCGTGTGCGTTCGATTGGCCGCCCGTGTCGTGCTCACCTTGCGCAGCCGCATGCCGCGTGCGTCATAGACATAAGACTCGCTATCGTCTTCGCCGTCTTCACGCACCACCGGCCTGACTCTCATCAGTTGATTGCGGCTGTTCCAGAACAGACTCTGCCCCGGTTGCAATTGTTTGAGATTGCCATTGGCATCGAAACCGGCGGCGATATCCGGCTCACCTGGCAGTTGCCCGTCCCGCTCCGGCAACGCGCGGTTACTGTGCCGCGCGATGCCAAAACGCCGCGTGAAATTCTGCGCGCCGGCGTGACGCAACTCGATCAGATTGCCGCTGCCATCGTAGCGGTAGGTTTGCACGTAGTTGGAGAGTTGATCCGGATTGAGCGGTTGCAGCTCCGGCAGCGCCGGGCCGTGGCTGGCGTTATTGACTTCGCGCCCCGTCGCCTCGATCAGCTGGTACAGCGTGTCGTAGCGATACGTGCTGACCGGCTCGACACGCTGATTTTTAAAATATTGCACCGACTGCGCTTGATCCTCGCAGCGCAGCATATTGCCCACACGGTCGTACTCGTACAAACAATCCTGCAAGGCGTCGCCATTCGCGCGGCGCACGCTGCCACGGATCAACACGCCATCTTCGGGACGATATTCAGCGACGCTGATCACACCATTACCCGCCGTTTCACTTTCCACCTGACCGAAAGCGTTATAGCGAATATCGTCAAGCAACCGTTTCGGTGCCGCCTGCCCCCGTAATTGTAGAGAAACAGCCTTGAGCTGCCCCGCCACCGTGTGCGCGAATAGCTGCTGGTTGTCCTTGGCATCGATCTGCGCCAGCGTTTCGCCCAACGCGTTGTAGCGGTATTGCGTAGTGGCAGCGCTGTCCTCTTCCCACAATGCATCCCGTTCCGGGATCGCGTCCGGCCAGTCGGGTGTATCCATCGATGCAAGGAAGTAGAGGGATTCCCGCAACAGGCCGCCAGTCAGGCTGATGCGTTCGACAAATCGCGTACCCGCCGCATGATCGTGCCGTATCAGCTGTCCGCAAATATTGCGCGCCTGCGCTTCCGTGTCAGTGCCGGCGTAGGTAAAATACTCGACCGCACGCGCGGGAAATCCATCTCCCGTCTGTTCAAACACGGCGACCGGGCGCAATGCAGCATCGTATTGCTTATGCCGATGCATGCCTCGGCTATCCCAGCTTTCCAGGCCCAGCCCCGATGCACCGACCAGTGTCACGCTCCATCCCGAATCCACATTGCGCGTCAGCAGTGGCAAGCCGCTCAGGCTGAACACCACGGACTGGTTTACGGGTGTTGTATCATCCTCTTCTGCCAGCGCGAACAGACGCGCATCACGACTCGCGACCGGCAGCCCGGCGACATCGTGGATTTGCTGCGCCACGCGTTGTTCCACGGCGTCTCTCTGCTTCCGCCGATGAAACGCCACACCGCGCGCACTCAAACCGCGAGGATCGCTCACATTCAGCGTCGGCGTCCGGTAGTGCAGCGGATCGTCGGCGGCCATATCGTTCGCATCCTCGCTGACAACATGCCACGGCAAATACGTGGTGCGCCAGAGGGCTCCGCGCGCGCTCAGCACCGAAACACACCGGCCCAGCGCATCGTAAAACTGCTTGTCGCAATGGCCGAATTCGCGGAAAGCCTGATCGCGAATATAACGATGGCTGTTGGAAAAATAAGGTGGGTAGCTGCGCACCGGCAGACCCTTATGGTTGTATTCGACACGGCCGCTTATGCACCAGCGCGGATCGGCTTCGACGGAAACCGGCGCGCCTTCCTCCAGCTCCAGCGTATCGTCCACGCTCACACGATAAGCCAGCCCCGGCTCGACTTTCTGTTTGCTTTGCAGAATCCGGCCGAATCCATCCGACGACGACAATGCCATGCGAATCTGCCGTTCGGGATCGTCCGGATAACGATCCGCCCGCAACACCAAGTTATGCACGGGGTGGCGTGGTGTCGCCAGTAATTGTCTGGCGACGGCGGCGGATACCAGCGTTTGATCAGCCTGAGATAAGCGAGCCCGCGCCACACCACGCAAATGACCATCCGGCAAAACGAGCCGTTTAGCGATCCAATCGTTATCTCGCGCCGTTTTCTGCAAACGGCTGTCGATTTTTCCCATCCAGCTGAACGGATCGGTGAAACACGCCGTGGCCGCGCCTTGCAAAGCCGTCTCCGGATCGTTCAAAGCCGCCTCCGGCTCGGTAATTTCCCGTCGGTAGTCATCGATGGGGGCAAACCCCACGGTCTCCTCACCCTCGGTGCCGTAGAAGCTGGCGGCGAGCAAACATCCGAAGCCATCGCACAAGACTTCCGCGCGGTTGTTGTTCGGATCGGTGATGCGCAATGGTTGCAGAGTCCGATAGTCATACAGCGCTTCAGTAACGCAGCCCACGGCGTCCGTCACCTGACTCACCGCGCACCAGTGCGCATCGAATTGAATCCGTGTTTCGCCCGCGGCGGCGTTTTCCTTGTACTGGACCACACGATAAAAACCGTCGAGATCGCTGTAGGTCGCGAAGCCCCGGCGAACGGACCACAACACCTTGTTGGCCGGATCAGAGCCGGAAGACAAAATCTCCTCCATGAGGTGAAAACCCGCTTCGCTCAAGCGTGCTTCCAGTTCCGCCTCGCTCAAGACATCGTCGTAAGCGGCCAGCGCCTTGTCGTCGAGTTCGGCCAGCTCCGTATAGTGGGTCAAGGCTTCAAAGGTCGCTTCGCCATCGCCGCACAACTGATAACGCACCACACTCTGTCCCGTGAGTACGCGCGGATGGGCATCGAGCGGCGATGACGAGCCGGCAAACGATTCATAGGAAATTTCGTCGGGTGCCAGCGCGTCGGCGGGAATGACCAGCGCGTTGCTGCGAGCCTGCCAGGGTAAATGCAGACGCCAGCCCTGCGGATCCTCCAGATGAATGGCCCGCTGTAAACTCTCCGCAATGTAGTAATGCGCCTGCGACGCATCGTGCGAAGCTGCCCAGCAAGACGTGGCGTAATCATCGTCGGGAAACGGCGTGGCGCCGTCACGACGCGCGTAACTCACCTGCGCGCTTTGGGTGGGTACCCCATAACGGTCCCAACGCAGATTAACGCTGTGCTGACACTTCGGATCGGTGAGTGTACTTTCGTAGGTGTAATGAACCGCCTCGACGGGCAGCATCTGCATCACCGAATACCGATCGTGCGTACGACGCGCCCGCAGACGGCGCACCAGAAAACGCGCCTCGATCGTCGCGTAGGGCGTGGTCTGATCGGCGCCGAACAGTTCTGACCTCAATACCGAACCGCACAACGCGTAAGCCGCGTCATGCAGAGTGTCCGTATCCCATTGTGTTTCCTGACCGAATTCATCGGTTTCGCTGGTACTGTCGAAATTCGAATACAGCACGTCGCCCAGCGCATTCGCCTCGGGATCGCTGGTATCGAAGCCTTCGCGCCAGCGGTAGTCGGTGGCTCCCGTATGGAACCAGGTTTTGGTCAGCAGCGGCGTTACGAAATCCTCATCCGCTGACGCGGCCGCTGTCGCCGCGTCGGTATCGCGCTGCAGCAGCAGACCGAAACCGCGAAACTCGCGTGCACGACCATCGTAATAACCGTTGCGATAACTGAACGTCTGCGTGAAAGTTCTTTCCGCGATCTGATCATGCTGGCTTTGCTCCGCGACCACGTGCACCGGAAACGGCAGTTGGGATACAACGGCAGGCTGTCCGCCCTCGATGCGCTCCCGCTTTTCATCCAGCCACTCCTGCGCCGAACTGCGATAACGAACACGCCCCTCCGCGCCCATGTTGTTGTCGGATTTATGCAGCAAATACGGTTTGCCGCCCGTGGAAAAATCACAGTGCCAATGTTGCGGCGTCATATGCGGCGCGGTGAAAACGAGACTGGAACATCCCAGCCCCTGCAAATCCGCCGTGCTGACCCGGCAGAGCCGGTCATAACGCACACCCTCGGGCCAGGGCAGCTCGAACGGATCCGCAAAGCCGTGCCCGCTCTGATTCATGAAAATAAGCGCGTGTTCGCTGTTCAGATAAATGAGATCGACCGCGCCGGAGCCATCCAGATCGGCAAGCAATACGCGTGACGCATCGAACTTTTCATAGCTGAAAGGCAAGGTCGCCAGCGTAAACCTCGCGCCGAACGCTCCGTTGCCCAGATTCGGCCAGCAACTCACTTCGTTATGGCGGATGCGGATCAAATGCTGCTGGCCGCTGCCGAGCGGATCGCTGAAGGCCACCAGTTCGGTCCGGCTGTTGTTCGGTACCGGCAGATTGTCGTCGGTGGAATTGCGCGGCACATCGATCGGCGCGGCGAAACCCGATTCGCGCCGATTCGCATAAAGCCGCACGCTGCGGGTGCCGATCAACGCCAGATCGGCCAGACCATCGCCCACCAGATCGGCCAATTGCCCGTATGGTGAAAAAAACTCGGTTGGAAAGGCGGCGAAGGGCGCGAACTCCGACCAGGAGCGATCGGGATGCAAGGTGAAAAATCCCGCCAAACCCGGCTGCGCCACGATCCAGTCGAGGCGTCCATCGCCGGTCAAATCCATCAGCGCTTGCGCAGCGGGGGCGCCGGCATTGGCCACTGGAATCTGCGGCAAAAGCCGCCACTCGCCATAAGCAATGTCGTCAGCGCCGGTTTGCGCGCGTATCGGCTCGCGGTACATCCAGCCGCGCTCGGACTGATACAACACCCCGGGCACACCTTCGCCGAATAGATCGACCAGCTGATAGCGGCCATCGTTCAGCCCCGGCATTGCATCGAAGGGCTTAAACTGCGCCTGTGCCGACACGGGCAAGGCCGTGTAGTCAAACTCCAGCGGCGGCAAATACGCTATCTCGCCATCGGAGCCATAGGCCATCCGATGCGCCGCCACCAGATGCGACACCACGGGACTTTGCTCATACTCCAACAGCAGGCGCTGCACCAGTACAGGTTCACTGCCCAGCTCGGGAAAACGGTGAAACATCAAAACTTGATGGCACAGACGCAGCGTGCGAATTTCAAAACCCGTATCGAAGCGCGAAAAAGGATCTTGCCGCACTGGCCAATCCCGCGAGGCGGCATACGTGGGCGTTGCCGTCAAATCGATATCGCGCTCGCCATAATCGAAGATCAGCTCGAAATGCCACTGCTGAGAATCGACCTGCTCGGATTGCAGTAAAAACGGCACCTGATCCGCCTTGCGATTGCCGTAACGCACACAGCGCAGATAGGCATAGTGCGAAACATCGCGCGCACGCCAGGGAACCGGCACGTTGCGATCATCTTCGCCAACATACTCATACAGAATGTGTTCGCCGTGCGCGGTCACCGACTCGTCGATGGACCATTCCGCGGTACGCGTGCCCTCCGGCACCACCTGCTCCGTGCGCGAACGCCGGCCATACACCTGCACATCGCCATCCACCGCATGAATCAACCAGAACCAGCGCGCACCGTCGCGCCAGCATTCGATCAGATCACCCCTGCCTTCCAGCCGGGGAAAATAACGCACCACCTGATAGGTTTTATCGAGCTGCACGCCGCGATAGGTGCTAACCGCGCGCGCGATCGTCTCGCCATGCTCATCCAGCTCCGGCAACAGCGCTTCACCACCCGGACCGACGATTTCATCGTTATCCCGATACACGGGAACGCCTTTGCTGGTGCGGCGCGCAATCATCGGCACCGGTACTGACCAGCCCTGCCCATATTCACTTTTACCGGCGCCACTTTGATAAACGAGACCCAGGGCCGGCGCAAAACCCCGGCCGGCACTGATCGGCAGATCGATATCGAGTGACGCTGTGCCGCGTGGCCCCACCGCGCCCCAACCCTTGCCGATACTTTTGATGGCACCTCCGCCGCTGGGTAGAGAAGGAGGAGCCATCGACAGGCCTTGCGCTTCGTTGTCCATAACGCACCCTTTTCAAATTGGGGTGTTCTTTGAAATCCGGAAAACTGTGATTTGTGGCTGACACGATGCCCGTTGCGAACGCATTTTGTGAGAGCGCGTCGAAAAACGACTGGCTCGCTGTGTTTGTCGAAGCCGCGCTTGGAGAGCCATAAAGGGAAAAGTCCGCATAAAAAACAGCCGCGTTACGAAGGATCACCCAGCAGCCCACTCACACCTTTCTTGAACTCATCGCCACCATAACGCGCGGTGTAACGCACATGCACGATCACATCGTTGAGGCTGGCGAGCATGGCCTGCTGCGCCTCGTCGAAAACGCGCGGGAATTCCAGCTCCCAGGAGGACACCGCGCCGGTGTATTCGAACGGCAGAAAACGCTCGTCGGAGAAATTCAGCACGAACATGCCGTTGTCGTCGATACCGGTGGACAGCGCGATTTGCTGCCCCGGCCTGAGACTGAGCTTGACCTGCTCGGTGGGTGTCGCGTCCGGGGTCATCATTGATTCCACCGCTTCGAGACTGGGACCGATGATCAGGTAACTGGAAGTTTGCGTCAGCATCGCACGCACATCCTGATACGGCCCGACCAGCGCCGGCAGAGAAATGCTCATCGATTTGATCCGGCGCAGGTAGTGGCCGGGATAATCCTCGTTGAACAGACGTTCATTCAGCGAAAAAATAATCTTGCCGTCCTTGCCGTTATCCGCGGATTTACCGCGCCGGCGCATGGCGCTGGTTTTCTGGAGATTGTCCAGCACCGTCTGCCACTCGGTTTCGCCCAGCAGGCGTTTCAGCGAAACCGTTTTGGTGATCTCCAGTTCGCGTTCCGAGTTGGCGATATAAGCCGCTTCCATTTTCATCAGATTCAGCTTGAGGTTTTCGCCCACCAGCATGCCGCGCCAGGTGTCGTTCCAACCGCCGGGCTGCACGAAGCGGCTGGCGTAATCGCCCGTTTCATACTGCCAGGCCGCATCCGCAGAGAGACACAGGCTGAGCACACAGTCATAGGCCTGGAAATACAGCGCGGACATCTGACTCAACATCCACTGATACAGGGACACGCCGGCAAAACGTGAGGTGAGAAACGTCAGCATCGCCTTTTGTCGAATTTGCTCCTGTTCCACCTGCACGCGATTTTGCTTCGCGCTTTGCTCCGCCAATTGCAAATCGATCATTTGCTCATCCAGCTGCGCCAGTTCCAGCGTGGCCAGATTGCGCTGCAACTCCCACTCCTGCCGGCGCCGCCGGTAATCCTCAGTGACCAGCGACGAGCTCGCGGAAATTTCCGCGACTTGGCCCAGGGTGGTCAAGGTGATGCCGATACCAGCGGGAATGCCGCCCCAATCGCTGCCGCCGGCTCCACCGGACGCCTCCGCACCACACGCCATGCCGCCGATGGCGCCCGCGCCAAAGGCATAAGCGTTGGGCACCATACGCAGCGCGGGCGCGAGCGCGCTGCTGACCGAGCCCGCGGTTTGCAGCACTTTCGCCTCCGTCAGCAGGCTTTGCGCCGCGTTTTCCGTGGCCGAGATATTCTCGTTGTACAACCTCGTGTAATGCTGCTGACGCTCGACAATCAACTCGCGACTTTTTTTCAGCACCTCGATGCTGTGCCTGGCCGCTTCGATATTGAGATCGTGCGCTTTCAGAATAAAGTCGGACATTTCCCACAGCTGGGTCTGCTGCAGCTCCGTTTGTTCGGCCTGCTCCTTGCGCTCGATATAACTCAGCACGCTGCTGCCGAATTGAATCAAGGTATCCACGCCACGATTGGCCAGACTCAACACCACGGCGAAACGCACCGGGGGCACCGCCGTGACACCGCCGCCCCCGGCCGCCCTGCCGCCGGCGCCGGATTGGTTGCGACTCGCCAACAAAGCCTTCGGGTCCATGGGCGGCGCGAACAATGGCAGCACCATCGGTTTGCCGTCGATGGTCAGGCTATGACGCAGGTTGTACAGGCGTGTGGCGACTCGGCCCCAGGATTCGGTCAGCGCCTCGTTCAAGGCCGGGCGGAAATGCGGATTCGGTTCGCGCGGAATGACGGTGCGCTGCCCCGCCACGCCATGACGCTGATTGAAAACCCGACTGTTGGACCGGCCCCGGTAATGGGAGTGAACTTCACTGCTTCTGGCGCGCATGCGCGCGGAGGTTTCATGGGGAATCCGCGCCGGTGTGGACAGCGGCACGCTGACGATAGACTGCCCGAGTTGCTCAGACCAACTGCGTAACTCGCTGTTCGTTGCCGAAGCCAGATCGGACAGTGCAATCGGCGTCCAGTCGCTGACTTGCGTGGTTTCCGGCGTTGGACCCAGCGCATCGGAGGCGCGGATATACCACTGGCGGGCTTCGTTGACACTGTCCGGCGTCAGCTGCCGATAGGCCAGGTCGCCGCGATCGATCATATTGCGCACGAACAGCAGAAAAATCGCCTTGCGATAATGAATTGGATACGCCGCCGCGACAGTATCCGGATCATCCGCCGCCAGAACCAGATCGACCAGACGGCCTTCGCTGGCGGCAACCCCCTCAGCCGCGCCTTCTTCGGTGTCCGCCAACAGTGGACGCACATTCCAAAATGGCGGCTTGGTGCCTTTTCTGTCTTTTTGAGCGGGGTCGAAAACAAACTTCAGCCAACGTTCCGAAGCGGCGTGGTTCTGTTCCAGATTCAGGCGATAGCTGGCCAGAAACGGGAGATGGAAAAACAATTCCCAGAAATACAGGCCGTTGGCACCGTTGAAATCCATTTTTCCGATGGCGGTTTCCGAACCCATCGGCGGCTCGGGCAATTCCTGCACGCTCCATTGCAGCAAATGCTCCAGGCCTTGATTGCCTTTGTTGATCAGTGCCGGCACGAACAGCGTGTTCATGCGAATAGGTTTGCGGTCAGCGGTGTCGAATTTTTCGATCTGCGACCCGATGAACTCCAGGTATTCCGCGGTTCCGATGTTGGAATCGGGTTTACTGGCGACATGGGGAGGAATGCCGTAGTTTCCGCCGAGATTCTTGATTTTTACTCCACCAGGTTTCACCGTGATGCGTTTTGCAGCGCTGCCCTCCTGCACGTCATCATTACGGTAAACTCTCAACTCTACGACGTAATACGATTCGAGCAGCTCATCAGAAAGATTTTTCCTCATGGGAAGGGAGTTTTCAAAGGTAACAATGTCGGCAGGTAGTTTTACTTCATCGCTATACAGCGTTTGGCCATTGGCTTCGTTCCTTATGGAAACTTGCGCATATTTAGAAATCTCGGGGAAGCTCGTCGGTGGATTTCCAAGCCACCCCGTTGTCGTCACTCTTGGTGACGAGGAAAAGAACCCAAAATCATTCATCTCTCCTTGCGAAGACTTTAAATAACCGTCGATATCGCCACGCACAGTTTTTCCCGGTTCGATGCTCTTGATGAACTGAGAGCCGTCCCTGTTCACCAACATCGCACTTTCCCAGGTCGCCTCAACGTAAAAGCTTATTTCCCCACGCATTACCGAGGTGTATTTATTCTGAAACATATAACTACCAGCCACTGACAATTTGTTGCCCGCCACTTGCAAAATCACCAGTTCCACCTCCACGGAGCACATGGAACTTTCTAGTTTCAATGAAGCCGTGCGCAACCTAAGCACTTCCAACCCGCCCAAGGCTACACGTGTGCGCATTTTGACTTTGCCGTCGACGCCGATATCACTGACCTCGGTAATAATCTGATCGCGAACATTCTGATAATTTTCGCTCCCGTGGGCCTTCTCGCTAGATTCCCCTTCCGTATGCTCATACAAACTGGTCTGCGCCACCAACTGTTTGCGCTCAGGATGTTCGAATTTTCCACTGCCCACCAAAGTAAAGTGATAAACCGCGCGAATATATTTTTCCCTCAACCCCATATTGGCGTCGGTGGTTTCGGCCTTCATGCTGTCGGCTTCCGTGGGAAAAAGACGCTCAACCGCGAAGTTCTGATCGATCTCGACATTACGCATGAAGGCACAGCTGTTTTTGGTGCCTGGGCTTAACTGTCCCTCTCCCGAACCCGCTCTGAACCCGCTATACATGCCGATAATCAATCGCTCAGGAACAGTGCTCACATCATAAAACGCAATCGTATGCAGCGGCCCCGGCAACGCATTCCGATCCACCGGCAGCCAATGTTCCGCATAGGTAAACGGCGTACTCCACGTACCGTCATAACGACGGTAAATCATCTTCAGCGATAACAGTGTCTCGCCGAGCCGCCCATACTCAACCTCGGAAGGAAAGTCTGTCTGTGGCGGCACCTTCAGTGAATCCTGCGTGTCTTCAGTCACCTCCAACTGCTCCGCCCACACCACATACAGACGGTTGTTGAAGAACACCGGGCGAATACTGTCCTCCTCCACCCGCGCGCCGTCGACCACCGGCAGCTCCACTTCCTCCCAATCGCTCCAGGCGCCGGGTGCCAGCGTTTGCGAACCATCGGCATGGCGCCGCATATCCACCGAACGCCAGTAATACTGGCTCATTTCCGTGCGCGGCTTGCCGATGAAATACCACACGCACTCGCCCATATCGTGGCTGGTGATATAGCCGTTGATGATCTTGAGATTGGCCACGCTTTCGAAACGCGACAGATAATTGAGCACCGCGTCGCCCACGGTGTCCGCGTTGATCTTGGTTTGATTAATGGTCTGCTCCAGCTCGCGGAAGTAGCCGGACTTGCCCCAGCGCAGGGTCGGGTCGATATAGGCCTCAGGGTAGGATTCCAGCATCTTGTTCGCCGCCCACAGCGGATACCGGTAATTCATTTCATCCCAGTCCTGCAGCTGTTGCGGCTGAATGGGAATGTTGTAACCGGGCTCGACGCCCATGATGATGCCGTTGATGTACTGCTGCAGGCTGCTGACCGCCTGCGCGCCCCGACTGGTTTCCACCGCCGGCTCCACCAGCGGGTCGATCAGGAAAAACGCGTACAAATCCTCGGGTGTTTTCAGCTGCCCGGTGAGCCCAAGCTCGGCGAGGGTCGGGTCATTGGTCACGACCTCGTCGAGATACATCGCCAGACAGGCATCGCGAAGCGTCGTGTTCAGAGTGTCCTGGATGGATGCGGTCATCGCCTCTGCTCCTTGCGAAAACGATCACGGAGAACGACCCGAGAGTCGTTCGCGAAAAATTGAAGCCGGTTAGTGCGCCAGCGACGCCATCACGGATTCGCCGGCCCGCTGCCAATCGGCAAAGTCACTTTCCGGCGACAAGTGCATCAGCAGATTCAGATCGCCGGCGGGCAACCCGGTTTGTATCGATAGCGCCTGCATGCGCATCACCCGGTCGATCTGCGCCATCGTGCGCGGCACACTGTCTTCGATGTCCAGTGCCGCGCCGGCCGCTTTCACCGCTTCCGTCGTCCAGCCGAGCAGACGCGCCAGGGTTTTCCACGCAGATTCGGCATCTTCGTTCTTTGTGGGATTGAATGTTTCGAGGTAGGACAGCAATTCCTCTTCCGGCACGTTGGCCGCATCGCGCCAGGCGACATAACGAGTCAGCAGATAGAGGCTGTGCATGTTGAGCCGGGGGGATTCGAGGCCGAAGCAGCCGCTGCGGCTCAGGAACAGACGCAGCATCGGCGCGCTGAATTTGTAGGTGATCGCCAGGCTGGTGTGACGAGCGACACTGTAAAGGCCGGCGTTATACTCATCGGGAATGTCGTCCGGCGTAGCGTCGGCAATGTTCAGCGTTTGATGCAACCACTCACTGATGGGCCTGCCCGCCCATGGCACCACCAGCCTCGCCAGATCGAGCGGCAAGCGGAACGCCTGATTCAAACTGGCGGCAAACTGATTTTCCTGGGCCAGCAGCGCGGTGTGCAGCAGCGAAACCAGAATCGATACGGCGCGCTCCCGGTCCTGCTCCGGCAGGGATAATTCCTCCACCTTCTCTTTCAGTTGCTCCGTGATGGTTTCTTCCGAGGACAACGGCAGGGAAATCACCAGACCATAATGATCGAGGATCGGCTCCCCGCCGGTGCTCAATAATTCCATCCAATCAATGTCTGTAGGAAGACCGGAATGCTGGAAAGTTTGCTTGGTCACGAGTGTCGGCTTGATGTTCTGTGCCAACGTCTGAATGAACTGTGCCGTGCCGGCAGGGTCAATCAGTCCACCGCCATCGAGGCCCAGCACTTCGCGCAATGCGGCCACCGACAACTTGCTCTCTTTCAACCAGCGCACCGCGGTGTCAATTTCCAGCAGGATGTAGAGCGTGTCCTGCACGTCTTCCGATGCGACGAGCCGAGGTTTGACGATCCCGTCGACATAATCAGGGCCGCCCAGCAGATTCAGCAAATCGAGCAGCTCTCCAACTTTCAATCCAAACAGCTTGGCCAGACGCGCCTGTCGATACAGGGAAGAAACCACATCCAGATTCAACTCCAGCTTTTTATAGAGTCTCTGGGTTTCCGCGGCGACCCGGCCGTAGGATTCCGCCGTCGCCTGCAAGCCCAGGCCGTGACACAACTGCTTGACGATCCTCTGTGCGGCGGCGGCGCGCTGCTCGGGGCTTTTGCCGATACCGTCGGCTTTGCTTTTCGATTTTTTGGCCGTCCCTGCTTCGCTTGCGGCCCAGGTCTGCATGTCGACCAGAACCGCCGGCGGCTCGACACTGCCACTGAAGGGCGAGTTATCCAGAATGAGGGGCTGGTCGAACAGTTGAGGTGTATTGAAAATTCGGTCAAACAGCGGCGTTTTATTGCCGACCCCATGGATGGCGATGTGGTTCAGCAACGCGCAAAAGTCGCCGATTTCGATACCATACTTTTGCTGGAATTCGCGGAACACACCGAAACTGCGTAGTGTGTTGCGTGTGATCTTATACGCGCCCTGGGGAATTTCCTCGGCGTGAAAACTGGCGGCGATCAAACTGTCGATGTCAGAAAATGGCAGGTCCAGCCAACGCTGCAAACGAACCATACGCTGGAGGCAATCGAAGCGATCAGGGGAATGGTGAACAAGCTGCCACGCCGGCCGGTCGCTATCGAAGGATACGTTTTCAATATCCATGGCCTCGGGAAACCCGCCATTGAGATAGACCGCCCCGTACTGATAGGGAGCGGACAAGGCATCCGGAAAATCCGTAAGCAGTGCGTCTCCAGGAAGGAAATTGGGGGAAATCACCGGCGCAAACTTGCCACGAGCGAGCAATTGGTCCAACTGCTCGCTGTTCAACCCGGTTCGTTTCAGCAGCTCGGGGATAGGCGCCAAGGCCGCATCGCGCCCGCTCTGAAGCGCAACACCATAGTGCTGCCGCATGAATTCCGACTGCTCCTCGGTCAGCGCGAAATTATCGCGATTGTTCTCATCAATATGCACCGTCACGTCCAAAGCCCACGCTGGCATTGGGATAGCGGGCTCCGCTTGGACGGGCCAGCGCCAAGGCAATATCGTAAAACGAGCGGAACAAGGCTCGGCCGGAATGTCCTCGTCAGCTTTGCAGGTCAAGAAAAACTGTTGACCACCCTGCGACCGTCTCATGACTCTTTTAAGCCCTCCGGTCAGGACGCTTTGGCCGCGCAGCGTAAGTTCGTTTGATCGTAGCTTGAAGAGGGTCGGACCATGGGCTGTATCGCTATAGTGCGGCTGGGTAGGGCCTTCCGCCTGCTCGGCCAGTACCGTGAAGCCAATATTGGCCGCGCTGTGATGAGGAATAAATAATGTTTGTTTTGATGTCACCGGCGCATACCAGCCGCCGGTATCATTGATTTCTCCCAGTGTGACATTGAACATCGCAAAGGCATGTGGCTGTGTCAGCGACGCCTGTTGCTCCGCACTCAACGCAGTCATCATCAGCATGAGGTTGAATACTTCCGTACTGGGACGTTGTGGCTTGGGCAGGAGATCGATCGCCGGCAGCGTATTGAGCATCAGACTGCCCAACAGCACCTGTTTCCGCCCCAGCCCCAGGACCACCTGATGATGGTAAAAGTTATACGGAAAATTCAGGGGATAGGCTTTTTCGGCAAATACCTGATACAGGGATTTGGAGGTGCCCTGCTCCGTCCGCTCGCGGTAATCCTGAATGGCGTTGATCAGAATTTCATTGACCAGTGTCAGCATCGACAGACGCTGGTTCATGCTGGCTTCGTCGACGATCAGTTTGGCCAGATCCGCCCGACGCTTCTCCAGCAGAATACGGGGTCGCTCCGAAGCCCCCTGCGATTCCAGCTTCTCGAAAACCTCCGTGGCTTCCCGATACAGATCGGCCAGATACGCGGCAGGACCGGAGCGCGATTCGAAAGCGCCAGCCTTGCAAAAGCGATCCCAGTTTTCATTGAACAGGCTCGGGTAATCCGGCGCGTTGTCCACCAGCCCCCGCAAACCGCTGCGCGGCCGGGCCCGCACCGGCGTCGGGCTGCGCAGTTCTTTTTCCAGAAACTCGCGATGCAGCTGAAGCGCGTAACAGACGGCGTTGTCGTACACCACATCCCACGCCACACCATCGGTTTTGGCGTGCGCGCGCGCCTGCGACACGAACCGATTCTTGGGGCCGCGAATGATATCGAACACGGAGTGGTAATCGAGGGCTGAGAAAGTTGCGGCGATATTCTTGGACGCTGCAGAGGATTTAGCAGCGCCTGTGCTGGCAGTGATCAGTCGGTTCATGAAATCAGAGTTTTTTTTCATTTTGTGAATCTCACGGCTTGAAGAAACGCGCGAACAATCCACGTGGGCCTGTTTGCGCCGCGGCTGCTCTAACTCCAAACTTTTTGGGCGTTCACAAACAAAGAAAGAAAGGAAGAGTTTTTATTCCTTCGCCAGATGGGGACAGGAGCAATTGCCGCGCTTGGCCGGACACCAACCGGCGAGTGGTATCCAGCGGCCGATTGAGATTTCACCGCAGGAGTTATCGTTTACAAAACCTCAAACAGGCACTCAACTATTAGTTGTTTTTTGGAGGATTTGAAAATGAATTTTTTTGCTATCGCCGCTGGCGCCTCTCCCGCCTTTGCACAAGGTTGCCCCCTTAATCCGTCAAACGTCATCGCCAGATTATGCGCGACCGACCTCATCGATCGCAAATGCAGCGTTCGCGAATCTCGAATGTTCAATTTTCAAAATAGTTTAGCGTTAAACGCAGGCGCGCGCGGCAACCAGAAAATCAAGACGCAAAATTCTTAAAGCGTCGTCTGCTTGTGTCCGCATTCCTTGCAGGTGAAGGTCACGCGTGTCTCGCCTTTGGCTGCGGAGACTCGGTTGGGCGCGCCGCATTTGCCGCACTTGGTCTCGATGCGCGTGTTGCCCTGCTTCACGACAACAGACTTGCGTTCCATCGCCTCGCGCATCAGCCGCTCGGCTTCTTCACGCATCGCTTGCTTGGACATCCGGACTTCCTGCTGCTGCGGCGAACCGTCGGTGGATTCGCCCGCTCCCTTGTAGCCTGCCATCGGCATCAGAAAAACGAACAAACCCCGGCTGAACGAAGATTTCCGCGGAAACCGGCAATGCCGCGCGCCGCACTGTTGGCGATGGCGACTGCTTTCAGGACGCGACGCGTAAGCGCAACAGCGACCTGGGCGGACTCCAATCTGCAGGCCGTCACTTCATCCCGCCAGCCCACGAACTGGGCAATTGCTGATTTGCTTATCATTGAGGCAAATCCGATTGACGCCCCTGATGGGCAGGCTCATAATTAAGAACATAGTTCCAAATTTTGGAACTTGGCACGGCAACGATCTTCCCATGAGCGCCTTGACCAACGCGATCGACATCCTGCGCTGCTTCTCGGCCGCACGCCCCGATCTGTCGTTCGCGGACGTGATGGCGCTGACCGGCAAACCGAAGAGTTCGACGTCGCGACTGCTTCGTTCGCTGCGCGATTGCGGCCTGCTCGAACAAGATCCGCATACGCGCCGCTATCGGCCGGGCCTCCTGACCTTCGAACTCGGGCGGCTCCACCGCGCCCATGACGATCTGCTTGAGCTTGCGGAACGCGAATTGCGCGACGTCTGCGCGCGCACCGGACACACGGGTTACATTGCCGTGCTGGACGGCTTCGAGCAGGTCGTGCTGCGCATCGCACCGGGATCGAACCCGCTGCGCGTGGTCAATCCGCCGGGACAGCGGACGCCGGCGCTCATGACATCGAACGGGCGGGCGATGCTCGCGCGGCTGAGCGACACAGACATTCGCGCCCGCGTGCCGACGCCCTATCCGAAGCTGCCGCACAACTCGCCACAGACCTTCGCTGAGCTGATGGCGCGGCTGAACGAAATCCGGCGCACCGGCGTGTCCGACGCCGCCGATGAATCCATCGAAGGCGTCGGCTCGCAAGGCTTTGCGCTCGCCAGCGGTGAAACCGGTGAACTGATCGGCATCGCCATTTCTTATTCGGTGCAAGCGACGACGGCCAATGAGCGGGCCCAGGTGCGCAAGGAACTGGCCGCGATGGCGGCGAAGCTCGGCCGCCTCACCGGCGATCCGTTGCTTGGATATGACGGACCGCCCCGCAGCGGAGCGATCGGACGATGAACACAGCCGCGTCCCGCCCCAACGGCATGGCCCTCTTCGTCCTGCCCAGCGCGCTGTTGTTCGCGGTCTTCTTCGTCCTGCCGATCGGATTGATGGCGGTGATGAGTTGCCTCACCGGCAATCCGGTTGTGGCTCCCAACGTCACCTTCACACTGCGCCACTATCAGCGCATTCTCGATGATCCCTACCATTTCGAGGTGATCTGGACCACGATTCGCATCGGGCTCTGGACCACGGCGGCGGCGCTTCTGATCGGCTATCCGCTCGCGCACTGGATGGCGCGCATCAAGAGCCGGACCGGCCACGCACTGCTGCTGATGGCGGTGCTGGCGCCGATGCTGACCGGCATCGTGGTGCGCACCTTCGCCTGGATGACGCTGCTGTCGGACAAAGGCGTGATCAACCAGACGCTCTTGTCGATCGGGCTGACCTCGCAGCCGCTGCATCTGATGTACAACGAGACCGGCATCATCATAGGTCTGGTCCACATCTACGTGCCGTTCATGGTGCTGACCTTGACCGGCGTGATCGGGCGCATCGACGAGCGCCTGGAGCAGGCTGCCGAGAACCTCGGCGCCAGCCCGTTGCGCGCTTTCTGGGAAGTCACTCTGCCGCTCAGCCTGCCCGGTATCCTGGCCGGCTCGCTGCTGGTGTTTGCGCTCGCGATCAGCGCCTACGTCACCCCGATCCTGATGGGCGGCTTCCAGATCATGACTCTGCCGATCCTGATCTACCAGCAGATTTCGGCGAACTTCAACATCGGCTTCGCCGCAGCACTGGGCATGGTGCTGCTGGTGATCTCGCTCGCCCTGGTCGTCGCCTACAACCACATCCTCGGCCTGGTTTCGGGCCAGGGCGACCTACAATAGGAGCGACGTCTTGACACCCTCCGCTCCGCCCCGCCTCGGTCGTCCGCTCTACCTTGCTGCGAATATCGCGGTGCTCACCTTCCTGCTGGCGCCGATCGCCATCATCTTCGTATTCGCGCTCAATCCTACACCCTTCATCCAGTTTCCTCCGGTCGGCATCTCACTTCGCTGGTTCGAAAAATTCTTCGCCTCGCGCGAATTCATGCATGCGCTGCGGCTAAGCCTCGAGGTCGCAGGGATCACCACCGTCTGCGCCACCGTGCTCGGTGCTTCGGCAGCGCTTGCGATCGCGCGCGGCAACTTGCCGGGTGCGCGCTTTATCGTGGCGACCATGCTTTCGCCCTTGATGCTGCCGGCGATCCTCACCGGCCTTGCGCTGTTTCAATCCTACGTGCTGCTCGATGTCGGCCGCCCGCTATGGGGGCTGGTCGCCGGCCACACCCTGGTGACGATTCCCTACGTGGTGCGCACGACGCTGGCGGTGCTGCACAACTTCGACATGCGGCTGGAAGAAGCGGCACGCAATCTCGGGGCCGGCCCGGTGCGTACGTTCTTCGAGGTAACACTGCCGCTGGTGAAGCCCGGCGTGCTGGCCGGCGCCATCTTCGCCTTCATCGTCTCATTCGACCAGTTTCCGGTCTCGCTCTTCCTGGTCAGCCCCGGCGATGAGACCTTGCCAATCACGCTGTTCAACTACCTGAAATATGACCTGGACGGGACGATCGGCGCCGCGTCGGTGGTCTCCATCCTGCTCGCCTTCGTGGTCGTGGTCGGGCTCGACCGCACCGTCGGCCTGCGCACCTACGTCAAGCTCTAACGACAGCCCAACAGGGAGATCTCGAGACATGACAAAGCCTTCGACACCGATCTCATCACAATCTGCGTCACCGACGTCTGCCCCGTCGATGTTGAGCCGCCGCCACGTCCTCGCCGCCGGCGCTTCGCTGGGCGTCGGTTTGATCGCCGCGCCTTACGTGGCGCGCGCCCAGGAAACCACCCTGCGCATCACCGGCTGGGGCGGCAAATGGGGACAGATCATGGCCTCCGAGGTCGGCCCGGCATTCGAGAAGGAATTCAAGTGCAAGCTACAGATCGATACGGCATTCCCGTTCATGCCGAAGCTGCAAGCAAGCTCGCGCTCAGCGCCAGTCTACGACGTGCTGCACACCAATTCGAACGAACAATGGGCGGCGGCCGAGATGGGCATCGTCGAACCCAGGATCGACGCCAGGCTCGTGCCAAATCTTGCCGATGTCTATCCCTACGCCATCAGTGACAAGATCGTCGGCGTCTCGATCTTCACCAGCGCCATCGGCCTCGGCATCCGCACCGACAAGGGCTATTCCGGCATCAGTTCCTGGAAAGAGCTGTGGGAGACCAAGTACAACGGCGTGCGCGGCGGCTATGTCATCCCGGTCAACAGCCTGGGTCAGGCCTTCCTGATGATGTGCGGCACGCTCTACGGCAAGGGCCAGATGGACCTCGACGCAGCCTATGCGGCCCTGGAGAAGCTCAAGCCGATCAAGCTCGTCGACTTCACCGGCGCGATGGAAAAGATGTTCCTGTCCGGCGAAGTCGGGATGGGCGTCATCCACGATTCCGGAATCTACCGCTATGACGGCGACAACCAGCCTATCGATTTCATCACACCGGCCGAGGGTGTGCTCTCGCTCGAACAAGTGCTGACCATCACGCCCGGCAGCAAGATGAAAGAGCTCGCCAACGCTTATGTGAATTACATGCTCAGCGCGCCGGTGCAGAAGAGACTCGCCGAGACGGTCTGGTATTCGCCGGCCAACAAGACCGTCAAGCTTGATGCCAGGTATGACGCCAAGCTGCTGACCACGCCCGAGAAGGTCGCCAAGCTGATTCAGGTCGACTGGAAATGGTACAATGCCCGCAAGGACGAGATTGACGCCCGCGTGAACCGGATCTTTCGGGCATGAGCGCCTCGATCGAGATCGCCGGCGTCAGCAAGGTCTATGACGGCGGCGTGCGCGCGGTGGATGCCGTCGCGATGAAGATCCGGCAGGGCGAATTCTTCTCCCTGCTCGGCCCGTCCGGCTGCGGCAAGACGACCACGCTGCGGATGATCGCCGGCTTCGAGACGCCGAGCGAAGGTTCGATCCATGTCGGCGGCGCCGACATCACCCACGTTCCGGCGCACAAGCGCGACATGGCCATGGTGTTCCAGAACTACGCGTTGTTCCCGCATCGCACCGTGGCGGAGAATGTCGCCTTCGGCCTGCGCATGCGCGGGGTCGACAAGGCGGAGATCGCAACAAAGGTCAGAGACGCGCTCGCCATGGTCGAGCTGATCGGTCTGGAGGACCGCCGTCCCGGCCAGCTCTCCGGCGGGCAGCAGCAGCGCGTGGCGCTGGCGCGCGCCATCGTCATCGAACCGCGGGTACTGCTGTGCGACGAACCGCTCGGCGCGCTCGACAAGAAATTACGCCAGCAGATGCAGTTCGAACTGAAGCAATTGCAGAAACGACTCGGCGTCACTCTGGTGTTCGTCACCCACGACCAGGAAGAGGCGCTGGCGATGTCCGATCGCATCGCCGTCATGAACGGCGGCAAAGTCGAGCAGGTCGGCACGCCCATCGAGATCTACGATCGGCCCGCCACCCGCTTTGTCGCCGACTTCATCGGCGACACCAATCTTTTTCGTGGCGAGCGCGTTGCGACCGCCACCGGGACCGCGCTCGCAGTTGGCGACGGTCTCACTTTGAAGCTGCCGGCAGCCCACGACGAGGCTGTCACCGGCCTACTCTCCGTGGCGCTGCGGCCCGAAAAGATCCGGCTTGCGGCCCGCAGCGAGATCACGGAGCCCTGCGCGCAAGGATCCATCGAGAGCACCAATTTTCTCGGCGGCGCGGTGCTCTATCGGATCGAACTCGCTGGCGGACGGCAAATCCTGGCGCAGCAGCCCAACAGTGGCGCCGGCCAAATGTTCAACCCCGGGGATGCCGTCGCGCTCGCCTGGGACGCAACCGATCTCGTGATCCTGAAGGACTGACGACAATGACACAGCAAACTCCGCAGGGCCGAATTCCGGGGCGCATGGGCGTAGTCGTGATCGGCCAAAGCCCAAGACCCTCCGTCGCGGCCGAAATCTCCGCCGTGCTGTCGTCCGGCATGGACATCGACCTGCGCGGCGCGCTCGACGGCATGACCCGCGCTGAAATCGATGCCATCCCGCCGGCGGATGGTTATGACGCGCTGTTCACCCTGCTGCCGAACGGAGACGGCGTCGTCATCAGCAAGAAGGAGGTCGAGAAGCGCGCCGATGTGCAACTCGCCCGCTTCCGCAGCGAGGGCGTCGGCGTCGCGCTGCTCGCCTGCACCGGAAAGTTTCCGAACCTCTCGCCCGAAGGCTTGGTGATCCTGCCCTCCGCGGTGCTGCACAACATGGTCGAGGCCGTGCTGCCGAAGGGGCGGCTCGGCGTGTTCTCGCCACTGCCGGAGCAGACGGCGCTGATCGCGAAAAAATGGCAGCGCGCGGGTGTCGAGGTCCTGGGCGTCACGCTGCGACCGGGCTCGTCTGACGCCAAGGTCGATGAGGCGGCGAAGGCGATGGCGGCGCTCGCGCCGGACCTCCTGGTGATGGATTGCATGGGCTACACCAGCACCAACAAGGCACGGGTGCGGCTGAGCTACGGCGGACCTGTGATCCTGGCGATCGCCGCGGCCGCTCGCGTGGTCGAGGAGCTGGTGTCGTGAGCGAACGCCAGTTGAAGGACATCAGCCTTGAGGAGATCGAGGCGCTGGCGGTCGGGGCCTGGATCCTGGGCACCGGCGGCGGCGGCAGTCCCTATCTGGGCCTGCTCAATCTGCGCCGGCTCTATGCCGACGGCCATCGCGTGCAACTGATGTCGCCACTCGATCTCGACGACGACGATTGGGTCGCCGTGGTCTCCAACATGGGCGCGCCGCTGGTCGGCCAGGAACGCCTGGCCGACAGCCGCAGCATCGCGCGTGCGGTGCGCATGCAGGAAGAGCTCAACAATATCAAATTCAGAGCCGTGATGTCGGTGGAAATCGGCGGCGGCAACGGCATGCAAGCGCTGATGGCAGCCGCCCATCTCGGCATACCAGTGGTCGATGCCGACTGCATGGGCCGCGCTTTCCCCGAGGCGCAGATGACCTCGGTGGCGATCGGCGGCCTGCGCCCCTATCCCTGCACGCTCTATGATCCGCGCGGCATCGAGGCCGTGGTGACCAAGGTCCCGAGCTGGAAATGGATGGAGCGGGCAAGCCGCAAGATCTGCGTCGAGATGGGCTCCATCGCTTCGACCAGCAAGGCGCCTCGCACCGGCCGCGAGGTCAAGGACTGGGGCATCCACTTCACCACCACCGCCGCCATCCGCATCGGGCGCGTGGTCGAGGGCGCGAACCGCCGGCACGAGGATCCGATTGCCGCCATGCTCGCTAGCGAAGGCGGCAAGCAGCTGTTCACCGGCAAGATCGTCGACGTCGAGCGGCGGACGACGGAAGGATTTTTGCGCGGCTCGGCGACCATCGAGGGCAGCGACGGCGATCGCGGCGACAGGCTCAAGCTCTCGTTCCAGAACGAATGGGTGGTGGCCTGGCGCAATGGCGAAGCGATTGCGATGTGCCCCGATCTGATCTGCGTGCTGGACAGCGTCAACGGCCATGCGGTGGGCACCGAGACCGTGCGCTACGGCCAGCGCGTCACCGTTGTGGCGCTGCCTGCGCCGACGGTGCTCACCAGCGCCCGCGGTCTCGAATTCGTCGGTCCCCGCGCCTTCGGCTACGACCTCGATTTTCGTTCGCTGTTCTCCCCGACTGAGGCAGGAGCCTGATTGATGAAGCGCATCGGCATCGACGTCGGCGGCACCAACACGGATGCCGTCCTGCTTGTCGACGAAAAAGTCGTCCACTCGGTCAAGCGGCCGACCACGGCCGACATCACCTCCGGCATTCTCGACGCACTGAAGGCTCTGCGCGCCAATCCGGCAGCAGCGATCCCGGTCGAGGCCGTGGTCATCGGCACCACGCATTTCATCAATGCCGTGGTGCAGCGCCGCCATCTGCAGAAAGTCGCCGCCATCCGCATCGGCTTGCCGGCCAGCGCGTCGCTGCCGCCGTTCTGCGACTGGCCTGCGGACCTGGCAGCCATGGTCAGCGGCGACATCTTCATGCTCGAAGGCGGTCACGATTACGACGGGCGTCCGTTCATGCCGCTCGACACCGCCGGGCTGAAAGCTGCGGCGCGCCGGATCAAGGACAAGGGTCTTCACTCCGTCGCGGTCTGTTCCAGCTTCTCGCCGCTCGATCCCAGCTGCGAAACCACTGCGCGCGAAATTCTCGCCGACATCTGTCCGGATGCGGCGGTGACGCTGTCGCATGATCTCGGCCGCATCGGCCTGCTGGAGCGCGAGAACGCGGCGCTGCTCAACGCTGCGCTCAACGACCTTGCCGTCACCACAGTGGCCGCCTTTCGCAAGGCGATCGCCGACAGCGGCCTCGACGCGCCGCTGTTTCTCACCCAGAACGACGGCACGGTGATGCAGGCGGAGATCGCGACTGCGTTCCCGGTGATGAGCTTTGCGTCCGGCGCCACCAACTCGATGCGCGGCGCCGCGCACCTCTCCGGCCTCGCTGATGCCATGGTGGTGGATGTCGGCGGCACCACCAGTGATATCGGCCAGCTCCGTCACGGTTTCCCGCGTGAAGCCAATGCGGTGGTCGAGGTCGGCGGCGTGCGCACGCTGTTCCGCATGCCCGACCTGCTCTCCATCGGCCTCGGCGGCGGCAGCCATGTCGAGGGCACGCCGATCCGCGTCGGTCCGCTCAGTGTCGGCTACCGGCTGACATCCGAGGCGCTGGTGTTCGGTGGCACGCGCGTCACCGCAACCGACATCGCGGTGGCCGCCGGCCTTGTCGATGTCGGTGACCGGTCACGCGTGGCTTCCCTGCCCGGCACACTGATCGACGCGGCGCTCGCCGACGCCAAGCGCAAGCTCGAGGAGACCATCGACCGCATGAAGACGGAGGCCGGAGACGTGCCGCTGCTCGCGGTCGGCGGCGGCGCCTTCCTGGTGCCCGAGCGCCTGCCTGGCGTGTCCGAGATCGTGCGCGTGCCGCACGGCGACTGCGCCAATGCGGTCGGGGCCGCCATCGCCCAGGTCAGCGGCGAAGCCGACCAGGTGTTCCGCGAGCTCTCCCGCAACGAGGCGATCGCCGCAGCGCGCAGCATTGCCGAGGATCGCGCGGTTCAGGCCGGTGCCGCGCGTGTCAGCCTCAAGACCATCGATGTCGAAGACATGCCGATCGCCTACCTGCCCGGCAACGCGCTGCGGGTGCGGGTCAGGGTCGCCGGCGCCATCGCCGAACCGGCGCTGGTTTGAGCGCCGCCTTGTTTTCGTCGTTCAACTGCGCGACACAGCGAGCATGAGCAAAGCCCGCTTCGCGCTCCCTCTTGTCCTGCTCGCGTCGTCGTCGCTGGCTTATGCCGGTGACAGCGCCATCGGCAATGCGCGCCCCGCCACCCAGGCACAGCCGGCACGGTCAGCCCCTCTCAAGGCGACATCAAAAGCGAATCCCTGTTCGGAGTTTGGTCCCGGCTTCGCTGCAGTCGAAGGCTCATCCAGCTGCGTACGCGTCGGCGGCGGCCTTCAGATCGGCACCTCATCAAGCATAAATAATTGATTTTATTTAAGTAAAAAATACTTAAAACTCGACATTCATCCCTTGAATTAATTGGTGCGGTGCACCATATACCAGACCTAGGGATTCGAGACGTCCTCACGGGCAACCATGAGGAGAATTGTTATGAGCGATGTTGCAACACTCCGATCGACGTCGGGGACGGGCTTCATCCGGACGTTGAAGGCCAATGAACAGCACCTGTTGCGCGACCACCTGTTGCGCCTGGAGCCGGCCAGCCGCCGCGACCGTTTCAACGGCGGCATCAGCGAAGAATTTCTGAAGACCTACGCCGCACGCTGCTTCGAGGACGGCACGATCGTGATCGCCTACATCCAGGATGGTGTGGTGCGAGGCGCGGCAGAACTGCATGCGCCCGAGCGTTCGGCCGATGCGGTTCCCGAAATCGCCTTCAGCGTCGAAAGCCGCGTCCGCCGCCAAGGCGTCGGTAGCGCGCTGTTCGAACAGTTGCTGCAGGAGGCCGAGCGCAAGGGTTATGCAAGCCTGCGGATCACCACCGGCGGCCAGAACGAGCCGATGAAGGCGCTGGCGCAGAAGTTCGGCGCCCACCTAACGTTCCGCCGCGGCGAAGCGACCGGCACGATCGACCTGAAGCGCAGCAACCCGAAGGCCACGAATGTTGTTCCGTTCAAGCCTGCTGCACCGAAGCTGCCGGCGGCTTGGCGCGGCAGCGCCGGCACCAATGTGTTCCTCGCTACCGACCTGATGCGGGAGATGTTCCGCAGCAGCCAGGCGATGTGGGGCGCGGTGTTCAAGTACTACAGCGATCTGCTGAGCGGACGCCAACGGCTCGGGATGCGTTGATCGCGCCCCTCCCGGCGATTTCCGGAAATTCTCAGGATGATCGGCCGGCCCTGAGGGCCGGCCGTTCTTTTATTGACGGCCCAAACGTCTTTGAAAAGCCGCCCTTGGCTCCGATCCTCCGCCCGATATGATCCCGAATGGTGGGCCAGCGCCTGCCAGGATCCGGAGCCCTCCATGAGCCTTGTCGACGATCCTGCCGACGTGCTTGCCGAAATTCAGAAGACGCCGGCTGCGCGGACGCCGCTGGTCCCGCCGCGCCCGCCTCTCGCGCCGCAGACCATGTCGACCTTGCGCCGCCTGACCACGATGCGCACCAATGGCATCGCCACCTGGAGCGAGCGCGCCTACCAGGAGGATATGCTGCAGGGCAGCTTTTTTGGCCGCAGCAGCTTCACCCTCAACAGTCCCGCCTGGATCCGCCACGTCCTGATCGACAACTACGAGAACTACCGCAGAACTCCGGCCGGCATTCGGGTGCTGCAGCCAATGCTCGGCGAAGGGCTGCTGCTGGCGGAAGGCAAGACCTGGAAGCACCAAAGGCGCACGCTGGCGCCGGCGTTCACGCCGCGCGCGGTCAACACGCTGGTGCCGCACATGCTCGACGTCACCAATGAAACGATCCAGGAATTGGCCGGCCAGCAGGGCCAGCCGATCGACCTGCGCGAAGCGATGCAGCGCATGACGCTGGAGATCGCCGGGCGCACCATGTTCTCATTCGGCATGACCGAGCACGGCACCGCGCTGCGCAATTTCGTGATCGAATATTCCGCCAATCTCGCCCGCCCACGTCTGTTCGACCTGCTGCTGCCGTTGGGCTGGCCGACCTTCCAGGACATTCAGCGCCGGTTCTTCCGTCGCCGCTGGACGTCCTTCGTACGCAAGCTGATCGTCGAGCGCCGCGCCACGGCCAAACCAGACGCCGCCCCGCGCGATCTGTTCGACCTGATGGTCGGGGCAAGCGACCCGGAAACCGGCCAGGCATTCTCCGACGATAACCTGATCGATCAGGTCGCAACCATGATTCTCGCCGGCCACGAAACCACGGCCACCGCGCTGTTCTGGTCGCTGTATCTGCTGGCGCAGGATCCCGCGTCACAGGACGAGGTGGCGCGCGAAGCCCGCGCCGCACGTACGGCCGGCGGCGAGCCTGAGATCGAACAGCTCAAATTCACCCGCGCCGTGCTGGACGAAACCATGCGGCTCTATCCTCCGGCCTACCTGATCGCGCGGTCCGCGTCTGGACCGGACGTGATCGACGGCAAGGCGGTGAAGAAAGGCGACGCCATTTTTATCGCGCCATGGCTGCTGCATCGTCATCAAAAGCTGTGGGACAATCCCGACGCATTCATCCCGCAGCGCTTTCTGTCCGGCACGGCACCGGATCGCTTTGCCTACCTGCCGTTCGGCGTCGGTCCGCGGGTGTGCATCGGAGCGCATTTTGCGCTGGTGGAATCCACGCTGGCGCTGGCCAAGATCGTCGGCCAGTTCCGCATTGAACTGCTGAGCACGCAACCGGTGATGCCGGTCGGCGTGGTGACCACGCAGCCCGACTACTCACCGATGTTCAGCACCACCCAACGCTGACTTCGCGATCCGGCGCGCTCGGTCGAAGCCGGATCACTCCGGCTTCTCCTTGATTTTCTTGGCGACGCGCAGCGCCTTGTTGAGAGCTATCACGCGCTTGCGCTCGGCCTGGCGGGCGACGCGATCATCCTTGCGATCAACGTGCGCCAGTTCTCGCTGCAGTTTCTGGAAACTTTGCCAGCGGTCGACCGCTAGGGCGCCGGATTCCAGGGCTTCGCGGACGGCACATCCCGGTTCGTTGCCGTGACCGCAGTCGCGGAAGCGGCAGCCCTGCGCCAGGGTCTCGATATCGTCAAAGGCGGCGTCGAGCCCCTCGTCAGCATCCAGCAGGCCCAGTTCGCGCATGCCCGGCGTATCGAGGATCAGCGTGCCGCCCGGCAGCAGCACGAGTTCGCGATGACTGGTGGTGTGGCGGCCGCGCGCATCACCCTCGCGGATTGCTGACGTCGCCATGCGATCGACACCGGCCAGCGCATTCACCAGTGTGGATTTGCCGGCCCCTGACGAACCGACCAGTACACAGGTTTCGCCCGGTCTCAGATAGGTGGCCAGAACCGACATCCCCTCCCCGGTTTTCGCTGACACCGCGAGTACTGGTGAGCCGAAGGCGACAGCATCAGCCTGGGCGACGAACACGGCGGCGTCCTCGGACAGATCTGCCTTGGTCAGGACGACAACCGGCTGCGCCCCACTCTGCCAGGCAGCGGCGAGATAGCGTTCGAGCCGGCGCACGTTGAAGTCCGCATTCATCGACGCAACCAGGAACGCGATGTCGATGTTGGCGGCGATGACCTGGACGGTCTGGACCCTGTCCGCGGCCTTGCGCATGAAGGTCGAACGTCGTGGCAGAACCGCATGGATGGTCGCCGCAGCCTCGGCGAAGCGCGGCGCGACAGCCACCCAGTCGCCGACCACCGGGTAGTCACCATCCTGCGCCTCGCGAACGAAGTGCCCAGAGAGCTGGGCGCGAAGTTCGCCCTGGTCGGTGACGATGGTGTACAGGCCACGCTGCTGGACAGTCACACGTCCAGGCACGTAGCCCTGCGCCGCGTGCGGCGCGAAGGTCTGATTGAGCTGGTCGGACCAGCCATATTGTTTGATCAAGGGAGTGATCCTTCAGGTCGGAATTGGCGTGTTCCGCCGCCGACATGAAGGCCGCGCCATCAAACGCGCACAAGCCTAGTCGGCGACGCCTCGAAGGGCGGCGCGAGCAAGATCTGTCATTTTGCGGCCCTCCTGGGTTGCCGATCCGCTGGGATCAGTGGGGAAGCGATGACGTCGTATCTGCCCGGCAATCATGTCAAAGCCGTGGCACATGGACCGTCGACGCGTTGCACCATTTGAACGCACGCGCCGCCGGGTTCGATCGTTAGGCCTTCTCCACCCCGCACCAGTCGGCCACGAACAGCGCAATCGCCCGCGTCGTCTTCTTCAGCGACTCCAGTTCGACGCATTCGTCAAAGCCGTGCATGCGCTGCGCCTTCGCGCCGAAGCACAGGCAGGGAATGCCCTGGTGCGCGTAATAGCGGGTGTCGGTGATGGCGGTGAAGCTCCATTCCTCCAGCCGTCCGCCATACACCGTCTCATAGGACTGGCGCAGCACGCTTTCCGCGTCCGCCGCGTCGGTGAGTTCGAACCCCTCCGACATGAAACCGGACCATTCGACCTGCGGCGGGTTGTTAGCGAGGAACGGATGCTGGCGCGCCGCCGCCTCGACACAGGCGACGATCTCCTTCTGGCAATCGGCGAGCTTCCAACCGGGAAGGATCGCGATCCGGCAGTCCACGTCGCACCAGGCCGGCACGCTGGAGGCCCAATCACCGCCTTTGATGATACCGGGGTTGAAATTGAGCGGATGGTGGACATCCTTGAAATGGCGGTGGCCGACGGCCCGCGCGTTCCACTCCGCCTCGAGGCCTTCCAGCGCCGCGATCAGGTAGGTCGCCGCCTTGATGGCGTTTGCCCCCACACCCGCCTCGAACACATGAGCTGGGCGCCCCCTCACCTTGATGCGAAACCAGATCACCCCGACCTGCGCCCGCACCAGATGACCGTCGGTCGGCTCCGGAATCAGGCAGGCGTCGGCGCGATAGCCGCGCTGGACGGTCGAGAGCGCACCAAGCCCGGTGCTCTCCTCCTCGATCACCGACTGCAGATGGATGCGCGCCGTGGGCTTGAGGCCGGCATGGCGGATCGCATCCAGCGCGTACAGCGCGGCGATGGTGCCGGACTTCATGTCGCCGGCTCCACGGCCATACAGCCAGCCGTCCCTGATCTCGGGCGTGAATGGCGGCGAGGTCCACATGTCGAGCGGGCCGGCCGGCACCACGTCGCAATGTCCCTGCAGAATCAGCGAGTGGCCCGCTTTCTGTCCCTGGGCCGCCTGCGGCCGATAGGTCCCGACCACGGTGCGGGCCCTGGAGAAATCGGTCTCGACCGGACCATAGTCGCGCAAATCCTTGAGGTCGTTGATGTCGATTTGCCAGTCGTCGACCTCGTAGCCACGTGTCCGCAGCAGGTCGCCGAACATATCCTGGCACGGCGCCTCGGCGCCACGCGTGCTGGGGATGGACGAGAATTTGATCGTGGTTGCGATCTGGTCGTCGAAATGGGCCTCGACAGCGTCGAGGATCCGACGCTGCTCATCTGCGGTGGTCATGGCGGGATCAGATTCCTTCAAACAGTGCCGTCGACAGATAGCGCTCCGCGAACGACGGCACGATCGCCAGGATCACCTTGCCGGCGGCTTCTGGCCGTTTGCCGATTTCGATCGCAGCGGCAATCGCCGCCCCCGACGAGATACCGCCGGGAATGCCCTCGTTGCGCGCCAGCGCCCGCGACGTCTCCAGCGCAGTGGCGCTGTTGACCTTGACGATCTCGTCGATCACGGAGCGATCAAGGATGTCGGGCACGAAGCCGGCGCCGATGCCCTGGATCTTGTGCGGGGTGTGCTGGCCACCGGATAGCACCGGGCTTTCCTCCGGCTCCACCGCCACGATCCGCAGCGACGGCTTGCGCGGCTTGAGGACTTGGCCAACGCCGGTGATGGTGCCGCCGGTGCCAACGCCGGCAACGAAGTAGTCGATGTTGCCACCGGTGTCGTTCCAGATCTCCTCCGCCGTGGTGCGGCGATGCACCTCGGGATTGGCCAGGTTCTTGAACTGCTGCGGCATCACCGCATTCGGCGTGGTCTGCAGCAGCTCCTCGGCCTTGGCGATAGCCCCCTTCATGCCCTGGGCCGGCGGCGTCAGCACGATTTCCGCGCCCAGGAAGGCCAGCATCTTGCGCCGTTCGATCGACATCGATTCCGGCATCACCAGCTTCAGCCGGTAGCCCTTCGCCGCTGCAACGAAAGCCAGCGCGATCCCGGTGTTGCCCGAGGTCGGCTCGATCAGCACGGTGTCCGGCTTGATGATTCCGGACTTTTCCATCGCCGTGATCATGGCGGAGCCGATGCGGTCCTTTACGCTGGCGGCCGGATTGAAATATTCCAGCTTGGCGAGAATGGTCGCTTTCACCCCATGCTGCTGCGGCAATTTATTCAGCCGCACCGCCGGTGTGTCGCCAAATGCATCGCTGATGCTGTCATAGACACGGCCCCGGCCCGGGGTATGCGAGGTTTTCGGGGTCGTTTCCATGAGCATGTCTCCGAAGTCTTTTGAATTGCAGAGGTCTTTGAGGACGGCTGACTTGCATCAGTTAGAGCATCTTTTTTGACAAAGTGGAATCCGGCTGGCTCACCGAAACCTCACGGAGCGATGAAAACCAGCCCCGTTCGGCGCGCGACAAAGTGCAGCAAGCTATTGCAGCGCAAAACAGATTTCTTGAAACCTACGTATTTGTGTTGCGACATCGTCAAGGATTTCTGTGTAAGATGATCCCAAGCTCAGATCATGAGGGAGACCCACGATGCCAGCGATTGCTGAGATCATGTCGTCTAGCTCGCCGCGCCCTGCTTCAAATACCCCAGCGCCGCGCGGGCGCGATCTGCCGACTTGCGCGGTCTGCTCGGATTCCATGATCGCCGCTGAGGCCTCGGCCTTCCTTTCGGAAGATACCGTCAGTTATCTCTGGACCTGCGAGACCTGCGGTTATGGCTTTGTGACAAAGCACGCGCTGTCACAGTTCGTTTGCAACTAAGCGACCGAAACCAGTAACGAAAAATTTGCCGAATTATTTCGCCCGTGTGCTCTCTGGCCACGGACTGATGCGCTTTACGCATCTTGTTTTGATCGCTCGGCGCAAAAACACCTCAGCGCGGAGCGATATCCCCCCGGGCCCAATCAGCGCTCGTGCGTTCGGCAAACGCCGCAAAACGCCCCTGCGCGATCGCATCCCTCATGCCGGCGATGAGACTCTGGTAGTAAGCAATATTGATTTCCGAGAGCAGCATTGCCCCCAGCGTCTCGCCCGACTTCACCAGATGATGCAGGTACGCGCGCGAGTAAGTGCGCGCAGGCGCCCAGGGGCTTTCCTCGTCCAGCGGGCGCGGATCGTCGGCATGCCGTGCATTGCGCAGGTTGACGCTGCCGAACCGCGTGAACGCCACGCCATGGCGGCCGTTGCGGGTCGGCATCACGCAGTCGAACATGTCGATGCCGCGGGCCACGGCCTGCAGGATATCGTCGGGAGTACCGACCCCCATCAGATAGCGCGGGCGATCATCGGGCAGCAGAGGCACCGTCGCCTCGATCATAGCCAGCATCACCTCCTGCGGCTCGCCGACTGCGAGGCCGCCGATCGCGTAGCCATGGAAATCCATCCCGACCAGCGCCTGGGCACTGATCCGGCGCAGCTCCGGCACATCGCCGCCCTGCACGATACCGAACAGCATGCGGCCGGCCGGCGAGCCCTCGAACGCCCGCTTGCAGCGCTCCGCCCAACGGATCGACAGCTGCATGGCCCGGTCGATGTCGCTGCGCTCGGCCGGCAGCCGCACGCATTCATCAAGCTGCATGGCGATGTCGGAGCCGAACAGTCCCTGCACCTCGATGGCCCGTTCCGGCGTGAGCTCGATCTTGGCGCCATCGATGTGAGAGCGGAACGTGACGCCGCGCTCGTCGATCTTGCGCAACTGCGCCAACGACATCACCTGGAAGCCACCGGAATCGGTCAGCATCGGGCCACCCCAGCCGGTGAATTTTTGCAGGCCCCCCAGTGCGGCGATGCGCTCGGCGCTCGGCCGCAGCATCAAATGGTAGGTGTTGCCGAGCACGATGTCGGCGCCGGCGTCGCGCACGTCGCGCCAGTGCACGCCTTTCATCGCCCCTTGAGTGCCGACCGGCATGAAAGCGGGCGTGCGCACGTCGCCATGCGGCGTGGCAAGTATCCCGGTGCGCGCCGCGCCGTCGCGACCCAGCAGCGTGAAATGATTGGGGACTGTCATGGGTTGCGCTTATCGTCGATTGCAGGCCGAAACAACAGCGACGCGTCGCCGTAGGAATAGAACCGGTAGCCTTCCGCGATGGCGTGGGCATACGCCTGCTTCATGGTGTCGAGGCCGCAGAACGCCGACACCAGCATGAAAAGGGTCGAGCGCGGCAGGTGGAAATTCGTCATCAAGACGTCGACTGCCCGAAAGCGGTAGCCGGGAGTGATGAAGATCGCGGTGTCGTCCGCGAACGGCGCAATGCGACCGTCTTCGGTCGCGGCACTCTCCAGCAGCCGCAGCGACGTGGTGCCAACAGCCACAACGCGTCCGCCGGCGGCACGCGCCGCATTGAGCGCATCGGCGGTGTCGCGCGAAATCGTGCCCCACTCCGCATGCATGCGGTGTTCGGCGGTGTCGTCCACCTTCACCGGCAGGAAGGTGCCGGCGCCGACATGCAGCGTGATCCGGTGCAGCCCGACGCCGCGCACGCGCAACGCCGCCTCGAGCGCGGGCGTGAAATGCAGACCCGCGGTCGGAGCCGCGACGGCGCCTTCGTTCGCGGCAAACATGGTCTGGTAGTCGGCGGCATCGCGATCATCGGGCGTGCGTTTGGAGGCAATATAGGGCGGCAGCGGCGGCGCGCCGAGGTCCGCGATGGCCTGGTCCAGGGTCGGCCCATGGAAGGCGAACGACAGCGTGATCTCGCCGGCGTCGCCCTTGTGTTCGACGGTGGCATCGAGATTGCCGAGCAGGCACACCCGCCCCTCATTGCCGAACCGGACGAGATCGCCCTGCTGCAGCTTCTTGGCGGGCTTGACCAGTGCCTGCCAGCGCGAACCGTCGAGACGCTTGATCAGTGTGGCGTCGATCCGGGCCTCGGCGTCGCGGCCGACGCGGCGGCCGGTGAGCTGGGCGGCGATGACCTTGGTATCGTTGACCACGAGCTGGTCGCCCGGACGCAGATTATCCGGCAAATCGCGAACGATACGATCCGCGAGGGCTCCATCGGCGCCGACCACCAGCAAACGCGCGGCATCGCGCGGGCTTGCTGGCCGCAGCGCGATATTGTCAGCCGGGAGGTCGAAATCGAACAGCTCAGTACGCATGGTGCTCAAAGCTCGATGGCCGGGACATGAATATGCCCGGCCATCAGGTCTTCACAGACTATCGCCTGGATCAGGCGGCGTCAGCCGCCATGTGCGCCTTGACGATCTTGTCCGGGTTCTGCACCGGCTCGCCGCGCTTGATCTTGTCGACGTTTTCCATGCCGGACGTGACCTTGCCCCAGACGGTGTACTGGTTGTCGAGGAAACGCGCATCGTCGAAGCAGATGAAGAACTGGCTGTCGCCGGAGTCCGGATTGGCCGCGCGGGCCATCGATGTGGTGCCGCGCACATGCGGCTCCTTGTTGAACTCGGCCTTCAGCTTCTTGCCCGAGCCGCCGGTGCCGGTGCCCTGCGGACAACCGGTCTGCGCCATGAAGCCCTCGATGACACGATGGAACACGATGCCGTCGTAGAAGCCTTCCCGCACCAGTTCCTTGATGCGCGCGACATGGCCGGGCGCAAGGTCGGGACGCATCTCGATGGTCACGGGGCCCTGGGTGGTCTCCAAAATCAAAGTGTTCTCGTTGTCTGCCATGATCTCTTCTCTGTTGATTTGGTTCGTCTTGCGTCAAATCTGAACCGTACCGGGCGACCGGCAACGGCATTTCCAAGTCCATCGGTAAATGGCATCGGCGTGCAACGTTGCAATGCCTCGGCCACCGCAGTGCGGTAAAGGAGCCGGTCCTCGTCCGAGGCGTATTCCGACTCGTAGGTGATCTTGGGTTGTCCCAGGATTTCGCCGTTCCGCTTGAAGGTCACCAGCACCGCGATCTGCATGCCGGGGTTATTCAGTTGCAGCTCAGGCGACCTCCAGCAAGCTCCCAGCCGCGCAAACAGTTCCTGCAGCGTGTTGATCTTTGCATCATCCGCAACGGCCGGGGCGTCCCATAACACCGTCGCGGCGATGAGTGACACGGCAAAGAGAAACATCAGTCTCTGTTGCCGCGCCATGGTCGTCACTTGATGTCGGAGGCGACCTGAACCTTCACCATCTTGTCCGGATCCGGCACCGGCTCGCCGCGCTTCAGTTTGTCCACGACCTCCATGCCGGACACGACTTCACCGGCCACGGTGTACTTGCCGTTCAGGAACGAGCCGTCCGCGTACATGATGAAGAACTGCGAGTTTGCGGAATCCGGCGAACTCGCGCGAGCCATGCCGACAATGCCCCGCTTGAACGGCACATTGGAAAACTCGGCCTTGAGGTCCGGGTACTTCGAGCCGCCGGTGCCGTTGAAATTCTTGCCGTCGCCGGTCTGTGCCATGAAGCCGTCGATCACGCGATGGAACGGCACGTTGTTGTAGTAGCCCTCGCGCGCCAGGGTCTTGATGCGCTCGGCGTGCTGCGGCGCGAGGTCGGTCCGCAGCTTGATCACGATGCGGCCCTTGGTGGTGTCGATCACGATCGCATTCGCCTTGTCGAGATTGGCGGGCAGCGATTGGGCGAGCGCGGGCGCCGCACAGACCAGCGCGGCGAGAACGGCAAGAATTCGGATCATAAGAACTCCAATTGACGGAACAGGTGTGGATCGTGTCCGGACAGAAAGGCCGGCCCGACTCGTTCGTTAGTGGCCGAATTTGGCCTTCAGGCGTGACGCGACGATGGCTGGAACGAAATGGGATACGTCCCCGCCCATCCCGGCGATCTGACGCACCAGTGTGGCGGTGATCGGGCGCACCATGGGAGAAGCCGGAAGAAACACGGTCTGGACGTCCGGGGCCATGGTTTCGTTCATGCCCGCGATCTGCATTTCGAAATCCATATCCGTGCCGTCCCGGAGCCCTCGAATCAGGATCGTCGCCCCAACCCGCCTAGCAGCCGTGATGGTCAGGTCATCGAAGGTGATGCAATCCATCGTACAGCCGGCCTTGGCGGCGATCGGGGCAAACACCTCCTGGATCATCTCCAGGCGCTCCTCGGTCGTAAACAGCGGCTTTTTGCCGGGGTTGATGCCGATCGCGACCACAATGCGGTCGACCAGGCTGACGGTTTGTCGGACCACGTCGAGGTGGCCGTTGGTGACAGGGTCGAAAGACCCGGCATAAAGGGCAATACGCGGCATTCCCCCCTCTACCCCGCCCCGGCAGGACCCGCAAGCGGCCCTGGTTCCATCGACCGGGGTCTTTTATTTCCGGCCCGGGATCGAACCCGTTCGGCTCTCAAGGCGTCTTATCTGCAAGGCGGGCGGCACGGGGCAACAACGGCGAAATCACTGCTTTTTCGGGCGTTTGTTTCATCCCATCAGGCGCCACGAAACAATTCCGCGTTGCGACGAAACCATTTTCCGCAGCGACGCAGACCGGCTGAAACGGTGGCCGGCTACAACGCTACCAACGACGAACCGGGCCGGATGGGGCCTCGGCAGCATAACAGGGGACTTCCATGATCAAGGCGCTCTCGGCGATCACCATCGCGGCTTTCATCGCGGCCGCTCTCACCGTTCTGCCGGGCTTCGCACCCCAGGTGGAAGCAAGTGTCCCTGTGGCCATGGCCAAGGGCGACCGGCTCGACATCCGCCCGGTGGGTCGTGGGTGCTCCGAGCAGGCCTGGCCGAATTTCGAGAATTCCTGCCTGCGCAAGGCCGGCTCCAAGGCCACCGTGAAGGTCGAGGCCCGCGTCGTCACCGCCGAGCGGATCGTCGCTCGCTAAACGACCGCAAGCCTCCAGTTTCGTAGACCACCGCCAAGTTTATCCACCTCCGAAATTTTGTAGACCCCCCCCCCCAAGTAAAAAGCCGCTCGTGTGCCCGCGAGCGGCTTTTTGATTCTAATAAATATTTGTTTCAGCAAGCCCGATAAGTATCAGGCTCCGTTTCCATTTTCCTCATCGGTCTCAGTCAGATGTTCGACCGAGACGACGTGTTCATCCTCGGCGGTGTCGAACACGATCACCCCCTGGGTGGAGCGGCCGGCGACGCGGATGCCCTCGACCGGGCAGCGGATCAGCTGGCCGGCGTCGGTCACCAGCATGATCTGGTCGCTGTGCTCCACCGGGAATGAGGCCACCAGCTTGCCATTGCGGTTGTTGACCGACATGGCGACGATGCCTTTGCCGCCCCGCCCGGTGGTCCGGTACTCGTAGGACGAGGTGCGCTTGCCGTAGCCGTTGACCGACACCGTCAGCACCACCTGCTCCTGCGCCGACATCTCGACATAACGCTCGGAACTCAGCTGGATTGCTCCCGAGGCCTCCTCACCGTCGGCCTCCACCGGCTCCTCGGCGCCGGCATCGCCTGAGACCGCGCGCCGCATCTTCAGATACGCCGAACGCTCCTCGGACGTCGCCTCGACATGGCGCAGAATCGACAGCGAAATCACCGTGTCGCCGTCCGCCAGCGCGATGCCGCGCACCCCCATCGAGGTGCGCCCCGTGAACACGCGCACGTCGGTCACCGGGAACCGGATGCACTGGCCGCCGGCGCCTGTCAGCAGCACGTCGTCGTGCTCGGTGCAAATCTGCACGTCGACGATGGCCTCGCCCTCGTCCAGCTTCATGGCAATGATGCCGGAACGGCGGACGTCGACGAAGTCCGAGAGCTTGTTGCGCCGGACGTTGCCGCCGGTGGTCGCGAACATCACGTCCAGATTGGCCCAGGAGGATTCATCCTCCGGCAGCGGCATGATGGTGGTGATGCGCTCGCCCTGCTCCAGCGGCAGGATGTTGATCAGCGCCTTGCCGCGGGCGTTGGGTGCCGCCATCGGCAGCCGCCAGACCTTCTCCTTGTAGACTTGGCCGCGCGAGGAGAAGAATAGCACCGGGGTGTGGGTCGAAGCGACGAACAGCCGGCTGACGAAATCCTCGTCGCGGGTCTGCATGCCCGAACGGCCCTTGCCGCCGCGCTTCTGCGCCCGATAGGCCGAGAGCGGCACCCGCTTGACATAACCGTGGTGCGACACCGTCACCACCATGTCTTCGCGCTGGATCAGGTCTTCGTCCTCGACCTCGCCTTCCTGATCGACGATCACGGTGCGGCGCGGCGTTGCGAACTCGGTTTTGACCGCGATCAGTTCGTCCTTGACGATGGTCTGGACCCGGGCGCGCGAGCGCAGGATCTCCAGGTAATCGGCAATCTCGAGCGCAAGCTTGTCGAGCTCTTCGGAAATCTCGTCACGGCCCAGCGCAGTCAGGCGCTGCAGGCGCAGATCGAGGATCGCCTTGGCCTGCTCCATTGACAGCCGCGCGGTGCCGTCTTCGGCAAGGCGATGGCGCGGATCGTCGATCAGCGTGATCATGGCCGCGACGTCCTTGGCCGGCCAGTCGCGCGACATCAGGATCTCGCGCGCGGTCGCCGGATCGGGCGACGTGCGGATGACACGGATCATTTCGTCGATGTTGGCGACCGCGATGGCGAGGCCGACCAGGATATGGGCGCGATCGCGCGCCTTGGTGAGCAGGAATTTGGTCCGCCGGGTAACGACCTGTTCGCGAAACGCGACAAACAGGGTCAGCAGATCCTTCAAATTCATCAGTTGCGGACGGCCGGCATCGAGCGCCACCATATTGGCGCCGAAACTGGTTTGCAGTGGCGTGAACCGGTAGAGCTGGTTCAACACCACGTCGGGCACGGCGTCGCGCTTCAACTCGATCACCACGCGATAGCCGTCGCGATCGGACTCGTCGCGCAGATCGGAAATGCCCTCGATCTTCTTTTCGCGCACCAGTTCGGCGATGCGCTCGACCATGGTGGCCTTGTTCACCTGGTAGGGAATTTCCGAGACGATGATCGCTTCACGATCCTTGCGGATGGTGTCGATCGTCACCTTGCCGCGCATCATGATCGAGCCGCGGCCGAGATGGTACGCGGCGCGGATGCCCTGGCGGCCGAGAATGATGCCGCCGGTGGGGAAATCAGGCCCGGGAACGATGTTGATGAGATCGTCGATGCTGAGCGCCGGATCTTCTATCAGCGCGATACAGGCATCGATCACCTCGCCGAGATTGTGCGGCGGGATGTTGGTGGCCATGCCGACCGCGATGCCGCCGGAGCCGTTGACCAGCAGGTTCGGAAAGCGCGCCGGGAGGACCGACGGCTCCCTTTCGCTGCCGTCATAGTTCGGCTGGAAATCGACAGTGTCCTTGTCGATATCATCGAGCAGCGTGTGCGCCACCTTCGCGAGCCGGGACTCGGTGTAACGCATCGCGGCTGCGGTATCGCCGTCAACCGAGCCGAAGTTGCCCTGGCCGTCGATCAGCGGCAGGCGCATGGAAAAATCCTGCGCCATGCGCACCAGCGCATCGTAAATCGACTGGTCGCCGTGCGGATGGTATTTACCCATCACGTCGCCGACGGTGCGGGCCGACTTGCGGAACGTCTTGTTCCAGTCGAAACCGTTCTCGTGCATGGTGTAGAGAATGCGCCGGTGCACCGGCTTCAGGCCGTCGCGCGCATCGGGAAGCGCGCGCGCCACGATCACGCTCATGGCGTAATCGAGGTAGGACCGCTTCATCTCATCGGTGATTGAAACCGGACGAATGTCGACAGGCTCGGACGAGCCCGAATCCGGATGGTCTTGGTCAGCCAAACGAAAAAATCCCCGAACAGAATCTGATCAAAATATATAGGCGATTCAACGCCTCGAACCAACCCCTTTCGGAGCTTTCCAAGCTCTGAAAAATGCAATTATTTCAGCTATTTATAATTTGATTTGGGCGCATGATCCGCGCGTTGCGCAAAGCGCTCAATTTGCCCCGAAAACCACCGCGTGCATGACCCGTCCCGGCAGCAGCGTGAACAGGCCGGCGATCAGCAGTGCGCCGGCAAAGACCGAGATCATCGTGATCTTGTGAGCACGCACGCGATGGCGCCGCGCCGCCCACACGCCCATGAGCAACGCGATCGGCGCGAAGATCGACAGCAGATGAATCGGACTCCAGGGCCCCCAGAGCCTGATGCCATGGATATAGAACGACGACCCGGCGACCGTCAGCATCAACACGACCCAGATCCAGCCGATGGTCCGATGCGGCAGCGTGCCCTTGGGCGCGGCGAATTGCACAACGCCGAGAGCGAACGCCGCCATCGCCGCAAATGCATGAATTTGTGTGTAGGAGGGTTCCTGCAGCAGCGGGGTCAATGACATGCCAACATCCAGCCTGATGTAAACAACATTAACATCCAGCTGGACGCAAGCAAGTTCTCAATCTGCGGCCGTTTGCCCTGCTCTGCCTGCCGCGGCCCGGGCTCGTTTGTTGAAGCCCGAATGACGTCGACCGCGATCCCGAAACCGAAAGCATCGCCCCGCCGCCTCCGCGATCGAGACCACATGCCCCTTCGCCGCAGACTCCGAAATGAAAACGGGCCACTCCCTTGCCTCACCCGGCAAAGGAGCCGCCCGTATCCTCCACGGACCTGTCGGTCCGATCTTTAGAACGGAATCTCGTCGTCCATGTCGCTGTTGCTGCGGCTCGAACCGCCGCCGCCGCCACTTGCCACAGCGCGGCGCGGTGCGCCCCCCGACGGTCCGCTGGAGCCGAAGTCGCCGCCGGCGTCGTCTCCGAAGCCACCGCCGCCAGTCCCGCCGCTACGGCCGTCCAGCATGGTCAGGGTCGAATTGAAGCCCTGCAGCACCACTTCAGTCGAAAACTTCTCGACGCCGCTCTGGTCGGTCCACTTGCGGGTCTGCAGCGCGCCTTCGATGTAAACTTTGGCGCCCTTTTTGAGATACTGCTCCGCGACCTTGCACAGACCTTCATTGAAGATCACGACACGGTGCCACTCGGTCTTTTCCTTGCGCTCGCCGGTGCCCTTGTCACGCCAGGTTTCCGAGGTGGCGATCCGCAGATTGGCGATCGGACGCCCGTCCTGGGTTTTCCGAATCTCCGGATCCGCCCCGAGATTTCCAATCAGAATGACCTTGTTCACACTTCCCGCCATTGCCGCTCTCCACTCGCTTGTCTCGGACCCACACCATCAACCGGCAGGCTCGCGTTCCAAATGCTCTCGTTCTGAAGCCTCTCGATCCAGAGGCTCTCGTTCCGACCGACCCTATACCCGCTCGCGGGACCGCAGGCTGGCCCATCGGCGGACCCATGCGGGTTATCCACATCGGATCGATCGACATAATATGTTCTCATTATGTTCTCAACAAGATCGAATGGCAAAATAAATCCCCAGTGAACCCGTTTTGACGGGAACGAGATGGCTTCGGCGGCGTTGAAATGTGACGCAAATACGTCGAAATCTTGGGGTCTTTGGGCAAGCCTTCGGGGCGAAATAAGCTAAACAAATCCTTAACTTAGACCGAAGCATTTCACTTGTGACTGTTGCATTCGGGTGACGGCATTTTGCGGCGGACGCTGTATAAGTCTCTGCAACGGTCGGGCGCTCGCGACGGCTAGAACAATCGATCCGCCTTCGGGTGGTGGGGATCAAGTGGAGAGTACAATGAAGAAGATTTTGCTGGGTAGCGTGGCACTGATCGCGTTGGGCACTGCATCGGCTTTCGCAGCCGACCTGCCGGCACGCAGCTACACGAAGGCTCCGGCCTACGTGCCTGCCCCGATCTACAACTGGACCGGTTTCTATATCGGTGGCCACGTCGGCGGCGCGTTCGACGGCAACTCGATTTTCGGTGACAATGACGGTCGCTTCCTCGGCGGTGTGCAGGTCGGCGCCGACTACCAGTTCGCCCCGAACTGGGTGCTGGGTATCGAAGGCCAGTACTCCTGGACCAACCGCGACACCCGCTCGGCCGCATTCGTTCCGCAGGGCTTCACGATCTCCGATCGTAACAGCAACCTCGGTTCGGTCACCGGTCGTCTCGGCTACACTTGGGGCCCGGCCCTGCTGTACGCCAAGGGCGGTGTCGCGTTCCGCGAGAGCAACAATGTCTTCGTGACCGCCACCGGAAACGGTGCGCCCATTCCGTTCACCTCCTCCAGCGACAACGTCGGCTACACCGTCGGTGCAGGCCTGGAATATCTGTTCGCTCCGAACTGGTCGGCCAAGGTCGAGTACCAGTACTACAACTTCGGCAAGACCGACGTGACCGTGCCGGCGACCAGCACCCTCGTCAGCTACGACCACGACATCCACACCGTGAAGGCCGGTATCAACTACCGCTTCAACTGGGGTGGCCCGGTCGTCGCCAAGTACTGAGATTACAAGTACCGATCTGGACTAATCCCGTCCTGATCCGTCAGGATGACAGAAGCCCGGCCTCACGGCCGGGCTTTTCGTTTGGGTTCTCGCCGTTCGTCGAACGCGCGTATCTCGGACTGCAGCTTATCAGCGCAACGCGGCGCGCGCCTCGGTCGGCGTCATCGCGAAACGGCGGCGAAAGCAGCGGTTGAAATGCGAGACTTCGTTGAAGCCGGCCTCATACGCCACTTCGCTGATCCTGAGCAGCGCCCGATCGATATCGCGTAGCGTGGCGAAGGCCGCCTGCAGCCTGAACTCGAGCACACGCTCGGAAAATCCGGTTCCGCTCTCCCGCAGCAGTGCGAAGACATAACGCCTCGACAGCCCGAGTTTCGCGGCAATGGCTTCCACCGACAGCGCCGGATTGCGATAACTGACGGCGATTTCCGCCAGCACCGCCTCGCGCCGCGCGGCCCGCACGCCTGATCCCGAAGGGACCACGGACGATGCCCCCGCCGTTTCATGGCGCTCGCCCAGCACCGACAGCACCAGGCGAAAAACCTGATCATCAAGGCACGCCGCCATCTGATCCGTCAGCATCGCCGCGCCGGAATCCAGCTGCACCGATATGCAGCTCTTGAGCTGTCCGAGCGCGTCGTTGCCGGCCGGCACCAGTTCGCCGACCAGATCGTCCGCATGCGCCACGGCGCCGAGCAATCGCTCGCGCGGAATGACCACGCATCGCCACTCATTATCCGGTGACGGCTGCCGGCGCGCTTTCAGCGATTGATCGAACCTGAGCAGCGTCGCCTCACCGCGATTGAGGCAGACCTCGCGGTCCCCGTTCCGATAGGTGATGGGAAGCGACGCGTGATTGTACACCAGCGCGTAGACGGCCTTGGCTTCATCTGTCGCCTCGCTTCCCCCGACCGGCGCCCTCATCCGGACGATATCCAGCGAGGTCAGGCGCAACACATCGAACACGCCGGCAAACGGGTAGACGTGGGACCAGGCCAGATCCGAGGCCGTCACGTATTCGCAAAGCAGGTTCCGCCACTGCGAAAGTTCCGAAGCTTCGTGATCGCCGGCGCTTCGAGCCGCAAAAGAGATCCGTCGCAATATTCTCGCCCCTTGGATGGTTGCTACCAAGTGTGTGTCACGGGTGAGCGGGCAAGGTTCATCTCATTGCTCTTCATGACCTTAAGTCCCGCGATCGGATGAGCGCCGGCCATGACACGTGTCCAAATTTCTACGGGCTCAACGGATCGGTGCCGAGGTGCTGTCGTGCGCGCCGCGATGCGACGGCAAAGAACCCGGATAAAGACCAGCGATCGCGCGCGCGGGCCAGAACGACAAGATGGGCCGCCCTGGGCTGAGCTCGTGCCAAGCGACTCCTGTTCCATATCTGATGAGAAAGCCCGGGCTCTCAGCCGGGCTTGGTGCTCTTAAACGCTATCGTAGGCCCCGAACCCTTGCTCCGTGGTGCAGGCAAACCACATAAGCCTGATCGCAATACACTCGATCATCCCGGCCCGTTCCACAGGGAAAAAACTCCCACTGGAAATCAGTCATTGTTCTTGATATGTTCCGTGGACAATTCGATCAGCCTGAGTCCCCGGCCTTCCGGCAATCAGCGCCCGGTGTACGATGACGGGAAAGCCTCGAGCCTCCCGGAACGGATACGTGCGCGGCCGATGGATATGAGATAAACCGCGCGTTCTCTGACGCCAGCGGCCGTGAAAAGACGGCCGGCGTCCGGCAATTCGCAAACGAAACCAACGTTACAATCGCGCGTCCAACGCGCTGGGAATGCCCGTGATGGATGAAATTCTCAAGGCGAACCGCAGCAAGCAGGCCGCCAACAGCCGTGCGATCACCATCCGCGGCGCGCGCGAGCACAACCTCAAGAACGTCAATCTCGAGATCCCGCGCGACCGCCTGGTGGTGCTGACCGGATTGTCGGGCTCGGGCAAGTCCTCCCTCGCGTTCGACACCATCTATGCCGAGGGACAGCGGCGTTATGTGGAGTCGCTCTCGGCTTACGCCCGGCAGTTCCTGGAAATGATGCAGAAGCCGGACGTCGACCAGATCGACGGCCTGTCGCCGGCCATTTCCATCGAACAGAAAACGACCTCGAAGAACCCGCGCTCGACCGTCGGCACGGTGACCGAGATCTACGACTACATGCGGCTGCTGTGGGCCCGCGTCGGCGTGCCCTACTCGCCGGCCACGGGTCTTCCGATCGAGAGCCAGACCGTGTCGCAGATGGTGGACCGGGTGCTGGCGCTGCCCGAGGGCACGCGGCTTTATCTGCTGGCGCCGGTGGTGCGCGGCCGCAAGGGCGAGTATCGCAAGGAGCTCGCCGAATATCTCAAGAAGGGGTTCCAGCGGGTCAAGATCGACGGCGCGTTCCATGAGCTGTCTGAGGCGCCGACGCTGGACAAGAAATTCCCCCACGACATCGATGTGGTGGTGGATCGCATCGTGGTCCGCCCCGACATCGCGCAGCGGCTGGCGGAATCCTTCGAAACCGCGCTGAAGCTCGCTGAAGGACTGGCCGTGGTGGAGTTCGCCGATGCGCCCGCAACCGCCGAAGGCGAGAAAAAGACCGACAAGAAGACCGCAAAAATCCACGACAAGAGCGGCCCGGAGCGGCTGCTGTTTTCGGAAAAATTCGCCTGCCCGGTGTCCGGCTTCACCATTCCGGAAATCGAACCCAGACTCTTCTCCTTCAACAACCCCTATGGCGCCTGCCCCGCGTGCGGCGGCCTCGGTGTCGAGCAGCATATCGATGCCGATCTCGTCATCGCCGACAAGGAACTGACGCTGCGCAAAGGCGCGATCGCGCCGTGGGCGAAGTCGTCCTCGCCCTATTACGTGCAGACCCTGCAGGCGCTCGGCAAGTTCTACAAATTCACCCTCGATACCAAGTGGAAGGACCTGCCGAAAAAGACGCAGAATGCCCTGCTCTATGGCTCCGGCGACGACGAGATCAAGTTCTCCTACGAAGACGGCGTGCGCTCCTACGACACCAAGAAGCCGTTCGAGGGCGTGGTCACCAACATCGAGCGCCGCTTCCGCGAGACCGAAAGCGAGTGGGCGCGCGAAGAGCTCGGCAAATACTTCAGCGACGTGCCGTGCAAGGGCTGCGCCGGCCATCGGCTGAAGCCGGAGGCGCTGTGCGTCAAGATCGGCGGCAAGCACATCGGCGAGATTTCCGAACTGTCGGTCAAGAAGGCCGGCGAATGGTTCGAGAGCGTTCCCGGTTTACTCAGCACCCAGCAGAACGAGATCGCGATCCGCGTACTCAAGGAGATCCGCGAACGGCTGTCGTTCCTGCTCGACGTCGGCCTTAACTATCTGACCCTGGCCCGCGCGTCCGGAACACTGTCCGGCGGCGAAAGCCAGCGCATCCGTCTGGCATCGCAGATCGGTTCCGGCCTCACCGGCGTGCTCTATGTGCTGGACGAACCGTCGATCGGCCTGCACCAGCGCGACAATGCGCGGCTGCTCGATACGCTGAAGCGGCTGCGCGACCTCGGCAACACCGTGATCGTGGTCGAGCACGATGAAGACGCCATCCGGCTGGCGGACTACGTGGTCGATGTCGGGCCCGGCGCCGGCATCCATGGCGGCAACATTGTCGCCAAGGGCACGCCCGCCGAAGTGATGGCCAACCCGGCGTCGCTGACCGGCAAGTATCTCACCGGCGAGATGTCCGTTGAAATCCCCGAGCGCAAGCCGCCGAACCATCGCCGCACCATCAAGGTGGTGAACGCCTCCGGCAACAATCTGAAGAACGTTTCGGCGGAAATTCCGCTGGGGCTGTTCACTTGCGTCACCGGCGTGTCCGGCGGCGGCAAGTCGACGCTGCTGATCGATACGCTCTACAAGGCGATCGCGCGCAAGCTCAACAATGCCAGCGAAGGCCCGGCCCCGCACGACCGCATCGAGGGGCTGGAGCACATCGACAAGATCATCGAGATCGACCAGTCACCGATCGGCCGCACCCCGCGCTCGAACCCCGCGACCTATACCGGCGCGTTCACCCCGATCCGCGAATGGTTTGCCGGCCTGCCGGAAGCCAAGGCGCGCGGCTACGAGCCGGGACGTTTTTCGTTCAACGTCAAGGGCGGCCGCTGCGAGGCCTGCCAGGGCGACGGCGTGATCAAGATCGAGATGCACTTCCTGCCTGATGTCTACGTCACCTGCGATACCTGCAAGGGCAAGCGCTACAACCGCGAAACCCTTGAAGTGCTGTTCAAGGGCAAGTCGATCGCCGACGTCCTCGACATGACGGTGGAAGAAGCCGCCGAGTTCTTCAAGGCGGTACCGCGGGTGCGCGAAACCTTCAAGACCCTGCACCGCGTCGGTCTCGACTACATCCATGTCGGCCAGCAGGCCACCACGCTCTCCGGCGGCGAGGCGCAGCGCGTCAAGCTCGCCAAGGAGCTGTCGAAACGCGCCACCGGCCGCACGCTCTACATCCTGGACGAGCCGACCACTGGGCTACATTTCCACGACGTGGCCAAGCTGCTCGAGGTGCTGCACGAACTGGTCAACCAGGGCAACACCGTGGTGGTGATCGAGCACAATCTCGAAGTCATCAAGACAGCGGACTGGGTGATCGATCTGGGTCCTGAAGGCGGCGACGGCGGCGGCGAGATCGTGGCCTGGGGTCCGCCGGAAGACATCGTCAAGGCGCCGCGCAGCTACACCGGCAAATTCCTAGCGCCGGTGCTGGCGAAAGCCAACAAGCCACGCAAGCGGCGGGTGGTGAGCAATAAGGACGATGGCGTATCCGGAGAAGCGGCGGAGTAGCCAGTCTTCGCCATGCAGCGGATGCTGTGCAGCAACCGGCGATCAAAGCTGGTTGCTGACCTCGACAAGGTTGCCGTCGGGATCCCTGACATACACCGACAGGATCGGTCCCGCTGCCCCCGCGCGTTCGCCGGGACCGGCGACGATGTCCACGCCGTGCTGCCTGAGATGCAGCACGACCGCATCGATCGGCGTATCGGTGAGAACACAGAAATTGCCGCTGCCCGGCACGGTCTCCCGCGCGATCTCGGGTGACGTGCGCACGTCCTGCAAGCTGATCTTGTTGGCCCCGAAGTGCAGCGACCACTTTCCTGGCCGCTCTTCCCGCGACGTCATCCCCAACACGCGCTCATAGAACCGACGTGCCGCCGCGACGTCGTTCACGCAAAGCACAATGTGATCGAGGGATCCCACCTGCATGGGCGGGCAGTCTACACCTCATGCTCATCGAGAGCGACGTCCACCTTGCCCGTAACGCGACGCGGTTGCTGCGCAGCAGCAAGACGAATCGATAGACCACAAACTGATATTCGGCGTTGTGGTCCGGGTAACTACCCAGCGGCGGAGCCGTTCGCCTGATTCCAGACAGTCTCGAACTCGGCCTTCGAAATCTCTTTCGCAAAAAACTGCGAATCCCGGTTGATCATCGCAAGCGGCGGGACTGGAGCTTCAGGCATCTCAGCCCGCCAATTTTCGCTGGCATAGCTGCATGCTTCAAGCCGGCCGTCGCGATACTTCCTCACGCATCGAATTGACCAGCGTAATGCGTCCAGTTCGTCGAACCATTCGACTGGTTCGTCTTCCGCCGCATCAATCCAGACACAATGAAAGTAACTCTGAGGAGGACCCAGCTGAGGCGGTCCGGGCAGTTCAATCGAAGACATGGCCAAGTCCTGAGCTTGCCGATTTGAAACATGACGGCGTTTGCGGCGGAGACACACTCGTCCACGGCTTCGGCGTGATGGCCGGGTCGGGCCACCGGACACGGGACCGCGAACCGCGACATCAAAAATGCTCCCGCATGAATGCACCCGCGCTTGCAAGCGCTCGCCGACCGGGCTCCAGGTGAGCATTCCACAAAGGCCATGCGTGGATCATGTGCGGCCATATCTGCAGGGTGACGGCGACATCGGCCGAGCCGGCCGCAGCCGCAAACCGCGTGGCATCTTCGAGCAACGTCTCTGACGATCCGACCTGGATCAGCGTTGGCGGAAAGCCCTTCAAATCCGCATAGAGCGGCGATATCAGCGGATCCTTCCGATCCATGCCGGCCGGCACAACGGCCGAGGCCAATTCCTCGAGGTAGACCTTGTGAATGATCGGATCGACGGCATCTTTCGTCGTCAATGAGGACCCGGACATGGAGAGATCAGTCCATGGCGACACCAGCCACGTGCAGGCGGGCAAGTCCTCCTCGAGTTCGCGCAGCCGATTGACCAACGCAACCGTCAGTCCGCCGCCTGCGCTGTCGCCACCGACGGCGATGTGCGCAGCCGCGATCCCTTGCCGCCGCAAATATCGCCACGCCGTCAGGCCATCGTCGAACGCGGCCGGAAACGGATGCTCCGGCGCCAGCCGATAACCGACCGCCAAGGTCCGCACCCGCGCCGCCCGGCCTGCTTCGGTCACCAAACGGCGATGGCTGCGGATGGAGCCCGAACAGTAGCCGCCGCCATGGAAAAACAGCAGCACACGCGACGCATCGCTGCCGGGAACGATCGACCATTCCCCGGCCACGCCATCCAGATCGACCGCGGACAGCTCGACGTCGTCGGCCACAGGCCAAACGGAGCCGACATCGTCCAGGCGCTGGCGTCGCTCCGTCCATCCGACGGGCCGTGGTTTCGAACCGAGCAGCGTGCGGATGGTATCGATCTCGCTCTGAACCATAGCTGCCTCCCGCCTTCTGACCGCGTCAACCGTCGGGGCTGAGCAGCCGAATGAGCGGTCGTCATCGCAACGATGTCATCGAGGGCGCATCAAATCCTGGAATTTTTCCACGCCAAAATGGTTTAATCGGAACATGATGCGGCCTGTTCAAAACCATCGTACCACAGCCCTCGCGGGAATTTTCACTGCCGGGGCAATCCTGGCCGCCAGTCTCGCGATATCGGCACCTGCCCGGGCCGAAGACTGCGGCTTCAAGACGCCGCCGGATATCGTCCTCAACAAGGAGTTGATGATCACCGACTTGTCGGTGGTCAACGACGCGCGCGCCTCGGGTCCGAACGGCGCCTGGTCGTTCGCGCACCTGATGGCCACGTTGACGCCGAACCGCGATACAGGCGACACCGTCAAGGATTGGCTTCGCACCTGGAACACTCCGTCTCACATCAACGGCTTTCCGCTCGACGCGCGACCGGCGATTTCCGAGACAATCGTCCGGCCCTGGATGGCCAGGGACGGCGCCACCGCGTTCGAGAGCTGGCGTCCCAATCTCGCCAATGCCCCGTTCCGTTTGCTCGCGATTGTCTATCGGCCTGATCTCGGCATCGTCACCAGGGACAATGTGATCGCCAATGCCGGCGAAGCGCGGCTGGTGTTCACGGCGCTCGACCTCAAGGGACGCGGCGATCTCGACACGGCGCCGCCGCTGCCGTTCACCCTGATCTTCGAGTACGCCCTGCCCGCATCCAGCCGCGAACAGGTCAAGGCCTGGGCCGAACGCTGGCACGCGCTGGGGCGGCTGCCGTTCGGCGTATCTTATAACGAGGCGCTGCAAGCCATTATCGGTACGTTCGACGGCTCTACCGGAACCAACACCTTGGCGCGGTTGCGCACCAACGAAGGGCTTGGCTTCCCCTGGCAGCTGCGCGAATTCCATCTGGACACGCAGGAACAGCGCTTGATCGCAGTACCGGTCAGCAACACGCCGCATCTCAGCCAAATCGATCAGCCCGACGCCCTGTCGGCAGCTATCAACAGCGATCGCGGTGGCGATATTCCCCTGCGCTTCATCGGCGGCAACGCCGACATGCCCAGCAGAGATTTCCGCTGGCCACAGATGGCCATCACCAACAATGTGTTGCGCCACAACTTCGCGATGCTGACCTGCAATGGCTGCCATACGGCGGAAACCGGCCGCAAGGCGGACGAAGCCGACGTCGCCAGCCATGCCGGCTTCCGGCACATCAGCGGCCGCCTGCATGACGCCGAGGCCACGCTGTCCGACTTCCTGACCGGCAATCCAGCCGTGGTGACCGACCCGACCGGAAAACTGCAGACCTTCTGTGACCTCAAGATGCGGCAGCGCGCAATGTTCGAGGCGCTCAACCCGCTGCCGGCATCGACGACATCAGCCCCGCATCCGGACGATCTCTCGGTAGCGCGCTCGCGCAAGGATCGCACTGACTGAGCGGGCTCTCGGTCAAAAGCGCTTCTCGGACAGAATGCGCGTGGCGTGCTGAAGTCTGTCGACCGAGCGCTCGGTGTCGGTCAGAGCACAACAGCTCACCAACGTATCGATAATCGCGAGCTGAGCGACGCGGCTGCTCATCGCCTCGGGCCGATATCGGGTTTCATTCGCGACGGTATAGAGCAGCACGTCACAGTGCGCCGCGAGAGGCGACTTGCCGAGCCGCGTGATACCGATTGTCCTGGCGCCGGATTCCCGCGCCAATCGGGTCGCAAGCACCGTCTCGACCGTGCTGCCGGAGTGAGACACCGTGACGGTCGCGACGGTTGGACCGGTCATGCCGGCGCTGACGGCCTGGACATGGGAATCGACGACCGCGCTTGCCGCGAGCCCCAGTTGCAGCAAGCGATAGGACAGGTCCTGCGCAATGGGCGCCGAACTTCCGATACCATAGATCTCAATGCGCTGCGCGTCCCTCAACAGGCTTGCCGCCTTCGCCAGCGATTCCATCGAGAGCAGGCGTCGCGTCTCGTGAAGCGAAGCGGCATGGGCGGCAAAGATGTGATCCGTGACGGTCGCCGGATCATCGCCCCGATGCAGGTCCTCCTGAATCAGACGAACCGGCTCGATCAAATCCCGCGCCAGAAGAATTTTGAGCTCCTGAAACCCGCGAACATCCACCCGGCGGCAAAAGGCAACGATCGTGCCTTCGCTGACGTCACAGGTCTCCGCCACTTCGGTGATCGACATGTGAATGAAGGGCTCGGGCTTTGCGAGTATCAGCTCGGCAATCTGCCTGGCTTTCGGCGGAAGCTCGGACTGCAACTCCCTGATGCGGGAGAGGATGCCGTTCACCGACGGTCCTGGATTGACGTTCATGCCTGTCACCCGCGCCTTCGCAAACACCGTGGGAGTTGATCCGATACTCCGATTCGCCTTGCGCAAAACTTCAACTCCCGGTGGCCCGCCAGGATGCTCCGGCAACGCTGGCTCATGGGTCATTCCCGCCTGCTTTCGCATCGACATTTCGTCGACTGAGAAAAGCTCATAAAATAATATCTACAAAATAAAATATTCACACTCACGTCAAGTGGGGTTGGTACCCCTCGTCAGGTGATCTCGCGCAGGGCCCAAGAGCTTCCCAAGGCCTGCGCCGCAAACCGAGATCGGTCTGCTCAACCCAATTCAACCTCAGGTAGAAAAATGACAACACGTCGTGATTTTCTGGTGGGCACCGCGGCAGCGGCTGCCTTTACCAGCATCGACCGGGCACTGGCCATTCCGGCGAGGCGCCGGACCGGCACCATCCAGGACGTGAAGCACGTTGTGATCCTGATGCAGGAGAACCGTTCGTTCGACCACTATTTCGGCACCCTGCGCGGCGTGCGTGGCTTCGGCGATCGTTTCCCGATCCCGCTCGAAAGTGGCAAGCCGGTCTGGTTCCAGTCTGACGGCACCCATGAGATACCGCCTTATCACCGCGACTCCGCGACCTCCAACGCGCTGGTCGGGTATGGCACGCCACACTCATTCGGCGACAGTCAGGCCGCGTGGAACCAGGGCAAACTGGGCTTCTGGCCCAAGTACAAGACCCAGTACGCGATGGGCCACTTCGACCGCACCGACATCCCGTTCCAGTTCGCGCTGGCCGAGGCCTTCACGCTCTGCGACGCCTATCACTGCTCGATCACCACCGGCACGGATCCCAACCGGATCACGTTCTGGTCGGGCTCCAACTTCAATCCGGCGCTGCGTGCACAGGGCATCAACTGCACGACCAACGATTCCGAGCCCAACAACAACCGCTGCTGGCCCAACCCGTCGAAGTGGGTGGCGGGTCAACCTCAGCCGCAGCCGACCTATCGTTATGTCGGCAGCGACTTCACCTGGGACACCCTGCCCGACCTGCTGCAGAAAGCCGGTGTCAGCTGGCACATCTACCAGGACATGAACGACAACTGGACCGGCGCGATGCACGGCTGCCCGGCATTCTCAAGCTTCCGCCACGCCCAGCCGGGTGATGCCAACTACACGCACGGCCTGACCGGTGGTCCGGACTATCTGGACACGTTGAAAGCCGATGTGAAGAACGACACTCTGCCCCAGGTCTCGTGGATCCTGCCGACGCAGGCCAACTCCGAACATCCCGGCGGCGGCAGCCCGACCCGCGCCGGCAATTTCACCGACCAGGTGCTGGAAATCCTGACTTCCAATCCCGAAGTCTGGAGCCAGACCGTCTTCCTGCTGACCTTCGACGAAAACGACGGCTTCTTCGATCACCTGCCGGCGCCGGCGGTGCCGTCGTATGACATCAACGGCAACCTGATGGGCAAGGCCACGATGCCGCTCGCGGGTGAGTATTTCTCCAACACCGTCGGCAATGTCCTGACCGGCACCGACACCATCAGCGGCAACGTTCGTCCCTGGGGTCTCAGTGCACGCGTACCGATGTATGTGGTGTCGCCGTGGAGCAAGGGTGGCTGGGTCAATTCGCAGGTCTTCGACCACACCTCGGTGGGACGTTTCCTCGAGAAACGCTTCGGCATCAAGGTGGCCGCGATCAGCCCTTGGCATCGCGCCATTTCGGGTGATCTGACCACGGCCTTCGACTTCGCGAGCCCCAACGATCCCCGCTTCCCGGACTTGCCCGACCAGAGCAACTGGTCTGCATCGGATGCGCATCAGCGCACACTGCCGGCTCCCACTGCGCCGGCGACACCGCAGCCGCTGTTTCAGGAGACCGGCGTGCGCTTCTCGCGGCCGCTTCCCTACATCCTGCATGCCAGCGCACACGTCGACGCCGGCAAAAACAAAGTCAGGCTCCTGTTCGCCAACACCGGCTTTGCCGGCGCTGTGTTCCATGTCTACGACAAGCTGCACCTGGATCGCATTCCCAAGCGCTACACCGTCGAGGCGGGTCATATGCTGGACGACGAATGGGTGGTCGGCGACGATGGCCTCTATGATCTGTGGGTGCTCGCTCCCAATGGATTCCACCGCCAATTCAAGGGCAACCTCAACAAGGTCCGGGACAGACACGCGCCCAATCCCGAGATCTTCGTGGGCTACAATGTCTTCGACGGCGGCTTGCACGTGCAATTGCGCAATGACGGCAACAGCCACCTGCGTTTCACGGTGAAGTCGAACAAGATCTATGGGCCGCTGCTGGCCGTCGGCGCTTCGATATCAGCCGCGTTACAGCCGGAGTTTCCGGGCTTCGGTCCGCTTCCCGGCCTGCAGCCTGTCGGCCTTGGCCAGGTACCTGGCTTCCGATCGGCTCCGGACGCCTTCGCCCCCGGCTTCGGCTTCAACCCGTCGAGCTTCTTCCCGGGCCCCGGCTTCGGCGGCCCCGGCACGTCGTGGGATGTCAAAGTGCCCGCGTCCGGCCGTCCCAGTGAACTCTACTGGAATCTGCGCACGACCGGCCACTGGTACGACTTCGTCGTCACCTGCGACTCGGACGACGGCTTCTCCCGGCGCTTCGCCGGCCATGTGGAAACCGGCCGCTCGTCGGTGAGCGATCCCGGCATGGGCGTGGCCGACCGGTTCTGAAGCTGCGTTTTCACCACAGCAAATGGAAGGCACCTTCGGGCGCCTTCCATTTTCGTTCGCACCTGAGTTCGCCGCGCGGGCCTTAGAACTTGACGACGAAGCTGCCCTGGACGGCGTGGTTTTGCGCCTTGTCGGCCACGGCACCGCTGTAGGTCACGCCCAGCAACATGTTGCGCGTGACCTTCCAGTCGAGACCGGCTTCTGCAACAGCGCTCTGGCGCGCGACCGGAACACCGGTCACCGCGAACGGCGAACTGCCGCTGGCGAAAGCGAAACCGGTGACCGGCGTCACATCGCCGAACGCGGAGCGCCAGCCGAGCGTGCCACGGGCCACCAGCACCGTCGAGTCGCTCATCAGGAAGCTGCTTGCGGCATGCAGGCCCAGCGTGCTGTAGCCGACGTCGCGACGTTCCCGGCCGCCGGTAAGCGCGGCCGCGCCGCCACCCTCGGTGAAGGAGCCGGTGTCAAAGTGGACATAAGCCAGCCCGGCGAACGGCTCCAGGACAACGGGGCCTGCCATGATGCTGTAGCCGACTTCGCCAAACACCTGCGTGGTCTGCGCGCCGTAGCTTGCCTTTGCCGTCCCGGCAAAACCGGGGAACACAATCGCGCGGCTGGTGTCGATGTCGTGCCAGGTGTAGGCGACGCCAGCCCGCAAGCCCCACGGCCCGATCTGGCCGCCGCCATAAGCGGCAACGTGATAGTTATCGCTGCCACCCGACGACGCGCGATCGCCAACACTGAAGGACGTGCGCGAATAACCCGCCGCAACACCTGCGCGCCACATCCCGTTGAAGGTGGCATCGATGCCCGAGATGAAACCACCGCTCGAACGACTGATCCGCGCGAGACCGTCGCGGCCATCGATTTGGCCCCACGAGCCAAACCCGTGGGCCCAGGTTGCGTAGACCAGACTTTCCGGCCCGACCGCAGGGATCGGCTTCGCCTTGGTGTAGAGCGGCCGCTTCTCGCCGCTCGCGCCCTGACTTGATGGCACCACGGGATCGTTCGGTCCAAGCGTCGCAAGCCGCAAATCCGACGTGGTCGGCGTCAACTGGCGGACACGGTCGATCACAGCGTCGCGGACCTGATAGGACTCGTCGATCAGGACGCTCGATGCACTGGGATGAATCTCTCCCGAGAGCAGATCGAAGGCCTGCCGCGCCTGGGCTGCCGAGCTGGAGAGGACGGCGGCCGCGACCGGATTGCCGAAGCCGAGCGACTGGACCGCAGCGGCGACCGACGTCTGGTTCGGCGTCTGGGCGACACTCGCAAACGGCACGCCGTTGAAGTTGAGCGTCACGAACGCACTGGTCGGATTGAAGGACAATTGCGGAGTGAGGAAGACCGAAGCCGTCAGCCCGTTCAGAGCTCCAAAGGTTCCGCTTACGCCGCCTGTCGCGGTCAGGATCGTGTACGGCACATTCGGCGTCAGAGGCGCCACCGTCTGCACACTCACGGTGCCGCCGGACAGCGTGGCGGTCCCCGTGGCCGCAAGCGCGGTGGTCTGGCCATTGCTGCCGAATTGAACCGCGAGGGTCGATCCCGAGGCCAGGGACACATTGCCCGCAACGTTGAGGGTGCCGGTGCTTCCGGTGCCTGTCGAACTGCCGGGCGCCACGATGCTGCCGCTCGCCGCGGTCAGTGTGCCGACCGTGCCGATGCCTGCCAGCGTGCCACCCGCGTTCACGGTCACCGGCGAGCTTGCGATGGAGCCGCCGACATCGAGTGTTCCGGCGTTGATGGTGGTCGGCCCCGTGAAGGTGCTTGTACCGGTCAAAACAAGTGTGCCGGCGCCGTCCTTTTGCAGCGCCGTGGTGCCGGTGCCGTTCTGGATGACACCAGCGAAGTTACCAGCGTCGGCGATAAGCGTCGCCGCCGCGGCACCGTCGTTGGTGATCGTGCCGCTGCCCGTGAGATTGGCAGTGGTGGTGCCGATGCCGTTCAAATTGAGCGTGCCCGCGGCTCCAACATTCAGGGTGCTGCCAGTGCCGGCGGTCAGCGTCGCGGCCGCGGGATCGAGTGGCTGGAAGGTGCCGGCATCCACCGACACCGTCAGTCCCGCAACCACCGTCCCGCCTGTCCCGGTCAATCCCAGTGTGCCGGTGTTGCCGGCCGAACCGATATGCAGGGTGCCGACCGGCGTGGTGCCGGTGCCGAGCGCCAGTCCGCCCGTCAGCGCTGCCGTCTGGCCTGCACCGGCCGCAATGGTGACGTCGAGGCCGCCGCCGACCGTGAGCGCATTGGCGAAGGTGCCGCTGGCGTTGAGGGTCAGCGCAGTGCCGCTGGCGGCCAAGTTGACCGCACCGGTGCCGAGCGCCGTCGTGGTGCCGGCAACAACGGTGCCGGCTGTGATGGTGGTGCCGCCGGAATAGGTGTTGGTGCTGTTGAGGGCGAGTGTGCCCGTTCCGGTCTTATCCAGACCGCCTGCACCCGAAACGACGCCGTTCACCGCGCCGCTGATCCCTGCACCTGTGTTGAGCGAGGCCGCACCGTTGAGCACGATGGCGTTGCCGAGGGCCAGACCGTTAGCAGCAAGATCAAGCGTAGTTCCCGCCCCCATGGTCAGCGCACCGCTGCCGAGCGCCGCGTTGTTGCCGGCGCTCAGCGCGCCGCCGGTCAGACTGACCCCGCCGGTGAAGGTGTTCGCGCCGGTCAGCGCGAGCGCACCGGTGCCATCCTTCTGCACCGCAGTCGTGCTGGTGCCGTCCTGGATGACGCCGGCGAAGTTGCCGGTGCCGATGACAAGCGTTGCCGCGGCAGCGCCGTCGTTGGTGATCGTGCCGTTGCCGGTGAGGTTGGCAGTGGTGGTGCCGATGCCGTTCAGGTTCAGTGTGCCGGCCGCACCAACATTCAGTGTGCTGCCGGTGCCGGCTGTGAGTGCCGCGGCTGCGGCATCGAGTGGCCGGAAGGTGCCAGCATCCACCGACACCGTCAGGCCCGCAACCACCGTACCGCCTGCCCCGGTCAATCCCAATGTGCCGGTGTTGCCGGCGGAGCCAAGATGCAGAGTGCCGACCGGCGTAACACCGGTGCCGAGTGTCAGCCCGCCTGTCAGGTCCGCCGTCTGACCGGTGCCGGCGGCAACGGTGACGTCAAGGCCGCCACCGATAGTGAGCGCATTGGTGAAAGTGCCGCTGGCGTTGAGTGTCAGTCCGGTGCCACTGGCTGCAAGCGTCACGGCACCGGTGCCGAGTGCCGTCGTGGTGCCAGCGACAACGGTGCCACCACTGATGGTGGTCCCGCCCGAATAAGTATTGGTGCCATTGAGTGTGAGCGTACCCGTTCCGGTCTTGCCGAGATTGCCCGCCCCCGAGATAACGCCGTTCACGGCGCCGCTGATGCCGCCGGTCGTGTTGAGCGAGGCCGCGCCGTTGAGTGCGATGGCGTTGCCGAGCGCAAGGCCGGTCGCGGCGAAGTCGAGCGTGGTGCCCGCTGCCATGCCCAGGGCACCGGCGCCGAGCGCCGTGTTGTTGCCGACACTCAACGTGCCGCCGGTCAGGTTGACCCCGCCGGTAAAGGTGTTCGCACCGGTGAGTGCGAGTGTGCCGGTACCGTCCTTCTGCAGCGCCGTCGTCCCGGTGCCGTCCTGGATGATGCCGGCGAAGGTGCCCATGCCGGCGACAAGCGTTGCCGCCGCGGCACCATTGTTTGTGATGGTGCCGTTACCCGTGAGATTGGCGGTGGTGGTGCCGATACCGTTCAGGTTCAGCGTGCCGGCCGCTCCGATGTTCAGCCTGCTGCCGGTGCCGGCGGTGATCGCTGCGGCCGCGGCATCGAGCGGTTGGAAGGTGCCGGCATCCACCGAGACCGTCAGACCTGCAACCACGGTCCCGCCTGCCCCGGTCAAGCCCAGAGTGCCGGTGTTGCCGGCCGAGCCGATATGCAGGGTGGCGACCGGCGCGGCGCCGGTGCCGAGCGTCAGGCCGCCCGTCAGCGCGGCGGTCAGGCCGGCGCCGGCGGCGATGGTGACGTCGAGGCCGCCGCCGACATTGAGTGCATTGGCGAAAGTACCGCTGGCATTCAGGATCAGCGCCGTACCGCTGGCCGCAAGGGTCACCGCACCGGTGCCGAGCGCCGCCGTGTTGCCGGCGACAACGGTGCCGCCATTGATGGTGGTGCCGCCCGAATAGGTGTTGGCGCCATTGAGAACGAGCGTGCCGAGGTCCGTCTTCACCAGAGTAGCGGCTCCGGTGAGCGACGAGCCGATAGTCGCCGTCATGCCCGCACCGGCGGCGGTGCCGTCGCCGACACGGATGATGCTCTGCGCAGCCGCCAGCGTGATCGGATCGCCCTGCACCTGATAGCCATTCACCGCGAACTGCATCCCGGTGACGCTGATAGTGCCGGAGGTGTTGTCGACCGTCACGGTGCCGGGCGAGCCCTGGAAGATGGCAAAGGCGGGAGCTGGGCTGAGCGGGGTATTCAGCGTTCCGTTCTGATTGGTCCAGTTGTCGTTGGTCGCGTTCCACAGACCGTTGCCGCCATTGACGACGCCGTTGTTGTGATCGGCGACATTGCCGCCGTCCCAGAAATTCAGGGTCTGGCCGCCGGTATTGACGAGATTGACCTGGTTGGTGACGGCGGTCTGCACCGAAAGGTTGGCAGCCACGGTGCCGCTCGGCACTGTCCCGACGGCCATGCCGTTGTTGGTAAGGGCCCCACCATAATCCATCAAGCGGTAGATGCCGGCGCCGAGTCCGCCCAGGTCGGTGACATTGAGCGTGCCGCCGAGGGTGAGATTGCCCGTCACATTGAACAGCGGTGTTGCGCCGGGCGCACCGAGTGCGGCGTTTACGTTCGATCCTGCGTTCAGTGTGAGCGCGCCCATGGTCAGGGTCTGGCCCTGGATGCCGGCCAGGTTGCCGCCGCTTGCGACGGTAACGGCTCCGCCGATCGAGCCGGACCCACCCAGCGTCCCGCCGGCGGCGACTGTCGTCGCAGTGTTGCCGAGCGAGCCATTGACCTGGAGCGTGCCGGCGCCGACGATGGTTGCGCCGGTGTAGGTGCTGGCGCCATTGAGCGCGAGTGTCCCCCCGCCTGTCTTGGTCAAGCCCCCGGCGCCGGAGATGGCGCCGTTCACGGCGCCCGTGATTCCGGCCCCCGCATTCAGCGAGGCGGCTCCGTTCAGGGTGATTGCGTTGCCCAAAACAAGACCGGTCGTGCCGAGGTCGAGCGTGGTGCCGCCGCCCACGGTCAGCGCGCCGGTGCCCAGCGACGCATTGTTGCCGATGCTGAGTGTGCCGCCGGTCAGGTTGACGCCGCCGGTGAAGGTGTTTGCGCTGTTGAGCGCGAGCGTGCCGGCGCCGGTCTTCCCCAGGCTTCCGCCCCCGGAGATGACGCCGTTCACGGCGCCGCTGATCCCGGCCCCTGCGTTCAGCGACGCTGCACCGTTGAGTGTGATGTTGTTACCGAGCGCAAGCCCGGTGACGCCGAGATCGAGCGTGGTGCCGGCATCCATGGCGAGCACGCCGGTGCCAAGCGAGGCGCTATTGCCGATGCTGAGTGTGCCGCCAGTCAGATTGACGCCGCCCGTGAAGGTGTTCGCGTTGTTGAGCGCAAGCGTGCCGGCGCCTGTCTTGCCGAGCGACGCCGCCCCGGAGATGACGCCATTGAGCGCACCGCTGATGCCTGCTCCCGCGTTGAGCGAGGCAGCGCCGTTGAGCGCGATATTGTTGCCGAGTGCGAGACCGGTGACGCCGAGATCGAGGGTGGTGCCGGCATCCATGGCAAGCGCGCCGGTACCGAGCGACGCATTGTTGCCGACACTGAGCGTGCCGCCGGTCAGATTGACTCCGCCCGTGAACGTGTTCGCGGCATTGAGCGCGAGCGTGCCGGCGCCGGTCTTGCCAAGCGAGGCCGCCCCGGAGATGACGCCGTTCACGGCGCCGGTGATGCCCGCCCCCGCATTCAGCGAGGCCGCGCCGTTGAGCGCGATGCCATTGCCCAGCGCAAGACCGGTAACGCCGAGGTCGAGGGTGGTGCCGGCATCAAGGGCAAGAGTGCCTGTGCCGAGCGCCGCATTGTTACCGACACTGAGGGTGCCGCTGGTCACATTGACACCGCCGCTGAAGGTATTCGCCGCGTTGAGCGCAAGCGTCCCGAGACCGGTCTTGCCAAGCGAGCCTGCGCCCGACATCACGCCGTTCAACGCGCCGCTGATCCCTGCGCCCGCGTTGAGCGAGGCCGCACCATTGAGCGTCACATCATTGCCGAGCGCGAGGCCGGTGATGCCGAGGTCGAGCGCGGTGCCGGCCCCCATGACCAGGGCGCCGGTACCGAGCGCGGCACTGTTGCCGAGGCTCAGGGTGCCGCCGGTCAGATTGACTCCGCCCGTGAACGTGTTCGCGGCATTGAGCGCGAGCGTGCCGGCGCCGGTCTTGCCGAGCGAGGCCGCCCCGGAGATGACGCCGTTCAGCGCACCGCTGATACCGACGCCGGCATTGAGCGAGGCTGCCCCATTAAGTGTGACGTTGTTGCCGAGTCCAAGGCCACTGATGCCGAAGTCGAGTGTGGTACCGCCCCCCATCGCCAGCGCGCCGGTGCCGAGCGCGGCGCCGTTGCCGAGGCTCAGCGTACCGCCGGTCAGATTGACCCCGCCGGTAAACGTGTTCGCGGCATTGAGTGCGAGGGTTCCCGCGCCCGTCTTGGCCAAAGAGGCCGCGCCGGAAATCACACCGTTCAAGGCGCCGCTGATGCCTGCACCTGCATTGAGCGAGGCCGCCCCATTGAGTGCGATGTTGGTGTTGAGTCCAAGACCGGCGACGCCGAAGTCGAGCGTGGTGCCGGCACCCATGGCAAGATTACCAGTACCGAGTGCGGCGCTGTTGCCGATGCTCAGCGTGCCGCCGGTCAGGTTGACGCCACCGCTGAAGGTGTTCGCCGCATTGAGCGCCAGTGTGCCGGCGCCGGTCTTGCCAAGCACAGCCGCGCCGGAGATGACGCCATTCACTGCACCGCTGATTCCGACGCCGGCATTGAGCGAGGCTGCGCCGTTGAGCGCGATGCCGTTGCCAAGCCCGAGGCCGGTGATGCCGAAGTCCAGCGTGGTGCCGGCGCCCATGGCCAAGTTGCCGGTTCCGAGTGCCGCGCTGTTGCCGAGGCTCAGGGTGCCGCCGGTCAAGCTGACCCCGCCGCTGAAGCTGTTCGCGCCATTGAGCGCCAGCGTGCCGCCGCCGGTCTTGCTCAGCGCGAGCGTGCCGGCACCGTCCGCAATCAGACCGCCGAAAATGCCGGCGCCGATATCGACGTTGGCGAGACCAGCGACACCGGTGCTGAGTGAGCCGGTGCCGGTCAGATTGGCCACCGTCAACCCAATGCCGTTGAGGTCGACATGACCGGCCGCTCCGATATTGAGCGTGCCGCCCGCACCGGCGAGAAGCGTCCCGGCTGCCGCATCGCCCAGGGCCAATGTGCCGAAATTGGCCGACAGGGTGACATTGCCGCCAATCGTCGAGCCGGCACCGTTCAGCGTCAGCGTTCCAGTGTTCGCCGCCGAACCGATGTTGAGTGTGCCGCCCGCACCGAGGTTCAAACCGCCTCCGAAGGCCGCATTGACGCTGGCGCCAGCCGATAGCGTGGCTGCGGCGCCGGCGCCGAGGCTCAGCCCGTTGTTGAAACTGCCATTGACACCGAGCGCAAGCTCTGCGCCCGCGCCGAGTGTCACGAGCCCGCTGCCGAGCGCGCCCAGACTTCCGGCCACCAGTGCGCCGCCATTGACGGACAAACCGCCCGAGAAGGTGTTCGCACCGGTGAGGGTCAATGATCCGGCGCCGGTCTTGGACAAGCCGAACGCACCGGAAATCACGCCACTGGCGATCGCAGAGCCTGTCGCGACATCGAGGCCGGCCGCACCGGTGAGTGCGATGTCGTTGCCGAGCGTCATGCCCGCGCCCAAACCGAGCGACGTGCCGGCCCCAAGCCCGATCGCTCCCAGGCCCAGCGCCCCCGCGCTGCCTGCGACCAGCGAGCCACCGGTGACGGTGAGACCGCCGCTAAAGGTGTTGTTACCCGACAGGGTCAGCGCGCCAGCACCGATCTTGGTCAAGCCAAGCGCGGTCGTGCCATCGGCCAGGATGCCGGAAAAATTGCCGGCGCCAACCGACAGGGTCGCAGCCGCACCACCGTTGTTGCTCACGAGACCGCTGCCGGTGAGATTGGCCGCGGTGGCGGCCAGGCCGTTGAGATCGAATGTCCCGGCGGCACCAATATTGAGCGTGCCGCCGACGCCGGCGGCGAGCGTTCCCGCGGCCGCGTCTCCCAGCTTCAGGGTGCCGACATTTGCCGACAGCGTCACGTTGGCGCCGACCACCGAGCCTGCGCCGTTCAAGGTGAGCGTGCCGGAGTTTCCGGCCGATCCAAGATTGAGCGTGCTGCCTGCCGCGAGATTGAGTCCGCCTCCCAGGGTGGCTCCGACCCCGGCACCAACCGAGATGGTACCGGACGCGCCGGCTCCAAGATTGATAGCGTTGTTGAAGGCGCCGTTGACGCCCAGCGACAATTCCGAGCCGCCGCCGAGGGTGACGGCACCGGTACCAAGAGCGCCCAGGCTGCCCGCCACCAGCGTGCCTGCACCAAGATTCAGGCTGGCAAAGCTGTTGTTGCCTGACAGCGTCAATGCGCTCGCACCGGTCTTGGTCAAGGCGAACGCACCGCCGATATTGCCGGTGATGCTGGCCGCACCAAGGGACGCATCGAGCGAGGCGACGCCAGTGAGGTTGATCGTATTGCCAAGGCTGACGCCGGCGCCAAGCCCCAGCGTCGTTCCCAGACCAAGCGATGCCGTGCCGGTGCCGAGCGCCGTACTGCTGCCGGCAATGAGCGTGCCCGCGCCAAGCGTCAGGCCACCGCTGAAGGTGTTGTTGCCCGACAGTGTCAGTGCATTTGCGCCGGTCTTGGTCAGAGCGAACGCGCCGCCGATGTTGCCGGTGAGACTGGCCGCGCCGAGGGAGGCGTCGAGCGAGGCCGAGCCCGTCAGGTTGATCGCGTTGCCGAGGCTGATGCCGGCGCCAAGCCCGAGCGTCGTCCCCACACCAAGCGTTGCGATGCCGGTGCCGAACGCTGTGTTGCTCCCGGCGACCAGTGTGCCCGCACCGAGTGTCAGGCCACCGCTGAACGTGTTGTTGCCCGACAGCGTCAGTGCGCCCGCTCCGGTCTTGGTCAGGGCAAACGCGCCGCCGATATCGCCGGTGAGACTGGCCGCGCCGAGGGAGGCGTCGAGCGATGCCGAACCGGTCAGGTTGATCGCATTGCCGAGGCTGATGCCGGCGCCAAGCCCCAGCGTCGTCCCTGCCCCAAGCGTTGCAATGCCGGTGCCGAGCGCCGTGTTGCTGCCGGCGATGAGCGTTCCACCTCCAAGCGTGACGCCGCTTGTGAACGTATTGTTGCCCGACAGCGTCAAGATGCCGGAGCCGTTCTTGATCAACGCCCCGCCGGCTCCATCGATCGCGCCGCCAAAGCTGGTGCTGAGATTGCCGTTGAGGGTGAGAGCATTCGCGCCGAGATGAAGCGCACCGCCCGCGGTTCCCGAGATCGCGCCGGCGGTCATGCCGCCGGAGGTCAGGCCGGAGATGTCGAGGACACCGCCGGCATTGACGGCCAATTGCGCGCTGCCACCGGTGCTGGTGCCCGTGAACGAGATGCTGCCGCCGGCGTTGGCGGTGATGGTCGACGTACCGGCGGTGCTTGACCCGGTAAACTGCGTGATGCCGTTCGCATTGTTGGTGATGTTGACACCCGCCGCGGTGCTGGTGCCTTGAAAGACAAGGCTGCCCGTACCGCCCACGACACCCGAGGTGACGAAATTCTGCGGAATGGACGATACGTCCTGAATGCCGGTGCCAGTCAGCGTGAGCGAGGTGTTGAGCCCGAGGCCGCCGATGATACTGAATACATAGGGATTGGCCCCTCCGATGAACGAGATCGTCCCCACCGTGCTTGCCGTGCCAGCCGTGAACGCCACCGCAGGGACCAGGGACGCACCGAAGGTCGCCGTGCCGGTCGGCACGGTCGCGGGCGTCCAGCTCAACACGTTGTTCCAGACGCCGAGACCTGCACCGGTCCATGTGGCGTTTTGCGCGCGCGTCGTCGTCGGCATCATCGCCATCCACAATGCAAGGCTGGACACGCTGAGCAGCAGCGCGGAGCGATCGATGCGGCGCCTCGGAGCAAACTCGGCGATCGAGGGCCGCCGTTGAGGGGCCGGACGTTTTGCAAACGAGAAATTTGCAATCGACGAACCAGGGATCGAACGCATCGCCAGAGCCCTCCGCGCACGGGTTTCCAAGCGGCCACGACCGTCTGGCCGCTGACCTTCCGAAGAATTCAACGTTGGCTTCCGAGTGGATTTTGCTGGCCTGTCCTGGGCCGATGACCTACGGCGCGCACGCCGCAGCGTGCACCGGCAGGATCATGCTCGGTCATCGGCAAGAGGTCGGCCAATGACTCAGACACAGACCGAAGCTACACCTAAAAGTTGCATCGCTCGCCCGGAGATTGGGCTCTCTGCTACTTTAGTCGGCAGTTGTTGCTGAAATAACGCAACCTATACGTGCACACCTTCTGCATCCGGAGAAGTACGGGGATTGTGGCTTGCCAAGACGGATATCGTTCTGTTCATGGTCGGATGCAGCAACGCTCGACCCGAAGGCGCGGATCACACGACCAAAGCCCGCGACCAAGAGACAATGCCCGACAGGACTATGTCATTCGACCGCCGCGCCATCCTCAGCGGCTTGCTCATCGTTTTGGCCGCACTCTGCACAACGTCGGTGGCGCAATCAGCGACGGCAACCGACCGGCGCGACCCCGCCGCGATCGTGACCTGGATCTATCGAGACGCCGGAAAGCCGTCTGCGCCGGCAGACGATGCGAAGAACATCATCCTGTGGGACAGCAACCGCAAGCGCATGAAGATTTTCTCACAGTCGCTGATGGCGCAGTGGGCGAAAGCCGATAAGCGCGCCAGCGGCGATGCGGTGATCGACTTCGATCCCGTCAGCAACTCGCAGGATCCCGACATCAAGTCGGTCGCGATCGCCGCGAAGTCGTCATCCAGCAATCGCGCGACCATCGCCGCGACACTGACACCGACCGGCCGGCGCGTGAATGCGACCACCGATGTGGTGCGCTGTGACTTCGTGCGCGACGGTGATGAATGGAAGATCGACAACATGCGCGGGCACGCTGGATCGCAATCGTGGGCGATCAGAGACATGCTCGCGCACGCACTCCGCAACTAGACACTCGACGCCCGAGCCTACTGCCCGTGACGGGCCAGATCGTCGTCGCTCAGCTCCCAGTCCTGCCAGAGCTTCAACGCCGCCAGCAGGATCACTACGCCACCAAGACTGGAGTGCCAGTAGCGCAGCAATCCCTCGCCGGCATAGCCGAACACGTAAGGCGAGATGGTGAGCCAGATGCCGAGACCGGCTTCCGCCACCTCTTCCCAGCGCTGCAGCACGACGTATTCGAGCTGCGCCAGGAAGAACACCAGGACGCCGACAATGAAGGCATTGGCGACGATTACACGATGGTCGATCTGGCTGGCGAACCAGGGCGACAACGCGATCAGAAGGCCAGCCAGCATGCCCAGCCAGTCTTCCCACGGACGATGAGTACTGAAGAAACGCAGGTTCAACATCGCTGCCTCCTCCTCGGGAAGCGGCATACGTCGATCAGAGCCTGCCCAGCACACAGAACGGCCGCCTGAGCATGGCCGAAACGTATGTCTCCCATGCACGTAGGACACCTCCAAAACTTTGCAAGATGGGACCGCCATGATTTGATGCGTCTTGTAACGAAGGAGGCCTGATGAGCGTCGACGTGGTTAACAACGAAGCCCGACACCGTTTCGAACTGGAGGTGGAAGGCCACATCGCCGCTGCCTATTACGACCTCAAGCCTGGCGTCATCATCTTCACCCACACCGAGGTGCCCAAGGAGCTGGGCGGCAAGGGCATCGGCTCGAAGCTGGTGAAGGGCGCGCTGGAGCAGGTGCGGCACGACGGACTGAAAGTGGTGCCGGACTGCCCGTTCGTGAAAGCCTATATCGCCAAGCATCCCGAATCCGCCGACCTGCTGAGCCCGGCATGACCAGCACCTCGGACCAGGCGACCTCCGCGGTTCGCGACAACGCTGCGCTGCAGCGTTTCGAGATGAACGTCGGCGGGGCGACGGCTTTCGCCAACTACAGGCGAAGTGCCGGCGCCGTCATCATCACCCACACCGAGACACCGCGGGCCCTGCGCGGCCGAGGCATCGCCTCCCAACTGGTCGAAGGCGCCCTGCAGCTGATCCAGGCCAATGGCGAGACGGTCGTCGCCGGCTGCAGTTTCGTGGTGGACTATCTGGCCAAGAATCCGGAGTGGCAGCCGCTGGAACGCTGAAACCCCGGCGAGGTTTCGCCCGCAAAACTGCGGATGGAATTGCTCAAAACCACCCGTGCTCCGTCTTGAAGCGGAGCGGCGCGATACACAGCTAGGCGGTTTCAGGGAATACCGACCAGGGATGCTTGCATGCTCGCCACCGAAACACACGTCGCCACCACTTCCGCCAGCCGCTATCTGCAGCAGCTCTGCAAGCACTGGAGCCATAAATTCGCGGTTGAGTTTACTCCGGAAAAGGGCCTGATCCCCTTCGCTGACGATCGCACCGCGAAACTGGAGGCGACCGCGGACACCCTGACCATGCGGATCGAAGCCGCCGATGCAGAGGTTCTGGCCCGCATGGAAGGCGTGGTGGTGGAACACCTCAAGCGGTTTTCGTTCCGCGAAGATCTCGGCGAGATTCGTTGGACCCGCGCGCAGTAACCGACGCAATGTCTTAGGTCGCAACCGGTCCCTTACCGCAGCCCGGTGCCGCCGCAGCGCTGACACTTCACGACCTTGTCGCCCTTCTTCAGCAAGCCCTTGCCCTCGCAGTTCTTGCACTTCTGCTTCTTCTTGACGTTCGGGCCTTTTTCATTGGCCATGATGGTCTCCAAATTAAACGCGCCGGCGGATCAAGCGCCGGCGCCAGTGTTGCACGTCACATCCGCGCAGGCAAAATAGCAGGCGTCATGCAATCCGGATCGACATATCCGGCAGGCCCTCGAGCTTGCAGAGCAGCACGTCGCCCTTGACCACCGGACCGACGTTCTCCGGCGTTCCCGAATAGATGATGTCGCCGGCCTTGAGCTCGAACGCTTCCGACAGCTTCGCGATCTGTTCGGCGACACTCCAGATCATCTTGGTGAGATCGGAATTCTGCCGCACCGTGCCGTTGACCGCGAGCGAGATCGCGCCCTTGGTGAAATGGCCAGTCTTGCCGACCGGATGGATCGGCCCCAGCACGGCCGCTTGATCGAAGCTCTTGCCGATTTCCCACGGCTTCTTTTCGGCCGCCATGCCGTTCTGCAGATCGCGCCGCGTCATGTCGAGACCCAGCGCATAGCCATAAACATGGTCGAGCGCCTTATCGACGGGAATATTGGTGCCGCCGGATTTCAGCGCGGCCACCAGTTCGACCTCGTGATGATAATTCTTGGTCAGTGACGGATACGGGTGATCGGCCACCGCGCCGATCGCGACGTTCTGGATCGCATCGGTCGGCTTTTGAAAGAAGAATGGCGGCTCACGGTTGGGGTCCGAGCCTCGCTCGATGGCATGGGCCGCATAATTGCGTCCGATGCAGTAGATGCGGCGCACCGGAAAGACGTCGCTTTCACCGACAATCGGAATGGTGATCGCCGGCACGGCAAACAGTGGTTTTGCACCGGCCTGCGCAGCCGCCGGTGCGCTTGCGGCCGTCGCACTGGCAAGAGCAACCGCGCCGGTTGCAAGAACGGCTCTGCGATCGATTCCCGTCGTGTCTTTTCGTGTCATGGAGTTTTCTCCCTCTTGTTGATGGCTCTTGGTGACGACTCTTGGATAGCGATAGCGCCTTCAACACCCCTTCAGAAACGGCTGTCGCGGCGCGGCGCTATGGCGCCGGCTCCATGCCCTTGGCTTTGATGACATCGGCGCCCGGCTTGCTTTGCACCAGGCGGATCAGTGCCTCCGCCGCAGCCGCCCGCTCGGTTCGCGACGCCACCGCAGCGGCATAGGTCGTGTAGTTCTGGATCTCCGCCGGCAGCGGTCCGACCAGAACGACGCCTTTGACCGGAAGGATTTCGCTGATCTGCTGGACCGCGATATCGGCTTCGCCGCTAACGATGCGATCGGCGGAACTGCCGCCCTTGACCAGCACGGACTTCGCCCGGACCTGCGGACCGATGCCAAGCCGGTCGATCAGCTGCGACACATAAATCCCGCTGGTGCCGCCCGCCACGGGATCGACATAGGTCACGGCCCTGGCCTTGAGCAGCGCCTGCTTGAACGCGTCGACCGAACCGATGTCAGGCCGCTCAGTGCCCTCCTTCACACCAACCCCGACGCCAACCCGCGCGAGGTTGACCACTTGGTCGGCGACCTTGCCGGCCTTCTTCAGGGTGTCCAGCGCCGCCGGCGAGGCGACCAGCAGGTCGAAGCTTTCCCCCGCCTCGATCCGCTTGACCAGCCCTCCGACCGTATCGCTGTCGAGTTGGACGGGCGTGCCGTCCTTTTCGAATTGTGGAATGACGCCCAACAGAACCTGTTTGAAGGCGCCCGCGCTCAGGACCTTCAGCGGCTCGGCGACGGCGGCAACGGGCATGGTCACGGCGAGCACGCTTGCGATCGCTGCAGCAGCGGCATAACGCCATTTCGACATCGACGATCCTCACAGCTGACAGCGCAACCTAATGATCAGTTGATATCATGAATGCAGTATACCAGCAGCGAAAAAAGACCCGCCGAAGCGGGTCTTTGGTCACAAAGTTCGGAAGAGGCTGATCGAGTCTTGACCGATCAGTTCTTGAGATCGTCCGGCACCTTGCCGCCGTTTTCGGCAAGCTTGGTGATGACCTGCTTGTGCAGCCAGATGTTCATCTTGGCGGAGTCGGCGGTGTCGCCGTCATAGTGCAGCTCTTTGGCGAGCTCCTTGCGCGCCGTAAGGCTCGAATCCAGATTGAGAGCCTTCATCAGGTCCACGATCGAGGTGCGCCATTCAAGCTTTTCCTTCTGCGCAGCCACGGCCTTGTCGAGGATCGCCGCAACATCCACCGTCTGGCTCGGAGCCGCGGCACCGCCTGCCGCCGAGGTCGACGCCGGCGCTGCGCCGGGCGCCGCATCCGGTGCGGCTGGCGCGGCTTCGGCCTTGGTGCCGAAAATTGCGCCCATAATCTTTCCAAAGATGCTCATGAAGTCGCTCCCAATAACTTGAACATGGATCGCATGATCATGGTCGCGACGCCGCCTCAATCCCAGCGAGCGCCCAACCAGATACCACGACTGTAGACGCGCGATTTACTCTTGCCAATGTGCGAAAATACGCAGGCCGCGAAGTTTCCGCGATCTGGGACAGAATGACGCCACAATGGCGTTGTTGGCGGCACTCGCGAATGTTGTCGCGTAACGTTCATAAACGTCTCTCGCGCGACAATTTGAACACTATGGTTTCGTTTTCGATGCTGCAACTGCACACCATTCAGCGAGCGTGGGAACCATTTGGCTCCCTGCGCGTTTACTCCCTCCAACAGGTTGCGACAGATCTTGCCCGGCAAAGCTTCTTCTCGTTGAACTTGATTTCGTTGCTTGGTTCGCCCCGCCCTGATCGCGACCGTTGCGGCGACAGCGCGCCCGGTCACAGCACACGCGGTGACTGCATGGACGTGCTGCCCGATCAAGGGAGACGACACGCATGGGCATTCCGTATCCGGACAACGCAGCTCCACATCTGACGCACGGCGCAGACGACGCGGCGCGACCGGCCGTCCTCAAGGTTGGGGTGTCCGATCTCATCGACGCGCTACGACGTGGATGGGACGATTTCGCAGCGGTGCCGAGCCACGCCATCATGCTCTGCCTGATCTATCCGGTGCTGGGCCTGGTGCTGGCGCGCCTGGTGTTGGGCTATTCGGTGCTACCGCTGCTGTTTCCGCTGGCCGCCGGCTTCGCCCTGCTCGGCCCGTTCGCCGCCATCGGCCTCTACGAACTCAGTCGCCGGCGCGAACGCGGCGAAGAGGTCTCCGCGTCGCATGCACTGGGCGTGCTTCGCTCCCCCTCCTTCGGCGCCATGCTCGGGCTCGGCACCATCCTGTTCACGCTGTTCGTGGTGTGGGTCGCGACCGCGCAGGCGATCTATGTCGCGACCTTCGGTTATGCGCCCGCCGCCGGCATTCCGGATTTCATCTCGCGCATCCTGACCACACCTGAGGGGTGGATGCTGATCGTTGTCGGCTGCGGCATCGGCTTCCTGTTTGCACTGGTCGCACTCTGCATCAGCGTGGTGTCGTTCCCGATGATGCTGGATCGGCATTCCAGCGCGACCGATGCCATCCTGACCTCGCTGCGGGTGACGGCGGCCAATCCCGTCGCCATGGCGACGTGGGGACTGATCGTGGCCGCACTGCTGGTGATCGGCTCGATCCCCGCATTTCTCGGGCTCGCGGTGATCGTCCCGGTTCTCGGCCATGCCACCTGGCACCTGTATCGCAAGGTTGTGGAGCCGAATCCAACGCCCTATCAGGATCCGCCGCGGTCGCGGCAGGGACGACGCTATGCCGCGGACTTCCCGGCCAATCTCATTCCATGGAGCCGCGAAAAAGATCGGACATAAACCCGCTGTTGATCCCTGCGTCCCAGTTTGGCAATAAGTTTGTCATGATGGGTCAGCAGCACGGTTTCGATGTTTGACGGCATTGCGTTCGCCGGCGGCGGCAATCGATGCTACTGGCAAGGCGGCTTCTATGAAGCCGTCGCCGACCGGATAGCGCTTGCGCCCCAATTGGTGGTCGGCGCCAGTGCGGGGGCGTATGCCGCAACCTACAGCCTGCTCGGCATCGGCCCCGAGGTCCGGCGCAGCGTGATCGACGCCTGCGGTCCGCACCTGAAGAATTTCGATCTGGCCGCATGGCGACGCGGCGAGCCGCTGTGCCCGGTCGGCCCGATGTATGACGACCTGCTGGCGCAGACCATCGACGCAGCCGCCCTCGCCCGCATCAACGCCCTGACGGATTTCCGGATCGCGGTGGCACGGCTGCCGCGCGGGCTGTCGCCGGCGTTTGGCGCCGCGATCGGCATCGGTGCCTACCAGATCGAAAAGCACCTGTTTCATCCGGTGCACCCGCGCTTTGGCCGCGCACTGGGATTTCGCGGCGAGTTCGTCGCCGTACGCTCCCTCAGCGATCCGCAACTGATGCGCGACGCCCTGATCGCAAGCGGCGGCGTGCCGCCATTCATGCCGGTCACGCTGGTCGGCGGCCTCCCCGCGTTCGACGGCGGCCTGGTCGACAACGTGCCGATCGAGCCGCTGACCACAATCGAAGCCGAAGGCGGCCGTACGCTGGTGCTGCTAACGCGCCGCTACAAAAACATTCCGAAGGTCCGCAATCGTACGTACGTGCAGCCGTCGGAGGTGATCAAGGTCAAGCAGTTCGACATTACCAACCCCGACGGCATCCGACGAGCCTTCGAGCTGGGCCGTGCGGATGGTGAAAAGTTCGCCAGATCGATCCGGCGTTAAGTCTGTTCACCGAGAAGTCGATTCGACTTTGCTCCGGGGGCCGGAACGCGCCTTGTTTTGGCCGCCGTTGCCATCAAATTTAAAACAATCCGGGGCATTATTTCGTTCGCTGATCCATCGCGGTCAGCGATCAGCTGTGAGACATCCAATGGCCCGTCGACACTATCTTCCACTTGCAATCCTCGCCGCAGCGCTGGTCATGCCGCATGCGGGCCTCGCTGCCGCAACTTGCGACACCGGCAACTTCGACAGTTGGCTCGACAACATCAAGCGTGACGCCGCCGCGCAAGGCATTTCCGAGCGCGCCATCACCGCAGGCCTCAGCGGCATCACTCTCGATCAGAGCGTGATTTCACACGACCGGGGGCAAAAGGTATTCAAGCAAAGTTTCGAGGAGTTTTCCGGGCGCATGGTGCCGCCACGCCTGACGCGCGGGCGAAACCTGATGAAACAGTACGGCTCGGTGCTGTCGCGTATCGAACAGAAATACGGCGTGCCCGGCTCGGTGCTGGTGGCGATCTGGGGGCTGGAAACCGACTTCGGCGTCAATATCGGGAAGTTTCCGACCATCCGTTCAATCGCCACACTGGCCTATGACTGCCGGCGATCCGAGATGTTCCGCGCTGAACTGCTGGACGCGCTGCGCATTGTCGACCGCGGCGATCTCACACCCTCCGACATGCGTGGCGCCTGGGCCGGCGAAATCGGCCAGACCCAGTTCATGCCGTCATCCTACATCAAGTTTGCGGTCGACTTCGACGACAACGGCCGCCGCGACCTGCTGCGCAGCGCGCCGGATGTGCTGGCCTCGACCGCCAACTACCTCGCCGGCTATGGCTGGCAACGCGGCAAACCTTGGGATCCCGGCGCGGCGAATTTCGACGTGATCAAGCAGTGGAACAAGAGCGAGGTCTATTCAAAGACGATCGCTTATTTCGCCAGCCAGCTGGAAGTACCTTAAAGGACAGGACAACTCTTGACAGCGCGCGGCATGGCAACAGCATCCGCGCGCTGCTCTTTGAAGAGACTTTAGTGCTGGTGCTGTGTACCACCGGTCGCGCCCAGCGCATTGACGCTGAAATTCACATCCAGCGCCCCCGCCTTCTCGAATTTTAGCGTCACCTTGAGCGTGTCGCCCTGCTTCAGCGGCTGCTTCAGATCCATGAACATCATGTGGAAGCCGCCCGGCTTCAATTCGACCGTCTCGCCGGGCTTGATTTCCAACCCGTTGTCGAGCGGGCGCATCTTCATGACGCCGTTGGTCATCGACATCTCGTGGATCTCGACATGGTCGGCGAAGCCAGCGGTCGCACTGGTCAGCCGGTCCGCGGCCGTACCGTTGTTGGTGACTTTCAGATAACCGCCGCCGATCTTGGCGCCGCCCGGCGTCGCGCGACTCCAGGGCGAAGTCACCACCAAATCACCGATTTTGTAAGTGTCACTGCCCGACGCCGGCTTTGCCATCGGCGTTGAACTCGCGCTGCCGTGTGCTCCGTGATCGGTCTGGGCCTGCGCGAGCGTGGTCGCGTCCGCAACGATCCGCAGTTGCGGCGCCGGTGTCTTCAGATCGTGGGCAGTCTGCTGTTCGCCTGGAATGTCGACCCAGCGCGCCTCGCCCTTGGCGCATTGCTGGATAGTCGGGAAATAGACGGTCTGCCCCGGCTTGAAATCGCCGCCAACGAATCCAGCGAAAACGAACTCGTCGTAATTGTCATTCGACAGACTACCGCCCGACCAGACGATCTCCTTGACGCCCTCCGTCACGGTCTGGCCGTGACTCTGGTAGCTCTTGGCGTAATCGCCGCGCGTCGTGGCGAGTGTCCAACCCGCTTTCGGCATCGGCTTAACGCCGATGACGCCTTCCGGGATCTGCAGACGAATAGCCTGCGTCGGCTCGCCGGCACAGCCGTGCGGCACCTGCAGCACGCCCTTGTACGATGCATTGGCCCGCGCCTCGGGGGTCGCGAGCGTCACATGAGCGAACGCCTGGGTTTGCGACAGGCCGAAGCCCAGGGTTGAGATGGCGGTTGCGACGGCGACGCCGAGCATAGGCCGGACGCCCTGTGAAAAGATGGTCATGATGGTCCTCAAACGAAAATGGATCTGTGGATGTCGTGCGATTGCGTGGGGCGCGATGCGGCTCAGACCACGCGCGGCGGGGCGCGCGCTGCGAAGGCGACAAACGCCAGGCCGGGATGCTGGAACGCCGCCCCGTCCACAGCTCGCATAACGACGACGGGCGCATCGCGTCTCGCAAGCGGGCTCGCATCCGCCGTGGTGAACGCACCGCCCTGGGCGTTGAGACAGGCCAGAGCGCAGTCGTGATGAGCTGACGGTGTCGACGGACGATCAGGCGCAGGATCTGTCGAAGCCAGTCCAACATCGCCGGACATAAAGCGCGGCGAACTGCAGATCGCATCAACCAGGGCATTCGCAGGGCCGTGGATCGTTCCGCTCCAGCCCGCAACGATCACCTGCAGCGCGAACGCGTAAGCCAGGATCAGGATCGGCAGTCGTCGCAAGGTGACTCGCCACAGCATGGCGTTGGCTATGCCACGCAGACGCAGCCGCGTCCATCGCACCCACTCAATGGCAGATCAGGTCGGAACTAAAATCCGATTCCTGCGGTTAGCTGAAATCCGCGATTCTCAAAGAAATGAATTTAAAAATCGATCTTAAAGAGTTCCATGCATAATGAACATGGTATTCGGGGAGGGGTTCCCGCGGCCTGTTTGTCGAGCATCGCGCTGCCGAAGCTTCGTCAGCGGCGGCCCCGCGCATAAATCAAGATATTGATTTATAACACACAATACAAAGATGGAGAGTTCCGTGGAACGCTTGATTGAACCTTCTTAGTCGCCTCGAACAGTTAATCAGTTCTTGCCTAAGGCATGCAAATTACGACTAGCTGCATCGCAACATACGCTATGTTGCACTGCAGATTCGGCGCCTATATTGGTCTTACCGGAGCGGCATTCCTCCAAGAGCTGAATCCGGATACGAAGGAGACTACTGCTATGTTGATGTCACTGATCCGCATGATCCAGGCGTTTAGGGATTATCAGCGCAACCTCAGCGAGCTGTCCCGCTTGAGCGATCGTGAACTGGCCGATATCGGCCTCGATCGTTCGGACATCCCGCGCGTTGCTGCTGGCTCCTACAACGGCTAACCGTTTCGACTTGATTGACGAACGGACAACGCCCGCTGCAGAGCGGGCGTTCTCGTTTCCGGGCCTCCCGGCAAGCCTCTAACGGCATGCGCGGCGGTCCCCGGAAAGCTTGGCTTTGAAGGTTGGCTTTGAAGGTTGCCTTGCCCCCGGTCAGGTTCTAGGTGTGAGCCCATGACCATCGGATCGCAAAGCGCCACCAGCCCCATTCACATCATCGGCGCCGGCCTCGCAGGCTCGGAAGCCGCCTGGCAGGCCGCCAGTGCCGGCCATCGCGTGGTGCTGCACGAAATGCGGCCAACGCGGATGACCGACGCCCATCGCACCGATGGGCTGGCTGAGTTGGTCTGTTCGAACTCGTTCCGCTCCGACGATGCCCAGAATAACGCAGTGGGCCTGCTGCACGCTGAAATGCGCCGGCTGGGCTCACTGATCATGCGTGCGGCCGATGCCAACCAGGTGCCGGCGGGCGGCGCACTGGCCGTCGACCGCGACGGCTTTTCGGCTGCCGTCACCCGCGCCCTTGAAACCCACCCCCTTATCGAGATCAGCCGCGCGGAGATCGCCGGCCTGCCGCCGCCCGACTGGGACCACGTCATTGTCGCAACCGGCCCTCTCACCTCCGCACCGCTGGCCGACGCCATCCGCAGCCTGACCGACGAAAGCGCGCTCGCATTTTTTGACGCGATTGCGCCGATCGTGCATCGCGACTCCATCGACATGTCGGTGGCCTGGTTCCAGTCGCGCTACGACAAGGTCGGGCCTGGCGGCACCGGCGCCGACTACATCAATTGCCCGCTGACGCGCGAGCAGTACGACGCCTTCGTCGATGCGCTGATCGCCGGCGACAAGACCGATTTCAAGGAATGGGAAGCCAACACGCCCTATTTCGACGGCTGCCTGCCGATCGAGGTGATGGCGGAGCGTGGCCGCGAAACCCTGCGCCACGGACCGATGAAGCCGGTCGGGCTGACCGACCCGAACAACCCGACGGTGAAGCCCTACGCCATCATCCAGCTGCGCCAGGACAACAAGCTGGGCACGCTCTACAACATCGTCGGATTCCAGACCAAACTGAAGCACGGCGAACAGACCCGAATCTTCCGCACCATTCCCGGCCTCACGCAGGCGGAATTCGCGCGGCTCGGTGGGCTGCATCGCAACACCTTCCTGAATTCACCCAAATTGCTCGACGACCAGTTGCGCTTGAAGGCGCAGCCACGGCTACGTTTCGCCGGACAGATGACCGGCTGCGAGGGCTATGTGGAGTCCGCCAGCATTGGACTGCTGGCCGGCCTGTTCGCCGCCGCGCAGCTCCGCAATGAGGTCATCGCCCCGCCGCCGCCGACCACTGCGCTCGGCGCCCTGCTCGGCCATATCACTGGCGGCCATCTCGAGACCATCGACGCCGGTCCCCGCTCGTTTCAGCCGATGAACATCAATTTCGGACTGTTTCCGCCGCTCGCTGCGCCGCCGACACGAAAGCCCGACGGCAGCAGGCTGCGCGGCAACGAGAAGACCGTCGCCAAGAAGCAGGCCCTGAGCGCCCGCGCGCTGTCGGATCTGGATCGCTGGATCGCTGACACACTGCCCACCTTGGCCGCGGCATAGCCGCAGCCCTTTTCAAACTCCCTGTCATTTTCAGAACGCGCATGAACTTATCGAAACACGACGCTGCGGCCCTGTCGGGCACCTGGATCGAAGGTGTCCTGCTGAAGCGTGACGTCTTCTCCACCATCGAGCGCGGGCGATTCCAGACCGCCAACGGCGAAGTCGGCGCCATCCTGCGGCGCCTCGATCAGGTGCCGTGGTGGTCCTATCCGCTGGCGCGTCACTTGTTCAACCGCGAGCGCAAGGCGCTGGGCCTTGCCCGTGACATCGACATCGGGCCGCCGCTGCTGTGGGCCGGAGACAAGGCGTTGGTCCGCGGCTTCATCAATGGTGTTGCCCTGCATCTGGCGCGTCCGTTCGGCGACCACGCCTATTTTGCATCCGCCAAAGCGGCGCTGCGCCGGATGCATCGTGCCGGCATCTGCCACAACGATCTCGCCAAGGAGCAAAACTGGCTGCGCGGCACCGATGGCCGCGCCTACGTGACCGATTTCCAGCTGGCGGTCTGCTTCAAGAGGCGCAGCCGGCTGTTTCGTATCGCCGCCTATGAAGACCTGCGCCATCTGCTCAAACACAAGCGGCGCTACACACCCGACGCCCTGACACCGAAGGAGCGCACCATCCTGGCGCGCAAATCCGCCTTCGCAACGGTCTGGCTGATGACGGGCAAACGCGTCTACCGCGCCATCACCCGCGGCGTGTTCAATTTCACCGACCGCGAAGGCGGCGGCCGGCGCCTGGTCAACGACGCGCCGGTTCTGGTCGAACGGATCAAGACCCATCCCGATGTGCGCGACGCCGCGATCGTCGCCTTCGCCGACCGTCGCGCCGGCGTCGGCCTCTACGCGTTTGTCGAAGCCAACGCCGCGACCACCGAAACCGAGTTGCAATCCTCGCTGACCGGCGCACGCAATGGGCCGAAGCCGCCGGAACATCTGCAGGTGGTGCCGGCACTACCGCGGGACGCGCAAGGTGACGTCCGCACCGAAATCCTGCAGCTCGTGGCCATGAACCAGATCGACCTGATCGAGCCGATGCTGACCAGCGCCGCCGATCGCGCATTCATGAAAAGCATTCTGGATCAGCGCAAGAACTTGCGCGACCGGTTTACGTTCTAGGTCAGCCTCGGAAAGGCGCGCTGCGCGACTCGCGCCACAGCGTCCAGAGCACAGCAAGGCGCGACGCCGGCCGCGGCCGAAAGGGGTCGAACTCTCCCTGCTCGATCCGTTGCAAGCTCTTGCGGACAAGCGCGAGCGGCAGAAACGCCGGGCGCAGTGCCGGCGGCGCTGACGCGAGCACAGCCAAGGCCGCGTCGAGATGGGTGCGCGCCTCGCGGCCGAGATAAGCCAGCACCGTGCGCAATTGCGGCGTCGCCGTTCCGGAAAAGATGTCCTCGATACCCGCGCCATTCAGGTCCAGCACCTGCTGCGGCAAATAGAGCTGGCGACGCGACGCGTGCAGCGGCAACAGGCCGATGATGCGAACGAGGCCCTGCGCCAGGCCCGCATGGCGCGACAGCTCGCCTGGTGCAGCGGCCTGCGGCGCACAGATCCGAGCCCCGAGCGCAAACACCCGCCCAGCCGTCGCCCCGAGATAGGCTTCCAGCGCGTCCATGTCCGGCATCGGATCATCATACAGATCGAAGCGATGTGCCTCGATCAGCCCGACCAAATCATCCACCGGCAACCCGAAGGTCGCGACCGCTTGCAACAGTTCGGCGGCGATCGGATGGCCTTCGACGCCACCATGCGCGGTGCCGGTCAGCGTATCGATCCACCATTGCAGGCGGATCTCTCCCGGCAGCGGCTGGCTGATATGATCGCGGACACGGGCGATCTCACCACTGAAGGCTTCAAGCGCAAGCAGAGCGCGCCGTTGTGCCGGGCCGACGAACAAGGTCGCGGCATAACGTTCGAAATCGTGGGCCCGCACTTCGTCGGCGCAGAACGCCGCGGCGGAAGGCTCCGTGCTCATGGCACCGCAATCAGCGCCGCCGCCACGCGGCGGCGTTCACCAATCATGATGTTGTAGGTGCGGATCGCAGGTCCCGTCATCATGGCATCGACGCCGATATGCACCGCGCGCAGCGCCTCACGCAGCCGGTTCGGCGGCAGCCAGATCTCGGTGCCGGTCCCGATCAGCAGGGTATCGATGCCGCTCGCCTGATCGAACACCCGCTTGAGCGCAGTGCGATCAATCTCACCCGGCGTCGCGACCGGCCACGCCCAGATCGAATCCGGCAGGCACAGCAACGAGCCGCGGTGCGACATCGCATCGAAGCGAAACCCACCATTTCCGTAGGCCTCGATCGGCGCGGACCTTGGCAGATGCGGCGTGTCCGAAGAGCCGGTCATATGCTCAACGCTTCGACGGCTTTTCCGGCGTATCCTCGGCGCCACCATGACGATGTTCACCGACGCCCAGATAGATCAGGATCGGGGCCGCGATGAAGATCGAGGTGTAAGTGCCGACCAGCACCACGCCAAACATCATGGTCGCCGCGAAGGAGTGGATCGCCTTGCCGCCGAACAGCAGCAGCGCCAGCAACGCCAGCGTCACCGTGACGTGGGTGATGATGGAGCGCGACAGCGTCGAATTGATCGACTCGTTGAGTAGCTCCGGCATCGGCAATTTCTTGTAGCGCCGCAGCATTTCGCGGATACGGTCGTAGATGACCACGGTGTCGTTCAGCGAATAGCCGAGAATAGTCAGAAGCGCCGCGATGCTGGTGAGGTCGAAGTCGATCTGCGTCACCGACATGAAACCGAGCGTCAGCACGATGTCGTGCACGTTGGCGATCATGGCGCCGAGCGCGAACTGCCATTCAAAGCGGAACCAGAGGTAGACCAGGATGCCGACGATCGCCAGCATCAGGCCGACCACGCCTTTGGCCAGCAATTCGCCCGACACGCGTGGGCCGACGACTTCGACACGGCGATAGTCGACGGAATCGCCAAGCGTCTGCCGTACCTTCTGCACCGCCGCCTGCTGCGCCTGGTCGCCACCTGGCTGCTCGGCAATCCGGATCAGGACATCGGTCGGAGCACCGAACTGCTGCAACTGGACATCGCCAAGGCCCAGCGTGCCGAGTTGCGAACGCAGCGCCGATATATCGGCCGGCCCCGACTTGCTCTGGATTTCGAGCAGCGTGCCGCCGCGGAAGTCGATGCCGAAATTCAGCCCGTGAGTGAAGTAGAGGGTAATGGCGAGAATCGAGAGCAGCGCGGAAGTCGGAAAGCTGATGCGCCGGAACCGGATGAAGTCGAACTTGGTGTCATCGGGCACGACACGAAGCGAGGGAATGAAGCCATAAACGCTGAGCACCGTCAGAATGACGATGAACACAGCAAGTGCGATGATAATCCAATGGGTCACAGCCGGAACTCTCTTCTCAAATCGGCACGGACTGCGGCCGCTTCCACCGGACCCACGTCGCCACGATCAGCCGGGTGACGGTAAAGGCGGTGAACACCGTGGTCAGGATGCCGATGCCCAGCGTCACGGCAAAGCCGCGCACCGGGCCGGTGCCGATATAGAACAGCACGGCTGCGGCGATGAAAGTGGTGATGTTGGAATCCATGATGGTCGCCAGCGCCCGGGTAAAGCCGGCGTCGATCGCCGAAATGGCGTTGCGTCCGCCACGGATTTCCTCGCGGATACGTTCATAGATCAGCACGTTGGAGTCGACCGCGATGCCGACGGTCAGCACGATGCCGGCGATGCCGGGCAGTGTCAGCGTGGCATTGAGCAGCGACAGCACGCCGAAGATCATCGCCACGTTGATGGCGACCGCGATGTTGGCGAACAGCCCGAACAGCCGGTAAGTCAGGGTCATGAACACGATGACCAGGATCGAGCCGACATAGGAGGCGAGTTCGCCCGCCGCGATCGAATCCTGGCCGAGGCCGGGACCGACGGTACGTTCCTCGATGATGGTCAGCGGCGCCGGCAGCGCACCCGCCCGCAGCAGGATCGCCAGATCGTTGGCCTGCTGCACGGTGAAGCCGCCGGAAATCTGCCCGGAGCCGCCGGTGATCGGCTCGCGAATGACCGGCGCGGAAATCACTTCATTGTCGAGAATGATGGCGAACCGCTGTCCGACATTATCCAGCGTCGCCTGCGCAAACTTGCGGGCGCCCGAGGTATTGAACCGGAAGCTGACAATCGGCTCACCCGAGCGCTGGTCGAAACCGGGTTGCGCGTCGGTCAGGTCGCCACCCGAAACCAGCACCTGCTTCTTGATGACCTCAGGCACCTTGGGTGACTGCGCACTCATCAGAACTTCGGATTCCGGCGGCACGCGGCCCTGCGCGGCCTGATCCGGCGGCACCGAGCTGTCGACCATGCGGAAATCCATCTTGGCGGTCTTGCCGAGAATTTCCTTGAGCCGGCTCGGATCCTGCAGGCCGGGCACTTGAACCAGAATGCGATCGATGCCCTGGCGCTGGATCAGTGGCTCGACCGTGCCCAGTTCATTAACGCGCTTTTCGATGATCTGGATCGACTGCTCGACCGCCTGGCGCATCCGCTCGATCACGGCGGCCTGCGGCACACTGAGCCGGATCAGTCCGTTGCCGGCATCGCTGACGTCGACGGAACGCTGGCCGCTGGTGCCGAGAATGCCGCCCAGCGGCTGCGAGAGCTCGCGCAGCTTGGTCAGTGCCGCTTGAGTGTCGGCTTCGGCGACACGGACTTCGACATTGTCGCCGCGGACATTGATGCCGCCGACAAAACGGATACGCGCCTCGCGCATGGTACGACGCGCGTCGTCGGCCACCTGGTTCAGCTTGTCCTTGCGAACCGCGTTGCCGTCGACCTCGAGCAGGATGTGCGAGCCGCCCTGCAAGTCGAGGCCGAGCACCAGGTGGCGCTGCGCCCATGTCGGCCAGGTCTTGACGGTGTGTTCAGGGAAGAAGTTCGGAACCGCGCAGAGGCACACCACGAGTGCCGTGAGCACGATCGCCAGCGCCTTCCACCGCGTGAAATACAACATCGTCTTAACCTGTCAGATTGGAGCGGGTCGTGGGAAAAGCAGTCGGCTTGCTCAGCTCGAGGCAGCCTCGTCCTTGTCCTTGGCAGGTTCGCCCTTGGTGCGCACGCCCGAAACCATGCTGCGCATCTGGCGCACCCGCACGCCATCCGAAATCTCGACCTCGATCTGGTCGTCGTCGACCACCTTGGTCACCTTGCCGACCAGGCCGCCACTGGTCACGACCGTGTCGCCGCGGCGCAGGTTCTTCACCAGTTCGTTATGATCCTTCACCTTCTTCTGCTGCGGCCGCAGGATCAGGAAATACATGATCACGAAGATCAGGGCGAAGGGCAGCAGCGACATCAGCATGCTGTTGGCATCGCCACCGGCAGCGGCCTGAGCATAGGCAGGAGAGATCAGCATTCGAACGATCCTTGAAATGGTCGGAAAGACGCGCCGCGGGCTGTGACGATGGACCCCCGCAAGGCCTTGGATAAAGACCTGGGAAAGCCCAACAAAGAGCCCCGTCCCGGGCAAATTCGCGCGGACTATAGCGGCCATCGGCCCAATTGCAACGCTGCTCCGCCCGGCCTGGAACACGGCTTGCGGGAGGCTGCCGGGCTCGACTAGTGTCCGCGCCGAGAAAGGCGAAAGATGTCAAAAAAACCCAATAAATCAGCCCCTAAGAAGGCCTCGAAAGCGAATCCAGCCCCTGCCCGCCGCGCCGCGACAAAACGTCCGCCAGCGCCCGCGAAGGAGAGCTTCGAACAGCGCATCGTAACGGCCCTGGAAGCCATTGCCGCGAACCTGTCAGCCGCCGCCGCCAAGCCGCAAAAGACCGATTCTCTGGCCGACGCCGACGCCTTCGTCTGGTCCCCGGAAGGCCGCCTGATTCCGGTCCCGAAAGTCAGCCGTGTCGACCTCGGCCTGCTCAAGGGGATCGAGCGGATGCGGGACATCCTGATCGAGAACACCGAGCGCTTCGCCACCGGCCTGCCAGCCAACAACGCCCTGTTGTGGGGCGCGCGCGGTATGGGCAAATCGTCACTGGTCAAGGCGGCACACGCCAGCGTCAATGCGCGGCCCGATGTCAACGGCCGGCTCAAGCTGATCGAAATCCACCGCGAGGACATCGAAAGCCTGCCCATGCTGATGACCCAGCTGCGGGCATCCGATCTGCACTTTATCGTGTTCTGCGACGACCTGTCGTTCGACGGCAACGACGCGTCCTACAAATCGCTGAAGGCGGTGCTCGAAGGCGGCATCGAGGGCCGTCCCGACAACGTCATCCTCTACGCCACCTCGAACCGGCGGCACCTGCTCGCCCGCGACATGATCGAAAACGAGCGATCGACTTCGATCAATCCCGGCGAAGCGGTCGAGGAGAAGGTCTCGCTGTCGGATCGCTTTGGCTTGTGGCTCGGCTTCCACAAATGCAGCCAGGACGAATATCTGGCGATGGTGCGCGGCTACTGCGCGCACTTCAAGATCAAGATCGACGATCAGGAGCTCGAGCGCGAAGCACTGGAATGGGCGACGACGCGCGGGTCGCGGTCAGGCCGCGTGGCGTGGCAGTTCGTGCAGGAAGTGGCCGGGCGCAAAGGCGTGCGGCTGTCGGTGAGCTCTTAAAAAACTTTCTAGTGTCCCGAATCCGACAGCCACCGAGGGGGGCATCTTCGTTGACGACCGCCGGATTCGAGGGACACTAGAATTCAGAAACCCGTTGGGTCCGCGCCGCTTTGGGTCCGCGCCGCTTTGCAGCGACGCTCCCAGCATCAGGCACCATTCAGGAATTGCAGCGGATCGACCGGCGACGAGCCCTTGCGGATCTCGAAGTGCAACTGCGGTGACCCGACCTCGCCGGACTGTCCCGACTTGGCAATGGTCTGGCCACGCTTGATGGTGTCGCCGCGCTTCACCATCAGTTCGCTGGCGTGGGCGTAGGCGGTGACATAGCCGTTGGAATGGCGCACCAGGACCAGGTTGCCATAACCCTTCAGCTCGTTGCCGGAATAGGCCACGACGCCGTCTTCGGCTGCCTTCACCGGCGTGCCTTCAGGCACCGCGACATTGATGCCGTCGTTCTGCTTGCCGTTGGTCTTCGCACCATAACTCGTGATCACGCGGCCGCGCACGGGCCAGCGAAATGACGGCAAGCCACTGGTGGTCTCGGCGGCCTTCGCGGGCTCGACCTCGGCAACCGTCGGAGTCGGGCTCGCCAGCATCGCCTTTTGCGTTGGCTCGACCGACGCGACCTTGGTACCAGGCTTCACAGAAGTAGCAGCGACCGGAGCCGGCGCCGGCTTGGTTTCGGTGGCCGCGAGCGCCGGACCCGCCGGCTGTGCGAGAGCCGGTTCAGCGGACGCGGTGCGGCCGGGCACGGTGATCTTGCTGCCGAGCTTGAGCTGGGCAGTCGGCGGCAGGTTGTTGGCTTTGGCGAGCTGCGACAGCGGGATGTTGTTGCGCCGCGAAATGCTCATCAGCGTGTCGCCACGGTTGACGACATGAACACTGGCAGGAACGTTTACAATCTTGGCGGCCGGTGCCGGCGCCACCACAGGCGGACGCGCCGATGCGGTCATGGTCGGATGCGGAATGATCAGCCGCTGGCCCGGCTGCAGAGCGCGGGGCCCCGACATCCGGTTCGCCTGCATGATGGCGGCGGCGGAGACGTTGTAGCGGCGCGCCAACCCATCCATCGTATCGCTGGTGCCGACAATGATCGCGGTGCCGGCTGTCGGTGCAGCGGCCACCGAGCGCGGCGCGACGGTTGCGGTGGTCTCGATCGGCTTGGACGGCGGCGTATAGGACGCCATGCCGCGCCCGCCTCCACCCGACACACCGCCGCTCGGATAGGACTGCGGCGCCGAGATCGGCGGCAGCTGAGACGATGAGTATTGTGGCCGGTTATATTGCGGAAGCGGCCGGCTCTCGACCGGAGGCGTCGGCGCAGCATATTGCGACTGCACGGAGCCCGTGGTTTCCTGGCGCGAATTGAAGGGATTGGAAAATCCGTTGGAGAACCCGTCTTGCGAGAAGCGCGTCGACGTATCCGCGCTGCATCCGGCAAATCCAACTGAAACCAGCGCCAGTACCGCGATTTGCGGCATGCGGCGCGAGCGAAGCAACTCGGTTACGCGGGACATGGTTACTCACTCAATACGCTACTCACACAAAATTGAGTAAACACATTCCCAGTAAACAACCGCTTAACCCCACTCCCCAACATCGAAATTCGCCAGATTTGGCGGCATCTTCACGATGAACGCCATGCGTTCAGCAGCAAGCGAAACGCCCGATTTACGCAGCGGCTCGGGCTCAGAAGCCGCCGACACCGAAAACCTGCAATGATGGGGCAACGATGATCTGAAAGCACTTACGAGGTCAGATCTGCGACCGCCTGGAGGCCGTGCCGCTACATCTCCCGGGCAATCCCGGCCAGCGCCGGAACAAAACGCACGCCGATCAGGTCAGTCCGCTCCACCCCATCGGGGGTCTTGCGGAGGCGGACCAGCGTCTGGCTGCCGGTCTGAGGGCCGACCGGCGCGATCAGCACACCTTCGGGTTCCAGCAACCGGACCAGATCGTCGGGAATGCTCTCCATCGCCGCCGTCACCATGATGCGGTCAAAATGCCCGGCCTCATCCGGGACGGAGAAGCCGTCGCCGACCAAAACCTCGACATTGCCGTATCCAAGCCGGGTGAGACGCGCTTGTGCCCGCTTGGCCAAGGAGCGAAACCGCTCCAGCGTCACCACCTCGCGCACAAGACGCGACAGGACGGCGGCCTGATAGCCGGAGCCGGTGCCGATCTCCAGCACGCGGTGAACGTTCCGCAACTGCAACTGCTCTGTCATATAGGCGACCACGAACGGCTGGCTGATGGTCTGCCCGCACGCGATCGGCAGCGGGACATCGAGATAAGCGTCCTCCCGAAAGCCCTCCTCGACGAAATTTTCCCTCGGGACCTCTTCCATCGCGCGCAAAACCGCCTGGTCGCTGATGCCGCGGCGACGCAAGGTCAGTTGGAACTGCATTTTTTCGTGCGGAGCACGTTTGGCCGAACTCATCCCCACTCCTTGAGCGGAACCACGAAAACCGAATGCCGTTCATCTTGCAAGGTCGAACCGCGCCGATCTGTTGGTCGATTTCAGACCGCAATCCCGGCACTTGCCGCAATATTGGTTGTTGCCAAGGTGCTGACGCGTCGACATATTCACATTCACTCTATGGCAGCGGGAACATTTCTGAAATGACGGCACCGGCGGCTTCGCGCGGCTCGGTTCTCCTGGTCGAAGACGAGACCATGATCCGAATGCTTGTGTCCGACATGCTGTCGGACCTGGGCTACGTCATTGCTGCCGAGGCCGGCGACATCGACCAGGCCATCAAGCTTGCGCAATCGGCGAAATTCGACCTCGCCATTTTGGACGTCAACGTCAACGGCAAGATCATTTCGCCGGTCGCCGAAGCCGTGGCGCTGCGCAATCTTCCCTTCGTGTTCGCCACCGGCTATGGCGCCGAAGGCCTGCCGGAAAAATATCGCAATTATCCGGCGCTGCAAAAGCCGTTCAAGATCGAAACGCTGCAGCAGGCCATCGAGACCGCGCTCCACGGCAAGACGATTTAGCCCGCGCACGTTGCGCAGATACGCTACTTCAGGGTTTCAGCCAGCTTGGCGGAGAACGCGTCCGCAGTGAGATCGAGAAGCAGCGGCGTCACCGACACGTGATGGGTGCCCAGCACCGCAAGATCCGTGCCCTCGCCCGGCGGATCAATGTTAGCCAGGCGCTCAAAGCCGATCCAGTAATACGGATTGCCGCGGCCATCACGGCGCTCGTCGATGCGCAGGAAGCCTTGGTTACGCTTGCCCTGCCGGGCCACAGTGACGCCATTGACGTCATCGGCCGCGCAATTCGGGAAGTTGATGTTGATCACGGTGTCTTTCGGGATGCCGGCGGCCAGCACCTTCTTGATGATATCGGGGCCGAGCTTGCGCCCCGTATCCCAGTGCGGATTATGGCGGCTGTCGATACCGAATTCCTGCGACAGCGCGAATGACGGAATGCCGAGGATGACGCCTTCCATCGCCCCCGCAATGGTGCCGGAATAGATCACATCTTCGGCGACGTTGCGGCCCTTGTTGACGCCGGACAGGATCAGATCCGGCTTCTTGTCGCCAAGGATATGGCGCGCGCCCATGATCACGCAGTCGGTCGGCGTGCCGCGCACGGCGAAATGACGCGGGCCGACTTCGCGCAGCCGCAACGGATCGTTCAGTGATAGCGAGTGCGACACTCCGGATTGATCGAGTTCTGGCGCCACCACCCAGACGTCGTCGGACAATTCGCGCGCGATCTCCTCGACGATCTTGAGGCCGTAGGCATGGATGCCGTCGTCGTTGGTGCAAAGAATTCGCATCGGCTCACATGCCCTTTTCGATGGTTTTGAGGCCGCCCATGTAGGGCTGCAACACGTCCGGCACGGCGATCGAGCCGCCCGCCTGCTGATAGGTTTCCATCACCGCGATCAGCGCGCGGCCGACCGCAGTGCCCGAGCCGTTCAGTGTGTGCACGAAGCGCGGCTTGCCGTCGGGGCCGCGATAGCGCGCATCCATACGCCGCGCCTGGAAATCACCGCACACCGAACACGACGAAATCTCGCGGTACATGCCGCTTTCGCCCTGCCCCGGCATCCAGACTTCGATGTCGTAGGTCTTCTGGGACGTGAAGCCCATGTCACCGGTGCACAGTGTCATCACGCGGTAGTGCAGATCGAGCTTGCGCAGCACTTCCTCGGCGCACGACAGCATGCGCTCGTGCTCGTCGCGGCTCGCGTCCGGCGTGGTGATCGAGACCAGTTCGACCTTGGTAAACTGATGCTGGCGGATCATGCCGCGGGTGTCGCGCCCTGCCGCACCGGCCTCGGCGCGGAAGCACGGCGTCAGCGCGGTCAACCGCAACGGCAGTTCTTTCTCGTCGAGGATGGATTCGCGCACCAGATTGGTGAGCGGCACCTCGGCGGTGGGAATGAGCCAATGACTCACGTCCGGTGGCAGATCATCGATCACCCGCATCTCGAACACGAACAAATCGTCGAGCTGTAGTTCGGCGGCGGGCTTGTTCAGCTCCCTGACCGCCATGTCCACAGCCTTGACCCGGATCTGCTGATAGATCTCCGCCTTGCTGACCGGCGGCGCGGTGCCGAACTGGTCGTCGCGAAACTTCGGCAATTGTCCGGTGCCGAACATGGCAGCATCTTTGACCAGCAGCGGCGGGTTGATTTCGGTGTAGCCGTGCTCGTTGGTGTGCAGGTCGAGCATGAACTGCCCGATCGCCCGTTCCAGCCGTGCCAGTCCCTTCTTGAGCACGACAAAGCGTGCCCCCGACAATTTGGCGGCGGCCGCGAAATCCATGAAGCCCAGCGTTTCACCGAGATCGACATGCTCCTTCGGCGCGAACGCATAGTTACGCTTCGCCCCGAAATGATGATGCGCGACATTGCCATGCTCGTCGGCGCCATCCGGCACCTCGTCGAACGGCAAATTCGGGATCGCAGCCAGCGTCTCGAACAGCTCGGCTTCGGCGGCTTTCGCAACGGCCTCGAGCTCCGGCAGCCTGGTCTTGAGTTCACCGACTTCCGCCATCAGCGCGCCAGCGCGAGCCTCGTCCTTCGCCTTCTTGGCGTCGCCGATCTCTTTCGAGGCGGCATTGCGCCGCGCCTGGGCGCGCTCGGATTCTGTGATCGCCGCGCGACGCCGGTCGTCGACCGCCAGCAGTGACGACGACAACGGCTCCAGTCCCCGCCGCTTCAAGGCGGCGTCGAAAGCCCCGGGATTGTCGCGGATCGATTTGATGTCGTGCATGGCTGAACTTGTCCTAACGAACGCATCTTACGGCAGGCGGGCATCCAGTACCCTGAACCGGCCCGGTTATAAACATGAAACACAACACAACGCCCCCGCGTTTGCCTCGCCGCGTTACCGGGGCCAGAATCAACGCAATTCTAGCAATTTAAGGGACTTCGGGTGCAGGCCGTCAGGCGGCCGGCGTCGTTCCGGACACATCCGCGGGCGGACTAGTGCCGTCGGCCGCCTTCTGCGCAGCTGCCTTTTTCTCGACGATGGCCACGGCGAAGATCGAGCCCTCGTAAAGAATCATCAGGGGAATGGCGAGCGACATCTGGCTGATGACATCCGGCGGGGTCAGCACCGCCGCAATCACGAAGGCCGCCACGATAAAATACCGGCGCTTCTCCCTGAGTTGCTTGGCCGTGAGGATGCCGATCCGGCCGAGCAGCGTCAGCACCACCGGCAGCTGGAAGGCGATGCCGAATGCGAAGATCAGCGACATCATCAGCGACAGGTATTCGCCGACCTTGGGCAACAGCGCGATCTGCGCGGTCTCTGCTCCGGCGGCCTGCTGCATGCCGAGCGAGAACCGCACCAGCATCGGCAGCACCACGAAATACACCAGCAGCGATCCCAGCACGAAAAAGAACGGGGTCGCGATCAGGTACGGCAGGAACGCCTGCTTCTCGTTGCGGTAAAGGCCGGGCGCGACGAACTTATAGATCTGGGTGGCGACGATCGGGAACGAGATGAAGCCTGCGCCGAACATCGCGAGCTTCAGCTGTGTGATGAAATACTCGAGCAGCGCGGTGTAGATGAATTTGGAATTCTCGGGACCCGCGATCCAAACAAACGGCCAGACCAGGATGTTGTAAATCTGCTTGGCAAAAAAGAAGCAGAACAGGAACGCAATACCGAACGCCAGCAGCGCCTTGATCAAGCGCGAGCGCAGCTCGATCAGATGCTCCATCAGTGGCGCCTTGGTGGCGTCGATATCATCCTGGCTCATGACGCTTTGCCGCTCTCGGGCAGATCGTGCGGCACCACCGGCGGGGCGATTTCGGAGGTCACTTCAGACGTGATCTGGGAGCTGATCTCGGACGGCTTGACCTCGGGCGCATGGGTCTCGGCTTCGATGAAGGTCTGCGGCGTCGGCGGCTCGGGGGTGGTCGGCGTCATCACCGGCTGGTCGATCTTGAGCGCGTCCTCGACGTCCTTGGTCACCGACGACAGGATGTTGCCGCTGGAAAAGCCCTTGGCGGCGTCGGCGACATCGTCGAAGGATTTCTTGAGGTCGGCCATTTCGGCCTCGCGCATGGCCTCGTTGAACTGGCCCTGGAAATCGGACGCCATCCGGCGCGCCTTGCCGATCCACTGACCGACCATGCGCAGCACACCGGGCAATTCCTTCGGGCCAATGGCGATCAGCGCGACAACGCCGATCACGACCATTTCACTCCACCCGATGTCGAACATGAAAAAATCCGCTCGCGCGGGCAAACCCGCGCCTTAAGCCACGAACGGCTGTGGTTTCGTCAAATCGCCTTGCTGCCAACGTCGGAACGTTGCGCGGGCTGCGACGACGCACTGTCGATGGTCTTGACCGGCTCGGACTTGGTGTCCACCACGTCGTCGTCCTTCATGCCCTTCTTGAAGGCCTTGATGCCCTGCGCGACGTCACCCATCAGGTCCGAAATCTTGCCACGGCCGAACAGCAGCAGGACCACTCCGATCACTACGATCCAGTGCCAGATACCAAACGAACCCATCCTGCTAACCTCCACAGAATGAGCATTTCCTCGCGGAAACACCCACCTTGATAATGATCTGCGCGCACTTTCAATCGCAGAGCCGGGTACCGGCCGCTGCTGACTGCGCGTGGCCGGCATAGCCGGCCCGTCCTTCCCGGAAACTAGGCGCGGGAGTTGTCAAAAACAAGGACTTAACGCACGTGCGCGACGCCGTGAAGCGACGCATTGCGTGCAGCGTTAATCCATGTCAGCCACCCGGCCCGTCCACGATGGGACCGTTCCGGCCGGGGAACACGACCTCACTCCTCGCCGGGCTTCTCGGGCTCGACCGCCGGCGCCAGCGACAAATCGAGATCGCCGGGCTCCAGCGGATCCTCGTCCTCGCGCAATGCCGGGTCGTCCGAGGGTGCCGGGACGCTAAATCCGGACGGAAGCCGGGAATCCAAGAGCCCCGTGCCCTTCAATTCCTCCAGGCCCGGCAGATCGCCCAGCGCTTCCAGGCTGAACTGCGACAGGAAGGTTTCCGTGGTGCCGAAGGTCAGCGGGCGGCCCGGCGTCTTGCGACGGCCGCGCGGACGGATCCAGCCGGTCTCCAGCAGCACGTCCAGCGTGCCCTTGGAGGTGACCACGCCGCGAATGTCTTCGATTTCGGCCCGGGTCACAGGTTGGTGATAGGCGATGATCGCCAGCACCTCGATGGCCGCGCGCGACAGGCGGCGGGTCTCGGTGCTCTCGCGGGTCATCAGCCACGACAGGTCGTTGGCGGTGCGGAAGCTCCATTTGGTGCCGATGCGGACCAGATTGACGCCGCGCAGCGCGTAGTCGGCCTGCAGCTGCGCCAGCGCCTCCTTGACATTGACCCCGTCGGGCATGCGCTTGCCCAGCGCCGCCTGGTCCAGCGGTTCGTTTGAAGCAAACAGCAGCGCTTCGAGCAGCCGCAGTTCTTCGGGGCGCGCAGCCACCTTTTCCGATGCTTCAGCCGATGCATCCTCGGCCTGCGGGGCTTCCGCAGTCGAGTCCTCCGGAGATGACGATTTGTTCGCCGCAGCCTCCGTCTCGGGCGCCTCGGCGTCGAATGCAACCGGCTCCAGAACTTCGGACACGGAGACGTCAGCCTCGGAGACCTCGACCTCGCCCTCAGCTGCCTCAGGTTCGGGGACCTCAAGCTCGGAAGCCTCGAGCTCCGACGCCTCGACAAGCTCTGCAGCCGGCTCTTCCAAGGAGGCCTCTTCCGACGCCTCTACGGACGACAGCTCGATGAGTTCGGCGCTGACCATCTCTTCGGACGCAGCCTCTTCGGCCGCCGCCTCTTCGGTCACGGTTTCGGCTTCGAAGGAGGCCGTCTGTTCGGACGCTTCGGACAATTCAGATTCGGAATTCGGAACCTCGGCGAGCGCGACCTCGACGGAGGACGTCTCGACGGCGGCGATTTCGGAAGACTCCTCGTCGATCTCGACGACGCGCTTTCGTGCCAGACGTGGCATGGCTCGGTCTCCTTCTTCCACTTAGTCTGCCGGCATGTCCGGCGCCGACATTGCTTCGGCGGCCGGCTGAGCCTGGCGCTTGCGAAAATAAATCGGGGCGAATGCGGCTTTCTGGTTCAATTCGACCTCGCCCTCGCGCACCAGTTCGAGCGCCGCCGCAAAGCTGGACGCGAACACCGTGGCGCGCTGCGAGGGATCGAGGACGTAATTCATCAGATACTCGTCGAGCGAGCTCCACTCCTCGGCGATGCCGACCAGGCGCTCCAGCGAGGCCCGCGCCTCGGCCAGCGACCACACCGTGCGTTTGGCGAGATGGACCGAGGCCAGCACCCGTTGCTGACGCTGGGTTGAATAGGCGCTGAGCAGGTCGAACAGGGTGGCGGTGAATTTCGGATGTTTGATTTCGGCGATCTGCTCGGGCGCACCGCGCGGGAAGATGTCGCGCATCAACTGCGGCCGGGTCATCAGCTGGTTCGACGCCTCGCGGATCGCCTCCAGCCGACGCAGCCGGTTGGCGAGCGCGGTGGCCATTTCCTCGGCGGACGGGCCGTCGGCGGTGGCGGGCTCGGGCAGCAGCAGGCGCGATTTGAGGAACGCCAGCCACGCCGCCATCACCAGATAGTCGGCGGCAAGTTCCAGCCGGATCTTTCGCGCAGCCTCGATGAAAACCAGATACTGGTCGGCAAGCGCCAGGATCGAGATCTTGCCGAGGTCGACCTTCTGCTGCCGCGCGAGCGCCAGCAGCAGGTCGAGCGGGCCTTCATAACCCTCGACGTCGACCACCAGGGCCGGTTCGTCGTCGACCGGCGGCGCCGGGGCCGGCAGGCCGGTTTCGAATGAAAGGATCTCTGCGCTCATACGGTCAAACTTCCGGCACGTGCCACGAGGTCGTCCAATTCCTTGCGCCCGGCGATGCGGTCGAACGGCTGCGCCGGCTTGCGTGCCGCCTTGGCCTGGGCGGCCTTAGCCGCCGCGGTCTGCACCAGAAGTGGGGTCTCGGAGACCACCGCGCGCATCTCGTTCATATCGCCGTTGCAGTGCAGGACCATGTCGCACCCCGCGGCAAACGCAGCGCGCGTGCGCTCGGCAATGGTCCCCGCCAGCGCGTTCATGGAAACGTCATCACTCATCAACAAACCCTGGAACCCGATCGCGCCGCGAATCACCTGCTTGATCATTGTCGCAGAAGTCGTTGCCGGTTGGGCGGAATCGAGATCGCTAAACACAACATGTGCAGTCATGGCCATGGGCAGATCGGCGAGCGGCCGGAACGCGGCGAAGTCGGTCCGCTCCAGCTCGGCCGCAGCCGTATCCACCACCGGCAGCCGGTGATGGGAGTCCGCCGTGGCCCGGCCATGCCCGGGAATATGCTTGAGCACCGGCAGCACGCCGCCATGGGCCAGGCCCTCGGTCACGGCGCGGCCGATGGCGGCGACCTTGTCCGGCGTGGTTCCATAGGCGCGGTTGCCGATCACGGCGTCCGCCCCCTCCACCGGCACATCGGCCAGCGGCAGGCAGTCGACGGTAATGCCGAGATCCGCCAGATCGGCGGCAATGAGCCGGCTGGAAAGCCAGGCCGCGCGCAGGCCAGCCTGCGAATCACTGTCGTAGAGCGCGCTGAACACGGCGCCTGGCGGGTACACCGGCCAGTGCGGCGGGCCCAGCCGCTGCACCCGGCCGCCCTCCTGATCGATCAGCACCGGGGCGTCGGGATCGCCGACGCTATCGCGCAGTTGCCGCACCAATTCAGAGACTTGCGGGGGATTATCAACGTTGCGCTTGAACAGAATGAAGCCCCAGGGCTTCTGTTCACGCAAAAAAGCGCACTCGTCCTCAGTGAGGACGAGCCCGGAAACACCCGTGATGAAAGCGCGCGTGGTCATGCATTGGGCGATAGCCCGCACCACCGCGGAGCGTCAAGGAAACGGCGATTAATTCCTTTGGACGACGCACTGTCCGCCGGCGGTTTTCAGGCTGCCGCAGAACTGGGAGGCCTCGTCCGGTGAGGTGAACGGCCCCACCATGGCGCGGTAGTAGATGCCCTTGTCGCCGAGATCAGCCCGCTTGATCAGCGGTGTGCGCGACCCCAGCACACTCGGGAACTTGCCTTGCAAGGCGCGATAGGACGCCTGGGCATCCGCCTCGCTGCGCTGGGACGAAATCTGCACGACATAACCACCGCCGGTCGAGGCCAGCGCCGCGGCGGCCGGCGCATTGGATGCGGTGCGGGTCTGCGCCGGCGACCCCTGGGGTGACAACGACATCGGCGCATTGGCCGGTGGCGTGGTCGCGGTGGTGACGGGCGCCGGGGCACGGGCAGCGGGCGGTGGAGCCGCCGCCGCGGGCGCGCGCGCCGTCGGTGCCGCATTGGCCTCGTCGGGCCGGATCCTGAGGGTGGAGACCCGGCGCGGCTCGTCGCCACCGAGGTTGCCGCTGGCGGCGCCGTTGGTGACCTGGCGGGTGGCGGGCATCACCGGAGTGGCGACACCGCCGGGGTTCGGGCTCGGATTCTGGGTCAGCGGCGGAAACACCACGCGCGGGCTCGTCTTCACGGTGTTCGGGTCAACCGGCTGCTCCTCGCGCGACACGATCCGTTCGGCACCCGGGCCGGTCGCGACACGATCCTGGATCGGTTTGCTTGAACTGTCGGCGGTCTGCGGCACCACTTTGTTGGGTCCCGGATCGGCCTTGATGATCGGCGCCTCGCCGCTGCGCGGCGATCCAGTCCAGCTGCGATAGCCGTAGGCCGCCGCGGTGCCGACCACCGCGAGCGCCGCGACCACGACCACCGTCATCATGCCGCCGCGCTTCGGCTTGGCCCGTTCGGCGGCCTCTTCCTCATAGCCCTGCTGCGCATAGGCATCTTCGGGATAGACCGCGTGCTGATCATAGGGCTGCCCGTCATCGGCGACGCCATAAAGCGCATCGTCATAACGCGACGGATCGGCCTGCTGGCCATGCCCTGCATGCGGCTGGGCGTACGCGGCCTCGTGCTGCGGCTCATCGTACTGCGGTTCTTGGTAACGAGGGTCCTGGTAGTGCGGATCGTGCGGCGCCGTCGGATAGGCATCGACGGGCGATGGCGCACTGAATGACGGCTCACGGTAGGATTGATCGCGGGACAACTGATCGCGAGACGCCGGCTCACGTTGGGCGGGTTCACGGAATGACGGCTCGCGATAGCTCTGCGCGCCGGATGTGCGTTCACTGTAGGATTTGGTCGCTTGCACTGGGTCCTCGTAACTCTGCGGCGCGTCGCGTTGCGCGACACGCTGCATCCATGATGGCCGGGTCGGTGTGACGTCGAGCGGCGCGTCGTCATCCGATGTTTCGTGGTCCGACCTATCCTGGGCCGAGGTGGTGTCGTCCGGCTCGTCGTGGCCGGCCGCATATTGATCCGACGCATACGGGTCGGATGCATGTTGATCTGAGTCGTATTGATTTTGCGTATCGCTGATGTCGGCACGACGCGACGCTGGTACAGCCGGCGCCTCGCGCCCGGCACGCCCGAGATTGGCAAATGGATCGGTCTGCCCGATCAGCCGCGCGAGCTCCGCCAGCGGATCGCTGTCACCCTGCGATGCATTGGGCGCGCGGTCATCCTCCGCGCGATAAGGTCGCCCCAAATTACGATCCAAGTTACGATCTGAGTATCGATCCGCCATTGTGACGCTGCGTTCCCTTCGGGAAAACCACCGATCGCCCTCCGGGCATCGGATCCTGGATCCCAAGCTCCCGAAACCTAGAGGCGGCGGCCGCTGACCGCCATCACAGTCCCCGTGTGACCGGCGTATCCCCCTTCGCTTATCGCATCTCGTTTGGAGCATGGACGCCGAGTACGGCGAGACCGGATGCCAGAACCGAGACGACTCCCTGAACCAGGGTCAATCGTGCGAGTGTGATTTCTGCATCATTAGTTATAATGAAGCGTAAATGAGGCATATCGCGCCCCTTGGTCCAAAGCGCGTGAAATTCGCTCGCCAGATCATACAGGTAAAATGCGATTCGGTGTGGCTCATGGGCCAGCGCCGCCCCCTCCACGATGCGCGGGAAGAGCGCCAGCCGCCGCATCAGGCTGAGTTCGGCAGCATCATCCAACCGCCCGAGATTGGCCCCGCGCAACACATTGTGTAGCGCTGCCGCATCTTCCGGCAGATCGGGATAGGCCTCGCGCGCATTGCGGAAGATCGAGTGGCCGCGGGCGTGGCCGTACTGGACGTAGAACACCGCATTGTCCTTGGACTGCTCGATCACCTTCGCAAGGTCGAAATCGAGCACCGCGTCGTTCTTGCGGAACAGCATCATGAAACGCACCGCATCGGAGCCGACCTCGTCGACCACCTCGCGCAGGGTAACGAAGTCGCCGGAGCGCTTCGACATCTTCACCGGCTCGCCATTGCGCAGCAGTTTCACCAGCTGGACAATCTTGACGTCCAGCGTCCCCTTGCCGCCGGTGATCGCCGCGATCGCCGCCTGCACCCGCTTGATGTAGCCGCCGTGATCGGCGCCCCAGACGTCGACCATGGTGAGGAAGCCGCGGTCGAACTTGGTCTTGTGGTAGGCGATGTCGGAGGCGAAATACGTGTAGCCGCCGTCGGACTTCAGCAGCGGACGATCGACGTCGTCACCGAATTCCGTCGATTTGAACAGCGTCTGCTCGCGGTCTTCCCAGTCCTCGTCGACCGCGCCTTTCGGCCGCGGCAGCCGGCCCTGATAGACAAAGCCGCGCTTGCGCAGATCGTCGATCGCGGCCGCCACCTCGTTGCCGTTGCCGGACTGCAGCGAGCGCTCGGAGAAGAACACCTCATGCTTGATATTGAGGGCGGAGAGATCGTCCCGGATCATCTCCATCATCATCGCGATGGCCCTGGTCCGCACCACCGGCAGCCATGTCGCCTCGTCCTGGCTCAGCAGCTTTTCGCCGTGTTCCCTGGCCAGCGCCTCACCGACGGGTTTGAGGTAATCGCCGGGATAAAGCCCTTCCGGAATGTCGCCAATAACCTGCCCCAGCGCCTCGCGGTACCGCAGGAACGCCGAGCGTGCCAGCACGTCGACCTGGGCGCCGGCGTCGTTGATGTAATACTCACGGGTGACCGCATAGCCGGCGAAATCCAGCAGGCTCGCCAGCGCATCGCCGAACACGGCACCGCGGCAATGGCCGACATGCATGGGACCGGTCGGGTTGGCCGAGACGTACTCGACGTTGATCTTTTCGCCGGCGCCGATGCGGCTGCGGCCGTAAGTCGAGCCGGCCTCGATCACCGCGCGCAGCGCATCAGTCCAGGCGGTGGGTTTCAGGGTCAGATTGATGAAGCCGGGGCCCGCGACTTCCACGGCCTCGACGAGATCGTCGGCACGCAGCTTCTCGGCGATCTTGTCGGCGAGGTCGCGCGGCTTCGCTTTGGCCTCCTTGGCCAGCACCATCGCCGCGTTGGTCGCCATGTCGCCGTGGGTGGCGTCCTTCGGCGGCTCCACCACCACGCGCGACAGATCGAGGCCCGCAGGCAGCGCGCCCTCAGCGGCCAGCGCGCCGCAGATCGCATGCACGCGCGCCAGCACGTCGGCGAAGATGTGGGTGGATTGGGGCGACGAATTGGCCATGATTTTCAAGGGTCCAAAGCAACGACAAGCAGATGTCCGGCCTAGTACATCGTCAGAGAGGATTTGACGAGTTGGGATTTGACGAGTTGGTTCGTGCGCCTCTTCTCCTTCTCCCCGCTTGCGGGGAGAAGGTCGGGATGAGGGGCTCTTTCGAGGCGCTCCATCCGCGGAGACGCCCCCTCACCCGACGCCTTCGCTACGCTCGGCGTCGACCTCTCCCCGCAAGCGGGGCGAGGTGATCCGGATCCAATTCGTCGGCAGTACCAGACTGGCCTTAAGTCCGCGCCGCCTAACGCAAATCCGGGGTCGAGTCAAAGAGACGGGCGTGTTCGACCATGGCGAAGCGGTCGGTCATGCCGGCGATGAAATCGCCGATGCGGCGGGCGCGATCGCCCTCCCCGACATGGCCTTCGAAGGCGGCCCATTCCGGCGGCAGATCCCGGGGCGTGCGCCGGTAGCGGGCGAACAGCTCGCAGACAATATCCTCGGCGTCGCCCATGATGCGCATGACGCGGGCGTGGCGGTACATGTGCTCGTAGAGGAAGCTCTTGATCGCCGCCTCGGCCGCGGTGGCAGCAGAGTCGAACGCCACCAGGGATTGCTGCTGCTGCCGGACGTCCGCAGCAGACGCCGGCTTCGTGGCCTCCAGGCGGCGGCGGGTTTCCGACACCACCGCCTCGATCAAATAGGAAATCAGCTCGCGCACCAGCTCCGCGCCAAGCCGCACCTCGTCCAGCGACGGATAACGCTGCCGGATCTGCGCGATCATGCCTGCCGTCAGTGGAATGTCCCTTAGGTCGTCGATCACGAACAGCCCCGCCCGCAGGCCGTCGTCGATGTCATGGGCGTTATAGGCGATATCATCGGCGACAGCGGCGATCTGGGCCTCCAGCGAGGCGAAACTCCAGAGTTCGAGATCGTGGCCGGCGACATAACTGGCAATGTCAGGCGGAATGCCCTGGTCGTGATAGCGCCGGGCCGGCCGGCCGTCGCGATCCGACAGCGGGCCGTTGTGCTTGACGATGCCTTCGAGCGACTCCCAGGTCAGGTTCAGTCCGTCGAACTGGGGATAGCGATGCTCGAGCTGGGTCACCACCCGCAGCGCCTGGGCATTGTGGTCAAAGCCGCCATGGTTTTCGAGGCAGGCATCGAGCGCCCGCTCCCCGGCATGGCCGAACGGCGGGTGGCCCAGGTCATGGGCCAGCGCCAGGGTTTCGGTCAGGTCTTCGTCCACGCCGAGCTGGCGCGCCAGGGCGCGGGCGATCTGGGCCACTTCCAAAGAGTGGGTCAGCCGGGTGCGGAAATGATCGCCCTCATGGAACACGAACACCTGGGTCTTGTGTTTCAGGCGGCGGAAGGCGGTGGAATGGATCACACGGTCGCAATCCCGCCGGAATGGGCTGCGGGTGCGGCTTGGCGGCTCGGCATGCAGCCGCCCCCGGCTCTGGTCCGGGTCGCAGGCATAAGCCGCGCGGGGAGCAGCCATTCCAACGGACACCGGTTTTTACCCTCCAAGCATTTGATTCCGGGACGTTCCGCACTTAACTATGACTGGTGGAAGATTCAAACCTTGCCTTAAATTAGCATTAACCCTGCGAGTCCCCCCAAGGGGATGACGGAGCACATGACATGACCGCCAACGTGACCATTTCCGAGCGGGCGGCGAAACGAATTGGAGAGATCCTGAAGTCCGAGGGCGCCGGTGCCATGCTCCGCATCAGCGTCGAGGGCGGCGGCTGCTCCGGCTTCCAGTACAAGTTCGACGTCGCTCGCGAAAAAGCCGACGACGACCTCACCATCACCCGCGACAGCGCCGTGGTGCTGGTCGACCCCACCTCGGTGCCGTTCCTGGCGGGATCGGAAGTCGACTTCGTCGACGATCTGATCGGGGCGTCGTTCCGGGTCAATAATCCGCAGGCGACGGCGTCGTGCGGGTGCGGGACGAGTTTTTCGATTTAGGTTTTGGTCGCCCAACTCATAAAACCAAGACAGCCGCAATGATCCGTGTCGATCTGGGCCAACAGCTCGAAGGCTATGTGAACGAATTGGTCGCATCCGGTCGCAATGGCTCCAAAAGCGAGGAGCTGCGCGAGGGCGTGCGGCTCGTGCAGGCGCGCGAACTGCGCTTGGCCTCCCTCGATGCTTCGCTGAAGCGAGGGATAGACGATGCCGATAAGGGCCGGGTCAGGCCTGCGTCAGACGTCTTTGGCCGCCTTGAAGCCAAGTATCGTGCCGCTGCAAAAGCTGGATTCTCGCGACCACCATTTTGATATGAAGGTGCAATGTCACCGACTGATGGCAGATCACTGGCCGATAGTCTGCCGGACGAGCTCAAGGATTTCATCGCCTCGGGTATTGTCGTCGGCGATCTGGCATTGCCTTCCAGATATCCCAAACCTGATGAACTGGATGGCTGGCAGGCGGGATTTCGCTTTCATGGGCACACGGGCGAAAGCTTGGTATCGACAGCGCCGGGCGCCTGGCAACCGGGTTGGTATGTCATCGCGTTGAACGGGTTCGATGATCCGGTATTCATCGACATCAGCGAAAAGTCATCCGGCTTTCCGGTCTACTACGCACCTCACGGCGCTGGACGCTGGGACAAGACGGTCGTTGCGCCAAATCTGCTGCGCTTCGGCCAGCTCTTGGCGGCCCTCGCCGGGATGGCGGATGACGACGAGCAGGTGTTGCAATTTATCGAGAAGGAAACAGACACAACCAACGCGTTTTGGCGTCTCGTTCACCAGGAACGCCGGGATCGCGACGTGCAAGGCGAGCAAGCCGCTTATGACCCGAAGGACTTTCAGGATGGTACCTTGGTGATCACCGGTGTCGGGCCGAACAAAATGAAGGTGGCACAGCTTCTCAGGCGCGCGCGCAATGTGTCTTTGCAGGAGATCTTGCCGATGCTCGCAAAGCCCGAGATTGCCGTGGCCAGCGGCCCATTGATCAGCGTGCGCCGCATTCAGGGCGAATTGACTGCGTTGGGGCTTCGTTGGAGTTTCGGCCAAGGGGTTGAACGAGTCGCTTCGGCACACAAACGGTCAATCCAGGCGCCTCTGGTGACGATCCCACAATGCCGTCGCCGGAACCGGACACTTCGATGATTTCCGAAGCATCGCGATCAGCCGAGCGGCTATATGTCCCGACACGAAACCACCTCCCGCAATGCTAATCCGAGATGCCCGCATGACCTCGCACCTGATCGCCCATGTTACCGACGCCCATATCGGCCAAAAAGTGTTCGCGGGCAGCGCCATCGGCACGTCGAAGATGGCCTATGGCAACGATCCGGACGCGCACAGGGCGAATTTGAAAACAATCTTTGACGATCTCGTCGCCCGCCGGATCACGCGGCTGGTGTTTGGCGGCGATATCGGCACGGCGGCAAGTAACCCATGGTTCTTTGCGCAGATCGCAGCCTATGGTTTCGACCTGCGGCTGGTGCTGGGAAACCACGATACTGCGTCCAACGTGGCGCCATTTTTCAGCACACCGAAAGCGATCGGCAGCGGCGAACTGGCCTACGTCCGTGACGATGATCAGGTCAGATACATCCACCTGGATTCATCGTCGAACACGATCAGCGACGCACAGATGGACTGGCTGCAGCGCCAGCTGGATCACGACCAGTCGCTGGTGCTGTTCATTCATCATCCCGTGCTGGAGATCGGCACGCCGCTGGACCGGTCCGGCGCCGCGCTTGCGGGACGCGTCCAGCTTCGGGATCTGCTGGTCTGTAGCCGGCGCGACATCACCATTTTTTGCGGCCACTATCACATGACCGACGAGACGGCCGACGGAAATATCCGCCAGTTCGTCACCCCCGCGGCGTCCTATCAGATCGACCAACAAACCGGCGTCATCGGAGCCGGTCGTGCGTCGTTCGGCTATCGGTTGATCTCGGTCAACGGCACCGACATCACGACAGACGTCGTTCTGTTCAACGGGTAAAACAGCCCCGCAGGCTCATCCCTTCGCGCGAAACTGCACACCAAGCAGATCCTCGAACGGCAGCACCATCGCGCCCTTGTCCTTGTCGCCGTGTCCCTGGCGCAAAACCATTTGGTAGGTCGCCGTAGCTGCCGCGGTGACCGGCATCGGGAAATTGCCCTCGGCGGCCACGGCCGCCATGCTGACGAGGTCCTTGTAGGCCTTGCCCATCGGGTAGCCCTCATCGAACAGACGCTTGAGCATCCGTGGCACGAAGTATTGCGAGGCGTAGCTGCGGCTGGTGCCCGTGGTTACTACCTCCCCGAGCTTGTCGGGATCGAGCCCCATGGCCACCGCCATCGGCAGCACCTCGGCCAATGCTGCGATGTTGATGTCGTAAAGCGTGTTGTTGATCGTCTTGGTCAACTGCCCCGAGCCGGCTGGCCCCATGTGCAGAACGCTGGTGCCGATACGATCGAGCAGCGGTCGCACCGCCTCGAACGTCTCCGGGGCACCGCCGCACATGATGGTGAGCGTGCCGGCCGCAGCGCCCGCCGGCGCGCCGGAAACGGGAGCGTCGATAAATATCTTGCCCTGCGCGGCCAAGGCCCGACCGATCTCAAGCGTCTTGGCATGTGCGATGGTGCTGAGGTCCACCACGATGGCGCCGTCGGCCAGCGTCGCGGCAACGCCGTCCGCGCCAAACAGGACCGTCTCGACGACGTCGCCGTCCGGCAGGCAAAGGAACAACAGCTCCGCGCCCGCGATCTTGCCGCGGTCGGAGGTCGCCACCAGCCCCGGCGCGACAAGCCCTTCTAGCCGGGCGGGATCGGCATCAAACGCGACGATTTTCTGGGAGGCCGCGTCGCCCTTGTTGGCGAGATGGAGAACCATTGAACGGCCCATGGCGCCAAGGCCGATGAAAGCCAAGTGTTCTAAAGTCATGCGTTGTGCCGTCATGACAACATTTCCCGTGCTTTGGCTGGATACTGGATCTGGGAACGGTGTCGCTTGGCTCGGCCAAGAGCACAACAGTGATGTTTTGCAACCCGGCCATTCAGCGGTCAGCGAGACCATGGCATCTCTTGGGATGATGTATAGATTCGCGTGGCGTCCGACATAGGAGCGCCGCCCGGCTTAGGACTTGAGCAGAATGGATCAGCAGAACTGGCAGCTCAACAGCGAGACGGTGATCGCTGTCGACGCTTCAATCGAGCGGCTCTGGGCTGTGCTGACAGACACTGAAGATGCGAGTCGATGCTTCATGGGCGCGCGCGTGACCGTCGGCAACGTCGGCGAGGCTTATCGCCTCGAACGAGAGGACGGCTGGGGCGTCGCCGGTGTCGTGCTGGCGAAGGACGCTCCGCGCAGATTGCGCGTGACCTGGGGACTCAAGACCCCGCCCGGCGTCACAATGCCGAACTGCGAGGTGGAGTACGTCATTGAGCCCGCCGCTGCTCGAGACGCAAGCCCGCGGCTTCAACTGAGCATCCGTGAGTACGTCGATGGGCCGGTGCCGCCACCGCTGGCACAAGCAAGTCGCACAGGCTGGGCGATGATTGCGCGGAACATCAAGGCGAAGTTTGCCTGAGGCTCGACGCCCCGCTCGGAACGGTCTTTCGCGCGCCGCCAAGCCTGTCCGGCGGCCGCCTCAAGCCGCCTTGTTCTTCAACGGCTCGAACTTTTCCAGGATCTGGATCCGGATCTCCTCCGCGAGCGGGCCCTGGGCCCGGCGCAAGAGATTCCAGAGACGGATGAGTTCCTGCTGTTTCGCTTTATCCATGGAGCCACCTCCGACTCAAATAATGAACGAAACGGGAACAAAAATCAAGTCACCAGCGTCGAACTTGAACATGATCGACCGATTTCGTATATGACTACAGTAGTCACACTCAATCAAGGCAATTACCGTGCGTGAAATCCAGCTGCGGGATGCCAAAGCCGGGCTGTCGGCCGTGGTCGATGACGCGGTCCGTGGCGAACCGGCCATCATCACCCGCCACGGCAAACGCGAGGCCGTGATCCTGAGTTATGACGAATGGCAGCGGCTCTCGCAGGTCCCCTCCTTCGGCCGGCTGCTGATGGCGGCACCGCTCACGCCGGAGGATTTACCCGAGCGCGATCGCACGCCACCGCGTCAAACCGAGTTTTAGAGCTTCCATTCCGACTAAATCGGAACGGAACCTCTAGATTCTTGTTTCGACGCGTTTTCTTCACGCGAACCGGTATCCACTTCGCTCGAAAACGCTATGTCCGCCTTGTACCTCGTCGAGACCAATGTGATTTCGGCCGGAGCGCCGTCCCGCATGGCGCCCCCGCCCCTGATCGCCTGGATGGACAGCCATTCCGCGTCCCTCTTCATCTCGACTGTGACGGTAGCGGAAATCCAGGACGGCATTGCCAAGGCGCGGCGCGAGGGCGCAACGCGAAAGGCCGCAGATCTCAAAGCCTGGCTCGACGTGCTGCTCCACCTCTATGACGACCGCATACTCGCATTCGACACGGCCACAGCGCGACTTGCGGGAAATTTGTCAGATCATGCGCGAGGACAGGGCCAGGCGCCGGGCTTTGCCGACATCATCATCGCCGCGACAGCGCAACGCCATGGTCTGACGATCCTCTCACGCAATATTAGGCATTTTGAGCCATTGGGTGTTCGTGTGTTCGATCCCTTTCTTGCATTGCCTCCTCCCTGATCGGGATGCCACGTGTCACTGCACAACAGCCAAACCATCCCCGCGTCTTCGCCGCGCGTCGCTAATAAGCCCGCCCCGCGCAAGCGGCGCGCCGGCAAACGCTGGACCCATGTCCTGCGCTCCGTACGCCGCTGGCGCGGCACGCTCTGGATGGGAGAGAGGCTGGCTGCGATCCCGACGTCGGTTCGGATTGCCTGTGTCGCGGTGATCATCCTCGCCCTCCTCCCGCTGGCCAACCTCGCCTATCAGGTGGTGCGCAAGCCGACCGAACTGCTGTTCTTTGTCGAGGGCGCGCTGCACAAGGAGCCGACCGAGACCTGGCGGCAATATGGCGCGCTGTTCCGTGAATATTCTACCGACACCGTCGCGCCCGAGTTGCTGGCGGCATTGGCGCAGACCGAAAGCACCGGCAATCCGGTCGCGCGCACCTATTGGCGCAAGCAGCTGACCTGGAACCCGCTTGCCATCTACAAACCAGCATCGAGCGCGGTCGGCCTGTTCCAGATGACCGATCCGGCTTTCGCCGAGGCGAGCCGCTCCTGCATCCGCCGGCACACCGTGGTGGCCGACGAGTGCTGGTTCAACAGCTTCTACATCCGCGCCCTGCCAAGCCACGCGATCGAGCTCGCGTCGATCTATTTGGACCGCCAGGTCGCCGGCGTTCTCACCGCCGTGCCCAACGCAAAAGCGACCCCGCGGCAGAAGCAGGACCTCGCCACCCTGATCCATCTCTGCGGCGCCGGCCCTGCCCGCGCCTTCGCGCGCCGCGGCTTCCAGCTGGCCGCAGGCGAGCGCTGCGGCGATCATCTCGCGTCGGCCTATCTCGCCAAGGTCAATGTGATGAAGCGGCGGTTCGTGCGCCTGGCCGCGAACGAGCGGGATTAGGCGAAGTACCAGCGCTCCGGTTAGTACATGTTTGAGCAATCCGAACTTGGAACACCCATGAAATTGCCGTGCCGGCACGTGAGGCCGGTCTCAGGATCGACCCAGGTGTTCTCGCGCTCGGTGTGGCTGAACCGCCAGCCGTGGGCGAGCATGCATTGCTTGAATTGTCGTGATGTCGCGGTGCCGTTGTCGGGCATTCCGAACTTCTGCGCGCAAGCGTCCGTGTCGGCGTGAAGCTCGGCATCGCTGCGGGCGTATTTTCTGGTGGTGTTGTAGACGTCGTTGTCGGCTTGCGCATTCCGCATGCCACCGACCAGGACCAAAACGACCATCACAACACGCTTCATCGTGGCCTCCACCTTGGCGTCGCTCACACGAATTGTGTCGCGAGCGCCTGGTGGCTTGGTTCAAAAGGAGCTGATTACAAATTGGACATGGAGAAGGTTCACGCGCCGTGAATTCCGGCGATGGCAGGGCTATCGCACATGAGAGTGAACGTGGTGAGCGGCATCCTCGCGGCCCATCCTTCGAGACGCCCGCCTTTGGCGGGCTCCTCAGGATGAGGTGTTGTTTCGCGGTGAAATCTTAGACCCTCATGGTGAGGAGCGCCGCTTGCGGCGCGTCTCGAACCATGAGGCCAGCCTCGACGCCTGATTAATTCTTCCCGGGCTTGAGGCGCTGCAAGACCTTCGCAGCAACCGCCTCTGCGGTCATCCCGAAATGGCGAAACAGCTGCTCGCCCGGCCCCGATGCGCCGAAGGTGGACATGCCCACGAAAATTCCGCTGTCGCCGATATACCTGTCCCAACCGATCCGGACGGCGGCCTCGATGCCGACCCGAAGGACACCGTTGCCCAGGACGCTGCAGCGATAATTCTCCTCCTGCTGCTCGAACGCCTCCCAGCACGGCATCGATATCACCGCTGTCGGAATACCCTCCTGCTCGATCAGCTCCCTGGCGCCCAGCGCGACGGCGACTTCCGAGCCGGTTGCGAGCAGCGAAACCTGACGCGCGCCTCCGCTGGCCTCGGCCAGAACGTAGGCGCCGCGCGCACTCAGATTCTCGTCCGTGTGCACGGTGCGCGCCGGCGGTAACGCTTGGCGCGACAGGATCACGGATGACGGGCCGTTGCGCCGACCGAGCGCAATCTCCCAGCACTCCGCGACCTCGACGGCGTCCGCCGGCCGCAGCACGAACATGTTGGGGACAGCGCGCAGAGACGCCAGGCATTCGACGGGCTGATGCGTCGGGCCGTTCTGGCCGATGCCGATGGAATCGTGGCTGTTGACGAACACCACAGGCAATCCCATCAGCGCGGCCATGCGAATGGCAGGACGCAGGTAATCCGAGAAGGCCAGATACGTCGCGCCGACCGGAAAAATCCCGCCATGAGCGGCCATCCCGTTCATCAGCGATCCCATGGCGTGTTCGCGAACGCCATAGTGCAGAAAACGACCTCCGCGCACATCCGCCGTGAACGCCGGCAAATCGTTATGACAACTCGACCCCTCCACATCCGCAGCGCCGCTGAGCAACTCCGGAATGACTCCGAAGAGAGTCGCGAGCGCTTCGTCGGATGACCGGATGGACGGCTGAGCAGGCCGCGCCATCGCGGATCGCTTGTAGGCCATCAAGGTGGCCTGCCAATCTGCCGGCATCTCCCCACGCGTCAGACGATCCAGCAGCACGCGCTTGTCGGGAGCAAGTCGCGAGACGCGCGTTGTCCACGCCTGATAGCGTGGTTCGTTGCGCATCTGCATCGAATCGCGCCAACCGTTCAGGATGCCCTGGGGAATGACGAACGGCTGATAGGTCCAGCCAAGGCGCTCGCGGGCCGCTTCCGTGTCCTCCCTGAACACGCGTCCGCCATGCGCCTCCCGCTTGCCTTCAAGACGCGACAGCCCGCGCCCGATCGTCGTGGTGCAGGCAATGATGGAAGGCCGAGAGTCAGATTTGGCTTCGGTGATCGCGAGATCGATCGATTCAAAATCATGACCGTCGGCATCCAGCACGTGCCAGCCTGCCGCCCGGAAGCGCGCGCGGATGTCTTCGCTGGTGGTGAGCCCGGTGCCGCCATCATTGGTCATGGCGTTGTCGTCCCACAGCACGACAAGCCGTCCGAGCCGAAGATGTCCCGCCAGCGCCAGGGCCTCCTGCGCCACCCCCTCCATCAGGCATCCGTCACCGGCGATCACATAGGTGAAATGATCGACCAGCTCGGCGCCCAACTGGCCGCGCAGGTATTCCTCGGCGACGGCCATGCCGACACCGTTCGCAAATCCCTGACCGAGCGGTCCCGTGGTGACTTCGATGCCGTGCGCGATCGCATACTCCGGATGGCCGTGGCAGATGGACTCGAGCGTGCGAAATCCCTTGATCTGCTCGATACTCATGGCCGCATAGCCACTGAGATAGAGCAGCGCATAAAGCAGCATGGAACCGTGGCCGTTCGACAGGATGAACCGGTCGCGATCGAACCAGGCGGGATCCGAAGGCTTGCATTTGAGATGCCGCGTGAACAGCACCGTCGCGATTTCCGCGCAGCCAAGCGGCGCGCCCGGGTGGCCATCGCCAGCGTTCGCGATGGCATCGAGAGACAGCATCCTGATCGCGTTGGCCATCGCCCGGTCGAGCTGACGGTCGTCGGTCACAGGCGCGCGCGGCACGATATTCATGTAAAATTCTTGTCTGTTGGGAACTGATAATTCATCACTAAATCGCAGACACCCGGGTCGGTGCACCCCATTGCGCAAGCCGCATGGTAACCGACGCCAAGCAGCGGCAGAAACAGTCCGAATCCCATGGCAGGTATGATCAGCATAGCGTCATGCGCGTGGTGGACAGCGACGATTTTCGCTACCGCAGACCTCCGCGGCGCTGCTCGCCGATCTGCAGAAACAGGGGCATGATGATCCGGCCATTGGTGAAATTTCCCGACCCGCGCCTGCGCCTGGTCGCGGCGACCATCGACGCTTTTGACGAAAATCTTCGCGATCTCGCGGCCGACCTGCTGGACACCCTGCGCGCCGCGCCGGGCATCGGGATCACCGCCCCGCATATCGGCGTGTTGAAGCGACTGGTGGTCCTCGAGCTTTCGGCCGGCGATGTCCGAACCTACGTCAATCCCGAAATCGTCTGGTCTTCCACCGACATGATGTCGCACCAGGAAGGCAGCGTCTCCATGCCGGGCGTCGTGGACGAGGTCGAACGTCCCGCGCGTGTCCGCATCAGTTATCAGGATCTGGACGGCGAGCGGCGGACGGAGGACGCCGATGGCCTGCTGTCGGTCTGCCATCAGCACGAAATCGACCAGCTCGACGGGATGTTCTGGCTTCAGCGGCTGTCACGGCTGAAGCGGGACCGGCTGATCAAGCGCTACGAGAAGCTGTAGCGCGCGCACTGATGCGATGCTCGTGTGTGACAGCGCTTGCACGACAGTGCACTCCCCTCCCATTTGATAGATGGATCAAAGCTTTGCCGCCATTGCCTGAACCTGTTCAGTTGTGGCGTTTCTGCACTAGCGAAATCGTTACGATATGTAATTCTCCATGACGCTTTGTGTCCTGGAATTTGGAAGTGGAGAATTTCCCCATGTTGACAACGAGGGTGGCGACCACGAAGGGGCTTCGCTGGTTTCAATTTGCAGCGGCGGCCTTATGCGCTGCAGGGCTCATTCTCGTCTCAGGTGAAACTGCGCGCGCGCAGAACATCCAGGACATCCAGCAGGAGGTCGTCAACGGCGTCGTCCGAACCGTGCTGCAGAACGTTCGCGATCAGGTCCAGCGCCGCCGGCCGCGAAATTCCACGGAGCCGCTGCGTTTCTCCGGCAGCGAGGCTTCGATCCTGGATTACAACGACCCTTTCGCCAGCATCGTCTCCAGCGACCCCATGTACGGTCCCATGGGCGCCCTCGCCTACAACAAGGTTCCGACCAAGGCGCCGACGCTCGAGACGATTCCGCAGTCCTATCTGTTCGGCGTCAACGTGATCGGGACCGGGGATGCCTCGTCATCCGGCGGCATCACCACGTCATCGGCTGCGATCGCCGGCGCTTTTGACGTGACGCGGGTCGGCGTCTTTACGGCGACGGACGCCCTGACCGTCATCGGCACGGCGACAGGTGTCTGGTCGAGTCTGCCGGGCATCGACGCGTCGGCAACGGCGGGTTCGGCGACCATCGCTTATGCGAACGGCGCCTTTTCAACCGACTTCACGGTGACGGGCACCTGGTCGACTGTCAGCCTGAAAGCGTTCGGTCTCGTGCTGCCCACCGACAGCACGGCCATCAGCTACGCGCCGAACGTCCAATACCGGTTCGATCTCGGCAACAGCTGGTACCTCGAACCGACCGTGGGCATAACCTATACCGAGAGCTACACCAGAAATTTCGAGACCAAGATCGGCGACAGCACGGAAGTGCATGGCGGCGCTCGTTTTGGCACGGAATGGCTGTGGGGGGACTGGAAGGTCCAGCCCTCGGCGACGGCCATCCTGTTCACGGTGGTCGATCAAAACTCGATCTTCGACCAGCTCAACCAGCTCGCGCCCAACAACAGCGCCAGCAACAAGGATCTGCTGGGTGGCCGTGGCTCCGGCAAGCTCAACTTCATCTGGGACACCAATTTCTCCAGCTACATCGAAGCGCATGGCTCCAGCATCGGAAGCGCGAAGGCCTATGGCGGCTCCGGCGGCCTGCGCTGGACGTTCTGATTAACGAGATTTGCTGATCCTGTTTGTTCGCCGAGCGATTAGATCATCTTATCTTTGTCGTTACCGGGCTTGTCCTCAGCGACTTCGGCTTCGCCGAAGTCGCGGAAACAACCCCGATTAGGGACGCACTGCGCCCCTAAGCGAGATCACCGGGACAAGCCCGGTGATGACATGTGAGTGGCGAGGCGCTTCAATTTCCAACGCCCACAGGCCTCACCGTCTCTTCGGCCGCTGCACGTGCGAGAGGATATCGGAGGCTTCCAGACTCCCGGCCTCCGCGGCCTTTGCAAGCAGGAGCTTCGCCCCGGGGACGTCCTTGCGGCCACCGATGCCATTGGCCTGGCATCGGGCCAGATTGACCATTCCGGCCGGATCGCCCATCGCCGCACTTTTCTCGTAGAAAGCGCGGGCCTGCTTCAGGTTCCTGGCGCCGGTCCATCCCTTCTCGGCAAACTCACCCAGCTTGTTGATGGCGCCGGGGTCGCTGAGGTCAGCGGCTTGCCGGAACAGGGCATGGGCCTTGGCGAGATCCTTGGGCCCGCCCGCGCCGCGCTCGTTCTGGAGACCCAGGCGGACGATGGCGGGCGCGAAATTGATTTTCGCGGCAATCTCATAATAGAACCGCGCCAGTGACGGATCCCAGCCGACGCCGGTGCCATCGTCATACATGGTGCCGAGAGCGTAGAGCGCGCGTGTATTGCCGAGCTCGAACGCCTTCTTGTAGCTCGCGAGCGCGGACGCATAGTCCCGCTTTGCAAACTGCGCGCGTCCGAGCTGATAGTGGAAACGATCGACAGCCGGAAAGCGCCTGACGGCGTCCGTGCACGCCGTGATGGCATCGACGACCGTCTCGACCTTCACGATCGCAATGCTTCTGGCCTCGGCGACCCGGGTGGGACCATCCGGCGCGGCCGTGAGTTCATCGCAGGGCTGCGCCACCGACGGATCGGACAGATAGGCCTGCTTCACCGCGTTGAGAAAAACCTTGTCCCTGGACAGCTGGCCATACATGTAAGGCGTCTGTTTCTGCTGCGTCGAACTCCTGACATCGTCGCGCACCTTGCGGAACAGAAAGTTGATTTCGAGGTCCGGCTCGGCCAGGTATTTCAGGATCGCCGCGGCAAACGGGCTGTTGCGCGCCGCGCCGTCCCCCGACGTCCGATCCTCCGAAATCTTGTCTTCAGAGATCTTGCCGGGTTCGGCCGCAAAGAACACCAGCACGTTCCTGAACGTCTCGGATGAGCCGGATGCACCGGCCGGGTCTGCACGATCCTGCCGCTCAAGCTTGGCGAACGGATGTCCACGCAATGCGTCAAGGACAACCAGTCCGAGCTTTCGCGCCTTGGCCACGCCTGACCACACCGCGCGCAGCGGCACAGCCTCGGTCGAGTATGACGACGAGGTTGCAAGCCTGGCATCGACGGGAATGAGATATCCGTCCACGCCGGGGTTGACGCTGTAGCCGGCGAAATAGACCAGCGCGATGTCGGCCTTGGCGGCTTTGTCGGAGAACTCACCCAGCGCCGCGCGCAGATCATCAGCGCTGCCGTCTCGCCGCAGAATGACGTCGAAGCCCAATCCGGTCAGCGCGGCGGCGACATCCTCGGCATCGTTGGCGGGCGTGGCCAGGCCGGGCGCATTCTTGTAGCTCGAATTGCCAATCACCAGCGCGGCCCGATTGTCGGCGGCACCGGCGCAGGTGTTGACGATCAACTGAAAAACAACAGCGAGTGCGGGCACAGAAAATCGCAAGGCGAAGTCCCCGTCGTCAGTTGGCTGCGCGGGACGAATGCCGCTTCATCCAGTCCCGGTAGGTCAGAAACGCGATCCCCAGCCGGCCATAGTCGACCTGCAGATAACCGCTAGCTGCTTGTGACACAGCCGCCGGCCGACGCCTTGCCACCTCCTGTGCCAAAACGCCCACATAGACCGTGGAGTCGCCGATGTACCTGTAACGATAAAGATGAAGCCCGCCGTCTGTACGCCCCAGCAAGACGATATCCTGCTTCAGGCGGCGGTCCGAGGGAACCCTGATATTGCTGGCCGCATTGGCTGCGGCCGCAGCCGCGGCTTCAGCCGCCTTCTTGGCAGCTCTGTCCGCCGCACCCGAGGCAGCCCTGGACGCTGCAAAGCCCGCGGCATTTGATGCCGCCCGGCCCGCCGCGCTCGATGCCGCGCGACTGGCCGCACTGGAGGCCGCGGTGGACGCCGCACGGCTGGCTGCGCCTGACGCTGCGGTGCTGGCGGCATGGGCCGCCGCCCGGCTTGCCGCCTGTGACGCCGCCGTGGCTGCAGCCTGGCTGGCCGCATTCGCGGCCGACGTCGCGGCGGCCTGGCTGGCCGCGGAGACTGCGTTGCTCACGGATGTGGCGACCGTATTGCTGACAACGTTGCTCACCACATTGCCGACAATGTTGCCGACATTCTGATTGACGCGTTCGACCGTCTTGCGATAGGCGCGATTGCGCTCGATTTCCTGCGCAGAACGCGTATAGGCCGACACGAGGTAGCCGCGCCGGCGCGCGTCCCGCACCGCATCAGTCATGCAGCGGTTGCGATTGCGTTCCCGATTTTCGGGAATCCGGCTTTCCAGGATCCGGCAACGCTGGAACTGGAGCTGAACGTAGTCGGGATATTTGGCGGCCGCTTTGCCACATGCGGCCGCGTCGCCGCCGAAGCAACTGTTGACGTCTTCATCCTGCGCTGTGCGGAGCATCAACTCGGTGGGATCGACCCGCCGCAGCGCCATGTCGCTGCCGGGCGGCAGGCGATGATGGCGCATGCTGGGATATTTCTCCGCAAAGCGTCCGACCACCTTCTGGTCCCGCGAGTCCCGCAGCACCGCCCAGACCTTCTCGATGGAGTCCGCATTTTTTGTCGTTGCGTCAGGCGATGCGCTGTCGAGCTGATAGGTCGACACCGGCGGCTTGGGCAGGTCTATCGCAGCGTTACGGGAGGATGACGAGCTGCCGAGCGAAGCCAGCACCGTGCGCGCCTGCTCGACATGTTCGCCCTGGGGGTAGATATCCAGAAAGGCCCGATAGGCCGCGGGCGAGCGCTGCTGCTCGACCAGCGTCCATGCGAATTTTTCGGCGCTTTGCAGTTGCTCGATCCGGTCGCCAGCCTCCCTTGCATAGGGGCTCAGGGGGAATTGCTCCTGGAAACGTCGCAGCGTGGCGATCTCGTTGGTCGAACGCACGAAGGTCCAGGCCACCCTCTCCGCCTCGGCTTCAGCGGCGGCGGCGGCGACCGCCGCGTCGCCCTTGAGATAGACCTCGTCGTTGGAGAGCGTGCCGTAGATCGCCGGCTGTTGCGTCTTGGTCTCGGCCACAACGTCGTCATGGACCATGCGAAACAGATAATTGATCTCGAGGCCGGGCGTCTCCACATGGCGCACCAGCGAACCCGAATACGGACTGTTGCGCCCGGTGCCATCATTGGCGGTGGTGCCGGCGGCGGCGGCGAACGCCACCAGCACGTTGTCGTTGACATCGACCGGAGCGAGGCCGCGCGCACCCGCATCATCGATCGCAGACGCCGATGGGGCCGGATCAGGGCGAGCCGTGGTTGGCGTGCCAGGCTTTGTTGCGTCGGTTCGGGTCGCGTCCCTCGTCTTCGCAGCATTTTTCGCGCCCGGCTTGGCGCTGGCCAGCGACCGCCGCGCGGCTGCCGTGGCTGAGGCGAAGGGATCGTTGCGGCACGCGTCGAGGATCACGAGGCCAATGACTTTCGGAATCAGGGAAATATCGATCAGGGTTTCGAGATTGATCGCCTCGGCATAGACGTCGACCTCGGACTTGATCTCGGCATCGACCGGAATCAACCAGTTCCTGCCATCGATCTCGACGCCATGGCCGGCGAAAAAGAACACCGCCTTGTCGGCCGTCTTGGCCGCCTTGCCGAACTCGATCAGCGCCAGGCGGAAGGCGTTGTAATCGAGATCGTTCAGATGCTTGACGGAAAATCCAAGCCTGGTCAGCGACGCCGCCATGTCCGCCGCGTCATTGACGGGATTGGGCAACTGCACGACCTTGCGATACGCACTGTTGCCGATGACCAGCGCGATCTTTTGTTCGGTCCTTTGTTCGACTTTTGCGTCGGTCTTTTGTTGTTCGACGTTTGGCTTTGCGTCGTCCTGGGCCCAGGCCGGATGCGCCGACATCGTTGCCAGCAGCATCACGCCGAGGATTCTGGCGCGCAGCGGGTTCCCCCACACGCAATGGAAGACCCGACGCATCGCGCGGGTCAGTTCTCCGTCGACCTCCCGCAGCAGCCGAACAGATTGAGGCAGTTCCATTTTCTTGCCAACTCAAGCGATTTCAAGAGGATATCCAGACGCGATGCCCACGCAAAGTCCACCTTGGATAAGTCTCTGGGAACCCGGAGATGGTTCAAGCCGGAACCATTTTTTGCGCATGGCAATGCCGCGGATCAGATCAAACGCCGTCGTAGACGGTCTTGATGCCGGCATGGTCGCCCAGAAAATTGTAATCCCTGGCCACCGCGGCTCGCAAGCCTGCGACAGCATCAGCCCGCACACGATATGGCTTGGGCCCTTTCATGAGATCCTGCGTCTCGGCAAGTATCCGGTCGGCGAGCTTCAGTGCTTCCAACTCCGCGCTGCCCGGAATCATCACGCCCGTCACATAAGTTCCGCCCAGATTGTTTTCACACAGCCTGGCAAACAGCGACCCGGCGAGCCATGCCGCCGCCTCGTCATCGATGGCAAGCACGTAGTTGCCAGCTTTGGGCCCGGCGAGGTCGAATTGCGCATGGGTCGCCTCGTGCACAATCGCCGCCTGCTCGCTGCGGACGACACTGCCAAAACTCTCGCGTGAAAAATGAAACGTGTTGTTTTGCGGATCATACTGGGCCGCGGCGACGTTTCCCGCGGGCAGACTTGCCCGCTGCTGAACGCCGACGGCGCAGGTAATTCTCCCGGACTCGACGGCCAGTCGCACATTTCCATAGCCCAGGCCTGTCACCCTGAGCCCATTGAGATCGAAATTGATCAACGGCAGCATTGGATTGCAGAGAACAGACCTCACCGTCTGTTTGAGAACCTCGTTCGACACCGCGCAGTCTCCATCAGTGGTCAGACGACGAGTGTCCCGAATTCGAAGTCCGTATCAGTTCGCAAAACGAATTCGTTTCGCGTCCGGTCGCGCCGGGAGCGGATGCCCCCGTGCTGACGCCGGAATTAAGATGATGGTGCACTTTCCGGCCGCGGGTCATCTCCCATATGGGAATGGTGCTGTCATGGAAATCATGTATGTCCACAGTCCAAGCGGACTGCGCCTCACAACTGAGACACCGCAATTTCCATAACAGTGCGGTTGCCGTGTTGCGCTATCGCGCGGTGTCTTGCGCATCGCCGCGTGCCGCCCCCTTTCCACCTGCGGGCGCCAAAAGGCGCCGCCGCGTCGAGGCTTGGTCGACAAACTTCGTCAAATGCCAATCTGAATGAGTCGTTAAATCGCTTAAAACTAGCCTGCGTGCGGTAGCGATGCCGTAACAACTTGGCGGATAGCCTGCACGGCCGCCGCCGCATTTCGAGCAGCATTCGGCGGATCGATTTGATCGCAGTTTATTCAACAGGCGCCCCGCCGGGCGTCCGGTCGCTGCTCTTTGGATTGGAGCGTGACAATGAGCATTCTCCTTGCTTCCACTGCCACCGCCAACTGGACCAAGCCCCTGCCGAATAACAACATGTTTGGATTCTGCGTTGCTTATGGCCAAGTGTGGCTGGGTCACGACACTGTCTACGGCTACGATCAGGTGACGGGTGAGCTGCAATATCAGCTAACCGGTTTCAACGGTAACGTCCGTGCGGTGCAGCCGTTCGACGGCGGGCTGGTGGCGTTGAGCATCGACGGGAATATCTACAAGGCGGATATCGAGGGGAATGCCGCACCTCGCGCATTCGGCCGATACAATACCGAGCCAGGCTGGGTGCAGTCGCAAGCCGGATCGGTCTATTTCTTCGCTCAGAAGACTGGCGTCTGTCGGATCGCCCCAACCAATGGCGGACAGGTCATCCTGGACGTGCCCAACAGTGAGATCCAGGACTTCCCGGTGCTGGCACCTGATGCTGTGCTGGTGCCGCGGAAGCCGAACTTCATCGATGTGACCGATCCGCTGACACTCGCGATCCGCAGCACGATCACCATCCCCGGCTTGACCATAACCGGTTTTTCCGGCGGAGCGTCGAATGGGCCTGTGACCTTCTTCATTCTGAGAGAAAAGACGCTGATCGCGCTGGATGCCACGTTGCAAACCATCGCATGGCGTGTCGAGGTCAATGCCAAGCTGACGGTGGCGGCCGCCGCCGACCCGAAATTCTGCTATGCCGGAACTAGCGATGGCCGCATCTTTGTCTTCGATGCGGTGACCGGCAAGGCGGTGCGGCAGCTTCGGCTCGGCTCAGGGGCGATCAACAGTATCTTTCAGGACGATGGGCTTGTGTATGCCGTCTGCACAGAGAAAAACGACACCTTCATCTATGCGGCCGATCCGCAGACCGGAACCGTGATCAAGCACAGGACCGGTCAGAATGGTTACATCATCGGCATCGACAACGGCGTCGTCTACTACCAGGACATTGGCGCCATCGGCGCCGTCCGCCTCGCCGACATCGTGCGCGAATTCTATGCCGAGTCGGTTCTGGTGCAGGACTTCGCCTTCGCGAGCGGCAATGAAACGAAGAAGCCCAGCGTCCACTCCGAGATCACTCTTTACGACCGCAGCGGCAGTCCATGGGCGACGCAGACTGTGATGGTCGGTTGCACCAGCCCAATCACGATCAAGAGCGGCGGTGTCTCTTTCAATATCGACGCCAAGACCGCCGCGCCGCTCAAGACCGACAGCACCGGAAAGCTGCGTATCGACATGCCGGCCGGGGATGTCGATTCCAAAGGCGTGTTCCGCAGCGGCCTGACGAGCCCCGCGTTGACATTGCTCACAAGCTTCATGGACCCCGACGACCGGGTTCTGGTGCGGCCGGACGCGCAGCTCCACGATGAGCTCGGAAAAGTGACGCAGGCGCGACTGCAAACCGCCAAGGGCTACGACGGCAATCTCATTGTGGTGGATAAATACCGCAAGGACAACAAGATCATGACCAACGTCGCGGGCATGATCGGCGCGACCAGCAGTATGGTAAAGGACTCGCTCGAAAACAGAAAGACGCTGCTGGCGGCGGCCGGCAAGCGTTACCTCGCGCCCGGCTGCGACATGGGGACCATTTGCTGCTGCAAGGCCGGCAACTACCAATGCAAGCTCGTCTGCAACAGGGCGTTCGCATTCGATCTCGATCCGGCGCGTTCGACCTTCGGCTATTTCGGCAGCAAGCAGGACATCGAACGCTGGCTCAAGGATCATCCGGTGAGCCATGAAAACCTGCTGATGTCGTGGGGCGACTTTTGGGATGCGGTGAAAAGCGGAGCCGCCAAGGTCAAGAACGCCATCGTCTATGCCGCCAGGCAGGTCGAGCATGCGGCCAAGGATGTGGTCAAGACCGTTGTCACGGCTGTCATCAACGGCATCGAAAGGACGATGGACTTCGTCGTCGACACGGTCGAACACGCGATTGGCATCATCCACGGCATCTTCAACGAGATCGTCGGCGCCATCGACAAGGTGCTGGAAACCCTCAGCCTGATTTTCAACTGGGACGGCATCGTCAGCCTCAAAAACGACATCAAGGCGAATATTGGCAAGGCCTTCGACCGGCTGCTCAAGCCGCAGACCGAGGGCGGCAAGAGCCTGCTCACGCAGGCGCGCGAGAAGGGTGACCAGGCCTTCGCGGACATGCGCAGCAAGCTCAACCGCGCGCTGGACGACCTCGACGACCGTATCGGCAAGCAGTCGGGCAGCGGTGTGCAGCAACACAACGCCGGCCCGAACAGTCCCGCCAAGGGCGGGGCCAGCTCGAACTGGCTGCAGTCGAAGATGAACGACAATCTTCTGAGCGAGCAGGCGATCAAGACCCATGCCCTGGCCGCGGCTCCCGGTTCGGCGATCCACATTCCCGCGTTCACACTGCCAGGCGATCTGCAGAACGAGATTTCGCGGTTCGTGGACGATCTTCAGGGCCGGGTGACCGGCGACGTCAAGACCTCGCTGGATCGGCTGAAAAGCGCACTGGGGCCGTCGAACGACGACCTGTTCGCCCAGAGCTTCCATTTCTTCCTGGAACTGGTACGCGGCGCCATCAATGTGGGCCTGGATATCCTCGCCGCGGTATTCGACGGCGCCATGCGCCTGCTGGAGAAAATCCTTGCGGCTGCATGGTCGTATATCCGCGACGAGACCATTACGATCCCGTTCGTATCCGATCTCTACCGATCCCTGACCAGGAGCGACCTGACCGGCCTCGATCTGGCTTGTCTGCTGGTGGCGGTGCCGGCCTCGCTGGCGATCGCGGCCGTCTCCAGCGGCCGTCGTGCGCTCGCCGGTGCCGCGCAGCTATCCGGCATCCTGGGAGGCGTCGCGCAAATCGTCTGGTCAATGGTCAGTGCCGGGGTCGGGGCGCTGAGCGCCACGGTCGCCGATAAGCTGACGGCGCTTTCCCCCACCGCGAAGGTCATATTTGGTGCCATTCGCGGTTTGCTGCTCGCAAGCTTCGGGCTGGCAGCGCGTGGCTTGCTCCTATGGTCCGACATCGAGACCAATGAGGGAAACGACGATGCGCTGGCCATCAATACCATCCTGTGGTGTTTTCCCACCCTCGCGGTCCTCGCCGATCTGGTCGCCAATCCGCTCGCCCTTGCGTTCTCAGGGATCGGTATCGCCGAGGGGACGGCGATCATCGTGTGTGTCTTCGGCCTATGCTTAGGCGTTTTTCTAGCCCTCTTCGCCATCTACGGAAGGATGAAGGCCCCGATGGCGATTACGTTCAACGCGCTTGTGGCGGCGGGATTGATCGTACGGCTTGGGACGGTCTTCGAACCGCTGTGGGTCAAGCTGGTCGCGGTCGTGCTGGGCGGCGGGTTCATCTGCGCGTCAGGCGTGGTGAAAGTCATCGACGCCTCGGGCGTTGCCGCCGCCCCCGCGTAGCGGAGCGACGGCCGATCGGACAGCTCATCAGTCTTTCGCGCGCCGACTGGAACAAGCTCCAGTTCGTCGCGATCGTCGTGCTGTGCGTTGTGCCTTTCACCCTGCGCGCCGCCTGGCCGCTGACCGCGCTGCGACTTGGCGAGGACCGGGCTCGCAGCATGGGCGTGGACGTCAAGCGCCTGCGTCTTGCTTCTCTCATTCGCATCAGCTTGCTGACCGCAAGCGCCATGGCGCTCGTGGGCACCGTGGGCTTTGTCGGGTTGGCCGGACCACACATAGCCCGTCTCCTGATCGGTGAAGATCACCGCTTTTTCCTGCCTGTCAGCGCATTGTCCGGCGCGCTGATCATGTCGGTCGCCTCGACGGTGAGCAAACTGGCCATTCCAGGCGTTCTCGTTCCGATCGGCATCGTCACCGCGATCATCGGCTTGCCGGTCTTCTTCGCGCTGATCCTGCGGCGGAGGACATACGCGTGAACACGATCGATCTCACCGTGGAGTCGCTGTCGACCGGATATCCCGGCCGCCCCATCATCGGGAATCTCAGCCTTGGGCCGATCAGACCGGGCGAAATCGCCGCCATCGTCGGGCCAAACGCCGCCGGCAAATCGACCCTGCTTCGGGCACTTGCCGGGCTTCTGCCCGCGACAGGACAGGCGCGACTGGCCGGAAAAAACATCCTGCCGCTCCCAGCCAGAGTTCGCGCGGAGATGATCGGCTTCATGCCGCAAAGCCTGCCGCAAACGACTGATCTCACTGTGCTGGAAGCGATGCTGAGTGCGTTGCACCTCGCCAGGCCATCGCCGCACGATCCGCTCGCTCATGCCATCGATACGCTGGCGCAGGTCGGCATCGCCGACATTGCGCTACAGCCGCTACATACGTTCTCCGGCGGCCAGCGCCAGCTCGCAAGCCTCGCTCAGTCCATCGTGAGGCGCCCACAGCTTCTGTTGCTGGACGAGCCGACCAGCGCACTGGATCTGGGGCATCAGTTCGACGTCATGCGCCTGGTCCGCAACTATGTGGGCGACGATCGCATCGCAATCGTTGTCCTGCACGACCTGGCGTTTGCAGCCCGCTGGGCAGACAACATCATCATGATGGAACGGGGGGCTCTCAAGATCGCAGGTCCCCCCGAGGTCGCGATCACCCCGGAGATGCTGGCCCGGGTCTACGGCGTCGAAGCCCGGGTCGAGCGGTACGCCCGCGGCGCCTTGCAGGTTATCGTCGACGACCGGGTCGCAGCTTCCTCCGTTCCGAATCCACCGGAACGGAAGCTCTAAACCATACGCCGCATCGGACGACGGCGGCTGACGATCCTGCGACAGATAGCCAAGATCACTCCGGCTGCAAATTCCGGTCCGCGACCACCTTCTTGTAGACCTCGTACTCGGCCTTGATCTGCTCAGCGAATTCGGCCGGCGAATTGCCGATGACGTCGGAGCCGGTCTCTTCGATGCGCTTGCGGACGTCGGGGTCCTCCAGCGTCTTCTTGACCACGTCATGCACTTTCTTGACGATGTCCTCGGGCAATCCCTTCGGTCCGACGATGCCGTAGAAGGCCACGCGGTTGACGACGGGCAAGCCGACCTCGGCAAAGGTCGGCACGTTCGGGAATGCCGCGATCCGTTTCGGCGCCGAGACCACGATCGGGATCAGCATGCCGCTGCCGAAGAACGGCTGCGACGACGGGAAATTGTCCGACATCATCGAGACCTGGCCGGCCACCGCATCGTTGAGGGCGGGCCCGGCGCCGCGATAAGGCACGTGGCGGATCTTGGTGCCGGTCATGTCCAGGAACAGCTCGGTCTGCAGGTGCATGATCGAGCCGACGCCGGGGGTCGCATAGGTATACTTGCCCGGGTTCGCCTTGATCTCCGCCAGGAAGCCGGCGTAGTCCTTGGCCGGAAACGAGGGATGGACCGAGATCACGTTCGGTGTCGCCGCGACGTTGATGATCGGCGTGAAATCGGTGAGCGGATTGTAAGGCGTCTTGGGCTGGATCGCCGGCGCGGTGGCAACGGTCGAGACGGTGGCAATGCCAAGGGAATAGCCATCGGGCGCAGACCTCGCCGTATCGGTGGCGCCAATGATGCCGCCGCCGCCCCCCTTGTTTTCGACCACGACGCTCTGTCCCAGCAGTTGCGGCATCTTGAGCGACAGGATGCGCGCGATGATATCCGTGGTGCCGCCGGCCGCAAACGGCACGACAATCTTGACGACTCGTTCCGGATAGCCGGCCGCATGCGCCGGCCATGTCAATGCGCCAGCAGCTGCGGCAAATCCGCCCAGCACGGCGCGACGGTCGATCAAGGCTTTTTGGGTCATTTGCAACAGTCCTAATCCTGTGTTCAAGGCGACGTTTGCGGGATTGATACATTGATCACCTGCACGATCAAAGCGTTTCGGCGACATAGCATGCGAGCGGAACAAGCGGCGCGTCCACGAACTGCGCCCGGGCCATGCGGATCCGGCGCTATTCGCCCAGGCAGCAGCTTGTCGAGCCTTTCCCCACGTTGTATCGATAGTTGAAACGATATTCTGTTAAATGAATGCCGCGGCCTGGGCAACGGGCTGCCTCCAACGCCAAGGACAACCGAAATGCCGCGTGTCACGGGATCGAGCGGAGATGGCGTTCAAGCAGTCGTGCTGGCGATGCAGATCCTGGAAATTCTGGCGCAGGAAGGAAAGCCGATGGGCGTCTCGGCGATGGCCGTGGCGCTCGGCACCACCAAAAGCCGGATCTGGCGCTATCTTCAGACGCTGGTGCAGCACGGCTACATCGTGCAGGTCCAGGAGAGCGAGCGCTATCAACTCGGCAGCCGGCTGATCCGGCTGGGGCAAGCGGTTGGCGACGGGATCGACGTCGTCACCGCCGGTGCCCGCGCGATGCGGGACTTGAGGGACAGCCTCGGACATTCCACGGTGATCACCCGGGCGGAGCCGGACGGTGTGCGCGTGCTGACCACCGTTCCCGGCAAATCCACTCTGGAAATAGGCGTTAAAGCGGGATCTCTGCTCGACTTCCACTGCTCGGCGCAGGGCAAGATCGCACTCGCATTCGGCAACGAGGCGCTGCGGGCGGCGGTGATGACCATGCGCCTGGAGCGCCGCACCCACGCGACCATCGTCAACCCCGGCGCGCTGCGCAAGGAGGTCGAGCGCGTGCGCCGCAACGGCTGGGCGATTGCGCCCAACGAAATCGTCATCGGCCTCAATGCGCTGGCGGCCCCGATTTTCGACGCCTCCGGCCTGCTCGTGGGAATCCTGGCGATTGTCGATTCCGTGCAGTTCATCCCCGAGAAGCCCACGGCCGAACAGATCAACAAGACGGTCAGCGCTGCGCGTCAGGTGTCGACTGCGCTGGGCTACGTCATGGAGTGACCGCAAGCCTCGCGAAACAACCGCAGGAACGCCCCTCTTGACAAGCCTTGTCGCGGGCTTGATCATAATCAGAACATTGTTTCAACTACTGAAACAACGAAACTGAGGCAACACAGGGAGCGAGGCGACCCGGGCGACGCGCGAATGCGCAGTCCTGATGGCCGAAGCATTAGCCATGTACGACAGTTCTGATCCGCGCGCGTCGCTGATGCCGATCGCTCCGACACAAGCGCAGGGCACCTTCGCCGATGCCGACTGCGGCAAGTTCTACGACAGCGAACCGCAGTGCGACGACGCCAACGGCCAGACCTGGCTGATCCGCAGCCAGAATTGCGTGCTGGTCTATAGCGAGGCGCGCGACGGCGCCCGCTTCTCCCTGATATCACAGCCGGACGAATACGTGCTGCTGCTACCGAATGCGGGCGTGAGTGCCGAGATCACGATCGACGGCGGCGACAGCGTCACCGTTGCCGGGTATTCGATCGCCTTCATTCCCCCCGGCAACAGCGAGATCAGGATCAAAGGCACAGGCCCGGTGGTCCGCCTGTTCACCACCCGCGCCGAGGATCTCACTGCGGCGAGCGTCAATGCCGCCGCCTATGAGGTCGCGCATGCGCATGTCGCTGTCTTCGCGCCTTGGCCGGCGCCCGTGACAGCGGCAAAGGTGCATGCTTATTCGCTTGACGTGCCCGATGAGCCCGGACGGTTCGGACGGATCTGGCGCGGTTCGACCATGATGGTGAACGTGCTGCCGGTGCAGCAGGGACCACGCGACGTCACCAAGCTGTCGCCGCATCACCATGACGATTTCGAGCAGATCTCGCTGGCTCTGCAGGGCGCCTTCACTCATCACCTGCGCTGGCCGTGGACCACCAACCTCAACACCTGGCGCGCCGACCGGCACGAATACTGTGCCTCGCCCTCGGCAATGGTGATCCCGCCGCCGGCGATCCACACCTCGCGCGGCATGGACGACGGCGTGAACCTGCTGGTCGATATCTTCTGTCCGCCGCGGCTGGATTTCTCCCAGAAGCCCGGCTGGGTGCTGAACGCCGCCGATTATCCGATGCCGACCGACGCGGCCGGTCCGCGCGCCTGACCAGCCGACCGCCCTCCTCCATTGAGAGCTTCGAGAAGGACACCATCATGGACGCCGCAAACCTGGATATCGCCAGCACAAATCGTATCGATGCCCTGCTGAAAGGCGCGATCGACCCGCATGTCCACAGCGGGCCATCGATCGCCCCGCGCGGCATCGATCACCTGGAGCTCGCGCGCGAGCTGTCGCAGGCGGGGTTTGCCGCCGTGGTGACCAAGGACCACGACTATGCCGGGGTCGCGACCGCGGCGCTGATTTCGCGGCATCACCCGGAGCTGACCACCAAGATCTTTTCCGGCGTGGTGCTGAACAATGTGGTGGGCGGCATGAACCCCTATGCCGTCGAGCACACAGCCGCGATGGGCGGCCGCATTGTGTGGATGCCGACGCTCTCAGCCGAGAACCACCTGAGCTGGGAAAAGACCTCCGCCTGGACGCATCCGGCGTCGACCCAGAAGATGCGACCCGCGACGGCGGTGCCGGTGCTCGATGCCAACAAGCGCATTCGCGACGACGTCAAGGAGGTGCTGGATGCGGTGGCGAAAAGCGACATGGCGCTGGCCAGCGGTCACCTGCATGTCAGCGAGACCTGGCTGGTGTTCGAGGAAGCCAGGCGGCGCGGCGTCAAGCGGCTGATCTTCACCCATCCCGAAGACATCGTCGCTGCCAGCCTGAACGACGTGAAGGGCATCGCGGCGATGGGCGCCTATGCGGAGCACTCGCTGTGCATGTTCCTGGAGGGATCGAAGTTCAAGACGCGCACAAGTGACGACCTGCGCCAACAGATCGAGGCGGCCGGCGTCGGACGCACCATCCTGTGCTCGGATCTCGGCCAGGTCGGCGTGTTCAGCCCGCTGGAAGGTTTTCGTCGCGGTGTCCAACTGTGCCTGGAGCTCGGCTACTCCGATCAGGACATCCGCCAGATGGTGTCGATCAATACGGCGCAGGTGCTCGGCCTCGAAGAGCTGGTCGCCGCCGCGGCCTGACACGCGATTGCACGCAAACGATCTGCTCGCCTCCTGAGGCAGCAGCGCAATCCAGACAATCGCGCCGGGCATGGACCTCGCCTCCCGGCGCGAGGCAACGACAGACACCGAGGGCCAACACACAGGGAGGAGACGTTATGTTCACCTGGTTCACCAGCCTCGAGCGGACCGAACGCAAGACGCTTTACGCCTGCTTCGGCGGCTGGGCTGTCGATGCGCTGGATACCCAGCTCTACAGTTTCCTGGTCCCGACCCTGATTGCCGCCTGGAGCATGAGCAATGCGCAGGCCGGTCTTCTCGGGACATCGGCGCTGATCTCCTCCGCGGTCGGCGGCTGGGCGGCGGGCATCCTGTCCGACCGGATCGGCCGCGTGCGGGTGATGACACTCGCGATCGCCTGGTTCGCCGTGTTCACGGTGCTGAGCGGCTTCGCCAACTCCTTCGAGGAACTGCTCGTCGCCCGTATCCTGTCCGGCATCGGCTTCGGCGGAGAATGGGCCGCGGGTTCGGTGCTGATGGGCGAAGTCATCCGCGCGCAGTATCGCGGCAAGGCGGTCGGCACCGTGCAAAGCGCCTATGCCGTCGGCTACGCCTTCGCGGCCCTGCTGTCATCGCTGCTGTTCGCCACCCTGCCGGACACCCAGGCCTGGCGCTGGATGTTCTGGCTGGGCGCGCTGCCCGCCGTCTTCATCCTGCTGGCGCTGCGCGGCATCCCGGAGCCCAAGGTGTTCCTGGTCGCGCGGGCGGCCCGCGCCAAGGCCGGCCAGACCCATGTCAGCCCGCTGACGATTTTTCATCCACGCTATCTGCGCACCACGGTGCTGACCTCGCTGCTTGCGCTTGGCGTGCAGGCCGGCGGATTCTCCATGGGGATCTGGCTGCCGACATTCCTGAAGACGGTGCGCGAGATCTCGACCGTGGCGGTCGGCTACCACATGTTCGTTCTGACCATCGGCTCCTTCGTCGGCTATATCGTTGCCGCCTATCTCAGCGACGCCATCGGCCGGCGCGGCAATTTCCTGCTGTTTGCGCTGCTGAACTGGATCTTCATTCCGGCCTATCTCTATGTGCCCGGCGGCATGGCCATACTGTTCGGTCTCGATTTCGTGCTGGGCTTTGCCATCCTCGGCATCTACGCCGCACTCGGACCTTATTTCACCGAACTGTTTCCGAACGCCATCCGCGGCAGCGGCCAGGGCTTTTCGTATAATTTCGGGCGGGCGGCGGGAGCTTTCTTCCCGACCGTGGTCGGCCTGATCAGCGGCAGCGGCCACCTGCCGCTGCGCGACGCCATGGCCCTGATCGCGGTCAGCGCCTACTTTTTCGTGCTGTTCGCGATTGCGCTCTTGCCGGAGACCAACGGGCGCGACCTGAGCGAAACCGATGAGGCCAGCGATCCAACGAATGCCTCAGAGACCGCCGGGGGCACGCTGCGGCTGGCAACGGGGAGCGGATCACATGCGGGCGGATGACGCACCACACAATCAATACACGCCGAGAGCTTCATCTCCGAACAGCGCGAGATCGAGCTGAAGCACCTGCCACGTGCGCGAGTCCTTGATGCGGTCGGCGTCTTTCGCCCAGGCTTCGCTGATAATCGATTTCTGCTGCGGCGAGATGTCCTTGTAAAGCGCCGCATGACCGCGCGCCCGCTCGAACAGGTGCCCGCGAAAGGCGCCTGGAAGCAGGTATTTTCCACCGGCGATGCTGCCCTGCTTCAGGCTGATCCGGCTGGTCCGCCACTCGCCGGGCCAGCGCAGCAGGAAAAAGCCGAGGATGATGAACGGCCCGAACTTCACATAGGTGTTGCCGATATCCGGGCCTAACGCGATGTCCAGCTCGATGGCGATCTGCAGGTAGTGATTGATATTGCGGGGAACATCATCCCCGGCTTCACTCCAGGGGGTGAACACCAGGAGGTGCTGGACGAATTCGCCGGGATGCTCGATCTCGCCGAGCAGGAACCTGCGCCATGTCTCCAACGCCAGCGGCGCCCTGCTCTTGTGGGGCTCCGGCCATGTCGCGAAGCCGTAATGCTCCGCCGTCATCAGCAGCGCCCGCCAGCTCAACGAGGTGCAGAACTTCAGCAGCCATCGCCCGTAGGTGATGCGATGCACGCCCTTTGCGATGGTCGGGTGGAAAATATCCGTGGCAAATTCGCGCTCAAAATCACTCAACCGCTGCTCGCAATCGGTGCAGAGCCAATAACGCTTGATGCCGTCCTGCCGCCGTTTGTTCGGCGCATCGTTCAAACGCAGAAATGGCGTGGGGCCGTCCTTCTTGATCCAGCGGTGCACGAAGCTCGGGATGATATGACTGGCATGCAGGTCGGTCTCGGTGTGACACAGACGGCACCTTCCCGGCTCCATGGTGTTCCCCCCCAAAGGCTCCGCCGGGCGCAATCCGCATTCGCGCCTGGGTCCCGATTACGCCGCATCCTCTCCCGATTTGCGGCTCATTGCGACCCAACTGTTGACCGAGATTGCGATGTCTACGGGGGTGGGACAACGACAACAGGGGACCAGGTGGACCGAGCAGCAACATTGATATCCGCAACTCTGGCGAGTGTGCTCGCCGGTGTGGCTTTGGCTGCGGTTCCACACACCGCCAGCGCGGCACCTGACGCGTGCCTGTCCGGCCCGCAAGGCGCAGCGCCGAAAGGCCAGCGCTGGTATTACCACCTCGATCGCGCCACCCAGCAGAAATGCTGGTATCTCCGCGCGCCCGGCGACAGCACGGCCCAAAGCGCGGCGTCACAGCCCGTGGCTTTGCAACCCCCTGCGCCTGCGGCCGCGCGCGCACCGGCGCGCCAGCCGGACGGCATTAAAGTTCAAGACGCCCATGCCGAATGGCCAGCACCGCCGGCGGCAAGCGCGCCGGACGCCACGGGTTCCGTCCCGCAAACGGCCCTCTGGTCACCAGCCAATCCGGTGGGTGCGCCGCAGGACACGCATGCCCAACAAGCGACGGTGACCCCGCCAGCAAATGACGCCTCCGCCGCGCCAACATCAGCCACCTCCCCTCCAACCCCTGCTCCTCAGGCTTCGCAGCCGGCGCAGGGGGATGCGACGCCGGCAGCGCGGGCCGCAACAAAGTCATCCGAGCCGATCCATACCCTGCTTCTGGTCATCGCCGGTGCGCTCGCGCTGGCGGGTGTGGTCGCCAGCATCGTTTTTCGACTGTCCGCGCGGCAACGCGCAGCACGGCAGGACACCCGTGCACGCCGGTCCGTCAACTGGGAGCCAGTTGTGACCAGTGAGCCGCCACGGCGCGTGACACCGTCGCGGATCGCGGCCCCTGCGCCGATCGCGGCGGAGCCGAGGCACAACCGAGACACGCGCGATCAAGACTTGCTCGATCAAGATCTGGACAACCAAGATCTGGACAACGACGCCGACATCGGCCAGATCACCGACCTGCTGGAGCAATTCATCAAGCAGGGCCCAAAGCTGGAGCTGAGTGTGGACTTGGACCTGGAGCGCGCGACGCCTTCGGCCGATACAGTGCACCCAGAACTGCAACGGCTGGCCCGATCCAGCGCGCGCGCTTGATCGGCACCGGCCAATCCCGGCGAGGCTGCTGATCGCCGCAAGAGCGTGCGACGGCAAGCGCCCCCCATCCATCCGCGTCAGCGTGTGCAGCACACATCTTGCGTTGCGCTTCGATTGACTGACGATCCGCCCCAGCGTTCAATCGAGTCCCATGAACGCTGGACAAGAAACGGGTGGAAACAATGGTGCGATTTCGGATCGATGCCGGGATGTGCGGCGCAGTTGTGATGGCGGCACTGGCGGCGATCTCGCCCACCCCCGCAGCGGCGCTGGACATGGCCGGCGATCCGGCTGCGACCTGCGCCGGTCTTACGGGGCCAGCGCAAGGCGCGGTACGGATCGATTCCGCGAGCCTGCAGGCCCCCTCGCCACTTGCGGTGGCCGAGCGCGGCCCGACGCCGGCTGCACTGATCTCGCCCGCCAATCCAGCGTTCTGCAAGGTGCTGGGGCAGATCGCGCCGACCGATCCCAAAGCGCCGCCGATCAAATTCCAGGTCAACCTGCCGGTGCAGTGGAACGGCCGCTCGCTGCAATATGGCGGCGGCGGCTTCAACGGCATGCTGATCACCGGCCTCGGCCTGCCGCCGGCCTATCCCTTCGACAAGCCGGCGCCGCTGGCGCGCGGCTTTGTCACCTATGGCACGGACTCCGGCCACGAGACCAAGCCCGGAGAATTGCCGCAGGTGTTTGCGCTCAACGATGAAGCCTTCGAGAATTTCGCGCACCTCTCCTACAAGAAGGTTCGCGACGCCGCCGTCGCCCTGATGACGCGCGCCTACGGCAAGCCGCCGGAAAAACTGTACTTCATGGGATCGTCGGAAGGCGGTCGCGAGGCGCTGACCATGGCGCAGCGTTATCCCGACGACTTCGACGGCATCTTTGCGCGGGTGCCCGTGATCAACTGGGTCGGGCTGCAGCATGCCGGGACACGGTCCGGACTTGTGACCATGGATGATAACTGGATCCGACCGGCGCAGGTGAAGCTGGTCGCCGATGCGGTGCTGAAAGCCTGCGACACGGCTGACGGCGCGGATGATCAACTGATTGCCGATCCCGTCGGCTGCAAGGCGAAGTTCTCACCGGAGACGTTACGTTGCGCGGAGGGCCAACAGGGCGACCAGTGCCTCACCGCGGCGCAGATCAAGGCGATCAACACACTGCATTCCCCCTTCAAATTCCCCTTCACCCTTGCCAACGGCCTCGACGACTATCCCGGCTGGGGCGTGTCGGGCGAAAACAATCCGTCGTTCGGTCCCACGGGCGGATGGATGTCCTGGTGGCTGGGACGCAGCCCGCCGGCACAACCGCCGGCGCAGACCAACGGAATTGCATGGATCTACGGTGCCGGCGGCATCCAGTATGTGTTCGCGCGCGATCCCAAGCTCGATGTCAGGACCTACAAGCTGGAAGATCACAAAACGCGACTGCTCGAAGTGTCGCGCCTGATGGATTCGACCAATCCGGATCTGTCGCGGTTTCGCGCCCGCGGCGGCAGGCTGATCATGCTCGAACACATGGCCGACTATGCGCAGAGCCCCTATGCCGGCATTCGCTATTTTGAAAACGTACAACGCGCGCTGGGCAAAACGGAAACGGCGGAGTTCGCACGACTCTACACCGCGCCCGGTGTCGATCACGTCGGCGCCGGTGCACCGGCCAATGTCGACATGCTGAGCGCGCTGGTGGACTGGGTGGAAAAGGGTCTGGTTCCCGGCGATCTCGACGTTGTCGAACAGAAGACCGAGGCGCCTTCTTTCAGTACGGTTCGCGCCCTGCCGCTGTGTCAGTGGCCGGCGTGGCCGCATTACAAGTCCGGGCCAGTCAATGCTGCGTCGAGCTTTTACTGTACGCCTTGAAAATGATGGTGACTGGTAGCCCGGGTGAGCGCAGCGATACCCGCGGGTTTTTCGCTCTTCAGCCCCGGATATCACTGTGCTCATCCGGGCTACTCGCTCGCACCCGCCGTTGACAGCAACCGAGACTCGCGCCTCGTGTGACATGATGTTTTCGGATTCATGACGCCAGCGTAACAGCGGCACTTTTTCGCGCGGCACATGACGCGCCGACAACACAACTCAAGCGTCACAATACCGCTGTTCGTCATACGCCTGAGATATATTTGGCTAAACGTGCGGTGATGGGAATCAAAGAGCACCTTGAAGAGCGCCGGCCATGCGCATCCTGATCGCAACCGACGCCTGGCATCCGCAAGTCAACGGCGTGGTCCGCACGCTGACATCGCTGGCCGCCAGCGCATCGGCGCTCGGTGCCAAGGTTCAGTTCCTGGTCCCCGAGGGTTTTCCGTCCGTGGGCGTGCCGACCTATCCGGGACTGCGGATTGCGCTGCCGAACAAACGGGAAATCGCGCGCAGGATTGAAGCCGCGGCCCCCGACGCCATTCACATCGCAACCGAAGGCCCGATCGGATGGGCCGTGCGCGCCTACTGCCGCCGCAGGAAGCTGAAGTTCACGACCTCCTATACGACGCGTTTTCCCGAATATATCGCCGTTCGTTCCATCATCCCGCTTTCCTGGGGCTACGAAGTGCTCCGGCGCTTTCATGCCGCCGGCGCGATGACCATGGTGGCGACCAAGTCGTTGCGGAAAGAGTTGGCGTCGCGCGGCTTCGGCCGGCTCGGCACCTGGGGCCGCGGGGTCGATACCGACCTCTTCACCCCGGATCACGTGGCTGCGCTCGATTTGCCGCGGCCGATTTTCATGAATGTCGGCCGTGTCGCGGTTGAAAAGAATCTCGAGGCGTTTCTCTCGCTGCAGCTGCCGGGCACCAAGGTCGTGATCGGGGACGGGCCGCAGCGGGCCGAACTCACGCGCCGATATCCGACGGTGAAGTTCCTGGGCGAGAAGACCGGTCGCGACCTCGCCGCACATGTGGCCGCCGCCGACGTGTTTGTATTCCCGAGCCTGACCGATACCTTTGGCGTGGTTCAGCTCGAGGCGCTGGCCTGCGGCACCCCGGTTGCGGCGTTTCCCGTCACCGGCCCGATCGACGTGATCGCAGACCAGCCCGTCGGCGCCATCGACGCGGATTTGCAACAAGCCTGCATGCGCGCGCTCGGCATGTCGCGCGAGACTTGCCGGAGTTTTGCGCTGGAGCATTCCTGGGAAAGCAGCGCCAGGCAGTTCATCGGCAATCTGAGCGACTTGCGCGCCAGTTCGCCGGTGCGTTCCGCCTACCGCATCGCGGGGAAAACCGCGACAGGCAGTTAATCGAACGGGCGACATTTTCGCCGAGATGTACACGTCCAGCACGGACACCTTGAGCAAGGACACCATGTCAGAGATCGCAAAGACGAACGCGCCGAAGCAGCTGGTATTCGATACCGACATGGTCGAGCGCGCCTACGACCGTTGGGCTCCCTTCTATGACCTGGTGTTCGGCTCGGTGTTCGCCAAAGGGCGACGCGCCGCCATTCGCGCCGCGGACAAGATCGGCGGCCGCGTGCTCGAGGTCGGTGTCGGCACCGGCATCTCGCTGCCTTTGTACGGCTCGAACTGCCGCCTCTTCGGCGTCGACATTTCCGCCGCCATGCTGCGCAAGGCGCAAGACAAAGTCGCCGAGCTCCGCCTGAAGAATGTCGAAGGCCTCGCCGTCATGGACGCGGAGAAGCTGAATTTTCCGGAACGCTCGTTCGACGTGGTGGTGGCGCAGTATGTCGTGACGGCGGTCTCCGATCCCGAGGCGACGCTGGACGAGTTTGCCCGGGTGCTCAAGCCCGGCGGCGAGATCATCCTGCTGAGCCGGGTCAGCGCCGACAGCGGACTGCGGCAATTGATCGAGCACCTGCTGGCGCCGATCGCGCGCCCACTCGGCTGGCGCACCGAGTTTGCCTGGTCGCGCTACGCGGAATGGGTGAAGCGGCCACTCAATATGGAATTGGTCGAACGTTCGCCCGTTCCGCCGTTCGGCCACTTCTCGCTGATCCGCTTCCGCAAGATCAAAACAGCAAACTAGAATTTCTATAATCAACGGCGCGTTGCGTGCGACATTGTGTACGACACTATGATGTCGTCACACACCAGACATCGAACCCATGTAGCTAAACCACGCCGGGTTTAAGGAGGATTTATGAAGCGCTTCCTGACAGAATTGCAGAAGCAGCGGTGGGACGATCACCGTTACTATCACCACAGCCGCATCAATCAGGCTCTGCACTTTGTCAGCGCCGCCAGCTTTCTGATTGGTTATGCCCTGATCTTCGTCGATCCGGTTGCGGCCGCGCTGGTGGGCTGGCTGGTCTCGATGACCACGCGGCAGGCCGGTCATCTGTTCTTCGAGCCGAAGGGCTACGACCACGTCAACCAGGCGACCCACGAGCACAAGGAAGAGATCAAGGTCGGATACAATCTGCAGCGCAAGATCGTGTTGCTGGTGATCTGGGCCCTCTCCCCGCTGGTGCTGTTCGCCGATCCGACGCTGTTCGGCCTGTTCACCCCCTGGACAACGCCAGCGGATTTCATGCGGCAGGTTGCCAAGATCTGGCTCGCCATCGGCATCGGCGGTCTCTTGTTCCGGACCGTGCAGCTGTTCTTCGTCCGTGACGTCATGACCGGCCTGGTCTGGATGACCAAAATCCTGACCGACCCGTTCAGCGACCTCAAGCTGTACTACAAGGCGCCGCTGTTCCTGATGCGCGGTGAACTGATCGATCCGGGCCTGGAAAAGCACGCCTGAGATTGGCACCTGATCCGTCACGATCGGCTTGGGGCGAATCGTTGCGGCAACGACAGCATGTTCCTTCTCCCCGCCTGCGGGGAGAAGGTTGGGATGAGGGGCGCTTCCCATCCGCGGAGCTCAGGGCGACGCCCCCTCACCCGCCGCGCAAGCGGGGCGAGGTGAGCCGCGGGCGCGAAAACACCGCTTCAACCAAACTTCATCTCGCTATAGCACATGGAACAATGGCGACGCGCCGATCGATATCGGCCGTCGCCTCACTCTCATCTCCTCACGATCATTTCCTTGAGGATCTGCCGGCGGATGGTTTTGTTGGTCATCGCGGCCTCGTGCCACCACCATCCGTCCCGCTTCATCTTGCCGGCGGCGGCAACGAAGCGCTCAGCGACCTCAGCGAAATCCGCGTCGGTATAGTTCAGGCTGAAAATGAGGCGGCCGGTGCCGACCCAGCTGAGCGCAAGCCCCTCGGCCCGCAGATAGTATTGAAGCATCCAGTTGTAGCGGGACGGCTCGGTATAATGAACCATCCAGATCGACGACAAGTTCGCGACACGCACGGGCAGATCCTGTGCGGCCAGCCGCTCGTTCAACTGCCGCGCACGCGCATCCCAGGTCGCATCGAGACCATCGTAAACCGAACGGAACGCAGGATCCGCAAGCCGGGTCAGGAATTCATCCATCGCGACCATGACGTAGGGATGCGAGTTGAAAGTGCCGCGAGCGAAACACACGTCGACTGGACGGTCGTCCCGGAAGCGGCGCATCAGGTCCTTGCGTCCGCAGATCGCGCCGACCGGCAAACCACCCGCCAGCGTCTTGCCATATGTCACCATGTCGGCGCGCACGCCGAAATATTCCTGGGCCCCACCGGGAGCCAGCCTGAAGCCGACAAAGACCTCGTCAAAGATGAGAACAATGCCGCGCTCCGTGCAGACCTCGCGAAGCGACTTGAGCCACACTGTGTAGGCCGCACGATCGAAGGCCCCCTTGCGCGAACTATCGACCAGCGCGGAATCCGCGGGCGCGTTGCCATTGGGATGCAGCGCCTGCAGCGGATTGACCAGGACACAGGCGATGTCGCGCCGCGTTCGCAGCACCTGCAGCGTGCGTTCGGACATGTCGGCCAGGGTGTAGGTCTCGTGCGGCGCGATCGGATTGCCCACGCCCGGCTGCACGTCGCCCCACCAGCCATGATAGGCGCCAGCGAAACGGACCAGGTGCGATCGTCGGGTGTGATAACGCGCCAGCCGCACGGCCTGCATCACGGCCTCGGTGCCGGACATGTGGAACGAGATTTCGTCGAGCCCGGAGATGGCGCGCAGCCGCGCGACGTTTTCCGCGACGACGGGATGGTAGGAGCCGAGCACCGGACCGAGCGCGGCGGCGCGCACCTGCGCTTTGGCGATGCAGTCCTTGTAGAAGTCGTTGCCGAACACGTTGACGCCGTACGAGCCGGTCAGGTCGTAGAAGGTATTGCCATCGACGTCGGTCACCGTGACGCCGCTCGACGCCTGCATGAAGACACCGGCGCCGAGATTCTCGCGGACCAAGCGGCTGTACTGAAACGGCACCCGGTAGGATGCGGTGAACTGCAGGTCCGAAATCCCCTCGGACGCCTGGGAGGTCATCTGCCGGTTGCGGGCGAACCGTTCGCGATAGAGCTGCGACAGGCGGAAAAAGCCGTCCCGGCGCCGGCCGGCCACTTCGGGCGGCGCCCCGTCGGACTTAAAGAAATCGTCGATGCCGAACTCGTAGAACGGGATCAGGCGCGCGACGCGGCGCGACATTTTCGAGTGTCCGGTCAGCGAACGATGCTTGGCCCGGGAGAGCATCAACCGTGCTCTCAGCTTCAAGGAGGCGGGTATCGCGAGCGCAATCGCGCTCGCCGACCCCAGCAGAATCAAAATGTGCGAATCCATGGCCCACAGCGCTACCCAGCGCCGCTAACAGAATCATGACAATGCGCAGCCTTATCTCCAGCCTGACCCAGCAGGAAGACATCAACTTCCTGCTCACCAACCGCATCCCCCGGGCGGCCCTGACCAATTTCATGGGCTGGTTCAGCAAGATCGAACAGCCCTGGGTCCGCGACCTCTCGATCGCCTGCTGGCGGCTGTTTTCGGACCTCGACCTCAGCGAGGCGAAAAAGACCGAATTCAGCAGCCTGCACGACTGTTTCACCCGGGAGCTTCGCCCCGGCCTGCGGCCGTTCGATCCCGATCCGTCTGTGCTGGCGAGCCCCTCCGACGGCATTGTTGGCGCCTTCGGCGCCATCGCCGACACCGAACTGTTCCAGATCAAGGGCGCGCCCTACTCGCTGCTGGATCTCGTCGGCGACCCCGCGTTGGTGGAGGCCCATCGCAACGGCCGCTTCATCACCTTGCGGCTGACCTCGAGCATGTATCACCGCTTCCACGCCCCGCACGACGGCCACATCGACCAGGTCACCTCGATCAGCGGGGACACCTGGAACGTCAATCCGATCGCGCTGAAGCGTGTCGAGCGGCTGTTCTGCAAGAACGAGCGCGCGGTCATTCGCATGCGCTCCGGTGCCGACGAAGCCCTGACCCTGGTGCCGGTGGCCGCCATCCTGGTCGCCAGCATCCGGTTGCATTTCCTCGATCTGGTGATCAACACGCGACGGCAGAAGCCGGCCGTCTACCCCTGCGACACGACCGTCAGCAAAGGCGAGGAGCTGGGCTGGTTCGAGCACGGATCGACCATCATTATCCTGACCTCGGGTCGTTTTGCATTCGGCGACGATATCCGGGAGGGGTTGCGGGTGCGTGCTGGTCAGGCGCTGATGCGGCGGTTGGACTGAGGCGGCAGTAGCATTGGCATAGACGCTAAGAATTGAAGCCTCTCGCCCCTCTCAGTGTCATCGTCCGGTCAAGCCGGACGATGACACAGAAAATGTTGAGATGCCTCGGCTCACAGACAAAGAATCTTGGCACCTATGCGAAGCATCAGGGCGAACATCAGCCTCAATACTGGCCGGACGTGATCGCCCGCGCCGTCTGCTGCAACATTTCAAAGGCCTTGAAGCGTCGCGTGTGCCCGTCGCTCGACGAGACGCTGGGCCGATGAATTTCTCCGATCTCCGACATTGCCGACATGGCCGCCGCAAGGCCGGCATGGCGGCCCGATGCGACTGCGCCCAGCATGGCGGATCCCAGCAGCACCGGCTCCGGTGAGGTCGAGGTCGCCACCACCAGCCCCGTTGTGTCGGCCAGCAATTGACGCACCAGCGGACTCGCACCCGCCCCGCCACTGACCACGATGGTGTCGATCGGCACGCCTTTTTCGCGCAGCGAGCGGACGATCTGGCGCGCGCCGTACCCCAGACCGCAGACGCCGGCGAGGTACAGCGCAACAAGATTGTCGAGGCCATCGTCCATTCCGAGGCCGGCGATCAGGCCGCGGGCATCGGGATCGGCGAAGGGCGCGCGATTGCCGAGAAATTCCGGCACCACGTGCAGATTGCCGATCAGCGCCATCGCGGCCGCAGCCCCACCGCGCCGCTCGGCCTCCCGCGACAGCCAGGTGCTGAGCCCAACACCATCGGCCTGCGCACGTTTCGACGCGGCCTCGGTCGCAGGATGCATGCGAACGAGATGATCGATCGCGGCGCCCGCCGCCGATTGGCCGCCTTCGTTCAACCACAGGCCGGGCACCATGGCCGAGAAATACGGACCCCACACACCCGGCACGAAGGTGGCCTCAGGGGTCGACGACATGGTACAGGCCGAGGTGCCGAAGACATAGGCCATCCGTGTCAGCAGGTGTCCCGCCTCACCGCGTGCGCCAACAGTGCCGACTCCGCCGGCATGGGCATCAATCAAACCCGCGGCGACGGGCGTTCCCGCTGTCAATCCGAGTTCCGTTGCGGCCTCAGGTGTCAGGCCACGGCCGAGCGGCGTGCCGCCCTCCACCACCTCGGTCCCGATCCGGCTGAAGGCTTCATCGGCCAGAGCGCCGAGACCGACCGTCCTGAAATAGCCCTCGTCCCAGCGCTTCTCGTGCGCGAGATACGTCCACTTGCAGGTCACCGTGCACACCGAGCGCGCGAGGCTGTCCGTCGCTTTCCAGGTCAGGAAATCCGCAAGGTCCATGAACTGCCAGGCGCCCGCGAACGTCCGAGGCATGTGCTGGGACAGCCACAGCAGTTTGGGCGTCTCCATCTCCGGTGAGATGGCGCCGCCGACATACTGAAGGACGGACTGGCCCGTCGCGTTGATCCGGCGCGCCTGCTCCACCGCGCGATGATCCATCCAGACAATGATATTGCGCTCGTCGTCGCCGGACGAACTGACCGGCAGCGACGCGCCGCCCTTGCCCAGCACCACCAGCGAACATGTCGCATCGAAGCCGATGCCCGCTATCATCTCCGGCGTAACGCCCGCCAAGCGCACGGCCTCCCGTACGCTGGCGCACACCGCGCGCCAGATGTCGTTGCTCGACTGCTCGACGATCCCGCCGCTGTCGTGCCAGAGCGTGATGTCCGTCTTGGCGGAGCCGCGCAGCGAACCACGCTCATCAAAGACGCCGGCCCGCGCGCTGCCGGTGCCGACATCGATGCCGAGAAAACACTGTGTCATGGCTTAATGATCCGGGCGCATTTACCGCAGAGACGCATAACGTAGAGCGGCAAGCGCCGTCTTACAAATCATTGCTCTGCGGCAGGATGACGAGGTCGCGGATGGTGATGTTCCGGGGACGTGTCAGCATGAACAGCACAGCCTCGGCCACCTCGACGGGCTGCATCAGCCCGCCGGCCGCAAGTTCCTCATCGAGCTTCGCCTTGGGCCAGTCCTTGATCAAAGCGGTGACCACAGGGCCCGGCGCCACGGCCCCGACCCGCACCCCATGCCTGGCAACTTGACGCCGGACGGTGTGAACGAAGGCCTGAACCGCATGCTTGGAGGCGGTGTAGATCGGCTCCCAGACCACCGGCACGAGGCCTGCGATCGAACTGGTGACGATGATGTCACCGGTTTTGCGTTCCACCATGTGCGGCAGCACGGCATGCACGGAACGGAACATGGCGTTGATGTTGAGGTTCAGCATGCGGTCCCAGGCATCGGGATCGCCATCCAGGATTTCGCCGCCGATGTAGGATCCGGCATTGGCATGGAAGATGTCGAGCTGGCCGGTGCGCTCCAAAATTCCCCGCATCATCCGGCCGACGCTGGCGGGATCGGTCAGATCGATCACCAGCGGGATCGCGTTGGAACCGAGTTTGGCGCAGGCAAAGTTCAACGCGGCCTCATCGCGATCGATCAGCACGACACGCACACCCTGCTCCAGCAGGATCCTGCTGCATTCAAGACCAATGCCCGAGGCCGCGCCCGTGATCGCAGCGACTTTTCCGGATAACGTCAGAGCCATAACATTCCCATTTCACGTTCATGTTGCTTTGGATGGTTTTCGGGCCGCTCTTTATCAAGCCCTGCCGTGAGAGACACGCGAGCGGCGCGCCAGCGAGTCCACGATGACGGCAACCGCAAGCACGGCGCCGGTGATCATGTAGCGGAGCGAGGACGACAGATCGAGCAGGGTCAGGCCGCTGGCGATCGACTGGATGACGATGATCCCGAGCAACGCCGAATAGGCATTGCCGCGACCGCCAAACAGACTGGTGCCGCCGATCACGGCGGCGGCGATGGCATTGAGATTGACGTCGCCGGTGCCGGCCTGCTGACTGGCCGACGCCAGCCGCGCCGCCGAGAGGATGCCGCCGGCCGCGGCCAATGTCGAACACAGCACGAAGGCCGACATGTAGGTTCGACGCACATCGATGCCGGCGCGGCGCGCCGCCTCGCGATTGCCGCCGACGGCATTCATCGCCCGTCCCCATTTGGTCCGCACCAGCGCATAGTTCATGGCGATGACAAGGCCGACGAACAGCCCGAACATCCAGGGCACGCCGCGATCCTGGTTGAGATAGAACACGACGAGTTCGAGCACGACGATCATCGTGATCGCACGCGCCAGCAGGCTGCCTGATGATCGCGCGGACAGACCCGCGTGTTTTCGCCGGGCCGCGGTGCGCACGCCGGTCACGAAGGTCACGATGCCGGCCAGTGCGGCAAGGCCGTAGGCGACCACGTGGGGCATCACCGAGGTCTGACCGAAATCCACCACCGGCGAGCCATAGGGCAGATTGATCGATCCGGTCGACCCCAGCAAATAAAGCTGCAAGCCGAGCACCGCGAGCAGGCCCGCGAGCGTCGAGACAAAGCTCGGCATCCCGAAACGATTGAACAGCAGCGCATAGAGCAGACCGACGGCTGCACCGAGCAGCAGCGCCGCCGGGATCGCAAGCCAGGCCGGCCATCCCCAATTGACCCAGAGCACGCCGACCACCGCGGAGGCAAAGCCGCTGACCGAGCCGACGGAGAGATCGATCTCGCCAACCATCAGGATGCAGACGATGCCGAGCGCGATCACGCCCACGGTCGAGCAGTCGAACAGCAGATTGACCAGGTTGTTGCTGGACAGGAAAATTGGATTGAGGCTCTGGAACGCGGTCCAGATAATGGCGAGACCGACCACCACCGGCAGCGATCCGAGATCGCCGGAGCGGACACAATCGAGAAAGCCGCGCACGGCTCCGGTCAGACCCACGTCATGCCGGACACGTTCGTCGGCGCGATCCAGCTGCACAGGCGTGGTGATGGGATCCCTCTCGCGACTCACGGCCGTTGCTCCCCGACCTGATCATGTGAACCTTGCCGCCGCTGGGCGCGGCGCGACACGGCATTGTTGGAGGCGCCGGTGATGGCGCTGACCAGTTCCTGGTTGGAGGCGTCGGGATGGAAGATGCCGTTGTTGCGCCCGAGCCGCAGCACCACGACCCGATCGGCCACCGCGCGGACGTCTTCCATGTTGTGGCTGATCATCACCACAGCGAGACCGCGATCGCGCACACGCTCGATCAGGTCCAGCACCTCGGCGGTCTGCGCCACGCCGAGCGCGGCCGTCGGCTCGTCGAGCAGAATCAGCTTCGGCTCCAGCAGCAGCGAGCGCGCGATCGCCACGGTCTGGCGCTGGCCGCCGGAGAGCGACGCCACCGGCTCGCGGACGCTGGGGATGCGCGCCGACAGCTCGTTGAGCAGCGTCCAGGCCTTGAGCTCCATCGCCACTTCATCCAGCCGCAGCGGATTGAGCTCGCGCCCGAGGAAGATGTTGGCGACCACGTCGAGGTTTTCGCACAGCGCGAGATCCTGGAACACGGTGGCTATGCCGAGCTTGAGCGACGCGGACGGGTCGTCGAGGGTGACAGGCTGGCCGCAGAATGAGATCGCACCCGAACTCGGCTGATGCACGCCCGCGAGGATCTTCACCAAAGTCGACTTGCCGGCGCCGTTGTCGCCGACCAGGGCGACGACCTCGCCGGCATGAACATCCAGATCGATGTCGGTCAAAGCCGAGACTGCGCCGAAATTCTTCGAGACGCCGCGCAGGCTGAGGACCAGTTCGGACTCTGCGGCGGATCGGAATGTGGAGTCGGCAGTCATGGAGCGTTCCTGATCTTTGAGACATCCAACCCGTCATCCTGAGGTGTGAGCCCTGCGGTGCACTTGCACCGCAGGGTGAGCCTCGAAGGATGGACGGCCTCGGAGTTGCCGCTGGGGCCGTCGCCCTTCGAGGGCCGCGCTTCGCACGGCCACCTCAGGGTGACGGATCACATTTGACCGATGTTATATCGTCGCGCACTCATCCGACTACTTGATGATACCGAGCTTCTTGCAGCCTTCGGCATAACGGCCGCCGCAGAGTGCTGCAGCCGTCTGGATCGGCTTGCCGTTGATCTTCTTGTCGATGATCTCCGCCTTGAGATTGTCCGCCGTGATCAGCGTCGGCGTGAACAGCTGCGAGGGCGTATTGAACAGCGTGGTCTCGGCCTTGGGCGCCTTCCCCGCCAGCAGCTGGACGGCGACATTCGCCGCCGCCGCGGCCACGATCTCGCTGGGCTTGTTGATGGTGTTGTACTGGTCGCCCGCAATGGTCAACTGCAGGCCTGCGATGGTCGCATCGTTGCCGGTGACCGGCGGGACCGGATTGACACCCGCCGCCTTGAGGGCTGCGACGGCCGCGCCGCCGGTGCCGTCATTGGCGGCCACAACGCCGACGATCTTCTTGCCGAACCGGGTGATTTGGCCGCTGGCCCATTGCTGCGCCTTTGGTGGCGCCCAGTCCGGGGTGTCGTATTCGGCCAGCGTCTTGTAGCCGCCCTCGGCAAGCCCCTCATGGATGCCATCCCGGATCAGGCCGGCGGCGGCATCGGTGGGCGAACCGTTGATCTCCAGCACGCCGACATCAGCGGTCGGAATGTTCTTCGCCTTGAGATGATCGACCAGCGACTTGGCAATGGCCTTGCCGATCGCCTTGTTGTCGAAGGACACGTAGAAATCGGCCGGCGTGGACGGGATCGGACGGTCGTAGGCGATGACCTTCACGCCCTGCCCCTGGGCCTGCTTGACCAGCGATGCCGCGGCCGTGGAGTCGACGGGATCGATGACAATGACCTTGGCGCCCTGCGAGATCACGGAATTGAACTGCTGCTGCTGGCGCGACGCATTGGCGTCGGCGTTCTGGTAGAGCACCTTGCAGGTCGGGCACAGCTTGCTCATCTCGGCCACAAAGCCCGGGTGATCGTGCTCTTCATAACGCGTCGAGGCCTGGTCCGGCATCAGAAAAGCGACCGTGGCTCCAGCCCCTTGGGCGAAGACCGAGGTCCCACTCAGTAACGACAGTGCCAGCGCCGCCAAACCAATCGAATTCAACGAGGGTCGTGTCATTTGGTTTCTCCCTTGAGCAATTATCAAAGGACAGCTCGCTTTTGGCTGCCTTGAATGCGGAACAAAAGTCTTCCTTCGCCGATCTGCCGAAGCAGATCCACGCCGTTATGCTTGTTCGATGATGTCTGTCCTCTCTAACGCCTCTGCGTTCCCAGCGGCGTCTGTCTAGGCCGCTCTGGCTCCGTCAATGTTGTCGAGCAACAGCCGCCGAAACTGGGACGGTGTCATCCCTTTTTCGGCCAGGAATTGCCTGTTGAAGTTCGAGAGATTGTTGTAGCCGACTTCGAAACAGATGTTGGCGATGGAGGCCTGCTCGTCGCTCATCAGGATCTGGCAGGCCAGATTGATACGGAGACGCTTCACGTATTGCACCAGCGACATGCCGGTATGCTGGCGGAACGCGCGGGAAAACGCCGATGTCGACTGGCCGGCGATGCCGGCGAGATCGGCCTCGCCGAACGGCTCGGTCAAATGCTTGCGGATATAGGCCAGCGCCTTGTTGATGCCTGCGGACATGTAGCCGGAGGGATCGGGCAGATAGCTGGCGCTGGCCAGCATGTGCGATCCCTGCGCCCGGCTTAAATGACCCGCGATCAGCATGAACAGCTCGATGCGGCGCACGCCCCTCGCCTGCATCATCTCTTCCATCAGTGGCGACACCAGGCGGCTGGTTGCCTCGCTGAACAACACACCGCGGCGGGAGGATTCCAGCACACCCGCCAAAGCAGCGAGCTCCGGCAACGCCTTCATGGTGCCGCCGATGAAGTCTTCACTGAACTGGATGATGCGGCAGCGCAGCGGAATGCTGGAGCCCACTGGCACATCGCTGACCCAGTTGTGCGGCAGGTTGGGCCCGGTCAGCACCAGGTTGCCCGGTTCGAATTCGCCGATGAAGTCGCCGACAAAATAACGACCGGTGGTTGCCTCGACCCGGTGCAGCTCATATTCGGGATGGAAATGCCAGCGCACGGTACGGAAGGGATAGCCATGCGACCAGGCGGCAAACGACTCCCCCGGCCTTATCTGGACCACTTCAAGATCCGGCTCCATCTCGCCTCCTCCCGATCGGTCACGGGCACCCGCGACGACCTTGCTCCCCAAATGGCCGATTTTTCCCGGCTCTGACTTGGTCTCAAACCTAGGTGATCGACGCGAACGAGCGCCACCACATTTCCGGACCAACAATGATACTTTTTTGACGGGAACAAGGCCAGGGATCGGGGAAGACATCAGCCCCCGGCCCGATATCGGCCATTCCAAGCAAATGGGGCCACGCAACGCGCGGCCCCATTGATCGGCATTACGATGACCCTGGCCTCAGTGCTCGTAGCTGGCCGGATCCGGGCTATCCGACGGATGGGCCAGGGCCTTGCGCAGCACGTCCGCCATCGGCGTGTTGAAATTGACGCCGTTCGGCGGCACCGGCGAGGTGAACCATTTGCCGTACATCGCCTCGATGCGCGGGCTGCGATACAGCGTTGCGGTGGCCTGATCGACAAGCGTCTTGAACGGCGCATCGTCCTTGCGCAGCATGATGCCGAACGGCTCCGCCTTCGAGAAGGTCTCGTCGCCGATCATGTAATCGGCCGGTGCCTTGGAGCGCGCGATCGCCACCGACAGCTGGATATCGTCCATCACATAGGCGACGACGCGATCGGTCTCCAGCATCAGGAACGCTTCGAGCTGATCCTTGGCCGGCAGGATCGTGATGCCGAGATTTTTCTCGGTGTTGACGCGGCTGAGCTGCAGCAGATTGGTCGAGCCTGACACGGCCACCACCGGCTTGCCCTTGAGATCGGCGATGGTGGTGATGTGCTGCGTCTTCTTGGCGGCGAAACGGGTCGCCGACAGGAAATGGGTGTTGGTGTAGGCGACCAGGCGCTGGCGCTCCGCATTGTTGGTGGCCGAGCCGCAGACGAGATCGACGGTGCCGTTCGCCAGCAGCGGAATCCGTGTCGACGAGATCACCGGCACGAACTCGACATTGAGATCGGCCAGGCCGAGCTTCTGCTTCACCGCGTCCACGATTGTCAGACAGACGTCCAGCGAATAGCCGACCGGCTTCTGATCGCCATCGAGATAGCTGAACGGAATCGACGCCTCCTGGAATCCAAGCGCAATCCGGTTGGCCTCCTTGACCTTCTGCAGCGTGCCGGAGAGCTCTTCGGCCGCCGCCGGACTTCCAAGCAACGCGACCACAAGCAGGGACTTCAGAAAGCGCATCAGTTCACTCCTCCAGCGCGTCAGCCGCGCAGAGATGGAATGGAGCATCCGCATGACCTCGGTTCAATGACAAATCCGCTATAGCTGCTAGCAAGGATCGCGGTGGGCAATCGCACAGAGATTGAGCGCGCATGCCGCGACATTGGTCACCTCGCCATATCAGCGCCGTTCACATGAAGCGCAAACCCGCTCGCATCGGGAACGCTCAGCGCGGGGCGCAGCTGCATGCTCGGGATCAGGTAATCGCCGTCGTTCTGCCGGCGATACGGAATCGGCGGCGTGGTCGCGAGCGTCCGCATCCGTTCGCGCAACTGTTCAGCCACTGGCGCGAAGGCGGCCTCATCGAGCCGATCGACGCGGTAGGCCACGAATGGCGGCAGCACGTCGTAGCCCGGATAGAACAGGATGCCGTGATTGATCGGGAACAACAGGTCGTCGATCGGCCCATTGATGCCGCGTGCGGAATAGTGCTCCTCCCAGCCGCCGGCGGTGACCAGCAGCATCGCGCGTTTGCCCGAAAGCGTGCCCTCGCCGTAACGATCGCCCCAACGCGTGTCGCTGTGCTCGCCGACGCCATAGGCAAACCCGTAGGCGTAGACGCGATCAACCCAGCCCTTGAGGATCGCCGGCATGGTGAACCACCACAGCGGAAACTGAAGGATCAGGACATCGGCCCACAGCAGCTTGTCCTGCTCGGCCCGGACATCGTCGGTCAGCGCCTTGGCGGCGAAGGCTTCACCCGAGGCCGCGGCCGGCTTGAAGCGGGCGTCCGACGCCAGCACCGGGAAGTCGGCGCGGTCGACCTCGGATTTCCAGCCCTGGGCATAGAGGTCCGATACCTGCACCTCGTGGCCCTGAGCTCGGCAATGGCGACGTCACGGAGCGCGCCGTTCAGCGAGCGCGGTTCGGGATGGGCAAAAACAAGCAGGACTTTCATGGGGCTGCGATCCTTTCTGGCAGGTCAGCCCCTGAGGTAGCCAATATCTGAGCAATCCACTATATGCAGGTAATACATAAGATCGTGCCGAATAATGGATAAATCAGACGTCACCTTCGAACGCATGCGGACCTTCGTCCGGGTCGCTGAGCGCGGCAGCCTGTCGGCGGTCGCCCGCGAGCTCGGCCTGGGCCAGTCGACGGTCACACGGCATCTGCGCGAACTCGAAGAGGCCGTCGGCGTACCCCTGCTCAGCCGAACCACCCGGCGCGTGACCATGACCGATGAAGGCAGCCGCTATTACGCCAACAGCGTCCAGATCCTGCGCCTGGTCGAGCAGGCCGGCGACGAGGCGCGAGGCGCGCGCGGCGCACCCGCCGGCACGATCCGGATTTCCTGCACGGCGGCGTTCGGCGTGCTGCATCTCAGCCGGCTCATTTTCGCGTTTCAGGATCGCCATCCCGACATCGGGATCGATCTCAGCCTCACCGACGAGCGCGTCGATCTCATCCGCGAAGGCGTCGATGTCGCGCTGCGCCTGGGTCCGCTGACCGACAGCTCGATGAAGCTGCGCGTGCTGGGACAGAGCCAGCGCCTGATGGTGGCCGCGCCGGATTATCTGGCGGCCCACGGGACTCCGGCCGTTGCACAGGACTTGTCCGCGCACGAGGGCGTGCGGATGTCCAACGTGGCGGGCAGCGATGTGCTCGCGCTGCGAGGGCCAGACGGCGAACAGCATACCGTGTCCTTCGGCGGACGGCTGCGGGTCGACCATGGACTCGCTGCACGCGCCGCCTTTGTCGCCGGGCGTGGTCTCGGACCGACCCATCACTGGCTGGTCGACGACCTGCTGGCGGACGGCCGGCTGGTGCGGATCCTGCGGGAGTATTCACTACCGCCCGTGCCGCTGAGCCTGCTGATCGTTCCCGAGCGCGCGGGCATTGCCCGGGTCCGGCTGCTGCTCGACTTTCTCGCTGAAGAAATCGGCGGCATCCCGGGGATCGTGACACCGCGGCGTTAGCGCGGCACCGGCAGCGGCGGCAGCACGGCCTCCACTGCCAATGCGATCGCCAGCAGATCGCGGTCGCGGTCCGCGGGCGCATCCAGTGCGAGCCCGACCGGAAGGCCGGTGCGCGTCAATCCGGCCGGCGTGCTGATCCCGGGGATGCCGGCATTGCTGCCGGGACCAGTGTTGCGCACGATGGTGGGGAATGTCGGCACGGCGCGGCCATTCAGCATGATGGTGTCGTCCTGCCCGATCGGGGGCGCCGGCAATGGCGTGGTCGGAAAGGCAATGACATCGACATTGTGTGCGGCGAAATAGCTGCGATAGGCCTGCTGCAACCGGGCGCGCTGCTGGTCGCGGGCCTCCCGGTAAACTTGCTCGGAAATGGCTGTCGCGGGATCGAGCACGCCGCCAAGAATGCCTTTGACATCCGGGCTCGCCGTCTCCGCCACCACATCGGCGAAGCGCAGGGCGAGGCCCTCGCCCTGCAGATAGCGATCGAGGTCCCGCGCGATCTCGTAGAGCGCGACACTGAAGCCGCAGGATTCGTCGAGCGCCTTCACGTCGGGCACATCGGCTTCAATCAATATGGCGCCGGCCTCCCTGAGCATGGCCAGCGCCGTGTCGCAGAGACGGCCCGTCTCGTCGTCGATGTCGTCCCAGAAATGGCCGCGGGGAATACCGATGCGCACCGTGGTGAGCGGCCGAACCGGCACGTCCATCGGCTGTCCGGTGACGGCGCCGTCGAGCGCCACGAGATCGGCGACATTGCGCGCGAGCGGCCCGGCGGTGTCGCGGGTCGCCGAGATCGGCACGATGCCGGCCTGCGGCCAGCGATGGACGGTCGGCCGGAATCCCCAGACCCCGCAAAACGACGACGGCACCCGCACCGAGCCGCCGGTATCGCTGCCGATGCTGGCCGGCGCCAGTCGCGCGCCGACGGCCGCGCCGGAGCCGCCGCTCGAGCCGCCGGGAATCCGGGAGGGATCGTAAGGATTATGGATCGCGCCGGTGGCCGTGTTGTTGGAGGTGATGCCGAAGGCAAGCTCATGCATGCCGACCTTGCCGAACAGCAGCGCGCCAGCGTCGAACAAGGCCTGCGCCACCGGGGCATTCTGCGCGGGGCGGTGACGACGCAGTGCCGGCGTGCCGGCTGCTGTCGGCAACGCCTTCGTGTTGATGTTGTCCTTCAGCGCAATGGGCACGCCATGGAGCGGCGGCAGGCGCTTGCCGGACCCGCGCGCACAATCGGCCTCGCGCGCCGCCTCCAGCACCTGGTTGGCGTCCAGGGCACAGAAGGCGTTGAGGCCGGCGTGCGCCTCGGTGCGGCTCAGCAGTGCCGCGCAGAGTTGCTCCGCCGTGATCTCGCCCGCGCGAATGGCGGCCGCGGCCTCCACGACACCCAGCTCATGCAACGCTTTCATCGCGACAACCTCAAATTCAAAGGATTCCAGGCGATGAGCTTAGCCATCCGGTTCTCATCCCACCAATGACAAATGTTCCATCGAGCGATGCAAAAGCCGGTCCAGCCTCGCGAGGCGGGTTGGCTCAACGGAGACATGCCGCGCTCAGCATTGCCGCTGATCCCGCCGACGACTATATCCGGAGCAATCGCGATCCGAGGTGTCATGCAGATCCAGTTCGACAACAGCTACGCCACCCTGCCCGACCGCTTTTTCGCCCGCGTGGCGCCGACGCCGGTCGCAGCGCCCAGGCTGATCAAGATCAACCGGGCGCTGGCGGAACAATTGCGGCTGGACGCCGACTGGCTGGCGTCGCCGGAGGGCGTTGCTTTCCTGGCCGGACAGAGCGTTCCAGACGGCGCCGATCCCATCGCGACCGCCTATGCGGGCCACCAGTTCGGACACTTCGTGCCGCAGCTCGGCGACGGCCGCGCCATCCTGCTCGGCGAGGTGGTCGATCGCGACGGCCAGCGCCGCGACCTGCAGTTGAAGGGCGCGGGGCCCACGCCGTTCTCCCGGCGCGGCGACGGCCGCGCGGCACTGGGTCCGGTGCTCAGGGAATACATCGTCAGCGAGGCGATGGCCGCGCTCGGCGTTCCAACCACGCGCGCGCTTGCGGCGGTGCTCACCGGCGATCGCGTGCAGCGCGAGACCATGCTGCCCGGCGCCGTGCTGACACGGGTGGCCGCGAGCCATATCCGGATCGGCACCTTCCAGTTTTTCGCCGCGCGCGAGGACACCGACGCGCTCCGCCATCTTGTTGATCATGTGATTGCCCGGCACTACCCGGACGCGGCCACCGATCCTCATCCCGCCCGCGCACTGCTGGCACGCGTGATCGCGCGGCAGGCGGCGCTGGTGGCGCGCTGGATGCACATCGGCTTCATCCATGGCGTGATGAACACCGACAACATGTCGATCGCCGGCGAGACCATCGACTACGGCCCCTGCGCGTTCATGGATGCCTACAATCCGGCCACCGTGTTCTCCTCCATCGACCAGAACGGCCGCTATGCCTATGCCAACCAGCCGGGCATCGCGCTGTGGAACCTGACGCGGCTGGCAGAATGCCTGTTACAGCTGTTCGATCCGGATCAACCCACGGCCATCGAGATCGCGAAGGAAATCCTCAGCGAGTTCTCTCCGGCGTTCGACGCAGCCTACACCGCGGGCATGCGCGCGAAGCTCGGACTGGCTGGCCATGACGGCGACGACGACCTGGTCGGCGAATTCCTGCAGCTGCTGGCCGAACATGAGGTGGATTTCACCCTCGCCTTCCGGCGTCTGTGCGACGCCGCCGAGGGCGACGCTGGCGAATTGCGTGCCCTGTTCACTGAACCCGCCGGCCTCGATGCCTGGCTTGGCAAATGGCAGTCCCGCCGCAGCGGCGACGGTGCCGCATTGCGAAAAGTCAATCCGGCCTTCATCCCGCGCAACCACCGGATCGAGGCCGCGATCGTGGCCGCGACGCAAGGCGACTTCGCGCCGTTCGAGACGCTGGGCACGGTGCTGGCACGTCCCTATGACGACCAGCCGGAGTTCGCTGCCTACGCCGAGCCGCCGCAGCCCGAACAGCGGGTGCTGCAGACCTTCTGCGGGACGTAAGATGCGTAGCCCGGGTGAGCGAAGCGACACCCGGGATAATCGTCGCGTCCCGGATATCGCTTCGCTCATCCGGGCTACTTGCTGCTACACGTGAGACCAAGGTGAGCTGGAACCGCCAGGGTTGATCTCCAGCCACCCTTTCAGAACGACATGATGAGTGGATAGAATGTCCGGTGCTGAGCCCATCAGCCACCGGAGAACAACACATGGTCGATCAACGATCAGACAGGACGCGGCGCCACCTGATGCGCATGGTCGTTCAAGGGATCTTGCAGGGAATCTCGGCGGGGCTTCTGGCCCGGATCTCGCAAGCCCACGCCGCCGACAAGATGACCCTGCAGCAGGCCGAATATCAGGATAAGCCGCAAGGTATCTATAGCTGCGCCATGTGCACGCTGTTCGAGCCGCCGAAATCCTGCAAGGTGGTCGAGGGAGAGGTCAGCAAATACGGCTGGTGCAAGGTGTTCGCGCTCGCGGATTAATCAATCAAAATACAATCGGGAGAGAAACAGTGCCAAAAGATATGCTGCGAACATGCGTACTGTCACTGGCCTTGAGCGGAAGCCTTATTCTGCCGGTGGCTGCCGAGCAGCTGACGTCAGCGCAGGACTATGCTGCGAAGGCGGCAAGCCAGGCGGCAGCGAACGCGACGGCGGGAGACCGATCCTCGCCGGCGCAAGTGAGCCCCGCACCATCGGCCGATGTCAGCCCGCAATTGCAGGCCCTGATCAAGGCGCCCTATCCGCCGCATTTCAACGCCGACCCCAAGACCGCGGACGAGTGGAAGACGCTGATCAACCAGCGCGCACAACTGATCATGACGGCGCTGCCGGCCGTGAAAGAAAAACTCGGCGTGACCGTCGAGCCGTCGACCATCGGAGGCGTCAAGGTCTACATCGTCACCCCCAAATCGATCCCGCCGATCAACCAGAACCGGCTCTTGGTCCACGTGCATGGCGGCGGTTATGTGTTCGCGCCCGGTGAATCCGGAACGCTCGAAGCGGTGCTGATGGCCGGCTTCGGCGGCTTCAAGGTGATCTCCGTCGACTACCGCATGCCGCCAGACGCGCCCTACCCCGCGGCGATGGACGACGCCATGGCGGTGTGGAAGGAGGCGGTGAAGATGGCAAAGCCGCAGAACATGGCGATCTTCGGCACCTCGACCGGCGGCGCCATGACACTCGCCATGGTGCTGCGCGCCAGGGATGAAAAGCTGCCGCTGCCGGCCGCGATCGCGCCGGGCACACCATGGTCGGACATCGACCGCATCGGCGACACCTACAAGATCAATGAATGGGTCGACAACATCCTGGTCACCTGGGACGGCTGGCTCGGACGCGCGGCCAAGCTCTACGCCAACGGACACGATCTCAAGGATCCCACCATCTCGCCGATCTACGGCGACTTCGCGGGCTTTCCCCCGACCATCCTGACCTCAGGCACGCGCGACCTGTTCCTCTCCAACACCGTGCGCACCCACCGCAAGCTGCGGCGCGCCGGCGTCATCGCCGATCTCAATGTCTATGAGGGCATGAGCCACGCCCAATACCAGGACGTCAACACGCCGGAATCCCGCGAGGTATTCACCGACATCGCGCAATTCTTCGATCGGTGTCTTGGGAAATGAGCGGGGTGAACGGTGCCGCGAGTGAACCGTAGCCCGAGTGAACGCAGCGACACCGGGATTCGAAGCAGCTAATCAGCGGATGTCACTTCGTTCATCCGGGCAACTCGCTACATCACATCTCCTCATGGTGAGGAGCGCGGCACGCGCGTCTCGAACCATGAGGCCCGGAATTGCGGCCTTGGTGGCCTCGTCCTTCGAGACGCCCGCTGCGCGGGCTCCTCAGGATGAGGAGCTAAGTCTGCATATGACGCAGCAGGATTTGGCAGCCTCAAGTCGACACCGACATCTTGGCGATTTCAGCGGCGCTGGGCAAGTTTTCGACATTCCAGCAGGCGTCCATCACCCGGCGAATCGCCGGAGCCGGAATGATGCCTTCGGCCAGATCGCTGAACTTGGTTTCCAGTTGCTTGTCGGTCATCGGCTTCTCCACGCTGCCGATGGCATGCTCGATGCGGCGGTTGAGCTGACGGCCGTCCTTGAGCACGATCGTCATATCGACCTGCGCCGGATCGATGCCGGGGGTGATCACCGGCACCACCTTGCCGCGCAAAGCGACAATGGTGGGGTCGGTGACGGCGCGATCGCTGAATTGTTTCTCGCCGCCCGCGCCTTCGACAAGAGCGACAGCGACCGCGTGATAGATGCTGAACTTGCCTTCGAGGCCTTCGCGCGGCGTCTTCTTGCCGGTCAATTCCAGCACCAGCGGATGCACCTTGAGGTCGATATGGTCGACCAGATCGGCGGTGAGTTTGTTTTCATTGCGCAGCTGGATCGCGGCATCGATCGCCGGATGCATCACGATCCCGCAGGCGAACGGCTTGTAGGTGTTGAGCGCGGCCTCGTAGCGCTTGCCGAGATCGCCGAGGATTTCGTTGTAATCCTGCTTGGTACTGATGGTGTTGGCCCAGCCGCGTTTGGCTTCGATCATGCCGTCCGACGAGGTGAAGTTCTTCGAGGCCAGCATCGCCGCGAAGATGCCGCTGCTCGCGGCCCGGCCCGGATTGAAGCTCTTGTTCATGGAGCCGAAGGATTCACGCAGGCCCACCGGCTGCGACGCGGCGAGGCCCAGCGCCCACACCATCTGCTGCTCGTTCAGGTTCAAAAGCTTGCCGACCGCGGCCGCCGATCCGAACACGCCGGCCGTGCCGGTGATGTGCCAGCCGACATCGTAATGGTTGGGATAGACCGCATTGCCGATCCGGCACTCGGTCTCAACGCCAAGGATCAGCGCGTTGAGAAACTCCTTGCCCGACACCGGCTGCATCTCGGACAGCGCAATGATGGCGGACGCCACGGGACCTGCGGGATGGATGATGGTTTTCAGGTGGGTGTCGTCATAATCGAAGATATGGCTGGAGACGCCGTTGAGGAAAGCCGCATTCATGATGTCAAACCGCTCGCGGCGCCCGAACAGCGAGGCCTGTGCCGGACCGGAGAACGGCGTCAGCGCCGCAACCGCGATATCGACCGTCTGGTGATGCGAGCCGCCGATGGCGACACCGACCCAGTTCAGCAGCGTGCGCACGCCCTCCTTGCGAACCTCGGCCGGAAGGTCGTCGTATTTCGCGGTGACGAGATAATGCGCAAGGGTGCGCGTGACGTCCTTGGCCGGCGCTGCGCTGGCGAGGGTGACAGCCGCTTTCGGCGCCTGCGCGACGGCCTGCTGGCTCGACGCAATGGTTCCGGCGGCGGTCACAAGCGGCAGCGCGGCGGCGGCCTGCAGCAGAGTTCTGCGATCAGTCGACATGGTATTCTCCCAGCAAGATAAGATATGGTTCGATCAAAGTAATCCGTCATCCTGAGGTGGTCGCGCGTAGCGCGGCCCTCGAAGGACGACGGCCGCTTCCTTAGATACATTTGGCCGTGCATCCTTCGAGGCTCGCTCTGCGGTGCATGCACCGCAGAGCTCGCACCTCAGGATGACGGAGTTGATTCAACATAAGCCATCTACGCCGAGACCGCGGCGCTTTGCGGGCGGGATTCGGCTCCGGCGTTGCTTTTCACTGCGGCCAGTTGCGCCGCCAGCCGTACCGCGCTTTCGATCGCGCCGGTCTTGGCCACGCCCTTGCCGACGATGTCGAACGCGGTGCCATGGGACGGGGTGGTGAACACGGTGTCCAGCCCGGCCGTTACCGTGACGCCGCGGTTGAAGCCGCGCAGCTTGGTCGCGATCTGGCCCTGGTCGTGATACATCGCGACTACGCTGTCGAACTCGCCGGCAAACGCGCGGATATAGACTGTGTCCGCCGGGAAAGGCCCGCTGCAGGCGATGCCGGTCCTGGCCGCGGCTTCGACGGTCGGGCGGATCATCTCGATCTCGTCGCGGCCGAACAGGCCGTTCTCCCCGGCATGCGGATTGAGCGCGGCGACCGCGATGCGCGGCTGCGCGATGCCTGCGTTGCGCATCATCCTGTCCGCCAGTTCGATGGCATCGGTGATGCTCTCCGGATTGATGCCGTCGAGCGCCGTGCGCAGCGACTGGTGCCCGGTGACCCGCGACATCCACTGGCCGTCCAGCACATTCATCTCGGAGAAGTAGCCCTGGTGGCCGAGCAGGTTGGCAAACATCTTGTGCTCGTCGGGGAATTTCCAGCCGCCGTCGAACATGGCGCGCTTGTTCAGCGGCGCAAAGGTGATGGCGTCGACCTCCCCCGCTTTGGAGAAATCGATGGCGCGCGCCAGCGTCTCGCCGGTGAGCCGGCCGGATTCGGCACTGGCCTTGCCGATCGGGAAAAGCTCCGGATCGGTGTTGGCGAGATCGACCAGTTGCACGGCGCCGCTCTGCCAGGAGGCTTCGCCCGGTGACGCGATGCGTTCGACTTTCAACTGCACGCCGGCATGGGCCATGCCCATCTCCAGCACCCGCGCATCGCCGACCACGACCAGGTTGGCGACATCAGCAAGATGGCCATCGGCCAGGATCCGTGCGGTCTGCTCCGGGCCGATGCCGGTGCAATCGCCGGGTACGAGCGCGATGGTCGGCAGCATGGTGTCTTCGGTATTCATTCAGGTCTCACTTTGCGATTGAACTGAGTGTGGTTGATTGGGTCCAGGCCGATGGATCGAACTCGCCATCCCATTTGGCGACAACGACGGCGGCCACGGCATTGCCGATGGTGTTGGTGATCGATCGGCCCAGCGACATGAAACGGTCGACGCCGAGCAACAGCGCCAGCCCCTCCGCCGGAAGGCCTGCGGCAATGACGGTTGCGGCCAATGCGGCGAAGGCGCCGCCGGTGACCCCGGCCGCGCCCTTGCTGGTGAACAGCATGATGACGAAGACGCTGATCTGCTGCCCGAGTGTCATCTCGATCCCGTAGACCTGGGCGATGAACAGTGTGCTCAGCGGCAGGGTCAGCGCCACGCCATCGAGGTTGAAGGAATAGCCCGCGGGAATGACCAGCCCGGCCACGGCCTGGCCGACGCCGGCCCTGGGCAGCTTCTCCATCATGCCGGGAATCGCCGTCTCGGACGACGAGGTGCCGAGCACCACCAAAAGCTCGGTGCGCAGCAGCCGCAGCAGGTCGGACAGCCGAATGCCGATGCTGCGGCACAGCACCCCAAGTCCCACGACGATGAAGAGCAGCATCATGACCCAGGCGGTGCCGACCAGCACGGCGAGCGCATACAAGGTCGCAACGCCGAACTTCGCCACGGTGAAGGCCATGGCGCCGAACGCGCCGATCGGCGCCAGCATCACCACGATATGCACCACCTTGAACACCAGTTCGCCGATCCGCTCCAGGCCGTTGCGCAGCGGCACACCGCGCTCGCCGAGCAGCAGCAGGCCGAAACCGCAGAGCAACGCCAGCACCAGCACCTGCAGGACATCACCGCTGGCGAAGGCGCCGGCAAAACTGTCCGGGATCATGTGCTGGACATAGGCCGACAGCGACGTCATGTGCGCCTGCGAATAGCGCGCCACCGTCTCCGCCTGTTGCGATGTGGCACGCGCGACGCCTGCGCCCGGCTGCACCCAGTGCACCACGGCGAGGCTGAACAGCAGGCACGCCGTGGTGACGGCCTCGAAATAAATGAAAGCCTTGAGGCCGATGCGGCCGACCGCCTTCATGTCGCCGACCTGCGCGATGCCGGTGACCACGACCACAAAGATCAGTGGCGTGATGGTCATCTTGATCAGCGAAATGAAGACATCGCCCAGCGGCTTGAAATCGACCGCCACCGCGGGAAACAAGGCGCCCGCCAATGCGCCCAGGGCCGCGCCGGCCACCACCAGCACATATTGCTCCCGCCAGAACGGCTTGCGGCGTTTCACTGCGGTCTGCGTGGGAACCGATGGATAGAGCTGCGTCTGCGCGATCTGCAATTGGATATCCTCCCACGAAACGACGGCCATGCAGGATGGCTCTATTTTATTCAGGGGCTTGAAGCCGGATTTACATTGGACCGGCGGCACGCGCGGGGCTAATGCCGTATTGGCATCATTTCAGGACAAAACGTTATCATGGACCTCATCTGGCTGGAGGACTTCCTCGCCATCGCCGAAGACGGCGGATTTTCGCGCGCCGCCGAGCGCCGCCATGTCACCCAGCCGGCGCTGAGCCGCCGGATCAAGGCGCTGGAGGACTGGCTGGGAACGCCGCTGTTCGAACGGAGTTCGCATACCCTGACACTGACGCCCGCGGGCGATGCGTTCCGCTCCGTCGCGGAAGACGTGCTGCGGCGTGTGGTGGCAGGACGCGACGAAGCGCGCGAGATCGCCCGGCTGAAGGCCGAAACCATCCACTTCGCGGCAACGCACTCCCTGTCGCAGACATTCTTCCCCAACTGGATCCAGCGCGCCGACAATGCGAGGGCCGGCGCCGCCGTTCAGCTCGTCGCGGCCAACTTCGCCGGTTGCGAAAAACTGCTGCTCGAGGCGCAGGTCCATTTCATGCTGGCACATTACGACATCTCACTGGCGACCCGGCTGGACGTGGATCGCTTTCAGCGCGTCGACCTCGAAACAGACATGCTTATTCCGATCAGTGCGCCCGCCCCGCGGTCGCAGGCCCGCGGAAGCCGCCGCAAACCGCGGGAGCCGCGCTACACGCTGCCCGGCTCGGCAAAGGCGCCGCTGCCTTATCTCGCCTATCATCCGGGCTCCGGCGTCGGCCGGATCGTCGCGTCGTTCCTGGCCGCCAAGGCCTCGCCCTGCTGGCTGACCCCGAGCTTCGCGGCCCCGGTCATGCTGCTGGCTGGCATGGCGCGCGAGGGCCGTGGCATCACCTGGGCGCCACGCAGCCTGGTGCACGAGGATCTCGCCAGCGGACGGCTGCTGCGCGCGGGACCGGAAGACTGGGACATCGCCATCCGCATCAGCCTGTTCCGCTCGCGCGCCCGCCTCACCCCGGCCGCGGAGACGTTCTGGAGCGAGGTGCAGAGACTGGAGAAGGATAAGCCGTCGCCTGGCGCAGCATCGCGGACGCGATGACAGCGTGGTAGCTCGGGTGAGCGCAAGCGATACCCGGGATTGATCGTCGCGCACCTCCCGCATATCGCTTCGCTCATGCGGGCTACTCTTGCTGACTTGCCATCAGCTACATCATATCACGAGACCACCGGCCATCCCTGAGCCTTTCAATCGTTCGGCCAGCGACGATGCGGTCGATGTCACCGGGGGTCAGGCCGATATCCATCAGCTCTCTGACACTCAGATCGTGCAAACCGACTCGCAACCTCCCGCGTTGGCGCCGCTCTCGAAACGCATGCCAATATCCCCGGAGCAAGCTCAAGACGCTCCGCGTCGATGCGACTGGTGGTCCGACCGCTTCCTTTTCCGAGAGAGCGTCTCTTAGCACTGCGATAGAGGCATCGGGGCACGCCTGGGCCAAAGCATCGCCCGTGGCGTCTTTCACCACAGCGATAGCCAGGTCGACGCGGCGCCCTGCGGCATCGCGCCCGGTCTCGGATGTGAGGTTTGTCTGTTGGGGTGGCATCGGATGCTCCTGCTGTTGTGCCGACAGGGAGCATGGCCAAACAAAAGGCCCCGTCCGATGCCGGCGGGGCCTGGTAAAGATCGCGTCGTCGAATTCCTAGCGCGCGACTCCGTCCATGGCCCAGCGAGAGCGGGTCATATGTTTACGGTTCGCGATGCGCACGACGTTGATCATCATGTGACGTTACCACGGAGACCGCGCAAAATCAAGGGATGTGCCGGTGCCACTCGCATCCTCGAGGCGAGCTCTCCTGGTCTGACGCAACGTCTGCTTTATGAACGCGAAGTTCCTGAAAGGGCCACTTCGCGTTCAGCCCACTAGACTGGCGTCCCGCCCGTGAGATCGATCTTGGTCAGCGTGGTCATGTCGCGACCGAACCAGGCGGTCAGCATGGCCTTGCGCGTGCCGAGATAATGCGGCTCGTCGCCATCGATCCGCATCGGAATGTCATGTCCGGGCACCACGATGGTTCCGGGCTTCCCGCGCCACATCCGCCAGATCGCAGCGATGGTGGCGCGACTGACGGCGGCGTCGTAGGTCATGTCGGTGTCGCCGGAAATCAATTCGGCGCGGTTCTTGGCAGCATCGCCGGTGAAGATCACGTCGCTGTCGCCGCCCGCGACCTTGAAGATCAGGCAGCCCGGTGTGTGTCCTGGTCCGAGATGGGCCGAGATCCCCGGAAGAACTTCTTCGCCATCTTTGACTTTGACCGCGGTCGGCCAGGTCAGCAGCGCGTTGGCATAGAGCTCGGCGACCGGCGTTTCACCCCATGGCTCGTCCACCGCCCAGGTCAGTTCGACCTCGCCGATCACGATGCGGGCGTGGCGGAACAGCGTCCAGTTCACCGCATGGTCATAGTGCGAATGGGTCAGCAGGACATCGGTCACGTCGGTCGGCTTGACACCGCGCTCGGCCAGTCCCGCGATCAGCAGGCCGCGCATGCCGAAATTGCCGGTGTCGATCACGGCGACGCGGCCATGGCCGCGCACCAGCGCAATGGTGCTCCAGCCGAGCCCGCCATGGCACACCGACTTGCCGGGAAAACCCTGGATCAGAATGTCGATGTCGTATCCGCCGATGCTCATCTTCATCGTGAAGGCCCCGCAAAATCGTAAAGATCAGCCGGATTGCCGACCAGGATCTGTTCGCGTTCAGGCACTGATGTCCAGCGCGCCAGCCGATGCAACGCCACCCCGTCGTCGATCGGCTCAAACGGCTCGACGCGGGCCGGATCGCGCTGGGCCCGCGGGCCGCTGCCGGTGTGCGGCCAGTCCGATCCCCACAGCACGCGGCCGGGATTGGCCGAGATCAACGCACGGACGAGTGGCGCGGCCCCTTCCCCCTCATCGGCCACACCGATGCGATGGGCCGCCGACAGTTTCACATACACCTTGCCGCTGGTCATGAGACCCAGCACGACGTCGCGCGCCTCGCGTTCACGGCTGAGATCGATCGCGGCATAGGCAAAATGATCGAGCACCACCAGCGTCGGCAGCCGCGCCAGCACCGGCGCGATCGCGGCCACCAGTGGCAATCGCGCATGGATCTGGATATGCCAGCCGAGGCCACCGACCTGCTCCGCGGTCTGCATCAGAAGCTTTGCGATCACGCCGGGATCGGCGTCGCCATAAGTTTCCAGATTGAGCCGGGCGCCGCGGACTCCCGCCGCATGCATCCCCCGCAAGTCGCCGGCGGTGAAATTCCAGTCGATCACGGCGACGCCGCGGGCACGCGGCCCGAGTTCGGCGAGTGCGGACAACAGCAGGCCGTTGTCGGTGCCATAGGGGCTCGGCTGCACCAGCACCACGCGACTTAACCCCAACGCATCGAGGAACTGCGTGAGATCCGTTACCGTGGCCGTCGCTGGCGTATAGGTGCGCCGTGCCGCCAGCGGAAATCTCGCGGGATCGAACACATGGACGTGGCAATCGCAGGCGCCGGCCGGCAGGACAAAGCCGGGATCGGAGTGGACGACGCCGAGCGCCAGCCGCTCAGCCGCCATGCCGCTGTTCCTCGATCTGGGCGGCCAGCACGAAACGGTGCGAGGCGCGGATGTGTTCGCGCATGCGCGTTTCGGCTAGGTCAGCATCGCGGCTTTCGATGGCGTCGATGATGGCGCGATGCTCGGTGAGCGCCTCCTTGGTGCGACCGGCGTTGCGCCGTGTGGTGTGGCCGGCCAGCGCCCGCAGCGCAGTAACGTTTTTGAGATGCGCGATCAGATAGCGGTTGCGCGAACACTCGTGGATCGCGCGGTGCAGCTGCTGATTATAGGCCACGCCGGCGATGAGATCGCGCTGGGATTTCTCCTCCAGCGCATGGAGCTGGCGCATGAAGCTGATGTCGGCATCGCCAGCAAACCGCGCGGCCAGCGAGGCCGCGTCCGCCTCGGCCATTTCCCGCGCGGTGAACAGCTCGGTGATTTCCTGACGCGTCAGCTTGACGATGCGCGCGCCGCGCTGGGCTTCCATGACAATGAGGCCATCGGCCTGCAGCCGCTGCAGCGCCTCGCGCACCGGCGTGCGGCTCATGCCGAGCGACAGTGTCAGCTCCACCTCCCGGATCAGCGTCCCCGGCCGCAGCCGCCCGATCTGGATGTCGGTGAAAATGGTCTCATATGCGCGGACGCTCAGCGACGTATCGCTCTGTTTGGCGTCGGCCTCGGACGGCATGCCTCTCCTCCGGAACAGATTCCTGCGGCCCGCACCTTGACGCGGGCGGGTTAATGAATTTAGCTGAATGACGTTGTATACAACTATACACAAAAATCAAGAACCGCAGGGCGCGCGTCAAAGAGCGCCAAGGGAAGACACAGCATGCCGGAGCCGACCAAACCCATTTCCGTTGCGACGCTTCGTGACGCCGTCACCGCGATCTTCGCCGCCCACGGCCTCACCGAGACCGATGCCGCGCGCGTGGCCGAATGCCTGGTCGAAGCGGATCTGCGCAACGTGTCGTCGCACGGCATCAACCGCATCCCGATCTACACGCGACGGCTGTGCGAAAAGCTGGTGGCGCCGCGGCCGGAGATGGTGCTGACGTGTCCGACGCCGGTGGTGGCGCGGCTCGACGGCGGCAACGGCATGGGCTTTCTGGTGGCGACGCGCGCCATGAGCGAGGCGATCGCACGCGCCAAACAATTTGGCGTCGGTGTCGTCTACGCCTCGAACAGCAATCATTTCGGCATGGCGGCCTGTTATCTGCGGCAAGCGCTGGCCGAGGGCATGGCGGCGATGGTGCTGACCAATGCCTCGCCTGCAATGCCGATCTGGGGCGGCCGCACGGCGTTTCTCGGCACCAGCCCGTTCGCCATGGCGGCCCCCGGCCCCACGCCGCTGCTGCTGGACATGGCAACGGCGGTGGCGGCGCGCGGCAAGATCAGGCGCGCGGCGGAGCGCGGCGAGCCGATCCCGCTGGGCTGGGCGCTTGATCCACAGGGCCAGCCGACCACCGACGCAGAGGCCGGCTATCGCGGCATCGTGCTGCCGGTGGGCGGACCGAAGGGCTCGGGGCTGTCGTTGATGATGGAAGCGTTCGCCGGCGTGATGTCGGGTGCGGCGTTCGGCGGCGAGGTCGGCAACCAGTACAAGGATTTCGAAACGCCGCAGAATGTCGGCCATTTCATCCTGGCGCTGAAGCCGGACCTGTTCGCACCCGACCAGAGCTATAGTGCGCGCATGGACGCGCTGGTCTCGCGCGCCAAGGCCACACCGCGTGCCGCCGGCTATGACGAGATCCTGATGCCCGGCGAACCCGAGGAACGCATGGCGGAAAAGCGCCGCCGCGACGGCCTCAATATTCCTCCGGCCGACCTCGACATGCTTCGCACCGAAGCGACGCAAGCCGGCCTCACCCCGTCCCTCTGATCACTCTCTGAGAAGCAAAGCACCCGACCATGAAACTCGTTGTTCTTCCCGGTGACGGCATCGGCCCCGAAATCACGGCAGTGACCATGGCCGTGCTCGATGCCGCTGCTAGCCGCCATGGCCTCGCCTTCGAGATCGAACAGCACGATGTCGGCCATGCCAGCCTCGCCCGTCACGGCACAACGGTGCGCCCGGATCTCTTGGAGCAGGTGCGCCGCGCCGACGGCTTCATCCTGGGACCGACCGCCACCTTCGATTTCAAGGATGAAGCAAAGGGACAGATCAACCCGTCGAAATTCTTCCGCAAGTCGCTGGACCTGTTCGCCAACGTCCGGCCGGCCCGCACCTACAAGGGCCTGAAGGCGCCGGTCGGCGACTTCGACCTGATCGTGGTGCGCGAGAACACCGAAGGCTTCTACGCCGACCGCAATCTTGAACAGGGCGGCAGCGAAATGCTGGTGACGCGGGACGTGGTGATCTCTCTGCGGCGCATCACACGTCTGTGTTGCGAGCGCATCGCGCACGCCGCCTGCGCCCTCGCCGCACGCCGGCGCAAGCGCCTCACCGTGGTGCACAAGGCCAATGTGCTGAAAATCGCCGACGGGATGTTTCTCGAGATCTGCCGCGAGGCGGCGACGCATTATCCCGGGCTCGCCGTCGACGAAATCCTGGTGGATGCCATGATGGCGCATGTGGTGCGCAACCCGGCCCGGTTCGATGTGATCGTCACCACCAACATGTTCGGCGACATCCTGTCGGATCTGACGGCCGAGCTGTCCGGCAGCCTCGGTCTCGGCGGCTCGCTCAACGCCGGGCTTGCGCATGCCATGGCGCAGGCGGCGCACGGCTCGGCGCCTGACATTGCGGGGCGCGACATCGCCAACCCGGCCTCGCTGATCCTGTCCGCCGCGCAACTTTTGGAATGGCACGGCGCGCGCAGGGATCAACCGCGCTTTGTCGAAGCCGCCCGCGGGATTGACGCCGCCCTCGCCGCTGCGATCGCGGCAGGACATGCGACGCGGGATTTAGGAGGCAACCTCGGCACTGCGGCGTTCGGGCAGCGTGTGGCGGAGATCGTTCGCGGTTAGCGGAGATAGGCACGCAGCTCAGGAAATTGGACTGCATTGTTTTAGCTCGTCATCACCGGGCTCGTCCCGGTGATCCCGCTTAGGGACGCACTGCCCTCCTAAGCGGGGTTGCCGGGACAAGCCCGGCAACGACAAAGGAAAGTGCATCACGCCTCCTCCAAATGAGGAGAAAAATTCAATAACGAAAAACATTGGGAGCGGAACATGAGCATTGCGCAGCAGGTGGCGACGGCGCCGCCGCAACTCGATCATTTGAGCGCACGGGAAAAGGTGGTGTTCGCCAAGATCGCCTGGCGCATCCTGCCGCTGCTCAGCCTCGCCTACATCATCAACTTCATCGACCGCAACAATGTCGGCTTCGCCGGCCTCACCATGATCAAGGACGTGGGGCTGACCCCGGCGCAGTTCGGTTTCGGCGTCGGCATCCTCTCGGCCGGCTATTGCCTGTTCGAGGTTCCCAGCAACATCGCGCTGTACAAGTTCGGCGCGCGGCGCTGGCTGGCGCGGATCATGATCAGCTGGGGGCTGATCTCGATGGCGACGCTGTTCACCGTCGGCCCCTATAGTTTCTACGGCCTGCGTTTCCTGCTGGGCGCGGCAGAGGCCGGCTTCTTCCCCGGCGCGGCCTTCTATTTGACCCTTTGGTTTCCCGCGGAATATCGCGCGCGGATCTACGCCTGGTTCCTGATCAGCATACCGGCCTCGACATTCGTGGCGGGGCCGCTGTCCAGCCTGCTGCTCGAGCTCGACCAGGCGCTGGGGCTTGCCGGCTGGCAGTGGCTGTTCCTGTGTGAAGGCCTTCCAGCCGTGATCGTCGGCGTGCTGTTGCTGTTCTGGCTGTCGGACCGGCCCTCGAGCGCGGCCTGGCTCAGCGACGAGGAGAAGGCCATTGTCGCCGGGCGCATCGGCGCCGAAAAGAAGGAGCGCGAGCGGCACAATATCTGGCAGAGTATCAGGGATCCGCGGGTGCTGATCCTGGCGCTGAACCAGTTCACCTTCCTGGTCGGCTCCTATGGCGTGGTGATTTTCCTGCCGCTGATCCTGAAGCAGCAGAATTTTTCCAACTTCACCGTCGGCTTTCTCGCCGCCGTCCCCGCGCTGATCGCCTGCGTCGCCATGATCTACTGGGCCGGCGTGGTCGACCGCAGCGGCAAGAAGATCGACCACCTGATCTACACGTGTTTGTTGTCGTCGGCCGGCATGGTGATCGCCGTCTATGCGCCGACCTTCATCATTCCCTTCCTCGGGCTCACGGCGGTGCTGGTCGGCACCAGCACGGCGCGCGCCATTCTCTGGACCATCCCGACGCGCTTTCTGTCAGGGATCGGCGCCGCCGCCGGCCTCGCTTTCATCAACTCGGTGGGCACGCTCGGCGGCTTTGTCGGTCCCTTCATCATGGGCTGGACCCGCGGCGAGACCGGCTCCTACAACGTCGGCCTGCTGGTGCTGGCCGGCTTCATGGTGGTATCGATGCTGCTGGGGCTGTCGCTCAAGCTGTTCATCAAGAACGAGTGAAACGAAAAAGAGCCGGAGGCTATTTCGTCCCGGTCATGTCCGGATAGATCACCAGCAGAGCCGTGCCGGCCGCCTCTTTCAAGGCGTCGAGCGAGCGCTCGCCGGTGTTGGCGCAATCCAGCAACGCAGTCGCGACAAAGGTCCGCACCTGATTTTGACCGACCGGCACGTCCCGACAGATGTCGTCAAGCACCTGGCGCATCAGTGCCAGGGTTTCAGTATCAAATGGCATGCCGCGTCTATAAGGGACCGCGGCGGCCGCTTCTGTGATCCAGATCACATTTTGGGGAAACACACGCTGTGCGCGCATGTAAGCGGGTAACCTCGTTGCCATGCCGTTGGCGCATATCACACGTCCGTAATCACCGGGACGTAGCCTGAACTTTTCGCCGCGCCGCACGCACGAAAGAGCGTTGGGACACAACAATTTAAGTGCCGGATCGCTCTCCTCCATTCGTACGAGCAGCTCGTGCCGGTGACCAGCGGACCCAAAGATGATGATCAAGACCACTCTGTTATTTTTTGGCCTGCTCGGCACCGGCCTCTCAGTCACCCATCATTACGAGGCGTTTCGCGCGCGCGACCTGCACTCGATTCAGAAGCAGGAAACGGCGAACCCCATCAAGACGGCATGCCGGTTGAAAGCAAGCCACGACTCGTCGCGCCTGCAGAACATCGAACAGTTAGCATCGCGGTGAACGCTTGCCCGTAGCCCGGGTGAGCGGAGCGACACCCGGGATTTTCACACCGATCCCACCCCGGATATCGCTGCACTCATCCGGGCTACGCTCCCAACACTTTGCTCACTCCTCGTCCGACGGCAATCTGAGACGGATGTCGGAGCTGCCCACCGTGCCGTGGTCCATGGTCACGATGGCCACGTCGGCAACCCGCAACGATCCCGGCCGCTCATAGATGTAGGTCAGATGCGAGGGAGAACTGAGCTCCGGGGTGACGATGAAATCTCCAGAGCGGATCACCCTGGAAATCAGCTTCAGCACCTCGGTGTTTTTCAGCTCCGCGCGCAGCAGGCTGTCCAGCAGAACCGCCAGCGTGGTGCCGTTGGTCAGCATGTAGCGCGCGTTGATGTCGCCATGGACATGCCGCAGCGCGCGGACAATCGCCGCGACAGTATCCGGATCGTTGAGCCACGCAGCCATTGTCCCATCATGGTTGCAGCCCCCGCTGCGAGACCATGCAGATTCTGCGCTGTTTGACCAGCCTGAGCGCAGACTGGCTAACATATTTCAGCGCCCTGCCTCCAACTCCGAGCCCTCTCGCTGATGTTTTCAAAACCATCGGTGCATTGCAACACGCGCGGCCACCAGCGGATGCAGCCGCCTCGCACGGGACGACATCTTGAACGTTAATCTAAAATGCCCGGTATCACGTTTAGAAACCGCGCCACGGCCGCGAACGAAGCGAGGCGTTACCGCGAACAGCATCGGACCGAGCGCTCATCGACGCCGTGAACTGCGAGATGCCAGTAAGAGGTTGCCGTGATCCGGCCCAACTCGTTAAGGCGATGCCGCAAGCTTACGGCGCCACCTTCGCGTTGGCCGATCCGCCGCTGTCGAGGGCGCGGCGCACGGTGCCGTCCGTCTTGGCGTCCTGCAGGAATTGCGCCGCCCACGCTTTGGCCACAGTTCGCCCTTTTGGCACGACCACCACTACGCCGGTGGACTGGATCACGCCGTCCAGCACCCGCGTGCCCGACAACTTGCGCGCAAGATCTTCCACGGCCTCCGTCCCCATCGCCAGCGCATCGAGCTGTCCCTGGCCGATCAGTTCGGCCGCCGCGTCGGCCTTTTCGAACTTCGTCAGGGTGGCGTGTTGCAAGGTCCTCGTCAGGGTGCGCGACGTCGCGGTACCTTCGATGCAGCCGACCCGCACGCCGGTACGATCGACCTGCGCGTTGGCGCTGATATCGGAGCCGGCGCGCACCAGATAACTGCTGGTGTAGGCCACATAGGCGGGCCCGTGGTCCACCATCACCTCGCGCCGAGCCTCGGCGGGAATGAACGAGATATCCCAGGCGTCCGTGTCGCCGGCGGCTGCGATCTCGTCCGAACTGCGGTATTCGACCAGTTGCAGCGGCACGCCCAGCCGGCCTGCCGCTGCTTTGCCGAGCTCGACGGTGACGCCGCGGGGCTTGCCGCTGGCGGGATCGCGCGTCGCCCAGAACGCCGATGCCGCGGGACCGACCGCAACCGCCACCCGCAGCGAGCCGGTGGGCGCGATCTCGCGCACGCCCTCCGCGCGCGCACCGACAGCGACGAGTGCCGAGCCCAGGACCAAAGCAAGCAAACTGCGTTGCAACACGGCGCACCTCCAGGAAAGGCGATCATACCATGCGCCGACTGCGCCATCGCAAGGGTTACGATGGATCACCGTTTGTCCGCTCGAAGATCTCGCCGGCAATGATGCGGGCCAGGCGCTGCCAGTCGTCGAGATCCGCCTTGTAGGTTTGCCCGGTCACCTGCCACCGCGTAGCCACCAGCCACAGGCGAAAGGCCACACCCATCCGGGTGTCGGTAATCTCCGATACCTGTCCCGCGACCAGAACGGAGACATAGAGTGATCGCCAGTCGTCCGGCTGTGGAATATCGTCGAAAGCCACCTGCCTGGTGTTGACCTCGTCGGTATCGACGATGTGGAACGGACCGCTGGCCCGGAGCAGAAGTCGAATCTCGCGCGAGATATCAAGTGCGGTTTGCGCGAGCCGTGGCGTTGTCGCAACGAAATCGGGAATCGCAAGTTTCAGCGGTGGTAGCGGTGTTACGGTCTCGAAATTGGGGATTGGTCCACGAATCATCCCGCGGCCGGTCTTCGCGGCGCTCGCGGCCGACAGCAGAACGCTGGTGAATCCAGCGGCACCGACGGCAAGCGCGCGGCGTCGCGTCAATCGCGTGAGCACGAATGGACCTCCATTGCGCCATCGAGCACACCCTTGAAACCAGAGGTCGAAAACATCCCGGTTCCTTTGTCAGTCCCACCTCTGTCAACGCCCGTAACTGAACTTTCCGCTCAAAATGAGACGCATTGGCAATTTCCGGATGGGGTAACGGTGACGGTGCATTAAATTTGGCTGACCTTCGGCAGCCAGATCAAATGACAGTTTAATGCACTGTCATCATAATCGAAGCTTGGAAGCTTGGGCTTGAGCCGATGCGATGAGGGGGCGGCGAGCGATTGAGGTTTGCATGGCGCGGATCATCCCCACTCCGTCATTGCCCGCGTTAAGAATTGAAGCATCTCGCCACTCTCGGTGTCATGCCCCACGAAAGCGGGGCATCCAGTATCCGGGAGCGGGCAAGATGAGAAGAATGCATCAGCAAAGCCCAGTGGCTGCCGCGTCGGACGCCGCCATTTAAGCCGCTGGCGTCACCACCTACTGGGTCCCCGGTCAAGCCGGGGGACGACACTGAGAATGACGAACCGCTCTCCGTTGTTCTGAATCTCCCCCCTCACACGATCTGCATCCGCTCCGCCAGCAGGCGGCGGCGTTGGTCGCGGGTTTGTTCGGGTTGCGCGGTGACCAGCTTGTCGAGGTCGTGCAATTCGCTGGGCACATAATAATGCACCTTGTCGCCGTGATAGGCGGCCCACACCGCGTCCGCCACGGCGCTCGGCGGCGACAGCCGCCAGAGGCCTTCTGCCGGCAGATGATCCCGCATCTCCTGCGACACCAGCGGCGTGTCGATCCAGCCCGGCAGCACGTCGGCGCAGCGAATGCCCAGGCGAGCAAGCTCGACCGACAGCGCCTCGGTAAAGCCCTTCACCGCATGCTTGGTGGCGGAATAGACCGAGATGCGCGCCGCGCCGAAGATCGCGGAGGCCGACGAGGTGGAGAAGCACAGCGCATTCGGCGTCGCCTTCAACAGCGGCATCGCGGCGTGCACGCCGCTGAGCACGCCAATCAGATTGATGTTGACGATCCTGAGCACATCCTCCCACGCCATCTCGTCGTAGAAACCGCCGAGGCCAATGCCCGCATTGTTGAACAGGATGTCCATCCGCCCGCCGGTGGCGCGGCCGAACGCGGCGATGGTGTCGAGATAGGCGGCGCGATCGCAAACATCGAGCCGCTGGAACAGTCCGGCATTGCCGCCGAGTTCGTCCTTGAGGGTCGTGAGACCGTCGTCATTGACGTCGTAACAGCCGACGAACCAGCCATGGCCGGCGAAGAGTTTGGCGGTCTCCCGCCCCATGCCCGAGGCCGCGCCGGTGATGAAGATCGATTTGCGTTCTGTCGTCATCACGCCACCTCCACTGTGGTGCGCGCGAACGCGAGCCCTTCGCAATCCCCCGCCTTGCGCCAGTTTTCGAGCACGGCGATGAACGCCGCGGGTCCCCGGCCATAGACGCCGTTCTGGATGTTGAGTTTCGAGAGCTGGCCCTCGGCATTGTAATAGCCGGGCGTACACTCCTCCTGGTAGGCGCGGCGCAACACACCGGCCTTCATGATCACCTCGGTCCAGGCGGCTTCGCCCTCTGGGGTCGGCTCCACCGCATCGCTATCCTCGGAGAGGCAGCGCTCGACGATATAGGCGATGTGGCGCGCCTGCTCGCTCAGCATGTGCGGGAAGTTCGGTGCCAGGCCCGATTGAAGCGTCGAGACGATGAAGCAGTTGGGGAAATCCCGCGTCATCAGGCCGTGCAGCGTCCTGGCGCCGCCGCTCCACTTCTGGGTCAGCGTCAGCCCGCCGCGCCCGCGTATCTCAAGCCCCGAGCGCCGCTCGTAGGAGGTGCCGACCTCGAAGCCGGTGGCGAAAATCAGACAATCCAGCGGATACTCGCGCCCCGCCACCACCACGCCCGCCGGCGTGATGCGCTCGACGCCCTGCCCCGCGGTGTCCACCAGCGTGACATTGTCGCGGTTGAACATGTCGAGATATTCGTCATGGAAACACGGCCGCTTGCAGAATTGCTTGTACCAGGGCTTTAGTGCCTCGGCGGTGGCCGGATCGCGCACCACGGCGTCGACCCGCCCGCGCACCTGCTCCATCTTGGTGAAGTCGGCCAGTTGCATCGCCTGCATCAGATCGCCGCCGCCCGCGTGTGGTCCGCGCTGCACCAGCTTCATGATGTCGGTCCAGCCGTCGCGGACCAGGTCCTCGTCCTGGGGAATGCCGGAGACGAGATTGTTGAAATTCTCCATCCGCCGCTGCTGCCAGCCCGGCGTCAGTTGCGCCGCCCAGGCGGGATCGGTCGGCGCATTGGCGCGCACGTCGATCGAGGACGGCGTGCGCTGGAAGATGAAAAGCTCCCTGGCACTCTCGGCCAGATGCGGCGCGCACTGGATCGCGGTGGCGCCGGTGCCGAGCAGGCCGACGCGCTTGTCACGGAGATTGTCGAGCCCGCCGAGCGACGAGCCGCCGGTATAGGCATAGTCCCAGCGGCTGGTGTGGAAGGAAAACCCGGCAAAGCTTTCCACGCCGGGAATGCCCGGCAGCTTCGGCCGGTTCAGCGGCCCCGTGGTCATCACCACAAAACGCGTGGTGATGCGATCGCCGCGGCTGGTACCGATGGTCCAGCGCGCCGCCGCGTCGTCCCAGTCCATCGCTTTGACTTCGGTCTGGAACAGCGCATCGCCATACAGATCGAAGTGCCGGCCGATCGCTTGGGTGTGCGCCAGGATCTCCGGCGCCTTGGCGTATTTCTCTGATGGCATCGCGCCGAGCTCTTCCAGCAGCGGCATGTAGATGTAGGATTCGATGTCGCAGGCGGCGCCGGGATAACGGTTCCAGTACCAGGTGCCGCCGAAATCGCCGCCCTTCTCGATGATGCGGATGCGCTTCAGCCCGGCTTCGCGCAGCCGCGCCGCCGTGATCAGCCCGCCGAAACCGCCGCCGATCACCACCACATCGACCGCGTCATTCACCGGCGCACGGCTGAAGCCGGCATCGACATAGGGATCCTCGGCATAATGGGCGAGTTCGCCCGCGATCTCGCGATATTGTTGATCGCCATCCGGCCGCAGCCGCCGCTCGCGCTCGGCACGGTATCTGGCGCGCAACTGCTCCGGATCGAAGGACGGTGTGTTGGACGAAACATCTGACATGGGGCGCGTCTCTCCAGGCGTGCGTTTCCAAAGTGCGGCGTCGGCCCGGCCTTGTGTCCGGCGGGTCCGCTTTGCTTGGGCACATTAAGGCCCCCGCGACGGCAAATGTCCGTGACACCATCCGCCAAATAGATGACATTAGGCGCCAGACGAGGCGGATTTTCGTGGCGGGAGATGACAAGATGAGGGCGATCGGCCGTGGTGTCGTAGCCCGGGTGAGCGCAGCGACACCCGGGAAATCCAGGCAAAGCCGTCCCGCATATCGCTCCGCTCATGCGGGCTACAGGCCCCTTCTCAAACACTAAGGCTCCCATGTCCGCCCTCACCATGACCTCGACCTGGATGAACGCGGTGCTGGACGGCATGGCGCGGGAGGGGCTGGATCGCGCCGCGCTGACCGCTGACATCCGCGGCTTCAGCGGCGGGCGCATTGCGGGCAGCGCGCGCATCGAAGTCTCGCTGGCGCGGCTGATCTGGCGGCGCGCGGCCGAGCTGAGTTCCGATCCGCTGCTGGGTGTGAAGATCGGCAGCCAGCTGCCGCTGCAGGCCGGCCATGTGATGACCATCATCCGCATCCACAGCGCAACCTTGCGCGACTTCCTCACCGCGATGGCGCGTTACCAGCCGCTGCTGAGCGAGGCCGGGCGTTACCGCATGACGCCGACGCGGCGCGGGCTGCGGCTGACTTATGTGTCGGCCGCAGCCGCGATCGCGCCGCATCCGCTACAGATCGATTCCGGCCTCGCGGCGCTGGTGAGTTATGGCCCGCGGCCGCAGCTCGTGCGTCTGATCGGCCGCGGCAACCAGGACCCCGCGCCGCAGGCACAATGGCTCAACTGCCCCGTCGCCTTCGGCGCCACCCAGGCGCAGGTGGACTATGACCACGCGGCGCTGACTGCGCGCACCGAGGGCACCGACCCGGCGCTGCTGGCACTCAACCTCGCTTATGCGGATTCGCTCTTGGCCGCGCACCGCCCCCTCGACGCGCTCTGCGACAGCGTGCGCGCCGCGATCGGCCGCCGCGGCCTGCACCACGCCACCGTGGAGAGCGTGGCGCGCGACATCGGCTGCTCGCCGCGCACCCTGCAGCGGCGCCTCGCCGGCGCAGGCTCCAGCTTCAAGGCGATCTTCGACAGCCACCGCATGGAGGAAGCGCACATCCTGCTGTCGAAGTCGCACGCCAGCATCGCCGAGATCGGCGAGCGCCTGGGCTATTCGGAATCCAGCGCCTTCTCCCGCGCGGTCACCAGCTGGTGGGGGCAATCGCCACGGGCGTTACGGAAGGCGCAGGCGTGAGGATGATTCAACTCGCGATCAACAGCATTAGACGTCTAGAGCGTGATGGATTTGAAGTTGAGCCATATTCCGTCATCCTGAGGTGCGCGCTCTTGCGCGCCTCGAAGGATGAACGGCCCCAGAATAGCCGCTCGGGCCGTCGCCCTTCGAGGGCCATGCTGCGCATGGCCACCTCAGGGTGACGGATCACATAGATCGAACCTCAACTCACCATGCTCTAGGAAAACTCCCCCTAGCCTGGGTGAGCGCAGCGATACCCGGGTCGGCACGCCCCTGAATCAACCACTTGCTCACCTGGCGAGCCGCATTATGAGTGGTTGACGGCGAAAACGAAACTTCGGAGATCGGACACATGGCGCTCAAACGGATGGACAATGTCGCAATCGTGGTCGAGGACCTCGCGGCGGCGATCGATTTCTTTCGCGAGCTCGGCCTCGAGTTCGAAGGGCGGGCCACGATCGAAGGCGAATGGGCCGGACGTATCACAGGACTGGGCGATCAGCGCGTCGAGATCGCCATGATGCGCACGCCTGATGGACACAGCCGGCTCGAGCTGTCCCGTTTCCTCGCGCCGCCTGTCGTCGCGGATCACCGCAACGCTCCGGTGAACGCGCTCGGCTATCTCCGCGTCATGTTCGCCGTGGATGACCTCGACGAGACGCTTGCAAGACTCCGCAAGCGCGGCGCGCAGCTCGTCGGCGAAGTCGTCGATTATAAAGACGTGTATCGGCTCTGCTACATCCGCGGGCCGGAAGGGCTTCTGATCGGACTGGCCCAGGAGCTGAGCTGACAGGAGCTGAGCTGACAAGGCCTGAGCTGACAAGACCTCGGCTGAGCGCAGAAATCCGACGGATCGAACCGGCGACGCGTCATAACGCGTCCCCCGGAGCCCCGACGCATGACAACCTCCCCGTGCGCGTGGCCGTCTGCGCGCACGCTCAAATGGGAGGTGACGGTGCGGCGGCTCAAACCTTGAAATAACCCGGCTGGCCGATGTCCGCGATCAGGCCGATCCCGCTGGGCGTCCAGCCCAGCCGCTGCCGCGTCAGGGCGCTGGAGGCCGGCATGTCCAGACCGGCGAACATCGCCAGCGGCCCGTAATAATCACCCGCCTCTTCCTTCCGGATCGAAACCACCGGCACGTTCAGCGCGCGGCCGACAACCTCGATAACCTCACGCATCGGCACGCCCTCCTCGCCGACGGCGTGGTAGATCCCGTCCACCGCGCCATTTTCCAGCGCAAGCCGGTACAGCCGGGCGACATCCAGCCTGTGCGCCGCGGCCCAGCGCTCAGTACCCTCGCCGACATAGGCGGCAGCACCTTTTTGACGCGCAAGTTCGACCAGGTAAGAAATCAGCCCGGCCTTGCCATCGGCGCCGTGAACCTGCGGCAGGCGGATCGCCATCGCGCGCACGCCGCGCGACGCATAAGCGAGGCCCGCCTGCTCCGAGACACGCGGCACATGCGGGCTGGAGTCGCGCCGCATCTCTTCGGTGATCAGCACACCCGGCGCAATCAGACCCGTTCCCGAGGTGACGATGAACGGCCTGTTCGTGCCCACCAGCACATCGCCGATGGCTTCAATGGCCGCCTTGTCGATGGCGCCATTCTCGGCGAATTTCGCGAAATCATGGATGAAGGCCAGATGGATCACGCCGTCTGCCTCCCTTGCACCGCTTTTCAGACTTTCGAGGTCCAGCAGCGAGCCCCGATGAATCTCCGCGCCCAGCTCCTTGAGCGTGCGGACGTTGTCGTCGGAACGCGCGAGGCCGATGACATGATGGCCGTGTGCGATGAGTTCTCTGGTGGTTTCGGTGCCGATAAATCCGGCGGCTCCGGTGACGAATACGCGCATGAGAAAGATCCCTGTTCAGTGCACCGGGATATTGGTAAGTTTCTCATTCGGGTAAAGATGTGAGATTATACAGGTATAATCGCTAACAGGATGACGGACACGAACTCGCTTGGGACCTATCTGAGGGATCGCCGCGCCAAGCTCGATCCCACGGCCTTCGGCTTCGCGCTGCAGCGGCGCCGCACGCCGGGACTTCGGCGCGAGGAAGTGGCGCAGCGCGCCAATGTGAGCGCCACCTGGTACACCTGGCTGGAACAGGGGCGCGGCGGCGCGCCCTCCGCCGATGTGCTGGACCGCATCGCCCGCGCCATGATGCTGACCGACGTCGAGCGCGAACATCTGTTCCTGCTCGGCCTGGGCCGGCCGCCGGAAGTCCGTTATCGCGCGCCTGAGGGTATTTCACCCCGCCTGCAACGCCTGCTCGACACGCTGACATACAGTCCCGCTTTCATTCGCACGGCGACATGGGATGTGGTCGCGTGGAACAGGGCCGCCGCGGCGGTCCTCACCGACTACAGCAGACTTCCCGACGGACAGCGCAATGTTCTGCGCCTGATGTTTCGCGACAGCCGCGTCCGCGCGGCGCAGCCCAATTGGCAAGGTGTTGCGCGCTATGTGGTGGCGTCGTTCCGCGCGGACGTGGCGCGCGCCGGCGCGGCGCGCAACGTGCAATCCCTGGTCGACGAGCTCTGCGCGACCAGCCCCGAATTCGCAGCCATGTGGCGCGACAACGATGTGCAGGCGCATGGCGACGGCGTGAAAACACTGCAGCATCCTGTCGCCGGATCGCTCTCGATGGAATTTTCAGGTTTCGCCGTCGACGGCCGGCCCGACCTCAGCATGGTCGTCTACAATCCTGTCACGGCCGCGGACGCGAACAAGATCCGCGCGCTGCTGAAGTCTCTGCCGAAGTAGGTTCGCGCTGATCCGGGCGTGGCTGCTGCAACAAGACTTGCCGTATATTGGCGGGCTGAAGAGACGATTTGACAGGCGACGGGATGAAGGGCACCAGTCAAATAGCAGAACTTTCGGCAGCCGGCGGAATGAGGAATGATAGTTAAGTGCACTGAAGATCATCTAGCCGGCCTTCGCAACACAGAAGGCGGTGGGGCTAATGTGAATTCGGCATCACCGAATCACTTTAGGCCACAAGGAGGCGAAGATGATGTACAGCGGGATTGATCTGCATTCCAACAACAGCGTTATCGCGATCATCGACGATGCCGATCGCGTTGTGGCGCAGAAGCGCCTGCCGAACGACATCACGAAGATCGTCGGATTTCTAACTCGATGGCAAGATGACTTGGCCGGCGTCGTGGTCGAGTCGACTTACAACTGGTATTGGCTGGTCGACGGGTTGCAGGACGCGGGACTCCACGTGCACCTCGCCAACACCGCCGCGATCAAGCAATACGACGGACTCAAGCACAGTGGCGACGAGACGGATGCGCAGCACCTGGCCCACCTGCTGCGGCTGGGTATCCTGCCGACGGGCACGATCCTGCCACGAGAGCACCGCGTCGTCCGCGATCTGGCGCGCAAGCGCATGCAGATGGTGCACTGCTGCACCACGCATGTCCTCGCGGTCGAGAACATCATGGCCAGGCAATTGGGTGGGCGGATGACCAGCAATCAGATCAAGCGCCTGACCGCCGACGCAATCGACAATATGCCGCTGGCGGCCGATGTCGGCCTGGCGATCAAGACCAACGTCGCGGTCATCGCGACCCTGCAGTCACAGATCTCGGTCCTCGAAAAGCGCCTGCAAGAATGCGTCAAACCCCGACCTCACTACGGCTTCCTGACTAGCGTACCCGGCATCGGCCCGACGCTCGCCACCGTCATTCTTCTGGAAACCGGTCCGATCGATCGGTTTGCCGGCGTCGGCAACTTTGCGTCCTACGCGCGCTGCGTCAACAGCGTGCACACCAGCAATCGCAAGAAGAAAGGCGAAGGCAACGTCAAGAACGGCAATAAGTATCTCGCCTGGGCGTTCGTCGAGGCGGCGAATTTTGCCGTGCGGTTTTGCCCAGAGGCCAAGCGTTTCCACGAGCGCAAGAAGGCCCGGACCAACAACATTGTCGCCACCAAGGCGTTGGCGCACAAGCTGGCGCGCGCCTGCTACCACATCCTGAAGGAGAGCAAACCGTTCGACGTAACGCGCTGCTTTGCCTGAAGGACGACGACGATCCGGCGAGCCACGTACGGTGACTGGGGTCGCAACCAGCTGCACTGAATTGGACGCCGGATCGCCGTCACCAGTTGCAGTGACGACGATCGCCCGCACCGCAAGCCATTCGGAGATTGGCGCCGGCACGCCGGTAGCCACGGTTCTGTGAAATTCTTTTGGATGCGGCTCGGTACCAACGTTCTTCTGGGGCGGCTATGCCGCCAGGGCGCAGGCCTCAATCGGGCCGATGCTTGATCCTCATGGGTGTCTGGCGCGATCCGTGATGCGGCGCAGCCACAAACCGAAGAAACGGGCGCGGCTCGAACACTATCGCTGGAACGACGAACGAAACATTGAGCAGCTCGCGCTGCTGAAAAGTAGTTTTGCACCCTTGACGAGGGGCCGGCTAATGGGTGTCACCGTAACCCTGTCACCGTAACCCTGTCCGTAACCCCACCGCGGTGATCGTCGGTGCCGAGGACCGGTTGACGCCGATCGAATTGTCCCAGGAAATTCACGCCCTCACGCCGGGATCGACACTTCACGTGATCCCCGGCTGCGGCCACCTCCCCCCGATCGAGGCGCCGGCCGCGCTGGCCGGGATCCTGGCAGAGCTCATGAAGCAAGACTCATGAAGCAAGCCTCGTAGCCCAATGAGCGAAGCGAGACCCGGGTCGGCACGCCGACCCATCTCCCGGACGTCGCGGAGCCTGTCATCGGGCCGCACTCTGCGCCGTTTTTTGCTCCTGACCTGCTTTCTTCCCGATGTCCCAAAGTCTATCTTGGTTGAAAGACACGAGAGGCAGCGAAATGCGACTGGAACCAATTCTTGATTGTTTCTACCGTTCCAGCGGGCTCTGCCTTCACACCTGGATCGTCGCGACTTTCGCAATCATGATGGCCTCCGCTCCATTGCAGGCTTCAGCTGCACCAAAAACGTCAGCGTGCGGCTACCTCGCTGGTCTGATTGATAAGGCACCGCCATCGGGGCCGTTGTTCCTGCCCAGTTATCCGACCGTCGAAGCGGGGCCTCTGCATGGCGCCGCCTACCTCTATGACAATGCGGCAGCCGCCATCGCATTGGTCGGTTGCGGTGAGCACGACAAAGCGTCTCGGATTGGCTCGGCTATACTCCGGGCCATCGACAACGACCGCATTTGGCATGATGGACGGCTCAGGAACGCTTACGCCGCGGGCGTGGTGGCGGATGGCCCCGTCAAACTTCCGGGCTGGTGGGACAAGACTCAGAACAAATGGTTGGAGGATCGATATCAGGTGGGCAGCGATGTTGGTAACATCGCATGGGCCATGCTGGCGTTGCTGTCGATGGATGATGTGAACACCGGCTCTCAGTTCCGCGATGGCGCAGCACGTCTCGGCGCTTGGGTCGCGCAATGGGCCGATACGCGCGGCACTGGCGGCTTCACGGGCGGTACGTTTGGGCACGAACCGACGCCGGACGTGCGGACGTGGAAATCGACAGAACACAATACGGACCTCGCCGCCGCGTTTGGCCTGCTTGCGATCCGTACAGGTGACCAGCGCTGGCGCGACAAGGCAACGATTGCCGAGCACTTCGTCAATACGATGTGGGATCCGGCATGCGCCTGTTTCGCCGCAGGGACCGCTGAAGACGGTGTCACGCACAATCCGATTTTGGCGCTGGATGCCCAGGTCTGGCCTTCAATGGCGCTCCCCGGAGCGGCCGGGAAATTTGCATCGGCAATGACGACCGCCGAACAGCGCATGAGTGTCGACGAGGGCTTTTCCTACGGTGAAGACCGGGACGGTGTGTGGACCGAAGGGACCGGCCAAATGGCTCTCTTAATGAAATTGCTCGGCAGGACCGGGAGGGCAGAGTCGTTGATCGCTGTCATCGAATCCCAGAGGTCGCCGGATGGTGGGTTGTATGCCGCAAGTGTCCACGAGTTACCGACCGGGTTCGTGTTGGACACCGATCCGACCAAGCCGCGACTCTATTTCCGATTGCCTCATCTTGGCGCAGCGTCGTGGGCGGCCCTCGCGGAACGTGGGTTCAATCCCTTTACGGTGACAAATGGACTTCCGTAGTTGAGCCGCAGAGCTTCTCGTCTCGGCCGTTTCGGTCGTAGCCCGGATCAGGAATGTGCTTGGGCGCCTCTAATAGTCTGCTGAATGCGGCCTCGCTTATCTCTCCACCCGCTACGATTACCGGCTGCACCGCCACGCGTTACCGCCTTGGCAGGCAGACATACAGGTTAAATCGCCGTTACACTGGGCCATACATTGCGCTCCAATGTTGCCCCGGCATGCGTTCGCTTTCCGCATAGCATCGACGCGGCCCGAATCGTAACGGGGTGCGCCGACCCCGTGCATCTCACGCATATATTTGTCAGAAATCCCCTTCCGTCTATAGGTGGTGCGACACTCTTGAATGTGACGTTTGATGTTACGGCAACCTTCCTTTGAAAGACCCCCAGGCCCGCACAAAACATCAGCCCGAGCCTGCATCTCTTCGAAATCGCATTGCTGAGCGCTCGTTGCAGACGAGGCGAAGATCGCGCAGAGCCCTAGAATTCCGATCAAAATGCGCATGTCACTCCCCTTCCATCAAGTTTAATATGAATAGATGCGTGAGCGCCGATATCACATGCCGCGCCCACCGTAATTTGCGTGGTTGAGTTACGATTCAAATTTCGACACCCTAAACATATCTTCCGTAGCGCGCTTGTACTCGATGAGCTCTGAAACCGCATCGTAGGAATGGTAACGGGCATAAACGCTTTTGGTTTTCCTTTCCCGCAGGTCGGCCAACGCCTCGGCCCAATAAGCGATCATGGCGCGGCGAACGCCGGGGAGACGGAATACCCGCTCCGCATTCGCGAAATCCTCTCGGAAACTGATGATTACGGCTCGATCGGCAGATGCGTAGTGGGCATCCTGGACCTCGCCATCATGTTTACCGATCCAGATAACGGTTTCTGGATAATCGAGGATGAGGCGATCAAGGATGAGGTGGTGCTCAAATTTGCCATCGATCGGCTTGAAAGTACTAAACGCCACTTCGTGAGGGCCGATGTTCAGCGTGAACCATCGACCTCCGCTGGTTTTAGGCAACAAACTCAGGGTCCAAGCCCCCTGAATATCTAAGCAGCCGTACAGTCCAGAAAGCTGGAAAAGCTTGAATAGATAGAGCCCAACGTTGCGGTCTCTGAAGAGCTTGTCGGCCCTCTCATGGTCCACCCGCAGCGCAACGTCCGTAAGCCGCAGTCGGCTCCTGGCTTCATGAGGTGGCACAGCAAAAAGCTCTCGGGTACCGGCGATCTCGCGGACGTTTCTTTCCGCAAAGTGGCGGTGCATACCGCCCTCTACCAAACGCCAGTCAATCACGTGGAGGAAGTCCGACAACTCCCACGGCCCGTGCTCGGCATAAGATTCGGTACCATTTATACCCCGCAATCGCTCGCTTATCGGACGCTCGGTGCCCCCGATCTTGATATGACTGCTGTTCGGCGAAACCAGAATGTAAACAAAGCCCTGCATCTGGAGATGGTAAGAGAGAAACTCCCGCCCGACAATTGGCCCTACCAATGTAAGATTTTAACTTGGGGCTTCGCCTCACGGGCGGAATGACAGCTAAGTGCACTGGACTGCAACTCACCGAGCAATCCCCCTCCACTGTCCTCCTGGATCTCACGATTGACTAATGCGCCTAGCCTCAAAACTCGTGTTACTCAGCCTCGAAAGCCATAGGTCAAAAACCAATCCCTGCCGCGATCTCGAACAGCGACATTCGCCATCGCATGTTTAAAGAGTGGAAGCTCTGAGAGATCAATATCCGGCTTGCTAGCGGGCTTGCCCAGCTGAACCACCGGGGACATAGACTCCGGCACGGCATCCCTTCGAAGATAGTTTTCGAGGGGAATAATTTTTGCCGCGCTCTGTTCTGGCTGTCGGTCTATGCCTTTTAGGGTATTGGAAAGTTGCTCAAAGCGCCGCTTTACTCGCTCTTTCTCCGCCCTAATAGGCCACACTCCAAGTTCGCGCATTCGCATTTCGGCGGTTTCTACACTGACGGAAGCATACATCGCGAGGCTTCTGGGAGATCGGAACTGAGTTACTACCGTTTTTGGGAGCAAAAACTCTCTCATGAAAAGGTTGGCTTCTCGTTCAACTCTTTTCGATTTTGCTCTGTTATAGAAACTGTGAGAGCGTTTCCCGTGCAACATCACATGACCGATCTCGTGCGCTAGCTTTTCCTTGTCGTACTCGTTGCCATCACCACTACCTCGATAAACTGCTTCCGAGGTGACAATTTTGTTCGCAAATCCGTGAGAAACGTTGGTATTTGCAACAAACCTATCTCCATGAGACGCATCGGCATCGACTTGCAGCACGAAGTTAGGATCGACTAGGTGAAGCTTGTTCTCAAGAACATCGAGAATTGAAATTGAGATCTGATTTCCAAGACCAAATGCTTCTCTAGCAAGTAGCGCTAACTTGCTGATCTCGCCATCGCGAAAACTGGATGCGCTTCCCGAAACGAGTGAACTTCTCAGGTGACGAAGACGCTCGATGGACGCGTCTATCAGATCCGAGTCTATGAACTCCCCCGCAGATTTTGATCCGATGCCAGCGCGGGCTAAATGATCGAGTTCCGCGCGCTCGTCGCTCGAAAGCTTTAGCCACTCTGCGAAAGCGGAAGGGTAATCAGATGGAACTTGGCGGGTTCCGCGCTCTATTGCGGAAATGTAGGCCACGGAACAGCGCAGCGCTTTCGCTTGATGATGCATCACCAATTCCCGTCGAAAACGATGTTGGCGGCAGGCAGTTCCAAAAGGCGTCAATCCAGCACTCATGCGAATCACCCCCTTGCGTACCTTCAGGCTACTTCCCCCCAGATGTAGATCAACAAAATTGTAGAAAGAATCTACACAATTGCGACCCCTCGCCAATTATGATATTGCCACAAGTGACATTATCACAGCAAAGGTTGGATGATGAGACCCGAACAGACCCGAATGGGGCGAGCCCTATTGAATTGGTCGCTCGATCAGTTGGCCGCTGCATCTGGCGTCCATCGCAACACCATTTCGAATTTCGAAACTGGAAAATACGGTGGCGACGCGGAGAAGCTTGCTGCAATCAAGAACGCGCTTGAGTCCTCCGGCGTAATCTTCGTGGACGAGAACGGAGAAGGCTCAGGGGTCCGACTGAGACGATTTAGGATCGGCGACATCGTCAGATTCAGGCCGCAAACGAGAGTGCGGCTCAGCTTTGACATCGCGGCCGACGATGTTGGCACGGTTGTAGAAGTGGAACCGCATCCTCCACAGACCGGCCCCACATATCGCATGAGCGTTCAATTTGCGCGCGTGCTTGTACCTGGCGTCTTCAGGTTTGAATATGAACTTGTAAAAGCAGCGCCAGCCTTCTCCATCCAAAGCTTCATTGAAAGCGGCGGAAGACCAATGATACCTCCGGGCAACTTCATAGCGAACCCCGTGCAAGATTTACCGGCACAACTTGAAACTGATTTGAATAGGCTGCCGCGGGAATTGGGGGCGCTCATTCTCGTACCTACATCAGACGTCAATCTGAGACGCGAGGTCGATGCGCGCGGCTTCTTCGTGAAAGAGAGCTCACAAGCTCTCGTGCTCCTGTTTCGTCAGTTTCCAGAGGGAGTTCTCTACACTGGATCCTGGACACCAACATGATATCTCGTCGGACTTCCGACACATCATTTGTGAATTGAAGTGTAGACATCTAAGTCAGCACACTTGTCGTCACCCATTGCGGCGACGGGGTGGACGGCACCCTGAACGGCACCAATGCGCCAAGATGGTCGTTGACACAACCCATCTGAGTGGAGCCGCCCATCCCATCACCTTAATTCTTCACCTAAGGCTTGGACTGGAGCCGATGTGATCGCAAGATGATCGGCGCAAGTGTCGGCACACCGGAAGCCGCGGTTCATCAATGCCCCTTACGGCTGTTCTGATATCTTCGCCTAATCTATGAGAGCGCTCAGTTCTGCAATCAGCGCAACCGCAGCCTCGCTGTTGCCCTCCTGTTGCATCCAGATACCAAAGAGCATGGGAAATAATTGCGCTGGCGACAATCCCAACTGGCTACACAAATTCGAATACCAGTCGTGATTCTCTGCCCCCTGTAGGCCGAATAGGATGACCCCAACATCATCTGAACCAGTAGCATTCATGAGGCGCTCCGGCTGCTGAGTGACGATTTCTCTTAAGTGAAGTTCGAGCGATTTGTCACCTGGGAGAAACGTTGAGAGGCGCCTGATATCTCCAGTTATGCTCTCGCGCATATCGCCGTCATAGCAACCTATGATTTTCACCTTTTGAAATTGATCATTTAGTTTTTTTAGAAGACTAGTTATATCTCCATGCCCATTGCGAATACTGATCTCTATTCGTCGCGAAAGAGCAGGTCGCACGCGCTCGAGCATTAGCCTCAAGAAGACCTGGGCAAGTTGATCTTCCACCAACACCACCACATCGACATGAGGATCTATGCCTATCGTTTTCATGAGCGCTGGAGGGGGCAACCCAGACCTAGTCTTTACAAGCGCCCCGTAGCGGAACAGGAAAACTAACTGCCCCTCAGAGAAGCTGTTTATGATCTTATGAGAATGACTAGTGAGCACAACGCTCAACCGCTTCTCTACAGCAACCTTCAAGAGATAGTGACTCAACGCCTCTTGAGAAGCAGGTGAGAGGTGGGTCTCAGGTTCTTCGATCAATAAGACGGCGTTGTCAGATGCGCGATCGATAGACCACCAAAGAAAAAAGAGCGCGACCTCTCCCGCTCCCATTGTTCTGCTATCGTATCTTTCGTTGCCATAGGAAACCTCGAAGAACGGCAGAGGGGAGCCATCGTTCTCAATTTCGTAGACTTTGACCTCTCGATAATCTCTTCGGCTAATATAATTAATTTCCTCGAGGCTCTTTGCGTCCAGCGTTCGGTGCCCTACTCCGTTGATCAGATCTTCAACCTCATTAAAGGCACAGAAATTGATCTGCTGCCTTTTCGATTCATCGGACGAATCCAGATGAATTACGTCAGTTGCAACACCAGCATCCCCGTCAACCTTCACTATTCCTTGAGTGAATGTGGCGACTGACGTCTTGGAAACTGAGTCTTGAACGTACGATAACGTTCCTTTCCCTACGCTGAGCTTGAGCTTCGTAGACGGATCATCATGCGCCAGAGCTGGCGCAGCAGCTGCCCAGAGCGCCCTCAACAAGGTGGTCTTACCGACACCATTCGGCCCGGCAAGCACAACTATAGGAGAGGGAAAAGGCAGTTCACCACTGCCAACGCTCGGGATATTCTCGAATTCGAAGCGCTCTAGCCGAATTGGCCATCCATGAGCAGATGCTTCTAGCCGCCTTTTGTAATCTTGGACCTGTGCCAGCTTCACGAAAGCCTGCTCCACTTTTCAGTGTTCACAAGCTGCGACACCGCGTACTCAAATGTCGCATCATTCCGTTGACTCAGTGCATCATGAACGCTGACGCACGCCCCCCTGTCCACGCTTACGGGAAGAGAGGCGTCGAGCGCATAAATATAAGAGTACCATAATGCAAAGTCCCGGTAGACGACTGAAGATACGTCGGTGACACGTAAGCTCGCCCTATTCTGGAAGACACTTGCTGCCTCAGGAATATAGTTCCGGGCGAATAGCCCGCCCTCACCTCCAAAGCGAGACATGAAAGAAAAATCGGGAGTCGGATCCTCTCTAAAGCGCGCAAAGAAGAGCAGCCAACTCAGCGCGCTCGCTTTATTCAGACGAATAGACGAGGCTTGCTCTCGCGACCTTGAAAATAGATTGATGCTGACCGACGCAGCAGAAACAGTTTCCGGGCTGAACTCATCTCGTTCTTTGAAACGCTGCGATATTAGGGTTTCCGTGCTCTTGATAGCGAACGTTCTTGCTTCGAGGAAAAACAACAAACGCGCTATAATATCATCGTAGGCCAATCGGGCGTTAGAGAAGCCAATCGTCTTCTTGCTATTGTCGCCGGCTTCAAAATCCCCGACCAGAGCCTTTAGCTGTTCTCTCGCCGGCCCATAAAACGCATTACGCTGCTCTCCCGCTGTCAGCATGCTTGGCTGATTTAAACGATAAAAAAGTTCACTCGGCTCATCGGGCAGGTAGTCAGTAATTCGGAAACATCGCAGAGTATATTGATCAAGTAGGCGCTGATCCGAGCGGCTAAGTGAACGATAGTACTTACCGTGAAGAGCAACTACGCGAGGATCGCTAGGAGTTATGTTGCCATCGATTGTGAATTCATTTTGAACGAAATCGCGGATGGCTGCGAGCCGTTGCTGGCCATCTAAAACGTCCATCCTGCCATCTGCCCGAACGACGAGGAAAACGGGAGGAATAGACCACCCTCGGATTATCGTATCGATTAGTTTCTTCTTCTTGCTTGGCGACCAAATCTCTTGCCGCTGAAATTCGGGCTGCAGGTCAATATCTTCATTATTTATTCTATCAACAACAGTTTTAAGATCCGGCTCCCAAGGAGTCATCTTCATGTAGAGCAATCCATTATTTTATTTACCCGGCGCTACCTGGACCACGACACTATCAAAGGCGGGTGGTCCGTCACCAATATTTGACACGTGCCCACACAGGCTTCACTCCACTAGCCGCCGCTCTTCGAGCCCCTCGTCAGGAATATTTCGCGGCAACTCCCTCACTCCGCCGCCACCACCCGCGGCCGCTCCCCCTCCGCCTCCTCCCGCAACTCCGGATCCAGCCGCCTCTTCAACCGCCGATCAATCCGGTCGAGGTAGATATAGATCACCGGCGTGATGAACAGCGTCAGCAGTTGCGACAGGCACAGGCCGCCGACGACGGCCACGCCAAGAGGCTGGCGCAGTTCGGCGCCGGCGCCGGTGCCGAGTGCGATCGGCAGGGTGCCGAAAATCGCGGCGAAGGTGGTCATCATGATCGGGCGAAAACGCAGCAAGGCCGCTTCGCGGATGGCGTGTTCGGCGCTGAGGCCCACGCGGCGGCGCTCGAGCGCGAAGTCCACCATCATGATGGCGTTCTTCTTGACGATGCCGACCAGCATGACGATGCCGATCATGGCGATCACCGACAGCTCCATGTTGAACAGCATCAAGGTCAGGATGGCGCCGATGCCGGCCGAAGGGAGACCGGAGATGATGGTGATGGGGTGGATGAAGCTCTCGTAGAGAATGCCGAGGATGACGAAGGCGGCGAACACCGCGGCGAGGATCAGGACGCCCTGCCCGCGCAGCGATTCCTGGAACACCTGCGCGGTGCCGGAGAAGCCGGTGACGATGGTCACCGGCAGGTTCGACTGCTGCTCCAGCCCGGTGATCTTGTCCACCGCATAGCCCAGCGAGACGCCGGGCGCGAGGTTGAACGAGATGGTCACCGCGGGCTGCTGGCCCTGGTGGTTGATCTGCAGCGGGCCGACGGTCGGCACCATGCGCGCCACCGCTTCCAGCGGGATGGTGCGGTTATCGGCCGTCTTCATGTAGAGCTTTGACAGGTCGGAGGGATCGACCCGGAACTGCGGCTGCGCCTCCAGGATGATCTGGTAGTCGTTGGAGGGCATGTAGATGGTGCCGACCTGGCGGGCGCCATAGGCGTTGAACAGCTGGTTGCGCACCTGGTCGGCGGTGACGCCGTAGACCGCCGCCTTCTCGCGGTCGATCTCCACCGTCATCTGCGGGTTCTTGATGTAGAGGTCGGTGGTGACGTCGAGCAGGCCCGGGATCTTCGCGATCTTGCTGCTCATGTCCGGCGCGAGGCGATAGAGCGCTTCGGTGTCGCCGCTCTGCATCACATATTGATACTGGCTCTTGGAGACCCGGCCGCCGATGTTGAGGTTCTGGATGCTCTGGAAGAACGCCTGCAGGCCCGGCACCTGCGTCGCCTTCTGGCGCAGCCGCGCGATCACCTTCGGCGCGGGATCGCGCTGGTCCTGCGGCTTCAGCGCGATGAACAGGCGGCCGTAGTTCGCGGTGGCATTCGGGCCGCCGGAGCCGACGGTGCTGTTGACGTACTCGATGGCCGGGTCCTGTTTCATGATGCCGGCCAGCACCTGCTGGCGCGCCGACATCGCCTCGAACGAGGTGTCGGTGGCGGCTTCGGTGACGCCGATCAGGAAGCCGGTGTCCTCCTGCGGGAAGAAGCCCTTGGGCACGACCGTGTAGAGCCACACGGTGCCGCCGAGCGTCGCGAACGTCACCAGCAGCATGACGAATTTGTAGGCCAGCACCCGGTCCAGCGCCCACTCATAGGCGCGCAGCCAGGACGCAAACATGGCTTCGAAGGCGCGCAGCACGATGTTCGGCTTGTGGTCGGGATCATGGGCTTTCAGGATGCGCGCGCAGAGCATCGGGGTCAGGGTCAGCGAGACGAAGCCCGACACCACGATCGCGATTGAAATGGTGACGGCGAATTCGCGGAACACGCGGCCGACGATGCCGCCCATCAGCAGCACCGGAATGAACACGGCGATCAGCGAGAAGGTGATCGACAGGATGGTGAAGCCGATTTCCCGGGCGCCCTTCAGCGCGGCCTCATAGGGCCGCATGCCGTGCTCGATGTGGCGGACGATGTTCTCCAGCATGACGATGGCGTCGTCGACCACGAAGCCGACCGAGAGCGTCAGCGCCAGCAGCGTCATATTGTTGATGGAGAAATCAAAGAGGTACATGAAGGCGCAGGTGCCGATCAGCGAGATCGGCACCGCCAGGGCCGGGATGAAGGTGGCGGAGGCCGAGCGCAGGAACAGGAAGATCACCATGATGACCAGCGCGATGGCGATCAGCAGGGTCTCCTCGACGTCGGCGACGGCCTGGCGGACCGAGACCGAGCGGTCCATCATGACGTCGACCTGGACCGAGGGTGGAACCTGGGCCCGCAGGGCCGGAATCTTCGCCCGCACGCCGTCGACCACCGCGACCGTGTTGGCATCCGGCTGCTTCTGGATGGCCAGCACGATGGCCCGCTTGCCGTCGAGCCAGGTGGCGACCTTGTCGTTCTCGACACTGTCATAGATCTTGGCGACTTCCTCCAGCTTGACCGGGGAGCCGTTGCGCCAGGCCACCACGACCTGGTTGTAATCCCGGGCCTTGTCGAGCTGGGCCGAGGCCTGCAGCGCGATGTCCTGCTGCGGACCGTTCAGCGTGCCCACAGGCGTCGAGGAATTGGCGCGCGACACGGCGGTGCGGATGTCCTCCAGCGACAGGCCGCGGGCGGCGGCGGCCTCCGGATCGGCCTGGACACGGATGGCGAACTTCTGGCTGCCATAGATCAAGACCTGGGCGACGCCCGGAATCTGGGAGATCGCCTGCCCCATGGTGATGTCGCCGTATTCATTGACGGCGGACAGCGGCAGGGTGTCCGAGCTCAGCGAGATGAACAGCACCGGGAAATCGGCCGGATTGACCTTCCGGAAACTCGGCGGCGTGGTCATCTCGATCGGCAGGCGGCGCTGGGCGATGGTCAGCGCGGTCTGCACGTCGAGCGAGGCCGCGTCGATGTTGCGGTTGAGGTCGAACTGGATGGTGATCGAGGTCGTGCCCTGGGACGACGACGACGACATCGAGGAAATGCCGGCGATGGTCGAGAGCTGCCGCTCGATGGGTCCGGCGACCGACGCCGCCATGGTGTCGGCATTGGCGCCGGGCAGCGTGGCGGAGACCTGGATGGTCGGGAAATCGACCTTGGGCAGCGCCGAGACCGGCAGCAGCCGGAAACCGAACACGCCGAACGCGATGATCGACGCCGTCAGCAGCGTCGTCATCACCGGCCGGCGGATCGACAGTTCCGACAGGTTCATGGCTTAGTGCCCCGCTTCTGAATTTTCCTGAAACATCGCCGCCCGCTCGTCATCCGTCATCCTGAGGTGGCCGTGCGTAGCGCGGCCCTCGAAGGACGACGGCCCGGGCCGTGCATCCTTCGAGGCCCGCTTCGCGGGCACCTCAGGATGACGGATTACTTTAATCGTCATGCCCTACGCTCCCGCCTTGCGCGTGCGGACCTCGACCTTGGTGCCCTCAGACAGCAGCAACTGCCCGTCGATCACCACCTGCTCGTCGCCCTTGAGGCCGGTCTCGACCACCGAGAGGCCCTGCGAGGTGCGCAGCACCGTCACCGGCTGGACATGGGCGGTGCCATCCGCGATCACGAACACGAAGTTGCCGGTCTGGCTGCGCTGCACGGCCACCGAAGGCACCACGACCGCATGTTCGGTGCGCACGGTCAGCCGGGTCGACACCAGCGTGCCCGGCCACAGCGTCTCGGTGGCGTTCTCCATGATGCCGCGCACGGTGATCATGCCGGTGGTCGCATCGACGGTGTTTTCCACCATGGCGATCTTGCCGGTCTCCGAGCGCTTGCTGCCGGGGATGGTGGCGACGACGGAGGAGCCGTCCGCCTTCATGGCGTCGCGCAGCTCGGCGAGCACGCGCTGGGGAATGGCGAAGGTCACATACACCGGCACCATCTGGTTGATAGTGGCGAGCGGCGTCAGGTCCGCCGGCCGCACGAAATTGCCGACCTTGACCATGGCGGCGCTGATCCGGCCCGCGATCGGCGCCTTGATCAGGGTGAAGGTCTTCTGGACCCTGAGATTTTCGAGTGCCGCCTCGTCGGCCAGGATGGTCCCCTTCAGGGTGTCGACCTGGGTCTTGGTGTTGTCGACATTGACCTGGGTGGTGGCGCCCTTGCCGATCAGCTCGGTGTAGCGGCGCAGGTCACGCTCGGCTCCGGCGAGCTGGGACTGATCCCGGGCGAGCGTCGCTTCGGCCTGGGCGATCTGGGCGTCGAGCTGGCGGCCGTCCAGGGTGAACAGCAGGTCGCCCTCCTTGACCCGGGCGCCGTCTTCGAAGTGCACCGATGTGATGGTGGTTTCCAGCCGCGACTTCAGCGCCACGCTGGAAATCGGGGTCACGGTTCCGATGGAATCGACGTCGACGGGAACCGGCTTGCGCTCGGCCTTTGCGACTTCGACCGACACCGTTCGCGCGCGGACCGGGGCCTGCGCGGCATCACCGCGCGTGAACCAGGATGGCTTGGTCTGGTAAGCGCCGAAACCGATGGCAACCAGCAACCCCGCCGCAATCAGCAGATGACGTGTCTTCATTACCCGTTTTTCTTTTATGTGCCGGCCAAACCTTCCCTCGGATGGACCGGTACCTCCCCCACGCGCGCTTCTTTCAGAAGCCGTTTTTGTCGTCCCGCTTATCGTCCCGTCTCGCGTCTTCTTATTATCTCGCTTGATTATATCGTTCTTATCGGCCGAAATCGCGGCCTCGCCCCACGGTAACCGGTGCCCGGCTTATCACAATCCCGCCATTCGTGGTACGCCAGACAGCTGTGATCTTGTAAAAATACCGCAGACGTCGTTACCAGCGCGCCATGCTGGCGCAAGGGAATGCGGGGTGCGACGCTACGACCTCAGGACCCGTCATCCTGAGGTGCGAGCCGAAGGCGAGCCTCGAAGGACGACGGGCCAATTCTTGAGAGGATTCGGCCGTGCATCCTTCGAGGCCCGCTTCGCGGGCACCTCAGGATGACGGTGCTAAGTTCCGTGCAGTAACTATCTGGTTGATTGCTGCGCTGCATTCCCTCCAGCCCGGCAACGACAAAGGAAGGGCGCCCCACCCCCGTTTGACTTTTGTCAATCGTCGTGACTATTGTCGAAGCCAGAGGGCGTGGACATGCCGATCCGGCTGGCGGAACAGATCATTCACAAGGCCGCGTGGCTTTATTACACCCACGGCCTTCGCCAGGACGAGGTCGCCGCAAAGCTCAACATCTCGCGCGCGTCGGTCGCGATGTATCTGCGCAAGGCGCGCGAGAGCGGCATCGTCAACATCTCCGCATCGACACAGCTGTTCGCTGAGGACGTGCTGGCCCGCGAACTGGAAGACGCCTACGCCCTCGACGGCGCCTGGGTGGTTCCACATGCTGAACCCACGGGCGACAAGGCCGATGTGCCGCAAGTGGCCGCCGCGGTGTTCGTGGAACAGGTGCAGCGCGGCGACCATATCGGCATCGCCTGGGGCCGCACCGTCTATGCCATTGCGGATGTGATGTCCTACGCGGACCTGCAGGATGTCACGGTCGTGCAGCTCTGCGGCAATCTCGGCGCGCCTTACGATTACCGTCCCGACCAGTGCACCATGGAAATCGCCCGCCGGCTCAACGCCAAGGGGCTCAATTTCTATGCGCCGCTGGTGCTGAGCTCGGAAGAGCTGGCCGACCGGTTGCGCGAGGAGCCGGTGATCCGCCAGCAGCTCGCCAGTATCAGCGAATGCAGCCTCGCGCTCCATTCGGTCGGCACCGTGGACGAAGACAGCCATGTGGTGACCTGCGGCGCGCTGGCGCCGAAGGCGATGCGCGCGCTGGCGAAATCCGGCGCCGCCGGTGTCATTGCGGGACAGATCATCGACGCGTCGGGACAAGCGCTGGACTGCAGCTACAACCGCCGGGTGATTTCCGCCGATCTCGGCTCCATCCGCGCCATCCGCAAACGCCTGATGGTGGTGCAGGAGGACGTCAAGCTCGCGCCGCTGAAGGCCGCGCTGGCCGGCGGTCTCTGTTCGCATCTGGTGACCACGGCATGGATGGCGCGACGGCTGGTTGATGATGCCGGCAAGGCGAGAGCGTGAGGAGATGACGTTCGATCGCGTTATCCGTTTTCTTTGTCGTTGCCGGGCTTGTCCCGGCAACCCCGCTTAGGGACGCACTGCCCTCCTAAGCGGGATCACCGGGACAAGCCCGGTGATGACAATGTGGGTGAAATGACTTCGCCTCTTGAAACCATGACACCGAAGTCTCTGAGCTTTTACACCCCGACATTCCGCCCAGCCAAACACCAGCAAGACGAACGAACATGAAAAACCTCTGGAACGACACCACCGCCGAAACGCTCATTGCCGACTACGCCAAGCGCAACATCGACCGCCAGCTCGCGTTGCGCGTCTACACCACCCGCCTGCTAGGCGGCGATCCGCGGCTGGTGCTGCATGGCGGCGGCAACACATCGGTGAAGATGAAAGTCACTGACCTGGTCGGCGACAGCTGGGATGTGCTGTGCGTCAAGGGCAGCGGCTGGGACATGGCGGTGATCGAGCCGCCGGGCCTGCCGGCGGTCAAGCTCGACGCGCTGCTCAAAGCGCGCAAGCTCAACAGCCTGTCCGACGAGGACATGGTGGCGCTGCAGCGCGCCAACCTGATCGATCCCTCCTCGCCCAACCCGTCGGTCGAAACCCTGCTGCATGCCTTCCTGCCGCACACCTTCGTCGACCACACCCACTCCACCGCGATCCTGGCGATCGTCGACCAAATCAACAGCGAGGCGCTGAGCCGCGAGGTGTTTGGTCCCAAGATGGGTTTCGTGCCCTACATCAAGCCGGGCTTCGATCTCGCCAAGGCCGCGGCCGATATCTATGACGCCAATCCGGCGGTGGAAGGCCTGATCCTGGACAAGCACGGCATCTTCACCTTCGGCGACACCGCGCGCGATGCCTATGACCGCATGATCCATTATGTGACGCTGGCGGAGGATTACGTCGCCAAACACGGCAAACCGGCGCCGCAATCGGTGGTGTTGCCGAAGCGGATCGCGACTGCGGCGGATTTCACATCCGCGCTGCGCGGCGCGGTCGCCGTCCATCACGGCGAAGGCCGCTTCGACCGGATGGTCAGCGACTTCCGCACGTCGCCGGAGATTATCGCGTTCCTCAATTCGCCGCGGCTGGCGGAGTTGGCCAGGATCGGCGTCTCCACGCCGGATCTGTCGATCCGCATCAAAACAGGTCCGATGGTGCTGCCCGCCCCCGACGCCGACCAGTTGGAGACATGGCCTGCGGTGATCCGCGAGCATGTGGGCCGCTTCGTGCACGACTACACGGCCTATTTCCAAGCCAATAACGCCCGCGACGATATCAAGCGCACCATGCTCGACCCGATGCCGCGCCTGACACTGGTGCCCGGACTCGGGATGTTCGGCCACGGCCGCACGCTCAAGGACGCGCGGATTGCCTCCGACATCGGCGAGATGTGGATCGAGGCAGTGCGCGGCGCCGAGGCGATCGGCAGTTTCAAACCGCTGACGCATCCGGAGCTGTTCGAACTGGAATACTGGTCGCTGGAGCAGGCCAAACTCGCCGCCAACAAGCCGAAGCCGCTGACCGGCCAGGTGGCCCTGATCACCGGCGGCGCCGGCGCCATCGGTGCCGCCACAGCCAAACTGTTCGCGACCAATGGCGCGCATGTGGTGGTGGTGGATCTCGACGTCGACAAGGCGGCCGCCGTGGCGAAAGCCACCGGCAACGATTCCATTGGGATCGGTTGTGACATCACGGACCCGGCGGCGCTGCGTGTCGCGTTCGACCGCGCTGTGGCGCACTACGGCGGTTTGGATATTTTGGTGTCCAACGCCGGCGCCGCCTGGGAAGGCGGCATCGGCGAGATCGACGATGCGCTGCTGCGCAAGAGCTTCGAGCTCAACTTCTTCGCCCACCAGAACGCGGCACAAAACGCCGTGCGGATCTTCAAACAACAAGGCACCGGCGGCGTCTTGCTGTTCAACACCTCCAAGCAGGCGGTGAACCCGGGCCCGAAATTCGGCGCCTACGGCCTGCCCAAAGCCGCAACGCTGTTCCTGTCGCGCCAGTACGCCCTGGAATACGGCCCCCTCGGCATCCGCGCCAACGCCGTCAACGCCGACCGCATCCGCTCAGGGCTTCTCACCGACGAGATGATCGCCAACCGCAGCAAGGCGCGCAGCCTGTCGGAAAAGGACTACATGTCCGGCAATCTGCTGGGCCTGGAAGTCACCGCCGACCATGTGGCGCAGGCATTTTTGCATCATGCGCTGGCGGAGCGCACGACGGGCGATGTGACCACGGTGGACGGCGGGAATATTGCGGCGGCGCTGAGGTAGGGTGCGGTCAATAGCTCCCCCTGGGCAGCACTTCATCAAATGTCAATAAATTTGACAATTGCCAGAGCAATCTCTAGCGTTTCGATGTCATGAACCCTCCGGAAAAGCGTGAGCCGGATGTGCGGACAGGTTTCGCGAGACAATCATGCGCCCTCGCGACAAACGCGAAGCGTTTGCGCTGACAAAGACACAGCACGAGGCCCGCTCCGCCTGATGACATCAGCGAGTCGAAGGTTTCGGCGACCCGGGAGGCCAACGTGACGACAACTGCGTTCGAACCGCTCACGCCGGACACACTGCCCGCGCGGCTGGGCAGCATCACCGCGTTGACGCAGCGCATCGGCGCGAACGCCTCATCATGGAGCGTGCGCGAGGTCGGCGACGGCAATCTCAACCTCGTGTTCATCGTCCAGGGATCAAACGGCTCCGTGGTGGTGAAGCAGGCGCTGCCCTATGTGCGCCTGGTCGGCGACAGCTGGCCGCTGCCGCTGAAACGCTCGTTCTTCGAATATCACGCGCTGACGCGCCAGGCGGCCCGCTCGCCGGGCTCGGTGCCCGAGATCCTGCATTTCGACCAGGCGCAGGCGCTGATTGTGATGGAGTACCTCTCGCCGCACATCATCCTGCGCAAGGCGCTGATCATGGGCCGCGAGCTGCCGCGCATCGCCGAGGATCTGGGCCTGTTCACCGCGCGCACGCTGTTTCGCGGCTCCGACCTGCATATGAGCGCGGCGACGCGCAAAGCGGACCTCGCGCTGTTCGCCGACAATGTCGACCTCTGCGACATCACCGAAAGCCTGGTGTTCACCGATCCTTATTTCGAGGCGCCGCGCAACCGCCACACCTCGCCGCAACTCGATGCCCTGGTGGCGAGCCTGCGCGCCGACCGCGACCTCAAGGTCGAGGCCCAGCGCATGAAGCATCTGTTCACGGCCAATGCCGAGACGCTGCTGCACGGCGACCTGCACACCGGCTCCATCATGGTGACCGACGAGGAAACCAAAGTCATCGATCCGGAGTTTGCGTTCTACGGACCGATCGCCTTCGACATCGGCATGCTGCTGGCCAATTACTGGATGTCGTATTTCTCGCAAGGAGGCCATGAGCAAGACGGCTCGCGGGACTCGATGCGCGCTTATCTCTTGCGCACCACCACCACGACATGGTCGGTGTTCCGTTGCGAGTTCGCCCGGCTCTGGCGCTCTGAGCGCAACGGCATGCTGTATGCGCGCAGCCTGTTCGAGGACGCCGGCGACCCGCTTGGCGCCGAGCAGGCGCTGGACACCTTCCTGCACCGTGTGTGGGAAGACCTGCTCGGCTTCGCCGGGGTCGAAATCCACCGCCGCATCCTCGGCCTCGCCCACAATGCCGAGTTCGAGACCATCGAGGATGCCGATTTGCGCGCCGCCTGCGAGACGCCGGCGCTCAGGTTCGGCCGCCATATCGCGGTCAACCGCCGCCATCTCCACAGCATCGACGAGGTCAACGCGCTGGTCGCGCTGATCGACCGGGAGAACCGTTTGTGAAAGTCGCCGACCGTCATTTCCGCACCATCTGGCTGAATGCCGACGGTCGTTCCATCGACATCATCGACCAGCGCTGGCTGCCGCACGATTTCCGCATCGCGACACTGACAACCGTGGACGAGGTCGCCACCGCCATCCGCGACATGTGGGTGCGCGGCGCCCCGCTGATCGGTGTCACCGCCGCCTACGGCGTCGCCATCCAGATGCGGAGCGATCCCTCCGAGCGCGCGCTGGATGCCGCCTGGGACAAGCTCCATGCCACCCGCCCCACCGCCATCAATCTGCGCTGGGCGCTGGACGCGATGCGCTCCGCGTTGCGGCCGTTGCCGGCCCCGGAGCGCGCCGCCGCGGCCTATCGGCTGGCCGCCGGCATCGCCGACGAGGACGTGATGCTGAACCGTGAGATCGGTGAGAACGGCCTCGCTTTGATCCGCGAGATCGCCAGCCGCAAGGCGCCGGGCGAGCCCGTGAACATTTTGACTCACTGCAACGCCGGCTGGCTCGCCACCGTGGATTACGGCACGGCGACGGCGCCGATTTATCTCGCCGTCGAACAGGGCATCCCGGTCCACGTCTATGTGGACGAGACCCGCCCGCGCAACCAGGGCGCCCAGCTCACGGCCTGGGAAATGGCCGGCCACGGTGTGCCGCACACTCTGATCGTGGACAATGCCGGCGGCCATCTGATGCAGCGCGGCGCGGTCGACCTGGTGATTGTCGGCACCGACCGCGTCACGGCCAATGGCGACGTCTGCAACAAGATCGGAACCTACCTCAAGGCGCTGGCTGCCCACGACAACGGCGTGCCGTTTTATGTGGCGCTGCCCTCGCCGACCATCGACTGGACCATCTCCGACGGAATGACCATCCCGATCGAGGAACGCTCGGCCGACGAGGTGTCGCTGGTCTGGGGCAAGACCGCGTCGGGCGAAATCACCCAGGTGCGGATCTCGCCGGACACCTCGCCCGCGGGCAACCCGGCCTTCGATGTCACCCCCGCCCGCCTCGTCACTGGTCTGATCACCGAACGGGGCGTGGCCAAGGCCTCGACCGAGGGCCTGCGCGCACTGTTCCCGGACCGGGCCGTCTGAGGCGCCGGGGGGTCGTTTCCAGCGGCAATCTCTTGCTGCGGAATGTGTGGGGAACGTGGGTAACGCCGCGCCAACCGCGCGGCCGATGCGGTATAAAAGCCGTCCCCGAACGCACGACTAGCCCGCTGACGTTGGACCCCCATGCGCATAGCCACCTGGAACGTGAACTCCATCCGCCAGCGGATCGACCATCTGGTGACCTGGTTGAAGGAGACCTCGCCGGACATCGTCTGCCTGCAGGAGATCAAGTGCCAGGACGAGGCGTTCCCGCGCGAGCCGATCGAGGCGCTGGGCTACAATGTGGTCACCCACGGCCAGAAGACCTTCAATGGCGTGGCGCTGCTCTCAAAGCTGCCGTTCGATGAAACCACCCCCGGACTGGCCGGCGATCCGGAGGATGTGCACGCCCGCTTTCTGGAGGGCGTCGTGTCGGTGAAGGGCGGGACCTTGCGGGTCGGCTGCCTCTATCTGCCCAATGGGAACCCCGTCGACACGGAAAAATACCCCTATAAACTCAAATGGATGTCGCGGCTTCTTGAGTATTCGAAGAAGCATCTTAAAGCGGAAGAGAAGTTCGTTCTTGCAGGGGATTACAATGTCATTCCGCAGCCGGGTGACGTGCACAACCCGGCCGCCTGGGCCAACGACGCGCTGTTCCTGCCGACCACACGGGAGCGCTTCCAGGCGCTGCTGGATCTTGGACTCACCGACGCGCTGCGCGCGGTCAGCGACGAGCCCGGACAGTATACGTTCTGGGATTACCAGGCCGGTGCCTGGCAGAAGAACAACGGCATCCGGATCGACCACCTGCTGCTGTCGCCGCAGGCCAGCGACCACCTGACTGCGGTCGGAATCGACAAACACACCCGCGGCTGGGACAAGCCGTCAGACCACGTGCCCGTGTGGATCGACCTCGATCTGGAAGCGGCCTGAGGCTTCGGCTCAGTCCCGGCGGCCCTGGACCCAGCGCTCGAGCATCTGCAGGGCCATGGCGCGGTCGTTCTCGGAGGCCTTGGACAGCGCCGCGTTGTAGCTTTCCTTGATCCAGGTCTCGTCGGTGGCTGCGCTGTCGCGGGCGAGCGTCAGCCACATCAGGCCGCGCGCCGCCTGGCGCTGCAGGTTGACGCCGTTGAACAGCATCTGCCCCAGCAGGGCCTGGGCCTGGTGCTGGCCCTTCTGGGCCGCGAGGCCAAGCCAGCGCACCCCGTACTTCGGATCGCGCGGGATGCCGACGCCGTCGAGATAGAGCCGCGCCAGATTGTACTGGGCCTCGGCGTTGCCGAAGTAGGACGCCGCGTAGGAGAACATCTCCCGCGCGCGCTCGGGATCGGACTTCACCCGGGTGTTGGGAATGCCGTCCAGATAATAGCGGCCGAGCGCCACAAAGGCGTTGGCGACGATGGAGGCCTGTGGCGCCGACGGATTATCTTCGGCGTGGGCGTTGGCGATCTTGCTGAAGTAATCGAACGCCCGCAGGTTGTCCTGGGTGACGCCGTCGCCGTTGGCGTACATCTGGCCGAGCTTCCACTGGGCCACCGGATGGCCGCCTTCGGCGGCGTACTGCAGCGACGTCAGCGCCGACGTGGGCGGAATGGCTTTCTTCAGGGCCGCAGCCGCGTTCGGCGTGGCAGAGACCACCGGGAGTGCGGCATCCGCGCCGGTGACGGCCGTGCCCTCGAAGGCAAACGCGGGCGCCGCGAAAACACCGACTACCAGGCCGATGGCGATATGGTCAGATATCCGCATATTGCTGTTTCTCGTGGGCCCCGCCGGGGTGCGTGACTGCGCCGCCGACGGCCGATCCCACCTGCTGGGCGTATTTCCAAAGGGCTCCCGATGTATGATTGGTCTCGCGCGGCTGCCAGGCCGCCTTGCGCTGTGCCAATTCCGCGTCCGACAGCCTGACATTCAGGGTGCCGACGTCGGCATCGATTTCAATGATATCGCCGTCGCGAAGCAAGGCGATCGGGCCGCCCACAGCGGCTTCCGGCCCGACATGGCCGATGCAGAAGCCGCGGGTCGCGCCAGAGAACCGGCCATCGGTGATCAGGGCGATCTTGCCGCCCATGCCCTGCCCGGTCAGCGCGGCGGTGGTCGACAACATTTCGCGCATGCCGGGACCGCCTCGCGGCCCCTCATAGCGAATGACGATGACCTCACCTTCCCTGTACGTCTTCTTTTTCACCGCCTCGAACGCGTCCTCTTCGCGGTCAAAGCAGCGGGCGGGTCCAGTGAACTTCAGGTTGGACATGCCCGCGACTTTAACAATCGCCCCTTCTGGAGCGAGATTTCCCTTCAGCCCGACAACGCCACCGGTCACGGTGATCGGCTTGTCCGCCGGACGGACCACATCTTGATGCGGATTCCATTTCACGGTTTTCAAATTCTCGGCAATGGTCCGGCCGGTGACGGTCAGGCAGTCGCCGTGAAGATGGCCGTGATCGAGCAATGTTTTCATCAGAAGCGGTATGCCACCAGCTTCGAACATGTCTTTGGCGACATAACGGCCGCCCGGCTTCAAATCCGCGACATATGGTGTCTTTTTGAAGATTTCGGCCACGTCAAACAGGTCGAACTTGATGCCGGCCTCGTGGGCGATCGCCGGCAAATGCAAGGCGGCATTGGTCGACCCACCGGAGGCAGCGACCACGGCGGCGGCGTTCTCCAGCGCCTTGAGGGTAACGATGTCGCGGGGGCGGATATTGGCCTTGATCAGCTGCAGCACCTGCTCGCCGGCGGCCATGCAGAAGGAATCGCGGATTTCATAAGGCGCCGGCGCGCCGGCCGAATACGGCAGGGCCAGGCCGATGGCTTCGGAGACGGTCGCCATGGTGTTGGCGGTGAACTGGGCGCCACAGGCCCCGGCCGACGGACAGGCCACCCGCTCGAGCTCGTCGAGGTCCTCGTCCGACATCTGGCCGACCGAGTGCTTGCCAACCGCCTCGAACATGTCCTGAACCGTCACCTGCTGGCCCCGGAAATTGCCGGGCAGGATTGAGCCGCCATAGATGAAGATCGACGGCACGTTGAGCCGGACCATGGCCATCATCATGCCCGGCAGCGACTTGTCGCAGCCGGCGAGCCCGACCAGGGCGTCATAGGAATGGCCGCGGATGGTCAGCTCGACCGAATCGGCGATGCATTCGCGCGACGGCAGCGACGAACGCATGCCGTCATGGCCCATGGCGATGCCGTCGGTGACGGTGATGGTGCAGAATTCACGCGGGGTGCCACCGGCGGCGGACACGCCCTTCTTCACCGCCTGCGCCTGGCGCATCAGCGAGATGTTGCAGGGGGCGGCTTCATTCCAGCAGGAGGCAACGCCGACAAACGGCTGGCGGATCTGGGCCGTGGTCAGGCCCATGGCGTAGAGATAGGACCGGTGCGGCGCCCGTTCCGGGCCCTCGGTCACATGACGGCTTGGCAGCCGGCTCTTGATGTCGGTCTTCGCGTCCATCCCACGCCTGTCTCCCCGACCATCCCGCCCAATCCCCGTGGTGATCCCTTACTGGAAGGATGTTCCACAGTGCTGGTTGTTATTGCGGCATCTGGCCTGCACTTACGGAGTCATGGAGGGGTGTGGCTAAATCGCGGCGGACACAAGGGCTAGCTCGGCCCAAGGTTAAATGTTCAATCAGTGTTGCACACACGCAACAACCGTTGCCGCCGAGCAACCCTGTACGCCACCCCTCCGCGGCTTTCTCAGGTTACGTCGGCGGCCGCGTTGAAAGGTTCAGCGACGCAGGGCGCGCCAGGCAAAGAGAATGATGATGGCGCCGACCGATGCCGAAATCAGCGTGCGCCAGAAGCCGAACACCGGCACCTGGGCGATTTCCGCCAGCTTGGCACCGACAAAGGCGCCGGCCACGCCGACCAGGATGTTGGTCAGGATACCGTGGTTGGACGAGGTCGCCCGCTCCGCGATCCATCCGGCGATCGCGCCGATCAGGATCATGGTGAAAAACCCGACGCCCGGCTGGCTGAGAAAGGCTTGCGCTTCGTTCATGCGATGTCCCCCAAAAAGACTGCTGCCTGAAGAGTTGGCCGACTCAAAGAGTAACGCAGCCGGCGCGAGTCGACAGCCGATCCGCCGGCGGCCGCGCCGAAATACACCGCAAAATAAAACGGCCGGCTGTGCGGGCCGGCCGTTGCGATCCACATTGACGGATCAGGTGGATCAGTGTCCCGCCGGCATCGGGCTCGTATTGCGATAGCGCGCCGCCTCGTCAAGCGCCGCACGCGGCGCGGCGGGACGCCATTCGTCGTAGGCGGCGCGCGCACGCGCGTCCGACACGGCGGCGCTGCGCGATACATGATGACGCGTGAGCTTATGCGGATCGCGGTTTTCCGTCGCACCTGCGGTTTGCGCTGTCACGGCCACCATCGCAGCCGCCCCAAGGGCTAAAAGTATTTTGCTTTTCATGATTGATCTCCGGCTTCCCATCTCGCACATGCGTGATGGTCTCTGGTCGAACCGCACGCGCCAAATGCGCTGCGTGCTCCCTGCGGAGATAGGTCGCGATCGTTTGCCGTCACCTGCGACAAGCCGCGCAGCGACGCAGGGTTACGCAAACGTGATGAAGGCCGATGATTTGTTAGTCAGAAAATTCCGGTGGCTGAATATTCAGCACGCGACACCAAGAGGCCCGCTACAGGCTTTGCGATGGAGCACCGCTCACGAGGGCGACGATGCGCGCGACTGGCGTATTCTTCCATCACCTTCCGGTCAACACGGGAGACAGCAAGTCGGAATTCGAAACTGGCGTGATTGCTTCGCAGGCAGATGACACGATGCTCATCCGCCTCGCGCATCACATGTTCAGCACGCGGCCGTAGGCATCCAGCACGGCTTCCTTCATCATCTCCGACAGCGTCGGATGCGGGAAGACCGTGTGCATCAGCTCTTCCTCGGTGGTCTCCAGATTCATGGCGACCACATAACCCTGGATCAATTCGGTGACTTCGGCGCCGACCATGTGGGCGCCGAGCAATTGACCCGTCTTCTTGTCGAAGATGACCTTGACCAGACCCTGATCCTCGCCGAGCGCAACCGCCTTGCCGTTGCCGATGAACGGGAAACGGCCGACGCGGATTTCGCGGCCGCTTTCCTTGGCCTTGGCTTCGGTCAGGCCGACCGAGGCAACCTGCGGATGGCAATACGTGCAGCCGGGAATGAGCTGCTTGTCCATGGCGTGCGGATGCAGGCCCTTGATGGCCTCGACGCAGATCACGCCTTCATGCTCGGCCTTGTGCGCCAGCATCGGCGGGCCGGCGACGTCGCCGATGGCGTAGATGCCGGGCACGTTGGTCTTGCCATAACCGTCGATCACCACGCAGCCGCGATCGGTCTTGACGCCGAGTTTTTCCAGCCCGAGGCCTTCGATGTTGCCGACCACGCCGACGGCGGAGATCACCCGGTCGACCTCGACGGTCTGCGGCTTGCCCTTGCCGTCGTCCAGCGTCGCCACCACGCTGTCGCTCTTCTTGTCGAGCCTGGTCACCTTGGTGCCGCTGAGGATCTTGATGCCCTGCTTCTCGAACGCCTTGCGCGCGAACGCGGCAATCTCGGCATCCTCCACCGGCAAGACCTGCGGCAGCACCTCGACCACCGTCACCTCCGCGCCCATGGTGCGGAAGAACGAGGCGAACTCGATGCCGATCGCGCCGGAGCCGACCACCAGCAGCGACTTCGGCATCTTCTCCGGCACCATCGCCTCGAAGTAGGTCCAGACCAGTTTCTTGTCCGGCTCCAGCCCCGGCAGGACCCGCGGCCGCGCGCCGGTGGCCAGGATGATGTGCTTGGCCTGATAGCTGCCGGCGCCCAGCGCGCCCTTCGGCGCCTCGACACCCGACGCCTTCACCGTGAATTTGCCGGGCGCGTCGATCGACGCTTCGCCCCAGATCACGGAGATCTTGTTCTTCTTCATCAGGAAGCTGATGCCGTTGTTCATGCGCGCGGCAACGCCGCGGGAGCGCTGCACCACCGCCTTTGGATCATAGGAGATGTTGTCGGCGGAGAGGCCGTAATCCTTGGCGTGCTGCATGTAATGATAGATTTCAGCCGAGCGCAGCAGCGCCTTGGTCGGGATGCAGCCCCAGTTCAGGCAGATGCCGCCGAGATACTGCTTCTCGACAATCGCCGTCTTGAAACCGAGCTGGGCCGCGCGAATGGCCGCGACATAACCACCTGGCCCCGAGCCGATGATGACGACGTCGAAGGATGTATCAGCCATTGCATGGATCTCTGTCTGAAAAGATTTGGGAGGCGAAAGCGACGAGAGTGGTGTGAGAGATCACACCACCATCATGATCGGGTTTTCGATCAGACCGCGGAACGCGCTGACCAGCTGGGCGCCGAGCGCACCGTCCATGGCACGGTGATCGCACGACAGCGTCACGCTCATGATGTTGGCGATCTCGATCTTGCCGTTGCGGACCACCGCCCGCTCCTCGCCGGCACCAACGGCGAGAATGGACGACTGCGGTGGATTGATCACCGCGGTGAAGTCCTTGATGCCGTACATGCCGAGATTGGACACCGCCGTGGTGCCGCCCTGATACTCTTCGGGCTTCAGTTTGCGGGCGCGGGCGCGGGCGGCGAAGTCCTTCATCTCGGCCGAGATCACCGACACCGGCTTGAGGTGGGCGTTGCGGATCACTGGCGTGATCAGTCCGCTCGGGATCGAGACGGCGACGCTGATGTCGGAGACCTTGTGCTTGAGCATCGCGCTCTCGGTGAAGGTTACGTTGGCATCGGGCACACGCTGCAGCGCCACTGCAAGCGCCTTGATGACGAAGTCGTTGACCGAGATCTTGTAGGCCGGCTTGCCGTCCTTGTCCTTCGGTGCCGCCGCATTGATCTCCTCGCGCGCCGCCAAGAGCTTGCCTATGTCGCAGTCGGTGGTGAGGTAGTAATGCGGGATGTCGCGCTTGGCCGCGGTCAGGCGCTGGGCGATGACCTTGCGCATGTTGTCGTGGGGCACGACCTCATAGCTGCCTTCAGCAAACAGCGCGCGGATCTGCTGATCCGTCGGCCCCGCCGGTGGCGGCGCCGACACGCCGGCGGCGGCAGGTGCTGCCGCAGCGGCCGGCTTGAGGCCCTGACCGGATTTGGCGCTCTCGACATCGCGCGCGACCACACGGCCGTGCGGACCGCTGCCGGTCACCCGCGACAAATCGAGGCCGGACTCCTTGGCGAGCCGGCGTGCCAGCGGCGACGAGAACACCCGCTGGCCAGGTGCGGACGCGGCCGCCGCCTGAGGTGCAGGTGCGGGAGCCGGTTTCGGCGCTTCGGCGGGGGCAGCTTTCGGAGCCTCCGCTTTCGGCGATTCAGCCTTCGGCGCTTCTGCCTTCGCAAGCGCCGGCGCAGCCGATGCGGAGGCCGCGGACTTGACGTCCTCGCCTTCGCTCGCAAGCACTGCGATCACGTCGTTGACCGGCACATCCGCGGTGCCTTCCGGCACCAGGATTTTCGCAATGGTGCCTTCGTCCACGGCTTCGACTTCCATCGTCGCCTTGTCGGTCTCGATCTCGGCGATAACGTCGCCGGACTTGACCTTGTCGCCCTCTTTCTTGAGCCACTTGGCGAGATTGCCCTTTTCCATGGTCGGGGAAAGAGCAGGCATCAGAATATTGATCGGCATTGGGAAGCCCTGCTCTTTCAGCGGTAACTAACGGCCTTGGCCGCGGCGACGACATCGGCCACCGACGGCAGCGCCAGCTTTTCGAGATTGTTCGCATATGGCATCGGCACATCTTTGCCGGAGACCCGGGCCACCGGAGCGTCGAGATAATCGAACGCGTGCTCCATCAGCCGCGCAGCGATCTCAGCACCGACGCCGGACTGCGCCCAGCCCTCTTCCACCGTGACGGCGCGTCCGGTCTTCTTGACGGAGGCGACCAGCGTGTCGGTGTCGAGCGGACGCAGCGTACGCAGATCGATCACCTCGGCCTCGATGCCCTCCTTTGCGAGTTCATCGGCAGCCTTCAGCGCGTAGGTCATGCCGTGCGACCAGGAGATGATGGTGACGTGCTGGCCAGCCCGCGCGATCCGCGCCTTGCCGATCGGCAGCACATAGTCGTCGAGCTTGGGCACCTCGCCGGTGTGGCCGTAGAGGATTTCGTTTTCCAGGAAGATCACCGGATTGGGATCGCGGATCGCTGCTTTCAACAGTCCCTTGGCGTCCGCAGCCGAATATGGCGAAACCACCTTGAGGCCGGGAATGTTGGAGAACCAGGCCGAATAGTCCTGGCTGTGCTGGGCGGCGACGCGGGCCGCGGCGCCGTTGGGGCCACGGAACACGATCGAGCAGGTCATCTGGCCACCGGACATGTACAGCGTCTTGGCGGCGGAGTTGATGATCTGGTCCATCGCCTGCATGGCGAAGTTGAAGGTCATGAACTCGACGATCGGCTTCAGCCCGGCAAACGCCGCGCCGACACCGACGCCGGCAAAGCCGTGCTCGGTGATCGGGGTGTCGATCACCCGCCGGTCGCCGAACTCCTGCAGCAGGCCCTGGGTGATCTTGTAGGCGCCCTGATACTCGGCGACCTCTTCACCCATCACGAATACGTCGCCATCGCGGCGCATTTCCTCGGCCATGGCATCGCGCAGCGCTTCGCGCACGGTCATGGTCACCATCTCGGTGCCGGCCGGGATATCCGGATCGGGCGCGACCGTAACAGCAGCTGCCGGCGCGGATGCCGGCTTGTCGGCCGCCGGGGCCGGAGCTTCAGCCTTAGCCTCGGCCGGTTTTTCAGCTCCCTTGGGCGCCGGCGCAGCGGCCTCCGCCTTGCCGAGGTCCGAGGCACTCTCGCCTTCGCCCAGGATCATGGCGATCGGAGTGTTCACCGCCACATCGGCGGTGCCTTCGGGAATCAAAATCTTGCCGAGGGTGCCCTCGTCGGTGGCCTCGACTTCCATCGTGGCTTTGTCGGTTTCGATCTCGGCGATGACGTCACCGGACTTGATGGTTTCGCCTTCCTTCTTCAGCCATTTGGAGAGGTTGCCCTTCTCCATGGTCGGCGAGAGCGCGGGCATCAGAACTTGAATTGGCATGGGTGCTCCAGAACTCTCAGCGGTAGATGTCGGTGTAGAGCTCGGACGCATCCGGCTCCGGATCGCTCTGCGCGAAGTCGGCGGCGGCGTTGACGATCTCGCGCACCTCGGCGTCGATCACCTTCAGATCCTGCTCGCTGACTTTCATTTCCAGCAGGCGGTTGCGGACCTGCTCGATCGGATCCTGATCGTGGCGGACCTTCTCGACTTCCTCGCGGGTGCGATACTTCGCCGGATCGGACATCGAGTGGCCGCGATAACGATAGGTCTGCATCTCGAGGATGAAGGGACCCTTGCCCTCGCGGCACCAGGCGACGGCCGCCTCACCTGCGGCCTTGACCGCGCGGACGTCCATGCCGTCGACCTGCTCGCCCGGGATGTTGAACGACACGCCGCGCTTGGAGAAATCCTGCTGCGCCGAGGAGCGCGACACCGAGGTGCCCATGGCGTAGCGGTTGTTCTCGATCACATAGATCACCGGCAGCTTCCACAGCTCGGCCATGTTGAAGCTTTCGTAGACCTGGCCCTGGTTGGCGGCGCCGTCGCCGAAATACGCCACGCTGACATTGTCGTTGCCGCGATAGCGATTGGCGAAGGCGAGACCGGTGCCGAGCGACACCTGGGCGCCGACGATGCCGTGGCCGCCGTAGAAATGCTTCTCCTTGCTGAACATGTGCATGGAGCCGCCCTTGCCCTTCGAATAGCCGCCGCGGCGTCCGGTCAATTCCGCCATCACGCCCTTGGCGTCCATGCCGCAAGCCAGCATATGACCGTGATCACGGTAGCCGGTGATCACCTGGTCGCCGTACTTCAGCGCCATCTGCATGCCGACAACGACCGCTTCCTGGCCGATATAGAGGTGGCAGAACCCGCCGATCGCTCCCATGCCATAAAGCTGGCCGGCTTTTTCCTCGAACCGCCGGATCAGCAGCATCTCGCGCAGCGCGCTCAACTCCTGCTCTTTGGTGAACTTGATGTCTGAGATCGAGCGGGCACCGTTCCCCGCCTCCTGAGCGACGCTTTTCTTGGCAGCGGCCATGATTAATCCGGGTGAGAGAAGATGAGAGTGGAGCGACCTCTCTACCTTAACTCAAACCGGGGTGGAAGGTTTGCATCGAGGTTTGATGCCGCATGATGTGGCGTCAAAACCGCCATCATCTCGCACTGCAGCGAAACCAGCGAAACTTTGCGCAAGCAACCGGCCCGCTTTTTGAAATTTAAAAAACTTGAAATCTAAAACAAGAAAACTCAGTGCGCGACGATGCGCACGAGATCGCGCGGGTGGACGTAGTCGAGCTGAAAACGCGCACGCTCGTCCAACATGTCGGGATCGACGCGATCGGAGCGCAGCAGCGAGACCCGCTGCTCGGCATCCGCGCGCTCCTTTTTCAGGCGCGCAAGCTCGTTGGTGAGTGCGATGATTTCCTGATCGAGTTCGACCCGCGCCGTCAGGCCGTACTTGCCGGTGTAGGCGTTGACGCCGAAATACGCGATCATCGCCGCCGCCATCGTATAGAGGGCGAGCCCGGTCATGATCGCTTTGAGGCGGGTGCGGGAAACCATATCCGCACGATGCAACGGCCTAGTTAAGGCTTTATGAACCGCGCGCGTCGGCTGATCGAAAACCTGTGATCACACCCTCGGTATGATCACATCAATGTCAGCGGCAAAGTCACCGGCAGGCCCGGCCCGCCGTCACCCCGCCTGTCATCCCTCAGGTCCGGCTGCGGACCTCGTTGAGCAGGAAGTTGCCAAAACGCTTGCCGCGGTTGCGCAGCACCTTGAGCGGTCCGGCATCGACGAAATAGGTCAGCAGGATGCTGTCGCGGGTCTTGACGCGGTTGTGGACGGGATCGGCGGAATGCCAAGTGTCCGTCCCCACCGCGAAGGCATAGCCCGAGTTGCGGGCGAACTTCATCTGCGCGGTCTTCGGCTTGCTGCCATCCGGCAGCACGTCGTGGAAAATGGTGCCGATGTCGGTGTTGGCGTTGTCGCTCGGCAGATAGAGCTGGACGGTAATGCCCTTCCAGCGCGTGTCGGTATGCGGCGGGATGCTGTAGCCGGGAATGTCCCGGGTCAGGATCGGGATCGGATACATTCCGACCGAGGCGAAACCCTTGCCGAAACGCTTTTCCAGGCCCGGCGCGAGCTTGCGCCGGAAAGCGTCCTTCACCGGCTCCGAGCACAACGTGGCGCCGACCACGCTCCAGACCGTGAGTTTGTCGCGCGGCAAATGGCGAATGTATTCGGGAAACAGATCGATCTTCACCCGGGTGTGGGTGCCGTCGGTGAGATCCTGGGCGCGGCTGCGGCCGTGCATCGGACGATAGTCCGTCGCGTTCGGCATCGCCGCCAGCATCGCGGAATAGACGTTCTCCGGGAAGACGTGATCGAATTCCAGATGATAGAACGGCTTCTCGACAAAGGTCGCCTTGTCGATCGATCCGGCGACGTAGTCGATCAGAGCCTTGGTGCTGCCGATACGGTCAGCCAAGTCAGGGACGGCCGTCTGATCCATGATATTCCACCGTGGTTGGGCCGGCGCGGACGCCGACCGGTCAATTCAGTCGGGGCGATTTATACCAGCTGATACCGCCACCGACACCAAGAAACGATCTAGCTAACAACCCGGGTTCAGCCCTTGACCCGGGCTTCCGCCCCCTTGATCGCCGCAAGGCCGCCATAACGCGCCTGGGTTCCCAGTTCCTGCTCGATGCGCAGCAGCTGGTTGTATTTCGAGGTGCGGTCGGAGCGCGCCAGCGACCCGGTCTTGATCTGTCCGCAGCCGGTGGCGACGGCGAGATCAGCGATGGTGGAATCCTCGGTCTCGCCGGAACGATGCGACATCACCGCTGTATAGGCGGCCTTGTAGGCCATCTCGACCGCCGCCAGCGTCTCCGTCAGGGTGCCGATCTGGTTGACCTTGATCAGGATGGAATTGGCGCGGCCGTTCTTGATGCCGTCGGCGAGCCGGGTCACGTTGGTCACGAACAGGTCGTCGCCGACCAGCTGGCACTTGCTGCCGACCAGGTCGGTCAGTTCCTTCCAACCGTCCATGTCGTCTTCGGACATACCGTCCTCGATCGAAACGATCGGGTAGCGCGCCACCAAGTCTGCCAGATACTTCGCCTGCTCGGAGCGGCTGCGGGTTTTGTTCTCCCCGCCATAGACGTACTTGCCGTCCTTGAAGAACTCGGTGGAGGCGCAATCCAGCGCCAGCATGACGTCGTGTCCCGCCTTGTAGCCGGCCTTGCCGATGGCCTCCATCACGAACTCGAGCGCGGCATCCGCCGACGGCAGGTTCGGCGCGAAACCGCCCTCGTCGCCGACGTTGGTGTTGTGGCCGGCCTTCTTCAGCTCACCTTTCAGGGTGTGGAAGATTTCCGAACCGCAGCGCAGGGCCTCGGCGAAGCTCTTGGCGCCGACCGGCATGATCATGAATTCCTGGAAATCGATCGGATTGTCGGCGTGAACGCCACCATTGATGATGTTCATCATCGGCACCGGCAGGGTGCGCGCCGAAGTGCCGCCGACATAACGATAGAGCGGCAGGTCGCTGGCCTCGGCCGCAGCTTTCGCAACCGCCAGCGACACGCCGAGGATCGCGTTGGCGCCGAGCCGGCTCTTGTTCGGCGTGCCGTCGAGGGCGATCAGAGTCTCGTCAATCAGCACCTGCTGCTCGGCGTCCATGCCGCCGATGGCCTCGAGAATCTCGCCGTTCACGGCGGCGATGGCCTTCTGCACGCCCTTGCCGAGATAACGCCCCTTGTCGCCGTCGCGCAGTTCGACCGCCTCATGGGCGCCGGTGGACGCGCCCGACGGCACTGCCGCACGCCCGAGCGAGCCGTCCTCCAACACCACGTCGACTTCCACGGTGGGATTGCCCCGGCTGTCGAGGATTTCGCGGCCGATAATGTCGATAATGGCGGTCATGGAGGTCCCTTCATGGCTGCGGGGGTAAAAGATGGGGTGCTTCTACAGGAAGCCCCGCGGTCGGAAAAGGCCGAACCCAAACGCTCTGGACAGGTGACCCGGCGGCCCGGATTCGCTATCAGGATCGCCACGGAGATTGTTGATTATGCCCAGAAAATCGCCCCCGCCCCTGCAGCTCGGCCAGGACGCCAAAATCCCGGCGTCCCCGGACGAGGCGCGGCTCGACCGTGTTCCCAATCCGCAGGCCGGCTCCGACTATCTGGTCCGCTTCACGGCGCCGGAATTCACTTCGCTGTGCCCGGTCACCGGGCAGCCGGATTTCGCCCATATCGTGATCGATTTTGTTCCCGGACAGTGGCTGGTCGAATCCAAATCGCTGAAGCTCTATCTGACCAGCTTCCGCAACCACGGCGCATTCCACGAGGACTGCACGGTGGCGATCGGCAAGCGGCTGGTGGCCGAGATCAAGCCACGCTACCTGCGCATCGGCGGCTACTGGTATCCGCGCGGAGGCATCCCGATCGATGTGTTCTGGCAGACCGGCAAACTGCCGAAAGGGTTGTGGCTGCCGGACCAGGGCGTGGCGCCCTATCGTGGCCGGGGCTGAGTTCTAGATTTTGCCCTTCGCGAGCTGATCGAACGCCATCAGCGTCTTCACCAGTCCTTCGAACTCGTTGAGCGGCACCATGTTGGGGCCGTCCGAGGGGGCGCGGTCGGGATCGGGATGGGTTTCGATGAAGACGCCGGCAACGCCGACTGCGACCGCGGCACGCGCCAGCACCGGCACGAACTCGCGCTCGCCGCCGGTTGAGCCGCCCTTGCCGCCCGGCTGCTGCACCGAATGTGTCGCATCAAAGATCACCGGCGCGCCGGTGCTGCGGGCCAGGATCGGCAGCGCACGCATGTCGGACACCAGCGTGTTGTAGCCGAACGAGACGCCGCGCTCGGTGACCATGACATTGCGGTTGCCCCCACTGGTCAATTTGGTGACCACATTCGCCATGTCCCATGGCGCGAGGAACTGGCCCTTCTTGACGTTGACGACCTTGCCGGTCGCCGCCGCCGCCAGCAGCAAGTCGGTCTGCCGGCATAGAAAGGCCGGGATCTGCAGCGCGTCGACCGCTTGCGCCACACGGGCGCACTGCTCCGCTTCATGCACGTCGGTCAGCACCGGCAGCCCGAGTGAGGACTTGATCTCGGCGAAAATCGGCAGCGCCTGTTCGAGCCCCATCCCGCGGACACCGGACACACTGGTGCGGTTGGCCTTGTCGAACGAGGTCTTGTAGACCAGACCGATCTTCAGCCTTGCGGCGATCTCCTTCAGCGCGGACGCGACTTCGAGTGCGTGCGCGCGGCTCTCCAGCGCGCAAGGGCCGGCGATAATCGACAGCGGCAAGTCGTTGCCGAACTTGACCGGGCCGACCTCGACGACGGGTGCGGGCGTGACGCTTGCGTTCAAGGGATATCCTCTCTTGCGATCGCACTCCGCCAAACCGAGTTGGCGGAATGCCTGTTCCCTGCCGGCTTATTTCACTGACGAAAATGCGGTCGGTGCCAGAAACTGATTGACGATATTACCAACGATCTGCCCGTCTTTCTCAGTCTCCGCCCGCGCACTGATCCATTCCGGATCGGCCATGAACGCGCCCCACTTCTTCTCGCGATCAGCCATCGAGTCCCATGCCAAGAAGTAAGTTAGCTCCTGATGGGATTCGCCAACCAGCGTAGTGAAGAAGCCGGCCTGACGGATGCCGTGCCTTTCCCAGATCTTCAGCGTGACGGTCTCGAACCGCTTCAGCAGCGCCGGCAGGCGTCCCGGCACACAACGATACACGCGCATCTCATACATCATCGGGCTGTTTCCCTGATTTGATTGTTCGCTTTACCTCCCCGACACTATTCGTGCTGGCGGGCTCCCCGGTCAATGGAAGAGTAATCAATGAATGCCTTATCGTGGCTAAACTTCAGCCCCCGCCGCCATTTCCGCCTCCGGTAGCAGGCAGTAGCTGCTCAAGCTCTTGGCGTACGTTCGCACAGTGTGACTTGGCAAAAGGCGACTTTTGAGCACGTTCACGGACGGCTTCAGGATAAAGCGATGGTTCGGATATCCCGGCTTCGAGCTCCTTCACGACCCGATCAAATTCGCCCCAGCTAATTTTGATCTCATTTTTAAAGATACAAAATATGGCCGCTGTAGCTTCAGCATTTTCTTGAAGCTCTCGCAACTCACTGGGAAACTTCTCGCGTACATTCGGATTTTTTCTTTGATCCAAGTATGCGCCTAGATTTGTCTGGATAATGGCTGGAACACGCCCTCTCAATGCAATGTCGCCATCCATAATAAACGTAGCGATTCTCACCGAATCGGAGAAAGCATGGCTATTCTTGCCTGCTTGATCCATAATCAACTCGGTTCTCGGAAGTAAAGCGCTGGTATTCTTAGTAAACTCAGCACTTTCGCGGCAAGCTCCTCGATCGTAATGACTGTTCGTTGACACGGAACCTTGATCCGGGTCCATGCCGCAATAATACTGCGTCGATCGAAGTTGGTATGCGACAGTTCCATACTGTAAAGTCGCCCAGTAGAAACGTTGTGCGATCATCAATCGCTCCAACGCATCCACATCTTGCTGGCGCCGCAGGGTAAAATTATAGATCAACACTGCAACGCCAATCGAGATTAAACTCACTCCAGCTGCAACGAGAGATCGAGCGAGATGATCTCGTCTTTTGTCTCTATCGCTGTGCCGGATAATCCAAACGGAAACCATCGCAAGCACTGCGCCGAGCAACACAAGGCAGCTGGCGAGCGCTGGAAGCAATTCGAACATTCTCCGCCCTTCTAAAGAATTTCAGAAAAAGCGTTTAAAAAAACAGGCCAACAACTTTAACGAGAACTTAGACAGACCGCAAGCAAAGCGCGAGATCAAGGAGAAACCGGCTATCGCGCCACCGCTTCTAATAGGCCAAAAACTTCACGGGAGCTCTGATCAAACCAGCCGGCTCTGCACCATCGCGGCCTGGACGAAAGACGCGAACAGCGGATGCGGCTCGAACGGCCGCGACTTCAGTTCCGGATGGTATTGGACTCCGATGAACCAGGGATGGTCCTCGTACTCGACGATTTCCGGCAGCACACCATCGGGCGACAGCCCGGAGAAGCGCAAGCCATGCTGCTCGAGCCGGTCCTTGTAGGCGGTGTTGACCTCGTAGCGATGGCGATGGCGCTCGGAGATTTCCAGCGCGTTGCCATAGATTTCCGACACCCGGCTGCCGCGTCTGAGCGCGGCCGGATAGGCACCGAGGCGCATGGTGCCGCCGAGATCGCCGGCGTTGCTGCGCTTTTCCAGTTCGTTGCCGCGCAGCCATTCGGTCATCAGGCCGACCACCGGCTCCGAGGTCGGGCCGAATTCGGTGGAGTTGGCATCAGAGATGCCTCCAAGATTGCGCGCCGCCTCGATCACCGCCATCTGCATGCCGAAGCAGATGCCGAAATACGGCACGTCGCGCTCCCTTGCGAAGCGGGCCGCGCGGATCTTGCCCTCGGCGCCGCGCTGGCCGAAGCCGCCGGGCACCAGGATGCCGTTGACGTGTTCGAGGAACGGCGCCGGGTCCTCGTTCTCGAACACCTCGCTCTCGATCCAGTCGAGATTGACCTTGACCTTGTTGGCGATGCCGCCGTGGGCGAGCGCCTCGATCAGCGACTTGTAGGCGTCTTTCATGCCGGTGTACTTGCCGACGATCGCGATCGTCACCTGGCCTTCCGGATTGCGGACACGCTCATTGATGTCGTTCCAGCGCTTCAGCACCGGCGGAGCCGAATCGCCCATGCCGAACGCCGCCAGCACCTCGTCGTCGAGGCCGGCGGCATGATAGGCCTCCGGCACTCCGTAGATGTTGTCGACGTCGCGCGCCTCGATCACGGCGGTCTCGCGCACGTTGCAGAACAGGCCAAGCTTGCGGCGCTCTTCCTTCGGAATCGGACGGTCGGTGCGGCACAGCAGAATATCCGGCTGGATGCCGATCGACCGCAGTTCCTTCACCGAATGCTGGGTCGGCTTGGTCTTCAGTTCGCCCGCGCTCGGAATGTAGGGCAGCAGCGTCAGGTGGATGTAGATCGCCGAATCGCGCGGCAGGTCGTTCTTGATTTGGCGGATCGCCTCGAAGAACGGCAGGCCCTCGATGTCCCCCACCGTGCCGCCGATCTCGCAGAGCACGAAATCATAGTCGTCGTTACCGCTGCGGATGAAATCCTTGATGGCGTTGGTAACGTGGGGAACCACCTGGATGGTGGCGCCGAGATAATCGCCACGGCGCTCCTTGGTCAGGATATCCTGATAGATGCGGCCGGTGGTGATGTTGTCCTGCTTGGTCGCCGGACGGCCGGTGAAGCGCTCGTAGTGACCGAGATCGAGATCGGTCTCCGCGCCGTCATCGGTCACGAACACTTCGCCGTGCTGATACGGCGACATCGTTCCGGGATCGAGGTTGAGATAGGGATCGAGCTTGCGAAGCCGGACCTTGTAGCCTCGCGACTGCAACAGCGCGCCAAGAGCCGCTGATGCCAAACCTTTGCCGAGCGAGGAAACCACGCCGCCGGTGATGAAAATGTACCGCGCCATGGGACTTTACCTTTAACGCTCCGCACGCGATTCGCAAAACGAATCGCGTTTTTCCGCGACCAAAATGCTACGTTGTGGGTGACTTCAAAAGCGAAGTCATTCCAGTGGGTTCGGGCGAACTATTCAGATCGCCCGAGAGGCAGACAATTCGCAGCAGCAATGCATTATTGCGAACGTGGTGCCTGGGGAGCCTGCGGCGTCTGCTGATCCTGCTTCTGGAGCTGATCCAGAATACCGCCGCTCGAGGACGGAGCGACCGGAGTTGCCGATCCAGGCGCCGAAATCGGAGCCGGGCTGCCGGTATTGATGATCGAGGACGGCTTGCGCTCGTAGCTCGCCAGCCAGGACAGGAACAGGCTGGTGACGAAGAAACCGGCCGCCAGAATCGCCGTGGTCCGGGTCAGCAGGTTGGCCGTGCCTCGGCTGCTCATGAAACCGCCGCCGCCGCCGATTCCAAGCCCGCCGCCTTCCGAGCGCTGCAGCAGCACGGTGGCGATCAGGGTTGCGACAATCATGAGATGAATGACGATAATGACGGTCTGCATCGGATCCTTCCGTCACAAACGGCTTCCACCGCGACGACGGCGGCCAGAGGTGTTTGCGGGAGTTGAAGTTGCGCGGTGTCTACACGATGGAAACGGCGAATGCCACCCCTGCCTGCATGCGGATCGTGCCCGCATCCGGGCAGAGAGGCTGCCGAACCTGTGCCCTCATTTAGGGACAGGCCGTTGCGATCGCAAGGAAATCAGCGGCTTTGAGGCTGGCGCCCCCGACCAGGGCCCCGCCGACCTCGGGCACGGCCATCAGTTCCGCCGCATTTGAGGGCTTGACCGAGCCGCCATAGAGGATGCGCACCCCCGCCCCGGCCTTGTTCAGCCGCTCGGTTAGCTTGCTACGGATAAAACCATGAACCTCCTCGACATCCTTGGTTGTCGGGGTCCGGCCGGTGCCGATCGCCCAGACCGGTTCGTAGGCGATTACAAGATTCGCCGTGGTCGCGCCGTCCGGGATCGAGCCCGCCAGCTGGCCCCCGACCACCTCAAGGGTCTTGCCGGCGTCGCGCTGCTCCTGGGTCTCACCGACACAGATGATCGCCAGCAGCCCGGCCCGCCAGGCGGCCTGCGCCTTGGCGTTGACCACGGCATCGGTCTCGCCGTGGTCGCTGCGGCGCTCCGAATGGCCGACAATGACCGCAACCGCGCCTGAATCCGCGAGCATTTCCGCCGAAATATCGCCTGTATGGGCTCCGGAGGCGGCCGGATGGCAGTCCTGGCCGCCCAGGGTCACTTTCGACCCCATCACGATGCCGGCGGCCCGCGACAGCAGCGTGGCCGGCGGGCAGATCATCAGGTCGACCTTGCGCGCCAGGCTGTCGCCCCCCTGCGCAATGGCAGCCAGTTCAATGGCCGAGGACTTCAGTCCGTTCATTTTCCAGTTTCCCGCGATCAGCGGACGCACGGCAGCGGTCATTGGTTCTCCCGATCGATTGGCACTTCTGCGCTAGCAGAGGAGATCAGCCGGCGCCAGTTGACAAGCACGACCTGCGACACCTGCACCATTTCCGGCCTCGCGCTGAGGTTGCGGGCACCGGGGGGCCACTTTATGATGCAATACAACACGGTGATGCGTATAACGCGCCCCGGTTCCCTCTCCTCAACACAAGATGGATTCAATGCTTCGAGGAATGCGCAAGGCCTCATCCAATTGGCTCGGCAAAACCATTATGGCCACGGTCATGGGGGTGCTGATCATCAGTTTCGGCGTCTGGGGCATTGCCGACATCTTCAAAGGCTTCGGCCAGTCGACGCTGGTCAAGATCGGCCGAACCGAGATCTCGACCGAGCAATTCCGCCAGCTTTATACCGACAAGCTGCAACAGATCGGCCGCCAGTTCGGACGCCCTTTGACCTCGGAGCAGGCCCGCCAATTCGGCGTTGACCGCCAGTTGCTGCAGCAGACCATCGCCGAAGCCTCGCTCGATGAAGGCGCGCGCCGCATGGGCCTCGGACAGTCGGACGCCGACGTGATCCGCTCGATCCAGACCGATCCCAACTTCAGGGGCCCCACCGGTACATTCGATCCGTCGCGTTTCGCGCAGCTGATCCGCCAGTTCGGCTACACCGAACAGCGTTACATCGCCGAACAGCGCCGGGTGGCGCTGCGCCGGCAGATAGCCGGCACCCTGAGCGCGAATCTGGAGCCCGCCAAGATCCAGCTCGATATCCTGAACCACTATCAGAACGAGCAGCGCTCGATCGACTATGTCCGGCTGACCGCGGCGCAGGCCGGCACCATCGAGCAGCCCTCGCCCGAAACGCTCGCGACCTATTTCGAGGATCGCAAGACGCTGTTCCGGGCGCCGGAATACCGCAAGGTCGGCATCGTCGTCGCGACGCCCGACGAACTCGCGAAGTGGTCCACGATCTCCGACGAAGACGCCAAGAAGGCGTACAACGAGCGGCTCGAGAGCCTCTCTACGCCGGAGAAGCGCCAGATCGCCCAGATCGTGTTCCCCAACGCCGACGAAGCCAAGGCCGCACGCGATCGGATCACCGGCGGCTTGTCGTTCGAGGACCTCGCCAAGGAACGCAATCTCAGCGCCACCGACGTTGATCTCGGGCAGGTGGCCAAATCGGCCGTGATCGACAGCGCCATCGCCGACGCCGCATTCGCGCTGGCCACCGGCGAGGTCAGCCAGCCGGTGCAGGGCCGCTTCGGCACAGCCTTGCTCAAGGTCGGCAAGATCGAGCCCGGCACCACGCCGGCCTATGAACTGGTCGCTCCCAAGCTCAAGCGCGATATCGCCACCGAACGCGCGCGGGCTTCGATCAGCGATCTCTACAACAAGATGGAAGACGAGCGTGGCGGCGGCGCCAATGTGGTGGATGCAGCCCAGAAGGTCGGGCTGAAGGTCGTCACCATCGATGCGGTGGACCGTTCGGGCCGCGGCCCGAACGGCCAGCCGGTCACCGGATTGCCGCAGGGCTTCGACGTGGTCACAGCGGCGTTCGCCAGCAACGTCAATGTCGAAAACGATCCGCAGCAGTACAGCGGTGGCTACCTCTGGTACGAAGTGCTCGACGTGATCCCCTCGCGCGAGCGCAATCTCGACGAGGTCAAGGACCAGGTGGAGACGCGCTGGAAGGACGATCAGGTCAGCACCCGCCTGCGCGACAAGGCGAAAGACCTGCTGGCGAAACTCGAAGGCGGCGCCAAGCTGGCTGACGAGGCGACAAGCGCCGGGATCAAGGTCGAGACCGCCGCCGCATTCAAGCGCGGCGCGACGGTCGAGAACGTGCCGGCAGCCGTGGTCGAGGCGGTGTTCAAGACCGCCAAGGACGGCTATGGCCAGGCCCAGGGAAGCGGCACCGAGACCCTTATCTACCGCGTCACCGCCATTACTGTGCCGCCACTCGACACCGCCTCCGAGGATAGCAAAAAGTTGAAGGACGCCCTGAAGCAAACGCTTGGCGACGAACGGGTCGGCCAGTACATCTCCAAACTGGAGACGGAGGTCGGCGTCACCATCAATCAGGCTGCGTTCGCGATCGCGACCGGCGCCGCCTCTCAAACAAATTAACGCTCATGGATGATCTCAAAGCCATCATCGGCAAGGTCGCGACCGGCGCCGTTCTGTCCCAGGAAGAAGCCGCAACCGCATTCGACCGGATGATGTCCGGCGAGGCCACGCCATCGCAGATGGGCGGCCTTTTGATGGCGCTGCGGGTACGCGGCGAAACCGTCGACGAAATCACCGGCGCGGTGTCTGCGATGCGCGCCAAGATGCTGACGGTCGAGGCGCCCTCGGACGCCGTCGACGTGGTCGGCACCGGCGGCGACGGGTCCGGCTCGGTCAATGTCTCGACCTGCGCCTCCTTCATCGTGGCCGGCGCCGGCGTGCCGGTCGCCAAGCACGGCAACCGCGCGCTGTCGTCGAAATCCGGCGCGGCCGATTGCCTGGCCGCGCTCGGCGTCAAGATCGACCTGGCGCCGGCCGATGTCAGCCGCTGCATCCGCGAGGCCGGTATCGGTTTCATGTTCGCGCCGGCGCACCATCCGGCCATGAAGAACGTCGGTCCGACCCGGGTTGAACTGGCGACGCGCACGATCTTCAATCTGCTCGGGCCGCTGTCCAACCCGGCCGGGGTCAAGCGCCAGATGGTCGGGGTGTTTTCCCGGCAGTGGGTGCAGCCGCTGGCGCAGGTACTGAAGAATCTCGGCGCCGAATCCGCCTGGGTCGTGCACGGCTCCGATGGCCTGGACGAGATCACCCTCACCGGCCCGACCTTCGTCGCAGCGTTGGAAAAAGGCGCTATCCGCACCTTCGACGTGACGCCCGAAGAGGCCGGCCTCGGCCGGGTCGAGGCCGGCGCGCTGAAAGGGGGCAATGCCGACGACAACGCCAAGGCATTGCAGACGGTGCTTGACGGAACGCCCAGTGCGTTCCGCGACGTCGCGCTGCTGAACGCCGCCGCCACGCTGGTCGTTGCCGGCAAGGTCGCCAACCTCAAGGACGGTGTTGTGATCGGCAGGAAATCGCTCGACAGCGGCGCGGCGGCGAAAAAGCTCGATCACCTCATCGCCGTCTCCAACGCCTGATCCGCAACGCCCGATCGGAACCGTCATGTCCGACATCCTCACCAAGATCGAAGCTTACAAGCGCGAGGAGATCGCGGCCGCCAAGCGCGCGCGGCCGCTCGCCGAGGTGGAAGCCGCGGCGAAAGCCGCCTCCCCGCCGCGCGGTTTCGCCAACGCCATCCGCGCCAGGCTCGCGCGCGGCGACTATGCGCTGATCGCCGAGGTCAAGAAGGCCTCGCCGTCAAAAGGACTGATCCGCGCCGACTTCGATCCGCCGGTGCTGGCCAAGGCCTATGAAGCCGGCGGCGCCGCCTGTCTTTCGGTTCTCACCGATACGCCTTCGTTCCAGGGCCATCTGGATTTCATGGTGGCCGCACGGGCCGCAACCGCGCTGCCGGTGCTGCGCAAGGACTTCATGTACGACCCCTACCAGGTGGTTGAGGCGCGCGCCCATGGCGCGGACTGCATTCTGGTCATCCTGGCGGCGCTCGACGATGCCGCGGCGAAGGACATCGAGGACAGCGCCCTCGGACTCGGCATGGACGTGCTGCTCGAGGTGCACAATCGCGAAGAACTGGACCGCGCGTTGAAGCTTCGTTCGCCGCTGCTCGGCGTCAATAACCGCAACCTGCGCACCTTCGAGACCACCCTCGCCACCAGCGAACAACTTGCGCCGCTGATCCCCGGGGATCGCATCATGGTCGGCGAGAGCGGCATCTTCACCCCTGCGGATCTGGCGCGGCTGGCGCGGGTGGGCATGTCGACATTCCTGGTCGGCGAGAGCCTGATGCGGCAGGCCGACGTGACGGCGGCGACTCGAACGCTGCTGGCGCGCGAGCCTGCGGCCGCGGCGCATTGACCACCTGACATGGCCAAATCGAGCAAGTCATTCAAGCAGACCGCCCTCACCCACATCGACGCCAAAGGTGAGGCGCGCATGGTCGACGTCTCGGCCAAGCCCGCGACCGAGCGTCTGGCGGTGGCCGAGGGACATGTGATCGTCTCCAAGGCGACACTCGATCTGATCGTGTCAGGCAATGCGGCGAAGGGCGATGTGCTGGGCACCGCGCGGATCGCCGGCATCATGGCGGCGAAACGGACATCCGAACTGATTCCGTTGTGCCATCCGCTGGCGCTGTCGAAAGTCACGATCGATATCGCGCCCGACAAGAAGCTGCCGGGATGCCGCGTCACCGCTACCGTCAAGGTGACCGGCCCGACCGGTGTCGAGATGGAAGCGCTGACGGCGGTTTCGGTTGCCTGCCTGACGATCTATGACATGATCAAGGCGGTGGAGCGCGGTGCGCGGATCGAGGCCATCCGCCTGATTGAAAAGAAGGGCGGCAAATCCGGGCACTTCATCATGACGGATGATGACACATCCCGTGATTCACGCACCGGCAAAGCGCGCACAAGAACGAAACAAGACTGACGGGAGTTTCCGATGGCGCTGATGCCGGTTGCTGATGCGCTCGCCGCGGTGGTGTCCGGCGTGGACCCGCTGCCGGAAGAATCTGTCACGCTCGAACAAGGCTACCATCGCGTTCTGGCGCGCGACGTCGCGGCGCGGCGGACCCAGCCGCCGAATCCGATGTCGGCGATGGACGGCTACGCGGTGCGCGCGGCTGACGTCGCCACAGTTCCCGCGCGCCTCACCGTCACCGGCGAAATCGCCGCGGGCCGTCCCTTCACCGGCACGCTGCAGCAGGGCAATGCCATCCGCATCTTCACCGGCGGCGTCATTCCCGACGGCGCGGACGCGGTGGTGATACAGGAAGACACCGATCGGGACGGCGACATCGTCATTGTCAACGAGCGCGCGGTTGCGGCACGCCACATCCGCCCCGCCGGTGTCGATTTCCGCGAAGGCGACGTGCTGCTGCACCGTGGGGCGCGCCTGACCGACCGCGCGCTGTCGCTGGCCGCTTCGATGAATCATACGACGCTGCCGGTGCGGCAGCGTCCCAAGGTGGCGATTCTCGCGACCGGCGACGAACTGGTCGCGGCCGGCGGCGCGCCTGGTCCCGGACAGATCATCTCGTCCAACGCCTATGCGCTGCAGGCGCTGGCGCGCGCGGAAGGCGCCGAAGCGATCGATCTCGGCACCGTCGGCGACACGCTCGAGGCCACAACAGCTGCGGTCCGGCGCGCGCGCGACAGCGGCGCGGATATCCTGGTGACCACCGGCGGTGCCTCGGTCGGCGATCATGACCTGGTCAAGTCCGCGCTCGATGCGGAAGGCGTCGAGATGGCGTTCTGGAAGATCGCGCTGCGCCCCGGCAAGCCGATGATGCACGGGCGGCTCGGATCGATGCGCATCCTCGGGCTACCCGGTAATCCAGTGTCCTCCTATGTCTGCGGCTTCCTGTTCATGGCGCCGCTGATCCGGGCCCTCTCCGGCCGCAGCGATATTCATCCGCCGCTGGAGGCGGCCCTGCTCGGCGGCCCGCTGCCGGAAAACGATCAGCGGCAGGATTACCTGCGCGCGCGTCTCGAGCTGCGCTCCGACGGTCTGCCGATCGCGACCGCGGTGAGCAAGCAGGACAGCTCGCTGCTCGGGAATCTCTCCGCCGCGCAGGCGCTGATCGTGCGGCCCCCATTCGCTGCAGCGGCAGCCGCGGGGTCATCGTGCTTCATCCTTAAGCTTCCCCTCTAGGCATTCTCCGATTTGTTGACCGTAAATTAAGAGGTTGCGGAACACATATGGAACATATAGTGTCCGTTCATGATTTGTTTCGAACGAGTCCCTGTTAAGCGCTTCGGCTCGATCGACTGAACTCAACTTGACAGACTCAACTGACAGACCTGCGGCTGTGACAGCGCCGTATTTTGGGGGAATGGTAAGATGCTCACGCGCAAGCAATACGAACTTCTCCGCTTCATCAATGAGCGGCTGAAGGAAGCCGGAGTGCCCCCCTCGTTCGACGAGATGAAGGACGCGCTCGACCTGCGCTCCAAATCCGGCATTCATCGCCTGATCACCGCTCTGGAAGAGCGCGGCTTCATTCGCCGCCTGCCCAACCGGGCGCGCGCGATCGAAGTCATCAAGATGCCCGAGCAAGCCGCCAACAACGGCGGCGGACGCCGGGGTTTCACCCCCAGCGTCATCGAGGGCAATCTTGGCCGGGTGGTTCGCTCCACCTCGGAAGATGAAGGCGGACGTCCGGTCGCCATTCCGGTGATGGGCCGCATCGCGGCCGGTACGCCGATCGAGGCGCTGCAGACCCGCAGCCACACCATCAACGTACCACCTGAGATGCTCGCCTCGGGCGAACACTATGCGCTGGAGGTCCGCGGTGATTCGATGGTCGAGGCCGGCATTCTCGACGGCGACATGGCGCTGATCCAACGCACCGAAGGCGCCGACACCGGCGACATCGTGGTCGCCCTGATCGACGAGGAAGAAGCCACCCTGAAACGCTTCCGCCGCCGCGGCGCCTCGATCGCCCTGGAGCCGGCGAACGCCGCCTATGAGGTGCGGATCCTGCCGCCCAACCGCGTGCGCATCCAGGGCAAGCTGGTCAGCATCTTCCGGCGTTACTGAAGCGTCTCAAGTTATCCGGCCCACAATCGCCCGGCGGAATGACATCCGCCGGGCATTTTTTGCGCGTGTGCATAGCCGACCGACGGCAGCAAGCCCGCAGCGCCTGTCCCGTCCATCATTAACGATACCGCGCGCAACACCCCCGGGTTCAAAGAATCAAACAATGGTTGATTCACCGTCGGGCCCTAGAATCCACCGGGTCGCGCCACTACGACGATTTGATCGATCCGGAGAGCTGCTGCAGATCGTGGCTCTCGCTTGCGAGGGACCTGCCAAATGTTTCGCATTCTCTCCTCGGTTCGGGAAGATGATGCGCCATTCTTGTTGATGTGCACAACGCTCGTCATCCTGTTCGGGATTGTAAGTATCGCCTGCGGCACCGCATACATCAGACAAATCAACGCACAAAAGATCGTCGCCGAAACGTCGCCGTCCCCTGCAACCATCATCTCCGCTGTTCCAATGAAGAGGAAGTACAGACCGCTTTATCCCAAATGGACCGAGGCGGTGATCAGGTTCGAGCGGCGCACGACGACAGGCATGGTTGCTTGCGAAGCGGTTCGGCTCAACTTCAATTCGTGGTCAACCGAATACCGTCCGGGAAAACTCTTCCAAGTTTATCCACGAAAAACGACGTGCGAAAATCCGATCTATGCCCCCGATATCCACGATCCTGCCAGGATCGGGTGGCTGGTTCTGATCACAACGACAATAACCGTACTTTTCGCCGGACTGATTGCCTACGGACTTTACAGGACGCGACAGCGCGAGATCGCGCTTGCAGCGACGCTCGCGATGCATTTCGATCGTCAGACTGACGACCGATTTCAGACGTGACGTCGACCGGAACCTCGACCGCATTCGAGCCCTCGAACGCCGCCTATGAGGTACGGATCCCGCCGCCCAACCGCGTGCGCATCCAAGGCAAGCAGGTCAGCATCTTCCGGCGTTACTGAAGCGAATTTTGAACCGAGAAAAAGCCGGCGGGCATTACGCCGCCGGCTTTGTTCCTGCGGCTGCCGGCCCGGCACTGTCCGGTTCCGCCGCGTATGGGCCGATGCTGGGCTCGGATGGTTAATCCAAGATTAATCCTCAACAGCAATCCCTTGCGATTTATTGGACGCCTCTTGCGCGCGTTCGGTTCAAGGTTGCCAGTGGCTCGTCGTCGCTCCCGATATCGCGCTAATCGTCAGACAGGCGATCGCTCTCGGCGGGTGTCACGTCCACCGGACGATCGCCGGTGCGATTGGGTGCGCTTGCCGCCTGCCCCTCCTCAATCGGCACAGCCGGCGCCCAGGGACGGTCGCGGCCTGCCGGCTTTTGCGCCTCGGCGATGAAGGTGCCGTCCCTGCGGCGCAGCGCCTGGGAGCCAGACCGGCGCAACCGCGCCTGATCGACCACGTACGCCGCGCAATCGGCAGGCGGCTGCCCGTGGGAGACGAGAAGCGCTGCTCTCGCGCAATCATCGGCGAACGCATCCGGCCTGATCGACAAGGCCACCAGAGACCCATCACGCATCTCGACCACGCAGCCGGCGCCGTCGCATGACACGCCTTCCATCAGGGACGGATCAGTCGCGATGCGTGCATCCGCATCCGCCGCGAGCCACTCCTTGACCAGGAAAGCATCCTTGCCGATGCGCATCAGATGCAGCCGTCCGTCCTTGCCACGCACGCCGATGTTCTGCCCGTCCGACGAGATCAGAATGTCTGGCTGCGGCGTGGCCAACGCCCACAGCGCCGCGACAGCGATCACGGCTAGACCCACGAAACGCAGCGGCGTCCGTAGCAGCCCCAGCATGATCATGCCGACCGTCGCAACCAGCAGTGGCCCGGTGCCGAACGCCGCCATCCGCCCGACCGCGCCCGGCAAAGCCGCGACCCACTGCGCAACCAGGATCATCCAGCCGATGCCGACATCCATCAATTGCCAAAACACGCCGTCGAGGCCGAACGGCATCGCGACCAGTCCCAGCAGCCCCGCCGGCATCACCAGCGCTGAGACCACCGGCATTGCCGCCAGATTGGCCAGCACGCCATAGGGCGTGATGCGATGGAAATGGAACGCCGCATAAGGCGTGGTGGCGAGGCCCGCGATCAGCGACGCCAGCATCAGCAGCATGAATTCGCGTCCGCCCCACAGCGCGATCCGCGTGGCCGTGGAATTGTCCGACGTTGCAAACAACGCCGGTAAACCGTTCGCCACCAGCGCGACCAGGCCGAGCGTCGCGGCAAACGACATCTGGAAGCTCGGGTGCACCAGCGCCTGCGGCGCAAGCACGAGCACCGTCATCGCGGCGATCGCCAGTGTGCGGAAAGTGATGGCGCGCCGGTCCACCATGATCGCGATCAGCACCACGGCCGTCATCAAGAACGAGCGCTGCGTCGCCACCTCGGAGCCCGACAGCAGGAGATAGAACGCGGCCGCGATCAGGGCCGCGACCGCCGACCATTTCTTGATCGGCGCGGAGACGGTCCACGCCGGCACCAGCGCCAGCAGGCCCCGCATGGCGAAGAACACGATGCCGGCCACCACCGCCATGTGATAACCGAAGATCGACAGCACGTGTCCCAGGCCCGAGATGAACATGGCGTCGTTCACCGGCGTGGTAATGGCGTCACGGCGGCAAGGAGTGCGGTGGCGATGGCGCGGGAATCGCCGCTCAGCGCAGTGCGGATACGGGCATCGATGGCGTCGCGCATACCCTGCAGTGTCGCCGCATAACGCAGCCACAGCCCGCCTCCGCTGGGCGGCGCTTCGGTGGCCTTGATGGCTCCCATCACGAAACCGGAGGCGCCGATGCCCTGGAAATACAGGTCGCGACCGAAATCGTAGCTGCCCGGCCGCAGCGGTGCGAGCGGCGGCGTCAGCCGTGCCTTCATCTCGACAAAGCTGCCGACGGCGGGCGCCAAACCCTTCCTGACCGACAGCCGCACCCGCGTCAGCTTCGCCTGCTGGCGCGGGCTATCCATTTCCTCGACGCGCAGCACAAAACGATCGGTGCGCTCGCGCTCCTCGTGAGTTTCGACAAACCCTTTCAAGGTCACACCGCTGATCGGCCGCGCCAGCACCGGGTGCGCCACCGGCGCGGTTTTCCAGGTCGCCGTTGCGAACCCCGCGGCCATTGCCGCGACCATGATCGCGATTGGGAAGACGGCACGTCCGCGCAGCAGCACGCAGACGCCGCAGAGGACTGCGGCCACCGTCGCCGTGACCCAGGCAACCGGCTCGCGGTCGGCGGCGAAATAGACGGCAATGCCGGCGCCGAAGGCGACGGGGACCCATGGCAACAGCCGTCCGGGGCCGGCTTCGGCGCGGATCCAGTCCCGCACATGGGAGGCCCAGGCCGGCCATGAGGCGCCAAAGCTTGCAGGGACCTGGGCACGCGCCGGCGTGGCCTGCGGCCAGGTCTCAGCTCTGCTTCGTGTCTGGCCCTTGTGCGGCGCCACGGCTCCCCCCGGAGGGAGAATGCTACACCAGCCGCAACCGCGCGCCAGACCGAAGCTTTACGAGCTCAAAGCCAAAGTGCGGCGGGTCAGCCTTCCGCCGCGACCTTGGCCCAGGTGTCCCGCAGACCGACGGTACGGTTGAACACCAGCTTGCCGGGCGAGGAATCCTTGTCCCGGCAGAAATAGCCCTGGCGCTCGAACTGCACGGCAGCGTCGGTGTTGTCCGTCGCCAACGCCCGCTCGACCATGCAGCCGGTGAGCGTTTCCAGCGACTCCGGATTGATCTGGGCGGCGAAATTCGTGGCCTCCGGCTGCTGGGCGCTGAACAGCAGATTGTAGAGCCGCACCTCCGCGGGCACAGCCTCGGCTGCGCTCACCCAATGCATGGTGGCCTTGACCTTGCGGCCATCGGGTGCGTTGCCGCCCCTGGTGGCCGGGTCATAGGTGCAACGCAGTTCGACCACCTCGCCATCGGCGTTCTTGACCGCCTCGCGGCAGGTGACGAAATATCCATAACGCAGGCGCACCTCCCGCCCCGGCGCCAGGCGGAAGAACTTCTTGGGCGGGTTCTCCATGAAGTCGTCGCGCTCGATATAGAGTTCGCGGCCGAAGGTGATGCGGCGGACGCCCTGCGACGGATCGTCGGGATGGTTCACCGCCTCGAGTTCTTCGCTCTCGCCTTCCGGATAGTTCTCAAGCACGACCTTCAGCGGCCGCAGCACGGCCATGCGGCGCAGCGCCGATTTGTTGAGGGTTTCGCGCACGGCGAAATCGAACATGCCGATGTCGACGGTGCTGTTGGCCTTCGCCACACCGATGCGTTTGACGAATTCGCGCAGTGCGGCGGGCGGCACACCGCGCCGCTGCAGGCCGGCGAGTGTCGGCATCCGCGGATCGTCCCAGCCGGACACATGGCCACTGCGCACGAGTTCGGTCAGCACCCGCTTGGACAACAGGGTGTGGGTCATGTTGAGCCGGGCGAACTCATACTGGTGCGGCCGCGACGGCACCGGAAGATTGTCGAGGCACCAGTCGTACAGCGGGCGGTGATCCTCGAATTCCAGGGTGCAGATCGAATGGGTGATGTGCTCGATGGCGTCGGACTGGCCGTGGGCGAAGTCGTAACTCGGATAGATGCTCCAGGCCGTGCCGGTGCGCGGATGATGCGCATGCAGGATGCGATAGAGCACCGGGTCGCGCAGATTGATGTTGCCGGAGCCCATGTCGATCTTGGCGCGCAGCACGCGGGCGCCGTTCGGAAACTCACCGGCGCGCATGCGCGCAAACAGATCGAGGTTCTCGTCGACCGAACGGTCACGGAACGGGCTGTTGCGGCCGGGCTCGGTCAGCGTGCCGCGGCTCAGCCGGATCTCCTCCTGGGACTGATCATCGACATAGGCCTTGCCGGCGCGGATCAGATCCTGCGCCCAGGCATAGAGCTGCTCGAAATAATCGGACGCGAAATGCAGGCCCTCGCCCCAGTCGAAGCCGAGCCAGCGCACATCGCGCTGGATGGCGTCGATGTATTCCTGCTCTTCCTTGGTCGGGTTGGTGTCGTCGAAACGCAGATTGCAGCGCCCGCCGAATTCCTCGGCAATGCCGAAGTTCAGGCAGATCGACTTGGCGTGGCCGAGGTGCAGGTAGCCATTGGGTTCCGGCGGGAAGCGCGTCACCACGCCCTTGGTCTTTCCGGACGCAAGGTCATCGGCCACAATATCGCGAATAAAGTCGCGGCCTGCGTCCGGGGTCGATTCGTCAGTCATCGTGGTCCTTTCAAGCTGCGCCCTATGTGCCAAATCGGCGGCCCCGCGCCAAGTGCCGGGCGACCCGCCCGCGCAGCTTTGTCGAACGGCCGGAGCGTCCGATTGTGCCGTTCAGTCCGGTATTTTCTCGGATTTTAGCCCGCGGACGGCACGATTAGCCCTGAGACAGGGTGCCGCCATTATGGTACATGGCCGCAAATAACCGCTTACCGAGATTCAACGCCCGAAATGACAGCACCGATCGTCACCCGCTTCGCTCCCTCGCCAACCGGCTTCCTCCACATTGGCGGCGCGCGCACCGCCCTGTTCAACTGGTTGTATGCACGCGGCCGCGGCGGCAAGATGCTGCTGCGGATCGAGGACACCGACCGCGAACGCTCCACCGAGCCTGCGATCGGCGCCATCCTCGACGGGCTCAAATGGCTCGGCATCGAATGGGACGGCGAGACGGTCTACCAGTTTGCCCGCGCCCCGCGGCATCGCGAGGTGGCGGAACAATTGCTGGCGGCAGGCAAGGCCTACCGTTGTTATGCGACCGCCGAAGAGCTGACACAGATGCGGGAGCAAGCGCGTGCCGAAGGCCGCGCCAAGCTCTATGACGGCCGCTGGCGGGATCGCGATCCCTCGGAGGCGCCGGCCAGCATGAAGCCGACCATTCGCCTGAAGGCGCCGCTGACCGGCGAGACCGTGATCGAGGACCAGGTCCAGGGCCGCGTGGTCTGGCAGAACGAGAACCTCGACGATCTCGTGCTGCTGCGAAGCGACGGCAATCCGACCTATATGCTGGCGGTGGTGGTCGACGACCATGACATGGGCGTGACCCATGTCATCCGCGGCGACGACCACCTGATCAATGCCGCGCGCCAGAAGCAGATCTACGATGCGCTGGGATGGGACACGCCGAGCATGTCTCATATTCCGCTGATTCATGGGCCGGACGGATCGAAGCTGTCGAAACGCCATGGCGCGCTGGGCGTGGATGCCTACCGTGCCCGGGGCTACCTGCCGGCGGCCGTGCGCAACTATCTGGTGCGGCTCGGCTGGAGCCATGGCGACCAGGAGATCTTCTCCACGCAGGAGATGATCGAGCTGTTCGACCTGCCGGCGATCGGACGCTCCGCTGCCCGGTTCGATTTCGCCAAGCTGGAAAATCTCAACGGCCACTACATCCGCAGCAGTGATGATGAGACCCTGGCTGCCGCATTCGAGGACGTGCTGGATTACAGTCCGGCCGGCGACGCGATCAAGGCCAAGCTGACCCCGACCACACGCGCGCAGCTGCTGCTGGCCATGCCGGGATTGAAGGAGCGAGCCAAGACGTTGCTGGAACTCGTCGACAGCGCCGGCTACCTCTTCGCCGACCGGCCGCTTGCGCTCGAACCCAAAGCCGCCGCCATCTTGACCCCGGAAACCCGGCAATTGCTGGGACGGCTCAAGGAGGCACTCGCGGCGGTTGAGCCCTGGACCGCAGAAGCGACGGAAGCGGCTGTCCGCACCTTTGCCGAGCAGCGCGAGCTCAAACTCGGCGCCATCGCCCAGCCGCTGCGGGTCGCCCTCACCGGCCGGACGACGTCGCCTGGTATATTTGACGTGCTGGCGGTGATCGGGCGCTCAGAATGCCTTGAAAGACTGGCGGACCAGGCTCAACTTAAGGTGTAAAGCCGCGCAATTCTGGCCATCTTGCAGCGCACACAGCAATGAGCTACCCATTTATTCCGGCGCTTCCGGCCAGCTCGCCGTGCCTCGTTTTCAGGCCCCTCGAGCCCGTCTCACAGTAACGATCACATCCGGGGACAATCGCGATGGATGCAACAACCAATACAAAGCAGGCGACGCTCAAGGTCGACGACAAGAGCTTCGATTTCCCGGTTTACAGCGGGTCGGTCGGCCCGGATGTCATCGACATCAGCAAGCTCTACGCCCAGACGGGCCTGTTCACCTACGATCCCGGTTTCACCTCGACCGCGAGCTGTGAATCCAAGATCACCTACATCGATGGCGACGCCGGCGTGCTCTTGTATCGCGGCTACCCGATCGAGCAGCTGGCCCAGGGCGACTTCCTGGAAACCTGCTATCTGCTGATGAACGGCGAACTGCCGAACGCCGAGCAGAAGAAGGATTTCGACCACCGCGTCACGAACCACACCATGGTTCACGAGCAGATGGCGCGCTTCTTCCAGGGCTTCCGCCGCGATGCCCACCCGATGGCTGTGATGGTGGCCTCGGTCGGCGCGCTGGCCGCATTCTATCACGACTCCACCGACATCAACGATCCGAAGCAGCGCATGATCGCGTCCATGCGCATGATCGCCAAGGTGCCGACGCTGGCGGCGATGGCCTACAAATACACCATCGGCCAGCCGTTCGTGTACCCGAAGAACTCGCTCGACTACGCCTCGAACTTCCTGCGCATGTGCTTCGCCGTGCCCTGTGAGGACTACGAGATCAATCCGGTGCTGGCGAAGGCGCTGGACCGCATCTTCATCCTGCACGCCGATCACGAACAAAACGCCTCGACCTCGACGGTGCGCGGCGCAGGCTCCTCCGGCGCCAATCCGTTCGCATGTATCGCCGCCGGCATTGCCTGCCTGTGGGGTCCCGCGCACGGGGGCGCCAACGAGGCCGCGCTGCAGATGCTGTCGGAAATCGGCACCGTCGACAAGATTCCGGAATTCATCGAGGCGGTGAAGAACAAGACCAGCAAGATCCGCCTGATGGGCTTCGGCCATCGCGTCTACAAGAATTACGATCCGCGCGCCAAGCTGATGCAGCAGACCTGCCACGAGGTGCTGAAAGCGACCGGCCACCAGAACGACCCGCTGCTCAAGGTCGCCCTGGAGCTGGAGAAGATCGCGCTCAGCGACGAGTACTTCGTCTCGCGCAAGCTCTATCCGAACGTCGACTTCTACTCCGGCATCACGCTGAAGGCGATCGGCTTCCCCACCTCGATGTTCACCGTGCTGTTCGCAGTGGCGCGCACGGTCGGCTGGATCAGCCAGTGGAGCGAAATGATCCAGGAGCCGAACTACAAGATCTCGCGTCCGCGCCAGCTCTATCTCGGCGCCGGCCCGCGCGACTACGTTCCGCTCGACAAGCGCAAGTAAATCGACCGACACATCGACAACAAAACGGCCGCAGCGATCATCGCTACGGCCGTTTTGCTTTGAGGGGAAGGCGTGACGACGATCAGCCCGCGGACGGACGCAGGGTCGCGAGCACGATCTCGGCACAGCGTTCGCTCGGCGACTGCGCCCCTGTCGACATGATGCCATCGAGCCGGCCGAAGGCTTCGACCTGCTTTCTCCGCGCTGCCGTATCGCCGAGAATATCACGCAGCGCAGGCACCAGCGTTTCCGGCACGCAGTCCTCTTGCATGAACTCCGGAACCACTGCTTCGCCGATGACCAGATTGGCCAGGATCACGGTCGGGATGCGCACCATCCGCCGCGCCACGAAGGCTTCGATCGCGGTGCCCTTGTAGGCTGTGACCATGGGCACGCCGGCGAGCGCCAGTTCCAGGGTCACGGTACCGGATTTGGCGAGGGCCGCGTGCGCGATGCGGAACGCTGCTTTCTTCTCGTCCTCGGTGACCGCCAGCCGCGGCTGCAACGGCCAGGTCTGCAAGGCGGCCTCGACCGTCGCGCGCAGATGCGGCGTGGTCGGCAGGATCAGATCGAACGACACCCCCTCCGAGCGCAGCCTGCCCAGGGTGTCGCCGAACACCTGCATGTGATGACGGATTTCGCTGCGGCGACTGCCCGGCAGCACCAGCAGCACGGGCGGCGCGGCATCGCGGCGGCGCTGCTCGTTCGCATCTGGGCGCAGCGTGCCAAGCTGCTGGATCAGCGGATGGCCGACATAGGTGCATGGCGGCCCGCCGAGGGTGCGATGAGCCTCCGGCTCGAACGGCAGCAGCGCCAGGACATGGTCGACGTATCTGCGCATGGCGCGCGCCCGGCCCGGCCGCCACGCCCAGACCGAGGGCGAGACATAGTCGACGATGGGGATCGACGGATCCGCCTTGCGAACGCGACGGGCCACGCGATGGGTGAAATCCGGACTGTCGATGATGACAAGGACATCGGGCTTGGCCTTCAGCACTGCCGCAGTGACCTGGCGGATGCGCCGCAAGATCATCGGCAGTTTACGCGCGATCGCCGCCAACCCCATGATCGAAAGTTCCTCGATCGGAAACAGCGAGGTCAGCCCCTGCGCGACCATATCGCGACCACCGACGCCGGCGAAGGCCACGTCGCCGACGCAGCGCGCCCGCAGCGCTGCCATCAGCGGGCCGCCGAGCCGGTCACCGGACTCTTCGGTCGCCACCAGAAAGATCGTGCGCGGCGGCGTTGTCATCGGGCCAACACGCCGGTGACGAACAGGCCGGCCTTGTCGGCGATGGCGATCATGTCCTGCGGTTCGGCGACAATCGCCCGGCCCGCCACCATGGCGACGCCGGACAGCCCCGCGGCGATCGCCCCCTCGACGGTTTTCGGACCAAAGGTCGGCAAATCGAAGCGCAGATCCTGAGTGGTCTTGGGAGCCTTGACCAGGACGCCGCGGCCGGACTTGGCACGGATGCGCCCTTGCTCGCGCAGACGGGCAATGCGCGCCAGCAGGCCGTCGGTGCCCTCGATGTCCTCGACCGCAACGACGTGTCCGTCGATCACCACCAGCGCCTGCCCGATGTCGAACGGGCTCATGGCATGAAGCGCCGCAAGGCCCTTTTCGATATCGGCACGATCATCGGCGCTCGGCACCGTGCGCGCAAGATCGCCCTCCGGCATCAACAGGTCCGGCGCGACGTCCTTGATCCCGAGCAGGCGAAATCCGTGCTGTTCGAAGATCCGCCCGATACCGGACAGCAGATGATCGTCGCCCCCGCGCAGTGCTGCGGCAATGCTGGGAATCACCCGCAGGGTGCCCCAGTCCAGCCGAATCTCGGACAAGGCCGGACGCACCAGCGCACCGATGAAAACGACATCACCGCAGTTCTCCGCACGCAACAGCCGCGTCAGCCGCCCGACCTGGCCCAGCGCAATCCAATGATGTCGGTAGGACTGAACGCGGGCGGGATCGCAGAAGCCCCGAATAGCGAAAATCGCCGGTTGCCGGCCATGCGCGCGCAGTGAATCCGCAACCGCGAACGGCAGGCTGCCGGCGCCTGCGATCACCCCCACCGAAGACTGCGATGCTGCGCTCATTCGTCTCCGGAGCCGGGGCGCCCTTCCGATGTCCCGTAGATATCCAGCGGCATACAGAGCGGGCGCTTCTTGCCGTCGCCGATGAACGTCAGAATGTCCGCGATCGCCGGATCCTCCGACGCCCGCTGCTGCGCGCGCGCAAGCCGCTCGGCGAACACGCCGGGGGTATGAAACAGATCCTGATAGAACGAGCGCACCAGTTGCAGCCGGGCATGGGAGAATTTCCGCCGCCGCATCCCGATCACGTTGAGGCCTTCGAGATGGGCGAACTGGCCGCTGACGATGCCAAAAGGAATGACGTCGCCGCGCAATCCCGAGACGCCGCCCACCATCGCCTGCGGACCGATGCGGACGAACTGGTGCGCAGCCGACAGGCCGCCGATGTAGACGAAATCACCGACCTCGCAGTGGCCGCCGAGGGTCGCGGAGTTGGCGAAAATCACGTCGTTGCCGACATGGCAGTCATGGGCGACGTGGCTGTAGGCCATGAAGAAGCCACGCGCACCGACGGTCGTCACTCCGCCACCCTTTACGGTGCCGACATTCATGGTGACGGATTCACGGATGGTGCAGCGTTCGCCGATATCGAGCCGCGTCGGCTCGCCGCGATAGCCCAGATCCTGCGGCGGTCCGCCAAGCGAGGCGAAGGGATGGATGACGCAGCCAGCCCCGATCGTGGTGTGGCCAGCTACGTTGACATGCGACACCAGCCGGCATTCCGGGCCGATCGTGACATTGGCGCCGACCACGCAGTATGGCCCGATCGAGACGCCCTCACCGATGATGGCCTCAGGGTCGATGTGGGCGGTGGAATCGATCATGTTCATCAATCAACTTTCCAGCAATCCTGTCCGGCAGGGCCCGACCTACGACGGATCGCCCGGCACGTGGAATCATGAATTGTTACGTCTGATGACTTCGAATTCAGACATGAGGCGAGGCCAAAGTTCTTTTGACGCGTTTTCTTCACGCGAACCCACTTCGCTCGAAAACGCTGCTGCCTTCAATCCGCCAGCATCGCCCCGATATCTGCCTCGGCCACCGTCACCCCGTTGACCTTGGCATCGCCGTGAAACCACCACATCGCCTTTTTCCGGGTGATCAGGCGCATATGGTACTCGATGGTATCGCCCGGCACTGCCGGCTTGCGAAACTTGCACTTGTCGATGGTCAGGAAATACACCGCGGTCGGCCGATCGGTCTCGCCCGTCGAGAGCATGCCGATGACGCCAGCGGTCTGCGCCATACCCTCGATCATCAGCACGCCGGGGAAGATCGGCCGCCCCGGGAAATGCCCGGTGAATTGTGGCTCGTTGACGGTGACGTTCTTGATGCCGATGCCGCTGAAATCGCTGCGAACATTGATGACCCGGTCGATCAGCAGGAACGGAAAACGATGCGGCAGGGTCTTGAGAATGAGGGCGATGTCCACGGCCTCGATGGTGATCGGTGCTGCGTCCATCAATCTTGTCCCTGCTTGTCGCTATCTGCGGCCTTCGCCTTGATGTCAGTCGATCTGGTATCTGCGGATTTGGATCCGGGAGCGCCAGCGCGCCCGAGCCGCTCGAGCTCAAACAGTTCGCGAAAGAACTGCTTGATCGGCTTGGCTGGCGAGCCGCCCCACTTGACCCCGGGCGGCACCTCGCCGACCACGCTGCTACGCGCAGCAATCTGGGCGCCGTCGCCGATCACAGCGTGATCGCTGACGCCGACCCGCGCCGCCAGCACCACACCATCGCCGAGCACAGAGCTGCCTGCAATGCCGCTCTGGCTGACCACGATGCAGTTTCGGCCAATGACGACGTTGTGGCCGACCTGCACGAGATTGTCGATCTTGGTCCCCTCGCCGATCACGGTGTCGCTCATGGCGCCACGGTCAACGGTGGTCCCGGCGCCGATTTCAACCGAATTCTGGATCAGCACCCGGCCGGTCTGGGTGATTTTGACATGGCCCGCCGGTCCCAAAACGAAGCCATAGCCGTCCTGGCCGATCCGACAACCGGGATGAACAATCACCCCGTTGCCGATCAGGGCGCAGAGGATCGAGGCCCCGGCCCCGATGCTGCAATCGCGGCCGATTTTCACATTGGCGCCAATCACCGCATTGGCGCCAATCACGGTACCCGAGCCGATCTCCACATTCGGACCGATCACCGCCAGCGGATCGACGATAACGCCATCTTCCAGATGGGCGGTCGGGTGGATCACCGCCGACGAAGCGATACCATCGTTGCCGAAGGTCGATTGCGGCCGCAGGCTGTCGGCGTAAAGTTCGTGCCCCACCCGGACGAAGGCGCGATACGGATCGGCCACGCGCAGCGCCACGACGTGCGGCGGAATGCTGGCCTCCAGGCGCTCACTGACCAGGCAGGCCCCCGCATGGGTGCGGGCGAGCTGGCCGGCGTATTTCTTGTTGTCGAAAAATGTCAGATCCCTGGGGCCGGCCCCCTCGAGGGCCGCAAGGCGGTTGACCCGCACATCAGCGCGACCGGCGTCCAGCAACTGGGCACCGGTCAGCGCTGCAATCTCAGCCAGCGTTGACCAGGCCGGTTGCTTGAAGAACGTCAGCTGCGTCATTCCACCCGCCGCAGTCCGGCTCGTGGTCGAACTTAGAATGTGGTGCCGCCTCCGAAGCGGAACTCCTGGGTCCGGTCGTTGGGCCCCTTCGACAATGGGACGGCGTAATCGAAGCGCAGCGGACCGAACGGCGACGCCCAGATCAAACCGACACCAACCGAGGAGCGGATCGCACGGGAGTCGCTATACTGCAGACCATACGGACCAACTTCACCGGTCGCCGCCCAAGAGGTTGGGCCTTTGTAGTCATAGAGACCACCGGCGTCCGCATACATGGCACCCTTCAGACCGACCTCCTTGGGCAGGAACCAGAACGGCACCTGCAGTTCGGCCGAAGCGCCCCAGTACATGGTTCCGCCCAGTGCATCGTTGGTGGTGCCATTGGTGATGTCACGCGGGCCGATGCCCTGCGGCGCGAAGCCACGCACCAGCTGCGGACCCATCTGGAAATGGTCGAGCATGCGCAGTTCGTCACTGCCGAGCTTGTTCAGCAAGCCGCCCTGCAAGTGGATCAAGCCAACAATGTCAGCAACCAGCGGCTGGTAGTACTTCACGTCGCCGGTGGTCTTCAGGTAGCTGACGTCGCCGCCCACGCCGGCGAAGTCCTGGCGGAAGTCAACCAGCAAGCCCGAGGTCGCGTTCTTGTTGTTGTCGAGGGTGTTGTAGGTCAGCGTGTAGCCCAGCGCCGAGGTGAGCGTGCGGCCACCCGCCAGCTCCTTGCGGATCGGCAGCGACGCTTCGCCGTCGAAATAACAGCCTAGGCCGTTCGTAGAAGAAAGATCCACGCCGTTTGCATTTGCGAAGGCAGGCGTATTGAACGTCGAGCTCAGAGAGTTATTGTTACAATTCGCCAGCTGGGACGGCAGCGAGATTTCCTGCTGATACAGCGAGTAACGCAGCTGCAGGGTGAGGTCTTCACGCAGCTGGAAACCGAGGCGCGTGCTGAAGCCCGCCGTCTTGGTGTTGTAAGAGACGTAGCTGTTGGCGAGCTGCTGACGCTGATAGACGTCGACACCGAAGGCAACGCGGTAATCGAGCAGATAAGGCTCGACGAACGACAGCGAATAGCCGCGGGCGTACTGGCCGTACTGGACCGAGGCCTTGGCGTACAGGCCGCGTCCAAGCAGGTTGCGCTCGGAGACGCTGACTTCACCAAGGAAGCCGTCCGAGGTCGAGTAACCACCCGACACCGAGAACTCACCGGTCGACTTCTCTTCGAGGTCCACGTTGAGAATCACACGGTCGCTCGATGAACCCGGTTCGCTGCTGATCTTCACCGTCTTGAAGTAGTCGAGATTCTTCAGCCGGCGCTCGGCACGATCGACCAGCGCGCGGTTGTAGGCGTCGCCTTCGGAGATGTCGAACTCGCGGCGGATCACGTAGTCGCGGGTACGGGTGTTGCCACGCACATTGATACGCTCGATGTAGGTGCGCGCGCCCTCATCGATCGCGAACACGATCGACACGGTACGCGCTTCGAAATTACGCTCGCCGGTAGGCCGCACGGTCGCGAACGCATAACCGCGGCGCGACGCCTCGATCGTCATATCTTCGACCGACTTTTCAATTGCCTCCGCATTATAGACCGAACCAACGCCGACCCGCGACATATTCGCCAGCGAGTTGCCGTCGAGCGAGCGAATGCTGGAGCGGAAATTGACCGAACCGACGCGATACTGCTGGCCCTCTTCGATCTTGAAGGTGACGATGAAGCCCTTGCCGTCCGGATCGTACTCCGTCAGCGCGGCGATCACCTGCACGTCGGCATAACCGTTCTTCAGGTAGAAGCGCCGGATCAGGTCACGGTCGGCCTCGACCCGGTCGGGGTCGTAGACGTCGTTGCCGCCGAGGAAGCTCAGGAGGTTCGATTCGCGAGTCTTGATGATGTCGCGCAGCCGGTAAGCCGAATATGCGCTGTTGCCGACGAAATTGATGGTCTTGACGCCTGTCTTGTTGCCTTCGGTGACCTCGAAGATCAGATCGACGCGATTGTTGGGCTGCTCGATGATCTGCGGCACCACGCGAACGTCATAGCGGCCGGAGCGGCGATAGATTTCAGAAATGCGCTGGGCGTCGGACTGCACCATCGGCCGCGAGAACGTGCCGCGCGGCTTGGACTGGATCTCGGCGGTGAGCTGGTCGTCCTTGACCTTCTTGTTGCCTTCGAACGCGACGCGACCAATCACCTGGTTCTCGACCACGGTGACGATGATCCGGCCACCGGCCTGGTTGATCTTGACGTCCTGGAACAGACCGGTCTCGTAGAGCGCCTTGAGGCCGTCATCGATCCGGCCGCTGTCCAGCCGCCCGCCCGGGCCCGGCTTGAAGTACGAGCGGATGGTCTCCGCCTCGACGCGCCGATTGCCTTCCACCACGATCGAAGAGACGGACTGAGCCGACACTGGCGACGCAACGAGCAAGCCCGTCACCGCACCAGCGACGGGCAGAGCGATCAACATCAGGGTCGCGAAAATGCCACCCCTAAGCACTCGCATTCCAACTTTCATGCGCCAAGCGACCTTATCATTCCAATCCCGGCCTGCTCCCCAGCGAGCCAAGAGATTCCCCAAATTCTGCGTTGCTTGTAGCCAATTTTCCCCGGCTGGCAAACGACCTTTCGCAGTGCAATTCCAATTTCTCACCAATACGTTGCCTATCGGCCACGCCGGCAAATTATTGCAATGAACCTGTCACGACCCACGCGAGTGCAAAATACCGCTGATGTCGTTGTAGAGCGTGAAAACCATCAACATCAGCACTAGCGCCAGGCCGAAACGAAAGCCCATTTCCTGCGCCCGCTCCGATAGCGGCCGCCCCCGGACAGCCTCAATGGCATAGAACAAAAGGTGACCACCATCGAGCAACGGTACCGGAAACAGGTTAAGGAGACCGATCGAAATCGACAAAACCGCCGACAGGTGCATCAGTGCGGCCAGTCCGAGGGTCGCAACCTGGCCCGAAATCTGGGCGATTCGAATCGGCCCGCCGATCTGGTCCGCGGCTTCGCGCCCGCCAAAGATACCGCCGATATAGGCCAGGGTCCGGTCGATCACGAACCAGGTTTCCTTGACCCCGAGCCAGACCGCCGTCAGCGGATCAACCGACTTGGTCACCGCTTCGTTCGACGAAGTGGCCCGGGTGATTCCCAGTATGCCCTGGCGATGGGTGTTGCCAAAATTGTCCTTGATCTCACGCAGCTCAGGCGTGGCCTCCAGCGTGACAGGCACCCCGCCCCGCCTGACCGTGAATGTCAGCTTCTCGCCTGCGTTGATCGCGACGATACGCTGCATGTCGGAGAAGCTCTCGATCTCCTTGCCATTGATCGCCGCAACCACGTCGCCCGACTGAAAGCCCGCCGCAGCGGCGGCGCTTCCGGGCTGCACGGTGTCGACCTGGGCCGTTGTCGAGGGCTTGCCGAAAAAGGTGAAAAGACCAGCAAAAATGACGATTGCCAGCAGGAAGTTGGCGATCGGACCGGCGGCAACGATGGCGGCACGGGGGCCGACCTTCTTGAAGTGGAAGCTCTGCGCGCGCTCCTCGTTGCTCATCTTGGCAAGCGAATCCGCCGACGGCGTGCTGGCTTCGCTCTCGTCCCCGAAGAACTTGACGTAGCCGCCGAGCGGAATCGCCGAAATCTTCCAGCGCGTGCCGTGACGGTCGTTGAAACCGGCGATTTCCGGACCAAAGCCCAGCGAGAACGTCAGAACCCTCACGCCGGCCCAGCGGGCGACCAGGAAATGCCCGAGCTCGTGAAAGAACACGACAATGGTCAGGACGAACAGGAACGGAATGATGTAGCCAACCAGAGTATGGCTCAACGCATTGAAAGTACTTAGAAGAATATCCAAAATCCGTTCCTCGTCCCAGGGCGCGTGGCGCCCCTCTCCAATCGTTTAGGATGCCTTTGCGGCAATTTGAGGCAAGAGGGTGGCAGCGATATTTCGCGCGTTATGGTCAATGGCGAGCGCGTCGTCGGCCGTTGTGGGCGCCTTCGCCGATCCATTGCTCACCGCGGTTTCGATCGTGGCCTCGACCAGCCGTGCGATCATGCCGAACTTGATCTTGCGATCGACGAACGCGGCGACGGCGATCTCGTTGGCGGCGTTGTAGACCGTGGGCGCTCCACCCCCGGTGCGCAGCGCCTCGAAGGCGAGCCGCAATCCCGGAAAGCGCTTCAAGTCCGGAACCTCGAATGTCAGCTGACCAATCGCCGCGAGGTCGAGACGCGCCGCAGGGCCGGGAATGCGATCGGGCCAGCCAAGGCAGTGGGCGATCGGCGTGCGCATATCAGGCGCGCCGAGCTGCGCCACCACCGAGCGATCAGAGAACTCCACCATGCCGTGGATGATCGATTGCGGGTGAACCAGCACGTCGATCTCGTCCGGCGACAGAGCGAACAGATGTGCGGCCTCGATCACTTCGAGGCCCTTGTTCATCATCGAGGCGGAATCGATGGTGATCTTCTGCCCCATTGACCAGTTCGGATGCTTCAGCGCCTGCTCCAGTGTCGCCTGCTCGATCTGCTCGACCGACCACGTGCGAAACGGCCCACCCGACGCCGTGATGATGACGCGGGTCAGTTCCTCGCGATTGCCCGATGACAGCGCCTGAAACAGCGCGTTGTGTTCCGAATCCGCCGGCAGCACTTGCGCGCCCGCAGCCAGCGCCCGCTGCATGAAGATCTCGCCGGCACACACCAGGCATTCCTTGTTGGCGAGCGCAACGGTGGCGCCGCGATCGACCGCGGCAAGCGCCGGCTTCAGTCCGGCCGCGCCGCTGACCGCCGCCATCACCCAGTCGGACGGACGAGCAGCCGCTTCGATCACCGCTACCTCACCGGCTCCGCAAGCGATCCCGGTGCCGGACAGCGCCGCCTTCAAATCGTCGAACCGGGTCGGGTCGGCAATCGCGGCGTATTCCACTTCGAACTCGCGGGCGAGCTTCGCCAGCGCATCGACATTGCTGTTCGCCGTCACCGCTGCAACGCGATAGCGATCGCGGCCGCGCCGCAGCAAATCCATGGTGCTGTCGCCAATCGATCCGGTGGCACCCAATACGGTCACGACCCGCTCCTGCTGCGGCCGCGACTGATCGATCGTCTTCAAAGGAACTGCACTCATATGACACTCACCAAATCATAAGACCGCGGCCGATACCATCGATACCGCCGCGCATGACACCAAACAGCGCCGCCACAATAATCGCCGCGACAAAACCGTCGAGGCGGTCCAGCAGCCCGCCGTGTCCCGGGATGATGTGACTGGAATCCTTCACGCCGAAGTTGCGCTTCACCGCGGATTCAAACAGGTCGCCCAGCTGCGACACGATCGACAGCAGCACCGCCAGCCCCAACAGCGGGACAAGTTTGCCAAATCCCGCCACCGCGAAGGCCGACGCCACCACGAGGCTGCCCACAAGCCCTCCGATCGCGCCGGCCCAGGTTTTTTTCGGGCTGACACGCGGCCAGAGTTTTGGACCGCCGAGACCGCGGCCCGCGAAATATCCGCCGATGTCGGTGACCCAGACGATCAGCAGGACGAAGACCAGCGCAAGAAAGCCCGAGGCCGGATCGCTCCGGACCAGAACCGACGCCAGCATGGCGAGGCCCGCATACACCAATCCGCCCGAGATCCAGGCCGACAGCGACGTGCGCAAGCCAGTAATCACCCCGGCGAGGACGCTGATCGCGACAACGGCAGCAGCAATGTCAATCCGACCGGCCGTCAGACAAAATCCGGACACCACGAGCGCCACCACGCCGATGGCCACCGCCATCACGTTGCGCGATGCGCCGACGATCATCAGCCATTCGACATAGAGGCCGATGGCAGCAAGCATCACCAGGATCGCCCAGGGCCAGCCGCCGGCATAAGCAATGGCGATGGTCAGAGGGGCCAGAATCACGGCGGCGATCACCCGCATCAGCAGGTTGCGCGATCCCTGATCGGTCGCCGCGGAAGGCGCGGTCATGATCCGGTTTTGGCGGCAAGACCACCAAAACGCCGCTCACGCCGGGCATATTCGGCAATCGCCCCTTCGAGGGCCGCTCTGTCGAAATCGGGCCAGTGAATCGGCACGAACACCAGTTCGCTGTAAGCCGCCTGCCACATCAGGAAATTCGACAGCCGCTGCTCGCCGCTGGTGCGAATGATCATATCGGGATCAGGAATGTCGGGGGCATCGAGATAGCGGCCGAGGGTGTCGGCGGTGATGGTCTCGACGGCGCGCTTGCCGTCGGCCACTTCCCGCGCCAGCCGCTGCGCCGCCTGGGCGATTTCCTGTCGCGAGCCGTAGTTGAACGCGACCACCAGTGTCAGCGCGGTGTTGTCCTTGGTCAGGTCTTCCGCCTCGGCCAACAGCGCGCGGATGTCCTGCTCGAGGCCTTCGCGCTCGCCGATGACGCGGACCCGCACACCGTCGCGATGCAGGGTCGCGAGATCGTTACGGATGAAGCGCCGCAGCAGGCCGAACAGATCGCCGATCTCGGTGGCGGGGCGCGACCAGTTTTCCGAGCTGAACGAATAGATCGTCAGATAGGAGATGCCCAGCTCATGGGAGGCACGCACCACGCGCCGCAACGCCTCCACCCCACGCCGATGGCCCTCGCCGCGCGGCAAACCACGGGCCGCGGCCCAGCGTCCATTGCCGTCCATGATGATCGCGACATGCCGCGGCGTCTCCGGTCGGGCCGGCTCCTCGGGGTGGGACGAAACACCGTTCGACATCGGATGATTCCTCAAACGGTGAGGATTTCCTTTTCTTTCGCGGCGAGCAACTGATCGATTTCCGTGATCGTCGCGTCGGTGGCCTTCTGGATGTCGTTGGCGAAACGCTCCTGATCGTCCTCGGAAATCTCGTGATTCTTTTCCTGCTTTTTGACGACGTCGAGCCCGTCGCGCCGCACATGGCGCACCGCCACGCGCGCGGCTTCGGCGTACTTGTGCGCGACCTTCACCAGTTCCTTGCGGCGCTCCTGATTGAGCTCGGGAATCCGCAGGCGCAGCACTTGGCCTTCCGTGGCCGGGCTGAGACCAAGATTGGAATTGACGATCGCCTTTTCCACCGCATGGACCATCGACTTGTCCCAGACCTGCACCGACAGCAGGCGCGGCTCGGGAACGCTGACCGTGGCGAGCTGGTTGAGCGGCATGTGGCTGCCATAGGCCTCGACCTGCACCGGCTCCAGCATCGAGGCTGACGCCCGGCCGGTCCGCAGGCCGCCGAGTTCGTGCTTGAGCGATGCGGTCGCGCCCTGCATGCGGCGCTTCAATTCGTTGAGATCGAAATTCGCGGTCGCCATGATTGTCATCCTTCTTATCGATAGTCGCCTCGACATTCGCCGGGCTATCCCGCGACGATGGTCCCCCGCCCGGTCCCGTTCAGGATCGCACTGATCGAGCCCGGCTCGGCAATCGAGAACACGATGATAGGCACGCCGGTTTCGCGGGCAAGCGCGAACGCGGTGGCGTCCATCACTTTATAGCCGCCTTCCAACGCCTGCGAGTGCGTCAGGCGCTCGAACCGCTTGGCGGTCGGATCCTTTTTCGGATCGGCGCTGTAGACCCCGTCGACATTGGTGGCCTTGAGCACCGCCTGCGCACCGATTTCGCCGGCGCGCAGCACCGCCGTGGTGTCGGTGGTGAAGAACGGATTCCCGGTTCCGCCGCCGAGCAGCACGATGCGGCCCTCGGACAGATATTTGTAGGCTGCGCTGCGGGTGAACAGCTCGCTGATCTCCGGCATCACGAACGCCGACAGCGTCCGCGCCGGCTGCCCCTTGCGCTCCAGCGCCGCGTCGAGTGCGAGGCAGTTCATCATGGTGGCGAGCATGCCCATGGTGTCGCCGGTCGGCCGCGACACGCCGCGATTGGAGACTTCCACGCCGCGGAAGATGTTGCCGCCGCCGATCACGACGGCAATCTCCACCCCAAGCTCACGGGCCTTGATCAGGTCGCCTGCGACCCGGTCGATCGTCGGCTGGTCGATGCCGAATGGCTGGGCGCCGGCCAAGTACTCGCCGGAGAGCTTGATCACAACACGTCGATAGACCGGCTCAGCCATGTGCGACAGCTCCCTTTCGAGGGAACCAACCCTCGACGACCCTCGTGGAACCGAAGCCTTGTCAGGCGGGCTTGTTGTTTTGCCCGCTGGCGGCAGCGACCTCGGCCGCGAAATCGGATTCCTGCTTCTCGATTCCCTCGCCCAGAGCATAGCGCACAAAACCGGCGACTTTCACCGGCGCACCGACTTTGCCCTCAGCTTCCTTCACGGCTTGGGCAACGGATTTGCCGGTATCGTGAATGAAGGCCTGCTCGAGCAGGCAGACTTCCTTGTAATAGGTCTTCAGGCCGGACTCGACGATCTTCTCGATCACGTTGTCAGCCTTGCCCTGCTGACGATACTTGTCAGCCAGCACGTCTTTTTCGCGGCGCACCACTTCGGGATCGAGGCCGGCGGCGTCCAGGGCGGAAGGATTTGCTGCCGCAATATGCATCGCGATCTGGCGGCCCAGTGCCGCCAGCTCATCGGTCGCGCCGGTCGATTCGAGGGCCACGATCACCCCCATCTTGCCGAGACCATCGGCCACCGAGTTATGCAGGTAGCTCGCGACCACGCCATTGCCGACCGACAGCTCGGCGGCGCGGCGCAGCGACATGTTCTCGCCGATGGTGGCGATAGCGTCGGCGATCGCCACCTCAACCGTGGCGGAGCCGACCTTGGCGGCCTTGATCTTCTCGACGTCGGCGCCAGTTTTCAGCGCGACCTGACCGATCATCTTGACCAGGCCCTGGAACTGCTCGTTGCGAGCGACGAAATCGGTTTCCGAATTGACCTCGACCAGCACGCCCTTGGTGCCAGCGAGCACTGCTCCGATCAGGCCTTCGGCGGCCACACGGCCGGCCTTCTTGGCGGCCTTCGAGAGGCCCTTCTTGCGCAACCAATCGACCGCGGCTTCCATGTCGCCATTGGTCTCGCTGAGCGCCTGCTTGCAGTCCATCATGCCGGCGCCGGTCTTCTCGCGCAGTTCCTTGACCATTGCCGCAGTAATCGCTGTCATTTGCATATCCTCTGCCTGAGAGCGCCCGATCCGCACCGACGGCGGTCATCAAGGGCGTCGCGTCCCGAATCGGACTTGCGGGAATTTAAGCGGCCAGTGTGTCCCGGCCGCGAAACCTGTGATCGGGACGGGATCGAGAGAGCCCCATCTGTGAGGCCCTCCCGACATCCACCCACGTGATCGTCACTCCGCTTCCGCGGTCAGTTCCTTGGCCTTGGTCACCCAGCTGTCGGCACGACCCGGCAGACCGACTTCTTCGCCGATGTGGTGGGCCTTGGCCTGATCGAGCTCGGCCAGCTGCCAGTAGTGGAAAATACCGAGATCGTTGAGTTTCTTCTCGATCGCGCCGGACACGCCGGTGAGCTTCTTGAGATCGTCGGCCACGCCGCGCGGTCCGGCCAGCCCCTGGAAGGCCGCCGTCTCCGCAGCCGCCGGAAGCTCTTCACGCACCGGGTTGGCCAGCGCACCGATGTCGATGCCTTGCTCGCCTTGAGCCCGTGAAATGCCGTCGATCGCGGCGCGCGCGATCAGATCGCAGTACAGGCTGATGGCGCGGCCAGCGTCGTCATTGCCGGGGACCAGATAGGTGATGCCCTTCGGATCGCAGTTGGTATCGACGATCGCCGCCACCGGGATGTTCAGCCGCTGGGCTTCCTGGATGGCGATGTCTTCCTTGTTGGTGTCGATCACGAAGATCATGTCGGGCAGACCGCCCATGTCCTTGATGCCGCCGAGCGAACGGTCCAGCTTGTCGCGCTCGCGCTGCAGATCAAGACGCTCCTTCTTGGTGTACTGCTGGCCCTCGGTCGACGCGAGGATCTCGTCGAGGTGACGCAGGCGCTTGATCGAGCCGGAAATGGTCTTCCAGTTGGTCAGAGTGCCGCCGAGCCAGCGCGAATTGACGAAATATTGCGCCGAACGCTTCGCAGCGTCGGCAACGCCGTCCTGGGCCTGGCGCTTGGTGCCGACGAACAGGATGCGGCCGCCCTTGGCGACAGTATCGCTGACGGCCTGCAGCGCACGGTGCAGCAAGGGCACGGTCTGCGCGAGGTCGATGATGTGAATGTTGTTGCGGGCACCGAAGATGTAATCCGCCATCTTCGGATTCCATCGGTGGGACTGGTGACCAAAGTGAACGCCAGCTTCAAGCAGCTGACGCATAGAAAAATCGGGAAGCGCCATTGTGTATTCTCCGGTTGGTTCCTCCGGAAACGTGTGAGCATAACGAGCCTCGCGGCCCGGATGCCACCGGACGGCCTTTCAAGCCATGTTTCCGTGTGAGATGGCGCGGTGTATAGCGGCGCCCCTGCCCCAAAGCAAGGATTTCCGACGGTTATTTGCCCGATCCGGGCCTTCGAAACCGGGCCGGCCAACCTCGGGATCGAGGTCCGGCCGGCCGCCATTTTCAGCATCGCGGAACGTTCGGCGGGCACTTCTTGGCGGCCGCCGGCGGTGCCGGGCGTGGCGGTGGCGGCGCAGCGCGCAGTGGCGGAGGTGCCATTCGCGGGGGCGGAGCCGGCCGCGCCATCGGGGGTGGCACCGGCCGTGGTGGCGGAGGCGCCATGCGGGGCGGCGGCGGAGCCATTCGTGGCGGAGGTGCCGGACGTGCGACCGGCGCCGGCCGCGGCGGTGGCGCGACACGCGTCGGCGGGGCTGGCCGCGGCGCCGGCGCGATTCGGGGTGGCGGCACAGGCCGCTGAATTTGCTGCCGAATCTGAGGTTGCGGCGCTGCCTGTGGTGCTGGCCGCGGCGGCGTAAACCCAGCTGCTGGCGGCGGCAGAACGCCCGGTCGGTGTGGAGCATTCGGCACGGCCGAGGGAAGCGGCGGCGGAGGGGCCCCCAACCGCGGGGGAGCGCCAGCAGGCGGCACGCCCCCGGGGGCGGCCGGACGCGGCGGATTGACAACAATAGGCGCCGACCCCGGCCCCTGGCCAGGCGTCGGTATATGGACCGCCCCCGGAGGGCGCCCCTGGAACCCGGCACTCGGGGGAGCCGGCGGCGCTCCCGGGGCACCCGGCATCGGAAGCACGTTGGCTTTCGGCAACCCTTGATTCGGGGTCTGCATGGGTTGCTGCCCGGGAAAGCTCTGCCCCGGAAAACCGTTTGGCCGCACGGACGGCGGAGAGCCCGGTGACCCACCGCTCGTCGGCTGCGGAGGCTGGAAGCCCGGCGCGCCCGGCCTTTGCCGTGGGTTGATCGCGGCGCTCGGAGGCACCGGCAGCTTGCCCTGATTGATAAGCGCAGCCCGCTGGGCGACTGCAGGCGGCAGCGACGGGCCTGCAGCCCCGGGCTGTGGCTGGAAACCGCCCCCGGGAGGCCCCTTGGCTCCGCCTGGCCCTGCGTTCGGACCGACACCACCCTTGGGACCAGCACCCCCAAAGCCCCCTTTGGGGCCAACGATGGGCCCACCCGGCCCCGGGGCAGGCTGCGGCGGGCGATTGATCACGGTGTTGATAATCGTCGTATTGTGGATGTTGTTGAAGATGAAGTTGTTCTGCGGCGGCCGGACATAGATCGGTGGCCGGACGTAAACCGGGATCGGCACGAAATACGGTTGCGGCAGAATGAATAGCCCTTCCGGCTCCGGCGGCGGCTCCAGCACGACGAAATCCGGTGGCGGCGGCGGCAGGAAAAACACCGGTGGCGGTGGCGGCGGCGCAAAGTCGAAGTCTGGATCGTTGAACATCAGCACCGGACGATCAACGTAGATGATTTCATCCTGCGGCGGCGGCGGCACGTCGTAATCAATCATCGCAAAACTCGGCGGCGGCTCCAGCGGCGCGGTCAGAATGGCAAGGCGGCGACGGGCGTCGGCAGCGTGCGGCCCGCGGGGATAACGCCGCAGATACGACCAGTAGCTTTCCGGCGTGTCGGCGCGGTAGGTGCGCCGCCAAGTGATCGCTTCGCGCCGCGCCGCGACGATGGCCCTCACCCGCTTGGCCAAGGGATCGCCGCCATAGGCGCCAAGAAAATCCTCGTAGCCCTGCAGGGTGTCGCGATCGAGCGCGGCGATGTAGGCGTCCTGTGCACCGAGTTCGCGGATCGGCTTGTCGCGCATGGCGGCCGCCTGATCGGGCGCGGCCGGCGCCGGCGCATCTGGCGCGCGATCGAAAAACATGAAGGGCACGCTGAGCTTCTGCGCATCCCAGGGTACCTGGGCCCCCTTGCTGGCCTCGTTGACGCGCAGCCGCAGGCGATTGAAGAGCTCCGTCAGCGGCAAGCCGCCGGTGCGGATCATCTCGGCCAGCGACTGGGCGTAGACGCCGTAGGAGCCCTGCTCGACCGGCGCGATGGTGCCCGGCGCGGCATTGTACGCGATCAGCATGTTCGTTTCCGGCTCGACCAGCGCAAGCCCGCTCGCGATCGGCAGGCCGCCTTCAATGAACGGCTGCTGCCGTGCGGCGTCCAGCACGACAATGCTGCTCTTCAGCGGCAGCGCGGCGAGCTGGCGGATATAGTCGCTGATCCGCAACCCTTCGATCGGGATGTCAGTGTCGCGATTGAGCGTCGAGTCGACGGGGATGAAATAGTTCTCGCCGGCAAGCTGCAGTCCGTAACCTGCGAGATAGACCATCGCAACGGTGCCAGGCCCGGACGCCTCCGCCTTCTGGACAAAATCGCGGAAACTCTTGCGCAAGCTGTCGCCATCAAGATCGCGGGCGCCAACGACGTCGAAGCCGGCAGCCTGCAGGGTCTGCGCAATCAGGCCGGCATCATTGGCAGCGGTGGCAAGCGGCGACTTCGCGTAAGCGCCGTTGCCCACGACCAGCGCGATGCGCTTTTCTTCCGGCTGCTGGGGCCCCCGCCGACCGGAGCAGCCCCGGCAGCGCGGAGACGATGATCAGGCAAACCGAGACGATCGACACAGCTTTGGTCAGGCGCATGGCTTTTCCATTCTGGTCGCGACAGGCGACTGCTCATTGAGCTGACATCAGCCTGAACATCGTTTGAATGAAAAGCGTTGCCAATATGGCATCTGCGCATAACGGCCCGGCGCCAGCGCACGATCCGGCGTGCACCGCAGCAGCAGAACCGTGAAGCTAAATGGTCTGCACGTCGACCACGCCGGAGACGGCCTTCAAGGCGCCGGCGATCTGCGGTGATACCTTGAAGCGGCCGGGCAGCTTCATCTCTACCTCGGTCTCGAGGTCGAGCATCATGACCAGCGTCACTTCGCCGTCGCCACCGGACCGTGCCGGCGCAGCACTGGCTACGAGCTTGGGCGCCGCCGGCCGCGCACCGGCGGCCGCGGGCTCCGGCATGGCCAGGCGCTTGGCGATCGAATCCAGCGGTTTGGCATCACGAACGAAGATCTTCAGCCCCATCGAGGTTTTGGCGGCGGCGTTGTCCAGCAGCTCGACATTGTTGATGCGGGCGCGAACGTCGTCGCCCTGCAATTCGGCCCCGAGCGACAGCAGCACCGCAAGCCCCGGCTCCAGCATCTCGCGAAACTGGCCCAGCGCCTCGGAGAACAGCACCGCTTCGAAATGCCCGGTCGGATCGGACAGGCCGATGATGCCCATCTTGTTGCCGGTTTTGGTGCGCCGCTCCATTCGCGACACCACGGTGGCCGCGACCTTGCCCGCGGTGCGGCCGTTCTTGACCGCTTGCGAGAACTCCGCCCACGACTGGGTGTTCAGGCGTTTCAGCACGACCTTGTAGTCATCCAGCGGATGGCCCGAGAGGAAGAAGCCGATCGCATCGTATTCGCGCTGCAGCCGCTCCGCCGGCAGCCACGGCTCGACTGCGGGCAGGATGACCGAGGGGGCGTCCGGCAGGCTGCCGAACATGTCGTCCTGTCCCATGGTCACCGCCGCATGGCTGCGCTGGCAGGCGGCGAGGATGGCGTCCGCGCCGGCGAACACGCGCGCGCGATTGCTGTCGAGTTCGTCGAAGGCGCCCGCCGCCGCGAGGCTTTCCAGCACCCGCTTGTTGATGGCGCGCGGATTGACCCGCGACGCGAAATCCGAAATCGATGTGAACGCCTTGTCGCCCCTCGCCTCGATGATCTGCTGCACGGCTTGGGCGCCAACGCCCTTCAGCGCCGCCAGGGCATAAAAGATCTTGCCGTCGCCGACCTCGAAGGTGACACCGGAGCGGTTGACCGACGGCGGCACCAGCTTGATCTCCAGCCGCTGGATCTCGGACCGAAACTCCGAGAGCTTGTCGGTGTTGCCCATGTCGAGCGTCATCGACGCCGCCATAAACTCCACCGGATAGTGCGCCTTCATGTAGGCGGTCTGGAACGAGACCAGCGCGTAGGCGGCAGCGTGACTTTTGTTGAAGCCGTAGTCGGCGAACTTGGCCAGCAGTTCGAAGATGGTGTCGGCCTGATCCTTCTTGATGTTGTGTTCGACCGCACCGGAAATGAAGCGCGCGCGCTGCTTTTCCATCTCGGCGCGGATCTTCTTGCCCATGGCGCGGCGCAGCAGGTCGGCTTCGCCGAGCGAGTAGCCCGACATCGCCTGCGCGATCTGCATCACCTGCTCCTGGTAGATGATGACGCCGAAGGTTTCCTTCAGGATCGGCTCCAGCATCGGATGCAGGTATTCCGGCTCCTCGTCGCCGTGCTTGCGCGCGCAATAGGTCGGGATGTTCGCCATCGGACCGGGACGATAGAGCGCGACCAGCGCGATAATGTCCTCGAAACGGTCGGGGCGCATGTCGACCAGAGCGCGGCGCATGCCCTGGCTTTCAACCTGGAACACACCGACCACTTCACCGCGCGCCAGCATCGCATAACTCGGCGCATCGTCGATCGGCAGCGTGCCGAGATCGAGGGTGATATCGCGTTGCTTCAGCAATTTGACGGCGACATCGAGCACGGTCAGCGTCTTCAGGCCGAGGAAGTCGAACTTCACGAGGCCCGCCGGCTCGACCCATTTCATGTTGAACTGGGTCACCGGCATGTCGGATTTCGGATCGCGGTAGAGCGGCACGAGCTCACTCAGCGGCCGGTCGCCGATCACCACGCCGGCGGCGTGGGTCGAGGCGTGACGGGTCAAGCCCTCGAGCTTCTGCGCGATGGCGAAGGCGCGCGCGACCACCGGATCCTCGTCGCGAAACGCCTGCAGCTTCGGCTCGCTTTCGATGGCCGCGGACAGGGTGACCGGTGCGGCAGGATTCTGCGGCACCAGCTTGGTCAGCTTGTCGACCTGGCCGTAGGGCATCTGCAACACGCGGCCGACGTCGCGTAGCACGCCGCGCGCCTGCAGCGTACCGAAGGTGATGATCTGGGCGACCTGATCGCGGCCATAGCGATCCTGCACATAACGGATCACCTCATCGCGGCGATCCTGGCAGAAGTCGATGTCGAAGTCCGGCATCGAGACGCGTTCCGGATTGAGGAAGCGCTCGAACAGCAGGCCGAAGCGGAGCGGATCGAGGTCCGTGACGGTCAGCGCATAGGCGACCAGCGAGCCCGCGCCCGAACCACGTCCCGGCCCCACCGGAATGCCGTGCGCCTTCGCCCACTTGATGAAGTCGGACACGATCAGGAAGTAGCCCGCATAGTTCATGCGGTTGATGACGTCGATCTCGAAGGCGAGCCGCGCGTGGTATTCTTCCTCCGCCATGCCCGGCGCAATGCCGTGCAGATCAATACGCGCCCGCAGCCCCTCTTCCGCCTGGCGGCGCAATTCGGCGGCCTCTTCGCTCGCCGCATCGCCGGTATTGTCGGCGCCGACGGTAAAGCGCGGCAGCAGCGGCTTGCGAGTCAGCGGGCGATAGGCGCAACGCTCGGCGATCTCCAGCGTCGATGCCAGCGCCTCGGGAATGTCGGCGAACAGCACCGCCATTTCGGCGCGGGTCTTGAAACGATGGTCCGGTGTCAGCTGGTTGCGGTCGGTTTCCGCGATCAGGCGACCGCCGGCGATGCACAGCAGCGCGTCATGGGCTTCGTAATCCTCCGCCGTGGCGAAATACGGCTCGTTGGTCGCCACCAGCGGCAGGCCCTTGCCGTAGGCGAGATCGATCAGGACCGGTTCGGCGCGACGCTCGCTGTCGAGACCATGACGCTGCAGCTCGATGTACAGCCGGTCGCCGAACAATTCGACCAGACGATCGCAACGAGTCGCGGCCAGTGCCGCCTGATCCGCGGTGATCGCCATCGAAATCGGGCCGTCGGGACCACCGGTCAAGGCGATCAAGCCTTCGGTCTCACCGAGCAGCCAGTCGAACTTGATATGCGGGGACTGATGCACCGGGGTTTCGAGAAACGCCCGGGAGTTCAGCTTCATCAGGCTGCGGTAGCCGGCCTCCCGCGCCGCCAGCAGCACCAGGCGGCCGTGGGAGGTCGCCAGCACGCTGCGCGATCCCTGCTCGACGTCGCCGAAATCGACCGCGACGGCGCAGCCCACGATCGGCTGGATGCCCGAACCGGCCATCTTGTCGGAAAATTCCAGAGCACCGAACATGTTGTCGGTGTCGGTGAGGGCCAGCGCCGGCTGATGATCGGCCTTGGCGAGTTCAGCGAGGCCGCCAATCTTGATCGCGCCCTGCAGCAGCGAATAGGCGGAATGAACGTGGAGATGAACGAAACCAGCAGAGGCCATGGGCAGTCGGCTCGGGAACAATAGGCTTGAGGACGTCCCTTGCGGGCCCGGCCGGGGCCGGAATCCGGCGCGCGATCATAGCGCTTGCCCGTTCACCCGACTCGGCCCATCGACAGTGAAGTCTTGGGACCGCCCTGTCCACGGCCGAGGGTCGGTACGGCCGACCTCTCCGGCTTTTCCCCAGGCCATGCTCCGCGGTCGCTCAAAGCTGCGGGATGACCTGCGCCCAGATCGCGACCATTCCGACGAACAACACGATCGACGTCAGCGCGGCGGCTTCTTCGACAAATGTTCTCAACATGGTGGACCCCTTTCAGGCTTTCGCGCTCAGCTTTGCGCGTTTTTGGGCTTTGGTGGCGTCCTTTGCGCGATTGACGAGCCAAGGAACATATGAAGAATAATGTTCCTTTTTTGTTCTAAGAGTCAAGCACCCGCTTTTGAGGGCCGAAATGAAAGGTGCACGTTGGTTAATTTGCCGGCGTCATCCAGAGGAACCCGGGCATCGCTGCCCGCTACGTCAAACCCGGTTACCGCCGATCCTTGTCCCGGTCTTTGGGCAGGAGCACGCCGGAGACCAGCGCGAGGCCGATGAAGGTCGCGCCCTCCAGGGCATCGCGGCGGATGATGTGGCCGGGAAATCCGAGTGCATCGTGGGCCAGATAGGCAAGGCCGAGAGCGATGCAGGTGGCCGTGGCGGCGAAAATCAAGACGTCGGCTGGGGAACGAAGCATCTCTCCAATATGTCCTCGCCCATACCGACTGCAACCCCGCCGCAGCCGGTTGAACCGGAACAGCGCCGACGCAACAAATGTAAATGGTTTTGCGGCCTTAAACGCACAAACGTGTCTTGACGGACCCCGGCTGGCACGGCTTCTTGCGCGCAAGACCTCTGAATTGTCGCGAGTCGGCAGGAGGGTGGAATGCGAAACGTCATATTGGCCGTTTTGGCCGCATTGGGGCTCGGATTGGTCGTTGGTTTCATGCCGCCACCGGCGACTGCGGCGTCGAGCTATCCGGTCTGTCTGTATGACCGCGACCGCAACGATTGCAGCTTCAGCTCCATGGGGCAATGCATGGCGGCAGCATCGGGCACCGGAGGCAGTTGCCGGGCCAATGCGGCCTACGCAGGGGGAGGACGTACGTCCTTCAACGATGAGCCGGCCCCGCGCGTGCGGGCCAAAAAGAAACGCTGGTACAAAGAGTACTATTGAGCTCGGAACGAGCCGCCAGGAGAGAATGGAATGCGAAGGATTTTGTTGGCTGGGGTTGCGGTCGTGGGCTTCGGAATGGGACTGGCCACATCGGTGACACCGGCCCAGGCGCAGACGGGCCCGATTTGCATGATCTGGAGAGAGATCACTGACTGCCGCTACTTCTCGATGGCGCAGTGCAATGCGTCGGCGTCCGGCATCGGCGCGGACTGCCTGTACAATCCTGGCTATGCGGGCCGTGTCGAGAGCGCCTACGACGACGAGCCGGCTCCCCGCCAGCGCCCGCGGCGCCGTCACCATCGGGATTATTGATCTCTCGACAAACAGTGCAAGCCATCGGCGCTAGCGCCGATGGATGTCCCACTTAATCCAGCTCCACCACGTGGCCGTCTTCGAGCGACACCCGGCGGTCCATGCGCGCCGCCAGCTCCATGTTGTGGGTGGCGATCAGCATCGCGACCCGCGTCGCCCGAACTAGCTGCATTAAAGCCTGGAACACGTGATCGGCGGTGTGCGGATCGAGGTTTCCGGTCGGCTCGTCGGCGAACAGCACCCGCGGCGCATTGGCGACCGCACGCGCGATGGCGACCCGCTGCTGCTCGCCGCCGGACAGCTCGGCCGGCCGGTGGGTGATGCGCTCGCCGAGTCCGAGGTAGGATAGGATTTCCTTCGCCCGCTGCACGGTCTCCGAGCGCTTCAGGCCGCGGATCATTTGCGGCATCATGACGTTCTCGAGCGCAGTGAATTCCGGCAGCAGACGGTGCGACTGGTACACGAAGCCGATGTCGGTGCGCCGGATCTGGGTGCGCTGGGCATCGGACAGGCCAGAGGTCGGCGTTCCCCCGACATATACCTCGCCCTCGTCGGGCGTCTCCAGCAATCCCGCGATATGCAGCAGCGTCGACTTGCCCGAGCCGGACGGCGCCACGAGCGCCACCGACTGCCCGGGCCACAGGGCGAGATTGGCGCCGTCGAGAATCGTCAGCACGGCTTCGCCCTGCCGATACTGGCGGCGAATGTCGTGGAGATAGACCACCGGCGTGTTGTCCGCGTCCTCCTGGGTCATCGTCATCGCCCTACTCGTACCGAAGCGCGTCGACGGGATCGAGGCGCGCTGCACGCCACGAGGGATAGAGCGTCGCCAGGAACGACAGCGTCAGCGCCATGATCACCACGGCGGCAGTCTCCCCGACGTCGACTTCCGCCGGCAGCTTGGACAGGAAGTACAGCTCCGGCGAGAACAGCTCGGTGTTGGTCATCCAGGAGATGAACTGCCGGATCGATTCGATGTTCAGGCAGATCAGCAGTCCGACCAGAAAGCCGACAATGGTGCCGACCACGCCGATCGCGGCGCCGGTGATCAGGAACACCCGCATGATGGAGCCCTGCGACGCCCCCATGGTGCGCAGGATGGCGATGTCGCTGCCCTTGTCCTTCACCAGCATGATCAGGCCGGAGACGATGTTGAGCGCCGCCACCAGCACGATCAGGGTCAGGATCAGGAACATCACATTGCGCTCGACCTGGAGCGCATTGAAGAAGGTGGCATTACGCTGCCGCCAGTCGACCAGGAAGATCGGCCGCCCGGCCGCCTCGGTCACGTTCTTCCGGAAGACGTCGATCTTGTCGGGATTGGAGGTGTAGACCTCGATCGCGGTGACGTCGCCGGAGCGATTGAAATAGGCCTGCGCCTCCGTCAGCGGCATGAATACGATCGAGGAATCGTATTCCGACATCCCGATCTCGAACACCGCCGCCACCTTGTACGGCTTGATCCGGGGCGTCGTGCCCATTGGCGTAATGGCGCCGCGCGGCGCCACCAGCGTCACGCTGTCGCCGGCATGAATAGACAACTGGTCGGCCAGTCGGCGACCGATGGCCACGCCCTGCCCCTCGTCAAAACCTTCGAGCGTGCCCTGCTTGATGTTCTTGGCGATCGAGGCCAAGCCGTCGAGATCCTTCGAGCGGATGCCGCGCACCAGCACGCCCGAAGCGTTGAACGGCGACGACGCCAGGGCCTGCCCCTCGACAATCGGCGCCGCCAGCTTGATGCCGCTGACCGCATTGATGCGCTCGGCAACCTCTTTCCAGTCGGTCAGCGGCGATTCCAGTGGCTGGACCAGCAGATGGCCGTTGAGGCCAAGAATCTTGTCGAGCAGCTCCTTGCGAAAGCCGTTCATCACCGCCATCACGATGATCAGCGTGGCGACCCCCAGCATGATGCCGAGAAACGAAAAGCCGGCGATGACGGAAATAAACCCTTCCTTGCGGCGGGCGCGCAGATAGCGCGACGACAGCATCCACTCGAAAGGAGCAAAGGGGGCGGTTCGGGCAGGCTCGCTCATCGTATCATCCACGTCATGGATTTCACACGATTGGGGCTAATTCGGGTCAGGTGGCCTTCGCGTCGCCGCTCTGGTGAATAACTCATGCGATCAGCCGGGCGAGCACGTCGTCCGGCGTCAGCAATTCCCGGCTGCCGTCGCTGCGCCGCTTCAGTTCGACCTTGCCTTCGGCAAGGCTCTTGGGGCCGACCATCAGCTGCCAGGGCACGCCGATCAGGTCAGCGGTGGCAAACTTCGCACCGGGACGATCGTCACGGTCGTCGTACAGCACGTCGATGCCTTTCGCGGTCAGCGCCGCATAGAGCTTCTCGCAAGCGGCATCGGTATCGCTGCTGCCCTGCTTCAGGTTGAGAAGAGCGACGCGGAACGGCGCCACCTGCTCCGGCCACTTGATGCCATTCTCGTCGTGGAAGGCCTCGATGATGGCGCCCACCAGCCGCGACACGCCGACGCCATAGGACCCGCCATGGATCGGCACTTCCTTGCCGTCGGTGCCCATCACCATGGCCTTCATCGCTTCGGAATACTTGGTGCCGAAATAGAAGATCTGTCCCACCTCGATGCCGCGGGTGTGCACGCGCTTGTCCTGCGGCACCTCGCTCTCGAAACGCGCGGCGTCATGCACGTCCTCGGTGGCCGCATAGAGTTCGGTCCACTGCTGGATGATCGGGGTGAGGTCGCCCTCATAGTCGACGCTTTCATCCGGCACCGGCAGGTCGAGCACGTCACGATTGCAGTAGACGCCGGATTCGCCGGTCTCGGCGAGCAGGATGAATTCGTGCGACAGATCGCCGCCGATCGGCCCGGTCTCGGCCTTCATCGGGATCGCCTTCAACCCCATCCGCGCAAAAGTGCGCAAATAGGCCACAAACATCTTATTGTAGGACAGACGCGCGGCGTCCTTGTCGATGTCGAAGGAATAGGCGTCCTTCATCAGGAACTCGCGCCCGCGCATCACACCGAACCGCGGACGCTGCTCGTCGCGGAATTTCCACTGGATGTGATAGAGATTGAGCGGCAGGCTCTTGTAGGACTTCACGTAGCTGCGGAAAATGTCGGTGATCATGTCCTCGTTGGTCGGACCGTACAGCAGCTCGCGCTTGTGGCGATCCTGGATGCGCAGCATCTCCGGGCCATAGGCATCGTAGCGGCCGCTTTCCCGCCAGAGATCGGCAAGCTGCAGGGTCGGCATCAGCAGCTCAACGGCGCCGGCCCGGTTCTGCTCCTCGCGCACGATCTGCTCGATCTTGCGCAGCACCCGCAAACCCAGCGGCAGCCAGGCATAGATGCCGGCAGCCTGCTGCCGCATCATGCCCGCGCGCAGCATCAGCCGATGCGACGCGATCTCCGCCTCCTTCGGCGTCTCCTTGAGGATGGGCAGAAAGAAACGCGACAATCGCATGGGAACACTCGGGAATCGTTATGGACAGGGATTTCCGCAGTGAAACCGGATCGGGGCCCAAAACACAAGCGTTCGGGTCCCCGAATCGGCGTTTTTGCCGGCCGGATGACTGGAATGTCATCCGATTCTGACGACCACCAGATCAGAATTTTCACCCTAACATCCGCGACATAGGGTCCGCCCCCAAGGAAACGGCTGCGTTGGGGCACACAAGCCGCGGCCGAGACGGGGCAGCGGACCCGGTACCGACTCCTCCAGAGCATTCACTGGGCGTGATCGACCGCGGCATCGTTCATGATGACCGTCCCCTGTCCTGGATCCCACCAAAGAAACGGCGCATTCACCACCTCACCCGCAGACCTGCATAGACCGCGCGGCCGGTGCCGGGCTCGAACAGCGGCGACGCCGCCGTAGCTTTGTCGATGATGCTGGACGAGGCGATGTAGGCTGTGTTGGCGATATTCCTCGCTTCGATATATCCGGAGTAAGGACCGCCATTGTCGAAGCCGGCCTTCAAGCCCCAGATCGCGTAGGCCTCGGTCATCAGGGTATTGGCGCTGTCGACATAGTAAGCTCGCGGAACCCACTCGACATTAGGTCCCAGATAAAATCCGGTCGGATGCTTGTAGAGCACCTCGGCGCGGAGAAAATGACGCGGCGCGCCGGGCAAAATATTGTTGCCGAAGATAGCATCACGATCGAACCGGAAATCGTTCAGCGTGTAGGCGAGATTGAGCCAGATCTTGTCGGGCTTGTCGCCCGGCGCCAGCAGCCCGCGAACAATCGCGGCGCCGACACCGGCTTCGATCCCCTGATGCACGGTGCGATCCGCGTTGGTGACATTGCAGTTGCCGAAGGCGCTGTAGAGACAGAGCAGTTCGTCGCGAATCTCGGCGCGATAGCCGGTCAGTTCCCAGGTGAAATCCGGGCGCCGTCCACGGGTGCCGATCTCATAGGTGGTCGCCCGCTGCGGCCGAATGCTGGTAAATGGAATGAACGGGATATTCGGACCGGACGAGCTTTCGCCAAAGCTCGGCACTTCCGCGCTGCGGGAGATGTTGGCGAATGCCTGCCAGGTTGGATCGATATCCCACAACAGACCGCCCTTCGGGCTCCACAACGCGAACGAGGTCGCCCCCGACTGGTCGCCATCGGACAGATAGCGATCCCAGCGATCGCGGGTGGCATAGAGAAACTGCGTGCCGCCGATCACCGCGACCGACGGCAGGACATAGAACGAGTCCTCCACATAGATTGAGGTGTTCTTCGAACGATCGACCGATGACGACAGCAGCGCACCCTTCTGGCCGCCGATATTGGCGAACTGCTGGTTGTCGATCCGGCCGTTGATGACGTTGATGCCGGCGATCAGCCGGTTGCGGTAACCGCCGATCAAGCGATCGTCGGTGATGCGCCCGAAACCGCCATAGTCGACATACTTGTAATCGAGCCACTGGAAGATCGGATGCATCAAATGACGATCGAGACCGAACACGCCGATGTCGACGGTGGTGTCATCGAATCTGAACGTCGTCTTGTTGGCGATGCGCACCGTATCGATGTTGCGCTGCTGGTCCTGTGCGATGTTGTTGACTGCCGCGGTCTCCGGTGACGTCAGCGCCGACGTCCGGCTGACCGAGCCGGGAATCCGCTGCCGCACCTCGTTGGCGTTGAGATAGAAGCGCGTTTCGAAATCCGGCGAGAATTGATAGCCGACATTGCCGCTGGCGCGGGTCGCATGACCGTCGCTATGGTCACGGAAGCCATCGGCGGCTTGGTTGGATGCCGTAAAGAATCCATCCCACGAGCCGTTCGCACTACCTACACTGGCCTGAAAACGGCGATAGCCGAATGCACCGACGTCAACGCTCGCACTGTTGACGAAGGGGTCACGGCCGGTGGGCGTAACGAAATTGATAGCGCCGCCCAGCGCGTTGGCGCCGAACCGCAGCGCGTTGGCCCCCTTATAGACCTCGACATATTTGTAGGCGGTCGGATCGATTTCCTGAAAGTCACCGTAACCGTCGGCGGTGTTGATCGGAATGCCATCCATATAGAGCTGCACGCCGCGCAGGTGGAAGTTGCGCGACAGGCCGGAGCCCCGGATCGACAGCCTTGTGTCATCCCCCCATTTGGGCTGGGCAAACACGCCCGGGACATAATCGAGAACATCCTTGATGGTGTTGGCGACCGATGAATTCCGGTACGCCTCCGCAGGCACGATGGCCACGCCACCAGGGGTCTGCTGGATGTCGCGCAACGCCTGCTGGACGGTTGGCACCGTCAAGGCGCCCGGCGCCGTTGCAGTGTGGACCGGTTGAGTTGCCGCCGCCGGATTGCGGGCGCGGGAGGCACGCGTCGACCGCGCGCCGCCCACTGGTGGACGAGTTGCCGCTGCCCGCTTTTGCTGGGGAGCGTCCACGGTCACAGGCGGCAGATGGCTTTGCGTGGCCTGAGCATGAGCGAAAGAAACGGAAAAGCATGCGGCGGCGGACGCAAGCAAAAGCCTGCGTGCCTGCATTGAGGCGAATGACATCGATGGCTCCCACCAAATAGATATGACGATTGCAATGAAGGGCGCCGAATGGCGCCGGTCGTCAGATCAGGACTGGTGGGCCACGGGGCTGATGATCGTGCGTTCGTGAAAATTCGACGCAACGCTTGATAAATTCAAACGCGAGCGGCGCAACGCTCGCGATCCGCTCCAGTGAGATCGGGCTGGGCGACGAAAGAGCGATGCCGGCATGATGCCCGATGCATAGCGGGCAATGAACAATCGCCCGCTTCTCTGTTTTTCCGGCGTCGTCGCGGACCGCTCGAATATCGGCACTGTTCGCGCAAAGCTCGTAACCGGCCGCGACAGCGGTCGGAGACAATGTCGCCAGCAGGATGCTGGAGAGGATGACATTCAGAACAAGCGCATAGGCGGCGGCCCCTGCCGCACACATGCCCAAAATACGTTTGCCCGAATATCTCACGTTCGCCCCAGCGGCTCAGTCAGCACATAACAAGAATAGATACCGCGAAGATCAGCGTGACCGCTCATCTGCCCGCGGCGGCCTGCTGGCTGGACCATTTTTCGATATCCGCCATCTCGGCTGTGCCTTCCATCGTCGTGACCTCTCCTCGCGCTGAGATCAACAGCGTCCGGGGAATATCGCCCTGCCATCCCGGATCGATCTCGAATCTCAGGCGCTCGACATAGGCGTCGTTGAAGATCCAGTTCTCCGCAGAGCCGAGACCGGATTTGTTCAGCATCGCGCGCGTGGCTTCGGGCAAGTCTGGAACGAGATCCGCGCTGATGGTCACCATGTCGACCGCGGGATGATCCTTCATGAACGCGCCGAGCAGCGGCAGCTCGACCTTGCAGGGGCCGCATGTCACGCCCCAGAAGTGCACAATGGTCGGCCGTCCGGCATGGGAGCGGACGATCTCCTGCCAGCTTCCGCGCGCGAACGGCTTCAACTGTTCATTTCCCGCAAACGCCGGTGCTGTGACCAGCAGGGCGAGCAGGAGCGCTCCACCCAGCAACCGCTCGTTCAGATATCGAAGCTTCATGGCTCATCCTCGATGGATTGAAAGCGATAGCCGTCGGCCTTGGTCATCCATGACAGGAATGTCCGCCGGCCGTCAGACACCAGCAACGGGTGATCGGAGGTATCCGATGTGCTGGCGATGGTTTTCGGCTGCGACCACGAAGCGCCGTCATCGCGCGACGTCATCAGGTTGATGCTGGTTTTTTCGCCGTCGAATTCCTTCCAAACCATCGCCGTGCCCTGCGCACTGGACACGACATAGGGCCGCGAGGGGCTGCGATCCGACCGGCCGATCGCAACCGGATCAGAGAAGGTTTTTCCTCCGTCCAGCGACCGGGCATAGAACAGACCCTTGCGCTTCTTGCCGGCGGTGTACCACGTCACGTGATAGGTCCCCGCCGCGGAGATCGAGAGGCTGGGGCCGTGATGCGGGCATGCCGCAATCTGCCAGTCATCCTCGCTGACCCGACGGACCTCGCCAGGTGTCGCCGGATCGGTAAACGTGATGACCGCATGATCCCGGATCCCGCCGTCAAAGATGTTCCGGAAAACAACGACGGGGTGGCCGGGTCCAGCAAACGCCAGCCCCAGACGACAGCACTCGCAAGTGTTGTCTTTTGCCAGCCTGGCTTCGGAATAGGTCGTCCCACCGTCAGTCGATGACGCGAAATAAAGCCCGGCGCCCTCATAGGCCCGGCCGCTCTCTTTCGCCGGGACACGGTTACGCTTGTCGAGCCAGGCGGCAAACACCGAACCGTCGGAATCCAGCGCCAGGGCTTCAAAACGCTGGCTCTCATTATTAGGCGTGATCGGTCGCGGCTCGGCAAAACTTTTTCCGCCATCGCTCGAACGGGTATAGAGCACCTGCCCGTTGAAGGCCTTGTCCCGGAAGGTCGAGAACGCCACGGCAACCCTGCCCTGCCGATCGACAACGATCTTCGGTCGCGCATCGGGGCCCCAATCCAGGTTGAGGGCCTTCTGCGTGACCTGCACCGGCGCCGAGACATTTCGGCCCGCGTCCTTCGAATTCGCAACAGAGACGCGTCCGCCGGCCATCCAGGCCAGCCACAGCGTGCCATCGGGACCGAAGGTCGGCGTCACCTTCGAGGCGCAGCGCAACGTCGTGTCATCGCATGCCGCCTCGGAGGCATGCTGATGGCTCATTTGGGCCAGCGCACTGCCGTGCCAGAACGCGATGGCCAGTGTCGCGAGGAGCGTTCTGCGAAGCATGTAATGCCCCCTGTGCTGTATGCTTGTCAGACCAATAGCGCGGACAGCCCGGGAACGCGTGGGCCAATTGGCGAATCCCCTTCCACACACCATCATTTGAACGCCACCTTCATGCCGGCGATGAAGGCTCGCGGGGAGCCCGCGTAGATTGTCACAGAACTCAAGAGCCCCTGAACACCTGCGCCGGTCACCGAATTTCCGAGATTGTTCGCGGAGGCGATGTAGGTCTTGTCGAACAGATTCCGGACCTCAACGTATACGTTCACGGCCTTGAAATAGTCCGACAGAAGATCCGTGCTGTAGTGCACATTGAGATTGACCAATTCATAGCCCGGCGCCTTCAGCAGATTGGCATTGTCCATGTAGAAAGAATCCTTCCACTGGACTTCGACGAATGCGCCGAGTCCCCGTAGCGACCCCGAGAGTTCATCGTAGGACAGCCGCGCGGTGAGCTCGTTCGGCGAGATGCCGGGGATCTTGTTGCCGGCACGATTGAAGCTGAACGTGTTGCCACCACCGGTGAGGTCCTCGGTATATTCCGTGTAAACCTGATCGAGGTAGGTATAGGCGACGGTCGCGCGCCAGCCTGCATAGATCCGCCAATCGGCGAGCAATTCGACACCGCGATGCTCCGACCGCGGCGCATTGAACATGTAGCTCGAATTCAGCGCGTTGGCCGGCGTCGCCTGGGAGACCAGTTCGTCGCGGAAAAATTCGTAGAAGCCGGTCAGGCTCACCTTGATCGCGGTATTGGGGGTCCAGTCGACACCGAGATCGTAACCGACGTTCCTTTGCGGATTGAGCTGGGTGTTGTTGCCGAACTTGCCGTCGGCAAGGATGAACATGTTGCCGACCTGGGGTGTGCCGTAACCGGAGGCAACGCGCGCCCGCAGCAGCCAATCGCTGTTGACCTTGTAGAGCAGCGCAAGCTCGGGGGCCGTATTCTGGAATTGCCGATCAGCCGTCGTCAACGATGGGTTGGAGCCGTAGACGTTGTTCGTTCCCTTCAGATGGGTATTTTCCCACCCGATGCCAGCAATCGCCGTCAGAGCCGGATTGAGCTTCAGCTCTTCCCGCGCGCGCAGCCCGTAGTTCGTGTGCTCGCCCTGCACATTGGAGACAAGGCTGCCGAGCGTGGCGTTGCCCCCGGGCATGACATTGCGCGTATCGCCCGACCAATTCAGCGTGTTGTAGAAGCCGCCGAAATAGGTCGTGGAGTCCATGCCAAAAATTTCGCCGCGGCGCGTCACATCGCTCATGTAGTTATACGAGGGATAATCCCCGATGGCCGATGTGGTGCCGGTCGGCTGGCTGATGTTGCGGTCGTCGAACACGAATTGATTGCGCCAGGTCGTCTGATTGTCGAAGTCGTGTTCCCATCGCCCACCAGCGATGGTGCGGCGATCGTTGCGGCCAAGTCCCGCCTGCTCCGCTGTCAGCGTATCCTTGATGCCGCTGGCGCCATTCCTGAACAGGCTGACCGTGGCGCACCCAGGCGCGGCACCAGCGAACGTCGCACAGCCTTGTTGGTAAGGATTCTGATTGAACTGATCGAGCGTGGAGCGGATCGGCAGGCGCGTATACAGGTCGTTGTTGATGATCTTGACCGTGAAACGATCGTCCGGAGTGGCCTGCAGGGTCGCCAGGAAGTTGACCGTCTGGGTGTTGAACCAGCTGTTGCCGATGAAGCCGTCGCCGCGGGCATCGCTGGCGAACAGCGAGGCCTCGAAATTGCCGACCTTGGTGCCCGCGGCCAGATAGTTGTTGAGGTAACCGAAGCTGCCGCCATCAATGCCGTATTCGAAACCATTGATGGTGCCGCCCGGGCGTGTCCGGAAGTTGAGCGCGCCGCCGGTGGCGTAGTTGCCGTAGAGCGCCGAGGACGGACCGCGGATCACATCGATCCCGGCATAGGCGTGGGGATCGATCAGGTCGCTGCGCGACAGGCCGTCCGGCTGGGTGACCGGGAACCCGTCCTCGAAAATCACGAGATTGCGGATGCCGAAACCGTTGCGGGCGTTGGAGCCGCGGATGGAGATACCAATGTCCCGCGGGCCATTGCCCTGCTTCACCGAAATACCGGGGCTGTCCCGCAGCGCGTCACCGACCGAGAACGATGGCCGGTTCTCGAATTGACTTCGATCGACGGTGGTCTGGGTCTGCCCGGCCGGAGCCTGGTTGAGATTGGCTCGCACGGTCGTCGCAGGGACAGGGACGGCTTGCGAGCGGGCCGCAGCGGCGACGCGGGCCGCGGGACGGGCCGACGGCCGCCCGGTCGCGGACCAGCGAATCCTCGGCTTGGCCACCGGTTTGGGGCGTTGTCCGGCGGTTTCGACCACCACCGGCGGGAGCGCGTTGGCGGCGGACTGGGCATGGGCGGGCGGAATCGAAAGCACAATCGCGGGCAAGGTGAGCCACAGGCGACGGGCCATCGCAGACGCGGATAACATCAGAAAACTCCAGGAAACTGAATTGACGCATGCAGATGCAGCAGCGCCGCGCACAAAGGCGCGGCGTTCGTCAAATCAGTGCCGGAGGACCGCGAGGACTAGTTTGGGTGAAGCGGAAAAATTGCTTGAGCCGAAGCTCGAAGGCCGCTTGCCGTGGCTGCGCCACGGCGATCCGGGCGAACAAGGCAGGCACCGAGGGGGGTGGGGTGACTGCCGCCAGCCCCGGACAGCAGAGCTTGCAATGGGCCGCCATGCGGCTCTTCGCGCCGCTGGCGTCTCTTTGGGCATCGATTTGGGCGTCGGATTGCCCCGCATCAGCGGATAAACTGGTGATGCAGAGCTCGTGACCCGCCGCAAAAGCGGAGACCGGAACCGCCGCGAGCAGAAACGAGGCCAGCATGACATTCAGGACAAACGCATAGACGGCCGCCCAAGCGGACCAAATTCCCATGCGTCGATGTCGCGGTATGCGTGCCACAGCAAGTTCCCCACGCGTTGCTAACACACGGCCATGGTCCCGGCTATGGCCGGACGGTCACAGGTGCGGCTCCGCGCCTAACGGGATACCCGCAAAAGCTGGTTCCGGAAGCTGCCGCAAATTCGAGCACAACTCTGGCGTGACAAGGAAACTGGGCACCGGCGCCCCACGTCCATGAAATTCAAATATTTGCGAGCTTTGAGACGACACAGCGAAGATTGAATTTTCATCTCTGGGTTGTATTGCACCCGATCGCACGGAGGGCCTTGAAATGATGATTTATCTGACGCCGATCTTTTAGACATTTATTGCCGAAAAGAGTGACAAACCAAAAAGTATCAGCTAGCGTGGGATTTCAGGCTGGACGTGAGGTTCAAGTCTGGTGGTCCAAGTCTCGGGAGGAGCCCTGACGCGCCGAAGCAGCGTCGCCCCGTTTAACAGCACCAAATCCAACTTATCGGGGATAATAGGGTCGACACAATTTTTAAGCAGGGCATGGCCCTGCTTTTTTTTGTCTTGAGCTCTGGCGATTGAGATATCGCTGATCACTGTCGCGCGTGTCGATCACAGCACGAGCGATTCGCAGCGCCTGTGATTCCTAAAACGGAATCCCCATCATCTTCGTCAGCCGCTCGACGTTGAAATATCCGGCCCGATAGGCCCACGTGCCCGCGGCGAAGATCACCAGCGAAATGAGCGTGGTCCAGATCAGCTTTTTCGCCATCAGCGGCAGCACCGGCGCACCGGGGTCGGATCCGGGCACGGCGTCGCCCTCCTCCATTTGGCTGCGCACGCCGAACGGCAGCACCGCGAACAGCACCACCCACCACAGCACGAAGTAAATCGCGATCGACGAGGATATCGACATCAGCGCGCCTTGGTTTCGGATTGATTCATTGTCGCGCTTTATCCTTTTGACGCGTTTTCTTCACGCGAACCGGTGTCCACTTCGCTTGAAAACGCTATGTGGCGTTACGTCTGCTCGATCTCGACCAGGGCGCCGGAAAAGTCCTTCGGATGCAGAAACAGCACCGGCTTGCCATGGGCGCCGATCTTCGGCACGCCGTCGCCAAGCACGCGCGCGCCCTCGCCGATCAGCTTGTCACGCGCCGCGATGATATCGGGCACTTCGTAGCAGACGTGGTGGATGCCACCGTCGGCGTTGCGCTCAAGAAATTTTGCGATCGGCGATGCCTCGCCCAGCGGCTGGATGAACTCGATCTTGGTGTTGGGCAGGGTCGCGAACACCGTGATCACGCCATGGTCGGGCAGCGGCACCGCAGCCGAGAGCTCGGCGCCGAACGCGCTGCCGTAGATCTTCGCCGCCTTCACCGCGTCATTCACGGCGATGGCGACATGATTGAGCCGGCCCAGCATGGCGTCCTCCGTCATCTTTTTGCACTGCCGATCGGACCCGACCGGAGCGCCTGTTCAATCCAATCAAACCGTCAGGACGTGCACGACGCAGAGCGGTTTCTTGCCCCACTGCTCCGCGATGGACGCCCGCACGGCGCGGCGTACCGATTCCGCCACCGCGTCCGCATCGCGGCGGCGCGCACGCGGCAGATTTTCGACGGTGGACACCACCAGATCGAAAACCTCGTCGGCGATCACCTCGCCCTCGGCATTGTTCTCAGGAATCCCCATCAGATCAACTTCGGGATCGTCCGCGAGTTCGCCGCTCTCAGTCAGGGCGATGGCGACAAAGGCGCAGCCGGCGAACGACATCCGCCGCCGGTCGGCGACTGCCCGTGACTTTTCGCCCTCGAGCAACAGTCCGTCTTTGTACAGGCGGCCCGACGGCACTTCGTCGATCACGGCGGGATCGCCCGGCCCGAGCCGCAGCAGATCGCCGTTCTTGCAGATGATGACCTTGGGCACGCCGGCGGCCCGCGCCAGCTTGGCATGCTCCGACAGATGCAGCGCCTCGCCATGGACCGGCACCAGCACCTGCGGGCGCACCCATGAGATCATGTCGCGCAGCTCGTCGCGGCGCGGATGGCCGGAGACATGGACCAGGTGGGTACGGTCGGTGATGACGTCGATCCCCTGCAGCACCAGGCCGTTGATGATGGCGCCGACCGCCTTCTCGTTGCCGGGAATGGTGCGCGAGGAAAAGATCACGCAATCGCCCTTGTTCAGGGTGATCTGCGGGTGATCGTCATTGGCGATCCGCGCCAGCGCCGCGCGCGGCTCACCCTGGCTGCCGGTGCACAGCGCCAGCACCTTGTCCGGCGGGAAATGGCCGTACATCTCGGCGCTGCGGAAATCCGGTACGCCGTCGAGATAACCGCATTCGCGCGCCACCTGCACCACGCGCTCCATGGCGCGGCCGACCACCACCACCTCGCGGCCGGCAGCCAGAGCCGCATCGGCCACAGCGCGGAGGCGCCCCACGTTCGACGCGAAGGTCGTCACCGCAACCCGCCCCTTGGCGCCGTCGATGATCACCTTCATCGCGGCCGCGACCTCGGTCTCCGACGGCGACCGGCCCTCGCGCACCGCATTGGTGGAATCGCCGATCAACGCCAGCACGCCCTCGTCGCCGAGCTCGCGCAGCCGCTTTTCATCGGTCGGCTTGCCGATCACCGGCGTCGGGTCGATCTTCCAGTCGCCGGTGTGCAGCACGGTGCCCGCGCTGGTCCGAATGGCCAGTGCGTGGGATTCCGGAATCGAGTGCGCGACGGGAATGAATTCGACGTTGAACGGCCCGAGATCAATGCGGCCGCCGGACGGCACCACCGTGACCGGGATCTGCGGCTGATTGCGCTCGCCCGCGCATTTGGCTTCGAACAGCGCCGCGCTGAAGGCGGTGGCGTAAATCGGCACCCGCAGCCGCGGCCACAGGTCGATGATGGCGCCGAAATGGTCTTCGTGAGCGTGGGTCAGAACCAGGCCGACCAGGTTCTTGCGCTCCTGCTCGAGGAAACGGATGTCCGGCATCACCAGGTCGATGCCCGGCAGACGGTCCTCGTCGCCGAACGACACGCCGAGATCGACCATCAGCCAGCTGCGCTGGTGGCGGTTGCCGAGACCGTAGATCGACAAATTCATGCCGATCTCGCCGACGCCGCCGAGCGGCGCAAAGGTCAGTTCATCGGGCCGCGCCATTACAGCGCCCTCGCCGAGGCGGCAGAGCCGAAATAGACGTCGCCGGCGGCGATCGGCACCCGGGCGCCGGTTTCGGTTGCGATGATCAGGCAGCCTGCTTCATCGATCGTCTCGAAAACACCCGTAATGGTCGATCCTCCGGACTTTACTGATACCTGCTCGCCAAGACCGGACGCGCGCTCCAGCCACAACTGCCGCAGCGCGCCGAATCCCCTGCCATTGTCCCACACCGACCGCAGTCCGGCCCAGGCGTCGGACAGCGCCGCAAACAGCTCCTCCGCACCGACATGGACGCCCAGCGCATGCAGGGCCGTGGCCGGAAACGGGGTGCCCTCCGGCGCCGCCACCACATTGACGCCAATACCGACCACGACCGCAAGCTCTCGTTTGCCGAAGGCCTCGGCCTCCAGCGAAATGCCCGACAGCTTGCGCCGGCCGGCGAGCACGTCGTTCGGCCATTTCATCTCGAATTTGGTGTCGTCGGAGTCCGGCGCGCGCAGCCGCGCCTCGATGCTCACCGCCTGCAGCGCCTGTTCCAGCGCAAGCCCGGCGGCAAATCCCAAGGTCGCGGCGACCGGCGGGGCGACATCCATCACCTCGACGATACTGGCGGCGAGATTGCCGCGTGGCGACACCCAGGCACGGTCGCGCCGGCCACGGCCCGCGGTCTGCTGCTGGGTGACGAACCAGGTCGGCCCGCGCTCACCTGCCCGCGCATGGGCCATCGCTTCGGTGTTGGTGGATCCGATGCTGTCGAACGCTTCCAGCCGATAGCCTGTCGATGCGGCCTTCGGACCGAGCGCGAACGCCATCAGAACAGGGACTTCGCCGCCGCCGCCGCCGCTTTCACGAGCGGCGCCGGATAGACGAAGAACAGGATGGTGAAGGTGCCGGCGATCGCCAGCACAGCGCGCAGCTCGATACGGACCGGGTCGACCGCGCCGACCGGCTCATCGAAGTACATGGTCTTGATGATGGTGAGATAATAGAACGCACCCACCACGCTCGACAGCACGCCGATCACCGCCAGCGTGAACAGGCCGGCCTTGATGGCGGCCAGGAACACGTAGAATTTGGCGAAGAAGCCGGCCAGCGGCGGAATGCCGGCCAGTGAAAACAGCAGCATGGCGAAAAAGAATGCCAGCAGCGGATTGGTCCGCGCGAGCCCTGCGAAATCCGCAATCTTCTCGACTGCCTGCCCCTGGCGTTTCATCGCCAGGATGATCGAGAACGAAGCCAGCGTCATCGCCACATAGATCGCGATGTAGACGAGCACGCCCTGGGCGCCCTCGGGCGTGCCGGCGGACAACCCAACCAGCGCGAAGCCCATGTGGCCGATGGAGGAATAGGCCATCAGGCGCTTGATGTTGGTCTGCCCGATCGCCGCGAACGACCCCAGCGCCATGGAGGCGATGGCCACGAACGCCACGATCTGCTGCCATTCATGGACGATGCCCGGGAACGCGGTCAGGGTCACGCGGGTGAACACGGCGAGCGCGGCCACCTTCGGGGCGGAGGCGAAAAACGCCGTCACCGGTGTCGGCGCGCCCTCGTAGACGTCGGGCGTCCACATGTGGAAGGGCACCGCGGAGACCTTGAAGCAGAGCCCGGCAAGCAGGAAGACGATGCCGAACACGATGCCGATGCTGCCTTCCTTGGCCGCCGCGGCGATGCCGGCGAAGCTCACGGTGCCGGTGAAGCCATAGACCAGCGAGGCGCCGTAGAGCAGCATGCCCGACGACAGCGCACCGAGGACGAAATACTTCAGGCCGGCTTCAGTCGACTTGGCGTCGTCGCGATGGCTCGCCGCCACCACGTACAGCGCAAGCGACATCAGTTCGAGGCCGAGATAGAGCATGATCAGGTCGCCGGCCGAGATCAGCACCATCATGCCGACGGTCGACAGCAGGATCAGGATCGCGAATTCGAAAATCCTCCGCGAGGAATCCGACAGGAATTCCCGCGCCAGAATCAGCGTGGTGCCGGAGCCGATCAGCGCCAGGATCTTCAGGAAACGCGCGAAGTCGTCGACGATGAAGCTGCCGTTGAACGTCGTCAGCTTGCCCGCCGGCAGCAACAGCACCAGCGCGCCGATCACGACCAGCAGCAGCACTGCAAGCACATTGATCAGGCCGGTGACCTGCTGGCCGCGGTAGGCGCCGAGCATCAGGAGCAGCATCGCACCCAGCGCCAGCACAATCTCCGGCAACACGGGAAGCAGGGAATATCCGGCGAAACTCATGATGTGCAATCCCGATCCGTCGCGGTTGGCATGGTCGTGTTCGAGACGCTTATGTTCAAAAAGCTCTTGTTCAAGAAGCTCATGGCAGCGCCGCCGCCTTCACGACCGTAATCGCCTGGCTGTAATTGGTGACAAGCTGCTGGATCGAAGCCGACGACATGTCGAGTATCGGCTTCGGATAAACACCGAACAGGATGGTGAGCACGACCAGCGGCACCAGGATCACGCCCTCGCGCAGGGTCAGATCCTTGATGCCGGCTAGCGACGGCTTGTCCAGCACGCCGAACACCACCTTGCGGTAGAGCCACAGCGCATACCCCGCCGACAGGATGACGCCGAGGGTGGCGACGGTGGCGGTGGGGATGCTGACCTTGAAGGTGCCCAGCAGGGTCAGGAATTCACCGACAAAGCCAGAGGTGCCGGGAAGACCGACATTGGCCATGGTGAACACCATGAAGACAAAGGCATACAGCGGCATCCGGTTGACCAGGCCGCCATAAGCCGCGATCTCGCGGGTGTGCAACCGGTCGTAAACCACGCCGACGCAGAGAAACAGCGCGCCGGAGACGATGCCGTGAGACACCATCTGGAACACGCCGCCAGCGACACCCTGCACGGTGCCGGCGAAGATCCCCATGGTGACGAAGCCCATGTGGGCGACCGACGAATAGGCGATCAGCTTCTTGATGTCTTCCTGCATCAGCGCGACCAGCGACGTGTAGACAATCGCGATGGCCGAGAGCGTGAAGACCAGCGGCGCGAAGTCGTGCGACGCCAGCGGGAACATCGGCAGCGAGAAACGCAGGAAGCCGTAGCCGCCCATCTTCAGCAGGATGGCCGCCAGGACAACGGAGCCCGCGGTCGGCGCTTCGACGTGAGCGTCCGGCAGCCAGGTGTGCACCGGCCACATCGGCATCTTCACCGCGAACGAGGCGAAAAAGGCGAGCCAGGCCCAGGTCTGCATGCCGCGCGGCACGGCGGTGTGCATCAGGGTCGGAATGTCGGTGGTGCCGGCATTCCAGTACAGCGCCATGATCGCCAGCAGCATCAGCACCGAGCCGAGCAGCGTGTAGAGGAAGAACTTGAAGCTGGCATAGACCCGGCGCGGACCGCCCCACACGCCGATGATCAGGAACATCGGAATCAGGCCGCCCTCGAAGAACAGGTAGAACAGCACGAGATCGAGCGCCGAGAAGGTGCCGACCATCAGCGTTTCCAAAAGCAGGAACGCCATCATGTATTCGCGCACCCGCATGGTCACAGATTTCCAGCTCGCGATGATGCAGAACGGCATCAGCGCGGTGGTCAGGATGACAAACGGCAGCGAGATGCCGTCAACGCCCATGTGATAGTTGATGGCCTGCGCCAGCCATGGGGCCTTTTCGACGAACTGGAAGTCCGGCTGCGCCGGATCGAAGCGCCAGACCAGGATCAGCGACACCGCGAAGGTGACCAGCGTGGTCCACAGCGCGATCCAGCGCGCATTGCGGCGCGCCGCCTCGTCATCACCGCGGCAGAGATAGACCAGGATCGCGCCGACGACCGGCAGGAAGGTGACGACGGAAAGAATGGGCCAGGTTGTCATTATTGGCCCCCGAGACCGAATATGAACCAGGTGATCAGCCCGGCGACGCCGATCAGCATCGCGAAGGCATAGTGATAGAGATAGCCGCTCTGAAGTTTGACGGCTCCGCGGGTGATATCGAGCACCCGCGCCGAGATGCCGTCGGGACCGAGGCCGTCGATGACGGCGCCGTCGCCTTTCTTCCAGAGGAAATAACCCAGCCGCTTGGCGGGCCGTACAAACAGGAAGTCGTAGAGCTCGTCGAAGTACCACTTGTTGAGCAGGAACCGATAGAGCATCGGATGGTCGTTGGCGAGCTCGACCGGCAGATAGGGCTTGGCGATGTAGAACACGTAGGACACCAGGAAACCGAGCACCATCATCACCGTCGGCAGGTAAGCGATGGTTTCCGGAATGTGGTGCATCTCCTCAAGGAGGTGGTCCTTCATCTTCAGCGACTCGCGGAAGAACTCTTCCACGCCATGGCCGGCGAACACTTCCTTGAACGGGAATCCGACAAGGATCGAGCCCGCGGCTAGCACCGCCAGCGGGATCAGCATCGTGAGCGGGCTTTCATGCGCCGCCTTGTGGTGCTCCTGATCGTGAGGATCGCCATGGAAGGTCTTGAAAATCAGGCGCCAGGAATAGAACGAGGTCAGACCGGCGGCGATCACGGTGGCCAGGAACGCGTAGAACGCGAACGGATTGTGCGCGACGTAGGCGGATTCGATGATCGCGTCCTTGGAGAAGTAGCCCGCCGTCAGCGGGAAGCCGGTCAGCGCCAGCGTGCCGATCACCATCACCGCATAGGTGAAGGGAATGCGATCCTTCAGCCCGCCCATCTTCCGGATGTCCTGTTCGTGGTGCATCGCAGTGATCACCGAACCCGAGCCGAGGAACAGCAGCGCCTTGAAGAACGCGTGGGTGAACAGATGGAACATGCCGACCGAGTAGGCCCCCGCCCCCATCGCCACGAACATGTAGCCGAGCTGCGAACAGGTCGAGTACGCCACGATCCGCTTGATGTCGTTCTGCACCAGACCAATGGTCGCCGCGAACAGCGCGGTGGTGCCGCCGACCAGCATCACGAAAGCCTGGGCATTCGGAGCCAGCTCGAACAGCGGCGACAACCGCGCCACCATGAACACGCCCGCGGTCACCATGGTCGCGGCGTGAATCAGCGCCGACACCGGGGTCGGGCCTTCCATCGCGTCCGGCAACCAGGTGTGCAGCAGGAACTGGGCTGATTTGCCCATCGCGCCCATGAACAGCAGCAGGCAGGTCAGCGTCAGCGCGTCAACATGCCAGCCGAAGAAATTGATGGTCTTGCCGGTGAGGCCCGCCGCGCCGGCAAAGATGGTGTCGAAGTCGGTCGAACCGATCAATGCGAAGATGGCAAAAATGCCGAGCGCGAAACCGAAGTCGCCGACGCGGTTGACCACGAAGGCCTTGATGGCGGCGGCATTGGCCGACGGCTTCTGGAACCAGAAGCCGATCAGCAGGTAGCTGGCGAGACCGACGCCTTCCCAGCCGAAGAACAGCTGCACCAGATTGTCGGCCGTCACCAGCATCAGCATGGCGAAGGTGAACAGCGACAGATAGGCCATGAACCGCGGGCGGTTCGGATCCTCGCTCATGTAACCGAGCGAATACAGATGCACCAGCGACGACACGGTGTTGACCACCACCAGCATCACCGCGGTCAGGGTATCAACCCGCAGCGTCCAGGCGACGTTGAGGTCGCCGGAGTTGATCCAGGGCAGCAGCGCGACGCGGGCATCATGGTGCATGAAGCCGACGTCGACGAACATCACCCACGACAGTCCCGCCGCGATCAGCAGCAGCGTGGTGGTGATCAGCTCCGCAGCGCGCGAGCCGGCAGCCGGCGGTTCGACCGCATGGTGGTCGTCGTGGCCATGATCGTCATGGCCGTGCGCATCATGGGCGACGGCGGCGTGAGCGGCATGATCATCGTGACCGTGATCATGGCCGTGGTCCATTTCGTCGCCGCTCGGGTTGCGCGCATGCGCGCCGAATATCGCGATCAGACCGGCGATGATCGCGCCCAGCAGTGGCAGGAAAACAATGGCCTGAATCATCAGCCGTCAGCCCTTCATCAGATTGATGTCTTCGACCGCGATCGAGCCGCGGTTGCGATAGAACACCACCAGCACGGCAAGTCCGATCGCCGCTTCCGCGGCGGCTACGGTCAGAACCAATAGCGCGAACACCTGCCCCACGATGTCATTGAGGAACGTCGAGAACGCCACCAGGTTGATGTTGACGGCGAGCAGGATCAGCTCGATCGACATCAGGATGACGATGACGTTCTTGCGATTGAGAAAAATGCCGAGAATGCCCAGCGTGAACAGGATGGCGGCGACCGCCAGATAGTGTCCGAGCCCGATGATCATCGCACCCACCCTTCGGCATCGGCGTCCTGCAGGCCCTGCCCGGACGCCACCTTGCGTACGTCCATCGCCATCTCCTTGGTGCGCGCGTTCTGCACCGGAACGCTCTGGCGCTTGACGCTCGCCTTGTGGCGCAGCGTCAGCACGATGGCCCCGATCATGGCGACCAGCAGCACCGCGCCGGCGAGCTGGAAGTAATGCACATACTTCGTATAAAGCACGAGGCCGAGCGCCTCGGCATTGCTGACATTGGACGGGATCGGCGCCACCACCGTCTTGACCAGCGCCGGGTTGATGACCCAGCCGCCGGCCACCAGCAGCAGCTCAGCCAGGAAGATCGCGCCGATCAGCAGGCCGACCGGCAGATACTCCAGGAAGCCCTGCCGCAGTTCGGCGAAATCGACGTCGAGCATCATGATCACGAACAGGAACAGCACCGCGACCGCACCGACATAGACCACCACCAGGATCATGGCGAGGAACTCGGCGCCCATCAGGATGAACAGGCCCGACGCGTTGACGAAGGCCAGGATCAGGAACAGCACCGAATGCACGGGATTGCGCGAGGCAATCACCATCACCGCGGAGGCGACGCAGATGCCCGCGAACAGATAAAAGAACAGCGCAGGAAGGATCATGCCCTCACCTCAGCGGTATGGCGCATCGAGCGCGATGCTTTTGGCGATTTCGCGCTCCCAGCGGTCGCCGTTGGCGAGCAGCTTGGCCTTGTCATAGAACAGTTCCTCGCGCGTCTCGGTCGCGAACTCGAAGTTCGGTCCCTCGACGATGGCATCGACCGGACAGGCCTCCTGGCACAAACCGCAATAGATGCATTTCACCATGTCGATGTCGTAACGCACGGTGCGGCGGGTGCCGTCGTTGCGGCGCGGGCCGGCTTCGATGGTGATGGCCTGGGCCGGGCAAACCGCCTCGCACAGCTTGCACGCGATGCAGCGTTCCTCGCCGTTGGGATAACGGCGCAGCGCGTGCTCGCCGCGGAAGCGCGGCGAGATCGGCCCCTTCTCGAACGGGTAGTTCAGGGTCGGCTTCGGTTTGAAGAAATACTGCATGGCGAGGATAAACGCCGAGACGAATTCCTTCAGCAGCAGCGAACGGGTTGCGGTTGCGACACTCATAAGGGCCTCATTTCGGCGCGAGCCCGCCGAATTGCAGCACGGCGGCGACGATCACCACCATGGCCAGCGAAATCGGCAAAAACACCTTCCAGCCCAGGCGCATCAGCTGGTCGTAGCGATAGCGCGGCACGATGGCCTTGGCCATCGCGAACAGGAAGAACATGAAGAACAGTTTCAGCACGAACCAGATCACGCCCGGCACCCAGGTGAAGGGCGCGAACGGGAACGGCGGCAGCCAGCCACCCAGAAACATGATGGCGCCCATGGCGCACATGGTGGCGATGGCAACATACTCGCCGAGCATGAACATCATGTACGGGGTGGAGCCATATTCGACCATGAAACCGGCGACGAGCTCGGATTCCGCTTCGACCAGATCGAACGGCGGGCGGTTGGTTTCGGCCAGCGCCGACACGTAGAAGATCACGAACAGCGGGAACAGCGGCAGCCAGTACCAACCGAACAGACCCACCTTGGTGTTCTGCGCCTCGACAATCGCGGTGAGGTTCAGCGAGCCAACGCAGAGCAGCACGCAGATGATGACGAAGCCGATCGAGACCTCGTAGGACACCATCTGCGCCGCGGAGCGTAGCGCGGCCAGGAACGGATACTTCGAGTTCGAGGCCCAGCCGGCCATGATTATGCCGTAGATCGACAGCGACGAGATCGCGAAGATGTAGAGGATGCCGACATTGATGTCGGCAATCACCCAGCCAAGATTGACCGGGATCACCGCCCAGGCAGCCAGCGCCAGCACGCAGGACACCAGCGGCGCCAGCAGGAACACGCCCTTGTTGGCGCCCGCCGGGATCACCGGTTCCTTCAGCACGAACTTCAGGAGGTCGGCGAAGGACTGGAACAGGCCGAACGGGCCAACCACGTTGGGACCGCGGCGGATCTGCACCGCCGCCCAAATCTTGCGGTCAGCCAGCAGGATATAGGCGATCGCGACCAGGAGGATCACCAGCAGCATCACGCTCTGCGCCACCATGATGATCAGCGGCCACAGATAGCTGGTCCAGAATTCGGCGAAGGTCATCGGCTTACTCCGCTGCCGTCAGGATACGGGCCGACGCCAGCCGCGAACACTCGGCCATCGTCGCGGACGCTCGCGCGATGGGGTTGGTCATGTAGAAATCCTCCACCGGGGAGACGAAGCCTGCCTTGTCGACGCTGCCGCCGCGCGCGGCGAGCGTGCCGACCGAGGTCGCATCCGCCGGCGCAATCTGGTCGACGCGCATCAGATGCGGCACCGCCTTGAAGATCGCCTGACGCAGCGCGGCCAGCGAGTCGTAGGGCAGCTTCTTGCCGAGCACGTCCGACAATGCGCGCAGGACCGCCCAGTCCTCGCGGGCATCGCCCGGCGGGAACCCAGCACGGTTGGCAATCTGCACCCGTCCTTCGGTGTTGACGTAAATCCCGGTCTTCTCGGTGTAGGCGGCGCCCGGCAGGATCACGTCGGCGCGGTGTGCGCCTCGGTCACCATGGGTGCCGATGTAGACCACGAACGTACTGTCCGGGACCTTGATCTCGTCGGCCGCGAGCGAAAACAGCACATCGAGCGCGCCGGCCGTCGTCATCTGCGCCGCGTTGAGAGCGCCCTCGCCCGGCGCAAAGCCGATATCGAGCGCGCCGACACTGGAGGCTGCCGACTGCAGCACGGCAAAGCCGTTCCAGTCGTCCTTGATGGCGCCGACACCGGCGGCAAGCTTGGCCGCCTGCGCCAGGATCGCGGCACCATCGGCGCGCGCGGTGGCGCCCGCGCCCACCAGCACGATCGGATGGGTGGCGCCGTTCAGCACCTGGGCAAACGAATGCTTGCCGGCGGCGAGATCGGCCAGCGTGTCGCTGCCGGCGCCGAGATAGTCATAAGCATAGGTCAGGTCGGCCTTCTCGCCGATCACGCCGATCTTGAGCTGGCCGGTGCGCCAGCGCTTGCGGATCCGCGCGTTGAGCACGGCGGCTTCCTTGCGCGGATTGCTGCCGACAATCAGGAGCGCATCGGCCTGCTCGATGCCGGCGATGGTCGGATTGAAAATGTAGGACGCGCGGCCCGCCTTCGGATCGAAGGCGCCTGCGCTCTGTGTCGCCAGATTGGACGAGCCGAGCTTCGCCAGCAGGTCCTTCAGGGCGAACATCTCCTCGACCGCGGCGAGGTCGCCGGCGATGGCGCCGATCCGCTTGCCGTCAGCACGGCCAACCTTGGCGGCGACGGCGGCGAACGCTTCCTGCCAGGAGGCCGGGCGCAACTTCCCGTTGTCGCGGATATAAGGCCGGTCGAGCCGCTGGGTGCGCAGACCGTCGACCACATGACGGGTCTTGTCGGAGATCCACTCCTCGTTCACGGCCTCGTTGACGCGCGGCAGAATGCGCATCACCTCGCGGCCGCGGGTATCGACACGAATGGCGGAGCCGACCGCGTCCATCACGTCGACCGACTGGGTCTTGCCGAGCTCCCAGGGGCGCGCAGCGAAGGCATAAGGCTTCGAGGTCAGCGCGCCCACCGGGCAGATGTCGACCAGGTTGCCCTGCAGTTCGGACGTCAGTGCGCTCTCGAGATAAGTGGTGATCTCCATGTCCTCGCCGCGGCCGGTGGCGCCCATTTCAGCCACGCCGCAGACTTCGGTGGAGAAGCGGACGCAGCGCGTGCACTGGATGCAGCGGGTCATCGAGGTCTTGACCAGCGCGCCGAGATACTTGTCCTCGACCGCGCGCTTGTTTTCGGCAAACCGGCTGGTGTCGACACCGTAGCCCATCGCCTGGTCCTGCAGATCGCACTCGCCGCCCTGATCGCAGATCGGGCAATCCAGCGGATGGTTGATCAGCAGGAATTCCATCACGCCTTCGCGCGCCTTCTTGACCATCGGCGAGCGGGTCGACACCGACGGCAATTCGCCATTCGGGCCGGGCCGGCAATCGCGCACGCCCCAGGCACAGCTTGCGACTGGCTTGGGTGATCCCTTCACCTCGACCAGGCACATGCGGCAGTTGCCCGCGATGGACAGCCGCTCGTGGTAGCAGAAGCGCGGAATTTCGGCGCCGGCGGCCTCGCACGCCTGCAACAGCGTGTACTCCGCGGGAACTTCGATTTCCTTGCCGTCGATGAGAAGCTTCGTCATCGTCTCACGACTTCCTCAATTTGCAATCCGGCGCAATCACGCCGGCCTGTTGCATCGATGTCTTGATCCATTGCTGCGCGCCGCCGCTGAAGGTCGCCAGGTAGGCCGGCTCCGCAACATTCTTTTCGCACAGGAACGGAAGGTGTGGTTTCAGGTCGTAATCGCACGACGCCTGCCACTCGCGCTTGTCGGCGAACGCCACGATCGCCTCCTCGCAGGAGTAGAGAAAATAGGAAACGAAACTCTCGTACTGCGCCAGCATCTCGCGACCGCCGGCCTTGATCGCATCCAGGTCCGGGACGGAAAATTTTGGATTCTTCAGCGCCAGATCGGTGTAGCCGAGAAACGCCTGACGCGCCGCAGCCGCACGGTTGTTGGAGCGGATCTCATTGATCTGGAACAGGATCGCGACAAAGCCGAGCAAGGCAACGGCCGCCTGCGCCATCTGCGCAAGCGTTCCGAACTTCTGCCACCATGCTGCAGCCGGTTGCGCCATGCCCTGATTACTCCGCAGCGACCATGTGGGCCGGATCAAGGATCCCAACATCATCGACACCGGCCTTGCGGGAGAAGTCATCGATGCGTCGCTCGATCTCCGGTCTGAAGTGCCGGATCAGGCCCTGGATCGGCCACGCGGCCGCATCGCCGAGCGCACAGATGGTGTGGCCTTCGACCTGAGTCGTGACCTCGAGCAGCATGCCGATCTCGCGCTTGTGGGCGCGTCCCTCGACCATGCGCGACAGCACGCGCCACATCCAGCCGGTGCCCTCGCGGCACGGCGTGCACTGGCCGCAGCTCTCATGCTTGAAGAAGTAGCTGATGCGCGCGATGGCGGCGATCACGTCGGTCGACTTGTCCATCACGATCACGCCGGCTGTGCCGAAGCTCGATTTCACGGCACGGGTGCCGTCGAAATCCATGATCAGATCCTGGCAGTCGGCCGCCGGGATCATGGGGCACGATGCGCCGCCGGGGATGATCGCGAGCAGATTGTCCCAGCCGCCGCGGATGCCGCCGCCGTGCTTCTCGATCAGCTCCCGGAACGGAATGCTCATGGCCTCTTCGACCACACACGGCGTGTTGACGTGTCCGGAGATGCCGTAAAGCTTGGTGCCGACATTGTTCGCGCGACCAATGGAGGCGAACCACGCCGCGCCGCGGCGCAGGATGTCCGGCGCCACCGCGATCGATTCCACATTGTTGACCGTGGTCGGGCAGCCATAGAGGCCCATGTTGGCCGGAAACGGCGGCTTCAGTCGCGGCTGGCCCTTCTTGCCCTCGAGGCTCTCCAGCAGCGCGGTTTCCTCGCCGCAGATGTAGGCGCCGGCGCCGTGATGCACATAGAGATCGAACGGATAGCCGTGAATGTTGTCCTTGCCGATCAGCTTTGCCTCATAGGCCTGATCAACCGCCGCCTGCAGGTGCTCGCGCTCCCGGATGAATTCGCCGCGCACATAGACGTAACAGACATGCGCGCCCATCGCCATGCTGGCGATCATGCAGCCCTCGACCAAGAGATGCGGATCATGACGCATGATCTCGCGGTCCTTGCAGGTGCCGGGCTCGGACTCGTCGGCATTGACCACGAGATAATGCGGACGGCCGTCCGACTGCTTGGGCATGAACGACCATTTCAGGCCGGTCGGGAAACCCGCGCCGCCGCGACCGCGCAGGCCGGACGCCTTCATCTCGTTGACGACCCAGTCGCGCCCCTTGTCCAGGATCGCCTTGGTGCCATCCCAGGCGCCGCGTGATCGGGCGCCTTCAAGGCCCCAATCGTGCACGCCATACAGATTGCGGAAGATGCGGTCCTTGTCGTCCAGCATCACACTTTATCCTTCAAAGTGGCGGTGGTCGAAGCGACATCCTGCAACGAGGTCTGTCCGCTGACGGGGGCTGCGAACTGCCGACCCGTCTGCGAACCCGGCTTCGGCGTCGTGCCGGCAGCAAAGCCGTCCAGCACCTTGTTCAGGCTGTCCACCGTCAGGTCTTCGTAAGTGTCCTTCCAGATCATCACCATCGGCGCGTTCACGCAGGCGCCCAGGCACTCCACCTCTTCCCAGCTGAAATCGCCGTCGGCGGAGACATGGAACGGATCATGATGGATGCGGTGCTGGCACGCCTTGATCAGGTCGCCGGCGCCGCGCAACTGGCATGGCGTGGTGCCGCAGACCTGCACATGGGCCTTCTTGCCCACGGGCTGCAGCAGGAACATCGTATAGAAGGTCGCGACTTCCAGCACGCGCACATAAGGCATATCCAGGAGATCAGCCACGGCGCGGATCGCAGGCTCCGACACCCAGCCTTCGTGCTCTTCCTGCACCTTCCACAGGATCGGAATCACGGCGGAGGCCTGGCGTCCTTCCGGATATTTCGCGATCTGGGCGTTCGCCCAGGCGAGAGTTTCCGGCTTGAACGTGAAGCTCGCGGGCTGCAGCTCTTTTGGTGCGAGGCGGCGGACGGACATCGGCTTTCAGTCTCTCAATGAACGCTGCGCCCGGCGCGGGCGTTCAGGTGATGGAAACGCTCTTCCCAGAACGCGCTCGAGGTCGCGAACACATTGTAGCCAATGTTGCGCGCGGTCTTGATGCGATCCAGCATCGAAAGTTCTTTCAGGGTCTCGAACCGGTTGCTCACCGGATCGTGGACGATCAGCTTCAGCTGCGTGTGATCAAGGATATAGCGCGACACCGTGTGGGCGCGATCGGAGCCATGCTCCTCGCACAGGATCACGGTGTCCGCCTGCAACAGCCGGGTGCCGCCCCTGATGGCGTCGATCTCGACGCCCTCGACGTCGAGCTTCACCAGATAGCGTCCGGTGGCGGCGATCTTGCCGTCGTCGATCAGGTTGTCGAGCGCGAGCACCGGCACGTCTTCACCGACTGCATTGGCCGGACCGGCAATGCTGAAGGCCTCGTGCTTGGTGCCCGACAGCCGCGCGGTGCCGCGGACCGCGCCGATTGCGCAGTTCAGCACTTCGAAACGGTTGCCGCTGATCGCCGCATTGTTGGACAGCTTGGCAAAATTGACCGAAGACGGTTCGATCGCGATCGCCTTATGGGCACCGAACGGCGCGCTCGACACCAGCACCGACCAGTAGCCGTAGTTGGCGCCGCAATCGATCAGCACATAATCGACGTCGCGGGAATCCAGAAACAGCAGTTCGAGCTCGCTCTCGTAGCTGAGCGAGCGATTGAGCAGCTTGCTCCAGTAACCGTCGCCATAGGGAAACGCAAAGATCGCGTCGGCGTTCAGCCGCATGGCGATGTCGCGCTCGGGCAGTGTCTTGCGCAGCAGGTTGGCGCACATGTTGTAGCCGCGATGGGCGAACAGCGACGACACCTTCGATCCCGCGATCAGTGTCAGCGCGGCAAGCTGCTCCCACGCGTTCGCCCCCTCGAGGACGCCCGTTGTCCGGTCGTACTGGATGGGAGCCAGCGCCATCAGCGATCGACCTCACCGAACACGATATCGAGCGAGCCGAGGATAGCCGAGACATCTGCCAGCAGATGCCCCTTGCAGATGAAGTCCATCGCCTGCAGATGCGCGAACCCGGGCGCGCGGATCTTGCACTTGTAGGGCTTGTTGCTGCCGTCGGCGACGAGATAGACGCCGAACTCGCCCTTCGGCGCCTCGACCGCGGCATAGACTTCGCCAGCCGGCACGTGGAAACCCTCGGTATAGAGCTTGAAGTGATGGATCAGCGCTTCCATCGAGCGCTTCATCTCGCCGCGGCGCGGCGGGAAGATCTTGCTGTCCTCGGTGGCGACTGGCCCCTGCGCATCGGCCAGCCGCAGTTTCTCGATGCACTGTTTCATGATGCGCACCGACTGGCGCATCTCCTCGACGCGGATGCAGTAGCGATCGTAGCAGTCGCCGTTCTTGCCGATCGGAATGTCGAAATCCATCTCGGCGTAACACTCGTAGGGCTGCGACTTGCGCAAGTCCCAGGCGGCGCCGGAGCCGCGCACCATCACGCCGGAGAAGCCCCACTCCCACGCCTGCTCCAGCGTCACCACACCGATGTCAACGTTGCGCTGCTTGAAGATGCGGTTGTCGGTCAACAGCGTCTCGAGATCGTCGACCACCTTGAGGAACGGATCGCACCAGTCCCAGATATCCTGAATCAGCGCCGGCGGCAGGTCCTGATGCACGCCGCCGATGCGGAAGAACGCCGCGTGCATGCGGCTGCCCGACGCGCGCTCGTAGAACACCATCAGCTTTTCGCGCTCTTCAAAGCCCCACAGCGGCGGGGTCAGCGCACCGACGTCCATCGCCTGCGTCGTGACGTTAAGCAGATGCGACAGGATGCGTCCGATCTCGCAGTACAACACGCGGATCAGCTGTCCGCGGCGCGGCACGGCGATGCCGAGCAGCTTTTCCGCGGCGAGGCAGAAGGCATGCTCCTGGTTCATCGGCGCGACATAGTCGAGCCGGTCGAAATACGGGATCGCCTGCAGATAGGTCTTCTGCTCGATCAGCTTCTCGGTGCCGCGATGCAGCAGGCCGATGTGCGGATCGACGCGCTCGACCACCTCGCCGTCGAGCTCGAGCACCAGGCGCAGCACGCCGTGGGCCGCCGGATGCTGCGGCCCGAAATTGATGGTGAAATTGCGGAGCGATGCCTCAGCCATTTTAACTGCCTGCCTTTCCGCCCGCCGCCTTCTCGTCGCCGGGCAGCGGATAGTCCGCGCCTTCCCACGGCGACATGAAATCGAACTTGCGGAATTCCTGATTAAGCTTGACCGGCTCGTACACCACCCGCTTTTCCTGGTCGTCGTAACGCACTTCGACGAAGCCAGTGAGCGGGAAATCCTTGCGCAGCGGGTGGCCGTCGAAGCCGTAGTCGGTCAGAAGCCGCCGCATGTCCGGATGACCGGTGAAGATCACCCCGTAGAGATCATAGGTCTCGCGCTCGAACCAGTCAGCGCCGGGAAACACGTCGATAATCGACGGCACCTGCGTGGTCTCGCCGGCAAACGCGCGCAGCCGGACGCGCTCGTTCAGGACCGGCGACAGGAAATGATAGACCACGTCAAAGCGCAGCTCGCGGCCCGGATAGTCGACCGCGGTGACGTCGATAAAGTTGACAAAGCGAAATCGCGGATCGTCGCGCAAGGTCCGCACGATCTCCACAATTTTGCCGGTCTCGACGGTGATCGTCAGCTGGTTGAAGGCGACGTCGTGCGCGAGCGCGGCGCCAGGCAGCGCTTCGACAATCGTCTGGCCCAAAGCATCCAGTTTGGCGTCGTCCATTCCTGACAGCCTTCAGCGTTGCAAATCTTTAGCGTTCAATCGTGCCGGTGCGCCGGATCTTCTTCTGCAGCAGCATGACGCCGTACAGCAGCGCTTCGGCCGTCGGGGGACAGCCCGGCACGTAGATATCGACGGGCACGATGCGGTCGCAGCCGCGCACCACCGAATAGGAGTAGTGATAGTAGCCGCCGCCGTTGGCGCAGGAGCCCATCGAGATGACGTAGCGCGGCTCCGGCATCTGGTCGTAGACCTTGCGCAGCGCCGGCGCCATCTTGTTGGTCAGCGTGCCGGCGACGATCATGACGTCGGACTGGCGCGGCGAGGCCCGCGGGGCAAAGCCGAACCGCTCGGCGTCGTAGCGCGGCATCGACATCTGCATCATCTCGACCGCGCAGCAGGCGAGCCCGAAGGTCATCCACATCAGCGAGCCGGTGCGCGCCCAGGTGATCAGGTCGTCGGTCGCGGTGACGAAGAAGCCCTTGTCGGCGAGTTCGTTGTTGACCTCGAGGAAGAAGCGATCGTCCGCCCCCACCGGCTTGCCGGTGCGCGGATCAAGTACGCCGGTTGAGGCCTGTGCGACAGCTGGCTGGATCAATCCCATTCCAGCGCTCCCTTCTTCCATTCATAGGCAAAGCCGATGGTCAGCACACCCAGGAATACCATCATCGACCAGAACCCGGCGGCGCCGAGCTTGCCGAAGGCCACCGCCCACGGGAACAGGAAGGCGACTTCGAGGTCGAAAATGATGAACAGGATGGCGACCAGATAGAAGCGCACGTCGAACTTCATGCGCGCGTCGTCGAAGGCGTTGAACCCGCACTCGTAGGCGGACAACTTTTCCGGATCCGGCTGCTGGTAGGCCACAAGGAAGGGAGCAATCAGAAGCGCCAGACCGATTACGACAGCGACGCCAATGAACACGACAAGGGGTAGATAACTCTGCAAGATGCCGCCCATCGGCGATCCTCGATCTCAGCGGAAGAACCGTTCCGCAGATTCGCGAAACTTTGGAATGGTTCTGGATTAGCGCAGTGCAACAGGGGTGGCAAGACAAGGTATTTTGAGGATTCCTGCCGGTGGGTCGAAGTCCGGGGACAAGTCTAGGTGCAAGTAGTGACAAGTCTTTTTCAGGCGGCTGGCCTGGACACAATTCCTTAATCCGAATACCCCCTCTCCGCCTCCAGCATGTCGACCGCCCGGGCGGTCAGACGGTCGATATAATCCAGCAACATTTGCTCCCGTTCCTCACTCAGCCCCTCCAGGAGGTGCTGCTGGCGCTCGATCGCACCGGCGACGATCCGGTCATGGGCCGCCAGCCCGGTTTTGGTCAGCGAGACCAGAATCTCTCGCGTGTCGCGTGCATTGACCGCCTTCGCGACCAGCTTGCGCGAAACGAGACCGGCCAGCGCCCGGCTGATCTGCCCCTTGTCCATGCCGACCGCATCCGCCAGCCGCGCGACACTCATCGGCGGCCGCCGGCCCAGTGACGCCACGAGGCCGAACTCGACCGACGACAGCCCGGCCAGACGCTTGTAGCGCAACAACGCGCCCCGCTTGAGCAGGTTGCCCAGCACAATCAGCCGCGACGACATCATCACCGTGATCGGGGCCAGCGCCGGATCGTCGGAGCCGCCGTCCGGGATGTGCTGCTCGCCTGTCGCTGGGGATCTCGCCATCCGCCGACCTCTGCCAAGAAAACCGCGTTTAGCCAAGAGCCGGCCGAGAGCAAACCGACAGTGCGTCACATATGAAGCGGACTGCCTATCCCCGCTTTAGCGGCTCCCTGCGTTAATCGTTGACATTGTCATCGATCTATTCTCCAATTTTGAAACGCTCAAAAAGCGCGGCCGCAGAAGTCGCATCCGGGGAGACCACGTCATGACCATCGGCACACACGACACCGGCACGGGCTATGAGATGAAGCCGCCGTCCTACAAGGCGGACCTGACCGAGGTTGGGCGCGGCAAGCCGATGGGCGAACTGTTGCGGCGGTATTGGCACCCGGTGGGACTGTCGCGCGATGCCGGCGACGTGCCGGTCCGGGTTCAGGCGTTGGGCGAAGACCTGGTCCTGTTCCGCGACAGGCAGGGACGGCCCGGCCTGCTCCACGCCCGCTGCTGCCACCGGGGAACCACGCTGTATTACGGCAAGGTCGAGGACAGCGGTATCCGCTGCTGCTACCATGGCTGGCTGTTCGACACGCAGGGGCATTGCCTGGAACAGCCCTGCGAGCCGGAGGGTGGCAGCTTCAAGGACAAGGTGCGCCAGCCCTGGTACCCGGTCGAGGAGCGCTACGGGCTGATCTTTGCCTATATGGGTCCGCCGGACAAAAAACCGGTGCTGCCGCGCTACGACTGCCTGGAGACCATGGACGGCGGCGAATTTGTGGAGGCCGACGATAGCTCCATCGGCGGCGGCGGCCCGGCGATCATCCCCTGTAACTGGCTGCAGCACTTTGAGAACGTCGCAGACCCCTACCATGTGCCGGTGCTGCACGGCTCGTTCAGCGGCCCGCAGTTCACCAACATGATGGCCTCGATGCCGGAGGTTCGTTTCGAGACCACCGACCGCGGCGTCGCAATCCGCTCGGTCCGCCCCCAGGACGGCGGCAAGGTGTTCTACCGGGTCACGGAAGCCATCTTCCCGACCCTGCGGGTCGTGCCCAATCCGCGCGTGGCACAGTTTGCGCGGGTGGAATCGATCGGCTGGATGCTGCCGCTGCACGACACCGCGTTCCGCATCTATGTCGCTGGGCGCGTGAAAACGTCCGGCGACATCGGCCGCATGCGCTCGAAGTTCAACGGCAAGTTCTGGTGGGACATGACCGAGCGTGAGCACCAGCAATTCCCCGGCGACTACGAAGCCCAGGTCGGACAGGGACCGATCACCCTGCATTCCGAGGAGCATTTCGGGCAGAGCGACCGCGGCGTGCTGATGGTCCGCCGCACGATCCGCAACCAGCTGGACGCGATGGCCGCCGGCCGCGATCCGGCCGGCGTCAGCTTCGATCCCGACGCACCGCCGATCGTGTTCGAAGCCGGCAACTATATCCGCGACGTGTAACGGCCTGCGCCCAAACGGGTGCAGATCTCATGACCGAAAAAAGCTCCGCACCGTCCCGGCGACGGCAAGCGGACCCCTCATAAAACGAAGAATATTTCGGGAGGATCACCATGGTCGACTTGGCTCCGCAGGCGGCCGCGCCGCCGCAGGTCAGCGCCGTCTCGCCGGTGCGGCGCTATTATGTGCTGGGGCTTTTGACTGCGATCTATGCCCTGAACTTTCTCGACCGCACCATCTTCAATGTCCTGATCGAACCGATCAAAAAGGAATTCGCACTCAGCGACACCATGATGGGGCTGCTCGCGGGCTTCGGCTTTGTTCTGTTCTATTCGACCCTCGGCATCCCGATCGCGCGGGTCGCCGATCGCATCAACCGCCGCAATATCGTCGCCGCGGCCCTGGCGTTCTGGAGCGCCATGACATTCTGCTGCGGTCTTGCCTCCAGCGTCACGTCGCTAGCGCTGGCGCGGATCGGGGTCGGCATCGGCGAGTCGGCAGGAACGCCGGCCTCGCAGTCGCTCGTCGCGAACCTGTTCAACAAGAACGAGCGTCCCCGGGCGCTCGGCATCTACGCCATCGGTACTTATCTCGGCGTGTTCCTGGGGTATTTTATCGGCGGCTGGGTCAACCAGCACTATGGCTGGCGGATGGCGTTCATGGCCGCGGGCCTGCCGGGTGTCGGGCTCGCCGCGGTACTGTGGCTGACGGTCTCCGAGCCGAAACGCGGCGCTGCCGATCCGGCGACGGCCGCGATCAAACCGGAGCCGCTCGGCGCAACGCTGTCGTTCCTGTTCACGCAAAAAACATTCGTGATCGTGCTGATCGGCTTTTGCCTGACGACCTATACCAACTACGCCACCTCGGCCTGGATTCCGCCCTTCCTCGCCCGCGTCCATCATTTGACCAGCGCGCAAATCGGCACCTATGCCGGAACGTTCAAGGGCCTGTTCGGCATGGCCGGCACGCTGGCCGGCGGCCTGATCGTGGCGCGGATCAGCCGCAGCGACGACCGCTGGAAGCTGTGGGCGCCAGCGATCATGTCCGGCCTCGCCGGACCGGTGTTTGCGGTCTGCATGCTGACATCGGATTTCAGCACCATGGTCGCGGCGCTGGCGCTCACCTCGTTTCTGGTCGGCTTCCATCTCGGGCCGATCTTCGCCATCGCGCAGACCGTCGCCCGCCCCAGCATGCGGGCGCTGGCCTCGGCGATCGTGCTGCTGACCGCCACCTGCTTCGGCCAGGGCGTGGGACCGCTGGCGGTGGGCATGATCAGCGATGGCCTGAAAGCGAGCTACGGCGCGGACGCCGTGCGCTACGCCCTGCTCTCCGCGGGCGTGACGACGACACTCGGCTCACTGCTGTTCGTGTGGGCGGCGCATGCGATCCGCGCTGATATCGCGCGGGCGGCATCATAACGCCGGGGATAAAATTCGCGGTGCCGAGCTTTTGCGCGGAATGGGACGACGCTCCCTGGCGAACATGCCACCACGCGCACGCCGTCAGGTTTGGTCAATTGCTAGACCGACAGCGTTTTTCCGATCCTCTTGGATCGGAAAAACGCGTCTTCTTAAAAGACAACGCATTTTCTTCACGCGAACCGGTATCCACTTCGCTTGAAAATGCGCTTGCAAAAAGCTCGTCGGCACGCGCCGCCGTCGGACATATTGCGTCCGGCGGCGCGCACCACGCCGACAACGGCTCTCAAAGATAGCCGCGCTTGGCCAGATTGGTCATCAGCGCGCCGATGCCGAATTGCCAGCGCTCGCATTCATCGCTGGTGCGCATCCGGTTGGTGAGCTTGCCGAGCTTCGGCGTCTCGATGGTGACGATATCGTCACGCTTGTGGGTGAACCCTTCGCCCGGCGCGCCGCGATCCTTGATCGGCGCGAACATGGTGCCGAGGAACAGCGCGAAACCATCCGGATACTGGTGGGTCGGCCCGATGGTCTGCTCCACCAGATCTTCCGGATCCCGGCTGATCTTGCTGATCGAGGAATGACCGTCGAGCATGAAGCCGTCCTCACCCTTGACCGTCATGGCGATGTCCATGGCCCTGATATCATCGAGGCTGAAGCTCTTGTCGAACAGCCGCAGGAACGGCCCGATGGCGCAGGAGGCGTTGTTGTCCTTGGCCTTGGACAAGAGCAAGGCCGAGCGGCCCTCGAAATCCCTGAGGTTGACGTCGTTGCCAAGCGTGGCGCCGACGATGCGGCCGTGGCTCGACACCACCAGCACCACTTCCGGCTCGGGATTGTTCCAGCTCGATTTCGGATGCAGGCCGGCATCCATCCCGGCGCCGACCGACGACAGCACCGGCGCCTTGGTGAAGACCTCCGCATCCGGACCGATGCCGACTTCGAGATACTGGCTCCAGGCCTGCTGCGCGACCAGCACCTCCTTCAGGCGCATCGCCTCAGCGGAGCCCGGCTTCAGCTTGGAGAAATCATCGCCGACCAGGCGGACCACTTCCGCCCGGATCGCGGCAGCCGAGGCCGGATTGCCCCGCGCCCGCTCCTCGATCACCCGCTCCAGCATGGAGACCGCAAAGGTCACGCCGGCGGCCTTCAGGACCTGCAGATCGACCGGTGCCAGCAACCAGGGCTTTGTCACATCGCGCCGGTCGGGTGGCGTGTTGGCGAGAATGCCGTCGAGATCACCGATGTGCACCCCGACGACGCCCCTCAGCGCGACCGCGGGATCAACCTCCTCCGCCAGCGCGCTGATGGTCGGGAAACGCGACGTCACATCGAAAACGCCGCCGTCGCGGATCGCCACCACCGAGGGGCCGGCAGCCGCTGGCAGCCAGACCCGGCCGACCAGCGTTCCCGCCGTGCCGTCATCGGGCAACACCGAGACCGCGTTCAAGGCCACCATCATTCATCTCCCCTTTTGTCGGATTGTTGTGTTGCTCGCTGCCCTATCATTTGCCGGGCGCGAGGCCAACCGGGCCTGCTGCAGGGCTGGCGATTTCGGATTGCCCCAGATTTTGGGATGCAATGTCCGGAGTTGGCGGCGGCGTTCGTCCGGCCAGGAGCCAGCGTTAGACCGCTTGCCCCGGCGCCTTCTTCAGAACGCATCCCACGATCTTCAGGCTGCCGTCGGGCTGCGGCTCGAGGGTGTACAGCGCCTCCCAGGCCTCACCGTCCGCATCGATGATGTGCACGTCCTGCTGGATCTGGCCCGCCACGTTGCGGGCATCGCCGAACTCGAAACTCTTGTGGCGATAGATCGGTGCGTAGCTGCGGCGGACCATCGACATGAAGATGTCAGCCTGTGGAAAGATGTTCTGGATGGCGGGTGCGGCGTAGGAATATGCGGCGGCGGCATCGTCACGGCCGAACGCTTCGGCTTGCGAGCGGATGGTGTTTTGTGTGGCAGCAACGACGTCAGCAACGGCCGGCGTCATCAAGCCAAGGACAAGCGCGAAGCATAGAAGCAAACCACGCACGGGCAGACCTCCTGTCGGACAATGTCCAGCACCAGGATATTCTGCCTGATTTCCTGGCCGGCAACCAACCCATCTGGCGCGCTCCGCGTTCAATCTTGATTTTCCGGCGCGAGTTCATCAGCATCGCGCCATGACCCATAAGATTGGCCGCCGGATTCAATGAGAACGTTCTTTCGCTGGATGACCACGCCGCCGCAGGCCTATGCCGTATATGCCGTTCTGGTGATCGCTATCGGCAGCCTGTCGTTCCTCGCCGGAACGCTGAAGCCCAAAAAGCCCCCCGGCGCGGCGCCACCTGCCGTGTCAGCCCCGCACAACTGAGCCGCATCCAGATCAGGGGAACATCGTTTCGCGGAAATCGCGCGACCAGCAGCCGAGATACGTAAAACCGCCCGTCCAGCTGGACGGTGCCATGGTCAAATTTTGCTAAGTCATTGAATTTGTTGGCGCGAGAGACGGGGCTCGAACCCGCGACCTCCGGCGTGACAGGCCGGCGCTCTAACCAACTGAGCTACTCCCGCAAGGACGGCGAACAACGCCTCCGCGATGGATGTGGGACTTAAAGGGGCGCCCCGCGCAAGTCAAGGCGAAGTCTTGATGAAGTTCCGGGAAAGCGTCGTCGAGATCGAACGGCGCGCGTTTCCCCCTTTTCTGACAGGGTTTTCGCAACCGCAATGCGAAAAATGCCCTGTTTAAAGGCTTTACAGCGTAGTCAGGGCACGGCCGAATCAAATAAGCCCGAATTTGGCTTCATTTTCGAGTGCCATAACCGAGGAGGGTCAACCATGGCGAAGAAAGCAGCAGCTACCCCAGCCACCGTCACGCTCAAGCACCTGGCCGCCGCGCTGGCCGAGGACCATGAGCTGTCCAAGAAGCAGACCGAAGCCATTCTCGGCGACCTGGTGACCCGCGTCACCAAGCACCTGAAGAAGGGCGAGCGCATCCGCATCGTCGGCCTCGGCATTCTCCAAGTTCGCAAGCGGGCTGCCCGCATCGGCCGCAACCCGGCGACCGGCGAACAGATCCAGATCAAGGCCAGCAAGAAGGTTGCCTTCCGCGCGGCCAAGGAACTCAAGGAAGCCGTCTGATATCGGCCTCTTTTCAGTTTATGATCGGCCCGGGGCAAAGCGCAGCGACTGCCCCGGGCTGATGTCCCTGTGATCGCTGCGTCGGCTTTCACAGTGACCCTCCCCCTCCCGTTTACCTACACGGTGACCGAACGCTTCGTGCGCTACGTCGCCATCGATACCCAGTCCGATCCGGACTCGCCGACCTGCCCCTCCACCGACAAGCAGAAGAACCTGGGCCGCCTGCTGGCCCAGGAGCTCAGGGATATGGGCATCAGTGACGCTCATCTCGACGAGCACGGCTACGTCTACGGCACGCTCCCGGCGACGACCTCCAAGCAGGTGCCGGTGATCTGCTTCTGCTCGCACATGGACACTTCGCCCGACTGCACCGGCAAGGACGTCAAGCCGCAGATCGTGAGCGATTATCAAGGCGGCGACCTCGTGCTGCCGGCGGATCCCTCGCAGATCATCCGCGTCGAGGAGCACCCGGCGCTGCGCGAGCAGATCGGCAACGACATCATCACCACCGACGGCACGACGCTGCTCGGCGCCGACAACAAGGCCGGCGTCGCCGAGATCATGGATGCGGCGCGCTTCCTGATCGAGCATCCGCAGATCAAGCACGGCACCATCAAGATCCTGTTCACCCCCGACGAGGAAATCGGCCGCGGCGTCGACAAGGTCGACCTCAAGAAGCTGGCGGCAGACTTCGCCTACACCATGGACGGCGAAAGCGCCGGCCATCTGGAAGACGAAACCTTTTCCGCCGATGGCGCCGTCATCGCCATCCAGGGCGTCAGCGCCCATCCCGGATTCGCCAAGGGCCGGATGGAACATGCGATCAAGATCGCCGCCCGCATCATTGAGCGGCTGCCGAAGGACACCTGCTCGCCGGAAACAACTGAAGACCGCGAAGGCTTCCTGCACGTCACGCGGCTCGAGGGCGGGCTCGACAGCGCGCAGATCAGCCTGATCGTACGCGACTTCACCGAGGCCGGTTTGAAGCAGAAGGAGGAACTGCTGGAGTCCATCACGCGGGATGTTTTCAGCGACTTCCCGCGGTCGTCCTACCGGATGGAGATCAAGCCGCAATACCGCAACATGAAAGAGGTGCTCGACCGTCATCCGGAGATCACCGCCCATGCCGAGGAAGCTATCCGGCGCGCCGGCCTGACGCCGGTCCGGACCAGCATCCGCGGCGGCACCGACGGCTCCCGTCTCTCTTTCATGGGACTGCCCTGCCCGAACATCTTCGCTGGCGAGCACGCGTTCCACTCGCGTCTGGAGTGGGTCAGCGTGCAGGACATGGAGAAGGCGGTGCAGACCATCGTGCACCTGGCGATGGTCTGGGAGGAAAACGCTTAGAGAGTGTTTCCAGGCAAGGATTCAGGTCAGTTCCTTCGGACCGGCCGGTGTTTCGATCAGCGCGCGATAACGCAGCTCGTCGCCCTGCCGCACGACCGGGGCGTTGGTCACGCCGAGATAACGGTAGAGCTCGGCCGCGCGGGCCGGGTCAGGATGTTCGACAGCAAACGAAGTCAGCTTCGCGCCGAGGTCCGGCATGGTCGGCGCCGGCGTGCCGCGTGCGCCCCAATCCATCACGGATGGCGCGAGGCCGCCGACGGGACGCGATCCGTCCGGCGACACCAGGAAATGCCAGGACCGGTCGCCGCGCGAGACTTTCGTCTTCAGGCCCAGGAAACGGCCGTAGTGGGCCTCCGCGGCGTCGAGGTCGTCGGTCCGTGCCACCCAGCCGCGCAGCCGTAGTCCCTGATCCCAGGCAGCGCGAACCTCGCCGGCATCGTCGAGGCCGAACCAGCGCGGACGCCCCGGGGACGGCGCGTCGGGATCGATGGCGATGACTTCGAGGAACACATCATCGCCGAGACGAAGCAGCCGATTGTGCGTCCCCATTTCAGGATGGGCGCCGCCGGTCGACATCTCGATATCGAGGCAAGCGCGCACATGGGCAACGCCTTCCGCAAGCGTCGGCGCGATGATGGTCAGATGATCGAGTTGCATCGCAGAATTTTCAAACCGTGGAAAAGCCGCCGGCATCCTATCACGATCGGCGGACCTCGCCTCCCTCAATCAGCGGAGACCGATCGCGTTACGAGCGTATCCAGCAGACGGCGGCGCCAGATTCTGCGTCAGGCTTTGCGGCAGATGAAAAAGATCTGCGAATTCGCCCACCAAGGCAGCGGCAACGGCGACAGGATTTCGGTTTCGATGACGAAGCGCTCGCGGATCAGCCCGCGCAGCCAGCGGAAATCGAAGCCCTTGTGGGTTGGATTACGCTCATCAGGGCGCGCGACCGGGCGTCCCGCGACGCCGGCGAGAAGCTCCGATGTCGAATAGTCGGATTTGCGCCGGAACAGGATGGAGCGGTTCAATTCCTTCAGCAGCAACGCGCCACCGATCATGATCGGCACCGAGATGATGAGCTTGCCGTCCGGCTTGAGCGCACGCCGGGACTCCGACAGGAACTGCTCGGCGTTGGCGTCACTCAGGTGCTCGCAGGACTCGAAGGCTGTGATCAGGTCCGGGCTCACCGTCAGCTTGTCGAAATTCGGGACGTAGTGAATGCGCGGATCGCTCGCCGCCGGCATGTAGGGCTCGATGGCGTAAAGCGTCGCGTCGGGCCGCTTGTCGCCCAGCGTGCTCAGGAACAGGCCGGTGCCCGCGCCGAAATCCACCACGACACCGTTTTGCGCCAGGTTCTTGTCCGCAAACGCCACCGATTTGGCAACGCGGCTCCTGTGCGCAAATCGCGCCAGAGGATTGGGGGAATTGATGGTTTGCCGATCGTAAGACACCATCGTCATCAGACCCGACCTTATATGCGAGAAGCGTTTCCGGCTGTCCCTGGACTATAACTGCCGAATGGACGGTCGATATTCGGGTTTCCCCGTAGAGAGCAGCTGGTCGCAAAACATGGTTTCCAGCCCAAACACAATCCCTGACCGCAATGATCTCGCGGTCCGAACGGCTTGCGTTCGGCTTGCCGGCAGGGCACAACACGGCCGACGGGCGGTTAGCTCAGCTGGTTAGAGCATCTCGTTTACACCGAGAGGGTCGGCGGTTCGAATCCGTCACCGCCTACCAGCAAAATCAACAACTTAGTACCAGTTGAGGCCTGAGCTAACCGTGAGTTCCACTGCGGTTGGATCGTCGCCGACTGGCTTGTCCAACTTATTCATCTGGTGAACGTGTTCGCGACACGTCGCGATTTCAGAATGTAGGGAATCCAGATCAAGGCCGCGACCGCCGTCGCAACCAGACGCCCGACCTCTTTCGAATCGAATTTTGCAACTTCTGACATCGACTGACCTGTCGCCGCCGACAACGTCACAACGACCCACAACGCGGCGGCGAGCGGTACGAAAATCGCAGCCAACCACTGATAGATGAAATAGAGCGGGAATTTGCGCGATTTGCGAAAGAACAAGAATGCCCCGTAGCTAAATAACGCGAGCAGCGCCAGGTTCAGCGCGGCTTCCCCATAAAGCGCGATCGGAAACTGCTGAAATAATTTTCCATCAACCTCGGCATAGTAGTTGACCATATCCGAGGCCAAATGAAGTACGCCAAGCACCTGGGCCAATTGCGACGAATATCAGCCAGCCACCGATGCCCGCGAGTTTAGGCTCGACGAACTTGAATTCAGTTGGATCGACCAAACCGACCGCCGGCTCCCCGGATCTTCTGCTCCGAAGAAGCGTTTGCAGCAACTCCGCAATTTCTTCGACCCGATCCGCAGGCTTCCAGTTCTCGAAGCCGTCCCGCCAGACCAGCGTCTGTCCCGGATCAGGCAGCCGGGACAGCGCTTCCGTTAAAGCAGCAAGCGTGACCGGCCCACGCGCTTCACCGCCGTCGGCATAATGCCAAATTTCGCTCATCTGAAGATCGAAGCCCCGTTTCCCCTTTTGACAGGGTATCTCCGTCCGGCTGCACGCGCCAGTTGAATGAGACGTCGTTTCTCTGCGCTTAAAACGTTATGGGCTTCAATTCGCCGACGGCACGATGTCGGCGCAATTGGTCCGGCCCGACATCACGCAATCCTGCATCCGGCTCGCTGCCGTCAACTCGCGGGCCAGCCAGAGTCCGACCAGCAGCAGAACCACGGCGATCCCCAACCCCACCAGCGCTCCGCGCCGATTGCCGCTCTGATCGTCGTCACTCATGAGCCAACAGTTACCAACACAGGTTGGTGACGAGGTTGCCGCGCTTGTCCCTGATCGCCATAGGACACTCTGCGCGCTTGAGGGCGGCTTTGGCATCCTCGTTGCCGAGCGCCGCCGCCTTCTCGTAGAACGCCTTCGCAGCGCTGGTATCCTGCGGACCGCCGCGTCCGCTCTGGGCGAACGCGCCCATCCGCTCCATGGCGCCAGCATGCCCTTGCGCGGCCGCCTTCTCGAACAGACCGCGCGCGGCCACGTCGTCCTTCGGACCGCCGACGCCGTCCGCCATCATGATCCCAAGCTGATACTGCGCCTCGGCATTGGTCTCCGCTGTTTTCGCCAGCAGCGTGCGTGCCTTGACCGGATCCGCCAGCACGCCGCCCTTGGACAGCGCCGCAAGATTGGTGACACCGCGCGGATTGCCCGCTTCGGCCGCGCGCTCAAACAGTTTTCGCGCCTGAGCTTCATCCGTCGTCCCGCCGGCTCCGGTCGCCAGCAGCACGCCGAGTTCGACCATCGCCGAGGTGCTGCCCTTGTCGGCCGCCTTGCGATAGGCGCTGACAGCCTCGGTCCCCTGTCGATTGGCGGCATAGGCGCGACCAAGCTGATACAGCGCCCGGCGCGAGCCCCCCGCAGCCACCCGGCAGAACTTGATCGCGGTCGCGACATCGGCTGGTGCGATCTCGGCGACACCCCTGACGTCAGCCGGCTTGTCCGGATCGCCGGGATCGGCGGCGACCCGGTCGCACAGCACCAGATCCGCCGACTGCGCACGAGTCGGCGAAGTCGCGGACATGCCGATCAGCGCCAGCATGCCAATCGTAGCAGTGACTGAAACTGCACAAAATCGTTCCATCATGATCGCAACAGGCTTCCTTGTACGGTGTCTGGATCGACCAGCCGACCTTACAGCGGCCGCTCCAAACAACAACGGCGCCCTTGCGGGCGCCGTCGTCATATTTGTTTGAACGTCGATCGATGCGACGTCAGATCAGTGAGCGGTCAAACCCGGCACCTCGTCCGCATCGGGCTTCGGCGCACGCGAGGTGTCCTCCTCCCACTCGATCGGCTCTGGTGCGCGAACCAGCGCGTTCTTGATCACTTCGTCCATGCGCGAGACCGGGATGATGTCCAGGCCGCCCTTGATGGCGTCCGAGATCTCGGTCAGGTCCTTGGCGTTCTCATCCGGGATCAGCACCGTCTTGATGCCGCCCCGCGCCGCCGCCAACAGCTTCTCCTTCAAGCCGCCGATCGGCAGCACCCGTCCGCGCAAGGTGATCTCGCCGGTCATGGCGATATCGTGCCGGATCGGAATGCCGGTCAGCACCGAGACGATGGTGGTCGCCATCGCCACGCCGGCCGACGGGCCATCCTTGGGCGTCGCGCCCTCCGGCACGTGCACGTGGATGTCGCGGCGGTCGAACAGCGGCGGCTCGATGCCGAAGGTGATCGCACGCGAGCGGACATAGGATGCCGCCGCCGAGATCGATTCCTTCATCACATCGCGCAGGTTGCCCGTCACCGTCATGCGGCCCTTGCCGGGCATCATGACGCTTTCGATGGTGAGCAGCTCGCCGCCGACATCGGTCCACGCCAGACCGGTGACCACGCCAACCTGATCGTCGCTCTCGATCTCGCCGTAGCGGTATTTCGCGACGCCGAGGAATTCCTCGATGGTCTTCTCGGTGACCTTCACGGACTTCTTCTTCGAGAGCATCAGCTCCTTCACGGCCTTGCGGGCCAGTGTGGAGAGCTCACGCTCGAGATTGCGCACGCCCGCTTCGCGGGTGTAGCGGCGGATCATCAGCAGCAACGCATCGTCGTCGATCGAGAACTCCTTGGAGTCCAGACCGTGCTTGGACACCGCGGTCGGGATCAGGTGCTTGCGCGCGATCTCGACCTTTTCGTTCTCGGTGTACCCGGCGATTCGGATGATCTCCATGCGGTCCATCAGCGGGCCCGGAATATTCAGCGTATTCGCGGTCGTGATGAACATGACGTTGGAGAGATCGTAGTCGACCTCGAGGTAGTGATCGTTGAAGGTCGAGTTCTGCTCGGGGTCCAGCACCTCAAGCAGCGCCGACGACGGATCGCCGCGGAAATCGGCGCCCATCTTGTCGATCTCGTCCAGCAGGAACAGCGGGTTCGAGGTCTTGGCCTTGCGCATCGACTGGATGATCTTGCCGGGCATCGAACCGATATAGGTCCGGCGATGTCCACGGATCTCCGCTTCGTCACGCACGCCGCCGAGCGACACGCGCACGAACTCGCGGCCGGTCGCCTTCGCGATCGACTTGCCGAGCGAGGTTTTGCCGACGCCGGGAGGGCCGACCAGGCACAGGATCGGACCGGTCAGCTTGTTGGCGCGCGACTGCACGGCGAGATACTCGACGATGCGGTCCTTGACCTTCTCGAGACCGTAATGATCGTTGTCCAGCACTTCCTGTGCGGCATTGAGGTCCTTCTTGACCTTTGACTTCTTGCCCCACGGGATCGACAACAGCCAGTCGAGATAGTTGCGCACGACGGTCGCTTCCGCGGACATCGGCGACATCTGGCGCAGCTTCTTCAGTTCGTGCTGCGCCTTCTCGCGGGCTTCCTTCGAGAGCTTGGTCTTCTTGATCTTGTCTTCCAGGTCGGCAAGCTCGTCGCGACCTTCGTCGTCGCCGAGTTCCTTCTGGATCGCCTTCATCTGCTCGTTGAGGTAGTACTCGCGCTGGGTCTTCTCCATCTGGCGCTTGACGCGCGAGCGGATCTTCTTCTCGACCTGCAGCACCGAGATCTCGCTCTCCATCAGGCCGAGCACCTTCTCCAGGCGCTGCGATACGGACAGCGTCTCCAGGATGGTCTGGCGATCGGAGATTTTCACGGCGAGATGCGAGGCCACCGTATCCGCCAGCTTGGCGAAATCGGTGATCTGCTGAACGACGCCGACGACCTCCGCGGAGATCTTCTTGTTCAGCTTCACGTAGCTTTCGAAGTCGGACACCACGGAGCGTGCCATCGCCTCCGCCTCGACGCTCTTGGCGTCGGTATCGGCAAGCGCGGTCGAGGCCGCCTCATAGTACTCCGAGCGGTCGGAATATTTGGTCACGCGCGCGCGCTCGAGGCCTTCGACCAGCACCTTCACGGTGCCGTCGGGCAATTTCAGCAGCTGCAGCACGCTTGCGAGCGTTCCGATCTCGTAAATGGAATCCGGGCTCGGATCATCGTCCGACGCGTTCTTCTGCGTCGCCAGCATGATCAGGGCATCGTTCTTCATCACTTCTTCGAGCGCACGGATCGACTTCTCGCGGCCGACGAAAAGCGGCACGATCATGTGCGGAAACACCACGATGTCGCGAAGCGGCAAGACGGGATAGGAGTGGCTTTCGCCGTGTACGATGGTCGGCCTGGTCTTTGAGGCAGTCATGCCCGTCATCCTTATGTTGCGCCCCCCTGCACGCAACCCGCCTTTGGGGCGCAGCTACCACAGGGTGCCAATGCGCCGGGCAGAACAGGGGCTCTTTTGAGCCATTGATCGCACCGCGATCCCCCACCTGCCCGGGTCGTCCGTTGCAGCGAATCTTGAGGGTATTTCGACGCCGCAACCGCCATTAGGTGGCTATCGGTGCCGGGGGTGTCAAGTGAACGTCGTATCGGGCTTAACAAGGCAAAAGTCGTGCCTGAGAAGGAGCGACAAAGCCGTGGGGAACTGCAGAAAGCCGAGCTTCGCAGGGAGCGAATCTCGCGCCATGGTCCTCTTCCCACCCCTGTTTGCGCTCCAAGATTCCAGAGGGATCACATGACACCTCGCCGCGTTCTGAACCGACGTACGCTGCTGGCTGCCGCAGCGGCCGTGACGGCCTCACCGGCGCTGGCCGACGCGTGCCGGATCGGCCCAGCGCCGCATGACAAGGGCCCTCTGGTCTGGATGGACCTGGACCAGGTTGAACTCGACGCGGCCTACGACCAGACGTTCTATTCGCCGCTGCAGTCGGAAATCGTCAAGCGGCTGGCCAGCAGCAGCGAACTGGTTCGCGGCCGACTGGGGCCACCGCAACGCGACTCCTACGGCCCCACCGCTGTCGAGAAGCTTGATATCTACCGCACTCCGCGTGCCGCCAAGGCCCCCGTGTTTGTCATGATCCATGGCGGCGCATGGCTGACCGGCGAAGCCAAGAACTATGCCTATCCGGCCGAGCTGTTCGTCAACGCCGGCACGCACTACATTGCCCTCGACTTTATCGACGTCCGCGCCGCCGGCGGCGATCTCCGGATCATGGTGGATCAGGTTCGCCGCGGCATCGCCTGGGCCTATCGCAATGCCGCCCGCTATGGCGGCGATCCGGAACGATTCTACATTGGCGGCCACTCCTCGGGCGGCCATCTCTGCGGTCTCGCCTTGGTCACCGACTGGCAGAAGGACTTCGCCCTGCCGCCCGACTTCATCAAGGGCGGCTTGTGCATGAGCGGGCTCTACGACATGAAGCCGGTGCGCCTGTCAAAACGCAGCTCGTACGTCAAATTTGACGACGCCAGCGAACGCGACCTGAGCGCCCAACGTCAGCTGGAGATGCTGCGGGCGCCGGTGGTCGTGACGTACGGCACCCACGAGACACCGGAATTCCAGCGCCAGAACCGCGACTTCGCGGCCGCGCTGAAAACGGTCGGCAAGCCCGTCGAGTTGGTCGAGGCCCCACACACCAATCACTTCGAGATGGTGGAATCCCTGAGCAATCCCTACGGCCCGAACGGCCGTGCGGCGCTCGCGATGATGAAATTGTCCGCGCCCTGACTGCGGCCTCCCATGGACAAAAAAACAGCGGCCCGACCGGGCCGCTGTTTTTTTGATTCGGAGATCGTCCTTTCGCGGGTCGCGAAAATCGATCAGGCGCTGGCGCTGCTCTCCACCGCGCGATCGGACCGATCGGCGTAAATGTACAGCGGGCGGGCGGTGGCTTCGACCACATCGCGCGAAATCACCACTTCCTCGACCCCTTCCAGGCCGGGCAGATCGAACATGGTTTCGAGCAGGATACCTTCCATGATGGAACGCAGGCCGCGCGCACCGGTCTTGCGATCGATCGCCTTGCGGGCAATCGCGCCCAGCGCCTCGTCGGCGAAGGTCAGCTCGATATTCTCCATTTCGAACAGTCGCTGATACTGCTTCACCAGCGCGTTCTTCGGTTCCTGCAGAATCTTCTTCAGCGAAGCCTCGTCGAGGTCTTCCAGGGTCGCAACCACCGGCAAGCGGCCGACGAACTCCGGAATGAGGCCGTACTTCAGAAGGTCCTCTGGCTCCACTTCGCGGAAAATCTCGCCGGTGCGGCGATCTTCCGGCGCCATCACCTGAGCGGCGAAGCCGATCGAGGTGGAACGTCCGCGCGCCGAGATGATCTTCTCGAGGCCCGAGAACGCACCACCGCAGATGAACAGGATGTTGGTGGTGTCGACCTGCAGGAATTCCTGCTGCGGATGCTTGCGGCCGCCCTGCGGTGGCACCGACGCCACGGTGCCTTCCATGATCTTCAACAGCGCCTGCTGCACGCCCTCGCCCGACACGTCGCGGGTGATCGAGGGATTGTCGGACTTGCGCGAGATCTTGTCGATTTCGTCGATGTAGACGATGCCGCGCTGCGCGCGCTCGACATTGTAGTCGGCCGCCTGCAGCAGCTTCAGAATGATGTTCTCGACGTCCTCGCCGACATAGCCGGCTTCGGTCAGCGTGGTCGCATCCGCCATCGTGAAGGGAACGTCCAGGATGCGGGCCAGCGTCTGCGCAAGCAGCGTCTTGCCCGAACCGGTCGGACCGATCAGCAGGATGTTGGACTTCGCGAGCTCGACGTCGTTGTGCTTGGTCTGGTGATTCAGCCGCTTGTAGTGGTTGTGAACCGCGACCGAGAGCACCTTCTTCGCATGCTGCTGGCCGATGACGTAGTCATCCAGCACCTTGCAGATTTCCTTCGGCGTCGGAATGCCGTCGCGCGACTTCACCAGCGAGGATTTGTTTTCCTCGCGAATGATGTCCATGCAAAGCTCGACGCACTCATCGCAGATGAAAACCGTGGGACCGGCGATCAGTTTGCGGACTTCGTGCTGGCTCTTCCCGCAGAACGAGCAATACAGGGTGTTCTTCGAATCGCTCGTACCGACCTTGCTCATTCCTATCTCCGTCTGCCGCTCGATCTTTTCTGGATCGCCATTCTCTAGGTCGTCTTGCTCTAGGCCGCCCTGCCCGTGTCTACACCGGGTTGGTATGTAAATAAGAGCAAAATCCGTACCAGAAAAGACCCCTCAAATCAGATGTCACACGAATCGGGGTTAACTCGTTTGCCCCAACAATACTACCCAGAATACTACCCAAATTGCTCCATCGAGCCATGGTGCCAGCCGACTATCAAGAATTCACTAATCGGATGGAAGTCCCAACAGCGTGAATCTACCGTGATTTGGGACATTTAGACGACCGCGATGCGGCAAACTCAGCGCAGCGTGGCGCGAATACCACCTCTGCACAACCCGGAACCTGGCTCAAGTCCTGAGCCAAGCAATGAATCCGCACCTGGAATATTTGCAAGCCGGTATCATTTCAGGGATCCAGGCGCCGAGTTCCAACGTCCGTCGGGCTCGGCACCTCCGCACCACGACTCGCGATGCGGTCTCTCGACGCCGCCTCTTACGATTTGGGCGCCGCCGGCTCTTCCGAGCGCTTTTCGATCACCTTGTCGATCAGACCGAAGTCCTTGGCCATGTCGGAGGTCAGGAATTTGTCGCGCTCCAGCGCGTCCTCGATCGCCTTGTAGGTCTGGCCGGTATGCTTGACGTAAATCTCGTTGAGCCGCTTCTTCAGGTTCAGAATCTCCTGAGCGTGCAGCATGATGTCAGTCGCCTGGCCCTGGAAACCGCCCGAGGGCTGGTGAACCATGATACGGGCGTTCGGCAGCGCGAATCGCATGTCCTTTTCGCCGGCAGTGAGCAGCAGCGATCCCATCGATGCAGCCTGCCCCGTGCACAGCGTCGACACCGGCGGGCGAATGAACTGCATGGTGTCGTAGATCGCCAGTCCCGACGTCACCACGCCGCCCGGCGAGTTGATGTACATCGAGATTTCCTTCTTCGGATTCTCGGCTTCCAGGAACAGCAACTGCGCGACAGCCAGCGTCGCCATGCCGTCCTCGACCGGACCGGTGAGGAAGATGATGCGCTCTTTGAGGAGGCGCGAAAAGATGTCGTAGGCCCGCTCGCCCCGGTTGGTCTGTTCGACCACCATCGGCACGAGGTTCATGTAAGTTTCGACCGGATCGCGCATGAATCACCTGAGGGTTGGCTGAAGCGTCCGTCTCCCGCGCGGGCAAGCCATGACCTTGCTTCGAGCGAACGCCCCGTAATGCAGGGGGTAGATATGAGCCGATTGACCGGCGACAAGTACGGCACGCGAACACGGGCCGGTTACGAATGGAAACGTCAGAAGCTGGAAACAGTTGAAGCTGATTCGGAAGACAGCAGCAAAGCCGGCCGCCACCTTGCCGCGCTGTTTCAGCGGGTATGCTTAATAGATGGCCCGGCTGGCTGACCGGCCGGGCCATCAGTTCGATCAGGCGGCGCTCTTCTCGCCGTCCTCGTCCTTGTAGAGCTCCTCGCGCGTGACCTTCTTGTCGGTCACGTTGGCGAGTTCGAGGATGAAGTCGACCACCTTATCTTCATAGATCGGTGCGCGAAGCTGGGCGAGCGCGTTGGGATTCTTGCGATAGAAGTCCCAGACCTCTTTTTCGCGGCCCGGCATCTGGCGGGCGCGATCGACCACCGCGCGGCTGACTTCGTCGTCAGTCACGGTGATCTTGTTCTTGTCGCCGATTTCCGACAGCACAAGGCCGAGGCGGACACGACGGTCGGCGATCTTGCGGTACTCTTCCTTCGCTGCGTCCTCGGTGGTGTTCTCGTCGGCGAAGGTCTTGCCGCTGGAGTCCATCTCGGCCTTGATCGAGTTCCACATCAGATTGAACTCTTCATCGACCAGCGACGGCGGCGGATCGAAGCGATGCGCCTCATCGAGGCGATCGAGCAGAACGCGCTTGACGCGCTGGCGCGTCGCACCGGCGAATTCCTGGGTCAGCCGCTCGCGCATGATCTCCTTGAGCTTGTCGAGTGATTCGAGGCCCAGCGTCTTGGCGAACTCGTCATCGATCACCGCATCCTTGGCGACTTCGATCTTGCTCGCGGTGGTCTCGAATTCCGCCGCCTTGCCGGCGAGCGTTTCGCTGGCATAGTTGGTCGGGAACGTCACCTTCAGCGTGCGGTTCTCGCCGGCGCCGATACCGATCAGCTGTTCTTCGAAGCCGGGAATGAAGCCGTTGGAGCCGATCACCACCTGGATGTCCTCGGCGGTGCCGCCGTCGAACGCAACGCCGTCGATGGTGCCCTTGAAGGACACGGTGACACGATCTCCGGAGGCCGCCTTGGCGCCCTCACCCGCCGCGTCGAACGGACGGTTCTGATCGGCAATGCGCTTGATCGCGTCATCGATATCGGCGTCGGTCACCTCGGCAACCGGCTTCTCGACATTGAAGCTCTTAAAGTCGGCGAGCTGGATCGCCGGCACCACTTCGATGGCGACCGAGTAGTTCAGGTCGGACTTGCCGGCGAGAACACCCTCGATTTCCTTTTCCTCCGTCGGCATGGTGACCTTGGGTTCGGTCGCCAGACGAAAGCCGCGCTCGGTGAAGATCTGCGCGTTGGTGTCGCGGATCATCTGTTCCAGGGTCTCGGCGACCACGGAGCGGCCATAGATCTTCTTCAGGTGCGCGACCGGCACCTTGCCCGGACGAAAGCCGTTGATGCGGACCTTGTCCTTCATGTCGACGAGGCGGGAATCGACCTTGGCCTCGATTTCGGAGGCCGGAAGGCTGACCTGGAACTCGTGCTTCAGTCCTTCGGCGACAGTCTCTTTCACCTGCATGGCGCTAATCTTCTTCCTTCGCCGGTCGAACGACCGGTTCGTTGCAAAATCCAATATCGATACGCGGCGTCGGCCCGTATCACGGGTCCTTCGGACATGCTCCCCCAGAGGGATTCGGTCCAAAAGAGGCTTACAAGTCTCGTCCGCAAAACGTGGCGCTGATGGTGCGGGCGGAGGGACTCGAACCCCCACAACTTTCGTCACTGGAACCTAAATCCAGCGCGTCTACCAGTTCCGCCACGCCCGCGAGGCGCATCACGTTCGGCGGCGATGCCGCGAGCGGCGGGCTTATAACATGCGCGCACCCGTTCGCAGCAAAAAAATGCCCGTTTTGGCCTGCTCCGCCCCCGGGCCGGCATGCGACCGGCTGGCGCTGGACAGGGTGGGCAGAAAATGGTCCGCATCGGGGGATGAAAAAGCACCCCCTTTTGCCGTCCCGGCGGCTTGTTCTGACCGGCCTCGGCGGCGCGGCCACCGCAGTGCTCGCCCCTCGCACTGCCGCCTTGGGGCAAAATCCGGCCAGTGCCGGCCGGCCGAGCCTGGATTTGCGCCTGCGCCCGTCAACGGCCGGCCTGCGCGACAATCAGCCGCCGTCGGCAATCTGGGACTTTGTAAGCGCGTCCGGAGCGCTGCCGACCGCCCAGGAATTTCGGCAGGGCGACGACCTCCAGCTCGCGCTGGCGAACGACCTCCCCGCCCCGGTCACCCTAAGCCTCCGGGGCCTCGTCGGCGTGGCCCAGATCGAGCCGCTGGCCGCTCGGCCACCGCTGCTGACGGGGCAGTCGTCCTCCATCAGCGTTCCGCTGCGCTTGGCCGGAACCCTGCTCTGTGACGCCAGGCTGCTGGGGGACGGACAGGCCCTGGCGCTGCCGGCTCGCGCGATCCGGGTCATGGAAAAACAGCCTGTCGCCGTCGACGCGGACCAGACCCTGCTGATCGAGGATTGGCGACTCAAACCGGACGGCAGCGCGGTGGCGCCGGGCAGCGATCCGGGTGGCGCCTCACCGCTGTTCACGGTCAACAGCAAACCCTCGCTCGACATTCCAGTCTGGACCAATGCACGGCTGCGGCTTCGCTTTATCAATGCCTGCCAACGCTCTGTGATCGCGCTTAAAATCGACGATCACGAGCTCCGCGTGATGGCCATCGATAGCCAGCCCGCCGAACCTTTTGTGGCGCGCAACGGCCAGGTCATCCTGGCTCCCGGTACACGGGTCGATGCGTTCGTCGATACCACCGGGAAACCGTCCACGACGGCAGCGGTCCAGTTGCACGACGGCACCTCGCCCCGGCCGATCGCCCGGCTGGTCTATGTCAGCGAGGGTCCGCTGCGCGCCGCTCCGCTGGCGGCTCCGGACCCGTTGCCCTCCAATGGACTGCCGGCAAAACTCGATCTGAAAAGTGCACTGCGGGTCGACCTGCCGGTCGATATCAAGCCCACCCCATCGGCACCTGAATGGCTGCTGCCGACAAACCTGGGCGCGTCAGTCGCACCCGCTTTCCGGATCAAGCGCGGCCGGGTCGCAGTTCTGGCCCTGGCCAACCGCGCGGCGACGCCTGCGGTGGTTCATCTGCACGGTCATCCATTTCGGTTGCTGGACCGCCTGGACGATGGCTGGAAGCCATTCTGGCTGGACACCCTGATTCTGGAAGCCGGACAAACCCAGCGCATCGCTTTCGCGGCTGAGTATTCCGGCTCGTGGCTGATCGAAGCGATGGGCACCGACTGGTCCGCGCCGCGGCTCACCCGGTGGTACGTGGTCGATTGAGAGCCAGCTCTCAGTAGTCGATCCCAAACCCATCCAACAGCCGCCGGAGCACCGCCGGCAGAACCTCCGGCAGATCTTCCGCAATCAGTCCCGGACCGGCCTCCTGGCCGGCCTCGCCATGCATCCACGCCCCGATGCAGGCCGCCTCGAATGCCGGCACCAGTTGCGCCAGCATGGCCCCGATCATTCCCGACAGCACATCACCCGACCCGGCAGTCGCCAGCCACGGCGACGCATTGGCTGATATCGCCGCGCGGCCATCCGGCGACGCAACCACAGTGTCCGGCCCCTTCAGTAACACCACCGCGCCCGACAGTTTCGCTGCTGCCCGCGCCTGCTCGAGTTTCGAATGAGTCTCGGTTTCAGTTTTTATCCTGCTGAAGAGTCTTGAGAACTCGCCTGAGTGAGGGGTGAGGATAACCTGTGGATTGTCTCGGCTTTTGATCTGTTCGAACAACAGTTCCGGAGCTTCGGCAAAACTTGTCAGCGCGTCCGCGTCCAGCACCACCGCCCTGTCTCCACCGAGCGCGGTCAGCACCAGGTCGCGGGTATGCGGACCGACTCCAGCGCCCGGACCGACGATGCAGGCGTTCAGGCGCCGATCGGCCAGCAGGTGAGCGAACTCGACCGGTGTGTCGCTCGCGCGCACCATGATGGCGGTCAGCGTGGCGGCGTTGACCGCCAGCGCCTCTCGCGGCGAGGCCACCGTCACCAGGCCTGCGCCCGCGCGCAATGCCCCACGTGCCGCCAGCCGGGCCGCGCCGGTCGACGCCACACCACCCGACACCACGACGGCATGGCCGCGGGCGTATTTGTGGCCGTCGATCCGCGGCACCGGAAACACCGCCTGCCACAGCTCAGGGATATTTTCGAACGCCACGGGGCGGATCGCGTGCAGCACCTCCGCTCCGATGCCGATATCGACCAGGCGAACCCGCCCGCAATGCAGCCGCCCCGGCAGCAGCAGGTGGCCCGGCTTGCGCCGGAAGAAAGTCACTGTCTCAGTGGCTCGCACCGCAGTCCCCATGACCGCACCGGTAGTGCCGTTGATACCGCTCGGCAGGTCGACCGCCAGGATCGGCGCCCCACTGGCATTCATCGCCTCGATGGCAACGAGCGGGTCGCCTTTCGCCGGGCGGTTCAATCCCGCGCCAAACAGCGCATCGATGATCAGAGCCGGATTCCCGATCGATTGCGGTTCGCACGGCAGCACCTCGCCACGCCACTCCCTCGCCGCCAGCGCCGCATCGCCTTTCAGGCTGGCTCGATCACACAGCAGGACCACGGAGACCGAGCGGCCGCGGGCAGCAAGCTCAGCCGCTGCGATAAAACCATCGCCGCCATTGTTGCCGCGACCGGCGACGACAACGATGGGGCCATCCTCGGCCAGGTGTTCGGCCGCCTCCGCTACGGCCTCGCCCGCCGCTCGCATCAGGGTTAAACCACCGATGCCGGAGGCGATTGTCAGAGCATCGGCTTGCTCCATCTCCATCGTCGTGAGCAATTCCATGCTACCGCCTCCCCAAATCGCCTCTTCCTCAGGCAATCCGCCAAAACTTGATCCACTCCGACGATCAAGTCATCCCATGACCGATCAATAATTAGGCAACAAGCCTATTTTGAAGGCAGAGCTGCGCCAGACGGTGACGCAAGAATGGTCGCACTTGCTGCCGTAACAAACTGATAATACTCTCGATTTCCCGCACTTTCCAACTTGGCACAGACCCTGCTTTTATGAGGCTCCAATGGCGTGTCGTGCCTATCGTCGAGTAACAAGCGTAACGAACAGTCGTTTGCGTGGCGGCACCCCGTGCCCCATCAGACGGCGACATGACCGCCAGCGATGACGACTTCAGCGCGAGCACGGCTGCGCGCAACAAACTGCAGATTCTGGAAGTGCCGGGGAGACGTTCAGTGAAGAAAATCGAGGCGATCATTAAGCCATTCAAGCTCGACGAGGTGAAAGAGGCGCTTCAGGAGGTCGGGCTTCAGGGCATCACGGTCACCGAGGCCAAGGGCTTCGGGCGCCAGAAGGGACATGCCGAGCTCTACCGCGGCGCCGAATACATCGTTGATTTCCTGCCCAAGGTAAAAATTGAAATTGTTATCTCCGACGAGTTGGTCGAGAAGGCGATTGATGCTATCCGCCGTGCCGCGCAGACCGGCCGCATCGGTGATGGGAAGATCTTCGTTTCCAACATCGAGGAGGCCATCCGCATCAGAACTGGAGAATCCGGCCTGGACGCCATCTAGGACGACGACCTTGTAACGCGAAGACCTTCGACCTCCCTCCCGAACGGCCGTCCTTTCCGCGGCCGCATCACCACGACCGACCAACCGACCAGTAGACCTGCAGACACAAGGGGTATTCATGAAGACCGCCAAAGACGTCCTGAAATCGATCAAGGACAACGACGTCAAGTACGTCGATCTGCGTTTCACCGATCCGCGCGGCAAGTGGCAGCACGTCACCTTCGACATCAGCATGATCGACGAAGACATCTTTGCCGAAGGCACGATGTTCGACGGCTCCTCGATTGCCGGCTGGAAGGCCATCAACGAATCCGACATGTGCCTGATGCCCGATCCGGCAACGGCCACGATCGATCCCTTCTTCGCAGAGACCACCATGGTCATCACCTGCGATATTCTCGAGCCGACCACCGGTGAGCCCTACAACCGCGATCCGCGCGGCATCGCCAAGAAGGCCGAAGCCATGGTGAAGTCCATGGGCGTGGGCGACACCGTCTTCGTCGGCCCGGAAGCCGAATTCTTCGTATTCGATGACGTGCGTTATTCGTCCACCCCCTACAACACCGGTTTCCGCCTGGACCAGGTCGAACTGCCGATCAACTCGGACACCGAATATGAGGGCGGCAACCTCGGCCACCGCATCCGCAACAAGGCCGGCTACTTCCCGGTCCCGCCGCAGGACAGCGTGCAGGACATGCGCTCGGAAATGCTCGGCGCCATGGCCAAGATGGGCGTCAAGGTCGAGAAGCATCACCACGAAGTGGCGTCCGCCCAGCACGAACTCGGCATGAAGTTCGATACCCTGACGCTGATGGCCGACCAGATGCAGATCTACAAGTACTGCATCCACCAGGTCGCGCACATCTACGGCAAGACCGCCACCTTCATGCCGAAGCCGGTCTATGGCGACAACGGCTCGGGCATGCACGTGCACCAGTCGATCTGGAAGGACGGCAAACCGGTGTTCGCCGGCAACAAGTACGCCGACCTCTCGGAAACCTGCCTGCACTACATCGGCGGCATCATCAAGCACGCCAAGGCCATCAACGCCTTCACCAACCCGTCGACCAACTCCTACAAGCGTCTGGTCCCGGGCTATGAAGCTCCCGTGCTGCTCGCCTACTCGGCGCGCAACCGTTCGGCCTCCTGCCGCATCCCCTACACCACCAACCCGAAGGCCAAGCGCGTCGAGGTCCGTTTCCCGGATCCGATGGCAAATCCCTACCTCGCGTTCGCCGCGATGCTGATGGCCGGCCTCGACGGCATCAAGAACAAGATCGATCCGGGCGCCGCCATGGACAAGGATCTGTACGACCTGCCGAAGGAAGAACTGAAGGAAATCCCGACGGTTTGCGGTTCGCTCCGCGAGGCGCTGGAAAACCTCGACAAGGACCGCGCCTTCCTGAAGGCCGGCGGCGTGTTCGATGACGACTTCATCGATTCCTTCATCGAGCTGAAGATGACGGAAGTCGCCCGTTATGAAATGACCCCGCATCCGGTCGAGTTCGAAATGTACTACTCGCAGTGAGTCCCTGATCGCGGCCCGTCCGCGACCAGCCTCGGCGATCGACACCAAAAGGCGCCCTCCCGGGCGCCTTTTCATTTTGGAACAGGTCGCCAAAACCTCTTCGATTGCTTGATCCGCCCGGCGCATTCAGCGAAGAATGACGCCCCGTAAAGACGAGGTGTCGAATGACTGCCGCTGCCGCCGACCCAACGCCGCCCCCGCGTTCGCTGGCTTGGTCAATCGCCATGGGCGGCTGCGGCATCGTCGCCTTCGCGGCGCTGCTGGGACTGGTGTGGTATTCCGCCACGACCCTGTTTCTGATCTTCGCCGGCATCCTGTTCGGCGTGTTCCTGAACGCACTGAGCCATCTGCTCAGCCGGCTGATCGGCGGCCCTTATCTGCTTCGGCTGGCCATGGTCTGCGTGCTGATCACGGGAATACTCTCCGGCGTCGTCGTGCTCGGCGGCGCGACCATTGCGCAGCAGGCCAGTGCACTGACGGCAACGCTGCGCTCCCAGGTCGGCACCGTCAAAGGTTTCCTTGAGCGGCGCGGCATCGATACCAGTTTTCTCGATCCTGCGATCACGCTGACGCCCGCACCGAATGCCACCACCACGATCCCGGTGGCTCCAGCCTCAACCTCGGACATCACAAACCGGCCCAAAACGCCTGACTTTCCGAGTGCAGGCACCATCGCTTCGGGGACCACCGCCCTGCTCGGCCAGACCGCTCGCATCCTGCTCGGCGTGTTCGGGACCGTCGGCAATATCTTCGTCGTCATCCTGCTGGGAGTGATGCTGGCGCTGCAGCCCGAGGTCTATCGCAACGGCCTGCTCGCCTTCGTCCCCGCCCGCCACTCCGCCTATGCGGCAAGCCTGATCGACGACATCGCCGAGACGCTGCGGCGCTGGCTACTCGGCCAAATGACCACGATGAGTGTCATTTTCCTGATCGCGTGGATCGGGTTGAGCATCATCGGCGTTCCCGGCGCGCTGGTGCTCGGTTTCCAGGCCGGCCTTTTGACTTTCATCCCCACCGTGGGGTCGCTGGTCGCGGGCATCATTATCGTGCTGGCCAGCCTCGGCTCCGGCTGGACGGCGGTGGTCAGCGCCTTCGGCCTCTATTTGATGCTGCAGTTCCTGGAAGGCAACATTCTCACACCGCTGATCCAGCGCCACGCCATCAACATCCCGCCGGCGACGCTGTTTGCGTCGCAGATTTTCCTAGGCGTGCTGTTCGGGCTGTGGGGATTGGCACTGGCGTTGCCGCTGATCGCCGTGATCAAGGTGGTGCTGAAGCATGTCTACGGCGAAGGCGAGCACGTGCCGGCATAACGCCGGCACGCTCTTGTCCTCAGTCGGTCGCGACCACTGTCTCGGTGTGCTCGACTTCTGGCGGCGAAGCGAAATACGGTCCGACCAGCGCGCGCCACTCGGCGAAATTCTCCGAGCCGCGAAAATCCACGGTGTGGGCTTCCACCGTTTCCCACTTCGCCATCAGCCGATAGCGCTGCGGCTTCTCGATGGAGCGATGCAGTTCGAAGCCGTGAAAACCCTTGGAGCGGCCGAACGCAGCTTTGGCCTTGGCGACCGCCGCCTCGAAATCCTTCTCGGATCCCGGCTTGACCTCGATCTGCGCGATTTCAGTGATCATGTCTTTATATCCCTTCCGTGGCAACGCATGCCCGCTGCCCCATTTTTGATTTTGCGATGGAGATGAGGCCTTTCGTCGCGCTTAGCTTATCTGCTTCACGCATCGGCAAGATGCATGCCCCTTCGGAACAAGAGAATCACGATCGCCTCTTGCCGTCGAGCGGATTTTTCAGGAACCTGCCGGAGCTACGCGATCGTCGACAAAGCTTCATTTGCGCACTTCGCTCGGTACGCATTTCACTGGATGCGAACTTACTTGGGGAGAACGACCCATGCTTCAAGCCACACCGCGAACGTATCTGTCCAAACGCGGCATCTCCGCCGCATTCGCTCTCGGGGTCGCCCTGTCCTTCGCTGGCTCGGGGTCCCCTGCACTGGCCAGGGATCTTGCTGCTGAAGCCGCAGCCCAGGCGGCGACACGCAAACCGAATGTGGTCATCCTTGCCACCGGCGGCACGATCGCAGGCGCAGGCGCCGATGTGGCGAACAGCGCGACCTACCAGGCCGCCAAGGTTCCGGTCGACAAGCTGATCGCTGGCGTGCCGGAACTGGGCAAGATCGCCAATGTCACCGGCGAGCAAGTCTTCCAGATCGCCTCGGAGAGTTTCACCGACGCGCATCTGGTTCAACTCGGCAAACGCGTCTCGCAGCTTCTCAAGCAAAGCGATGTCGACGGCGTGGTGATCACCCACGGCACCGATACACTGGAAGAGACTGCGTTTTTCCTCAACCTCGTGGTCAAGAGCGACAAGCCGATCGTGGTGGTTGGCTCCATGCGCCCGTCGACCGCCATGTCCGCAGATGGTCCCCTTAACCTTCTGGATGCGGTGACCGTCGCGGGCAGCAAGGAGGCCGTCGGCAAGGGCGCCCTGGTCGCCATGAACGACACCATCCAGTCCGGCCGCGACGTGACCAAGCGGACCAACGTCGTCCCCAGCGCCTTCTTCAGCCAATGGGGGCCGCTTGGAATGGTGATCGAGGGCCAATCCTACTTCTTCCGCACACCGTCCAAGCGCCACAACACGAGTTCGGAATTCGACATCGACACCATCGACAGCCTTCCGCTGGTGGCCATCGTTTACGGCTCCGGCAACATGTATCCCGGCGCCTACGATGCCGCGGTCCAGGCCGGCGCCAAGGCGATCATTCACGCAGGCACCGGCAATGGGTCCGTGGCGAATTACCTGGTCGATAAGCTCAGGGATGTTCGCTCCAAGGGCACACTCATCGTTCGATCATCGCGCGTTGGCGACGGCATCATCCTGCGCAATGCGGAGCAGCCCGACGATCAGTATGACTGGGTCGTCGCCCACGATCTGAACCCGCAAAAGGCCAAGATCCTCGCTGCCCTCGCTTTGACGAAGTCGAACGATACCAAAGAGCTGCAGCGGATATTCTGGGAGTACTAGACAAGGCTCGCCTGCACGCCGCAAGGCGCGGCGTCAGGCGCGTCGACTCCCACGCTGGCCGATACTCACCGCGCTTGCTCCCATCGCCATCCCCAGTTGTCGCAACGCGAGCGCGTTCAGCGGGAATTCGAGGACGATGTGCGCCAGGCTGAAGGCGAGCAGCACGGTGAAACCGAAGGCATAGTCATAGAAATATAGCGCGGTGGACGCCGCGCTGGCGGCAACGACGAGAAGCAGCCGGTTCCGCGTCATCATGGTCCAGCGGATCACCTCGGCTTTGATGAACCAGTTCAGGTAGTGATAGGTATAAACGAAGGCGAGCAGACTGGTCAGCCGGGTATCGAGCCGCAAATCCGAGATCCCGAGCAGCCGTCCGAGCGCCGGCGCCACATTGGCAAAATAATCCCGCTCTGCGGTTGCGAATGACGGGATCAGCGTTGTTGCCGTTGGCGGCACAACCAGGATTGCCGCAATCGCCGCAATATACAGCCCAACCATCAGCCACTGCATGCGAGCGCCGGACCGCCAGGCGCCCAGCGCCATGAACACCAAAGTGAACAGCGACACATGGATCAGCGTCGGCAGCAGGATGCCGAGCACGGCGATCGACAACCCGTTTGCCAGCATCACCACCGTCAGCAGCACCGCGACCATGAACAAGACCATGCTCTGCAGGGCAGATGTCGTCGCCGTGAACATGGCACACAGCACGAAGGCAGCCCACAACACGAAGCCGAACCAGGAGGCATTGTCGATCAGGGCCGCCGCAATGGCGATAACTGCGAGACCTATTGCGATACCCTGCTGCGGCAAGAAGTATTTGCGATCATGGAGCCAGGAGATCTCGGTCGCGTAGTGCGCCGGCCCGAGCACGACGTAGGCCAGCAGCAACAGTTCGAACGGCACCAGATAGGTCAGTCCAAGTGCCGCCAGCATCAAGCCGAGGTGCGCGAGGTCGATCCGCGTCGCCTTCATGCCAGGCCCTCCCCGGACAATCCACCGGGATAACCTGCGATGCCGCCGCGGGCGATCGCAACCACGTCCATGTCGGAGATCAAGCCTGAATCAATGGGCATGTAGAAGACAATATCTGCGGCCTGCGCGCCAACCGCCCAGGCAAAGCAAATGGAAAAAACAAGGGACGCCAGACATCCGGCCCACCAAATGGTGCAGCCCAGTACAGCACCGGTCGATCGAAAACAAAAGGTGGAAAACGAGGCCGATCGCCCTATCGGCTCAGCAGCAGCGCTGCGCCAGCAACGATCAGGGACAGTCCGATGAACATCATCAGCGGCACCCGGCTGGGCGGACGGCCATAGCGCCCTTGGGCGCGCCGCTCGGAAATCAACGCACGCTCATACTCGTCGGACGAGGAAAACAGGCAGGCAAAGCCGGTACGGGCCGAAGCGACCATCGCATCAAGCGCGGTCACGGCAGACTGGTGGTGCGGATCGGAGTTCGTCAACATCCATCGATGCTAGACCCGACATGGTAAATACAAGGTTACCGCGACCGGTTTCGGCTACGCCCCCGCTTCCGCGCCCATGCCCGGCACGGCGCCGGCCTGCCGCACGGCGCTGGTCACCCGCGCCAGCGTTGCCTGACCGACCAGCTTGCGCCGGCCGCTTTCGAGCGACAAAGGTTCCTCGACCGCCGTTTCCACGCGGTTACGCCCCGAGCGCTTGGCGCGATACAGCGCGGTATCCGCGCTCGCCAGCAGCACATCGAGCTCAGTGTTCGCCGGCCCTCCGGCGACGCCGATACTGACCGTGGTCGCGACCGGCATATCGTCCGCTTCGATACCGCAGTTCTGAAACGCCTCGCGAACCCTGTCGGCGGCGACCAGCGTCTCCTCGATCGAGCACGGCAGCATCGCCGCGAACTCCTCGCCGCCGATACGGCCGATCAGATCGGTGATGCGCAGATTTGCGTTCATGACCACCGCAAACAGTTTCAGCACCTCGTCGCCGGCGGGATGGCCAAAGCGGTCGTTGATCGATTTGAAGTGATCGATATCGAAGATCATCACCGTCACCGGACGGCCTGCCCTGGCTTCGCGCTCGATCATCCGCGCGGTCGCCTCGCTGAAACCGCGGCGATTGAGCAGGCCCGTCAGCGGGTCGATCGAGGCGGCGGCCTTGTGCGCACGCACCGTTCTATCATTCACCATCATGAAGATGATGAAGACGGTGCCGACCGCATAGAGCACGAGCTCGATTGCGAAAATCACCACCCAGGTGTTGTTGGTGGCGAAGGCCTCTTCCGGCCCGGCCAGCAGGCCGCCGAGCAGGATCGGCAGCATCAAGACCGCGCCGTGCAGCAGCGGAATGAGAATGGCAGGCCAGCGCGAGCGCATCGATTGCCGGCGATCGGACCACAGTTCGCTTGCCGTGGCCGTCGCATAGCTGGCGACGATGCCGGCCCCGATGACGGTGTGGAGGAAGACTGGACCAACGCCGAGCATAACATTGGTGACCGCCCAGACGACCGCACCGGCGAACAGCCCGGCCCAGTTCGGCGCCTTGCCGTGAAACACCCGCGCCGCGGTCCACACCATGCCGCACGCCACATATCCGATGATGTTGATCGCCAGCAATACCGGCTCGCCCAGGCGTGCGCCGAGCAAAGCCCAGACGCCGATCGACAGCGCGCCGACAAGATAAGCAGCGCCCCACCAGCCGAGTGCCGGTATTTTTTCCTGGCGCCAGAAGAACAGGAGCAATGCTCCGAGCATCACCGCGACCAACGTCGCAACAAGATACAGCGTCGAAATATCCAACGACATTGGTAAGCCCCAGCCAGACTTTGAAATGGCCTTCAAAAACCCGATGGAGCTGCTTTGGCCCCATTTTCACGCGATTTTAGAGAGATCACCTTCGGAAAACGTTTTCCGGGAGGTTGAAGTTTTCTCAAAAAAACGCGCCATCCGGCAAGGAACTGGAAACAATAAAAAGTCGTAGACCCTCGCGAAAAAAGCGGTCTGACAAAAGAAGAAGCCCAAAACGAAAAGGGCAGCCCTGCGGGCTGCCCTTCTGGAATTCGCTGCGCTGCAGTGCAGCGCAGAGATTGAATTAGCGCTTCGAGAACTGGAAGCTGCGGCGAGCCTTGGCGCGGCCGTACTTCTTGCGTTCGACGACGCGCGAGTCGCGGGTCAGGAAGCCGCCCTTCTTGAGCACGCTGCGCAGATCCGGCTCCATGTAGGTCAGCGCCTTGGACAGACCATGGCGCACCGCGCCGGCCTGTCCCGACAGACCGCCACCGGACACGGTGCAGACGATGTCGTACTGGTCCGCGCGAGCGGCGGTGGTCAGCGGCTGCTGGATCATCATGCGCAGCACCGGACGGGCGAAATAGACTTCGACCTCACGGGTGTTGACCAGGATCTTGCCGGTGCCCGGCTTGATCCAGACGCGGGCGACCGCGTCCTTGCGCTTGCCGGTGGCATAAGCGCGGCCGAGCTTGTCGACCTTCTTGATATACTTCGGTGCTTCCGCAGCCGCCGGCTTGAGCGACGACAACTGGTCGAGCGATTGAATGGTCTCGGCCATGATTACGCAGCCCTCGTGTTCTTGCGATTCAATGATGCGACGTCGATGAGCTCGGGCTGCTGTGCCTCGTGCGGATGCTCCGGACCGGCATAGACGCGCAGATTGCCGAGCTGCTTGCGGCCCAGCGGACCGCGCGGGATCATGCGCTCGATGGCCTTCTCCACCACGCGCTCCGGGAAACGGCCTTCCAGGATCGACTTCGCAGTGCGTTCCTTGATGCCACCGATGAAGCCGGTGTGGTTGTAATAAACCTTGTTCTCACGCTTGCGGCCGGTCAGCACGACCTGGGCAGCATTGATGATGATGACGTGGTCGCCATCATCGACGTGGGGGGTGTAGCTGGGGCGATGCTTGCCGCGCAGGCGCATCGAAACCAAGGTCGCGAGCCGTCCGACCACCAATCCCTTGGCGTCGATCAGGACCCACTTCTTCTCGACCTCGGCCGGTTTCGCCGAAAACGTTGTCATGTGAGATGATCCGTTGAAAAAAGGATCGCGGCGAAATGCGCCGCGCTGGCTGAGCTTCTAAAGAAACCAGCCGCCAGCGTCAACGCCTCGGCGCATTAAATAACTGTTTAAAAACAGTCACTTAAAAATATGGTGCAATATTACCTTTCAGAAACGACTGCGGATGGAATGGAGTATGTGGAGGTGACGTGAGCAATCGGGTCCGGTGAGGTGCCGGACAGCAAATTGACCTCCCCCACCGCCAGTCGTTTGCCGAGCTTCAGGAGTTTTGCCGCCGCCATCACGTCCTGGCCCGGCTGACCCTTGCGCAGGAAATTGATGTTGAGATTGGTGGTGACGGCGAGCCCCACCGGTCCGATGGCCGAGAGCAGCACCACGTACATGGCGAAATCGGCCAGCGCCATCAGGGTCGGCCCGGACACCGTTCCACCCGGCCGCAGCATCCGTTCATTGTAGGATTGACGCAGCAGGCAGGTCTGGCCGTCAGCGCTTTCGATCACAATATCCCCATTGCTGAACGCCTGAGGAAACTCCCTGTGAAGAAACTGCTCGAGCTCCGTCACGCTCATCTTCGCCGCGGCCATATTCCCTCAACCCTGCCCATCTCGCGCGGCTTTCGCCTCGCCTTGACCAACCGTCTACATTAGGGTGCCGACCATGAACACCCCTGTGACATTCCCATGACCGCCCAGCGCGTTGCCGTACAAGCCCCCACTCTCGAGATTCTCACCCGTGAGATCCTCGATTCCGTCGTCGTGCTGACGCTCAACCGACCCGCGGCACGCAACAGCCTCTCGGAGGGTTTGATCGCGGCGCTGCATGAAGCGCTGAATGCAATCCAGCACGACAAGACGGTGCGCGCGGTGGTGATCGCGGCCAATGGAACGGTGTTTTCGTCCGGCCACGATCTCAAGGAACTGACCGCCCGACGCAGCGATCCCGATCGCGGCCGCGCCTACTTCGCGCAGATCATGTCGTCGTGCAGCGCCATGATGCAGGCGATCGTGCGGTCGTCGAAGCCGGTAATCGCCGCCGTTCAGGGCGTTGCCACCGCAGCGGGCTGCCAGCTGGTGGCAAGCTGCGATCTCGCGGTTGCCTCCGAGGCGGCCACCTTCGCAACGCCGGGCGTCGATATCGGTCTATTCTGCTCGACACCGATGGTGGCACTGTCGCGCAATGTGCCGCGCAAGCACGCCATGCATATGCTGCTGACGGGCGAACCGGTGTCTGCACGCCGCGCGCAGGAGCTGGGACTGGTCAACGCCGTGGTGGCACCGGGCACCGAACGCGACGCCGCCATCGCGCTGGCGAACAGCATCGCACGAAAATCCGCGCACGCCGTGAAAATCGGCAAGGAGGCGTTTTATCGCCAGATCGAAATGCCGCTGGCGGAGGCCTATCGCTACGCCGCCGAGGTGATGACGGAGAACATGCTGGCGCGCGATGCGGAAGAAGGCATCAACGCGTTCATCGAGAAACGCGATCCAACATGGGAGGACCGGTAATTTTGCCGGACTTTGCGAATGAATCATGACCTCTACGACGACAATTACATCCGGGGTATCCTGAACACCGTCAAGAGCATCGCCATGGTCGGCGCTTCGCCAGTCAATGTCAGGCCCAGCTATTTTGCCTTCAAATATCTCAGCGAGCGCGGCTACGACATGATCCCGGTCAATCCGGGGCACGTCGGCAAAAGCCTGCTCGGCAAGCCGTTCGTGGCTTCGCTGCACGACATCGGCCGCCCCGTCGACATGATCGACATCTTCCGCAACTCAGATCACATCGCTCCGATCGTCGATGACGCCCTGCAGCTCTCCCCGCTCCCCCAGGTGATCTGGATGCAGCTCGGCGCGCGCAACGACGAAGCGGCAGCGAAAGCCGAAGCGCTGGGGCTGAAAGTCGTGATGAACCGCTGCCCGAAAATTGAATATGGCCGCCTCTCTTCGGAGATCCAGTGGATGGGGGTCAACTCGCGCACGCTGAGTTCCAAACGCGCACCGGCGCCCACCCACGGCATGCGACTGTCACTCAATCGACAAAGTCTCGCCGGCGGGTCAACCGTGGCCGCCGACCGCGCCAGCCAGACGCCCAAGCGCGACAACTAGGATTTGCGGCAGCCGCACGGCCACTCCCTCGTTCGCAGGACAAGAGAAAAGCCAGACTGCCGCATGCAGGTTTGTGGCAGATTTTTTTTGCCGCAACGCGGTGATGCAGCAACTCATTTGCGATTTCGGCTTTATGCCGTCGATCCGCTTGACGGCGCCTGAGGCGACCAGCAGCATGACCACGAACACCTTCGCGCCCCCACACCTTCGAGCAACCAATAGGGATCAATAATGACCGAACGTCCCCCCGGATTTTCCACGCTCTCTATTCACGCCGGCGCGCAGCCGGATCCGACCACCGGCGCACGCGCGACGCCGATTTACCAGACCACGTCGTTCGTCTTCAACGACGCGGACCACGCAGCCTCGCTGTTCGGCCTGCAGGCGTTCGGCAACATCTATACCCGCATCACCAATCCGACCACGGCGGTGCTGGAAGAGCGCGTCGCCGCACTCGAGGGTGGCACCGCGGCACTCGCCACCGCGTCAGGCCACGCGGCGCAATTCCTGGTATTCCACACGCTGCTGCAGCCGGGCGACGAATTTATCGCCGCGCGCAAGCTCTATGGCGGCTCGATCAACCAGTTCAACCACGCCTTCAAGAATTTCGGCTGGAACGTGGTGTGGGCCGATTCCGACGACATCTCGACTTTCGAAAAGGCCGTCACGCCCAAGACCAAGGCGATCTTCATCGAGTCGATCGCCAATCCCGGCGGCACCGTCACCGACATCGAGGCGATCGCCGCGATCGCACGGCGCGCCGGCGTGCCGCTGATCGTCGACAACACGCTGGCGACGCCCTATTTGATCCGCCCGATCGACCATGGCGCCGACATCGTGATTCACTCGCTGACCAAATTTCTGGGCGGCCACGGCAACTCGCTCGGCGGCATCCTGGTGGACGCCGGCACCTTCGACTGGTCGCGGGACGGAAAATACCCTGCGCTGAGCGAGCCGCGCCCGGAATATCACGGCATCAAGATCCAGGAGACGTTCGGCAACTTCGCGTTCGCGATCGCCGCGCGGGTGCTGGGCCTGCGCGATCTCGGGCCGACGCTGTCGCCGTTCAACGCGTTCCTGATCCTGACCGGCATCGAGACGCTGGCGCTGCGGGTGCAGAAGCATTCCGACAACGCCAAGGCGGTCGCCGAGTGGCTGGTGGCGCATCCCGCGGTGGCATGGGTCCGTTACGCCGGCCTGTCCGACGACCGCTACCACAACCTCGCACGCAAGTACTCTCCAAAGGGCGCCGGCGCGGTGTTCACCTTCGGCCTCAAGGGCGGCTACGACGCCGGCATCAAGCTGGTGTCGAACGTCAAACTGTTCTCGCATCTCGCCAATGTTGGCGATACCCGCTCGCTCATCATTCACCCGGCCTCGACCACCCACAGTCAGCTGGACGACGACCAGAAGGCGCTGGCTGGCGCGGGCGTCGACGTGGTCCGGCTCTCGGTCGGTATCGAGGACAAGGAAGACCTGATCGCGGACCTGGAGCAGGCGCTCAACGCCTAAGGCCACAGATCGTCATACGTAAAAAGCGCGACACAGAGTGTCGCGCTTTTTTATTTCGCTGTAATCCTGGGCCTCGCTCAGCCGTGCTGGCCGATCGCGACTGCCATCCCGGCACGGCCTTCGACTTCCCGGCTGCTCAGCCGTTCGGACTGCAGCAGAGCCAGCGTCAGCACAACGATCGCAACGCCCTGATGCGCCAGCGCGAGGCCGATCGGGACCATGTGCAGCAATGTCATGATGCCAAGCGCCGCCTGCAAGGTGACGGCCGCGGCCAGCCACAGCGCGCCGTTGGTGACCGGCGCGACCCGCGACCGCAGCGCATCGACCACATGCAGGATCGCGAGGATCCAGATCGCATAGGCCAGCATGCGATGGCTGAACTGCACGGTCAGCGTGTTGTCGAAGAAATTGCGCCACCACGGCTCTTCGAAGAACAGGCGTGCGCCCGACGGAATAAAGGCGCCGTCGATTGACGGCCAGGTGTTGAACACGCGCCCCGCCCGCAACCCCGCCACCAGCGCGCCGAAATAGAGCTGCAGGAACACCAGTGCGAGCAGCACCGTGCTGGTGATCCGCAGCCGTGCCGGCGCAACGAGACGCGCAGCGGGCTGCAATCGTCGCAGCGTCCAGACGATCGCCGAGAAGATCACCAGCGCCAGCATCAGGTGGACAGCGAGCCGATACTGCGACACCTCGACCCGGCCGGTGAGGCCGGACGCCACCATCCACCAGCCGACCGCGCCCTGCAGTCCGCCGAGCCCGAAGATGATCCACAGCCTGCGCTTGAGATCACGCCCCTGCAGCGAGCCGCGCCACAGAAACCAGAGAAACGGCAAGAGATACACCGCGCCGATCACCCGCCCCAGCAAGCGATGGCTCCACTCCCACCAGAAGATGGTCTTGAACTCATCGAGGCTCATGCCGTGATTGAGCTCGCGATACTGCGGAATGGTCTTGTAGGCCTCGAACGCCTCGGTCCATTTCTGCTGCGTCAGCGGCGGAATGGCCCCGGTCACCGGCTTCCACTCGACAATGGACAGCCCGGACTCCGTCAAGCGTGTCGCCCCGCCGACCAGCACCATGGCGACGATCAGCGCGGCAACAATCACGAGCCAGATCCGCACGGCTCGCAAGTGATGAGGGTGAGCGGCGCTGTCAGACATTGGAGCTTGGATGTCGCATTGTGATCAGGTACATGCGGACCTTATAATCGCGCCGCCCCCACCCGGAAAGCGCGTTCCCGCACCGAGACACACATTTCCGTCATGAAGATCCGCCAACGAAAGCTACTTGGAACCGTCGCGCTGCTGGTGCTGGTGGTGGTGTGGTCGTTGCTCGCCATGGCGCTGGCGCAGGCGCCTGTCATCGCCGGTTCGAAGCTGATCCAGTTGGTCTATTACATTGTTGCCGGCCTGGGCTGGGTGCTGCCCGCCATGCCGATCATCAGCTGGATGGCGCGGCCCGACCCGGCCTCATAGCCCCGACAGCCTGACCCGCAGCGCGCGCAGCGACGGCCGGCGCCCGTCCCAGGAGATACGCGGCAACGCCAGCACATGCGAGCGGCCGCCGCCCCACACCACGCCGGCCTGCGCCGAAACCGCGCTGGCGAAGCCCGCCTCCGCCGCCAGCATTGCTTCACGCGGTCCGGCGCTGTCCGGATCGCCGAACGGATAGGCGAAATGCTGTAACGGACGGCCGAGGGCGGCTTCGGCCACCTGCCTGCCCATGGTCATTTCGCGCAAGGCGACCGCGTCGGTCATGGCAGCCAGAGCCGGATAATTCACCGTCGCCGTTCCGATGGTCACCCGCGCGTCCGCAGCAAGCCTGCTTAGGTCGGCCCAGTCCATGGCCGCTGTTCGTGATATCGCCGCCAGATCGACGGCGTAACGGCTGCAGAGGTCGTGGATGGCATGGGTGAGTTCATCGGACGCCAGCCGCCGCATCCAGTTCGCCAGAAAGCCGTAGAGGTCGTGCTTATCGACGATCTCGGCAACGTCGAAATGCCGCTCGTTGCGGTCCATCACCAGACTGATGCGATCGTGGCTGGCAATCACCTGCTGCAGCGCCAGCCACCACATCGGCGCAATGCCATCGACAAACCCGGTCGGCACATAGACCGTAAACGGGACCTGATGCCGCGCCAGCACCGGATAGGCATGCATGACAACATCGCGATAGGCGCCGTCGAATGTCAGGCACACAAACCGCCGACGCCCCGCGGGCTCGGCCATGCGCCGGACCGCCTCCTCGATCGACACGACATCGAATTTCCAGCGTCGCAGCGCACGCACTAGCCGCTCGAGCCATTCGGGAGTGATTTCGTGGGCTTTCAGCGGCTGGAAACGGTCGTGGGATGCAGGGCGGACCCGCTGCAACCGAAGGATGACTCCGAAGCCGCCCCGGCGCGTTTCGAGAAGCCGTGCAACACCGCTGAAATAGGCGAGCTGCAGCGCCAGCCCGCCCGGTGCCCCTTCCCCCCACGGCACGACACATACTCCTCATTCCGCACGGCGCTCCGCGCATGCGGCACCATTCTCCTTACGCTTTGTTGACATTTCTTTGCAAAGGTCCAGATCTCCGGACAATACGGAAAATCCGACGGGATGCAGGTCCAGCTATGCCCTTGGCCGCAGTGATGGAAACCGACACCAGCCAGGGGGATATTGTGGCGAACGCGGCGCGCGTTGCGCACGTCGAGACCTTTCACCGCCTGGCAGATGTCGAGGCGGTCTGGCGGAGCATGGAAACCGCCGATCACCTGTTCACGCCGTTTCAGCGCTTCGATTTCCTCTCCGCCTGGCAAATTCATGTGGGACAGCGTGAAGGCGTCGAGCCGTTCGTCATCGTCGCCTCCGATGCGCAGGGGCGCCCGCTGGCGATGCTTCCGCTCGGCACCCGCACCGAAAACGGCGTCCGCACCGCAAGCTTCCTCGGCGGCAAGCACGCAACGTTTAACATGCCGCTGCTGACACGGGAGTTTGCGGCGACCACCGCCAAGGCCGACGTCGAAACGCTGCTCGAGCTGCTGCGTGCGCAACCGCGCAAGGCCGACCTCCTTGCGCTGGCGCGACAGCCCTCGCACTGGCAGGACATCGTCAATCCGCTTGCGCTGTTGCCGGGCCAGCCGTCCGTCAACGGCTGCCCGCTGCTCAAGCTGATGCCCAAGGCGGCGCCCACCGAGCGGATCAGCAACTCGTTCCGCCGCCGTCTGAAGAGCAAGGAGCGCAAGCTGCAGCCGCTGCCCGGTTTCCGCTACCTTGTGGCGCAGACCGATGACGAGATCCGTCGCATCCTCGAGGCCTTCTTTGCGATCAAACCGCAACGCATGGCGATCCAGAAGCTGCCCGACGTCTTCGCCGATCCCGGCGTCCGGGACTTCATCTTCTCGGCCTGCCTGGCGAAATCAGCCGGTCACGGCCACGCCATCGAAATTCACGCCCTGGAATGCGACGAGGAAGTGATCGCGATCTTTGCCGGCGTCGCCGACGGCCACCGCTTCTCGATGATGTTCAACACCTACACCACGTCCGCCAATTCGAAGTACAGCCCCGGCCTGATCCTGCTGCGCAACATCATCGATCATTACGCCGACCGGAACCATACCTCGTTCGATCTCGGCATCGGCTCCGACGACTACAAGCTGCTGTTCTGCAAGAGCGACGAGCCGATCTTCGACAGCTTCCTGCCATTGACCACCAAGGGCAGCATTGCGGCGCTCGGGCTGTCGTCGCTGACCCATGCCAAACGCCTGGTGAAACAGACCCCGGCGCTCGCCCAGATGGCGCAGCTGTTGCGCGGCGCATTGCACCGCTAAGGGCCCGCCGACAGGTTCTGTCGGGCCGCAATAACCGATCACGACAAACAACAACGGATTCTGAGGGCGACGCATCGCGCCGCCCTCAGAGCGCATTGACAATTCCAGCAGCCGATCGAATTAGGCCGCAGCCGTCGCCGGCCGCGCCTCGTCCGCGCCAAGCGGATCGGCCGGACCGTTCAGCATCGTCACTCCGACAAAGCCGGTGGCGCTCAGTTGCTCGCGCATGAAAGCACGCGCCTCTGCGGTCATCGCGGGATCGGGAATGACCACGGCTTGCGCATCCGATGACAACAACGACGCCGGAAGATCGGCTGCCGTGCCGGCGTCGAGCACCACGTGATCGTAGACCCGCAGCAGCGCATCGATGGCCAGCGCCAGCCGCGGCGACTGCAGCAACGAGCGATCCCTGGACGCACGCCCTGCCCCGACCAGATGCACCTGGGACAGCCGGTCCTTGGAAATGATTTGACCGAAGGTCGCCGAACCGAGCATCAAATCCGACAGTCCCGGCGCCATCGGATCGTTGGACACTGCGCCAAGCGTCGGCGAAGAGATCGACAGTTCGACCAGCACGACCTTTGCCTTGCGCACCAGCAGGCGCGCCAGCGTCAGCGCCGTCAGGGTCACACTCTCGTTCTGTCCGACTCCGATCAGCGTGATCTTGCGGGCGCTCACGCCGACAGTCTGCAGGTCCTGCGCCAGCCGCTCGATTTCGGTCACCGGTGCGGCGAGGCCGGGATGGGACACAGGCGGCTCTGGCGGCGAAGGAGGAGCCGGCGGCGCCGGCTGGTAAGTCATTTGCCGAGCCGCAACGGCAGGGGTGAAGATCCGCTCCGCGGTGAAGACCGGCTCGACCACGCTTGCGACCGTCGACCGCGGCTCCGCCGATGCGAAGGCCCGGGGCGCCGTCATGCGCAGCAGTTCGCCGGACGCGATCGCGCCTGCCGACAGCATCAACGTCGCCAGCGTCGCGATCAGCACGATCGGCAGCCGCTTCGGATAGGCCGGCGTGTTGGTCACGATTGCGCGCGAGATGATGCGCCCGTCGCTGGGAACAGTATCGATCGATTCACGGGCGCTCGCCTCGCGGTATTTTGCAAGATAGGATTCCAGCAGGTCGCGCTGGGATTTAGCTTCCCGCTCCAGTGCGCGCAGCTGCACGTCCTGCCCGTTATTGGAAGAGGCCTGACGCTTCATCTGATCGAGACTTGCCGTCAGGCTATCGACCCGCGCGCCTGAAATGCGAGCGTCGTTTTCCAGCGACCGCGAAATCTTGCTGGCCTCGTCACGCAACTGCCGGTCGAGGTCGGCGATCTGCGCCTTCAATTCCTTGATGCGCGGGTGGCCACCGAGCAGCGTCGAGGACTGTTCGGCCAACTGTCCCTGCAAAGTCACGCGCTGCTCGTTCAGGCGACGCACCAGTTCGGAATTGAGCACCTCGGACGCTTCGATCGGCTTGCCGGTCTGCAGCATCTCGCGGATCAGCCGCGCCTTGGATTCGGCATCCGACTTCTGCGCCCGGGCGTTGGTCAATTGCGTGTTGATTTCGCCGAGTTGCTGGGCCGAGAGCGTGGTGTTGTTGGTGCCGACAAAAAGGCTGCTGTTGGAACGAAACTCTTCGACGCGCGCCTCCGCATCCGCCACCTTCTTGCGCAGGCCGTCGATTTCACCGGACAGCCACTGCCCGGCCGACCGCGCCTGGTTCTGCTTGGCGGCCTGCTGCAGCACCAGATAACCGTCGGCAATCGAGTTGGCGACAGCAGCCGCGAGATCAGGGTCTTGCGACTGGAATTCGATCGCGATCACCCGCGACTTGTCGACGGCGTAGGCCGAAAGCCGCTCGTAATAGGCATCCAGCACGCGCTCTTCCGGGGTCTGCTTGAACGGGTCCTTGATGAAACCAAACAGCGCCAGCAGCGATTTCAGCGGTGACACGCCCTTGAGAACCTGATCGAATTCCGGCAGCTCCGCCAGCCTGTTCTTCTTGATGACGTCGCGGGCGAGATCGCGCGACAGAACAAGCTGCACCTGACTGGTCACGGCTTCGGGATCGAACGAAGCGCGATCGTCAGCCCGGTCAGCGTTGGGGCGCAGGAAGATGTTCTCGCGCCCATCGACCAGAATCTTGGATTCGGATTTATAACGCGGCGTAATCAGATTGACGGCCAGCAAGGACCCGCCGAGCGCCAGCAGCGTCGGCAGGATGACCCACCATTTCCGCCGCATCAGCGTGCGGCCGATCACGCGCAGGTCGAGATCTCCGGAGTCGGTGCCGAACACGGTGTCGCGGATCGTCCCGCGCTGCGGTTTCGCCTCGAACGCGGCCGGATCCGACGCCCTGAATTTCGGCTCGGGAGCCTCCGGCATAGCGGCCTGCGCCGACTCGACAGGCACCGCCCGGTCTTCCCGACGACGCCACAACCCGAAACGCATGAGCGAACTCCTACCGCACTGCGGACTCGACGCCCGACTGCGCTGATTACAGTCCATTAAGGTTGCTGGCGCGTTAATTGCGGCTGGTTTACCCGCTCCGGCGCCATTGATTTTGGCGCGAACCAGCCTGCGGTCATTTTTTGTTAACCATGAAAGCCCTTAATCAAAATATACTTTTTGAAATGGATTCCCCCGATGTGGGCTGTCCGCGCTTTGATCTTTAGCTTGCTCCTTGCACCTGTATTGTCGGGCTGTATGACTTTGCCTCCCCCCGTCGCAACGGTGACCGCGCCGACGTCGGCGCGCAGCGATCTCGATGCGCTGGCCTATGGCGGACCGGTCGGACCCGCGCCCGCGGTTGTCGCTCCCATCGCCTATTCCGCGGAGTCCGCTTATCGCCTCGATGCCGGCGATCGGTTGCGCATCGTGGTCTATGGCCAAGAAGGCCTCACCAACTCCTATGCGGTCGATGCCGGCGGCTCGATCACCATGCCACTGATCGGCGCGGTGCGCGCCCGCGGCCTCACGCCGGCGGAACTGGCCCAGGCCATCACCGTGAAGCTGCGCGGCGGCTATATCCGCGAGCCTTATGTCGCTGCCGAGGTCGAAGCCTACCGCCCGTTCTTCATCCTTGGTGAAGTGGCTGCGCCCGGCCAGTATCCTTATGTGCCGAACATGACGGTCGAAAGCGCTGTGGCGATCGCTGGCGGCTTCTCGCCACGTGCCCAGAAAGGCTCTGTCGATCTCACCCGTACCGATCACAATGGCCCGGTGCGCGCCAATGTGCCGCTCGGGACAGTGCTGCGGCCCGGCGACACCATTGTCGTCAGCGAACGCTGGTTCTGACCATGGCCGACGACAAACCGCTGCGCATCCTTCACGCCGTCCGCGCGCCGGTCGGCGGAATCATCCGGCACATTCTCGATATCGCCAATGGCCAGGCCGACCGAGGTCATGAGGTCGGCATTGTCGCTGATAGCCTGACCGGTGGCGAACGTGCGATCACCGCCCTTGCCGAGATCGCGCCGAGGCTCAAGCTCGGCGTCCATCGCATGGCCATCCGCCGGCCGCCACACCCCACCGACCTGCTGGTCTGGGCGCGATTTGCCTATCTGGCGCGGCGGCTCAAGCCTGACGTGCTGCACGCACATGGCGCCAAGGCCGGCGTGTTCGTGCGCTCGGGGCCGGCGCCAAAAAACGGCGTTCGGGTCTACACGCCCCATGGCGGCTCGCTGCATTTTCCGCTCCATACCATGGAAGGCAAAATCTACTCACGGCTGGAACGCGCGCTGATGAACCGGACCGAGCTGTTCCTGTTCGAAAGCGCCTTTGCGCGCGACACCTATTTGCGCCGCGCGGGTGAGCCGAAAGGTCTGGTGCGCTGCGTGTTCAACGGTGTCACGGCCGGCGAATTCGACCCGATCCCCCCGGCCCCCGATGCAACCGACGTCGTTTATGTCGGCGAGTTCAGACACATCAAGGGCGCCGACCTGCTGATCGATGCCGTGGCCCGGCTGCGCGCCAAAGGCCTTCCGGTCAAGCTGACGCTTGGCGGCGATGGCGAAGAAACCGAGCTCCTGAAGGCGCAGACCGAGCGGCTCAAGCTCGGCGATGCCGTGCATTTCGCCGGTCATGTCAAAGCGCGGTTCGGTTTTTCCAAAGGCCGCCTGCTGGTGGTTCCGTCACGCGGGGATTCGATGCCCTATGTGGTGATCGAGGCAGCCGCCGCCGGCATCCCGATGATCGCCGCCAATGTCGGCGGCATTCCGGAGATTTTCGGTTCCTACGACTCCGGACTGTTCGCCGGCAACAATGTTAGTGCAATCGCCGACGCCATCGAGGCCGCGATGAGCGACCCCGCCAGAACCCAGGAGCGCGCCCGCCTGCTGCGCGAACGCATCCTCACGCATTTCTCGCAGCAATCCATGGTCGACGGCGTCATCGCCGGCTATCGCGACGCATTGGCAAAGCGTTAACCAAACCTTCACTAACCAATTTTTCCGATTTGTCCGCTAAGCGAGATGCACGGCATCCTGCCGCGCATGAACTTGCCCTGCCAAGGCAGCAACCCAGTCCTCGCCGTGGAACCAACCGACGTACGCCCTCCCATCGACGCCGCCGCCGCAGCGCTCGCGGTCATGATCGGCGGCACCCTGCGGCAGGAACGCCGACGGCGCCTGACGCCGGCCGCGCTCGCCGTCACCAACCGAAAGGTCCTTTCGGCCTATTCGCCTGTGGTGATCACGGGCGTGGTTCGCCTGATCGACTTTGTTCTGATCACCATCAGCGGGCTTGCGGTCTATTTCGGCTATGTCACCCCGACCGCCGGCTTCGCCTGGCCCTACGTCTTCGCCGTGCTCGCCATGGCGCTGGCTGCGGTGATCAGTTTTCAGGCCGCCGAGATCTACGACATTCAACTGTTTCGCGGACGCATGCAGCAGTTGATGCGCATGATCTCATCCTGGTGCCTGGTGTTCCTGCTGTTCACAGGCGCAACGTTCCTCGCGAAATTCGGCGGCGACGTATCTCGAATCTGGCTGACCACATTCTTCGTGGTGGGCATGGGCGCGCTGGTCGTCGAGCGGCTGGTGTTGCGCGTCCTTGTGCGCCGATGGGCTCGCGAGGGCCGGCTCGACCGCCGGACCATCGTGGTCGGCGCCGACGAAAATGGCGAGCAACTGATCACCGCGCTCAAGAACCAGGAAGATACCGACCTCGAAATCCTGGGCGTATTCGACGATCGCGGCGACACCCGCGTGCAACCGACCTGTGCCGGACTTCCGAAACTCGGCAAGGTCGACGATATCATCGAATTCGCGCGGCGCACACGAGTGGACCTTGTGCTGTTCGCGCTGCCGATTTCCGCCGAAAGCCGCATCCTCGACATGCTGAAGAAGCTGTGGGTGCTGCCGGTCGATATCCGGCTGTCCGCGCACACCAACAAGCTGCGCTTTCGTCCCCGCTCCTACTCCTATCTTGGTGAGGTCCCGACACTGCACGTGTTCGAGCAACCGATCACCGACTGGGACCAGGTGATGAAGTGGTCGTTCGACCGCATCGTCGGCGCGCTGATTTTGTTCTTTCTCTCACCGGTGCTGGCACTGGTCGCGCTGGCGATCAAGCTCGACAGTCCGGGACCGGTGCTGTTCCGGCAGAAGCGCTTCGGTTTCAATAACGAGCGCATCGACGTCTTCAAGTTCCGCTCGCTTTATCATCATCAGGCCGATCCCTTGGCCTCCAAGGTCGTCACCAAGAACGATCCGCGCGTCACCCGGGTCGGACGCTTCATCCGCAAGACCAGCCTCGACGAACTGCCGCAGCTGTTCAATGTGGTGTTCAAGGGCAACCTGTCGCTGGTGGGCCCGCGTCCCCATGCAGTGCAGGGCAAGCTGCAGAACCAGTTGTTCGACGAGGCGGTGGACGGCTATTTCGCGCGCCATCGGGTCAAGCCCGGCATCACGGGCTGGGCGCAAGTCAACGGCTGGCGCGGCGAGATCGACAACGAAGAGAAAATCCAGAAGCGCGTCGAGTTCGACCTCTATTACATCGAGAACTGGTCGGTGCCGTTCGACCTCTACATTCTCTTCAAGACACCGACGGCGTTGTTGAAGACCGAAAATGCGTACTAAAGCGTTTTCAAGCGAAGTGGATACCGGTTCGCGTGAAGAAAACGCGTCAAAACAAAAGAATAGAGCGCGTTCGCGGCAGCTTTCAAAGTGAACGCGCTCGTTGCGTAGCAAGAGTATCTGATGGCGTATAGCGCGGCGGCCCGAGTTGTCGCCCCGGCCGTGGTCACGCCGGGCCTCACCGCCATGCAGCGGGGATTGATGTGGCTCGCCGGTGTCTCCGGTGGCGTGGTCATCATCGAGCCCTCGCCCTACGAACTCGTCATCGTCAGCGCGCTTGCCTTCTTCGCGCTGACCGGCCTGCGAATGGGGGCCGCGTTCCTGCCGCTGCTGTTCCTGCTGTTCCTCGTCAATATGGGCTACACGATCTGCGCGGCGTACCTGATGGACCAGACCAGGATCGTGAACTGGATCCTGACGTCTTGGTATCTCACGGTCTCCGCGCTGTTCTTCGCGATGGTGTTTGCCGAGGACACCCTCGGCCGGATCAAATTTCTCCAGTACGGACTGATGCTCGCCGCGCTGATCGCCTCGCTCGCGGCCGTCACGGGGTATTTCCATCTTATTCCCGGCCACCCCGAGGCCTTCACGCTGTACAACCGCGCCGCCGGCACGTTCAAGGATCCCAACGTGCTGGGCGCGTTCCTGATCCTGCCGGGGCTATTTGCCCTGCAAAGCGTGGTCTCCGATCCGTTTGGCAAAGCCGCCCGCAATGCCATCCTGTTCGGCCTCATCAGCCTCGCGGTGCTGCTGTCGTTTTCCCGCGCCGCCTGGGGGCAACTGGTCTTCACCTCGGCGATGCTGCTTTTCCTGACCTACGTGACCAGCCCGTCTCCATCACAGCGCGCCCGGCTGATCATCCTTGCGGTGATCGGCGTCGCGGTCGCGGCCTTTGCGATTGCCGTTCTCCTGTCGTTCGATTCGATCGGCAATCTGTTCAAGGAGCGCGCGTCGTTCGAACAGAGTTATGACTCCGGCCGGTTCGGCCGGTTCGGCCGCTATGTGCTCGGCTTCCAGATGGCGCTCGACCTGCCGTTGGGCATTGGGCCGCTGCAGTTCACCAAATTCTTCCCCGAAGACACCCACAATTCCTATCTGAACGCCTTCATGTCCGGCGGCTGGATTGCCGGAATCTGCTTCCCCGCGCTGATGTTCACGACGGTTATTCTGGGCTTTCGGCATGTCTTCATCCGCGTTCCCTGGCAACGCTGGTATCTGGCTGTTTTCACAGCTTTTCTCGGCAGCGTTGGCGAGAGCTTCATCATCGACATCGACCACTGGCGGCATTTCTGGATGATGCTCGGCATCATGTGGGGGATGTTTGCCGCAGCGTGGCAACATGTCGCACCACCCGTGCCAAATTCGACCGATCGATAATTTCTCGCCTCAGTCAGGATTAAAACCGGTTCGGCTTCGTATACCGGTTGATGAGCACCTTCGGACGGCATGACATCCTGGGATCGCTTCAAGCGCTGCAACGCTACGCGCGGGCGCTGACGCGGGATCATGGCCGCGCCGAGGACCTGGTGCATGATACCCTGCTGCGGGCGATCGAGCGGCGCTCGACCTACCGCGATGGCGAAAGCCTGATCAACTGGCTGCGCTCCATCCTGCACAACACCTTCATCGACGAGCGCCGCCGCGCCGATGCCGATATCAGGCACGTCCAGCAGGTCTCGTCGCAGACCGAGACGGAATCGCCGCCGGATCAGGAAAGCCGCCTGCATCTGCAGGAGGTCTCACGATTGTTCGACGACTTGCCCGAGGACCAGCGCGCCGCGCTCTATCTCGTGGTGGTCGAGGACATGAGTTACCGCGACGCGGCCGACAGCCTCAACATTCCCGTTGGGACCCTGATGTCCCGGATCGGCCGCGCGCGGGACGCCCTGCGCGCCGCCGGCGGTGCGGAGGCGCGCGAGCGACCGCCCTTTAAAAAAAACCTCCGTCTTCTGAGGAATGACCGATGACCATGGCCGACCCGATCGGAGACGACGATCTCCACGCCTATGTTGACAACCAGCTCAGCCCGCAGCGGCAGCTCGATGTCGCCGACTATCTGGCCGAGCGCCCCGATGCCGCCGCGCGCGTGTTTGCCGATATCCGCACTCGCGGCGCGTTGAAACTCGCCTTTGAGAGCGCCACGCCCGCACCGAGCCCGCGCCTCGTCTTCGCCGCGCGCCGGCTGCAGCGCGCCTTGACCTGGAAGGATGTGCGCCAATGGAGCGCGCGCGCCGCCGGCGTGGTCGCCCTGATCGGGGTCGGCTGGTACGCCCACTGGCAGGCCGGCGCCTTCAACATCCCTGAGAACGACGACACCCCGGCGTTCGTGGTCGATGCGGTTCACGCCTATCGCACCCACCTGGCGCGTGCCCAGACCAAAATGAACGATGCGGAAGAGGCCTTTTCCAAGACCCAGATCGCCATGCCCAATCTGAAGGGCGACTGGAAACTGTCGGACGTGCAGCTGTATCCGTCGCACGCGGGCTCGAGCATCGAAGCGACACTGCAGGCCGGTGAACTCGGCCAGCTCTCGCTGTTCGCCACGCGGACTGAAGGCTCGCATTCGATCGAGCCGAAGATCTCGCGCTCGGACAGCGAGACCACGGTCTACTGGCAGCGTGGTTCGATGTTCTATGCCGTCACCGGCAAGCGGCCGGAAAAAGTCATGCGGATTATCGCCGATACGCTGACGAAGGGCTGAGGCCCTGAGAGGACCAACGCCATGCCGACAGCCCTGCCCGTTAGACAGCGCCAGCCGTACGATTTCGCGGTGCTGCACCTGATCATGGTGCCGGTGTCGGTTCTGCTGTTTTCAACACTGATTCAGGGGGATGCCATTTCGATGACGACGGTGCTGCGCACATTGCTGCGTGGCGCAGAAGCAATTGCAGAAGCCGAACTCGGATTCGGCCGCGGGTGGATAATCGGACACATCTGACACCGACGCAGTGTTGCCGCGAGCGATCGCGGCGAACGTGCGATCGACAAACAACGCCAGTAGAGGCGGCGAAAAGGGAGCTAACGACTATGACGATAACTGCGTCTATACCCGCGGCGCGGGTTGGGGATGGTTACCGGTGGATGCAATTGACGATCGGCGTGATCTGCATGGTCATGATCGCCAACCTGCAATACGGCTGGACCTTCTTCGTTCCGGATATCCAGAAGAAGTTCGGCTGGGATCGCGCGGCGATCCAGTGGGCCTTCACTCTGTTCGTGCTGTTCGAGACCTGGCTGGTACCGATCGAAGGCTGGTTCGTCGACAAATACGGCCCGCGCATCGTGGTGATGTTCGGCGGCGTGCTCTGCGGCATCGGCTGGGTGATGAATTCGTATGCCGATTCGCTCAGCGCGTTTTATCTGGCGCAGATCATCGCCGGCATCGGCGCCGGCGCGGTCTATGGCACCTGCGTCGGCAACGCGCTGAAATGGTTTCCTGACAAGCGCGGACTTGCCGCAGGCATCACGGCGGCCGGATTCGGAGCGGGATCCGCGCTGACGGTGGCGCCGATCCAGAGCATGATCGCCACCAGCGGCTTTCAGGCGGCGTTCTTCAACTTCGGCATCGGCCAGGGCATCATCATCTTCGTGCTGGCATTTGTGCTGCTGGCACCGAAGCCCGGACAAGTGCCGGAAGTGGTGGCCAACGCCAATATCATTCAAACCCGACGCAACTACGGACCAGTCGAAGTGGTGAAGCAGCCGATCTTCTGGCTGATGTACTTCATGTTCGTGATCGTCGGCGCCGGTGGCCTGATGGTGACCGCCAACCTCAAACCGATCGCCGCCGACCTGAAGATCGACACCATTCCGGTGACGCTGATGGGCGTGACCATGACTGCCATCACCTTCGCCGCCACCATCGACCGCGTGCTGAACGGCCTCACCCGCCCCTTCTTCGGCTGGGTGTCGGACAATATCGGCCGCGAGAACACCATGTTCATCGCCTTCGCGATGGAAGGCATCGGCATCTACATGCTGTACCTGTGGGGCCACGATCCGCTGTGGTTCGTGCTGCTCTCGGGCTTCGTGTTCTTTGCATGGGGCGAAATCTACAGCCTGTTCCCTTCGACCTGCACCGACACGTTCGGATCGAAGTTCGCAGCCACCAACGCCGGCCTGCTCTATACCGCCAAGGGCACGGCCGCCCTGCTGGTGCCGTTCGCCAACTATATGCAGCAAGGCTCCGGCAACTGGAACACGGTGTTCCTGATCGCGGCGGGTGCCAACATTCTGGCTTCGGTGCTGGCGATCGCCGTCCTCAAGCCGTGGCGTAAGAAGGTGGTGGCCGCAGCACTGGCCAACTGACCCGCCTCACCCAGCTGCTCGAAGGACCGACGACGGTTTTCACGTAAAACCCAATCACGTAAAACCCAAGTCGGGCCTTCGACAGGACATGCTCAGCGGTTGACTGGGCGTGTGACTCCGGAAGACCACTTAAAGCCGCGCACCCGTGCGCGGCTTTTTTTCTTTCGACGTTTCGCTCGGCCGAGTAACCGTCACGTCCACGGCGTAGCCGGCGGAACGTCCTCGGTTACAGCCGGCACGTCCACGGTCTTGAAGTCGGCAGGGCTGACGATTTCCAAATACTCCATGTCCGGCGAGTAATCGAACAGGTAGTGCGTAATGCCCGGCCGCTGGTGCACGCAGTCACCGGCTTCCACCAAGGTCACCTTGTCCTCGTACATGAATTTGGCCCATCCCTTCGTCATCAGCACGATCTGGAAATTGCAGTCGTGACGGTGCCAGCCGGTGCCGTCGCTCGGCGGCAGGTTGGCCTTGACGAGATGGGCAATCACCTGGCCGCCGGTCGCGTCGGCGATGCCGAGGTCGCGGTACAGAAAGAAGTCGCGCAGCCCACCCCCCTCGAATTTGGTGTCGGCCGGTTTGACATGGGAGAATTTGTTGACGACGGCGTGTGTGTTCATCGCGGTCTCCAAGGGTTTGCGCGTGCGGGTTTTGCGCGTGCGCATATCGCTGGGATCGGCGACGCCCCACCCCCGGGACCGAGGCCGACCGGCTTCACACCATCCATGCGAAAACTGCGCCAGTTGCGGCAAATCCACGGCGAGCACCCATGACGCCACCGTCTCGAACGCGGAAAGACCTTGAGCCGTCGAGAGTTAGGCCAGCATGGTCGCGCGTCGAAAGGCGCCTGGCGCGGTTGCAGACCACGGCGCGCCGAGCAATGCCGTTGGATTCAAGTTGAGCAAACCGGATTTATTCCTGAGCATCATAAATTGAGCAGTCGCCTCCGGCGGCTGCCTAAAAATCGACCTCGAGCTCCTCGATATCGGCCGGCTCCAGCATGGCGGCAGCGATCCATTCCTGCATCTCGGGCAATTGCATGATGAAATCCGCATAGGTCGTAAGCCGCTCGCTGAGCTTCACGTCATAGGTCTTGAAGCGCGTCACCACCGGCGCATACATGGCGTCGGCCATGCTGCGCTCGCCGAACAGGAAGGGACCGCCGGATTCGGCGAGACAATCGCTCCACAGCATGACGATGCGATCGATGTCGGCCTGCGCCCGGGACCAGATCTTGAAGCCGGGGAAATGCCCCTTCAAATTGACCGGCAGCGACGAGCGCAGATTGGCGAAGCCCGAATGAATCTCGCCGCAGATGGAGCGGCAGCGGGCACGCAGAAGCCGGTCATCAGGCAATAAACCCGCCGCCGGTCTGACTTCATTGAGATACTCGGCAATCGCCAGGGTATCCCACACCACGGCACCATTGTGCCGGAGGCAAGGCACCAGGATCGACGACGACAGCAACAGGATTTCCGCCCGCGCCGCGGGGTCCTCCGGCGACACCACGATCTCGTCGAACTCCAGCCCGGAGAACCTGGTCAGCAGCCATCCCCGCAACGACCACGACGAGTAGTTCTTGCTGGTGATGGTCAATGTCGCCCTGTCCATGGCTCCTCCAAACGCTGACACACACGGCCAACCCGCCGCGCTGCGAACCCTGTGGCGACGGCCCTGCCCGTTGTTTGGGCCGCGGCTGTCGAGGGAAGGAGCAAACCACGTGCCAGTTCTGACGGCACCGCCGAGCCGGCTGGCGTTGAACTTGCATGACACGGGTCAAAAGGGGCCGGAAAACCTGAATGATGTACCAGGCTTTTGAAAACTACACTGCGCTAACCGCCCCCTGGCGGACCGGGGCCGCCACCGCACTTCAGTATCTCAACCTGATTCCGGCGGGGGTCTCCGACAAGGTCCTGCGCCGCCTGGCCGCGACGCTGGAGCTGATCACCCGCAGCTCGCTGAGCTACGCTCGTCCGGCCTACGGCATCAAGCCGGTGATGGCAGGAAATCGCGAGTGCGAGGTGACGGAGGAAATCACCTACGCGACCCCCTTTGGATCGCTGCTGCATTTCAAGAAAGACGGCGCCCCACCACAACCGCGGGTGCTGCTGGTGGCGCCGATGTCGGGACATTTCTCGACACTGCTGCGCAACACGGTGCAGACGCTGCTGCAGGATCACGACGTCTACATCACCGACTGGCACAATCCCCGCAATATTCCCCTGCACGCCGGTAATTTTGCGCTGGCCGACTATACCGACCATCTCATCACCTTCCTGGAGCAACTGGGCCCCAAGCCTCACATGGTGGCGATCTGCCAGCCGTCGGTCTCGGCGCTGGCGGCCGCAGCGCTGATGTCGGAGGACAACCATCCATCCCGGCCCGCGAGCCTGACCCTGATGGCGGGCCCGATCGACACCCGCATCCAGCCGACCAAGGTCAACGAATTCGCCAAGAGCAAGCCGCTGCGATGGTTCGAGCAGAACATGATCAATCACGTGCCGGTGCAATGCGCCGGCGCGTTCCGCAAGGTCTATCCGGGGTTCGTGCAACTGACCGCGTTCGTATCGATGAATCTGGAACGGCACATCAAGTCACACATGGAGCTGATGGAGCATCTGGCGAACGGCGAGACCGAGAAGGCAGAGGCCATCAAGACGTTCTACGACGAATATTTCGCTGTGATGGACCTCCCCGGCGACTTCTATATCGAGACGATCCGCGACGTATTCCAGGAGCACCTGCTGCCTCAGGGTAAACTGATGCATCGCGAACGGCCGATCAATCCCGGCGCGGTGAGCCGGATGGGCCTGCTCACGGTCGAGGGCGAGAAGGACGATATCTGTTCGATCGGCCAGACCGTGGCGGCGCAAGATCTCTGCACCGGTGTGCGCCAGTATCGCAAACAGCACCACATGCAGGCCGGTGTCGGGCACTATGGCGTGTTCAGTGGCCGACGCTGGAATACTGAGATCTATCCCCTGCTGCGGGATTTCATTCATCTCAATTCCTAGACGCGCAAGAATGGCGGCGATCGCGCAAAAAAAGACCGGCCGGAAGCCGGTCTTCCTTCATCTGTTCAAAACGTCGTAATCAGCCTCAGCACTTGAACCGGCATCGACTTCACCTCGTCCTTGCCCGCGCTCAACGCGGCATGGTCAGGATACCAGGCGTTGGCATCCGACTTGGTAGCGGTGGAATTGGCCATCGTAGACGATGAGGTCGAACTCGGGGGCGAGGTCGACGTCGAACCCACGGTGCGCTGGCCGTCCGTCGAGGGCACCGCCGCGGCGGCGGTCTTCACCGGCTCGGTCGACCATTTCAGCTTGTCGAAGCTCACCGAGATATAACGCTCGCCGACGCCAAGGAAACCGCCGACGCCGATGATCACATTTTGATACCGCCGCTGCTGTCGACGATCAGATCGTTGATGCTGCCGAGGCTTTCATTGCTGTCGTTGTACACATTGACGCCAACGAGCTTCGAGGCGCGCCACAGCCCCTGGTGACTTTGCGTCGCCACCGACGACGTTGCAGTGGTGTCGGTTCTCGGTGTGGGTGCCGTCTGCGCCCACGCGGAGCCAGTCAACAGCGCTGTACTCAAAAGTGTAGCTGCTGCGTATGTCCTGAACATCGCAAGATCTCCTTGTCGCCGATAGATGCAGGAAAACCCGGGAACATGGGGGACGTTCCCCGGCTGCGGCGAAAGCAGACCAAAGTTTCACAGGGGAACGCGCGACGTGATGTCGCGAATCAGGTTCAGATGCGGAACCGTGGTGAGGATCTCGACATGCTGGCGTGCACGCATGCATCGCAGAGCGGATTCATTGGGCTTCCAGCGTTGCGTCGGCGTCTTCTTGCAACAAAGTTGTTATCAAGGCAGGATACACCTTATTTATTTTGATGATCTGGCTGCAGCAGCCACACCCCGTGGCGTTTTTCCGGCGCGAACCGGAATGAAGCCGCGTTGTTTCACCTGTATGTGGTCAGCATCATTCGGCGGGGGGATTGGACATGGGCGGAAACAAAACACGCGTGGCAATTTTGGGCGGCGGAGTCGGCTCGCTGAGCGCCGCTTTCGCGCTGAGCGAAATCGATCCGAAAGGCGAAAAATACGAGATTACGCTGTATCAACTCGGCTGGCGTCTCGGCGGCAAGACCGCCAGTGGGCGCAACGCCGAATACGGCCAGCGGATCGAGGAGCATGGGCTGCATATCTGGGCCGGCTTTTACGAGAACGCCTTCACCATCATGCGCTCCGTTTTCAAGTCGCTGAATCCCCCTCCGGGTGATCCGATCACCACGATCGGCGACGCCTTCAAGCGGCAGAATCAGATCTACTATTCAGAGTTGTACGAGAACCAATGGCTCCCGTGGCCGTTCTGGTTTCAACCGGACCCGGATGAATCGGTATTTCCCGGACGCGACAGCATCTTTGCGCCGCCTGATCAGATCATGCCGTCGCTCTCGACCTTGCTGCTTCGGATGATTGCCGCAATCATCTTCAATCTGGATTACTACAAGAATGATTGGCCCGGTGATCAGCAAGCCGAAACGGCGGCCGCGCTGGCTGCCATGTCGCCTGAACGGCAGGTTCGGCTCTCCAGCCTACCTGTAACGAACACCAGCGGCCATCCCCTGCTCGCGCTGGCGCACGCCGTCGGCGAACGCCTGAAGAGCGATGTGGAGAATGTCCGCCGTGACGCAGAATCGGACATGATCGCGCTGCTCGGCGCTTTCCATGATCTCGTGAAGAAGTATCAAGACTCCGGCCTGGCAGAAGGCTTCAGGCGCTTTCTGGTGCTCGCCAATCTCGGCATGTGCATGTTGCTGGGCATCCTGAAAAACGGCTGCCTCTGGTTCGGGCTGGATGTTCTCGACAAGTATGAATTTCGGGACTTCCTCGCACAGGAAAACGAGGCCGCCGCGAACAATGCCATCGTGACCGCATTGTACGAGTATATTTTCGCGTATGTGGGCGGCGACCGCCAAAAGCCGTCCGTGTCCGCGTGCTCCGCCATCCAGGGGCTGATGCGCCTGTTCTTCACCTACAAAGGAGCGTTTTTCTTCAAGTCGGTGGTCGGCATGGGCGACACGATCTGCACACCGATTTATCAACTGCTCAAGCAACGAGGGGTCAAGTTCAACTTCTTCCACAACGTGACCGGCCTCGCACCAAACGCCGACGGCTCCAGCATCGGCACAATCCACATCGACCAGCAGGTCGCGTTTGTCGATGGTGTGGAGGAATACTATCCGCTGGTTCCGGTGAATGGCTTCGACTGCTGGCCATCGGAGCCGCTGTGGGACCAGATCAAGGATGGCAAGGCTCTGGAGGCGGCAGGCTACAATTTCGAGAATGCCTATGGCCCTCCCTTCCCTCCGCAGCCGGCGCCGGTCGCGCGACTGTCGCTGCAGCTTGGAAAGGACTTTGACAAAGTCATTCTCGGGATTCCGGTCGGCGCGCTCAGCAGCATTTGCCAACCGTTGATGCATGACAAGCCGGCCTGGGCAGACATGATCAACAACCTCCCGACCGTGCGCACCCAGGCCCTCCAGTTGTGGCTCAATTGCGAGGTCACCGCGCTCGGCGGACCGTATGTGACGCCCACGGTGCCACCAGCGATGGAGACGATGGGGCCGATCGTAACCACGTGCCAACCGCCGTTCGACACGTATTCGGATATGTCGCAACTGCTGCCCGCCGAGGCGTGGCCGGCCCCAGCCCCCCGCTCCATCGCCTATTTCTGCGCGGTGATGGAAGACGCAGGCGTGCCGAACAACGAGAGTCTCGCCGCCGGCAAAGTCAAGGCGGACGCTCTCGGCTGGATGACATCGTGGCTCGACACGATCTGGACCAATATAGGTTCGGGCACGAACTTCCGCTGGGATCTCCTGCACTCCCCAGGAAGTGCTGTGGGATCGGCGCGGCTCGATGAGCAATTCTGGCGAGCCAATATCAATCCGACCGAACGCTACGTCCTGAGCCTACCCGGCACACTCAAGCACCGCATGGAGCCGGGCAAATCAGGCTATGCCAATTTGTACCTGGCGGGCGACTGGACCAGGGTGCCTGAGATCAACGCCGGCTGCGTCGAAGTCGCGGCGATGTCGGGACTTATGGCCGCTTCAGCCTTGTCCGGGGTCTACATCCCGATCGTCACCATAGGCTCGGAGCCCTACAGGACGACCTCGGCACTCTCTACGACCAATCAATACGTCAACTATGGCGGATGGACGACGTTGCCTCCCCCACCCTATATCTGCAACGATTCGACGTTCTACGGGTTCGGCTTCCATGCGGATCGCAATGCCTGCCAGGACTTCCTCGATCGATCCTACAATCGCGTCGCGGGCGGCTCTCAATTCCGGGTCATGCTCGACATTGCGTTCCTGGTCGTCGTCCAATCCCGCAAGGTTGCCAACGCCACGGCACCGTTTTCGCTGGAAGGCACCATGGCAGAAACCGACATCGGTTTCTGGTTGCTGGTCGGCAACTACGATCCCGGCGCTTTGCTGCCCAAGTCAATCGCGTTTGTGCCCGCCTATCTGTTCATCGACAATGGCTGGTCCGCGGTCGCGGGGAACGACGTCTGGGGGTTTCCGAAATACTATGCGAGCATGAACTTGCCGGATACGGCCCCGTCCGACGGTCCTTTCGAGGTGTCTGCTCTGGCCATCCAGACGTATGCCCGGACGGCACAAGCGACCCAGCAACAGGTGCTCAAACTCACCGGCAGCCAGACGCAGGTGTCGTCGGCAGCTGATTTGGCTGCTTTGTCGTCAACCGATGTCTTCAAGAAGCTCTGCAGCGCGGCCGATTCCAAGCTGCTGAGCGACTTGGTTGACAACCCGGACATGCCGAAGTTCCTCGGCTCGACGGAGGGCATTCCATTTCCGGTGTTTTATCTCAAGCAGTCCAGATCGGCCAACAGCACGACAACGGCGAGTTATCAGTCGTTGCTGAAGGGAGATCTCGACCTGACGGCGATATCGCCCGGCAAGATCGGACTGCTGACAGGAAACTGGACACTCGAATTGGGCGCATTCGACAACCTGCCCTTTGTCCGCGATCTTGGCCTTGGCACGCCGACGAACGGTACAGTCACCCTGACGACCCCCATGGGTTTCTGGGCCGAGATTGATTTTACCGTGGGGATGGCAAGCCCGATCACTTAGAAGCAGGTCGCTGGGTCAGACTCAGCGACTTGAAGACTGTCCACGAATTGCGGTCTGGGGCGTTGCGAGCGAGCCAAGCAACGCCCTGGCCTCTTGCGCGAATGTCGCGGCGCTCTGAGCCTCGGCAATCACGATCGATTCCTGCAATGCAGCCGCCACCTCGTCCGGGCCAGTGCCGGGAATGCGGGTGAGGATCTCGGCCCGGCGGCGGTAGAGCGGCGACAGGAAGTAGCCATCACCATAGCGGCGCGCCGCGGCTATTGCCGCGTCGATCGTGCGCAACGCAGTCGCGACATCGCCGGTCGTGAGCTGCAGGCCGGCTACTTCACCAAGATAGAAGCCGGAAAAATGCATCATGCCCAGCTTCTCGAATGCCGGCAGATTACCTTGCGCCGTTTCGAGAGCCTGATCGGGCTGCCCGAGGTAGCCGCGGGCATGAGCCTCCAGGCTTGTCGACACCAGCTGATACAGCGAGAAACCATGCTCCCTGCAGATGCCCTGCGCCTCCTCCGCCGCCGACTGCGCGTCCGCAAAGTCGCCACGTGAACGTCTGTAAAACGAGAGCCACGACAAGGCCCAGGCGGCGTAGAAGGGGTGCGCAAGCAATCGCGCATGCGCAGCAAGCTCGGCCGCCACGCGTGTCGCGCCGGCCTCGTCACCCATCGCATGCAGCACCTGAAGGAGCGCGGCCAGACTGAGAATGAGCGGATCCTGAGTGGAAACCAGCGGCAACCGGGCGCCGTCATGGGTGGTGTAGACGTGAACCGCGGATTCGAGATGCCGCCGCGCCGCCAACAAATCACCTTTTGCGAACAGCACGTATCCCAGTTCGGCGTCGCTCTCGATGCGGTGTTCCGGAAGGCCGGTTTGCTCACCAATCGCCACGCAGAGACGCGCCGTCTCCTCGGCGCCGTCGAGATCACCCGCGATGGTCAGGAAATCGCAGATACCGCGAAGCACGGCAAACAGGCCGGCAACATTGCCGAGAGCATCGCAGATCGCCCGCGCTTCCGCGAGAATCTTCCCGACCTCGGGAACGGAGTAGCCGCGCGACGCGGAGAGGCTGACTGCGAGGCCAAGCAGCAGCTGCAGCTCCAACCCTGCACGCGTACCGTCCGCGGGTTGACGCCGCAGCAAGTCGAGCGCGGTCTGCAAATGCCGCGCCGCCTCAACATGCGCGGCGCGGGACGCAGCCCGCTGCCCGGCGGTCGTCCATAGAGAGATCGCCTCCTCGATCGCGCCGCTTTCGGTGAAGTGATAGGCAAGCAGTTCCGGTTCAGCCTCCCGGACTTCAGGAAACCGGTCCCGCAGCACGTTGGCGATCTTGCCGTGCAGTACCTGTCGCTCTCGTTTGAGAAGGGATTCGTAGGCCGCATCGCGGATCAAGGCGTGTTTGAACAAATAGGCGCTGTTCGGCGGCAGGCCGCTGCTCTCCACCAGCCCCGACTGGGTCAGGTCGCGCAGGCCCTGGCGCAAGTCGGCGTCAGGCTGCTCCGCGACCGCAGCGAGCAGATCATAGCTGAAGCGGCGGCCGATGGCGGCGCCGAGATTGGCGATCCGCCGCGCCGACCCCAGCCGATCGAGCCGGGCGACCAGAGAATCCTGGACCGACATCGGGATTTCGACCGCCGGGCTGCCATCCAGCGCCGGTGTCGTCGCCGTCGTCGCCTCAAGCACCGATTTCGTCATTTCCTCCACGAACAAAGGAATGCCGTCGCAGCGCTCAACAATCTGGCGCACAGTTGCAGCCGGCAGCGGAGACTCAGATCCGAGATGCGAGCAGATCCGCTCGGCGTCGCCGCGGTTCAGCCGATCGAGATGAAGGCGCGTGACATTGGCCTGTCCGATCCAGGTCGGTTCGTATTCCAGCCGAGCCGTGACCAGGATCAACCAGGGCCGATCCATCGAGCGTGAAATCGCGCGACTGAGCAGTTCCAGCGTTGTCGGGTCGCTCCAATGCGCGTCCTCGAGCACGAACAGGGCCGAATGAGCCGCCGCCCGCAGATCCATGATGCCGAGCAATGCGCTCTCCATGATCTCCTTTCGCTTCTCGACGGTCATGGCCTCGAGCCCCGTCCCCGCTTCGGCCGGCACTCCCAGCAGATCGGCAAGGACGCCCTGGCTCAAGGGCTCCGCCACTCCATATTGCGTCAGCAGGCGGCCGAGCTTGTCGCGGCGCGTCACGGCGCTGTCACTGCGGTCGAAGCCGGCGGCGCCCGCGAGCTGCTGGGAGATCGGATGCAGCGCGCTGTCGGTGTAGGTGGGGCCGCAGTACCAGATCATCTCCGGATGGAGAGGGTCAGCAGTGCGCTGCCGCAACTCCTCGACCAGCCGGGACTTGCCGATGCCGGGTTCGCCATGGAGCAGCACCACCTGTCCGCTTCCTGCCCGCGCCACGGCCCAACGGCCAAGCAGCAGGGCCAGTTCCCTGTCGCGTCCAACCAGCGGCGATGTCTCGCCGCGGGCGCGGGCATGGAACCGGCTTGCAACGGCCGTTGCCTCCACGACCTCGAATGCCTCGGCCGGGACTGTGAAGCCCTTGAGCTCGAATGTCCCGAGATCGCGATAGTTGAACAAGCCACGGGTGATTCGCTGAGTGGCCTTGGCGACGACAATGGTGTCGGGCGCGGCAATGGATTGCAGCCGGGCGGCAAGATTCGGGGTTTCGCCGACAATATCGACCTCACGCGCTTCCCGACGGGCGACCACATCGCTGACGACGACCAAACCGGTCGCCACGCCGACGCGCGTCCGCAAGGTCAAGCCGTGCGGGAGCCCCAGCCGTCCGACCGCATCACGTATTTCGATACCGGCATGCACCGCATTCGCCGCGTCATCCTCGTCGGCACGCGGATACCCGAAATAGGCCAGCACACCGTCGCCCGTGTACTGGTTGATATAGCCGCCATAGCGAGCAATGATATCTTCGCAGGTCGACAAATACGCATCGACGACATTGACCATGTCCTCGGGGTCGAGCCTGACGGTTAGGGAGACGGAATCAACGAGATCACAGATCAGCGCAGTAACCTGCCGCCGTTCGGCGCGGTGCGTGTCCCCTCGTCGTGACGTACGATCGATCGTAGTGCTCCGCGGCCGTGGCCGGAGCGCTCCACCGCAGCCGCTGCAAATGTCAGACCCGGGAGGGTTCTGAAGTCCACACGTTTCACAATCCATGGGCGCTCGGAACTCCCGGGAACGGCTCCGGAATGCGAACAAACGCCGTTGCTGTTGCCGATCGCCTGGATGCTTTTAGAGTTGACACTTCAGGCAGATCCAAAAGCTCAGTAACGGGCAAAATTCATACAATGTCCGGGACGGGGTGGCAACGCCGGCACGGCAGACCTGCCAGATCCCGATAAATCCTTAGCGCAGGCGGGTGCCCTCCACGTCGTTCGCCCCAAAAGGCACCCGGCCCCCCTCCCAGCCCGGGCTCTGACCTGCCCCACCCGCGTGCAAGCCCGGCAATGTTCAACTTGTGATTTTTCACACAGCGTCCCGGCGCCTCCCTCGTGCAGGGTAAGTGGTCCGGAACGACCACCCATCGGAACACCTGCAGGTCACCACAGAGGGACAGGGTCCTATGCCGCGCCCCATTCGAAAATTTTCCCTAGCCCGCGCGATTCGAAAGAACGCGAGAAATCTCGCTGAGGCGCAAAATACCTACAAAAAGAATGTGGTGGTCGTGAACACGTTCATCACCGGTGTCCTGAGCTCGTCATTGCCGTCCCTGAACGATCATCCGCCGGATTGGGAGGACTTCGTCACGGCCTATGAGGCCGCGACCGGGGACGCGCTCAACTGGGTCAACAACGTGATGGCCCGCCTGCTCAACGTTCCGGGCGAAGTGCAAAACTACGACCGCCTTGTCACCATGCTGCTGCAGGACGCACTGGCGCAGACCGCTCTGCTGGAATCCAATCCCAACAACCCCATGGCACTCGCCATCCTGAATAACGATTTGTCGAGCCTCAAGGACCAGTTGGGTCTGATCACGACCTTCATTTCCGGAGCAATTACGCAGCTACAGAATTTCAAAGATGTCCTGCCGGGCATGGCGACCCAACTGCAGGCGATTGCGACAACCTCGATCAACGCCTCCAACGCCGACCAGCAGCAGATCGCCAGTTTGAACACGCAGGTTCAGCAGCTTCAGTCCGACATCAAATCGATCACTGCCGCGATTATTGCGCTCGGCATCGCCGGTGGCGCCGCCCTGACACTGGGCATCGTGGTCACCATCGGAGCATGGCCACTCGGCGCGCTCGCCTGGATCGTCCTCGGTCCGGCCGTCGCCGTTGCAACCACTTTCATTGCGCTCGATGCGGAGAAAATCAAAGCCGACAAGTCGGCAATCACGACGCTCGAAAATCAGATCACCGGCATCACGGCCGATGTGTCCACCCTCACGCTGCTCTCGAGTGCCTATACGGCGATGGCTAACCAGACCGAACAGCTGCAGACTGATCTTGAGGTCATTCTCGATGAATGGCAGATGTTGAATAGCGACGTCTCGCAAGCCATTTCCGACATCCAGACGGCTATCGCCGACGCCAGCTCGGCGAATTTCACCGCCGTGGCAAACGACCTTAACGAGGCCGTGACCGAATGGACCGCAGCGTATACGCAGGCAGGCGCGCTCACCGTGCAGCTCAATGTCAGCAATGCGCAGCTCCAGGTCGGCATGTCCTCCGCCCAGGTTCAGCAAACACTGCAGCAAGGCCAGACAGTCGACATCATCACGTACTACAATCAGGTGAGTGCGGTGGCCAAGGCCAGGCGACTTGCACAGACGAACCTGAAGCGAGCCTCCTAGTCTGCGCGCGGGCTGGCGGCAGTCACGCCTCAATCGTCGGCAGCGTCGTCGACCATCCGGCGCAGCCGATTTGCGTCCAGCAGTTCGATCGCGCCGCGGCGGCGTGTGATAAGGGCCGCCCGTTCCAGCACGCCGAGCTCCCGTGTCACGGCCTCCCGATTGCCGCTCACCCTGGCTGCGAGCTCCGAATGAGTGGGCGGTGGCGAGACAACGAGCAAGCCCGACGTCCCCTGGGCCGGGCGCGCCAACCGCAACAGTTCGGCCCACAGCCGATGTTTCATACTCAAACCTGATGTCTCACTGGCACGGTTCGCCAGCATCCGAATCTGGCCGACCAGCACGGCAAGAACCTGGTCGCAGACATCAGGATGCTCATGGATGGCGCGTCGGAACGCAGCCGCAGGCATGCGCGCCAGCATCGAATCCGTGATGGCCACGATTCCCCCTGTTCGTGGCTTCAGATCAAGTGCAGCCAATTCGCCAAAATATTCGCCGGCCTGGAGATCGCGCAGAATCGTCTCTCGGCTCCCGACAGAAATCACCACACGCAGGTGCCCATGAAGCACAAAAAATACGTCGGTCCCTTCCGCATCGTGGTCGAGCACCCATTCCTTCGCCGCCACCCGGCGCCAGGCGCAGGAGCTCTCAACACGCTGCAGTTGCTGCTGATCGAGAGTCCGAAAGAGCGGAATCTGCGCCAGAGTTCTCGTCACCTGCGGCATTGGGTCCTCGGGATCAAAATACCTTGAACCTCAATTCCGATCGCAATCGGAACTGGCGGCTCCAGATTCTGCCCTTATGCACTTTCTGTGCGCGAACCGGTACCGGCTTTGCCGACCGATGATCAAGGCTGATGGCAAGGAAGGCGCTCAGAAAATCTCGCGCAGGAGATCTCGGCTCATGGCCAGCAGCGGAGCCGAGCGGCGCTGCACAAACCGCACGGTGCGGTGGCGTCGCGGCGGCTGCACGACAAACGCTTCAATCGGCACCCTGCCCGCCCGGGCCGCGATCAACCGGGAGCTGCGGGACAGCGAGACAAGAATAAAGGCCACGCTCGATGTCAGTACGATCCCGAGGAGCGCCGCGAAAATGACTATGGCGAACAGAATCGACATGGATGATCCGCGATCCGTGGTGGCCCTGAGCCTCAGTCGTTCAGATGAGACATCGCAACCAACCGGATGGTTCACGACAAGTTCCAGGGAAAGGAACCTGCGGAAAAAATAAGGCCGTCCGACGATCGCCCAATCCTGGCCCAGGCTCCGTTTCTACCGCGTAGCAACAAGACAAATTGTGTCGTCTTTTCAGATAGACAGACACAGATTGGTAACCAATTCGCAACAATTGATGGTCACTAAATAATCAACGACATCAGGAGAATTGATCGTGACCGAGCACAGTGCCGCCGACCCGGGCAGCAAAGCGAGCGACAGGGCCGACAACAGCCCCTCGATCGTCCCCGGTGTGTCGGATATGTCCGCCAAGGATGCTCCCGAGCCGGCGTCGACGGTACCCTCCGCCAGCACGCCCGCGGAATTTCAGGGATCGGCAGTTCCTGCCGATCCGGTCACCCCCGAAACCGACCGCGAGACCACGCGCAATTCCTCTAACATCATGATCCTGTGGCCCGAGCGTCCTGAAAGCTCGGCCAGTTCGTCCTATGCGGACGACGACGGCTTCACCCGCAAGCCGAACGCGCGAGCCAGCCTGCGCCGCCGGCGGCTGATGGCCATGGCAGCCGTGATCGCAGTCGCGGCGGTGTGCGGCGCCGCGGGTGGTTCGCTGGCGACGCTAGCGCTGGGTCACCTCTCCGCGCCGCAAGACACCAAGACGGCGGCCGTCGATGAGACAGCTCCGCTCCGGGACGCCGTCGCCCGCCTGACCGCCGACATCGGCGGGCTGAAAGCCGACCTCGACCGCACTGGCAAGTCCCGCACTGCGCAGATCGGCAAACTCGGCGACCGCCTCGAGAAGGTCGAAAAGTCGCAGGAGGACACCGCCACCAAGGTCGGCAAGATCGGCGACGCCCAGGAAAAGATGCAGGACAAGCTGCGCGCAGCCAGCGCATCCGCGGCACCCGAAACCACGGGTTCGATCGCAGCCACCCCCGCCAAGACCGACGCCGGCAAGAAGCTCGGGATTGTGGATGGCTGGACACTCAGCCGCGTCAGCGGCGGCGGCGCCATCGTCAACGGGCCGATGGGCGCTTACGAAGCCTATCCTGGCGATCCACTTCCGGGCCTCGGCCGCGTCGATGCGGTCCGCTATCAGGACGGCCGCTGGGTGGTGGTAACGCAAAAGGGATTGATCGTGCGCCGCTAAGCGCGTTCAACAGATCAACAGGATTTCACAAAAAAGCCCGGCGTCGCGCCGGGCTTTTTCGTTGACGGCTTAATCGTTGGCACCTGTTGCTGCTCAGAACCTCGCCCGCAATCCCGCATAGAACGCGCGCGGACGCGCCGGGCTGACGGAGCGAGCATCGGCGAATTGCCCGCCCGTGGCAAAATTTGGAACTGCATCGGTTTCGAAGAAGGTGCCGTGGGTGTAATAGCGGTTGTCGAGGAGGTTATCGATGCGGCCAAAGACCTGGAATGTCTTATTGATCTGATAGGAACCGTGCAGGTTGAACACGGTGTAGGAGCCGAGCTTCGCCTCCTGATTGGACCCGTCGCCGTCGAAATACTGGCTGCTGACAAACAGCATGTCGCCGCCGAGCTTGAAAGCATCGGTGACGTTGACATCGACGCCGGCCTTGACCCGGTGCCGCGGGACCGAGGGAATCTGGTTGCCCGGCAGGACCTGGATCACGCCGCCATTGTCTTCTGCCGTTGGGCTGTTGGAGCCCAGTACCATCGCGTCGCGGAAGCGCGCATCCACGAACGTGTAGCTTGCATAAAGTTCAAACCGGCTGGCTTTGAGATTCAGTTCTGCTTCCACACCCTCGCGCCGGGTCGAGCCGACGTTCTGGAAATAGCCGAAACCCTGCAGTTCGCTTGGGATGGCAAGGATGTCGTCCTTGTTGTCAGTGCGGAACACACCGAGCTTCCAGCTCAGCGCGCCGAACTCCGGCCCCAGATTACGGCTGCCGCGAACACCAGCTTCAATCGTGTGCGACACCACCTGCTTCAGCGGCGGGTCGGATACGAGGAAAGCCGCGATGGTGCATGGATTGTTCGGGTCGGCACAGCCGAGCTCAAGCGGGGTCGGAGCGCGGTTGGCCTCCGAGTAGCCGGCATAGACCGACAGCTCTGGCGTGATCTTGTAGGTGGCGCCAATGATCGGATTGAAGCGGCTGTAGCTGTGGTCGCCATTCAGCGCCGTACCGAGTTGATCTCGGAGGCTGATGTCGGCGGTGTTGAAGCGGCCGCCGCCGGTTACGGAGAGGCTGTTGGTCAGGTCCAGCGTATCGAGCGCATAGAGGCCGCCGTAAAGATTGGTGGTGCGCAGCGACACTGGCCCGATCGACAACGGGACACCTGACTCTCCAAGGAAGATGCCCGAGCCGGTCAGCACGTAGTTCGGCCCCAGCGTGCCGAGTTCGGCGCTGGCGTTGAAATTGGTGAAGCCATAATCAACGCTGCCGCCGAGCACGAATCGGTTGTTCAGCCCGAACAGCCGATCGGTGTTGGTCGCCTGCAGCGACGCGCCGGTCGTGGTCGAGCGAGTCGATGTGCGGTCGTTCTCGCCAAGCGTGGCGCCATCAGCAAACGGATTGTTGAGTTGCACGCCGTTCAGGCCGTTAGCCGGGATGGGGTCATCGCCGAAACAAAGCAATGTCGGATCGGCGCAAGGGATCGCCCCGGTCGGGTTGCCGTCCTGGGTCCTCTGACTGAACTTGCGGACACGCGCTGAACCTTCGAGTGTCCAGGTCGGCGTCGCCTCCACTTTGCCGGTCAGATTGAGATAGCCGACGCGGTTGCTGCTGGTCTGTGGTGTCGTATAAGTCGCGCCCCAGCCGCGCGCCTGCAGCAGTTCGACCGGCACCGTCGCGGCTGCGCCAAAATTGTTGTTGGCGAAACCCATGTTGAGATGAAATTCGCTGACGTCGTTGCGATAGCCGACGTCGCCGTAGAATCGACGGACGTCGGACTGCGAAAAATTGCGGAAGCCGTTGTCGTGCAGACCTTCGAACGCGCCGTAGACGGCGAAATTGTCGACCTTCTTCCCCCACTGAATCCCGCCCTGAACGCGGCCATAGGAGCCACCCATGATGGTGGCCTCCGCGCCCTGATAGCTGAAGCCGTCCTTCATGCGGATGTTCAGCGCACCACCGAGGGCGTTGAGGCCGAACGCAGGGTTGTTGGTCACGACGTCGACGGACTGGATCGCCAAGGTCGGGATCAGATCCCAGTTGACGGTGTCTCCGAACGCCTCGTTGATGCGCACGCCGTTCTGGTACACTGCAAGCCCCTGCGGCGTGCCCGCCACGGGCGAAGCGGTAAAGCCGCGGAACTGGACGTCGGGTTGAAACGGGTTGCCGGCGACTTCATTGATGATGACCCCCGGCACCCGCTGCAGCAGCGCATCGGTGATATTCATGGAGTCGGTGCGCTGGATGTCGTTGGCGTGAACCGTGGTGACGGCGGCCGGCACCTTGTCGGGATCCATGCCGGAACTGCTCAAGGGCGTGGTGGCAAAGACCTCGATGGTCGGAATGGTTGTGGCCGCTGATGTCGGCGGAGGCGCGGTCTGGGCGTCGGCACGTCCCGCCATGCAGGCGAGACACAGTGGCAGGACCGACAGATATCGAGCGCCCATATTAGCTTCCTCCCATCCCCTTTTGCCCGGTCTGATCGCCGGCTTGGGTGGTCGGGAAAAAAGCTAATGTTTCATCAGATGTCGGACACGCGAAAAAGGTCCCAACCTTCACGGGAAAACTTCCCAAACAGCCTCGAAAAGGCCCCGTCTGCGGCGATATCGCTCATGACGCCTGGGACAACCGACGATTGTGCATCAGTGTTGCATTCTTGCACTCATCGTCACCGGGGATCGTTGCTTCCACCGTCACACCGCGACCGGTCGACGTCACGGTCACATGACCTCCAAGCGCCATCACCCGCTCCCGCATTCCTGTCAGACCCAAGCCAAGCTTGTGATCGGCGGGCAGACCGCCGCCATTGTCCTCAACTCGCACCCGCGCCGCGCCGCGCCGCCGATCCGAGGGCAGCGGGATCAATTCGACCGTGACTTTAATATGGGTCGCGCCGGAGTGACGGAATGCGTTGGTCAGCGCCTCCTGCACCGTGCGGTAGATCGTCAGGTCGGCAGTCTCTCCGCTCCCGGGCGCAGGCGCGATACGCGCCTCGACCACGACATCCGGATGCACCTCGCGCCACAGCCGAAACAGGGCTGCGAGCGCCTCGTGCAACCCCAATTCTGCAAGTCCGACCGGCCGTAGCCGCTCGAGCACCCGCCGATTGGCCTGTTGCAAGGCATTCACTTGATCCAGCATGGCGCTTGCGTGCTTTCGCAACGCCTCGAGCCGTGGTGACGGCGTATCCGCCATCCGCATCAGCGAGGCGAGATGGGCCCGCAGCGCAAACAGATAGGGACCGAACTCGTCATGCAGTTCGCGCGCGATTTCCTTGCGCTCGACGTCCTGCAACGACACCACCCGCTCCGCCAGCAGCCGCTTCTCCTCCACCGCATCTCCCAGCGTTGCAGCCAGATGATTGAGCTTGCCGCAGATGGCGGCCAGTTCCGAGGAGCCGTCCGGCGCCACGCGGGTGTCGTAGTGGCCGGCTTCGATGCTCAGCATGGCCTGCGCCAGCGCATCAATCGGTGCCAGCGCCCGCTTCACCACCGTCATGGTCACCAGGAACAACAGCAGCGCGACCGCGGATCCCACCTCGAGCTGGGTGACGATGCCGTCCCAGATTTCGGCCATCTCGTCGTTGGGATGCGACGTCACCACCAGCGCCCCAAGCGAGCGACCGTTGGCAGCGACCGGAACCCGCACCGTGGTCTGCTCCGGATGGATCAGCGCGACGAACCATGCCGGTGGCGCACGCAGGTCGGGATCGTCCGAACCATCTCTCCCGACAAACTCAGGACTTCTTCCCGGATCACCGCCTTCGCGGGTGATGCTGACATGGCGCAGCCGGCTCAGATCCGCGGCAATTTGATTCAACCGCGCATCGGGATCGCCGGTCTCACCAAGGCCCGCGATCCGGCTCTCGATGAACTCCCGCGCCAACCGCACCGTACTGCGGTCCTCCGCCTGGACCCGCGGGCCCGCCTCCCACACCAGCCGCCCGATGTTGACCGCGAGGCCAAGCCCCAGCACCAGCGCCAGAAGCATGTTCAGACGCGCCCGCAAAGACAGCTTCCGCCACATCATCCGGCTCCGCTCATCCTGACATCTCGCAGCTTTCAAGACCAACATTGACAGACAAAAACTGCGGCTATCTAATTGAACGCGACTGCATTTTGTTTGCAATGGCTAACAGCAAGCGGATTGCCGATTGCCCGCATTTGCAGGGTGATCGCGTAACCGCGCCGCATTGCAGCAGAATGCGCTGCAACAGATGCAACAGATATGTGCCGGGTGCCCATGCGTGTCCTGATCGTCGACGATCATCCCATCATCGCTTCCGGCTGTCGCGCGCTGCTGGCGGGTGATTCCGACATCGAGATTATCGACGCCGCCGATGCGGACAGCGGCGAGCAAGTCTTCCTGGCGGAGAAGCCCGATGTCTGCGTGCTCGATATCAATCTCCCCGGCGTCTCCGGCTTCGAACTGGCGCGCCGAATCCTGGCCCACTCCGCGTCTGCCCGCATCATCATGTTCAGCATGAACGACGATCCGATCTTCGCCGCACGCGCGATTGAAGCCGGCGCCAAGGGCTATGTGTCGAAGTCCGGCGACCCATTCGATCTCGTCGAAGCGATCCGCGAAGTCGGCAAAGGCGGCGTCTTCCTGCCGCCAGCTATTGCGCGCGACATCGCCTTTGCCAAACCGGCCTTCGCCCAGAGCCCGCTGGCGAAATTGACCTCGCGCGAGATCGAAATCCTGCGGCTGCTGAGCGCCGGCAAGAGCCTGACCGAAATCGCCTGGCTGGTGCACGCGTCCTACAAGACGATCGCCAACACCTCGTCGATCATGCGCCAGAAGCTGGGCGTGCGGACCTCGGCCGAACTGGTACGGCTGGCGATCGAAAGCCGACTGACCTGAGCGCACGGCCGCGAGGCCGTGCCGGCATCTCCTTTGACGCTCGATCTCGCGGCCGTTCTATCTCAACAGCCGCAACAGCGCTTGCCCCGCCTTTGAGCGGAACTCTTTGCGATCCAGGGTCCCGTCGTTGTCAGGATCGGCGGCCCTGAAGCGCTGCTCGACAATCGCAAGATACTCGTCCTTGTCCAGCGTGCCATCACGATCGGGATCGGCGATCGCGAGTTCTCGCGCGGTCAGACGTCCCCGCACTTCGCGAACGTCGAGCGTTCCGTCGTGATCGGGATCTAATCTGTCGAACACCGCTGAAGCCACGTCCTTGACTTCGTCGAGATCGAGCGTGCCGTCATTGTCCGTATCGAAGATCCGGACAGGATCGAAACGGTGCGACGTCGCGAGCGCCGGCAAGCTGCCGCCGATCAGAGTGCTCGTCACCAACGTCAGCAGCATGGTACGGCGCGATATCATTTCAATGATCCCTTTCGATTCCGAATGCTCAATCACCAACACGACGCACGATTCGTGCAGCGTGTTATCCCGATACTACGTGCGAGTTATCCCGATACTACACGGGAATTGTCACAACAATTCGTTTGCCATGTCACGCCGCAATGCGGCAAGTACTTCGCGCGTTCGCATCACAAAAAACCTGCAAATCCAGCCGATCACACGAAGAAAAGCGCAGTTCAACAATTGCAATCTTGACGTTCTGTATAACCGTGCAATGCTTCGCATCATCGCAAGCAACACTCCCTTCGACATCAAGCCGAATTCCCGAATGCGGCTTGGAACAGAACCCACCCCATCCAGGCTCAAACGAAAATCGTTTGGGCGGAGACAACAAAAATGAAGACTCGCGCAGCCGTCGCGTTCGCCGCAAAGAAGCCCCTCGAAATCGTCGAGCTCGATCTCGAAGGCCCGAAGGCCGGCGAAGTGCTGGTCGAAATCAAGGCCACCGGCATCTGCCACACCGACGCCTACACCCTCGATGGTTTCGACAGCGAAGGCATCTTCCCCTCGATCCTCGGCCATGAAGGCGCCGGCATCGTGCGCGAGGTCGGCGCCGGCGTGCTGTCGGTGAAGCCCGGCGATCACGTGATCCCGCTCTACACGCCGGAGTGCCGGCAGTGCAAAAGCTGCCTCAGCGGCAAGACCAATCTCTGCACCGCCATTCGCGCCACCCAGGGCAAGGGTGTGATGCCCGACGGCACCTCGCGCTTCAGCTACAAGGGCCAGCCGGTCTACCACTACATGGGCTGTTCGACGTTCTCGAACTTCACCGTGCTGCCCGAGATCGCAGTGGCGAAGATCCGCGAGGACGCTCCCTTCGACAAAAGCTGCTACATCGGCTGCGGCGTCACCACCGGCGTCGGTGCCGTAGTCAACACCGCCAAGGTCACGCCCGGCGCCAATGTGGTGGTGTTCGGCCTCGGCGGCATCGGCCTCAACGTGATCCAGGGCGCAAGGATGGTCGGTGCCGACAAGATCATCGGTGTCGACATCAATGACGACAAGGCCGACTGGGGCAAACGCTTCGGCATGACCCATTTCGTCAACCCGACCAAGATCAGCGGCGACATCGTCTCGCATCTTGTGACGCTGACCGACGGCGGCGCCGACTACACCTTTGATTGCACCGGCAACACCACCGTGATGCGCCAGGCGCTCGAAGCCTGCCATCGCGGCTGGGGTGTGTCGGTGGTGATCGGCGTCGCGGAGTCCGGCAAGGAGATTGCCACCCGGCCGTTCCAGCTTGTCACCGGACGCGTGTGGAAAGGCACTGCGTTCGGCGGCGCGCGGGGACGGACCGACGTGCCGAAGATCGTCGACTGGTACATGAACGGAAAGATCCAGATCGATCCGATGATCACCCATGTTCTGAAACTGGAGGAAATCAACAAGGGTTTCGACCTGATGCACGAAGGCAAGTCGATACGTTCCGTCGTCGTTTTCTGACCAACAACAAACGCAGAAGGAGGATTGATCCATGACTGTTCACATCCACCCATCCGTCGATGGCGGTGTCCGCAAAGGCACCGGACACTTCGCCGGCGGAACTCTGGCCTGCAAATGCAGGGATAAGCAGGTCAAGGTCGGCATCAAGGGCGATATCGCCCACAACCACGCCTGTGGCTGCACCAAATGCTGGAAGCCTGACGGCGCCACGTTCTCGGTGGTGGCCGTGGTGCCGCGCGACAACGTGACGGTGCTGGAGAATGGCGACAAGCTCAAGATCGTGGACACCAGCGCCGCGATCCAGCGCCACGCCTGCACCGGCTGCGGCGTGCACATGTACGGCCGCATCGAGAACAAGGGTCATCCGTTCTATGGCCTGGACTTCGTCCACGCTGAACTGTTCACCGAACAGGGCTCGGCTGCCCCCGGTTTCGCCGCGTTCGTGTCGTCGGTGATCGAGTCCGGGGTCAATCCATCAGAGATGGACGGCATCAGGGCACGGCTCAAGGAGTTGGGGCTCGAACCCTACGACTGCCTGTCGCCGGCATTGATGGATGCGATCGCGACCCACGTCGCCAAGTCAAAGGCGGCCTGATCCGCAAGAGGCTGGCGGATCACCGCCGGCCTCCCCCCTTTGTCGGGCACGACACCTCGTCGCGCGATCCGCAATAATTTATTCAAGATCCCCCGCGACCAGCGGCCGGACCTGGAGACGTCATGACTATCGAAACGGTGTCGCTCAATCGATCGTATGGCGGCACGCAAGGCGTCTACAAGCACGCAAGCCGCGCCACCGCCACAACCATGACCTTCTCGGTCTATCTTCCGCCTCAGGCTGAGAAGGGCGTGACGCTGCCGGTGGTCTGGTATTTGTCCGGCCTCACCTGCACCCATGCCAACGTCACCGAGAAAGGCGAATTTCGCCGCGCCTGTGCCGAACTGGGATTGATCTTCGTGGCACCCGACACCAGCCCGCGCGGCGACGGCGTGCCCGGCGATCCGGCTGGCGCCTATGATTTCGGGCTCGGTGCCGGCTTCTACGTGGATGCCACGCAGCCGCCTTTCGCGCAGCATTACCGGATGTGGAGCTACGTCACCGAGGAACTGCCTGCGGTGATTGCGGAACACTTCCCGGCGGATCGGACGCGGCAATCCATTCTCGGTCATTCCATGGGCGGCCATGGCGCGCTAACGATCGCGCTGCGCCTTCCCGACCGTTACCGTGCGGTGAGCGCATTTGCGCCCATTGTCGCACCTTCCCAAGTCCCGTGGGGCATCAAGGCGCTGGGCGGCTATCTCGGAGACGATCGCAAAGCCTGGCGCCGGCACGATGCGGTGGCCCTGATCGACGACGGCGCGCGCGTCTCCGACCTGCTGGTCGACGTCGGTAATGCGGACCAGTTCCTTACCCAGCAGCTTCGCCCGGAGCTCCTGGAGCAGGCTTGCACCAAAGCAGGTATCCCGCTCACGCTGCGCCGGTCCGACGGCTACGACCACAGCTACTACTTCATCTCGACCTTCATGGATGACCATCTGCGCTGGCATGCGGCGCGTCTGAAGGTTTGAGGACGCCGTCCTCTCAGTGACGCACGCCGTAATTCGGCTCGAGCAGCCGGTTACGCAGCAGGAAGCTCGCGGTGCGCGCCCAGGATTCGTCGGTGTTGCCGCGAAAATCCGCGCTCATCGCGGTGACCTGCTGTCCCGTCTTCGCGTCACGCACATAGATGATCATGCTGAGAATGAGTGTCGAAATCTTGCGCACCACGCCGGTGATGGCGAGGTCGGCGCCGAGTTTCCTGGCGAGATCGACGTCACACTCCCCGCAGGCCTGCAGGTTGCTGTTGTGCGCTGCGGTGTTTACGGGGGCGATGTCGACGATAACGAATTTGCCCGACTCGGCGAGGCCCTTGCGCACCTGATCGCTGATCCGCATCAACCGGGCCTGCTCGTCGGCCTGCGGCCCATTTTTCTCGCCTTCGAGGCTGCTGTCGGCCAGTTCGAAATCGAACACCGCGGCTTTGGAGCCGGCCTGCGAATTTGATGCAGGCGCTTGCGCCCAGGCCGTCGAAGGCGGCACGATCATCAGCAGAATAATCCACCAAAGCACCCGCGTCACGGTTCCGCTCGCAGCCCGGCTACACCAAAATGTTCGTTGCAACTTAAGACGGATCGGCCATCTTGCAAGCAGGAAGTGCCCGAGAAGAATATTGTGGGAGGATGTGTTTGGCCCGATCGATATTGGGCGCGATCGCATGTGTGTGCGCGCTGATTGCAACCTCGCTTGTCTGCCCCTCTCTTGCTGCCGATCCTACCGAGATCCGGATCGGCTATCTCGGTCCTGCCGGCGTCAAGTCCACGCTCTCGCTGGCGGCACAGCCGGCGGAGAACAATGGCGTCGCCGGTGCACGGCTCGCGATCGAGGACAACAATACCACCGGCCGGTTCCTCAACCAGCGCTACGTGCTCGATGAGGTCCGCCTCAAGGATGGCGATGATCCCGCCGCCGCGGTCACCGCCCTCGCCAGCCGCAACGTCGCTTTCATCATCGCGGACCTGCCGGCGGATGCGCTGCTGAAGGCCGCGGATGCTGCCAGCAGCAACGGCGCGCTGCTGCTGAATGCCGGTGCCTCCGACGATCGGCTGCGCGAGGAAGATTGCCGCGGCAATGTGATCCACGTCGCACCGACACGCTCGATGCTGGCCGACGCGCTGGCACAATACCTGGTGTGGAAACAATGGAAGCGCTGGTTGCTGGTGCTGGGATCGCACCCGGAGGACAAACTGTTCGCCGATGCGTTGCGCCGCGCCGCCACGCGCTTTGGCGCCAAGATCGTACAGGAACGGGTGTTCGAGGATACCGGAGGCGCCCGCCGCACCGACAGTGGCATCACCCTGATCCAGCGCCAGATGCCGGTCTTCACCCAGCAGGCGCCGGCCTACGATGTTCTCGTTGCTGCCGATGAGAGCGAAGTGTTCGCCGCCTATCTGCCCTACCGCACCTGGGACCCGCGGCCGATCGCTGGCTCGGCCGGCCTGGTTGCGACCAGTTGGGACGCGGCGCACGATCAATGGGGCGCGATCCAGTTGCAGAACCGTTTCCTGAAGCTCAATTCACGGCGTATGACGGCCCTCGACATGCAGGCCTGGACCGCCGCGCGCATGATTGGCGAGGCCGCCGCACGCACCAATTCCGGCGATCCAAAAGCCATCACCACATTCCTCAAGAGTCCGAATTTCTCGCTCGCCGCCTTCAAGGGACAACCATTGACGCTGCGCGACTGGAACCTGCAACTGCGCCAACCGATCCTGCTGGCGGACGGGCGTATGGTGGTGTCCGTGTCGCCTCAGGAAGGCTTTCTGCACCAGGTCTCGGAACTCGACACCCTCGGCGTAGACAAGCCCGAGACCAAGTGCAAACTGCGTTAGGTTGAAATGGAGTCCCGAGACATGTGGCGCTGTTGTCTGTTGTCCGGAATGGCCGTCTGGCTCGCCGCTGCCACCCCGGCGGGCGCGGTCATGGCCTACGTCTCCAATGAAAAAGGCAACACCGTCACGGTGATCGATACCGACACCTGGAAAGTAACCAAGACCATCAAGGTGGGCCAGCGGCCGCGTGGCATCGAGTTCACCCATGACGGCAAATTCGTGCTGGTGGCGGTCGGCGACGACGACACCATCCAGATGATCGACGCCACGACCCAGCAGATCGTCGATACCCTGCCCTCGGGGCCCGATCCCGAGCTGTTTGTGCAGGACGCCAGCGGCAACATTCTCTATGTCGCCAACGAGAACGACAACACGGTGACCATCATCGACATCGCCAAACGCGCGCGCGTCGGCGATGTACAGGTCGGTGTCGAGCCGGAAGGCATGGCCATCAGTCCGGACGGCAAGTTCCTGATCAACACCTCCGAGACCACCAACATGGCGCATTTCATCGACACCACCACCCGCCAGATTGTCGCGAACGTGCTGGTCGACGCGCGGCCGCGTTTCGCCGAATTCAAGCGCGACAATTCCGAGCTGTGGATCTCGTCGGAGATCGGCGGCACGGTGGCAATCCTCGATCCGGACAAGCGCACGATCAAGACCAAGATCAGCTTCAATATCCCGGGCCTGCGGCGAGAGGCGATCCAGCCGGTCGGCATCGGCATCACCAAGGACGGCAAGACCGCGTTTATCGCGCTCGGACCGGCTAACCGGGTCGCCGTGATCGACGCCACGACCCATCAGGTCAGCAAATACCTGCTGGTCGGCCAGCGGGTCTGGCACATGGCCTTCACCCCGGACGAAAAATATCTGCTGGTCACCAATGGCGTGTCGAACGACGTCTCGGTGATCGACGTCGCGGCGCAAAAGGTGATCAAGACCATCCAGGTCGGCGAACTGCCCTGGGGCATCACGATCGCACCGAAATGACCGAGACCATCGCCCCCATTGCCAGTAGCACCGCACAGGCGCACGACCAAAGCGGTCCCGCCGACGTGGCGGCGCTGGCGATCGACGGGGTGAGCCATGCCTACGGCCGTCATCCCGCGCTGGAGAATGTCAGCTTCGCCGTGCGGCCGGCGAGCTTCGCCGCGCTGCTCGGGCTCAATGGCGCCGGCAAGAGCACGCTGTTTGCACTGATCACCCGCCTGTTCGGCGTGCAGAGCGGCGCGATCCGAATCTTCGGCCACGATATCGGGCGTGACCCCGGCGAAGCGTTGCGGGTGCTCGGCGTGGTGTTCCAGTCGCGCACCCTCGATCTCGATCTCTCGCTGATGCAAAACCTGCAGTATCACGCTGCCCTGCACGGCATCGGCCGGCGCGAGGCACGCGCCCGCGCCGAGGAGGTGCTGGCGCGCATCGATCTCACCGAGCGCGCCGGCAGCAAGGTGCGCGCGCTGTCCGGTGGGCAGATGCGCCGTCTCGAAATCGCGCGCGCGCTGCTGCATCGCCCTCGCCTGCTGCTGCTGGACGAAGCGACGGTCGGTCTCGACGTCAAGGCACGCGCCGACATCCTGCGCCATGTCCGCCGGCTGGTCAGCGAGGACGGCATCGGGGTGCTGTGGGCGACCCATCTGCTCGACGAGATTACGCCAAGCGACGATCTCATCATCCTGCATCGCGGCCGCGTGCTGACCACCGGGGTGGTGCCGCGCATCATCGCCGACACCGGAACGCCGGACCTGTCGTCCGCATTCATGAAGCTGACGGGAACGGCGACCGAACTTGCGAGCCCCACACCATGATCATCACACCATGACCATCGACGCCATCGCCCCGCGCCGTTCCGGATTTTCACTCGCGCAGTATGCCACCTGCCTGAACGGCATCGTCTGGCGCGAAGCGCTGCGTTTCCTGCATCAGCGCGAGCGTTTCATTTCGGCACTGGTGCGACCGCTGGTCTGGCTGTTCATCTTCGCCGCCGGTTTCCGCCAGGTGCTCGGCATTTCGATCATCCCGCCTTACGAGACCTATATCCTTTACGAGGTCTACATCACTCCCGGGCTGATGGCGATGATCCAGCTGTTCAACGGCATGCAGTCCTCGCTCTCGATGGTCTACGACCGCGAGATGGGCAACATGCGCACCCTGCTGGTGAGCCCGCTGCCGCGCTGGTACCTGCTGTCCTGCAAACTGCTGGCGGGCACCGCGGTGTCGGTGCTGCAGGTCTATGCGTTTCTGCTGATCGCCTGGTTCTGGGACATCGAGCCGCCACGGATCGGTTATCTCACGGTGCTGCCCGCATTGCTGCTGTCGGGACTGATGCTGGGCGCGCTCGGCATGCTGATTTCGTCGGGCATCCGGCAGCTCGAGAATTTCGCCGGCGTCATGAACTTCGTGATCTTCCCGATGTTCTTTGCCTCCTCGGCGCTTTATCCGCTGTGGCGAGTGCTGGAGGGCAGCCCGATGCTCTATTATGTGTGCCAGTTCAATCCCTTTACCCATGTGGTGGAATTGATCCGGTTCGCGCTCTACGGCCAGGTCAACTGGATCTCGCTGGCCGTGGTCGGCGGCTGCACCATCGTCTTCATGCTCGGCGCGGTGCTCGCCTACGATCCCTCGCGCGGCATGATCCGCCGCAACCCGGCAGGAGGTGAGGCATGAAATCGAAGGCTGTCCTGTTTGCCGTGCTGCTGCTCGCGGGATCGGCCGATCCCAGTGTCGCCGCCGATCCGCGTTATCCGGACTGGCCGTGCGCCCAGGCCAAGGTGCCGGAGGTGTCGCTCGCGGCGGTCTGGGCCGGCCCGGCCCTCGACGACGTCACGGACGCGTGGAAAGATGACACCGATGTTAGCACCCTGGTCGAACGCCTCGCCGCCCGGCGCACGCCGCTGGACGAAGCCGAGACCCTGATTTCAGGTTTCCTGACCGGTGATGTTTCAGCCAAAGCGACACGCGGCAAGCTGCTGTTTGCCGGCTTGTTCGAAACCCTCAATGCCCAGCGCTCGTCGGTGATGAACGGGCTCGAACGCGTCACCCGCAAGCAGCGCGCGGCCGCGGAAGCAATCCGGGCCGATGTCGTCGCCCTGCAGGCGCTACAGGGCGCGACCCCGCCGGATCAGGGCAAGGTCGAGCAGCTCGGCAACCAGCTCACCTGGCAAACCCGCATCTTCGAGGACCGCCGCCAGATCATCCGCTTTGTCTGCGATGTCCCTGTCGCGATCGATCAGCGATTGTTCGCGCTCGGGCGGATCATCCAGCAGCAGATGGAATAGCGCCCGGGTGAACGGGGTCAGCGATCAAGGCCAGGCCGCGTATGACGGCCTGCTGCGCGCGTGATCGAGCCGGATCTGCCGGCGATAGGTGCCGGGCGATGCACCATGATATTTCCGGAAGAAACGATTGAAGTAAGCCGGATCGCGAAAGCCGAGCCCGTAGCCGATCTGCTCCACCGGCAGATCCAGTTGCTGAAGCCGAATGCAGGCTTCATGCATCAGACGGTCGTGAACGATGGCGCGCGGGCCGCAGCCCTTCTCGCGCTGACAATGCGCATGCAGTTTGTCGGAGGTCACGCCCAGTACCGTGGCATAGCGAGCGACCGACCAGCCGTCTCGATAGTGCAGTTCGACCATCTGCAGGAAATTGCCGACCAGCGCCGCTCCACCACCCCTGCCCGCGGCATCATCGCGCTCATCGGACGAGGTCCCGAGCCGCCACAGATGCAGGCACATCACCAGAAGCTGCGACGAAATCATGGTCGCGCCGCCGTGGCCGGGATCGCGCAGCTCCGCCACGATCGCGCGGCAGGATTCCACCACCGCATGACGGGACGGTGCAACGAGCGTGTCCCCATCCAGCAGTGCGACTTTGTCGGTCGTCCGGCGCAAATGTAGCGCTTCGGCGCTGCTCGAGATGATCTTGATCAGAAAGTCGTCTTCCACGGACAGCAAAAATCCACTGGCGCCCGCGCCGGCCTCGATCGCGGCATCCATGTTGCCGGGCAGCCAGAGCAAGGCCGGCGCGGCGAGCGCAACCTGCGTGCCCTGCCACGATGCGACGCCGTGATCCGACAGCAGCAGCAGCAGATGAGCGCGGCGCGTCCCGCGTTGACGGATCAACCACGTGCGCGACGCCAACGCGGCTGAAAATGCTTCGGCCTGAACCGCCAGAGCGACCCCGACCGGCAGTCCCGTCACATCAGCCGACGCCAGCACCACACCCCCTCCTGAGACAAAACGCCGCCTGCCAAGGGGCGGGATTGCCGAAAACGTACAATCTTTCCCCGGTTTCGTCCAATTCCAAGCATCCGCACACGTCCTCTAACGTCCGGAGCGATCACGAGCGCCGACCAACGCGCCGATCAACCAAGCTGGGAGGAGACCATGAGGACATCCATCACACGTCGCGTCGCGCTGCTTGCAGCCGCCGGCGCCGCAGCCTTAGGACTGACCGGACCTGCCGACGCGCAGACCTCGATCAAGATCGGTTACGCGATCTCGCGCACCGGCCCGAACACGGGTGGCGCCGCGGTGACCACCCTGCCGAACTACGAGCTGTGGGTGAAGGAGGTCAATGCCGCTGGTGGTATCAAGCTCGGCGACAAGCGCGTCCCCATCGAAGTGGTGCAATATGATGACCGCTCGAATGCGGAAGAAGCCGTTCGCGCGCTGGAGCGGCTGATCAACCAGGACAAGGTCGATTTCATCCTGCCTCCGTGGGGCACCGGCCTCAATCTGGCGGTCGGCCCGATTCTCAACCGCGAAGGCTATCCGCATCTGGCCGCGACCGCCGTGACCGACCGCGCGCCGGAGCTCGCCAAGCGCTGGCCCAACAGTTTCTGGCTGCTCGGCACCAGTGCGGACGCCGCGAAGACGCTGGTCGAACTCCTGGTGAAGCTGCGCGACGAAAAGAAGATCGGCGAGACCGTCGCCATGGTCAGCGTCGCCGACGGCTTCGGCATCGATCTGTCGGCGGCGGCCCGCCCGGTGCTCACCAATGCGAAGTTCAAACTGGCCTACGACAAGAGTTATCCGGTCGGGACCCAGGACCTCGCGCCGATCATCAACGACGTGAAGGCCTTGAACCCGGATGTTGTGATCGCCTTCAGCTATCCGCCCGACACGCTGGCCCTGACCGAGCAATCCCGCCTCGCCGGCCTCAATCCGAAGGTGTTCTACACCGGTGTCGGCACCGCCTTCCCGCTCTATCGCCAGCGCTTCGGCAACAATGCGCAGGGCGTCATGGGCATCGGCGGCTGGAGCGGCGACAGTCCGGCGATCAAGGACTATCTCGCCCGCCACAAGGCCGCCGCCCCCAACAATGCGGAGCCCGATCGCTGGGCCAGCGCCGTGACCTATGCGAGCCTGCAGATGCTGCAGCAGGCCATTGAGAAGGTCGGCAAGATCGACCGCGCCGCGGTGATCAAGGAGCTTCAAACCGGTTCGTTCGACACCGTGATCGGCAAGGTCAAACTCGAGAACAACATGCCGACGCGATACTGGTGGGTTGGCCAGTGGCAGGACGGCGAGTTCTACGGCATCGCGCCGGCCGGCAACGACGGCGCACGCACAGCGATCGTGCCGAAGCCGGCATGGGCTGCTCCGTAACGCCGAGAACTCTGGCAACGCGACTGGCAATTGAACCATGACCAACGCCATTCTGACCGGCCTGATGCTGGGCGGCATGTATGCACTCACCGCCATGGGGCTGACGCTCCAGTATGGCGTGGCGCGCATCATGAACCTGTCCTACGGCGAGTTCCTGATCGCCGCCGCCTTTGCATCGCATTGGCTGTTCACCGGATGGGCGCTGAGCCCCTTCCTCGGGCTGGCGTTGGTCATTCCTGTCGCTTTTGCGGTCAGCTTCGCCGTCTACAAGCTGCTGCTCACGCCGCTGGTGCGCCGGGCGCGCACCCGCGACGCACTCGAAGTCGACAGCATCCTGGCGACATTCGGACTGGCCTTCATCGTGCAGGGAAGCATGCTCTCGCTGTTCGGTGGCGCGTACTACAGCTACTCGTACCTGGCTTTCCCCGTTCATTTGCTGGGTGAAACCATCGCGGCCAACCGCCTTGCCGCGCTGGCCGTCACCATCCTGCTGGGCGCTGTCCTGTACCTCGCGCTGACCCGCACCCGCGCGGGCACTGCCGTGCGTGCGGTTGCTGTCGATCCGTCCGCGGCCCAACTCGTCGCCATCGACGTCGCACGGACGTCCGCATTGACTTTCGCATTGGGGGGCGCGCTGGTCGCGGCCGCCGGCGTGCTGGTCAGCACATTCCTGACCTTCAGCGCGTCATCGGGCGTCGTATTCACGATGAAAGCGCTGATCATCGTGGTGATGGGCGGGATCGGCAACATCCTTGGATGCGTGATCGCCGGTCTGCTGCTCGGCGTCAGCGAAGCACTGGTCGCCTCATTCGTCGATCCCGGACTGACGCTCGCGGTCAATTTCGCGCTGTTCCTCACGGTGCTGCTGGTGAAGCCCGCAGGTCTGTTCGGCAGGGCCACGCGATGACCCCGCGTCATATCGCAACCGGCCTCGTCGCATTGGCCGCCCTCACGCTGCTGGCCTTGGTGCCGCGCCTGGTCAATCCGTATCATCTCGCCCTCGCCATCAGCCTGCTGCAATACACCGTGCTGGCCACAGCGTGGGGCCTGTTCTCCGGCCCGACACGTTATGTATCGCTGGCGACAACAGCCTTCTTCGGCATTGGGGCCTATACGGTGGCCGTGCTCGGCGAGGTGCTGCCCTGGCCCGTCGTTCTTCTGATCGCAGCCGCGCTGGGCATGGTCATCGCGGCACTGGTCGGGCTTTCGACCTTGCGGCTCAGCGGCGTCCATTTCGTTATCTTCACCTTCGGACTGGCCGAACTGGTCCGCCAGCTCGTGGTCTGGTTCGAGGTCAACAAGTCCCGCGTGCTCGGACGTTATGTCTTTGTCGACATCACCCAGAGCGACATCTACTGGCAGTTGCTGCTGCTCGCGGTCGCCACGTTCGCGCTGGGCTGGCTGATCAAACGATCGCGGCTGGGTTTTGCACTTCGCATCATCGGTGAAGACGAAACCGTCGCTGCCCATTGCGGGATCAACACCACCACCGCCAAGGTCGCCCTGTTCGCCATCAGTGCCACCATCATGACGCTCGCCGGCGCGATCATGGCGCCGCGCTGGACCTACATCGAGCCCTCGATCGCGTTCAACCCGATGATCTCGTTCCAGGTGCTGATCATGGCGCTGCTCGGCGGCACGCACCGCCTGTGGGGACCGGCACTCGGTGCGATTCCGCTCACCCTGCTGTTCGAACTGCTGGGTGCGCGCTTTCCGAACACCTTCACCATCATTTTCGGCTGCATCTTCCTGCTGATCGTCTACCTGCTGCCGCGCGGCGTCGCCGGCCTGCTTGAAAGCCTGCGCATCAAGCTGCGCGGTGCGCCTTCGCGACAGGTGGTGGCATGAGCAGCGGCCATCCCGGACCGGTTCTCGAGGTCGAAGGCCTCCGGCGCGCCTTCGGTGGCCTCATCGCGGTCAACGAACTCGGTTTCACGGTCGGAAGCCACGAGATTGTCGGCCTGCTCGGCCCCAACGGATCGGGCAAAACCACCGCACTCAATCTGATGTCCGGCGTGCTGCGCCCGGACGCCGGCACCATTCGCCTGGCGGGCAACGACATTTCCGGCCTGGCATCGTATCGGATCGCGCAGCGCGGTCTTGCCCGGACCTTCCAGCTCGTTCGGGTGCTCGACGGCATGGACTGCCGTGACAACGTCAAGGCCGGCATCGCCTTCCACAGGCCGCATCTCTCCGCGGCAGAGCTCGAAACACGCACGACCACGTTGCTGCACCGGGTCGGCCTTGGTGGGCAGGAGCTGCGGCCGGCGGCCGACCTGACCTATATCGACCGCAAGCGGCTGGAACTTGCGCGAGCGCTTGGACCGACGCCGCGGCTGCTGTTGCTGGACGAATGGCTGGCAGGCCTCAACCCATCCGAACTCACCATCGGGATCAACCTGATCCGGTCACTGAAGCACGACGGCATCGCCATCGTGCTGGTCGAGCACGTCATGAGCGCCGTGCGGGCGCTGTGCGACCGCTGCGTCGTGATGAGCAGCGGCCGAAAGATCGCCGAGGGAACAACTGTCGAGGTGCTTGCGAACCCGGCCGTAATCGAGGCCTATCTGGGCGGGATGGCAGCCGATGCTTGATGTCGCCAACCTCAGCGTCGCCTACGGCCAGCACCGCGCCCTCGACGGCGTCGCGCTGAACATTGAACGCGGGGAAATCGTCACCATCCTCGGCGCGAACGGCGCAGGGAAAACCTCGCTCCTGAAGGCCATCGCCGGGATGGTGCCGACGCTGCCCGGAAAGCGCGTGACTCTCGATGGTCATGACCTCGCCCCCCTCGCCGCCCACGATATCGTCGAGCGCGGCCTTGCGCTGGTTCCCGAAGGCCGCGGCATCTTCGGCGACCTGACCGTGAAGGAAAACCTGCTGCTGGGCGCCAATCCAAAACGCGCCCGCGACGGAGAAGCAGCGCGCCAGAAGCAGCTTTTCGACATGTTTCCGCGCCTGCAGGAACGCGCCGCACAGGTAGCGCGCACCATGAGCGGTGGCGAACAGCAGATGCTCGCAATCGGCCGCGCGCTGATGTCGAATCCGGTGATCCTGCTGCTCGATGAGCCATCGCTCGGCCTCTCCCCCGCCATGGTCCACGAACTGTTCGTCACGCTCCGGCGTATCCGCGAAACCGGCGTCGGCCTGCTGCTGGTCGAACAGAACGCCCAGGAAAGCCTGCGCATCGCCGACCGCGGTTATGTGCTCGAGAACGGCAGCATCGTCGACCACGATACCGCTGCCAGCCTGCGATCCAATCCGGCGGTCCAGCGCGCCTATCTCGGCGGGCCGGTGACCAGCCGCCCAATCACACCACAATGACCAGGGAAGGATATGCTCATGCATGAAATCTCACTTCTGCTCGACAGCAAGGACGTTCCGGCCGCGAACGGCGCCACGTTCGATCGCCTCAATCCGGTGACCGGCGACATCGCGAGCCGCGCCGCGGCGGCTCAGGTCGCCGACGCCCGCCGCGCCGCGGATGCGGCGGCCGCCGCCTTCCCTGCATGGTCATCGACCGGTCCCAGCGCCCGGCGTGCCATTCTGCTGAAAGCCGCGGATCTGCTGGCGGCAAAAGGTCCGCAGTTCGTTGAACTGATGGCCGTGGAAACCGGCGCGACGGCCGGCTGGGCAGGATTCAACGTCCCCCTCGCCGCCGGCATGCTGCGCGAAGCCGCCGCCATGACCACGCAGATTTCCGGCGAAGTGATCCCGTCGGACAAGCCGGGCTGTCTTGCCATGGCGATCCGCCAGCCGGCGGGTGTCGTGCTCAGCATGGCGCCGTGGAATGCGCCGGTCATTCTCGGCGTCCGTGCGCTGGCTTTGCCGCTGGCCTGCGGCAACACCGTGATCCTGAAGGCCTCCGAGATCTGCCCCGGCACCCATCGGCTGATCGCCGAATGCCTGCGCGATGCGGGCCTGCCGCCGGGTGTGCTCAACGTCATAACCAATGCGCCGGAAGACGCACCGGAGCTGATCGAAACCCTGATCGCACATCCGGCCGTGCGTCGCATCAACTTCACCGGATCGACCCGGGTTGGCCGGATCATCGCGCAGGTCGCGGCGAAATATCTCAAGCCGGCGCTGCTCGAACTCGGCGGCAAGGCACCGCTGGTGGTGCTCGACGACGCCGATATCGACGCCGCGGTTGCCGCCGCGAGTTTCGGCGCCTTCATGAACCAGGGGCAGATCTGCATGTCGACCGAGCGTCTCGTGGTCGATGAAAAGATCGCCGACAGCTTCGTGGCCAAACTTGCGGCCAAGGCCGGGTCGCTGGTTGCCGGAGATCCGCGCAAGGGCAATACGCCGCTCGGATCACTGATCGGAACCGATGCGGCAACCCGCATTCAGGCGCTGATCAGCGATGCCGTCGGCAAGGGCGCCAAAGTCGTCGCCGGCGGACGCAGCGAAGGCACCTTGATGTCGGCAACCGTGATCGATCGCGTCAACTCCTCGATGCGCATCTATGGCGAGGAGTCGTTTGGACCGGTCGTGTGCGTGGTCCGGGTCAACGGCGTCGACGAAGCCGTGCGCATCGCCAACGACACCGAGTACGGGCTGTCCGCCGCCGTGTTCGGCCGCGACATCGCCCGCGCCTTCGATGTCGCCAAGCGCATCGAGTCCGGCATCTGCCATGTCAACGGCCCGACCGTGCATGACGAGGCCCAGATGCCGTTCGGTGGCACCAAGGCCTCCGGTTATGGCCGGTTCGGAGGCAAGGCCGGGATCGCCGAATTCACCGAGCTGCGCTGGATCACCATCGAGACCGGCCCCCAGCACTATCCGATATGACGATGAGCGGCCCGGCCCGAGCCTACCGCCACAACCCGTAATCGGCCCACTTCGATTGCGGGATCAGTTCGCCGACCTTGTAGCTGAACGACTGCACCTTCAGATGGTCCGGCGATCCCTTGCAGACGAAGGCCAGCTTGTACCAGTGCCCCCGGTCGCGGAATGCCGCGCCCGGGGCGTTCAACACGTCGCCGGTATGTCGCGGCGGCGACAGGACGTCGGATTTCGCCCTGTCAGGATGAGCGGAACTGCCGTCTCGATGAATTCGCAGCATCGCCTCGAGATCGCAGACTTGCTCCAGACGTGTTCGCGGATCGAGACGGCTGAGGCTGGCGAAAAACCGTGAATCGGCTGCCTCAGCTGAATTGAAAGCGACAAGTCCGAGCAAGACAGCAACCGCAGTGATTTTCACGAGTCCGATTCCAGGATTTGAGTCTGAATCGGGACTTAGCATGCCTTGGACAGGACCGACATGGTTCACCGCGGCGTCAAGGTGATCGCCTCCCCGGTCGCGGCTTCAACGGCCGTGCGGCTGTAGAGCAGCGGAACGTACTGGCCGGTCGCCCACAGCGGAGCAAGGTCGCGGTAGTGTCCGCTGAATGGATCGCCCGACTGCCCGGGGGTATTGATGGTGCGGCTGGCGTCCCAGTTGCCGACGTCGAGTACCATGCGGAACGAGGCCCCCGAGGTCAGCTGGTAATCGGAGCGGCGATAGGTGGCGGCGTGCGGCACGTTGGCGGCGCCGCCAAGCGCCAGCGGCCCAACCGACAGCTGCGGCGCCGTCGCCTTGTCCGCCAGCGGCATCAGCGCGTGATTGAATTGCGCCTTGTGCAGCTTGCCCCAGGCCCAGCCGGTCTCGTCCGGCCCCAATTTAGCGGCGACCTCGGCGACGGCGGTGGCGAGACTGTCGCGCAGAATACTATCGCGCGCCGCCGCAGGATCGGATCCGAGCGTGGCGTCGGGACGCTCGAGGAAACCGACCACCGCCGAGATGCTGGCGGGATCGGGCGCGATGATGTCGGCTGCTTTTGGCGCCGCCACCTTGACGACTGCCGCCCCGAGATGATTGGCAATCCACACTTCGAAGACGGCCGCAGCTGCGCTGTCCGCCGTGTCGCGCGCATCCCAGGCCTTCAACAAAGTGAGCGCCTTTTTAACATTGGCGTCGTCCGACGTCAGCGGCTTCAGCAGCGCGATGAGCCGCCGTGCCAGCATCGAGGTATCGTCGTTCTGCAGGTCCATCGCATCGGCCAGCGTCACCTTGTTGTTGGCCTTCAGCACCTCGACGATACGCTGCCAGCGCGCGCTATCCGCCCACTCGAACCCGACCTTGCGCTCAGCAACGGGATAGTTATCCGGCAGGTTCATCTGGTTCGCCGTGGCAAACCAGCCCTGCTCCGGACGGTAAACACGCGGCAGGTCGTCGAGCCCGAGAAAGCCCTGCCACTCGTAACGGCCGTCGCCAGGCACCGGCATCAGACCGTCGTAGTTGCCCCGTCGCGGCGTCTTCGCACCGGGCACCCAGCCGATATTGCCCTTCACGTCGGCATAGACCTGGTTCTCCGACGGCGCGCCCCAGCGCCGCATGGCGGTCAGAAAACCATTCCAGTCCTTTGCCGTCATGTAATCGGATGAACCGAAATAGGCCGACGTCCCCGGCTCGGACCAGACGGTGCGAACGGCGAACGCCCGCTTGTTCGCCTCGTCGACCAGCAGGACCGGGCCATGCCGGGTGAACTTGAGTTCGATGTCCCTCGGCGCCTCGCCCTTGACCTCCTCGGTCTCGCGAACGATGCGCATCGTCTCCCAGCCGTCGCGATAACGGTATTGGGTCAGATCCGCCGGATTGAGCTCATACACGTAGAGGTCTTCCTGATCGACGTTGAAGATCGTCAGGCCGAAGGCGATCGTCCCGTTATGACCGATGGATATTCCGGGAAGCGCCGGCTCGCCCGCGCCGATCACCGACAGCCCTGGGGCATTGAGGCCGACGATGTAGCGCAGCGACGGCACGCTGTGTTCGCGATGCGGGTCGTTGGCGAGAATGGGACGCCCGGTCGCGGTCCGCGACGGTGCCACCACCCAGTTGTTGGATCCGATGGTGTCGCGCTGCTGATCCGCCTCCGCGAGATACGTATCGGGATCATGCGCCAGGGCAGTCTTCTGGCCCGGGCCGGCGAATGCCACCGGCCGCGTCGCCAGGTCGTAGGGCGCGAGCACGTCCTTGGGAATGCTGCAGGGATCGAGCCCCTCGGGAATCTTCGTGGTCCATGCCGGCTCGAGCTTGACCCGCAACCGGTCCGCCTCAAGTCCGGCGGCGCAGGCCACCAGCGATCGCTTGACCTCGGAGGCAACGTTTCTGGTCAGTCCATGACTGCGAATGCGGACCACATCTTCCGGGGACCAGAGATCCGGCATCGTCCCGGCGATCTTGAACTCTACCGGCCGCGGACGCCGACCAGCCCGCACATCGGCAACGTAGGCGTTGATGCCGGCCACGAAGGCCTCGGTATAGGTCTTGGCTTTCGGTCCGTAGGCCGCCCACTCGGTGGTCATATCGCCCCGATAGAGAAACAGCCGTAGCGCCTTATCCTGCTCGACATAAGCCGGTCCAAAATCCCTGGCGAGCACTCCCAACCCACGCTTGCGCCAGAGGTCGATCTGCCAGAGACGGTCGCGGGCCGCGTTGAAACCTTGCAGGAAAAACAGGTCGTGCTCGTTGCCGGCATAGATATGAGGGATGCCCCAGACGTCGACCAGGATCTTGCCCGGCGCCCGCAGTCCGGCGACGCTGCTGGTCGACAGCCGCGCCGCCGACGACAAACCTTCCTGGTCGCGCGCCTCGGCACCAAACGCCAGAACGGCCGTGAAGGCCGTTGCCGACAATAGCCCTTGCACGGCCTGCTTCATCCGCTTGTTCATCTCGCTCCCCTTTTTTGCCGGCGTCTTTCCGAACACTGCACGCGGCAGCGCCCGAGACGATCCTGGTCGCGCGTCTCGATACGACCGCACGGTCCGGCGAGTTGCACGCTATCTGTGCAAGGTACCCCGCCGATCCGGAGCTTCAAACAGCATCAGCGCAGATGTGAGTTGCAGCTTTCGCCGGTGCCGCGACCTCGGTCGCCGGATCGTTTGGGAATGAACAGCAAGCACGAGCATCGACGCGTAGCCTGCGCATTCATCGCAAGCACAGGGGCGGCCCTATCCGCGAGAGCGATCAGGCGACCGTCGTCAACAACATCTTTGCATGGCCCCGTATGAATTTTGCAATTGTCGTGTATTGTTTGCGACGTGCATGTCGATTCTCGACTTGCATAGATTCGTTTAGCCACTTTTGGACTGACAGAGGACAACATGGCGAAGAAAGCGAAGAAGGCGAAGAAGGCAGCGAAAAAAGTAGCCAAGAAGAAAACCGCGAAGAAGAAGAAGTAGTTTCCTACTCAACGAACAAATCGCTGTTTTCCACTCGGCGACGTGCTGACGCGGGGCGATGGACTTAGGTTGGCTACAGGCCAGTTAGCCGTCGGCATCGTGCAGCAACGAACGGTAGAGCCGGATCTTCATGCAGATAACTGCATGAGGGTCCGGTTTTTCGTTGATGAGGCTAAGCCCGCTGCCCGAAGCGGTGTCCTCGTATGGGATGAGACCTGATTATATTTGAAGATCAGCGAGATAGCCCAACGCCTCCACCCAACGCTCCTGTTGTCCGGTGCAGTTGGCGTTTCGTTTCTATTGCGTCGCAAAGATGAGCTGATGCGTTCGGTCGCATGAGGCAAGGAAGTCGCGCCCCTGGGTCTGGTGACCATACCGCTTCATCAGCGTCGTGCGCTGCGCCACGATCTTCTCACGCCATTCCTGCTGGCGTGTGATCACACGCCCGACCGACTCGCAGATCGACCTGGTCGAGAATGGATCGAAATAATCGGCAAGATCACCCGCCACCTCGCGAAACACCGCAATATCCGAGCACAAGACCGGCGTGTTCGCGGCCAGCGCCTCGATGATCGGCACACCAAAGCCTTCGGCAAAGCTCGGCATGATCACCCCATACGCGTCGGCGATCAGCGCCGCCTTCTCCCGCTCGTCGAGGTATCCAGTGTACCTGACATTGGGTGGCAACTGGTGTGTGACCTTGGTGCCGCCGGTGTAGCCGATCACGAAGAGGTCGGCGTTCGGAAGCGACTTGAAGGCCTGGATCACGCCGTGAAGGTTTTTTCTGTGCTCAGCCGACACGATGACGACGAAACTCGGCCGGACTGGTTCGTTACGGCCGGCGACCGACCGTGGCCGCGGCACCTCGAAACGGGTGCGCGGATAAACCACCCGCGACGGCAGATGTGCGAACTGAGGCAGCAGCTCGGCGAAGCGATCCCGGGTGTAGCGGGATACGAAGCGCAGTTCATCGGCTTGGCGCAGGCTTGTGATCAGTCGCAGCATGTAGATCCGTGTCGCGACATCGCTCAGCTTCAGGTCGGTGACCGGCAACAGATCGTGAACAACACAAACGACCTTGGTGTTCGGCCCGCGCCGGATTGTTACCCGCGTCGGCGCATCGATCAGCACGACGTCGTAGTTGCGCCCGTCCACCTGTGGCGGCGGCAAGTTCGCAACCGAGGATAGGCCCTGATGGCTGTAGATACCGGATTCGAGCTGGAATGCCTTGAACAGCTCGAGATGGCGCAGGTCTGCCGGCACATAATCGAACCCGCCTGCGCTGTTCTCGATCAGGCGGACCGGACGGCGAAACAGGCCGATCGACCGCAGCACTGACATCGCGAGATCGAGCGAGGCCGCCGCGCGTGCCCGCCTCATGACCCAGTCGATGCTTTGCCGCAGCGGGCTTAGCACCCCGCGCTCGCTCATGTCGTTCTCGTCAAGAAACCGGTAGAGGGCGAGCAATTCCACCAGACGTGACCCCGGCGGGAACAGCCGCACGCGATCCTGCTGGCGCTTCAGTTTGCGATAGCGCCGCGTCGTCTCGACGACCAGCGTCAGGCGATGGCCGTCGGCCTGCAGCGAGCGGACCAACTCGCGCGTGAAGTGAAAAATTCCGCGCTTGTGGTTCGGCTCCCCAAGGGATTCGCTGACGACAAGGATGTTCTTCATGCTCGCATCTCTTTCAATAATAATAAATCCGCTCCACGGTCGACATGCGTCGTCTGCGCAATGCGGCCATGATCGAGTTTGATGATGCTGGTGCAGATCCGGCGCAGCAGCGCGTGATCGTGCGAGGCGATGACCACGATCCCCGCCATCGAGATCAGCTTCCGCAGCCGCTGTTCGGCCTTGGCCGAGAACTTCTCGTCGACCACGCTGAGCCACTCGTCGAGCAGCAAAATGTCGGCGGGCAATGCGGTGGCCGTCGCAAACAACACGCGCATCAGCATACCCGAAGAGAACGTGCGCAGCGGTACGCGCCGCATGCGCTCATCGATCTCGGTAAAGGCCCAGATGTCATCGACGATCTTTGGCGTCGGCGTGCGACCACTGATGCGCAGCAGCAGGCGAATGTTCTCCTCCGCGGCAAAATCGAGATTGGCGCCGACGTTGAGGCCCAGCAGCGGCATGACATGCCCGGCGAGCGAGACGCTGCCACTTGTCGGCGGATAGACCCTGGCGATCAGGCGCAGCAATGTCGACTTGCCGGAGCCATTCGGTCCCTGGAGCCCGATCCGCGCGCCGACGTCGGCGCGAAACGAAATATGCTCCAGCGCGCGCACGACCCGCATCTCGCTCTCCTGCTTGAGAAGGCGTCCCAGCAGCCGGCGTTTCAGCAGGAAGTCGTAGGTGCCGTAGATCGGATAATCCAGGCAAACATCATGCAGTTGCAGATGTGTCATGGTCAGATCCAGAACACGGCTTTGCGCAACCGCGCGACGGCCACAACGCTGGCGATCGCCAGGATTGCTGCGAAGACAAGGACATAGACCACGCTCATGATATCGACGTGCCCGGTCGCCAGCGGGTCGCGCCAGACTGCGAACAGATGCGTCAACGGATTGAGGCGCAATACGATCGATCCGTGGCTGATGAAGTCAGTGGTCCAGATGATCGGAGCCGACAGGAACGCCAGTGTCAGAGACGATTCGATGATTGGTTTCAGGTCGCGGTAGCGGGTTGCGAGTGCCCCCAGCACCAGGCCGAGCCCGAGCGTGCAACCGATAAAAAGCACGAGACCCGGCATCGCGGCCAGCAGGTGCGCGGACCCGTGCCGCGCCAGCAGCAGCCAGAGCACGACCGGTACGCAAAGATTGTGCAGCGCGAACAGCCCCTGGCGGAATACGCATTGCAACAGGAAGATGATTGGCGGCAGGGCGCGATCCTTGATCAGACTGCCCGCCCCCTGCAATGCGCCGGTCGCGTCGAGCACCACGCCGCTCAGGAACGTCCATGCCGTCAGGCTGACCGCCAGCATCGGCAGCCGCTCGGCCGTGCCGGTATCGGACATCTGGCCGATCACGGAACCGAGCACCATCACCATGACCGCCATCTGCAGCGACATCCAGAACGGGCCGAGGATCGATCGGACATAACGATGACGCATGTCGGACCAGGCGAGCGTCGCCGCGACCCGGATCGAACTCGGCATCGCATGATCCTGACGGCTGGCTGGTTTGTGGCGCGCCGCATGGTCCGCGATCGCTCGGCGATAGACCGTATCGATCCCTTCCCGGAAGGTATCGACCGAGTAGACCGACCGTGCTCGCAGTCGGCCGGCGCGGCCCATGCGGTCACGCAGCTCTGCATCGTCCGCCAGGGTGTTGAGGGCCTCGGCGAGGCCCTCGTGATCGCCCGGCAGCACCGTGATCGCCTCGATCCCGTCGCGCGCGATCAGTGGAACCGCGGTCGCGAGTGACGTATTGACGATCGGAAGCCCCGCGGCCATCGCCTCGAGCTGGGCGAGACCGAACGTTTCCGCAGAAGTGACCGACGGCAAAACGAAGACGTCGGCCTTGGCCATCAGTTGCACGAGTTCGTCGTCGGGCACACAACCGAGCAACCGGACCCGCTCACCGAGGCCAAGGGTGCTGACCAATTGCTCAAGCCGCTCGCGCTCACGTCCCTCGCCCACGATCCAGACATCGAAGGTCTGGCCCGCGGCGGCGCGCAGCAGCACGTCGAAGCCCTTGTAGGGAACGAGCCGGCCGCAGGCGAGCACCACCGTCGGGTGCCGGGCGCGATCCTCACGTTCGCTGTCGCGCGCAAGCGCCGGCCGATCGTATGTCGAGGTGTCGATGCCAAACGGGACGACATGGACCTTGTCCGCGAACTCCCGCAACAGCGGCGTCTTGCGCAACAAAACGGCGTCAGAGACGATGATGGCCTCAGCACGCCGTAGCGTCCGGCGCATCAGCGGCTCAACCAGCGGACGCAGCGTGGCATGCGTGACGATGTCGGCATGCCAGTGCACCACCAGCGGGCACCTGCGACCAAAACCCAGCGCAAACACCAGATCGGCAAGCGGAAACGGTGCATGGAGCGCGCACAGATCGTGCCTCGCGATCCGCCGCCACAGCGACAGCGGATAGGTCGGCGCCAGCGGCATCGACAGGAGATCGCCGAACGACCGGACGCGCTCGACGGAAACGTCGTCCACTACGATGTGGCGGGGCTCCTTCGAACGCGAGCAAACCAGTGCTGCAAAGGCAAACCGGTTCTTCAGCCCGGCACAGATGTCACGGATCACCGTGAGCGTCCCGCCGAACAGGTCTGGATAATAGATCTTGAAGACGTGCAGAACCGAGGGGCGCCGGCGCAAGTCATGGATCGTTGTCATTGGCGATTTTCTGCTCAGCCGACCAACAGGGCGATGTCGTACGAGGCGACGATCAGCGAGAAAATGGCGGCGCTGCACAGCAGCGTCAGCAGAGCTGCACGCAACACCGCTTCGATCATCGGACTGTCGCCAATGTCAGCGCCGGGCTGAACGACGGGGTTCTCGGAACAACGGAACGGTCGACCCATGGGCGGGCTCTCCTCGTGTTTGGATGGCGCCAACCATATACGTGGGAAATTTTCACACGTCAACTGAGGTGGGATTGTATCCCACGCACGCCGATGCTAGAGATTGCCCTCATGATGGGCACGCCTCCCCGAGCTCCGAGGCCTGCATCGCCTCCCCCGATCGCCGCGCAGAATCTGCAGAGACCACTCGCGCGCCTGTTGCGGCCGCTGGTCAGGCTGTGCATTCGCGGCGGCATGACGTTTCCGACGCTGGCACAGCTTCTGCGCGAGCTCTATGTCAACGTCGCCGAACACGATTTCGTCCTGGACAAGAAGGAGCAGACCGACAGCCGCGTCACCCTGCTCACCGGTATCCACCGCAAGGAGGTAGCGCGGCTGCGTGGCGCAGGCGCCCCGGTCAATGAAACGCCCCCTGCTCTGTCCCGCACCAGCGCGATCATCGCCCGCTGGATTGCCGCGCCGGAATTTACTGGCCCCGATGGAAATCCGCTGCCGCTGCCGCGCACGGCTGGTGACGACGCGCCTTCGTTCGAATCGCTCGTTACCTCGATCACCAAGGACGTGCGTCCGCGCGCGGTTCTCGACGAATGGCTCGACCGCAATCTCGTCACGCTGAATGAAAACGACGAGATCGTGCTGGTGGATGCCGGCTTCGTCCCGCGCGGCGACGATGATCGCAAGTGGCACTATCTCGGCCGCAATCTTCACGATCACATCGCCGCCGCGGTCGACAACGTGTCGACCGCAACGCCACGTTTTCTCGAGCGCGCGGTTCACTACGACGGAATTTCGCAAAAGCTGGCGGCGCGGCTGGAGATTCGATCCCGCGAACTGGCGATGGAGGCGTTGAAGACCCTCAACCGTGAGGCCAACCGCGCGCTCGCCAAGGACGAAGGCGGCAACTGCCGATGGAATTTCGGCGTGTATATCTACCGCGAAACTGCCGACACCCCGCCCCGTGACGACAGAGACGCCCAATCATGACCAAGCGGCCGATCGTCTCGCGCAGGGCATTGCTGGCGGGACTCTCCTGGCTGATCACGCCTGGAGCGTGGGCTCAGACCCGGGGCAATGATCACGGGATCGGCGGCACCGGCGTCTCCTCCGCAACCTCGGGGGATCACGGCATTGGCGGGACCGGCATTGTCGGAGTGATCCAGCGCTTCGGCAGCATTTTCGTCAACGGCGAGCGGATCGGCTACGCGCCTGACGTGCCGGTGCGAATCGACGATCAGCCCGCCACAGCGAAAGCGCTGCGGATCGGACAGGTGGCACGCACGGTGGCAACACGCGGGGTCAACGGATCGCTGACCACCCGCGCCATCAATGTGGTCTCCGAGGTCGCGGGACCAATCGACGCGGTCCGCAAAGGCGAGATCACCGTGCTCGGACAACGCGTGCTGTGGAACGGCCGCGCGGACTGGCTGCGCCCCGGCACTGAGGTCGCGGTGTTCGGCCTGCGCCAGACCAGCGGCACCATTGTCGCGAGCCTGGTCGATCGACGCCAGGATGCGACCCCGCATGTGGCTGGCGTGCTGGAGCGCGATGCCGATGGCCTGCACATCGGCGCCCTGCGGCTCGGCGGCATGACTGGCGCCCTGGTCGGTCGGCGTGTCTGGGTCGAGGGACGCACCACGCAAGGTGTGATGCAGGTGTCGCGCGCGAGTGTTGATGACCTGTCCGATCTTGCCGGTGCCAACCGCCTGCTGATCGAAACCTACGCGCGGCGCGACGGCGACAGCCTGCGGCTCGGTTCGGGTTATGTCGCGCGCAACGCCTCACGCTACCAGCCAGCGACCGGCGGCGAAGCACGCTTGGTGATCTCTGCCGTCCGTGATGGTGCGCAGGGTCTGCAGATCGACACGGTGCGCTCCGCCCGTCAGAACGCGGGCTCGCCTTCCGGCACAACGCCGGGCAGCGGGACTGGCCGCGGCCCCGTTACGGCGCCCAATACACCGGGACACTCCCCCGGTGGCGCGCGCGGACCGGATAACTCCGCTGCACCACGAGGACCTGGCGGCTCCAGCGGACCAAGTGATTCCGGTGGGGCTGGCGGGCCTGGTGGTCCAGGGGGGCCTTTCGGACCCGGCGGGACCGGCGGCCCTGGGGGACCCGGCGGCATGGGCGGTGGCGGATTCGGCGGCGGGGGAATGGGTGGCGGTGGCCGGCGTTAGCCCCATCCATCCGCGAATCGCGCAGTAGCGATGCGCGCCGATGTATCCGATCGGCGACATTCCGGCACGCGCCGCACACAACGAGCCGCAAAGCAGCGACCTGCGTCACAGAAGCAAATGGGAAAGTGCGCTTGTTTCACTCAGCCGTTCAGGCTGGCTGGGGAACTAGGATTCGAACCTAGACAGGCAGAGTCAGAGTCTGCAGTCCTACCATTAGACGATTCCCCAACAGTAGCTGATCCGGCGGCTAAACCGCCTGATGCGGAGAATAACCTCCGCCTCAGCAAACGAAGCGTCTTGGCGCCCGATATAGAGTGCTCGAACGCTGCGGTCTACCCCACTTGTCGCCAGAAATTCGGTTCTGCCGATCGAATATGACAATGACCGCCGATTGGCCCGCGCCGAGATTTTGCAGACGAGATCTCGTGGCTCCAGCGCCATCGGTCCGTCGCACTCTATTATGGTGAATGGGGCGTTAAGCCCGCGGGGAACCTGCCCGGCCCTGGCTTTCCGGCGGTCAGAATTTACCTTTGAGAACAACATATTACCAAACCCGCCGCGATATTGGACGGAAAATCCACCGCAGGTTGCAGGGCGGTACCACCGAGGGTGGGGCCAAAGCTTAACATTTTGTCCAAACACCCCCTCCATAGTTGATCCAGAGATAAACAATAAAGAATACTGGTTCTTTCGATGCTGAGTTCGGCTCCCGCTGCGCAATTCGGGCGCGTCATTCTGGTCCGCGGGTCGCAAGCCCGAGTCGGTCTGCTCGCGGCGAGCCAAATGGGATTGGCCGAGGTGCGCGCCACGGTCGGGCGCTTCATCAGCATCCGCTGCGCCGGCTCCGCCATCGTTGCCATCGTCACGGAAGTCTCCTCTGAACATCTGCCGCCGGGCAGCCCTTACATGGCGGTCGCGTCGGTCGACCTGCTGGGCGAAATTCTCGGGAGCGGATCGTCACAGCGCTTCCAGCGCGGCGTCACCAGTTATCCCACCATCGGGGATTCCGCCGAGCTGACCACCAACCAGGAACTGCGGACGATCTACACGCCGGCCCGCTCCGACCACATCAATGTGGGAACGCTGCAGCAGGATCCGACCGTCATGGCCTATATCGACGTCGAGGAAATGCTCAACAAGCATTTCGCGGTGCTCGGTTCGACCGGCGTCGGCAAATCCAGCGGCGTATCACTGCTTCTCAACGAGATCCTGCTGGCGCGACCGAACCTGCGGGTATTCCTGCTCGACGTGCACAACGAATACGGCCGCTGCTTTGGCAGCCGCGCTTTGGTGCTCAACCCGCGCAACCTGAAACTGCCGTTCTGGCTGTTCAATTTCGAGGAGATCGTCGACGTCTTTTTCGGTGGGCGCCCAGGCGTGCCGGAAGAGCTCGAAATTCTCTCCGAGGTCATTCCCCTCGCCAAGGCGCTCTACACCCAGTACCAGAATTCCGACCGGCTCGGCCTGAAGCGGGTCGATCCCAAGACCGTGGGATACACCGTCGATACACCGGTGCCCTATCGCCTGGTCGACCTGATCGCCCAGATCGACGAGCGCATGGGCAAGCTGGAAAACCGCTCCAGCCGCATCATCTACCACAAGCTGCTGTCGCGCATCGAGACGGTCAAGAACGATCCGCGTTACGCCTTCATGTTCGACAATGCCAATGTCGGCGGCGACACCATGGCTGACGTCATCAGCCACCTGTTCCGGATGCCGGCCAACGGCAAGCCGATGACGATCATGCAGCTTGCGGGCTTCCCCGCCGAAGTCGTCGATTCGGTGGTGTCGGTGGTCTGCCGGATGGCGTTCGACTTCGGGCTGTGGAGCGACGGCGCCTCCCCCATGCTGTTCGTGTGCGAGGAAGCCCACCGCTACGCGTCAGCCGATCGCAGCATCGGCTTCGGACCGACACGCAAGGCGGTGTCGCGCATCGCCAAGGAAGGCCGCAAATACGGGGTTTATCTGGCGCTGATCACGCAGCGGCCGGCCGAACTCGACGCCACCATCATCTCCCAGTGCAGCACGCTGTTTGCGATGCGCATGGCCAACGACCGCGACCAGGCGCTGTTGCGTTCCGCAGTGTCGGATGCCGCCGCAAACCTGCTGTCGTTCGTGCCCTCGCTTGGCACCCGCGAGGTGCTGGCTTTCGGTGAAGGCGTGGCGCTGCCGACACGGCTGCGCTTCAAGGAAGTTCCACCGCATCAATTGCCCCGCAGCGAGGCAACGATTGCAACCGTTCCCACCTCCAGCCGCGGTCAGGACCTTCACTTCGTCACCACGGTGCTGGAGCGCTGGCGCGGCGCCACATCCGCCCGCGAAGTCCCCAACGATCCCGGCTTCCTCGAGAAGCCGCAATTGCAGCCGCGGACGGCGGACGCTCCGATGCTGCAGCCGTCGATGGGATTCGATCCCGACCGCTTCCAACTGCTGAAGAAACCCCTGCGCTGAGCTCTCCACGGTCGGAGCTATCCGGCGCGGCCGTCCTCGATTATCGTGATTCCCAGTCTGCCGGTGGTTTCGCCGGTACAATGGATCACAATCATGACACAGACCGAGACCAGCCGCTTTCCGATTCCCCAGCTCGAAACGCTGCCCGACGATATCCGCACGCGCATCCTCACAGTGCAGGAGAAGTCCGGCTTCGTGCCCAACGTCTTCATGGTACTGGCGCAGCGGCCGGAAGAGTTTCGCGCGTTCTTTGCCTACCACGACACGCTGATGGACAAGGATACCGGCCTCAGCAAGGCCGAGCGGGAAATGATCGTGGTCGCGACCAGCGCGGTCAACCAGTGCCTGTACTGCGTGATCGCACACGGCGCGGTGCTGCGCATCCGCGCGAAGAAGCCGCTGCTGGCCGACCAGATCGCCGTCAACTACCGCAAGGCTGATATCACCGCGCGGCAGAAAGCGATGCTGGACTTCGCGGTGAAGATCACCACGGAGTCGCACAAGGTCGGCGAACCGGATTTTGCCGCGCTGGCCGGGCACGGTCTCAGCAATGACGAGATCTGGGACATTGCCGCGATCTCGGCGTTCTTCGGCATGTCAAACCGCATCGCCAATTTCAGCAACATGATGCCGAACGACGAGTTCTACACCTTGGGACGACTGCCAAAGGCCTGACGCAGCCGCCGGCCGGCCGATCACAATTTGCTGACAATGGCGGCAGCCGGGTTTGGCAGCTTCGCACAAGCGTGCCTATGATGCGGGCCTTTGATCGAGGGATTTGCCATGACCGATACATCAAGCTCTCGCGCCGAACGGTTCAAGCTGGGCAAGGCGCTCCGCCGCAAGACGCCGCGTGAAGCGCATGCGCACCTGAAAGTGCCGCTGTCGCGCAATGCCGTGGCGATCCTGGCCGAGAGCGACCCCGATCGTGTGCCGGAGCTGGTCCCGGAACGTTATGCGCGCATGTCGGCCAACCCGTTCGCATTCCTGCGTGGAGCAGCTGCCGTCATGGCGACGGACCTCGCCGCGCAGCCGATGGCTGGACTTCCGGTGCAGGCGGGCGGCGACAGCCACCTGATGAACTTCGGCGCCTTCGTCACGCCGGAGAACAACATCCTGTTCGACGTCAACGATTTCGACGAGACATTGCCCGGCGTCGACTTCACCGTCGACCTGAAGCGCCTCGCCGCCAGCGTCGCGGTTGCGGCGCTCGGCTCGGATCTGTCACGCAAGGAAGCCCGCTCGCTCGCGGCCGCGACCGTCGGATCCTATCGGTTGCATATGACCAAACTGGCGAAACTGTCCCCGCTGGAAATATGGCACAGCCGGATCGACCTCGAACAGGAGATCGGCCGGATCGGCAATGGCGACCTGCGACGCAAGCTCAGTGTCGTGATCGCGAAGGCGCGCGGCGAAGGCCTGTCGAAGGACGACAATTTTCCGCATCTGGTCAGTGGCGATACGCCAAGGATCATCGACAAGCCGCCGACCATCTTCCATCTCGATCCGAAGGCCGACGCGAAGCATCGGCTCGGCGTCGACCGGGTGTTCGCCGCCTATCGCAAGAGCCTCAATCCAGCGGTGTTGCGGCTGCTCGACCGCTTCACCCTCAAGGACGTCGCCTTCAAGGCAGTGGGCGTCGGGTCCGTCGGAACGTTCTGCTGCATCGGCCTGTTCATGACGGGTGACGACGAACCGCTGTTCCTTCAGATCAAGCAGGCTCAGGCGTCGGTGCTGGAGCGACTCGGCGGCAAGCTCGGCTATAAAGGGAACCAGGGTCGCCGCGTGGTGCAGGGGCAGCAGATGATGCAGGCCGCCAGCGACTTCTTTCTCGGTGCAACGCAGGACGACGACACCGGCCGCCAGTTTTATATCCGGACGTTGAAGAATCGCAGGCTCGGCGGCATCAGCGAACTCAGCGAAGGCGAAGCGCTTTCGGACTATGCCCAGCTCTGCGGCCGCACCCTCGCACGTGCCCACGCACGTTCCGGCGATCCCACAGGAATCGCGGGCTACATGGGCCGAAGCGAGGCGCTCGACGATGCGATCGCATCGTTCGCGATGGCCTATGCCGACCAGACGATTCTCGATCATGCCGCTCTTCTGAAGGCAAAAGCTCCGGCAAAAACCGGCAAGAAAAAGAGCACGACCAAGAAAGCAAAGGCGGCTTAGCTTAGCGGGCGATTCCGACGCCGGCCGGGTTCCCGGAAACGTGTCTGAATGTGGCGCCATCGCAGGCCACATTCGCGCTATTCGGGCTTCCAATGCATGGCGCCGCGGCGCTATGCTGGCTGCAGAGACATCTCCCTTTGCAGGCCTCCGTTGATGCCAAGCCAGCAGCCGATCATGACGAGTGGCGAACACCGCGTCATCAAGTTCAGGCCGCGGACGCTGGCGAAACCTCCCGGTGATGGGCGAGCGGCGGTCCAGGACAACGTATCACCCCACAGCCTGCGGCGCGGGCCGGACGATCTCTCGCGGTTTCGGCGTCCGCTCGACGGCGAGGTCGACGACTATCGGCACCGCATGGTCATGAACATTGCGGCGCTGGCGTTCACGCTGGTGCTGACCGGCATCGGCGTCTGGCTGGCGACCACCATCGCCGACATGCGCCGGACCCAGGACTGCGTGCTGGTCGGCCGTCGTGATTGCGCCAAGATTCCCCCTCCCCAGGCCTTCCCGCCCCGGTCCGCCGAAAGCATCTGAAAGGGCTTGTGGGCGAACCCGGCTGGCATTGAACTCGGAGCGGCGCTCCGATATACGGGCATTCGACTTTTCACCGGCGGGTTGCGCCCCGCCCGGGACGGGATTCCCTGCGACCTGCCGATCGACGGCATTTCTCGCAAATATATCAAAGGCTTAACGATGACCGCCACATTCGACCAGGTCGCCACCATCATCGCTGAGACCTGCGATATCCCCCGCGACACGATCACCCCTGAGAGTCACGCGATCGACGATCTCGGCATCGACAGTCTCGATTTCCTCGACATCGCCTTTGCCATCGACAAGGCGTTCGGCATCAAGCTGCCACTGGAAAAGTGGACGCAGGAGGTCAACGACGGCAAGGCTACGACCGAGCAGTACTTCGTCCTGAAGAACCTCAGCGCGCGCATCGACGAATTGGTCGCCGCCAAGGGCGCGTAACGCCCCGCCATGAATCTCGAATATTTTCAGCTGATCGACCGCATCGCCGCCATCAATGTCGGTGAGCGGACGATCACGGTCGACGCCCAGGTCCCGCAGACCAGCACGATTTTCGAAGGTCATTTTCCCGGCTATCCCCTGATGCCGGGCGTGCTTCTGATCGAAGCGATGGCTCAGACGTCGGGCTGGCTGTTGATCGCGATGCTGAAGTTTGAGCGGATGCCGTTCCTGGCGGCCGTCAAGGAAGCCAAGATGCGGACCTTCATTGCGCCGGGCGAAGCGCTCAAGATCGAAGCCCGTGTCGCGCACGAGGGCTCCGGGTTTGCCGTCACCGAGGCGAAGATCTCGGTCGACGGCAAGCTCAAGTGCAATGCAACCCTGACATTCCGGCACGTTCCCTTCCCACATCCCGATTTGCGTGCCCACATGGAAGTCATGGCGACCAAGATCGGATTCCCGAAGCAGGCAATCGCGAATGGCTGACACTCCCTCCTCTCCGACGACGCCGCAACGCGAAGCCTGGGTCACCGGCATCGGCATCGCGTCGTCGCTTGGCATCGGGCTGGATGCGCATTGGGAGGCGTTAAGCGAGCGACGCGTCAATGTCGACGAAACCGGCTTTGCGCCGTATGTCGTCCACCCGATGGTCCCGATCGCGTTCGACACGCAGATCCCGAAAAAGGGCGACCAGCGCCAGATGGAAGCCTGGCAGCGCATCGGCACCTATGCGGCGGGCCTCGCCCTGGATTCCGCAGGCGTCAAAGGCAACAGCGATATCCTGTCGAAGACCGACATGATCGTCGCCGCCGGCGGCGGCGAGCGCGACTTGGCTGTCGACAGCGCCATTCTCAATGCCCAGGCGCAGGGCAATGCCGCACCCGGCTTTCTCAACGAACGGCTGATGAACGATTTGCGCCCGACGCTGTTTCTGGCGCAGCTCTCCAATCTGCTTGCCGGCAACATCGCCATCGTCCATGGCGTCACCGGCTCGTCCCGCACCTTCATGGGCGAGGAAGCGGCGGGCGTCGATGCCGCGCGAATCGCGCTGGCGCGCATTGCCGCAGGACAAAGCGACATCGCCCTGATCGGCGCCGCCCACAATGGCGAGCGCAAGGATCTCTTGATGCTCTACGAGTTCGGCGACTTCAACCTGAAGGACAAATATCAGCCGGTCTGGGAGCGCGGTGACAATCCGGGTTTTGCGCTGGGATCCGTCGGCGTGTTCTTGGTCATCGAAGCGAAGGAGCACGCGCAGGCGCGCGGCGCCAAGCCGTTCGCCCGGCTGACCAGCGTGGCCGCCGACCGCGCCCGCCGCAAGGACGGCGCGGTGAAACAGACCCTCGAATCGCTGTGGACCAAGCTCGGCCCCGCCAAGAACAACGTCGCCGTCATCACCGGCGCGACCGGCGCCGAGCCGGTCACCTCGGAAGAGCGTGCGTTTCTCCGGAGCCGTGAAACGATTCCCGTGCGCGCCACCAACACGATGTTCGGGCACACGCTGGAAGCGCAGTTTCCGCTCGGCCTCGCGCTTGCGGCGTTGTCGTTGTCGCGCGGCGAGATGTTTCCGCCGAACGATTCGAGCGGGCTCGAGATTGAAATCCCCGGTGCGCCTGACCAGATAGTGGTCGTCGGCACCGGCCATTGGCGCGGCGAAGGCATGGCACTGCTCGAAGCCATCCGCTGACTAGTACCGCCGATCTGAAGTTCCTGCACCACTTGCCGCAAACTCATCCCAGGAACTTCAGATCGAAAAGCGGTACTAGAAACATAGACTTGCTAGTGCCCCTGATGCATCCGAAGTTCGTGTCAGAGAGTGCTGCGATGTATCACGAACTTCGGATGCGGGGCACTAGTGTACGGAGGGGACGATGACATCCAAGCGTGACAGTTTCGGCAGGCCGATTGTCGTAGTAACCGGCATCGGCGTCGTGACGTCGCTCGGCGCGGGCAAGGCCGACAACTGGTCGAAACTGGTCGCAGGGCAGTCCGGAATTCGCACCATCACCCGCTTCCCGACCGACGGCCTGAAGACCACCATGGCCGGAACCATCGACTTCGTCCCGGTCGACCCGTTTTCCTCCACCGACCTCTCGGAACGTCTCGCCGACATCGTCACCGAGGAAGCGATCGCGCAGGCCGGCATCGGGACCAAGGGCGACTTTCCCGGCCCGCTGTTTCTGGCGGTTGCCCCCGTCGAAGTCGAATGGCCGCAGCGGCAGGAATTGGCCAAGTCCACCGGCACCACGTCGGATATCAACTACGATACCCTGCTGAAGGTCTGCGGCGGCGGCCAGTTCACCGGCTATCATCGCCGCTTCCTGTTCGGATCGGTTGCCGATCATCTCGCCGAGACCTTCGGCACCAAGGGCTCGCCGATTTCGCTGTCCACCGCATGTGCCTCGGGCGCCACCGCGATCCAGCTCGGCGTCGAAGCGATCCGCCGCGGCGAAGCTGATGCTGCGCTGTGCGTCGCCACCGACGGCTCGGTCAACCCGGAAGCCCTGATCCGGTTTTCGCTGCTCTCCGCTCTCTCCACCCAGAACGATCCGCCGCACGGCGCGGTCAAGCCGTTCTCCAAGAACCGCGACGGCTTTGTGATGGCGGAAGGCGCAGGCGCCCTGGTGCTCGAAAGCTACGAGGCTGCGACCGCGCGCGGCGCCAAGATCCTCGGCGTCGTCGCCGGCTGCGGCGAGCTTGCGGATTCGTTCCATCGCACCCGATCGTCGCCGGACGGCAAGCCCATCATCGGCTGCGTGCGCAATGCGCTGACGGACGCCGGCATGGTGGCGGAACAGATCGACTACATCAATGCCCATGGCACCGGGACGCCTGAAAACGACAAGATGGAATATCTCGGGGTCGCTACTGTTTTCGGTGATCGCACCAAGAGCGTTCCGGTGTCCTCGAACAAGTCGATGATCGGCCACACCCTGTCGGCGGCCGGCGCGGTGGAAGCAGTGTTTTCGCTGCTGACACTTGCCCACCAGCGCATTCCCCCGACCATCAATTACGATGTTCCCGATCCGGCCATTGCGTTCGACGTGGTTCCGAACAAGGCTCGCGACGCCCGCGTCACGGCAGTGATGTCCAACTCCTTCGGTTTCGGCGGGCAGAACGCCTCCCTGATCCTGACCGGCGAGCCGGCCTGAGCTCCAACGCGACTTCCGCAGGCCCCTCGGACGCCCCGGAAGCCCGCTCGGCTCCCGGCTTGGCCGGTTGACGCAGCACCCCGGACGGGTGATACGCAGGGCAGCCATTTCGCGGCTGTTTTCGGCCCCGAATCCCCTTTTTCAGGACGTCACAATGCGCGCGCTCACCCTCGTTGCCGACCGCCAGTTGATCGTGGCGGACATGGCGCCCCCGGCCTCACCCGGTCCCGGCGAAGTCCAGATCAGGGTTAGCGCCGTTGCCCTCAACCACATCGACGTCTTTGGCTATCGCGGCATGGCCTTCGCCAAGCGCAAGCTGCCGCTCGCCGTGGGCGCCGAGGCGTCGGGCGAGATCGCCGCCATCGGCGACGGCGTCACCCGCTTCAGGGTCGGGCAACCGGTCGTGATGTACGGCGCGCTGACCTGCGGCGTCTGCAAGGCCTGCCGCGAAGGCCGCGACAATCTCTGCGAGAATGTCGGGGGCATCATGGGCTTCCATGTCGACGGCTTCGCCCGCGAACTGCTGAACATGCCCGAACGGCTGGTGATCCCGGTGCCGGACGGCGTCAGCGCCCGCGACGCGGCCTGCGCGCCGATTGCGTTCTCCACGGTGCAGCACATGCTGTTCGACAACGCCAAGCTGGAGCCCGGCGAAACCGTGCTGGTGCAGGCCGGCGGCTCCGGCATCGGCACGGTCGCCATCATGATGGCGAAGGCGATCGGCTGCACCGTGATCACCACCGTCGGCGACGATTCCAAGATCGAAGGCGTCAAGGCGCTGGGCGCCGATCACGTCATCAACTATCGCAAGGATCGCTTCGAGCACGAGACCCGCAAGATCACCAAAAAGAAGGGCGTCGACGTGGTGTTCGAGCACGTCGGTGCGGACACCTTCAACGGCTCCCTGCTGACCATGAAGCGGGGCGGACGGCTCGTCACCTGCGGCGCGACCTCCGGACCGACCACCACCCTCAATCTGATGCAGCTGTTCCAGCAGCAATACCGCATCATCGGTTCGTTCGGAGCATCGATCCGCAACATCGCGGAAAGCCTCGACAAGATGGCCGCCGGCATGAAGCCGGTGATCGACACCGACGTGCCGCTGGACGACGTTGCCGCCGCGCTGAAGCGGATGGAAAGCCGGCAGGTGTTCGGCAAGATCATCGTTCAGTTTTGATGCTGCGGCTGTTTCTCCGCACGCGAGCCCTGCTCCGCGACGCCATCAAGCCCGCGGTTGAGGCCGTGGTCGGTGCGCTCGTGGTCGGACTGCTCAGCGCGACGCGCTATTTCGATGCGGAGCGCACCGCCAACGCGTTTGCGCGGATCACCCGCACCATCGGTCCCTACCTCAGCGAACACAAGATCGGCCGCACCAATCTCACCGCGGCGTTTCCCGAAAAATCAGCCGACGAAATCGAGGCCATCCTGCGCGGCGTGTGGGAAAACCTCGGCCGCGTCGGCGCGGAGTTCGCCCATCTCGATCACATCTGGGATTTCGATCCGGATTATCCGGGTCGCGGCCGGATCGAGTTGGCTCCAGGCACGAGGGAGCTTTTCGACAAGCTGCGCACCGACGGCAAGGGCGCGCTGATTTTTGCGTCCCACCTGGCCAACTGGGAGTTGCCGGCGCTCGCCGCTCCCGCTTACGGCATGCCATCCGCCGTGCTGTTTCGCCGGCCCAACATCGCCGCCGCCGACCGCGCCATCCAGAATATGCGTGCCGTCAACATGGGCACCATGATCGCGACCACCGCCGACGCGCCGCTGCGGCTCGCGCACGCGCTCGATGACGGCGTGCATGTCGGCATGCTGGTGGATCAGCATTTCAGCCGCGGCGTCGACGTCACCTTTTTCGGACGCAAGGCCAAGACCAATCCGTTGCTGGCACGGCTGGCGCGCCAGATCGATGCGCCGATCCATGGCGTGCGCATCATCCGCCTGCCCGGCTACCGCTTTCGCGCGGAACTCTGCGACGAGGTGATTCCGCCACGGGATGCGTCGGGCAAGGTCGACGTGCAGGGCACGATGCAGGCGGTCACCTCGGTGATCGAGGGCTGGGTGCGCGAACATCCCGAGCAATGGCTGTGGCTGCACCGCCGCTGGCGGTGAGCTGCTTGTCGTTCTATTGTTGACGCGTTTTCTCCACGACAACGCTACGCTATCAGCGCCCGGTCTTCACCCGTGTCCACAGCCGGTTGATGACACGCTGGACCGCCGGGTCGCGGGCCGTTATCACGAACAGCTTCTGCAGCGTCGCCTCGTCTGGATAGACGGTCGGATCGTTGAAGATCTTCGGATCGAGCAGCTTCTGGCTCGCCAGATTGCCGTTGGCATAGGACAGGAAATCGGAATTCTTCGCCGCCACGTCGGGGCGGTACAGGTAATTGATCAACTCGTAGGCTTCCGCGACGTTCTTCGCGTCGGCCGGAATGGCCAGATTGTCGAAGAACATCTGCGCGCCCTCCTTCGGGATCGCGTAGCCGATCTCGACGCCATTGTTGGCCTCGGCCGCCCGGCTCTGCGCTTGCTTGATGTCGCCGGACCAGCCGACCACGAAGCAGATTTCACCGGTCGCCAGCGCGCTCAGATACTCCGACGAATGGAATTTGCGAACATACGGCCGAACCTTGCCGACGACCTCGGCCGCCTTTTCCAGATCGGCTTGCGCCTGCGAATTGGGATCAAGCCCGAGATAATTCAGCGCCGCCGGCAGGATGTCGTCGGCCGAATCCAGCATGTGGATGCCGCAATCCTTGAATTTCGCCAGATTTTCCGGGCGAAACACGATGTCCCAGGAGTCGATCTTGGCGTCGGGACCGAGAATGGTGCGCACGGCCTTCGCGTTGTAGCCGATGCCGGTGGTGCCCCACATATAGTTGGCTGCGTAGGTGTTGCCGGGGTCGTACACCGCGAGCCGCCCCGTCACCACCGGCCATGCGTTGGCGAGATTGGGCAGCTTCGACCGGTCGAGCTTCTGGAAGATGTTGGCCTTGATCTGGCGCTGCAGGAAATAAGCCGTCGGCACCACCACGTCATAGCCGGACTTGCCGGCAAGCAGCCGCGTCTCCAGCGTCTCGTTGGCATCGAAGGTGTCGTAGACCACCTTGATGCCGGTCTCCTTGGTGAACGCGTCGAGCACCCCCGGTGCCATGTAGTTCGACCAGTTGTAGAAGTTGACCACGCGCTCCTGGGCCTGTGCGGAACACGACGCCACGATCGCAACCGCCACAATCCACCAAGTCTTCAAGCGCACGCCCCTCTCCTCAACCGCCTCGCACGGCGCGCGACAATCGCTCGAGCGCCGTGTCGATGGTGGAATCCTTTTTCGAAAAACAGAACCGCGCCACGGACGTCACGGGATCGTCCTCATAGAAGGCCGACACCGGGATGGCGGCGACCTTGTAGTCCGCGACCAATCGCCGGCAGAACTGTTCGTCGGTCTCGTTGAGGCCGAGCGGCGACAGGTCGACATTGAGGAAGTATGTTCCCTGCGATTTCAGCACCGGGAAACCCAGGCTCGACAGTCCCTCACTCAGCCGGTCGCGGCTGCGCGCCAGCTCCGCGCGCATGCTGAAGAAATAATCATCGGATTTGCCGAGACCGTAGGCCACCGCGACCTGCAGATTGGGCGGCGTGGTGAAGGTCAGGAACTGATGCGATTTCGCCAGCACGCGCAGCAGTGGCGGCGCGGCGCAGACAAAGCCGATTTTCCAGCCGGTCAGCGAAAAGATCTTGCCTGCGGAGCCGATTTTCACGGTGCGATCGCGCATGCCGGGAATACTGATCAGCGGGATGTGCTCGCGCCCGTCGAAAATGACGTGCTCCCAGACCTCGTCGCAAATCGCGATCAGGTTGAACTCCTGGCAGATGCGTGCCAGCAACTCCAGGTCCTCGCGCGGATAGACCACGGCGGAGGGATTGAGTGGGTTGTTGAAAATCAGGAACTTGGTTTTCGGCGTGATCGCGGCCCGCAGCGCCTCTTCGGGAATCCGCCAGTGCGGCGGCTCCAGCCGCACGAACTTTGGCACGCCACCGGCGCAGCGGATCAGGGGAATGTAGGCGTCATAGGCCGGCGGAAACACGATGACTTCGTCGCCACGCTGCACCAGCCCCAGGATGGCGCCCGCCACCGCTTCGGTTGCGCCCGAGGTCACCAGCACCTCGCTCATCGGATCGAGCGTCACACCATGCCAGTGGCCGTAATGCGTGGCGATGGCCTGCCGCAACTCGGGAATGCCCATCATCGACGGGTATTGATTGTAGCCGTCGAGCACGGCTTCCGCCGCTTTGCGGCGGATATCTTCCGGTCCCGCGTCGTCGGGAAAACCCTGGCCGAGATTGATGGCGTTGTGGTCGCGCGCGAGCTGCGACATCGCCTCGAAGATCGTGACCGGAAGGTCCGCGAAAACCGGATTCATGGCGCCGTTCAGCCGCCCGTCTTGGTGGGCAGGCCTGCGGCTTTCCAGGCCAGGATGCCGCCTTCCAGATGCGAGTCATAAGCCAGGCCATCGGCTTGCGCCGCCAGCGATGCAGTCACCGAGCGGCGGCCAGAGCGACAGGCGAACACCACGGTCTTTCCCTGCGGATCGGGAATGTCGGCGGGATCAAACGAGGACAGCGGCAACACCACCGCGTCCGGATAGGCCTCCGCGGCAACCTCGTTCGGTTCGCGCACATCGATCAAGAGGTAACGTCCGTCGGCAATACCGGCCGCAACGTCGGTTGCGGTCAAATCATGGACGCGATGGGCTTGGTCCGACACGCGGGCCTCCTTGAAATATTTCTGTTGTCGGCATGACGATCGAGGGAACGGTATTCCACCGTTCCGGATCGGGTGTCAGGCACCGCCAAAGTCTCTTGTTACGAGCGAAAAATCAAGCGGCGGAAAGGGTTTAAAGACAAAAGCCGCCCGCTGCCCGAGCAACTAGATCGACACTTGAGTTCCCACCTCGACCACCCGGCCGGTGGGAATCTGGAAGTAGTCGGTGGCGTCGTTGGCGGAGCGGCTCAGTGCGATGAATAGATGATCCTGCCAGCGCGGCATGCCGGACTGCGCTGCCGGCTTCAGCGCCCGGCGGGACAGGAAGAACGAGGTCGACATGATGTCGAACTGCCAGCCGAGCTTGCGGGCGATCGCCAGCGCCTTTGGAACGTTCGGCGATTCCATGAAGCCGAAGCGCAGAGCGACCCTCGTGAACGTCGCGCTGACTTCTTCCAGCCGCACCCGCTCGGAAATATCGATGCGCGGCGTCGATGCCGTTTCGATGGTCAGAATGACGTTCTTCTCGTGCAGCACCTTGTAGTGCTTCAGGCTGTGCATCAGCGCGGTCGGCGCGCTGTTGGGGTCGCTGGTCAGAAACACCGCGGTGCCGGAGACCCGCTGCGGTGGCCGTTTTTCCAGCATCGCCACGAGATCAGCCAGCGGCAGTTCGAGCTTGCGCGATTTCTCGAACAGCAGCCGGCTGCCGCGCCGCCATGTGTACATCAGCAGCATCACCAGTCCGCCCAGCGCCAACGGCACCCAGCCACCCTCGAACACCTTCAGCAGGTTGGCGCCGAGGAAGATCAGGTCGAGCAGCAGAAACGGTACGATGAGCGCGGCCGCTGCCAGCATCGACCAGCGCCAGACCTTCCAGATCACGACAAATCCCATCAACGCGGTCACCACCATGGTGCCGGTCACCGCGATGCCGTAGGCCGACGCCAGCGCGCTGGACGAGCGGAACAGCGCCACCAGCAGGACCACACTGATCAGCAGCAGCGTGTTGACCCGTGGAATGTAGATCTGTCCGGCGTGGCTCTCGGAGGTGTGGCGGATCTCGAAGCGCGGCAACAGACCGAGCTGAATCGCCTGGCGGGTCAGCGAATAGGCGCCGGTGATCACGGCCTGGCTCGCAATTACAGTGGCCATCGTTGCCATCGCCACCATCGGCAGCAGCGCCCAGTCCGGAAACATCAGATAGAAGGGATTTTCCAGCGCCTTCGGATTGCCGATCACCAGGGCGCCCTGCCCGAGATAATTCAGCGCCAGCGACGGCAGCACAATATAGAGCCACGCGGTCTGGATCGGCCGCTTGCCGAAATGACCGAGATCGGCATAGAGCGCTTCGCCCCCGGTCACCGCGAGAAACACCGCGCCAAGCGTCACCAGCCCGATCACACCGTGATGCAGCATGAAGGTGACTGCATGGACCGGATTGAAGGCGCCGAGCACCTCCGGATGCCTGGCGATATGCGGCAGCGCCGCCACCGCGATCACCACGAACCAGACCACCATGATCGGTCCGAAAAAAGTGGCAACCCGGGCGGTTCCCCGTGACTGCACGGCGAACAACGCGAACAGGATCACCAGGGTCAGCGGCACGACATAGGGGTCGAAGGCGGAGGTCGCGATCTTGATGCCTTCGATGGCGGACAGCACGGACAGTGCGGGCGTGATGACGGCATCGCCATAGAACAACGCACCGCTGATGATGCCGAGAAGCACGATGATGCTGCTGCGGCCGGACAAGGCGCGCTGGGCCAGCGCCATCAGGGCCAGCGTTCCGCCCTCGCCGTTGTTGTCGGCCCGCATCAGGATGAGAACGTATTTCAGCGTGACCACGACAATCAGCGCCCAGAGGATCAGCGACAGCACCCCCATCACCGCGTGGGGTGTCACGCCATCCATGCTGGCCGCAGCTGTCGCGGCCTCCCTGAAGGCATAGAGCGGGCTGGTGCCGATATCGCCATACACCACCCCGATGCTGCCCAGCATCAGCGCCCCGAAACTGGCGGTGGAATGGCTTTCGCCATGGCCATTCGCCGCCGGCGGTTCCGCGGCGGTCGCTGCGACCTCGGGTTGCATGAAGGACGGACCTCAAATTGCTACGCTGCACACTGGCAAGCGGCGGCTTATAGTTCCGCCCTCAACGCATAGGTTAGGCGATTTTCAGCGCCTAGGTATGCATGAATGCATAGCGAGTCAATCGCCGTTGCCAGACCTCTCGTTTCAAATCGTGACTTCAGATTGTGACTTGGGTCCCGACTTCAACCACCCGGCCGGTGGGGATCTGGAAATAGTCGGTCGCATCGTTCGCCGAGCGGCTCAGAGCGATAAAGAGATGATCCTGCCAGCGCGGCATCCCCGACTGCGCGGCGGGTTTCAGCGACCGCCGCGAGACGAAGAACGACGTCGACATGATGTCGAATTGCCACCCCAGCTTGCGCGCCACACCGAGCGCTTTCGGCACATTCGGCGATTCCATAAAGCCGAACCGAAGCGCCACCAGCGTGAAGCGCTCGCTGATGTTCTCGAGCCGGACCCGTTCCGAAATATCGACCAGCGGCGTATGCGCGGTCTCGATGGTCAGCACCACATTGTGCTGATGCAGCACCTTGTTGTGCTTGAGGTTGTGCAGCAGCGCCGTCGGCACATATTCGGGATCGCTGGTGAGAAAGACGGCGGTGCCCTGCACGATATGCGGCGGACGTTTCTCCAGGCTGGCGATCAGGTCGCGCAGCGGCACCTCGATCCGGCGGGTCTTGCTGATCAGGATCGCGGCGCCGCGGCGCCAGGTCCAGATGATCACCACCATGGCCAGGCCGAACAGCAGCGGCACCCAGGCGCCTTCGAACAGCTTGAGCAGGTTGGCGGAAAAGAACGTCATGTCGACAATGACCAGCGGCGCCACCAGCGCCGCCGCGGTGGCCACACGCCAGTTCCACAGTTTCCAGATCACCACGAAGCCCATGATGCCGTCGGCCACCATCGTGGTGGACACCGCAATGCCATAGGCGGATGCAAGCCCGCTGGAGGTGCGGAACATCAGCACCAGCAACAGCACACCGATCAGCAGCAGCGTGTTGACCCGTGGCAGATAGATCTGGCCGGCATGGGACTCGGAGGTGTAGCGCACCTCGAAACGCGGCAGCAGGCCAAGCTGCACGGCCTGCCGCGTCAGCGAATAAGCGCCGGTGATCACGGCCTGGCTCGCGATAACGGTCGCGGCTGTCGCCAGCAGGATCAGCGGCACCAGCGCCTTCTCGGGCACCATGCGATAGAACGGGTTTTCGATCGCGGCCGGGTGCTCCAGCAACAGCGCGCCCTGGCCGAAATAATTGATCAGCAGTGCCGGCAGCACGAAGAACAGCCAGGCAGACTGGATCGGCTTGCGGCCGAAATGCCCGAGATCCGCATAAAGCGCCTCGCCGCCGGTGACGGCCAGAAACACCGCCCCCAGCGTCACGAGGCCGATCGTGCCGTGAGTCAGCAGGAACTCGATGCCGTACAAGGGATTGATCGCAGCCAGCACGGTCGGATCATCGGAGATGTGGACCAGGCCCATGACCGTGATGGTGGCAAACCACACAAGCATCACCGGCCCAAATGCGCTCGCGACCCGCGCCGTGCCGCTGCTTTGCACCGAAAACAGAATCACCAGAATGACGACGGTGAGCGGGACGACATAGTGCTCGAGCGCCGGGGTAGCGAGTTTCAAGCCCTCCACCGCCGAGAGCACCGAAATCGCCGGCGTGATCATGGAATCGCCGATGAACATCGCGGCACCCACCACGCCAAGCGCCAGCAGCAGCCAGCTCCGCCGTCCCATCGCCCGCTGCCCGAGCGCCATCAGCGACAGCGTGCCCCCTTCGCCGTTATTGTCGGCCCGCAGCAGCAACAGCACATACTTGCCGGTCACAACGACCAGCAGCGCCCACAGGATCAGCGAGAGCACCCCCAGCACGATGGCCCGGGAGACCTCTCCGCCATGCGCGGCTCCGCCGACGGCTTCACGAAAGGCATACAGCGGCGACGTACCGATGTCGCCGAATACGACGCCGACGCTGCCGAGCGTCAGCGCCCAAAATCCGGTGGTCACCGGCGCCTCGGTCTGGCTTTCGGTTGATGTCTCGCTGGCAGCCATGATTGGAACGAACGCCCCATTCGTTGCTTCGATCCCGCTGCGCGGGCGCGCTCTTTGAGCAGAGAACGGGCGCTATTGGCAACGGTTGACTTTTCCGTTGCCCCTCGATTCGGCAGTTCGCGAACCGGTATTATAGTAGTCCGACACTCAGGGCTTGAGATTTGGCGGCAGCGGCGGGTCTTCGCGCATCAATGTGATGGTCACGCGGCGATTCGCCGCCAGCGACGGATCGTCGGGAAACAGCGGCTGGGTGTCCGATTTGCCGGACACCGCAAAGATATGGTTTGCCGGAAGACCCTCGCGTTCGAGAATCTGCCGCACCGCATTGGCGCGGTCCGCCGACAGGTCGAAGCCGTCATATCCGGTGCGCGGCGGCACGAATCCCGCAGCCGTGTGACCGGAGATCGAGATGCGCAGCGGCGTGGCCTTCAGCGGCGCCGCCAGTTTCTGCAGCAGGCTGCGGGTGCGCTCGTAGGGCTGCTTCGAGCCATCGGCGAACATCGAACGTCCTTCCTGGTCGATGATTTCCAGGTTGAGACCCTGCTTGGTCTCCTCGAACATGATGTGTTTGGAGATTTCCGTCAGTTCCGGCATGTCCTGCAGTGCCTGGCGCAGCGAGGCCGCGGCCAGCGCGAACTCGCGATCGCTCGTCATGCGGGCGCCGGCGATGCGGCTGTTCTCGTCCTGATCCGGCGTCGGCCTGTTGGAGGCCTCTTCCGGCGGAACATGCGCGACGTTCTTCAGTTTGGCGCGGGTTGGCAGGCCATCGCTTTCGATCACACCGGAATAGCGCGCCTCGTTCTGCACGCCGAAGGCATCGCGCATCGAACCCGCCACGATCTTGAGTTTCTGCGAGTCCTGGGTCGAGAACGCGACGAGCATCACGAAGAAGCTCATCAACAGACCCATCAGGTCGGCGAACGTGACATACCAGCCGTGGCCGCCAGCATGTGAGTCACCTTTTCTTTTCCGCGCCATCGCAGTCGCCCCCGAGCCCGCGACCGTTAAGCCGGAACGGGTTCATCGGCGTCGTGGCGATGCTTTTCAGGCAGATAGGCCAGCAGCATTTCGCGGACCAGTGCTGCGCTCTTGGAATCGCGGATCATCAGGATGCCGTCGATGATCAGAGTGCGATTGGTGTCTTCGTCGTGCAGCTTGAGGTGCAGTTTGTCGGCAATTGGCAGACAGAAGATATTGGCCAGCACGGCGCCGTAGAGCGTGGCGAGCAGCGCGGTGGCCATGAACGGCCCGAGCTTCGAGGGGTCGGTCATGTTGGCGAACATCTGCACCATGCCGATGATCGTGCCGACCATGCCGAAGGCCGGAGCGCAATCACCGATGGCGCGATAAATCTTCTGGCCCTCGTCCAGATGGCTCAGAAAATTGTCGCGGTCGCGCTCGAGATTGTCGCGGATAAAATCGACATCGTAGCCGTCCGCCACGTAACGGATTCCCTTGGCGAGGAACGGGTCGTCGATTTCGACCTTCTCGAGGCCCACAGGCCCCTGCTTGCGGGCGATCTCGGCGAGGCTCGCCAGTTGATCGACCAGTTCGCGCGCGGTGGTCCGGCGCATGGTGAAAGCGAATTTGGCGCCGAGCGGAAGCCCGTGCAACATCGAACTCAGTGGAAAGCGGATCAGGGTCGCGGCAAACGAACCGCCGAGAATGATGATCGCGGCATGGTCGCTGACGAACATGTGCAGATCGCCACCGAGAAGCATCATCAAAGCGATGACGCCCGTGCCTACGAGAAGGCCGATACCGGTGGCGAAATCCATGGGAAACTCCGACGCGTCCGCGTACTCACACGACCGTCGATCCTGGACGGCGACACGTCCGTTCTGGGCCGTGTAGCGACACCCTAGGTCAGCGCCATTAAAGAGCGGTAAAGTCCGGCGCATTGCGAACACGCACTGCGTTGTGCCGCAAGGACTTGAGCTGCCATTCGCACCCTTGGTGACATCAAGGCGATGCTGAAAGATGTGATAGCCGCGCCTGCAGGCTTCAGCGCGCTGGAAACGATCTGCTAACCATATTCCCGGGATCACCAGCGGCGAGATTCTGCCGGCGCGAACCAGGCGTCCACCGCGAAAAAAAATGCACTAATTCAGGCGCGGCGGACGGTCGTCCGACTGCGGTGATGTCGGCGGCGAATCAAATACCGCCGGCTGCTCGGACAAACTTGACGCAGGCGTCTCCGCGGGAGCCGCGGCAGCAGCAGCCGCCCGCTCGTGCCGGCGATACGACATGAAGCCGGCCGGCAAGGTCACCAGATAGATGATGGCGCCGGCCGAGAGCAGATGCCACGGATACCCGATCAGCAACGCGATAAAGAGGATCACCACCACGAAGACCGGCAGCACCATTTCCGGCGGCACCCGGGTGCTCATGGTCTTGCCGGAGAACACCGGCAACCGCGACACCATCAGAAACGCGATCAGCAGCGTGTAGAGCGCAACCAGCATGGTCGGCAGTTTCGGCAGGTCGAGAAACGACAGATAGATCGGCAGCAACACCAGAAGCGCGCCCGCGGGCGCCGGCACGCCGGTGAAGAAGCCGGCCGCAAACGCCGGCCGGTTCGGATCGTCGATCGACGCATTGAAACGCGCCAGCCGCAATCCGCCGCTGATCGCAAAGATCATCGCCGCGATCCAGCCGACATTGTTGAGTTCGTGCAGTTGCCAGAAGTACAGGATCAGGCCCGGCGTCACGCCGAAATTGACGAAATCGGCCAGGCTGTCGAGCTCGGCGCCGAACCGGGACTGCCCCTTGATGGCGCGGGCCACGCGGCCGTCGATGCCGTCCAGAACCGCCGCAAACACGATCGCCGCCAGCGCAAGCTCCAGCCGTCCTTCGGTCGACAGCCGAATGGCGGTCAGTCCGGCGCAGATCGCCAGCAGCGTGATGACGTTCGGCACCAGCATCCGCAGCGGGATCGGACGAAACCGGCGGCGCTTCAACTCGTCAGGCTTGGGTTCATAAGGCATCGACATCCACCCTATATAACAGGCGGACCCCTCCTCCGCCATGATGGCAAAGCAAGGGCCTAAGCGAGACCCGGGATTAGTTAATTGGGATTAGTCGACCCGGTAGGTGCGGCCACCGTCGCCGAGCCGGAAGTCGGCCAGCACGGTTTCCCCGGCGATTGCCGTCTGCCCCTCGGAGACCAGCGACTTCGAGCCCTCGGGCAGGAACACGTCCAGCCGCGAACCGAACCGGATCAAGCCAAAACGCTCGCCGGCACCAATCGTCTGACCTTCGCGCACGAACGAGACGATACGCCGCGCCACCAGTCCCGCGATCTGGATGACGCCGATCTGCCCCGCCGGTGTCGAGATCACCAGCGAATTGCGCTCATTGTCCTCGCTGGCCTTGTCGAGTTCGGCGTTGATGAACTTGCCGGGCCGATAAGCGATGCGTTCGATCCGGCCCGCGACCGGACTGCGGTTCACATGGCAGTTGAAGACACTCATGAAGATCGAGATGCGCGGCAGCGGCTTGTCACCGAGCCCGAGTTCGGCCGGCGGGACCACCTGGGTGACCATCGACACCCGGCCATCGGCCGGTGCGACAACGATGCCCTCCCGCACCGGGGTCACCCGCACCGGATCACGGAAGAACAGCGCGCACCACACCGTCAGCCCGGCGCCGATCCAGCCGAGCGGAGACCAGATATAGAACAACACCAGGCTCGCAAGCGCGAAGCCGCCGATGAACGGATAACCTTCCGGGTGGATCGGAGGAATTTGCGCGCGAATCGAATTGGCAATGGACATCTGTTCAACCTGAAAGGGGCAATGGGAGTGGACGCCAGCTACTCGGCAGCGTCCGGAGTGGCGAGCGGATCGTCGAGGTGCGGCGCGGCATGCGTCGGCGGATCGATTTCGCCGGTCTGCGCCAGCTTCTCACGCGCCTCTTCCGCCTCACGTTGCCTGTTCCACATGCTGGCGTAAAGCCCGTTTGCGGCCAAAAGTTGCGCGTGCCGCCCACGTTCGGTGATCTGCCCCTGATCGAGGACGATAATCTCGTCCGCCCCGACGATGGTCGACAGCCGGTGCGCAATCACCAGCGACGTCCGGTTGCGCGATACCCGTTCCAGCGAATCCTGGATTTCCCGCTCGGTGTGGCTGTCGAGCGCCGAGGTCGCCTCGTCCAGCAGCAGGATCGGCGGCGCCTTCAGGACCGTGCGCGCAATCGCGACACGCTGCTTCTCGCCGCCGGACAGCTTCAAGCCGCGCTCGCCGACCTCGGTCTCATAGCCCTTGGGCGACATGCGAATGAAGCCGTCGATCTGCGCAAGGCCGGCCGCCTCTTCGACCTCGGCGTCGGTGGCGCCCCAGCGGCCGTAGCGGATGTTGTAGCGGATGGTGTCATTGAACAGCACGGTGTCCTGCGGCACCATGCCGATCGACTCCCGCAGCGACGCCTGGGTCACGGCGCGGATGTCCTGGCCATCGATCAGGATGCGGCCGCCGCTGACATCATAGAGCCGGAACAGCAGTCGCGAAATCGTCGACTTCCCGGCGCCGGACGGTCCGACGATGGCCACCGTATGGCCAGCCGGAACGTCAAAGCTCAGGCCTTTCAGGATCGGGCGATCCGGATCGTAGGAAAAGAACACGTTCTCGAAGCGCACCGCACCCTGCGCTATCCGCAGCGGCTGTGCGCCGGGAAGGTCCTTTACCTCGGGATTTTTGGCAAGCACGTCGAACATCTTCTCGATGTCGATGACGGCCTGTTTGATTTCACGATAGACCATGCCCATGAAGTTCAGCGGCTGGTAGAGCTGGATCATCATGGAGTTGACCAGCACGAAATCACCAACGGTGTTGACACCCTTGCGAATGTCGATCACGCACATCAGCATGGTCGCGGTCAGGCCGCAGGTGAAGATCACCGCCTGGCCGACGTTCAGCCACGCCAGCGAGGTGTAGGTCTTGACGCTGGCGTTTTCGTAACGCGCCATCGAGCGATCATAGCGCTGGGCTTCACGTTCCTCCGCGCTGAAGTACTTCACCGTCTCATAGTTGAGCAGCGAGTCGATGGCCTTGGTGTTCGCCTCGGTGTCGGAATCGTTCATCTTGCGGCGGATTTCGATCCGCCACTCGGTCGCGACATAGGTGAAGTACATATAGAGCACGACGGTTAAGAGCGTCGCCAGCACGTAGCGCCAGTCGAACTGCCACAGCAGCACGCCCATCAACAGCACGACCTCGATGACGGTCGGCACCAGTTGCAGGATCACCATGCGCACGATGGTTTCGATGCCGGTGCGGCCACGCTCGAGAACGCGGGTCAAGCCGCCGGTCTTGCGCTCGAGATGGAAGCGCAGCGACAGTTCGTGCATGTGGACGAAGGTGAGATAGGCCAGACGCCGCACCGCGTGCATTGCCACCTGGGCGAAGATACCGTCCCGCCACTGCGTCAGCACCGCCATGACCACGCGCATGAAGCCGTAGCTCACGGTCAGGATCAGCGGCGAGGCGATCAGCCAGGTGGTCCAGTCCGCCGACGGGATCGGTGAAGTGTTGGTCCCGGTCAGGGCGTCGATGGCCCATTTGAAAGTGAACGGCACCGCCAGCGTCGCCAGTTTGGCGATCAGCAGCAGCACCATGGCCCAGACCACGCGCATCTTCAGGTCGGCACGGTCGCCGGGCCAGATATAGGGCCAGAGCCGGACCAGCGTCCCGAGCAGCGAACCGCGCTCGGCCGCAGCCGTTGGCGACTCCTGCGGAACCTGCGGTGGCAAAGAGGAAGTTTCGGTCATCAACCAGCCTGGAGCGGCCGGTTGCGGCCGCAAGCCTTCTTAAATCAGAGCGTTTCGGTCCCGATATAGTGGTTTTACCGCCACCAGACACCCTTGAAGAGAAAAAACTTTCCGCGCGACAGGCATTCGGAAACAAAAACGGACGGCACCGGGTCCATAATCGCACCCTGGCTCGTCTTGACGATGTCGCGATCGGGTGCCACATCGCCTGTATGGATACGATTTCCTCAAGGATTCGGACGGTCTGCGTCTATTGCGGCTCGGGCCCCGGCACCAACCCCCAGTTCATGGCAGCCGCCCAGGCTTTCGGAAAAGCCCTCGCTGACAACGGAATCGGCCTCGTTTACGGCGGAGGCTCCGTCGGCCTGATGGGGGCCGTTGCCGCCTCCGTGCTCGATCACGGCGGTCATGTCACCGGCATCATCCCGGAGTTCCTCAGGGCGAAGGAAAACGCCCTGAAGCGGGTCCAGGAGATGATCGTCACCAACAATATGCATGAGCGCAAGCAGCTGATGTTCGACCGTTCGGACGCCTTCGTGGCCTTTCCGGGCGGCATCGGTACGCTCGAAGAGCTGGTCGAGCAACTGACCTGGGCCCAGCTCGGCCGTCACAACAAGCCGATCCTGATGGCCAACATCGACGGCTTCTGGGAGCCCCTGCTCGGCTTGATCGACCACATGCGGTCGACCGAGTTCATCCGGCCGGGTCTCACCGTGCGCCTGCTGACCGCCAACACGGTCGAGGACATCCTGCCGAAGCTGCAGGAGGCCGCCAATGCGGCACCGACCGCCGTGCCGGCGACCAACGGCAAAGACGTCATCGAGAAGATGTAACGCGATCCGGCGCTACTGCGCCGGCGCGTCGGACTTCACCAGCTTGTACACCACGGAATCCATCAAGGCCTGGAATGAGGCATCGATGATGTTGGGCGAGACGCCCACCGTGGTCCAGCGCTCGCCGTTTTCATCCTCGCTCTCGATCAGCACGCGGGTGACCGCCTCGGTTCCCCCATTGAGGATACGGACACGGTAATCGACCAGCTTCAGGCCTTCGATGTACTTCTGATATTTGCCGAGGTCCTTGCGCAACGCGACGTCGAGTGCGTTGACCGGGCCATTGCCCTCGCCCGCGGAGATCAGGGTCTCGCCCGCCACGTTGACCTTGACCACGGCGAGCGCGGCCGTCACCTGTTGACCCAAAGCATTGTAGCGCTGCTCAACATTGACATCGAACTGTTCGACCCGGAAGTAATCCGGCACGCGGCCGAGTGTGCGCCGGGCCAGCAGATCGAATGACGCATTGGCGGATTCGTAGGAATAGCCCGCCGCCTCGCGTTCCTTCATCTCCTCCACCAAACGACCGAGCTTCGGATCGTTCTTGTCGAACGGAACATGGGAGCGTTCGAGTTCAGCCAGCACGTTGGAGCGGCCGGCTTGGTCGGACACCAGCACCTTACGGTGATTGCCGACGGCTTCCGGGGCAACATGCTCGTAGGTTTCCGGCTCCTTGAGGATGGCGGAGGCGTGGATCCCGGCCTTGGTGACAAACGCGCTCTCGCCGACATAGGGCGCATGCCTGTCTGACGGACGGTTGAGCATGTTGTCGAGGGCACGCGACACTTGAACCAGCGTGGCGAGCTTGTCCTGCGAGATATTGATGTCGAAGCTCTCAGCGAACTCCTTCTTGAGTTTCAGTGTCGGGATCAGCGAGCACAGATTGGCATTGCCACAGCGCTCGCCGAGACCGTTCAGCGTACCCTGGATCTGGCGCACCCCGGCACGCACCGCCGCCAGCGAATTCGCTACGGCCTGCTCGGTGTCGTTGTGGGCATGGATGCCGAGATTGGCCCCGGGGATATGCTTGACCACCTCGCCGACGATTGCCTCGACTTCATGGGGCATGGTGCCGCCATTGGTGTCACACAGCACCACCCAGCGCGCACCGGACTCATAGGCCGCCTTGGCACAGGCGACCGCATACTCCGGATTCGATTTGAAGCCGTCGAAGAAATGCTCGCAATCGACCAGCACTTCGCGCCCTCTGGTCTTCGCCGCCGCGACGCTGTCGCGGATCGAAGCCAGGTTCTCCTCATTGGTGGTCTCAAGCGCGACCTTCACCTGGTAATCGGAGGCCTTGGCGACGAAGCAGATCGCGTCGGCTTTGGCATCGAGCAGCGTCGCAAGCCCCGGATCGTTGGAGGCGGAACGCCCGGGACGCCGCGTCATGCCGAACGCCGTGAAGGTGGCGTGATTGAGCTTCGGATTGACGGCGAAGAAGTCTGTATCGGTCGGGTTGGCGCCGGGATAACCGCCCTCGACATAATCGACACCGAGATCGTCCAGCATCTGCGCGATCAGTCGCTTGTCGTGTACGGTAAAATCGACCCCATTGGTCTGTGCACCGTCACGTAGCGTGGTGTCGAACAGGTAAAGCCGCTCTCTGGGTGTCGCGGATGTCATTGCAGCGGGCCTTTCGGCGGTGCACCGGCCAAGGTTTTCTGCATGCGCGTGTTGGCCAGCCACTCGTCGCCCACCGAAAACGTGCTACGCTGCTGATCGACATAACCACGCTTACGGAAGAAGTCGTGAGCGTTATCGCTGGCATCGACCGTCAATTTGGTCGCGCCGCGCGTGGCTGCGAGCTTTTCCAATGCGTCGCAGAGTGCGGTGGCAACGCCCTGCCCGCCTGCGCTGGGATGAACGTAAAGCATCTCGATGTGATCGGCGCCTTTCAACGACGCGAACCCGACCGGCGACGATTGCAGGGTCGCGACCAGCGTCAGGTCCTTGCCCAGCCGCGCGCCAAACGCCTGTTCATCGTCGGCGGCCGACATCCAGGCCTGCTGCTGCGCCTCCGAATAGTCGTCGCCGGTCAGCCCTTCGATGCTTTCGACGAAGATCGCAGCGAGCAAAATGGCATCCGCCGGAAGATACGGCCGCAGGCCCACGGATGGTAGCGCTTGTCCCATAGGTCACCAGACTCCGAACAGTTTTAATGCGATCACGATTGCGACCGCGATGACGGCCCATTTGAGCACGATGTAGTAGCGCCAGTGCCGCGGAAAAGGCGTATCGGGTTTCGTCATCGCGCGACCTCCCAGGTGGTGACCGGCTTGCCGTCGGCACCCTTGCCGTCCTTCAGCACCACGCCCATGGCGACGAGTTCATCGCGAATTCGATCGGATTCCTTGAAATCCTTGCGAGCGCGCGCACTGGCGCGATCAGCGATCAAGCTCTCGACCTTCGCCGCATCGATGCCGGCATCCTGTTGTTTGCGGGATGCCCATGCTGCACGCGTCTCGGCCAACAGACCGACCAGCTTCAGCGACGCAGCGAACTCATCGCGCGCGCGTTCATCCCCCGCCACGGCAGATGAACGCAGTCCGTGCAGGGCCGCAATCATCTGCGGCGTATTGAGATCGTCAGCCAGCGCCTCGAGCACGCCCGTCGCGACACGTTCGCCTTTCGCGTCTCCGGCAGCGACATACCAGTCATCCAGGGTCTTCGCGCTCTCTTCCAGTCCCTTGATGGTCCAGTCGATGGGCGAGCGATAATGCGTCTTCAGCATGTTGAGACGCAGCACCTCGCCGGGCCAATCCGCCAGCAGTTCGCGAATGGTGACGAAGTTGCCGAGCGACTTCGACATCTTCTCGCCTTCGACCTGCAGGAAGCCATTGTGCATCCAGACATTGGCCATGCGCTCCTCGTGGAAGGCGCAGCAGGACTGGGCCAGTTCGTTCTCGTGATGCGGGAACACCAGATCGATGCCGCCACCGTGAATATCGAACTGTTGTCCCAGATGTTTCCACGCCATTGCCGAGCATTCGATATGCCAACCAGGGCGCCCTTCGACCGTGATGCCACCCGGTGACGGCCATGACGGCTCGCCCGGCTTCGCCGGCTTCCAGAGCACGAAATCCATCTCGTCACGTTTGTAGGACGCGACATCGACACGGGCGCCGGCCATCATCTCGTCCAGGGAGCGCCGCGCCAGCTGGCCGTAGGCCGGCATGGTGGCGACCGCGAACAGCACATGGTCCTGCGCGACATAAGCATTGCCGTTGGCAATCAGCTTCTCGATGATCGCACGCATCTCCAAGATGTGTTCGGTCGCCCGCGGCTCGACCGTCGGCCGCAGCGCGCCCAACGCATCAACGTCTTCGTGGAACTGACGCTCGGTCTGTTCGGTGACCTTGCGGATGGCATCGTTGAGCGGCAGGCCCGGAAAATCCCGCGCGGCGCGGTCATTGATCTTGTCGTCGACGTCGGTGATGTTGCGGACGTAGCTGACGTGGTCGGCGCCATAATGATGCCGCAGCAGCCGAAACAGCACGTCGAACACAATGACGGGCCGCGCGTTGCCGATGTGCGCGAAGTCGTAGACCGTCGGTCCGCAGACATACATGCGCACGTTGTTGCGATCGAGCGGCACGAAGGCCCGCTTGTCCTTGGTCAGCGTATCGTAGAGCTTCAGCTCCATAGGTTCCCACCCAGCAAGTTTGCAGCCGTCATCGGACCGGCTGGCCAGGCGTCTATCGATCTCTTGTGAGAAAAGACGACCTCAGCCAGCGAATCGCTAGCTAATAATCTCGCGGCAAATGCCGAAAATAGAGAAAAGGCCGTTCATGGGCGGCACCATGCGGCAGCGGGGGCGCCTGCGTCAAGGGACGGCCACCGCTTTGGCGCGCTATAAATCACCATTTCACTCCCGGGATGAGGCTTCCAAGACACGGTCTGCCGCGCGTTTGTGTGCTCCGGGCGGTTTTCCCGCCCCGGCCACGTTTTTGCCTTGGTTAATCATTTTTAAGACGACGGGTTTATCGCTGATGGACCTGCCCTCTTTTGGTCTGGTGATTGATGCGAGCTCTTTCCGCGCTGCAAGCCTGCCTGCTGATCTGCTCCGCCACCGTGGCGTTTGCGGACAGCCGGACGTTCGTGGTCGCCAACCAGCCGGACGGCTATGGCATCGACCAGTGCCTGGCCAATGGCGATCAGTGCGGCTCCTATGCCGCCCGCGCCTATTGCCAATCACGGGATTTTGCACAGGCCTCGACCTACCACCGGATCGACCCGGCCGAGGTCACCAGTGCCGTGCCGGCGTCGGCGGAAACCTGCAGCCATTCCGGCTGCAGCGAATACGTCGCTATTACCTGTCAGCGGTAAATCAAGGGCTCGTGTTTCCCGCCACGTCGGTGCCGTGGAAACGACGTGACGTTGCCCCGAGAAGCGAGTATGTGAAGCCGCGGGCGGCCTATTTTCCATTAAGCCGGAACATCCTGATTTGCTGATCTTTTCGCTTTCCCCAGGGGCTTTTGCCCGACGGCTTTTGGTCTGCGCCGCGCTCACCAGCGCACCGGTGTGGAACGCCGCCGTGATGGCCCAAGGATATCCGCCGCCAGGGCAGCCGGGCATGCCGCAGCAGGCTGCCAATCCGATGTGCCAGCGGCTCGAAGGACAGCTTGCCATCATCGACCGCGGTGGCGCGGACCCGGCAAAAGCCGACCAGATTCGCCGCTACGAAGAGTCGATGAACCGGCAGCAGGGGGAACTCGATCGCGTCACCATGCAGGCCAAGCGCATGGGCTGCGACAGCACTGGATTCTTCTCGCTGTTCAACGGGCAATCGGCGCAATGCGGTCCGGTGAACAACCAGATCCAGCAGATGCGCGCCAACCTGGATCAGATCACCAACAGCCTGCAGCAGCTGCGCGGCGGCGGAAGCTCCGATCGCGACATGCAGCGCCGCTCGGTGCTGCTGGCGCTGGCGCAAAACAATTGCGGACCGCAATACGCCGCCGCGGCCCGCGCCGCGCAGCCCGGCGGCTTCTTCGATAACCTCTTCGGCGGCAATAATGCCCCGCCTCCCCCCGGCGCCATGCCGGACGTCGGCGCACCGTCGGGAACCTATCGCACCGTCTGCGTGCGCAGCTGCGACGGCTACTACTTCCCGATTTCGTTCGCCACCGTGCCGGGCCGCTTCGGCGATGACGAACGCACCTGTAAGAGCCTGTGCCCCGCCGCGGATGCCAACCTGTTCACTTATCGTAATCCCGGCGAGGACATCAACCAGGCGGTCTCGATCAGCGGCCAGCCTTACTCGTCGTCACCAAACGCCTTCAAATATCGCCAGGAGTTCAGCCCGACCTGCAGTTGCAAGGCCGCCGGCCAGACCTGGTCTGACGCGCTCAAGAACATCGACGACAAGGCGGCGGCTGTGCAGCAGGGCGACATCATCGTCACCGAAGACCGGGCGAAGCAGATGTCGCAACCGCCAGCAACAAGAACCTCGGCCCAGAAAAAGGGCGGAGCCAGCACGACCGCGCCTGCCGCACCGCCAGCAGCCGCATCGACGGATCAAACGCCGCCCGCCAGCACCGGCGCAACCGGCGACAAGCCGATCCGTTCGGTCGGCCCGACATTCATCCCGGCTCGGTAAGTAAATCGTCCAGCGGGTTTCCGGCTTCCCCATCGGGAAGCCGGACCAATCAAATCAGCAAGATCACTCGTCGTAGCTGACCGAGCCCCGGCTGGCACGCGTCACCAGCGTTTCGTCCGGTGCCGGCAGCGGTTTGCCGGAATCACGAAACTTGTTGGTGATCGGATAGCGGCGGTCGCGGCCGAAATTCTTGCGCGTGACCTTCACACCCGGCGCGGCCTGGCGGCGCTTGTATTCCGCGATATTCAGCAGACGGTCGACCCGCGCGACCGTTTCGCGATCGAATCCCGCGGCCACGATCGATGCCAGCGGCTCCTCGCGCTCAACCAGCCGCTCCAGGATGCCGTCGAGGACATCATAAGGCGGCAGCGAATCCTGATCGAGCTGGTTCTCACGCAACTCTGCCGTCGGCGGACGCGCGATGATGTTGGTCGGGATCACCTCGCCCGAGGGACCAAACGCACCGTGCGGTTTCCAGCTGTTGCGCAGGCTCGACAGCCGGAACACCTGGGTCTTGTAAAGATCCTTGATCGGATTGAAGCCGCCGTTCATGTCGCCATACAGCGTGGCGTAACCGACCGACATTTCGGACTTGTTGCCGGTGGTCACCACCATCGCGCCCGACTTGTTCGAAATCGCCATCAGCAGCGTGCCACGGGTGCGCGCCTGCAGGTTCTCCTCGGTGATATCGCGGGCAAGCCCCTTGAACGGAACGGAGAGAATGTCCTCGAAACCGTTGACGGCCGCGGCGATCGGCAGGATCTCGTAACTGAAGCCGAGCGCAGTCGCGAGTTTTGCGGCATCGTCAAGCGACACCTGCGCCGTGAAGCGGAACGGCAGCATGATGCCGCGCACCCGATCGGCTCCCAAGGCATCGACCGCGATCGCGGCACACAAGGCAGAATCGATGCCACCGGACACGCCGAGCAGGATGCCCGGGAAACCGGTCTTGTTGACGTAGTCGCGCAGCCCCAGCACGCAGGCGGCATAATCGCCTTCATCGTCGCCGATCGGCGGCGCGATCGGGCCCTCGCAGCGCCAGCCGTCGCTGGTTTTGCGCCAGCTCAGCGTGGTCAGGTTTTCTTCGAACGACGGAAGCTGCGCCGCCAGGGTGCGGTCGCCATGCAGCACGAATGACGCGCCGTCGAACACCAGTTCATCCTGGCCACCCACCTGGTTGACATAGATCAGCGGCAGGTCGCTTTCGGTGACACGCGCGACCGCCATGGAGAGCCGAATGTCGGTCTTGCCGCGGGCATAGGGCGAACCATTCGGCACGATAAGGATTTCCGCGCCGGTCTCGGCGAGACACTCGACGACGTTCTCGTACTCCGGGGATTCCTCCATCCAGGTGTCTTCGCAGATCGGTACCCCGATCCGCACGCCCCGGATCGTCACCGGGCCGGCGGCGGGCCCGCGCGCAAACACCCGCTTTTCATCGAAAACACCGTAGTTCGGCAGGTTGGCCTTGAAGCGCAGCGCCGCGATCCGGCCCTCGTCCAGCAGCGCGCAGGCGTTGTAGAGCTTGCCGTCCTCGACCCATGGCGAGCCGATCAGCACCGCCGGTCCGCCGTCGGCGGTCTCCCGGGCCAATTCCTCGACCGCCGCACGGCAAGCCGCCTGGAAAGCCGGCTTGAGCACCAGGTCCTCCGGGGGATAGCCGGCGACGAACAGCTCGGAAAAGACGATCAGGTCGGCGCCATCAGCCTTCGCCCGGGCCCTCGCCTCGCGGGCCTTGGCGGCATTGCCGGTGACATCGCCCACGATCGGGTTGAGCTGGGCAAGCGTGATGGTCAGCTTCGCGGATTCGGTCATGACCGTCATGTAGCCTTTCGGGTCGGCTTTTCGCAATTGCACACGCTCACAGGAGGCCTATGCGCTCCGCGATGGCGACCAGCCAGACCAGCCCCGCGATCACCAACGCCACCCCGACTGCCGCCGACCCCATATCCTTGACCCGCCCGATCTGGGGATCGTGCTCAGTGGTCAGCCGATCGGCAAGCTTTTCGATGGCTGTGTTGAGCAATTCGACGGTCAGCAGCAGCAGCACCACCGCAATGAGCTCGACGCGGCGAACCGCCGTGGTGCCGACGAACCAGGCCAGCGGCAGCGCGATCACCAGCGCCACCAACTCCTCGCGGATGGCCTGTTCGGACCGGGTCGCGAATGTCAGCCCATTCCAGGTGTTGATGCTGGCCCGCCAGAATCGCAGCAACCTAAAACTCCGCCTCACATTCCCGATGCGACCGGCATCGGCCTGACCTTGCCGGCGCGGGACTGCTTGAGCAATTCGGCGATCAGGAAAGCCATGTCGATCGACTGCTCGGCGTTAAGGCGCGGATCGCAGACCGTGTGATAACGGTCGTTGAGGTCCTCATCGGTGATGGCGCGCGCGCCGCCGATGCATTCGGTCACGTCCTGCCCCGTCATCTCCAGATGCACACCGCCGGCGTGGGTGCCTTCCGCAGCGTGGATGGTGAAGAACGACTTCACTTCCGACAGGATGCGATCGAAGGGCCGGGTCTTGTAGCCGCTGGTGGCGGTGATGGTGTTGCCGTGCATCGGATCGCACGACCAGACCACGGAACGGCCCTCGCGCTGCACGGCGCGGATCAGGCCCGGCAAATGATCACCGATCTTTTCGGCACCGAAACGGTTGATCAGCGTCAACCGTCCCGGCTCGTTGTCCGGATTGAGAACGTCGATCAGCTTCAGCAGCTCCTCCGGCTTCAGCGATGGGCCGCATTTCAAACCGATCGGATTCTTGATGCCGCGGAAGTATTCGATGTGACCATGGTCGAGCTGCCGCGTGCGGTCGCCGATCCAGATCATATGTCCAGACGTGGCGTACCAATCGCCGGTCATGGAATCGACGCGCGTAAACGCCTGCTCGTATCCCAGCAGCAACGCCTCATGGCTGGTGTAGAAGTCCGTCGCGCGCAACTCCGGATGGCTTTCGAGGTCAAGACCGCAGGCGCGCATGAAATTCAGCGCCTCCGAAATGCGATCCGCCAGTTCCTTGTAACGGCGGGACTGCGGTGAGTCCTTGAGGAAACCGAGCATCCACTGGTGCACGCTGCCGAGATTGGCGAAGCCGCCGGTCGCGAACGCGCGCAGCAGGTTCAGTGTTGCCGCCGACTGGCGATACGCCATCATCTGCCGCTGCGGATCGGGCATGCGGGCTTCCGGCGTGAACGCGATGTCATTGACGATGTCGCCGCGATAGCTCGGCAGCTCGACGCCATTGATCTTCTCGGTCGGCGACGAGCGCGGCTTGGCGAACTGGCCGGCGATGCGGCCGACCTTCACCACCGGCAGCGCGCCGGCGTAGGTCAGCACCACCGCCATCTGCAGCAGCACCCGGAAGAAATCGCGGATGTTGTTGGCGCCATGCTCGGCGAAACTCTCGGCGCAGTCGCCGCCCTGCAGCAGAAATGCCTCACCGGCGGCAACCCGAGCTAGCGCCTTCTTCAGGTTGCGAGCCTCGCCCGCGAAAACCAGTGGTGGAAACGTTGCAAGCTGCGCCTCGACCTCGGCCAGGGCCTTGGGGTCCGGATACTCCGGCACCTGCACGACAGGCTTGCTGCGCCAGCTCTCGGGTGTCCACCGCTCGGACATGGTCAGCTCCTGAAAAACACCAGCCCGCAAAGCAATTTAAGGACATATCGGGCCGCGTGGCGGCGGTTATACACAGGCTGGTCCCGAACCGCTAGTTGCAATTCGGCGTGGTAAGTCAATGCCTTGCAGGGAAAGCCAAATTGACGCTAATTTAGCCGTGGGGACGACGGGGGTTTACTGTGGCTGACGCTGTCCTGGACGATGTTTTCATCGACGATTTTCAATTGCCGGCGGAAGACGGATTTTTACTGGCCGCCACGATCTACATGCCGCGCGGACCAAAACTCCACGCAGTGCTGATCAGCTCGGCCGCGGCCGTTCCGCGGAAGGTCTACAAGGGTCTCGCGAGCTACCTCGCGTCGCGTGGCTGCGTGGTGTTGACCTACGACTACCGCGGCATCGGCGGCTCGCGGCCGAAGTCACTCGCCGGCTTCAACGCCAGGATGGCGGACTGGGCCGAGAAGGATGCGACCAGCGCGGTCAGCTGGATGCGGGCGCGCTACAAGACCCTGCCGCTGAACTATGTGGGCCATTCCTTCGGTGGCCAGGCGCTGGGGCTGCTGCACAACAACGACCAGATCGCACGCGCGCTTCTGGTGGCCTCGCAAGCCGCATATTGGAAATTCTTCACGCCACCGGAAAGCTATCGCGTCTTCGCGCTGATGAACATCATTGGGAAACCCATCGCAAACATCATGGGCTACGTTCCCGGCAAGATCGGCCTGGGCGAAGATATGCCCAAGGGTGTTTTTCTGCAGTGGGCCCGATGGGTGAAAAGCGAACGCTATTACTTCGACGATGCCTCGCTCGCGGCAGCGCTGGCGAACTATGCGAATTACCGCAGACCGCTGCGGGCTTTGTGCATCGACGACGACCCCTGGGCAACGCGGCCTGCAGTTGATCTGCTGTGCTCCGCCTTCAAGGCGACATCGCCGGATATCGTCACCATCAAGCCTGCGGACACCGGCGCCACGTCGATCGGCCATTTCGGCTTCTTCCGGCCGGAGCATCGCGACACGCTTTGGAAAAACGCGGCGGACTGGCTTCTGACAAGCCAGGCCACAGGCCAGATCAGCAGCGAGGCTCTCCCGCGTTATTCCGCCGCTTCGCGCACGTAGCGGGCAAACGGCTTGCGCATGGTGACGAGCTCTTCGGCGGCCGTCGGGTGGACCGCGATGGTCGCATCGAAGTCCGCCTTGGTCGCCTTCAGCTTGACCGCAACGCCGACCACCTGGATGATTTCGCCGGCTTCCGGGCCAACGATGTGACAGCCGAGCACGCGATCGCTGATCCCGTCGACGATCAGCTTCATCAGGATGCGGGTGTCGCGGCCGGACAATGTCGCCTTCATCGGCCGGAATTCGGCCTTGTAGACATCGACATGGCTGTGACGCGCCCGCGCCTCGGCCTCGGTCAGCCCCACGGTGCCGACCTCGGGCTGCGAGAACACCGCGGTCGGGATGTCAGCGTGGTCGACGCGGGTCGGCCGGTTGCCGAATATGGTGTCCGCGAACGCATGACCTTCCCGGATGGCGACGGGTGTCAAATTCACGCGATTCGTGACGTCGCCAACCGCATAGATATGGGGCACGGAGGTCTGCGAATAGCCATCGACCGTGATGCCGCCGTTTTTCGGATTGATGGCGACCCCGGCCTTCTCCAGACCGAGATTGGCAACGTTGGGATGGCGGCCGATCGCAAACATCACCTGGTCTGACGTGACGCTGGAGCCGTTCGACAGATGCGAGGTGTACTCGTCGCCATGCCGGTCTACCTTGCTAACGGTGCATCCGGTCAGGATGTTGATGCCGGCCTTCTCCATTTCCGCGCGCAGATGCTTGCGGACGTCCTCGTCAAAACCGCGCAGAATGTTGTCGCCGCGATACACCAGCGTCACGTCGCTGCCCATGCCGGCGAAGATGCCGGCGAACTCCAGTGCGATGTAGCCACCGCCCTGGATCACGATGCGCCGCGGCTGCTTCGGCAGATAAAACACCTCGTTCGAGGAGATCACGTGCTCGATGCCTGGAATGGCGGTGCCATGATTGGGTGCAGCACCGGTAGCGACCAGGATGTATTTCGAACGAACGCTCTCCCCGCTCGACAATCGCAGCGTATGGGCGTCTTCGAACACGGCGCGCGCCTTGACGATGCGAGCGCCGGACTTTTCAACGTTGCTGATATAGGCGGCTTCGAGCCGGGCGATTTCCTTGTCCTTGTTGGTAATCAGCGTCGCCCAGTCGAACGTCGCTGACGGAATCGACCAGCCGAAACCGGCGGCGTCCTCGATCTCGTGGTGCACGTGGGATGCGTAGACCAGAAGTTTTTTTGGCACGCATCCCCGGATCACGCAGGTGCCGCCGACGCGATATTCCTCGGCCACCATCACCCGTGCGCCGTAGTCGGCGGCGATCCGCGCGGCGCGCACGCCGCCGGATCCGCCACCGATCACGAACAGGTCGAGATCGAAATCAGCCATTGGTGTTTGCTCCGCGATCAGATCTCTTTGCCGCGAGCCCGCATTTCAGCCCGGAACTTGGCTGCGACTTCGTTCGAAAACGCGCCGGCCCAGTCGTTCATGAAGGCAAGGCTGCCGGTGATCGACTTCGGCTCCTGGTCGAGAAACTTCTGGCCCAGCGGCGACTTGTAGAAGGTGACCAGATCCTTCAATTCCTGCTCGGTGAAGTTGGTCGCATAGATCAGCGCCATCGCCTTGGCGATGTCGTCACGGCGGCTGGCCAGTTCGCCGGCAAGCTTGACGGAGACTTCGTCGAGATCCTTCTGATAGTTCAGATTGTTCTGAAGGATGGCATCCTTGGTCCGCTGGATCACGGTCGGAACGATGTTCTGATAGACCGTGCTCGCCTTCTTGATGGCCAGCAGCTCGGTCGCAGCTGCCACCGCGCTTGCAGGGGGCGGCGGCGGCGAGGCCGCAGCCTTGGGAGCCTGGGCCCGCGCGCTCACCACGCTCAACGCGAGGCCGAACCCGACGGCCAGCAGTGTTTTCGAAACCTTCATCATTCCGCTTCTCCTTGACACGCGGCTCAGGGCCGCTCGATCGATCGAATTCCTGTCGGGCCCGCAAGCACCACTGTTGTCGCGAGCCTTATAAACAAGCCGTGCTCGACAACCCCTGGTATGGCGGCGAGCGACCGCGCCAGCGCAGCGGCATCGGGGATCGCCCCGAGATGGGCGTCGACAATCCAGTGGCCACCATCGGTGACAAAACCATGGCCATCCCGGCCTTTTCGAAGGTCCAGCCCCCCGGAAACGCCGTTGGCAGCGAAGGCGTCGGTGATCGCACGACGGGTCGCCGCGAGGCCGAATGGAATGACTTCAATCGGCAATGGAAAGCGGCCGAGCCGTTCCACCCATTTCGAATCGTCGGCGATCACGATCATGCGATCCGATGATGCAGCCACGATCTTTTCGCGCAGCAGTGCTCCGCCGCCGCCCTTGATCAAGTTGAGCTGGGGATCGACCTCGTCCGCGCCGTCGACCGTCAGATCGAGCCGCTCGAGTTCGTCGAGCGTGCTCAAAGGAACGCCGCAACGCTCCGCATCGGCCCGGGTGGCTTCCGAGGTCGGTACACCAACGACGTTAAGCCCCGCCCGGACTTTTTCTCCCAGCAGTTCCACAAAATGCTTGGCCGTGGATCCGGTGCCCAGCCCGAGTTTCATGCCGTCGCGCACGTGGTCGAGCGCGCGTGCTGCCGCCTGCCGTTTCAGCTCATCCATGGTCATCGAACGATCCTCTGCGGGAAAGACCGGGCCGACGGCCGCCGCTCCGGAGGCGCATATCTAGCCTCGATTTGCGGCGAGGAACAGGGCCGCGGCGGCCCTTTCACAGCCCTTCTGCGGTCCGATATTTCCGTGCTTGCGCGGTGGCACAAGTCCCGCTAGCGATCCCGTATGACTGCATTTCCCCTTATTGTTTTCGACCTCGACGGCACGCTGGTCGACACCGCGCCCGATCTGATCGGCGCCCTGAATTTCATCCTCGATCGCGAGGGATTGGCGCCACTTCCCTTCGCCGCCGCGCGGAAGATGATCGGCGCCGGCGCCCGCCGCCTGCTCGAGCGCGGCCTGGAGGCAGAGGGCCGCTCGCTGGGGCCGGACGACCTCGACCGGCTGACGCGCGATTTTATCGCCTACTACGCCGACCATATCGCCGACCTGTCGCGTCCGTTTGACGGGCTCACCGACGCCCTGGACGAGCTGGCTGCGCGTGGGGCCAAATTCGCCGTCTGCACCAACAAACTGGAATGGCTCTCCAAACGGCTGCTCGATCAATTGGAGCTGAGCCCCCGGTTTGCCGCCATTTGCGGGGCCGACACCTTCGGCGTCAGCAAGCCGGATCCGGTGATCCTGCGCCAGACCGTGGCACGCGCCGGCGGCAGCCTTGCGTCGACCATCATGGTCGGAGATGCCGGCACGGATATCGGTGTCGCACGGCGGGCCGGCGTTCCGGTCATCGGCGTGACCTTCGGTTACACCGAAACTCCGATCGAGGAGCTCAAGCCGGATATCATTATCTCTCACATGCGGGACCTGCCGAAGGCGGTTGGCCGCCTTCTGTCTCTGGCCTAAGGGCTTAACTAACTGAAATTCAGTCACATTTAATGTGGTATTTACGCACCATCGTTAACCTTTTCTGAATACCTTGTTCACCAAACGTTGCGCAGGCCGAATGACACTCTTATGGTCCGCGCGGGGACTGTGGCGGCTTGCCGCAACAAGAGACGGTGGATCATGCGTCGCGTTATACTTATCGCCGGTGCAAGCCTTTGGCTTGCCGGCTGTGGCTCTATATCAACGCCATCAATGGACTTTCTCAAGTCGACACCGCCGAGCGCGACGGTGCGGCTCGAATCGGTTCCGCCAGGAGCGGATGCCCGCACATCAGTGGGGCCCGGCTGTAAAACGCCGTGCGCCGTATCGGTCCAGGCAACAGACAATTTCACTGTCAGCTATACGCTGGATAAATATGAGCCGCAGACCGTTGCCGTGCAGGTCTTGCGACAGGGTGGAGACTTCGGAAGCGGCGTCTCGGTGACGACCGATCCGAATCCGGTGTTCGCCGAGCTGCAGCCCGCGGCTCCGCCCAAGCGGGCGATCAAGAGACCCGCCAAGAAGCGCGCTCCGAAGGCCACTGCGGCCCCGGCGGCGGCACCCGCCCCTGCTGCCGACAGCGCGTTCCCTCCACCGACCCGCTAAAACGGCTCGGGGGTCCGGAACTGATTGTATGCCAGCCGGCTGATGCTTACATTGTGATAAGCGGCCTTCGGGCCGCGGCTCACACCATTGCGTCAGGCCAGCTGGATGAACGGACCTTTTCTGCCGGAAATGATGACCGATCCGTTCGGCCGCACCATCAGCTATCTGCGGGTGTCGGTGACCGACCGCTGCGACCTGCGCTGCTTTTATTGCATGTCGGAAGACATGACCTTTCTTCCCAAAGCCGATCTGCTCACGCTCGAAGAGCTTGACCGGCTCTGTTCGGCATTCATCGCCAAGGGCGTCAGAAAATTGCGGCTGACCGGCGGCGAACCGCTGGTCCGCCGCAACGTGATGTTACTGGTGCGGTCGCTGTCGCGCCATCTCTCGACCGGAGACCTGGACGAGCTGACGCTGACCACCAACGGCTCGCAGCTGGCCAGGTTTGCCGACGAACTCGCCGCATGTGGTGTTCGCCGCATCAATGTTTCGCTGGACACGCTGGATCCGGCCAAATTCCGCGCCATCACGCGCTGGGGCGATCTGGACAAGGTGCTGGCCGGCATCGAAGCCGCCCGCGCCGCCGGCCTCAAGGTCAAGATCAATGCGGTCGCGCTCAAGAACATGAACGAAGACGAGATTCCGTCTCTGATACAGTGGGCGCACGGCAAGGACATGGACCTGACGCTGATCGAGGTCATGCCGATGGGTGAGATCGGTGAAGGCCGCATCGACCAGTATGTGCCGCTGTCATTGCTGCGAGCCCGTCTCGCCACCCAATACACCTTGACCGATCTCGACGAGAGCACGGGTGGACCGGCGCGTTATGTGCGTGTCGCAGAAACCGGCGGCAAGCTCGGCTTCATCACGCCGATGACCCATAATTTCTGCGAATCCTGCAACCGGGTCCGCATTACCTGCACCGGCACGATTCATACCTGCCTTGGCCACGAAGACGCGTCCGATTTGCGCAAACCGTTGCGGGCGTCCCCCGACAACGATCTTCTCAATGCCACTATCGATCGTGCGATCGGCCTCAAGCCCAAGGGGCACGACTTCATCATCGATCGCCGCCACAACCGGCCGAGCGTCAGCCGCCATATGAGCGTCACCGGCGGCTGAGTCCCGCCCCTCTTTTCGCTGGCACACACCATCAGATAACAAAAAGCCCGGCCGCGAGGCCGGGCTTTCCGTTTGATCCAGGCGCCTGATCAGCCGCGGGTGCGCGAGCGGATCATGAAGCTGTCGAAGGTGTATTCGGCAACCTGCCACCACAGATATTCGTCCGAGCGATAAGCCTGCATGGCCTCGATCGACTTCTTGAAATCGGGGTTCTTGGCGGAGATTTCGCCCCAGAGTTCGTTGGTCGCCTTGAGACAGGCTTCCAGCACCTCGTTGTTGAACGGCCGCAACTGCACGCCGCCGGCAACCAGCCGCTTCAAGGCCGTCGGATTCTGCATGTCGTAGCGGGCTGCCATCCAGGAGTTGGTGTTTGCCGCAGCGTTGGTCAGGATCGACTGATAGTTTTTCGGCAGCGCGTTGAACTTTTCCTGGTTGGCGAAGGCATGCACTGTCGGGCCGCCTTCCCAGAAACCGGGATAGTAGTAGTACTGCGCGACCTTCTGGAAACCGAGCTTCTCATCGTCGTAGGGACCGACCCATTCGGCCGCGTCGATGGTGCCCTTTTCAAGCGACGGATAAATGTCGCCACCGGCGATCTGCTGCGGCACGACGCCGAGCTTCTGCAGCACCTGGCCGGCAATGCCACCGATGCGGAATTTGAGACCCTGCAGGTCGGCGACGGTTTTGATTTCCTTGCGGAACCAACCACCCATCTGGGTGCCGGTGTTGCCGCAGGGGAAACCGACGATATTGAACTTCTTGAAGAACTCGTTGGCGAGCTCGTTGCCACCACCCTGGTAGAGCCAGGAGTTCTGCTGGCGCGCATTGAGGCCGAACGGAACGGACGCAAAAATCGCGAACGTCGGGTCCTTGCCGACATAATAATAAGACACGGTGTGGCTCATCTCGACGGTGCCGTTCGAGGTGGCATCGAGAGCCTGCAGGCCGGGGACGATTTCGCCCGACGCGAAAACCTGGATCTGAAACTTGTTGTCGGTCATTTCGGCGACTTGTTTGGCGAGATATTCGCCGCCGCCGTAAATGGTATCGAGCGATTTCGGAAAGCTCGACGTGAGACGCCATTTCACTTCGGGTGACGATTGCGCAATCGCCGGCGAGGCGACCGCGGCCACCGCTGCGCCGGTTGCCGATACCTTGAGAAAATCACGACGCTTCATTTAGGCATCTCCTCCTTGGGGACGTTTCTTGAACCAGAATAAGGCTCTGTAACACGGAACCTGGGCCGCGGAAAACGCGGCAAAAGGGATGACGTGTTGAATACAACCAAAGTAGGGGCCGGCAGCGAACCGCGCAATTTCACTCGAAATGGCGCACTGCACCCGGCCTGTTCGGCAGCCGGCTCAGGCCGCGGAAATGAACGGCTTCAGCTGCTCCCGTACCTTGGCGCCGATGGCGCGATAGAGCCCGGCATGGGTACCGTCCGCCTCGCTCTCCACCACCGGCGTGCCCGCGTCCGACGTGCTGCGAATCGACATGTGCAGGGGGATCTCGCCGAGGAACGGCACGCCCAGGCGCTCCGCCTCATGACGCGCCCCACCGTGACCGAAAATATCCGACCGCGTGCCACATTCGGGACACTGGAAATAGCTCATGTTCTCGACAATGCCGAGGACGGGCACATTGACCTTGCGAAACATCGCAATGCCGCGCCGCGCGTCAATCAGGGCCAGATCCTGCGGCGTCGAGACAATGATCGCGCCTTTCAGCGGGACGTTCTGTGCCAGGGTCAATTGAGCATCGCCGGTGCCAGGCGGCATGTCGACCACCAGCACATCAAGCGTGCCCCACGCCACATCCCGCAGCATCTGCGTGATCGCCGACATCACCATCGGCCCGCGCCAGATCATCGCGGTCTCTTCCTCCACCAGGAAGCCGATCGACATGATGGCGAGGCCAAAGCGCTGCAGCGGGATCATCTTCTTGGCCTCGTTGAGCTGCGGCTTGTCGCGCAGACCCGTCAGCCGTGGAATCGACGGACCGTAGATGTCAGCGTCGAGCAATCCGACCCGTAGCCCCTGGTCGCGCAATCCCAGCGCGAGATTGAGCGCGGTGGTCGATTTGCCGACACCGCCCTTCCCCGAAGCCACGGCGATCACAGCCGCAACGCCCTCGACCTCGGCCTGTTTCGCGGCTGGATGTTGCCCAGGCGCCCCGTGACTGTGCGGCCGATGTGCCGACACCGGCTGCACCCCACCCGCCGGACGCGCCGGCGCGGCCGGCGCTGTGCCGGGTTTGCGTTCGGCGGTCAAAGCCACCATCACCGTGGTCACCCCGGCAATGCCTCGCACGGCGGCCTCGGCCCGGTGGCGGACGTCTTCCCAGGCACGCGCCTCCGCCGCATCGACCCCGATCGAGAAAAACACCTTGCCGTCGGTCGCCGTGATCTCCGACAGCACGCTGGCCTGTGGCAGGGGGACACCACGCGGAGTCGGCACCTTTGCGAGCGCCTCCAGAACCTGTTGCTTGCTGACGGTCAAAACCTGATCTCCTGCCAAAGTCCGAAATTCCGGCGAGTCATCGCGCGTCCCCCGGACCGGGTCAACATCTGCATCCCCCGGTCCATGTCCCCCTGATTTGGGGCCTGATCACGGTCCTTGCAATCGAGACCGGTGGTTGGCAGGTTGCCGCACCGGCGGGATCAAAAAACCGAACAAACCGCCAATCTGCAGGGCCTGATCTCAGGGAATCAGGTGTTTTGCCGCGCAGCCGGAACGGGCCGCGGCGACGCCTCAACCGGCCTTGCGGTGCTCAAACCTCGGAACAAAGGTTCAAAAGATGGCTAAAGTCGCTTTTCTCGGTCTTGGAGTCATGGGCTTCCCCATGGCCGGACATCTCGTCACCAAAGGCAAGCATGAGGTCACGGTCTACAATCGGTCGGCCGCGAAGGCGCAGGCCTGGGCCGAGAAATTCGGCGGCCGCACGGCACCGACGCCGCAGGCCGCAGCCGATGGACAGGACTTCGTGATGGCGTGCGTCGGCAACGACGACGACCTGCGCCAGGTGACGATCGGGGCCAATGGGGCGTTCACCGCTATGAAGGCCGGCACCATTTTTGTCGATCACACCACCGCCTCCGCCGCTGTCGCACGCGAGCTCGACGCAGAGGCCACCAAGCGCGGCTTCAAGTTCATCGATGCCCCGGTGTCCGGCGGCTCGGCCGGCGCGGAGAATGGCGTTTTGACCGTGATGTGCGGCGGTGACGAAACCACCTACGCGCGCGCCGAACCGGTGATCGCGGCCTACGCGCGGATGTGCAAACTGCTGGGGCCAGCCGGCGCCGGCCAGCTCACCAAGATGGTCAACCAGATCTGCATCGCCGGTCTCGTTGAAGGACTGTCCGAAGGATTGCACTTCGCCAAGAAGGCCGGCCTCGACGTCAATGCGGTGATCGAGACCATTTCCAAGGGCGCGGCACAGTCCTGGCAGATGGAGAATCGCTACAAGACCATGAACGAGGGTAAATACGACTATGGCTTCGCCGTCGACTGGATGCGCAAGGATCTGTCGATCTGCCTGGAGGAGGCCCGCCGCAACGGCGCCAGCCTCCCCGTCACCGCACTCGTCGACAACTTCTATGCAGAGGTCCAGAAAATGGGCGGCGGACGCTGGGACACCTCGAGCCTGATGGCGCGCCTGCAGCGCTGATTGAGGCAAAGGACGGCCTGGAGCCTGGAGCCGGCCGGTTAAAACAGAGGGGCGGTCCACGGGCCGCCCTTCTATCGTTCGAGCGCCCCAAATCCTCTGGCCAGCCTTCGGACCGACATTTCTCGCTCGAAGCCCCAAAAATCGCATTTCGCCAGCGTTTCCAGGCGGCCACACGGCCATTTTAACCCGCTATTAACCCGATTGGGTTGGCCTTTAAGGCCCGCCTTAAGGATTTCTTGCCAGATATGGATAGCGGGAGCGTTGTCATGTGCGCGTGCGGGAAGCTGTTGAGTCGATGAGTGAGTCCGGCGAGATATCGAAAGTTGATCCGATGCCGGTCGAGCAGCCTTCCCTGTCGCCGGCACGTCACCGGCGCGCCGCCGCCCAGCGCGTACGCGAGGCCCGTGATCGCCTGACGTCGACCAGCGGAACCCGCCCCGCCTTCGACCATGAACTGCTGAGACAATACGCCCAGACGCGCATGTCCGCGTCGTTCGTGGTCATGCTGCTCGTGGTCGCGGCGGGATTGCTATCCGGCTTCTGGGTGCGGCCGATCGGCGCCGCGATGTGGACCTGCGGCATCCTCGCGATTCACGCCGTCATCATTCATAACTGCAGCAAATTCCTCGGCGAAAGCGCCGCCCCCGCGATCACCCGCAAATGGCGCGTGCGCTTCATCCTGCTCGATCTGCTGTACGGGCTGGCCTGGACCGTCATCCTGGTCCATCCGTCGGGACTGGACGTCGTCTCCAACACCCTGATGCTGTTCGTGATGCTGCTGGTGGTTGCGGTGTCCAGCATGCTGGCGGCCAGCCTGCCGATCGCCGCCCTCGCCGCGACCGTGCCGGTGACCTCGGCGATTGCGCTCAATTTCGTGCTGCGCGGCACCCTCGACGACTACATCCTGGCACTGCTGGCGGTGACCGCGGAAGGCTATTTCGCGCTGCTCGCGCATCGGCTGCATTCGACAACGCTGGCGACGCTGGAAGCCCGCGCTGAAAAGGACGCACTGATCGGCGAACTGGAACAGGCCAAATCGATCTCGGACGAGGCGCGCTACCGCGCCGAAGCGGCCAACGTGGCGAAATCGCGCTTCCTTGCCCAGATGAGCCACGAACTGCGCACGCCATTGAACGCGATCCTCGGATTCTCCGAGGTGATGAAGAGTGAAATCTTCGGCGCGCATGCCGTGCCGGTCTACAAGGATTACTCCGGCGACATTCACAATTCCGGCGTGCATCTCTTGAATCTGATCAACGAGATCCTCGACCTCTCGCGCATCGAAGCCGGCCGTTACGAGCTCAACGAAGAAGCCATCTCGCTGGTCCATGTGGTTGCCGACTGCCATCATCTCCTCAAGCTGCGCGCCTCCAGCCGCGGCATCACGATCCACGAGGTGTTCGAGCAGAACATGCCGCGGCTGTGGGGCGACGAGCGTGCCGCGCGCCAGATCGTGCTCAACCTGTTGTCCAACGCCATCAAGTTCACCCCGCAGGGCGGCGATATCTGGCTGAAGGTCGGCTGGACCTCATCCGGCGGTCAATATCTCAGCGTCAAGGACACCGGCTCCGGCATCCCCGAAGACGAGATCCCGATCGTGCTGGCATCGTTCGGCCAGGGCTCGAACTCGATCAAGTCGGCCGAACAAGGCGCGGGCCTCGGCCTGCCGATCGCCAAAAGCCTGGTCGACATGCACGGCGGCACGTTCACACTGAAATCGAAGCTGCGCATCGGCACCGAAGTGATCGTCACTTTCCCGCCGGAGCGCGTAATGTCGGCGCTGCCGCCGATGCATGAAGCCGCTCCGCCGCTGCAGCCCGGACGCCACAGCGCCGGCATGAGCACCGAGACTGCGCGGCGACGCAATGCTCCGATCATGAATGCGGGGACAGGACTGTGAGCGCAGCAAGCCCGCCCCCTCATTTCCGTTTGCCGTCAATGGCCAAATATGCATCAAGACATGAATGAGCATCGAAAGCCCCTGCATCAAGGTTTGCATCCTGGACGCGGCCAGCGGGCTTTGCCGCGGCTGTGCACGGACGCTCTCGGAGATCGGTGTGTGGGCGTCGATGCAGGACGCCGAACGGCGGGCGATCATGGCGGCGCTACCGGACCGGATGCGCACCGCAGGATTTCCCGCTCCGACCGCTCCCGCGGATCCCTCGACAGCAACATGACGAGGGCCTCATGAGCCGGGTCCTCGCCATCATCATTCTCATGGCTGCGACCTGTGGCGCCGTGCTGGCTTACGGCGATCCGGCAGACCTCGAGAAAGCCAGACATGCCGTGACCCACGTGTTCACCGCGCAAGCCGTCCTCAATAAACGCATCGCGGAAATTCCCCGCGGCACCGGCGGCGAGTTTGCCTTGCGCGCCAGGATCAACGGGGTCAACACACCGATGGTGATCGATACGGGAGCGAGCTGGGTCGTGCTCACCTACGACACCGCCAAGGCGGCGGGGCTTCCACTGGAACTGCTGGACTACAATGTCGACATCGAAACAGCGAATGGACGCACCCGCGCTGCGCGACTGACGCTGGATCGCCTCGCCATCGGCAAGCTGGTCGAACGCTCGGTACCGGCACTCGTGCTGCCGCGCGGCCAGATGAAAACCAACCTGCTGGGCATGAGTTTCCTCGACCGCCTGGAAAGCTGGGAAGTGCGCGCCGACAAGCTGATGCTGCGCGGCTATCCATAGACGACAAGCGAGCGGACCGCGCGTTACGCAGCCGCAGACACTGGCACCTTGTCGCCCACCAGCGCGACCGCGTCACGTAGCACCTCGACACCCGCACCCGCTCTGACACCCTGCTCGGCAAGATGCCGGCGAAACGCGCGCGCGCCCGGCACGCCGTGAAACGCACCGACCAGATGGCGGGTGATGGAGTGCAGCCGCCCCCCCTGTGCCAACTGCTCTTCGACATAAGGTACCAACGCATCGAGTGCGGCTTTCATGTCGGCACACGGCGCGCTCTCACCAAACACCACGGGATCAACCGCCAGCAGCCGCCAGGGATCCTGATAAGCCGCGCGTCCTAGCATCACGCCGTCGACATGGTCGAGATGCCGCCGCGCCTCCTCAATCGTTCCGATGCCGCCGTTGATGACGATGGGAACGTGCGGCATCGCAGCCTTCAGCCGATAGACGCGATCATAATCGAGCGGCGGGATATCGCGGTTTTCCTTCGGCGACAGACCATTGAGCCAGGCCTTGCGAGCATGAACGATCAGAACATCCGCCCCCGCCGCGACCACGGCCCGCGCCAGCGTATCCAGCGCCACTTCCGGATCCTGATCGTCGATGCCGATGCGGCACTTGACCGTGACGGGAATTTTGACGGCACGCTTCATGGCATCGACGCAAGTCGCCACCAGCGCGGGCTCAGCCATCAGGCAGGCACCGAAGCGACCGTCTTTCACGCGATCGGACGGACAGCCGACATTGAGATTGATTTCATCGTAGCCGAAATCTTCGCCGATCCTGGCACATTCGGCGAGCGCAGCCGGCTCGGATCCGCCAAGCTGCAGCGCGACCGGGTGTTCGCTCTGGTCGAAGCCCAGCAACCGTTGCCGGTTACCATGAAGGATCGCCCCGGTGGTCAGCATCTCGGTATAGAGCCGCGCACGCCGCGTCAGCTGGCGGTGAAACACCCGGCAGTGCCGGTCGGTCCAATCCATCATGGGTGCCACAGAAAAGCGATAGTCTTGCGATTCCAATCGTTTATCCAGTACTCTTAATAGGATGAAGCACGAACGTGTGCACTCCAAAATAGCCGAAATTGCACACGTTTGTACCTGTTTTGACCTCTCGGTGCACACACAGCGCACACGAAAGTCGGAGTGCACACGCGTGGCGACCTTCACTCAATTGGCATCAGGAAACTGGCGCGTCCAGGTCCGCCGCAAGACCCGTTATGTGGCCGAGACCTTCCGCCGGCGCAAGGACGGCGAGGAGTGGGCGCTCGAGATGGAGCGCAACATCGATCGCAACGGCTCACCCAGGCCACGCGCCCTCCGGAACATTCGCGCGTTCGGCGACCTGATCGACCTGCACGACGAGGACAGCGTGGCGACGCCTGAGCCCACCGAACCATCAAGTTAAACATGAACCGGGGTTCTGCAAAGAACCTACCGCTGAATAACGGGACAGCCAGACTTTCACATTCGAAACAACGGCGCACTCCTCGTCGGCGATCTATTTGTGCGACCCGTTTTTGTTCAGCTGGCTGCCGGCGCCACCACTGTTGCTCCTAGGGTCCCGGCTACGGACACCATAGAGGCTCTCGAAGCCTTACCCCCCACCTATCCAGCGCGCTGGTCAGGACGATCCACGATCGCATGATGTTGATCCTCAATCGCATGTGACGATCAGCAAGGCGCGCAAGGCCCCACCATGCCGCCTGCCTGTCGGCGAGACCGGGGGGTTCGGGAGCGAGATCTTGTTTGGACGTCAGCGCCGATTCGACGATATGCATCGGATCAAAGAAGACGACAAGATTGACGTTGTATCCATCTCAATGAAAATCGTAGATACAATTTCCGCGTGTCATTTTTCATGTCATCTACTTTTCACTTGCGCGACAAGAACGGTTTCGGCTAGCTTATGAATGGGTAAGGTGGGGCAAGCTTTCCCGTCTCGGCAATGACTTCCCATGTTACTCGCGGTGCGTGTAATCGTTCGCGCTGAGACGAGTGCTTGCGCGTCAAATCCGTGACGTGATTCCAGTGTTTTCGGCAGAGCCCGATTAAATTCTAAAGCTCAATTGACTGACCCTGGATCAGCGCGTCTTGCAGCGAGCGCGTGATTGCGCGCCTCAGGAAACGTCGTTCCAGCATCCGGCCAAAGTCAGGGAACAGCGCCGCGCATCGACGCGGTCTGTGACGACGTGAGAACTTTGTCTTGATACCTACGGTTCGCCGACGAAACGCGCGCTGGCGATACGCGGCCCGCGATCCTCCTGACGCAAACGGAGAGCGCCAAAAGCAACAGACAAAAAATGAATTGAAGCCGTAGCAATACGAGTTTTGCCGTGGAGCCGACCGGATCTGTTTGTGAGCCTTGCGAGAATTTGAATTCTTTTTTCAGAATATCGAACGCAGCGATGGAGATCGGGTCATCTGTCGAACATCCTCGACCCGCGATGGAGCAATCTGCCTGGGCGCAAGAGATTAGGTGGTGACAAAAATCACATCCGAAATAGTCACGAGCACCTAATAATTCGACGGCGAGAGCGAACGGCAGCACTATGAAATGAAGCCGTAGGAATACGAGTTGGCCATGGAGCTAATCAGATCAGTTTGCGAGCTTATTTGCCAAAGTTTGAATAGTTTTTTTCAGAACATCGATCGCAATGATGAAGATTGGGTCATTCTGTCGAACATCGTGGATCACGATGGAGCAATCTGCCAAGGCGCAAGAGATAAGATTGTTATGGTGGTGACAAACATCACACACGAAACAATCATAAGCACCTATAATTCGACTGCGAGAGCGAACAGCAGCACCTACGCAGTCGTCCAGCCGCCGCTCTATATCGACCTGTTCATCCTGTTCTTTGCGAATTTCCACGACAAGCGTTACGCGCAGGGTCTCGGAATGATCTCGAAGACTATCAGCTTCTTCCAGCAGAATCCATGGTTCACGCATGCCAACATGCCGGGCCTCGATGCGAAGATCGACAAGATCACCATGGAGATCACCAACCTTGATCTCCTCCAGGTCAACTACCTGATGGGCATGCTCGGCACGAAGTATCTGCCGTCGGTCTATTACAAACTTCGAATGATTCCCTTCTCGAGCGATGCGATGCAGGCGGCGGTACCCGCCGCGCAAGGCGTCGAGGCGCCGAAGGCACCGTGACGCCAAAGACGCCGTGACGCCAAGTGACGGGATGAAACGAGACGGAATGAAACGATAAGAAACAGGCCGCAACTGATGGGCAAGGTGGCGATGCTTCGGGGGCAAGACAGATGAATGGTGCGGCGCAAGCGGAGCAGGCTGCCAGACGGCGCTCGCTGAGGAGCGCGCCCCTGCACCGCAGGACATATTTCGAGCCGCTGATGCGCGTGTCGTTCCGGCACGCCTATTACAACCGTTTCGATGACGCCTGTCCGGACTTCGATGTCCACCCCACCGCGTTCACGCAACACCTGATGTCGTCTCTCGGTCTCGTCTTCAAGGACGAGGGAACCGGTTTCGCGGTCTTCTACGACAAAAATCGTAAAGACGATCTCGAATCGTATCTGCGGCGCCAAGGCACTGCCGAGCCGGGTATGCCCGAGCAGTTCTGGACACGGCTGTCCTTCGTGCTGGCCTCGCGAAGCCCCTACTTCCTCAACGTCACCGATGTCCCGATCGATATCAACCCGACCCAGCAGAATTTCTATTTCACCAACGAGGCCGCGCACCTCGAACCCGAGGTCGGGGTTATTCTCAATCCCAATCAGGCCGTCGGCGCCACTCAGCTTTTGCCGGTGATTCCGCAGCAGTATCCCGCCCCGGTGTCAGACGACATCGCCGGCATTACGGTGCGCGCCATTTCCGGCGAGGTGGTCTTGTGTGAGCCCCGGTGCATTCCCGATCAAGCAACGCCGTACCAGCCTTCCGCGGGCTGCAGCCACTGGCTCGCGTCGCTGCCGCCGACCCTGCCAAATCGCTGCCGCGACGTGATCTACCTCGATTTCTCACTGTTGCCGGAAGACAAGTACACGATCGAGTACATGGCCAATGACGGTCACGTCGATCGAACGGAAACGTGTCTTTATACAGCGGATGCCCCGACACCGCTCTGCCTGATCGACCTGATGTTCAGCAGGCCCAGCGCCGAGACGCCGGGAATCTACCCGGTGCAGAATCTCACCCCGAAAGGCGAGACAACGATGATCGGGGTCGACTACGTGCTGAATTTTGACGCCCGTTCGACATTCTGGACCTACTTCATCGTCCCCCAGCCCTCCCGCGTCACGTTCGACGATCTCTTCATCGAGAGCCTGCCGCCGGGCCCCTCCGCTTCCTTCGCCGGGCCGTTGCCCGTCGTGCTGGCCAATGGCGCTCCTGCTTACCAGTTTGTCTCCGAGCAGCCTCTGCTGCTGCAACAGCAATCGCCGTACCGCCTTCGCCTGAAAGGCAAGCGGTCCGACCGCCGGCTCGATGATGACACGCTTATCGATCGCCTGCCGGTTGCCGCAAATCAGCAGGTCCTGCCGCAGGCCAGCGCAACGGCTAGCCAGCCCACCCGGCGCCCGCGCAGCCGTGTGAAATCCATCCAACGTTCGACCACGCCATCGTATGCCGACGCTAATGCCGGCACCCGAAACTACTCGGATATCTACGTCTATGTCTGATTTTACTCACCAAGCGTAACTCTGTCGTGCCCACTCAGATGAGGAGCAGGTCATGTCTACCTATAAGAATAGAACGACCCCTGGCGTCTACGTCACCGAGTTCAGTGCGTTTCCCAACTCCATCCCTGGCGTCGCAACCGCGATCCCGGCGTTCATCGGTTATACCGAGAAATGCGAAGTCAGCGGCAAGCCCGCCTTCTTCACCCCGTTCCTGATCAATTCGCTGGCCGACTACAAGGCGATTTTCGGCGACGCTTTCAACTCCGTCTACGACATGAGCGAGACCGACCCCGACAAGAATGCGGTCACGGCGGACAATTGCGATTTTTCCGCCGATATCTGGGACGCGACCAGCAGCAAGTATGTGACGAAGTATTACGTCTATACACGGGAGAAAGCGCTGTTCTCCCCGATGACGGCGGACATCGACCTTGGCAAGAAAGCCGGGCTTCCGACCTACAATCTCTACGACTGCCTGCGCATGTTCTATGCCAACGGCGGAGGCACCTGCTACGTCGTCTCGGTCGGCGCTTACAGCGCTGATGGCACCATCTCGTACGACGACCTGTCGAAGGGGTTGACCGCGGTCAGCGAGCAGGTCGGGCCGACCATGCTCGTCATTCCCGACGCGGTTCTGCTGCCGGCAGATCAGCCGCCCGCGACGCCACCGCCGGGCTATATGCCGACATCGGAGAAATTCCAGCAGCTGTCCCGGGACATGCTGGCGCAGTGCACCGCGCTGCAGGACCGTGTGGCGATCCTCGATGTCTATGGGACCCAGGCTCTCAACCCCAAGAGCGCGGACTACAACGCGCAGCTGAGCACGATCATCGAGAATTTCCAGAAAGCCGTCGGCGACGCCGGGCTCAGCTACGGCATGTCGTATTTTCCCTTCCTGATCACCTCCATCATCCAGCCCGGCGAGATCACCTATCTGAATTTCGACACGTCGAAGCTGGAGGAGATTCTCAAGAGCGAAGCATCCTACCTTTATCCGTCCACCGACTCGACCAAGCAGGGCCCGGTGAACGACGACAACCCGACCTACCTGATGCTCAAGGGCTGGATCGAGGACACCGCGAAGCCGGAATATCGCGATGTTACGACCGATGCCGGCTGGAGCGCCATCACCAAGCTCAATCAGAATCTGGTGAACGGCATTCCATTGTACCAACAGATGTCGAATGTCCTTGCCTACATCATGTGCATGCTGCCTCCGAGCGGCACCATGGCCGGCATCTTCACCGCGAACGACGCCACCCGCGGCGTCTGGAATGCGCCGGCAAACGTCGTGCTGAACTCCGTGGTGCAGCCGAGCGTCAAACTCAACGGCGCGCAGCAAGGACCGCTCAACGTTCCCATCAACGGCAAGGCGATCGACGTCATCCGCGACTTCGTCGGCCGCGGGCCTGTGGTGTGGGGTGCACGCACACTCGACGGCAACAGCCGCGACTATCGCTACATCCAGGTCCGCAGGACGCTGATCTACTGCGAGACGTCGATCAAGACCGCGCTCAATCAATTCGTGTTCGCGCCCAATGACGGCAAGACATGGGTTGCGGTGGTCGCGATGGTTTCGGCGTTCCTGCAGAACCTGTGGGCGCAGGGAGGCCTGATGGGCAACAAGCCCGATGAGGCCTTCTCCGTGCAGTGCGGTCTCGGTAGCACCATGACGGCGATGGATGTTCTCGACGGCTACATGATCGTGCAGGTCACCCTGCAGATGATCCGTCCCGCCGAGTTCATTGAACTCACCTTCAAGCAAAAGATGGAAGGAATGAGCTGACGCTCACCGACGGTGCGCTTCGACTTGACTATACAATCCTACAACTCGCATCAGTCAATTGGAGAATGAAATGGCAGGCGAAGTCCAAGACCAGGTATGGCCGCTTCCTAAATTCTACTTCTCGGTGAAGCTCGGCGACGACGACAGCGTCAACTTCCAGGAGGTGAGCGGCCTCGACAGCGAAACCCGGCCGATCGAGTATCGGCACGGCAACAGCCCGAGCTTCTATCCGATCAAGATGCCGGGGCTCGGCAAGGTCGGCAACGTGACCATGCGCAAGGGCATCTTCGTCACCGATTCCAAACTGTGGAACTGGTACAACGAGATCAAGATGAACACCATCAAGCGCCGCACGGTGGTGATCAATCTGCTCGACGAGACCGGAAACCCGAAGATGGTCTGGACGCTCGGCAATGCGTGGCCGACCAAGATCACCGGCACCGACCTCAAATCGGAAGGCAACGAAGTGGCGGTCGAATCCGTCGAGGTCGCCTTCGAAACGTTGACCGTGGCGGCGCCGTAACGCGAGCAGGTTGATGACCGACACCTACTATCCCCCGCCGAGTTTCTACTTCACGGTAACCGTGCTTGGCGCGGCGACTCCTCTGGCCCTGGTGTCCGATGTCGACGCAAGCTTCCAGGAGATCTCCGGGCTCCAGTCGGAATTTCAGGTCGAAGAGGTCGCGGAGGGAGGCGAGAATCGCTTTGTGCATCGCCTTCCGAAGCAGACCAAGTTCTCGAACCTGGTCCTGAAGCGCGGGGCGGTCAGTACGCTGTCGTTCTTCGCCGAATGGTTCGGCGGGACCATTGGATCGACGCTCTCGATGCCGGTGCTCCCGCAGAACCTGCTGGTGTCGCTGCTCGGCCAGAGCGGCATTCCATCGATCGCTTGGGCGGTGGTGAACGCCTATCCGCTCAAGTGGAACGTTTCAAACCTGAGTTCGCAGGACAACAAGATTCTGATCGAATCCTTGGAGCTCTCCTACAACTACTTCGAACGCTTGAACCTGGGCGATCCGCTGACGGCCGCCGTTCAATTGGCGAAAGTGACCGCAAAACTGGCCGATCGAGCCTGATCGCGGCCTCGTGCCGCCTCGCCCGACGAATTGCACGGTGGATTATGAAGACGGGGAATGTCGATGACCATGGAGATCAATGAAATCGGCATTCGCATACGCGTGCGTGACACCGCGTCCGCCAGCGGGCAGGCTGACGTCAATGCCGCCGGAGCTGCCGGAGCCGGCCAGGCCACCGGAGAATCGATCAGTCGGGATGAGATCGTCGACGCCTGCGTTCGGCGCGTTCTTCGCGCGCTGAGAACATTGCAGGAGCGCTAGCATGGGCTACTCCGGCAGCCTCAGCAAAATGAAGATCATCGCCTACAAGAACGACAAGTTCACCCAGGAGCTTGGCCGGTTCTCGGTCTATATCAATCCCGCTTCCTACTCGCGCTCATACAAGATTCTCTACAACGACCCCCAGGCCCAGGGCAGCAATGGCGCGTCGCCCAAGTTCAACAAGACGCTGGCGGATACGGTCAAGTTCGAACTGGTGTTCGATGGCACCGGCGTAGTCGGCAGTCCCCTGCCCGGTGTGGTCCCGTTCATGTCCGACGGCATCAAGGACCAGATCAATACCTTCCTGAAGCTGGCTTTCAGCTACAACGGCGGCATCCACAGCCCGAATTTTCTCGAGGTGTCGTGGGGCTCGCTGTTGTTCAAGTGCCGACTGTCGACGCTCGACTTGAACTATACCCTGTTCAAGCCCGACGGCACGCCCCTGCGGGCGCGGGCCAACGCCATTTTCACCAGCTTCCTGAGTGAGACCGAACTTGCCCTGCTGGCCACGAAGAACTCGCCTGATCTGTCGCATGTGGTGACGGTCAAGGCGGGCGATACGCTTCCGCTGTTGTGTTACGACATCTATGGCAGCAGCGTGTATTATCTCGAGGTCGCCCGGGTGAACGGTCTCGCCCATTTTCGCGATCTGGTTGCCGGGATGCAGCTTCTGTTTCCGCCGCTGCGAGACTCTCCGACATGACGGCCCCCTCACCTGTTCTTGCCGCGGGCTCGCTGAGCAGCTTCTCGATCAAATCCGAGGGCAAGCCGATCGACAGCTCCTTCCAGGTGGTGTCGATTGAGATCTGGAACGCCGTCAACAAGGTGCCGAAAGCACGGGTCGTTCTGTCCGATGGAGATCCGGCCGAGCAGGATTTCGAAATCAGCAATCTGCCCACCTTCATCCCCGGCAAGAAAATCGAGATCGCCGCCGGCTACGACGGCACCAATCGCACGATCTTCCGTGGCGTCGTCGTCAAGCAGGGGATCGAGATCAGCGACAACGGCAGCTCGCAACTCATCGTCGATATCACCGATGAGGCGATCAAGATGGCTCTGGAGCGAAAGAACGCGCTTTTCGACAAGATCACCGACAGCGACCTGATCGGAAAGCTGATCACCGGCAACGGTCTCAGCAAGGATGTGGCCGCCACCAACACGGTCCACGAGGAAATCGTCCAGTACTACGCCAGCGATTGGGACTTGATGCTGACACGGGCGCAGATGAACGGCTTTGTGGTCGTGGTGGAAAACGGCAAGGTCGTGGTGAACACGCCCGACAACGGGCAGTCGCCGGTTCTGACCGTGGAATATGGCGACTCCATCCTCGATCTGCGAGCGGAGATCAACGCCGCAACCCAGTACGCGTCCACAGCCATCAACAGCTACACCTGGGACCCGGACTCCCAGAAGCTCGCCGAGGCGGGTCCAGGCCCGGTCAAGGTGACCGAGCAGGGAAACCTCTCCTCTGCAGATCTGGCCAAGGTCTTTGGCGTGAAGAAATTCGCGCAGCAGACCGGCGCACCGATCGAGAAGACCGCACTGAAGGACTGGTCGTCGGCGGAGCTGCTCAAGTCCAAGCTGTCGAAAATTCGCGGACAGGTCAGCTTTCAGGGCAGCGCACTGGCGCAGACCGGCAAAACCATAGCGCTCGCCGGCCTCGGCAATCGTTTTAACGGCAACGCCTACGTCAGCGGCGTCCACCACTGCATCACCGATGGTGAATGGCTGACAACGACCTATTTCGGACTGTCCGAGCGCTGGTTCGCTGCTGAAGCGCCCGAGATCGCCGCGCCCGAAGCGTCCGGCCAGTTGCCTCCGATCAAGGGCCTGCAAACCGGCGTTGTCAAGAAAGTGGCGGGCGATCCCAACGGCGAGTTTCGCGTTTTTGTCGCCCTACCGCTGCTGCAGGACGACGCCAAGGGCGTTTGGGCCAGGCTTGGCACGTTCTACGCCTCGAACAAGGTCGGAGCGGTGTTCTACCCCGAAATCGGTGACGAGGTGGTGGTCGGCTTCATGAATGAGGATCCCCGCTATGCGGTCATTCTTGCCAGCGTCTACAGCAAGAAGCTCGCCCCTCCGATCCAGCCGGACCAGAAGAACAACAAGAAGTCGCTGGTGACCCGGAGCAAGCTGGAGATCAGCTTCGATGAGGAGAGCAAGATCATTGAAATCAAGACTCCCGGCAGTCACAGCATCAAGCTCGACGACAAGGGCAAGGCGATCACCATCAAGGACAGCAACGGCAACACCGTTTCGCTGTCGAAAAGCGGCATCTCGCTCGACAGCGCCTCCAACGTCAATATCACGGCGAAAGGCAACATCACCATCGCAGCCAAGGGAAATCTCAAGCTCAGCGCCAAGGCGAACGCGACGATGGAGGGACTACAAGTGGCCCACAAGGCGCAAACGAAGTTCTCCGCCCAGGGTACCGCACAGGCCGAAGTCACCGCGTCTGGCATGCTGACCCTGCAAGGCGGTCTTGTAAAGATCAACTGAGATGAAGCCCCAGCACCGGAGCATGGCATGCCCCCCGCCGCCAGACTGACCGATTTTCACCAGTGCCCGCTCAGCACGCCGATGGCGCCGACGCCGATCCCGCATGTCGGTGGGCCGATTGCAGGTCCGGGCGCGCCAACCGTGCTGATCGGCGGACTGCCGGCGGCGAAGGTCGGCGACCTGGCGATCTGCATCGGACCGCCCGACGCCGTCATCAAGGGGTCGACCACGGTGACGATCATGGGCATGCCGGCTGCACGCATGGGCGACAAGACCGCGCATGGCGGCACCATCATGCTGGGCTTCCCCACCGTCATGATTGGCGGGTGATGGACGATGGCAAGCGCGGACACATCCTTTCTGGGGACGGGCTGGAGCTTTCCACCGACGTTTGCGCGCGCCAGCAGCTCGGTCGTCATGGTCAGCGATGACGAAGACATTCGCGAGAGTCTGTGGATTCTGTTCTCCACTTCGCTCGGAGAACGCACCATGTTGCCGACTTATGGCAATCAGCTCTGGAAGATGGTTTTTCACGGCATCACGACGACCCTCACGACGCAGCTCCAGAGCATGATCGCGCAGGCGATCCTGTACTGGGAGCCGCGCATCAATGTCGACGATATCAAGGTCAGCACCGACGTCTCCGTCAGTGGCCTGCTGTTGATTACCGTCGACTACACCATCCGCAAGACCAATATCCGCAGCAATCTTGTTTATCCCTTCTACACCCAGGGAGAGCAGACCATCCCACCGCCGCCATACTGAGTCATGAGCACGCACGCGGGAAAAATCGTCATCAACGGCGCCACCAGCCAATATGATCGCTGGCTGCCGGCCTTGCGCGACGGTTATGCGAATGTCGATGACCGCAGCCTCGCCGAGCTGTTGGAGTTTTCCGTCTCATTCGGCCGGCTGATCAATTTTTACGACCTGGCAAACGAGGTCGACGGCGACTGGGTGGATTTCTTTGCGATCGATCCGACCATCGCCCTCGCCAGCATCGAGACAATCGGCCTCGCGAATGCCGAAACTGTCTTCTTCGATCTCGAGCACCGGACACTGGAAGCCAGGCATTTCGCGCATAAATTCGATCTGTTCCAGCAGATGTTCGCGACGATCGTGCGGCTCGCCAGGCAAGTCAACGGATGGCTGATCGGACTTGGTCCACGCCCTCAAAGCAAGGCGGCGGGCCAGCTCCGCCGCCAGATCGCCGCCGCCGTTGAAAATTCGCTCGGCCCGCAGCTTCGCCTGCTCACGTCCTATGCCCAGGGGGCCGGTTTGCCTGACGCGCTGGGCCAGTCGATTCCTCTCGACCTGCACGACTTCCTGCCGATCTGGCAGCTGCAACGGATCGGCTCCGACGGCTCGATCTATCGCGGTCCTTCGCGGCAGCGAAAGATCGATCATGCATGCCCCGCCGTCAACGAGATCTTCACGCAATCGCTTGACACGCTGTCGTATCTTCAGGCTTCCGCGCGAGCGAGCTTCGCCGCGTCGCTCGAAGACGCCGACCACACGCCCCAGACGGCGCTCTACGTCGCGTTTGCCAAGCTGTTTGAGACGGCTCAGGCCACGGCCAACACGATATCGAGCCGCTACATTCACTTCTACTATCATGGCATCTTGCGCGAGGACCTCCGTCCGGCGGTTCCGGACAGCGTACATCTCACCTTCACATTAGCAGCCGATCAGGGCGTCACCAGCACGAGCGTTCCACGCAACACACTGTTCGTGGCGGGGCGTGACCCCAACGGCCTCGACATTCTCTTCGCCGCCGACAAAAGCCTGCTCGTGACGGGCGCAAGCATCGCGAAGCTGCGCACCCTGCGGGTCACCCGCGGCCCCCTGTTACCGCCCGCGCCGCCACCGGCCGCACCGCCCCGCGCCGTCATCCAGCGCGTGCTCGGCACGGACATCGCCACCGGCAACGCGAGCGGAGCAGCTGCCGGCACCGGCACGAGCGCCTGGAGCACGTTCGGCGAGACCCAGCCGGGCGCCACGGACATCACGGTCACGACACCTGCGACGATGGGATTCGCCATCGCCTCGCCATACCTGCTGTTGACGGGAGGTGATCGCGTGGTGACGCTGCGCCTGAGCTATTCGCAGAGCTCGGCCGCCCGGATGGCCCCGCTGCTCGAACAGCTCGCCGAGGCCACCAAGCTGACGCCCGCCGAGGTTTTTCGCGACGTGCTGCTGCAGGCCTTCACGCTCTATCTCTCGACCGCAACGGGCTGGCAGCGCATCGAAGGACGTTACGACATCCTCCTGAGCGACAAGACAGCCGGTGACCCGGGCTTCGCGCTGACGATCACGCTGCCCGCGTCGGTGCCGCCGATCGTGGCCTATGACCCGGCCGCGTCAGCGGATGGCGGCGCGGCCCCGTCGGCGACGGCGCCTACCGAAAGCGCCAATCCGGATCCGACCCTGCCGACACTCAAGGCCTATCTCAACCAGGAACTGATTCCGATCGGCTCCGATCCCAACCAGGTGCGGATCTATCCGCTTTCGCTGCTGTCCGAGCTCGACCTCATCGGCTGGGAGCTTCGCACCGACGTCAAGAGCCTGTCGGCGCTGCAGGTCTCCAACACCGACGGGCCGGTCGATGTCAGCAAGCCTTTCCTTCTGCTGGGCTCTCCCGTGGTCCTGGGATCGTTCCTGGAAATTCGCCATCTGGAATTGTTCGCCAAGACCCTCGACACACTGCAGGTCACCATCAAGTGGTTCGGCCTGCCGCAGAACGACGATGGCTTCAAGGGCTGGTATCGCGACTACGTACTCGGACTGAACGGCACGCCGCAGCCGGATCTGTTCAACAATCAGGTCTTTCGTGTCGGCATCTGCGTCGTCAACCCGGGGAGCTGGCAGCTCAGCGATGGGACATCCGGCAGCGCCACGCCGTCTCCCTGTGACAGCGGCCTGCTCTATCTGTTCCGCAGCAAGAGCCAGGTCTCCACGACGCCCGATTGCGCGGACACCTTTCCGGCCCAGCCGCTTTGTCCATCGACGCGGTTCGATTCATTGACGGTCACCGCCAAGACCCCTCCGGCCTACTACAACGCGGCCGACAGTGCCGTCCGCGTTCAGCTGACCGCACCGCCCTATGCTTTTGGCGATGATCTTTATGCCCAGAATGTCCTGAAAGCCGTCATCGACGATCTTCCCGATCCCACCCCACCGCCCACGACCCCACCGCCACCGGCCAAATGTCAGCAATGGAAGGAGCTGTGGGATGCCTCCCAGCTGATCCTGCAATGCCTCGAGGCCTGCGCGAAAACACCCGTCGACGGATTCCAGGCATGCATCACCCAGGGCTTGGTGACATGCCTGAAAACGCTGCTGGAGATGGCCGTCGCCTGCATCTTGGAATGCCTGACCAAAGCGGAGACCATCCCCGGCGCGCAACGGATCGATCAACTGCAGCAGACGTTTGCTGCCCTCAGCGACCCGTCCAAGAGCGACGCCGCAGCCGGCATCAGGCATTGGATCGAGACCACTCAGGCAACGCTCGATCCCGCACTCGCACCTGTGCTGGGCGAATGCCTCAAGAAATGCGCGATGCTGATCGAAGCGGTTCTGAGCATCGAGGCCTGCGAGCTCGATGCTCAGAATGAGCCGCCCCCAGCCTATCGGCGCATGATGACGTCATGTCTCGAATCCTGCGCGGCCAAGCTGGCGGAGCCCTACGTCGATTGTTGCGAGACTTTCAAGTATCCGAACCAGCCATGGATACCGCAGGCGGACAGCGTGAGCGTGGACTATTCCGCTGCCTGCACCGGCACACCGGGCAGCGACAGCAAGTCCACCGGTCGCTTTTTCTACCTGATGCCGTTCGACGGTTATGGCGAGCCGCCGCCTGAACCTGTCCCACCGGCCTTGCTGCCCCATTTTTCCTATGAAGGAAACCTTTACATCGGCTTCTCGGGTCTCGATCCGCCGCAGCCGCTGACGCTGCTGTTCCAGATGACGGCGGCCGGCGCCGTGGGCTGGCTCGAGAAAGCTCCATCCGTCGTGTGGCAGTATTTGCGCGGCAGTCAGTGGGCCAGCTTCGAGCCCGCCCAGATCCTGACCGACGGCACCAACGGCCTGCAGAACTCCGGCGTGCTCGCACTCAACCTGCCGACCTATCAGGCCAGCCACAACACCCTGCTCGGCGCCGATTGCCAATGGCTCAGCGCCGCAGTCGCCGCGGACGCGTCGCTGTTCCCCGAAACCAGCCATATCTATCCGAACGCGCTGCTGGCGACCTGGAGGGATAACGGCAGCTTCGAACACCTCAACCAGCCATTGCCGCCGCACACCATCAAGGCATCCGTCGAGGAGCTTCCCTATGTCGCGACCATCGACCAGCCGATGCAGTCGTTCGGTGGACGCCCGCCGGAAACCGGACGCAGCTTCCAGACATGGATGGGGGAGCGGCTGCGCCACAAGGATCGCGCGATCCTCGGCTGGGACTACGAGCGACTGGTGCTCGAAGCCTTTCCGACCATCTGGAAAGTCCAGACGCTTGCGGCCCGCAACATGCGGCGAGGCGCCGCCCCAGGTGATGTGCTCGTGGTGGTCGTTCCCGGCGCTGACAGTATCGAGGTGATCGATCCGACGGCGCCACTGGCAAGTGCGGACATGCTGGCGCAGATCGGCGCCAGCCTCGCCGCGGCCACCAGCCCCTTCGTCCAGCTGAGCGTGAGCAACCCGATCTATGTCCGCATCACGGTGACCGCGAAGGTTCAATTCTCTGAGGACGAAGATCCGGGTGCGTGCATCCGCCGTCTCGATACGGAGCTCGTGCAGTATCTGTCACCGTGGTTCTACGATGCGGCCCGCGCCACCAAAGGTGGCAATTATGCATCGGAGGACGAGATCATCGAGTTCGTGCAAACAAGAGCTTATGTCGATGCCGTTGTTTCAATCGCGTTTGACTATCATCCACAACCCCAGAACCTGGAATGGTACTTTCTCACATCCGCCAAGCAACATGCCATCGAAGCCGTCAATACTGAACCCGCGGCAATGTAGATGAGGTCGCAAGGCAATATGACGATCGTCGTGCGTTCATCGGCAGGTCCAAAGTGGAGACAACAATGCACACATTCTCAGTATTGCGATCCGGCGGCCAGGCTGAGCAATCGACCGGAGCTGCCGCAAGGAGCGATCTGTCGCACGCGGCCGTGACGCCGGCTGTCACGGCACAGTTGCGCCAGGCCATGAATGAGAGCGCTGCGGCCAGCGCGATGACGCAACTGAAGCAGTCGCTCAATCAGTGTCCCGCAGTCGTGGCACAGAGACAGGCCGCCCAGGACCTTTCAAGCCGCTCGATTGTCCAACGCTACACTTATGTGAGTGAAGGCAGCTTCCGCGGAAAACGGTCGCAGTATGGTCGCTATGTCACCGGCGAAGACCTGTCGGAAATGTATGCCCGGCCTGGCAACGACGTCGAACGAAGCACCAAGACGTCAGAAACGGCGGTGATCGATGGACGGGACTACGATGTCTGGAAGCCCTCGTTCGACGTGATCCAGGACTGCGTCGCCGCCATGGAGGAGCTGATGCACGGGGAGAAGCTGAAATACGGAGCGCCCGAGCTCTCGGCGTTCCGCGACAGCACGAAGTCAACGCGGTTCTTTGGTGATTCCGACCAGAGCAACAGAACACTCGGCAAGGAAACCGATCTCGGAGCCTCCGCCGATCCCGGTCTGCTGGAGGGTTTTGTGATCGCACGGCAAGGATACAAGCGCAAGGAGGCCCGCCCGCAATTCCACGGTGCAACCGTCGTCGCCCAGGACGGCAACGACAGCGTCACGCTTGAGACCACCGCACCGACCTCCGGCTCGATCTCGAGAACCCGCGTGGATGCAGTGTACGACATGTATGGAAGCAGCAAGACCAAGAAGCAGTCATTCAAGCATGCCTACCAGGCGGAGTATGGCAGCGATGCGACGGTCTCCGTCATTGAGCCCGTCAAACCGCTTCCCAAGGGCACAACGGTGCCGATGTCAGAGAAGATGGTGATCGACTTTTAGAGCGCCCCCGGCTGATGCAAGGGCGTCAGATTGATGATGAATGAACAAGGGAGTCCTAATCATGCCTGACTTTCTTCGGATCGCGCAGACCGGTCGACCGGCCCGGGATACAGCCATGCGCTCAGGGGACAACGCGGCTCATTCCGACCAGACGCCCGCGGCGACGCTCCAGACGAAACTCGCGCAGCAGTTGAACGCCGGTGTCGCCGTGCAAGCGCAGATGCAGCTTGGAGAGGCGCTCAACCAGCGCCCGAGCGTGGCGGTGCAGAGAAAGCTGTCGAGCGCGCTATCCAGCCGCACGGTTCAGCGCGAGACCATGCCTGACGACGACGAACTGATGCAGGGCAAGTTCGAGCCGGTTCAGCGGCAAAGCGGCGGCGACAGTCTTGATCAGGTCGACGACGAGGAGCCGGTGCAGGGGCAGTTCGCGCTGGATCAGAGCGATGTGGTCTCGGACGAGGACGAGCTTCTGCAGGCGAAGCGCGGGCCGGTCCAGCGCCAGGCATCTTCGGACGACGAGCTCGTGCAGGCGAAGCCCGCACCGGCGCAGCGACAGCCGCAACCCAACCGGACCGGCCTGCCCGACCACCTCAAGAGCGGCATGGAGAACCTGTCCGGCTTCGCCATGGACGATGTCCGTGTCCACTACAATTCGCCACAACCCAAGCAGCTGCAGGCGCTGGCTTTCGCGCAAGGGTCCGACATTCATGTTGCGCCGGGGCAGGAGCAGCATCTGCCTCACGAAGCCTGGCACATCGTGCAGCAGAGGCAGGGGCGCGTTCAGCCGACGCTGCAGATGGAGAACGGCGTCCAGGTCAACGACGAGACCGCGCTGGAGCGCGAAGCCGACCAGATGGGGAGCAGGCTTTCGTCAGAAAGGCAACCGGCCAGCGTTCAGCTCAAGAACAAGGTATCGTCAAGCTCGTCACCTGTTCAGGCCAAAATCGCGTATCCCATCGCAACCGGCGTTGGCCCCATCAAGAACGAGTCCGCGCTGCTGGCATTCCTCGAGAGTCGCTACGGATCGACGACACCCGTGCAGATGTTGGATCGCTACGTCCAGGATCTGGAGCGGCAGACAATTGTCTACTCCGACATCGGCGACGTAAACCATCAGGTCGAAACTCGCATTCGATACGACGCCCTTGGAACAGAGAAGTGGCGCGAATTTATCGATGCCAAAGACCACAAAGCCGCGCTCGCCGCGGCCGAGCGCGGCGCGATCAAGCATCCTGGCCAATACTACGATTATCGGAAGCTTGGTCCGGACGACGAACTCACCAAGACCGGAGATCACTACAAGGCCTTCCTGGACGCCGACGCGTTCGTCAGCGCGCGATTGAATACGAAAATGAACGCCGCCGAATACCTTCACATCCAGGCACTGGCCGCCCAGGGATTAAGTTCCTCAAAACAGGGATTGAGGAAGGGAGACGCAACCTGGGCACTCCCTCCGGGCGCGAGCAAGAAACAGCTGGACGCCCTGAAGGCTAAAGGATTGGAGAATTTGACGCCGGATCTCGCAAAAGGCGGGTTAACCGTACATGTCCCGCTACCACGAGACGGCCTCGTAAAACACATCCAGAAACAATTCGATACCTACTACACGACGCTGGATCTCTCCAGGGACAGTATCTCCCGTCTCTCGACCATTATCACGTTGTACGAATCTCTTGAAGCCGTGCACGCGTTCGAAGACGCGACCTCAAGGACCAACCATCTGGTCTTGAACAAGCTGTTGACAGAGAATGGTCTCAATCCAGCAATCCTGAACGAACCAAACAGTCCGACCAGCGACGAAGATGAGTTCGGGCGGCATGTTGTTGAAGGGATCGAGCAGACGCGTGACATAGCCAACATCGTACCCCAAACAGACAGGTTGGGCTCGATCAAGACGCTCGCAGAGCATCGAAAAGAATCAGACCTGGATGCCGAAGTTGCACGGCGGTTTGGGACAAGCGCGAGCGATCCGGGACGTCCGACGTTTGTGTCAAGACGTGATACGCTCGTTGAACCGTTTCATGCAGATCTGGACCGTTTGATGGGCGACGGCGAGCGCGAACACATCGAGCGGCTAGCGCCGATCCCGAAGAAAGAATCAGAGCAGGATGATGCACCCCGAACTTCCAGGGTGAAAAAAACCCTGAAAAGAGAGGAAGAAAGGGGAGCGCGATTGATTCTCGGAAATCGGCGGATCGACGAGCATCTCAGATACGGAAGCAGCAAGCAGAAATAGCAGGGCGCACTTCAGTTTGATCATTCAACATGCGGAAAGTTGAGCCTAAAGGCGGTCATTTGCATAAATTTCAGTAGTGCCGAACGTAGCGTCAAGAGAGCCATGAACCTGGAGAAATCTTCGATAAACCCTGCGACGCCCGCCAACAAGGGGCTCGACTACACCTGGCTCAAGCAGGCGGGTACGGAACTTATTCAGCAATTGGCTGGCGACATCTGGACCGATTACAATGAGCACGACCCTGGTGTCACCACCCTCGAACAGCTCTGCTACGCGCTCACCGACCTGTCCTATCGCGCCGAATTCCCGCTCGATGCACTGCTGATCGATCCCCGCAGCGGCCGCATCGATACCCGGCGGCAGGCGCTATTCGTTCCGCGCCGCATCCTGCCGTGCAATCCCCTGACCCAGAACGACTACCGCAAGCTTATCGTGGACCGGGTCGAGGGCGTCGCCAATGCCTGGCTGACGCCCCACCCTGTGACCGACGCCGAGCCCGTCAACGGCCTCTACGATATCGCGCTTTACGCGCCTGGGGCCGATCCTTGCGCATGCGACGGGGACTTCCAGCCCGATGCCATCAGCGCGCGGACGGAACGGGTCTATTGCCGGCATCGCAATCTCTGCGAGGACGTTTACGCCATCCACATTCTCGAGCCGCTCGTGATGCGCGTCGGCGCCGCGGCGAGCATCGACGACAGCCGCACGCCGGAATCGATCCTCGCGGCCTTGCTGTTCAATCTTGGCAATTTCCTCGCGCCCGAGTTGCGGCGCCGCCCGCTGGACAGCCTGCTGGCCGCCGGCATGACGACGGATGCCGTCTTCAATGGCCCGCTGCTGCGCAACGGCTTCATCAGCGACGATCAGCTTACGCCGAAGGCCGCCGAGATCCCGGTGTCGGGCATCGTTCGCGTGATGGTTCGCACGCCGGGCGTCACCGGCCTACGCGACGTATGGGTGCGTGTCGGCGACGACGACCACAGCTACAGCGGCGGCGAGCTGATTCCGGTGCCGGCCAAGGACATCCCGCAGCTCGACACCCGTCCCAGCCGCGATGGCTACACCATTCGACTGTATAGAAAGGGCATCGAGGTGAAACCCGATCCGGCGCGGGTCCGGCGCGAGCTCGACCGGTTGTGGGCCGGCTATCGGCGGACCTACCCGCTGATGCCGCAATATCTGCAACACTTTGCCGTTCCGCAGGGCCGTTACCACGACGTCAGGTCGTACTATTCGATCCAGAACCAGTATCCGAACACATACGGAATCAACAGCAATGGGCTTCCCGACGATCCCACGCCGACGCGCCAGGCCCAGGCCAAGCAACTCAAGGGCTATCTCCTGGTCTACGATCAGCTGCTCGCCAACTTTCTCGCTCAGCTGAGCCATGCCAAGGATCTGTTCTCGACCGAGCGGGATCTTTCGCAAACCTACTTTTATCAATACCTGAATCGCTCCGTTCCGGACGTGGAGCCGCTGTTGCGACCGGACTACCGCGACGGCCTTGCGGCCATCGTGCGCAGCCAGGACCCGGTGATCGCGCGCCGCAATCGCTTTCTGGATTTCCTGCTCGCGCTGAGTGGTGAAACGCTCGGCTCGTTGGCGCTCGCCGAAGACGGACGCAATGGAGGGCAGCAGCCGGCAGCAGGTCAGCAGGAGATGGATGCGAAGCTTGCGCTGCTGCATCGCTTGGTCGCGAGCACACGCGGCCGCGGACGTGGCTTCGATTACCTCGCGCCTGCATCGCCCGCCAATATCGCCGGCATGGAAATCAAGAGTCGCATTCAGCTCGGCATGGACCTGCACAAGTCTCACAGGCACGAAGATGTTTTCGTGGAGCTGGCGATCGAGATTGTGGCTTCCGACGCCGAGGCCTCGATCGGCCGGCCGCTCGGCGACGACACGGACTTCACCGAGGACACGTCCGTCGCCCCACCGTCGGTGGACGAGCAGCCCAGGGTCGTACGCGACGACGCCATGCATCCCTCACCCCTGCGCGGGCAAAAGGTGACGGGAGATTTCCTGCGTGCCGCCGCAATCCCTGGAAACTGCCGGATCGGATCGCTGCCGGGACGCGAAGGCATCGCCGTCGTGTGCAGGTCGCACGACCAGACCCGGTGGTACTTTGTCGGCAGATATGCCGATCAGGAGCGGGCGCGCATCGTGGTCGATCAGCTGATCGAATTGGCAGGCCAGCTCTGCCGCCACGCGCACGAGCTCCACATCGTCGAGCACACGCTGTTGCGGTTCGGTCGCTGGGAGGGCAACCTCGACGAGCCAGACACGAAGCCGCACCACGGCGAGCAGGTGGAGCCGACCCCGTTCGTCTACAGTTTCACGATGACGGCCGTGCTCGCGAGCCCCGATGACGGGGTCGACCCTGATGATTATCGAAGATGGGTCCATGAGGTGATCCGGCAGAACAGCCCTGCCCATATCGTGGTCGACTACTGCTTCCTGCGCTTCCGGGAGATGCGGCATTTCAAGACGCTGTACGATGCCTGGCGGTGGGCGCTTCGGCGCGGAGACAGGGAGAGCATCGTCGTCACCTCGCGGCGTCTGCGCCGCTTTCTCGCAAGGCATCAAGGTGATGCCGACGACGCTGGCGAAGCGCGGGAGCCATAGACGTGCGGCATATGATCCGGCAACAGATCCTCGACTTTGACGTTGACAGCGAGGCACTGGCGCTGGCGCTGCAGCCCGGCATCGCGGACATCAACCGGCGACGCATCCTGCCGCTGATCGAACGGGTGCTCGACGAGCTTGCGCCGTTCGGCCAGCGCATCAAGATCGCGCGGCTCGACATCGATCTCGGCGATCTGCCCATCGAAAATCTCGAGCAGGCGATCGAGGATGCTCTTTATCCGGCGTTGCGCGACGCCGTGGAACAGGCGCTGCGAAGCGCCTCCAATGACGCGTCGGCAGATGTCCGGGTGCAGCCGGAGACGATGTCCCAGCTCGATCTGCTTGAGCACTATTTGCTGGGTGGGACGCTGCAATTCCTGGCCAGCGGCCAAACATTTTCGGCAGAAGAACTCGTGCTGGAACTGTCGAGCCGCGATCCGGCCAACCTCGTCGCCATGATGCGACGCCACGCACACGACCAGCGTTTTCTGGAACGGATTGTCCTGCAGCTGGATGGGACATCAATCGGACGCCTGCTGCATTTGCTCGCGCCCGAGCATGCCGCCCTGATCCTGGCCTATATGCTGGATCTCCGGCACATCCATCGTATCGAACCGCTGCTGGGCCTGCATGACGATGAACTCAAACGGCTGTTGTGGGTTCTGGTTCTGAGCTACGTGCTCCGCGATCCAGGATCGCACTTCAATCGCAAGAGCTTCTTGCGATGGCTGCTGGAAGGGGTCGCGCAATCCGCTACGCTCGACTATGGCGACCTCGTCAAGACACTCCAGCGCGGCCTGGATGAAACGGAACGGCATCAATCGCTGACATCTTCCCTACCCGCGGTCCTCAATGAGTTGCTGCAAGAGCTATCTGCGGAGGATACCGAAAGCTCACGGGACGAGGCGACCGCGGAAGCTTGGGATAAGCGGGCGCGAGAGTTCGCCCCGCCGCTCGGGCACGGCGGCGCGACTTCGCGATTGGCGTCTCTCACGCAGTTTCTCCTGCATGGAACGTGGCCGTCCTCCGGCCCGGCCCGGTCGACCGAACAGCGGGTGCTGGAGCTCCTGCAAGCCGAGCCGGACGGTCTGCGCGACCTCATCCGCCGGCACGGCGCGCGCAGCGGCCTGATCCAGCGGCTCGTCGGCGCGCTCAGCGAGGCAACGCTGCAGCGGATGCTCAATCTGCTCGATCATGAACATGCGGCGCTCATCCTCACCTACCTCGCCGACATCAGGCGGGCCCATCGCGCCGCCCCGCTGATGCCGCTCACCGACGATCGCTTCGCGCAGCTGTTGTGGATTCTGAGTTTGACCTACGTCGTGCGCGACCCAGGCACGCAGTTCAACCGCAAGAGCTTCGTGCATTCGCTGCTGAAAGACATCGCACAACGCGAAGGTCTCGACCTTGCCGATTTGTCCCGGACGTTGCAGCTGGGATTGCAGGCGGTCGAGGCCCATCCAGCCCCCGCATCCTCGCTGCTGGGCATCATCCGCGAGCTCGCCGATGACCGCGTGCTGTGGCCCCTCGATCCGTCGCGGAGTGACGCAGAGGTCGAGGCCGACCATGAAAGCGATCTCGACAACTATCTGTCCCACCGGCGAATGCTGGCCGGCTGGGAGGCTGCCGACGCCGGCGCCCGGCTGCGAGATCTGCTGGTTGAAGCGGCCACCACGGGTGTGACCAGCGTCGCCGATCTGCTTCGGCGCCTTGCACGCCGGGCGGGCCTTCCCCTCTCGGCGCTCATCAACCGGCTGCTCCTGGACATGGAACCGGCCGAGCTGCTGGCGCTGATGGCGCCGGCACATCAAGCGGCGATCACAGACTTGATCGGGCGCATCAGCCAAGACCAACAACCCGCCGGCTCTGCGGCGGCGACACAAGATGCGCTGTGGGTCGCCGCCCTGGACCATCTGCTCGGTCACGCCACCGGAAGCCTGAACCTCGCAGCGATGCATCGTCATATCGTCGCTGCGGTGCGCCCCGATGTGGAGGCCGTCCTGCCGGACGAGTCCAGCTCTTCGGTGCCAGCGCGGGATGACCGCGCTCATGCCCTGATCAGCGCCCCGATTCGCGCGTTCGCGGCCTACGATCAGGCCGAGACCCTGCGTTATGTGCTGCGATACGGCTTGCTGCCATGGGCCGCGCTCCTGCGAGACACCCACATTACCGTCGAGCGCAGTTTTGCCGATCTCCTCCGGCTGTCACCCGCCGCGCTACAATCAATCGTCGCTGGCGTCCCGGTCGGCGAGCAGGCGATCATGGCCACGCGCCTCGCACACGCGTTACCCGAGGACACTCTGCTCGCACTGCTGCTGCGCTTGCTCCCGCCGCCGGGAGAAACGGACAGCCCCTTCCGCTCGTCGCTGATGACCTTCGCCGACCAAGCCAACGATCGACGCGTCTTCTACGCGAGCGTCATCGCCGCCATGCTCGACGGCCGTGTCGTCGACCTCGATGAACTGACTTCCAGATCCGCGCCTGGGGCCGCCGTCGGGCCGATCCTCGCCGACGACTTGTCGAACGCCGCCCCTCACGCCATCAAATCCGTGCTGACCGGACGACTTCGTGCTGGCGCGGATGTCTTGCCCGCCGAACCGACAACGGCCACGCTCCTGAAGGCATTGATGACGCGCGATCCGGACGATGCCCGGGATTTCCTCCAGGCGGCCGGTGAGCAGCGGGACCTGCGCGCCGCGCTGGCGCGGCAGGATTCCGCGAACGTTCTCCAGGCCGTCATCGACGCGCTTTACCCGGCCGAGGCTGCAGTGCTGCACGCCATCGTTCGCTCCCTTGCAGCGCCGTCGCCGGGTCGCCGTTTCGACGCCGATCCAATCCACGGTGAGCTGCTGCTCGAAGGCGTACTGAGCCTGGCCACCGGCCGGCGGCTCACGGCAGACTTCCTGCGCCGCCTGCTAAACGTGTTATTTGGTGAGCCGCTGCCGGACCAGGCACGCGCAGCGCTCGCGCGAGCGCTCCCCCTATGGCGACAATCGAGCCCGCTGCTGGCGACGCAAGCGGATTCCTTTGCCGCGATCATCGCCAACGACCAATGGAATTTCGGCGCCCCTGCGCAGACGCAAAGCCCCTCGCGGACCGATGCCACCCCCAGGCTGGAAGACGCCGTTCTCGCCTTTCTACGCGACGACAGTCCGGACCTTTCCGGAGCAGCGGACGCGGCGGGATCGGACCGGTTTTCCGCCGATATGCTGACCTATGCGCTCGGCCGCATGCTCGACTCCAATATGAATGAGGTCGCCGATGTCGTCCGACAAGCTGTCGCCGACCGGCGGCAACGCGAACGATGGATCCAAGTCCTGCCAGGTTCGGCCCTGGCGCGGCTCGCCTATCTGATCGAGCCGAAGCAGCACCACGCCCTGCTGACGGCCGCGGAGATTCTGGTCGCAGCCTGGCGGCAGAGCGCACCGCATGGATCTGCGAGCCCCCACGCGCAGCTCTGGGGTGCCTTGCTCGACTTCCTAGCCGAACACCAGAGCGCCGACAGGTCCGTCGAGCAACTCGTGACCGATTTTCTCGCGCGCAGCGCCGCCGTCGCCGAAGACTTCGCCGCACGATGGTTCGTGCAGGCAGGCCGCCTCGCCCAGGCCGCAGGCCACACCCAGCTGGTCGCCGCCCTCGGCCGGACCCACCCCAGCATCTCGAAAGCCACTACCGCCTTCGACCCTTCAGCCGCTGAAGCGCCGGCCAACGACACCGGCAAACCACCGAATGCGCCCCACTTGCGTCCCGCCACGCCGAAAGGCAATCGGTTGAACACGAAGACCGCTTTCAGCCTCCTTGCGGAGGACGCTCGGGCCGGCGGCGAGCCGATCTATATCGGCAATGCCGGCCTGGTGCTGACGAGCCCGTTTCTGCCGCACCTGTTCCAGAAGCTTGACCTGCTGGGGCAAAACGACAAAGGCCGCCCGCGCCTGCGGGACCGGCAAGCGATCTCGCGAGCCGTTCACCTGTTGCAGTATCTGGTCGACGGACGCACCGCGGCACCAGAGCCGCTGCTGGTACTCAACAAGGTTCTGTGCGGGGTGCCCATCTCCACGCCGGTCGCCCGCGAGATCACGCCGACGGACGACGAGACGAGGCTGTGCGAGTCGCTGCTGAAATCCATGATCGCGAGCTGGCCGATCATCGCCAGCACTTCGGTCACCGGCCTGCGCGAAACGTTCCTGCAGCGCGAGGGAAAGCTGCAGCGCCTCGATGACGGCTGGAAACTGCGGGTTCAGCGCAAGACCGTCGACGTGCTGGTCGATCAGGTGCCATGGAGCATTTCCATTCTGTTTCACGCCTGGATGCCGGAACCCCTTCATGTGAACTGGTAACGTCATGAGCACCGAAAGACTGGCCGACAACGCCGCCGTCATCGATCGCGAAATCGCCTGGTTCCGCGACATCCTGGACTCGCGCTTCAAACATCATGGCCAGGAAACGGCCGGGCCCGACCCGCTCGACCATATCGCGCCCCCGTCCCTGTCACGCAGCAAAGCGCCCTATGCCACCGTCATCCAGGCCTTCAAGATGGGCGCCGCCGAGCGCCTGGCCCTGATTCTCGCCTACATCCCGCACATCAAGCCCGAGATCCTCGATCCCTTCCTGATCCACAATCAATCGGTCCAGCGCCGCTTCACGGAGTTTGGCGGTCTCACCGGTCAATCCCATGGCGGGTTCCTGCCCACCGGCGAGACCACCATGTTCATGCTGGCGGGCAGCAACACCCGGGCACGCCTGCGCTTCCATCATCTGTTCAGCAGCGAGCATTACTTCCGCAGCCACAACATCATGGTGCTCGATCACCGTCATCAGGACGAGCCGCCGCTGTCGTCCGCGCTGCGTCTGACCGCCGAGTATGTCGAGCGCCTCACCACCGGCCTTTCCTTTCAGCCACCCTACAGTCCGGAATTTCCGGCGCAGCTCATCACCACGCCGTTCGAATGGGACGATCTCGTGATCGACGCGGCGACGCGGCAGGACCTGCAGGACATCATCACGTGGGTGAAGAACCACGACATGCTGATGAACGACTGGATGCTGAGGAAGCGGCTCAAGGCAGGCTACCGCAGCCTGTTCTATGGACCGCCGGGGACCGGCAAGACGCTGACCGCATCCCTGCTCGGCAAGATGACCGGGCTGCCGGTCTATCGCATCGATCTGTCCAAGGTGGTGTCGAAATACATCGGCGAGACCGAGAAAAATCTGGCCAGCCTGTTTGACCATGCTCAGCACCAGAACTGGATCCTGTTCTTCGATGAAGCGGATTCCCTGTTCGGCAAGCGCACAGAAACGCGCAACGCCAACGACCGCGCGGCCAATCAACAGGTGTCGTACCTGCTGCAGCGGATCGAGGATTTTCCTGGCGTCGTCATTCTCGCCACCAATCTGCGGACCCAGCTCGACGAGGCCTTCACCCGGCGCTTCCAGTCCGTCACCTTGTTCCGCATGCCGAATGCCGAGCAGCGGCTGCGCCTGTGGGAGGATAACTTCAGGGACAAGCCCTATCACCTCGCGTCCGACGTGAACCTGGAACAACTAGCGCGAGAATACGAGTTATCAGGCGGCAGCATCATCAATGTGCTGCGCTATGCCTGCCTGCAAGCCGTCACGCGCAGCCCGCAACTGATCCTTGCAGAAGACATGATTTACGGCGTGAGACGGGAGTTGCACAAGGACGGCAAGTTCCTGAGCTGAGAGGCGATGCGTGACCCGGAACGGGCCGGGCTCAACAGGGCCTTTCTTACATGCTGTCGTCGTCAGATCCCTCGTCGTCCTCGTCCGACATGTCTTCCTCCGATGTCGCAACCGGCTCAACCATGCGGGGAAGGAGCGCTTTGACATTGCCGTAGAAATAAGCCGCCTCCAGTCGCTTCTCACCGCTATCCAGCAGCGCGACGATTCTTTGCATCATCTCCACCTGCGGACCATAGTGGGTCGATTCCTTGATCCTTGCGATGCGCGCCTTCGTGGTCGCAAGCTGACCTTGGGCAGATGGCGGCGTCCCTGCACCCGTCTTCTCAACCACGTTGCTCATGACGCGTGCCCAGATCACCCGCGCGAGATATTCGACGATCCCTTCGCGCACGTCCGACTCGATGCTTTCAGGCAGTGCATTGGCGAGAAAGTCCGCGAACGCCGGATGTTCGGCGCTATGCAGGGCTTCGTGGATCAAGGTCTGATAGAGCTCCCACTGGTCCTCAAGCGAGATCTTGGTCTTGTCGGCTTCGATGTAGATATCCGGGCCATAGGTGATCGGGCCCCAACTCAATCGAAGTTGGGCCAGCTTGGCCAGGATGGCCTTGACGCCCGGTTTCTCGCGCTCGTTCCAGATCGCTTGCGCATAGGCCTCCCGCACACGGCCGATGGAGGATTCCCCATGCGATCGCTGCTGCACCTGGGTCAACACATGTTCGACCTGCGGGATGCTGGACATGGTCCAGTGCAACGCCTTCTCCGCAGCACTCTCCTTGGCTTCCGGACTGGCGTTGCCCCAACGCGCTGTCGCATGGTGCAGCCGCGCGTTCCGGAGGTTGTCGAGCGCCCTCGTATCGTGGCCATGGAAAGCAGTGGCATAGAGCATCTTGACGCCGTAACTTTCGAGAATGTCGCTAACCGCCCGGACAAGGATCGCGGTGCGCTCCCCCGACAGATCGATCTCCGGTTTGTCCCGCTTTGGGATCTGCTGCACTCCGGCCGTTGCATATCCATCGAGAGCGATAACGATTTCGCGCGCCGCATCGGAAGAGATGTCCTGTGCAGGAATCGGGGGATCCACAGCGGTCGCGGTGTCTTGGCCCAGCAACAAGCTCTTGATCGGCTCGGATTGTTCCACCCCCAGTGGCGGGAAATACTGGTACCCGGCGCGTTCACTGAACCTTTCCAACGCCTCACGGAAAATCGTCCCGTCCCAATCGGAGCTCTCACCTGCTCTCCATTTTTGGCTCAGTTCCACGATCAGGTTTCGCAGCGGGACAAGGTTAGCTCCATGCTTTTCATTGAACGCATTCCAGAATGGGACGGTGTCCGGCTCGACCGACGGTGGATCGAACATCTCCGGAGCGGATTCGCCGCGCACATCGGTGGCTGGAAATCCAACCGGATCCAGCTGCATGTTTTCCTCCCCGAGACCGAGAAGAGCCCGCAGTTGGTCGAGAAAACGCTTGAACGCAGACCAATCTCCGCTGTCGAGGCGGTAGTCATCATGCTCGTCGATCATCACCTGCAGTGCGGCGACGATTTGCTGTGTCAAGACCTCGGAACCTGCAGTGGGATGCAGCAACTGCCACTCGCTGACGATGCGCCCGTAACGCCGGGGCGTATATTCAGCGAGAAACCGCTGTGTCTCCGCAGCATCGTTGAAGAATTCGACGCGATTGCTGAGGGGGATATATGAGATGGTCCGCTGGACGATCCTATCGTCTCGACTACCGGCCACATCAGATGCGGAACGATCGGCAGCACCTGTCGCCCTTCCCGGGTTCAGGACACGCTGCAACACGCGCTGTGACTGGACACGCGGGCTTCGATCGAGCGACTGCCGCATCTGCAGCAGCGATTGCACGCGCGGGCTATGGTTCAACGACACGCCCATAGTTTCGGCAACAGCGGCCGGATCGCTCCCGTCGGCTGACTGTTGCAGAGCCTGCGCCCGATCCGCGTGTGCATAGCCGCTCACGATACCCGTCCGTGCTGCCGCGCCTGATCCGCAGCTATGATCATCGATGGCGCCTGAAGACGCAACTATTTCGTCACGGCTGGCTCGAGCATGCCGGTCTTGGGAAGCGGCTCCCCGAGCAAACCCCGACAAACTATGCTATCCTTCATTAATTCTTTTCACATCGGCAGCGATGGCACGAAGAAGATCGCTGCTATTGCACGCGTAGCCCAGGTCCGGATCTCCTTTAAGGAGTCTTTGCCAGGTTATTTTATCATAAATTTTATTCAGGGAGTCATTTTGTGCCGTAAGCTTCAGCTGCCAGATCGTAGATAGCCAACTTTCTAAACCCTTATGACGCGGGACTATCTCGGATAGCGCGATGAAGAATCCGTGCAGGTTATTGCCCTGGGCATTGGTCATTGCAGCCTGGTAGATTTCTCCGAGAGCTGGGTGTTGCCAATCGAGGTCCTGTTCGTCCTGCGCCGGCGCGCTCAGCTTCCCATCAATCAAGCTGACAATCGCTTCAACCGCCAACTCATCGACTCGTGGTGTCTGAAAATTTTGCGCGATGCGTTCAGGATTGCTCGAGCTCGCCACCTCGCCGAAACCGTAATGCGACGCCCAGATCGTCCGCGCCTGGGTTTCGTTGACACCCAGTTTTTGCAGTTGCTCGGCTTCCTCCGACGTAAAAGCAAGACCGGCACGGAGGCCATAAACGCTGTCGATGATTTTGTTGCCGGCGGTTTCGAGCTTGTCGCGGGCGCGCAATCCGCTGCCCACCTGCGTTTCGGCCTTTATGGTTTCCAATGAATCCTGAAGCATGATGATATGTTCCAGTTCCGATTCATCTATGCCATCCAAATCATCACCGGACACGTTCGAAAGGCCGCCTGCCTTCACCAGGCCCATCGCGATATACTTGTTGATTGCTCGAATGTTCGCCGCAAGATCCTCGGTATGCTCATGAACCATCAGAATGTCTATGTAACCCAAGCGCTCCAGAGCTTCCCTGATGACATCTTCGATGAACGTCTTGGTGGCAGCGTGACCGACCTTGTATACGACCTTGAAGTCTCCCCGCGCCAATCCTGCTTCCTCGCAGGCGGCCGCCAAATCACCGACACTGAAACCATACGTCTTGGCAGCGTCGAAGCAGCGGTATCCCACCTTGATTGCCGCCATGACCGCGTCTTTGTTCTTGCCATCAAGGCCGAAAATCTTGCGATCTGATACTCCCCTTCCCCACTCCTGCGCCCGTACGGCCGGCGGTTCTTCGACGCGCCTCAGGATATTATCGGCATCTCTAATGACCAGCGGCGTCTCGCCTCGCGCCAGGCCCAACGGCTGCGCGTAAAATTCCCAGGTTGGGTCCCCGCCAAGAGGAAATCGTCGTGTCTTGAGATATCTTGGGCCGACGACATCATCGATCTCGTACCATTGCCCCACTTTGATATCGTTGGGGTCCATAAGCTGGATGGTCCCGAGACCGTGCGCAACCGACGACAGCGCGTAGGCGTTCCGGTCGACTGATTTCGTTTGCAAGGCCGCCTGTCCCCTGTCTGCCTCGACAGCGATCCCGTCATTCTTCTCAAGCGTCGGCGGCGCGCGGCTGTCCCTGTGCTGCACCACATGCCGGGCCTCGCGCGGCAGGTCAGCATCTTGCCTTCCCGGATTCAAGACACGCTGCAATACACGTTGTAATTGGACCCCGCGACTTCGATCGAGCTCCTGGCGCATTTGCAGCAACAATTGTACGCGCGGGCTTTCATTCAGTGACATGCCCACGGTCCCGACGACAGCGGCCGGAGCGTTGTCGTCAGCCGACTTTTGGGGAACCTGATCCGCCTGCGTATAGCTGCTCATGACGCCGCCGTTCTTGGTGCCTTGCATGGTCGACAGCGATCATCATCGATGGCACCCGAAGGCGCAACGTTTTTGAACCGCCGGCGTGCCGCCCGGTTCGGCAAACCACTATTGCGCCCGCGCACAGACTAATGGTCCGCCCGGCACCAGCCTCGATTGCAAAATCGCCGGCAAACCCGGTAGGCGTAAAGAAGGCGCCCGCCGAGCCATCGACGCGGCTCGCGCCCTCGCCTCCCCATTGGTCACTTTGGCCATCGGGAAAGTCTCACTTTTCGAAGCCAAGGGAGGGGTGCGTGACAGTCGGCCAGGCGCGCATGGCAACGATGATGAGCCAAGCAGGAAGCGCGGTTGAAGCGCATCAGGTGCCTCCCGCGATAAGCGAACGTTTGTCGCAATGAAAAAGCCCAGCTTGTCGGAGTGGAAAGTTTTAAAACTATTCGCGCTCCAACTCATCATTCACTTTGGGGAGCGGTCGCGTGGGGTACGAGGGCCTCCGATCCAAGCATTCCATGATGTTGTAGGGAGCTTACAACTTCGCCAAAGCCGTTTGAAAGGCCCCCCGTCGTCTCGATTTTCAAACGAATGAACAGTCGCGACAGATTGACGCATTTGGTGGGCGCACCAGGGCTCGAACCTGGGACCCGCTGACTAAGAGTCAGCGGAACAACTTCACCGCCTCCATTCTCGATGACAAACTTCAAAATATCGACTCGCTGTCGACATTTCGACGCATGCGACGCCGCGATGCACACAGAGCACGCCCGGAAAAAAGGCGTGGAAACACGCGGCAATCGCGCACCGTGATGAGTCCAGGCTATCAATCCGTATGCACGTCCCTCTACCGACTCAATCTCGTCGTCGGTGAGATACTGCTCTGTTTGCCGTCATCCTTGCGGCGGCGCTCATCGTTCGCCGGCACGTCGAGCGTGCTGGCGGTCCGCCTCTCCCGTCGTCAGCTATCGCTTGAGATTGAGCGAAAACCGTAAATTAAGCGGCTGCAGCATTTCAGGTGGCGGCGCTTCGCCGATGTTGCCCCGCGTCAGGATCGTCCGCAAATCCGCATCCGCGCGGGTGTCCTTCAGCGCGGGAAACGATACCCGTTCCACCGTACCATCGGGATTGAGCCAGGCCTTGACCACCAGTGACTGCGGCAATCCGTCGTCCTTGCCGGCCCGCTCGCTTGCGTAGGCACGAAACCGATTTGCGGTTTCGTTATCGGCCCCGATCCATGTTTCGAACCGGTACTGCACCAGTTTCGCAAACTGCGCCCACGACGGCGGCGCCTTGCTCGGGTCACGATAGTCGAGACTCTGACCCGACACAGAAGCCGGATGCAGCAGGAACCCGGCACATAACGCGAGCGCCACGACGATCGGCCGCCACCGCATTCCGAACCGCGAACTGACAATGAGCATTGGAGCAACAGACCTGAAGATTAAGAGCAAGGCGGGAAGATCCCGACTTTGAACGTCTAATTTTGCAGACAGGTGACACGGGCCGAGATCGAAGCGGCGCGGTTCGCACGCGACGCACTGCCCGCTAGCTGAGGCCTGTCGTCCTCGTCGAAGCGGACACCATTTCCGGCAAGAAATGTCTTGGCTTCGGCGGCCCCCACCGCGAGCACACGGTTGACCATGGTGCGGCGGCTGATCACGCCTTCCACCAGGCCGCGGCTATCCAGCACCGGTGCTCCGCTCGCGCCGAACGTGACGTTGGAATCGATCACGAGATAACCAGCTTCGCTACCGCCGAAATTCGGCGTGACGGTTGCATTGGCAAGGGTTCCGCCGCCGGCCTGCATGCCCGACAGCTTGTCATAGGCAGACACGAACACCATGCGGTTTGCGACCGCGGTGACGTTGCGCGGAAACACCGCCGCGAGTCCGAGCGTCCTGGGTACCTTGATCAGGGCGATATCAAATCGGTCAGACAGCGCGACAACACGTGCCGCAAGGGTGCGGCCTTCCTTGTCGACCACGACCCGCAGGCAATCCTCCACCGCGTGACGGGCCGTTATCATTGATCCCGAATTATCGACAAAAAACGCCGTGCCGGACTTTTCACGCCGGCCGCCGGCGGACTCCGGAGACCGCGACAGTGGTTGCGGCGCGACGTGGTCGTGCATCTGCACAGGCTGCCAGAACTGGGCCCGCACGGGCACGGCGGCAAACGCGGTGAACCCGCACAGCAAGATCAAACCGCGTATCATCACACCTTACCGCCGTCCATGGCGAATCGCATGGTTGTGTGTCGCGCCGTCGCGACCTCAAGCGAACGGCCGCCCTGCGCCATCCCCATTCATCGATGCCCAAGCGGTGACACATAAACCGGCGCAGGGGGCCGGTAGGGATAGACGGAAACTCCGAAATTCCGGCCATATTGCTGCTGAACGCCGGGAATGTTCACGACACCGATTTTCGGATCAGAAGACTTGGCGTCGATCGGTGGCGTATTTGTTACAGGCGGATTCACGCGATTGACCTCTTGTTTCAGCTTTTGGTTGAGGCAGCCTAACGATCGCTCGCTACCGCTCCCGCCGTCGCAACGCTCCGGCGACCCGCGCGAGACGCCCGCTCCGGGCGAAACGCTCGGCCCCACGGTGGGGGCATTCGGCGGCGGCGCGCCGACAATAATTTCCGGCAGCGCGGTTCGCTCTTCCGCTTGTGCGGGCATGACCACAACGACCGCAATTGCCGTAGCAAAGATGATTGTTCTCATCGAAAGCTCCTCGCGAGCCGATCGGTCGTCACCACATTGTCCGAAGACGAATTACCGAAAAATGGTCACCGGCGGCGGCGAGATCAATGCGGTCCTATCGCCCTCCCCGCACCTGAACCACAATCGCACTGAGCCGGGTATTGAGTGCTGCGAGATCGACCCTTCCGATCTGCGACCCACCGAGGCCACGGCACCTGCGGCCGCAACTGCTGCCGCCGCCACCACCCGGTTGACCGAAAGTAGCGACTGGAACGTTGCCCGTGACCTGGAACCCGCGGGCAACGAGCTTGGACCGCACCGCCAGGCAATAATTGACCGAGAGATAGGAGAACCGGGTTTCGCCGTGGCCAGCCCGGTATTTCATCACCGCAGTGCAGAGATCGCCGCCGGCAAGACGCCATGCCTGCGCGAGATACATCGTGCCATAGCGGATATTGGTCTCCGGCCCCGCAAGATCCGCGAGCGAGCCGTTGAACCCAAGCATCCGGGCTGTCGATGGCAGGATCTGCATCAACCCGATTTCGCCGACGCCTCCGATGGCACCGGGATTGTAGCCGCTTTCCACGCCCATCACCGCTTCCGCGATTTCCGGCGCAAGGCCCGTCCCCGTCACCGCCTTCTCGATCAGCGCGCGATAACGCGCGCGTGCATCAAGGCCGCGTAGCGCGGGCGCGTCATCCTTTGCGGAACTTTCGATGTTCTTGTGCGGATCGGATGGTCTCTTGGGCGTCGCATCATCGGCTTGCGGCGGCGCTTCGATCGCCGCAAAGCGGGTATCGAACGAGGTCGACGGCGTCGACGCCTCGGCAAAAGCGGCCACAGGCGCAAGAACAACGCCGGCAAACAGAGCGCATGCCACCAGCCATCCGGACGCGAAGCACGGTCGAAACGGAGGCAAGCTGCGAGCGGCCTTCGACATGCTATTTCCCTTGCGCCGGCTGGTCGTTGGGGCGAAGGGTCAATCGCAGGTGGAGAGGCTGCAGCATGTCAGGCGGTGGCGCGCCAACATCGCCTCGGATGAGCAGCGTGCGCAGGTTGATTGAAGCACCCTGATCAAGGCCCTCGAATTCTACGCGCTCGATCCTGCCGTCAGGCTGGATCCAAGTGCGTACGGTAACCGCAACCGGCGCGGTGCCTCCGGACCCGGTGCGCTGTTCGAGCTGAGCGTGAAACAGTTGAGCGGCATCATCATCGGCCGCGAGGCGTTGCTGGAACCGGCCTTGCAACTGCCGGGCGAACGCCTGCCACGCTGCAGGTGCGGACGCCGCGGCCCGGTAGTCACTTCGCTGCGCAACCGCCGGCGTTGTCCCGGTCGTCACAGTGGCCCCCAGCAGCCCTGTGACGGTGCCGAGCCAGCCGAACAGCCCACCCCACCGCCCGCCCTGGTTCGCGCTGTTCTTCACCATATCGTCATCCATCGCGGCGCACGCCCGGTTGTCCGTGGTGCGGTCCGCGTCACTCCCGCGACTTACTGAATAGTGGCGGGTGCACCAAGATCCGCAGCACGATCGAGCGCCGGTTCCTCGGCTTTTGCCGCTGGTTGCGCGACGGGGGCCGTCGCACCATTGGTCGCGCCCAGTTTGCGCAGTTCTTCACGCAGATAGGCAATCAACTCCTGGACCAGCCGATCCCAGATTTCGATCTGCCCGCGCAGATAATTCGGCGCGACACCGCCGGCGACCGAGACATCGAGGCAAAATACCAGGAACGGATGGCTGACCTGCAGTCGTCCGAAACGGCGGGTCGCATTCCAGCGATTGACCAGATCGAGCGGCAATTCACCCTGCACCTGGAGCGCTGCGACAAGAGCGACGTCGGCAAACGCTTGCTCTTCGCCGACGAACTGGTTGCCCGGACGGATATCGAACGCCAGGCCCGCGGTCGCCGATCGCAAATATTGAATATTGGCGACCGGATCGGTCAGCGCCTCGACGCGGTAACCGGCGCTCTGGAAACCCTCGCGCAGCGTGTCGAGGGAGAGCTTAGTGATGACGGCATCAGTCATGGAATTCTCCAGATGTTATTTTCGGGAGTTGTCGAGCAGGTTCGACAACGCGAGTTCGTTGAGCACCGGCGGATTCTGCTTTTGCAGATCCGCGAGATAAGCGCGCCGCAGCATGGTCGCGCGCTCGGAGCGAATTTGCTGCACGAGCTGTTCGCGGACTTCGGGTAGCGTGCGGGTGTAGGATGCCTTGGTATCGATCAGCTTGAGGATGTGCCAGCCGTCGTCGAGCTTGACCGGATCGGACACGGTATTCTTTGTGAGCCCCATCACCTGAGTGCGAATTTCGGGCCTGATCTGATTTTCGGCGACCCAGCCAAGATCGCCGCCGTCCTTCGCGTCGTTATTGCTGGAGCTGGCAATGGCGCCAAAATCCGCGCCAGGAACCTTCAGTTTGCGGACGACGTCATCGAGCTCTTGCTTGGCCTTGTCCTCGGCAGCCTTGTCGGCCTCCTTTGGCGCAGCAATGAAGATCTGCGCCAATTGGAACTGGCGCGGCATCAGGAAGGCGCTGCGATTGGCGTCATAGACCTTCTGCACATCATCATCGCTGGGAAAGTTGGCGGGCGGGGTCGTGACCGACTGCAGATAAAGCTCGACCACTGCGCTTTCGCGCATCCGGTCGAGTTGCGCAGCGACCGCGGGCTTCTGGTCCCATTTCTTGGCCAGCGCCTCCTGCAGCACCAGCCGGTTGGCGAGCAGCAGGCGCACAGCCTGGCTGAGCAACGCCGGATCCTTGGCCAGGGCGGCCTGCTCGCGCGGACCGAGCGCCGCTACATAGCTGCGCAAATCGTCCGCCGATACGTTGACGTTGCCGACGCGCGCGATGACGTCCTCGCCACCCGCTGCCTTGCCGGTCGCTAGACCTTGCGTGGTTCCCGAAATGGTTCCCTGCGCCGCCTGCACCGGCACCGGCTGCGATTGAGCCGCCGTCGGTTGTGGCGCGGGCTTCGGCTTGGCCTGCGCCTGGACTGGGCGCGGCGCCGGCGGCGTCAACGTCTGCGCCAGCGCAACCATTGGGGTGCAGAGCACGGTCGCGGCAACGGCCGCGATGCCGGCGGATTGCACCACTTTGATGAGAACGGATGCGTTGGTCATGGGTTCTCCTTCTGATCGAGGAACTTGTCGTAGGTGTCCTGCAGCTGGTTCTGCATCTCGACCCGGCGCAGTTCCAGTACCGGCTCGCGGGCGACGATGGTGTCACCGATGGTCACTTCCTTGTAACGCTGCACCAAGTCCTTGCCGGCTTTGATCAGCAGGGTGTTCTTGGCCAGGCAGCTCTTGGTGCTGGCCTTGTAGGTGGTGGCTTCGCTTTCGAACTTGGCGCGCTCGGCATCCTTGGAACGCGCGACAGTGGCGGCCTCCTCATAGGCGGCCTTCCACTTGTCCAAGGTTTGATCGCGTTCGGTCAGGCGTTGGTTGAATTCGTCCACCGCTTCACGATGCTCCTTCTCGATCTTCTTGACCTGCGCTTTGGCGGCGTCGATTTCGGCCTTTGCCGCGGCTTTTTCGCGATCAGCGTCGGTAAGTTTAGCTTGCAGCGCCGTACGCTGGTCTTCCAGCGCACGGGTCTGCATGGTGGCGCTGCGCAAGGCCTCGCGCAGGCGGTCGGTTTCAGACTGGGCGAGCGCCATGCTGGACACGAGTGTCGCCGCCGCGATCACCACGAGATGGATGCGGATACGCATGATTAGAACCTGGCGTTGAGATCGACTTGCAGGACGTCGACGGCGTAGGGGGTGCCGGCGATGTTGTTTGCACTCATCCAGCGCAGGGTCGCCCAGACGTTCTCACTGAGACCAAGATTACCGCCGAGGAAGTAACCCTTGAGATTGGTGCCACCAAGGCCGAAATCGGAGTCCGCGAACGCATCGAGCGTGGCATCGGACTCAAGATACTTGTAGCCGGCGTGAACATTCCAATCCCATAGATGCTTGATCTCCTTGTTGCCGACGGTCAGGCGTCCCATCCAACCCTGGTTGCCGCCGTTGAACACTTGCGGAGAACCGTTCACCGAGGAAGTAAGGTTGTTGACGATGAGGTCAGGATTCATGAGGCTGCGTTTGAAAGCCGTGTTGATCACGTATTCGCCGTCGAGAACGATGTGGAAAGGATGGAAGTGACCAAGATCAAGCTGGCCGCTTACGGTCAGCGGCCGGTATTGGCTCACTAACCCAAGATACTGAAAGAGACCTGGTCCCTGCCCGTTGTTGTTGGCGACAGTCGGGATGATGCTGCGCAGCGGCATGTAGGTGTTGCCTTTCTGCGCAAACGATGGCCGGGTCAGGTCGGTATCGCAAATATCCGACGCCGAGTTGACCGAGCAGGGACTGGAGATTTGCCCCTGCACATTGGTGAAATCGTAATAAGCCACGCCAAATTTGAACGTGTATTCAGGGCTAAACCGAGCGTTGAAACCGACTTGGCCGCCAAAGAGCCATTTATCATGGCTCGGGAACCTTGCAGTATCCGTGCTCAGGTTGATCCCGGCATTGAAATCGGTGTTGTAGATCGGAAACGCGCCAGCCACCGCAAACGGCGTGAAGCCCTCGAACACCTCATGCTTGGCTTGCACGGCGAAACCATCGAAACCGAGCTCGCGGTACCAGACCAGATCGGTTGGCGACCAGAACGGATTATCAAACCGACCGGCGGAGATCTTCAGATCGCCATCCCACGTCTGATAGCTCAAATATCCACGATCGAGCCACAGCGCATATTTTGAGAAATTGCCACCGTTGTTGCCGAACGTCTGGTTGGTCGAGATCGGCGAACTGTTCTCCCCGGTGGCAATGCGCAGGCCAGCGGTAAAGCCATTATAAAGATCCGCCTCCATGCCGAGTCGAGCGCGAAGCCGGAATTGGTCACGATTTTGAGTGGAATTATAGGATGGTGGAATAATGCCATTGGCATTGAAGGGATCGAAAGGTGAACCGGTATTGATCGCATTGTAGTTTTGCGTACCGAACGGATCGTTCCCCGTCGGAAACATGCTGCCCTGATAACGCACGCGCGCATCGCCGTAGAAACGGATACGCTGCGCCCATTCCGGATAAGCGCCGGGTGACGCCCAGTTTTCCTTCTGTGCCTTAGCCATCACCTCTTTCTTAATCTCGTCACGTAACTGTCTTTTGACAACTTCGGGGACGTAGGTGACGTGACGGGTTCCAGGTGGCTGGGCTGCGGCCGACGCGGCGCTTGCCGCCTTCGCCGCATCGTCGGCTTTGGCAGTGGCATCCTTCGCCGCCTGGCGCGAGACATAGGCCTCGTCCTCGGCCTGCTTGATCAGCGTCTGGGCCTGCTCTTCCTTAAGAACCCCCTGCTGCACCAGCAGGTTGACCAGGTTGATGGTGGCGTTCGGCGAACTCGGCTTGGCGTTCGATATCGCCGGTCGCTTTTTTGCCGGCGCCGGTTCCGCGGCGGTCTGCCCCGCAGTCTGGCTCATGGCCGGCGTGGCGCAGGCGAGCGCGCACAGCGACACCGCAAGCGGGATCGCGCGCCAGTCTGCGTCTGCTCTCATCTTAAACATCAGTCCCCCAGTTCTCACTCATCACGTCAGGTGTCGGAAAATTTCACTCGGTCAGCTCGGCCGTCGCGCAGTGACACGGGTCACCACGGGCATCGGCATGTCCTTGGGTGGCGGCTCGCGCAACGTCAGGCTGCCGATCACCTCGTTGCGAAGTGCCGCATCGACCTCGGCACTGCCGGTCGATGGCGTCAGAATGACCCGGCTGATACGGCCCGAGCTGTCGGCCCACAGCCGCACCTGTATCTGCGCGGACATGTTGCGGGTTTTCGGATTGGACCGGATCGCCGCCTCGATCTGCGACGTCACAATGGTGGCGTACCAGCCCCAGCGGCTGCCACCGCCTCCTCCGCCGTAAGGATTGCCGCCGGGTTTGCCGCCGAGATTGAACAGGTCACCTGGCCCCGTCGCCTTGGCATCGAGCGAGAGCGGACCGGGAGGCTCGGCGTTCTTCGCATCCTTGATCGGCTCGTCCTTCGGCTTCTCAAGCGGCTTGTCTTCCTTGAACTCCGGCTCCGCCATCTTCGGCTGCTCGACCATCTTCTGCTCGGGCATCTGCTGCGGTGGTGGAGGCGGTGGCGGCGGAGGCGACGGCAGGATGTTGACGATGGTCAGCTCGCGAACCTGGCGTGGCGGCGGCATGTCGTCATGACCAAGGAGGTAGTAGCCGGCACCGCCGAAGATGATCGCCATCAGCGCCAGTGCGATGCCATAACGCTGGAACGAACTGCGCTCCTTGCCGGCAACCGGTTCGGACTTCGCAGCCGTTTCCATCGGCGGCTTGCCGGTTGCGGACTCGCTCGGCGAGCTTTCCGACACAACGGTCCTGCGCGCAATCAACGAGTTCTGATCTCTCGCCAGCTGATTCATGATGCGGCCCCCAAGGCTGTCGATTCCGAAAGCCTGCCGGCGACGTACTGCATGACGAACCTGACGAGTGTATCGAAGTCAGTCGTCTCCATCGATACGACCGTATCGGGCGCGGCCTCGATAGCGACGTGATATGCCGATTGACCACCGCGGATTTCGACATAGGCGGTACGGTCGATCCACAGCCGCGCCGCGGGATAACGCGACATCGTCAACATCAGCGGGTTCCGATCCGGGCCACGATCCTCGATCCGGTTGCGCAGAACCTCAGCAAGTTTCACCAGCAGCGCTTCGCCGTGAATCGGAAATGGCAAGATTGCGTTGCGTGCATCGCCGTCCGTATTCTGCTGAACCTGCTCGCGAATTTGCGTACCGACTTGAACGCCGCCGCCACCGTTCATCGCGCGCAACGACGCGTTGGCACGGGCGCGTTCATGATCGAAGGACGAGACCACATCACGCAGCCGCGACCAGAGCGTCCTTCGCTGCGGCTGAGCATCGTGCGGCAATTGCATGATCATGGCGGAGCCCGTTTGCCCGTTCACTTCACAAGCGGCTTGGTGGCAAGTCCGACCTGGGTGAGACCGATACGTCCCAGCAGGTCGAGCACGTCCATCACGTTCTGATACTGCGCCTGCGCGTCGCCGCGCAGCACAACCGGGAATTCCGGTGTCAGCGCCTTCTGCTGCACCAGGCGCTGTTCGAGTTCCGGCAACGTCACCGGAATGGTGTCGAGAAAGATCTTGCCGTCGTTGGCCACCGTAATTGCCTTGGTGGTCTGGGTAGCGAGGCTGGGCGCGGCCGACGCCTTGGGCAGATTGACTTTCTGGCCCTGCACGGTCGCCGTGGTCATGATGATGAAGATCACCAGCAGGACGTAAGCGAGATCCAGCATCGGAGTGATGTTGATGTCGTCATATGGCTTGCTGTCGCTCTGGATCTGCATCGCCGTTACTCCGCGGCGATGCGATGTTCGGCCGGACCGGGCCGATCGGCAGAGTAAAACTCCGCCATCTTGGTCACGAACTCGTCGACGAACACCTGGATGTCGCTGGTCAGGTCCTTGATCCGGGAGATCAGGTAGTTGTAGCCGAAAAGTGCCGGGATCGCGACGCCGAGGCCGGCGACGGTGGCGACTAGCGCCGCGGCGATGCCCGGTGCGATGGCATTGACGTTGACGTCGCCGCTCGCGGCAATCGCCGCGAAGGTGATCATGACGCCGACCACGGTGCCGAGCAGGCCAAGAAACGGTCCGCCGGAGATCGCAATGGTCAATACCACCATCAGCCGGTTAAGGCGCTGCATCTCCTTGACCACGCCGCTGTCAAGCGCGGCACGAATGGCGGCGATCGACACCGCGGACAGCACCGGTGCGCGGGTGCCGTTTCCGACAAAACGGTGACGGATTTCCGCGGCGCCGATGTGATAGATGCGGTAGAGCGACGAGGACCTCATCATCTTGGCATCGGCCTCGGTCAGGCGCCCGCCCAGCGTCGAGACCTCGTCGGCATCGCCGCGATCCAGCATCGTCAAATCCGAAGCGATCTCGCGAAATCCCTTCATGAACTGCGCGTTGGCCCTGGCCTGCTTGTTCAGATACGAGGCCCGGTCGTACATCACGACCCAGCTGACCGCCGCCATGATCATCAGGATTCCGATGACAACCCAGCCGTCGAGGGTGACTGATTTCAGGATCACCGCGAAATAACCCGACAGCCAGCTCGCGGTTTCCTCGTCGACGCTGAATGACATCAGCTTGGCCTGATCGGGGCCCTGCCCGATCGCGGCGGCCTTGATGAACCCGCTGGGACGCACGATCTTTGCGATCTGCAATTCATCGATGTCACCAACAAAGCCGGCCATCGCAGCGGCAGACGCCGGAGCTGTGGCGACAGCATCGGGTGCCGCAGCAGGTGTTGAGCCACCGTCCGCAGCCGGCACAGCAGGGGTCTCAGACTGTGGGGCTGCGGACGGCGCCGTCGCGGGCGTAGCCGGGGAAACACTGGGGGCCGAGGTGTCTCCCCCAACCAAGGCGACGGTATTGAGTGCGGGCAAAGCCGCGGCGAGCGACGCATAGGAAGCGCCGTCGAGATAAAGCGTGATCTGGCCATTACCGGCAACGACGGCCAGGTGATGCCAGCCGTTCGGTGCAAGCGGCGCGCCGGGGCCACTGCGCTGCGCGGCCCCGGCGTTGGTGACTTCGACGAACGGCACGCCGCTGTCGAGACCAATCACCAGTGCGCTGGCACCATCGCGGCGGCTGTAGAGAGCAGCATTTGGCTGCAGTGCCGCCGGCTTGATCCAGGCGGACCACGTCAACGACGCGTTGTCCGCGAGCGCAAGCGATGATGACGCCGGCAAGCTCAAGGCGGTGCGGCCGTCAAGCCGAAGGCCGGTGCCGATCAGCGAGCCATCCGCCGGCTGGCCGACGCTTTGGGCATTGTTGGCCCACACCGAGGAGTCGAGCGCCGGCGTGCCGCGTTCGCTGAAATGATAGACCAGCTGCGTATCGGGATCATAGGTCCCCTTCGCATCGTTGGTCGCCAGCGCTTTCTTGTTGCCGTAATAAAGCCAGATATCGGTCTTAGCGCCCGACGGCAAGCCGGGCACCGCAACCCACACCAAGGCCTCGCCGAGCAGCGAGTCGAATTTTTCAAGATGATGCTTCAGTGGCGTCTTGTCGTCGCCGGCGACGAAACGCAGATCGCTGCCGTCTTCCTTCGCCGAGGCGAACCGGAAATTCCCGACATGCAACCGCACCAGCACCGGCGAGGCGCCGATCGGATCGGTGATATTGGCGCCGGAAGCGCTGGTATCGACCGTGATCTTCTTGCGCAACTGCCATTCGTCGTTCCACCAGGCCTTCGCCGGCGACGGAAGCAGCATCGTCACAGCCGCAAACCCGAGCAGCACGGCTGTCAGAGCCTTTGCGGTCGCCCGCTGAAATGCCGATCGGCGCGTGCGCCACATATCCCACCCCATTGTCATCAGAATTCACCCCAGATCCGGAAATTCACGCGCGGATCCCGCGCTTGTGTGTAAGTTTGACTGACCATCGGCACCGAGTATGCGACCATGCCGCTGACGTAATCGAACACCTTGAAGCGAGTGCCGACGCCGTAACTCCAGACGTCGAATTGCGACACCTGCTCAACGAGCGGCCTCAACACCGTTGCGTGCCCGCCATCCGCGAACACGAAGAACCGCCAGTCATTGAACGTGGTGAAACGCGGCGCGCCCTTGCCGGACTCGTTCTTGAGCTGTGCCTGCAATAAACTGCCGATGTTGGGGCTGCGTAGCTCGAGATTGCCGGCCACGCCGCTGTCACCAAGCACTTCGGATTCAAGGTAACCGCGCACGGTATCCAGCCCGCCGAGGCTGAACTGCTCGCTCGACACCAGCGGCCCATCGGCCAATTGACCCTGGACTTTGGCATAAACCTGGAAGCCCTCGGTCAGTTCATGGGTGTGGGAGACATCGAGGTTGAGATGGGTGAAGCTCGCCGACGCATAGGTGCGCTTATTGTCGAACTCGTCCCACGGACTGCTCGGCGTCCGCAAATTGTAGGTGATGCCGGCATTGAACTGGGTGGTGAACGTTTCATTCTGGAATGTCGCACCGTAACTTGCGACCACCGGGTAATACGTGACTGGCGACGAGAAGCCATCAAGGCCGATACGCACGGTCTGGTCGAAGTGTTTGTAGTCGAGCCCCACCGACAGCGTATGGAACAGGCCATCGCGGGTCGGCAGTGTCATCACCGCGCGGCCGCCGACGATCTCGCCCGGGCCGACAATGTTGGTGCCACCCACGGAGGCGACATTGCTGCTCGACTTGACGCCGTAGAACAACAGGTTGAGCCAGTCGACGTCCGGAACCCGTGCTAGGTACGATCCGGAAAATACCTCCGCATCATGCGGACGCTCCGGGGCCACCTGATAGGTGAAGCTCAGCGAATGGCCGAGCTGCCACAGATTGTCGTAATGTACGGTAGAGCTCAGGCGCGTCGCCGTCGTGCTGGGCGACTGCCGATTGTTGACTTCGATGCTGGCATGGAACGGGGACTTGTCTTCGACATTGAGGTCGACATCGACTGTGCCCGGCGTCACGCCCGCACGCAGCGCCGGCGTAATCCGCCGATCGGGCCACTGATTCAGCGAGACGATGTCCTTGGTGACCTCGCCGAAGTTCGGCACCGTCCCCTCTTTCAGGGACGGCGCACCACCCTTGATCCGGCCGAGATCGAAATAACGCGAATTCTTCACCCGCAACCGGCCGACCTTCAGCTCAGTCACCTTGAGTGTAACGACGCCCCCTTGCACGTTCTGCTGCGGAACCGCGACACTGACGGTTTGGAAGCCCTTGTCGTGATATGCCTTTTCCAGTGCCGCCCGCGCCTTCTCGACATCATCGGCGCTCTTGTTCGGGCCGAGGAACTGATAGATGGCTTCCTCGATCTCGATCTGCGGCAAGGTATCGGCCCCCTGCACGGCGAAGTCATCGATATCAAAACGCTGCGTCGCCGCGGGCTTTTGCCCCGGAGCAGCAGCCGGCGGTGCCGTGTTGGCGGAACCCGAGGCAGGCGCCGTAGCCGTGGCCGCCTGCTTCGCTGCGTGAGCCGGAAAAGCTCCGGCAGCAAAAATCCCAATGCACGTTACCGCCGCGACACCCAGCCGCAGCTCCTTCCGGCATCGCACCCGATGCCGGCGATCCTTGTTACCACTTCGACTTCGCACAGACGTCCGCTCACTTCTTGCAGGCGCACGCGACCGTGGCAGGAACACCGCGACGACGAGGCCTCATTCAAGAGACGATTGGGCGAGCGCAAACCCGCAAAACTTTTTTCGAAAAAAGAGAAGAAATTTGGCGTTTCTTCAGGAATCGCCTTAGGCCGACACGAACTCGGCCTTCGTGCTTAACTCAGGAGCACGACACCGCCCGGAAGCGATGTGATGCGCGCACCGAAGAGTTGCTCAACTTGAGCAACGAAATTCTCGAGCTTGTCGAGCTGGAACGTGCCGTTGACAAGCCGGCGCTTGAGTTCTGCATTGGTAATGATGATTTTCCCCGAGCGATAGCGATTGACCTCGTCCACGACGCTGGTCAGGGGCCGGTCACGGAAAATCAACAGCCCCGCCTGCCAGGCCGAAACCTGGGTCGCATCGACCGGCACGGACGCTTCCAAGCCAGTGCGCGAGTACGTAACTTGCTCCGCCTTGCCAAGCCGCGCCGTGCGGCCTCCTAACTCAACCGTCACAATCCCGCTTAGGCACGTCACCGAGACGAGCCCATCGAGGCAACGGGCATTGAAATTGGCCTGCAACGCGGAAATGCGACCTTCTCCCGCGAGCATCACCAACGGCTTCGCCGCCGACAGCTTCGTGGTAACCGCAGCTTCGCCGGAGATCAGTTCGATCCTGGTTTCGCTTGGCGCGGATCGCAGCGCTATGCTTGTTTGGGTGTTCAATTCCACGGAAACCTCAGGCGCCACCACAACCTTGCGCTGCTCGCCCTTCCCGGTCCGGTAGTCCGCCGACAATTCTTCGATCGAGGGCCACAGACCGAGCGGCGGACGAACCATCACATAACCCGCCGCCGCGGCGACTGCCCCACCCAGCACCAACCGACGGGAAAGCAGGCGCGGCGGCCGTTGCGGGGCTGATACGATCTCATCAGCCTGCTCGCCGGCAAGTTCACGAACTGCGATTCCTGCATGGCGATAAAGCCGCGCAGCCTGCCTGAAAGCCGCCTCGTGTGCCGGGCTCCGCTGTCGCCAGCGTTGCAGTGCGTCAACATCGGCCTGCGTGGGCGCACCGGTTTTCAACCGAACGACCCAGTCAAGGGCCTCGTCCAACAATGGAGATGGTTCGGATGTGTGGGTCGGCACGGTCACGATTGATCGCTCATTGCCATCCTCGCCAAACCAAAACCTCCTGGTAGGCCGAAGGCATTGCGTTGATTATATAGATGATTCCATGCGAGGCAGGTGTTTCAACGTGTTGCCGCAGCCGCCGGAGGTACGAACGACCGGTGCACGTCAACGCGCGAGCGTAGGAATCCCTCATTGGAGACCTGGTCGATCCCGCCGATGGACGCTCGCCGATTGATATTGCTTTAACGTGCTTCGTCATCTCCCCCCGAAACCTCGTCCGGATCGCGCCCATCCATGATTTGCACATGGGTCCCTATTGCATAGACGATTGAAAGCCGCCTATCCCGCAGAATAATCCCGCAAAAAGTTGAGAAGCTCAGGTTTTCCGTGCTGCGATCGGGCTGAAAACGCACGAACAAAACCGCGTGCGACGGTTACATTATTGTTCTGGCAATGAATTGTTCTTGCGAATGATATTGAAGCCGATTGAACTTATGAGCGCGGGCGCGGTCCGCCGAGGCGACGGATCAGCGTGTGATCCAGACTATCCGCACAATGGTTCAGCGCCCGCTTCAAATCACTCTCGACCGTTCGAACACTGACGCCCAGCCGTACCGCGACTTCATGCGGCGAGCGTCCGTCGATTGAAATACTCTGAAGGACGTCGCGAGGCCGGGATGGCAATTCGGACAATGCTCGCTTGAAAGCTTCGATTTCGGAACGCGCCTCCGCGACCCTTGCCGGATCCGGCCCATCATCGCTTACATCAAGAAGCGTATCGATTTCGGATGCGCTGACTCTGCGATTTTGAGCTTTCTGGCGGTCCTTTGCGATGTTGATGGCGGTACGGAAAATATAGTCGGCAGGGCTACGAACCGGCACCGCATCCGTCACCCGGTCCAGGCGCAAAAACGTTTCATGCAAGGCTTCATAAGCGAAGTCCGACGACCCCAAGCGGCGCGTCAGCTTCCTGACAAGACCGTCGTAATTGTCGACGAGCTGGCCACGTAACCGCACTCGGTTGATATCAGCCACGTTTCACGGGCCCCCAGCCCTAACGCCCAGCCTCGAGCCTGCATTTTCGAGACTGCCGTTTTGGTAACGGCGGCAGACTACATATTTATGACGGCAACAGGACACCAACCAAAGTGAGAGTGAAGCGCGGATTTTTGAACACACCTACGGCCACTGGGTGGCGTCACGACGGTTCGAAAACAAGCGTCACCCGTATGTTCAGCCGGTCCGGCAGCCCGGACGGGATCGATGGCAGCGGCTGGGCTCGCCGGATCGCATCGACAGCCTCGCTGTCGAGCACTGCCTGGCCCGAACTGGTCTTGACCCAGACCCCGAGCAACGTGCCGTCACGTCTCATGGAAAACAATGTCTCCACCGAGCCCTGCAAGCGCCCTAGCCTGGCCGCATTCGGATAACGCTGATAACGCGCCACGTGGCGCAGCAATGCCTGCTGAAACCTGATGGCAGCACTGCTCGGAGGCGCATCCGCTGGCGACGGTGTTGGACGAACGCTTGGCGCAGCGATTTCTGCCGGCGTCGAATCCCGCGCTGGCTGCGTTACCGTCAAGTCGCTAATAGCAGTAGAATCAGACGGATCGATCGGCACATCGGTGCGGTTGGCCACACTCGCGGCTATCGGCGGCGATTCCAGCCCCACCGGAATCGGAGCAGGATCTGATCTTGGCAACAGACGAACCTGTACGACCGACGCTCTATCCTGCCCCGTCGGACCAGCCGGAAGCTGCTGGCGAACCCAGTAAATTCCGCCGACGAAAAGAACCGCGGCGATGGTCGGGACCAGAAACAAGCGCAGCACCTCACCCATCGACCAAGCACTTGGATCGTCACGATAAAATGCGGGCGAAGCCCGAACGACCCCGGAAGTCCGTTCGCTGGGCGTACCAAGATTCATTGCAGCGACTTTACAACGATAACGACGCGGACTGGTTGCGGCGTATTCGTTGGGGCTGGCCGGCTGATTGTGAGGCCACGAAGCGCCGACGCCACAGCTGTATCGCGCTCTTGATCGCCCGTGGAGCGAAGCAGTTCGGTTCGCTGAACCGTACGGGACGGATCAATCCATAGATCAAGGACGGCTCGATAGTTGCCGCCGCGGGTCCTGTTGTTCTTCTGCAACGCCTTCTGGATGTCGATCTGAACGCTCTCGCTGTAATCGTGGAGCCGACCGATGTCCTCGCCGTCGCTTGTTGCACGCACCCGCAACGTCCCCAACGACAGGTCCGCGCTAGCGAGCGGACTAACAGGAGGCTTGTCATCCTCCGCAGACGGGAGAGAAAGCGTAATGGCATCCGGCCGAATGTACTGGACCCTCAGTTCGGTTCCCGCCAGCAGCCGGTTGAGCGCGTCCTCCGGCGCGAAATCTCCCTCGACAGCTGCCGATTTCCGGCCGATCGCGGAATTGCTTTCATAAAGAACCTGAACCCCGGTTTGTTCTCCATAGAGCTGCAACGCGTTTGCCAGAGGTTGGGCAGCGATATGAAAGGTGATGGGTTTGGGCGTATCAACTGCCCGACGCTCTTCCGCGACAGCGACACACAACCCGGCAATCGCCAAGGCCGCCGAGACGACGGCAAAGCGCCCCGGGCCAGAGAAACCCTGCGCCGGACCACGCTGGCCAGCCGTCACGCCCCAACCTGCGACATAGGATCTGATCGCCGTCATCCCCCTGCTTCCGCCAACGATGTCCGTGACCCAATCTGCATTCCTAGCCTTCCGCCCGCCCATGTCCAGAACAACCACAGGTCAGCGAAAGACAGCAATGTTCTATATATAAAATATGTGACAGATATCTAACCTGCGCCTGCGACGTTGGACAGACGATGGTTGCCTCGGCTGCCGCAACAGCCGCCTGTTCAATTTGGTGCCTTCAATCACAACGACATACGCTTGCAACGATTTGCAGTGTCCGAGTTCTCTTCTTGATCGTGGTCTTGCCGACTTTGCCAAACACGCTTCACACGCTGGCGCATGCACGTCGCACGAGCGCGCCACAAATCTGCAATGGTAAGAATGCTATCCTTCGCCATCAAACCCACGCGGGCAAAATTGCGATGACATGTCGGCGGTACGGGAATTCTCATGTACAGCATATTGTATCAAAAGCTCGTCCTGGCGGCGATCGTTGCGACGGTGTCATTCACCGCAAATGCCGCTGATTTCACTATCGTCAACGCCTCCCAGGTTTCACTCCAGCGCCTCCATATTTCGCCCTGCGGAGCGAGACAGTGGGGTCCCGACCAGCTCATCGAACCGCTTCCGCCTTCTCGGCATTTCACGATCTCCGACATCACACCCGGTTGTTACGACGTCGAGTTCGTGGTCGCTCCCTGGAACGTTTGCGTTCTCGCCGGCGCGGATCTGCGTCGACACAAGGTCTGGAAAGTCACTCAGTGGACCGTATTCGGCTCGCAGAGCGGCGACTGCTCCCATGTCGCCGACTACGCTTCCGTAGGACGACGACCCTGGACCTGGTGACCAGCATTGGCCCTTCAAACAAAAAGAGAGTAACGTGACAAAGGTGCTGGTAACCGGCGGTGCCGGATTTCTTGGCTCGCATCTGTGCGAGCGGCTGATCGAGCAAGGCGACGACGTTCTGTGCGTCGATAATTACTTCACCGGCAGCAGAGCCAACATCGCACACCTGATCGGCAATGCACGTTTCGAGGTGATGCGCCACGACGTCACGTTTCCTCTCTATGTCGAAGTCGACAAGATTTACAATCTGGCCTGCCCTGCCTCGCCGATCCACTATCAGTTCGACCCGGTCCAGACGACCAAGACGAGTGTGCACGGCGCGATCAACATGCTGGGCCTCGCCAAGCGCGTGAAGGCAACGATCCTCCAGGCTTCAACTTCCGAGGTCTACGGCGATCCGGAAGTTCATCCACAAACCGAAGCATACTGGGGACGCGTCAACCCTATCGGCCTGCGCTCCTGTTATGACGAAGGCAAGCGCTGCGCCGAGACCCTGTTCTTCGATTACTGGCGTCAGCATGAGCTTCGGATCAAGGTGGTACGGATCTTCAACACCTATGGGCCCCGCATGCATCCCAACGACGGCCGCGTGGTGTCGAACTTCATTGTCCAGGCGCTTAAAGGCGATGACATCACAATCTATGGGGACGGACGCCAGACCCGCAGCTTCTGCTATGTGGACGACCTCATCGAAGGCATGATCCGGGCCATGAACACACCGGATGACTTCACCGGCCCGGTCAACATCGGCAATCCACGCGAATTCACGATCCGTGAGCTTGCCGAAGAAGTCATCGCAATGACCCGGTCAAGAAGCAAACTGGTGTTCATGCCGTTGCCTTCCGATGATCCTCGTCAACGCCAGCCCGATATTTCACTGGCTCGCGCCGCGCTCGACTGGACACCAACCGTCGATCTCAAGAGCGGACTGGAGAAGACGATAGCGTATTTTCGCGGCCAGATGCGAGCTGCCGCCGAATAATTTTCACCTGCCCCTCATGAGGTCCTGCGGCGCCAGAAGGCATGCAGGGTCAGATTGACCTTCAAGATCGGATCCGCGACCGCCCGCTCGCCGGAGCCGCTCGGCTGCATTAGAAGTGCGTCGACGAAGACATAGGGAGCGCCGCTTTCAAGCCGGTAGAGCAGCACCTGCAAAGCGGGAAGCGTCGCGTTCAAAGCGATTTGAAGCCGGATTGCGTCGCTCTTGTCGTCGCGATCATTCGACGGAATTCCCGACGAGACCAGAACAGCCTGCTGATCCGTGACGATTTGCGACAGATAGGCCTGGAACTGGGCCGTGGCGAGTCCGCTGGTGGGCGCATCGAGAAATGCGAGCGCAGGAGCTGCCGAATTTCCTATCCGCCGGCGCCGATCGGCAACCGATCGTGTCCGCGCCTCGAGATTCTCGAGCCGATCACGCCCCTCGGCGAGCTTCCCCAAAGCCTCGGCCCTGGTCTGCAATGCTCCCGCGACCACCAACGCGCAGATAATCAGGAGCCCGCAGAAGCCGCCGACCGCGAATGCCTGTTCACGGCTAAGTTTGAGCATGGCCTAGCCTCCCTCAACCTTCATATGCGGCTCGACCCGGGCCTCGATGTGAAACACAAAGCGCCTGCCGTCGGCGCCACGCGTGGTCGGTGCGAAAAAACGCACGTCCTTGAGATGGCCCGATTGTTCAAGGAGAGCGATCAGCGAAGGCGCATCGTCGGCCAAGCCAACGAGGCGCAGTGTCGCGCCATCGAGGTTCAACTCGGTGAGGTAGGACGTGTCCGGCAGCGAGCGTGAAAGTGCTTCCACAACGACCACCGCTACGGGCGAGGTTTCCTTCAAGGCCCACGCACGCTCCGGAGGAGCCAGCGCAGCGATCGATTGCTGCGGGAGGGTGCCCCGAACCTGACGCTGCAGTGCCGCAACGCGCGCTGCAACATCGTCGCTCTCGCCATCCGCAGAGGCCGCGGTCATGAAAGCCCAGACACTCACGCTCATGGTCAAGCAGAGCGTGGCCGCGATGAGACCACCGATCATCCAGCGCGCTCGTGCGAGACTATTTCCGGATGCGTCCGCAAGACGAGACCACAGCGTGACAGGAGCTGCTGCATCCGCAAGACGCTTCCCCGCCACGACGCGATCAATCCGCAGCCCCAGCGCGCCGAGGCGGCTGCAGGCATCCTCGAGCTGGGCGCGTGAAGTGATGAGAACACGCACGTCGAGGCTGGTGGCGTCGGCGCCTGCCCGCACATCGAACCCATAGGCCGCCTGGCTGGCACGCCAGGGCGACAGACGCTCGATCTGATTGCGCACGATGCCTGGCAACAGGTCACGAGCCTGGGCGGGAACAGTCATGCGACGCGAGATGACCTCGTCGGCGTCGAGCTCCAGGACAACAAAACTCTTTTCCGCCGCGCGCGCAATCTCGACAGGAAACGGAGTGCCGGCAGGAACGGTACCGAGCGCGACTTCCTCTTGCCCTTTCATCTGTTGAATGGTCAGCCGATCATGCTCCTCTGCGACCTTCAGCGAGTGCCGCGCGCGTTGCCCCTCCTGCCAGCCGAGCAGCAAGCCGGCCAAACTATCGATCCAGCGCATGACGATCGCATCAATACGCATCAGCGAGCTCCTAACTGCGCGGTAAACTCATCCCGGACGAACCGCAACACCGGATTCCAGGCAAGGACCCGATAGGGTTGCTTGTCGTCGGAGAGCAACACGATGAAGGCCTTGGCTGCGGCTGTATAGCCATCAGTCGTGCTGGCGACCAGATCCACCGCGATGACCTGCGTGGGTTGGGCCTTCAGATATTTTTGTGCCGGACCGAGCAGAAAAGCGAGGCGCTCGGGATCCACTAAAGGCTGACGCCGCATGCTGAGGAAGGCCTCCAGCCGCGCCTCGTCGACAAACGGCAGCGCTCGAATGACGGCGACGGGCGCTGTGAGCGGGTTCACGCCATCGCTCCCGAACACCGTGATCAGCGGCGCTATTGCGGCCAGCCATTCCGCTTTCATTCCCGGAATGCCGGCAAGCTGCCGCACATCGGTGAACACCGCGGGAGAAGGAGCCGCCGCGGGCGTATCTGGCTTGCCGTCCGCCTGCCGTTGCGCCAAGCCGTTTTTCGCCAAGTCATTTTTCGGCCCATCACCTGTTTGGGCCTGTTGGGCCGTGCCACGCAGATCGAGAATTCTCCGTAAAACGATATCGGCGTCGTCATCGTCGGCACCGACATAACGCAGCAGTGATGCCAGCAGCGCGACCGGCGCCTTGCCGATGTCGATGCGGCCGCCCTCATCGCTCACATTGACGCGCACCGACCCCGTCGACAATGACAGCGTGGTACCCCGCTCGGTCAGCGGCGCATCCTGCACGGCTCCCGCGATGCCGGCCGCAGCCTCAAGCCCCGCGCTCAGCAGCGCGTCGGCCTGCACGCGGTCGCGATCGATCGTCACGATGCCGGTAAGGCCGCGGAACGTGGTCGACGTCGACATGGCGAGCGCCGAGCAGAAGGCGATCGCCCACAGCACCGTGAACAGTATCATGCCGCGCCGGGAGTCGTAGCTGCTCATCCCCGCCCCCTGTCCGGCGAGTCCTTGGCAGGTTCCTTGGCCGGCTCGTTCTGCGGCTTGTCGCCGGCCAGGCATGTGGCTTTGGCCCCCGACTGTGCGCAGCCGATTGGCGCGTCGGCGCGCAGCACGAACTGTGCGCCGGGAATGAGGTCCGCGCCGCTGGCGCGGTCGCGGACCGTCAGCCGCACCATACGCGGCAGCAAGGGCTGTCCGCTCCAGGCTTCGCTCCAGGTCGTCGTGCCGTCGGCCGCGATGCGCGCGAAAGCAAAGGCGATGTCGATCCGGCCGTCGATCAAATTGACGGGATCGCGTAACATCACGCTGTCGAGCAATGTCCGCGGACCTCGCCATGCCGCGCGGCGCCGGACCAGCCGGCTGGTGCCGTCACTCTCTTCGACAGTGAGGCTGATCACCTCTTCGCCTTGCGGCCCGGCCGCGACGCCGCCGGCGGCGACGAATTTGATTTGGGTGGGGCTGCCGGCAAAGGCGCCCGTCGCATGGCCTTGCCCGCCGGACGGCACCAGGCGGGCCGAACCGAAATCCGCCGCGAGACGCTGCACGGCGAGCAGCAGGCGATCCGCCCGGCCGACGGTGCCGGTGCCGCGGTCGAAATTCAGCGCGACGTTGTGGATCAACGCCGCGGTGGCGACGATCACGACTGATGCGATCGCAAGCGCGGCGAGCACTTCGATCAGGGTGAAGCCGGCGGTTCCCCACGGTTGCGATCGGGTCATTCGTCGAGCCCCAGCCGCATGGTTTCGGCGCTGACCATCTGGCCGGGGCCCCACGAGACCTTTGCGATCAGGCGGAAGGCGGTCCAGTTTGGACGCGGCTCCGTCGCCTTAGCCGCCGCAGTCTGCACCAGACCTCGCTCCATCGGGACCATGGCGTCGATAAACATTGGTTCCGCGGCGACCGACCAGCGCAGGCCGCCGGTCTCGCCGTCGCGCGGGCCCTTGGCCAAGGCCGTACGATCCACCGGCGCATCCAGGATGGCGCGCAGCAGCACTTGCGCGGCGACCCGGCCGTCGACATGGTCGGCGATACGGCGCGCGTGGAACAGATGCGGCCCCAGCACCGACAGAAATGCCAACAGCAGCGCCAGCGCCACCAGCGTCTCGATCAACGTGAAGCCTGCCCGGCCCTCGCCACTGTTACGGCAGGTCGGTCGCGACCCCACCGCTGTACCAGTCGACATTGACCTCATAACGCGCTCCTTCCCACGCATAGCTGAGTTTCGCGCCGGTCGAAGCGCCATCGGGCTCGAATCGAACCACCGCCTGGCGTCCCGACCATACTTCGTCCACGCCGACGACATCGACCACCACGTCGCGCGGAATCACGACAACCCCGCTTTCCCCAACCAGTTTTCGCGCCCGGCCGTCGAGCGAGATCCGCCGGCTCTGCCCGGTCAAAATCGCGCCCAGGCGCTCGCGCCGCAGCAGCGCCGCGGTATCCAGTGTCAGCACCTTCAATTGCGCCCGGCCGGTGCCGGGAACCATGGTCACCACCAGCGCAGCAATGATTGCAATGATGAGCATCACTGCCATCACTTCGATCAGAGTGAAGCCCGCGCGCGCATGGTCGGCCAGGGAATGCGACATCGGTCCCCTACATCGCCAGCTCGGTGATGCTCAGAAGCGCGCTCATGATCGACACCACCAGCCCTCCGATCCCGACACTGACCAGAACGATGGTCGCCGGCCCAATGGCGCCCATCAGGCGGTCGAGGCCGATGGCCAAGCGTTGTTCATAGAACTGCGCCGCATGCCGCGCGATCGCTGACAGATCGCCGGTCTCGTCGCCGACACGGAGCATGCGCACCGCCAGCGGCGGCACCAGGTCGCTGTCCGCCAACGCCTCGATAAAGCGGCGGCCGTTGCGCACCTGCTCATGCACCTGCTCGATCGCCGCCGCGTAGCGTGGTTCCGTGATGATATCGCGCAGGATTTTCAGCGCCGCCGGCAGCGCCACGCCGTTCTCGACCAGGAGGCCCAGCACGCCGATGAAACGCGCGGTGCGGCGGTCGTTCATCGGTCCGGAAATTCCGGGAACCCTCGCCAGCATCCCCACAAGCCGGGCACGCGCGGCCGGCTGCCGCAGGATCATCCAGCCACCCACAACAATGGTGGCGCAGCTCACCAGGAACACCGTGAGATTATCGCGCAGCCAGCTCGAGGCCACCAGCGCAAAGGCCGCTCCGGAATTGAGCCGCCCCTTCAGATCCGAGAACACGGACTCGAACTGCGGCACCACATAGAGCAGGAAAAAGAACAGGATAATGACCGCCGACCCGACCAGGAACATCGGATACTGGATCGACGAGCTGATCTTTTGCGAGAGGTCGTCGCGCTGGGTGCGGTCCTCGACAATCGCCTTCAGCACCACTTCCAGCTTTCCCGAGGCCTCGCCGGCCCGCACCATCGCGATATAGATCGGCTCCACGATCGAGGCATGGCGCTCCAGCGCCTCGGCAAAGCCGTCACCGCCGGAGACCGCCGAGCGCAGCTCGCCGGCAAACCGCGCCACCGCCTTGTTGCTGTCGTCCTCCAGGGTCTGCAGCCCGGCCTCGACCGTCAGCCCGGATCGCAGCAGCAACGCCAGCAGGCGCAGGAAGGTGGTGAGCTCCCGCGACTTCGGCAATCCGCGGCCCGACAGGCCGGCGCGCGCCGCCTTGCCGCCGGCGATATCAGCCTCGATCGGCAGGTGTCCCAGATACTCGATGCGCCGCAGCACCTCCTCGCGCGACGGCGCCTCGACGTCGCCGAGAATGATCTCGCCGGACTTGGTCAATGCGCGGTAGCGATAGTGCGGCATCGTGGCCCTACAGGCTCATGGTCAGGCGGAAGATCTCATCGATGGTGGTCTGGCCGGCGCGGATCTTGACCACGCCGTCCTGGGTCATGGTGGTCATGCCTTCACCCCGCGCGATTGTCTCGAGATCGGCGGCATCGGTCTTCGGGCCGATGCCACGGCGCACGGCCTGGCCGATTTCCATGATCTCGAACACGCCCTTGCGGCCGCGGAATCCGGTGAAGTTGCACCACTCGCAGCCCTTGGGCCGGCAGACCACCTCGCCCGCCTCGAAACCGAGCGCCGCATACCGCTCGTCGGCGGCGAGATCGGATGCGGTCAGGCGGTGGGTCTGCTTGCAGTGATCGCAGAGGATTCGCACCAGACGCTGCGCCACGATCACCCGCGCCGACGAGGCCAGCAGGAAACTTTCGATTCCCATGTCGATCAGGCGCGTGATGGCGCCGGCCGCGGTGTTGGTATGCAGTGTGGTAAGCACCAAATGTCCGGTCAGCGCCGCCTGGACACCGATGCGCGACGTCTCGGAATCGCGCATCTCGCCGACCATGATGACGTCGGGGTCAAGCCGCAGGAACGAACGCAAAGCGGACGCGAAGGTCAGCCCGATGCCCGCATGGACCTGGGTCTGGTTGATGCCGGGGATTTGATACTCGACCGGGTCCTCGATGGTCAGGATCTTGCGGGTCGGCTCGTTGATGGCGGCAAGCGACGCCGCCAGCGTCGTGGTCTTGCCCGATCCGGTGGGACCTGTGACGATGATCATCCCGAACGGCGCCTGCAGCGCCCGGCGCAAAATGGCTTCGTCGCGCGCGCCGAGGCCGATCTGATCCAGCGCGACCAGTCCCGCGCCCTTGCGCAACAGACGGATGACGGCGCATTCGCCATGCATGGTCGGCATGGTGGCGACACGCAGGTCGATCTCGGCGCCGGAAACCACGATGCGCGCGCGTCCGTCCTGGGCCAGCCGCCGCTCGGTGATGTTCAGGCTGGCCATGATCTTGAGGCGCGACAGGATGCCCTTGGCCATGCTCATCGGCGGCGCCGGCACGTTTTTCAGCATGCCGTCGATCCGCAGCCGCACCTGAAGGGCGCCGCCATAAGGCTCGATATGCAGGTCCGTCGCCCGTTGTTCCACCGCCAGCCGCAGCAGGTCGTCGAGCGCGCGCACCACCGGCGCGCCGCGTGCGAGGTCGCGCAGATTGTCGAGATCGTCCTCGCCGGCGCCCGTCGCCGCCTGCGGCGCATCCTTCGGCTGGTCGGCCTCGAGTTTCAGCGACAGCGCGGCTTCGAGATCTTCCACCGTCGCCACCGCCAACGTAACGGTCTGGCGCAGCGCAAGCTCGATCGCCCGCAGCGTCTCCTCCTCGATCGGGGCCGCGACCGCGAGCCTCAGGCTGCCGGGCGGATTCTCATAAGGAAACAGCCGTCCCTCCCGGAGGAACCTGGTCGACATCTCGGCGCCGGCAAAACGGCCTTCGACGAGATCGTCACGCTTGACCCGGTCGCAGCGGTAGAACAGCGACAGTTCGTCGGCCAGCCCCGAAGGTGTCAGTTTGGTGACCGCGCTCCAGTCGAGATGACCAGCGCCGTCGCCATTTCGCGCCGCCTCCGCGCTCTGTCCCTCACGCAACGCCCCCTTGCCGGCGAGATACCCGATGAAATCCGCCGGCAGCGGGGCGCGTGTCTCACGCGCATCATTGACAGTGGCGATGATGTTCATGGGAGTTTGCCGGGGTGATGGGGTGGAGCGATCTGAAGTTGTCCATGCCGGGGCAATGTTGCGCGCGGCTCCCTCCCCCCTTGTGGGGGAGGGTTGGGGTGGGGGGTGCCCCAGCATTCTGATATGAGAGGTCGCGTGACGCAGCCGATCAATCGCGCGACGGATCTGCTGTTACCCCCCTCCCTAGCCCTCCCCCACAAGGGGGGAGGGAACGACGGAGCAAGATGATGGCGCTGATCGACGACGAAGCGATCGATAATAAAGCCGACACCACCACCCTGCGCGACGCCTTGCGGCCGAACGGCGCTGTGCTGCTGGTTGGCACCGTGGCAGTGGCTTTGTTGTCCGCAACGACCCTTCCGTGGCCGGATGCGATCGCGTCGACGGTGCTCGGAGCGCTCATGATTGCCGGCGCCGATGTCGATGCACGCAACTTTCTGCTTCCCAATACAGTCACCGGCGGCGCCGTGTTGTGCGGACTTGCCGCGGCCGCCGCGCTGGAACCGTTCGATCCCTGGCTCGGCTTCACGACCGCAGCCGGCGGCGCGCTGGTTGTCGGCGCGGCGCTCTGGCTGGTGCGCTGGATTCATGCGCGGATACGCGGACGCGAGGGTATCGGCCTCGGCGATGTCAAACTCGCCGCCGCGATCGGCGCCTGGCTGCCACTCGACGCCGTGCCGGTCTGTCTTACGCTGGCAACCGGCGCCGCGCTGATTGCCGTGCTTGCGGCACGCTGGCGCGGCGAAACCGTGGAGCGAACCGCGCGCGTGCCGTTCGGCGCATTTCTCTGCCCGGCGCTGTGGCTGGTTGACTATGCGACGCGACTGCAATCGGGATGATGCATTGTCAGCGTCGAAGCGCGTTGCAACATACTCCGTCGTGGCCGGACTTGTTCCGGCCACCCCGATCAGGGACGCAGTGCCTTGCGGCTCCAATATCAAACGCAGTGCCCTCCTACTCGGGGTCACCGGGACAAGCCCGGTGACGACGAAATGAGAGTCAGAGCGCTTCCCACACAGCCCGGTGACGACGAAATCAGAGTGGGAGGAGAATCTTTTCCCCGGCAACGTCATCACGCATCACCTGCCCCCGCCGAGCGGCCATCGGCGGACGAAAGCGCTGTTGTCCGGCGCCACAACGCGGCGTGCATGGGAGCGCAGATCGAACGGACCCTGGCGCCGATGTGCGGCGCCCGGCAAACGAACGCCCCGCTCGAGACGCACCGCGCAATGCGCCAGCGCCTGCTTGATCTCGACCTGGACGGTGCGCACACTGATGCCGAAACGTTCCGCGATCTTGCGCAGCGGAACTTCGTCCACGAAGGCGGCCATCAGGATGTCGCGGCGGCGATCCGGCAGTTCCTGGATCACCCGCTTGAGCGCATCGATCTCGGAGCGCGCCTCGGCTATCCTGTCCGGGCCCGGGCTCTCGTCGGGCAAGTCGAACAGTGCATCGGTTTCCGACACGGTGAGACGGCGGCGCTCCGCCACGCGCCGGTTGCTGGCCACACTCATCGCGACCCGAAACAGATAAGCGCGCACGTCGCGCACCGGTTCGGTGACGGTGGCGTTGCTCAGGCGCAGGAACGTATCCTGCAGCACTTCGTCCGCGAGATCCGCGGATCCCGCTCGTCGTGTCAAACGTTGCTTGAGATCGTCGTAACTTGCGACGAGCAGCGTGAGCAACGCCGTCCGATTGGTGTCGCTCATTGCAGGGGCCCCATCCCCGGCTGCGGCGCATAGCCAACTTGTTTTCGCCGTCGCAATTTCTAGCCACGGTTGATGACATCGCAATGAAATCGCCGCGTGTGTTCGCGCCCCACCACGCGCCGCTGTGCGCCAACTCACCTGCTTGATATTGCGCGCACAAATCGCTCCGGATGCGCGAGCAGCGCGGCTGATCGCAGATCGTCCCTGTGCATATCTCGTTGTCGGCACGGCATACCGCTCGCGCCCCATTTTGTCGCATCCGCAAAGCGCGGCGCGGCTCATGACATGGTGGCCGCGGGCGTGCGCGCGAGCTGCGCCTGCTCGTATCCGCGCAACGCCGCCGCATGGGTTGCATTGACTGCGAGTGCACTCCGGAAAGTCGTCTCGGCCTCGCCTGGGCGTTCCTGTGCGAGATAGAAGTCGCCAAGGGCGCAATGCGCCGTCACGCGCTGCGGATCGAGCATGAGCGCATGCTGCAGGCTGATTTCCGCACCCTGCGCGTTGCCGCGCGCGGCGCAGGCGCGCCCCAGTGCCTCATAGAACTCCGCCGACTGCTGCTGGTTGATTTTCGTCGCCGCCAGGAAATGCATCATGGCCTGGTCAATATCGCCGAGTTCGCACAGCGCCAGGGCATACTGGGCATGCACGCCGTCGTCATTGGGCACAAGCTCCAGCGCCTTGCGGTAATGCTGATGCATCGCGCGCCTGACCGCATCCGGTTCCATTCCGGTCGCAGCCTCGGTCCCGCTGAGCTTGCGCAACGCCGCCGCGTAGGCCATTTGCGCCGCCACGCTGGTCGGCGCGAGGTCGATCGCCTTCTGATACTGGGCAAGCGCCTGTTCGATCTTTTTCGCATCGAGCAGCACATCGGCCAGCACGATTTGCGCCGGTACAAGATCAGGGGCCTCCGCCACGGCGACCTGCAGCATCGCGAGCGCGCGCGCGCCACGACCCATGCTGAGTTCCAGCGCACCGAGATTGCACAGCGTATTGACATGCCCAGGGTCGAAGGCAAGAACCTGCTCGAACAGCGTCCTCGCGCGTTCGACGTGACCCGCACGATGCTGCCGGCAGGCTTCGACGAACAGCGCATCGCAAAGAACCGGGTCGCTTGCGCGCGGCGCCGCCGTCATCCGCAACGCCGAGGCCGTGACCGGGTCAACGATCCTGTTCATCGGCGACGAAGCACTGGCACCCGCGAAGAACCACAGCGCCTCGCGCACCCGCGCGACCACGCCGGCCCAGTCGCCAGCCTCCGTCTGCCGGAACAACCGCGCCTGCGGATACCAGGGCGTGTCCTCGCGATCCCTGAGCCAGCGCCAATCACTGAAGCCGGCGAGCAGGATCCAGACCGGCTTTCCCATCGCGCCGGCGAGATGGGCGATCGCGCTGTCGATCGTGATCACGAGATCGAGATTGGCGATGATTGCCGCCACATCGGCAAATGACGTCGTATCGATCCCCGCCGAAGGATCGACGACGAGGCCTGCGAAGGACTGCACCTGGTGCGCTCCCGGGCCCACCTGCAGGCTGACAAAGCGCGCCCCCGGACAATCCAGCAACGGCCGCAGGCGATCGAGCTGCAGCGAGCGGCGCCAGTCGTAGGGGTGCGCCGGATTGCCCTGCCAGACCAGGCCCACGGAAACACCGGAGTGCGCGCCAAGATCAACATTGAGCCGCGCGCGCCACTGCGCGACCCGATCCGGATCGGGCGTGATGTAGGGAACCGTTGCTGGAATCGTATCGCTTTGCGTGTCGAAGATCAGCGGCAGCGACACCAGCGGCACCTGCACGTCGAACGCCGGCACCTTCGCCTCGTTGTCGAAAACCTCATCGACACCGGCCACGGTTCGCATCAACGACATCAAGGGCTGTGGTGCACGCAGCACCACGCGGCCGCCCCGCGCCTTGACCATCGGCGCATAGCGCACGAACTGGAGGATGTCGCCGAATCCCTGCTCGTATTGCAGCAGGATCGTCTTGCCGGCGAGATCCTCGCCTTGCCAGCGCGGCCGGTCGGTCGGCAACAGGTGCTTGCTGACCTCCGGCTGCTTAAACCGCCACTCGTTATGCGGCCACGCAGCGCGCCAGTCGCCGCGGAGGAACAGGCAGACGAACAGCATGGTGTTCAGATTCGCATGCTCAGGGTGCCGCGCCAGCGCGTCCTGCACCAGCTCAACCGCCTCGTCCGTCCGGCCCATCTCGTTGAGCAGCGCGGCGAAGTCGACCACGGGCTCGGCATAATCGGGCGCGCGTGCCAGCACATCGCGGAACGCGTCATGGGCGAAGCTGATCAGATCCAGCTTCGTCAGCGTCTGGGCCAGGCCGAACAGCGCCGCCACGTTGTCCGGCTGCAGTGTCAAAGCCGCCGCATACGCGGCCAGCGCTTGCGGATGCTGGCAGGTCTTGAGCAGGAGCACGCCCATATTGGCGTGAGCCTCGCCGTGCGCGGGATCGAGCTGAATCGCCTCATCCAGCAGGTCCAGTGCCCGGTCGTCCTCACCGCGCTGCAGCGCGATCACGCCGCGGAGGTGCAACACCCGCTGCCGCGCCAGCGGCTCCTGTTCCATGCTCTCCAGCAACACGTCGGCGCTGTCGAACTGGCCGCTGTTGTAAAGCCCGACCGCGCGGCCCATCACGGACTGGATGAATTCCATGCGCCGCTCGGACGGCGCCTGTTTCAGCATGGCGAGGCCCGCACGCAACGCCTGCGCTTCGCTGATCGCTGCTTCCGACATGTGCGAAGTCCTTCAATGAGAATGTAGGGCGGATTAGCGCAGCGTAATCCGCCATTTCGTTCGCAACGCATGGCGGCGGATTACGCTGCGCTAATCCGCCCTACCCGCTGAGTCAGGCCGCATCCTTTGCGTTCTTGGCCTCGCACCACTCGGCCCACAGCCGCATCAGTTCGCGCGACAGGTTTGCCGCAAACCGCGGCGGGTCGCAGACGGGCGAGGCGGCGATGCGATCGCGCAGGCCGCGGCGCAGCTCGGCGAGTTCGTCGCGGCGACGGGTCCAGCCGACAGCCATGGCCACATAGTCGTCGACGCTGTGGGCGCAAAAGCTGCCGAAACCGGCGGCCGTCAGGTGCGCCGCCGAGTGGCGGCCGGCGAAGGTGTCGCCGACGAAGGTGACAGTGGGCACGCCCATCCACATCGCCTCCAGCGTGGTGACACCGGCGGAGTAAGGGAACGGATCGAGCGCGAGATCGACCTCGCCATAGGCCTGCAGCAGCTTGATCTGCTCGCCCTCGCCCACGAGCTCGACGCGCTCGGTCGGCACCCCGCCCTCGCCGAGCACCCGATGGATGGCGTCGCGGGTGCTCGCCTCGCCGAGGCCGCCATAGACCATCAGGATGCGCGAGTCCGGCACCTCCGCGAGAATGCGCGCCCAGGCCTTGCCGACTTCGGTATTGAGCTTCGCCGGGCGGTTGAAGCAGCCGAAGGTGAACCGGCCGCCGTTCACGCTCGGCAGCGGCGGAACCTCCGGCGCATTGGTCGGCGGGTGATAGCAGACGTAGCAATCCGGCAGGCGGATGGGACGCTCGACATAGGTCGCGTCGTGCTCCGGCGGAATTTCCACCGGATCCGCGATCAGGCCGTCATAGGTGTCGAGACCGACGGTGCCGACATAACCGGCCCAGCCGAGCTGGATCGGCGCGGCGCGCGTGGCGAACAGGGACAGGCGGTTACCGGCAGTGTGGCCGGAGAGATCGAACAGGATATCGACGTTATCCTCGAGGACCCGCCGCCCGAGCGCCCGATCGTCCATCCCGGACACATCGTGCCAGGCAACCGCGATCGCCTTGTAGCGCTCGCTGAAATCGTCGTCCTGCCGCTTGCTGTCGGTCTTGTAGCAGCAAATCTCGTAGCCGAGATCGGCGAGCGCTTCGAACGCGCGCAGCACGAGGAATGACACCGCGTGACGATGCAGGTCCGCCGACACGAGGCCAAGCCGCGGCTTGCGCGCCGGATCCGGCGTGTTCGGGAAGGCGAGCCGGTCAAAGGGCGCGCTCGGCCGATAGAGCGTCGCCCAGCGCTTGTGCTCGCGCAACAGCTCCTCGCGGGTGACGCCGGGCTTGTGCTGGAGCGCGAACAGCAGGGTTCCGGCGATCCCGGCGTTGGCGGGATCGAGCTCGCCCGCACGCCGATAGGCGGCGACGGCTTCCTCGACGCGACCCTGCCCCAGGAATCCGAAACCGCGGCCGACATGATGCTCGGCCTGCAGCGGATCGAGGGCCAGCGCGCGGTCGACATAGCTGAGCCCGCGCTCGAACTGGCGGTGACTGATCAGGAAGTGGCCGTACATGTATTGCGGCAGCGCGACGTTCGGGGCGCTCTCGGCGGCCAGTTCGAACAGCCGCGCCGCCTGATGGTTGCGCTCGGCCGCGCCGAAGCTCATGCCGAGCTCGAGGATCGCCCTGTAGTTCTGGCTATCGATGGTGGAGGCCGCCTGCAGGTCCTCCACCGCCTTGTCGAACTGGCCGTCCATCACATAGGCAAGGCCGCGGGTGCGGTAGGCTTCCACATAGGCGCCATTGAGCGCGATCGCCTTGTCGAGGGCCGCAAGCGCTTCGTTGCGCCGGTTCTCGGTGAGCAGTGCGAGGCCGAGGCTGTATTGCGCGAGCGGCATATTGGGTAAAAGCCGCAGCCCTTCCTGAAGATAGGGGATGCCGTCGCGGGTGCGTCCGGTGCGCGCGAGACAGGTGCCGATCTCGGCCAACGCCGGCGCGTGGGTCGGGATCACGCGCAGTTCAGCCATGAACGCGTCGCGCGCATCGTCGAAGCGGTCGAAGCGGCACAGCGCCACGCCCTTGCAATAATTGAAGCTCGGCTGGTCGGGCGCGAGCCGCACCGCGTCGTTGAACGCACGCAGCGCCTGGCGCCAGCGATCCTGCCGCGCGTGGGCGACACCCTGCTGGTGCAGGTCCTGCGCGCGCTGCAAATTGGATGACGGACGTCCGCTGCTTCCATTCGTCGGCGGCTGCGGCACCGGCCGCGCCAGAATTGCATGGCCGCCATGCTCCACGCGAAGCGCAAGTCGCCCGCTCGAATTGTCTTCCATGTGGGAGGCCCCGTTTGAGACGAATTCCCGCGAAGGTGGCGTTGTCAGAGACACCATCAGGTCGGGAGTCCATAGATCAACTCTCAGCGTATTGCCAAGATATTTTTCGGATCGTGTTCAAAATTTTCTCTGCGCGACGCCGATGCTCGTGTTGTCTATTGGATGTTAGCCAATCATCGACGACGGAGACTTGAACTTCGACGCGTGAGTGACTTGCAATCTTCATAAATCCATCTCTCGATTGTGAAGATATGCATAATATTACTTCATGACATCTTGAACATTACTTTTAGCTCTCGTGACGACGGGATGACGACGCACGCCGGTGATCAACCCCACAGGATAAATGAAATGAAACTGCAATCCTCGACCAAACACCTGCTCGGCACCGCCTCGGTGCTGGCCATGCTCGCGTCGGCGGTGGCCACGCCCGCGAACGCCGCAGCCACCAAAGGCATCTATTTCGGGGGCAGCACGCTCGCCTCGGAAGCCTTCCGCGCGATTTTCGACTGCTATATGGGCGCCACCGTCGGCGCGACCGGCTGGACCGATGGCTTCCAGTTCGGCGTCACCCCCCTGCCGGCCACCTGCACGAACTCGACGTCCAACACCGTGATCACGCTGGGCGTGCAGGGCATGTATGCCGGCGTCGGCTCGGGCAACGGCGTGCGCGGCTACATCGCCAACGATCCGAAACAGTGGTACGGCGGCTCGATCACGCCTTCGCAGACGTTTACTCTGACCAACTCGGCCTCCACGACAGTCCAGCCACCCTTCCCCGCCGTCCAGCCGCCGTTTGCCGACACTCTCAACACGACCTTCGGCGCCTATCCGTATCCGCGCGTGGACGCCGGCCTGTCTGACTCGCCGCTGCCCGCAACCCTCGCGGCCATGACGACGACGTCGATCACCTTCAATACGGTCACCTGGACCCCTCCGGCTACGGTGACTGCGAGCGGCAGCTCTGTCGTCAGCTACACCACGACGGTCACTTATGGCACCCCGATCCAGATCCCGGCCTTCGCGGTCAACGTCGCGATCCCGGTCAACACGGCCGGGCTCACCGTCAACTCGGCGATCGCCCAAGGGACGATCAACCCCACCAGCCCACCATGGGACCAGAACAACCAGGGTGCCGCCATCCAGCTCTCGGAGGCACAGCTCTGCGCGATCTTCTCGGGCAAGGTGACCAACTGGAACAGCACCGCCAACATTCCGTTCATTGACTCGACCGGCGCGGCCTCAACCAGGCCGTTCTACTATACCAACGTCGGCAACGGCATCGGAACGGCTGCGCAGTATACCACCGCGAGCCTGCCGATCACCGTGGTGTATCGTTCGGATGGCAGCGGCACGAGCTTCATCCTGACCAACTATCTGAAGGCGGTCTGCCCGCAGATCGATGCCAGCTACGCCACGATCTTCGGCGCCACGAACCTGCCGAGCACCAACTTCAGCGCCCTGATCGCCAACATCGCCAACGCGGGCATCACGGGAAGCTGGGTTGGTGTCAGCGGAAGCGGCAACGTCCAGAGCGCTGTTGGCGTCACCTCCACCCAGGGTGGCCGCATCGGCTATCTCAGTTCCGACTTCGTCAAGCCCTACGCCATCGCTGCCCAGGCGCCGTCTGCCGCGGCTGTGCAGAACGAACAGCAGCGCGCCGCCGGGGTCGAGCTTCCGATCACGACCGCGACCACAAGCCCGACGTTCATCGCAGCGACGCCGGCCGCTGCCGAACTCGCCTGGCAGGACGGCCGGCTGCAGGCGCCGAATGCATCTTCGACCTGGAACGACTACAACGTCTACGGTTACGTCTTCCCGTCGGGGACCCCCATCCAGGGCGGCGTGACTGTGGACGGCAAGTCGGTGCTGCCGCTCACCAACGTGGCGGGCGCCTATCCGCTCGGCGGCACCGCCTTCCTCGACCTCTATAGCTGCTACAGCGTCGCGGCGGACAGCGCCCGCGTGACCAACCTCAAGACCTTCCTGTCCTGGTACTTCCAGGACGCCGCCAACAACGCCCTGGCCACACAAATCATCCAGGCCAGCGGCTTCCAGCCTCTGAAGGACACCATCAAGGCCGTCATCCGGACGAAGTACCTCGGCACGGTCAACGCGACCCGCATCAACGGGGCACCCCCCTCGGGCCCGGGCGGCTCGACTGCTGGAGGATGCAACGGCGTCACCGGCGGCGCCGGCGCGCTGTAAGCTCACGTCGACGACGAACTGACAACACTGACCGGGCGCCTCGATCGAGGCGCCCGTTTTTTTTGGGGGCGGGCATTTTGTAGGAAACGCTTCGACATCCACTTCGTCGTCACCGGGCTTGTCCCGGTGGCCTCGATTAGGGAGGCACTGCGTCCCTGATCAGGCCGGCAAACGCACTGCGCCCCTCGCCGGGGTTGCCGGGACAAGCCCGGCAACGACGAAGGAAATGTATTGCGTCCCTGATCGGGATGGCCGGAACAAGTCCGGCCATGACGGAGAAGGAAAGTTGCGCCGCGCGCTAGCTCGTAATCTCGTCATACAGGTCGCGCCACGTCGGGTTGCTCTCCGCGATCAGGCGCGTCTTGTACGCCCGCGGCCAGTGCTTGATATTTTTCTCGCGCTGAAGGGCGTCGCGGATGGATTCGAAGATTTCGAAGTGAACCAGGTGCTTGATGCTGTAGGTGCGGGTGTGCCCGGCAACCACGCCTTCGCGGTGCTCGTAGACGCGGCGGACAAGATCGTTGGTGACGCCGACATAGAGCGCGCCGCCCGGCCGGCTTGCGAGGATGTAGACGTAGCAGGACATCGGCGGACGATGATGGAGGATCGGGGTGGGTCCTGCAAGCGCATCAACACCCACTCCGTCGTCACCGGGCTTGTCCCGGTGACCCCGATTGGTTTGTAGCCCGGATGAGCGCAGCGATATCCGGGATCTCATGCGATACGCCATCCCCGGATGTCGCTGCGCTCATCCGGGCTACACGACTGCGGATTTAGTTCATCGCAATCGTCCATTATCAACGCTCCCGGTTACTGGATCGCCCGGTCCTTCGGCCGGGCGATGACATCGTTGGGGACGATGCGTCTCGTCGCAACAAGCGCAGTCATGACAACGAGACGACGATTGCGCGCGTGCATCGAAAAGTCGGCGCGCCCACAAAAATAAGGCAAAAATCGCTGCGCTTCGTCTCGATTCAAATTGTCTAAGACAATGTGAGCACTGCACTGGCGTCGTTGTCGATACGGCGCGGAGGGTTGTGAGGCCCTGCGCGTCTTGCCGTCCCATGATCTTCAAGGACTTCCCAAAGGTCTTCTTCAGCAACATCCACTTCGCATCGAACAAGATCCTTCCGGTCCCGAGACCATGAGCGGGTCGCGCGACGCCGCATCACGCTGTCAAACAGGGAGTTAAAAAATGACGACGACATCCTTTGCCGGGCGCCTGCTGGGCTCGACCTCGCTGGTCGTGCTGTCGGCCGCCGCCGTGATCGGCGCGGCCCAGCCGGCCGCGGCCCAGACCGGCCTCTACGGCGGCGGCAGCACGCTGCCCTCGCTGGCGCTGCGGCAGATCTTCGACTGCTACGAGGGCGCCACCCTCGCCAATGACGGCCAGACCTTCTCGCCGGGCTTCACCTTCTCGCCGCCGAGCCCGAACCAGCTGCCGACCAGCTGCACGCTGGTCTCGACCTCGGTCGAGGGCCTGTTCGCCGCCGTCGGCTCCGGCAACGGCCAGCGCGCCTACATCGCCAACGACGCACGCCAGCTGTTCCGCGGCAGCCCTGATACGGCGCCGGCGCTGGTGAGGAAGCCCTCGGCCAAGCCGCCGTACCGCGACACGGCCAACGCCAATTTCTCGAGCTATCCGTATCCGCGGCTCGACTTCGCGGCGAGCGACGCACCGCTGGCCAGCACGGTCGCCAGCCTGACCACCGTCTCGTTCGGCAGCTTCGTGCCGACGACCAACTGGCAGAACACCCTCCTGATCGGCGCGAAGACCAGCACGGTCGTGAGCTTCAACACCGCGGCTGTCGGCGCGCCGATCCAGATCCCGGCCCTGCAAGTGCCCGTCGCCATCGCGGTCAACACCGCGAACTCCCTCGCCGGCGCGACCTGGACCAACCAGTCGGCGCTGTCGCCGAACACCCAGGCCGGCGGCGCGCTCCAGCTCTCCGCGGCGCAGCTCTGCGCGATCTTCTCGGCGACCGTGACGGACTGGCAGGACACCACGACGCTGATCCCCACTCTCGATGCGGACGGCGTGCAGCAGTTCCAGCACTTCTATGACGACAACACCAACGGCACGCTGACCCCCGTCAGCTACACCAGCCGCCGCCTGCCCATCAAGGTGGTGTACCGCTCCGACGACGCCGGCACGAGCTTCATCCTGACCAACTACCTCGCCAACCTCTGCCCGCTGCTCGACCCGACCGGCACCTACAACTACAAGAAGATCTTCACCGGCGTCGGTGTCGGCGGCGCCACCACGGCCAACCTGCCGTCGAGCAAGTTCCGCAACCTGCTCAAAAACATCAAGGCGGTGAAGGGCGAAGCCGACGACCACAACGATCCGTACGATGTGGACGACGATCAGGAGCGGCCGGATCCGCGCTGGATCAGCGCCGAGGGCGCCAACCAACAGGCGCTCAAGATCGGAACCGGCTCGCTTCTCGCCGGCCGGATCGGTTACCTCAGTGTCGACTTCACCCAGCCCTATGCGCAGACCGTGACCGAGGAAATCGCCGGCGTCACGATCTCCGCCCCGGCCCCGCTGTCGGCCAGCGTCCAGAACGAAGTGCAGCGCATCTTCGGCGTCTATCACCCCGGCCAGACCGGTCTCGACGGCGTGGCGGCGAACTTCGTCGCGCCGACGCCGACCAACGCCGCACAGGCGTTCTCCGGTCTCGTCGCTCCCGGGCCGAACAGCAACCACAATGCCTGGAACATCTATGGGCAGGTCTATGCCAGCGGAAGCGTGGCGGGTGGCGTGACCTATGACGGCCTGTCCGTCATCGGCATCCCGCTGCAGACGGAGACCGACTATCCGCTCACGGGCGCGAGCTATGTCAACGTCTACAGCTGCTACAGCGATACCACAGGCGCCCGGGTGCCGGCAGTGAAGAACTGGCTGGCCTGGTTCTTCGGCGGATCGCTCGGCTCGTTGCCGCCCTACAACCCCGCGACGTCGAATCCCAACGCCCCCGGATTTGATCCCAACGTCGCCAAGGTCATCCGCAACAACGGTTTCCATGAGGTCGACGGCGCATGGGCTGGTAGCGTGGTGCAGACCTACCTGAGGACGAGTGCCGCGGGCGGCCGGACCAGCGCGATCGCGGCCTACAATGCGTCAGGCACGCAGACCGACGGCTGCCAGGGCGTCACCGGCGGTGCGAAGTAAGCAAGGATGAGGTCGAGATCCGGTGAGAGATCACCGGATCATGATCGCAGCAATGACAGACGATAACGGCCGGGTTCTCGATGAGGCCCGGCCGTTTTTTGTTCGAGCCGACACAATATTTGTTGAATTCGCGGCGTCGTCACCGGGCTTGTTATTACAGGCGCATCATCCCCGATGTCATCGCCCGGCCGAAGGACCGGGCGATCCAGTAACCGAGCGCGTTGATAATCGCGGAATACAACCAACCAGAACGTACCGCTTCATTTCATGATTGATTTCGGCGTGTACTGGATCGTCCGGTCAAGCCCTATGACGTTCACACATCTTCGCCATCGGTTGATCCCTGACCCTCCGCCGATGCAAAGAGCTGTTCCCTCCCCCCTTGTGGGGGAGGGATAGGGAGGGGGGGGGGCGCTCTGGTGGTACGGTACAAACTGGGCTGAGTCCTGACAATTTGACCCGGGTTGATTCCTGACAGGCAAGCTTCGTCTGATTCGATGGAGGATCAGGCGATGCCTTTCAGGGAGAGCAGTCCTATGGAGGAGCGTATCGCGTTGTTTCGGAGTACGAGACGGGAGCATTTTCGGTGACGGAGCTGTGCGCGCGGTATGGCATCAGCCGGGAGACCTTCTACGTGTGGAAGCGCCGCCGCGCGAGCGGGGAGCCGCACTGGTTCGAGGAGAGAAGCCACGCGGTGGAGAGCTGTCCGCATGCGACGGCTAGCCAACTGGCCGACTGCCTCATCGCGACACGGCGACGGTTCCCGCATTTCGGCCCGAAGAAGGTCAAGGCATGGCTTGAGCGCGGGCGGCCCGAGATCGACTGGCCTGCGGCGTCGACGATCGGCGACATCCTGAAGCGGGAAGGCTTGGTCGAGACACGCCGTCGCCGACGTCGAGCGATTGCACAGGGCGAGGTGGTGGCGCCGGCAAGCGTCCCCAATGAGGAATGGTCGATCGACTTTAAGGGCTGGTTTCGAACCCGCGACGGGACACGCTGCGATCCGCTCACCATCACGGATGCTGCGAGCCGCTTTCTTGTCGAGGTCCGCATCGTCGATCCGACCTGGGCTGGCGTTAAAGGCGCGCTGGAACGCGTTTTCGCGGACATTGGCCTTCCCGATGCGATCCGCTCCGATAACGGTACACCGTTCGGATCCACGGGGCGGGCGGCCTTTCGGCACTCTCGGTGTGGTGGCTCAAGCTCGGCATCGAGCCGCACTACATCCCGCCGGCGAGTCCGCAGGACAACGCCCGGCACGAGCGCATGCACCGCACTCTGAAGGCTGAGACCTCGAAACCGCCGGCGGCAACGGCTGCCGAGCAGCAGCGCCGGTTCGACGTCTTCCGCCACCACTTCAACCAGGAGCGGCCGCACGAGGCTCTCGATCAAGCGCCGCCCGCCAAGCTCTGGCAGTCGCCGTCGCGCGCCCTGCCGAGCCATCTCCATGACCCCTGGTACGATGCTTATCATGAGGTCCGCCGTGTGCGTTCCTCCGGCGAAATCAAATGGCGCGGCGAGCTCGTGTTCGTCGGTGAAGCGCTTGCAGGCGAACTCGTTGGTCTCGCCGAACGCGACACCGGCGGCCACATCCTGCGCTTCTGCGACCGGGATCTGGGGGTGATCGATCGTGACCACCGTTTCCTCCGCTTTGCTCCCCCGCGCGCCCGGTTCCGTGTTCAGCAGAAAACGGCAGCGACAGCAAAACAATGACCGAATACTGTCAGGCATCAGCCCGGTCCAAAATGTCAGGAATCGACCCGGTCGGACCTCTGGAACTCAGCTCATCGATGGCTCACACGGCTCATTTCAATCTCAGAGTACTGGGTACCCCCCTTCCCCCCACCCTCCCCCACAAGGGCAGGGGAATCGCATATGGCTTTGCGTCCCCTATTGCATTGGAAGGCAAGACGGATTCTGAACATGACTCCCGGATCACGGAGGGAGTCGGATGGAGCAGTTCAGGAGCAGTTTTCGGCAACTGCCGGACCCGCGGGCGGAGAATGCAAGGCACGACCTGCTGGAAGTGTTGTTCATCGCGCTGGCGGCAACGTTGTGTGGGGCGGAGTCCTGCTCGGATATGGCGGACTTCGGCCAGTCCAAAGAGGGGCTGTTGCGGCTGTTCCTGCGTCTGGAGCATGGCATCCCGAGCCACGATACGTTCAGCCGGGTGTTCCGCCTGCTCAAGCCGCAGGCCTTCGAGAACGCATTCCGTCGTTTCATGGCCGCCTTTGCCAAGGCCAATGGGCTCAAGCTTTCTGGAGTGGTGGCAGTCGACGGCAAGGCTTTGCGCGGGGCCTACGAACGCGGTGGCAAGGCCACGCCGCTGCATCTGGTCAACGTCTTTGCGGTGGACGCCCGTATGGCTTTGGCCCAGCAGAAAGCACCCGGTCGCAACGAGACGGCGGGCGCTTTGGAAGTGATCGAGCTTCTGTCCCTCGAAGGCTGCATCGTTACAGCCGACGCACTGCATTGCCACCGAGCCTTTGCGGCAGCGGTGCGCGAGCGTGGCGGCCACTATGTTCTGGCGATCAAGGCAAACCGCGGGCATTTGTTCACCGCGGTTACGCAACAGTTTGCGCGATCGGGCAAGCGCAGCGTCGCCGAGCAGATCAACCAATCCACCCACGATCGGCGCGAAGCTCGGCGCGCGACCATCATGCGCAATACCAGCTTGGCCACCCTCTACGGCTTCCCGGGCGCGGCTGCGGTGGGCCGCGTCACATCGCGCAGGCGCTTGCGGGGTCGGCGGGCCGATGCCCCGGCCGTGCGATACTATTTGCTGTCCAAATACATCTCCCCCAAGCGGCTGCTGCACGTCACGCGCAGTCACTGGGGCATCGAGAACCAGCTTCATTGGGTCCTCGACGTCCATTTCGCCGAGGATGGCAATCGTGCGCGAAAAGACAACGCTCCCGAGAACCTCGCCATTCTGCGAAGGCTGGCCCTCAACATTCTGCGAACTCACCCGGATCGAGCTTCTCTGCGCCGCAAAATCAAGCGCGCCGGCTGGGACGATACCTTCCTCATGCAGATCCTCAGCCATATGCGATAGCCCTGCCCACAAGGGGGGAGGGAGCCGCAAAATCATCGTCTCGACATCAAGACGTCGCGGATCGAGATGTGTGCATCTCGTAGGGTCAAGCCGGACGATGACACTGAATTTGCCGAGACACAGCGACGCTCACTACGGTTTGCTCGACTCTCTCCATTGCTCACAACGGATCGTAATGCAGATGCGGATTCGGCTTCACCCGCGGCTCGTCATGCCGGGTTGTTTCGTTGAGCACCAGCGCGGCGATCCAGGCGAGACCGCTCAGCAGCGCCATTCCGGTGAGCATCCCAAGCAGGAAAGTCATTGTTACTCCATTGGTACGACGGACACGTTCGACTCCCACTATGTCGTCACCGGGCTTGTCCCGGTGACCTCGCTTAGGGAGGTAGAGCGCTGCTGATCGGAAGCGGCACCGCACTGCGCCCCTGATCGGGGTTGCCGGGACAAGCCCGGCAACGACAGAGAAAAAATCGTCGGGCGGTTGAACGCCACCGTAACCCGCCATCATGATCAGCGCGCGACATCAATGGCGGTTACGCTGCGACTAACCGCCCTACAAACTACTGTTGCCCTCGCCGGCGGCGCTCATCATCACCGCTGTCGACACCACCACCACTGCCGCCATAACCCACCACCTCGACAATGATGATGGAGGGCTGCTCGTTAGGCTTGGCAGCGCCGGGCTGGCCGGACTGCTGGGTCGCAGCTGTCACGTTGGTGGGCGCGGTCAGCGCGGCGTTCGGCACCGGCGCGGTCGCGAGACCGGTAACGGTGCCGGTGGACTGGGCGTTAAAGGAGTTGAGCACGATCGGTGCGACAATGAAGATGTCGTTGCCACGCACGCCGGCAGAACCGAGGTCGATGGTGCCACGGGGCGCGACCAGCGTCACGTTGCTCTTGGTCTTGTCCTGCCCCGGCAGCGTCACCAGGGCGGCGATGCCGGCGCCGGTGACCAGGCCCTGCGGATTGGTATAGCAGTAGCCAAAGGCGGTGCAGATCATGCTGACCGCCGGGCTCGAGGCATAGGTCTTCGGCCCCGAGCCGGCGTTGATGTCACCGTTGGCGACGAACAGGCTGACGTCGCCGCCCTGCTGGGTCATGATGCGGCTCTGGTTGACCAGGATGGAGTCGTCGGTGAAAGTACGGACGGTGCCGCCGGCAAGCGTCAGGATGCCCTCCTGGTTCGGCTTGAGCGTGTCGAGGGAGGCATGACCGACAGTGATGCCGCCACCCGGCCCCAGGATGTTGATGTCGCCGCCCATCTGGGTCTCGACCAGCGAAGCCGCGACATTGAGTTTGCCGGTCGCGATCTTGACGGCCGCGCCGTTGCCGCTGCCGGTGGCGTTGTCGGTGTAGCCGTTGCCGGCCGGGAACAACGTCGAAATCGCCTGATAGGCGCGAGCGTATTGCTGATAATAGGTGCTCGACGAAGTCTCATGGTCCCTGCCCACCTGGGCCACGAAATCCATGAAGTTGCGGTTGATCGACAGATCGATCTGCCGTTGCTGCTGCTGCAGGCCGGCGATATCCGCGGCCTGCAGATTGAACGTCAGCTGCGGAAAGCCCGCCTTGGCGGCGAGACCATTCAGCACCTGATTGATCTGCGCCGTCGACAGGGCGCGGTACACCACGGCGGCCTCGCTCGCCGTCAAGGTGACGTCGACCTTCGGATCGGAGATGCCGGCGGCGATCGCACGCAGCCGGATCAGTTGATCGACCAGTTGATCGAGCTGCCGCGCGATCGGAAGTATGAAATCGATGCCGGTATCGGCCGCCACCTTCGCATCGGCGTAGGCCGCAATCGCGGCCACATAATCGATGCCGGGCTTGACACCGAACAGCAAGTTGATCCGGGCGCCCTGCGCCGGCAAATAGGGCCGGAGAGCGTTGGTGGCGGACAGATTGGCGAACGTGCTGCCAATAGCACTCCCGTTGCCGAACGTGGCAATGCCCGAGGTTGATGTGGCCAGCGGCGCACCGGAGGGCGCGAACGGCCCCATGTCATGCCCGGCCTGCAGCACGAAGTCGCCGGGACCGTAGAGATAATAGGAGCCGCCGACCAGATCGTGGCCCGCCACGATGCTGGTGATGTCGCCGACATTGTTGTTCTGGCCGATGAACCTGAAACCAGAGCTCGACGCGCCATTGCCGGTTGTCTGGAGCTCTCCTCCCTGGACCAAGCCCGCATAGATGTTGTTGCCCGCCTCGATCCGCGCCGGCTTGATCAGGGTCAAATTGGCGGCAAGGCCGCGGTCGGCATCGACGGCATAGATATCCTGCCCGGCCGCAATGATCACCGGATCGGGATCATTGGCATGCAGCGCCAGGGTCAGGCTGGGCAACGGCACCCCGAGCGGGCTGATGTAGTTGGCATAGTCCAATAGATTCGAGTTCCGGCCGACATATTGCGTGGTCGCGGTGCCGAGATCAGGCATCGCCAGGCCAAGCCCGAGATCAATCGAGCCGGCGGCGACAAGGCTGATGGTCCCGGTGTCGCCTCCGGTCTGGGTCGGGTACGGCACCAGGTTTGCGTTTCCGAAGATGTTGGTACCCGTCTTGTTGACGGCAATATCCCCGCTGAGCGCCGCCAGCTCGAGGGTGGCGGGCAGCAGCAGCCCGACGGTGGTGGATGGCACAAGGCTGCCTGGGGCGAAGGCCGGATTGTGGACAAACAGACCGCCGATGACGGACGGAGAGACCGTCAGAGCCGTGACGTCGCCGGTGACGCTGGTCAATGAGACGCCGCTGCCCGGACCGTAACTGGTGAAGAAGTTGCTCCAGAAGCTATTTTCGGTGGTGCCGCCCGGCAGAGCCGTGAGCGGCGTCTGCACCACGGCACCGAGTGGCAGCGAAGCGGGGTCGTAGACATTGCCGAGGGTCACCGAACCCCGGGCGATCAGGTCGATGAAGCCGTCCTGCACCGCGAGTTGCAGCGGCAGCGCATACGAGCTGATGACTGGACCACCCCTTGTGATCCCGATGGTCGGCTTGCCCTGGTTGAGCGGATTGCTGGTGGTGGCCTGCACCTCCCCGCCGACCTTGATCAGGCCGCTGCCGCGGCCGACCAGCAAGTTACTGCTCAGGAGATCGCGGCCGGCGGTGACGCTGAGGTTGCCGCCGCCATAATAGACGGCCGTGGGCCCGATCAGGTTGCCGCTGGCATCGCGGGCGCCGGTTCCGCCTCTCACGACCAACGTCTCCGGCAGCGAGGCGCCGATATCGATGATATCGGCGCCCGCCGCCAGCGTGATGTTGCCGCCGCCGAGCGCGCCGAAGCCCTGGAAGAAGGTGGCGTAGTTGATCCAGGCGGCGGTCTGGCAGGCGACCGAACTCGCGACCGCGCAAGCCGCGAACGGCGTGGTGCTGCCGTCCGACTGGCCGTAATGGATGTACCAGTCGCTCCAGAGCTGGCCCGTCAGGGCGCCGGTCACGCCGGTCTGGCTGCCGTCGGTGTCCATCGGCATTTCGATGCCGATGATCGAGCCGCCGGCGGTTACGGTGACCGCACCGCCGCCGACACCCCAGGCCGGCGTGCTGACGAGGCCGTTCGGGCTGTTGGTATAGGCCGCCGGCAGGGTCGGCGCCCTGAAATCGGACGGCGTGTCCACTGCGGCACCGGCGGTATAGACCGCGCCCGGCGCCACCTGGTCGAGCAGTTCGACATTGCCGGCGGCCGCGATGGTGATGGAGCCGGTGCCGGTGCGCACCAGGGTCGGGATGACGATGGTCAGACCGTTCCTCTGGGCATTCGCGTACGAGGTGTGCCCGTCGATCGCCACGTTGCCCGTCAGCGTGGACGACAGCGACGATGTCGCGATCACCGCATTGGGATCGACCGACGGCGCAGTCCCGGTGAAAGCGGCGCCGGCGACGAGGTCATAAGAGAAGCTGCCCTTGCCGCTGAGGGCTGATGACATCAGTTGCGACGCGGACGTAGTATTGAAGGCCGCCGCCCCTGTCACGCTGTCAATCGCGGGGTTGTTGGCGATCATGTTGGCCGGCGGTGGCGGTGCCGGCACCGGTGCCGGCGAGGCCACGTACGTGTCCGGGAACAGCGTGAGATAGGCCAGCGGCGAGGATGGCGGCGTGACCGCATAACAAACGAGGCAGGTTGGAGCGTCGATGCCTGCGACATTGGCGAGTGTCTTCGGCTTGCCGTTCAATGCCGCGTCCAGCGATGTGGGAACACCGAATTGAATCCTAGAAGCATTGACTAAATTCGCATCAACGACACCAAAGAAATAGTTTTGCCATTGCGACACATAATCCATGCCCGTCCCAGGCTGGGCGCCGGATTTGATGTTATAATAAAGGTAAGGATTTGTCGCATTCGGAGCTACGGGAATGGCAGATGGAACGGCCGGCGCTCCGCCGGTAAATTGCGTGTACAGATCCGGCAGAGCAGCATAAGGCACATAGGCGCCAAACCCCGGCGGAAGCCCAAAAAGCGGATCAGTGGCCGCATTCGTATTCACCTGCACGATCTCGGTCATGTAGGCGTGATACATGTTCACGTACTGAATATAGAACTGGTCGTATTGATCGATCACCCGGGTGTCGCCGGTCAGGCTGCCGATGCTTGTCGGTTTCTGCAGATGAAATTGCAGGGAATTAAATAGCGCAAGGTTTTCTGGCGTATCGGCAAGATTGAAGAACGCCGCGTCCACGCGCGAGGACGTGAAACCAGGAAAGCCGACAACGTCCATAGTCGAGCCGCTGTAGAACAGGTCCCCACCGACAAACAGATTCTCATAGTCGCGGAAAGCCGACGTGGCCGTTTCCTGGTCGTAGGCGTCCGCCGCGCCGCCTGCGGGCGGCGGCGGCGGCGTATAAGGCTGATAGAAGCCGTCGGTGATGGTGGCGTTGATCACCACGTTGTTATACGCGCGGAGCGCCAGCGTTCCCGGTTCGCCCAGGCTGGTGCGATAACTCAGCGTGGTGTTGCCGGATCTGTCGGTCACGCCCGCGCCGAGATTCCAGTTGCTGGCGACGGTGATGTTGCCGTTGTTGATGGTCGAACTCGGATTGACCAGGTCGATCTCGGGCCGCAGGTGGAGCATCGACGACGGCAGCGGCGCCGCGGCAGAGTTGCCGACCCGCAGCCTGGCGCCGGCGAAGCTGGCGGCCACCGCCGTGGTGTCGAACGGATTGTTGACAAAGCGCAGCAGCGTGTCCTGGTAGAAATCGACATGGGGCCGATACGCCCCGGTGGCCGGATTCGTCAACGTCGAGGTCGGATAGAGACCATTGCTGGCAAAGATGATCTGGGTCGGCTTGCCGTTGGTCAGCGAGGCATCGAAGAATCCCGCGGGATCGATGATGCCGTCGAAATGCTGCCGCAGCTGCGCCTGCTGCTCGGGCGTCAGGGCATTGTAGGCCGCAACGGTGGTGACACTGCCGCAGCCGCCGGCGATCAAGGAGCAGCCGTCGGTGGTGCTCCACACCGCATAGGCGTTGAGCACCACGCCGCTGCCGCTGGGGTTGCCGTTGATATCGGCATTGGTGACGACGGTGCCCTTGAAGTCGACATTAACGCCGCCGCTGGTCAGGATCGGGGCGCGGATGATCACCGAGCCGCCGGTGTTGTCGATGTTGGGGCCGCCGGCGCCGCCGCTGACATTGAAGGTGGCGCCGTCGGCAACGATGATCGCGCCCGACGTCGACACGTTCTGGTAGCCGTATTGCGCATTGAGAGTGCCGTCGGGCGTGCCCGTCGTGCCCAGCGTGATGGTGCCGCCCTTCTGCACCAGATTGGCCGTGCCCTTGGCATACAGCGGATCGAGCTTGTCGTAGGGCTTGAAGGATGCATCGAGCACCGCGCCGCTGTTGACGGTGACGCCGGCGCCGCCATACAGCGCGATCTGGCCATTGGCTCCGCTGGCATCGATCGTGCCGTTCACGGTCACGCTGCCCTTGTCGGACAGCAGCAGCACCTTGCTGGAGACGAGATTGTCGACGACGATGTTGTCGCTCACGAGCCGCATGGCGAAGCTGCCGGTGAAGCCCACGATCCCCGACAGGCTGGGATTGGTCAGGCGGTCGGCCTGAAGCGTGAAATCACCGCCCAGCCCCTTGAATGCGGCATGGCCGTCGATGGTGCCGTCAAGCGTCGCTTTGTTCGCGGCCAGGATGGAGACCGATCCGGCATAACCGTTGCCCGCCGCAGCCACGCTGACGACCGCGCCCGGATTGATCACGACATCTCGGGTGACCGACGCGAGCTGCACGTTGCCGCCCGGCGTATCCTGGACGATATCGAGGATGGTGATGCGCGAACCGGAGGCATCGATCAGCGCTCCGGCACCGAGCAGGACGTTGCCGGCTGTCGCGGTGAGGCTGACATTGCCCGACAGCGCGCGGATCACGGCGGTGTCCGTGATGGTGCCGCCGGCGATGGCGAGCGCGCCGCCGATATTGGTGGCGACGCTGGCCGGCGCGGCCCCCGCCCCGGTCTGAAGCGTGACATCGCCCGACGTCACGAGCGACTGCGTCGCGCCGCTGTTGACCACGATCACCGGCGCGGACAGCACCACGTTGGCTGGACGACGGTTTCCGCCGGAGAAGCTGACGGTCGGAACACTGGTATAGCCAGAGCCCCCGTTGGTCAGCGCTAACTGACTGACGCCACCGCTTGCGATCGCCGCCGTGGCCGTCGCACCCGCCCCTCCACCGCCCGCGATCGAGAGTGTGGGAACGGCGGTGTATTCATCGCCCTGGTTGGCAATGGAAATACCGACAACGCCGAGCGAAGCCGTGAGCGTGGCGCCGCTGCCTCCATGGGTGTTGGTAACACTGACCGCGGTAATGGGGCCGGTATAGCCGGAACCCGTGGCGGTGATGTTGACGCCAATGACCGTACCGTTGACGTCGACCACGGCGGTGCCGGTGAACCCCTGCCCGCCGGCTCCGGTGATCGTGACCAAGTCGCCATTGCTGTAGCCCGAGCCACCTGCGGTCACCGCAATGCTGACGACCCCCAGCGACGCCGTGGCGGCGGCAGCCGGTGCCGCATTGAGGCTGCCGGAGCCGCTGAAGGCGATGGCCGATCCGGCGTTCAAATTGATCTGGCCGAAGCCGCCCAGGCTCTTGGCGCCGACGTCCTCGGTGATCGTCCCTGCAGCGTTGAGCGTCAGCGTGCCGCCGACATCGGTGGTAATATTGAAGCAATTCCCGGCGACGCAATTGCCGGTGACGCCGCGGCTGTTGGCCAGGGTGATGTTGGTGGCATTGACCGTGGTGCTGCCGCCCTTGCCGTACAGCCCGGCGCTGTCAAAGATCAGCGTGCCGATGGGATGGCTGGCATCGCCGATCTGCAAACCACCGGCATCGTAGAGATTGATGACGGAGGCGCTGCGCAGGCGGAGCGAGACCGCATCGTTGAAAGCCGCGAGCCGGTCCGTGCCCAGCACGATGCCGGAACTGCTGCCGCCGATGTTGTTGCCGATGTTGATGACCGAACCGGCGATATCGTAATTCCTGGCCTTCAGCACCGCGTCGGAGGCGAGCGCGCCGTTGCCGCTGGTATCGAGGGTCAGGGCATTGCCGCCGTCGATGTTCGCACCGGCGCCGATCGAGAAGGCGCCCTGGGCGGTACCGGTCGGCGGCGTGCCGGGGCCGGCGTATTGGCCGGGCACGAAGAACCGCGTCACGTTCACCGTGCCGCCGTTGGAGACGCGCACCAGCGCGCCATCGCCGTTGATCCCGGCGGTGTATCCGGTCAGCTTGCCAGTGTTGTCGAACTGGGCAACGGGATCGGCCCCGAAACTGATGTCGCGGCTGGTGCCCGCCGGCACCGCGCCGGCCGCTGCGATGAAGCTGCCGTCGTCGACCACGACGCCGCGGCCGCCGGCCTTCGCGACCAGCAGCAGTTCCGGCCCGGTCAGCTTGTGCGCCTCGTCGGTCAGGATTTCGAGATTGAGTGCCGTGGCGGTGATGCTCTGCACGCCGTTGATCACGGTGGCGGTGCCGCCGATCAGCACCGAGGACGCCCTGAGATTGCTGATCTGGTCGGCATCGAGCAGGAGATAATTCGTTGCATCCGTACAGCCGGCAGCACTTCCGCCAACGCAGACGCCGGCCGGCAGATCCTTGTCGGCGGCAAGCACCAGGATGTTCCGGCCGCCGATCTGGACCTGGCCGCCGCCGCCCACGAGGCCCGGCGCGAGAGCGCTGATCCCCGGCGCAAAGCGGTTGGTGCCGGCAAGGTCGAGCGCGTTGATGGCGCCGAGCACCAGCACGCCGCCGTCGATCGGCAGCGGCGGCGGCGCCTTGCCCGCGGCCAGCGCCTGGTTGCGGAAGAAGGCCGTGCCCGAGGTGATATCGATGCGCGAATATGTCGACCACGCTGCCTGCGACTGCAGCTGGAACATGGCGGTCTGCGACGACTTCGCGCCGGTGATCGAATTGCCGAGGGTACCGGTGACGTATTGCGAGCCGTCAGGGCTGGTGAAGTTCACGGGCGTGTTCGGGTTGACGTTGCCGGCCACCTGCACCACGCGGTAAGCGCCGGGCAGCGTCGCATACATGCCGGGCAAGAGCGTGTAGGTGCCGGCCGGGATGCCGTTGCCGCCGGCGATGGTCACCGACTGGCCAGGAGTGAGCGCATTGGCGTAGGGCTGCGCGCTGTTGGCCGTGGCGCTGCTGCCATTCGGCACGACCAGGCCGGAATAATAGGTGTAGGCGAAATTGGGATCATACGCCGCGACCTTCGCCTGATAACTCGGGACCAGGGCATAGACCTGGCGTCCGTCGGCATAGGTCGGCGTCAGGGCGCCGCTTGTGAGATCCTTCTGATAAGTCGCGAGCACGTTGCGGGTGCCGCCGGTGCCGGCGACATATTCGGTGGCATAGATGTCACCACCGCCGTTGAGATCGAGCACCGCGCCCGCACTGGTGGTCACGCTGCCGCCGAGCAGGCTGATCGCCTTGGACGGCGGCGCCGACAGCACCGGCGGCACATTGCCCGAACCGCTGCTGGGGACGCCCTGATACCAGGTGGTGCCGTCGATGGTGAAGCCATCGGGAATGACAAGGCCCGCCGCGGACACCGACGTGAGACTGCCGGCGCCCAGGGTCACGCTCTTTGTCTTTGTGTCGACCAGGCCGTTCGGGTTGGCCAGCAGCACCGAGAGGGCCGCCGGAAGCGCGGTCGGCGTACCGATGACGATGTTGCCGAGCGGCGCCCACAGCGTGCCGTCCTGCTCGATGGTGCTGGCGCTGAGCACGAGGCCGCCACCGGCCGACAATGGAATGGTGGCGGGGCCGTTCGGCAGGATGGTCAGCTTGCCGTCTGATGCCGTCGAGGCCAGCAGGAACTGGGTGTTGCTGGCCGGATAGATCTCGGCCGCGCGCAGCGTGAGATTGCCCGGCACAAGCAGCGCCCCGGCGAAGGTCGTGATGGTCGAGTTTCCGAGGCCCGTGACGAGACCATAGTCGTACGGCAGCGCCCGGATGGCGGAGGCGCTGGTGAGCGTGGCGTTGCCGACGTGGTCGAGCGCGATCGCGCTCTGCAGATCGATCCATTGCGCTGAGATATTCAAGGTGCCGGTGCCGGCAGCCGGCGCTGTCAGCCCAGCTGGCGCCACGTTGACAGTCCCCTTTCCGACAATGCGCACATAGCCGGCGTTCAGGTTCACCGTGCTGGCGTCGGCCAGCGCGAAGTGCCCGCTGCTGGCGTAGAGGGTCAGGGCGCCCGGAAGCGTGATGTCGAGCGAACCGCCGAACTTGATGGTGCCGCCGCTGGCGGCATTCAAGGTGACGGAATCCAGGCCGCTGTTGCTCAGGGTATCGACACCGATGAAGACGCCCGGCGTGGACGCGGCACGCAAAGCGGACAACTCCGCCGCGACAACACCCGCGCGCTCCACCACGATCGTGGTCGGCGTCGGCTGGGCTTGAGTGTTGACGATGCTGCCGACGGTCAGACTGCCGCCGCCCGCCAGCGGCGCACCGCCGGCGGCGTCGAACGTTCCGGCGAAATAGACGTTGGTGCCGAACAGCTGCAGGTTGCCGCCATTGCTCCAGGCCGCCTGCCCGACCAGACCGGGCGCGAGGCCGCCCTGCGGCAGCTGGATCAGGTTGCTCTCCGCCGACACTGCAGCGCCCTGCAGATCGAGCCGGGCTCCGGACTCCACCACCACGGCGCTGTCCGAATCCGCCCCCGTAAGCGTACCTGCAAGGGTGATGGTGCCGCCGTCGAGCACCGTGCCGGTGGCATAGGCGATCACCCGCGGATCGGGCACGAAGGTGCCGCCGACATCGAGCTCGGCGGTGGCGCCGATGTGAACCTCGTTGCCGGAGATGGCGATGGTGCCGCCCGGCGCGACGATGCTGCCGAGAACTGTCGCCTCCGCCCGCGCAACCAGCGCGCCGAATTGCGGCCGGGTTGCGTTCAGGGTGATGGTGGCCCGCGGATCGGCCACGATGCTGCTGCCGAGGTCGATCAGGATACCGGTCTGGGAATTCAAGGTGAGGCCGGCCGGCTGGCGCAGGCCGACGGGCAACAGCCCGACGGAGGCGAAGCTGCGTACCAGCGTGCCGGTGGGAATCTGCGCCACGGCGCCGGTGGGCAACGCATTGGTCTGCTGCAGCACCACCTGCGTGCCTGATGTGATCGTGGTGCCGCCATAGATGTCGCTCAGCACATATTGCGAGAAGCCGCCGCGGAAGAACGATGTCGGCAGCACGAGCTGGCCGGCCCTGGCGTCCGACACCACGGCACCGGCCGCCGGCAAACCGCCGAGCGCATCGGCCGTCGCGCCGGACACATAGGACGTGACCTCTCCGGCCGCGCCATCGATCACCACGGTCGGCACCTGCAGCGTCAAGGTGCCGCCGCCGTCGAAGCCGCCCGCATAGATGGTGCCGCCCAGCAGCACATTGGCCTGATCGGGATGGTTGACGCTGCCGTCGGGGTTGGTGCCGTGAGGGACGACGTTGATAGGGCTGGTCCCGCCGCCAGCCGTGGTCGCAATCAGGCCGGGGAAGCCGCCGGCATAGCTCGTCAGTGTCAGGCTGCCGCCCCTGCCGACCGGCAGGCCGTCGGCGCCGGTCTTGAGCGTGCCGGAAGGCGTGACATAACCGCCGCCCGACAGGTCGATGACGCTGCCCGACGACAGCACGATGCTTTGGGTGACGTCCACGAAGGCGCCGTCATCAATGCGCGGCCCGTCGCTGGCTGCGATGGTCGAGATGCTGACCGAGCCGCCATTGACGAAGGCCGCGCCCTGCATCTGATCGAGCCCGAGGCCGGCGTCGTTGACCCAGAGGCCGTGCACATCCAGCACCGCGTGCGACCCGATCACCAGCGCCGCGGTCGGCGGCCGCTGTGGCTGGTTGAGCGGATATGTGAAACCGGTGAGGCTGATCTTGCCGCCGGGCGCGCTGAGCGTGCCGTCGATGGTCGCCACGCCGTCCAGGGTGATGCTGCCGCCGGGACGCACCGACAACACCGCATCCGTCGCCATGTCGAGCTGATGCGCGCCCTTGATCGAGATGGCGTTGAACGACGCATGCGACAGCAGGTCGGAGAACACCGGGAACAGGCCGTTGGTCAGGGTCGGTGACCAGGTCGAGGCATTGGCAAAGCTGAAGCCGCTCAGGCCATAGGGATCCGGCCCAGTGTCCGCCTGCGGCCCGAGCACCACATTGTACAGGCTGGGGCCGCCGACTCCCGTGAAGGTGAGGTTCAGCGAGGCGCCGGTGGGCATCGCATCGAGGCCCGCGCGCTGACGCCTGCCGGCGATCAGGTCGGCAACGATCTCGCCGGCCAGGATCGGAGCGGTGGCGGTGATGTTGATCGCACCGCCGTTGGCGCCGGAGACATAGCCCTGCTCGTAGTGGCCGCCCTTGCCGAACGGGCTGAGATAGACTTCGGTCAGCGTCGGATCGAGGGTGCCGTTGCGGTTGTGCAGGACCGTGAAGCCGTTGGCGATGCCGACATAGGTGATATTGGGATTGGCGCTGCCGATGTCGTAGACGCGCCCGTCGGCGCCGAGCAGGCGCGTGGTGTTGATGACGCCACCGCTGTACTGGACATAACCGGCGGAGACGTTGATCACGGAGCCGGGCTGCTGGATGACGTTGATGGCCGATGTGGTGAGCGTGCCGCCACGGGTGAGGATCTGGCTGATGCCTTGCGGGACCAGGCCGGCATAGCCGGCCGCCGTGAGCAGCGGCGAGCCGACCCAGCGGAAGCCGTCGGCGCGGGTGCCGCTCAGGCGCAGGTCGATGGTGACAGTCTTGCCGATCAGGCTCTGGGCCAGCGGCGTGTCGGCGACCTCGGCGGCAGTGACCTTGAACGTCACCAGGTTGTTCGACATCGGCAGCGTGACGCCGGCAAGGCCGGAGAGATCGATGGTGCTGCCCGGCTCGAGCAGCACGGTGGCTGCGCTGATCGTGACCGCGGCGCCCGGCGCCTTGATTTGCGCACCGCCGAGGCCGGCGCCATTGCCCTGAACGTCGACGCTGCCCGCCGCCTGGATGGTGATCTGCGGCTGCAGCACCGTCTGGAAATACGGCGCGTTGGTCGCGCCATTGGCGCTGGTGGTGGAATTGACGGTCGAGGTCGGCAGCGTGGTGCTGGTCTCGTCCGGCAGGATCGTGGTCAGGCTGGACGCCCCGAGCACGATATTGCCATTGGCGCCGCTCGCGCAGCTCAGCAGGCAGGCCGCGCTCATGGTGATCGAGCCGGTGCGCGTGGTGCCGGTGGTGGCGACGATGCCGCCGAGCTGGTTGATCGATCCGCCCGCCAGCGTAACCGCGCCGGCGTTGGAGATGAGCAGGCCGCTCGCCTCGTTGGTGACGACGCCGCCGCCGGCCAGCACCTGGATCGCGGTCCTGGTGCCGACAATGGGCGTGCCGTTCGGTGCGCTGGTCAGCGGCGTGATCAGCGTGATGGCGCTGTCCGACGCCAGGATGATCTGGCGGTTCTGGGTGGTGATGGCGCCGGCATTGCTGACACCGCCGTCGGCGAGCAGCGCCACATAACCGCCGTCCCCCGTCGCGGTGATCTTGCTCGTGGTGTCGATGATGGCGCCGGCCTCGACCCGGATCTTGCCGCCACCGCCCTGATTGAAGATCGCGGCGCCCGCGCCGGACAGGCCGTTGGGAACGGGGTTCGAGTACAGCCCGCTCTGCAGAAACGCCTGATCGCTGATGCCAAGGCCCAGCGTCGAGGCGACCAGCGTGTTGACATTGATCTGGCTGGAGCCGCTGAAGACGATGCCGTTCTGGTTGATCAGATAGACCGCGCCGTCGGCCTTGATGGCGCCCTGGATCTGGCTCGGCGCGGCGTTCGGGCCGATCTTGTTCAGCGCCGCCCAGTTGGCGTTGCCCTTCTGGTCGAAATTGACCGTGGTGTCGCGGCCGACATTAAAGGTCTGCCAGTTCAAAAGCGCGTTTTGCTGGGTCTGCTCGATGTTGACCGTGGTCTTGCCGCCGTTTGAGGTTTGGGTCGGCGTGTTGGCGCCGACCCAGGTGGTGACGGGATTGGCGACGCCGGGCGATTTCAGACCGCTGTCCGGCACCAGGCCGCCGATCACAAGGCCGTTGGGAACCGAGCTCGGCGCATTCATCGCCAGCGCCCGTGCCGCGCTTTGCGCCGCCTGCAGCGCCTGGATCGCCTTGGTCGCGCGCGCCAGCGACTGCTGCGAATTCTGCGCCGCCAGCAGCGCCTGCTGGGCGGCATCTTGTGCCGCGCTCGAGGCGGCCGCTGCCGGCGTCGGCGCACTGCCGTTGAAACCGAACGGGCGCGCGCTGGCCCCCGAACTCACCACCATCGCGACCATGCTGACGCCGGCAAGAAACAGAGCACGACGCGAACGGGACAAAAGATGGGGACGCATGCGAGGGCCTTCCAAAACAGCAGGTGATGCGAGATCAAATACGACAGCGCAAAGCACCGCGGCCGGCCTGGAAACCAGCAAACGCGATGCCCAAGGACCTCATGAGACAAGTCTCATGATCGGCCCTCCCCCGGCCCGTCCACGCGCAACACCTGCGTCCAAGCACGCGCGCAACAACCGGGAGATGCCTCTCCTCCCTCTAAAGACAGTTTGGGACGGTCTAACGCGAAGCCATTCGGCAAAATTATTTCAAAAAAATTTACACGTCGCGGCGCGTGCCAGCCGGCGGCCATCAGCCGTGCAAAAAATACGTTGCGTCAATCACTTGGAGGCACCGTTCGGATCTGCCGGAGGCGCCGTTCCAGGCTCTTGACCGCCGCCGATTTGGCGGGCTTGGCCTCGGCGGCTTTTGTCGCACCGCCAAACAGCGCGAAATCGACCGAGCGTTCGCCCTGGGTCAGCACCAGCCGGCGCGGCTCGACCCGCTCCACCTTCCAGCCGTCGACATCATCCCCAGCCCGCACCCGCACCACCTTGTCGCTGGCGCGGATGGCGGCGCGGCCGTCGCCGTTCTCGCTGACGATGCCGAGCAGCACCACGCTCGGCGGCGGAGACGGCGGTAGCGGCGGCGCGCTGACGACGACAGGCGCGACCGGTTTCGGCGGCGGCCGCCGGGACGGCGAGAACAGCGGCCGGCCTGTCGTTGCCGACAGTTGCTGCAGCGATTGCAGTTCCACCGGATTGTTGACGACGGGATCCGTGCCGGGTTTATCGTCCGCCGCGCACGCGAGCGACACGTTCAGGCAAAGCGCAACCGCCATCGAACCTTGCCGCCAGGCGCGCATGGGTCGCTCCTCTTGAGTCTCTTCTGATCTCGTATGCGGACTTTAGGTCTCTTGCGTCACACGAATGTGTCGCAGCGGTGCGACACCGCACAGACGCGGCCGGCAACCTGCGCCACGCAACACCACGTTGCAAGTCTCATCGATGCGAACGGATAAAACACGCGCGCGAAAAATCTGTTTGCGTCAAATCGATGAACATGAATCACGATTGCACATTCGCGCCATGCGTCGCGTGCGGGCGCGGCTGCCACAACGGCGTCATCGAAGCCGAACACACTCCGCGCGATTTCAGCGGAAGCCTCTCGCCGACGCTGCGCCCTCACTCGACTCATAAACATCGACACAAAGACGTTGCGTCATGCGTTCGCGTCGCATCTCTGCCGCCCTTGCGCCGATGCTGTTCGGCGTCGCGCTCTTGGCCGCGTGGTCCGGACCGGCTGCCGCTGCGTGCGAACTGCGTGCACGCGGCGGCGCGATCAAGCGCATCGTGCAGATCCAGCTCGACAATGTACACCTGCGGCGCGATGTGGCCAACGTGCCCTCGGATCTCGAATTGATGCCGCATCTGCGCGACTTTCTGATCAGTGACGGCACGCTTGGTGGCAACCACCAGACATCGCCGCTCGCGCAACAGGTCCCCGACGCCCTCACCATCCTGACCGGTCTTTATGGCGATCGCACCGGCGTCCCCATTGGCGACAGCTACGGCAGCTTCCGCAGCGACGGTCGCGTCGGTTTCGCCACCGCGTTCGCCTACTGGACCGCGACCGGCGGCGACGGCAAGCCCTTGATGCTGGCGGACACCGGCAGGACCGTATCAGCGCCATGGGTGCCGTTCACGCGCGCGGGCTGCGACGTCGGCGCAGTCGCCACCACCGGCCTCGCGCTGATGGATCTTGCGCCCGACGTGACGAACGTGTTCGGCGCGGCCGACAATCCAACCAACGCAAGCGCAGACCTGCTCGGCATCGCCATCCATTGCGCCCGTGGCAGCGCCTTGTGCGCAGGCGGCCGCGCGCGTCCCGACCGGCTGCCGGATGAACCCGGCGGTTATGACGGCTTCAACGTATTATTCGGCGATCGTGATGTGCGGCCGGTGATTTCGCCCGGTGGTCCGGTGAAAGATATCAACGGCCAGATCATTGCCGGCTTAGCAAACCCATTCGCACCGACGGCGGCGCAGTCGCTCGGCTACGCGGCGGCCATGCTCGAAGCCGGCGTGCCGGTTGTTTATGTCTCGATCGGTGACGCCCACACCCAAGGCGCACAGCGCTCGCTCGGGCCTGGCGAGCGGGCCCATGTCGAGCGGCTCGCGGCCGATGACAAGGCGTTCAAGACATTCATCGACCGGCTTGCCGCCGGCGGGATCAGCCAGCGCAACACGCTGTTCATTGTGGTGCCCACAGGCAACGATCGTTTTGTCGGCGGATCGCCGAGCCCGCCGGATTGCAACGGTGTCACGCTGCCTTGCACTTATCCGCAGACCGGCGAGATCGACACCGCAATCAACCGGCTGCTCGCCACCCAGCGCCGCAACGTCAGCGCATTCGATATTGCGTTCGGCAGCGCACCGCCGTTCTATCTTCAGGGAAATCCGCAGGCCACCGATCCGCTGATGCGCACGCTGCAGCAGGACGTCGGCAAGCTGACCGTGCTCAATCCCATCACCAACAAGACCGATCGTCTGGCGGCGATGCTGGCGGATCGCGCGCAACTGCGTTTGCTGCACATGATCACCGCGAGCCCGGCGCGCGCGCCGAGCTTCCTCATGTTCGGCGATCCGCAATATTTCCACCAGACAAGCCCCTCCTCCGCGGACTGCGCGCAGCCGCCCGCCTGCGCGGCGATCAATCCCAGCTTCGTGTGGACCAGCGGCGACATCCAGCGGATCGCCGGCGACAGCTGGTTCGGCATCGTCGGCCCGGGTGTGACGCATCTCGGGCAGACCACCGACATCCGCTCCCATCACGCCGACCTGCGGCCAACGATGCTCGCCCTGCTCGGCCTGAGCGACAGTTATGCTCATGACGGCGCCGTGCTGGTGGACGCCCTCGACACCACCGCGCTGCCGCCGGAGCTCGCAAGCGGCCGCGACACCTTCGCCGCGCTCGCTCGCGCCACCAAAGATCTCGACGATCCACTCGGACGGCTCGGCCGCTACAGCCTTGCATGGTCGACCCAGGCGATCCGGGGCGGCGACATCGGCTACCGGCGCTATCTCGACGCGATCGGCGCAATCACGGCCCGGCGCGACGCGCTGGCCGGCGAGATGAAGGCGCAGCTCGACGGCGCGGCGTTCGCGCGTCGCCGGATCAATCCCGCCGATGCAGGCAGCCTGGTCGCGCGCGCCGAGACGCTGATCAACGAGGTCGAGGATCTGGCCGGCGGCAACATCGCGCCCGCCGCGCGTCCCTGGAAAGCGGCAAGCGGTCAGCAGTGATAATTGGGCTGCCGGCTGTGCCGGCACGTTCGAAGGAGAGCAGTCGTGCAGTGGTTCGAACGGTCCCGTCTTCCGCGTGCAGCGTCGATCGGCGCAACCATCGGCCTGTGGTTCATGGTCGGCGGCGTGCTCAGCGGCTGCATGATGGACAAGAGCATCGATCTGCCGGGGCGAGATCAGGTCATCGACCCGATCCGCGACGCTGATCTGCGCGCGCGCTGGACCGGTCCGGCTGGCGGCGCGCAGCCCGGCATGGGAGCGCCCGGCCGCACAGCCGCGCAACCGATGGTGTATCCGGGGGTCGAGCAGGATCCGGCGCCAGTCCCGACGCGCGAGACCACCGCCTCGGCGCGCGTTGCCTCGGTCTCGGCCGCGGACAATGACATCGTCACGGAGGGCGGCGGTGTCGAACTGAACTTCGACAATGCGGATCTGCAGACGGTTGCGAAATCGGTGCTCGGCGATGGCCTCGGGCTGACCTATGTGGTCGATCCGCGGGTCCAGGGCACCATCACGCTGGCGTCGGCGCAGCGGATCGCGCGCAAGGACGTGCTGCCGCTGTTCGAGAGCGTGCTGCGGATGTCGAACGTCGCGGTGCTGCGCGACGACAATCTGGTCAAGCTTGTGCCGCTGCCCGAAGCTTCCGGCGCCGGTCCCGCGACGTTGGGCGCGGGACAACCGGGTTACGGCGTCTCGATCGTACCGTTGCGCAATGTCTCGGCGGCGACGGTCGCAAAGACCACGGAAAACTTTCTGTCGCGGCCCGGCGCCGTCCGCGCGGATCAGGCCCGCAACGTGCTGCTGATCCAGGGCACCGTGTCCGAACGCCAGGCCGCGCTCGGCGTCATCGCCACCCTCGATGTGGAATGGCTACGCAGTCAATCGGTCGGGCTCTATCCGCTGAAATCGACCGCCCCCGAAACCATGATCCGCGAGCTGGAAAAAGTGTTCGACACCGCCGAGGGCGGCAATGGCCAGGGTGTGATCAAATTCCAGCCGGTCTCGCGCATGAACGCGGTGCTGGCGGTGAGCCGCAACAGCAAGGTGCTGGAGCGCGCGACCCAGTGGGTGCGCCGCCTCGACCGCTCCGACCCCACCGGCACCACCGTGCGGGTCTACAGCCTGCGCAACGGCAACGCGCGCAGCGTCGCCCGCATCCTCAACGAAATGTTCGTCGGCCGCTCCGGACAGAGCGGGCAGGACAGCCCGACAAGCCCCACCGCGCCGGGACAAAACGCAACCGCCTCGCGGCTTGATTCACTCGGCAGCGGCACGCTCAGCAGTAACAACAACCAGGGCACGACAGGCCAGAGCGGCACCGACCCGAATGCGGGCGCCAGCCGCAGTGGCGCGACCACGGCCGGCTTTTCCGATCGCAAGGACAAGGACGACGATCAGGACGCCTCGGCCGCAGGCTTCGGCGGATCGGGCGGTGGCGCGATGCCGAAAGGCGTATTCCAGAATGTCCGGATCACCGCCGACAAGGCAACCAATGCGATCATGGTCTACTCGAATCAGGAAGACTACCTCGTGATCGAGCGGGCGATGGAGTCGCTCGACCGTCCGCGCTTGCAGGTCGCCGTCGACGCCATGGTGGCGGAAGTCACGTTGACGGACCAGTTGCAGTTCGGCGTGCAGGCCTACCTGACCAGCGCCAACGCCGGCGCCGGTCAGGACAAGGGATCCGTCGGCCTGTTTGCTGCCGCCCAATCAGCGGCGCAAACCGCCCTGCTCGCGCGCGCCCTGCCCGGCTTCAACCTGCTGCTGGGCGCCGAATCCAATCCCAAGTTCGTGCTGAACGCCCTCTCCAACCTGACCTCCGTCAAGGTGTTGTCCGCTCCCTCCCTGGTGGTCGCCGACAACCAGCCGGCCATCCTCGAGGTCGGCGACCAGGTGCCGATTTCGACCGGCAGCACCATCACCGGACTGAATGTGACCAACAGCATCAGCCGGCAGAACACCGGCATCATCCTGAAAGTGCTGCCGCACGTGCATCCCAACGGATCGATCGAACTGGAGATCGAGCAGGAAGTCTCCAATGTCGTCAATCCAGGCGGCTCTACGGCCCAGAACCTGACGCCGACCATCTCGCAACGGCGCATTCGCTCGACGATCGGAACCGCGAGCGGCCAGACCGTGCTGCTTGGCGGCCTGATCAAGGAAGACGACGAGCGTTCGGTCGCCGGACTTCCCGGTCTTAACCAGATCAAATATCTCGGCGACATTCTCAGCCAGAAGTCCGACACCAAGACCCGCTCCGAAATCATCGTGTTCGTCACCACCAGGCTCGTGCGCAACAACCATGACGCACAGGTGGTCGCGGAGGAATTCAGGGAACGGATGGACACGATGCGCCGGTCCCCAAGCGTGGTCAGCGCACCTGAGGCAACCCCGGCGCGGACCGTGCGCAAGTGACGAGGATGTGAGTCCGATGCGGGTTCGCAGCCTCACGCTCAGCCTTCTTGGAGCGCTTGTCGCGAGCGCAACCGCGGCCGCCAACTTGGCCGTGCTGGACCTGCAGGACGACACGAGCATCATCGCGCTGAATGGGGATATCGCGAGCGGCAACGCCGAGGCCGCCGAGACGCTGATCAAGGCCGCCAACGATGGCGGCCGCCTGATCTCGGCCGTACGGCTCGATTCTTCCGGCGGAAGCCTCACCGAGGCGATCCAGCTTGCCGACCTGATCCACAGAGCGAAGCTGCCGACCATCGTGGCAGCCGGATCGCGCTGCGCGTCGGCCTGCTTCATCGTGTTCGCGGCCGGGATCGATAAATTTGCCAGCTATGACGCCGCGATCGGTGTCCATGGCGCCTCCGATCGTTTCGGCCACGAAACCGCGCGCACCGAGGCTGCGACCCTCGCCATGGCCCGGATCGTGGGCGCGTACGGTGTGCCGCCGCGCGTCATCTCACGGATGATCGCGACATCGGCGCAAAGCATCTCCTGGCTGACGCCCGCGGACCTGCGCGCCATGGGCGCGATCATGACCGGCCGGCCGGGACGCACCTCACCTTCCCCGGAGCCAGCACATGGCATCGGCGCGCTGCCGAGCGCGGCATTGCCCACGCGCGACTGAGCCTCCGAGCCTCGGCATCGCGGCCGTCGCCGACACGGCCGACAGGGATCGCGGCCGCTCTATCGAAGCCTCTGACGAAATTGCCGACGTGCCGACAGGTCTGCCGCCCGCGCCCCACGCGAGGCGGCTAGAGCCTTTTCCGTTCTGGTTGAATCACAACAGAGGCTCTAGCTTTTTGTTTTGACGCGTTTTCTTCACGCGAACCGGTATCCACTTCGCTCGAAAACGCTCTAGTCCCAGGACCAGGTAGAGAAGTCGTTCTCGTATTGCGGGACGTCCTTCCACACACCCTTCAGCTTCTTGTTCGCAATGGTGATCAGTTGCGGCTGGAACAGGAAGCCGGCGACCGCATCGGTGGCCAGCATGCGCTGCGCGTCACCGAGCAGTTTGGCGCGACCGGCCTCCGCAGGCGTTGCCGTGATCTGTTGATAAAGCGCATTGAACGCCTCGGACCTGTAACCGAGATAGTGATCGGGCTCGGTCAGCTTCACGAGATCGAACGGTTCGACATGCGACACGATGGTGAGATCGAAATTGTGCGGGCCGTTGGCCGCGAAGACCTGTGACAGCCACTGCGCCCACTCCACGTTCTCGATCCTGGCGATGATGCCGACCTTGGCGAGCTGGGCCGCGAGAACTTCGCCGCCCTGCCGCGCATAGGACGGCGGCGGCAGCTTGAGGCTGAGCTCGAGCGGCGTGGTGACGCCGGCTTCCGCCAGCAGCTTCTTGGCCTTTTCGGGGTCGTAGGGATTGACGCCAGTGGTGTCGACATAGCCCAGCGATCCCGGCGCATAGAAACTGCCGATCGGCACGCCCAGGCCGTCGACGGCGCCCTCGATCATGGCCTTGCGATCGATGGCGGCCAGGATGGCGCGGCGAACCCGCACGTCATCGAGCGGCTTCTTGCGTTCATTGATGCCGACGATGGTCTTGGCCCTGGAGCCGCCGATCTGCACGGAAAAACGCGGATCGGCCTTGAACTGCGCCAGACTGCGCGCCGCCGCGACCCGCGGGAACGCGTCGATATCGCCCGACAGCAGAGCCGCGACCTGCGCCGACGGCTCGCTGATGAAGCGGATGATCACCTTGGAGAGCTTGATCGCGGCGGCGTTGCGATAACCGGGCCATTTGTTGAGCGTAATCGACGATCCCTTGGCCCAGGCCCCAAGCGTATAGGGTCCGGTGCCGACCGGCTGCGTCGCATCGGTCGGCGCGCTCTTCGGCTCGACGATCGAGCCGGATGCCTGGCCCAGCAGGAACGGCAGGTTCGGTTCGGAATATTTCAGCGCGACCACGATGGTCTCCGCATCGGGCGCGGTGACCGACTCGAACGCCTGGTACAGGCTCTTGTCCTTGTTGGTGCTGGTCGGCGCCGCATTGCGATCGTAGGAGAACTTGACCGCCGCGGAATCGAACGGCTCGCCGTTATGGAATTTGACGCCCTTGACGAGCTTGAACGTATAGGTCTTCAGGTCGGCCGACGCCTGCCAGCTCTCGGCGAGCAACGGCGAGACCGAACCGTCCTCGTTGATCCGGGTCAGCGTCTCATAGACGTTATAGAGCGTGACCTCGGCGACCGCCGCAGCCGCCGCGGTGGTGGGATCGAGACCCGGCGGCTCCAGCGTCATGCCCATGACGACGCTGTCCTTCTTGCCCTGCGCGAGACCCGGCAGCGGCGTTGCGGCAAACGCGGCGACCACAGCAATAATGGTCAGTGTCTTCAGCATATCTGTTCCCCAACCTGTCTCGGACAACCTACTTCAGTCCTATGCAAAAGGCTAACCCTCCGCCGACACCGGCGGCAACGCCATCACGGCCTCGGCGTGGTGACAAGCGGCAAGATGCGCCGTGCCGACGTTGCGCAGTGCCGGCGCGGTGTCGCGGCAATGCTGGTCGGCCAGTGAACAGCGCGATGCGTAGGCGCATCCGGTCGCGCCGGCCGACTGGGACGCGATCACCTGCGCGCCGCGGCGGCGGACCCCGCCGGCGCGGGCGCGCGGCACGGCCTCGAGCAACGCCCGCGTGTAGGGATGGGCGCAATGCGCGAACAGATCCTCGGGCCGGCCCTGCTCGACGATCCGTCCCAGATACATCACCGCGACCTCGTCGCAGAGATAATCGACAACCGCGAGATCGTGGCTGATCAGGATGTAGCTCAGCCCGAACTGATCCTGCAGGTCCTGCAGCAGATTGAGCACCTGCGCCTGCACCGAGACGTCGAGCGCGCTGACCGGCTCGTCGGCGACAATCAATTTCGGCTGGGTGATCAGGGCGCGTGCGATCGCGATGCGCTGGCGCTGGCCGCCGGAGAATTCATGCGGGAACTTGTCCATGTCGGCGTCGCGCAGCCCGACCTGCCGCAGCACGCCGGCAACGCGCTGGCGCAGCGTGGCGCGATCCATGCGCCCGAGCGCGGTCAAAGGCTCGGCGACGATGCGCGCAATGGTCTGCCGCGGATCCAGCGAGCCATAGGGATCCTGAAACACCATCTGGAAATCCCGCCGGGCGCGGCGCAATTCGTCTGCCGGCATCCGGTGCAAGTCACGGCCCATCAGCGACACCGACCCCGACGACGGCTGTTCCAGCGCCATCACCAGCCGCGCGAAGGTCGACTTGCCCGACCCGGATTCGCCGACCACGCCGAGGCTGCGGCCGGCCATCACCTGGGCGGTGACGCCGTTGAGCGCATGCACCTGCCCGGCCGGCTTGAACACGCTGTCGCGCGGCAGCGTGTAGCGCTGCACCAGATCCCTGACATCGAGCAGCGGCGGCTCGGCGGTTGGCGGAGTCTGCGCGAGCATGCTCATGCGCCCGAAACTCCCACCGTCTCGGCCATCGATACATCCGTCCTGAGACAACGCACGCCATGGCCCGTGCCGACGTTCACCGCGGCCGGCAACGCCGCGCGACAGCGGTCCTCAACGATCGCGCAGCGGCCGGCGAAGGTGCAGCCGGCGGGCAGGTCGGCAAGTTCGGGCACGGTGCCGGCGATGGTCGTCAGCCGGGCGCCCTTGCGTGCTCCAAGGCGCGGACGCGCCCGAAACAGGCCCTGCGTATAGGGATGTCCCATGCGCGTGAACACAGCATCCGTCGCGCCGCTTTCGACCACGGTGCCGCCATACATCACCATCATGCGCTGGACATTCTCGGCGATGACGCCGAGATCGTGCGAGATCAGGATCATCGCCATGCCACGCTCGGCGACGAGGTTCGCAATCAGATCGAGAATCTGCCCCTGGATGGTGACGTCGAGTGCCGTGGTCGGCTCATCAGCGATCAGCACGTCGGGCTGGCAGGCCAGCGCCATGGCAATGGTCACGCGCTGCCGCTGCCCGCCGGAGAACTGGTGCGGATAGGCATCGACGCGCCTCGCCGCATCGGGAAGCCCGACACGATCGAGCAAGGCGATCGCCTCCTTGCGTGCCTCCGCCGCCGAGCAGCTGGTGTGGCGCCGCAACGGCTCGGCCACCTGATGGCCGATGGTGTGCATCGGATTGAGCGCGGTCATCGGCTCCTGGAAGATCATGCTGATGCGATTGCCGCGCAGCCTGCAGTAATTCGCATCCGGCAGGCCGACCAGTTCGCGGCCGTCGAGCCGGATGCTGCCGCTGATGACGGCGCTCTCGGGCAAGAGGCCCATCAGCGCGAGCGCGGTGACGGACTTGCCGCATCCGGACTCGCCGACAAGACCCAGGGTCTCGCCGCGCTTCAGCGCGAAACTGACGCCGCGAACCGCCTGCGCGGGGCCGCGGCTGGTGTTGAGCCGGACGCCGAGGTTTTCGACTTCGATCAGAGGCGCATTGGCTGATAGGCTCATGCTCAACGCTCCCGCGCCAGCCGGGGATCGAGCAGATCGCGCAGCCCGTCGCCGAACAGATTGAGGCCAAGCACAGCGATAGCGATCGCCGCGCCGGGATAAACCGCGAGCATGGGCGACTGGAACAGCAGCGTCTGCGCATCGTTCAGCATGCGCCCCCAGGACGGCTGCGGCGGCTGCGTGCCGAGCCCGAGATAGGACAGCGCCGCTTCGGCCAGGATCGCAAGCGCGAACTGGATCGTCGCCTGCACGATCAGGATCGGCAGGACGTTCGGCAGCACGTGCTCGATGGTGATACGGAAGCCGCCCTTGCCCGCGGCGCGCGCGGCCAGGATGAACTCCCGCGCCCAGATCGCGTTGGCCGATCCACGGGTGATCCGGACGAAGGTTGGAATCTGGAAGATGCCGATGGCGGTGATCGAGGTCACCATCCCCGGACCGGCGACGGCGGCCAGCATAATGGCCGAGAGCACCGCGGGAAACGCGAAGGTGAAGTCGCTCATCCGCATGATGAGCTCTTCGGTCCAGCCCTTGCGCGCGGAGGCGACCAGCCCCAGACACACCCCGAAGGTGAGGCCGATGCCGACGGCGATGATGCCGACCATGATGGTGGAGCGGGCGCCCACCAGCAGCAACGAGACAATATCGCGTCCCAGCACATCGGTGCCGAGCCAGTGCGCGGCCGACGGCGGCCGCAGCTTGGCGGCCATGTCGATGTCATAGGCCGACCACGGCGTCCAGACCAGCGACAGCAGGGCGGCGCAGAACACCAGCAGGCTGAGCGCGCCGCCCACGACAAAGCTGCGATGGCGCAGCGCGCGGCGCCAGAAGCCGGCGGCAAGCCGCGGCCGCGCGGTGGCGGCTCCAACCTCGGCCGAAACGCTCAGCGGGGCGCTCATAGGTTGTGCACCTTGATGCGCGGATCGATGAAGGCGTAGAGCACATCGACCACGAAGTTGACGATCACGACCACGGCCGCCAGCAGCATCACGCAATTGCGCACCACGATCAGGTCGCGATTGGCGATCGACTGGAAGATCAGCCGGCCAAGACCCGGCAGATAGAACACGTTCTCGATCACGATGGTGCCCGCCAGCAGGTTGGCGAATTGCAGGCCCATCACCGTCATCACCGGGATCATCGCATTGCGCAGCACATGCCGCCACAACACGTCGCGCTTGCTCAGGCCCTTGGCGCGGGCGGTGCGCACGAAATCCTCGCGCAGCACCTCGAGCACCGCGGAGCGCGTGACCCGCGCCAGGATCGCCGCCTGCACCACCGACAGCGAAATCGCAGGCAGCAGCAGCGACTTGATCCCGGCCATGACGCCGTCGTCCCAACCAGCAAATCCGCCGGCCGAGAGCCATTGCAGCTTCACCGAGAACAGCAGGATCAGCAGGATGGCGAACCAGAAATTGGGCAGCGCGATGCCGAACTGCGTCAGCGCCATCACCCCCACGTCGCCGAGCCTGTTGTGATTTGCCGCCGTATAGATGCCGGCAGCGAGCGCCAGCACGACCGTCATGGACATGGACATGATCGCCAGGGGGATCGTCAGCACCAGGCGCTCCGCAATCAGTCCTGCAACGGGAGTGCCATAGGCATAGCTGTCGCCGAGATCGCCTGTCAGCATTCCCCCGATCCAGTGGAGGTAGCGAACGTGCAGCGGCTGATCCAGCCCGAGCTTGACCGTCAGCGCGCGGATAGCATCAGGCGAGGCATCCGCCCCCATCAGCATCTGCGCGGCGTTGCCGGGCAAGGCATCGAGGACAAGGAAGATGATCAGCGACGCGCCGACCAGCGTCGCGATCAGCGTCAGGAAGCGGCGGAAAAAGAAGACGCTCAAGCCCCGTTTCTCCTGTTCGCGGCCAATTCGCCTAACCGTCCACGCCCGGCCAGCGGCCGAGAAGATCCTGCGAGGCCTCGAACAGCGCGCTGACGCGCAGCAGTTCGACGTCGCCGCGGAATCTGCCGACAAGCTGAATGCCGATCGGCAGGCCGTCCGCGCCAAAGCCGCAGGGCAGACTGACCGCCGGATGGCCGGTCATGTTGAACGGCATGGTCCATGGAAACCAACTCGGCCGAACGTCGCTCAGCACCTGGCCGTCGATCTCGATCGTGCCGAACAGGTCCTGATCGATCGGCAGCGCGGTGCGGGTGATGGTTGGCATCGCAAGAATATCCATCCTCTGCAGCAATGTCTGCACCAGCCGGAACAGCGACGTACGGTCAAACATCGCCTGCTGATAGTCAACACCGCGGACCTCCGTGGCCAGCGCCAGCTGCTTCATGAAAGTCTCGCTCAGCACGTCGCCATGATCGGCCGCGAGCGTCGCGAACCGCGCGCGCCAGGCGGTGTGATTGATGGCGCGCCAGATCGGCTCCACCTCGAAGCCGTCGGGAGACATTTCCTCCACCTCGGCCCCGAGATCTTCCAGCCTGGCAAGCGCCGCCCTGAACGCAACGGCGACATCGGCCGCGACCGGCCGGCCGCGCGGCGCAAGACAGAATGCAATTTTGCGCCCGCGCAGATCGCCGCTCGGTGCCGATCCCTCGATAAAATTTCCCCTCGGAATTCCGACCGACCAGGGATCGGACGCGTCTTCGCCCGACATCGCCTGCATCATCAAGGCGGTATCAGCGACGGTGCGCGTCGTCGGGGTCACATAGGTCTGGTTGCCGAACGCGTCATGCACCTGGCTGTGGGGAATGACGCCGTTGCTTTGTTTCAGCCCGACAACGCCGTTGCAGGCCGCCGGAATCCGCGTCGAGCCGCCGCCGTCCGTCGCAATCGCGAGAGGCGCGATGCCGCTGGCCACCGCAACCGCCGCTCCCCCGCTTGACCCACCGCTCGAGCGCGCGCCACTCCAGGCGTTGCGGGTGCGACCGAACAGCGGCGAATCCGTCAGGCACTTGGCGCCGAACTCCGGCGTCGTGGTCTTGCCCAGGAGAATGGCACCCTCTGCCCGCATCCGCGCCACGGCGACCGCATCATGGTCGGGAACGTTGTCCTTGCAGGGGACCGCACCGAAGGTGGTTCGCACCCCCCTGGTGTTGACCAGATCCTTCACGGTGAATGGAATGCCGTGCAGCAGGCCGAGCGGCGCTCCGGCCATGACCTCACGCTCCGCAGTCCTCGCCGCAGTCATAGCCTCATCGCCGCACAGCGTGATGAAGCAGTTCAATTCGGGCTGCAGGCGCTCGGCGCGCGCAAGAACGGCACGCATGATCTCAACCGGCGAAACGTCCTTGCGGACAATGCGCGCGCGCAGTTCGTTCGCGGGCAGCAAGCACAGGTCATCGCTCATCGCGCTCAAGTCCCAAGCATCGAATTCAAGCATCGAATTCAGGGGTCGATGACGCAAGGATGACATTCACATTGACTTCAGGTCCAATACCATTGCACAACCAACCCATACGATTTCGGTATGGCAAAAATGGATCTCCGGCGCCTCCGCTATTTCGTTGCCGTCGCGGAAGAACGCAGCGTCGGCCGGGCGGCCGTCCGCCTGCGCATGGCGCAGCCGCCGCTGTCGGTCCAGATCCGCAAACTGGAAGCTGAAGTCGGAACCTCGCTGTTTCGTCGCGGCACGCGGGGCATGGAGCTGACGGCGGCCGGCCGCGCCCTGCTGTCGCGCGCGCGTGAAGCGCTGGCCCTGACAGCTGAAGGCTTCGAGGCGGCCCGCGCGGTGGCGGCGGGGCGCCGGGGACGATTGTCGGTCGGCTACATGTTCGCGCTGGCCTACGCCGTGCTGCCGAAGCTCGTGCCGGAACTACGAAGGTCCCTGCCCAAGGTCGACCTGGAGTTCATCGAACTGAGCGCATCGACGCGCGAGGCGCGGCTCTTGGACCACAGCGTGACTGTGGCGCTGTGCATGCCCGCCATTCGTCATAGCGAGATCGAGGTCGCCACGATCGGCAAGCAGCGATTGCTGCTGGCCATGCCGGCCGGCTCGCAACTGGCGCGTGCGACGGCCGTGCCGGTGAAAAAGCTGCAGGGCCGCCCGCTGATCAGTTTGCCCTGGCCTGCCGAAGATCCGGCGACCTCCGTCGTCACGTCGCTTCTGAGGCGGAATCAGATCAGCATGCCCATCGCGAACCGGGTCGAGACGGTGCACTCGGCACTCAGCCTTGTGCTTGCTGGAGAGGGCATGGCGATCCTTCCCGCCTGCGCCCAGCTTGGATGCCCGACCGGCGTCGTGTTCAGGCCCTTCCTCGACGCCGACGATGCCATCGACGTCGCGGTGTGCTGGCGCCGGGACTCTCTCAATCCGCTGGTTCGCAATTTCCTGAAGTGCGCGGAAAAAGTGATCCGCCAGGTCTGAGCGCTGGCCGGCTTGCTGACCAAGGCGTCAGGCAAGGAACTGGCCGACACCGAGACTCGTATCAACGCCATCGCGTCTGCCGTCATCGCCACCGATCTGACGAAACAGATGTCATCGGAGACGTATCAGACAGTCCTCGCGAAGATCCCGCTCGGCCGGGGGCAGCCGGGCGACCTACTGAAGCATGTCCAACCGGCCTACGGATGAAGGCAGATTGGCTTAACGCCGCATGTTCCTGAATTTTCCTTGATCGCCATGCGTCCGATGCCCTTCAACTGGTCCTTAGACATTGCAGGCGCCCATGGTAGTTGACGGACATGGATGCACTCATAGGCACAGCCCGCACACTGTCGGCACCCGAAGCCGCAACCGCATGCTTTTGGGCCGTCGCCATCCGTTCGGATGCGCCGCGGACAGCGCCGCCCACGCTGCGATGGCTGTCCCAGTCCGGTGACGACACCATCGCCACCGGACTCGCACCTGGCGAGATCATGCTTTGGATCGCCGCGGTTACCGGCTCTCGAGCTAAGGAGACCCGAGACGCACTCCCGCTGCGGGAAGCGGCGGCCCCCCTCGGCTCCGATGAATTCGAGCGTCTGCTGAAATTCGTTCACGAAGAGGATCGTCGCTCCTATGCCGCGGCCCATGGCGGCGCACGCAGATTGCTGGCGCGTATCTTACAGCGACCGCCCGAAGCGCTCCGGTTCTCCACCACGGCTCACGGCAAACCGGTGCTGTCCCCGCCGGTCCCTGCATTGGATTTCAGCATCAGTCATGCGCGAGGTGTCGTCGCCGTGGCAGTTGCCCAGCATCCGGTCGGGGTCGATGTCGAACCGCTGCGGGCATTCGACGGAATGGACGGCATGAGCGATCTTGTCCTCAGCCCGCAGGAACAAGCCAACCTCCGCAGCGCATCGGCCCCCCTTCGGCCAAGACTCTTCCTGCGCTACTGGACGCTCAAGGAGGCGCTGCTCAAGGCCGCGGGGGCTGGTTTCAGCATCGCACCGAACCTGATCACCCTCGACGTCGGTGCAGCGCCAGCGGCCCTATCCGTACCGGCCCAGCTTGGCGATCCGGCGCAATGGCAGCTGACAGCGTCCGAGCTTTAAACGTGATGTGTTCAGGTTAAATCGTTCTCGTCATCCTGAGGTGCCCGCGAAGCGGGCCTCGAAGGATGGAGGGCCCAGACGTTTAACGTATGGGCCGTCGTCCTTCGAGGCTCGCCATGCGGCGCAAGCGCACCGCAGGGCTCGCACCTCAGGATGACGGATTACATGTGTGAACTGCATCTCATCGCGCTCTAAGCGATCAGTTCGCGCCGCTGGATCGACAGCAGCAGGGAATCGGCAATCTCCTGCGAGCGCAGCGCCAGCACCGACAGCAACGTGTCGCTCAGGCCATGCGAGGCTTCCGAATAGCCCTGAAGATGGATTTTCGGCTTGAAAGCGGGGCTGGTGACGAGCCGGTAATTGCGATCCAGTGTCGGGCTCTGCACGTAGCGCTGGATCGGCTCCAGGAATGCATGACGGCTGTCGCGATCGTAACCCGTCGCCAGCAGCACCGCATCGTAGGCAGACCGCTTGCTGGTGCCGGCAAACCGGTCGGAGGTGGCGATCTCGATGCCGGCCGGCGTGGCGCGGATATCGGTAATGTCGCTGCGCGGATAGAGCGTCACCTCACTGCCACCTTCGACCCGCTGCTGGTAGATCATCCGATAGAGCCGATCGAGCAGATCGGCATCGACGACGGCATAATTGGTATTGCGGAAACTGCGAACAATCGCCTCCCGCCGCGCCTCGGGCTGCGCGAAGATGAAATCCGTGTAATCCGGATTGAAGATCTCGTTCACGAACGGACTGCTGTCCGACGGCTTCAGCGCATGCCCGCGGAACACCAGATCGACGTTCAACTGCGGGAAGCGCGAGCGCAGGTCGACGGTGACTTCGGTCGCGCTCTGTCCGCCGCCGATCACGGCCACGCGCTTGCCCGCGCCATCGAGACCGAGACGATCGATCTCACGGAGATACCGGCTGGAGTGGATCAGCCGGGGGTCCTGCGCAACCGGCTCGAACATCGCCGGGATGTACGGACCGCCGCCAACCGCGACCACCAGGTTCCTGGCCTGCCGGACGATCTCCCCGCCCCCCTGGGTGCGCGAAAACACGCGCAGCGACGTCACCAGCTGTCCCGACATCACCGGCTCGACGGAGACGACGCTCTCGCCGTAGGCGCTCAGTTTCTCGTAGTGCCCCGCCACCCAGCGCAGGTAGTCGTTGAACTCCACCCGGCTGGGATAGAATGTCCGGCAATTGATGAAGGCCTCGAGACGCCCCTTCTTGTGCAGATAATTCACGAAGGTGAGCGGACTGGTCGGATCGCGCAGCGACACCAGGTCCTTCAGGAACGAGATCTGCATGTCGCTGTCGGGCAGCAACATGCCGCCATGCCAGGTGAACTGCGGCTGCTTCTCGATAAACAGCGACAGACACCTGATGCGCGACTCGCGCGCACGCTCGTCCAGCGCGATCGCCAATGCGAGGTTTGACGGCCCGAAGCCGACGCCGATGAGGTCGTATTCCATGACATGGTGAGACGACATGCGAACTCCCGTTGCGGCTTTCAGGCCCGGACCGCCGCTTCAGTTGCGGCCGGCAGCCAGAGCCGGTCGCCAAAGAAGCGCTCACGCAGGAGCATCACCAGCGTCGCCCGCTTGTGCGGAAAATCGAAATTCTTGATCGTTGCAAATCCAGACCGCTCGAGATTGCGAAGCTGCTGAACATGTGCAGCCGCAGGCTCGCCAACAATACGCTGGGTCCGGCAATCATCCAGGAACATGTAATGCATCAGCGACGGCAGCCATGCGCTGATGAACTGGCGTCCGCGGTAAGCGTCCTCTCCGACCACCACATGCCAGCCACGATCATAATCACCGGCATCGTAAAACGGCGCGATCCGATTCTCTTTCGCCCAATAGATTTCGAAATAGCTGAACGGCACATCGTCGAAGCAGCCGATCAGCGGCAGCATATGCGGATCCGCCTGCAGCCTGGCGATATAGGCCCGGTGCTTGTCGAGATCGCCATCCTCGTCCCAGAACGCGGCAACGCGGGGATCGTTCATCCAGCGATGGAACAGCGGCAGATCCGCTTCCCGATCCAGCGCGCGGAACGAGATGGTCTGCGACAGCCAGGGAATGAAGCGGGCATAAACCACACCCTCCGGCTTGACCGGGCGTCGTGGGTGCCGTTTGCCGTCGGTCATCACATAGTGCAGCGGCAATGGCGGCCGGTCGGCGTCGGCGAGCCAATTGTCCGGGCGCTGCATGACAAGTCCGGGCTCGACCACGAACTCGGATCCGCGGGCCTCCATAAGGCCGTGCTTCAAAAGATGCGCGATCAACTGCGGTCGATTACCCAGATCCAGAACAAATTGTGCGGCAGCTGGAGACCACCCCAGGGCGGCCTCTGTCGCCGCAGACAATGCAGGCAACGCGCGTTTCGGATCGCCCGGCCCATCGAGCAGAGACAGTCGCGACGCCGCTTCATCAAACTTCAGGGACATCACGGGTGCGCCGCCGGATACGACACGCAACTGCGCACCATTGCGCAGGGTCACGATTGCCGGCGTCAAGCCGAGCGGAAAAACATTTTCCGAAACACTTGCTTCGTCAGAGATCAGGGAGCGTGAAACTACAGTCATCCCAGCTCCTTGCGTCACAGACGATGTTGCCCCGATACAAGCGTCGCTCTCGCTTCGGGCTCTTTGCTCGCGTGTGGTGTAATCACCGTGCCCGGGGATGACAAGAAATTGCCGGGCACCAAAGTTTAGATCTTATAAAAACAGATCGATGTTCCGAAATATCGCCGGACGAAACAAGATATGCGCTGTCGTCGCGGCATTCACGCAACTGACGCATTTGATCTGCATTTTAATTTCACGCCGGCTTCGCAAGCTTACGTGGATATTTCCGTCGGCTGCGGTGTCACAAGAGTCGTCTCCGTTGCATGCGCGACGATTCGCCCCTGCTTCAACCTGATAATGCGATCGGCCGCACCGAAATACCTGTCGTCGTGGGAGATCACGATGATGGTCTTGCCGAGCCGTTTCAGGTCGGGCAGCAGTTCCGTATAGAAGATCTGCCGGAAAGCGGGATCCTGATCAGCCGCCCACTCATCGAACACCAGAACCGGCCGGCCTTCGAGCCATGCATTCATCAGCGCCAGCCGCTTGCGCTGCCCGGTGGAGAGATCGGTGGTGCTGAAGACGCCATCCTCGACCGACACCTTGTGCGCGACCTCCAGCCGCTCCAGGTAGCGCTCCGCGACGTCGGGCACGATGCCCGGGCCGCGCAACAGATCCTCGAACAGATAATAGTCGGCGAACACCGTGGTGAAGAGCTGTCGATAATCGTCCCGATCCTCGGCCGTCACCGGGGCACCGTCCCGCAGCACCACGCCATTCTGGGGCGCGTAGAGGCCGAGCAGCAGTTTGATCAGCGTGGTTTTGCCGCTGCCATTCTCGCCGACAATGAAGACAATCTCGCCGCGCTGGACACGGAAGTCGATGGGACCGAGCACGAACGGCTGGCTTCCAGCGACCTGCTGAAACGCATAGGACACGCCGCGCATCTCGATCGACTGGACTTCAAGCGCGGGCGGCTTGGCCGGCGCCAGCAGATCGGCCTCCGGCGTCGAGAACAACTCCGACAATTCGGCAATGCGGCGCATCGCCACCTGCGCGCGCCCGAGCGCCGGCAGGATGCCGATCACCTGATCGACGGGGCCGCGCATGTACAGCAGCACCAGCACAAAACCGCTCGACACCGAGGCCGGGCTGTCCGGCCACAGCCACTGACGCAGCGCCAGCGCGATGCCGATCACCAGGAAAAACAGCATCGTTCCCAGCGCACGCGCCGTGACGAACAGGTTGATCGATTCGATCTGGACCGCGCTGATCCGCTCGACCGTCCCCTTCAGCTGCTCGGCATAAATCCGATGCCGACGCTGCCGGTTCATTCGCAGCTCCTTGGCGCCCTCGGCAATCGAGCGATAGTGCCGCTGCAATTCATCCTCGGAATGCCGCGCCGCGTGAAATCCCTTGACGCCGCGGGTTCGCGCATAGGCCTGCAGCAGCGATCCCACGATGATCACGAAACCCGTCACCAGGAACATCGGCCACGACAGCACGGCAAGATAAACGAGGCAGCCGGCGACGATGATCAGCGACACGAAGAACGATGAGATGTAGAACGCGAAATCGCTGATGGTATCGACGTCGTGGGTCAGCACCGGGATCAGGCGATGGGTCCGATAGCGCTCGAGCTGATCGATCGGTGCGGCAAGAATTTCCGCAGCCAACGACGTGCGCAGCGAACCGATGATGCGCTGGCCGACAAAATTGGCGCTCATATCCGCGCCGATCGAGCCGACCAGAATCAGCAGGCACAGCCCGCCAAAAACCAGCAGCAGCGACATTACGTCGCCCTGCGGCGCGTGGAGGCCGCGATTGACCACCGCCAGCAGCCCCGCCACGCTGGCGCCACCGACCACGCCCAGCAGGCTGCCCCCGAGCACGATGGGCCAGAAGGGCCGCAGCAATTGGACGATCTGTGCCGAGAGGCCGTGCCGCGCGTTCATAATCACCACAAGACTGAGCAGAACTGGATCAAGAAAAGCCGCGACGAACTTACGCCGTGTCGACGCACGCCTAGCGCTGCCCGGGTCGATACAAGGATGCGCCGACAATGTCAGTGGCACATTGGGTTTTGAGGCCTTGGTTTCGAACGATTCTAATATGAATCCGAACCTGTGCTGGTAAACAGCGCCCACGAAACGTGCGCTGTTTGCGGGCGTTTTCGACATATCGCAGCGGGCATCATGGTCACGACGGAACCATGCGCGTGAGATCGCCGTGCGGACGTTTTAACCGGCCGTCGAGATCACAGCTGTGTCGGGCAGATGGGTACCGGGCGAGATGGAGGACGGGTTGGGATTGCTGATTTCCGAAGCGCGCATCCCGTTCGCCGATGCCGCTGGCCTCGCCTCCCGCATGATCGATCATCTGGCCGAACACAATGTGGCGTTCGAAGCCCATGATGGGCTGATGATCGCGCGGCTGTCGTTCGGGACCAGCACCCTCGCCGTCGAACCCTCCGCCATCAATGTGCGCGTCGAGGCGTCCGACCTGGGCAACCTCGAAGTGCTGCGCTCGATTCTCGCCTCGCACATTATCGAATTTGCCGGAGACACCCCGCCGACCATCGTCTGGCAGGGGCACCAATCGAACGGCGAGACGCTGGCCAACTTCCGTGAAGTGCGGCTCAAGTCCGCGATCGACCTGACGCCGCATATGCGGCGCCTCACCTTCACCGGTGGCGACATCGCGCGGTTCGCCAGCGACCGGGAACTTCATGTCCGGCTCTACTTCCCACCGCCCGACCTCGCCAAGCCGGAGTGGCCGCGGCCGGCGCCGGACGGCCAGATCCTGTGGCCGCCCGACGACCGCAGGCCCCTCACCCGCTACTACACGATACGCCGCATCGACACGGCGACCCGCGAAATCGATATCGACTTCGTGCTGCACGATCACGCTGGCCCCGGCGCTCGCTTCGCCATGGACGCCCACCCGGGCGCCATCTGCGGCATGGCCGGCCCGCTCGGCCGCAGCGCGCGGCCCGCACGCTGGATGCTGCTCGCCGGCGACGAAACCGCGCTGCCGGCGATCGCGCGCATCCTTGAAAGCCTGCCGGACACCACAGCGGGGCATGTGTTGATTGAAGTTGCCGATGCGCGCGAAGAGCTTACGTTGACGGCGCCATCGGGCATGACGGTCCGCTGGCTGCATCGCGACGGCGCGACGCCGGGATCGACACGCCTGCTGATCGACGCCATCAGGGACGTGCGCTGGCCGGACCACCGCGACGTTTTCGCTTGGGTCGCGGCCGAAGCGCAAACCATCAAGGAGCTCCGCCTGCATGCACGCGACATCCCAGACGTCGCGCGCGAACAGCTGCTCGCGGTTGCCTATTGGGGGCTGCGGCGTGCGTAATCCAGACACTTTCGAGACGTGATCCCATGCAGATGCTCCAGCCGGCCGCGGCAGCCGAGACCTCACAGGCGATCGCCGAGCCCTTGTTCGAGCTGGATGGCGTCAGCTTTGCCATTCCCGAACGCACGCTGCTGGAGCCGCTGACGCTCAGCCTGCCGGCGCGCAGCGTGGTCGGCCTGATCGGGCACAACGGATCGGGCAAATCCACCCTGCTGAAACTGCTGGCACGGCAGCAGCCGAGCTCGGCCGGCACCATCCGTTTCGAGGGGCGGCCGCTGAAAGACTGGAACGACCGGCAGTATGCGCGCAAGGTGGCTTACCTGCCGCAGCAGGCGCCGCCCGCCGCGGGCATGCTGGTCAAAGAGCTGGTGGCGCTGGGACGCTATCCCTGGCACGGCGCGCTCGGACGTTTCAGCGACACCGATCGCGCCAAGGTCGCCGAGGCCATGGCGCTGACCGACATCGAACCATTCGCGGACCGGCTGGTGGACACTCTGTCCGGTGGCGAACGGCAGCGCGTGTGGATCGCGATGCTGGTGGCGCAGGACGCGCAATGCCTGCTGCTGGACGAGCCGATTTCAGCGCTGGACGTGGCGCATCAGATCGACGTGCTGTCGCTGGTGCAGCGCCTTGCTCGGGAGCGCAACCTCGGCGTTGTCATCGTGCTGCACGACGTCAACATGGCGGCCCGGTTCTGCGACGAGATCATCGCGCTGCACAGCGGCAAGCTGATCACGCGCGGTGCCCCTGCCGCGATCATGACGCCGGATGAACTCGAGGCGATCTACGGCATCGCGATGGGCGTCATTCCCTCCCCGGACAGCGGACACCCGATCAGCTTCGTGCGTTGACGGGCCCCCGCCGACGGTTCGTCACGCGCGCCGCGGCCGCAGCAGCCACATCAGATAGGGACCACCGATCAGGGTCGCGAACAGCCCGGCCGGCACCTGATACGGGAAGATGATCACGCGCCCGGCCCAGTCCGCCAGCACCATCAGGATCGCGCCGATCACCGCGGCCAGCGCGATCTGATGCAGCGCGCGCTGAGCACCCATCATCCGCGCCATGTGCGGCGCCATCAGCCCGATGAAACTCAGCGGGCCGACGACGAGCGTGGCGGCCGCCGTCAGAAGCGCGGTGACCAGCATGACCGCGACACGGCTGGCCGCGACCGAGACTCCAACCGCATGGGCCGTGACCTGTCCCAGCGGCAGAATATCGAGCCAGCGCGACAGCACCGGCGTGAACAGCAACAGGACCGCGGCGATCACGAGCAGCACGGAGGCCTCCGCACCGCCGATCTGATAGGTCGACCCGGCCAGCAAGGTGAGCAACTGCCCCATGCGCGGATCGCCGGTCGCCAGCGCAATGGCGATGACGGCCCCAAAAATTGCTGACATCGCGACACCGGCCAGCAGCAGGCGATCCGGATTGAACTCGGAGCGGCGGCTGAACAGCAGCACCAGGGCCAATACGGTGAAGGCGCCGATCGCGCCGGCCGCGATCTGCAGCAGCCGGCTGTGCGCGGGAAACACAAACAGGAGAACGATCAGTCCCATCGCGGCGCCGGAGCTGATTCCCATCACCTCGGGGGCCGCCATGGGATTGCCAGTCATGCGCTGCATCAGGGTGCCGGCCACGGCCAGCATGGCGCCGGCGGCGAGCGCCGATGCGACACGCGGCCAGCGCCACGGCAAGAATTCGTGGATGCCGCCGAGACCGCTCCAGCGCCAGCCATCCGAGCCCACGCCCAGCGCGAGCGCGATCCAGACCACCAGCAGCAGCGCAATGAATCCTGCGAGCACCAGCCGCCACGGATGCGCGCTGCGCGGCACGACCACCTCGCTCACGCCACCGACGGGCGCCGTGGTCCGCAGCCGGGGCAGCAGCAGCAGCAGCATCGGTGCGCCGAGCAGCGCAGTGGCGGCTCCCGTCGGCATTTCGCGATAGCCTGATGGGATCAGCAGCACCAGTTGATCCGTCAACCAGAGCAGCCCGGCGCCACACAGCGGCGCCCAGATCAGCCGGTCGCGAAAGCGACGCGCGCCGGCCAGCATGACCATCGCCGGCGCCGCAAGCCCGACAAAGCCGAGTACGCCGACCAGGCTCACCACTGAGGCGCTGAGCGCAATGGCCACACTCAGCGCGCAGACCCGCGCCCCGGTCAAGCCAAGCCCGAGATTGCGCGCGGTCTCGTCATCGAAGCCGAGCAGTGTCAGCGGCCGCACCATCAACGCAATCAGCACCGCGGCGATCAGCAGCCGCGGCGCGAGAAACGTGACCCCGCTCCAGTCCTGCTGGTTGAGAAAGCCGGCGCCCCAGATGAACAGGCCGATCAGATAATCATGGTTGAACAACACCAGGACGTTGGTGACGGCGCCGCAATAGAACGCAACGATCAGCCCGGCCAACACCAGCGCCACCGGCGACAGCGCGCGGCGCCAGGCCAGCGCGAACACACACAGCACCGCGGCAAAGCCGCCGAGCATGGCGACCCATTCCTTGCCGAACACAAACAATGACGGCGCCCACAATGTCGCCGATGCCACGGCCAGCTGCGCCGCCGCCGACACGCCCAGCGTGGTCGGCTCGGCCAGCGGATTGCGCAGCACCTGCTGGCAGACGGTGCCAGCCAGCCCGAGCGCGGCGCCGCTCAGCAGCGCCACGGCCATCCGCGGCAGCACGGTGTAATGCATCAGCATCTGCCGGGCATCGTTGACGTCAGGCGCCTGCAGCGCGGCGCCCCATGCGGAGATGGGCAACAACGCCGTCCATTGACGCCAAGCCAGCGCCGCGGCCGCCGCGAACAGAATCACGATCAGCAGCGCCGGGCGCATCACGCCCCTGATATCCGGCTGCAGCGGCAGCGCATCAGCCTTTTGCATGATTATCTTTCGGCAGACGTTCGGCCAGCATGCGGGCGAAACGTTCGGCGGCAGGCACGCCGCCATAGAAGAAATGATTTGAGAGCACCGTCATCTGGCCGGTGCGCAGCAGCGGCAGGGTTCGCAAGACCGGCGTGGTGGTGAGCAAGGCCTCGATATCGGCCAGCCGCGCACTCAGCAGCAGCAGCCGCGCGGCAGGCACCGCGGCCAGTGCCTCCAGGCCGATGGTGGCATGGCCCCACAGGCTGGTCTGCCCGGCCCAGGCATTCTTCAATCCGAGACGGTCGAGCACGTCCTGATAAAGACTGTTTGGACCGAAGATCAAAGCGCGGTTGCGGATCAGCTCGCTGACCAGGCAAAGCGGGCCGCCCTGATAGTCACGGAGCTGTACGGCATAGCGCTCCATCGCGGTGTCGAAATTGGCAAGGTAAGCATCGCACGCGGCCTGCACACCAATGCGGCGCGCCAGCGTGGCGGTCGAGACGCGCGCGGTATCGAGCGGACGACGGCCGGGAACGAAGATCGTGAATAACTCGACAGGGGCAATCAGCTTCAGCCGTGGCATCGCGGCCATGAGACTGGGATCGATGATGATGATATCAGGCGCGAAACTCTGCAGCAGTTCGAGATTGGGCTCCGAGCGCAGGCCGATTTCCTGCACGGTGGACGGCACCTCCGGCTCGACCACAAGCTTGCCATAGCGCTCGATCTCCGGGACGACTTGCGGCACCACACCGAGCGCCAGCAGGGTCTGGGCGCAGGCCCAGCCCAGCGCGGCAATCCGCGGTGTCGCCGAGGATGCCGCGGCTGCGGGCCACTGGCCCAGCAGCATGCCGCCGCCCACGGCCGCGCCCGCGCCAAACAAGGCGCGCCGCGAGATGAGACCGGGTTTGCTGGTGTCAGACATGCTGCAACACCTTCGCCGGCGACACGCCGAATGCGGCAACAAGGGCCTCGGCAATCACCGCCTGCGCCCGCAGCGCATCCGGCACCACATTGCCCATCCGCAGGAATTCATGAATCATCCCGGCATATAGCCGCAGATCGACGTCGACGCCTGCTTGCTTGAGCCGCGACGCGTAGTCGCGCCCCTCGTCCACCAGCGGATCATACTCCGCCAGCACCAGCAGCGCCGGCGCAACGCCTGACAGATCCTGGGCCGACAGCGGCGAGAACCGCCAATCGGTCCGATCGCTGTCGTCGCGCAAATACTGCCCAAAGAACCAGTCGATGGTCTCGCGCGCCAGCAGGTACCCGGAGCCATAGCGGCTATAGGACTCCGACTGCGGCCAGGCGCTGAGGCCGGGATAGGCCAGCACCTGCAGCACCGGCTGCGGCAGGCTCTGGTCGTCCCGCGCGGCAATGGCCAGAGCCGCAGCGAGCGTGCCGCCGGCACTGTCGCCGCCGACCGCGATCCGGCTGATATCGAAGCCCACGGCAGGCCCTTCCCGGCCGATCCAGATCAGCGCATCCAGCGCATCCTCGAAGGCGGTCGGAAACTTGTGCTCGGGCGCCAGGCGATAGGCGATCGACAACACCGCCGCGCCACTCCCCTGCGACAGACCCCGGCACAGCGGCTGATGGGACTCGAGACTACCAACCACAAAGCCGCCGCCATGCATGTAGAGCAAGACCGGCAGCGGCGTCTCCGGGTTGGGTGCCGCCGTCGCGAAAAGCCGCGCGGCGATGGTGGTGCCATCACGCATCGGCAGCGACAGCGTATGCTCGAAGGCCAGCGGGTCCGGATCGACATCGAGCAGCGGCGACGACACATCGAAATCCGCGCGCGCCTGTGCGGCGGTCAACTGCGGGAACGGAATGCGGTCGCCGCTGACGGTGCCGGCCTCCACCATCTCCAGCAAAGCTTCGATGTCGGGATCGAGACTCATGGTCACTCCGCGGGTTCGGGCATGCTGAACCGCGTTTCAGCCGGTCCGGTTTCGGGCCGCAGCAAGACGTCGATCGCGTCAAGCCACGCCGCATGTTTGAGAATGCCGAAATGGTCGTCGCCGACAACACCCTGGTCGCTAGCGTTGACCATCACGGCCTCGAGGCGCGTTCGCGCGTCGAGACGACCGGCAGTCCACCAGCAGCGGGCCGTCGCTTTCAGAGACGACGGCAGCGAGGCCTGTTGGGCCAGATCGCGCAGGTGCCGGCCGACGGCGAAGGCCCGCACGATATCGTCTGCACCGGGCAGGCCTTGACGCAGAGCCGGCGACAGCGCGCCATCCTCCAGCGCCTGGGTGATGACCTGCTGGATCGCCTCCGGCGTTTCCGCCGTATTGGCCATCCGCAGTGTTTTTGCCCGCAGCCTGACGCCGGCAACCACCGGCGCCGGAAGGATTGCCGACAACAAGCCGGCGAGTTCGTCGGACCAGTGCGTGGCCGCCGGACCGGTTGCCGTCGTGGTCTTATTGCTCGGCACGAAACTGTCCACCAGCGCAAGGCAGTCAACACTGGCGCCGCTTCGTTCCAGCTCCGCCGTAACCAACGCCGCCAGCAATCCGCCGAGCGACCAGCCGACCAGCGTGTAAGGCCCCTGCGGCTGCACGCGGCGGATCTCGGCCGCATAGTCGACGGCCATGGCCGCAAGCGATGGATCATTCCATGACGAAGAGATCAGCATGCGCGACTGCAGGCCGTAGACCCGCCGGCGTCCGTCCAGACGCGTTGCCAGCCGGTCGTAATCGAACACCGTGCCAAAGCCGCCGTGCAGACAGAACACCGGCCGCGCGGTGGTGACGGCCGCATTGAGCGGCAACAGCGCCGACGGTTTCGTTGGAGCTGCCGCGGTCGCCGCGTCAGCTCCACCCAGCAACTCGCGAATGGTCGGCTTCTGCAGGAGATCGCGCAGCTTGATCTCGACACCCAGTGTCTTGTCCTGGCGCACCCGCGCCACGACCTTGAGGCTGAGGATCGAGTTGCCACCGAGCTCGAAGAAATTGTCGGTAACGCCAACCTCCGGCAGCTTCAGGATCTCGGCCCACAGCCGCGCCAAACCGATCTCGGCCGGCGTCTGCGGCGCGACGAAGGCTTGTGTCTGCACCAGATCAGGCGCCGGCAGCGCCTGGCGATCGATCTTGCCGCTGGGCATCACCGGCAGGCGCTCCAGCACCATCATCCGCGCAGGCACCATGTAGGCCGGCAGGTTTTGACGGAGATGATCAGTCAGCCGCGCGGCGAAACGCTCAGCGCCCTCGCCTGCGGCCTGCGCGCTGTCCTTTGGCGCCACATAAGCCACAAGCTGGCTGCCGGCTGCGGCTGATAACGCCACCACCGCGGCCTGCGCAACCTCGGTGATATCAAGCAGGCGTGTCTGGATTTCGCCGAGCTCGATCCGGAAACCGTTGATCTTGACCTGGTCGTCGGTGCGGCCGAGATATTCGATCACACCATCGGCACGCCAGCGCGCAAGATCGCCGGTGCGATAGAGCCGCGCGCCCGGCTCAATGGCGAACGGATCCGGCACGAAACGCTCCGATGTCATCGCAGCACGGCCGTGATAACCGCGGGCGAGCCCGGAGCCGCCGAGATAAAGCTCGCCGGCCACACTGGCGGGCACGATGTTCAGTGCGGCATCGAGGATATAGGCGCAGCGATCACCGACCGGCAGTCCAATCGGAGCATACGGCGTATCGCAGCTCTCATCGGCACCAACCTTCCACACCAGCGGCGTCACCACGGTCTCGGTCGGGCCATAACCGTTGATCATGATGCGGGGCTTCAGCACCCGCTTCAGCTTGTCGAACCCGGCCTTGGGCATCGCTTCGCCGCCGAAGGAATAGAGCTTCATTGGCGGCGGATTGCCGGTTTGCTCTACCCAGTCGGCCAGTTGCTGCAGATAGGCCGGCGGCAGGCCGATATGGCTGGCGCGGTGCGCCCGCAACGCGTCGGCGGTCTGTTCCGGAGTCCAGAGCTCGCCGTCGCGCATCAGCAATCGCGCACCGTGGGTGAGCACGGTCAGCCAGCGCTCGTGGGCGCCATCGAAGGCGAGCGAGAGGAAGTGCAGCTCGCAGGAGCTCTGGTCGATCTCATAAAGAGCGCCGGTTGCGAGGCAATGCATTGCCAGCGGCCCGTGCGTCACCGCCACACCCTTGGGCTGCCCGGTCGAGCCGGACGTGTAGATAAGATAAGCCAGGTTTTCCGTGCGCAACGCCGGCTGTGGCGCGTGATCCAGACCGGCCTCGAAATCGAAGCCATCGAGCCGGATGGTCGTGACACCGTCAGGGATGGTGAGGCCCGCGACGGCACGCGCGGTCAGCAGGAGCGAGATCCCGGCATCGCTGGCAATGTATGAAAGGCGCTCCACCGGATAGTCCGGATCGAGCGGCACATAAGCGCCACCGGCCTTCAGCACCGCCAGCAATGCGATCATGGTCGCAGGCGTGCGCTCGACCACGATTCCGACCCGCTGTTCGGGCCGCAATCCCCTTGCAATCAGTGCATGTGCCAGGTGGTTGGCGCGGCGGTCGAGATCGCCATAACGAACTTCATCGGCGCCGATGATCAGCGCGACCGCCTGGGGATCGCGCGTGGCGTGGGCCGCGATCGCTTCATGCACCATCGGTGTCGCAACCAGCGGCGTCGCGTGGCTGTTGCAGGCGTCGGCAAATTGCCGGTCCCGGGCCGTCACCGGATCGATCCGGTCCAGCATCAGGGACGCATCGCCGGTCAGCGTTTCCAGCAAAAGCTCGAACTGTGTCCGGATCTGCTCGGCTTGTTCGGCGCTGAAGTGACTGTTCAGGTAGGTGTACTCGACCTGCAGCACGTCCTCGACCAGCACCGACAGATCCATCGGGTAATTCGTGACGTCGACATTGCTCAGCCCGCTGAACGTCAGTCCGTGATTGCCCCGCTCCAGCATGCCGCGTTCGATGGGATAGTTCTCGAACACGATGATGCTATCGAACAGCGGCTGGCCGGCGCGGCCGGCCCAGCCCTGGATCTCGTAAAGCGGCGTCTGCTCGTAGTCGCGGATCGCGGCATTGCGTTGCTGCAACGCGCGCAGCCAGTCACCGATCGCAACCTCCGACGGCGGGGTTTCAATCACCGGAAGCGTATTGATGAAGAGACCCAGCATCTCCTGGGCGCCGTCGAGTCCCGCCGGACGGCCCGCCACGGTGACGCCGAAGGTCACCGTGGGCTGGCCGCTGTAGCGCCGCAGCAGCAACGCCCAGACACCCTGGATCACCGTGTTCAGGGTGACGCGTTCGCGCCGTGCGAAAGCCTTCAGCACGGAGGTGCGCTCCTGGTCGAGCCGGGTGTAGCAGCGGCCATGACCAGCCGAAGAACGAGGCTGGGCGCCGAACGCGTCGGCCAGCTGGGTTGGCGCGTCGAAGCTTTGCAGTTGCTCGCGCCAGAAGCGCTCGGTGTCCGTGGCATCCTGCTGCGCCAACCACGCAATGTAATCCCGGTAATGCGCCGTCGTTGCCGCGGACGGCGTGCCGTCATAGCTGGCGAAGATATCGGCGATGAAACGCGCCGAGCTCCAGCCGTCCATCAGAATATGATGGTAGGTCCAGATCAGCCGCGTGCGATCCTCGTCAAGCCGCAGCAGCCTGACACGTTGCAGCGGCGGCTTCGACAGGTCGAATTCGCCGGTACGCTCACCGGCAACGGCCGTCTTGATGCGCGCCTCGTCGACGGACTGGCCACGCCAGTCGTCGACCGTGATCGCGGGCTGGGCCTCGCGGTACACCGCCTGCAGCGGCGATCCCTGCAGTTCACGCCAGAGGAAGCCGGTGCGCAGGATGGCATGACGTGCGGTCACCTCGCGCCAGGCCGCCTGCAGGCGGTCGACATCGAGGCCGCGGATCTCGACACTGATCTGGTTGACATAGATGCCGCTGCCGGCATCCCGCAGCGCATGGAACAGCATGCCCTGCTGCATCGGCGACAACGGATAGATGTCCTCGATGCCGCGGCCGTCGAGATCGAGGGCGGCAAGCTGCGCCTCGTTCAGGCCGGAGAGCGCGCCCCGCGCCTGCACGGCTTGCACCACGGTCGGCCGCTCGTCTGCGCGCGCAACCAGCGCGAGCGCCTCCAGGGTCTGATGCTGGAACACATCGCGCGGCGCGATCACCAGCCCCGCCTGGCGGGAGCGGCTGATCATCTGCAGCGACACAATGGAGTCGCCGCCGAGTTCGAAGAAGTTGTCGGTGACGCCGACGACCTCTTGCCTGAGCAGGTCGGCCCAGATGACGGCAAGTGTCTGCTCGATGGGATTGCGCGGCGCGATGCGCTCGGCTGTCGCCGCAAGCGCCTCCGGCGCCGGCAGCGCCTTGCGATCGACCTTACCGTTGGGCGTCAGCGGCAGCCGCTCCAGCACCAGGATTCGCGCCGGCACCATGTAGTCCGGCAGTTGCGCCGCCAGAGCCCCGCGAAGATTCGTGGTGTCGAGATCGCCCTCGCCCGTGACATAGCCGACCAGTTGCCGGCCGGCCCCCGCCTCGCGCGCGACCACTACGGCATCGCGCACGCCGGTCTGAGCCCGCAGCCGCGTCTCGATCTCGCCGAGTTCGATGCGGAAGCCGCGGATCTTCACCTGGTGGTCCGCGCGTCCGACATATTCCATGACGCCATCGGCACACCAGCACGCGAGGTCGCCGGTGCGGTAGAGCCGCTCACCGGGCTTGGTTGCGAACGGATCCGGGATGAACCTCTCCGCGGTGAGCCCGCCGCGCTGCCAGTAGCCGCGCGCCAGTCCCTCGCCGCCGATGTAGAGTTCACCGGCCACGCCGACCGGCGCAGCGTTGAGATCACCGTCGAGGATGTGCAGCGTGGTGTTGCCGATCGGACCGCCCAGCCGCGGGCGATCGTCGCTTGGGTCGAGCCGATGCCGCGCCGACCACACCGTGGTTTCGGTCGGCCCGTACACATTCCAGACCTCGCCGGCCTGCGCCACCAGCCGTCGCGCCAGATCCGGCGCCAAAGCTTCACCGCCGCACAGCACCCGGCAGGTCGAGGGAAGCGGCGTTCCCTCGTGGTCGGCCAGCATCCGCCAGGTCGACGGTGTCGCCTGGATCACGGTGACGGCCTCGTCGATCGCAATCGCCTTCAGTTTGGCCGGATCATGGGCCGCGGCCCGGTCCACCAGCACGATACGTGCGCCGACGGTGAGCGGCAGCCACAGCTCCAGCACCGCGATGTCGAACGACAGCGAGGTCAGACCGAGCACACGATCGTTCGCTGTAATCCCCGGCTGCTCCGCCATGGTGGCCACGAAATTGGTCACCGCGTCGTGACGCACCATTACGCCCTTGGGTTGGCCGGTGGAGCCGGAGGTGTAGATCACATAGGCCAGGCTCTCCGGGTGGATCGCGACATCGAGGTTGCTGCCATCGAGATTGCCAGCCTGTTGCGGATCGTCGAGCATCCAGGCCTGGACCCCGGCGCCGGCCAGCATCGGAGCCAGCCGGTCCGACAGGCTGTGCTGCGTCAGCACCAGCGCGGCGCCGCTGTCGCGCAGCATGTGCGCCAGCCGGTCCGCCGGATAATCCGGATCGAGCGGCAAATAGGCCCCGCCGGCCTTCAGCACCGCGAGCAGCGCCACCATCATGGTGGGGCTGCGCTCCAGCGCCAGGCCCACCAGCCGATCCGGGCCGACGCCATGGGCGCGCAGCCGCCGCGCCAGCCGGTTGGCCCGCGTATTCAGTTCGCCATAGCTGACGTGGTCGTCGCCGAACACCAGCGCCACCGCATCCAGATGCAATACCGCCCGTGCTTCGATCTGTGCCACCACGCTCGTCCGCGGACGCGCGTCGACCGTCGCATTGGCTTTCGCCAACAGCACTCGGTCCGCAGCATCCTGGGTCGCGATCATGCCCAGCGGCCGCTCGGCGTCGCGGCTGAGCTGATCCAGCAACTGTACCAGCGCGTTCTGCAGCCGCGCGATCTGCGCGGCGTCGAAATGCTGGAGCTGATAATTGAACACCAGCCGCAACTGCTCACCCAGCGCCACGCTGACGAACAACGGATAGTTGCTGGTTTCGACGATCCTGGTTTCACCGGCCGAGACGCGCTGGCTCTTGTCTTTGAGCGCCTGATCGACGGGATAATTCTCGAACACCAGGATGCTGTCGAACAGCGGCCGGCCGGAGCGCCCCGCCACACGCTGGATCTCGTTGAGCGGGGTCCAGCCATGCTCGCGCAAGGCGAGGTTCTGCTCCTGCAGGTCGCGCAGCCAGGCGCCGACCTTGCCTTGCGGGTTTGCGGCATCAACCACTGGCAAGGTGTTGATGAACAGGCCGACCATCTCTTCAGAGCCGGCAAGTTCCACCGGCCGCCCCGACACGGTGGCACCGAAGCTGACCACGCTTTGGCCGGTGTAGCGGCGCAGCAGCTGCGCCCAGGCGCCCTGCACCAGCGTGTTCACCGTCACCCGCTCGCGCTTGCCGAAGGCCTGCAAGCGCTCGGTCAGATCGCTGTCGAGCGCAAGCGGGAGTGAACCATGACCGGTGTTTGAGCCATCGGCCGGCGCGCCCAGCGCATCGGCGAGGAAGCTCGGCTCCTCCAGCTGCGCCAGCGCCTCGCGCCAGAACAGCGTCGACGCGGCGTGGTCGCGCGCCGCAAGCCAGCCGATGTAGTCGCGATAACGCCCCTGCACCGCCGACAGCGCGCCGCCGCCCTGGTGCTGCATCACCTCGGCGATCAGCCGCGCCGAGCTCCAGCCGTCGAACAGGATGTGATGATGGGTCCAGATCAGCCAGTGGCTGTCGTCATCAAGCCGGATCAGCCGCACCCGCTGCAGCGGCGGGCGCGCTAGGTCAAATCCCTTTGCTCGCTCGGCACGGGATGCCTCGGCAAGCGCTGCGTCGCGTTCGCGGCGATCGCGCGTGGCCGCCCGCTCGCTCCAATCCTCCTCGATGAACGGCACACTGACCTGGCAGAACACCACCTGCTGCGCCGCCCCCGACAGTCCCTGCCAGACAAACCCGGTCCGCAACACCGCATGACGGCCGCTCACTGCCTGCCAGGCGGCGCGCAGCTTCGAAGCATCGAGGCCGCGCACCTCCACCGAGACCTGATTGACGTAGAGTCCGCTCTCAGTGTCCCCCAGCGCGTGGAACAGCATGCCCTGCTGCATCGGCGACAGCGGATACACGTCCTCAACGTTGCGCCAGTCGAGCTGCAGCGCATCGAGCTCGGTCTGCTTCAAGCCGGACAGTGCCACGTCCGATGGGGTGACACCACAGGCGCCGCCGGTGCAGTGATCCACCAGTTGGCGCAGTGCTGCCGCATAAGCCTCCGCCAGCCGCTCGATGGTCTCGCGACGGTAGCGCTTGCGGCCATAACCGAACGACAGCCGCAGCTGCCCCTCTCGCACCTGGCCATTGATGCTCAGCCAGCGCGCCAGTGGCGCGGAAGGGCTACGCGCCGGCCCGGCGCTCTCGCTCGCCAGGCTGAACGGTGAGCCTTCGCCTACGCTGGCGTCGACCTGACCGAGATAGTTGAACACGATCTTGGGATCAGTGATCGCGGACAGTGCGTGCCGCTGTTCGTCGGTGCCGAGATAACGTAGCACACCGTAACCGAGACCGCGTCCGGGAATACTCCGCAGTTCCTCCTTGACCGTCTTGATCAGTGCCGCATCGTCCAGCGCACCGCCCTTGAGCCGCACCGGGAAGGCAGTCGTGAACCAGCCCACCGTGCGCGCAATCTCGGCGTCCGCAAAGATATCCTCACGGCCGTGACCTTCGAGTTCGACCAGCACCTCGTCGAGCCCGGCCCACTGCCCCACCGCCCGCGCCAGCGCAGCCAGCAGCAGGTCGTTGACCTGAGTCCGGTACGCCGACGGCGCATCCCTGAGCAGCCGCGACGTCAGTGCCGCATCGAGCACCAGCGACGCGTCTTCCGCGTCGGCGACGCGATCGATCCCGCCGTGATCCTCATCGCAAGGCAATACCGCAGACGACGCCCGCGCCTGCCAGTACGGCAGTTGAGCAGCGAGATCATCGGTCTTTGCATAGGCCTCTAGCCGCGTGCCCCACGAGGCAAACGACTGGCTCTTTGGCGGCAGCGTGACCGCCGTACCAGATGACAATTGCCCGTAGGCCGCCGCCATGTCCTCCAGCAGCACCCGCCACGACACGCCATCGACAACAAGATGGTGAATGACCACCAGCAGCCGCTGGCTGCCGTCGACCAGATCCATGCCCACGGCCCGCAGCAGCGGGCCCGACAGCGACAGGCTGGCCTGTGCCGATGCGGCGACCGTCGTCACCGCAGCGCTGTCGGCAACGCCGCCGCGCACCCACAGCAGCTCGGATATCGCCGGCGCCGCGCCGTGTTCGGCGCTCCACACGCCGTTGGTCTCGGTGAACCGCAACCGCAACGCATCGTGATGCTCGACCACCGCCGCCAGCGCCCGGCCCAGCAACGCCCAGTCCAGCCGCGCCCGCGGCTGCAGCAGCACGGCCTGATTCCAGTGATGCCGCTCGCCCGCGTCCGCATTGAGGAACCGCAGCTGGATCGGCAGCAATGGATGCGGGCCTTCCACAAGACCTTGTTCCGCAACCGGCCCGGCCTGCGCGTTCTGGTCAGTCCGCGCCGCCAGTGCCAGGGCTTCCAGCGTCTGATGGCGGAACACATCGCGCGGCTCGATCAGCAGTCCCGCCTGCCGTGCCCGGCTCACCATCTGCAGCGACACGATGGAGTCGCCGCCGAGTTCGAAGAAATTGTCGAAAACGCTGACAGTCTCCTGCCCCAGCAGCGCGGCCCAGATCGCAGCGAGCGTTATCTCTACCGCCGTGCGCGGCGCCACATGCTCCGCCCCCGCAGCGATCGCCTCCGGCTCCGGCAATGCCTTGCGGTCCACCTTGCCGTTCGGCATCAGCGGCAATTGCTCCAGCACCATGATCCGCGCCGGCACCATGTAGTCCGGCAGCACGGACGACAGCGCCGTGCGCAGCTCGGCGCCGTCCAGTGCGTCATCTCCCGCAACATAACCGACCAGCTGACGCGAGGCGCCCGCCTCGCGCGCCACCACCACCGCGGCGCGCACGCCGGCCTGCTGCAACAGCCGCGCCTCGATCTCGCCGAGCTCGATGCGGAAGCCGCGGATCTTCACCTGGTGGTCGCTGCGACCGACATAGTCCACCACGCCATCGGCCCGCCATCGCGCCAGATCGCCGGTGCGATACAGCCGATCCCCCGGTCCACCGAACGGATCGGGAATGAAACGCTCCGCCGTCAGTCCCGCACGGCCCCGGTAACCGCGCGCAAGTCCGACGCCGCCGAGATACAGTTCACCGGTGACACCGGCCGGAAGCGGGTTCAAATCGGCATCGAGAATGCGCGTCACCGTGCCAGGAATCGGCGGCCCGATCGGCACGCGACGGCCGTCGTCCCGGCAGGTCCAATAGGTCGCGTTGATCGAGGCTTCGGTCGGCCCGTAACGGTTGTCGAACCGCACGTTGGGGAACGCCATCAGCACCCGCGCCTGCAGCTCCGTCGACAGCGCTTCGCCGCCCGAGAACAGCCGGGTCAGGCTGCTGCAGTGGCGCGACTCCGGCTCGGCAATGAAATGCTCCAGCATGGCCGGTACGAAGTGCAGCGTGGTCACCTTGTATCGGCGGATCGCCTCCACCAGCCGCCGCGGCTCGCGGTGCGCGCCGGGTTCGGCGATCGCCAGCCGCGCGCCCACCGCCAGTGGCCAGAACATCTCCCAGACCGAGACGTCGAACGAGACCGGCGTCTTCTGCAGCAACGTCTCGCTGTCCCTGAGATCATACTCCGCCTGCATCCAGCCGAGACGTCCCGCCAGCGCGCCATGGCTGCAGCCTGTGCCCTTGGGGATGCCGGTCGAGCCGGACGTGTAAATGACGTAGGCCAGGCTCTCCGGATGGATCGACAGACCGAGGTTGCTGCTGTCGCCCTGCTCGCTCGATGGCTCATTGTCGAGCCTCCAGGCTTCGACACCGCTCTCCGCCAGCACCAAAGCAAGACGATCCTCCACCTCGCGATGAGCGAGGAGGAGCGATGTGCTGCTGTCGCGCAGCATGTGCGCGAGCCGCTCCGCCGGATAATCCGGATCGAGTGGCAAATAAGCGCCGCCGGCTTTCAACACCGCCAGCACGCCCACCATCAACTCAACACTACGCTCCAGCGCCAGGCCGACCAGTTGGTCGGGGCCGATGCCACGCGCCTGCAGCCGCCGCGCCAGGCGATTGGCGCGCGCGTTCAGTTCGCCATAACTGACGCTGGTTTCGCCGAACACCAGCGCCCTCGCCGATGGCGTTCGCGCGGCGTGGACCTCGAACTGGGCCACGATGCCGTCGCGGAATACGGATGCTGCCGGCGGCAGCTGGTCGACGTTACCGCTCCAGGCCAGCACCTGGCGCGCGATTGCTCCCTCCAGAGACCCCAGTTCGCCCAGCGCCCGCTCGGCATCATCGGCCATGCGCTCCAGCAGATGGCGGAAGCTGCGCTGCACATGCTCCACCTGCGCTTCGTCGAACCGGCTGCGGTCGAAGCGGAAGCCGAGATTGATGGTCTCGGCCGCAGCGAACACCGCCACCGTCATGGCGTAGTTGGTAAAGGAGACATGCTCCACCCGGCCGAAACGCGGGGTCTCGCCATCCCGGCCGCGCAAGGCCTGGTCGACCGGATAGTTCTCGAACACCAGGATGCTGTCGAACAGCGGCCGTCCCGGCCGGCCGGCGAGACGCTGGATCTCGTTCAGCGGCGTCCAGCCATGATCGCGCAAAGCGAGGTTCTGCTCCTGCAGGTCACGCAGCCAGGCGCCGATTGTGGTCAACGGGCTTGCGCCGTCCACCACCGGCAGGGTGTTGATGAACAGGCCGACCATTTCCTCGGAGCCCGCAAGTTCCGTCGGCCGCCCGGACACGGTGGCGCCGAAGCTGACCACGCTCTGCCCGGTCAACCGCCGCAGCAGTTGCGCCCAGGCGCCCTGCACCAGCGTGTTCAGCGTCACCCGCTCGCGTCGGGCGAACGCCTGCAGCCGTTGCGTCAACTCCGCATCGATCGACAGCGGCAACGAGCCATGGCCGGCGCGATCGGTATCCGCGCGTTCGCCGCCAGCGAGCGCATCGGCGAGCAGGCTCGGCTCCTCCAGCCGGACCAGCGCATCGCGCCAGAATGTTGCCGATGCATCGCGGTCACGCGCTGCAAGCCAGCCGATGTAGTCGCGATAGCGTCCCTGCACCGCCGGCAGCGCGCCGCCGCCCTCGTGCTGCATCACCTCCGCGATCAGCCGTGCCGAGCTCCAGCCATCAAGCAGAATGTGATGATGGGTCCAGATCAGCCAGTGGCTGTTGTCGCTGAGACGGATCAGCCGCACCCGCTGCAGCGGCGGCCGCGACAGGTCGAAACCTTGCGCCCGCTCCGCGCGCGAGGCCTCCGCAAGGGCCTGAGACAGCGCCGCGCGGTCGAGCGTCGCCGCGCGCTCCCGCCAGTCTTCCTCGACGAATGGCACCTGCACCTGGCGATACACCACCTGCTGCGCGGTGCCAGACAATCCCTGCCAGACAAAACCGGTCCGCAGCACCGCATGGCGGCTGCTCACCGCCTCCCAGGCCGCTTGCAATTTTGCCGGGTCGAGATTTCGCATCTCGACCGCGACCTGGTTGACATAGATGCCGCTCTCGCCGTCGCGCAGGGCGTGGAACAGCATGCCCTGCTGCATCGGCGACAACGGATACACGTCCTCGATGGCGCGCCAGTCGAGGCTCAGCACATCCAGCTCGCTCTGGCTCAGCCCCGACAGCGGCAGGTCCGACGGCGTCACACCGCAGGCGCCGCCGGTGCAATGCTCCACCAGTTGCCGCAGCGCCAATCCATAGGCTTCCGCAAAGGCCTCGATGGTCTCGCGCCGGTAACGCTTGCGGCCATAACCGAACGACAGCCGCAACTGCCCATCCCGCACCTGGCCATTGATGCTGAGCCACCGGTTCAAAGGCGCGCTCGCGCTGTGTGCGGGTCCCGCGCTTTCGCGCGCCACCGCAAACGGCGATGCCTCACTGAGGCTGCCGTCGAACTGGCCAAGATAATTGAACACGATCTTGGGGTCGGCGATCGACGACAGCGCCTGCCGCTGTTCGTCGCTGCCGAGATAACGCAGCACGCCATACCCCAGCCCACGGCCGGGAATGCCGCGCAGCTCTTCCTTGACCGTCTTGATCAGCGTCGCATCGTCCAGCGACCCGCCCGCGAGCCGCACCGGGAACGCGGTGGTGAACCAGCCGACCGTGCGTGTGATCTCCACGTCTGTGAACACGTCCTCGCGGCCGTGGCCTTCCAGCTCGACCAGCACCTCGTCCAGCCCGGACCACTGCCGCACCGCCCGTGCCAGCGCCGCCAGCAAGAGATCGTTGACCTGGGTGCGATACGCCGATGGCGCGTCCCTGAGCAGCCGCGCCGTCAGCGCGGCGTCCAGCAGCAGTGAGACGTCCTCGGCATCGGCGACACGATCGATGCCGCCGTGATCGCGATCGCAAGGAAGTAGCGTCGCAGATGATCGCGCCTGCCAGTATGGCAGCTCTGCAGCAAGTTGTTGCGTCGTTGCATGAGCCTGCAGCCGTGCGCCCCAGGAAGCAAACGACTGGCTCTTGAGCGCAAGCGCGACAGCCGCAGCGCCGGACGCCAGCTGTCCAAAGGCCGCCGCGACGTCTTCCAGCAGCACCCGCCAGGAGACCCCATCGACCACCAGATGATGGATCGCCACCAGCAACCGCTGGCTGCCATCGGCCAGATCCATGCCCACCGCGCGCAGCAGCGGACCTGACGACAGCGACAGGCTTGCCTGCGCCGACGCGGCCTCCGCCGTGACCTCGGCCGCATTCCTGATATGGTCGCGGACCCACAACAGCTCGGACACCGCCGGTGCCGCGCCATGCGCGGCACTCCACACGCCATCGGTTTCAACAAAGCGCAGCCGCAGCGCGTCATGGTGATCGACCACCGCCGCCAGCGCCTGGCCCAGTACGGCCCAATCCAGCCGAGTTCGTGGCTGCAGCAGCACCGCCTGATTCCAGTGATGCCGCTCACCGGCGTCCTCGCTGAAGAACCGCAATTGGATCGGCAACAGCGGATGCGCGCCCTGGACAAGGCCCTGCTCCGCAACCATTCCGGCCTGCGCGTTATCGTCGGTCCTTGCCGCCCGTGCCAGCGCCTCCAGCGTCTGGTGACGGAACACGTCGCGCGGCTCGATCACAAGCCCGGCCTGCCGCGCCCGGCTGACCATCTGCAACGAGACGATGGAGTCGCCGCCGAGTTCGAAGAAGTTATCAGTGACGCCGACGCTCTCATACCCCAGCAGTTCGGCCCAGATGGCGGCGAGTGTCGTCTCCACGCCCGTGCGCGGGGCCACATGGTCGGTGCCCGCTGCAATCGCCTCCGGCTCCGGCAACGCCTGCCGGTCGACCTTGCCGCTCGGCATCACAGGCAGACGATCGAGAACCATGATCCGTGCCGGCATCATATAGTCCGGCAGCAGCGATGACAGCGCCGCGCGCAATGCAACGCCATCAAGCGTCGCGTCACCCGAGACGTAGCCAACCAGCTGACGCGCTGCGCCAGCCTCGCGTGCCACGACCACCGCGGCGCGCACGCCGGCCTGCTGCAGCAGCCGCGCCTCGATCTCGCCGAGTTCGATGCGGAAGCCGCGGATCTTCACCTGATGATCGCTCCGCCCGACATATTCGACCACGCCGTCCGCGCGCCACCGCGCCAGGTCGCCGGTGCGATACAGCCGGCCGCCCGGCCCGTCGAAGGGATCGGGAATGAACCGCTCCGCGGTCAGTCCGGCACGATCCCAGTAACCTCGCGCCAGTCCCTCGCCGCCGATATAAAGCTCGCCCGTCACGCCGACGGGCACGAGATTGAGATCGTCATCGAGAACGTAGGCCGACCGCGCCCCAACCGGACGGCCGATCGGTGCGTAGCTGCCCTCGAAGCCGGTGCCTGCGGCCACCTTCCACACCAGCGGCGTCACCACCGTCTCGGTCGGCCCGTAGCCGTTGAGCAGCGTGCGCGGCTTCAGCGCGCGCGCGACCTTGTCGAAGCCGGACCTCGGCATCGCCTCGCCACCGAATGAATAGAGCGACACCGGCGGCGGATTGCCGCGCCAGTCGGCGAAATCGGCGATCTGCTGCAGATAGGCGGTTGGGAAGCCGGCGTTGGTGACGCGCTGCGCGCGCATCACTTCAAGGGTGCGTTCGGGCGACCACAGCTCCTCGTCGCGCATCACCAGCGCCGCACCGCAAGCCAGCGCCGTCCATAGCCGCTCGTGCGCGCCATCGAAGGTAAAGGACAGAAAGTGCAGCTCGCGCGACTGCCGGTCCATGTCGTAGAGCGGCGCCGTCACAGTGCAATGCATGGCGAAGGGGCCATGCGCGACCGCAACGCCCTTCGGGATGCCCGTGGAGCCCGAGGTGTAGATCACGTAAGCGAGACTTTGTGAATGAACCGCGACGGCTGGATCAACCGCCGGCTCATCAGCGAGATCGGCGGCATCGAGCGCAATAACGGCCACATCAGGCAGGTCCGGCAGCGCCAGTGCAGCACCCTCGTTCGCGAGCACCACACGGGCGCCGGCATCACGCACCGCCTGCGCCTGCCGCGCCGGCGGATGATCCGGATCGAGCGGGAGATAGGCCGCGCCGGTCTTCAGCACCGCAAGCAGGCCCGCGACCAGCGACGGCGCACGCCGTGCGGCGATGCCGACGAGATCGCCGGGGCGAACGCCACTCCGGATCAGCCGCTGCGCCAGACGATTGGCGCAGCGATCGAGTTCGCCGTAGGAGATGACATCGTCGCCGAATATCAGCGCCGGCGCTCCCGGTGTGCCGACCGCATGGCGTGCCACTGCCTGATGCACCGGTGGATAGGTTATCTGTGCCGTTTCCTGCTGTAACGCGTTCCAACCCTGGATGGCGGCGAGCTCATCGGCAGACAGCAGCGCGATATCGGCAATGGCGCTGGTGGGATCGGCCACCATCGCCTTGAGGATCGTGATCCAGTGCGACGCCAGCCGTTCGATGGTCGCGGTTTCAAACAACGCCGTGGCGTAGCTGAAAATCGCCGAGACCTCGCCGGCCGCGCTTTCCTCGGTGTCGAGGGCAAGATCGAACTTCACCGTTTCGATCTCGGCGCCGAGTTTCTCGATGGTCAATCCGGTGCGCGTCGGCGGCGCCGTCGCGCCACGGCGCTGGTGGTTGTAGAGCACCTGGAACAGCGGCGACTGGCTCAGGCTGCGCTGCGGCTGCAGCACCTCGACCAAACGCTCGAACGGCAGGTCCTGGTTGTCCTGCGCCTCCGCCGCGGTGTCGCGCACCTGCGCAATGACGTCAGTCACGGACTGCCGGCCGTCAAGGCGGCTGCGCAGCACCTGGGTGTTGACGAACAGGCCCATCATGCGCCGCGTCTCGTCGCGATGACGGTTGGCGACGGGCACGCCGACACTGAGGTCGGACTGGCCGGTGTAGCAGCGCAACAGCAGCTTGAAGCCGGCCAGCAGCACCGTGAACAGCGTGGTCCGCTGCGCGCGCGCCAGCTGACGCATGCCCTCCACCAATGCCGGATCGAGTGCCAGGCGCACCACGGCGCCGCGCTGATCGGGCTCCGCCGGCCTGATACGATCGAGCGGCAGTTCGAGCCGCACCTGTTCGCCACCCAGTCGTTCGGTCCAGTAGGCAAGCTGGCGTTCACCGTCGACGGCGGAGGCCCAGAGACGCTGCCACAACGCATAATCGGCATATTGAACAGCAGGCGCCGGCAGCGCCGCCGGCTGGCCCTGCGCATGGGCGTCGTAGAGTTGCCAGAATTCCTCGATCAGAACGCCCATCGACCAGCCATCGGCGATGATGTGATGCAGCGTGACAACGAGAATGTGATCGTCCTCGCCGAGTGCCAGCAGTGCAACGCGCAGCAGCGGCCCGCGTGCGAGATCGAACGGCTCCGCCGCCTCGCTGCGCACCAGCCGGCGCGCCTGTGCTTCGCGGTCATCTCCCCCGAGCGCGACACGCCGGATCGCGACGGCCACCGGATCCTGGACGATCTGCTCGACCTGGTCGCCGTCCTGGCCAAATACCGTGCGCAACGACTCGTGCCGGCGTACCAGTTCGTCGAAGGCCTGCTGCAGCGCAGGGACATCGAGGCGGCCACGCACGCGCACCGCCACCGGCATGTTGTAGGCCGCACTCGCCGGATCCATCCGCCACAGGAACCAGAGCCGCGTCTGCGCGAACGACAACGGCGCCCGCGTTGTCTCCAGGCGCGGGATCGGCAGCATGGAGAGATTGACGCCCTTGGTCGCCAGCTGCTTCAGGAAGGCCTGCTGCTTGGCCGGATCGAGGCGCATCAGGCGCCGCGAAATCTCCAGCAACTGAGCATTTTGCGAGGCGGCAGTATCAGTCATCGGAAAACTCGACTTCCTTGAGCATGTCGAACATCGCGGCGATATCGCCCGCGCGCTGCTCGATCAGGCTGTCCGGCTGCAGCACAATGAGCTCAGCCGCCATGGTTTCAACAGATGTCATCTCGAACAGGCGGCGCAGCGGCAGTTCGCAGCCGAACTCCCGCTTGATGCGGTCGACCACCTGGACGGCGACCAGCGAGTCGCCGCCGAGTTCGAAGAAATTGTCGGTGACGCCGACGTCGGGCTGCTTGAGCAGATCGGCCCAGATCGCAGCAAGCTTCACCTCAGTGGGGTTACGCGGCGCCACGCGCTCAGTTGCGGCCGACAGCGCGTCGGGCGCCGGCAGCGCCTTGCGGTCGACCTTGCCATTCGGCGTCAGCGGCAAGCGATCCAGTATCACCGTCCGTGATGGCACCATGTAGTCGGGAAGCTGGGCTGCCAGAGCGGCGCGAAGACTCGTTGGGTCGAGATCGTCCTCGCCCACCACGTAGCCCACGAGCTGCCGCCCCGCACCTGCCTCGCGTGCGATCACCACCGCGTCACGCACACCGGGCTGGGCACGCAGCCGGGTCTCGATTTCGCCAAGCTCGATGCGGAAGCCGCGGATCTTCACCTGGTGATCGGCGCGGCCGACATATTCCATGACGCCATCGGCGCACCAGCGTGCCAGGTCTCCCGTACGATACAGCCGCTCGCCGGGTTTGGTTGCGAACGGATCCGGGATGAACCGCTCCGCCGTCAGCGCCCCGCGCCGCCAGTAGCCACGCGCCAACCCCTCGCCGCCGATATAGAGTTCGCCGGCCACACCGACCGGCGCTGCATTAAGATCACCGTCAAGGATGTGCAGTGTGGTGTTGCCAATCGGGCCACCCAGCCGTGGACGGTCGTCGCGTGGATCGAGCAGGTGGCGCGCCGACCACACCGTGGTCTCGGTCGGGCCGTACACGTTCCAGACCTCACCGGCCTGCGCCACCAGCCGCCGCGCCAGATCCGGGGCCAGTGCCTCGCCGCCACACAGCACCCGGCAGGTGGAAGGCAGCGACGTTCCCTCATGGTCGGTCAGCATGCGCCAGGTCGATGGTGTCGCCTGGATCACGGTGACGGCTTCGTCGGCCGCGATGGCCTTCAGCCTGGCGGGATCATGGGCGGTGGCGCGGTCGACCAGCACGATGCGCGCGCCGACGGCCAGCGGCAGCCACAGTTCCAGTACCGCGATGTCGAAGGACAGCGAGGTCAGGCCGAGCACACCATCCCGTGCATCGATCCCCGGCTGCCCCGCCATGGTGGCCACGAAATTGGTCACCGCGTCGTGGCGCACCATCACGCCCTTGGGCAATCCCGTCGAGCCCGAGGTGTAGATCACATAAGCCAGGCTCTCGGGATGGATCGGGAGGCTCAGGTTGCCGCTATCGATCTCACTGCTTTGCTGTTCGTCGAGCATCCATGCCTCGACCTCGGCTCCAGCCAGCACTGGGGCCATCAGGTCCGCGAGGCTGCGCTGGGTCAGCACCAGCGTCGCACCGCTGTCACGCAGCATGTGGGCGAGACGTTCCGCCGGATAGTCCGGATCGAGCGGCAGATAGGCGCCGCCCGCCTTCAGCACCGCAAGCAGCGCCACCATCATCGAGGGATTGCGCCCCAGCGCCAAGCCCACCAGCCGGTCCGGCCCGATGCCATGCGCCTGCAGCCGCCGCGCCAGCCGGTTGGCCCGGGCGTTCAGCTCGCCATAGCTGATACGATCGTCGCCGAACACCAGCGCCACCGCATCCAGATGCAACGCTGCCTGTGCTTCGATCTGCGCGACGAGGCTTGCATGTGGTCGGAATTCCGTCGTCGCGTTGGCCGCCGACAGCAGCGTCCGATCCGAGGAATCCTGCGCGGCGATCACACCCAGCGGCTGCTCCGCATCGCGGCTCAGCTGATCCAGCAGCCGTATCAGCGCACTCTGCAGACGCTCGATCTGTGTCTTGTCGAAATGCTGGAGCTGATAGTTGAACACCAGCCGCAAGCGGTCACCCAGCGCCACCATCACGAACAGCGGATAGTTGCTGGTCTCGACGATCTTGCTGTCGCCGACCGAGACACGCTGACTCTTGTCCCGCAACGCCTGGTCGACGGGATAATTCTCGAACACCAGGATGCTGTCGAACAGCGGCCGTCCCGGCCGCCCGGCCAGCCGCTGGATTTCGTAAAGCGGCGTCCAGCCGTGCTCGCGCAAAGCGAGATTCTGCTCCTGCAGGCCACGCAGCCAGTCCCCAACCCGGGTCTGCGGGTTTGCGTCATCGACCACCGGCAGGGTGTTGATGAACAGCCCGATCATTTCCTCGGAGCCTGCCAGATCCGCCGGCCGGCCCGACACCGTAGCGCCGAAGCTGATGGTGTTCTGCCCGGTGTAGCGCCGCAGCAGTTGTGCCCATGCGCCCTGCACCAGCGTATTCAGAGTCACCCGCTCGCGTCTGGCAAAGCTCTGCAGCCGATCCGTCAGCTCCGCATCGAGTGACAGGGGCAGTGATCCATGGCCTGTATTCTGGTCGCCGGCCGGCGCACCCAGCGCATCGGCCAGAAAGCTCGGTTCGTCCAGTCTGGCCAATGAGTGGCGCCAGAACGTCGCCGACGCGTCGGGATCGCGCTGACGCAGCCAGCCGATGTAATCGCGATAATGCCCCTGCACTGCCGGCAGCGCACCACCGCCCTCGTGCTGCAACACTTCGGCGATCAGCCGTGCCGAGCTCCAGCCGTCGAGGAGAATGTGATGGTGGGTCCAGATCAGCCAGTGGCTATCATCCGTCAGGCGGATCATCCGCACCCGCTGCATCGGCGGGTGCGACAGGTCAAAACCCAACGCCCGCTCCGCCTGCGAGGCGTTCGCCAGCGTTGCGTCCAGTGCGGCACGATCGAGACCTACGGCCCGCTCTCGCCAGTCCTCTTCAGCGAATGGCACCTCGACCTGGCGATACACCACCTGCTGCGCGGCACCCGACAGTCCCTGCCAGACAAAGCCGGTTCGCAGCACCGCATGGCGCGCACTGACGGCCTGCCAGGCTACGCGCAGCCGCGCCGGATCGAGCCCGCGCACCTCGACGGCCACCTGGTTGACATAGACGCCGCTCTCGGCGTCGCGCAAGGCGTGGAACAACAGGCCCTGCTGCATCGGTGACAACGGATAGATGTCCTCGACATTGCGCCAGTCGAGCTGCAGCGCATCGAGTTCGCTCTGGGTCAATTCCGACAGCGCCACATCGGAGGGCGTCACGCCAGCGACGCCACCGGTGCAGTGATCGACCAGCTGCCGCAGCGCCGTCGCATAGGCCTCCGCCAGACGCTCGATGGTCGCGCGCCGATAACGCTTGCGGCCATAGCCGAACGACAGCCGCAGCTGGCCGTCCCGCACCTGGCCGTTGATGCTCAGCCAGCGGCCAAGGGGCGCGCTGGCACTGCGCATCGGCCCCGCACTCTCGCGTGCCATGGCAAACGGCGAGCCCTCGCCGACGCCGGCGTCGAGCTGGCCCAGATAATTGAAGACGATCCGGGGATCATCGATCGCAGCAAGCGCCGCGCGCTGTTCGTCACTGCCGAGATAGCGCAGCACACCATAGCCAAGGCCGCGGCCGGGAATGCTCCGCAGCTCTTCCTTGACCGTCTTGATCAATTCGGCATCGTCCAGGGCGCCGCCCGAAAGCTTCACCGGGAATGCAGTGGTGAACCAGCCGACCGTGCGTGCGATCTCCGCACCCGCGAACACATCCTCGCGGCCATGGCCTTCCAACTCGATGGGCAGCTCATCGAGACCGGCCCACTGCCGCAGGGATCGCGCCAGCGCCGCGAGCAAGAGGTCATTGACCTGGGTCCGATACGCCGACGGCGTGTCCTTCAGCAGCCGGGACGTCAACGCGGCATCGATGACCAGCGACACCTCGTCGGCATCAGCCACGCGATCGACACCATCGTGGTCGCCGTCACAAGACAGCTGAATGTTACTGCGCCGCTCCTGCCAGTATGGCAGCTCCGCGGCCAGCTCCTCCGTTGTGGCAAAAGTCTGCAGCCGTGCGCCCCACGAGGCGAACGACTGGCTCTTTGGCGGAAGCGCGACGGCCGTCGCACCGGATGCCAATTGGCCGTACGCCGCCGCCACGTCCTCCAGCAACACCCGCCACGACACGCCATCGATGACAAGATGATGGATCACCACCAGCAGCCGCTGGCTGCCGTCGACCAGATCCATCCCGACCGCCCGCAGCAGCGGGCCTGACAACGACAGGCTTGCCTGGGCCAATGAGGCGACCGCAGTCACCTCGGTCGCGTCCGTGATCCTCTCGCGCAGCCACAGCAGTTCGGACACCGCCGGCGCGGCCCGGTATTCGGCGCTCCAAGCTCCGTTCGTCTCGGTGAACCGCAGCCGCAGTGCATCGTGATGATCGACCACCGCTTCAAGTGCCCGGCCCAGCATAGCCCAGTCCAGCCGCGTTCGCGGCTCCAGCAGCACGGCCTGATTCCAGTGATGCCGCTCTCCGGCGTCCTCGCCAAAGAACCGCAACTGGATCGGCAACAGCGGATGCGAGCCTTCGACAGGGCCCTGCTCCGCGACCGGCCCTTCGTGCACGCTCTCGTCGGTTCGCGCAATCAGTGCCAGGGCTTCCAGCGTCTGATGCCGGAACACATCCCGCGGCTCGATGATGAGGCCGACCTGCCGCGCCCGGCTGACCATCTGCAGCGAGACAATGGAGTCGCCGCCGAGTTCGAAGAAATTGTCGGTGACGCTGACGGCCTGCTGGCCCAAAAGCTCCGCCCAGATCGCCGCAAGTTTGGCTTCGACGGGGTTGCGCGGCGCGACGTGATCGGTTGCGGCTGCAATCGCCTCCGGCTCCGGCAAAGCTTTGCGGTCCACCTTGCCATTCGGGGTCAGAGGCAACTGGTCCAGCACCATGATCCGCGCCGGCACCATGTAGTCCGGCAGCAGGGCCGACAGCGTCGCGCGCAGCTGCGCACCATCGAGCCCCGCATCGCCGCTGACATAGCCGACCAATTGTCGACCGGTACCGGTGTCACGCGCCACCACCACAGCGGCGCGCACACCGGCCTGCAACAACAGCCGTGCCTCGATCTCGCCGAGCTCGATGCGGAAGCCGCGGATCTTCACCTGGTGGTCGCTGCGCCCGACATACTCGACCAGGCCATCGGCACGCCATCGCGCCAGATCGCCGGTGCGATAGAGTCGTTCGCCGGGATTGCCGAATGGATCAGGAATGAATCGTTCGGCCGTCAGCCCGGCACGACCCCAGTAGCCCCGAGCGAGACCTTCACCGCCGATGTAGAGCTCGCCGGTCACACCCGCGGGCACGAGATTCAAATCGTTGTCCAAAATGTAGGCGGAGCGCGCCCCGACGGGGCGACCGATCGGTGCATAGGCTCCGGGGGTCAACATTGCATCGTCGACCGGCCAGGCCATCGGCGCAATCACCGTCTCCGTCGGTCCGTAGGCATTGACCAGCAGATCGATGTCGGTGACGGCGCGCAGCGCCGCGATCCCGCTGTCCGACCAGGCCTCGCCACCGACGATACAGGCGCGCAGCTTGAGCTGATGACCGCGCCGCTGCAGCGTGCCGCTCAGCTGGTTGGCATAGGCCGGCGGCAGGAACAGCACCGAGACGGCGCGCGCCTCGACTTCCGCGATCAGGTCATCGATCGGCAGGTCCCGCCCGCGCGTCAATACCAGCGCGCCGCCGGTGGTCAACGGCACCAGCCAGCGCTCGTGCGCAATGTCGAAATTGATCGATGCGAATTGCAGCTCGCGATCGCTCGCGGTCATGCCGTAGAGACGAGCGATGGCCGCGCAGTGCATCGCCAGTGGCCCGTGCGCCACCGCCACGCCTTTGGGCAGGCCGGTCGAGCCGGAGGTGTAGATCACATAGGCCAGACTTTCGCTGATAATCGGCAGATCGAGATTGCGGTTGTCGATCCCTTCGCTCGATGGCTCGTCATCGATGGACCACGCCGTGACGCCGGCTTCCGCCAGAACAGGCGCAAGACGGTCCGCCAGCGCGCCGTGCATCAGCACCAGCGTGGCGCCGCTGTCGCGCAACATATGGCCGAGACGGTCCACCGGATAATCCGGATCGAGCGGCAGATAGGCTCCGCCGGCTTTCAGCACGGCCAGCAACGCCACGATCATCTCGGCGCCGCGCTCCAGCGCCAGACCGACCAGACGATCCGGGCCGATGCCGTGGGCGCGCAGCCGCCGCGCCAATCGGTTGGCGCGTGCGTTCAACTCGCCGTAGCTGACGACATCATCGCCAAGGATCACCGCAGCCGCCGACGGCGCCTGCTTCGCCCGCGCCTCGATCTGCGCGAGCACCGTTTCCGAAAAACCCCGGGCATCCGGATTGGTCGCGAGGCCCAGCAGTCGGGAGCGCTCGCTCGTGCTCAGGAGATCGATCGTGCCGACCGAGCGGTCTGGCGCATCGGCCACCAGCGTCAGCAGGTCGCGGAATGCTTCGCTCCACGCTTCAATCGTCGAGGCATCGAACAGATCGATGGCGTAGCGCAGGCTGCCGTGCAGCGCGCCATCGACCCCCTCCGTCGTGGTGAGCTCCAAGTCGAACCGGCAGGCGCGGCTGTCCGGCTCGACGAACTGCCAGTCGAGCGCGCCCGTGCTCCTGCGGCCGCTGAGCGCCGGCTCGTGGCTGTAGCTGACCTGGAACAGCGGGTTGTGGGTGACGGTCCGCTCGGCACGCAGGGCCCGCACCAGCCAGTCGAACGGCAGATCCTGGTGCGCCTGCGCACCCATCACCGTCTCGTGCATTTCGGCCACACAGCGACGGAAACTGAAATCCGGCATCAGCGGCGTGCGCAGCACCTGCATGTTGACGAACAAGCCAATCACGCGCTGCAGTTCGGAACGGCCACGGCCGGCCGCGGGCATGCCGATGTGCGGATCCGGCCGTCCTGTCAGCCGATAGAGAAACAGCGCAAACGCCGCGGCCACCACCGTGTAAATCGTGGTGCGGCTGGCAACGCCCAAGGCCTTCAGGCGCGCCGTCGTGGCCGCATCGAGTGAAAACGCGATCGCCGCGCCGCGGTGGCTTGGCTGATCCGGCGGCGGCCGGTCGGCGGGGAGCGCAAGCTCCTGCTCGCTCCCACCCAGTTTGTCCGACCAGTAGGCAAGCTGACGCTCGCCCTCGCCAGCCTCGAGCCAGGCATTCTGCCAGGCGGCATAGTCGGCGTAACGAACACCGCTGTCCTTTGGCTGAGGTGCGCGTCCGAGGCTCAGCGCGTCGTAAAGCCCGATCAGCTCATCGAGCAGCAGCGGCATCGACCAGCCGTCGAACACGATGTGATGGATGGTCAGCCGCAACAGGTGGTCGTCCGGGGCAAGCCGGATCAGATGAACCCGCAGCAGCGGACCGTGCTCCAGGTCGAACGGCGCGGAGGCCTCCGCGATCGACAACGGCTCGATCGCGGCTTCGCGCGCCTGCGCATCGAGATCACCGAGGTCGCTCTCGGCGATCGACAGCGAAGCAACCGCTGCCACCTGCTGCAACACACGGTCATCGTCCTGAACGAAAGTGGTCCGCAGCCCCTCGTGGCGGGCAAGCAGCCGGTCGAACGCCTGCGCAAGTGCCGTCACGTCCAGTTGGCCGCGCAGGCGCGCGGCCCCGGAGATATGATAGGCGGCGCTGTCCGGCTCCAGCTTCCAGAGAAACCACATCCGACGCTGCGCATGGGACGCGGCGCTGCGGCCAGCCGGCGCGATGTCAGGCGGGATCGGCAGCAGCGAGAGATCAAGGCCCGACGCGCGCGCCTGCTCCAGGAAGCTGCGCCGCTTGTCGGCGGGCAGCTCGATGAAGCGTCGCGACAGCCGCGATGTCTGCTCGGGTGTCATTCCGCAGCCGCCTCCAGCGAGGACAGCAGCGCATCGATCTTGTCGACATCGGCGGCCTCGGATGCGCCGCCATTGTCGCCTTCGATCCGGCGGGCCAGCCGTTCGATCGACCCGCTCTCGAACACCTCGCGCAGCGAAATCGTCGACTTGAGCTGTTCACGCACATGCGCCACCAAGCGGATGGCCGTGATGGAGTCGCCGCCGAGCTCGAAGAAGTTGTCGGTGACGCTGACAGCCTCCTGTCCCAGCAGTTGCGCCCAGATCGCCGCAAGACTGCTCTCGACCGGCGTGCGCGGTGCGACGTGTTCGCTACCTGCGGCAACGGCCTCCGGCTCCGGCAACGCGCGACGATCCACCTTGCCGTTCGGCATCAGCGGCAACCGCTCAAGCACCACGATCCGTGCCGGCACCATGTAGTCCGGCAAGACAGGGGAAAGCGCCGTGCGCAGTTGCGCGCCGTCAAGCCCATCCTCGCCGCTGACATAACCGACCAGTTGCCGGTTCGCGCCGGTTTCGCGCGCAACCACCACAGCGGTCCGCACGCCGGCCTGCTGCAACAGCCGCGCCTCGATCTCGCCGAGCTCGATGCGGAAGCCGCGGATCTTGACCTGATGGTCTGACCGACCGACATATTCGATCGCCCCGTCCGCGCGCCAGCGTGCCAGATCGCCGGTGCGATAGAGCCGGTCTCCCGACCCGCCGAACGGATCAGGAATGAAACGCTCCGCCGTCAGTCCGGCCCGGCCCTGGTAGCCGCGCGCAAGCCCGACGCCACCGAGATACAACTCGCCGGCGACACCGGCCGGCAGCGGGTTCAGATCGGCGTCGAGGATTCGTGTCACCGTGCCCGGGATCGGCGGGCCGATCGGCACGCGACGGCCATCGTCGCGGCAAGTCCAATAAGTCGCGTTGATAGTCGCTTCGGTCGGACCGTAGCGATTGTCGAACCGCACTTTCGGGAACGCCGCCAGCACCCGCGCCTGCAACGCCGTGGACAGCGCCTCGCCGCCCGAGAACAAACGCGACAGGCTAACGCAATCACGCGCTTCTGGCTCGGCAACAAACTGCTCCAGCATCTGCGGCACGAAGTGCAGCGTGCTCACACTGTGCTTGCGGATCGCCTCGACCAGTTGCCGGGGTTCACGATGCGCGCCGGGCGCGGCGATCGCCAGCCGTGCGCCGGCCGCAAGCGGCCAGAACAGCTCCCACACCGAGACGTCGAATGAAACCGGTGTCTTCTGCAGCAGTGTCTCGCTGGCTTTGAGGCCATATTCGGCCTGCATCCAGCCGAGCCGTCCCGCCAGCGCGCCGTGGCTGCAGCCGACCCCCTTGGGGATACCGGTGGAGCCGGAGGTATAGATCACGTAGGCCAGACTGTCGGGATGGATCGACAGATCGAGATTGCTGCCGTCGGTGCCTTCGTCTTGTTGCCGATCATCGAGCATCCAGGCTTCGACACTCGTCTCCGCCAGCACCTGGGTCAGCCGATCTTCCACATGGCCGTGCGTGAGAACGAGCGAAGTACCGCTGTCGCGCAGCATGTGTGCGAGACGCTCCGCCGGATAGTCCGGGTCGAGCGGCAGATAGGCGCCGCCGGCTTTCAGCACCGCCACCACGGCCACGATCAACTCGAAACTGCGCTCCAGCGCCAGGCCGACCAGACGATCCGGCCCGATGCCATGGGCACGCAGCCGCCGCGCCAGCCGGTTGGCCCGTGCATTCAGTTCTCCGTAGCTGAGGCTCCGGTCGCCAAACACCAGCGCAGTCACCGATGGCGCCTGCACCGCCCGGACCTCGATCTGTGCCACGATCCCGTCGCGGAACACGAACGCCGACGATGGCAGCCGGTCCACAGCGCCGCTCCACGCCAGCACCTGGCTCGCATCCTCCAGAGCACCGAGATCGCCGAGCGCCTGCTCGGCGTTGTCGATCATGCGCTCCAAGAAATGTTGGAAGCTGCGTCGCAGATCCTCCACCTGGCCATCATCGAATCGGCTGCGATCGAAGCGGAAGCCGAGATTGATCGTATCGGCTGCGGCAAACACCGCCACCGTCATGGGATAGTTGGTGGTGGAGATATGCTCCACCCGGCCAAAGCGCGGCGTCTCGCCGTCCTTGCCGCGCAGGGCCTGGTCGATGGGATAGTTCTCGAACACCAGGATGCTGTCGAACAGCGCGCGTCCGGACCGGCCGGCGAGACGCTGGATTTCATAAAGCGGAGTCCAGCCAAACTCACGCAGTGCCAGGTTCTGCTCCTGCAGCGTCCGCAGCCAGGCGCCGACTTTGGTCTGCGAGCTGGCGGAGTCCACCACCGGCAAGGTGTTGATAAACAGCCCCACCATTTCCTCGGAACCGGTCAACTCCTCCGGACGACCGGACACCGTGGCGCCGAAACTCACGGCATGCTGCCCGGTGTAACGCCGCAACAACTGGGCCCAAGCGCCCTGCACCAGCGTGTTCAGCGTCACTCGCTCGCGCTTGGCGAACGCCTGCAGCCGTCCAGTCAGGTCGGTATCCAGCAAAAGTGGGAGTGATCCATGACCGCTACGTTGGCCATCAGCCGGTCTCTCCAGCGCATCGGCCAACAAGCTCGGCTGCTCGAGTGCGGCCAATGCGTCGCGCCAGAACTTCGCTGACGCATCACGGTCGCGCGCCTCGAGCCAGCCGATGTAATCGCGATAACGTCCCTGCACCGCCGGCAGCGTTTCGCCGCCCTCATGCTGCAGCACCTCCGCGACCAATCGCGCCGAGCTCCAGCCGTCCAGCAGAACGTGATGATAGGTCCAGATCAGCCAGTGGTTGTTATCGCCCAAGTGGATCAATCGCACACGCTGCAGCGGTGGTTGCGACAGGTCGAAGCCTTGTGCCCGTTCCGCACGCGAGGCCTCCGCAAGTGCCGCATCCAGCTCAGGGCGATCAAGCGTCGCCGCCCGCTCGCGCCAATCCTCCTCGGTGAACGGCACTTCGACCTGGCGATGGACCACCTGCTGCGCCGTGCCCGACAGTCCTTGCCAGACAAAGCCGGTTCGCAACACCGCATGGCGGCTGCTCACCGCCTGCCAGGCGATCCGCAGCTTCGACGCATCGAGCCCACGGATCTCCAGCGCGACCTGATTGACATAAACGCCGCTCTCGGCGTCACGCAGGGCGTGGAACAACATGCCCTGCTGCATCGGCGACAGCGGGTACACGTCCTCGATAGTGCGCCAGTCCAGTTGGAGCGAATCGAGCTCGCTCTGGTTCAGGCCCGACAGCGCCACGTCCGAAGGCGTCACGCCGGACGCGCCGCCGGTGCAGTGCGCCACCAGTTGGCGCAGCGCCGAACCATAAGCCTCCGCCAACCGTTCGATGGTCGCGCGCTGGTAGCGCTTGCGGCCATAACCGAACGACAGCTGCAGCCGCCCGTCCCGCACCTGGCCGTTGATGCTGAGCCAGCGTCCGAGCGGCGCAGCTGCGCTGCGCATCGGACCTGCGCTCTCGCGCGCCACGGCAAACGCCGCCCCCTCACCGAGGCTGCTGTCGAACTGGCCCAGATAATTGAACACGATGCGGGGATCGTCGATCGCCGACAGCGCCTGACGCTGCGTGTCGCTGCCAAGATACCGCAGCACACCGTAACCGAGCCCACGGCCGGGAACGCCGCGCAACTCTTCCTTCACCGTCTTGATCAGCGCCGCGTCGTCCAGCGCGCCGCCCTTGAGCCGCACCGGGAACAGCGTGGTGAACCAGCCGACCGTGCGGGAAACCTCCGCGCCCGCGAACACATCCTCGCGGCCATGGCCCTCGAGCTCGACCAGCACCTCGTCGAGTCCGGACCACTGCCGCAGCGATCGCGCCAACGCCGCCAGCAGCAGATCGTTGACCTGGGTTCGATAGGCCGACGGCGCGTCCTTCAGCAGCCGCGATGTCAGCGCGGCGTCGACGACCAGCGACACCTCTTCGGTATCAGCAACACGATCGATGCCACCGTGGTCATCGTCGCAGGGCAACCTCGTTTCGCTGCGTCGCGCCTGCCAATACGGCAGCTGCGCGGCCAGCTCATCCGTCCCGGCATAGACCTGAAGCCGTGCCCCCCATGAGGCATACGGCTGGCTCTTGGGCGGAAGCGTGACCGTCGCGCCGGAAACCAACTGGCCATAGGCCGCTGCGACATCCTCCAGCAGCACACGCCACGACACGCCGTCCACCACCAGATGGTGGATCGCGACCAAGAGCCGCTGGCTCCCGTCAATGAGATCCATCCCCACGGCCCGCAGCAGCGGGCCCAACGACAGCGACAGGCTGGCCTGCGCTGATGAGGCGACCGCAGTGACCTCGGTGGCGGCCTTGATTCTGTCGCGGACCCACAGTAGCTCCGAGGCCACTGGCGCAGCGCCGTGCTCGGCACTCCACACGCCATTGGTTTCGGCAAAGCGCAGCCGCAGCGCATCGTGATGGGCGACCACCGCTTCGAGGGCCCGACCGAGGACGTTCCAGTCCAGCCGATCCTTCGGCTGCAACAGCACGGCCTGATTCCAGTGATGCCGTTCGCCTGCATCCTCGCCAAAGAATTTGAGTTGAATCGGCAACAGCGTGTGCGGGCCTGCCACCTTGGCTTCATCGGAAGGCGCCTTGCCCGTCTTCCTTGCGGCTGGCGGCGCGACCTTGGCCGCGATCTCCGCCAAACCCGCGATGGTCTGTCGCTCGAATACCTGCTTCGGCGTCAGCTTGAGGCCGCGCTTGCGCAACCGCGCGATGATCTGCAGGCTGAGAATGGAATCGCCGCCGAGCTCGAAGAAATTGTCGTCGCGGCCGATCTGGTCGCGTCCCAGCACCTCGCCCCACACCGCTGATATCGCCTGCTCGACCTCGCCCTGTGGCGCCGCATAAGCCTTGGCGGCAACGTCCAGGTCCGGCACCGGCAGCGCCTTGCGGTCGACCTTGCCGTTTGCGGTCAGCGGCAACCGCTCCAGCAGCATGATCCGCGCCGGCACCATGTAGTCCGGCAACACCATCGCGAGCTGCTGCTTGATTGCCTCGGCATCCAGCGCTGCGCCGGCGCCAGGCACGCAATAGGCAACGAGGTGCTGGCGGTCTTCCCCGTCAGCAACATTGCGCACAAGAGCAATCGCATCCGCCACGCCGTCGAGCGCCTTGAGCACACGCCCCACTTCGCCAAGCTCGATACGATAGCCGCGCAGCTTGACCTGATCGTCGCCCCGGCCGAGGAATATCAGGCGACCGTCCTGGTCGCAGCGGACGAGATCGCCGGTGCGATAGAGACGCTCACCCGGCGCTCCGAACGGGTCCGGCACAAAACGTTCGGCCGTGAGATGCGGCGCACGGCGATATCCCCGGGCGAGGCCAGCCCCGCCGATGAACAGCTCGCCGGTGACACCGATCGGGACTTCGTTCAGCGCGTCGTCAAGCACGTAAGCGCTGAGATTGGCGAGCGGCAGGCCGACCGGAATCTGCAGGGACGCATCCACCACATCGCATTCGTGGGTCAGCACACCGACCGTGGTCTCGGTCGGACCATAGTGGTTGATGATGCGGCAGTGCGGACGCAGCCGCCGCACCTCCTCCACCAGCGCTGGATCGCAGGCTTCACCGCCCAGCACCAGGACATCGCGCGGCAGCAGATCGACTGAGCGCGAGGCCTGCAGCAAGCCGCGCAGATGGCTCGGCACAATCTTGAGGATGCCGACCTCGCCGTCCCGCATCGCCTGGGCAAAGGCATCGGCATCGAACACCTTGTCCGGCGGCAGCAGATGCAGTGTTGCACCCGAAGCGAGCGCGCCGAACAGCACGGTGTGACCGAGATCAGCCGCCACCGTGGACACCATGGCCATGCTGGCCCCCGGCGCCGGCTGCAACCGCCGCAGCAGCGCCTGCACATAATTGGCCAGGGCGCCGTGCGACACCGCCACGCCCTTGGGCTTGCCGGTCGAGCCGGATGTGTAGATCACATAGGCGGACTGTGCCGGATGGATCGCAACCGCGGGAGACGTCGTCGGCAAGCCGTCGAGCGTCGCCGGCGCATCGAGGTCGAGCACCACACCATCCAGGGTGCGGGCCTGCGGCAGCGTCTCGCCGGCCGCCAGCACGATCCCGATCCGGCCATCCCTGAGCACCTGCTGCACGCGCTCGACCGGCCATTTCGGATCGAGCGGCACATAAGTGCCCCCCGCCTTCAGCACACCGAGCAGAGCCGCGACAAAAGTGATCGAGCGCTCGATCCAGAGCGCCACCGGTTGTTCGCGCGTGACGCCCTCGGCGATCAATCGTTGCGCAATAAGATTGGATTGCCGCGCGAGGTCGGCGACTGTCAGCACCTCGTTGCCACAGCGCAAGGCGATGGCGGACGGGCGATCGGTGGTTGCGGCCTCGCGCAACGCAAGGATATCGTCGAATGCAAATGCCGCCGTCTCAGCGGCGACCGTCTGCCGATGCGAGGCCTCGATGGTGAAGGACGACAATTGCCGGCTTGCATCTTCGGCGACCTGCCGCAGCAGAGCGCCGAACTGGGTCGCCATCCGCGAAATGGTCGGCGCGTCGAACAGATCAGTGGCGTAATTGAAGGTCGCCCGCATGCCCTTCGGACCATCGACGATGTCCAGGGCCAGATCGAAGTGCGAGCCGGCGAGATCGATGATGCGGGTCTCTGCAGCAATGCCGTCGACGGCTGCAAAGCCGCGCGGCGCGGCCATATAGTTGAACTTGGCCTGGAACAGCGGATTGTGGCTGGTGCTGCGATCGGGCTGCAGGCCGTCGACCAGCATCTCGAATGGCAGATCCTGATGCGCCAGCGCGGCGATGACCGCGTCCTTGGCCTGCCGCAGCAAGGCGGGAAATGCGATGTCGTCGGCAATCTCGGCGCGCAGCACCAGGGTGTTGACGAAGAACCCGATCAAGCGCTCGACCTGCGCATGACGGCGACCGGCGACCGGCACCCCGATCCGCAGATCGGTCTGGCCGGTGTAGCGATACAGCAGGGTCTGATACGCAGCGAGCAGCAGCATGAAGACGCTGGCCTGGTGACGCCCGGCAAGCGCTCGCAGTTGCGCCGCCAGGGCCGCGTCGATGTGCAGCTCCAGTGTGTCACCGTGATGGCTCTGCACCCTCGGCCGCGGCCGATCCAGCGGCAGTGCCAGCACAGGATGGCTATCACTCAACTGAGCGCGCCAGTAGGCCAGCTGCCGCTCACCCTCACCCGCCGACAGCCACGCGCGCTGCCAGGCCGCATAATCGGCGTATTGGATCGCGAGTTCGGCTGATGGCACCGCATGGCCCTGAACAAAGCCGCGGTAGAGGCCGGCGAGTTCGTCCAGCAGGACGTTCAACGACCAGCCATCGACCACGATGTGATGCGCCAGCAGCAGCAGTTCATGGTCCGTATCGGCGAAGCGGAGCAGATTGACACGCAGCAAAGGTCCCTGGACCAGGTCGAAGGGTTTTGCCAGTTCCTCTTTAGTCAGCGTCGCGGCCATCGCCACGCGCGCCGCTTCAGGATGACGACCAAGGTCCGTCTGCGCAAACGGCGCCGGCAGCGCATCGTGAATGACCTGCATGCCCCGCCCCTCATGGGCGAGGAACGTGGTCCGCAAGACTTCATGGCGCCGCACGATCTCAGTGACCGCTTGTGCAAGCGCCTGCGGATCGAGCGCTCCCGTCAGCCGGATGGCGCCGGCCACCGTATAGGCGGTGCTGGCCGGATCCATGTTCCACAGAAACCAGAGCCGCTCCTGGGCGTGGGACAAGAGCAGCCGATTCTCGCCGGTCGTCTGCACAACCTGCGGCACCACCGTCGTCTTCGTCTGCATCAACGTCGCGACGTGCGCGGCAAACGCTGCGAGTACCGGCGTATCGAAGAAGCTTCGCAGTTCCAGTTCGACGTCGAAACTGTCACGGATCGCCGAAGCCACCTGGCCGGCGGCGATCGAGTTGCCGCCGAGCGCGAAGAAATCGTCTTCCAGCCAAACACGTTCGACACCGAGCGCATCGCACCAGATCGCGCCGATGGCCTGCTCCTGCTCCGTCGCCGGTGCGGTGCCCGTTCGTTCCGGTGCGGCCTCGCCACGCGGCCGGCCGTTCTCGAACACCATGAAGCTGTCGAGTTCGCCAGTCGCCCAGCGTGCACTGCAGGCGGAGCGCTGTCGCTTGCCGCTGGTCGTCAGCGGCATGCCCTGCGGATTGAGCAGCACCACGACTGCGGGATGCTCCTGACACTGTCTGACAACAGCATCGCTGATCTCGCCGGCAAGCTGTTCCGGCGCCAAACGCTTGAGGGTGCTGCGGCTGAATTCAGCGGCCACGCCAATGCCTTCGCGGCCTTCGACCTGAACCGGAAACACCGCGACGCGGCCGCTGCGGACGGATGTCACCTCGGATTCGACGGCCTGTTCGATATCGAAGGGATAGACATTCTGGCCACGGACGATCAGCAGGTCCTTCAGCCGCCCGGTGACGACCAGCAGGCCATCGCGCAGAAAACCGAGATCGCCGGTGCGCAGCCAGCGCACGCCGTTATCCGTCACAAAGACGGCCTGGGTCGCTTCGGGGTTGTTCCAGTATCCCTGAGCCAGACTTGGACCCGCGACCCAGATTTCTCCGATCGTATCGAGCGCCTGCTCTCCCGAGCCGTCCGTTCGCATGATCCGAACGGCATGGGCGGGCGCCGGCCGGCCACAGAATGCAAGCTCGGAGACCTGTGAAGCTGGCTCGGCCGCCGCCACTTCAACCACCCGCCCTTCGGTCAATGCGACGGATTCAATCGCAAGGCTTACCGGGCCGTCGGTCCGGCAGCCACCCGCCACAAACAAAGTGGCCTCGGCGAGGCCATAGCAGGGAGTCAAGGCACGGCGATCGAACCCGGCCATCGCAAACCGTGCCGCAAACCGCTCCAGGGTTTGCGGGCGAACGAACTCCGATCCGGAAAACGCCACGCGCCATCGGCTCAAGTCGAGCTGGGACAGGCTTTCGTCGGAGACGCGATCCGCGCACAATGCAAACGCGAAATCAGGACCGCCGCTGATGGTGCCGCCATGGCGCGCGATGGCCTCGAGCCAGCGCCGCGGCCGCTCCAGGAAGTTGCGCGGCGACATCAAAACGGATGGAATGCCCTTGTAGAGCGGGCTGATCAAGCCGCCGATCAGTCCCATGTCGTGATAGAGCGGAAGCCAGCTGACGAAGATATCGTCATGTGTCGAATTGTGCGCGACATCGATGGCGACGGCATTGGCAGCCAGATTGGCCTGCGTGACGCAGACGCCCTTGGGCTGCGACGTCGAGCCGGACGTATATTGCAGGAATGCGACGGCGGCGTCCTCGATCGAGCCAGGCTGCCAATCGTCGGCACCGACGAATGGAAACGTATCCAGGTGCAGCACATGGACGCCGGGCGCATCGGACAGAAGGGCTTCGATCCCCGCCTGCTGATGGGACTCGGTCAGGATGAAACGCGGCGTGGCATCGCGCAGAATTCCGTTCAGGCGGCCGGCATAACGATCGGTGCCGTCAGGTGGATAAGCCGGAACGGCGATCACGCCCGCGTACAGGCAGGCATAGAACGCGGTCACATAGTTCGCACCGGTCGGCAGCAGGATCACGGCACGCTCGCCGACGCCACCCAGTTGCTGCAGCCGCGCCGCCAAGGCGCGGATCCGGGCATCGAGCTGGGTGAATGTCAGCTCCGTGGCGACCGCATCGCCTTCAAGAAAGCGCAGGGCAAGAGCATCCGGCCGCGATCCGGCATGGCTGCGCAGGCGTTCGACGAGAGTGTCGTTATGCATCGGTCCGTCAATCCAGTCCGGTGCGCAGCCAAAAGCCGGCGCACGCTTGCCACGAATATCGATCAAGCTTGCCGGTGTGCCTCAGCCATGGCGACAATCACCTTGCGCGGCCCCTTGAAGGGCGCCCGCGCATGCGCGGTGAGCATGTTGTCCAGCATCACCACGTCGCCGGTCTGCCAGGGGAAGCTGATCTTGTGGGTCTCGAGCACGCCGCGCACGGTGTCGAGCGTCTCGTCGTCGATGGGTGTACCGTCGCCATAGAGCACGTTGCGCGGCAGATCGACCTCGTCGCCGACAATGTCGAGCAGGCTCTCGCGCACCTCCGGCTCCAGGTTGGAGCTGTGGAACAGATGCGCCTGGTTGAACCAGACCCAGTCACCGGTGACCGGATGCTTTGCGGCGCCCTGGCAGACCTGGCGTGTGCGCAGCTCGCCATCATCTTTCCATTCGCAGTCGATGCCATGGCCGGCACAATACGCCTCCACCTCGGACCTGGATTCGGTGCCGAACACCTGCTGCCAGTCGACATCGAGGCCGCTGCCGTAGTTGCGGACATACATCAGGCCCTTTTCGACAAAGCGCGCGCGGATGGCCTGGGGCATGTCGCGATAGATGGCGCGGCTGTCGGCGATCGGGGTCTCGCCGCCCTCCTGCGCCGCCTGCATGCAGTAGAACCAAATCTTCATCGGCCAGTCGCGGGTGTAAGCCTGCTCGTTATGCAGCGGGATATGCTGGTGCGCCGGATATTCGGTCGAAGTGTACACGCCCTTGGTGACCAGCGACCGCGGGGTCGAGCCGAACTCATAAGTGAGCAGCGGATGGCCGAAATCGGCGGCGAAGGCGCGAAAGGCGTCCGGGCCGTCGAGGGCGAAATCGCGGAAGACCACGCCACCGCAGTCCAGCAAATGCTTGTCGACGGTGTCGCGCAGCAGCGGCAGCGCTTCACCCAGCGGCTGGCCTGCCGCCTCCCCGGCCTGCAGCAGGAGCGGCAATGGCTTGCCTTCGATCAGCGGACGGACGGAAAAAGCGCTCATGATGTCTTTCCTGCGAGAGCGAATGCCTCGGTTGACGAATTCGAAACTCGGGCCCAGCGATCACGGCCGACGTGCTGGACTTAAGCCTTGGCCTGAAGCCTTGGCCCGAAGTCTTGGCTTGAAGTCTTGGCTTGAAGTCTTGGCCTCAAGCCTGCCGGCTGAAATCCTGCGCCGGAAACATCCGTGCAGGCGGCGGCCGCCCGCCCTGCTCCACCAGCGCGGCAGCAACCAGCTTCAGGACGTCCGCCTGCTGGGCGTGGATGAAAAAATGATGCCCTTCCACGACATCGATCGCGAAGCCAGCGGCGGTTTCCTGGTGCCAGGCCTCCAGGGCCTCGCGGCTGGTCTTGTCATCGCTGCCGCCGAGCACCTGGATCGGACACGGCAGCGGCCCGCGCGGCCGATAGCCATACGCGCCGCACATCAGAAAATCGGCGCGCAGCACCGGCAGCGCCATCCGCATAATCTCGGGGTTGGACAGCGCCGCATCGGGCGTGCCCTGCAGGTCGCGCAACTGCCCGATCAACTCCTCGTCGCTCAGCGGCTGTTCCCACTTGCTGCCGTCGCGCACGGCCGGCGCTTCGGTGCCCGAAGCAATCAGCAGACGCGGCGCTTGCACGCCGCGATCGAGCAGCTCATGCGCCAGCTCGAACGCGATCAAGGCACCGAGGCTGTGCCCGAACAGGGCATAGGGTCCATCGATGCGGGGCAGAAGTTCGGCAGCGAGCATGGCCGCCAGACGATGCGGATCGGTGAGCAGCGGCTCGTCCAAACGAACGCCGCGCCCCGGCCATTCCACCGGCTGCACGTCGATCCATGACGGCAACAGCCTGCGCCATCGCGCATAGGCCATCGCACTCCCGCCGGAATATGGCAGACAGAAAAGCCGCATCGGAGACGATCTCCGCAGGTTATGAGGCGGATGACGAAGCGTTGTCGTCCATGAACTTGCGCAACGTCAGCGGGCGCATGTCGGTCCAGACCTGCTCGACATACTCCAGGCACTCCTTCTTGGTACCGGTCTTGCCGACGGCTTTCCAGCCGTTCGGAATGTCCTTGTACGTCGGCCAGATCGAATACTGTTCTTCGTGGTTGATCACGACGGTGAAGGTGACGTCGTCTCTATCGAAAACCATCATGATGTCTCGACCCCTTTCGCACCTGCAACGCAATTGCACAGAGGCTGACTAAGGCAGTTGCAAAGGAGGGTCAAAGCAATATCGATGCGCGAGTTTTTAATAGCTCCAAGGTACGATTTGTCTCAAATGCACTACGGAGCCTGCACGATTTGACAGTTGTTCAACGATGCGTGCGGCGCAGAATACCTCCCGACGAGATGTGTGACACAACAACATTGTCTTATCAGAGCCCGCGACGACACGAAAACGCCGCCGCGGTATTCCGCGGCAGCGCGATAGTTCTGCTGTACTATCGACCTCAGAAATTGAACGTGGTCGACACCAGATAGGTTCGCGGCGCACCGAGTGTAATGACGCCACTGTAGGCGGACGCCCAATAGGCTTCATTCAGCAGGTTCTCGACCTTGGCGCGGACGACGATTGGCTTGCCGTTCCATGGCGAGTCGAAGGCGTATCGCGCTCCGATGTCCACCCGGGTCCATGACGGCAGCTGAAGGGTGTTTATCTCGTTCGCGTACTGCTGGGCGGTGTAGATCACAGCACCCGTCAAGGTCAGGTCGCGGATGAACGGAACATCCCACTCGGCTCCCAGATTGACGTTCAACGTCGGCACGCCGATAGCCCACTTACCATCATTGAGGCCCCCTTGCGTCTTCGTCTGCCTGCCATCAATCCATGCCAAACCGCCGAGCAGCCGGATTGACGGAATGATTTCACCAAAGACGTTGAGCTCGACGCCGCGGTTGCGCTGCTCACCGTCAAGCTGCTGCGTATTCGATGCAGCCAAGGTGATCACGTTTGGCTTGGTGATGTCGAACACACTCAAGGTTGTCGTGAAGCGGCCCAGATCGACCTTCACGCCAGCTTCGGCCTGCTTGGTCTGATAGGGAGCAAAGATCGTCCCCACGTTGGCAAAGCCACTGCCAACGACAATGGCTGACTGAAGCCCTTCGATATAGTTCGCATAAAGCGAAATATTCTCGACCGGCTTGATCAGAACGGCATAGGCCGGGCTCCAGACCGAGCTGTCGGCCTGCGGCCTGCTCCCCGTACTCAAATAGCTGGTAACCTCGGTTCCGGCCGTCTGGCGCCGAACACCGACGGTAACCTGAAGTCGCTTGTTGAACATCGACATCGTATCAGAAACGCCGATGCTCGATAGCGAGACATCCGTCGCCTGGTTTACCTGCGGAATGGCTCCGTAAACTGGGCTTATGCTGCTGGGCGTAGAATAGAGATTCCAGGAGACGGCAGGCGCAGTTCGAACGACCTGAGTGTAGGTACGATCGTTCTCCGAATAATTCACATTCAACGCGTGATTGATCGGACCGGTATCCACCGAGGCGCGCACACCAGCTTCACCGGCGAATGTCTCGAAGGTTTCGTGCCCCAGGAAAGGCGTTCCTCGCAAACCACCCAATTGGAACTGGGTGAGCGTGGCATTTCGATTGGTCAGGGTCGGCGAGACCATGCTGTAGTCGATTTTGCTGTCGTGATAGCCGAAAGCGCCATACACGGTCGCCCAGTCCGTCACGTCGACTTCGCCGCGTACAGTGGTGAACGTATCGGTCGGCCTGTAGTAGGCCCAGTCCGGCTCAAAATTGCTGCCTGCCTTGGGCGCCGGCGGAATCGCGAACACCGTCGTAGGCGAAATCGTCAGGAAGCGCATCGGCCGGGTCAGATTATCGGATTGGTATCCGACGTCTGCGCTGACGCGAACCCGTTCGCCGCGATAATCGAGGCCCAGCACGGCATTGCCGAATTCGTCGGTCTGGTTCCAGGGAGTTTTGCCGTTGCTGTAGCCGCCGTTGAACCGAACACCCCACTCCTTGTTCTCGCCGTAACGCCTGGCAATGTCGGTCTGCAGGCCGAACTGGGATTTCGACGCATAGGTCGCAGTCAGCTGGGTAATGTCGAAATCCGGGGCGTGCTTGGTGACGAGATTGACGCTACCGCCAACCGCACCGCCGCTGGCAACACCGGTGCCGCCCGCCGTCATTCCGTTCAGCAGCGCGCTCGGCCCCTTCAGCACCTCGACGCGGTCGACGAAGTTCGCTTGCGTGGAATAGTACGGCGCGATTCCGTAGAGGCCGTTCAATCCATAATCACCGCTGTCGTAGTAGAAACCGCGGATGAACAAGCCGTCGGCACCGCCACCGGCGGCCTGGATCACCCGCACCGAGGGATCGTTGATCAGCACGTCGCGAATCGTGCGCGCCTGCTGGTTCTGGATCAGTTGTGCGGTGTAATTGGTCTGGTTGAACGGTGTGTCCATCACACCGCGGTTGCCGAGCAGTCCGAGGCTGCCGCCCGTCGCAACCTGCCCGCCCGCATAGGGCGCCGGCGGCGCGCCGAGGGCCGCGGTCGAGGGTGACAGAAAACGAACCGGTTCGACCTGATGCGGCGCCGGAGCCGCGGCACGGCGGCGCACGGGGCCGGCTGCCGTGGCGCGCGACCTTGTCGCGGCTCGCCGCACGGCGGGTTTCGGCGCATCCACCGTCACCGCGGGAAGATTGCCCGCGGTCTGCGCATGCGCGACACCGCCAACAAAATCAGGTGAAAGAACGAGATAGCTCGCCGCACCGAGCAAAACCGCGCGTCGAACTCTCCTGGAAACAAGGTCGTGCATTGATCGTAGAACCCCAAAATCGCCGCACTGCGCGGCTCCCCAGGGTCCCCTAGCACGAACTTTTTTTATGCGTATCGCTGACGGTCTTAGAAGCCATCTAAGACACTATTTGGAACTGATCTAATGCTTCGCAGTAATGTTTTCCAAAGTTTGCTGAGCGAAGCAAGATGCCGATTTCTGCGCGAGATTCGCGAACGCGCGGACTTTGATCAAAGCGTGAGCGACCGAACGTCGCATCAGCAGATTGGAGTTATTCTATTCTCGGCTTACGATCTATTAGAGATCGCCCCTCGGGGCGGGTTCGATTCGGCGAAGAATCGCGACCACCATCCCAAACCAGCCCGGCCTCGAGGCCAGTGTCAGGGCAACGGCAATCGCCGCCACGCTGATCAGACACGACCACAGCAAGACTCCGAAGCTCGCGCCGTCGTGGGACACCGACATCGCAAACGTGGCGGCCAATGCCAGCCACCCCATGATGCGAAGCCGCCGCGCGACATGTGGCGGACAGCGGCTGGTCTCGACCATCCGTGTCCAGTGCTTGGCCTGGCTCAGCGCGAGAGACATGAAGCCACAATAGACGATGGCCGAGAGGCCAGTGACGAACAGCAGGTCACGCACGCTGCTCCTCCCCTGCAGGCCGGACGTTCGCGGGTCGCACCACAACACCGCGCAGCTTCAAGGTCGCGACAATGGCGAAGGCGGCGCCGAGCAGCAGCAAAAGATCCATTCCCGCGACGGGCCACAAGTAACGATGGCCGAGGGTCCGCAGCAGGGAATCGCCGGTGGTCACGGCGTTGAGCAGCACGGCCAGGATGGCGAGCCCGGCAATCGCCGCGCTCTGTTCGCGCCAGCCTTTGCGCCCCGACCGCAATCCGGCATGAATGAGGCTCGCGATCCAGACCGCATAGAATGTTTCGATCTCGACAGCCGACCGCCCGCCGAGCCCGAGCGGCAGCAGGCGATTGATCACGAAGAACGCGAGCGTCGCGACAATCAATCCGGTGACGCTGGCGGTTGCCAGCGTTTCGACCACTCGTACGCCGGACAGGCCCAGCACCGCATGACGCTGGCGGCGCGAATCAAGCCAGAACAGGAAGCCGGTGCCGATCAGCACGCAACCGGCAATGCCCAGCACAAAATAGAGCCAGCGCAGGGTCCAGTGGTGAAACTGGATGGCATGCAGGCCATAGAGGAAACGGAAGGTCGTCATCACCGGGGCGAGCTCGGCCTGCCGGAACAGCAGCGCGCCGGTGCCCGCGTCAAAGAACGCAGCCTTCGGCAGGCTCGTCACCTGCTCGATCGTCGAGGTGTTGATCTGGACGAACGCGGCCGCATCGCCGGGATAATACACCGTCACCGACGCGATCTGGTCCTGCGGCCAGAGCCGATGCACCTCAGCCGCCATGGTGTCGAACGAAGCAAGCGGTGGCCCCGGCTTGTTGCTCTTCGGACGCGAAAACGCGCCATAGGTTTCCTGGGTGAAGACCCGCAGCTTGGTCGGACCGTAAGCCGCGATCCAGCCGCTCGGAAAGTACAGGTTGAAGAAGATCACCAGCCCCGACAGCGTGATGACCAGATGAAACGGCAGACCGAGCACACCGGCCAAGTTGTGCAGATCAAGCACCGCGCGCCGGCGATTGCGCTGCGGCCGGAACGTGAAGAAGTCGACGAAGATCTTGCGATGAATGATGACGCCGGAAACGCAGAGCACCAGCATCGCCATCCCAGCCGCGCCGACCAGCCAGAAGCCGATATTCAGCAGGTACAAATGCAGGTGGTAGTGGAAGGGATAGAGAAAGCCCGATCCCGCCAGCGTGCCCGGATCCGGCAATTGATTGCCGGTCGCCGGATCGTTGTAACGCAGCACAACGCCCGCGGTCCCGCGCCAGCCGGTGCGCACCACCGGCAGGCGGTCGTTGGGCATGAAGATGTTCCAGGTCGGGGCGCCTACTGCGGCCGCTTCAGCATAGGTCGCGCGCTGGGCATCCAGCGAGATCACAGCCGACGGCATCTCCAGCCTGGTGGTCGGAGCCATCCAGCGGTCGATCTCCTTATCGAACACCGACAAGGTCCCCATCCAGAACACAGCAAACAGCACGGAGCCGAGCACGACACCCGCCCAGGTGTGGAGCCAGTTCATCGACTGCCGAAAGGTTGGCTCCATCTCAGTGACCATACGGGCCGATCAGGGCCGCCAACCCAAGACTGCCCGCACCCAACGCAGCAAAGAGCAGAAACAATCGCGGCAACCTCTGCATCGAAAACCCGCAGATCAACAGCGCGAGATAGAACAGGAAGCCGAGCATCGAGGCGAGGACGACCGCTTCGTTGCGCGCGATCCCCGCAGCCAGCGGCAGGCCGGCGGCGATCAGCGCAACAAGCCCGGACGCCACGGCATAGCCGCCGACAACAACAAGCACGATCCGCACCACAACAGACACGCCGATCTCCACTGCTTCCCGCCGACGATAGGCAACCAACACCATGACAATAGAATTAAACCGGGCCTCAATACCAACCATCATGCCGGAAAAACAGCGGCAAATCCTGAATGCAGCATTGCTCTGAACAAGCGATTGCTCCCGCGACTCTCCCCGTGGCGGCAGGCATCGGACAATCATGAGAATTGAACAGACAGCGGCTTAGCGCCCGCGGCTATCGCGCGATCCCGGAATCGAGAAAGCCCTCAAATAGATTGGCGAGCGGAGCTCCCTTGTATGATTTCATGAGTTCATCGGGATGAATGAACTCATCGCTGAACCATGGAAAAGTACGGGCGTCGAACGCCTCCGCGGTCCAATCGATCAGCCGGCGCACCCGCGGAATTTGAGCCGCGTCCGGATGATACGCCAGCCATATGTCGTAGGGAAAAACGTGACCGATATTCACCGGCATTACGCGCGCGCCAATGGCCATCGCGTAGGTGGGCAACCAGCCAATGCCGGCACCCTTGGCAATTGCCCAATAGTGCGCGCTGCTGACGTTGTTGGTCATCGATACGAAACCGAGCTGCGGAACGCCCGGGAACACCTGATCATAACACTCGCCGGCCCGCGTCCGGTCGGCCATCTGAAGCACGATGCGATGTCTCAGCAGCTCTTCATGGGATGTCGGGCAACCGTAGGTGTCGACATACGAGCGCGATACAAACGGGAAAATATGCATCCGGCCAAGACGCACGCTCTTGAGATCCGGCGAAGTCGGCCGTTCAAGCTGGATCGCCACATCGGTTTCGACATCATCTGATATCATCGCACAGTTGAGATCGATGAGAAGTTTCGGATAGGCCCGCTGAAATTCAACCAGTCGCGGAACGACCCAGAATGTGCCCAGCCCTTCGGTGACCGTCAGCCGGACCCTGCCCTCGATCGGCTTGCTGCGGTCGCTCGCTTTGGCAAAACTGAACGAAGCCGTTTCCATCTGCGCAGCGATCGTCAACAATGGCTGCCCCTCGGGCGTGACCGTTACTCCTGTCACTTGCCGCGTCAGGAGTTTGAGCCCGAGCGCGTGCTCCAGATCCATGATGCGCCGGCGCAGCAGATTGATCGAAACATTGGTTCGTTCCGCCGCAGCACGAAAACTGCCGCAGCGGGCAACCTCGAGGAACCAGCGAATACTCTCCCAGTCAGGAGATGTCCTGCGGGAGGACTCGCCGCGGTTTCCCGATGGAGCGCCCCGTTGCCGATTTGACTGCATGCGTCTCCTCGCCTGCGGAATATCTTCGCAAACTAATCCTGCGAGAACAACGGCGATGGTGGATCGTGACTAACGAGACGCTCGTTGGTATTTATGTGTGGGAACATCATCCCAAGGCAGGCTGCGGTATCGCGATTCCTGTTGATGCGCGGTCGCGAAAAGTTCTGTTGTCGATAATCGCACGTCGCGTGCCGATGGACTTGGCGCAGGAATAGCCGGCAGGATCACACATGCTGATCATCGAAAACCGCGAAACTGCGTTGATATGAACGCGCACGCGGACTGGCGCTGAGAAATGAAACAACATCGAGACCAGTCGATCATTGACGATCTGGCCAGAGGACCATCGTGATCGTCCCAAGCCGATCCTGCCGCAAGGCTGCGGGCACATCAGCATCGAAAGGCCGGTAGGGCGCAGGAGATCAGCCGCCCGTAAAGATAAGGTCGCGAAGCAAAAAACGGCGGGTTGAATGCCAGCGATCCGCCGGAGCCTGTCGTTCGAATTCAATCAGAACGGAGTGAGCTCACCTGACAGCCAGACTCGGATCTGGGTCCATCGATCCCAGGCAGCCAATTGATCCGGCTACCGGCGCCCGAGCGTTACTTGTCGGCCAGTTTTTCGCAGAGATCGACAACCAGATTCTGAACGCTGGCATCCTTGATCCGCGCGAAATTCTTCAGCAGGGTGATCGCGCGCGTACTGGTGATGAACTCCTGCACGCCAATATCACTCGAGCGAGAGCCAGGTTTGGCGTACCGATCCTCTCCATAGAACGAGCTGATGGGCATCTTGAGGGCGAGCGCGATCTCGCGAAGCCGCGACGCGCTGACGCGATTTTCGCCTCGCTCATATTTCTGCAGTTGTTGAAATGCCACGCCGAGGCGATCGGCCAGATCTTCTTGTGACATCGATCTCGAAAGCCGCTGAGCACGGATTCTCTTGCCGATTTCGAGGTCATAGGCGCCAGTCTTGCGATTCATCGGCTCAAGCATGTCCTTTGTACCTGTCTAATCCCGGATATGAGACGATATCCGGTGACGTTGCGAACGCTTCCCTCGCCGGTCGGCAGAGGAATCGTCTTAGACTTTAGACAGAGTATTGTTTGCCTCGGAAACACTCCAGAGGATGCGGGTGTTTTGCGCAAATTTATGGTGTTCCACTGGTGGAACGCATGGCCTTTGCGGTGTCACGGCCTCGCGATAGCCAAGCAACCACCCCTGCCGATTACGCCGTGGACGCGCATCGCCATTGATGATCAAGCTTGTTGGCAGACTTGCAAAACAGGCACAAATCCGCCTTGCCGCTTCATAAAGAATACCATTTGGGGCAATCGATTGGCAACATAATTGCGCGGTTGCGCCCCTTGTCCGGCGCATTCAAAACTTGATCGTTTCATTTTACGCGAGGCGGCATGTCCCTGCCCGGCGCCGGGACATGGCCCGGCCTCGGCACAAGCGACAATGGGTATCACGAGATCATTGCAACCCTGCCGGTGGCAAGTTCATAAATCCCCCCGGCCACCAGCACCTTTTTCTCCGCCACGGCCTTGCTCAAAATCGGTGTCGCGGTCCTGAGCGCCTCCATGGTCCGGATCACATTGCGACGGGTCGCATTGTCGAGCAGGTTTCCGGGCTGATTGAGTACGTCTTTCACCGACGGGCTGAGAGCCTCGACAAGGGACGGCAGGTGGCCGGGCAAGGTCGTATTGTCCTGGATCGATTTGATCGTCGCGTCGACCGCGCCGCAGGCCTGGTGACCGAGCACGAGGATCATCGGCAGCGCCAGCACGTGCACGGCATATTCGAAGCTGGCAATGCTTTCGGCGTTGGCGAAATTCCCGGCGACGCGGCAGACAAAGAGATCGCCGCGCCCGGTATCGAAACAGTATTCCGGCGCAATGCGCGAATCCGCGCAAGAGAGAATGCCGGCGAAAGGGTTCTGCCCGAGGGTCAGCGGCTCGCGTTCATGCTTGAAGTCGTGGCGCCTGGACACGCCCTGGACATAACGTTCATTCCCCTTCATCAGCCGCGACAATGCGGCATCGGGCGATAGTACGTTGTCCGGTTTGGGCGGCGGCTTGTCCTTCGCAAAACCGGGACCACTCCACGCCAGCCCCGCCGTCACCCCCGCGGCGACCGCCAAAAAACGGCGCCGGGCAAAACGCAGACGGCGCGTGGCGGAGTTCGTGTCATGGGCCGCGTCCACATCGCATTGCAGGCACATGCTCACCCCTCGTGAATGAATAAAACAAGATGAAACCACCGGCGCACAAAGCTAACGGCCCGGCCAAAGCTTATTTACGATAATCATCGCATGGGACGCTCGCGTCCGTAGAAGCCCGCGTCAGCGGTTTCCAATTCTCGTGCGTGTCATGACACCGCTGTGGATCGCCTGAAGCGAGGCGACAGCATTGTGCAAATGCGAAGATGCACAACAAAAGGTTATCGCGCATCACTATAACCTCACGTCCCTCCGCCTCTACATTGGCAAAAGTCCATGACTGCACCGACCTCGATGGCGGCCAACCCTAAACCTGACGCTACATCGTCGACGTGACCGAGACCGGCAAACCGGACGATGTCATCGGTTGTCGCCGACCCGCGCCCCCTAGGCATTCGTCTATGTCCCCTGGGGAAGAGCCGTTTGAAAGTCGCGCCCCTTTACCTTGCTGCCGATCCAGCCAAACAAACGCGACACCATCGCGGCGGTTGCCACCTGGGTTAAAAAATAGAGACCCCCGAAGAAAATGATCTGAAGAGCTGCAGGCCAGTCGGATGAACTGACGGACCAGTCGGGTGACGTGGTGGATGTGTCGCTAATGAGGACCCCAAGCAACAGCGTCCCGAGCAAGACGAGACACATTGCCAGGACCGGAAGAAGCCACACTAAAAAAAATGCTTTAAGAATGAGCCACAACTGTCCCCGCGTGTCGGCAATGGCATTGTCCAGCGACGCACCACTTGCATCAACCGCAATCGCAGGAAAGAGGACAATCATTCGTAACAATGGAATGCACAGAAGCAACGTTCCGACAAACGCAACTATGCTCCATTGATCCGCTGACGTTATCAGGCTCACCACATAGGGCGGGAGAACAATGACGCCCCACCAGCAGATAGTCCAGATCAGCAATCGTTGGAAGCGATGGTCGAACGGATCAAGGCGATAACGAGACGCGGCTTCACCGAGAATCAGCAGCCGATAGATTGCGACATCGAGCGGCAAGAGCAGGATGGAACAAACCAGATTGACGGGCTCCTGGAGCGACAAGCGATCCGACAAGGCGAGAACCTTGATAGCCTCCGCACTCAAAATGATCAGAAGGCCGATCAATGAGAGCCATCGCAGTCGGGTCATCGCGTCAATCGTGTCGCGCCAAATCGCGCGGAATGACGGCGGCGAGGTGTCGATCACGAAACCAGCCTTTCATTCTTGCCGGTATTGCCAAGATGCTTCGCCAGAAACGTATCGGCTCGCGCCCGAAAAAAACAGCGGGGCGTCGACGATAAATTTGCCCTGCAGAGCCCTTGTCCAAGCCGGATCGAATGCCTAAGCGCTCCGCGCCACAACAGATCCGCCGCGAATCCGGACAACCTGACGGCCTATTGGTCCAGCTTCAAACCAAGCTTACCGATCACGTCGCCCCATTTGACGATTTCGGACTTCACATAACGGTTGGCCTGCTCGACGCCGCCGCCGACGGCACGGAAGCCGATCTTGCCGAGCTGCTGCTGCACCTCCTTGTCCGACACCACTGCATTGACGTCGGCATTGATCTTCTCGACGATCGCCGACGGCGTTTTGGCCGGCAGGAAGAACGCCACCCAGGTTGCGTCCTCGTCGTCGGCGAGCCCCTGCTCCCGCGCGGTCGGCACATCGGGCAATGCCGCGATGCGTTCATTGCTGGTCACAGCCAGAGCCTTGACCTGGCCGCCCTTGACCAATTCCACCGCGGCCGGCAGTGCGACACTCGCAAGCGGCGTGTGGCCCCCCACCACCGAGTTCAGCGCCGGCCCGGCGCCGGTGAACGGCGTGTGCAGGATCGGCACCTTGGCGACGATGCTGAAGATCTTCTCCGCCGACAGATGCGGCGTGGTGCCGATGCCGGCGGTGCCGTAGGTCATCGGCTGGGCCTTGGCCGCCTTGATGGCGTCGGCCAGGGTCGCGAAGGGAAGATTGGGCGCGCCGACAATCAGGTTCGGCGTGGTGGCGGCGATGACGGCGACGCGAAATTCGTCGGGCGAATAGCCGGCTTTCGACGACAGGCTGGGATTGACCGCGAACGCGCTGGTGGTGACCAGGATGGTACTGCCGTTCGGCTCGGCCTTGGCGGCCTGTACGGCCGCGATGTTGCCGCCGGCGCCGCCGCGATTTTCTATAACCACCGGCTGCCGCCAGTGTTCGCTCAGCTTCTGGCCGACAATGCGGGCAATGATATCGGCCGGGCCACCCGGTGCGAAACCGACCAGCAGCTTCACCGATTGCGACGGATAGGTTTGCGCCGACGCACCGTTCACATAAGCGCCAAGCGCCATCACCACAGCAGCGCATCCAAGCCAGCGCCGCGACACCACAAGCATTGCTTCCTCCTCTGATTTTTATGCGCGCTATTTTTGGCGCGTTTGGATTCTTGTTCTGACGCGTTTTCTTCACGCGAACCGGTACCCACTTCGCTTGAAAACGCTAGCGTTGGTCTTTGGCCTCGTCCTCGAACTGTGTCAGCGTCGCCGCGACCTGCTCGCGCAACAGCCGGATGTGCAGCCGAGCCAGCGCTTCCGCCCGATCTGGATCGCGCGCTTCGATAGCATCGATGATGTCATGATGTTCGCTGAGCGACTGCGGGCCGCGGTTGAGCCGCTCGATGAAACGAAGCCCCGCCATCTTGAGATGACCGAACGATTGCCAGGTGCGCTCCAGCAGCAGGTTGCGGCTTTCCTTGATCAGCAGCGCATGAAACGCCGCATTGGCCGTCGCGTAGTCGGCCGGTCGCGCCGCAATCGCGTCCGCGTCGAAGCCGGCAAAGACCGCGCGCAGCCGCTGCGCGACATCGGGTGCGCCATCGCGGGCGGCCTCGCGCGCCGCCAGCCCCTCCAGCATCTCGCGGATCGCGAGCCACTCCAGATAGCCTGGCAGCGAGGTCGGCATCAGCCGGGCGCCGCGCCGGGGCTGGACGGTGATGATGCCCTCCAGTTCCAGGCGCCGCATCGCCTCCCGCACCGGGGTGCGGCTGACTCCCAGCGCTTCCGCCAGTTCCTCCTCCCGCACCCGGATCGGCACGGTGAGGTCCACGGCTAGTTCAGCCAGCCGGGCTTTCAGGGCGGTGTAGACTTCGTCCCGGAGGTACGGACGCGGCGCGATGCGAGATATGCTCATGCTTCTTGTATATGTATACAAAAACATAATGTCCATCGCGAGAATGCGGGAATCGCTGGAGATTTTGTCACCACCGGTGGCTGACAGATGATATTCCGGCGGCACCGTCCTCCACGACAGACGAATCGCCCGACTGCCGGTCGAGAAAGGGTTTGGTGTTGCTCAACGGTATCGGCGCCCCGCTGCGCATCGCCCTGTTCCGCCGGATCTGGCTCGCGAGCCTCGCCACCAATCTCGGTCTGATGATCCATGGCGTCGGCGCCGCCTGGGCGATGACCCAGATGACGTCCTCAGCCGACATGGTGGCGCTGGTGCAGACCGCCTTGATGCTGCCGGTGATGCTGCTGTCGGTCACGGCCGGCGCGATCGCCGACATGTTCAACCGCCGGATTGTCGCGCTGCTGGCGCTGTCGCTGGGCCTGACCGCCGCGACCACCCTGTCGGTGCTCGCCCATTTCAGCCTGCTGACGCCCAACATCATCCTGGCCTTCACCTTCCTGATTGGTTGCGGCATGGCGCTGTTCGGGCCGTCCTGGCAGGCCTCCGTCAGCGAACAGGTGCCGCCGGACACCCTGCCCTCCGCGGTCGCGCTCAACGGCATCAGCTACAACATTGCCCGCAGCTTCGGTCCTGCGATCGGCGGCGTGATCGTGGCAACCGCGGGCTCCGCCGCCGCCTTCGTCTGCAACGCCCTGCTCTATCTGCCGCTGCTCACCGTGTTCTTTCTCTGGCGCCGTGTGGTGGAGCCGTCACGGCTGCCGCCGGAGCGCCTCAGCCGCGCCATCGTGTCCGGCGTGCGCTACATCGTGCATTCGCCCTCGCTGCGCGTGGTGTTGTGGCGGACGCTCGCGACCGGCATCGGCGGCACCTCGATCCTGGCGCTGATGGCGCTGATCGCGCGCGACATGCTCGGCGGCGGCGCGCAGACCTTCGGCATCATGCTCGGCGCGTTCGGCATGGGCGCGGTGGTCGGCGCACTCAATGTCGAGACCATGCGCCGGCAGTTCAGCAGCGAGGTCGCGATCCGGATCTGCCTGCTGACCATGGGGATCGGCATCGGCGTCGTTGCGCTGAGCCGCACCCCGGCGCTGACGGCCGCGGCCCTGGTGGTGGCCGGCGCCGGCTGGATGCTGGCGATCACCATGTTCAACCTCAGCATCCAGCTGTCGGCGCCGCGCTGGGTCGCCGGCCGTGCGCTCGCCATCTTCCAGGCCGCGATCTCAGGCGGTGTCGCCATCGGAAGCTGGGGCTGGGGCCACGTCGCCGACGCGATCGGCACCGACCATGCGCTGATGATCTCGGCCGCGGTGGTGCTGCTCTCGCCGCTGCTCGGGCTGTGGCTGCGCATGCCGGCCGCCGGCGGCCGCGACGACCAGGCGGTGGATCCGCTCGCCGATCCCGAAGTGGCGTTGTCGATCAAGGCACGTAGCGGCCCGATCGTGATCGAGATCGAGTACCGGGTGGATCAGGAGCGGGCGCGCGAGTTTTTTGGCGTGATGCAGCAGGTGCAGTTCACCCGCCAGCGCAATGGCGCCTATGGCTGGTCGATCGCACGCGATCTGGCCGACCCCGAATTGTGGACCGAGCGTTATCATTGCCCAACCTGGACGGATTTTCTGCGGCAGCGCAATCGCTCGACCCAATCCGAGCGTGCGCTGCACCAGAAAGCCGCCGATTTCCATCTCGGCCCCGATCCGGTGCGCGTCCGCCGCATGCTGGAGCGGCCGTTCGGATCGGTGCGCTGGAAGGACGAGACGCCCGATCGTGCCACGACCGAGCTGCTGCCGGTGCAGACCAACGTCACCAGCGGGACCTGACCGCACAGACCGTCATGGCAGACCCCCTTGTGGAAGCTGCGGCGACTTTGGCAATTGACGCCGCCGTGCAGCGCCGCGCAAGCTGGACCCAACCTGCACGTTGAAAGCCGGGACGGCGTTATGGACAAGCCCAAGAAGACGACCGCGGAGCTGGTCGCGATTGCGTTGGCAGAACTGGGGGATCACGGCATCCACCCCAACGGCATCAGGATCTCGGTCATCCCCGCCGGCGACGCCTGGGAGTTCCGGACATCGGCCGATGCCGAAGCGGAAGCGGCACCCGGCTACGCCGATCGCGTCGCCAAGCTTGTGCAGATCGGCGACCACCTCAGCAGCCAGTTCGATTGGGCTGGCTGAGAACGCCTGGCGACTTTCCGCACCGATGTCACGAGGCTGTGAACGCGCGACAGGCCGGACTCGCGCCTGGATTGCTTCCGGATATTCGCAAAATCGTCAGATTTGGCGCCGATTATGACCGTGCCGGAACAAGGATAATGGCCAAGGAAGCGAAAACCGACACCGAACTCGAAGCCATGATCGGCGAGCGCATCGCCGTCGGCGGTGTCTTTGTGTCGGTCCGCAAGGATGCGCTGCTCGGCTGGCGCGCCACGGTCATCACCGCACCGAAGAGCGCGACCTACGCCCAGCAGCTGGCCGACCAGGTTGCAGCGGAGCTGCGCAAGAAGTTCACGTTGAAGGACTGAGGGCGGCGTGACCGCGGTGTGCACAATGGACGAGACGCGGATATTTCTATTGCCATTGCCGCGACATTCCGCTCATCATGCACGCAACCAACTCGGTTCGGTTGTGGGCACCGAAGCGCTTGCATAAATTGGCAACGTGCTCCTTCACCGTCTGATCTGAAATGCCCATCCCCCGCGCAATCTGCTTGTTGGTCTGGCCGCGGCAGACCAGAACGGCCACCTGGGCAGAGCGCGGCGGAAGTTTTCCTTGAAACGCAGCGAGAGCCGGCTGCGCCGGAAGATGACGTGCCGCGGATTCGGCCTGCCGGCCAAAGTCCAGATGGCCGGTGTTGATCATGTTGGTCAGTGCCAGTGAGCCGGCGCGGCAGAGCATCTCCATCCGCTGCCGCAGCAGAGGCGTGTATCGCGCACTGCTGCGGGTTGCCGTGAACAGCACGCCAACGATCCTGTCGTCGTACCAGAGCGGGCCGCCCATATTGCAGCTGAACCCCCAGTGCCGCAGCATTTCGAAGGACATGCTGCGCGGCCAATGCTGTTCTCCCAACAGGGATGCGCCGTCGACGGTCCGTCCGGCAGTCAGGATGCAGTCGAGCACCGGATCGGACTTCCAGAATCCGGCCTTGTAGTTGTCGAGGAAATCGTCCGCAACATGCCGGCTATAGACGAGTTCGGGTTCAACGGTCTCGAGCAGATAGAGCCCGACCGTCGATGACCCCGTCAATTCGCCGATCGCCGAACAACAGGCGTCACCGAGCATCGGCACGGAGCGGCTCTCCGCGACCGACATGATGCGATCGGCGAGGTGGGATTCCGAAAGGTCGTAAGCCAGTGACACGTTCCGCTCTTGCCACTCTTGTCCGGGTACGCAGGCTCTCGCGGAGCCCGATCCCCCGTCAAGTGAAAAAAACTGGCACGGACTGACGCAAGAACCGCCGCTGCGGCTCATTCCCTGCGCAGCACCTTCGCCGTCCAGCGCCGAGGAACGACAACCAGCCCCCCATCATGGGGGATTGCCGGTCCCCAGCCGCATTCATAGCGTCCAAATTCGAGACACTGCGATGCCGCGAACGCATCCAGCCCACCAAGATCCCTCCCCGTGTTGCAAGCCGTGCGTTTCCCCGCCGGGAGCGCACGCCCGGAAACACGTGTCCACTTTCGATTGGAGAAACTCGATCATGAATTCGCCCCTGAAGCACGCCGTGCGCGCCGCCGCCACGCCAGCCGCGGACTTTCACGCCCGCGTCGACAAGCTGCTGCCGCAGATCGAGGCCAAGGCGAACGAGGCCGAGGCGCTCGGCCACCTGACCGACGACGTGGTCGCGGCGATGCGCGCTGCCGGGCTCTACACCATGCTGTTTCCAAAAGACGTCGGCGGGCCCGAACTATCGCCGTTCGAGGCGATGACGGTGATCGAGCGCCTGTCCTATGCCCACGCTTCCGTCGGCTGGTGCGTCCTCGGCAACAACATGGAGGGGACAACGATGGCGATCTACATCGCCGACGAAGGCATCCGCAAGGTGTTCGCGGGCGGACCCGACATCACCATTGCCGGCAACGGCGTGCCGAGGGGATTCGCTCGCCCGGTCGAAGGCGGCTTCATGATCCGCGGCAACTGGGCCTACGGCAGCGGCATCCAACATGCCGAATGGGTGCATTCGGGGTGTTTCGTCACTGATCCGGAGGGCAAGGACATGGTGATCCAGCCCAACGGCCAGCCCAAGATCGTGGTCACCCATCACCCGCGCGCGACCATCAAGCTGCTCGGCAACTGGGACGTGCTGGGACTGCGCGCGACCGGCAGCTTCGACTACACCCTGAGCGTAGGTGATGAGCTGTTTGTCCCCACCCACATGACCTACGACTTCGACATCGGCGCGCCGCGCCGCGGCGGCCCTCAGGGCGCGCTTGGCCTCGCCGGCTACAGCGCCTGGGCGCATGCGAGCTGGGCGATCGGCGTCGGTCGCAGGATGCTCGACGAACTGGTGAAGGTGATCGTGCCGCGTCGCGATCCGTTCGGCCCGTCATGCGAAAGTGCAAGTTTCAAGTTCCAGTTCGCCCAGGCCGAAGCGCGTTACCGCGCGGCGCGCGCTCTGGTCTACGAAACCTGGCGCGATGTCTCCGACAGTTGCGGCCGCGGTGAGACTCCCTCGCTCGACCAGATGACCATGATCAAGCTGTCGCTGCGACATATCCACGATGTGATCTCGGACGTCGGCACCTTCGCCCATCGCGCGGCACGCGGCGCCTCACTGCACAACACGCCGATGCAGCGCTTCTATCGGGACATCCATGCCGGCACCCAGCACATCCTGATGGCGGATCAGATCGTCGAGGAATGCGGCCGCGCACTACTTGGACTGCCGGGCCCGAACGCACAATGGACGGTGTTCGGGGTCACCGGCTGAGCGCGAGGTCAATCGTGTCACCCCAACGCATCATCGGCTTCTGCGGTACCAGTTGGCGACCCGCCAAAGCGCGGGCGCTAGTCGAGGCCGTCGCCGCCGACCTGCAGCAACGATACGATATCGCCGTGGACGTGCTCGATCTGCTCGACGCAGGGCCAGGCCTCTGCGCCTTCACCCGCGACGGCTTAAGCGACACGGCGCGCGCGGTGATCGAAGCAATCGAAAGCGCCGATGGGCTGGTGATTGGTTGTCCGGTGTTCCAGGGCTCCTACCCCGGCCTGTTCAAGCATGCCTTCGATCTGATCGGTGCCGGCGCGTTGAAAAACCGTCCGGTATTGCTGACGGCCTCGGGCGGCGGCCTGCGCCATTCGCTAGTGGTCGAGCATCAGCTACGGCCGCTGTTCGGCTTCTTCGAGGCCTGCACGATATCGACCGCGATCTATGCCGGCGCGGCCGAGTTCAGCGCCGGCCACCCGAACGCGCCGATGACGATGGCACGCATCACCGACGCCGCCGACCAGTTTGCCGCACACCTGACACAGCGCCGTGAGGACGCATGACAGGCCTCTCGGAGGTCCTTTCAATGAAACGGAGAGTTCGACCATGACGTCGCGCATGACCGCGGTAGCCGCCAACCCCACAACCGACATGACCGGGTTCGAGCGCGCTGAATACACCATCAACGGTATCAACACCGTGGTTCACAGCATCGGGCGCGGACCGGAACTGGTGTTCCTGCACGGCACCGGCACCTTCACCGGCTTCGAGGTGGCGCGAACCTGGGCCACGCAGCGCAAGGTTATCATTCCCTATCATCCGGGATTCGGTGAGTCCGGCGACGCCGAGGCATTCGACACCATTGACGACCATGTCCTGCATTACATGGAGCTGTTCGATCGTCTTGGCCTCGACGGTTTCGATCTCTGCGGTTTCTCGCTTGGCGGCTGGTTGGCCGCAGAATTCGCGATCCGCCAACCACAGCGGCTGCGCCGGCTGGTGCTGGCCGCACCCGCCGGTCTGGTTGTCAACGACGCACCGGCGCCGGGCCTGTTCGATATCGCGCCGCAGGACCTGCCGTCTTATCTCGCGCATGACCCCGCCGCGGCCCTGCGCTATTTCCCGAGGGCGCCAGACCCCGCCTTCGATGCGGCGCTTGGGCGGGAGGTCGGCGGCTTCGCAAAACTCATCCGCGACAATCCGCAAGGCAACCCGAAACTCGCGCAATGGGTTCACCGCATCCGCGTTCCAACCCTGGTGCTGTGGGGCGCCGAGGATCGCCTGCGTCCCACCGCCCAGGCCAAGGCCTGGATGGCGCGCCTTCCCGATGGACACCTCAAACTGGTCCCGGCAACGGGCCACCTGGTGTTCGAGGAGACACCATCGGCCGGCGACCTCGTCACCGCGTTTCTCGCCGGCTGACCCGGCGTTCATCCCCAGAAGGAGACAATCCATGATCGACATGCCTGCCGGCATCACCAGCGCCGAGGAAGCCCTCGGCGGCACCGCCTGGAGCATCCTGGGTCAGACCTACACACTGAAGCAGGAGTCAACAAACTCGATAGCTTGGCACGCCGTCTTCCCGCCCGGCACGTTTGTCCCGCCGCATGTCCATCCCACCCAGGACGAATTCATCTACGTGCTGAGCGGCCGCTACGACCTGTGGCTCGACGGCAAGGAAAGCATCGCCACGGCCGGCGATCTCGTACGTATGCCCAAGGGCATCCCCCACGGCATCTTCAACAAGTCGGGAGACACCGCCACCAGCCTGTTCTGGGTCGCACCGACGCGCTCGCTAAAAACACTGTTCGAACGCATCCACAATGTGCCTGACCCAGCCGAGGTCGTTCGGATCGCAGCCGAACACGAGGTCAATTTCCTGCCGCCTCCGGCCTGACGCCGCCGCCTTCACTCCCCCTGCCGGGATCCGCCCAACCACAGAGGATCGACCATGAACTGGAACACGATTTCCGAGTCCGATCGGATCCGGATCGGACAATGGCAGAAATGGATGCTGGCGCTCGCCATCCTGTGCGAGATTTTCCTGGCGGCCGACTGGTACGCCTTCGCGGCCGTCATTCCCTTCGTGTCGGAGACGCTCGGATTGAATCCGGCGCAAGCCGGCCTCGCCCAAGGCATCTTCGCACTCACCTACGGCGTCGGGATGGTGGCGTGGTCGCCGGTCAGCCGCAACATGTCCGCCCGTACCATGCTGTTGATCGGCCTCGCCGGCACCGGCATCGGCATGGTGCTGCAGGTGTTTGTGCAGAATTATACACAGCTCATCATCCTCCGCCTGCTGATCGGCTTTTTCGACGCCGGCATCTTCATCGGCAACATGAAGCTGATCTTCGGCTGGTTTCCGCAGCAGCGACGCGGGGCGGTGGTCGGCATGATCCTCGCCGCCTACAGTCTCGCGATCACGCTGGACTTCGCGCTCGGCATTCCATTGACGCTCGCCACCGGCTGGCGCGTCTTCTTTGCCGTGCTGGCGGCCGGCACTCTGCTGGTCGCTCTGATCGATGGGCTCATGGTCCGCAATGGCCCAGCCGAGATCGGCATCGCCGGATTCAAGTGGGAGAACGAGCCGGCAACGATCGCCAGCATGCCGCTGACCGAGATCTTTCGATCGAAATGGATCGTGGTCGGCGGCCTCGGCATCGCTGCCTGCACCTTCGCCATCGCCGGGACGGCAACATGGGTGGTCCCCGCCTTCATCGCCGTTCAGCACATGCCGGTCGAGGCCGGCGCAATCATCGGCACGCTGATGGGCCTGTCCCAGGTGGTGTTCCTGATCATCGGCGGCTACATGGCCGACAGCCTGGGAAAGCCCTTCATGATCAAGCTGAGTGCCTTGCTGGCGCTGTTGACCGCGGTCATGTTCCTGTCCAGCACGATCTATCCAGTGAGCTTTGCAACACTCGTCGTATTTGCCGCGCTGAGCGGCCTCGCGGTGCTCGGCGGCGGCGCGATCTTCTCGTTCCTGAGCGAGAAATATCCGGACGCACTGGCGCCGGCGGCGGTGGGCTATGCCGAGGTATTCGGCATTCTGTCGAGCTTCGCATCACCGTGGCTGATGGGCGCGATCATCGAGGGCTCCGGCGGCGCTTTCAAGCAGGCGTTCGCCGCATTCGCGATCATCGAGGCGGCGTTTCTCGTGCTGCTCATACTGCTCGCACGCGAGACGGCGCAGCAACGCTCGCTCGTCGAGCCGGCGGAGTAACGCGCGGCTTCGGCCTCGCCTTACGCAACTGCCTTGTTCTGTCTCAGCCGCGCAATGTCGTCAGCGCCATAGCCCGCCTCGCGCAGGATCTCGTCGCTGTGCTGGCCGATCGCTGGCGCCGCGCGCGGCTCGGCTTTCTCGACGCCCTCGAGAGTGAACGGGCTGCTGACGGTAAGCATAGCGCTATCGGCATAAGACACCAGCGCACCTGCCTCACGCATCTGCAGGTCATCGGGGATGTCGTCCAGCGTGCCGGTGACGCCGAAGGTGATGCCGACGTCGTCGAGCCGCTTGCGCCAGTCGGCGAGATCGCGGGTGGCGAAGATCTGGTCGAACAGGGCAATCAGCGCCGGCGAATTGCTCCGCCGCGACTCGAGCGTCGCAAACCGCGGATCGTCCAGAATATCGCGGCGGCCCATCGCCTCCAGCAACGGCTCGAACTGCCGTGCTTCGTTGAGCATGGAAATGGTCAGCCAGCGGCCGTCGCGGGAGCGATACATGTTGGTGCAGGCATTCGGCAACTGCTCGCGCGGCGGCCGCGGGATCATCCGCGCGCCGCACAGCTGCGCCTGCACCAGCACGCCATTAGCCCACAGACCATTGGCGATCAGCGATGAACTGACCAGGCCGCCCTTGCCAGTGCGATCGCGCCGATAGAGCGCGGTGACGATCGCGCTGTAGAGCGCCATGGCGCTGGGATGATCGCCCATGCCGGCGACGGAGCGCGCGGGTGCGGCGTCCGCATGCGGCTTGACATTGTCCATCAGTCCGCTGCGCGCCCAGTAGGCGGTGGAATCGAAACCGGTCTTTTCGGCTTCCGCACCGGTCTCGCCATAGGCGGTGAACGAGGCATAGATCAGCCTGGGATTGCGCGGCCCCAGATCCTCATAACGGATGTTGAGGCGCCGGCGCACCGGCAGCGGCATGTTGGTGACGAACACGTCGGCCTGGTCGACCAGCCGATGCAGCACCGCAAGCCCCTCCGGCGACTTCAGGTCGAGTGCGATGCTGCGCTTGTTTCGTGACTCCAGGATCCAGGCATAATTGTGCTCGCTGACCGGATAGCCCGGCGCCTGGCACAGATTGCGGTAGGCATCGCCCTCGCCCGGCGGCTCGATCTTGATGACATCGGCGCCGAAGTCCGACAGCACCGTGCACGCCGCAGGCGCCGCAATGAAGCTCGCGCAATCGATCACTTTCAGACCCGCGAACAAATCCTTGTCCATGCCGTTTCCTTCGGTCTCCGACCGGTTCACCCGATCCTGCTTGTCGTGATTGCGGAAGCTTGCTCAGAAATCGATGTCGAACAAGACACCGTCATAACCGGCATCCGCGGGAATGCGCAGTTGACGCTGGCCTTTGTCACCCTTGACGATGTCGGGCATCACCGTCACCACCGGCTCTGTGCGAGCCAGCGCGATCGCTTCCGCCGCCGTCCGGCTGCGCGCCAGCTTGATCAGATTGCGGGTGGTCGGGAACAGGATCTTGAAGCGGCCCGACTTGGCCTCGTCCAGCGCCTGCTGCGGGGCAATCCAGATCGAATCCACCGTCTCCTTGCCGTCGTGCACGCCGACCTGATCGGCCGGCGCGACGGCGAGGAAGAAATGGGTGTCGAAGCGCTTGGGCATCCGCACCGGTGTAATCCAGTGCGCGAACGGCACCAGCAGATCGAGCGCCAGCACGAGATCCTCGGCGGCGACGAGATCGGCGAACGAGATCTTGCCGGCATCGAGATCCGCGCGGCGCGCCTCATCGATGGCCTTCAGCCGCTCGGCGCCGACCAGCGCGGTCGATCCGCGCGGGCGCGCCAACAGGATGCCGCATTCTTCGAAGGTTTCGCGCACGCCGCCGATCCGCAGCGCCAGCACATCCGGATCGATGCCCTCGCCGCCGGCGAACAGCTCGGGACGGCCCGCGATGGCGCGGTCGCCGGGCTCGACACTGCCGCCGGGAAACACCAGCGCACCGGAGGCGAAATCGATCTCGTGGTGACGCACCACCATGAAGATCTCCATGCCATCAGCACTCTCGCGCAGCAACAGCATGGTGGAGGCCAGCCGCGCCGCCACCTCGGGCTGCGCGGACGGTTTGTCGGGGGCCGGTGTCTCTGTCATCGTTACCTTTCAAAACCGGCGCGCGGCCATTTTATTGTCGTCGGAAAAGAAGATCTCGCCGGCATGCTCGGCGATGTCCTGCGCCTGCCAGGCACTGGTCGACGGTTTCCATCCCTGCATTTCCAGCATCTTCATCTCGCGCACGCCGCGCGGGCCGGAGACGCCAAGGATCTTGCCGGTCTGGTCGCCGGAGAGCGAGGAGACCATATAAAGCACCGCCGGTGCGATCTGGTCGGGACCGAACGCTGCGCCCGGATTTTCGATATAGCGCGGCAGGTCCGCCGTCATGCGCGTCAGCGCACCCGGCGCCAGGGTCCAGATCCGGATGTTGTACTTGCGGCCTTCGATGGCCAGCACATTGCTCAGGCCGAAGATGCCGCCCTTGGCCGCGCCATAGTTGCTCTGGCCGAAATTGCCGATCAGGCCGGAGGTCGACGAGGTGTTGACGATGACGCCGCCGCCATTGTCCTTCATCCAGCGGAACACGGGGAGCGTGGCGCAGAACGTTCCCTTCAGATGCACCGCGATCACCTTGTCCCAGGTCTCCTCGGGCATTTTGGCGAAGGTCACGTCGCGCAGGATGCCGGCATTGTTTACCAGGATATCGGCGCGGCCGAAATGCCTGATGGCATCGTCGAACACCGACTGGCCTCCGGCCATGGTGGCGATGTCGGCGCCGTTGACCACGGCGCGGCCACCTCCGGCCACAATGGCGTCGACCACGGCCTGCGCCATCGAGAGGTCACGTCCGCTGCCGTCGCGCGGACCGCCGAGATCGTTGACCACGACGGCGGCGCCTTCGCGGGCGAACAGTTTGGCGTAGGCTTCACCCAAGCCGCCGCCGGCGCCGGTGATGATCGCGACCTTGCCGTCCAGCAGACCCATGACGCTCTCCCGCAGCTGTCTTGTTATGATTGGCCGTCAAGCCAGAACGGTTTTTCCGTTCTTGATCACGGTAACGTTGCGTGCCTTGACCTGGGCTTCGAACGACACGACATCGCCGTCCTTCCACAGATCGACCGTCACCGTCTCCCCGGGAAACACCGGTGCGGAAAATCGCACCGCGTGCTGGCGGAACGCGCCGGCGTCGTAGTCGGCATAGGTCTGCAGCACCGCGCGGCAGGTCAGGCCATAGGTGCACATGCCGTGCAGGATCGGCCGCGGAAATCCGGCCTTCTGGGCGAACTCCGGATCACTGTGCAGCGGATTGCGATCGCCGCAGAGGCGGTAGATCAGCGCCTGATCCGGGCGGGTGGTGATATCGACGGAACGGTCCGGTGCCCGCTTGGGCACCGCATGCGGCGCCGGCTGTCCCTCCGACGGACCACCGAAGCCACCATCGCCGCGTGCGAAGGCCGAGCTGATCAATGTCGCAAGCTTATCGCCGCCTTCATCCCTGAGCACCGTTTCGCGGGTGACCACGGCGCCCTTGTCCTTGCCCTTATCGTAGACGGCAAGAATGCGGGAATCCGCGGTGATCTTCGCAGCCACCGGCAACGGCTTGTGGAAGGTGATGTCGCGTTCGCCATCCACCACCAGCAGGCGGTTGATGCCGAGGTCACCCGGGCTCGCACCCCAGGCGGCCACGGAGGCGAAGGTCGGGACCACCTTGAGCGGACGCGGCGTGAAAGTTGCCTCGTTGACGAACGCCAGCTCCCGCTCATCCATCGGATCAGCGCTCAGACCGATGCCGTAGGCGTAGAGCATGACCTCGCGGTCGGTCCATGAATAAGGGTCGCCCTCCCGCTTCAGGTTCATGATCTCGGGATATTTGATCGGCATTGGCGTTTCCTCGTTGGCGGCTTGGCCGCTCTGTTATCAGGCGACGGGGGTGAAGAACGGCAGCGGCGCTCCCTCGGTCGGCTTGAACACCACCTTGACGCGCTGGCCGATCTTCAGCGTCATGGGATCGCAGTCGACGAAGTTGGTCAGCAGCGACGGCCCCTCCTTCAAAGTGACATAGCCGATCGCATAAGGACCGGTGGGCGACTTGCGCATCACGCTGAAGGTGTAGATTTCGCCCTCGCCCGCGCTCTCTTCCCAGACCGTCTGGTCGGAGAAGCAGAACGGGCAGATCGCGCGCGGAAAGTAATGCGGCTCGTTGCAGGCGGTACAGCGCTTGATCAGGAACTTGCCCTTGACGGCCGCATCCCAGAACGGCTGGGTCTCGGGATTGCCTTGGGGCTTGGGATAGGTTTTCGTCTCGCTCATCACACGCGCTCCAGAATGGCTGTCGAGGCGGCATGGCGCACGCCGAGCAGGCCGCCGGTGCCGTGGGCAACGGCGAGATCGCAGTTCGGCACCTGCACTTTGGGATGCGCCTCTCCGCGCAACTGGCGCACCGCCTCGAGGATCTTGGTCAAGCCGCCGCGATTGACCGGATGGTTGCTGCAGAGACCACCACCGTCGGTGTTGAACGGCAGCTTGCCGACGCCCGAAATCAGGTTGCCGTCGGCGACGAACTTGCCGCCCTCGCCCTTCCTACAGAAGCCGAGGTCCTCGAGTTGCATCAGCACGGTGATGGTGAAGCTGTCGTAGATCGAGGCGTACTTGATGTCCTTGGGCGCGACGCCGGCCTCCTCGAACGCGCGCGGGCCAGACCACACACCGGCGGAATGGGTCAGATCGAGATCCTTGCCGCCGCGCGGGCCCTTCATCGCTTCGCCATGGCCGATCAGCCGCACAAGCGGCTTCTTCAGACTCTTGGCGATCTCGGGAGTGGTCACGATGAAAGCGCCGCCACCGTCGGAGACCACGCAGCAGTCCATGCGGTGCAGCGGATCGGAGATCATCGGCGAATTGAGCACATCCTCGACGGTGACGACCTCTTTCAGCATCGCATGCGGATTGTATTGCGCGTGATGCGACGCCGCGACCTTGATCCAGGCCAGTTGCTCACTGGTGGTGCCATAATCGTGCATGTGCCGCAGCGCGCACATGCCGTAAGCATTGTGGGTGGTCGCGCCATAGGCGGCCTCGAAATCGGCTTCCGCGCCGGCGGCGCGCGGCGCCATTGCGCTGGTGCGCGGCTTGCCGGCCAGCGTCACCAGCGCGATCGAGCACTTGCCCGCCGCGATGGCTTCGGCCGCATGCCCGAGATGGATGATGTAGGAGCTGCCCCCGGTCTCGGTCGAATCGATGTGGCGCACTCGCAAGCCGAGATAATCAACCATCGGCCAGGCACCGCCCGGCGCGTCGCCCGCGCAAAAATAGCCGTCAACGTCGGCGCTGGTCAGCCCGGCATCCTCCAGCGCGCCCTTCGCCACTTCGGCGTGCAGCTGCGCGGTCGACTTGTCAGGTGCGTGCCGGGTCGGATGTTCGTAAATTCCGGCGATATACGCCTTGCCCTTGATGCTCAAACCAAGCTCCGCTGGTGTTGTCTTCCCAGCCAATTTTTTGAACCGCGACGGAGAGATTGGCAAGCATCATCCCTGCCCTCCATTCCGCCATGCGAAATAGAACGAGGGGAAACGCGGCAAGACATGGCCACATGCGAATTTGAGGGAGCGCGTCACCCGCGATTAAACGCGGGAACGCGCTCCGGAAACCCGCGGCTTACTCCGCCGCCATCTGCGGCGCGACCCGCGGCGGCGGGTTGATGAGATCGCGCATCAGTTCGTCATAACGCTTACGCGCATCGGTCACGGCCTTCTCCTTGACCGGGCCGTAGCCGCGGATCCGGTCGGGCAGCGACAGCAGTTCGATCGCGGTGTCGATGGTCTGCGGCGACAGCTTGTCCAGCAGGGAGACGGCATGCTTCTCATACCCTGCGATCAGATCGCGCTCCAGGCGGCGGTCGGCGGAGTAGCCGAAGATGTCGAGCGGCGTGCCGCGCAGGACGCGCAGCTTCGCCAGCAGGCGGAAGCCGCGCATCATGCCGGGGCCGAACGCGCGCTTGCGCGGACGCCCCAGTGCATCCTTGCCGCCGCCCAGCAGTGGTGGCGCCAGATTGAAGTTCAGGGTGAAATCGCCCTCGAACTGGTCTCGGATGTTCTGCTCGAACCGGCCGTCGGTGAACAGACGGGCGACTTCATACTCGTCCTTGTAGGCCAAAAGCTTGGCGTAGTTGATGGCCACCGCGCGCGGCAGTTCCTCGCCGAAACCGGCGTTCGAAGCGGCCAACTTCACACGCTCGACCAGATCGCGATAGCGCGTGGCGAGTTTCTCGTTCTGATAGTCCCGCAACAGCGCGCTGCGGTGGTCGATGATCTCGGCCAGCGACATCTGCTCCTGGGTCTTCGGCGGCGCCACCTCATCCTTGAGCATGGCGTGCAGCCGCGCCGGATCGATCACAGCCAGCCGTCCCAGCGCAAACGCCAGCGTGTTCATCTTGATGGACACGCCGTTCAGCTCGATCGCCTGCATGATCGCTTCGGCGGTGACCGGCAGCAGGCCTTTCTGGTAGGCGAAGCCCAGCATCATCACATTGGTGGCGATGGAATCTCCGAGCAGGCCTTCGGCCGCGTGGGTGAAGTCGAGGAAGATCGAATCCTGGCGCAGCGCGCCTTCGAGAACCCGGTTCACCTTGCGGCGCTGGAAATCAAAATCCCGGTCGCGCACGAAGTCGGCGATCGGGATCAGATGGGTGTTGATGATGCCGTGGGTGCGCTGGGCCTCGCAAAGCGTGATGGTCTCTTTGGCGATCGCGACCACTTCATCGGCGGCGATCAGAAGATCGGCGGTGCCGGTGACAATGCGCGAGCAGGTCACATCCTGTGTGTTCTGCGAGATGCGGACGTGACTGAGCACCGCACCACCCTTCTGGGCCAGCCCCGACATGTCGAGGATCATGCTGGCCTTGCCCTCAATGTGGGCGGCCATGCCGAGCAACGCGCCGATGGTCAGCACGCCGGTGCCGCCGACGCCGCCGACCGCGATGTTGTAGGGCTTATCCAGCGGCCGCAGCGAAGGCGCCGGCGGCAACTCGCCAATGGCGCCAAGATCAACGGGAGCCTTCTTGCGCAACTGGCCGCCATGGACGGTGACGAACGATGGGCAGAAGCCTTTGACGCAGGAGAAATCCTTGTTGCAGCTGGACTGGTTGATGGCGCGCTTGCGTCCGAGCGCGGTTTCCAGCGGCTCCACGGAAATGCAGTTCGATTGCACCGAACAGTCGCCGCAGCCTTCGCAGACCGCGGAATTGATCACCACCCGCTTTGGCGGATCCTCCAGCAGGCCGCGCTTGCGGCGGCGACGCTTCTCGGCGGCGCAGGTCTGCACGAACACGATCGCGGAGCAGCCGGGCGTCTCGCGCAGCGTACGCATGACGGTATCGAGCTCGTCGCGATGGGCGAGCTTGGTCCCCGGCGCGATGGTCGATGCCGGATAGCTGTCGGGGTTTTCCGAAACCAGGTAGATCTCTCGAATCCCCTCGGCGTGCAGCTGGAAGGTGATCTGCTGCGGCGACAGGTCGCCGTCGTGGCGCTGGCCGCCGGTCATGGCGACCGCGTCGTTATAAAGCACCTTGTAGGTGATGTTGGCCTTGGACGCGACGGACTGGCGGATCGCCAGGCTGCCGGAATGGAAATAGGTGCCGTCGCCGAGATTGGCGAAGATATGCTTCTCGTCGGTGAACGGCGCGATGCCGACCCACGGCACGCCCTCGCCGCCCATCTGGGTGAAGGTCTCGGTGCTGCGGTCCATCCACAGCGACATGAAGTGACAGCCGATGCCGGCCAGGGCGCGGCTACCCTCCGGCACCTTGGTGGAGGTGTTGTGCGGGCAGCCCGAGCAGAAATACGGCGTGCGGGTAACCGGCGCGATCGCCTGCACCTGGGACGCCTGCCGGCCGTTGAACCAGTCGGCCTTGGCGCGCAGCATGGCCACGATTTCGGGATTGAGGTCCAGCGTCAGCAGCCGCTCGGTCAGCGAGGTAGCGATGGTGGCGACGCTGAGTTCCTCGGAGAACGACAGGAAACGCTTGTCGTGGTGGTCCATCTTGCCGACGATGCGCGGGCGCACGTCGTCACGCCAGTTGAACAGCTCCTGCTTGACTTGGTTTTCGACGATCTCGCGGCGTTCCTCGACCACCAGGATCTCTTCGAGGCCAACCGCGAATTCACGCACGCCCTGCGGCTCCAGCGGCCAGGGCATGCCGATCTTGTAAAGGCGAAGCCCGATCTTGGCGGCAACTTCAGGCGTAATGCCGAGCTCGCGCAGCGCCTGGCGCACGTCCTCATAACTCTTGCCGGACGCCATGATGCCGTAGCGGGCGTTCGGCGAATCCATGGTGATGCGATTGATCTTGTTGGCGCGAGCGAACGCGATGGCAGCGAAGCCCTTGTAGTCCTGCAAACGGCGGTCCTGGGCGTAACGGTCATCCGGCCAGCGCAGGTTCAGGCCATCCGGCGGCAGCTCGAAGTCCGGCGGGATAATGAAAGGCGTCATCTCGTCGGTCAGGTCGATCTCGGCCGTGGTCTCCACCGTCTCGGTGATCACCTTCATGCCGACCCAGCAGCCGGAATAGCGCGACATCGCGATGCCGAGCAGGCCCATCTCGATCATTCCATGGATGCTGGATGGATAGAGATAAGGCATCAACGCCGACATGAAGGCATGGTCGGACTGATGCGGCACAGTGGAGGATTTGGCGCCATGGTCATCGCCGGCGAGGCATAGCACGCCGCCGTGCTTGGCGGATCCCGCGGCATTGCCGTGGCGAAATACGTCGCCGCAGCGGTCGACGCCCGGCCCCTTGCCGTACCAGATGCCGACCACGCCGTCCTTCCTGGCGCCCGGCGACAGATTGAGCTGCTGCGATCCCCAGATCGCCGTTGCGGCCAGATCTTCGTTCACGCCCGGCTGGAATTTGACGTCGTACTGCGCCAGATGCGCCTTGGCCGCCATCAGCTGCTGGTCATAGCCGCCGAGCGGCGATCCGCGATAGCCCGAGATAAAGGCCGAGGTGTTCAGACCCTGAGCGCGATCCCGGCGGATCTGCGCCATCGGCAGCCGCACCAGAGCCTGGATGCCCGTCATGAAAACGTGGCCCGACCCCTGGGTGTATTTCTGGTCGAGGCTGATCGGCCCTTGATTGATTCCCATCGCGACGTTTCTTTCTTGCTCTTGTTCTGGCTCGTACTGCGCCCGGCTCGTGGGTCCGGATCGAGTCCCTTTAGAACCAGTCTATGTCGCTTTTGATCCCCCCTGCACCAAGAATCGGAACTGCCCTCCGCCTTGTGAAATAAACGCAATTTCGTTCCGAGAGGTGCCGTCGGGGTTGCCGCTTATGTCGCAGGGGCTGCATCCCTAGAACAGAAAATTCGCGATCAGTCCCGGGAGATCGGGACAATCTCATCCAGGATCCGGAACAGATCGCCTTCCCGGAACGGCTTTCGCAGCACCGCCTTGTGCCCCGTCAGCCGTTCCCGCACTGCACTCTCGAGCAGCGAGGTCATCACCACCACCGGGATCTGTTTGGTCCTGGGATTCTCGGCCATCGCGGTCACCAGGCCCGCGCCATCCACAAACGGCATCATGAAGTCGGTCAGGACCAGATCGGGTGTCTCATGATGCAGGATATCGAGGGCCTGCCGCCCGTTGCTCGCGGCGAGAACGTGATAACCGCGCTCGCTCAGCAGGACTTCCAGCCAATCCGCGATGGCCCACTCGTCCTCGACGACCAGCACTGTTTTCACATTCACTCTCCGGTCAGACGCGGATCCGCCGAAGGCAGCTGCGGGTTGCCGTTCTGGTGACCGATATCCCGCAGAATGCGTTCCGCGCGGCCATAGTCCTCATCCAGGGTGATGCCGCCCTCAGCGATCTCGAAGCGACGCATGCGCATGTCGGTCTTGCTGTCGCGAGCCTTGAGCACGGTCATCAATCGATGGGTCTCCGACCGCAGCGGTGCAAGCCGCAAAGCAATGATGTTTTCCGCAACCGGCGATAGTCCCGTCGGTGCGACACCGGCAAGCGGTTGTCCGGGGATCACCCCGATGTGGTCCGTCTCGGCTGTCACAAGGGTTGTAATGCCTTGCGCCCTTAACTCGTTGCAGAGCGCCGACAAAAAAGCTGTCACCCGTTTCCTCTCGTCGGTCAGCTTAGCAAAACCCTCAATGCCGTCGATGACCAGACGCCGCGCGCCGAACTGCTTGAGCGACGACAGCAGTTCCCTGGTCACCTCGTCGAGAATCGCCTCGGTCTGCGGGCGCCACAACAGATGCAGCTTGTCCTTGCGCGCATCGATCGGCAGCTTCAAAGCGCGCGCTTTCAACGTCAGTGCCATCGGACTTTCGTGAAAACCGAAATGAACCGCAGGCTCCTCCGGCGGCCCGCCAAACAGGAACTGTAGGCCCGCGGTAGTCTTGCCGCTGCCGGCCGGCCCCATCACCACCGACACCGAATGCTGGTCAACGCCGCCACCCAGCATGCGGTCAACGCCGGCAATGCCGATGGACACCTTTGGGCCGTCGGCGTTGTCCCATACGCTCGGGGTTGCCAGAACGGCTTCGGTCCGGGGAAAGGCCGCGATGCCACCGTCGGTGATCCGATAGGAATGGCGGCCACCCATGAACCAGCCGCCCCGCAGCTTGTGCACCTGCATTTCCCGCTCGGCGCGGCGACCGTGCAGCGACGTCTGCAGTTCAATCAGGCCGTCCACCATGGTGTGCTCGGGCGGGAATTTCTGGCCGTCGAACGCGCTGGTCAAAAGGAACATGGTGCAATCGGTGAAGGCGGCCTGGGCCTGCAACTCGTGGATGAACTTCTTCAGTTCGAGATCCGACGAGGCCTTTTCATGGACGGTGATCAGGCCATCGAGCACCAGGGTTTTGATCTGCCGCGCCCGCACTTCGCGCCGAACCACGTCGAGCAGCCCGCGCAAACCGTCGTCATCGAGAATCTTGAAGGCGCCGATAAAGGACACACGATCGGGAATCGCCCCCTGATCGAAGAACGACAGCCGCTGCATATGGCCGATCATGCGCGAGTGGCTTTCGGCCAGCAATGTGATGTAGAGCGCGCGACGACCGGTGGCCGCATGGGCAAAGCAGATCTGGTTGCCGAGGATCGTCTTGCCGGCGCCCGGCGCGCCCTGAATGATGTAGATGCCGCCGTGGAAAACGCCGCCGCCGAGGATGGTGTCCAGACCGGCAACGCCGGTCGGAAGTCGATCACTCTGACTAGCCATGAACTCATTGCCCCGTTTGATGTGCTCTCACCGCGGGTTGCCACCGGACCCGCGCCATGAAGCGACTAATGACCGCCGACGTTCTGCGCCCAATTCCTCGCCGCGAGCGATTCCCACCTCACTCGCACGAATCTCCGGTCGCATTTTGTCGGTCTCCAGCTGTTCCCGTCCAGCCGCATTGACGTGAAAAATTCAAACCCCGGAAGAACTTAAAAGTTCCCAAAAATCTCATAGCCGACCTCCGGCGAAGCTCCAGTTCCATGGGGAACGGTCATGCCGAGCTGCGGGTTGTCCCGGAACGACAAAGAAGCTCGGGAGGAAATGATGGTCCGGCACACGGATGCAGACGAGAAGGTGAATACGCCGCTGATGTACGGCGATCAGCACGTCGACAAGCCCAAGAAGGCTGCCCTGGGGCTAGGCTTGCTCCTGGCGATCGCCCTTGCCCTCTATGGGTTCAATACGGCCCACAGCGCGGGAGATGCCACGCGCACGCCGTCTGCCGCATTGCAGAACGCACCTCTCCCCGGTTGGTTCGACTCCGCCCACCTCGCCCCGCGCGAGGATACGTCGCTGCGCTGACCGCCTCGGGAAACCCAAGGAAGCCCCCCGGGAACATGCGCAGCGCTCAATGATTGATCCGCAGTGATAGAAATGGAGGAAGTCATGGCCTTTCCACGTGAACCAGACGACGCCTATCGTTCGGCCCAGAACGAGATGCCGCCCCGACCATCGCGTTTTGATGACGAGTTGCAACGCGACCTCGAAATGTCCGAAGGTCCAGCCGGCTCCGGACGGATGGCCACCTACTCCATTGCGGCACTGCTGATCGTCGGCGCGGTGCTCTACGGCATTGCGCACACATCGACGACCGACACGGCCTCGACAACGCCGCCTCCGCCCGCGAGCAACACGGCTGCGAACACGCCGGCTCCACTGCCGCCGCCGGCGCGTGACGTGACCCCGCGCCCCAACACGGAGCCGGGCACGACGACGGGTGCCGCACCGTCGGCAACGCCGAAGGCACCCGTTGACGGAGCGACCAAGTAAGAGCAACGAGCAAAACGAAGATGATCATCGGCGGTGGGAGACTCGACATCTCCTGCTGCAGCAAGTTTCGCGCGGCGGGCATGGATCGAATGTTCGCCGCGTTTTTCCTTTTTATCTTTTGAATCATTTTATCTTTTGCGGCTGGCGGAGCATCGCGATCAAACTCCACCGATTTTCACAACATTGCAGTTGCTCTCCTCGATCACGCGCGACAAACAGTTGTCACAACTAAGTGATCTGATCCGCCGCGTTGTTCGCACTCTGCGGACTGAGGGGGTTTTCACATGCGCTTGACGTTTGCGCTCACAACTTTCGTGCTGCTCGCAAAACTTGTGTCCACATCAACCGAAGCATCGGCGCACGATCATAATCAGTCGCCGCAACTTGGCCCGCGTCCGTTCTATCTCGTCAGCAAAATGAAGGACGGCCCACTCAAGTCGCAGCTGCAGCAGTGCACCGGCCCCTTCCGCAAGACCGATTTCTCCATCGCCCATCGCGGCGCGCCGCTGCAATTCCCAGAGCATTCGAAAGAATCCTATGAAGCCGCCGCACGCATGGGCGCCGGCGTGATCGAGTGCGACGTCACCTTCACCAAGGACCGTCAGCTGGTCTGCCGCCACTCGCAGTGCGACCTGCACACCACGACCAACATCCTGCAGGTGCCTGATCTGGCCGCGAAATGCACCTCGCAGTTCAGCCCGGCCGACAAGGCCAGCGGCAAAGCGGCCTCCGCCAAGTGCTGCACCAGCGACATCACGCTGGCAGAGTTCAAGCGCCTGCGCGCGAAGATGGACGGCTTCAATCCCAACGCTACCAATGTCGACGACTATCAGAACGGCACGCCGCCCTGGCGCACCGATCTCTACGCCAACTCGGGCACGGTGATGACCCTCGACGAGAGCATCGCGCTGAACAAGCAGCTCCGCGTCAAGTTCACGCCGGAACTGAAGGCGCCGGAGGTGCCGATGCCGTTCGGCGGGGATTACACCCAGCAGAAATATGCCGCGCAGATGATCAACGCCTTCAAGCGCGCCTATGTCGACCCGAAGGACGTGTTCGCGCAGAGCTTCAATCTCGACGACATCCTGTTCTGGATCAAAACCGAGCCGGCCTTTGGCAGGCAGGCGGTGTTCCTCGACGGCCGCTATGAACTGCCGGGCTTCGACTACACCAAGCCCGAGACCTGGAAGCCGAGCATGAAGCAGCTCTCCGACCAGGGCGTGCAGATTATCGCACCGCCGATCTACATGCTGCTGGCCTTGAACGACCGCAAAGAGATCGTGCCCTCGACCTACGCCCGTGCGGCGAAGAAGGCCGGCCTCGACATCATCGCATGGTCGCTGGAGCGCGATGGCCCGCTCAACAAGGGCGGCGGCTTCTATCATCAGTCGGTGAAGGAAGTCATCGACCGCGACGGCGACACGCTGACCGTGCTCGACGTGATGGCAAAGCAGGTCGGCGTGCGCGGCGTGTTCTCCGACTGGCCTGCAACCACCTCGTTCTACGCAAGCTGCATGGGCATGAGGTAAGGCGGTTCTCTGTCGGCATCGAGGCGCGCCGTGATTCGGCGCGCCTTATGTTCAGCTAGATGAATGCAGCGTGATCAAACAGCAGGCATTGCGCGTTCGCTACACCATCGAAGAATGATTCCGCATTGCGAAGTGCCGTCCTGCAAGAGGAATTTGCTTTATTCACCGCGATCGCTTTGGCATTCTCGCGTCGCCGCCGCCTTGGCGGAATCACCTGAGGATAACGCCATGAAGACATTTGTTGCTGCCGCATTCCTGGTCATTGCCGGCGCGAGTTTTGCCAACGCGATGCCGCTCGCGCCGACAGGCCCGGCGGCCAACGGTGACGTGATCCAGGTCGCCGGCGGTTGCGGTCCCGGATTCCATCGTGGTCCCTACGGCGGCTGCCGTCCCAATCGCGGCCCGGTGATCGTCGCCCCGCGCCGAGTCATCGTCGAGCGTCCGATCATTGTCGGCCGTCGCTGCCCGCCCGGCATGTTCTGGCGCCACGGCCGCTGTCGCTGATCGGCCTGCTTTTGCACGACAACGAAAGCCCTGCTTCGGCGGGGCTTTCTTGTTTTTGAGGCTGCCGCTGCGTCCGCTGGTTGGGCCCTGTTGTTCTGCCGCCCTTCGGCCTCGCTTTGACTCTTCGCCTAAATAGGTGTATATACACTTTTATGGCGCGATCGATTTTCGAACCCTGTCGCGGATGTGCGTGCACCGCCCTGCGCAAAGCAAGCCGTGCAGTGACACAGCATTTCGAAGCCAGTTTCCGCGGCACCGGCCTGCGGGCAACGCAGTTCACGGTGCTGTCGACCCTTGCCCAGACCGGTCCGATGCCCATCAGCCGACTGGCGACGTTTCTCGGCATGGAGCGCACCACGCTAACCCGAAACCTCGCGCCGCTGGAACGCCGTGGCCTGGTCAAGATCGCCGCTGAGGATACCGACGCCCGCATTCGCCGCGCCAGCATCACCGATGCCGGCGAACATGCGGCCCGCCAAAGCCTGCCCGCTTGGCGCAAAGCCCAAGCCAGCGTGCCACGCGTGCTGAAGCAGTTCGGCCTCAGCGATATGCCGACCCAGATCGTCCTCTAATCGCCCAAGGAAGTCCCGGCCCGATGTCGTCGTTCAGTTAAGTGTACCTACACGGAAAGAACGCCATGACCTTCGATGTGACATCTCACGCGACATTCGACCTGATCGCCACGGTCATTTTGACCGCAAGCGCCGCCATCTGCATCGCCACCCTCGCCATCGGCTTCGCCGGCAGCGTGGAGCAGCGCATCCGCCTCGCCACGATCCTGACCGCGTGGTTCAGCATCGTGGTCTTGTTCGCCGCGCTGCGGCTGTTTTCAGCCGATCGCGGTCCGCTCGCGTCAGCGGGATTTGGTCTGTCGATCCTGGTGCCGACCATCGCCCTGACGCTGATCGTTGCGCGCAATGCGAAACTGCGCAGGCGTCTCAGCGACATCGCCCTGCCCGCGCTGATCGGCATGCATGCCGTGCGTGTGCTCGGTGTTCTCTTCCTTGTGCTCCATGCCCAGAACCGCTTGCCGGCGGAATTCGCCAACATGGCCGGCTGGGGCGATATCCTCGTCGGCCTCACCGCGCTTCCGGTGGCCTGGCTGGTCGCCCGCAACCATCCCTGGTCGCGATCGATCGCACTGCTCTGGAACGTGGCAGGCCTTGCCGATCTGCTGGACGCAATCTTTCTCGGCCTCACCTCCGCGCCCGGCCCGGCGCGGCTGATCTTCGGCGAGGTCTCCTCCGTCATCATGGCAAGCCTGCCCTGGTTCCTGATCCCGGGTTTCCTGGTGCCGGTGTTGCTCGTCAGCCATTTCGGGATTGTGTGGCGGTTGCTGCGGCCGAACCGCGGCGAAGCCGACGTTGATCGCGCCGGCCCGCGTACCACCGTGATGGTGTGAAGCACCGAACTCGCTCAACGCCCCCGGGAGGCACCAGACGGCGCCTCCAGGAAGCGTGATCTTCAGCGGATGAAGCGGATCTGCTCCAGCGCGCCGAGAGGTGCCCTCGGGCCGTCATCGAGGCCCTCGTCGCTGCCGGCCAGCGGATCGACGCTGGCGAGCTTGCCGAAACTGATGCCGGCGCGCGTCTCGATGGAGCGGATCGAGACTTGCGTGGCAACCTGAAGCTGCGGCGAGGTGAACGCGCCGAACACGAACTCCTCTTCGGGCTGCAGGCTCTGCTCCTGGTTCATCTCGTAACCAGTGGCGCACAGCTTGCCGGTGTCGTCATGGATGAATGCGATGATTTTCCAGAATGCTCGCGGGATCCGCACGCCGTACATCTCCGGATCCTTGTCTTGGAAATACGGCCCGGTGAACACCGAGATCTTCATGTCGTCTTCCTTGGCGTGTCCCAGCGCATAATCCTCCAGCGCCAGCCAGATCGGCGCATTGAAGGCCTGCATCTGCGGGGTGGTGTTGGTGACGTGCATGGAGTCTTCATTGCCACGCTTGGCGGTTGCGGCATCACCCCAGCCCGGATCCTCCCGTCGGGTCATGTGGCCACGGCTGAATTTCGGCGGCGAGCCATAACACTCGTTCATGATCTGCTGCTCTCTGGGAATGCGCGGATCCCACTTCCAGCTGACCCGCTTGCTTTTCTTCGACAGGTTGCCGTCGATATTGCAGGCGCTGAAGAAGCACATGCGTCGGCTGCGGCTCATCACCACCGAATAATGCTCATAGCGAAGTTCGGTGTCGGACTTTCCGTCGACCTCGAAATCGAGCACATCGCCCGCGTCACGATCGACCGATGGCAGATCGACCTTGAGTTTCTTGCCCAGGAAATCCGGCTGATAGCCCTCCCGGTCGCGATAATCGGCGGCGACCGCCTCATCACCACCCGCCGCATCATCGGCCGCCGGAGCGGTCGAGACCGCATATCCCCGCGACGGCGCCAGGCGATCGCCGATGTCGCCAATGGACACCGTCACGGTCAGCGGGATGGTCACCGTTGCGCTGCGGCCCGGTCGCGACCGCGCCGCGCCGGAGACGATCCCGCCGGACGGCGGCGGCAGCGGCAAGGTCGGCGACTTTGCGCGGACCGGCGTTTCCGGGCGGGCGCGGCCGGAACGGACATCGGCCAGCAGCTTTTTGACGATGTCGGCGCGGACTGCATAGTTCGTGGTGAGGAACGTGCCGCTGAAGTGCAATCCCAGCGCCTGACCGCTGTCGAGATCGAAAACGACAGAGCCGGAATTGCCCCCAAGAGTGGTGCAGTTGTGCAGAAGGCGCGTCTGCTCGACCTGGGTGACGCCGCCGGGCGCGAGGCGCTTCTTGTTGTAGAGCTTGCCGTAGATCTGCTCCATCAGATCCGGCTCGGGGATTCGGCTGTCATAGGCCGGATAGCCGATAACAGCGACATTCTCGGTGACGCCGATCTTGCCCGCGAGCTGAATCGGCGTCGCGAGTTTCGGATTGCCCCCGACCACCTCGACCTCGAAGAACGAGATATCGGGTCCGGGCTCCTCCTCGATGTGCAACGGCCTGATCAGCTGGAACACCAGGGTGTCGGGATTGTCGATCTCCTGCAGAAAATCGACCGACGCACGAATCGGACCGCTATTGCCCATCCGGAAGGTGAAGCCTTCGCCCTTCCGCATCGCGAAGGCATTGGCCACATGGCGGTTGGTCACCATGATACTGTCGGACACCAGCCAGCCGGTGCCGACCCAGTCCATCTGGGCGCCCTTCAGCTCGATCCGGCCGACCGCGCGAATGGCGCCGTCCAGGAATGGCTTGGCCTGTTTCAGTCGAGCGTCCCAGATCGCGCTGTCGGCCTTGTCCACGAAAACGAGCTGGGCTTCATTGGCCCTGATGGCCAGGACCGGACGCTGGCGCCGCAGCACGATGCTTTCCAGGCCGACATCCTGCTCGATCGCCTCCGGCGGCCGCTCGAGATCCAGTCCCTCCAGACCACTGTTGATGTCAGCGCTTTCTTCAGCCAGTTTTGCGTCACCCTGGGTGACCCAGGTGTTGAAACGGCGTAGCCGGGCCAATCGCTCCTTCAGCGCACTCATCGCAACCTCCATTTGACGCTCCCATGCAGGGCGTCCAAAACGTTTCTGAAAATAACAAGTTATATAAAAACGATCGCAATCAACGGTGTGCGTGGCCCGTCGCTGTTTGGTCCGACAAAGCACCGATGACGTTCAGGGCTTGTCGAGCGATCCGCAATCCGAAGCAGCAAGAGAACCATATCAACTGAATGGCGGCTGTCGAGCAGCCAAAAGTCGTCCGGCGCAGCAAAGCTGCGGCTGAACGTCCCGCCGCGTCACAGCGGTGTCACGAGCCGGCTCCCCTCACTCGCGGTCGTAGACGAACTTCGGCATTTCCCAACGGAAGCGGATCGCCAGCAGGCGGAAGGTGAGCCCGATGCCGAGCGCCACCAGCGTCACCAGGTCCGGGCTGATGTCGAGACGCTGCCCCATCACATAGATCAGGCCGGTGACAATCGACACACTGGCGTAAAGCTCGGCGCGGAACAGCAGCGGCACGTCGTTGCAGAGCACATCGCGCAGCACGCCGCCGACGCAGCCCGAGATCATGCCGGCAACGATGACGATGGCGAGGTGCTGGTTGGTCTTCAGCGCGATGTCACAGCCCTGGATGGTGAATACGACCAGGCCGATGGCATCGAGCAGGAAGAACAGGTTGCGGAAACGATGGATCACCGGCGCCAGCGCGATGGTGGCCAGCGCCGCTGCGGTCGTGACCGCCAGCAGATACGGCTGCTGCACCCAGGCCAGCGGGTAGTTGCCAAGCAGCGTGTCGCGCGTCGAGCCGCCGCCGAGCGCGGTGATGCTGCCGAGCAGCGCCACCCCCACCCAGTCCATGCTGCGCCGCCCCGCCACCAATGCCGCCGTCATCGAGGCCGCGATCAGGCCGATGATGGAGAGCGGCAGCAGCAGGGCTTCGCTATGGGGCATTGCCTGGGGCGCCGTAGATGAATTCGCTCACAACGGCAGATTATCGTGTTTCTTCATCGGCACCTCGACATGCTTGTCCTTCAACATGGCGAGCGCGCGCGCAATCCGCTTGCGGGTGGAGTGCGGCATGATGACGTCGTCGATGTAGCCGCGCTCGGCGGCGACGAAGGGTGACAGGAAACGGTCCTCGTATTCCTTGGTGCGCGCCGCGATCTTTTCGGCATCGCCGATGTCCTGGCGGAAGATGATTTCCACCGCGCCCTTGGCGCCCATCACGGCGATCTGCGCGGTCGGCCAGGCGTAGTTCATGTCGGCGCCGATTTCCTTCGACGCCATCACGTCGAACGCACCGCCATAGGCCTTGCGGGTGATCACGGTGACCAGCGGTACGGTGCACTGGGAATAGGCGAACAAGAGTTTCGCGCCATGCTTGATCAGGCCGCCGTATTCCTGGGCGGTGCCCGGCAGGAAGCCCGGCACGTCCACGAAGGTCACGATCGGGATGTTGAAGGCATCGCAGAACCGCACGAAGCGCGCGGCCTTGCGCGAGGCGTCAGAGTCGAGGACGCCCGCCAGCACCATCGGCTGGTTGGCGACGAACCCCACCGTGCGGCCGGCGACGCGGCCGAATCCGGTGACGATGTTCCTGGCAAAGGTTTCCGCGATCTCGAAGAAATCGCCCTCGTCCACCACCTTCAGGATCAGTTCCTTGATGTCGTAAGGCTTGTTCGGGTTGTCCGGGACCAGGGTGTCCAAGGACATGTCGACCCGTTCGATGTCGTCGAAGCTCGGCCATTCCGGCACGCCGTCGGTGTTGTTGGAGGGCAGGAAGTCGATCAGGCGGCGCATCTGCAGCAGCGTCTCGACGTCGTTCTCGTAGGCGCCGTCCGCGATCGAGGACTTGGTGGCGTGCACGCTGGCGCCGCCCAACTCCTCGGCGGTCACCACCTCGTTCGTGACGGTCTTCACCACGTCGGGGCCGGTGACGAACATGTAGCTGGTGTTCTTCACCATGAAGATGAAGTCGGTCATCGCCGGGGAATAGACGTCGCCGCCCGCGCACGGGCCCATGATCACACTGATCTGCGGGATCACCCCCGACGCCTGTACGTTGCGGCGGAACACGTAGGAATAGCCGGCCAGCGCCGCCACGCCCTCCTGGATGCGGGCGCCGCCCGCATCATAGAGCCCGATGATCGGCGCACGCGCCTTCATCGCCATGTCCTGCAGTTTGGTGATCTTCAGCGCGTGAGTCTCCGACAGCGAGCCACCGAACACGGTAAAGTCCTTGGCGAACACGAAGGTCTTGCGGCCGTTGACGGTGCCCCAGCCGGTGACCACGCCATCGCCGGGCACCTTGTTCTTCTCCATGCCGAACTCGACCGAGCGATGTTCGACGAACATGTCGAATTCCTCGAACGAGCCCTTGTCGAGCAAGAGCTCGATGCGCTCCCGCGCGGTCAGCTTGCCGCGGCCGTGCTGCGCCTCGATCCGCTTCTCGCCACCCCCCAGCTTGGCGCCGGCGCGACGGGCTTCGAGCTTTTCGACGATATCCTTCATGCTTGTCCCCCGGCGGCAGGCCTGCCGCCTTTGCGATTGACCGATTGGGGATTTATCTAGCACGTGGCCTGCGGACAGGAAAACCGGCTTGGCGTCGGCTCTGGCGCCAATCTGGACGGCATGGAACGTGAGCCATAGACTGGCTCTCCTGAGATTCGGTGAGAATGGCAATGACGGTATCGAAGGATCAGCCCCCAGGGGGCGTGACCGGCGTCCCCAAACTTCTGCTGCAGCTGGAAGGGCTGGCGCTCATCGGCGCAGCAGTGACGCTCTACGCCCATTCCGGCGCATCCTGGTGGCTTTTCGCGGTGCTGGCGCTGGCGCCGGACCTGAGTCTTCTCGGCTACCTGGCCGGGCCGCGCGTGGGCACCGTGGCGTACAACACGTTCCACACCACTTTGGTGCCGATCGTGCTCGGGGCCGCGAGCCTTGCGCTCCTCGGCCCGCTGGCACTGCACCTTGCCCTGATCTGGCTCGCCCATATCGGCCTCGACCGCGCACTTGGCTACGGCCTAAAATACGACGCGGGTTTCGGCTTCACCCACCTTGGCCGGATCGGCAAGCAGGCGGCAATTGAGCCTCAGCCTTAAGGCTCACCCGGCTTGAACGGCTCCTCCTTGCCGGGCGGTGTCGTTTCCTCCGCCATCGCCAAGAGCATCGCCACCGAGACGTAGCAGCCCGCCACCGAGGTCAGGTCCACGATCTGCTGATCGGTAAACAGCTTTTTGGCGCGGGCGAACAGCTCGTCCGAGACCACATGCTTGGTGGTGAGTTCGGTGACGAAGTCGTACACCACCGCCTCGTCCTCCGACATGGTGGCGGGGCGCTTGTTGTCTTTCAACTCGGCAATGATCTGCGGCGAGAGTCCGGCCTTCTGCGCCAGCGGCGCGTGGGCATACCATTCGACTTGCGAGCGCCATTGCCGGCCGATGATCAGGATCGCGAATTCGTTGAGCCGGGTCGGAACTGACGTTTCCCAGCGCAGATAGTGAAAGAGATCGAACAGACGCTGTCCCAGCACCGGGCTGCGCATCATCGGATTGTAGGGACCGCCGAGACCGACGCTGGAGACCTTCATCACCTGCTCGCCCAACGGCTTTTGCGCCGCCGTGAGCTGGTCCATGGTCAGTTGCGGAAAGCGCGGCTCCTTGCTCCGGGCGGGAGGCGCGAACACGGTCGCAGCAAGCCAGCCGACGCCAGCCGCCATCATCAGTGAGCCGAGCCAGAGCGACGATCGCAGCATGGGTTCCTCCATTGTTCTATTTATGGAGGAAGGATAGGCGCGGCCCTGCCCGCTGCCAATGCCGGAATAGCGTGATGCGCCCCGGTAAATTCTCATGGCGCGCGGGGATCGCCCCTAAGCTGCAACCGCGCGCCGGTTGAAGGTCCACAACCCGAACGCAAAGGCGAGCAGCAGGAGGCCCGCGAGCAGCACGGTGATCGGGGTGGCGCCGAGCTTCTCGAACCATTGGGTGTAGAAATGCAGTGCGGCGAACACCGCCACGATGTTGACGATCCAGCGGCGGTTGACCTTGACCGCCCACACGCCCGCGGCAATCAGCGCCACGGCCCAGCCGATGCTGAACGCCAATGGCGAGATCATCTCCGAACGTGCGGTGTAGTCGTGCAGGATCGAGGGATCGCTGCTGATCAGCGAACGCAGCCGCAGCAGGCGATCGCCCCACAGCGAACCAACGAGGAAGCCGAAATTGATCATCAGCACGGCGGTGCGCGCGGCGATCAGCGCCAGCCGCTCGTACTTCGAGGTGAGCCGCAGTGACGCCAGATAGCAAGCCAGCGCGATCAGGGCGAACACCACGATGGTGAGTGTCGGTTCCTCCACCGTCAGCGAGTACATGGCGTGGCGATAGTCGGAGCTGCTGCCGAGACAGGCACCGATCACCAGCACCGACGCCGCGATCAGCAGGCCGGAACGCGCCAGCACCGCGGCACCCGCGAGGATGACCGCGATCGCGAGCATCACCCGCAGCGATCCGCCATCGAGCATCGCGATCCCGCCGCAAAACGCCAGCGCACCGATGACGATGCAGATCTGCGCCAGCAGCTCCCAGGCCGAGGCCTTCGACGACATCAGGGCGAAGCCGAGCACGAACATCACCGCGCCCAGCGCCACCGCGGTGAGCGGCGACGGCAGCAGCGCGCCGGCGCCGGCGGCCACCGCCACCACGCCAAAGCCGACCAGGATGTTGATGCCGAGCGAGCCGGTGTCGCGCGCGGCCAAGGCGCGCAGCCGGTCGGCTTCGGCCGTGGTCAGTTTCCCCGTTTCCACGAGGTCGGTGAGATCGAGGGTGATTTTCATGATGCCGGTGCCAGAGAGAGACCAAATCGCAAACGTTGGACGCATCTCACCAGCAAATGGTTCAAAGCGCTATCATTTCTCGCGCGGCGGCCGGCTTGTGACGAAATAACTGTCCTTGCTGACCACCTTGCCGTCGCGAAGCGTGATCAGGTCGATCAGCTCCATGGTCACCGGCGCGCCGTCCGGCGTCGTCGCCGTGATGATGGATTCGGCGACGAAATGATCGTCGCTGCCGTGCAGCGAGACCGGCTCGAACTTCAGCCCCGGCAGGCCGGAAAAATCCTTGCCGAACTGCTCGGCCACCGCCTCCTTGCCACGAAAGATCCGGGCGCTGCCATGGCGGCGATAGCTGGTGTCGTCAACATGCATCGCCATGATGGCGGGAATGTCGTGGGCATTCCATGCCGCCGTGTAACGGGTGGCGATTTCCTTGTAGGATTGCTGAGCTGACATGACGATCTCCCCAGTATTTCGTTAATTGAACGGTATTGAAGCCGATCGGGAGCCCGGCTGTCCAGCGTTCGCAACGACGCAGCCCCGCAACCGTTGCGCGGCGCCTCCTGAAAAATCGCAATTGACGGCGAATCCCAGCGCACCTCTAATGAGGCCAATGAGATGCCCGCGGCAGCGATGACACGCGGCAAGAAAAATCAGGGAGAGAGCGATGCGACGGATGCTGCTGCGTGCCGTGCTGGTTGGCCTCACCGCCATGTTTGGTTTTGCGGCGCACGCCCAAACGCCCCCCAACGCCGACACGGCGCAGCGTGTCGAGATTCATCCGATCCCCTCTCTCACCCTCACCGACCAGCAATTCCTGACCGGCGATGCGTCCGGCAAGCCGGTCACCGTCACCGGCGAATTCCGCATTGCGCAGGGCACGGGACGGCTGCCGGTGGTCATCCTGATGCACGGCTCCGGCGGCATCGGCCCAAATGTCGAAGTCTGGGCACGCCAGTTCAACGCCATGGGCATCTCGACCTTCGCGATCGACGGCTTTACCGGGCGCGGCATGACCGCGGTCAACACCAACCAGGCGGCGCTGGGCCGTCTCGCCTTCACACTCGACATCTATCGCGCGCTGGACATTCTCGCGAAACATCCGCGAGTCGATCCTAGCCGCGTGGTGCTGATGGGATTTTCGCGCGGCGGACAGGCCGTGCTCTACGCCAGTCTCACCCGCTTCCAGAAATTGTGGAACACATCGGGACTGCAGCCTGCGGCCTATATTCCGTTCTATCCCGACTGCATGACGACCTATGCCGGAGACACCGACGTGGCCGGCAAGCCGATCCGGATCTTTCACGGCGAGCCCGATGACTATAATCCGGTCGCGAGTTGCAAGGCCTACCTTGCCCGCCTCAAGGACGCCGGTCGCGACGTGACGCTGACCGAATATCCGGACGCGCAGCATGGCTTCGACACGCCGTTCCCGCTGGGCTCCCTCGTTGCCGCAAACGCACAGACCGTTCGCAATTGCCGCATCCACGAGGCCGACAGCGGCACGCTACTGAACGTGTCGACACAGCAGCCGTTCAGCTACACCGATGCCTGCGTGCAGTCCGATCCTCATGTCGGCGGCAATGCCGAGGCCGCACGCGCCGCGCACCAGGCGGTCGGCGATTTCGTGAGGCAGGTGTTCAAGCTGGACTAGTCTCCGGCCCGCGGTTCCGGCCGGGCAGCGACCACGGGCAGATCCGCCCGCTCCCATCCGTCGGTCCCTTCGGGATACCAGGCTACGTTAGGATAGCCGTAGGACAGCGCGCGCCGGGCCGCGTTCCACGACATCCAGCAGGCCTGCTGACAATAGAACACCAGGAGTTTCGCCTTGTCGCCGCTGCTGGCGCGCGCGAGTCCCTGCCGCAGATAGTCTTCGGTGGTGGCGGCCAGCGCACCGTAACCGGTGTCGGGCAGCCAGACGCTGCCGGGAATGTTCGAGCGCGGCGTCTCCCGCCATACCGTTCCCACAGGAAGATTTTTGGGTTTTGGCGGATGCGGCAGCACGTCGACAAACACAGCGGCCCGGGCGTCCCAGATCGCTTTCGCGGCCTGCGTCGTCAGCACGCGGGCGCCCTTCAGCGTCGCGGGCACGGGGGCGCGATAATCCTCCATCCGATAGCCGTCCGGCTCGGGCGCAGCATCGCCGGCCAGCGCCACCGTCACGGACAGCAGCATGGCCACGGCGACGCGCACGAGCCCCCCGGTCATGGAGGCTTGGTCGAGCTTTGTGCCGTGATCGGCCGGTCGTTGTCGTCGAGCAGCGGCACGCCGAAGTCGAGCAGTATCTTGTTGATGTCGCCCTGGCTGTCCTGGATCAGGCGGTTGAGCTGCCGTTTCCAGTTCTGATCGGCATAACGCACGCCCATGCCGATGCGATAGGCGAGTTTCGGCCCGGCCGTCTCCTTGACCAAAGGCACCACACGCAACGGCGGATCGGACTTCTTGGCATAGTAGCCCGCCATCGGCCCCCATAGCACCCCGGCATCGACCGCGCCCGACGAGATGTCCTTGATCATCGCTTCGGCCGATGAATCGATGCGTGTGTCGATCATCAAAGGATAAGGCCTGGCGTTACCCATCAGGCCGTTGGCGGCCATGTCGGTGCCCGGAGGCGTGCCGGCGACGATGCCGATGCGCTTGGTCTTCAGGCGTGGGTCACCGAGCGTGGTCACCTCGGCAAGATCGCTGCCGGATTTGGTGACAAGCGCATAGGCTGTACGGTAGTAGGGGTTGGTCACCTGCACCAGATCGTCGCCTTGCGGAAAGCCCATGATCAGGTCGCAGCGATGCGAGCCGAGAGTCACGCGGACAAATCCCGTGGCCTGCGGAAAGAACATGTAGTCGAGCTTCTTCTGCAGTTTCTCGGCGAACAGCTCGGCGATCTTGTTCTCGAACCCCTCACCCTTCTCATTTGAGAACGGCAGGTTGTGCGGGTCGGCACAGACCCGCAGCACTTTCGGATCAACCAATTCGATCGACAAATCGAGTCCGTCCTGCGATTGTCCCGATCCCTGCCCCTGTGCTTGTCCCGGCGCCTGTCGAAGCACTTCTCGCGGGACCTGGGCCCACGCAGCCTCACGATCGGACGCGACGACCAGGGCGATCGCCAGCACCGGAGGCGCCAGCCAGCGGCGGAGATGAGCCGGTGTCATTGCAGCCTCCTTAAGCTTGCCATGCGGCCACAATGATGCTGCCGCATGCGCTCCACCCTTTTGTGGCCCACCGGACCTCCGTCACTTATGTCCCATGCAGGTGTTCTCCGCTTTGGTGAAGGCTTCAGGCTTGCCTTCGTTTTTGGCGGGCCGCACGCGGCCGACGGCGTCATTGGCGCGAGCGCGCAGATAAATGTAGATATCGTCCAGGTAACAGACCACATTCTGATTGTCGCCGAACGCGGGCATGACATTCTCCTGCCCCGACGACACGTTCTTGCGGCCGCTCGCCACCACACCCAGGAAATCGCCGTAACTCATGGTCTTGAGTGAGTCCTTCAGCGCCGGCGCATAGGTCGAGCCCATGCCATCCGGGCCGTGGCACACATGGCATTCGGAATGATAGCGGCGGTATCCGGAGTACGTATACCAGTCGACGGTGCCGTCCGCGCCGACCTTGAACGTTGGATTCCCATCCTTGTCGAAATATTTGCCGTCTTCGGATTTGACCGCTGCCGGATCACCGCTGCCGTCGGCAAAAGCAATCCCACCGAATGCAACAACAGCGATCGCTGCAACCACACATATGGCGCGCAAGAGCTCACCCTCTAAGTTCGAATGAAAATTGGGCGCATAACTGAACGAACCGGCGCGTGGAGTGGTTCCACGCGCCGGAGCGATGATCGATCGTTCAGTTCGCGTTCGGCAGCGAGAACACCGTGAGTGTTCCGCCAAGAGCCGTATAGTTGCTCAGTGCCGCATAGCCGCCGACGGCGCCGAGGCCGGCGGTCGGATCGGTCAGCCCTGCTGCCAGGCCGATACCTGCCCAGCCACCAACACCCGAGAGAATGGCAATGAACTGTTTGCCGCCATGCTCATAGGTCGTCACGTTGCCGATGATGCCGGACGGGGTCTTGAACTTGTAGAGTTCCTTGCCCGTCTTGGCATCGACCGCCTTCAGGTAGCCTTCCAGCGTTCCGTAGAACACCACGCCGCCGGCTGTCGCAAGTGCGCCTGACCAGACCGAGAACTGTTCCTTGTTCGACCAGACGATCTTGCCGGCCTTGTTGTCCCAGGCAATGAAGTTACCCATGTGGGACTCGCCGGCGGGCGGATACATGGAGAGCGTCGCCCCGACATAGGGCTGGCCCGCCGTGTAGCTCACTTTGAACGGCTCATAGTCCATGCAGACGTGGTTGGTCGGCACGTAGAACAGTTGCGTCTCCGGCGAATAGGCCGCCGGCTGTTCGTCCTTGGTGCCAAGCGCCGCCGGGCAGATGCCCTTGACGTTGACATCTTCGCCCTGCTTGTCGGTCGAATACTGATCAAGAACCTTCGGACGACCATAGGTCGGCGAACTCTTGTTCATGTCGACGCCGCTGGTCCAATTGACCTTCGGGTCATACTTTTCGGCGACCAGCAATTCGCCGCTGGCGCGGTCGAGCGTGTAGGCCAGACCGTTGCGATCGAAGTGCGTCAGCAGCTTGCGGGCCTGACCGTTGACCTGCTGATCGGAGAGGATCATTTCGTTGACGCCGTCATAGTCCCACTCGTCGTGGGGCGTCATCTGATAGACCCACTTCGCCATGCCGGTGTCCGCGTCGCGTCCAAAAATGGTCATCGACCACTTGTTGTCGCCCGGGCGCTGCTTCGGATTCCAGGTCGAGGGATTTCCCGACCCATAATACACCATGTTCAGGCCCGGATCATACGACAGCCAGCCCCAGGTGCAGCCGCCACCGATTTTCCATTGGTCACCCTGCCAAGTGGTCAGGCTCGAGTCCTTTCCGACCGGCTTGCCGAGCGCCATGGTTTTTTCCGGATCGAACTTGATCTGATCGTCCGGACCTTCGGAGAAGGCACGCCAGACCTGCTTGCCGTCTTTCATGTCGTAGGCCGTGACATGGCATTGGACGCCGAACTCTCCGCCGGAGATTCCGATCAGCACCTTGTCCTTCACGACGAGCGGCGCGGAGGTGCCGGTTGCCCCCTTGCCGGGATCACCATTCTTTGTCGACCACGCAACCTTGCCGGTCTTGGCATCGAGCGCAACCAGCGTGGTGTCGGCCTGGTGCAGGAAGATCTTGCCGTCACCATAAGCGACGCCACGATTCACCGTGTCGCAGCACATCACCGGAATGACGTTCGGATCCTGCTTTGGCTCATACTTCCAGACGATCTTGTTTTCATTCGCCAGGTCGAGCGCATAGACCATGTTCGGAAATGGCGTATGCACATACATCATATTGCCGATGATGAGCGGCCCACCTTCGTGGCCGCGCAGCACACCAGTCGAGAACGTCCAGGCCACCTGCAGCTTGCCCACATTCGCAGCGGTAATCTGCTTGAGCTCCGAGTAACGCTGGTTGGCATAATTGCCAGCCGGCATCACCCACTCTTTTGGATTCTTCTCCATCTTGATCAGTTCGTCGTTGGCACTTGCAGCGCCGATCGTCAGCGCCGCGACAGCACCAAGACAGCTTGTAAGCATCACCTTGCGCATAGCGAATCCTTCCCACGGTTTATTTATTTGACTCAAACTTTAATTCGTCGCCGGGCTCTCATCCGCGTCCAGCGTCAACTCTTGGGGGATGGTCTTCCAACGGTGTGCAATCGCTCCGGCGAGATGAGAGACAACGCCCCTGCCTTCCACTCGCGAAGCTCGCCTGAACTTCAGCTATCCCAACCAATCTGAAATCCGGCGAACGACAACTCGATACTCAGGTCAGATATCCAGTCCAATATCCCGATGGATCTGAGATCAACATCCCGATGAACTCTGGTCCATTGTCCCGATGCTATGCTTGCGAACTTTGGCGTGCAACAAGAAATCAATCGCGATCAGATTTCGACACGCTCTCTCGCATCGAGCGAGCGTTTAACTCACGTGAATGCAAGTTTTCGCTGCAAATAAAGGGTTAAATCGGAACTGCGGAATGATCGATGTCGCGTTTTATTCGCTCATGCAGCGACGCAAACGCGGTTTGTGTTACACCAATACTACATTCGAACCCCGACGCCTGATGGTGCCTCCGATGATTCGTCGCCTTGCATTGCTTGCCGCGTTTGCAATCACCGCCGCACCATTGCTCGCACAGACGCAGCAATCCTCTCCTGCACTCCCCGTTTCTGAAATCGCGCCCGGTGTTTTCGTTCACGTCGGCGCAATGGAGCTGATGACGATGCGCAACGAGGGCGCCATCGCCAATGTCGGCTTCGTTGTCGGAAAAGAGTCCGTCGCCGTCATCGACACCGGCGGCAGCGTGCGCGAAGGGCGACGCCTGCTCGCGGCCGTGCGCGCCCATACCGACAAACCGATCCGCTATGTCGTGAACACCCACGGCCATCCCGATCATGCTTTTGGCAACGCTGCATTCGCAGGCGATGGTATCGATTTTGTCGGTCACAAGAATCTGCGGCGGACACTCGCCACGCACGGGCAGCTTTACCTCGACGCATTTCGCCGACTGATGGGTGACGAACTGATCGACGAGGTGAAGATCATTCCGCCGACGATCCCGGTCGATGGCGAACTTACGCTCGCTCTCGGCGACCGGCCGCTGATCCTGCGGGCCTGGCCCGCGGCACACACCGACAGCGACCTCACGGTCCTCGATTCCACCAGCGGGACCCTGTTTGCCGGCGATCTCGTTTTCCTGGAGCACATTCCCGTGATCGACGGCAGCATCCGCGGCTGGCTCGCAACCCTCGACCAGCTTGCCGGTATCTCCGCCCGGCGGGTGGTACCGGGACATGGCCCTGTCGCGGCCTGGCCCCAGGCCTTGAGTGACGAGCGCCGTTATCTCGAAAAACTGCGAACAGACGTCGGCACGTTGATCAAATCCGGCGTGCCGCTGGCGGCAGCGGTCAAAACCGCCGGAGCATCCGAACAAACCCGGTGGAACTTGTTCGGGGACTACAACGCGCGCAACGCAACTGCAGCATTCTCCGAAATGGAATGGGAATAGACGTCAACCTTGGATATGCTGATGATGACGCTTCGTTGATGGCAGGAGCACCCGACCGTGCGCCGAACAAGCTTCCACCTCTCGCCTCTATTCCGCTGGTCAGGTCTTCACTGGACCTGCCTGGCGGCTTGTCTGGCGGCTGTGCAGATCGGCGTCTCCGTCGCACGCGCCGAGACATCCACCCCGCCTACAGCAAGTGCAACACCCAGCGATGTTGCGCACAATGTCTGGCCGGGCCTGGTGCAAGACATCTTCAACAATCGCCCGATGCAGGATGGCGCGGGTGTGATTGCGATCGAGATGCCCTACCGCGCCGAGGATGCGGCGATCGTGCCGGTCACACTGCGCACCATGCTGCCATCCGGAGACCCCCGTCGCGTCGTCGCCATCACGCTGGTGATCGACCAGAACCCCGCGCCGATGGCGGCGCGGTTCGACCTCGGCGCCGACGCCGCCGTGTCCGAGATCTCGACCAGGGTTCGCGTCAACAACTATACCGACGTGCATGCGGTCGCCGAACTGAGCGACGGCAAGCTCTACATGACCAAGACTTATGTGAAGGCGTCAGGCGGCTGCTCAGCCCCGGCGGCGAAAAATGCTGACGAGGCCAGGAACCGGCTCGGCAAGATGCGCTTCAGGCAGTTCGCAAAAGCCCGCGACGCGCCGTCCAGCGGCGCCCGCGAAGCCCAGCTCATGATCGGACACCCGAACAATTCCGGGCTGCAGATGGACCAGATCACCCATCTTTATGTGCCGCCCTTCTTCGTCAACGAGCTGCGCATCTGGCAAGACGACAGGCTGGTGCTGGCGATGGACGGTGGCATCTCGATCTCGGAAGATCCGAATATCCGTTTCACCTACCGTCCTGGAGAGGCCAAAACGTTTCGCGTCGAGGCGAAGGACACCGATGGTCACGTTTTCCAGGGCGAATGGCCGGTCGAGTCGTCCGGGATGTAGCGAGGCGAAGCGGCCTGCGGCGAGAAGGCTGCGCTAGAAACACCGCACCTCGGCTTCCGCTTGCGCGCGGCGCAGGTCACTGACCGCGCTCGTCGCCTGTTCGGATGAGCGGAACTGACCGCCGAGATTGCCCTGCACCTGCGCCATGCTCAACACCGTCTCGGCGGTGACATAACGGTCGTAGGGCAACAGCGAAGCGACGACGTCGACGGAGCACGAGCACTGATCGAGCGAGCGTTGCGTCTCGCCGTTGGCCTTCATGCAGCCGAACACATAGTCGGCGCGCGCCGTCGTGGGATAGTCGTTGACGCCGGCTGCGTGGGCGACAACACCGTTCATGCAGTGCAGCACCAGCGCGCCAAGCAAAAATCGTTTCAATGCAATGCAAGTCACGATGTTTCTCCTGCTGCTGATGGTCGCAGCCCCACCACGATAGACGAGGACGGATGCAAAGTGAAAACTTCCCGGTTTGCGGGTTGACCTTTGCACCAAGATGCTCCGAAATATCCACGCATGAAAAATGCCGTCAAGTCCGCCGCCGGTTGCCTGCTCGCGGTCGTCATCATCGCTCTCGCCTCCGCTCGGCCATCGTGTGCCGCTGAAACTGTTCGCCTGGCGGTGCAGAAGACCGGTACGCTGTCCTGGGAACTTGCAGTTATTCGCGCCCGCGGGCTGGACAAGCAAGCCGACCTCATCATCGAGGCCGTCGAGCTGGCGAGCCCGGAATCCGGCAAGATCGCGCTGCGGGGCGGTTCCGCGGATGTGATCGTATCGGACTGGCTGTGGGTCTCACGAGAGCGTCAACTTGGCGCGAAACTGACGTTCTATCCTTATTCCAGCGCGCTCGGCGCCGTGATGGTGCCGGACGCCTCCCCGATCCGAACCCTGGCCGACCTGAAGGGCCGCAAGCTCGCAGTCGCCGGCGGCGCCATCGACAAGAGCTGGCTGCTGCTGCGCGCCTTCATGAAGCGTGACGGCATCGACCTGACATCGGACGCCACGATTGCGTACGGCGCGCCGCCGCTGCTGGCGCGCAAGACCATCAGTGGCGAAATGGACGCCAACCTGAACTACTGGAATTTTTGCGCGGCGCTGGAGGCCAAGGGCTTTCGCCGCCTGGTCGGGATGGAAGACATTCTGCTGAAGCTCGGCGCCAAGGGCCGCACGGCGATGATCGGGTATGTCTTCAACGAAACCTGGGCGGCCTCGCACCGCGAGGCGATCACACGTTTCCTCGCCGTGACAGGGCAGGCGAAAGAGATCCTCGCCACCTCCGACGCGGACTGGGACATCATTGCCCCCCTCACCGGCGCCACCGACGCCGCAACCTTGCGCGCCTACCGCGAGCGTTACCGCGAAGGCATTCCGCGCCGCCCGATCGCCGAAGAAGAGGCCGACGCGCGCACGCTCTACCGCGTGCTGGCCGGGATCGGTGGAGCCGAGATCGTGGGACCGGGCCAGGATCTCGACCCCGGCACCTTCTATCGCCCGGCGACCGGAGGCTGACATGCTCCGGCTCATATCGCTCGCCTTGTTCGTCGCCGCGTGGTGGATCGGTTCGCTGGTCGCGGGCAGCGAGCAACTGCCTTCGCCGCCCACCGTGCTCGCCGCCATCGTCACCGAGGCACGTTCGGGCGCGCTGTTCTTTCATCTCGCGGTCACGCTGGCGCGGGTCGCCCTCGCCTTCACGCTGGCGATGGCGCTCGGCACCGCCATCGGCTACCTGATGGGTCGGGTGCGGACCGCCGATCGCCTAGGCGATCCCTGGCTGATCGTGCTGCTCAATCTGCCGGCGCTGGTCGTCATCATGCTCGCCTATATCTGGGCGGGCCTGACCGAAGTCGCGGCGATCGCGGCCATCGCCATCAACAAGCTGCCCAATGCCGTGGTCACCGTCCGCGAAGGCAGCCGCGCACTCGACCCATCACTCGACGAGATGGCGACCGTATTCGCGTTTACGCGCTGGACCGCGTTCCGGCACGTGGTGCTGCCGCAGCTCGCGCCCTATATCGCCGCCGCCGCCCGCTCCGGCCTGTCGCTGGTCTGGAAAATCGTGCTGATCGCCGAACTATTGGGGCGTCCCAACGGCGTCGGCTTCGAGATCGGGACCGCATTCCAGCTGTTCGATATTCCCCGCATCCTCGCCTACGCCTTGTGCTTCTCCGCCATCGTGCTGGCGATCGAGATCCTGCTGGTGCAGCCCTTTGAAAAACGCGCGTCGCGCTGGCGGCAGCATGCCGCTTGAGGTTGCAATCGCGCAGAAGGTTTTTGTCAATGCCGCGGGCGAGCGGGTCAACGTGCTGCGCGATCTCGCCTTCACGCTGGACCATGGCGAACTGGTGGCGCTGGTCGGACCATCCGGCTGCGGCAAAACCACCATGCTGCGGATCGTGGCCGGCCTCGACCCCGACTATCATGGCCGTATCGCGCTCCCGCCGAACACCCGCATCGGCATGGTGTTCCAGGAGCCGCGCCTGCTGCCGTGGCGAACGATTGACGACAACGTGCGGCTGGCGGCGCCGCATATCGATGAAGCCAGGCTCGCCGCGCTGTTCGAAATCCTGGAATTGAGCGCGCACCGCTCCCATTTCCCCGGCGAACTCTCGCTCGGCCTTGCCCGGCGCGTTGCGCTGGCGCGCGCATTCGCGATCGAGCCCAATGTGCTCATTCTGGACGAGCCGCTGGTCTCGCTCGATGCGGCGCTCGCCGCCCGCCTGCGCGACGAGATCGCCGCTCTGGTCGAGCGTCGCCCGACCACGACACTGCTGGTGACCCATGACATCGACGACGCGGTCCGGCTGGGCGATCGCATCCTGCTGCTCTCGCCCCGCCCAGCCCGCATTATCGCTGACATCCCGATCCCCACGCCACGCGCGGCGCGCAATGCGGCGGAGATCGCCGCGATCAAGGCCGAGATCGCGCAACACAGCCAAAACGGCCATGACGCGCGGGAGGCCTCATAGCATGCGAAGCTGGGTCAAGATCCGTGCGATGATGCGACTGGTCGGAGCCGTTGCACTGCTCGGTTCCGGCTTTCTTGCGGTGGCCGTCGCGCAGGACATGATGCGCCATGTCGACCTGTCGTCACCTGACATGGTCTCGGCCGAATTGACCCGGGAGGATGTCGAAGCCGTGCTGGCCAAAGCGACGGTCGCTGCCCCCGCCGACTTCTCCGGCAAACGCCTGTCCGGTCTCGACCTGTCCCGGCTCGATCTGTCCGGCGCATCGTTTCGCGCGGCCAAACTCAACAAGACAAAACTTGTCGAAGCGAAGCTTGATCGCGCGGATCTAAGCCAAGCCTGGCTGATCGAAGCGGACCTCACCGACTCGAGCCTGAAAGGCGCAAGCCTGTTCGGTTCGCAGATGCGACGCGCGCGCCTCGATCGCGCCGATCTTTCGCAGGCACGCATTACGGCCGACCTCACCGGCGCGAGCCTCGTCGGCGCGTCTGTCGCGGGCGCAAATCTCAGCGCCGATATGCGCAACCAGTCGATGGGGTTGATGCGCGCGGTGCTAAAGTCGGCTCATCTGGAGCGACTGAACGCGCGCGGCGCGGATCTCTCCCGCGTCGACCTCGAATTCGCCTCGCTCAGCGGCGCCGACTTGACGGATGCCTCCCTGAAAGGAGCGCAGCTCGGCGGCGCCGACCTGACGGGCGTCACCCTTGTCGGCGCCGATTTCGATGGGGCCGATCTCGCCTCGGCGAAGCTGATCGCGCCGATCGGTCTCGACAATGCCAGGAATTTCGACGCCGCCAAAAATCGGGATCGCATGATAAAAGAATCACGGGAGTAACGGCCAACTTACAAATGGCCAGGATGACCAAGGGAGGACACAACAATGCAACGATGGATATTGGTTTCTACTGCCCTGCTGCTCGCCAGTTCGACCGGGGCGTCCGCAGCGGGCAAAGGCATCCGGTTCTGGAACCTGACGTCGGCGACGGTGTCGAACCTGCAACTCTCACCTGCCGGCAAGGACACCTGGGGATCCAACCAGACCCTGAACGACAAGGACAAGGAGGTCGATCATGACGAGCGCGTGCGCGTCACGGACATCGAACCTGGACGCTACGACGCCAAGGTCGGCTATCCCAAGGGCCGCATTTGCTTTGTGCGCAACATCGAGATCGCCGCCGACGCGGTGTTTTCGTTCGCCGATAAGGATTTGAAGGACTGCAACAAGAAGTGACGCCACGCCGGACGGTCCGACGGCACTCAGGCCGCCCGCACGCGTGGGATGGCTTCGGTCCTGTCCGGCGGGTGCGGATATTCGCAGCGCCAGCGCACCGCACTCCATTTCGGGTGGTCGCCGATCCACTGCGCAATATAAGGCGGCGCGGCATTGGCGCATTGCTGCAGCGAGCCACTCCACTGGAACTCGAGATGTTTCTCTTCACAGTTGGCAGGCGCGGCCAGCGCACACACGGTCACAACCAGATCGATCAGATCCATGGCGACACCCCTTTTCGCTGAGATGATCATATCAGCAACGGATGCGATCAGCTGAAGTTTCAAACGTACGCGAGATCAGGCCTGTTCAGCTGTTGCGCCCGAACCATATCGCAGCGCACCACCGCTCAGAAATTCACGCCAAAAATCAGCCGCGCCTGGTGGCGCTCGAAATCAACGAGATTCAGCGGCCCCGCCCCGCCCGCCGCACGCCCCCACGCCTGGAAGCTCCAGGCTGCGGTCAAGCGCGAGCGCTCGGACAACTTGATGAAGGCCGTGGGACCGACGAACAGCGCCTGACCGGCCAGTTCGTTCAAACCAAGGCCTTCATACTTGCGCAGATAACGCGCCTCGCTGCCAATGAAGAGCCCGGGCCGGACCTGCGCCATCAGTGATGCCGCAACACCGACCGTTGCATCCTGGTCTCCCGACCCAGACGCAACGACGTGGGTCCACTCCGGCTGATACATCAGATTGACCGCCGCCAGCAGCGTGTTCGGAATCAGCTCCCGATCGAATGCGAGGGTGAATTCCGTGCCGTACTGCCGGACCTTGGCGGCCGTGGTCTCGTCGATCCGCTCGGCGTGGGTCTCGACTCCAAACAAAAGACCAAACGGCGCGACCTCGCGATCCAGCAGGCGGTACCGCAGATCGAGTGAGAGGCCCTGCAACGCAAGCTGGCGGCGGTTTTCGAAACCGGACACGCCGCCGATGTCGTGGGAGGCAAACGCGCCGCCGAGTTCCAGACGAAAATTCGGGGCCGGCACGAACTCGAGTTCGAGCTCCTGGGAGACCGCCCGGTAGGTCCCGCCGCTTTTGCCAAACCGTCCCGTGGTCTGGCTCTGGAATTCACGCTCGCCGACGGTGCCGATATCGGATCCGAACATGAAGCCGAACAGGTGCTCGGTGTCGAATCCCTGATCAGATCTGTCGTTTGATCCGGAATTGACCCCCTGGCTGACGCCGCGATTGACGCTCCCTTTGACGTCGTCCGCATAGCCTGCGGCCGGCAGCAACGCCGAAAAACACAGCGCCACCGCCCAGATCAAGTGTGCGCCAGCAGGCATCTCGAACATCACAAGGTGTGAACAATGGTCGATCGAGACGGAAAGCTAGCACGATTTTTCGCCGGCCGTTCACCAGGCTTGGGTTCGGAGGCGGGTCATGTTGGATAAAAATGCCTTATGCGCCCGGCTGGTGGGCTTGCTGGCATCGCCGGCCGTGCAGCAGATCGATTTCAGCTTTGGGCAATATCGCGTCAATTCCAGCGGCTTCCGCGCGGTCAGTACGGCGTTATTGATGAAAACGCTGGGCTATGTCGGCATCGATATCGACATCGGAGGCGTGCCGATCGGCGCGGGAGCAGCTTATGATCCGAACACCGACAAACTTCTGTTTCCGACCGCGACCTTCGGCGGCACGCTGACGGAACAGATGATTATCGTCCACGAATGCGTTCACGCGATCTTCGACATCGAAGGCTTCAAGTTCACGGGCACTTACACCGAAAACGAAGGCGCCGCCTACGTCGCGGGAGCGCTGTATTATCGCCGTTCGAACGGCGGCGGGCACTTCGCCGACGAGCCCAAGAAAACGGCTGATAGAATCGCCAGATCGATCATCAATGCGCAAGGCGCCGTCGTGCCCTCCGACCAGGTCATCGCGTTGCGGAGTGTGATTGCGAACCACCCCGAATATCGCAAGCTCGGGGTCACCATGGGGACACTCGCCCTCGACAGCGGCCTGAAGCACTGAGTGCGGGGAGTTGATGCCGTGCTGGATGGTGCAGTGGGGGTATCCCTTGCCCAGACACGAGCGCTCGCGGCAACCCCAGGCTGGAGCCAAGGGCTTGAACAAGTGATTCGGTGTCAGCAGGGCCAATGCGAGGAATATGGTCGGAGCGAGAGGATTCGAACCTCCGACCCCTAGTCTCCCAGACTAGTGCGCTAACCGGGCTGCGCTACGCTCCGTGCCTCGCGGCCCGGATGCTGTAGCGTCGTTCCCGCCGGGACGCAAGAACCGTTCGAGAGCCGTTTGGGCGGTGGCCCCTTTTGCGGGAAACGCCCGTCATTTGCGGGGAAACATCTCGGCCGGGGCGCTCTTGAGCGCGTCATCGATCAAGCGTTTGCAGGCCATCAGTTCGTCCAGGGCACCTCTCAGTTTCCGGGCGTCCGCCCCGGACATCCCCTGTTGGCCCCCTGGAGCACGTTCCTGCGGTGCGCCGCCCGGCCGCGGCACGGTGATGGTCGGTTCCGGGCGCGCGGCGCCCTCGAAAGGATTGGCCGGCGGCCGGGTCGCCACCCGTTGCTGCGGGGGGATGGAGGCTGCCGTTTCCTCCTCCTCGTCGTCATCGTCTTCAAGGCCGGTCTCGTCCGGATCGAGTTCATCCAGAGCTTGCTCGTTCAAACCCGGCTCGTCCGAGTCGGCATCATCAATATCTTGATCGGGAAGATCGTCGTCATCCTCCGGCGCGGCATGGTGACGGTCCCCCACCACCGAGGGCGGCGCCGCGGCTTGATCCGCCAGCCCCTGCACGGCCTTGATGCCCTGCTCGCGCAGGATCCGCTGCACGCCACGGATGGTGTAGCCTTCGCCATAGAGCAGACGGCGGATGCCCCGCAGCAGATCGACATCGTCGGGGCGATAATAGCGGCGGCCCCCGCTGCGCTTCATCGGCTTGATCTGGGTGAACCGGGTTTCCCAGAACCTTAACACGTGCTGCGGGATATCGAGCTCGTCGGCAACTTCGCTGATGGTCCGGAATGCGTCGGGGGCCTTGTCCAATGCCTCATCCTTTCGAGGGAGCATGGCGCGCAAGACCGATGTCCGCAAAATTACGTACCGGCCTCGCGATCAGGACGCACGCTCACGCTTGAGACTTCCACAACGCTTGCGAATGGCACGTCCGGCGCAGACGCAGCCGGCGACGTCAGTCGGCTTTGGTCTCGACGCCGTTGCCGTTGATACGCTGCTTCAGGATCGCCGACGGCTTGAACACCATGACGCGCCGAGGCGAGATCGGGACTTCGGTTCCCGTCTTCGGATTGCGGCCAATGCGCTGGCCTTTCTTGCGCACCATGAACGAGCCGAACGAGGAGAGTTTCACGGTCTCGCCCTTTTCAAGGCAATCGGTGATCTCCTTGAGCACGAGTTCCACGAAAGCCGACGACTCCGTTCGCGACAGTCCTACCTTCTGGTAGACCGCCTCGCACAGGTCGACTCGTGTCACAGTCTTTCCGGTTCCAGTCATCGCCTGCCCCAATCCGGCGAACAATTCGCCCCTGAAATTAGGAGTTTAGCGCCCAAGGGTCAACTCTGCTTGAGCATCAAATTGCGACGCAGCCTACAAACAATTCGATTCAAATCACCAGCGGATCAGCGCGGAGCCCCAGGTAAAGCCACCACCCATCGCCTCCAGAAGCACCAGATTTCCTTTTTTAATCCTGCCATCCGCGACCGCGGTCGAGAGCGCCAGCGGGATCGAAGCCGCCGAGGTGTTGCCATGGCGATCCACCGTGAGCACAACCTTTTCGGGTGCGATATGCAACTTATGCGCGGATGCATCAATGATGCGCTTGTTGGCCTGATGCGGCACGAACCAGTTGATGTCGTCGGCGGTGGTGCCGGTCGCCTCGAACGCAGCGACAATGACATCGGTGATCATGCCGACCGCGTGCTTGAACACTTCGCGGCCTTCCATGCGCAGGTGGCCGACGGTCTGGGTCGATGACGGACCACCGTCGACAAACAATTTCGACTTGTGCTGGCCGTCGGAACGCAGGTGCGTAGTGAGCACGCCGCTGTCCGCCAGGGTGCCGGACTGCTGCTGCGCATCCAGCACGATAGCGCCGGCGCCGTCGCCGAACAGCACGCAGGTGGTGCGATCGTTCCAGTCGAGCAGACGCGAAAAGGTTTCGGCGCCGATCACCAGCGCGCGCTTGAACGCGCCGCTGCGCAGGAAGTTGTCCGCCGTCGCGACCGCGAAAACGAAACCGGAGCAGACCGCCTGCAGATCGAATGCCGCGCCGTGATGAATGCCGAGCGCGTTCTGAATCGCGACCGCAGTCGCCGGGAACGTGTTGTCGGGCGTCGAGGTGGCGCACACGATCAGGTCGATCGACTGGGCATCGACGCCGGCATGCGCCAGCGCTGCCTGCGCGGCCTTGGTTCCGAGATGCGACGTGAACTCGCCCGGCGCGGCGATGTGGCGTTGCCGGATGCCGGTTCGCTGCACGATCCATTCGTCCGAAGTGTCGATCTTCGCCGCCAACTCCGCATTGGTCAGAATCTGCTCAGGCAGATAGGACCCACAGCCGAGCACGACCGAACGCGTCACAGTCACGAGCTAACCTCCTGGGCGGCCGGCGCCAGTACAAGCGCTCCGCCTTCGCGATGAAGTGTCTGGTTGATCTTGGTCAGGAGATCGTATCTGACCATCTCATAACCAACGTCCACGGCCGACGCAAAACCCTCGGCATCGGCGCCACCGTGGCTCTTGATGACGATGCCGTTCAGTCCAAGGAACACCCCGCCATTGCCTTTGCCAGGGTCCATTTTATCGCGCAGTGCGCGGAATGCGCCTCTGGCGAAGATATAGCCGATCTTGGAACGCCACGTTCGCGACATAGCACTCCGGATGTATTCTGCAATCTGTCGTGCGGTCCCTTCTGCAACTTTCAGGGCGATGTTACCGGTAAATCCTTCGGTAACGATAACATCGGCGGCGCCTTTGCCGATTCCGTCGCCTTCGACAAAGCCGATGAAGTCGAGCTGCGGCAGGTTGAGCGCGCGCAACAGACTCGCGGCTGCCTTGACCTCCTCGACGCCCTTGATCTCCTCCTCGCCGATGTTCAGCAGGCCCACGGTCGGCCGTTCCAGATCGAATAGCACACGGGCCATGGCGCTGCCCATCAAAGCGAGCGCCGCCAGATGCTGCGCATCGCCGCCGATCGAGGCGCCGACATCGAGCACGATCGATTCCCCGCGCAGCGTCGGCCAGATCGCGCCGAGCGCGGGCCGCTCGATGCCCGGCAGCATCCGCAGGTGCAGTCGCGACATCGCCATTAGCGCGCCGGTGTTGCCCGCCGAGATCGCAACATCGGCCTCGCCACGCTTGACCGCATCGATCGCGAGCCACATCGACGAGGTCTTGCGGCCGCGGCGCAGCGCCTGGCTCGGCTTCTCATCCATGCGGATCGCAACGTCGGTGTGGACCACGCGGGACGCGGCCTTGAGCGCCGGATGGGCATCAAGCTGCCGCCCGATCAGGGCGCTGTCGCCGACCAACACGAATTCCGTCTCAGGGTGTCGGGTGAGCGAGATCGCAGCGCCGGGAATAATAACCGCAGCGCCGACATCGCCCCCCATGGCGTCCAGCGCGATTCGAACCTTTTGAGGCATGAATGTCCCGGCAATCCGATTCTGCGGCCCCTGGCCGCGAGCTTCAAGCAACTTACCGCTGGCGCGGCCTCACAGGGCCCTGTGTGACCCCCGCGGGCGGCGACAATACCGTGTCCCCGCACCTATTCAACATCTCGACGTGGCTTTTGCGCGGTTCGCTGCCCTGCGGTTTCGCGGTCCCCAACCAGCTTCCACGCCCCCTTGAGCTTCCAACCGTCGCTTCAAGCCTTTTTCAGTCCTTGGGCTTTTTCGGTTTGGGCGGCGGCGAATCACCTTTCAGTGCCTTCAGGGCGGCAAATGGGTGGCTTTCCGGATCCTCGGCGATCACGGGAGGCTCGAAAACCGCATCGGGCTTGCGGGGATAGGGATCAATTCCCAAAAACAGCGCATCTGCCGCCAGGTTACCGAGATCGATGGTGCCGTTGACGATGGCCTCCGGCGGATCCTGGACCTCGCCGTCGGTTTCAGCTTCCTCTTCCATGGCCTTGGCGATCGCGGCAACCTGGTCCTCAGGGGCAAACAGCAGGTCGACCGGTTCGTCGATTGCGACCTCGATGGGGTCCAGTGTCACGACGCAGGTCTGGCCGATACGTGCGGTGACCCGCCCGGTCACCAGCACCCGATTCCGGCCCGCGTGGCGAAGCTCGAATTCCGCACGCGCCTCGGAAAGATCGCGAAGTCCCGCCAGATCTCGCATTGCAGCGCGCTGGGATGGGTCGGCCTCAAACGCCCGATGCAAGCCGGCTTCCGGGATCTGGTCGACAATCACCTTCACACTCCAGGGATGGGGCGCGGCGGCGGCTTGTCCTTTGGCGTCGCTCGGGCCGCGCGTCATGCCAGCACCCGCGGGGCTGTAAACTGCCATTGTCCCACCTCCAGGGCGGCCCGTTCAACTGTCGCCATGCGCGCCACCGTCTCTTCCACATAGTTGCAGAGGCTGGCAGCCCGGGATGGATCGGGGCTGTTCAGGATATTGCGGGCCAAAGCATCCGCCAAGGCCTCCCGACCGGTGGCCAGTGCCTTGTCGTAGGCTGCGGTCCGCCCGTAGAAAGCCTCGCCGAATTTCTGCATCCGCTTGGGCACAGTCAGATCCCCGACACCCATTTCCCTCAAATTGGCGTCCATATCGCTGCAGAATCGGTCGAACAGGGCCTGACTCACCATCATTCCGCTCCCCCCGGCCTGCAGCGGCCGCAAAACCAGCCACAGATGCAGCACGACCATGTCAAAACGGCCGTTTACCGTATCCGGGACGTTGAGTGCTTGATAAAACACAGGTTCTCGCGCCTGCGCCACGATCATGCCATAGATGGCTTCAATGGTGCCGCGCGATGGTGTCTGGGGATTCAAAAAGCGTTTGAAGGGCCAAAGCATTACCGGTTCCGCGGGCTGATCCGAAAGGAGCTTGTCAGTTCGGGCTTGTCATCGACAGGCCTGTGTTGCAAGCCGGCGCCCTGCCCGGTACGTCAACGCCCCGCGCGATGCAAGAGGAAGGGGCAAGCCCCGGAATGACCGATTCGACTGCAGTGAACGTCCGGACCACCCCGTCCCGTACCGCCAAGGCGCGTCGGCGCGGCTTGAGCCTTGTTGTCGCAGCCGCCCTAGCCTGCGCCTCATTGGGCGCCTGCACCTCCGAGCAATATCAGAAGGGCTACATCCTGCCCGAGGGCGCGCTGGAGCAGATCCCGATCGGCGCCAGCCAGGACCAAGTGCTGATCGTGCTGGGTACGCCATCGACGGTCGCCACCCTGAACGGCGAGGTGTTCTATTACATCTCGCAGCGCGCCGAGCGCAAAGTCGCGTTCATGAACCAGCAGGTCATCGATCAGCGGGTGATTGGGGTCTATTTCGATAAAAATCGGCACGTGATCCGCCTCGCCAATTACGGCCTGCAGGACGGCAAAATCTTCGACTTCATCAGCCGCACTACGCCGACCAGCGGCCAGGAAATCAGCTACCTGACCCCGATCTTCAAGCTGATCTCGTTCCGCTAAAAATCACCGCCGCGAATCGCATCGGCGATCCGCGCGAGCGCCAGCGAGCACAGCAAAGCCGCACGCCGGTTTCCCAGCCTGCGACTTTGTGTCTGTGGTCTGGTGGAATCGTCCGGCTGTGCTTAGACGGCAGCCAGTCCCTGGTCGATGAATTTATATCCCGCCTCCCAGCGCGCATGCTGTTCGGATTCCTTGGGATAAGGATTGGTGTTGGATTCGCCATTGAATCTGGCGAGTTTTCCCTGCTCGAACGGATCGCCGTCGTCCACCGCCATTGCGTGCTCCCCTGCTGACGCGGGACGGATAACGCAGAACCCGTGATCGGGTTTCAGCCGGTGCCGTGAATTTTTCTCAAATATTGGTCTGAGGAATTGCGGCCGTTTACACACAACTGTCTTCAAATCGCAACAAAGGATCCGGCCGCCGGCTGTGCGGCGGCCCATCCCGCTACGCGATCCGAATGATAGAATCGGACCACTACTTGCCGAGGATTTTCTCGGCTGCGTTGACGATGCTGATGTTCGGATTGGTCGCGCAAAACGCGCCGAACTTCTTGGCGTTCTCGACGAACACGTTGGTGTCGATGATGGCTTCGTCGCTGTCGCCCTTGTACCAGCCGTCCATCCAGGTCAGCACCATCTTGATGCCGTCGTCCCCGCTCTCGAGGAATTGCTTGCAGCTCAAGGTCGACAGATCGATCGTCTCGGCGTGGCCGGTGGAGCAAACCATAAGGGTGGCTGCGGACAGAATGATCGCGAGTTTCTTCATGACGGTCTCCGATTGAACGCGGTTGCACATCAAGCAGTAACGATTCGCATCGGTGGTGTCGTCTCACCGGGCGCAAACACATCACCCGGCAAGTCTGTCGCGACACACGACAACGCCGACGTTCGACGATGGCGGCCAGCGGATTATTTTCGGTCGACGATTGCTTGACGGTAATCCATTGGTACCTCGCCGAAAGCTTTTCGAAACACCCGATAGAACGTCGCGAGACTGTCGAAACCGCACGACAGCGCAATCGTCGACACCGTTCTCTCGGCCGGCTGCATCAGCAAGACGCTTGCATGCTCCAGCCGATTCGACATGAGATAACGCGCGAAGCTGGTCCCGGTCGGCTCGAACAGCAGATGAAGCTGGCGAACCGAAATGCCGAGCATTCCCGCGATCATCGCCGGCGACAGCTCGGCGCGATGGAAATATCTGGCAATCAGATCCTGCGCGCACATCAGGCGGCCTGCGCGGACCGCCGAGCGCACCGGCTCCTCGTAGCTGGTGACGAGACCACGCACGGCAAGCGCGATCTGCGCCAGCGTCAGAACGCCAGCCTGCCGCTCGGCTTCGGTCAGTTGCGGTGCGCGCGCGAGAAATGCGGAAAAATAAGCCGACAGCAGCGCATTCAACCTGCCGTCGCGATGCAGCAACTGCGGCGACAGATCCTGCTCCTTACGCAGAAACGGCATACAGATCGTGAAAGGTATCTTCAAGACGCGAAGGTGGAAACCCTCGTCGGTGGTGGGGCGGGTCGCGTAAGGCAAGTCGGTATGGCTGGTCGCCACCGCTCCCGCCGGCACCGTGAACTCCGCATTGCGGGCCGTGCCGAACCAGGCTTCACCCCGAATTTGCTGATAGAGACAGACGCTGTTGCCGGGCGCGCTGGAGATATCAGCCGCTGTCCGCTTCACGGCGTAGGGCGATGCATGCAGCTCAACCAGCGTCGCCTCCGCAATCGGCTCGGCGGAAAACACGCCGTGGAATCCCGCACGTTTTGACGGCTCGAGTTCGGCCGACACGCCGAACAGGTGTTTGGAACGCACCTCGCGCCAGAACGAAAAACGATACGCCGCTGGCAAGTCCTCGGTGGACCAGGTTGGCATGAAAAAGCCCCGATGAAATCAGCTCGATCCAATACGGTTCGAACACTAACATCAATTTATCATTTCGAACGACAACACCGTGCATGGGATGTGAACGTCAGTTCACATCGAGATAGCGCCAGCACAAAAACCGAAAGGGCCCGCGCTGGTGCGGACCCTTCCTTATCCAACAGACGCCGAACGGCTTAGTGGGCGAGGATCGCCAGCAGCAGCAGCGCGACGATGTTGGTGATCTTGATCATCGGGTTGACGGCGGGGCCCGCCGTATCCTTGTAGGGGTCGCCGACGGTATCACCGGTCACCGCCGCCTTGTGGGCATCGGATCCCTTGCCGCCGTGATGGCCGTCCTCGATGTACTTCTTGGCGTTGTCCCAGGCGCCGCCGCCCGAGGTCATCGAAATCGCGACAAACAGGCCGGTCACGATGACGCCGAGCAGCATGGCGCCCACGGCCGAGAAGGCCGCCGACTTGCCGGCCACTCCGCCACCCGCGATCGCGTAGATCACGAAGTAGACAAAGATCGGCGACAACACCGGCAGCAGCGACGGAATGATCATTTCCTTGATCGCCGCCTTGGTCAGAAGGTCAACGGCCTTGCCGTAATCCGGCTTGTCCTTGCCCTGCATGATGCCCGGCTTTTCACGGAACTGGCGACGCACCTCCTCCACGATGGCGCCGGCCGCGCGGCCGACCGCCGTCATGCCCATCGCGCCAAACAAGTACGGCAGCAGACCACCGAACAGGAGGCCGACCACGACGTAGGGGTTGTTGAGCGAGAAGTCCGGTGCGACGCCGGCGAAGTAGGAGTTCGGTGCCGCGTTGGCCACGAAGAACTTGAGGTCTTCGTTGTAGGCCGCAAACAACACCAGCGCGCCGAGGCCGGCGGAGCCGATGGCGTAGCCCTTGGTCACCGCCTTGGTGGTGTTACCGACCGCGTCGAGCGCGTCGGTGGCCTTGCGCACTTCCTTGGGAAGACCGGCCATTTCGGCAATGCCGCCGGCATTGTCGGTGACCGGACCGAAGGCGTCGAGCGCGACCACCATGCCGGCCAGCGCCAGCATGGTGGTGGTCGCGATCGCAATGCCGAACAGCCCCGCAAGGCCGTAGGTGACCAGGATGCCGGCGATGATGACGATTGCCGGAAGCGCGGTCGACTCCATCGAGATCGCCAGACCCTGGATCACGTTGGTGCCGTGGCCGGTGACGGAGGCCTGGGCAATCGATTTCACCGGACGATAGTCCGTACCGGTGTAGTATTCGGTGATCCAGATCAGCAGACCCGTCACCGCAAGACCCGCGATGCCGCATTCGAACAGCGCCAAACCAGTGTAGTTGACGCCTGCCAGCGGACCGAAGCCGATCAGTTGGTTGATCACGAAGCCGACGCCGACCAGCGACAGAACGCCGGTGGCGATCAGTCCCTTGTACAGCGCGCCCATGATCGACTGACTGGCGCCGAGCTTCACAAAGAACGTGCCGATGATCGAGGTAATGATGCAGATGCCGCCAATCGCGAGCGGCAATGTCATCATGTTGACCAGCAATGCCGATTTGGCAAAGAAGATCGCGGCCAGCACCATGGTGGCGACCGCGGTCACCGCATAGGTCTCGAACAGGTCGGCGGCCATGCCGGCGCAGTCACCGACGTTGTCGCCGACGTTGTCGGCGATGGTCGCCGGGTTGCGCGGATCGTCTTCCGGAATACCGGCTTCGACCTTGCCGACGAGATCGCCGCCGACGTCAGCGCCCTTGGTGAAGATGCCGCCGCCGAGACGGGCGAAGATCGAGATCAGCGAGGCGCCGAAGCCGAGCGCCACCAGGGCGTCGATCACCGTGCGGCTGTTCGGAGCGAGATTGAGGAAGTGCGTCAGATAGCCGAAGTAGATGGTGACGCCGAGCAGAGCGAGACCGGCCACCAGCATGCCGGTGATGGCGCCTGCCTTGAAGGCGAGTTCGAGCCCGCCAGCCAGCGACTTGGTCGCCGCCTGCGCGGTCCGCACGTTGGCGCGAACCGACACGTTCATGCCGATGAAGCCAGCGGCACCGGACAGCACAGCGCCGATCAGGAAGCCGACCGCGACCGGCAGACCGAGGAAGTAAGCCAGCAGTGCGAAGATGACGACACCGACGATCGCGATGGTCGTGTATTGGCGGCGCAGGTAAGCCTGTGCGCCTTCGGCAACGGCAGCGGCAATTTCCTGCATACGGGCGTTGCCAGCGTCAGCGCTGAGGACCGACGAGGTCGCCCAGATGGCGTAGACAATGGAGAGTGCTCCAGCGAGCACGATCAACCATAGAGTTGTCATGAATTCAGCCTCAATCCTTATTTGTTTCCCCACGACGTCCCCTCACCCCGAAAGCCGGAGGACGTCAAAAAATAAGGCAGGCCCCGCCAAAAGGCAGAAGCTGCCTTAATTCGGCGCGAACAATGCCAAAATCGTCCCCCCGACGCAACGCCACGCGGCAGGCGCCGGGCGCGCGCCTCCCAACAATAGGTCAACGCTTGCGGTGAAGACCGGGAAACGCTCAGAAATGGCTATAGGACAAGCGTGAAAGGGCGATCGTGCGCCCCTGCCCGTCGACAAAGGCCGGGGCCGACGACCCTGCCAGCACGGCGCCGATCTCGGTCACGGCAACGCCCGTCCCGACCGCCTGGGCCAGGAAATCCGCCAGGCGATTCTCGGGCACGGTGCACAGCACCTCGTAGTCGTCGCCGCCGGCCAGGATGGTTTCCAGGGTCGCCGCCCCCTTCGCCAGCGCGGCCCGGGTCGCCGGCGACACCGGGACGGCATCGGCCTCAATCCTGGCGGAGACGCCCGACGCCGCGCAGAGCTTGGCGAGATCGCCGGCCAGACCATCCGACACATCCATGGCGGCGCTGGCATGATCGCGCACCACGACCGCAAGTGCATTCCGCGGCGCGGGCACCCGGTAGCGGCCGACCAGTGCGACACGGGACGCCGCATCGTCGGCCAGCGCCGCAGCGACCTTGCCGTCCCGCAGCACGTCAAGACCGAGCGCCGCATCGCCGATCGTGCCGGTGACGCAGATCCGGTCGCCGGCCTTCGCGCCGGTGCGGCGAACCATCCGGCCCGGCGGCACCCGGCCGAAGGCGGTGATCGAGATCATCAGCGGGCCTGGCGTCGACACCGTGTCCCCTCCCAGAATGGGACAGCCGAACGTGGCCGCGTCCTCGCCAAGCGCCCGCGCGAACGACGACAGCCAGGCATCGTCGGCGTCACGCAGCGCCAGCGTCAACACGAAACCGGCCGGCGCCGCGCCCTTGGCGGCCAAATCGGACAGGTTCACCCGCAGCGCCTTGCGCGCGATGGTGTCGGGCGGATCGGCGGCAAGAAAATGCACGCCTTCGACGACGGCATCGGTGGTGACCACCAGATCGTCGCCTAACGATGTCAGGATGGCGGCATCGTCGACCAGGTTGAAAGCGCCGGGATCGGTGGCGAGCGGCCGGAAATAGCGGGCGATCAGCGAATCTTCACCGGATGCGCTGACACCGGACGCGGTCATGGCTAGCCGCCGGCCCGCGTGAATTCCTCGGCGCGGAAGTGGCGGCCGAGCTGGTCGAGCACCGCATTGACGAGGCCGGTCTCGTCACGATCGACAAAGGCGTTGGCGACGTCGACATATTCCTTGATCACGACGCGGGCCGGAACGTCCTTGCGGTGCTCAAGTTCGTAGGCCCCTGCCCGCAGCACAGCACGCAGGATGGCGTCGATGCGTTTCAGCGGCCAGCCCTTGGACAGCGCATCATCCAGAAGCGGATCGATCTGGGCCTGGTCGCGGACCACCCCGGAGACGACGTCGCGGAAGAACGCGGCTTCGGCCGGTAAATAAGTGTCGCCCTCGATCTCGTTGCCAAGCCAGTGGCTTTCGAACTCGGCGAAGATATCGTTGATGCCCGCGCCGGCGATGTCCATCTGGTAAAGCGCCTGGACCGCTGCAAGCCGTGCGGCCCCGCGCCGGTTGGCTTTGCCATCGCCTTTCTTAGGGTCAGCTTTCTTCGAGTCAGTTTTCTTGGCGTCGGCTTTCTTCGGATCCGGCATGATCACGCCCTTGCCAAACGGCGCTTGATGCGCAGCATCGCCAGTGCCGCGCGCGCCGCGTCACCTCCCTTGTCGAGTTCGCCCTTGCGCGCCCGCGCCCAGGCCTGCTCGTCGGTGTTGACAGTGATGATGCCGTTGCCGAGCGGAATGCGGCGCGCCACTGACAGGTCCATCAGCGCGCGCGAGGATTCCATCGAAACGATTTCGAAATGGATGGTGTCGCCCCGCACCACGCAGCCGAGCGCGATCACCGCATCGTACGGCTTACCGGTCTTCTCGGCGGCATCGAGCGCGATCGCGATTGCCGCCGGAATCTCCAGCGCGCCGGGAACGGTCAGGATATCATGGGTCAGTCCAGCCGCATCCAGTTCGGCGCGCGCGCCGTCCAGCAGAGCGTCCTGAATGTCATCATAGAACCGTGCCTCGACGATCAGCGCGCGGGCGCCGCGAATGTCGGTCTGGTCTTTCAAAGGTGCGCGTCGGGCGTCGGCCATCGTTCGTTCCGGTCGTCTTCTGAATGGGGCTGGCGGGTTTTAGTCGCAGCGCAGCAGGAAGCCAAGCCTAATACTGCCCGACAATCGAGATCTGCGCGAGGCGGAGGTCGGATCGTCGGGCAGCCCCCCAGCATGGACCGCTTACCTTTCGAGCAGGCTCAATTTCAGGGCGCGTGCCATTCGGCTGGAATCTCCCCAGGTGGACAACCAGATCAGGCCGTCCGTCACCACCGCGATAGTTGCGCGCAAACCACGAAGAAACACCCCTGGCGACCGCAATTGCGCCTCGGCGTGATGCAGATGCGCCAATTCCTCCTCCCGGATCGACAGGATGATCTTGTGCAGTTCCGCGTCGCGGTCTTTCAGGAAATGAAGTTGATCGTCGAGATGACGATGCACGGCGGCCTCGACCGCTGCCGTACAGGCCCAGATCCCCTGCCGACCCAGACATGCCGTGAGGAAACCAAGCAACCAGCCGCCGTAACTCCAGAAGTGCATGACACGACATGGCCGCGATTGCCGGGACGGCATCGCCGCACCAAAAATCGCACAGTGATTGCGTTCGTGCCGAAGCATCTCCGACAGCGCGGGCCGACAATCAGGCCAGAGCCATCCGGAGACGACGATCTGGGCGGAATAAATTCTGATGGCACCGAATTCGCCGGCATGATTGACCTTGACGATGCGGGCGATGGTCAGTGCGTCACGGGCATCGATCGGCGGAATCTTGCGAGCCGCCTCCGGATGCGACCCGCTCACGGCAGCACTTTGTAATCAAACAGGTATCCTTCCAGCACCGCTTCGATGGCAGACCGCCTGGGTGCATGTTTGGCATGCAAGGTCACCGTCACATCGGTGCCACGCTTGCCACCGGCGGTGACCTCAATACCGACATCGCCGTCGCCGGCGGCCTCCGCGATCCGGTCCGCGAGCAGCCGCTGCACCGCATCGTTGCGCAATTGCGGCTTGAATATCTTGCCGACGCTGGTCATCGGGATCGCATCGATGACGAAGACTTGCTTCGGCCAGGCCGGCCGCTCCGCGATATGGGGCTCGGCGAAGGCCCTGAGGTCGTCGGCGCTCACCTGTGCACCGGGCTTCAGCGCCACATAACAGACCGGCAGCTCACCGGCATAGCGATCCGGCTGCCCCACCGCCGCCGCCATCGCCACCGCCGGATGCGCCAGCAGCGCGTCCTCGATCAGCTGCGGGTCGATGTTGTGGCCACTGCGGATGATCAGGTCCTTGGAGCGGCCGGCGATGAACAGCCGCCCCTGCTCGTCGGTATAGGCAAGATCGCCGCTGTTGAGCTGGCCGTCACGCAGCGAGCCGGCATTGTGGGCGGGGTCGCGATAGCCCGGCGTCACGTTCGGCCCCGATACGGTCAGCACACCGATCTCGCGCGGGGCACAGGCATCACCGAGCGTGCAGTCGGGATTGAGCCTGCGCACCACGACGCTGGTGTAGGGCAACCGGCAGCCGACCGAGCCCGGCACCGGCTCGGCCGCCGCCGGATCGATCGCCACCAGCCCGCCGGTTTCGGTCATGCCGAGAATTTCGTGCACCTTGGTGCCGGTGATCGCCTGGAATTTTTCCGCGACGGTGCGCGGCAGCAGCGATGCGCCGGAAATGCTGTAGCGCGCCGACGAGATGTCGGCATCGACCGGCACATTGATCAGGGCGGCCAGCGCCGTCGGCACGCCGCCGATCACGGTGGCACGATAACGCTCGACGATGCGCCAGAAATTCTTGATGACGACCGGATTGCGCATGCCAGCCGGCGACAGCACGAGCACATTGGCGCCGGCGATGAAGAACGACAGCCCGCACGAGATCGTTGCCGCGACATGGAATAACGGCAGGCCGTTGGTCAGCACATCGGTCTCGCTGAGATCCTGCAGGATGGTGCCGCCGAACGCCGCCGCGATCTGGTTGCGGTGGGTATGAACCACGAGCTTGGGCAGACCGGTGGTGCCGCCGGTGTGGAAATAGGCCGCAACATCGTCGCCGCCGCGCGGCTTGCCGAACGTAAGCGCGCTGCCGTCCTGCAGTTTCAGGGTCGATGCGAAGCCGATCACGCCGTCCGGCAACGGCGCATCGGACACCGCCACCTGCACCAACTTGAGGTCGGGCAGCAGCTTGCCGACGGCGACGGCTTTGTCCCAGATATCCAGCTGCGGGTGGGGTCCGAGCGCAACCAGAATGGTGGCGCCGGAGGCGCGGACCAGGTCGGCGATGTTCTGGGCCTGCAGCAGGAAATTGATCGGCACCGCGTAACCCGCGGCCTCCGCCCCCCACAGCGTGAAGTGGGTCTCCACCAGGCTCGGCAGAATGTAGGCCACGCCGGGCGCGGGGCCGCCGATCGCGCTGAACAGGTTGGCGGCGCGGGTGACGCCCTCGAGCAGTTGCCGGTAGGAGACGAGGCGCGGCGCCTCATCGTCGGCACCGGTCATCAGCATGGTGAGCGCGGTGCGGTCCGGAAAGCGCGCGGCGCCCTTCTGGAAGATCTCGTAGACGCTGTGCGCATCGAAACGCTGTTCGAGCGTTTTTTCGGTTTCGAAACGGACGATGTCGGCCAGCGTTGCAATCGGATAGTCGTTGAACGCCGACATGCAGTCCCCCCAAGGCGAGCCAGATAGAGGGCATTTTGAGCGACAGCGGCAGCGCTGTCTACACGCGCATCTCGGTCAGCCGTGCGGCATAGCGGGCCATTAGATCGACCTCGATATTGACCTCGCGGCCGGCCTGCCAGTCGCCCAGCGTGGTCACCGTCAACGTGTGCGGGATGATCAGCACGGAAAAAATGTCGTCCGCCACCGTGTTCACGGTCAGCGAGACGCCATCAAGGGTGATCGAACCCTTGGGCGCGATAAAGCGGGCGAGCTCCCGCGGCGCGCGCAGCTCAAAACGCGCCATATCGGGCAGATCGTCGCGCACGACGATGGTGGCGATGCCGTCGGCATGGCCGGCGACGATATGCCCGCCGAGCTCGTCGCCGATCTTGAGCGCACGCTCGAGGTTGAGCCGGGTGCCTTTGGTCCATTCCCGCGCCGTGGTCATGCGCAGGGTCTCAGCCGCGGCATCGACATCGAACCAGGTCAGGCCGTCCGTGACGCCGGAGGCGACCACGGTCAGGCAGACGCCGTTGCAGGCGATCGAGGCGCCATCGGCAATCGTGGTCTGGTCATAACGGCAGGTGATGCGCAGCCGGTGCAGCTGGCCTTGTGCCGTCGGCGAGAGGCTGGCGATGTCGCCGACATCGGTGATGATACCTGTGAACATTTAAGCGCGCTCGTAGATCGTCAGAGTGTCGGAACCGAGGGTTTCGGTAGCACGTGTCAGCCAGTCCAGCGACTGGGTGATGGCCGTCAGCGGCATTGCGTCCAGCGCAGGCACGCCGTCGTCACCGATGGCCCGGGGTCCGCGCAACAGCCAGATCTCGTCGACAAGGCCGGCGCCGACGAACGATGCCGCAACCCTGGCGCCGCCCTCCACCATCAGCCGCGTGATGCCGCGACGCGCCAGGTCGTGCAGGACGTCCGGAAGCGAGAGGCCAGCCGGCCCCGCCGGGAGCCTGACAATCTGCGCGCCCTCGGCGCCGAGAATGGCAGCGGCCGGCGCTTCGGACGACGGCCCCGTCACCACCCAGAGCAGCGTCTGGCGGGCGGTTTTGGCCAGCCGGCTCGCCGGCTTCAGGCGCAAATGGGTATCCAGCACTACCCGCACCGGGGATAGCCCCTCCATACCCGGCAGCCGGCAGGTCAGCAGCGGATCATCTGCCCGCACGGTGCCAATACCGACAAGGATGGCGTCGCTCTGCGCCCGCAGCAGGTGGACGCGGGCCTGTGCCGCGGCGCCGGTGATCGCCACCGGCGTGTGCCCGGCCGCGGCAATACGATCGTCGGACGAGACTGCGAGCTTGAGAATGACATGGGGGCGCTTGTCGCGGACGCGGCGGAAGTGCCCGGCATGGTCGCGCGCCGCCTCATCCGCGTACAAACCGACATCGACCGTGACGCCGGCGGCGCGCAGCCGCGCATGGCCCTGCCCGGCCACTTCGGGGTTAGGATCCTCGACGGCACTGACCACCCGCGCGATGCCGGCTGATATCACCGCGTCGCAGCAGGGCGGCGTCTTGCCGTAATGGGAACAGGGCTCAAGGGTGACATAGAGCGTGGCGCCTCGTGCAGCCTCGCCGGCCCGCGCCAGCGCCTGCGGCTCCGCGTGGGGCCGGCCACCCGGCGCGGTCCAGCCACGGCCGAGGATGACTCCATCCTTGACCACAACGGCGCCGACGGCGGGATTGGGCCAGGTGCGGCCGCGGCCACGTCGTCCCAGCGCCAGCGCCAGTTGCATATAACGCCGGTCGGCGGCTTTGGCGTCGTTGAACTCCTGCGCGACTCGACCCTCCAGGATGCGGAAGATCATTTTCGCACGAGCAGCGGGCGCGGCTCGTCGTCGCCTGAGAGTTCGCCGAGCACGGCCTCGAAATCCTTGGCTTCGCGGAAATTGCGATAGACCGAGGCGAAGCGCACATAGGCCACGTCGTCGAGCTGGCGCAGATGCTCCATCACGATCTCTCCGATCGCCTCCGAGGAGACTTCGGCTTCGCCGCCGCTTTCCAGCTCGCGGACGATGGTCGAGACCATCTTTTCCACCCGCTCCGGCTCGACCGGGCGCTTGCGCAGGCTGATCTGCAGCGAACGTACCAGCTTGTCGCGATCGAACGGCACCCGCCGCCCGTTGCGCTTGATCACGGTGAGTTCGCGCAGCTGCACTCGCTCGAAGGTGGTGAAGCGGAAATTGCAGGCCATGCAGACGCGCCGGCGCCGGATCACGGCCGAGTCTTCGGTCGGCCGGGAATCCTTCACCTGGGTATCGAGGCTGTTACAGCTCGGGCAGCGCATCCAGCAGGACCTTTACTTTTGACTCAGCCTTACTGGTAGATCGGGAAGCGATCGGTCAATTCCTTGACCCGCTCCTTGACCGAGGCCTCGACCAGCGGGGCCTTGCCGTCGCTGGACTGCGCCACCGCATTCAGCACTTCCGAGATCAGCGCGCCGACCTGCTTGAACTCCGAGACGCCGAAGCCGCGGGTGGTTGCCGCCGGGGTGCCCAGCCGGATACCGGAGGTCACGAACGGCTTCTCGGGATCGAACGGGATGCCGTTCTTGTTGCAGGTGATCGCGGCGCGAACCAGCGCCTTCTCGGACACATTGCCCTTCAGGCCCTTGGGCCGCAGATCCACCAGCATCAGATGGTTGTCGGTGCCGCCGGAAACGATATCGAAGCCATTTGCGCGCAGTGATTCCGCAAGCGCCTTGGCATTTTCCACGACATTCTTCGCGTAGATCTTGAAGTCCGGCCGCAGCGCTTCGGCAAACGCCACCGCCTTGGCGGCGATCACATGCATCAGCGGGCCACCCTGCAGACCGGGGAAGATCGCCGAATTCAGCTTCTTGGCGAGAACCTCGTCGTTGGACAGGATCAGGCCGCCGCGCGGGCCGCGCAGCGACTTGTGGGTTGTCGTGGTGGTGACATGGGCATACGGCACCGGCGAGGCATGGACGCCGCCGGCGACCAGACCGGCAAAGTGGGCCATATCCACCAGGAAGTACGCGCCGACGCTGTCGGCGATCTCGCGGAAACGCTTGAAGTCCCAGGCCCGGGAATAGGCCGAGCCGCCGGCGATGATCAGCTTCGGCTTGACCTCTTCGGCCTGCTTCGCCACCGCGTCCATGTCGATGATCTGGTCTTCGCGGCGCACCGTGTAGTGCACCGGCTTGAACCATTTGCCGGACATGTTGACCGGAGCGCCGTGGGTGAGATGGCCACCCGCCGCAAGATCGAGGCCCATGAAGGTGTCGCCGGGCTGCAGCAGCGCCAGGAACACCGCCTGGTTCATCTGGCTGCCCGAGTTCGGCTGGACGTTGGCGAAATTAGCACCGAACAGCCGCTTGGCGCGGTCGATGGCGAGGTTTTCGGCCACATCGACGAATTCGCAGCCGCCGTAATAGCGCGCGCCCGGATAGCCTTCCGCGTACTTGTTGGTCATCACCGAGCCCTGCGCCTCCAGCACGGCGCGGCTGACGATGTTTTCCGACGCGATCAGCTCGATTTCATGCCGCTGACGACCGAGTTCACCCTGGATGGCGGCGGCGATCTCCGGGTCGGCTTCAGCAAGCGAGGCGGAGAAAAACGAGTCGGTGATCGAGGTGTTGGTCGAGGGTTTGGCGGACGAGCTCATGGGCGGAAATATCTCCACCGCCGCGGCCCTTTTTGGCCAGGGCGCGAACGGTCACGGTTGCAATCGAAAGCTGTTTGCGCGGGATACCATATCTGGAAGGGATAACCAAGTTCCGGTGCCGCGTGGCTGTTATTATACCAGATATGGAGCTTTTCGGCCGGCTTTGGTGTCATTTAGCCGGCAAATCCCGTGTCCAGCCTACCAATGCCCCTTCCACCGATTCCAAGCGTAAAGCCCATCGGCGAAGCGATCGTAGCCGAAACGCGTGACCGAGCGAACCACCGGCAGGCCGAGCAGGCGCCCGAGCCATCCCTCGCCCGGCGTCCTCAGCCAGATGGCGATAGCGCAGTCGGCCCCGACATACAGCCGCCCCTCCGCGTCCACACCGTACAACCGGCGCCGGACATCCTCGAGCCGTGCGCCGAAGCGGGAGAGCGCTTCCGGTTCGAAATTAATGTCCTGGAACTCGATTGCACCGGCCCGCGCCGCACGCACCAGCCGGCTGCGCTGCCAATCGATACCGGCGTTACCGACCGGACATTTGGTGTTGTACCAGACGGTGAGCTTCGAAAGCGGTCCCGATAGGAGCATGACGACGTCCCGGTGCGCCGCGTGTTTGCGAGCATCAGGAGCTTAACGTGCGTCTCGACAAAAAAGCACCGACCCGGAGACCGGATCGGCGCATGGCAGGGGAAATTGTTGTTGTGTCGTGGGGCCACCCGTCTTGCGCCGGTGTGCCCGTAATTGTGGTTTGATCGAACTCAGAGCCGATACAGGATCTGGTCGGTCCAGAAGCGCTCCAGGCGATGCAGCGACTTGTTGAGGCTCGCGAACTCCTCGTTCGAGATGCCACCAACCTGCTCCACCGTCTTGACGTGCTTCTGATACAGCGCGTCGACGATGCGGCGGATTTCCTGGCCCTGGGCGGTCAGACGGATGCGCACGGAGCGACGATCAACGCGCGAACGCTGATGATCGAGGAAGCCCATCTCGACAAGCTTCTTCAGATTGTACGAGACGTTCGAGCCGAGATAATAACCGCGGGTGCGCAGTTCGCCCGCCGTCAGTTCCTTGTCGCCGATATTGTAGAGCAACAACGCCTGCACCGAATTGATGTCGGCGCGGCCGCGACGATCGAACTCGTCCTTGATGACGTCGAGCAGGCGGCGGTGCAGACGCTCTACCAAAGTCAGTGCTTCAAGATAGAGCGGCTGCACGGCCTGCTTGCCGGCGTCGCGTTCAACGGGTTCAACCGCCGTAGCTACGGCTTTAATCATGACACTTCCCCTGTCGTCGTTTTATCGACTTGTGCGACGAAACTTGTGTCCCGTCTGATAACGCGAACGTAAGGGTCGCTTTTGAAGATCAGCTTAAACAACAGCATAAAGAGATCATGAATTTAAGAGAGTGAATCCTCGATTAAGCCCGAAAACAAAGGGCTTTTTGTAATCTTTAATTGAGGAAAAGGTCGCTCTGTTCACGCTTCGTCTGACGCGCTGTCGCGTTCCGGAACAGGACCGTTCAAATTCGAAATATTGCGGTAAGACCTGTGCCCGTTCGCCGTTCAAAATTCGATAACTATGGCGGCCCGCATACGTAAAAAAACGAGTGTCATTTCGATACAATTGAAAAGTTCTTATTCCCCGCACCGCAAAAATCTTGCGGCCATCTCGCTTCGCGAGGTCGTGTCGCCAAGTTCTTGTCGCTCTATCACGCTCGCGTTCTCAAATTCCGCGTCGCGCGTTGCCTGCACCGCGCATCTCTATGGCGGCCGCTCCAGTGCTGCCATCCACGCCAACGCGAGATAGCCGAGCAGCAGAACGCCTTCGACCCCGATGATCGCGATGCTGCCGCCATAGATGGTGGGAAACATCAGCTCGATCACCGCCATCGACACCACGGAGGTCAGCCACACCACCGCGCCCCACGGTGTCGCGAGCCACAACCCGACCGCCGCGACGAGTTCGATCACCGCGAAGTAAACCGTCGCGGTCTGCCAGGCCATCGACTGATTTTCGAACGCCTCGTCTTCGCCGCCGATGAAGCCGGTGACCTGGGCCCAATGATAGAGGCCCTTGATGATGGCAAGCACCGCCATCACCCGCAGGAAAATCACCAGCCGCCGCGTCCAGGCGCCGTCGCCGGATTCGGATGCGTTCGCGGCCACCGCCGATGTCATCGGCATGGTGTCGCGCGCGGCGTGATCGTGCGTGGTCGGGTCACTCATGAAAGATCGCGGTCATCTCGATATCGGTCGATGTCGACGGCGGCATGGGCATTATGTCCACGCCAGTCGCCTTCATTGTCCCTATATACGACCAAAATCAACCCGCGATCGTCCGATGACGGCAGCGGCGTGGGATGCTAGATCTTGACGTCAAACGGAGACCTGATCATGGCGATTAAGTTTGGACGGCCGATCGAGATGCGCGGCGAGCAGCGGGACACCGCAGTTGCCGCCCCCACCCTGGATCTGGCCGTTCGCCCGCGCCGCAACCGGAAAGCCGAATGGGCGCGCCGGATGGTGCGCGAAAACGTGATCACCACCGACGACCTGATCTGGCCGATGTTCGTGGTGGACGGCAGCGACAAGCGCCTTCCGGTGGCGTCGATGCCCGGCGTCGACCGCCTGACCGTCGACCAGGCGGTGCGTGATGCGGAGCGCGCCGCCAAGCTCGACATTCCCTGCATCGCCCTGTTCCCCTACACCGACCCGTCGCTGCGCGACGATGTCGGCAGCGAAGCGCTCAATGCGGACAACCTGGTGTGCCGTGCGACGCGCGCCATCAAGAAGGAATTCCCCGACATCGGCATCCTGTGCGATGTCGCGCTCGACCCGTTCACCAGCCATGGCCATGACGGCCTGCTCCGTGACGGCACCATCCTCAACGACGAGACCGTCGCAGTGCTGGTGAAGCAGGCGCTGGTGCAGGCGGAAGCCGGCTGCGACATTATCGCGCCGTCGGACATGATGGACGGCCGCGTCGGCGCCATCCGCGAGGCGCTCGACCACGCCGGCCTGATCGATGTGCAGATCATGGCCTATGCCGCGAAATACGCATCCGCCTTCTACGGCCCGTTCCGCGACGCCATCGGTTCGTCGAAAACGCTGACCGGCGACAAGCGCACCTATCAGATGGACTCAGCCAATTCCGACGAAGCGCTGCGCGAGGTCGAACTCGACATCGCCGAGGGCGCCGACATGGTGATGGTAAAACCCGGCCTGCCCTATCTCGATATTGTGCGCCGCGTGAAGGACACCTTCGCGATGCCGACCTTCGCTTATCAGGTGTCCGGCGAATACGCGATGATCGCAGCCGCCGCCGGCCATGGCTGGATCGACGGCGACCGCGCGATGCTGGAAAGCCTTTTGGCGTTCAAGCGCGCCGGCGCCGACGGCGTGCTGACCTACTTCGCACCCAAGGTCGCCGAGATGCTGAAGGCGCATCGCTAATGTCTGTCTGATTTTTAATCCGGCGAGCCCGGGTTCCGGCCCGGACCTCCCTCTTGTGCCCCAATTTGGGGATATCCATCTTTCGGTGGTCCGGAGGGAACTTGAAATGTCCGACTCATCGCGTGGCAATGGCTATCAGACTGGGACGACTTGGCGCAGTGGCGGCGGCTTTGACGCACAGCCTCACGCGTATGATCCCGCGACTCAGCCGGAGCTGTTCCGCGGCGTGCTGATTCGCCGGGTCGTGGCCTTCATCATCGACCTGATCGTGCTGTCGATTCCGATCCTGCTGTCGATCATCTTCATTGCCATCTTCGGCGTGCTGACGCTGAGCCTAGGCTGGATGCTGTTCGGGCTGGTAACGCCGTTCTCGGTGATCTGGGCACTGATCTATTACGGCATGACATTGGGCGGCCCGCATTCCGCCACCGTCGGCATGCGGCTGATGGACCTGCAACTGCGTACCTGGTACGGCGCTCCCGGCTATTTCGTGCTCGGTGCAGTGCACCCCGTGCTGTTCTGGGTATCGATCTCGGTCCTGAGCCCGCTGGTCGTGCTGGTCGGCCTGTTGAACGGCCGCAAGCGCCTGCTGCACGACATCGTGCTCGGCACGGTGATTATCAACAGCTCCGCACGGGTCGCCGCGTTCCAGCCGGCCCGCACGGTGTGACGAATTCGAAACACGTTGACCGCTACACTCCGGGCAGCGATCATACGTTATCCGGAGGCCCCCAAGTTCCGTGACGCAGCATTCGCGCGATACCCCGCAATTCTATCTCACGGCGCCCTCGCCGTGCCCTTATTTGCCGGGGCGGCACGAGCGCAAGGTGTTTACGCACCTCGTCGGAGACAAAGCCGGCGATCTCAATGACCTGCTGACCCATGGCGGCTTCCGCCGCAGCCAATCCATCGCCTACCGGCCGGCCTGCGACAATTGCCGGGCCTGCGTGTCGGTGCGGGTGATCGCCAACGAATTCCGCCCATCCCGCAACTTCCGCAAGGTGCTGGCGCGCAACAGCGACATCGTCGGCGAACTGCGCGCCGCGGCGCCGACATCCGAACAGTATTCGGTGTTTCGCGCCTACCTGGACGAGCGGCATCGCCATGGCGGGATGGCCGACATGACGGTGCTCGATTACGCCATGATGGTGGAGGACAGCCACGTCCAGACCCGGCTGATCGAATACCGCACCCGCAACGCCGACAGCGGCATCACCGGACGCGGCGACCGCCTGATCGCGGTTGCGCTGACCGATGTCCTCAGCGACGGACTGTCGATGGTGTATTCGTTCTTCGAGCCCGACGAGCGCGACCGCTCGCTGGGCACCTTCATGATCCTCGACCACATCACACGGGCGCGCCGGATGGGGCTTCCTTACGTCTATCTCGGCTACTGGATCGAAGGCTCGAAGAAGATGGACTACAAAGGGCGCTTCCTGCCGCAACAGCGGCTGGCCCCGAGCGGTTGGCTCCGCGTCGACGCCAATGGCGGCATCGCGGAGCCGCAGGACTGACTTTCTGCCAATAAAATAAAATATTTAGCTGAATTTTCTCATTTTGATTATCAACGCGTGCCGATCGCGTCTCAGGCTGCGCGGAGGCTGGTGGCAGCCTGCAATGCCGCGGAGAGCGCCTTCTCGCGCTGCTCGGGGCTGATCTGGATTCCGTCGGCGCTGATGATCTCGAGATCGGTGACGCCGATAAAACCGAACACCCAGCGCAGATAGGTCTCCAGGTGCTCCCCCGCCGCGAACGGCGTATCGGCGCCGTAGAAGCCGCCGCGCGAGACAACGACGATCACCCGCTTGCCGCCAGCCAGGCCCTGTACGCCCTTCTCGGAATAACTGAAGGTCTTGCCGGCAACCAGGATGCGATCGATCCAGGCCTTGAGCTGGCTCGGAATGGTAAAATTGTACATCGGCGCGCCGATGACCACGATGTCCGCCGCCAGGAACTCATCCAGCACGGCTTGGCTGGCAGAAATGTCCTGTTCCATGGCGACAGTTTCGGGCACCGCCCCGTGGGCGGCGGCCAGATGGGCGCCCGAGAGATGCGACAGCGGCGCGGAGCCGATATCGCGGTAAGTCACGTTCAGCCTGGGCGATGCCTTGTGCAAGCGGTCTACGACCGCCGCGGAGAGCTGCCGGGAGACGGAATTGCCGCCAAGAATGCTGGCGTCGATATGCAGAAGTTTGGTCCCACTCATTAGTCACCTTTTGGTATTAGGTATAAAATTGTACCCTAGACTATATGAGTGACCGCGCTTATATCCCGCAAGAAGGCACATTTTTGAGACCCGGACACATCCGTTGAACCCGCGCACATCGACCAACCCAAGTAACCTCAATGTTCTCGGCCTGACCGAGGCACCCGAGCACAGTGATTGTCGTGCGGTCAGCACGGTCCTCGCCCGAGTGGGCGACAAATGGAGCGTACTGGTCATCATGCTGCTGGTTGACGGTACGAAACGCTTCAACGAGCTGAAGCGAATGATCGGCGGCATCTCGCAGCGGATGCTGACGCTGACCCTGCGGGGCCTCGAGCGGGATGGCCTTGTGACCCGAACTGTCTTCCCGACAATCCCGCCGCGGGTCGACTATGAACTCACCGACCTCGGTCGGTCACTGGCCGAGCCTGTGAAAGCGCTCGGCATGTGGGCGTTCGATAACATGCCGGACATCCAGGCCGCACGACAGCACTTCGACACCAAGAACGATTGAGAAGCGGCCGACGCGATGAACCTCGCCACCACATGGCGCCGCATCAGCCAGTCACGAAATCCAGCACCAGCTTGGCGTTGAGCGCGATGATAATGGCCGCGATCAAAGCCGCCGCCATGGTCAGCCAGCGCGGCGCCACGAACACGCCCATCTTGGCCCGGCTTGCGGTGAACATCACCAGCGGCACGATCGCGAACGGCAGTTGCAGGCTGAGCACCACCTGGCTGAGGATCAGAAGCTGCCCGGTGCCCTTCTCGCCGTACCAGACCGTCACCAGCGCTGCCGGCACGATGGCGATCATGCGAGTGATCATGCGGCGCAGCCAGGGCGCCACCTTGATGTTGATGAAGCCTTCCATCACGATCTGACCCGACAACGTCGCGGTCACGGTCGAATTCAGGCCGCAGCACAACAGCGCGATGCCGAACAGGGTCGGCGCCAGCGCCGATCCCAGCAGCGGCGCCAGGAAGGCATGGGCCTGATCCAGCTCGGCGACATCGGTCTTGCCCGCCTTGTTGAAGGTGGCGGCGGCCAGGATCAGGATCGAAGCGTTGATGGTCAGCGCGAGGCACAGCGCGATGGTGGAATCGATGGTGGAGAGCTTGATCGCCTCGTGCTTGTCCTCGTCGCTGTCGCCATAGCCGCGGGTCTGCACCAGTCCCGAATGCAGATAGAGATTGTGCGGCATCACGGTGGCCCCGAGAATACCGAGCGCAAGATAGAGCATGTCTTTGTTGGCGACGATGTCGACGGTGGGGGCGAAGCCGCGAATCACCGCGCCCCAGTCCGGATCAGCCATCGCGATCTGCACCGCGAAGCATGCGGCGATGACGCCGAGCAGCGCCACCACGAAGGCCTCGACCCAGCGGAAGCCGAGCCACTGCAGGCCAAGGATGACGAACACGTCGACCGCGGTAATCAGCACGCCGATTTCCAGCGGAATCCCGAACAGCAGATTGAGCCCGATCGCCGTGCCGATGATCTCGGCGAGATCGGTCGCCGTGATGGCGATCTCAGCGAACAACCACAGCGGCCATGACGCCCATTTCGGAAACGCATCGCGACAGGCCTGCGCCAGATCTCGGCCCGAACCAACGCCGAGCCGTGCGCACAGCGCCTGCAGGATGATCGCCATGATGTTGGAGATCAGCGCGACGGTGAGCAGCGCGTAGCCGAATTTGGAGCCGCCGGCGAGCGAGGTCGCCCAGTTGCCGGGATCCATGTAACCGACGGCGACGAGATAGCCAGGGCCGAGGAAGGCCGCCAGCTTGCGCCAGAACGAGCCGCCTTTGGCCACCCGGATCGAGCCGAACACATTGGCCAGCGACGGCTCGCCACGCGCGGTGCGCCAGCCGCGGTTCGGCATGATGTCATGGGGCACCGCCGGAATCGGTTCCGATGGCCCCAAGGGGGTTTTTGCATCCATGGTGGCAGAACACCACAGAACGCCCTTTGTTGCAAATAATTTGCAACTGCATCTGATCCCAAGGCCGTGTTCCCGCCCGCATGTCCGAAATCGGGTGGGTTGGCCCCTCGCCGTCCCCTACCGTCGGGTCATTCAACGATGAAAGACCGGACCCATGCCGATTCCCCTCACCCCGCAGTTGCCCTCCTCGTTCAATCGCCTGGCGTGGTCTAACCTCGCCGCGCAATCCGCGGAGCAGATCGCGCTCGCCACCGCCCCGATCGTCGCCGTGCTGCTGCTGGGTGTCGGCGAAGGAGAGACCGGCGCGCTGCAGACCGCACTGACGCTACCTTTCATGCTGTTCGCCATCCCCGCCGGCCTGCTGGCCGACCGGATGTCGCGGCGCTGGCTGATGACCGCGGCCGAGGCTCTGCGCGCCATCGCGCTGTTTGCCATCCTGGCACTGATCTCGCTGAAGCTCCTGACCATGCCGCTGCTGGCGCTGCTTGGTTTCATCTCGGTGTGCGGCACGGTGATATACAGCGTCGCGGCACCGGCGCTGGTGCCCTCGCTGGTCAATTCGGACACACTCGCCGCGGCCAACGCACGCATCGAACTGGCCCGCACCGTGGCGTTCGCCGCAGGCCCTGCGCTCGGGGGCGTGCTGGTGGGGTTTCTCGGGGCAGCGCCGGCGTTCGGTGTTGCCGCGGCTCTCTCGGTGATCGCAGTCGCGATGCTGATGCGGGTGCCGGAGCCAGCGCGGCAGCCGATAGCGCAGCGTCATCCGCTGCAGGAGATCAAGGAAGGCGCCGCCTTCGTCTTCACCCACCATCTGCTGCGACCGGTGTTCATCACCCAGTTCATCTTCAACACCTCGTCGTTCATCGTGCTCGCGGTGTTCGTGCCGTACGCGGTGCGCCACCTGCATCTGTCGGCCACGGGCGTCGGCACGACGCTGGCCATGTACGGCGTCGGCATGATCATCGGCGCGCTGCTGGCGACGCGGGTGCTGCGCAGACTGCCGTTCGGCACCGTGGTCGGGCTCGGACCGATCTCGGGCTTCCTCGCGGCCGCCATCCTGGCTTTGACCGTCCATGCACCGATCCCGGCGCTAGCCGGCCTCGGCTTCTTCTTCCTCGGGGTGGGGCCGATCCTGTGGGTGATCAGCACCACAACACTGCGCCAGGCGGTGACGCCGTCACGCCTGCTCGGCCGCGTCTCCGCCATCAACATCATGAGCTATGCCGCGCGTCCGCTCGGCGCAGGGATCGGCGCGATCACCGGCGCCGCCTATGGCGCGGAAGCCTGCCTCTACCTGGCGGTGGCCGGCTTCGGCCTGCAGGCGCTGGTCATCCTGATGTCGCCGGCCGTGGGGCTCGCCCGACAGCCGGAGATGTTCGACGAGCGCAAGGTGGCGTGCCAGAAATCATGACGGCAACGGGTCGGCGATGGCGATCACGTATCCCCGACCTGAAAGTCCCCCGGCTGCGGCGGCGCGATGGGGGTGAAGGCGCAGCGGTCCGGCTTCAGGTCCACCAGCGGCGTGCCATCGAGGCAATCCAGTCCGCGCACCAGCACGGTCGCCCCCTCGATGCCGACGAATTTGGCAATCGACGTCCCCAGCGGATTGGGCCGCACCGGCGAGCGCAACGAGAAGGTCCCGCGGGTATTGGTGTCGCTGGCCGGGCTCTGCAGCACCAGATCCCGGCGAGACTGGTGCAGCCAATAGATCACCTCGACCTGCTGGTACAGATCGAGGCCTTTCAGCGCCGGCACCCATGGATCGAAAATTTCGATGCGGCAGACCGGCCCATCCTGACGTCCCTGCCGCGGCGTCTCTAGCCGCGAGGTCCAGGGCGTGCGAATGCGGCCGATGAAGATCAGCCCGGCGTCGGTTGGCGGGGGCAATGCGACGGCGACTTCACCTTCGCGGATTTCATTTTCACGGACCATTCCCATCCCCTCGACCAGCAAGTGTGGGAGGAGTGTAACCGCCACCGCGCGTCGGGCAAATCACGACGCGCGGATATTATTAGGCGATCGGCTTGCTGAACTTGTTGGACTTCGGGAAGCCCTTCGGCGGCAGCCGGCCGGCGTCGGCGCGGTTGCCGCGCCAATCCGTCAATTCCTTGTTGGTCGCGCTGAATTCGCGGCCGGCGGAATCGCGCCAGGTCAAGCCATCCTTGGCAACGAACGTGACGATATCGGACAGGCCACCATCCTTGTATTTCTGCAGCCGCACGCCGCGCCCGCGCGCCATTTCCGGCACCTGGTCGAGCCCGAAAATCAGCATCTTTCGATTGTCGCCGATCACCGCAATGCTGTCGCCGTCGACCGTGGTCACCGCGCGCGCTTCGTTCGGTGGCGTGACGTTCAGCACCTGCTTGCCCTTGCGGGTGTTGCCGACGCAGTCGTCCTCGTTGACGATGAACCCCTGCCCGTCATGGCTCACCACCAGGAACTTGCGGCCACCGGTATTGACGAATAGCGAGACGATCGAGGCGTCCTGTTCCATGTCGATGAACATGCGGATCGGATCGCCATGGCCGCGCCCACCGGGCAGCTTGGCTGCGTCCAGAGTGTAGAACTTGCCGTTGGTCGAAAACAGCAGCAGCTTCGAGGTGGTTTCGGCGAAGAACACGTAGCCAAGGCTGTCGTCGGTCTTGAAGGTCAGGTTCGACAGATCCGCGACCTGGCCCTTCAGGGTGCGGACCCAGCCCTTGTCGGAGACAACAACCGTGATCGGCTCGCGCTCGACCAGCGCCTCTTCGATGGCCGCAAGATCGTGCTCCGGCGCGTCGGCAAACTGGGTGCGCCGCTTGCCGAGCAGGGTCTTGGGGCCGAACATGTCGCGCACGGTGCGGACCTGCTCGGCGACCTTGGCCCATTGCTCGGTTTCCGAGCCGAGGATCGACTTGATGCCCTTCAACTCCGCACGCAGGTCCTTGTCCTCGCGCCGGATCTCCATCTCCTCTAGCTTGCGCAGAGAGCGCAGCCGCATGTTGAGAATGGCGTCGGCCTGGACCTCGGTGAGCGTGAAGGTCTTGATCAGGACCGGCTTGGGCTCGTCCTCGGTGCGGATGATCTTGATCACCTTGTCGAGGTTGAGATAGGCGATGAGATAACCGCCGAGCACTTCCAGCCGATGCTCGATCTGGGTCTTGCGATAGTTGGAGCGGCGCAGCAGCACGTCGCGCAAATGATCGAGCCATTCGCGCAGCACTTCGGCGAGGCCGAGCACCTTGGGGATGCGGCCCTTCACCAGCACGTTGAGATTGAGCGGGATGCGGCTTTCGAGCTCGGTGAGCTTGAACAGCGATTCCATCAGCAGCGCCGGATCGACCGTGCGCGACTTCGGCTCGATGACGATGCGGACGTCTTCCGCGGATTCGTCGCGAACGTCGCCGACCAGCGGCAGCTTGCGCTCGTTGAGCAGCTCGGCAATCTTCTCGATCAGCCGCGACTTCTGCACCAGCCACGGAATCTGGGTGATCACCACCACCCAGGTGCCGCGGGCGCCGTCTTCCTGATTCCAGGTGGCGCGGGTGCGGAACGAGCCACGCCCGGTGGCATAGGCTTCCGCGATGCTTTCCTTGGAATCGACGATGATGCCGCCGGTCGGGAAATCCGGCCCCTTGATCCAGCGCAGCAACACTTTCGATTTGGCGTCGGGCTTCTCGATCAGATGCAGCGCAGCATCGCAAAGCTCAGCGGCATTGTGCGGCGGGATTGCGGTGGCCATGCCCACCGCAATGCCCTGTGCGCCGTTCGCCAGCAGGTTCGGAAACCCGCCGGGCAGCACCGAGGGTTCTTTCGACTGGCCATCGTAGTTGGGGCGAAACTCGACCGCGTCTTCGTCGATGCCTTCCAGCAGGAGGCGGGCGACGTCGGTCATCCGCGCTTCGGTGTAACGATAGGCGGCGGGATTATCGCCGTCGATGTTGCCGAAATTGCCCTGCCCGTCCACCAGCGGATAACGCGACGCGAAATCCTGCGCCAGACGCACCAGCGCGTCGTAGATCGACTGGTCGCCATGCGGATGGAAACTGCCCATCACATCGCCGACGATCTTGGCAGATTTCTTGAACGTGGTGCCCGGATCGAGGCGCAGCAACCGCATGCCGTAAAGGATGCGCCGGTGCACCGGCTTCAGGCCATCCCGCGCGTCGGGCAGCGCCCGGTGCATGATGGTCGACAGTGCATACGCAAGGTAGCGCTCCTCGAGCGCGTCGCGCAGAGCGACGTCCTCGATGTCCGCCGGCTCCGGTGGAATCAGTCTCTTTCCCATGGGATGGGGTTAACCGGTGCGCAGTCAATGGACAAGAAATGAATTCGCCGGTCATGCCTTGTTCGTCTTCGCCATGCCATAATTTCGGCCTTTCCGGATCATCACGGAACCGTAGGTGCAAGATCCAATGGTTCCGGGGTATTTTCCAAGGTGGCCGAGCCCTTATATTGTCGGCGGTCCTGACGGGATCAGAGGAGTGAAAGAGACATGCGTCGTTTGATGTTTGCTGTCGCGACCGTGGCGGCGCTGGCCGGGGCCGGGACGCTGGCCGGCGGGCGCGCCGAGGCGATGCCCCTGACAGGCGCCAGCCATCTCGCCGGCACCGCCGCCGAGCCAGTGTATCTGCGCTGCAGGCGGCTTTGGAATGGTTACCGATGGGAGCGCAGCTGCGTCGATATCATCCGTCCGGGATACGGCTACTATGGCGGCTACGGCCCGGGTTACGGCTACGGTTATGGTCGGGGCTACGGGTACGGCGGCGGCTATGGATATTACGGTGGCTGGCGTCCGCGCTACTACGGCTACTACTGATCGCGGATCAAACAACCGAAGGGCGGGACGGGACGTATCGGCCCGCCTTCGATTCAACGCGGTCCATCGGTCATTCGCGGCACCCTGCCGCGTGTCACCGCGGCAATGAATCCTTCGCGCGCGTCGGAATGCCGTTGCCCGCGCGGCTCCAGGACGTGACGGAGCAAGAACAGCCCGGTCAGTTGAAAGCCGTCCAGCAGGTCTCCCTCGGACCAGCCGGGGTCAGTAACGTCATCGCGCAAGAAGGCCGGCAGCCGCAACAGCTTGTCCTGCCACGGTTCGCCCGCCTGCCGTGACACGGCATTGCCTGACTTCGGCGAAACGTAGATCAGATCGTCGGTGGTGCCGGTCGCGGCGCAGTTCGCAAGATCGAGGCCGAAACCGAGTTCGGCGAGCATCGCCAGTTCGAACCTCACGGTGTGCACCGCTGCGTGCCCGACATCGTCGAAATCCTCGAGGATGCCTTCGAGCATCTCGTAGATCTCTTCATGTGGATCGCGTTCCGGCAACAGCCGCGCCAGCGATGCCAGATGGGTGATGCCATAGACCGCATGCGACGACGCCAGCATGGTCCCGGCACGCAGCCGGACGCCGTCGACCTGATAGTAACCGAGGTGTTCATCGAGCCGCGCGCGCCATACCGCGTTGACCGTATTGCCGGGCTGCAGGGTCGGTCGCATCCGCGAGCCACCTCCCCCGCGCACCATCCCGAGGTGACGACCGTGCCCGCGCGTCAGCAGCTCGACGATGGCGTTGGCCTCGCCATGCCGCCGCACCCCCAGCACGATGCCTTCATCAGTCCATTCCACGATGGATTTCGCTTGTCGTCCACGACAGTCCGCACACAGACCCGACGACGGACATGTGGCTCATTCCTTCGGAAATTCCAGCCCCATTTCGCGGTACCGTTCCGGATCGTCGCCCCAGCCGTCCCGCACCTTCACGAACAGAAACAAGTGCACCGGCTGGCCGACGATCTCGGCGATCTCCCTGCGCGCATCGGCGCCGATCGCCTTGATGGTGGCGCCACCCTTGCCGAGCACGATCTTGCGCTGGCTTTCGCGCTCGACAAAAATCGTCTGCTCGATCCGCACCGACTTGTCCTTGCGCTCGGTCCAGGTGTCGGTCTCCACCGTCGACTGGTACGGCAATTCCTGGTGCAGCTTGCGGTAGATCTTTTCGCGGGTGATCTCGGCCGCCAAGTGCCTGATCGGCGCATCCGACATCTGGTCTTCGGGGTAATGAAACGGACCGGGGGGCACCGCTTCAGCCAGCGCCCGGCGCAAGTCGTCGACACCATCACCGGACATCGCTGAAATCATGAAGGTCTGCTCGAACGGCAGTCGCGCATTCGCGGCCTGCGCCAGCAGCAACAATTTCTCCCGCGCGACGAGGTCGACCTTGTTGATCACCAGGATCTTCGGGTGCGCCACGCTGCCGAGCTTGTTCAAGATCGTATCGGCTTCCTCATCGATGCCGGCGCGCGCGTCCAGCAGCACGCAAACCAGATCGGCATCGTGGGCGCCGCTCCATGCGGTGGAGACCATGGCGCGGTCAAGCCGCCGCTTGGGCGCGAAGATGCCGGGGGTGTCGACCAGAATGATCTGCGACTGTCCCTCCACCACGATGCCGCGGATCAGCGCCCGCGTGGTCTGCACCTTGCGCGACACGATCGTGACCTTGGAGCCGACCAGCGCGTTAACCAGCGTCGATTTACCGACATTGGGTGCGCCGATCAGAGCCACGAAACCGCAGCGCGTGGAAATATCGTCGGCCGTCTCAACCATCATTATTGCCGCTCGGCACGCCTTCCTGTTTCAACATCGCCAGCGCTGCGAGCTTTTCCGCCGCGCGCTTGCTGCCGCCGACGCCCTCGGCCGGCGTCAACCCGGGTAATTCGACCGACACGCGAAATTGCGGATCATGGTGCGGGCCGGTGCGTTCGATCTCGCGATAGACCGGCGTCGGCAAGCCCTGCCCCTGCGCCCATTCCTGTAGCACCGTCTTGGCGTCGCGCAACGGTCGCACCGGTTTGCGCATGCGCTCGGTCCAGTTGGACTCGACGAAGTGCGCAGCAGCCGCGTAGCCCCCATCGAGGAACACCGCGCCGATCACCGCCTCGCAGATGTCGCCAATCACCGACTTGCGCAGCCGCTCGCCGACGCCGGGGCCGACGGTGCCGAGCTTGATCGCTTCATGCAGCCCCAGCGTCTTGGCTACGTCGGCGCAGGCTTCCTTGCGCACCAGATCGGCCAGCCGCTTCGATAGCTCGCCTTCGTCGGCTTTCGGAAAGGCGCGATACAGCATGTCGGAGACGATCAGCCCCAGCACGTGATCGCCCAGGAATTCCAGCCGCTGATAGCTCTCGGTCCGATTGCGCGACGACTTCAGCGCGGAGACGTGGGTAAACGCCGTGGCCAGCAGCGTGGGGTCGGCGAACGTGTGGCCGATGCGCTGCTCGATGGCCTTCGCCGCTGCCTTGGCGCTGACGCGCCGGCGCGGCTTCTTGGCCGGCGCCGCCTGCTGCTCAGCCGCGACCGTGCCAGCGTTGTCGTCAGCGTTAGACGGATGCGGAATGAGAGGCGTGTCGTCGCTCATCGCACAATGGAGAAGATGCGATTCCAGCGCACCGCAACCGGCCAGCGCCAGATCTGCCACGCTTGCTCGCCTTCTGCGATCGAGAAGAAGATCATCTGGGCCCGACCGACGACGTTCTCCAGCGGCACATAGCCCACCTGCGACAGCACGCGGCTGTCGGTGGAGTTATCGCGGTTGTCGCCCATCATGAAGAAGTGGCCGGGCGGCACGGTATAAACGGTGGTGTTGTCGTAGAAACCGTTGTCGACGCAATCGAGCGTCTCATAAGACACGCCGTTGGGCAGCGTTTCCTTCCAGCGCTTGACGCGCGCGGTCGCATCCGAGCCGCAGGGATCCTCGCCGACGAAATCCGACAGCCGCTCGCGCGGCACCGGCTTCTCGTTGATGTAGAGTTGCCCCTCCTTGACCTGGATGCGGTCGCCCGGAAGCCCGATCACGCGCTTGATGTAATCGGTGGTGTCGTCCTTCGGCAGCCGGAACACGACGATGTCGCCGCGCGAGGGTTCGGAGCCGAAAATCCGGCCGGAGAACAAAGGCGGCGACAGCGGGATCGAATAGTGGCTGTAGCCGTAGGAATATTTCGAGACGAACAGATAGTCGCCGACCAGCAGCGTCGCCTTCATCGAACCCGATGGGATGTTGAACGGCTGAAACAGGAAGGTTCGGATGACCAGCGCGATAATGAGCGCATGAATGACGACACGGACGGTTTCACCAACGCCGCCCTCGGTCTTGGTCCCAGATGTCACGCTCATTGCCGTTCTTCGTTCCTGTGGGAGCCGCAAAACGGCCCAATCAAAGCGCCCGCGGGCGTTGTAGACGGTTGTCCGGGCACGCGCAATCAAGGCACCCGAGAAAACTTGCTAATCATCTGACGAATCAGTGATTTTTAGTTTGAACTGCGATCGGGGGCGCCTGCCGCCCCGCGATCAGGCTTTGCCCACCTCGACCGCCGAAATTATGACAAAAGCCTGCGCCAGCGGCCAGTCATCGGTGATGGTGAGGTCGATGCGCGCCTCATGGCCCGGCGGGGTGAGCTGGTCCAGCCGCGCCTTGGCGCCACCGGACAATTTCATGGTCGGCCGGCCACCGGGCAGATTGACCACCCCCATGTCCCGCCACCACACCCCAAGCCGGATGCCGGTGCCGAGCGCCTTGCTGCAGGCCTCCTTGGCGGCGAATCGCTTGGCATAGGTGGCCACCACCAATTTTGGCACCTTGGCCCGCCGTTCGGCCCGGGCGCGTTCGGATTCGGTGAAAATACGGTCCAGAAACCGCTCACCATGCCGCTCCATCACCTTCTCGATCCGGCGGATATCGATCAGGTCCGAGCCGATGCCGATGATCATGCGGGGAGCCCAACCTTCTCACGGCCCCGGGTCATGGCCGCCCGCATGGTTCGGACGGTCTCACTGAGGCCGACGAACAGCGCCTCGCCCATCATGTAGTGGCCGATGTTGAGTTCGACGATCTGTGGCAGGCCGGCGATGGCCTCGGCGGTCGCGTAGTCGAGCCCGTGGCCGGCATGCACCTCGAGCCCCACAGACTGCGCCAGCGCCGCACCCGCGACGATTCGCTGCCATTCGGCCTCCGCCTTGTCCGGCTTGCCGTCGATCACCGCATGGCACCAGGCGCCGGTGTGGATCTCGATCACGGGGGCCTTCAGCCTCGCCGCGGTTTCAATCTGGCTGACATCGGCTGCGATGAAAAGCGAGACGCGGATGCCGGCGTCGTTCAAACGCGCGATGAACGGTGCCAGCACATTGTGCTGCGCGACCACGTCAAGCCCGCCTTCGGTGGTCACCTCTTCGCGCCGCTCGGGCACCAGACACACCGCGTGGGGTTTGGTCGCAAGCGAAATCCGCAACATTTCCTGGGTCGCGGCCATCTCGAAGTTCAGCGGCTTGGAAATCTCGGCCTTCAGGCGCGCCATGTCGTCGTCGCGGATGTGGCGGCGATCCTCGCGCAGATGCGCGGTGATGCCGTCGGCGCCGGCCTCGATCGCCAGCAGCGCCGCGCGCACAGGATCCGGCAGGCGGCCGCCGCGGGCATTGCGCAGCGTCGCGACGTGATCGACGTTAATCCCGAGACGCAGCGGAGGAGCTGTGGACATAAGACACTCGCATGAGGACCTGAAAAGGATTCAACCGTTGACGCGCTCGACCCGTGCCACCACGGCCTTGGCACGCAACTGGGCGATGATAGCGCTGAGATGCTTGAGGTCATAGACCTCGAGATCGATGGTCAGCTCGGTGAAATCGGGCGATCGGCGGCTCATCGAGATATTGTCGATGTTGCCGTCGTGCTCGGCGATGACGGTGGCGATCTGGGCGAGACTGCCGGGCTCATTGACGTTCTGCACGAACAGCCGCGCCGGAAACCGCTGCGGCGTGTGCTCGTCGACGTCCCAGCGCACGTCGAGCCAGCGCTCCGGCATCTCCTCGAAATCCTTCAGCGCCGGCGACTGGATCGGATAGATGGTGATGCCCTCGCCCGGCGCGACGATGCCGACGATCCGGTCGCCCGGCACCGCGCCACCGTTGGGTGCGAATTTCACCGGCAGATCGCTGTTGATGCCTCGAATCGGGATCGCGGCCTTGCCGGTGCCGACCGGGGCCGGCTTGACCTTCGCAGGCCCTTCCTTCTTGGCTCCGAACACGCCGAGCCGCTCTTCCTTGTAATCGGGGTACATCGCGCGCGCGACATTGGAGGCCTTCATCTCGCCGCGGCCCACGGCCGCCATCACATCCTCGATCGAGGTGCGGGCCAGACGCGGCAGCGCGCCCTTCAGCTTGTCGTCGGCGTAGGCGATCTTGGCGCGCAGGAACAGCCGCTCGACAATACGGCGTCCGAGACCGGCATACTGGTCGCGGACCGCGGCACGCGTGGCCCGCCGGATCGCCGCCCTCGCCTTGCCGGTGACCGCAAGCGATTCCCAGGCCGACGGCGGCGCCGATTGCGCCCGCGAAGTCAGCACCTCGACTTCATCGCCATTCTGCAATTCCGACGACAGCGGCGAGAACTTGCCGTTGATCTTGCAGCCGACCGCGCTGTTGCCGACGTCGGTGTGCACCGCATAGGCGAAGTCGATCACATTGGCCTTGCGCGGCAATGCGATCAGCTTTCCCTTCGGCGTAAAGCAGAACACCTGATCGTGGAACAGCTCAAGCTTGGTGTGCTCGAGAAACTCCTCGGGATTGGCGCTTTCCGACAGCACCTCGATGGTGTGCCGCAGCCAGGCGAACGCATTCGACTCGCGGTTGAGCATCTCCGTCGGCGATCCCACACCCTCCTTGTAGAAGGCGTGCGCGGCGATGCCGTATTCGGCGATGCGCTCCATTTCCTCGGTCCGGATCTGCAGCTCGACCCGCTGGTTGCCGGGGCCGATCACCGTGGTGTGGATCGAGCGATAGTCGTTCTGCTTGGGCGTCGAGATGTAGTCCTTGAACCGCCCCGGCACCACCGGCCAGACCGTGTGGACGATGCCAAGCGCGCGATAGCATTCCTCGACCGCCTGCACGACGACACGAAAACCGAAGATGTCGGACAACTGTTCGAAGCCGACGGATTTGCGCTCCATCTTGGTCCAGATCGAAAACGGCCGCTTGCGGCGGCCCACCACGCGGGCCGCGATGCCGTTCTGCTTCAGGTTCGCGGACAGCTGCGTCTCGATTTCGCCGATCAGATTGCGGTTGCGTTCGGCCAGCGCGCTGAGCCGCCCGTTGACCACCGCATAGGCCTCGGCGTCGAGTTCGTGGAACGACAGGTCCTCGAGCTCCTCGCGCATCTCATGCATGCCCATGCGGCCGGCGAGCGGCGCATAGATATCGATGGTCTCCTCGGCGATGCGCCGGCGTGACGCGGGCGGCACGAATTCCAGCGTGCGCATGTTGTGGAGGCGGTCGGCGAGCTTGACCAGCAACACGCGGACATCGTTGGCGACGGCCAGCAACAACTTGCGCAGGTTTTCCGCCTGCTTGGCCTCGCGGGAGACGAGCTCGAGGCGCTTCAGCTTGGTGAGGCCGTCGACCAGCGCCCCGATTTCGTGACCGAAGACCTGGTCGATCTCGGTGCGGGTCGCCTCGGTGTCTTCGATGGTGTCGTGGAGCAGCGCTGCAACGATCGTTGCATCGTCGAGCTTGAGGTCGGTGAGAATCGCCGCAACCTCGAGCGGGTGTGAAAAGTAGGGATCGCCGGACGCCCGGGTCTGCTCGCCATGGGCCACCATGGCGTAGACGTAGGCGCGGTTGAGCAGATCTTCGTCGGTATTGGGATTGTAGGCCCTGACCCTCTCGACCAGGTCATATTGGCGCATCATCCGGGTGGGCGAGCGCTTGGCAGGCTTTGCTACCGGCGCGGGCGGTGGCATTGCGGCGGCAGCAGTGCCGGCCGCGGCTTCCATTTGACGGGGACTACGGCGCCAGTACGCCATTTTTCATTACCTCAATGAGTTCCGCCACTTAAGGGGAACCCGCATTCCCATTCCAATCACGACCGAACCCTATCGCATCAAAACCTCAAAAAAAGTCAATAAATGCAAAGGCCCGGAGGATAATCCGGGCCTTTGACGAATTCGGCAGCGCCCGGTCGGGCTAACACGGTCGCGGATCGGCTTATTCTTCTTCTTCGGGCTGCTCTTCCGGCGGAGCCAGGCCCTCAAGGCCCTTCAGGAGCTCCTCTTCGGTCATCCGTTCGACGGCGACCTCTGTGTCGTCGGCATCCACGCTGGCCCCGGCCGAGCCGATCAGCGGAACGGTATCGGGCTCAGGCTCGTCGACTTCGACGAATTTCTGCAGCGAATGCACCAGTTCTTCACGCAAATCTTCCGGAGAAACCGTCTGTTCGGCGATTTCGCGCAGCGAAACAACGGGATTCTTGTCATTATCGCGGTCGATCGTGAGCTGCGAGCCAGACGAAATCATCCGCGCCCGATGCGCGGCCAAAAGAACCAGGTCAAACCGGTTGTCGACCTTGTCAATGCAGTCTTCCACGGTGACGCGCGCCATAGACTGTCGCTCCGTTAAATTGGGTCCGATGCTTCAGATTATGCACGCTAGGTATAGCGGACCCGGGTCATGCGCAAGCAACAATTGCATTGCAATTTGCATTTTTGGGGCCGTGAGAGCCTAATGGGCAGGCTGCGATTGCAGCACTTTTTGGTGAGCGATTGGTCGCATGGACACCAAAAGGCTTCATTGCTTCACCAGACTTCGATGCTTCGTTTATTTCCGCGCCTCGGACTGGCTTAAACATCGGACTGGCTTACACAAATGAATTCAAATTCGAAGCATTGAAACGACGACCGGACGTGCGGCTGGATGGGCCGCCACAACGTTCACAACAACAAAAATGCGGGACAACGACTAATGCCTTCTGCTGCCTCCAACAAGATTGCGCTCTTTATCGATGGGGCCAATCTCTACGCTACCGCCAAAACACTGGGTTTCGACATCGATTACAAAAGATTGCTGCGCGAATTTCAGGGTCGGGGGACATTGGTCCGCGCATTTTACTACACCGCGATTATCGAAGATCAGGAATATTCCTCGATTCGTCCGCTGATCGATTGGCTCGACTACAACGGCTACACCGTGGTCACCAAGGCGACCAAGGAATTCGTCGACCAGGCCGGCCGCCGCAAGGTGAAGGGCAACATGGACATCGAGCTCGCCGTGGATGCCATGGAGCTCGCTGAACATGTCGACCAGATCGTGCTGTTCTCCGGCGACGGCGATTTCCGCTCGCTGGTCGAGGCCGTTCAGCGCCGCGGCGTCCGCGTCACCGTCATCTCGACGATCGCCAGCCAGCCGCCAATGATCGCGGACGAGTTGCGCCGTCAGGCGGATGTGTTTACGGATCTGGTTGAATTGCAGTCCAAACTGGGACGCGATCCGGCGGAGCGCCCTGCTCCGCGCGACCATCGCGAGCCTCGTCACACGCCGCAGTTCCTCCAGCGTAGCACCAGCACGATTGCGCCCAGAGGCGATGAGGAAGAATTCGACGACTGAGGTGACGAAACAGAGCCGGCGGTCCTCCGCCGGCCCTGTTTCACATCGCGTTGCGCTCGAATCAGAACCCGGCCGAGACTGCCCGCTGTGTCCCCGGCTGGTGGCGTTTCGGGAGGAGCTTCGTGCACGTGAACCGCACTGGTTCAACGCCCCTGTCCTGCCGTTCGGCGACCGCGAGGCCGCACTCCTGATCGTCGGGCTCGCGCCCGGCCTGCAGGGCGCCAATCGCACCGGCCGCCCCTTCACCGGCGACTATGCCGGCGATCTGCTGTACGGCACGCTGCTCGAATATGGCTTTGCGCAAGGCGTCTATCAGGCCCGGCCCGATGATGGATTGCAGTTGGTCAATTGCCGGCTTGGCAATGCGGTGCACTGCGTGCCACCGCAGAACAAGCCACTGCCGATCGAGATCAAGACCTGCCGCCAGTTTCTCACCGCAACCCGCGACGGCATGCCAAACCTCCGTGCCGTGGTGATGCTCGGCCGCGTCGCTCATGATACGACGCTGAAAGCGTTTGGCATTCGCGCGGCGGAGGCGCCGTTCGGTCATGGCGCCGAACATCAGGCCGGCGAGATCCGCCTGTTCGACAGCTATCATTGCTCCCGATACAACACCAACACCGGTGTGCTGACACCCGACATGTTCAGAGCGGTGTTTGCCAGGGTGAAGGCCCATCTGGCCACGACTTAGTTAGAGCGCTTCAAATCCGTTCAAGGATAAAGTCACGCGCCGGCGTGATCGCCGGCGCGCGCACCTCACGGCCCGTACTCACGGTCCATATTGGGGGGCCGGCGTCTGGTTGAAATCATGGTCGTGATCGTCAACACAGCTAAAATTCGCCGCAACGGCGGTGCTGCCGCTCCCCTTGTATTTTGCAATCTTGGGGAAAACGCAGAGCGGCCGGGTCATCTGGACAGCGGGCGGCGTATCGTTGACGAATTTGGTGGCGAGGATCGTTTCCGGCGCCACGCCCGTCTCGACCCAGGTCACCAGCGGGGTGAGCGCGTCGAACACGTTGGGGCCCGGGCCGCCGGAACAGTGGTACATCCCCGGCATCATGAACAGTCGGGCATAGTTCTGCGTCCTGCGGAGCGCCGAATTTCCACCGAACGTGAAGCCCACCTGCTGGACGCCGCGACCGTCGTCGTTCTGTTGCAAGCTAGCCTCTTGAGAGCCGAAGCCATGCCCGTGGCGCTCTACCAACGCGTTGAAATAGTTGATGCTGCTCTGCGCGGGAATAAGCGGATCCGCCCAGCCGTGATACATGATGAGCTTGCCGCCCTGCTCACGGAATCTGCCGAGATCGGTGCTGGTCGCGTTCAGCACCGCGGCAAGCTGATTGTCCACGGTGCGGATGTCGCGATGGAAGTCGAAGTTCGCGAAGTTGGTGGCGCTGGCCGGATAACCAAAACTCGGGCCGAACACCCAGTAGAACAAGCCGTCGAAGGCCGGCTCCGGAAGCTTCTCCTGAAATGCGAGCCCCAGCGCCAGGACATTGTCGGTCTCGTTGCCGCGCGGGGAGCCGGGATTGACAAGCTCGCCGGTCACCGGGTCGATGGTCCCCCGATAATAATTCCGCATCGTCGTGACCTGATCGGCCGTCAGGCACGCCGGCGGCACGTTGCCACCCGTGCACTGCAGCACCTTGGGATCGAAACGACAGTCGCGCGGATCGGTCAGGAACGGATCGGTGCCGACCCCGCCGTCGCGGCCCGCGCATTGCGCGAGCACTGCCTTGTTGATCAGCGACATCTGGCCGGGCTGGATCAACCGCCCCGGACTGGCATGGGTGTTCTGCCACACTGAAAGCCCAGCCATGTGCAGGTGCGTGCGGTTGAACGCCGCCGCGCCGGCCAGGATGCCGTCATAATCGTCGGGGAACCGCTGCGCCTCCATCAGCGCGTTCTGGCCGCCGGTGGAGCATCCAGCGAAATAAGCCTTGCCGGCGTTCCGCCGATAGAACGCGTCGACGATCTTCTTGCCGTGCACCGTCATCAGGTGGATCGCACGGTAGCCGAAATCCTTGATCCGCTCGGGATGCCCGAACAGGCCGGTCGAAGGCGCCGCCTGGTCACCGAACTGGATTGCCAGGGGATTGCCCATGTTGCCGTTCGAGCCGCAATAAAGCGGGCTGCACCCGGAAACGCCGGTGCCGAGATCGCTGTTGGTGGAGGCAAATCCGCCCTGGATGCCGCTGGCGAGCGCGCTATAGCTGATGACACCCTGGAAGCCGCCGCCACCTGTGCCGAGAAAGCGCCCGTTCCAGGTCGTTGCCGGGAGCCACACCTCGATCTTGATCGAGGAGTCGGACATCGGCGTAAGGGTTGCCGTGACGCGACAGAACGCGGGCAGCCCGGTGATGGTTTGCGGCGGGTTGGAACCGGGCACCACGAACACGCCGGTCGTGTTGTCGGTGGCCGAGGTGATGGTCGCGTGTTCAAGAGCCAACGATTGCAGATTGGTACATGGGGTCGCCGCGGCGGGCGTGCTGCCAACAGCGAGAAAGGCAAGCAGGGTCATCGCCGCGCCGACAAGACAAGGTCGCTGACGCATCATATCTGTCCTCCCTGATTGTTATCTTTGTGGGGACCGACAGGCTAACCGATCGATATGACAACTCAAGGATGATCGCGTGCAAGGTATCAATATGGGTCAGCGTTCAACCGAAACGGGGATCTGACTTGCGACTGCCGCTGCAAGGCCCTCCGTCCGTGCTCAAACCTGTCCCAGCAAGCCCTTCAGCACATCGGCACCGAGTTCGGCACGCCACGGTGGATCGGCCCCGGGGCGGCTGCAGGTGAAGGCCGCGCAGGTGGCCGCGAACGACAGCACGCGGCGAAGCTCATCGGCGCTGGCGTGCGCCAGCGAGGCCGGACCGATCCGCCCGATCGCCTGCAAGGCGAACAGCAGCGCGGCCTGGAAACTGTCGCCGGCCCCGACGGTGTCGGCGACATCGACCTGTGGCGCCGCAACATCAACCGTGCCCGCCCTCTTGTGCCAGGCCTGGGCACCCCGGCTACCGCGTGTCACCACCACCAGACCGGCCCCGGCCGCAAGCAGCGCTTTCGCCTTGGCGGCGTGATCGCCGTCGCCATAAAGAAACTCGAAGTCGACATCCGACATGCGGACGATGTCAGCCGCCGCCGCGAACGCTTCCATGCGCTCAAGATAGCGTGCCTTGTCCTTGACCAGATCGGGCCGGCAGTTCGGATCGAATGAGACGGTCGCAGCCCCCCGCGCATCGCGGACCATGGCGAGCGTTTCCGCCGCTCCCGTCGAATCGACCAGGGTGGTCGAGCCGACATGGACGGCATCGATCTGTCCGAATGGGATGGCGTCGTGCCGGTAGGTCCAGCTGCGCGATGCCGTGTGCGCATCGTAAAACGCATACTGCGGCTCACCACCCACATGGCGCACGAACGCGAGTGTCGTCTGATGGTCGCTGCGTGTGGCAAAGCGCAGGTCGACGCCCGAGGCCTCCGCGTGGCCAGCGACCATGCGCCCGAACAGATCGGTGGAGATACCGCCGACGAATCCCGCCACTGCGCCAAGACGCGCCATGCCCACCGCGATATTCAGGCAGGAGCCACCGACCACGGGGACCAGCGCATCCCGCCCGTCCACGGCCGTCACCGGCAGGAAATCGACCAGAGCGTCTCCGCAACTCAGCAGCATCATACAGGCCCGGTTTCGTGTCAGCCCTTTGTCGTCCATGCTCGCATCGCGGTTCGGCCTGGATCGAGATTCCGCGTTAGTCGCGCGCTCTCCCGGCTCAGGATTAGCTCGAGTGCCGCCGACCTGAAGTTCCTGCATTCCTTGCAGCAAACTCAACCCAGGAACCTCAGATCGAAAAGCGGCACTCGAATCATAGACTTGCTAGTGCCCCTTATGCATCCGAAGTTCGTGTCAGAGGGTGCTGCGATGTATCACGAATTTCGGATGCGGGGCACTAGCCTACCAGCAAGTGTAGCCGCCATCGACCAGAACGACACTGCCGGTCATCAGGCTGGCGGCATCGGACGCCAGGAAAAGGACGACCGAGGCGATTTCATCCACCTCGCCCATCCGCGCCATTGGGGTGCCGCCGATCCAGGCCTCGTACATCTTCGGGCTGTTCTTGACGAACGCATTGAGAGGGGTCGCGATATAGGTCGGTGCCACCGCGTTAACGCGGACACCCCGGGCGCCCCACTCGGCCGCCAACGACTTGGTGAGGTGATGCACCGCGGCCTTCGAGGCATTGTAGTAAGCCTGTTCCTGCGGCTTGTTGACGATGAAGCCGGACATCGAGCCGATATTGACGATCGCGCCCGATTTCTGTCCCAGCATGTGCTTGCCGAAGGCGCGGCAGCACCAGAACGTACCATTGAGGTTGACATCGATGACGTTCAGCCAGTGCTCGTCAGTGACGGTTTCCGCTGGTGTCTCGCTGCGCGCGATGCCGGCATTGTTGACGAGGATATCGACCTTGCCGTAACGGGCGACCACTTGATCCGCTACTTCGGTGACGCGTTTGGAATCCGTCACGTCCATGATGATGATTTCCGGATCGTAGCCCGCCGCTTTCAGCTTGGCATGGCCCGCTTCCGCCATCGCCGGATCACGATCGGCAACGATCACCTTGGCGCCGGCCTCCGCCAGCGCTTCGGCGCTGGCCAGACCGATGCCCTGCCCGGCTCCGGTGACGAGGGCAACGCGGTTGCTGAGCCTGAATTTTTCCAGATACATTTTCTTGTTCATCCTGTTTGACAGATCGTCCAGCGGCAAAGCGCACGTCCCAGCCCGTGCGCGTTCCCCGTTCATCCAGCGGCATTCAAGACCAGAGCAGCGCGCCGCTCATGCGCGAATGGCCAATCCTTCCTTGTCGAAACGATGCAGGCGGTCCGGTTCCGGTGCCAGCACCACACGGTCGCCGGCGGCGAGCCCCTGCTCGCCGATGCAGCGCGCCGTCAGCAGCCCAAGCTCGCCGGCATCGACATAGATGAAGGTATCGCTGCCGAGATGCTCGGCAACCGAGATGGTACCGGGCCAGCCCTCGCCACCGCCCTTGCTGACCTTCAGATGCTCCGGCCGAATGCCGATGGTGGTGGCGCCATGGGCCGCCGCGGTCGCACTGGAGATGAAATTCATCTTCGGCGAGCCGATGAAGCCGGCGACGAACATGTTGGCCGGACGCTCGTAGAGCTCCAGCGGCGAGCCGTATTGTTCGATGCTGCCCCCGCTCAGGACCACGATCTTGTCGGCCATGGTCATGGCCTCGACCTGGTCGTGGGTGACGTAGATCGCGGTGGTCGCAAGCTGCTTCTGCAGCTTGGTGACTTCCATGCGCATCTGGACGCGCAGCGCGGCGTCGAGGTTGGACAGAGGTTCGTCGAACAGGAAGGCCTTGGGTTCGCGCACGATGGCGCGGCCGATGGCGACGCGCTGGCGCTGGCCGCCGGACAGCTCGCGCGGCTTGCGCTCGAGATACGGCGTCAGGTTCAGCGTCCCTGCGGCAGCCTCCACCTTGCGGTCGATGTCCTGCTTCGGCAACCCAGCCATCTTCAGGCCGAACGCGATATTGCCACGCACGCTCATGTGCGGATAGAGCGCATAGGACTGGAACACCATCGACAACCCGCGCTTGGCCGGCGGCACGTCGACCACGTTCTTGCCGTCGATCAGGATCTCGCCACCGCTGACGTCTTCCAGGCCCGCGATCATGCGTAGCAGCGTGGTCTTGCCGCAGCCCGAAGGGCCGACAAACACCACAAAGGACCCATCGGCGATCTCGAGGTTCGCCCCCTTGATGATGTTGACCGGTCCGAACGACTTGCGAACATTCTGAAGCGTAATCTGGCCCATGATCTGTCGCCTCCGCGTTGCTATTTGACGGCGCCAAAGGTCAGGCCGCGAACGAGTTGTCGCTGACTGAACCAGCCGAGGATGAGGATGGGAGCGATCGCGAGCGTGGACGCCGCCGACAGCTTCGCCCAGAACAGGCCTTCCGGACTGGAGTACGACGCGATGAAGGTGGTGAGCGGCGCGGCCTCCAGGGTCGTCAGGTTCAGGGTCCAGAACGCCTCGTTCCAGGCTAGAATGAAGTTGAGCAGCAGTGTCGATGCCAACCCCGGGACCGCCATCGGCGTCAGAACATACACGAGCTCGCGGCCGATGGTGGCGCCATCCATTCGCGCCGCTTCAAGGATGTCCTTGGGGATTTCCTTGAAGTAGGTGAACAGCATCCAGATCACGATCGGCAGGTTGCCAAGGCACAGCAGCATGATCAGACCGACGCGGCTGTCGAGCAGGCCAAAATACTTGAAGATCAAATAGATCGGCACCAGCACACCCACCGGCGGCATCATCTTGGTCGACAGCATCCAGAGCAGGATGTCCTTGGTGCGCTTGGTCGGCGAGAACGCCATCGACCACGCCGCCGGCACCGCAATCAGCATCGCAATCAGGGTCGAGCCGCCGGCAATGATGACGGAATTCAGCGCATGGTGGAAATAGTCGCTGCGCTCCTGCACGGTAGCGTAATTTTCGGTGGTCCAGTGGAAAACCAAAAACACCGGCGGCGTCGCGAAGGCGTCGAGTTCGCTCTTGAAGCTGGTCAGGATCATCCACAGGATCGGAAAGAAGATCATGAACCCGAACAGCCAGGCCGCCGCTGTCGACACCACCACCTGCCTTGTCGTCACCATCCGTGCCATGGGTCAGGCCTCCAGGTTCCGTCCGACGATCCGCACCAGGAAGAACGCCACGATGTTGGCGATCACCACCGCCACCAGGCCGCCGGCGGATGCATTGCCGACGTCGAACTGAATCAGCGCCTGGGAGTAGATCAGGAATGCGATGTTGGTGGTCTGCAGGCCGGGTCCGCCGCCGGTGGTGACGAAAATCTCGGCGAACACGGTGAGCAGGAAGATCGTCTCGATCAGGATCACCACCGTGATGGGACGCGCGAGGTGCGGCAGCGTCAGATAGATGAAGGTCGACACCGCTCCGGCACCGTCCATCTCGGCTGCTTCCTTCTGCTCCCCATCCTGCGACTGCAGCGCGGTCAACAGGATCAGTGTCGCGAACGGCAGCCATTGCCAGGCCACGATCAGGATGACGGCGAGCATCGGCGCGTCGGTGAACCAGTCGATCGCCGGCAGACCGAAAAGACTGGCGATCCAGGCAAACAACCCCGAGACCGGGTGCATCAGCAGGTTCTTCCAGACCAGCGCGCTGACAGTGGGCATCACGAAGAACGGCGCAATCACCATCAGCCGGACGATGTTGCGGCCGATCACCGGTTGATCCAGCAGCAAAGCAAAGGGCACGCCAAGCAGGATGGTAATGGCAAGCACCGCGCCGACCAGCACCAACGTGTTTTTCAGCGAGGCAAGGAAGGCGGGATCGGTGAGAAAGTACTGAAAATTCTCCAGCCCGACAAAACTTTCCGATCCCGGATCGAGCAGACTGTAATGCAAGGTCGAGAAATAGATCGTCAGCGCCAGCGGAACGATCATCCAGATGAACAGCAGGATCACGGACGGCGCCAACAGCATCCGTGCGAGACCTTGGGTCTGTTGTGTCGCCATCGCCACCTCCGTTTTCGGGAGAAAAGGCGGCCATCCTGTCCCGAGGGAACGGGACGACCGCTGAGTTTACGGCTCGGGAGGGTGAGCCGACGGGCAGATCGCTTATCGGACGCTTACTTGATGTAACCCGCGCGCTTCATTTCACGTTCGGCCGCGGACTGCGCAGCCGTCAGCGCCGCATCCACCGAACTCGACCCCGACAGTGCGGCGGAGAACTGCTGACCGACGGTGGTGCCGATGCCCTGAAATTCGGGTATAGCCGCATACTGCACACCGACATACGGCACCGGCTGCACGGACGGCTTGTTCGGATCGGCCGCATCGATCGAAGCTAGGGTGAGCTTCGCGAATGGTGCGACCTTCAGGTATTCGGGATTCTGGTAGAGCGAGGTGCGCGTGCCGGGCGGCACGTTGGCCCAGCCTTCCCTGGCGGCAACCAGTTTGGTGTAGCCCTTGCCGGTGGCCCAGGCGATGAACTTCACAGCCGCCTCGACCTTCTTCGATCCCGCCGGGATCGCGAGATTCCAGGCCCACAGCCAGTTGGCGTTCTTGCCGAGCCCGGCGTTCGGCGCGAGCGCAAAGCCGACCTTGTCGGCCACTTGCGATTCCCTCGGATTGCTGACGAACGACGCCGCCACGGTGGCATCGATCCACATCGCGCATTTGCCGGAGTTGAACAGCGCCAGGTTCTCATTGAAGCCGTTCGAGCTCGCGCCGGGAGGGCCTGCGGCTTTCATCAGATCGACGTAGGTCGACAGGGTCTTCTTCCATTCGGGTGAGTTGAACTGCGGCTGCCATTTCTCGTCGAACAAGCGCGCGCCGAACGAATTGGACATGGCGGTCAGGAATGCCATGTTCTCGCCCCAGCCGGCCTTGCCGCGCAGACAGATGCCATAGACGCCGGCGGTCTTGTCGGTGAGCTTCTTCGCCGCATCGATGATGAAATCCCAGCTCGGCTTTTCCGGCATGGTCAGGCCGGCCTTCTGGAACAAATCGGTGCGGTACATGGTCATCGAGCTCTCGCCGTAGAACGGCGCCGCATAGAGCTTGCCGGAGACGGTGACCGCCTCGCTGATCCGCGGCAGGAGGTCGGCGGCGTCGTAATCGGCGCCGAGCTTGTCCAGCGGAACGAGCCAATCCTTCTTGGCCCAGATCGGCACCTCGTAGGTGCCGATGGTCAGAACGTCGAACTGGCCGCCCTTGGTGGCGATATCCGTGGTGACGCGCTGGCGCAGCACGTTCTCCTCCAGCGTCACCCATTTGACCGTGATGTCGGGATTCTTGGCCGTGAACTCGCCCGCCAGGGCCTGCATGCGGATCATGTCGCCGTTGTTCACGGTGGCGACGGTGAGTGCCGTTTGTTGGGCAATCGAGGGGACCGAAACGATCAGCGTAGCCGCGCCCAGCAGAGCGCCAAGGACGTGTTTCACGGAGACCTCCCATTTTCGCGCCTTGAGCCCGTTTTGAGTATATGCTCACGCGTTGAAAATATGTTCACACCAGCCTATGGACTTGTCAAGGCGAGATCGCAGCCATCCGCAACCGCGCAAGGTCCCGCGGTGCGGCCGAACGCATTCCGCCAGGGGGTCGGTGGCCCGGCTTGCGGACATGATCAGTCCTTGAGGATGGCGCTGGCGGTTGTTTCGTCGGTGATCAAGCCATTGATCAGACGGCCTTTCAGGGCCGCGCGGATGGCGGGCACCTTGGCATGGCCGAGAGCCGCGCCGATGGTCTGGGCGGCAGCTGGAACGATGGGTGGAATGCTGGTCAGGCGACGATTGGTGCCACCATCGATGACGCGGCCGTCGGCATCGAAGGCCCAGCCGATCACTTCGCCGGTGGCGCCCAGCCGCCGCATCTCGAACAGTTCCTCGCGGCTGACGAATCCATCGACATGGACCTGCGCGCTCTGGTCCATCTGTCCGATGCCGATCAACCGCAGGTCGGCTTTGGCGGCAATCGCCCTCACCCGCTCCACCGACGAGATCCGCAACATCTGCGCACGCTCCTCTTCGGATGACATCAGGAACGGCAGCGGCATCGGGTAGTGGCGCGCCTTGGTCCGATCGGCGAGACGTCCCACGGTGTCGTAAAAGCTGGCAGAGCCGTCGGTCGAGATGTTGCCGACCAGCGACACGATCTCATGATGTGGGCAGTCGATTGGCGACACCCGCTCGACCGCGGCGCGCACCATGCGCCCGGTGCCCAGCGCGACGATGGTGGGCTGCTCGCTGCGCAAGGTCGCCTCCAGCACGGCCGCGGCCCGCTCCGCAATGCCGGCGGTCGACAATGGCGCCGCCGGATCGGCCGGCACCACCTCGCAAGAGGCCAGGTGAAACACATCCTTCAAACGCGCCGCGAGCTCCATGCAGGCGGCAATCGGATGTTCCAGGCGAAACGTGATCAGGCGCTCAGCCAGGCACAGCGACACCAGCCGTTGCGCCGACGCCCGCGACACTTTCAGCATTTTCGCGATTTCATCCTGGGTATGCCCGGCGATGAAATACAGCCAGCCGGCGCGCGCGGCCTCGTCCAATCGCGATTTGTCGCTGTCGGTCGCCATCGTGCCCTACCGATCCGCTCGCCAGAAATCCGCCATGCGGTCGAACACGCGATCCGCTCCCGCCTCGACCAGCGGGCCCCGGCCATCGTGCGAGCCGTAATGGCCACCGCCGACAAATCCCCAGACCTGCATGCCCGCGGCCTTGCCTGCCGTCACACCGCTGACGCTGTCCTCGATCACCAGGGTGTGGCGCGGCTCCGCGCCCATTCGCTCGGCCGCGTACAGAAACAGATCCGGCGCGGGCTTGCCGTGCTTCACCATCTGCGAGGTATAGAGCCTGCCGCCGAAATACGATGCAAGCCTTGTCAAGGACAACGACAGGGACACGCGATCGAGGGCACTCGACGACGCAAGACAGTACGGGATGTGGCGACCGTCCTGCTGCAGACCCTCCAGCACGCCCGCGATACCCTCGATCGGACGCAGCGCAGCCTGAAATGTCTCGCGCACCTTGGCCGCGAAGTCGTCGGGGAACGTCGAGGGAATGGGCCGGCCCGCGTCCGCGTAATGCTGCACCACTGCCGCGGTGTTGCGGCCGAGAAACAGACGAACGATCTCGGCCGTGCCGATCGTGATGCCGTATCCAGCCAACACTTCGGACAAACAGCGGCAGCTCAGGACCTCGCTGTCCACCAGCACGCCGTCGCAATCGAAAATAATGAGGTCTGGTGTGATCATCGCGGTTTCCGTTTGTCAGTATGATCATATACTCAATAGTTGGGCAATAACCCATTGATCGAACCGGAGGAATGCCTAATCATCTGCTCGGCGGCGCAATCAACGGCACGAGATGTGCACGTCTTTGACGGTGTTATTGCCATCCCAGCGACATCAAACGTGCCCAAGGATGTCGCTCCACGAAATGAGAGACCCGCGTGACCAGCCGGATTGTCCCCGTCAAACCCTTCGACCTCGTGATTTTCGGCGGCACCGGCGACCTCGCCTACCGCAAGATCTTCCCGGCACTGTTCCACCGTTATCGCGATCGGCAGTTCGGCGGCGATACCCGGATTGTCGGCACCTCGCGACGCGCCATGACCAGCGAAGCCTACCGCGCCGCCATCCGCGAAGCCCTGCTCGGCTTTGCCGGCGCGACCAGCGCCGACGCCGAAGAACTGGATGGCTTCCTGGCGGTGGTGGATTTTGTCGCGGTCGATGCGCAAACGGACCAGGGCTGGTCGGACCTGAAGGACTGGTTCGGGCCCAAGGCGCAGGAGGTGCGCGGCTTCTATCTCGCGACCGCGCCGGACTTGTTCGGAGGGATCGCGGCCAGGCTCGCCGCCCATGGGCTGGTGACACCGACCGCGCGCATCATTGTAGAGAAGCCGATCGGCACCGACGGCGCCTCCGCTGAACGGATCAACGACCAGCTTGGCGCCGTGTTCAAGGAAAGCCAGATCTTCCGCATCGATCACTATCTCGGCAAGGAGACCGTGCAGAACCTTTTGGCGCTGCGGTTCGCCAATATCCTGCTCGAGCCCCTGTGGAATTCCAACTACATCGACCATGTGCAGATCACCGTGGCCGAGGCGCTCGGGGTCGGCGGGCGCGGCGCCTATTACGATCACTCCGGCGCACTGCGCGACATGGTGCAGAACCATCTGCTGCAGCTGTTGTGCCTGGTCGCCATGGAGCCGCCCGCCTCGCTCGATGCAGACGCGGTCCGCGACGAAAAGCTGAAGGTGCTGCGCTCGCTGGAGCCGATCGATGCCGGCAATGCTGCGACGCTAACGGTCCGCGGGCAGTACAAGGCCGGCGCCAGCAATGGCGACACGGTGCCCGCCTATCTCGACGACGCCGGTGCGAGCGCCAGCACCACCGAAACCTTCGTCGCGCTCAAGGCCACCATCGCCAACTGGCGCTGGAGCGGCGTACCGTTCTATCTGCGCACCGGCAAGCGGCTGCACGAACAGCGCTCCGAGATCGTGGTGGTGTTCCGCCGCGTGCCGCATCTGCTATTCAAGGGCGTCAGCGGCCTGATGATGGACAACCGCCTGACCATCCGCCTGCAGCCCGACGAAGGCATCAAGCTGGGGCTCACCATCAAGGAGCCCGGTCCCGGCGGCATGCGGCTGCAGCACGTGCCACTCGACATGAGTTTCGCCGAGGCCTTCAATGCCCGCGCCCCGGAAGCCTATGAGCGGTTGTTGATGGACGTGATCCGCGGCAATGCCACCCTGTTCATGCGCCGTGACGAGGTGCAGGCCGCATGGAACTGGATCGACCCGATCCGCGAGGCGTGGTCGCGCACCTCGGACGCGCCGAGGCCCTATGTGGCCGGCAGTTGGGGGCCGGCAGGATCGGTCGCGCTGATCGAGCGCGACGGGCGGACGTGGAACGAAGAGTTCGCGTGACAGCGATGGCGCCGCTCATTCCGTCGCGGTGCTCGAGTCGCGCATCATCTGTGCGTAGACGTTGACGACGAGAGCGATCAGCAGAATGAGGCCACGGATCAGGATCTTCAGGAAACTGTCGATATTGACGTGATCGAGGCCGTTGTTGAGCACGCCCAACACCAGGAGCCCGATAATCGTGTTGCCAATGCCGCCCCGCCCGCCAAACAGGCTGGTACCGCCGACAACGACGGCGGCGATGGCGTCGAGCAGGAATGTGTCGAACTGATTCTGCTGCGCACTGCCGAAATAGGCGACGCCCAACATGCCTGAAAAGCCACTGAGCACCGCCGAAATCACCATCACCGCACCGATGATGAACTTGACGTTGACGCCCGAATACTCAGCGGCGTCGCGGTTGCCGCCGGTCATATACACGTAGCGGCCGAAACGCGTGTAAGTGAGAACCAGATGGGCAATCAGCAGCACCAGCATGGCGACGATAATCAGCCATCGCACGCCGATATATTGCCCCGAGCCGAGCACCTGGATGATGTCGGGAAATTTGTAGGCAATCTGTCCCCGCACCAGCATGGCGGAGATGCCCGCGGCGATCTGCATCATGGCAAGCGTCATGATGAAGGACGGAATGCCGATGCGCGTGACGCCAAAGGCCGTGACCAGGCCAAGCAAACCGCAGGTCGCGAGCGCCAGAATCACCGCGACCAGGCCCGGCAAGGGCAGATTCTGGATATTGGCGTAGGCCGGCTGCAACGTGAAGAAGGCTACGACAATGCCGGTGGCATTGGCGACGGCGGCGACCGACAGATCGATCTCGCCGGTGAGAATGACAAAGGTGAGACCGACGGCGATGATCGAGGTCAGTGACACCTGAGCCAGGATGTTGGCGAAGTTGTCCAGCGTCATGAACGACGGGCTGGCGATCGAGAAAAACGCGACCAGCGCAATCAGCGTGATCAACGGCGCGATGTTGCGCAACTGGTTGCGCAGCACATGGGCCAGATCGAGCGATTTGCCGGCGGGCTTGGCGGCGTCAGTCATGTCAGTCCTTCTTTTGCGATCGCACATCCGTTCACCGACAGGCGGCCCTTCCGCTCATCGTCTTTTGCCCCTCACAGGGAGGGGGTATTGCCTGGCGGCGGCCGCGGCGGGCCAATCCAGGACGACCGTCTCATTCCTCACGCCGCGGCCAGCAGATCCGCCTTCTCGACGCGCCCGTGTTCGAATGCCTTCACTACGCGGCCGCGCTTCATCACCACCACCCGATCGGCCAGCGTCAGGATGGTTTCCGGCTCCGTCGACAGCACGATCACGGCGACACCCTGATCGCGCAGGGCCTTGACGATGCGGATCACATCTTCCTTGGCGCCAATATCCATGCCGCGCGTCGGCTCGGAGAGGATGAGTACCTTGGGCCTGTAAGTCAGCCACTTCGCCAGCGCCACCTTCTGCTGATTGCCGCCCGAGAGCTGCCCTACCTGCATTTCGGCATTGGCCGGACGGATCTGCAGGTCGGCGATCTGCGTCCGGGCGATGTGCCGTTCGGCCTGCGGCTTGAGCCAGAGCCGATGGATGCGTTCCAGAATGGAAATCGAAATGTTCCTGTAGATCGGCTCCGTCCGGAACAGCATCATGCGCCGGTTCTCAGGCACATACGCAATACCGGCGCGGCGCGCGGCAACCGTGGAACGGAGCACCAGAGGCTTGCCCTCCAGCATGACGGTTCCATCATCCAGCGGAAATTTGCCGAACAGGCAGCGCGCAAGTTCGATCTGGCCGCAGCCCATGAAGCCGTAGATACCGAGAATTTCGCCGGCACGCGCCTCGAACGACAAGTCCTTGAGCACGCCGCCCTGGCTCAAGCCGCGCGCGGCCAGCACCACGGGCCTGGTTTCGCTGCCGGTCAACTCGGCGCTTTCGCCGGCCGACAATTCGCTCGCACCGCGGCCGATCATCTGCGAGATCAGTTGATCCTTGCTTGTCGTGGCGGCTTCGACCGCGGCTACCTTACGGCCGTTTCGAAAGATGGTGACGTGGTCGGAGATGGCGAGCACATCTTCCAGAAAATGCGAGATGAAGATCAGACTGCGGCCTTCCTGGCGCAGCTGGCGCAGCGCCTTGAACAACCGCTCGACCTCGGGCGGCGACAATGCGGATGTCGGCTCGTCGAGAATGATGATGCGCGCGCCGGAAAACAGCACGCGGCTGAGCTCGATCAACTGCTGAATGCCGACGGGCAGCGAGCCCATGCGCGTGCGCGGGTCAATATCGAGGCCGAGACTGGAAATCTGCGTGCGCGCGGCTTTCTCCATACGCGCCCAATCGACGATGACCCCTGCCTTTGTGGGCTGGGCGCCAAGAAACACATTCTCGGCCACCGTCAGGTCGGGAACCACCGACAGTTCCTGATGCACCATGCCGATGCCGACGGCGAGCGAGTCATGCGGACTGCGAAACCGCACCTCGCGTCCGTCAATCAACATCTGCCCCTGAAAATCATGGTGCACGCCTGCGATGATCTTCATCATGGTCGATTTGCCGGCACCGTTCTCGCCGACCAGACCATGAATTTCTCCCCGCGCCATGGAAAAATCGACATCCCGCAACGCGGCAACGCCGCCAAAGCTCTTGGAGACGTGCTTCAGTTCCAGCAGCGGCAAGGGGCTGGCCTGTACAATATCGGGCGGAGTCATTCTCTGCGCATCCCGGTCGTCCATCCTCCGTCCCTCCCCCTTAAGGGGAACCAGGACGGGGCGGAGTGTTTGCGGATTATCCGATCCCAAGGCTGGAGCGGGGACGCTGAGCCCCGCCCCAAACCAGTCCGATCGTCAGATCAGGAAGTGGCGCTCCATCCACGCGATGCCGGGGGCCGTTTCCTTGGTGATGACCGGGCCATCGGTGACGATGTTCTTGGGGATGCCCTTGCCGGTCTTTTCGCCGCTGACAACAGCGGCGACGCCCGCGGCAACGGCCCAGCCGTGAATACGGCAGGACGGGTTGCGCACGGTTGCCAGCATACGGCCGTCGATGACGGCTTCCAGCGCCGGCGGCATGGCATCGACGCCGCCGATGATGATGTCGGTCTTGCCCCGCGCCTTCATGACATTGGCGGCAGCCAGCGCCATGTCGTCATTATGGAAGAAGGCGGCCTTGATGTTGGGATACTTGGTCAAATGCGTATCCCAGATGCGGGCGACCTTGGTGACGTCCCAGTCGGCAGGATCGGTGTTGAGCACCTGTATCTTGGGATAGTTCTTGATGATCTTCTCGAAGCCCTTGGCACGGCCCTGGGCACCCGAGTGCCCCAAAGCACCCTGGGTCATGATGATCGTCCCCTCGCCGCCCATCGCGTCGACGATCTGCTGGGTCACGGAGGCGCCCATGAAGACGTTGTCCGGCGCCAGCATCGTATGGACGTTGATCGTGTCCAGCGGAGCGATCAGCGTATCGAGGTCGATGACCGGGATACCCGCGTTGATCATCTTATTGACGGGATCGACAAGCGTGCCGATGCCGAAGGCCTGGATGGCGACGAAGTCCCATTTCTGCGAGGCCATATTGTCGATGGCCGCACGCTGCTTGACGGCGTCGAGCTGACCGTCAAACCAGGTCACCTCCACATTCATCAGTTTGCCCCAGGCCTCCGCCGCCTGCTTGCCCTGGGCGCACCAGGTGGCCTGCAGGCCGGCATTGGAAAACGCCGCCTTCAAGGGCTTTTCCGATCTCAGCAGTTCATCGGCCATGGCCGGATTGAAACCGGCATTGGCCATATAGGCCCCGGCCATGCCGATCATGCTGGCGCTCAGCATGAAATCGCGACGGTTCTGTTCGATTTTGTTTTTGGCGTCAGACATTTGGGCTCCTTGGCGTGTGCAATACAGCCGTTGGCTTCAAGCAGCTTCCGTTCCCTAAAAAACGACCAGGTTGTTCCCGGTTCGCAGGCCTGCAGCATCGACGTGGACGATTGCGGATGTCAACAAAATCCAATGCGCCATGAACCGATGGTCGAGTTTGGCGTCTGGGGCGCGCAGAGCCTGAGCCGGTGATGGTGCGCTTTGCTCGCTGGAGGACGAGGAGCTGAAATCCCAGTTTCTGCACCATGAGCCCGTTATCCTAGCACTGCCTGACTGCACTCGGCACCAAAGCGCTGCGGCTGGCAGCGCTGAAGGGCGAGACATTCATCCTGTATCCGCGCGATCCACGCCCAAGCTTTGCCGATTACATCCTGAAGGTTTACCTGAATGAAGGATTCATGCCGAAGTCACCCGTGATGACACAGGACTATCAGACCACTGTCAGCCTGGTGTCTGTCGGCGTCGGCGTCGGCGTTTCAGTTGTGCCGTAGTCGGTGCCCCAATCGGAACGTCCGGGCGTTATTTTTCGCCCCCTTCTCCGGTCATAACCCGGGCACCTCGCTGTCACTGAACTATCGGCGCGACAACAGGACGCCGCACGTATTCAATTTCCTGAAAGTGACGCAGCAATTTCACCGGCAGCCCGAAGGCAAGCCTTGAGCGCCTTGCGTCGTCGAAGTGTTGCCGTGGGCGAAACACCGCCTTCGGAAGCGCCGCTGCCCCATGTGGCCGGCAGCTCGAGCCGGCAGGATCGGGCGCGCGGCGAGTGCATGTGGAACGAGCAGTTCACGTGAACTTGTGATTGCGTGACTTTCGGTCGACCGGACCAGTGTCGATGCTGCCCCCGTTTCACCGGCCATTTCGTAGCCCGTCCCATGGCGGGGGAGATTGGTGCGACATCTCCGTCACGGCCGCGGCAAGTTGTCTCCTTTGGAACTGCCGGGTTCGGCTAGGCGTAGTCTCTCCGGATGAATACGTGAGCAAGCACGATCCGTAAGACCTGCTGCTTCGTGGGCAACGGGGGGAATGAACAAAGGGAAATTCAATGACCATTAAAACTATCGGCGCGCTCCTGTTAGCCGTCGCGCTTGCATCAACATCTCCAGCACTGGCCCAATTTGGTGGAGGCGGCGGAGGTGGTGGTGGCGGCGGGGTGGAGGCGGTGGCGCTTCCGCCGGTGGGGGCTTTGGCGGCGGAGGTGGAGGTGGAGCTCCTTCAGGAGGGGCGGCAGCGCCGGCCGCGGAGGCGGCTTTGGCGGTGGCCAGATTGCCGGAGGCGGCGGAGGCTGGCGTGGCGGCGGCGGCGGTGGTGGATTTAGAGGCGGTGGCTGGCGTGGCGGCGGTTGGCACGGCCACCATCACCATCGTCACCGTGGTTACTGGCCAGGCATCGGGATCGGTGGAGCGTATGCCTCTCCGTACTATTACGACGACGACTATTACGACGATGACGTTGCGGTTGATGTCGCGCCCTCAGGCGGTTCGGTCGCCTACTGCAAGAGCCGCTTCAAATCCTATAATCCGGCAACGGGGACCTATCTCGGCTACGATGGCCGGCGTCACCCCTGCCCGTAAACGAGTACAGGCGTCTTAATGGAAAGGCCGCCGGCATGATCGCCGGCGGTCTTTCACTTGATAAGCAACGCGCGAGCGATTTTTTCAAGCCGCCGGAAGGATGATCTCAGTGCGCGGTCATCCAGACGCGAGCTTCCCGCTGCGCCAAAGCGATCTCGGTATCCGACATCATCGCGGCAACCTCCCGGCGCATCGCGATTGCGTCCACTCTGCCCTTGAGAGCCGCGAGATTGAACCATTTATGAGCCGCAACCAAGTCGACGATGCCCGAGCGCCCGCTCGAATAAACCATCCCGAGATCAAACAGCACGTCCGGATTGGCGCTCACCTCGACCGGCAAAGCCGTGTCGGTCTGAATATCGATCTGCAACATCTAACTTCCCCATCTTTGACGGCCGAAGTGCGAACGGACCGTGTCTCCGGTCGATGCACCGCCGCGGCTCCTGTCCAAATACGTCCAACGGCCTGCTATTCCCCACCGCCGTTGTGCCGGCGTGTTGGGATGATCATGACCCATCAAATTTGAAGAGCAGTTTAAGTATCGCGATGAATCGAAGATGAACGCCGCTCGGGTGAAAGCACCGACGAAGTGAGAAATTTGTTGTTTTTCAATAACTTTCGAGACAGGGCAGCAATTGATTTACCGTCGCGCTTGGCGGACCGATAACCATGCTCGAAAGCAGCGCCCCAAGCTCGCGAGGCCGTCCGACTTTATCGCCGGGCACGACAAAGCGCGGCATCAGTGGCGACAGGAAGCAAAATTTTGGAAGATGTCTTGGGGGGCCGGCTAGCTCGGCCGGTACGAGAACGAGGGCGTCGGTGAACACGTCAGGATCAAGATCTCACACAGGCGAAGCTGCCGGTAAAATTGCGGACCACTGATCCGCAACGATTGAAGATCGTTTTGCTCTTCTACCAGACCGACCTTCATCCGAGCGAACTCTGATGAGAGGAACGATCTGGCCGCCTGACCTGATGTCTCGCCGACACCCTCTTTCGTCGTTCAGAGCAGTCCGGTCGAACTCCGCGTCGCGGATATCTGCGGTGCTCTTATGACGATACCGGCAATGACTGCCGGCAATTCATAAGGCAATGCCTTACTTCTTCTTCTTGGCGACCTTGCGGGTCTTCTTCGCAGTCTTCTTCACTGCGGACTTCGCCTTCTTCGCCTTCTTCGCTTTCTTGGCCATGTTGCCCTCCATAAGATGTGAGATGGCTTAATCGCTGTGTGCACTCGGGAATCGAAATGCACTTCTCTTGGATTACACCAACAGATGGAAAAAAACAGTGTCTCGCTTAAGGAAGTGTTGACGTTCTCGACACGCGGCGTGTTGCGCACATTCAGCTTCGACAACGCAGCGAACGCGCGGCGTGATGCGGGTGACATGCGAGAAACCCAGACGCCATCGTGTCAACATCGACGAAGTGCCTTAATTAAAGGCCTATTCTTCATTCGTGTTGATTCAATTTTGCATTCGACAGTCGCCGAACCGAGTCGCGGAAGCATTCAAAATCGCGTTTCGCGGACTCTGAGTCGCCAAACTTGGCAATAAAATTATTTTCAAGGGTGTGGGTATAAAACGTCGCCGATGCTGGCCAACCGACCTGATTTGAGCGAATCGCTGATAGTGATTCGCACCCGGAGGTCGGCCCGTTTATCGTCTCGCGAGACCGCGAGGGTCGTGATCTCGCCCCCGCGTGCACCCGATTTTTCCAGAAACGAACTGCGACGATCGCGCGTCGCGCACTCGGTCAAAGGCCGAGTTTGGATTTCAGCAGGTCGTTCACCGCCTGCGGATTGGCTTTGCCACCCGACGACTTCATCACCTGGCCGACGAACCAGCCGATCATCGCCGGCTTCGCCGTAACCTGCGCCACCTTGTCCGGATTGGCGGCAATGATGTCGTCCACCACCTTCTCGATGGCGCCGAGATCGGTGACCTGCTTCATGCCGCGCGCTTCCACCAGCGCCCGCGGATCGCCGCCCTCGCTCCAGACGATCTCGAACAGATCCTTCGCGATCTTTCCGGAGATGGTTTGTTCTCCGATCAGGTCGACGATCGCGCTCAATTGCGTCGCCGACACCGGGGATGATGCAATGTCCTTGCTCTCCTTGTTCAGGCGCCCGAACAGTTCGTTGATCACCCAGTTCGCCGCCAGCTTGCCGTCACGCGCCTTGTCGGCGAGCGCCGCCAGCACCGCCTCATAGAAGTTGGCGCTCTCCTGCTCATTCACGAGCACACTGGCATCGTACGACGACAGGCCGAAGTCCCTGATGAATCGCGCTTTCTTCTCATCGGGCAATTCCGGCAGGTGCGCCTTCAACTCGTCGACGAAGCTTTGCGTGAACTCCAGCGGCAGCAGGTCCGGATCCGGGAAATAGCGATAGTCATGCGCCTCTTCCTTGGAACGCATCGACCGGGTCTCGCCCTTCACGGCGTCGAACAGCCGGGTCTCCTGGTCGATGCTGCCGCCGTCCTCGAGAACTCCGATCTGGCGGCGCGCCTCAAACTCGATCGCCTGACCGATGAAGCGGATCGAGTTGATATTCTTGATCTCGCAGCGGGTTCCGAACGGCTCACCGGGACGACGCACCGACACGTTGACGTCGGCGCGGAGGCTGCCCTTCTCCATGTCGCCGTCACACGTTCCGAGATAGCGCAGGATCGAGCGCATCTTGGTGACGTAGGCACAGGCTTGGTCGGAGGAGCGGATGTCGGGCTTGGACACGATCTCCATCAGTGCGACCCCGCACCGGTTCAGATCGACAAACGACAGGGCCGGGTGCTGGTCGTGCAGCAATTTACCGGCGTCCTGCTCCAGATGCAGGCGCTCGATGCCGACGCTGAAGCTCTCCCCGTCCTCGGTTTCGGCGATGACGATGCCTTCGCCCACGATCGGCGACTTGTATTGGCTGATCTGGTAACCCTGCGGCGAGTCGGGATAAAAATAATTCTTGCGGTCGAAGGTCGAACGCAGGTTGATCGCGGCCTTCAGACCGAGGCCGGTGCGAACCGCCTGCGCCACGCACTCCGCGTTGATGACCGGCAGCATTCCCGGCATGGCGGCATCGACCAGCGACACATGGGCGTTGGGGTCGCCGCCGAACGCAGTCGAAGAGCCGGAAAACAGTTTGGACTGCGACATCACCTGGGCGTGAATTTCCAGCCCGATCACCACTTCCCAGTCGCCGGTGGCGCCCTTGATCAGCTTCGACGGTTTGACGGGTGCGTTCATGACGGTATCCAATAACAGCGGCGTTCGACCATTTTCGAGCAATTTCGCCCTATCGCTTCGCCCAATGGATGAGGCCAGTCAAGCCCGGGACAGCCCGGCAGGACGGTTTACAAGCCCCTGCGGAAGGACTGAAAGGATTGGCTGCTGCGCAGAGCATCCGCCCCTCCCTGGATCAACAGATCGACCTGCTCCGCCGGCAGCGTCAGCCGCGTCGGAACGGCTTCCAGGATGCCGGCCCGCGCCGTACCCAGCCGATCGAAGCCGATCCGGTCGACGAATGCGCTGACGTCATTGCATTTCCAGCCCGCCGGCAGGCCGAGACGAGCCCGATCGGCCCCCGACAGCCCGCAGCGCCAACGGCGCACCTTCACGGTCCAGTCGTTCACGAGAGCGCTGAAGGCGGCGTAGCTCGAGCGCACACTCGCATCGATCGCGGTGTCGGCGGCGGCCGCGACCAGTTCGGGACCTGATGGCCCTTCAAGACGGTTAGCCCAGTCGCCCGACGGCCCGCGCCCGGCATCAACGACCAGGAACATGATCCGCCGCACGCGCGCAGCCTGGCGTTCGGTCATCGGCTCATAAGCGCGCTCCGCGGCCAGCATTCCGATGCTGAGACCGGAGAGCCCGTAATTGTCGACCAGGCCGCCATCGAGCAGCTTGACGTATTTCATCGAGCCATCGTGGTAGCGTCCCAGCGCCTGCGCGTAGGAGCGCAGCAGCGGCTGCACGTCGGGATTGTTGCGGGCCTTGTCCACCCAAGCCGGCAGACGCGCGCCGCATCCGCCCGGATACGTCTCCAGCACGATCGGCGCGAACGCCACCGGCACCGCGGCTGATGCGGCAACGGCATCGGCTAATCGGTACGAACCGATATTGCTGCACAGCGCATCGAACGTGGCTTTGCCGAACACGAACGGAACCCGATTGTAGATATCGGACGCATTGATCAGGATCTGCGGGCTGCGATCGCTCGGGAATGCTCCGAACGTCGCCCCGTCGAACAGATTTTGATCCAGCCAGCTCGGAAACTGACTGCTATTGACGCCGCCACCGAGCGCGCGACCAAGATTGCCGAGGCTGATCTTGGTGTTCAGCCCCTCCTCCGCATTGCGCAGCAGGAACCGCTCGCGGAAATCGTCGAGCGCGGCCCGGCGCTTCAGTCCGAAATAAGCTGCCGTGATCGAGCCACCGGACACCCCCGACACGAAGTCGACGCGATCGATCAGCGACCCTGACCCGGTGCGGGAGCGTTCGAGTTCGTTGAGCACACCGAACGAGAACGCGGCAGCGCGTGTTCCGCCGCCAGAGAACGACAGCGCCAGGAGCACGTCGCCGGTGAACACGGGATCCATTCCCGCGACGGTGTTGACGGGCTGGGCCGCGGAGAGCGGCTGGTTGGATGGCAGGTTATAGACCGAGGCGCAGCCGGACACGGCCACCACGCAGGCCGTCAAGACAAACGCCAAACCCCACGACCGCACACAACGCTCCCGACGACACGTCCCCGTGCCCATAATGTACCGCACTCCGGCGCCGTTCGATCAGCGTCGGCATCAGCGATACCTAATAAGGTTAATTGGGGTGGGATTACGGTCGTTACCACCATCTCGTGGGCGTGAAGCGCCCGGCCGCCTGCTCGATCACTTCACCGAGCGAGAACAGAGTGCTTTCTTCGAACGGGCGACCGATCAGTTGCAGGCCGAGCGGCAGCCCCTGCCCGTCCTTGCCGGCGGGGACCGCGATGCCTGGCAAGCCCGCCATATTCACCGGCACCGTGAAGATGTCGTTGAGGTACATCTCGATCGGATCGGCTTTTTCACCAATCCCGAAGGCGGCCGACGGCGTCGCCGGCGTCAGGATCGCGTGCACCCCCGTGGCGAAACAATCTTCGAAATCCTTCTTGATCAAGGTGCGGACCTTCTGCGCCCGCAGGTAATAGGCATCATAATAGCCGGCCGAGAGCACATAGGTGCCGATCATGACACGGCGACGCACCTCGGCACCGAAACCAGCAGCTCGGGTATTCTCGTACATCTCGATGATGTTGCGTCCCGGTTCGCGCAGGCCGTAACGCACGCCGTCGTAACGGGCGAGATTGGACGAGGCCTCGGCGGGTGCGACAATATAGTACGCCGGAAGCGCGTACCTGGTGTGAGGCAGCGAGACCTCGACAAGCTCGGCGCCTGCGGCTTTCAGCCACTCCGCACCCCGACCCCACAGTTTTTCGATCTCCGCCGACATACCGTCGAGGCGATATTCCCTGGGGATACCGATCTTCATGCCTTTGACCGATTGCCCGACCGCAGCTTCGAAATCCGGCACGGGCTGATTTGCCGAGGTGCTGTCCTTCGGATCATACCCGGCCATCGAGCGCATCAGGATCGCGGTATCACGCACGGTCCGGGCAAACGGGCCCGCCTGATCGAGCGACGAGGCGAACGCGACAATGCCCCAGCGCGAACAGCGACCGTAGGTCGGCTTGATGCCGACAATGCCGGTGAACGCCGCGGGCTGGCGGATCGAGCCGCCGGTGTCGGTGCCGGTTGCGCCCACACAAAGACCGGCGGCAACCGCCGCAGCCGAGCCGCCCGACGATCCACCGGGAACGAGTTTTGTGTTCGCGCCTTCGCGGCGCCAGGGATTGACCACCGAGCCGAGCGCGGAGGTCTCGTTCGACGAGCCCATGGCGAACTCGTCATTGTTGAGCTTGCCGAGCATCACCGCGCCGTCGCGCCAGAGCTGCGAGGTCACCGTGGATTCATAAGGCGGCACGAAGTTGCCGAGAATCTTGGAGCAGGCCGTTGTCCGCACCCCTTTGGTGGCGAACAGATCCTTGATGCCGAGCGGAAGGCCGCTGAGCGGACCGCCCTCGCCCTTGCCTATTTTGATGTCGGCGGCGCGCGCCATCATGCGCGCTTCGTCCGGTGTTTCCAGCACGAACGCATTGAGCGCCCGCGCCTGCTCGACAGCCGCGAGATGGGCGTCGGTCAGTTCGAGCGAGGTGAAGGCTTTGGCTTTCAGGCCGTCGCGGGCCTCGGCCAGCGTCAGCGACGTCAGGTCAGTCATTCGTCAACCGGATCACAGGAAAAAGGAGAACGAGGGGCGGACGGCGTGGACACCGCCGGTGTGTGAATCGAGAGCGTGGTGTCGGCGACCTTATTCGACGAGGTCAGGGCTGAAATAGCAGCATCCATCGCCTTGTCGGGATCGGCGCCCTTGCCCTGGCGCTGCATGTCATCGAGATAGGCCATGTACGCCTGATAGGCCTTCTCGTCATCGCAGAGCAGACACATCGCGGTTGGCTTCCTGGGCTCGCGTTCGACTTACTCGACGACTTTCGGCACCAGGAAGAAATGATCTTCCGTCGCCGGCGCATTTGCGATCACGACATCGGCGATTTCGCCGTCATTGACCAGGTCGGGCCGCTTTTTCATCTCCATCGGCGTCACCGAGGTCATCGGCTCGATACCATCCACATTGACCTCGGACAGTTGCTCGACAAAGGCTAGCATGGCGTTCAACTCGCCCTGCAGATGCGGAACCTCGTCGTCCTGCACCGCGATCCGCGCAAGATGCGCAATCCGGCGCACGGTGGCTGCATCGACTGACATGGCGACGGTCCCTAAGCTCCCAACCGCTGCCCGGCCCGGCCGGATCGGCCGCACCGCGTGCAACGGGTAAAAATGGGCGGCAAACGCCGCGTTCCGCTGCCGTATAGAGCATTTTTGAGCGGTTCGCCAATGTCAATTGGACCGGACAAATGCTCGCCGAACGGCTCATCCGCAGGCTGCCGGGGCCGTTGCATACCAGCCGCGCGAGGCCACGACCGCCCGGATCGCCTCCATGAGGCCGAAGGGGCATGATCGTCGCGACTCTCGTGGCCTCTGTCGCTTTGCGTCAATTGTATCGCGCGTGTTAAGCGATGACGATGCCGGCACAAATCCTTCCTCTGATCGACGCTGCAACCCATTGGCCGGATCGCGGACCGCTGATCGGCCTCGATCTCGGCACCAAGACCATCGGCGTTGCTGTGTCCGACCCTGATCGCAGGCTGGCGACCGGGGTCGAGACGATCCAGCGCAAGGCGTTCACGGCGGACGCCGCACGGCTGTTGGCGCTGGCGGGCGAACGGAAGGTGGTGGGGTTCGTGCTGGGGCTGCCGATCAACATGGATGGCAGCGAAGGTCCACGCGCCCAATCGACCCGTGCCTTCGCCCGCAACTTTGCCCGCCTCACCGATCTCGCCATCGGTCTCTGGGACGAGCGGCTCTCCACCGCGGCGGTGGAGCGCGAACTGATCGCCGCCGACGCCAGCCGCGCCAAGCGCGCCAAGGTGATCGACGAGCACGCCGCAATCTTCATTCTCCAGGGCGCGCTCGACCGGTTGGCGAGCCTGCGCCATTCCGGCGGAACAGCCTGACCATGCTGGTGGTACTCACGGCGCTTGTGCCGATCTTCATGCTGATCGTGCTCGGCTATGGCTTGAGCCGCACGCTGTTGTCGAACTCCGCCCAATGGGTCGGGATCGAGCAGCTCAGCTACTATGTGCTGTTCCCGGCGTTGCTGATCTACACTCTCGCCCGCGCGGATCTCTCGTCCGTACCGGTGTTCGGGGTCGGCGGGGCGCTGTTGCTTGCGGTGCTGGTGATGTCGGCTCTGTGCTTCGCCTTGCGCCCGCTGCTCGCAAACCGTTTGAACGTGGACGGCCCGGCATTTTCGTCGGTGTTTCAGGGCGCGACGCGCTGGCAGACCTACATCGCGCTCGCGGTCGCCGGCAATTTGTTCGGCTATCGCGGCCTGGCGCTGGCGTCCGTCGCCATGGTGGCGATGATCCCGATCCTGAACGTGATGTGCGTCTCGGTCCTCGCACATTATGCGTCGCCGCAGCGGCTGCCGCCGATGGCGCTGCTCAAGGCGATATCCGGCAATCCGCTGACCTGGGGCTGCGTGATCGGCCTTGCGGTCAATCTGTCTGGGGTGCCGATCCCGACCGCGCTGAATGACTTCGTCGATGCGCTGGGACGAGCATCGCTGGCCACGGGGCTGCTGACGGTCGGCGCCGGGCTCGATCCGAAAGCGCTGCTGCGCCCGACTGGTGCTGCAATCATTGCCGTCGCGTTGAAGCTTGTCGTGATGCCGCTGATCGCAATCGCGCTTGCTTTGCTGTTCGGCGTCGGCGGAGCGGGTCTCGTGGTTGTGGCCTGCTGCTCGGCGGTGCCGACGGCCTCGTCGGCCTATCTGCTGGCCAAGCAGATGGGCGGCGATGCGCCGCTGATTGCCCAGATTGTCACCCTGCAGACCGCTTTTGCAGCTATCACCATGCCGATCGCGCTGGCGCTGGTCCAATAACGTGCTTCAGAACTCCGGCAACGCCCGCGCCAGCAGGGCACGGCTGTCGTCAACAGACAGGTCAGCCGCGCCGTAGAAATGACCGGCGTCGCCGGTCAGGCGGGTGGCGGCGAACAGGGCGGCGTGGTCGGGTTGGACCATTTTTAGACCAGCGACTGCCGCGATCAGCGCGAGCTGTTCGACCGCGGCGCGTGCCAGACGCTCGGACTCCGACCCGCGCAAGGCCTTGCCGACAAAGGCAAATGCCTCGGCGATGCCGGGAAGCCCCCGGGTCTCGTCCGCCAGCGCCTGCAACACGGCTTGCGCAGCCTCCGGCTCACGGCCGAGCGCGCGGAGCACGTCGAGGCACATGACGTTGCCGGAACCTTCCCAGATCGCATTCACCGGCGCCTCGCGGTAATGGCGCGCCAGAATGCCCTCCTCGACATAGCCGTTGCCGCCCAGGCACTCCATCGCCTCGTAGAGGAAGCCTGGCGCACTCTTGCAGGTCCAGTATTTCACCACCGGCGTCAGCAGCCGCATCCGCGCGGCCTCACCGGCGTCGGTCGGCGCAAGATCAAACGAATGGCAGAGCCGCATCACCAGCGCAGTCGACGCCTCCACATGCAGCGCCATGTCGGCGAGCACGCTGCGCATCAAGGGCTGGTCCACCAGATGCTTCTGGAACACGCTGCGATGTCTTGTGTGATGCAACGCATGCGCGAGGCCCGAGCGCATCAGACCGGCCGAGGCGATGGCGCAGTCCTGCCGGGTCAGCGACACCATCTGGATGATGGTCGGCACACCGCGGCCCTCCTCGCCCAGGCGCAGCGCATGAGTGCCGGTGAACTCGACCTCGGACGAGGCATTGGAGCGGTTGCCGAGCTTGTCCTTCAGGCGCTGGAAGTGGATGGCGTTGACCTGACCATCGGGGGTGAAGCGCGGCATGACAAAACAGGTCAGCCCGCCCGGCGCCTGGGCCAGCACCAGGAACGCGTCGCACATCGGCGCCGACATGAACCATTTATGCCCGGTGATGCGATAGGCGCCGCTGCCGTCCGGCTCGGCCCGGGTCATGTTGGCGCGCACGTCGGTGCCGCCCTGCTTTTCGGTCATGCCCATGCCGATGGTCATGCCGCGCTTGGACGGCCATGGCGCAAAACTCGGATCGTAGCTGCGCGTGCCGAGTACCGGCATGACCTTTTCCAACACCGCCGAATCGACCGCCAGCGCACCGACCGCGGCGCGGGTCATGGTGATCGGGCAGAGGTGCCCGGTCTCAACCTGCGCGGCGATAAAGAATTTGGTCGCCCGGATCACCTCCGCGCCATCCCCCATGGACGCGCCCAAACTGGTCCAGGTCGAATTGTGCAGCCCGGCACGGGCGCTGTGCGCCATCAGCTCATGATAGGCCGGATGAAACTCGACCTCGTCGCGCCGAAAGCCCTTGGCGTCGAACAGCCGCAGCTTTGGCGTGTTCTCATTGGCAAGCCGGCCGCGCTGCGCCATCGCCGCCGAGCCCCAGTGGCCGCCGAATTCGATGAGTTCGGCGTCGGCCGCAGTCCCCGCGGTCGCCGCTACCGCGTCCCGCAGCGGCTGGTCCAGCGTGAACAGATTGACGTCCTCGAACGGCGGCGACTGGTTGAGGACATCGTGGGTGGCGAACGAGGCCTGCGTCATGGGACTTTTCCTGCCGAAACAATCTTCGCGCAAATCTATGCCCGCGCAGCGCCGATTTCACGCGGCAACGCACGCGACATCAGCGCGCAATCGGGAAATCGTAAGCTGCGCCGCCGATGCCGGGCAACGAGAAATGCCACCACTCCTTGGCGTAATTCACGAAACCCACTTTCGTCATCGCGGCCACCAGCGTCTGGCGCCGCTGCCGCTGCGCCGGCGTGATCCCGGCCGCGGCAGTATGTGCTTTGGTGTCCGAGCAGTCGTAGCCGGTTCCCATGTCCACGGCATCGTCGGGCGCGCGCTGCCGCACACCCGCGGTGCAATCCCCATAGAGTCGTCCCGGATCAAACGCCTCCACCTTCGGTGCCGGCACCTCCACCAGGGTCAGGTCGACGGCCGCGCCGGTCGAATGCCCGGAATGCTCGGCGATGTAGCCGAGCCGGAACAAATCCGCCTTGCGCATCCCGGGATTGTAAGTGTGCTGCGCCGGTGTCTCCCGGCCGTCTTTGGACCACACCACCATATCGTGCACCGCCCGCGCCGGCCGGTAGCAATCGTACATCTTCAGGGATAGCCGCCGCGGCGCAAGATCGCGCTGCACCTGCGCCAGCGCCCGGGCCACCGCCCGCTTCACCACACATTCGGCAGCGTCGTAGCCCGGCAGGCGTCGCCCGACAAAATTATTGAGTCCGGCATAGCGGATGTCCTGCCGGATGCTGGGATCGACGTCGCGCAGAAACACGAAATCGTCAGGCAGCCCCTGCGCCGCGGCGGCGGAACCCAGAACCAGCGCCAGCAGGCAACCCAATCCTGCGGCGATGAGGCTCTTCACGTCAGGCATCTCAACTTGAACCCTGTCTGGACCACCCGGGAGACCCACCGACACGCATCGTCCCATTTCAAGACTTTGCGAGGCCTGCCGGAATTGGCCGGGGATAAGTCCGCGGGGGGCGAATCCGCCTTGCCCTCCCCGGCAACTCTCCCTATAGCTCTTGCTTTAATGACTAGCGCACCAAAATCGTCCTTCGTGTTCGCCCATCGCCATCTGCTGGGGATCGAAGGCCTTTCCCATCACGATATTTCCGGCCTGCTCGATCTGTCGGAAGAATATGTCGAGCTCAACCGCCAGGTCGACAAGAAGCGCTCCGACCTGCGCGGGCGCACCCAGGTCAACCTGTTCTTCGAGGCCTCCACCCGCACCCAGTCCTCGTTCGAGATCGCCGGCAAGCGGCTGGGCGCCGACGTCATGAACATGTCGGTGTCATCGTCCTCCATGCGCAAGGGCGAGACGCTGATGGACACCGCCGTCACGCTGAACGCCATGCACCCGGACATCCTGGTGGTGCGGCATCACGCGTCGGGCGCGGTGGAACTGCTGGCCCGCAAGGTCGACGGCTCCGTGATCAATGCCGGCGACGGCGCCCATGAGCATCCCACCCAAGCCCTGCTCGATGCCCTGACCATCCGCCGCAACAAAGGCCGGCTCGAGGGCCTGCTGATTGCGATCTGCGGCGACGTGATGCATTCGCGCGTGGCGCGTTCCAACATCATCCTGCTCACCACCATGGGCGCGCGGGTGCGCGTGGTCGCGCCGTCGACGCTGCTGCCGCCCGGCATCGAGCGCATGGGCGTCGAAGTCGCCCGCGACATGCGCGAGGGATTGCACGGCGCCGACATCGTGATGATGCTGCGGCTGCAGCGCGAGCGCATGAACGGTTCGCTGATCCCCTCCAGCGGCGAATACTTCCATTATTATGGCCTCGACCAGAAGAAGCTGTCCTACGCCAAGCCCGACGCCTTGGTGATGCACCCGGGCCCGATGAACCGCGGCGTCGAGATCGACTCCATCGTCGCCGACGGCGCCCAGTCGCTGATCCGCGAACAGGTGGAAATGGGTGTGGCGGTGCGCATGGCGGTGCTGGAAGCCCTCGCCCGCAACCTGCCGAACGCGTGATATCATGCTGACTGACCGCCGCCCCATCCTGCTCGCCAACGCCCACATCATCGATCCCTCGCGCGATATGGACGGCCCCGGCGACGTGCTGATCGCCGACGGCGTGATCCGCGATGCGCGGCGCGGCATCGGCGCCGCCGGCGTCCCCGAAGGCACCGATATCGTCAACTGCGCCGGCAAGGTGGTGACGCCAGGCCTGATCGACATGCGCGCCTTTGTCGGCGAGCCCGGCGCCAGCCACCGCGAGACTTTTGCCTCCGCCAGCCGCGCCGCGGCGGCCGGCGGCATCACCACCATCATCTGCCAGCCGGACACCTCGCCTGTGATCGACAACTCGGCGACGGTGGACTTCGTGCTGCGCCGCTCGCGCGACACCGCCATCGTCAACATCCATCCGATGGCGGCGCTGACCAAGGGAATGCGCGGCGAGGAGATGACCGAGATCGGCCTGTTGAAGGCCGCAGGCGCGGTCGCCTTCACCGACGGCGCCCACAGCGTGATGAATGCGCAGGTGATGCGCCACACCCTCACTTACGCCCGCGACTTCGACGCGCTGATCGTGCACCACACCGAAGATCCGAACCTGGTCGGCGAAGGCGTCATGAACGAGGGCGAGTTTGCCTCGCGCCTCGGCCTGCTCGGCATTCCCAGCGCGGCGGAAGCCGTGGTGCTGGAGCGCGACATGCGCCTGGTGGCGCTGAGCGGCGGCCGCTACCACGCAGCTTCCCTCACCTGCATGGAATCCCTGGAGATCCTGCGCCGCGCCCGCGACGCCGGGCTGAACGTCAGCGCCTCGGTGTCGATCAATCATCTGACCCTGAACGAAAACGACATCGGCCCCTACCGCACCTTCCTGAAGCTGTCGCCGCCGCTGCGCACCGAAGAGCACCGGCTGGCGCTGGCCGCCGCCATCACCTCGGGCCTGGTCGATGTCATCATGTCGGACCACAATCCGCAGGACGTCGAGACCAAGCGGCTGCCGTTCGCGGAAGCCGCCGCCGGCGCGATTGGCCTGGAGACCATGCTGCCGGCCGCGCTGCGTCTGGTGCACAATGACGGCCTCAAGCTGAAAGACCTGATCCGCGCGATGTCGACGCGCCCGGCGGAACTCTTGGGCCTGCCTGGCGGCACGCTGCGCCCGGGCGCGCCGGCCGACCTGATCGTGATTGACACCGAGGTGCCGTGGGTGCTCGATCCGGCCGACCTGAAGTCGCCGTGCAAGAACACCCCGTTCGACGAGGCCAAGTTCTCCGGCCGGGTCGAGCGCACCATCATCGGCGGGCGCACGGTCTACGAACACGTGTGATCGACGATCGTTCGATCACGAATTGAGATGCAACTAGGTTGTCCGTCATCCTGAGGTGCGAGCCGTGCGGTGCACTGCACCGCAGGGTGAGCCTCGAAGGATGGACGGCCGGGGCCGTCGCCCTTCGAGGGCCGCGCTACGCACGGCCACCTCAGGATGACGGAACAACCGGCTTCGCGATTGGTGACTGACAAGGAACGCCGATGTCTCCTGAACTGATGCTGCTGCCGGCGCTTGTGCTGGGCTACCTGCTCGGCTCGATTCCGTTCGGCCTTCTGCTGACGAAACTCGCCGGCACCGGCGATGTGCGCGCCATCGGCTCCGGCAATATCGGCGCCACCAATGTGCTGCGCACCGGCCGCAAGGACCTCGCTGCGCTGACCCTGATCGGCGATATGCTGAAGGGCACCGCCGCCGTGATCATCGCAGGCCTCATCGCCGGGCCGCAAGCCGCCATGGTGGCCGCGCTCGGCGCCTTCCTCGGCCACCTGTTTCCGGTCTGGCTGAAATTCAAGGGCGGCAAGGGCGTCGCCACCTATATCGGCGTGCTGCTGGGCCTGTTCTGGCCGGCCGCGGTCGGCTTCTGCATCATCTGGCTCGCGACAGCTTTTGCCTCGCGCTACTCCTCCCTCTCCGCGCTGGTGGCCAGCGCGGTGACGCCGATCTCGCTGTGGTGGTTCGGCTACTATCCGATGTCGCTGCTGTTCCTGATCCTGACCGCGTTGCTTTGGTATATGCACCGGCCGAACATCCAGAGGCTGATGAACGGGACGGAGGGCCGGATCGGGTCGAAGGGCTGAGGCTCCCAACCGATTACAGATCAACGAAGGGGCGCCGGTCTTTCGACCCGCGCCCCTTCGGCCTTATCCCTGCCCCTTCGGCCTTATCGCCTACCTACCTTGCCAGCGTCCCGTAACCGCTCGCACCCTCAATGCCATGACGGCGCGATCACGGCGGGCACCGGCGGTTTCGCGGCATTGGCAGCTGCGATCGCGAGGAAGCCTGTATCGCTGACCGAGTGGGTTGCCATCGCCTGGACCAGCTGATTGAGCTCCGACTCGATGCCACTTTCCCAGTCGGAGCCCGCAAAGCCCTGGTGGGGCTCATCCGTATTTCGGTGACAGTGCATAAAACTATCCATCATCCCCCTCCACGTCCGTCCGCGGCTTCGGTCCACGCTTGCGCGGCTTGAGCTGGCGCTTGGTGGCGCGTTCGATGCGGCTCAGGAAGCGGTCGTCGCCCAGTGGCCGGCCGATACTCTCGGCGGCGCGCAGCCGGTCGAACACCTCGACGTCTGTTTCCGCCGCGAGCAGATCCGCAAAGCGGGGAAAGCGGTCACGAACAGGCTTGCGTTCCGTGATCCCGTCATCCTTACCCGACAGGTGCGCCCGCGTGCTCGCCCAGCGCCAGTCCTGCGCGCGGGCAACCAGCCGCGCCCGCACCAGATTGAGCGACACATAGCGCAATACGGCGGCGAGATGCGCCTCGTCCATGGCGACGGCGCCGAAGCGCCCCTGCCAGAAATGCCCGGTGCGCTTGCGCCGCGCGTGGATGATGCCGGCATAGCGGCGGTGTGCCGCCGCCAGCGCCCGGCGCAGCCCGTCGATATCGGACGGGACCAGGATGAGGTGCACGTGGTTGGGCATCAGGCACCAGGCCCACACCTCGACCCCGGCCTGGCCGCAATGTTCCGCCAACAGATCGCGATAGAGCGCATAGTCGGCGTCTTCGAAGAAGGTCCGCGCGCGGCCGTTGCCCCGCTGGGTGACGTGGTGCGGAATACCGGGAACGACGACGCGGGCGAGACGGGCCATGCCCCGACGATGACGCGAGGTGGCCGCGATGTCAATTTAGTGCACTGAAGATCATCTAGCCGGCCTTCGCAACACAGAAGGCGGTGGGGCTAATGTGAATTCGGCATCACCGAATCACTTTAGGCCACAAGGAGGCGAAGATGATGTACAGCGGGATTGATCTGCATTCCAACAACAGCGTTATCGCGATCATCGACGATGCCGATCGCGTTGTGGCGCAGAAGCGCCTGCCGAACGACATCACGAAGATCGTCGGATTTCTAACTCGATGGCAAGATGACTTGGCCGGCGTCGTGGTCGAGTCGACTTACAACTGGTATTGGCTGGTCGACGGGTTGCAGGACGCGGGACTCCACGTGCACCTCGCCAACACCGCCGCGATCAAGCAATACGACGGACTCAAGCACAGTGGCGACGAGACGGATGCGCAGCACCTGGCCCACCTGCTGCGGCTGGGTATCCTGCCGACGGGCACGATCCTGCCACGAGAGCACCGCGTCGTCCGCGATCTGGCGCGCAAGCGCATGCAGATGGTGCACTGCTGCACCACGCATGTCCTCGCGGTCGAGAACATCATGGCCAGGCAATTGGGTGGGCGGATGACCAGCAATCAGATCAAGCGCCTGACCGCCGACGCAATCGACAATATGCCGCTGGCGGCCGATGTCGGCCTGGCGATCAAGACCAACGTCGCGGTCATCGCGACCCTGCAGTCACAGATCTCGGTCCTCGAAAAGCGCCTGCAAGAATGCGTCAAACCCCGACCTCACTACGGCTTCCTGACTAGCGTACCCGGCATCGGCCCGACGCTCGCCACCGTCATTCTTCTGGAAACCGGTCCGATCGATCGGTTTGCCGGCGTCGGCAACTTTGCGTCCTACGCGCGCTGCGTCAACAGCGTGCACACCAGCAATCGCAAGAAGAAAGGCGAAGGCAACGTCAAGAACGGCAATAAGTATCTCGCCTGGGCGTTCGTCGAGGCGGCGAATTTTGCCGTGCGGTTTTGCCCAGAGGCCAAGCGTTTCCACGAGCGCAAGAAGGCCCGGACCAACAACATTGTCGCCACCAAGGCGTTGGCGCACAAGCTGGCGCGCGCCTGCTACCACATCCTGAAGGAGAGCAAACCGTTCGACGTAACGCGCTGCTTTGCCTGAAGGACGACGACGATCCGGCGAGCCACGTACGGTGACTGGGGTCGCAACCAGCTGCACTGAATTGGACGCCGGATCGCCGTCACCAGTTGCAGTGACGACGATCGCCCGCACCGCAAGCCATTCGGAGATTGGCGCCGGCACGCCGGTAGCCACGGTTCTGTGAAATTCTTTTGGATGCGGCTCGGTACCAACGTTCTTCTGGGGCGGCTATGCCGCCAGGGCGCAGGCCTCAATCGGGCCGATGCTTGATCCTCATGGGTGTCTGGCGCGATCCGTGATGCGGCGCAGCCACAAACCGAAGAAACGGGCGCGGCTCGAACACTATCGCTGGAACGACGAACGAAACATTGAGCAGCTCGCGCTGCTGAAAAGTAGTTTTGCACCCTTGACGAGGGGCCGGCTAATGGGTGTCACCGTAATTCTGTCACCGTAATTCCTTGTCGCCTATGTCGGGCTACTTGCACGACACCAGGATGTGCTGAAACCGGCGGTCCTGAGTGGACTCAATGTCCTCCCGCTTCCAGGGACGAAGCAAGGCTTCACCAACCCGCAACGACTGTATCGGCGTATCAAGTCGAAGAGTCATCACTGGGCTGCGATCTGTCGCCATTGACCTCCCCCAGAAAGGTACGGCGTTCCATGACGGGGGCTACCATGCCTGGAATATACGAGTCTGAGACGAAGCGGCGGCAATGTTCCTCGAAGACTGTGACCAAGCGAGACTTGCGGCTCTGCGACAACGTCAGCACGCCGATCACCATCGGCCTGTGGTCACCGGACAAGCGAACCCGGGAGACGCGCCGTCCGTCCAGCGCGAGTTCGCAACGCGGGCGAACGTTCGCCAGCGTGTAGCCGTAGCCGTTAGCTACCATCGTCCGAATCACATCCTGGTGGGTCGAGCGCGACGCAATGTTGGGCTCAAGGTTCTCCTTCATAAACATGCTGAGAAAATACTCGCGGCTGATCGGCAGATCCAACAGGATCATCGGCTCGCGCGCCAGTTCCTGCAGACTGACGGCAGAGTGTCGCGCCAAAGGCCCCGCCTCGCTGACTACGACGTGTGGCGGCAGGCTCGCCAATGGCAGAAACTCGAACTCGTCGGGAATCAACAGATCATAGGTGATCGCAACGTCGAGTTCGGCACTTAGCAGACGCTGCAGCAACTGCTCATGGTCTGCGACCGTCTGGACGATGCGCGATTCCGGATAGGTCGACGTGAACGAATGCGACAGCTCCGGCATCACCATCGGCGCGAGCGTGATGAAGCAGCCCAGCGACAATTGTCCACGGACGCGCTCCCCGACCTCGGAGGCGACTGAATAGACGTGTTCAGCCTGTTCGATCAGTTGCTTCGCCTCGACCAGCAAAAGCCGGCCGGCCGACGTGAGCGAGAGCCCTTGCGCATGGCGACGGATGAAGAGCTGTGTTCCGAGTTCCTCCTCGAGATGCGCGATCGCCGTCGAGATCGAAGGCTGCGATATGTTGACGCGCTCTGAGGCCAGAGTGATGCTTCCCGTCTCGGCCGTCGCGATGAAGTACTCGATCTGGCGTAGCGTGTATCTCATGTGGTGCTATTGATCCCTGCGGAACATGGCCGATAGCGACCACACCGTCTCGCTGGCATGGGCGCCAATCGCGTTTCTCCGGACTGAATATAGCAGGATTAACCGGGCTGAACCGGACCATCGGCCGTTCAGATCCGGCTTTCACCGGCCACACCAAAGCGGGGCGCTTCGGGCGGATCGCTCGCGACCGAATATGGTCTTCGACCTGGGGTTCGTAGCAGATCCAGGCCTCATCGAGCGCGGCGATCGGCCGGTCGCTCCAGTCGACCCGCAAGTCCACAATCGCCCAGAACAGATCTCGCACCACGCGAAGACCCGTGGAGCGGACCGGGCCAGCCTCCCCCTGGTCAAGCCCCGCCTGCAGGGCTGCGACCAGCCGCGTTGCAAACGGCTTGCGGGCGGTGGTTTGATAATCTTGGACCATCGCGGCCCGCACCTGATCATTGGCCAGCAGGTTGCCGGCAGCAATCACGCCATCGCCAGGATCGATGGCGTGGATGCCGAGCGTGTTGTGGATGCGCGTATGGGTCATCGGGCTGCCCCGGGTGGTCATTGGAGCGATAAGGCCTGACTGGCGGCACGACCTCGTGCCGCAGGCGGTTATGGTTACTTTGGCTCGGGTGAGACGATGCGCTCGGCTTTGCCATAGGCGCGGTCCGCGTAGATCAGCGCCGTGCCCAACCCCATCGTCACCGAACCCACCGCGCCGATGAAGATGTGATGTGTGCCAACCCGTTCGGCTGACAGCACGCGGCAGTCGAACGCTACGACCGCGTCAGCCAAACGCGGCGCCCGCGTGTCACCCTCGACCCATTTGCCACAAGCAAACTTGTCGGCATCCCCGAGCTTGCGTCCACCGAAGCAGTCGGCGATGCTAGATTGATCATCGCGCAGAATGTTGATGCAGAACACGCCGTTTTCGACGATCGCCGCCGCCGTCTTGCTCTGGTGGTGGATGCAAACCAGCACCGTCGGGCTGTTGCCGTCGGCGGAAATTGATGACATTGCCGAGACCGTAACACCGGCGCGGCCTGCCGGGCCGTCAGTCGTCACGACGTTCACGCAGAATGCAGCACGACTCATTCCATCGAGAAATTGCGCACGAATGTCCGGCGCGGCCTGTTCCCGGCTGATGGCTGACACGAAAGACCTCCTCTGCGTGTGTTGCTATTCGGCGGCGTCCCTGACCTGACCGAACCATTGGCTCACGGCGCGATCACCGGTCCGGCCGCCCTTCTCGTCGAGGACCTTTCTGGACAGTCCTGCGGATCTTCGGACGAAATCCAGCGGACCGTCCCAATCAAAATTGCGGTAGACCGCGGCAAGATGCGCAAACGGCGCCGATTGCGCGAACAACTGGAACGTCAGGCGATGACCACCATAGTCGGAGTTCAGGAGATCGCGCGCAAAGGCAAGCAGCCGCCGCCTGTCGTCGGCGATCCATTTATCATTGATCGTGTAGAATTTTTCGAGCCAGGGGCCGGCCTCGGCATCCTCGAAGGCCGCCTTGTCCGGGGTTACGCAAATCTGGCCTCCGCACAACTCGCGCGCAATGTGCATCATCTCGTGGAGCTGCGAGCAGGCCAGCACGCGTCCGGTATAGAGCAGCGACTGGTTCGGCATCATCAAGCCACCGGGACTGCGCTCGGGCAACGCGATCGCCGCGGTGAGATGGGCATTGATGCCCTCCCGATAGATGGCGAGCCGCGAGAGCTTTTCCTGCACCGCCTGCTGCTTCTCAAGCCCGGTTTGACGGACGTTGAAGAGTGCCGCGCCGATCAGCATGTCGGCGAGCTTGAGATTGCGCTGCACGAAAGCAAAGGCCGAATAGCGATGCAGCGTGGCGCGGATGAACACCGCGGCCTTGGTGTGCCGGTAGAACAGGACGTTCTCCCAGGGGATCAGCACGTTATCGAAGATGACGAGCGTATCGACTTCGTCGAACCGGTTCGACAACGGATAGTCATCGATCGGCGCGCGGCCGGCGAAGCCGGTCCGGCAGATGAATTTCAGTCCGGGCGATCCGAGATCGCAAATGAATCCGACAGCATAATCCGAATACGCGGCATCTCCCCAATTGGCGATCGTCGGTTTGGTGAAGGCCTGGTTGGCGTAGGCGGCGGCCGTTTCATATTTTGCCCCGCGCACGATGATGCCGGCATCGGTCTCCTTGACGACATGCAGCAACATGTCCGGATCCTGGTCCTGCGGCGCCTTCGAACGATCGCCTTTGGGGTCCGTGTTCGCCGAGACATGAAAGGGATCGGTATGGAGAACCTTGAAGATATGGTTGCGGATGTTCTTCGAGAACTGCGGATCGACCTCGTTGAGCACGTCCTGCCCGTCGAACAGTGACCACATTTCGCCGACGGTCTCGTCGCCGACGCGCGTGACCACGCCGCCGACATCTTCCAGCACTGTGTCAGTCGCGCGGCGCTTGTCCCACCAATCCTGCTGGCTCAGCGGCAGCTTATTGTTGATGGCATGGATTTCGCCATCCTCCCGATAGGTCATCAGGTGACGGGTCGCCGGGTCATGCTGGAGGTCGTAGATGCGGGCGCGGATATCGACCAGCGGCTTGAACGACGGATGAGTGGTGACGTCCTTGATCCTCTCACCGTTCATGTAGACGGCGCGGCTGTCCCGAATGGAAGCTTTGTATTCTTCACCAGTCCGTATCATGTCCGCTCCTGCTTCGTCTTCTCGGTGGCCTGGTTGGCACTATCGCGTGTCGGCAAAGAAAAAATAAAACTTTCCGGCGCTCTGCCTAGCGGCAGCCGAACCACAGCGCTCCGAGGCGTCCATGCCTCCGCCACAGCTCAGTGCGCGTACGACGGATCTTCGGCATCAAGAATGCGCTTCATCTCCTCGAAATGAGCAATTGAGAAGTCGGTGATCCGCTCCCAATCCTGCGCGGTGCTTTCGGCGACCTCGTCGGGCAGAACCTTGAGCGGCTGACCGGTTGCGTAGGCCTGCACCAGGATCTGACAGCTGCGCTCAAGCGTATAGATGTCATCGAAGGCTTCGCCGATGCTGCTCGCCGTGACGAGCACGCCATGATTCCCCATCATCAGCCGCGACTTGTTGCCGAGCAGCCGGGCCAGGCGGGCACCCTCCTGCTCGCTGTCGGCCATTCCGGCGTAGCTTTCGTCGATAGCGAGTCGGTTGAAGTAGCGCGCCGTATTCTGATCGATCGGCCTGACGCTCGGATCGGCCAGCGACGCGATCGTCGTCGCGAAGGGCGGATGCAGATGCATCACGACCCGGGCCTGGGGCAGTTGCTTGTGCACCTGGCCATGGATCGCCCATGCCGTCGGATCGACATCGGGCCTGTCTTTCACGCCCCTCGCATCATCGAGATCGAACAGCACCAGGTCGCTGGCCTTGATGCGGGAGAAATGGCGCCACTTCGGATTCATCAGGAATTTTCGGCCGTCGGCCGAGACGGCAGCGCTGAAGTGGTTCGCGACAGCCTCGTGCATGCCGAGTCTAGCGATGATGCGGAACGCCGCAGCGAGATCAATGCGGAGTTGCTGTTCATCCGGCGCTGCGGTGGAGGGGTTCATCTGTCGCTCCGAAAAATCTGAAGGCGTCTCGAATGGGGCAGCTTAGATCTACGGACTCCGCTCCATGGGGTAAAATAGGAAAATCGTGGCCGGTGATTACTGTGAAGCTATAGCTGCAAGTGCCGCCGCATCGGGCGCAAAGATCAATGCATAGCCAATCATCGCCCAATAATTCCGCACTCCAGCCGATTAGGCCTCGTCTAAGCAAAGGGCCCGGATTTCGTAATTTACACATTGCGGCTCGGGACCGCTTACTTTGCGCAAGTTGACCCGACAGGACCTGTCATGGACGCGATCCGCGCCTTTCCACCCCTTCGAAGCCGCCGTCACGATGCGTTTCGGATGTTGTGGCGATTGGCGCGTAACGACTTCGTTCCGGAGGTCGACGATGTGGCATCCGACCAGGCTCCGGCAGGTGAGCCCGCGCAGCAGTCATCGCGGGTCAAACTGCATGTCCGCGGCATCGCGAAGGCGTACGGCACCTCGATGGTGCTCAAGCCGCTCGAATTGAAGGTCATTGCCGGCGAGCTATTGGCCGTTCTCGGCCCGTCGGGCTCGGGGAAGACGACGTTGCTGCAGATCATCTGCGGGCTGGTCGAGCCGTCAAGCGGCCGTCTTGTCATCGACGGTCGTGATGAGACCGACAATCCCGCCGACAAGCGCGATATCGGCGTTGTCTTTCAAAGCTATGCGCTGTTCCCTCACCTCACCGTGCGGGAGAATGTCGCATTTCCGCTGCAGATGCGCGGATTGCCGGCAGACAAAGTGCGGAGCAGGGTCGAGGCGACGCTCGCAATGGTCGGACTATCCGAGTTCGCCAGCCGCTTCCCCCGGGAGCTGTCAGGCGGCCAGCAGCAACGCGTGGCGCTTGCCCGCTGCTTCGTTTACCGGCCGTCGCTGATCCTGATGGATGAATCGCTGTCCGCGCTGGACAAGAAGCTGCGCGACAGCATGCGGATCGAGATCAAGCGGCTGCATCGCGAGACCGGCGCGACCATCATCTTCGTGACGCACGACCAGGACGAGGCGCTGGCGCTGGCCGACCGCATCTGCCTGATGAACGACGGACGGATCGAACAGCTAGGCAAGCCCGAGGACATCTACGAGCGGCCCGCCAACACATTTGTCGCCGACTTCATCGGTGCGTCCAACCTGATCTACGGGACTATCACTGCGGGCGATCGCATCGAGACTTCCGATGGCGTCTTGCCGCTGCCCGACGGTTGCTCCGCGCCGGTGGGCGAACAGGCCGCACTGGTCGTCCGCCCTGAAAAGCTCGTGCTCTGCAAGAATGATGACGGCTTCCTGTCCGGCCGTGTCGAGGAGAGCATCTATGCGGGCTCGGAGACGAGACTTCTGGTCCGGCTTCCCAGCGACACCGTGTTGACCGTACGCCGTGGCGCCGGTTTGCCGCCGGTTGCTATCGGCGAAAACGTCTTCCTGCGCTGGGACCGCCAACAGGCCTGCCTGCTCGAGGGCCGCTCAGCCGCGGCGATCCTATGAGGAACACCTGCGAGCGCCGCCACGCGCTGTTTCATTACCGCGACAATTGCATCACGGAGAAAAATAATGTCTGCCATCACCACGATCACGCGACGCAAGCTTCTGAAGGCTGCCGGCGTGGCTGCATCGGGCGTTGCACTCCCCGCGGTCTGGAGCGGGCGGGCCGGCGCGGCCGAGCAGATCACGGTCGCCGACGTCGGCGGCGCGCCGGGACAGGCGCTGCGGACCGCCTTCTACGATCCTTTCGAGAAATCGACCGGCATCCGCGTCGAAGGAGTCGCCCATGAATCCGATCCCGTGACCCAGTTCAAGCTGGTCGTCGACACCGGCAGCAAGATCTGGGACGTCTGCATGGTGACGCCGGATGACGTGGCGCGGCTGACCGCGGACAAGAACTATCTCGAGCCGCTTGAGATATCCAAAGGCCCGGATGACGAGCTCATTCCGGGCGCGCTGTTGCCGAACTGGTTCGGCTTTTCGGCCTACGCTATCGTCATGGCCTATCGCAGCGACGTCTACAAGAAGGATGCCCCAACCGGATGGGCGGACTTCTGGGACATTGCCAAGTTTCCCGGGCGCCGCGGCCTGTATCGCAATCCGAAAGGCGTGATGGAAGCGGCACTGCTGGCGGACGGCGTGGCACCGAAGGATCTCTATCCGCTGGATATCGATCGCGCCTTCGCCAAACTGGACAAGCTTCGCTCGGATGTGGCGGTGTGGTGGACGAGTGGCGCCCAGAACACCCACATCCTGCAAAGCGGCGAAGTCGACATGGCCGATACATGGTCGGCACGCGCCTTTGCCGCGATCGATGCCGGCGCTCCCGTCAACATCGTCTGGAAGGGCCTCTATTCGATCGACGGCTGGTCGATCCCGCGCGGCACGCCGAAGCTCAAGCAGGCCCGCCAGTTCGTGCAGTTCTGCATGCAGCCCGAGCGGCAGGCTGCCTATTCGAACGTCGTCGCGAACGGTCCGAGCAATCTGAAGGCCTACAAATTCATCGCGCCGGAGCGCGCGAAGGTGCTTCCGACTCTTCCGGAAAATCTCGCCGGCCTCACCGTGCGCGACTACGCCTATTGGGGCAAGAACTACGCAGCGGTCTCCGATCGTTTCCAGGAATGGCTCTTGATGGGCGGAAAGCGCTGACGATCGGCGTCAGGCGGGCAAACAAAGATCGGGAGACGATTATGACGAAGAAGCAGATGGTGATCGGCGCGTTGATTCACGCCAATGGATCGCACGCGGCGTCCTGGCTGATGGACGAGGCGCGGCCAAACGCCTCGACCGATATCGACTATTTCCGCGAGATGGCGCAACTGGCCGAACGCGGCAAGTTCGACTTCTTCTTCATTGCCGACACCCCGGCGGCCCGGACTGAGAACCTCAAGGTCTGGAGCCGCTCCCCCCTGTTCATGAACGTGCTGGAGCCGATCACCCTGCTGTCGGCGATCGCCGGCGCCACCACCCGTATCGGCCTCGGTGCGACCGCTTCCACAAGCTTCTTCGAGCCCTACAACCTCGCCCGGCAATTCGCCTCGCTGGATCACATCTCGCACGGCCGGGCCGCCTGGAACGTCGTCACCTCCGCCAACGACTATGCGGCGCGCAATTTCGGGCTCGATCGTCTGCCCCCGCATGCCGATCGCTATGCCAAGGCAAAGGAATTCGTCGATGTCGTCGAAGCGTTGTGGGACACGTGGGAAGACGGCGCTTTCGTCTACGACAAGACGACCTGCCTGAGCTTCCTGCCCGAGAAGCAACACCTGCTCGACCACAAGGGCAAATATTTCACCGTGCACGGCGCCCTCAACCTTGAACGGCCGCCGCAAGGCAGGCCGGTCATCATCCAGGCGGGCGCATCCGATACCGGCAAGGATTTCGCGGCCGAATACGCCGAAGTGGTATTCGGATCGAGCGGCAATCTCGAAGGCGCCAAGGCATTCTATCGCGACCTGAAGGAGCGGGTCGGCAAGTTCGGCCGCCGGCCGGACGATCTGAAGATCGCCTCGGGCATTTCGGTCGTGATCGGCGAAAGCGAGCAGGAAGCCCGCGACAAGCTCGATAGCTGGCAGGATCTCATTCATCCCGATGTCGGCGTGATGCGGCTGGGGACGGACCTCGAAACCGATCTCTCGGATCTGCCGCTGGATGAGCCGGTGCCGAAACATCGAGTTCCGACATCGTCCAATCAGCACCAGGCCTATTTCAACGAGATCGCCGGGATGATCGGCGAGGGCCTGACTTTGCGCGAGATCGCGAAACGCTACAATCGCAACAAGGCGACGTTCTGCGGCACCGTCAAGCAGATCGCCGATCACATGGAACACTGGATCGAGGCCGGCGCTTGCGATGGTTTCATGATCTCGTTCGTCGCCCTGCCGAGCACGCTCTCTGATTTCGTCGAGAAGGTGGTGCCGGAGCTGCAGCGCCGCGGCGTCTTCCGCCAAGACTATGAAGGCCGCACGCTGCGGGAGCACCTGGGCCTGTTGCGTCCGGAAAATCGCTACGCCTCATCCACACCCGCATCGCCGGTCGCGAGGCGCGCGTAACCGGCGACGTCCAATTGTTGCAACGGATCGAACAGGGACACTGACCGATGGCCGAGATTGCTTCCCTCGGAATGGCCGAACGGTCGAGGCGTCGGAAGCTGAAGCTTGATCCGTTGTGGCTTGCCCTGCCCGGCCTCGCATTCCTGGCTCTGTTTCTAATCCTGCCGACGGCGCAGATGCTGTCGCTGAGCTTCTTCGACAGGATTACGGGCGCATTGAGCTTCTCGGCCTTCAGCAGGATCTGGAACGGGGGCCCCTACCTTGCCGTGCTGTCGACGACCTTCTCGGTCGCGCTCTGGACGACCGCATTGTGCGTCGGACTTGGTTATCCCCTGGCGTATTGGCTGTCGCGCAAGCCGCCGCGGCAGCAGCGAATAGCCGCGCTGTTCGTGCTGCTGCCGTTCTGGACCAGTGCGCTGATCAAGAACTTCTCCTGGCTTGTCCTGCTTGGACGCAACGGAATCATCGCAAAGACCATGGCGGCGATCGGCGTCAAGGGCGGCGACCAGTTGCTGTTCGGACGCACGACCGTCGTGTTTGCGATGGTGCACACCTTGCTGCCGCTCGCGGTCGTGACAATGCTGCCCGTGATGAACCAGATTGATCGCCGCCTGATGATGGCTGCATCCACCCTGGGCGCCAACAATGCGCGGGCATTCTGGCAGGTATTCTTCCAGCTCTCGATGCGCGGCGTGGCGGCTGCCGGCTTGTTGGTCCTGGTCGCCTCGCTCGGCTTCTTTATCACCCCCGCACTGGTGGGCGGCGCGAAGGATACGATGATCGGGCAGCTTATCATCCTGCAGATCAATGAGTTGCAGAACTGGCAGCTCGGCAGCGCGCTGGCCACGATCCTGCTGATCTCCACGATCGCCACCTGCTTCGCTTATGACCTGATCTTCGGCCTGTCGTCCGCGACCACAGGGGGCGAACAGCCGACGCGGCCGGATGGCCTGGTACGCCGGGCGGGGCTTGCAATCGTCAACCTCTTAGGGATGATCTGCGGGCGCGTCGAAGAGGTGTGGAAACGCAACATCCGAGGCCTCCGCGGCGGCGCCCTCCTCTCGATCTATGCCTGGGCCATGATCGCAATGCTGCTGGTTCCGATCATCGCCTTCATTCCGATGGCGTTTACCGGGTCGACCTTTCTATCGTTCCCGCCGCCGAGCTGGAGTGCGCGCTGGTTCGAGCAGTTTGCCGCCTCGCCGCTCTGGCTCGGCGCGATGATCCGATCCTTCAGCATTGGCTTTGCGGCCGCGGCGATTACGTTGCTGATCGCGGCAATGGCGGCCCTCGGCGTTGCACGAACGCGCAGCCGGCTTGGCAGTGTCGCGTTCCTGCTGTGCCTGTCCCCGATGATGGTCCCATCGATCGTGATCGCGATCGCCCTGTTCTACCTGTTCGCGCGGATATCGCTGGTGGCGAGCGACATCGGCATCATCATCGGCCACACCGTCATTGCCATGCCGGTCGTGTTCATGGTGATGCTGGCGACCTTCAAAGGATATGACTGGAATCTGGACGCGGCGGCCTCGACGCTCGGGGCAGGACGTCTGCGCATTTTCTGGCGCGTCACACTTCCACTGGTCACGAGCGGGTTGGCGGTCGGCTTCGTGACCGGATTCCTGCAATCCTTCGAAGAATTGACGGTCGCGCTCTTCATCGGCGGCGGTATCAAGACGACATTGCCCAAGCAGATGTGGGACGGGATTCTCCTTCAAGTCAGCCCGGTCATCGCCGCGCCGTCAGTCGTCGTCCTCATCGTCGTCATCGTCATGTTTGCGATAATAGAATTCGTTCAGAGCCGACATCCACGTTCTTCGCCGTGAGCTTCGAGGGTGAAGAGCTGACGAGGTTCGTCATTCTGACAATCTATAGGCATCTTCCGTTGCGTCGGCGCCGCCGTACCTCGTCCTGCTCGACGCACGAAGCCACCAATTCAAGGCAGCCGTAAAGCTACCGGCTGCCGGACAGCTTGATCGGAACATGCGGCGCCGTGCTCACCACCCTCGGCCCGCCGTCGGGGTAAGTCGCGCTCTTGTCCGACATGTGGCTCCTGATCGTTTCCAGAAGCAGAAAGAACTTCTCGGCAAGCATGGGGGTGCCTCCCTTGCGGCTTTGTTCTCTATCTTGTGTCGGAGCCGATCGATCAGAAATTCAATCACTTAAATGAGAGCGCAGGATACCCGGACAGGCGGGCCCTCGATATCCACCGATTGTCGGACGGGCAAAGTTAGGCGATGCTCCCTTTTGGGGGGCCGCTGCGTGGACACCAGATCGCCTGACACACATCAATTGACCAACGCCGAGCGGCTGGACCGGCTGCGGCTGATCCGCAGCGAGAATGTCGGTCCGCGCACGTTTCGTTCGCTGCTGCGGCATTTCGGCAGCGCGCGGGCGGCGCTCGAGGCCCTGCCCGACATGGCACGCCGCGGCGGCGCTGCGCGGGTCGGCCGGATCTGCACCGTGGCGGAGGCCGAGCGCGAGATCGCCCATGGCGCGCGGATCGGCATCAGCCTGAAAGCGCCGGGCGAGCGCGGCTATCCGGAGCGGCTGGCGGAGATCGACGATGCGCCGCCGCTGCTCGGCATCCGCGGCAGCGCAGACGCCTTGTTGCGGCCGATCATCGGCATCGTCGGTTCGCGCAATGCCTCCGGCGCCGGGCTGAAGTTCACCCAGACTCTGGCGCACGACCTCGGCGACGCCGGGTTCGTGATCGCCTCGGGGCTGGCGCGTGGCATCGACCAGGCGGCGCATCGCGTCACGCTGCAGAGCGGCACCGTCGCGGTGCTCGCCGGCGGGCATGACCGGATCTATCCGCCCGAGCACGAGGACCTGCTGGCGGCGATCGTGGCCTCGCCGGGATGCGCTGTCACGGAAATGCCGCTCGGGCATGTACCGCGGGCGCACGATTTTCCGCGGCGCAACCGGCTGATCTCGGGCCTGGCGCTCGGTGTCGTGGTGGTCGAGGCGGCGCATCGCTCGGGCTCGCTGATCACCGCCCGCTTCGCCAACGAACAGGGCCGCGAGGTGTTCGCGGTGCCGGGCTCGCCGATGGACCCGCGCTGCGCCGGCACCAATGCCCTGATCAAGCAGGGCGCGACGCTCACGACCGAGGCGGCAGATGTGATCGATGCGGTCCGCCCGATCATGGGGCGCCCGGTCGCGACATCACTCAGCGAACCCGACGACCTGCCGCCGCTCGGCAGCGATCCCGCCGAGAGCGATCGCGCTGCCATCATCGCCCTGCTCGGCCCCTCGCCGGTCAGTCTCGACGACATCATCCGGATGGCGGGAGCATCGCCCGCGGTCGTGCGTTTGGTGCTGCTGGAGCTCGAACTGGCCGGGCGGCTGGAGCGCCATGGGGGTGGACTGGTCTCGCTGGCCTGACCTAGCGAATGCCGCCGCAAATTTTCGCAGCAGACGTGCCGGCAATGCGGCCCAGCACCGTCGCCGTCAGCAGGCCATTGCCCGAAAGGTATCCGCTGGCCCGCGACCCGGAAACCCCGGCCGCCGCGCCACCGGCGGCGAAAAGGTTGGGCAATGTGCAGCCGTCCCGACCCAGCACGCGGGCCTGCCGATCGACGGCAAGGCCGCCCTGGGTGTGGAAAAGCGCCCCCGTCACACGAACAGCCTTGAGGGGAGGCGACAGCGGCGCGACGCCGGCGAATATCCGCCCGAATTCGTCGGTGCCGTCGCTTTGCTTGAGACGTTCGACCGCTGCGAACGTCTCTCCAAGGGCATCTGCCGACAGTTTGAGACGGGCAGCCAACTCCGCGATGCTATCCGCTTCGATCACCGCACCGCTCGCTTCCGCGTGCCTGAAATCCTCGAACTGGCGCGCGATAACAGCAATCCGCTGGTCAAAAATACTGAATGCAATCGCCTCCAGTTCGGCAATCACTGCAGCCGCCTGCTCGGAATAGCCGAGACTCTCGTTCGAGAAGCGCCGGCCGCTGATGTTGACCTGGAAGCCTCCTTCCATGATCGCGGCCCAGGTGATCAGAATGCCGTGGGGATGCGCCACCGACCCGTGCCCCTGATAGCCGGACATATGGGCAAGTCTTGCACCCAGCGCCTCGCCCCAGAGCACCGCATCGCCGCGGTTGCCCGGATGACCGAAATAGAGAGCGCCCTGCATCTCCGGGATGTGTTGCGCAACCAGGGCCGAATTGCCGCCATATCCGTTGCAGGCGAGGATCAGTGCATCGCAGCCGATCAAGTCCCGCGTTCCATCCGGTCGCGTCACCTCGACCCCGTGAATACGACGCTCAGTATCGCCAAACAGTGCGGTGACGGTCGCTTGCGTCATCAACGGCAAGCCGGCCTGCTCGACCGCCTGCCGGAGACGATCGATCAACTCGCCGCCGGAGCGGCTCGGCAGACCATGCATCCGGCGCGCCGCGTGGCCCGGATAGTCGAAATCATGCACCACGGAAAACGGCAGGCCGTAGCGATCGGCCAGCCACTCGACCGTGGGACCGGATTGCGCGGCGACCAGATCGACAACCGCGTCATCGGCTTCGCCATGAGCCTTCTTGCGGATATCCGCGGCAAAAAGCTCCGGCATGTCGACGATGCCGCGCGATTTTTGAAACCGCGTTGCCGCGGCTGGAATCAGCCCGGCTGATAGCGCGGTCGAGCCGCGTGGCAGGGGATCGCGCTCGAGAATCGCGACCTCCGCTCCGGCCTCATGGGCGGCGAGCGCGGCGCAAAGACCCGCCGCCCCACCCCCGACGACAAGAATGGGAATGGTCGACTCAAACTCCTCGGACGGCACCGGCTTGATGGTCACGGCGTCGTCTCCGCCAGCATGTCGGCAATGGCTGCCACGCGGGCCACCGGCTTCAGTGCCGCGATGGCGGTCTGGTGGGTGGCCTCATCGAAGGCGGCACAGCCGTCGGACAGCACGACGGCCTCGATGTCCCGCACATGCGCATCGCGCACCGTCGACGCCACGCCCCCATTGGTGACGATGCCGCCGACAACCAGCCTGTCGATGGCAAATTTGCGCAGAAGCCATTCAAGCCGCGTCATGTAGAACGCCGAGTAAGCGATCTTTTCGATCTGCAGGTCCGAAGGCTTGAGTTCATCGACCAGCGCATGACCCCAGCTGCCCGGCGCGAAATCGCCCTTGCGCAGGAACGGCCGCAGCGCTTTCAGATGCGGCGCGATCAGGGGCTCGCCATTCCTGCCCGGAACCAGGGTGAAATGCGTCGAGATGATCCAGCCGCCCGCCGCGCGGACAGCATCGGCAAGCGACCGTAGCTTCAGAGGCAACGCAGCGATCGAAGCGGCGCCATGCCCGCCGCGCGCATAGGCGCCGTCGGCATGCAAAAAATCGTTCTGCAGGTCGACGATCAGCAATGCCGTGCGCGCCATCGGAACCGGATCAACACTCATGCCGATTGCCTTTCGATGAGGAGATTGCCGAGGGTATCCACGCGCGCGACCAGGCCCGGTTCAACCACGGTGGTGGCGTCGCCTTGCTCCAGGATGGCCGGACCGGATATCACCGCGCCGCTCGGCAATTCGAGCCGCGACCAGATCGATGTTCGATGCCAGGCACCGTCGAACCAGACATTGCGGTCTTCGAGTCTCGCCTTGTCGATCGATGCTTCGGGAGACGGTGCCAGCGCGGCGAGGTCGAAATGCGGCCGACGGCCGATGGCGGCGGTGCGCAGCGTGACGATCTTGACGGCAATGCCCGGCAGCTTGCGGCTGAACTGCGCCTGATAGGACGCCTCAAAGGCCTGCCTGATCATCCCGGCATCGATACCGGTGGTCTCGCCGCCGAAAGCGGCCGGCAGCGGCACGCCGATGGTGTGGGTTTGCCCGACATAATGCATATCGAGTTCGTAAGTCACGTCGATGCGATCGACCTGCACGCCAGCCGACGCGACCACCGCATGCGCCGCCTTGCCTTCCGCGACCATGCGCTGGTCCAGCCCGGTTGCTTCGAGACCATCCAGCATCAAGTTGACGGTCTGCACCTGGTCATGCCGGAGATCGGCGATGACGCAGCCGAGCGCCGACGTGATGCCCGGAAAACGCGGAACCAGAGCCAGCTTCAGCCCGACCTCACGCAGCAGCGCGCCGGCATGAAGCGCGCCACCGCCACCGAACGGCATGATGGCGAAATTGCCGGGGTCATGACCGCGTTCGATCGACACCAGCCGGATTGCACCCGCCATGCGCGCATTGGCAATGCGCACGATGGCTTCCGCGGCCGCCATGGCATCCAGTCCCAGCGGGTCCCCGACATGGCGAAGAATGGCCGCTTTCGCGGCCTCGACGTCCAGTCGTGCAAGCTTGCCCCCGATCGGCTTGTCGGCGTTGATACGGCCGAGCACCACATTGGCGTCGGTCAGTGTCGGCCGGTCACTGCCCGCGCCGTAGCAGACCGGTCCTGGCACCGAGCCGGCGCTCTCCGGGCCGACCTGCAGCAACCCACCGCGATCGACATGCGCGATCGAACCACCGCCGGCGCCGATCGTCGTGATCTCGATCATCGGCGTGCGGATCACCACTCCGAAATCGATGGTGGTCTGCGCCGCAAGCGATGCCTGGCCGCCCGCGATCAAAGACACGTCGAAAGAGGTGCCACCAAGGTCGCCGGTGATGACATTCTCAAAACCGGCGGCGCGGGCAATCGCGCCGGCGGCAATCACGCCGGCGGCGGGGCCGGACAGCGCGGTGCGCACCGGGAATTTCCGTGCCATCGCCGTCGACATGACGCCGCCATTGGACTGCACGATATGAAACTGTCCATTGAAACCTTCGCCGGTCAGGGCATCCTGCAGCCTGCCGAGATAACGCCCGACCAGCGGCTGCAGATAGGCGTTGAGCGCGGTCGTGGAGGTTCTCTCGAACTCACGAATTTCCGGCAGGATTTCGCTGGAAGCCACCACGTCGCCGTTGGGCCAGACCGCGCGGGCGGCGAGCAGCGCCGCGCGCTCGTTGGCGGGATTGGCGTAGGCATTGATGAAGACGATCGCGAGTGCTTCGGCTCCCGCCGCCAGCAACTTGCGCGCCTGCACCTGAATTTCCGCAGGATCGACCGCGGCGCGAATGCTGCCATCGGCCAGCACACGTTCATCGACCTCAAGGCGCATATCGCGATCGACCACGGGCACGAAATCGCCCCACAGGCCCCAGGTGTGGGGACGGTCGCGGCGGCGCATTTCCAGCACATCGCGAAATCCCATGGTCGTGATCAGGCCGATGCGTGCGCCCTTGCGCTCCAGCAAGGCGTTGGTTCCGACCGTCGTGCCGTGCACGATGGCGCCGAAATGGCTGATCCGTCCAAAGGCCTCGAGGCCGAGCAGAAACCCTTCAGCCTCATTGCCACGCTGCGAGGGCACCTTGGCGGTGCGGAATTTGGCCTGGCCCTCATCATAGAAGAAGAGATCGGTGAAAGTCCCGCCGACATCGACGCCAATGATCGAGGAGCCGCTCATGACGTCTCTCCGGAGGCCAGATCTGCCGAGGCCAGATCTCCCGAGGCCACGGCATCCCTGCTGACGTAACCCAGACGGAGATCGCGCGCGACCTTTGCCGGATCCCGGCGAGCCGCGGGACCGAAGCCACCACCGCCCGGCGTTTCAAGCCTGACCCGCTGGCCTTTGGCGATCTTCACGTCGGTGATCTTTGACGCCAGCGGCGGCATCGCCTTGCCACCTGGCGTATCGAAGATGAAGCGGTTCAAGGCAGCCGCGCCGCCCCCGTTGACGCCAAAGGGCGCGAACCTTCCCCGCTCGCCCAGCAGGAACACGTCGGCGCCGGTCTCACCGAGCGCCTCGATCTCATAGATGGCTCCGAGGCCGCCGCGATGCTGGCCGGCACCGGCACTGTCCGGACGCAGCGCCCACTGCGTGAACATGACCGGATAGGACGCTTCCAGGATCTCGACGGGCGGAATGGTGGCCATCGAGATCGGATTGTTGCCGTGGTTCAATCCGTCACTGAGGGGATTGCCGCCGAGACCGCCGCCGAAAAACGAGAACATCACCCAGCGCGACCCGTCATTGCGATGGCCGGCGAGCGACAAGGCATTGATGGTGCCGAACGGCGCCGCCATGGCACGCTCCGGCGCCGCGATGGCGATGGCGCCGAAAACCACACCGATGACGCGCAGGATGGTTTCGGTATAGCCGCCGACCGGACGCGGCGCCTTGACGCCGAGCAGGGTCGTCTCCGGAATGATGAAGGTGATCGGCTCCAGGCAGCCGGCATTGGCCGGCACATCGGTAAAAACGTGCTTGAGCGCCACGTAGCAGCAGGCAGCGGCGGTCGCATAGGCGATGTTGAGCGGGCCGGCGCAAGGCGGCGACGACCGGGAGAAATCCAGCACCATGGTCTCGCCGGCGATGGTGAGGTCGAGCGCAATCTTCAGCGGCTGGTCGGTGACGCCGTCATTGTCGAGGAAATCCTCGAAACTGTAGACGCCATCGGGCAGAGCGCGGAGATTCTCGCGCATCAATGCCGACGCCCTGTGGGTGAAGACATCGAGTGCTGCCGAAATCGTGCCTTCGCCATAGTCGTCGAGAAGACTGGCAAGGCGGCGTTCGCCCAGCGCCAGCGCATTGAGCTGTCCGTTCAGATCGCCGAAATTCGATGTCGGCACGCGGCTGTTGGCGGCCAGGATATCGATCATATCCTCATTGATCACGCCGGCGCGAAACAGCTTCACTGGCGGAAAGCGCACGCCCTCCTGAAAGCTTTCGGTGGCGCGCGAATTGAAACCGCCGGGCACATTGCCTCCAATGTCCAGCCAGTGGCCGACCGAGGCGATCCAGCAGAAAACCCTGTTGTCACGATAGATCGGCCTGACCAGCCGGAAATCGTTGAGGTGCGTCCCGCCGTCATAAGGGTCGTTGAACAGGAACGTATCGCCGGGTTGCAGCGTATCGCGACCGGTGGCGGCATCGCGCGCGACCTTGTCGATCACGGCCTTGACGGCAAACGCCATGGCACCGACAAAGATCGGCAGGCCGGTTGTCCCCTGAACCAGCGTGGCACCGGTCTGCGCGTGATAGAGGCCATGACAGGCATCACGGGCCTCGGCGATGATCGGATTGAAGGCGGAGCGATAGAGCGTGGCGTCCATCTCGTCGGCAATCTGCTCGAGACGGCCCTTGAGCACAGCCAGGGTGACAGGATCGATCGTTTTGGTCATCTGTGCCGCCGTCATCCGGTTTTGCCGCTGGGGCCGTTCGCTGGAAATTCGTAGCTCTGTCCGAGTTCCAGCATCTGCGGCGTGCCGATGATCGCATTCAGCGCATCGAAATCGAACATGTCGTTGCGAAAGGCTTCGGAGGTGCCATCGCGCGCCAGCGTTTCGTAAAAAGCCCTGGCTGCCTTGGCGACCGCACGAACGATGCCGCCTGGAAAGATCACCAGCGAAAAGCCTAGCGCCTGAAGCTTGTCCTTGCCGAGGATGGGTGTCTGACCACCCTCGACCATGTTCGCCATCAAGGGCAGCCGGTCGCCGAGTTTCTGCGAGACCGCCAAGAGCTGCGCCTCATTACGTGGCGCTTCGACGAACAGCACATCCGCGCCGGCTTCCGCGTACCGCCCGGCGCGTTCGACAGCCTGCTCAAGCCCTTCGACCGCCACCGCGTCGGTTCGCGCAATCACCAGGGTTTCGCTGCTGAGGCGCGCATCGGTCGCCGCCCTGATCTTGCCGACCATCTCCATCGCCGGAATGAGACTCTTGTCCTGCAGGTGGCCACAGCGTTTTGGAAAGGTCTGATCCTCGAGCTGGATCGCGGTCGCGCCGGCGCGTTCGAACAGACGCATGGTGCGCTGGACGTTGAGGGCATTGCCATAGCCGGTATCGGCATCGACGATCACAGGCGTGGCGACACGGTCGCGGATCAGGTTCAGCGTCTCGACCACCTCCGACATGGTCACGAGCCCGATATCGGGGCGCCCCAGCCTGGTGTAGGCGATGCTTGCGCCGGACAGATACAGCGCACGAAATCCCGCATCGGTTGCCAGCGAAGCGGTCAAAGCATCGTAGATGCCGGACGCCAGCACGATGTCCGGCCCGTGCAGCATGGTCTTGAGAGACATCCGATCAGACATGATGCCCTCCCCGATCAAGCTGCGAGCAGACGGGACAGAGCGGCAAGATCGGGCGATCGGTCCAGATCCTCGACCGCTTCAAGAATCATTGAACAATGCTCGTCGTTCCAGATCGATCCTGCGACCTCGCGGAACTTGTCCCGGACTTCCGCTGCGCTGTACGGATCTTCGGTATCGCCCTTGTTGGTAAAAGCTTCGGCGCTGAGAACGCGACCGTCGACCAGCGTGATCTTTACACGCGCCGGTCGAAGGCCCGGCAACATCGCGGTGAGCGCCTTGTCCTCGCGCACCGTGATACGCCCCGCCAAAGCGAGCGTCGCGGCATCGCGCCGCGCGGCATCGCGAAAGGCAGCGATCGAGGCCGCGCCATTGACAACAGTCGTCGCCAGCGAAAACGGCAGCGAGAACTTGGCCGCCAGCATGTTGCGAGGCTGCTGACCATCGAGCTGCGCCGCCCAGATGTAGGTATCGACATCGATTGCAGCGATATCATCCGGCCTCAGAGCGCCGCCGGCCTCCGCGATCAGGCTTTGCAACGCATCGAGCGCACCGTGGTTGTAACGGCAGGCGGCGTGTCGCTTGAAATAGTTGCGCGTGATCTCCCAACGCGAGCCGAGATCGGCGATCATCTCCCCAGGCTGGAACTGGTCGGCGATGACGGTGCCGTAGACCGTGCCGATGCCGTCCGCCTCGCCGACAAATCCGGCATCCACCATCTCCCAGGCGCGCAGGCCGATTTCGTTCGAGAAGCCGGCGAAGCTGTTGCGCACGGTGCCGCCTTCCAGCATCGTCCGTCGACTTGTCGCCAGCCCGAGTGTCGATGAGACGTTGATCACTTCCGCCATCTGTTCGCGGGTGGCGTGACGCAGCCTGGCCACGGCCACAGCCGCACCCACCGTGCCCCAGGTGCCGTGCGGGTGCATCGTCACGCGCAGCTTCGATGCGATACCGACGCGCGAACCGATTTCATAGCCGAGCGCGATAGCCAGCAACACATCCGAGCCGCGGCTGCCAAGCTCTTCCGCGGCCGCCAGGACGGCCGGCACAACATGGATCCCGGGATGACCGCGCGCGAACTGATTGCCTTCGTCGATCTCCAGCATGGTGCCGGCGGTTCCGTTCAGGAAGGCCGCGAGACCAGCCCAGGCACGGCGGCCGGCGCCGATCACGGGAGCTGCGTCATCAGCGGACCCACGGCAGAGACGGGCCGTCAGCCGCTGCATCTCCGGCTCCTGCGCACCCGCGGCGATCGCCCCGATGCAATCAAACAGCACTTGCTTGGTGCGCACCACGACATCCCGGGAAACCGAGTCCGCCGTCACGGTGGCGGCGAACTCGGCCCATTGGTCGAGCCATTGCGGCCGCTTGGTCTGGAACGAAGCATTTTGCAACATCATCACATTCCCAAATAGGTCTTGGCCAATTCGCTGTTTCCGATCAGTTCGGCTCCGGTCCCGGACAGCACCAGGCAACCGTGTTCCATCACGTGGGCGGCATCGGCGAGCTCCAGCGACTGCATGACGTTCTGTTCGACGAGGAGGATCGTCAGTCCCGCTTCATTCAAGCGACCGATCAGTGTGAACATCTCCTCGACCAGAAGCGGCGCCAGCCCGAGCGAGGGCTCGTCCAGAATGAGCAGCTTTGGTTGCCCCATCATGCCTCGACCGATCGCGACCATCTGCTGTTCGCCGCCGGAGAGCGTTCCGGCGCGCTGGTCAAACCGCTCCTTCAGGCGTGGGAACACGCTCAGCACCTGGTCCATGGTCCGGGCACGCTGGGCTTTGCCGCGTCGGTAAGAGCCGAGTTCCAGGTTCTCGCGCACGCTCAGATCGGGAAACAGCTTGCGGCCCTCGGGCACGTGCACGAGACCTGCCGCGACGATATCGGCGGGGCTTTTTCGATCAATGCGCCGCCCGTCGAAGATCACCTCGCCGCGTTGCGGGCGAACAAGGCCCGACAGCACCTTGTTCAAGGTGGTCTTGCCGACGCCATTGGCGCCCAGCACGGCGACGATCGAACCGGCCTCGACCTTGAGGCTGATGCCACACAGCACGGAGGTGCCGTCATAGCCGGCCACGAGATCTCTGACTTCGAGCAGAGCCTCAGCCATGGCTGGTCGCCTCCGACGCGATCCGCGCAGCAGCGCCCGGCCCGAGATAGGCTTCGATGACCTTCGGCTCGCGCGTCACCTCGGCCGGGGTGCCCTCGGCAATCATCCGGCCTTCGGCCAGAACATAGACGTGATCGCACAGGCTCATCACCGCCTGCATGACGTGTTCAACCATGAGGATGGTGATGCCGTCGGCGACGAACGCCTTGATGACGGGAATGATATCGCGCACCTCGGAGGGGTTCAGCCCGGCCAGAACTTCGTCGAGCAGCAGCAGGCGCGGTCTGATCGCCAGGGCGCGGGCCAATTCCAGGCGTTTGCGCGCAGACACCGTGAGCCCGGCGGCCGGAGCCTCCAGCCGGGTTGCCAGACCAACGCGCGCGGCAATCGCAGCGGCACGATCCATCGCCTCGTCGCGGCGATGGCAGTGCAGATAGGCGCCGACGGCGATGTTCTCACGCACGCTCAGGCCGGCGAACGGCTGGACGATCTGGAACGTCCTCGCGATCCCGAGTGACGCCCTGCGATGGGGCGACAGGTGTGATATCTCCGCCTTGTCAAAGGTGATCGAGCCCGATGTCGGCGGCTCGGATCCGGAGATCAGGCTGAAAAGCGTGGTCTTGCCGGCGCCGTTCGGCCCGATCAGACCGGTGATGCCGCCGGCTTTCACCATCAGGCTGGCATTGTCGACGGCCAGGAGACCGCCGAACCGCTTGCTGGCATTGGCGACACTGAGAAGCGGAGCCATCATGCCGGTCTCCGGGTACGCCAGAACCGAGACAACCTGCTGAGAAGCCCCTGCAATCCATCACGCGCAAAGGCGATGATCAGCACCAGCAGGATACCGAACAGCGCCAGATCGATGCCGGGAACCCGGCCCGCGACGGCTTTGGCGAGTTCGCCAAGGAAATGCAGCGCGAGGGCGCCAAGCAACGGCCCGAACACGGTGCCCAATCCACCGATGATCGGCGCCAGCAGCGCCTCGACGGAAATCCAGGTGCCGAAGGCGATCGAGGAATCGACGAACAGGAAATACTGAACATAGAAGGCCCCCGCCAACGCTGTCATCGCCGCGGACAGCGTCATCGCCCGGAGTTTGACATCGAACGTATCGACGCCGAGCGCCGCGGCGGCATTTTCGTTCTCGCGCACGGCAACGAGGTAGGCGCCGAAGCGGCTCCGCTCGATGCCGCGCATCAGCAGCATGGCGGCGATGACCAGTGCAAGGATGATCCAGAAATAGAACGCCCGGCTCGCAAACTGAAAGTTCGCGGCAGCGACCTGCAGCTTGATCAAGGTGCCCGCGGCACCGCCTGTGGCCGGTGTGGCATTGGCGACGATCCGGAACACCTCGGCGAAAGCCAGCGTGATCAGGGCAAAATAGGAGCCGCGCAATCCCGATCGGAAACTCAAATAGCCGATGATGGCACCGACAAGCGCACCGATGGCCGTCGCGACCAGCATCGCCGCGTAGGCATTGATGCCGTAACGGGTTTGCAGAATCGCATTGCCGTAAGCGCCGGCACCGAAGAACGCGGCATGGCCGAAGGAAAATTGCCCGCCGTAACCCGCCAGCAAATTCCAGCCTTGCCCGGCCAAGGCGATGATCATCGCCGTGACCAGCGCATTGATGACCGTGTTGGACTGGACCACCACCGGCAGCAACGCCAGCAGCAGGGCCGTGATCGCAATCGCGCCGTAAGCCCGGACCGTGCTCATGCCTTTCGTGCTCATGCCTTGGCTCCGAACAGTCCGGTCGGGCGGATCAGCAGCACAAGGATGAAGATGACGAAAATGCCGAGCTGACCGAGGCTTTCACCAAACACGAGGCCGCAAAGGCTCTCGACGACGCCGACGAACAACCCGCCCGCGATGGCGCCGGGGATCGATCCCATGCCGCCGAGTACAACGATGGTGAAAGCCACGAGCACGTAGACGTTGCCGACGCGCGGATGCACATAATAGGTCGGCAGCAGCAGGCACGCCGCGATGGCAAGGCATGTCGCACCGAGCCCGAAGGTCACCGCATAGACATGAGCCACATCGATGCCGGCCAGGGACGCTCCAAGCTTTTCCCTGGCGACCGCGCGGATCGCCTTGCCGGTGTCGGTATGTGCCAGCAGAATCCAGAGCAGGACGGCGACGAGGCAGGAGACGCCGAAGGCAACCGCACGCGGCACGGCGAGGAATGTGAAGCCGAGGTCGAACGTCGAAAACCCGTAGGCGACATCGACGGTCCTGGTATCGGAATTGAAGACGGCAAGCAGACAATTCTCGATGACGATCGACAATCCAAGGGTGATGAGCAAGATGTTTCGATCATCGCCATGGCTGGCGGGCCCGATCACCAGGCGCTGCAAGCCATAGCCCAGCCCGAAAAAAACCAGCGCCAGCGGCACCATTGCGGCATAGGGATCGATCCCCGCCTGGAACGCCAGATAGGCCGCGAACATCGCCGCGCTCAGCATGGCGCCATGGGCGAAGTTGATGATGTGCAGCACGCCGTAGACCAGTGTCAGCCCCACCGCGATCAACGCATAGACCGCCCCGGACATCAGGCCGTTCAGCACGGCGGCAGCCAGTATATCGGGCGACATCATGAAACCTTAAGCCTTGTTGGGCCCCTGCTGGCCCTTCGCGAGAGCGACGGAATTGGCGACAAAGCCCGGGCGACCGGACTTGTTGCGCGATGCGGCTGAGACGATCAGGCCGGGACCGGGAACGCCGGCTTCGCGTCGGCAAAGCTCGACGGGAAGATGACCTTGATATCGTTGTCCTGAACCTGGGTGTTGACGGGCGCCGCACCGGTGTTCTGACCGCCGACGAATTGGGTCGGACCATAGGGCATGATGTGACCGGCAAAGGTCGAGGATGCCAGAGCCGCCACGATCGCCTTGCGGTCCGCGGACGCGGCGCGCTCGATCGCATCGGCAAGCAGCAGGACACCGGAATAATTCAGGGAAACGTTGTAGGTGAAGAATTTACCCGACGCCTCGACCTCCTTCTTCAGGGCTTGCGCCACCGCATTGCGCGGATCGTGCCAATGGTTGCAGTCCATGACGTTCTCAGCCGCTTCCGGAAATTCCTTGACGAAGCGGTAGTTGGACGCGGCGCCGTTGAGCACGCAGAACACCCCCTTCGGCTTGATCTTCTGCTGCTGCATGGTGCGCGCCAGCAGTACGAACTCGCCGTAATAGCTCGACGGGATGATGAGATCCGGATTTTTGGAGCGGATCTGCAGCGCTACGTTCGACATGTCGCGTGCCGGCGTCGGATGCGCGATGGTGTCGAGGATCTCGAAGCCGCGCTTGGGCAGCTCGGCCTGCATCAGCTTGGCAAGGCCCGAACCGAACAGGCCGTCCTCATGCACCAGGACCACGGTCTTCGCCGGCTTGCCGGCGGCATCATTGATGGTCACCAGATTGTCGAGCGCGCTCTTTGTGACGATGCCAAAGCCAGGCGCAAAGCGGAAGGTGTTGGTCAGGCCGCGCGAGACGATCTGGTCCGAGACGCCGACATCGACGATGTAGCCGAGATCATAGCGCGAGGCCGCCTGCGTTGCCGCAAGGCAGATCGGACTGGCGAAGCCGCCGACGATCGCCGCGACGCCTTCTGCCGCCATGCGCTCGACTTCCGCGGTGCCCCCTTCGGGGGTGGAGCGCGCATCGCCGAACACCATCTCCAGCCTGGCGCCTCCCAGCGATTTGATGCCACCCTTGTCGTTGATCGCCTTGATGGCAGCCACGGCACCGATCTGGCCTTGCGCGCCATCGAAGGCCAGCGCACCGGTGACCGGCTGCAGAATGCCGACCTTGACCGTCGTGCCCTGCGCCCGCAGATAGGCCGGCATCGCCACGGTTCCGGCGACCAGAGCCGCACCGCCCTTGAGGAGGCGGCGGCGCGACAAACCGGTTCTACCTGTCTTTGTCATACTGTTCTCTCCATCCTGTTGCCGCCGATGTGCGGACCAAAATCATGACGCTTTCCTGGTGATCTGATCGCCAGCCGCCGGCGCCAGCACGGTGGCCCAGCGGCGCACCCCGGCGGCTTCGGTGCGCACCATTTCCATGTGCAAGGCGTAGCGATCCGGCCGATACAATGCGCTGAGATGCTCGACGCCGCTGCCGTCGGCGGCAAAAACCGTCCGCGTCGTGCCGAGCAACGCCGAGCCGACTTCGACATCGAGCGCGGCCGCGACGTCGGGCGTCGCCAGCACCGCAGTCACTTCCTGTGTCGCGCGCTCGATCTGCACGCCGGAGCGCTCCAGCAGGGACAGCAGCGGGCGAGCGGCAAGATCAGCCTCGGTGTAAGTCAGGCCGATGCGCTGGGGAACGTGGGTGGTCAAATGCGAGAAGGGCTGGCCGTCGATCAGACGGACCCGCACCGAGAACTGGGTCTTCTCACCGGCGCCGAGCTTGAGCGTGGACGCAATCGCCGCCGACGGCTCGCGATAGTCGAAGGCAAGCAACCGAACCGCGGTTTCACGCCCCATCGCCACCAGGTTGGCCAGCACGTCGGAAAAATCCGCCACGATCGGCTTGGCCCCGCCTGCGCCAAGCACGAACGTCCCCGCGCCGCGGCGGCGGGCGATCAATCCCTCCTGCTCCAGCTCGGCCAACGCGCGCCTGACGGTGACACGCGACACGCCATATTCGGCCGCCAGCGCCTGCTCGGCCGGCAGCGTCCCCTCATGGTCGAGCCGGCCACCGGCGATCCGGTCGCGCAGCACCAGATAGACTTGTCGGGTCTTTGATGGCTCGACACCGGCCATGCGGCACCTTGTTCCTAATACATTTAAATGTATAATGCATAAGACAACTTGATACCGCAAGCCCCTTCGATCTGGCCGGACACAGGCGACACGAACCCGGATGCACCATGGCGCGCAGTCAACCGGCGATGACGATTATCGACAAGCTCTGGGATGCCCATGCCATCACCACGCGCGAGGATGGCCAGACGCTGCTGTTCATCGACCGGCACATTGTTCATGAAGGCTCGTTTCACGCCTTCAATCAGCTCAGGACTCGCGGCGCGACACTTGCACGACCCGACTTGACGTTCGGAATCGCCGATCATTATGTGCCGACCCGGCCGGCCTCCAGCGCCGCCAACACCGAGGCGGCGGGCATGATCGAACAATTGGAGCGCAACGCCCATGAACACGGCATCTTGTCGTTCGGTCAATTCGACCAGCGCCAGGGCATCGTTCATGTCGCGATCCCCGAGCAGGGCCTGACATTGCCCGGACTGTCGATCGTCTGCGGCGACAGCCATACCTCGACCCACGGCGCTTTCGGCGCTTACGCCTTCGGCATCGGCGCTTCGGAAGTCGCACATGTGCTGATGACACAGACCCTGTGGCAAAAGCGGCCGAAGCGGATGCGGATTGTCGTGGATGGGCAACTGCCCGCAGGAACCGGCGCCAAGGATATCGCGCTGACGATCATCGCAAGGATCGGCGCGGACGGCGCGCAGGGTCACGCCATCGAATACGCCGGCAACGCCATCGCAGCATTGTCGATGGAAGGCCGGATGACGCTGTGCAACCTCTCCATCGAGGCCGGCGGACGGCTCGGCCTGATCGCGCCGGACCAAACAACTTTCGACTATGTGCGCGGGCGTCCGTTCGCTCCCCGGGGTGATGATCTCGCGCGCGCCATCGAAGACTGGCGCTTGCTGGCCAGCGATGCCGACGCGGCGTTCGATCGGGAGGTCGTGCTTGATGGGCGCGAGATCGCGCCTGTCGTGACCTGGGGGACCAGCCCGGAACAGGCAGCTCCCATCGACGGGTCTGTACCGGATCCAGCGAGGATGGGCGATGAACACAAAGCCCAAGCTGCGCGAGAGGCCATCGGCTACATGGATCTTCGTCCGGGGCAGGCGCTGAACGAGATCCAGATCGATCGGGTTTTCATCGGCTCCTGCACCAACAGCCGGATTGAAGACCTGCGCGCCGCCGCCGCCATCCTCACAGGCCGGCGCTCGCGCGTGCCGGGCCTGGTGTCGCCGGGATCGTCGGCGGTGAAGCAGCAGGCGGAGCAAGAGGGCCTCGATCGGATCTTTCGCGACGCCGGGCTGGAATGGGTCGCCTCGGGCTGTTCGATGTGTGTCGGGATGAATGGCGATACGGTCCCGGCCGGCGAACGTTGCGCCTCCACCACCAATCGAAATTTCAGGGGACGCCAGGGGCGGGGCAGCCGGACCCACCTGATGTCGCCGGCCATGGTCGCCGCGGCCGCCGTCGCCGGTCACCTCGTCGATAGCCGTCTCCTTGCCCGGGAGTAGATTTCGGATGCGTCCGTTCACCACCATGGCCGCCCTCGCCTGCAAGCTGGCGATCGACAATATCGATACGGATCAATTGATCCCCGCCCGCTTCATGCGGCGCCCCCGCTCCGAGGGCTACGGCAACTTTCTGCTGCATGACCTGCGCTTCGACGCCGACGGTGCATCGAAGCCGCAATTTCCCTTGAACGATCCAAAACTGTCCGGATGCGAAGTGATCCTCGCCGGCCGCAACTTCGGATGCGGATCGTCCCGCGAGGCCGCGGTTTACGCACTCGCCGATTACGGCATCCGCGTCGTGATTGCGTCGAGCTTCGGCGATATCTTTGCCTCCAACGCAGTCAAGAACGGCGTTCTCCCGGCTCACATCAGCGAGGAAGATTCTGAGCGGCTGTTGCGCGCCGATGACCTGGTCGCTCACCGGCCCTTGACGATCGACCTTGGCGCGCAAACCATCACCGTCGGCAATCTCGTCGTGACCTTCGCCATCGACCCGGTCTGGAAGAAACAGTTGCTCAACGGTTGGGACGACATCGATATGACCCGGAGCGAAGCGGGGACCATCGCGCGGTTCGCCGAACAGGACGAAATTCGGCGTCCCTGGATGAAGCCTGCCGGTGTGCCTCCTCCAACCGCCCCGCGGGGCGGGAAGACCCGGTAGCAGCCTCGCGCCATCGGGACCCGCGCTGCGCCGGCACCCGCGATCGTGCGCATGGTGCTGCTGGAATCTGATCTGGCTGGCCATGCATACGCGACTGCCATAGCCTGTGACTTCCATAAATAAGAAACGGGGAAACATCGTGCCGGGGCTCATTCTTATTGTCATCGCAGCGCTGTTAATGGGCGGCCCGCAATCGGCCTTGGCCGCGAGCCAAAAATGGGTCGCGACCTGGGCGGGCTCGGCGCAGGGCCCCTATCCCGTCGGCAATCCATCGGCCCAGCCGGACCAGCAGTTTGCGTTTCCGTCGGCGGCGACCGGCGCCAGGGACCAGACCTTTCGCCTGATCCTGCGGCCATCCGTCTGGGGGCGGCAGGCCAGGATCCGGGTGACCAATGTGTTCGGCACGCAGCCGCTGAGCATCGACGGCGCGTTCGTCGGACTGCAGCTGGGCGGCGCGGCCCTGATGAAGGGAAGCAACCGTCCGGTCACGTTCGCGGGCAAAGCCAGCGTGACCGTGCCGGCAGGACAGTCGACATGGAGCGATCCGGTGACTTTAAGTTTTGTCCGCGATCCCGATGCCGCCGAATGGGCCGGGCGCAAGCTGGCCCTGAGTTTTCATGTCGCCGGCGACAGCGGCCCGATGACCTGGCACGCGAAAGCGTTGACGACATCTTTTGTCATCGAGCCCGGCGCCAGCGCCAAGGGACAGACGGAGGACGAAGCCGCCTTCCCCTTCGCCACCGCATCCTGGTTCTTCATCGATGCCGTCGAGATGAACATGCCGGCGGACAGTTTCGCCGTGCTGGCCTTCGGGGATTCGATCACGGACGGCACGGCGTCCACCATGAACGGCGACGACCGCTGGCCCGATGTGCTGGCGCGCCGGCTGCGCGCGGTCCACGGCAACCGCATCGCTGTCATCAATGCCGGCATCGGTGGCAACCAGATCGCGGGTCCGGCGGACTATGGCGCGTCGAAGCCGTTTCCGGGTGGTCCCGCAGCCGAACAGCGGCTCGATCGCGACGTGCTGGCGCTGTCGGGTATCTCCGCCCTGATCTGGCTGGAGGGCATCAACGACTTCAGCAGGAACGGCAACGCCTCGGTCGACACCGTGACGGGTGCCTTGAAAAGAAGTGTCGCCCGCCTGCGCGCCAGCCGGCCGGACATGACCATTCTCGGCGCCACCGTGGTCAGTGCGCTCGGCAGTTCAAGCGCGGCGCACGGTTTCCCGGAGCAGAACGACAAACGCAAGGCGCTGAACGAGGTCATCCGCACGTCGGGCCTGTTCGACGGGATCGTCGATTTCGACAAGGCGACCCTCGATCCACAAACCGGCGGTCTCAAGCCGGAATTCGTGCCCGACAGCACCACCGGCGGACCCGGCGACAAGCTGCATCCGAACCGGACCGGCTACCTGGCGATGGGACAGGTGATCGATCTCAGCCTGCTGAAGCCTCGGCCAGCCGCCCGCCGCTAGAGGCTTGTGGACGATCCGCGATCGTGCGCTGGGTTGGCGCCTGTCAGCCGATCTGGCGCCCGTCGTAAAAACCCTTATAAGTTGCAAAATACTACTTTTGATTGCACAAAAAGAGCAGAAAATTCCCCGATCTCTTGCGTCCCTGTTAAGCGATCACCGCTTGTCCATTTGACAGCGGGGGGCGATTTACCCATGTATCCGCCAATGCGGCCAGCGCGACTCCCGCTGACTCGGCCTGCTGTCTCCCCTTAAGTTATTGGAAAGACATGAATATCGTTATTGTCGAGTCGCCCGCAAAGGCCAAGACGATTAATAAGTATTTGGGCTCCTCCTACGAGGTTCTGGCCTCTTTCGGCCATGTCCGGGACCTTCCGGCCAAGAACGGATCGGTCGATCCGGAGTCGAATTTCAAGATGATCTGGGAGGTCGACCCCAAGGCGGCCAGCCGGATGAACGACATTGCCCGCGCCGTGAAGGGCGCCGACAAGCTGATCCTGGCAACCGACCCCGATCGCGAGGGCGAAGCCATCTCCTGGCACGTGCTGGAGGTCCTGAAGGAAAAGCGAGCCCTGAAGGACCAGCCGATCGAGCGCGTGGTCTTCAACGCCATCACCAAGCAGGCCGTCACCGACGCCATGAAACACCCGCGCCAGATCGATGGTGCGCTGGTCGACGCCTATATGGCGCGCCGCGCACTGGACTATCTGGTCGGCTTCAACCTTTCCCCCGTGCTCTGGCGCAAGCTGCCGGGCGCGCGTTCGGCCGGCCGGGTGCAATCGGTCGCGCTGCGGGTGGTCTGCGACCGCGAGCTCGAAATCGAAAAATTCGTGCCGCGCGAATACTGGTCGCTGCTCGCCACCCTGTCGACGCCGCGCGGCGACAGTTTTGAGGCCCGCCTGGTCGGCGCCGACGGCAAGAAGATCCAGCGCCTCGACATCGGAACCGGCGCGGAAGCCGAGGACCTGAAAAAGGCAATCGAGGCCGCGAACTTCACCGTGGCCACGGTGGAAGCCAAGCCCGCCCGTCGCAATCCCTATGCGCCCTTCACCACCTCGACGCTGCAGCAGGAGGCGAGCCGCAAGCTCGGCTTCGCGCCCGCGATCACCATGCGGATCGCACAGCGCCTGTATGAAGGCATCAATCTCGGTGGCGAAACCACCGGCCTCATTACTTATATGCGAACCGACGGCGTGCAGATCGCCGACGAAGCGATCGCCGAGGCCCGCAAGGTCATCGGCGAGGATTACGGCAAGGATTACGTGCCGGGCGCGCCGCGCCAGTATCAGACCAAGGCCAAGAACGCGCAGGAAGCCCACGAAGCCATCCGCCCGACCGACCTGTCGCGCCGTCCGCGCGATCTGGCCGGGAAACTCGATTCCGATCAGGCCAAGCTTTACGAACTGATCTGGCTGCGCACCATCGCAAGCCAAATGGAATCCGCCGAACTGGAGCGGACCACGGTCGACATCACGGCCAAGGCCGGCGCCCGCACACTGGAACTGCGCGCCACCGGACAGGTGGTGAAGTTCGACGGCTTCCTGGCGCTGTATCAGGAAGGCATCGACGACGCCGGTGACGACGACGACAGCCGCCGCCTGCCCGCCATGAGCGAGGGCGAAGCGCTGAAGCGCGAGGCGCTGGCGGTGAACCAGCATTTCACCGAGCCGCCGCCGCGCTTCTCGGAAGCGTCGCTGGTCAAGCGCATGGAAGAGCTCGGCATCGGCCGTCCCTCGACCTACGCCTCGATCATCCAGGTGCTGAAGGACCGCGGTTACGTCAAGCTGGAGAAGAAGCGGCTGTACGGCGAGGACAAGGGCCGCGTCGTCATCGCCTTCCTGGAGAATTTCTTCGCCCGTTATGTCGAGTTCGACTTCACGGCCAATCTCGAAGAACAGCTCGACCGTGTCTCCAACAACGAGATCTCCTGGCAGGAGGTGCTGAAGGATTTCTGGCGCGACTTCATCGCGGCTGTCGACGGCATCAAGGACGTGCGCGTCTCCGAAGTGCTCGACGTGCTCGACGAGATGCTGGGCCCGCACATTTATGCACCGCGTGAAGACGGTGGCGATCCACGCCAGTGCCCGACCTGCGGCACCGGCAAGCTCAATCTCAAGGCCGGCAAGTTCGGCGCCTTCGTCGGCTGCTCGAATTATCCGGAATGCCGTTACACCCGCCCCCTTGCCTCCAGCGGCGAAGGTGGCGGCGACCGCGTGCTGGGCCAGGATCCCGAGACCGGGTTCGACGTCGCGGTGAAGTCCGGCCGGTTCGGGCCCTACATCCAGCTCGGCGAGCCGAAGAACTATGGCGAGGACGAGAAGCCGAAACGCGCCGGCATTCCCAAGGGCATGTCGCCCGGCGATGTCGAGTTCGAACTGGCGCTGAAGCTGCTGTCGCTGCCGCGTGAAGTCGGCCTGCATCCGGAAGACGGCGAGCCGATCAAGGCCGGCATCGGCCGGTTCGGCCCCTACGTGCAGCACATCAAGACCTACGCCAGCCTGGAGGCCGGCGACGAGGTCTACACCATCGGCCTCAATCGTGCCGTGGCGCTGATCGCCGACAAGATCGCCAAGGGCCCGAGCAAGCGCCGGTTCGGCGCCGATCCGGGCAAGCCGATCGGCGAGCATCCGGAGCACGGCACCGTGGCGGTCAAGAGCGGGCGCTACGGCGCCTATGTGACCGCCAACGGCATCAATGCAACGATCCCCAGCGACAAGACGCCGGAGACGATCACGATCGGCGAGGCCATTGCGCTGATCGACGAACGCGCGGCCAAGGGCGGCGGCGGCAAGGCCAAACGCGCCGCGCCGAAGAAGGCCGCGAAGCCGAAAAAGGCCGCGGCCAAGGCTGCGGCAACGGACGCTTCCACGGAGCCGAAGAAGCCGGCCGCCAAACCGGCAGCGAAGGCGAAGGCCGCCACCAAAGCGACCAAACCGCGGGAAGCCGCGGCACCCAAGGCCGTCAAGGCGGCCCCCAAACCTGTCGCAAAGAAAGCCGCCGGCAAGGCCCGCGGCTAGCGGGATGAAATGAAGTTATCCCGTCATCCTGAGGTGGCCATGCGCAGCATGGCCCTCGAAGGGCGACGGGCCCGGGCGTCACGGGCCGTACATCCTTCGAGGCTCGCTTTCGCTCGCACCTCAGGATGACGGTTAACATGATCATGTTCCCGCATGCGCAACCATTAAAATGAGGCATGATCCACACAATCGGGAATCGGTTGTGGGGTCATGTCCAAACAAACGAAAGACAAAGACTCATTGAAGAAACCACATGACGCAGCCGATGCCTTCCCGAGCCGGGACAGCATCGTTGCGTTTATTCGCGCACAACCCGGCAAGGTCGGGACCCGCGAAATCGCCCGCGAATTCGGGCTCAAGAATGCCGCCCGCGTTGAATTGAAACGCATTTTGCGCGACTTGCGCGAAACCGGCGTCATCGCCAAAAAGGGCAAGGCGCTCCACGACAACGCAACGCTGCCGCCGACCATCGTCGCCGATGTCACCGGCAAGGATGCGGATGGCGAATTGATCGCCTCCCCCGCCGAATGGGACGAGGCGGACGGCGAACCACCGAAAATCCGGCTCTATCTGCCGCGCCACCCGCAACCCGGCACCGCCGTCGGTGTCGGCGATCGGGCGTTGCTGCGCATCGACAAGCTCGAGGATGACGATGATGCCGCCTATCGCGGCCGCGTCATCAAGGTGCTGGATCAGGCGAGACATCGCGTGCTCGGCATCTACCGCGCCAACCCACCGACAAGCCGACAAGGCGGAGGGCGCCTCATCCCCGTCGACAAGAAACAGGCAGGACGCGAACTCGCGATCGCGGAAGCCGATCGCGGCGGCGCGCAGGACGGCGATCTCGTCAGTGTCGACCTGTTGCGCGGGCGCGGCTACGGCCTGCCCGCGGGCCGGGTCAAGGAACGGCTGGGATCACTGAAGACCGAAAAGGCGGTCAGCCTGATCGCGATCCATGCGCACGAGATTCCGCAGGAGTTTCCGGCAGACGTGTTGCGCGAGGCTGACAGCGCCGAGACGGCAACGCTGGAGGGCCGCGAAGATTGGCGCGATGTGCCCCTCGTCACCATCGATCCGCCGGACGCCAAGGACCATGACGACGCCGTGCATGCGGAGCCGGACAGCGATCCCAACAACCGCGGCGGCTTCATCGTCAATGTCGCCATCGCCGACGTCGCATTTTATGTGCGGCCAGGCTCGGCGCTCGATCGCGAGGCGCTCAAGCGCGGCAACTCGGTGTACTTCCCCGATCGGGTGGTGCCGATGCTGCCCGAGCGCATCTCCAACGATCTGTGTTCGCTGCGGCCGTCCGAACCGCGCGGCGCACTCGCTGTGCGGATGGTGATCGCGCCCGACGGGCGCAAGAAATCGCACACCTTCCACCGCGTGCTGATGCGCTCGGCGGCGAAGCTGAGTTATGCCCAGGCACAAGCCGCGATCGACGGCCGGCCCGACGATATCACCGGCCCGCTGCTGACACCGATCCTCGAGCCGCTGTACGCGGCCTATGCCTGCGTCAAGCGCGCGCGTGACGAGCGCGATCCGCTCGATCTCGATTTGCCGGAACGCAAGATCCTGCTGAAGGCGGATGGTACCGTCGATCGCGTGGTGACGCCGGAGCGCCTCGACGCGCATCGGCTGATCGAGGAATTCATGATCCTCGCCAACGTGGCGGCGGCGGAGACGCTGGAGAAAAAAGCGCTGCCGCTGATCTACCGCGTGCATGACGAGCCGACCACCGAGAAGGTGCACAACCTTCAGGAGTTTTTGAAAACGCTGGACATGAACTTCGCCAAGTCCGGCGCGTTGCGTCCCGCGATGTTCAACCGCGTGCTGGCACAAGTGAAGGGACATGACGCGGAGCCGCTGGTGAACGAGGTTGTGCTGCGCTCGCAATCGCAGGCCGAATATGCATCGGAAAACTACGGCCACTTCGGATTGAACCTGCGGCGCTACGCCCACTTCACCTCGCCGATCCGCCGCTACGCCGATCTCGTGGTGCATCGTGGCCTGATCCGCGCGCTGGGGCTTGGCGCCGGCGCCCTGCCGGAAACCGAAACGGTGGAGACCTTGAGTGAAATTGCCGCAGGCATTTCGCTCACCGAACGCCGCGCCATGAAGGCGGAACGAGAGACCGCCGACCGGCTGATTGCGCATTTCCTGGCCGATCGCGTCGGCGCAACCTTCGAGGGGCGGATTTCCGGGGTTACGCGCGCCGGATTGTTTGTAAAATTGACTGGCACCGGTGCCGACGGTCTCATTCCGATCCGCACGCTGGGCAGCGAGTATTATAATTATGACGAAACGCGCCACGCCCTGATCGGCTCGCGCAGCGGAGCCATGCACCGTCTGGGTGACGTGGTTGAAGTTCGTCTGGTAGAAGCTGCCCCAGTCGCCGGCGCGTTGCGCTTTGAACTGTTGTCCGAAGGCACTATATTAACACGGGGCCGACGATCGGATCGCGGCCACAAAGCCGATCCCGCAAGCGGCGTGTTTCGCAAGGATGGTCCTCACAAGGAAGCTCCTTACAAGGACTCGGGCAAGCGCAAGGGCGGCAAGGGCAAACCCGGCCGACATCCATCGCGCAAGGGCAAGCCGAAGAAAGGCAAGAAGGGATAAGTCATGGCTCAGGATGCATTGACTCAAGATGCAGTGGCGACTTCGGAGCCGAAGGCCTGGACAGCGAACGACTCCGTGCAGCCGAAGCGCGATGTGTGGCAGGCGATGCGGCGCGGCTTTCGCGGCCGCTGCCCGCGCTGCGGCGAAGGCAAGATCTTTCGTGCCTTCCTGAAGGTCGCTGACAACTGCTCGGTGTGCGGCCAGGACTTCAGCCACCACCGCGCCGACGATCTGCCCGCCTATCTCGTCATTGTCATTGTCGGTCACATCATCGTGCCGCTGGCGCTGTGGATCGAGACCGACTATGCGCCACCGGTCGGCCTGCAACTCGCGGTTTATCTGCCATTGACGCTTGTGGCGTCGCTTGCTCTGCTGCAACCTGTCAAAGGCGCGGTTGTCGCACTGCAATGGGCGTTCCGGATGCATGGCTTCGAGGGCGAGGCCGACGGAAATTCCGGCGCGGGTGGTGCGGCGCCGACATAATTCCGCGAGACAAAAATAAAAGGCAGGGAATGAACGCACCAACATCTTTCTTCAAGGGTGAAAAAGAAGACGACAGTCATCCCTACTTCCGGCCGAAGGATGCAGCGACGCTGATCCTGATCGATCGCAGCGGACCAAAGCCGAAGGTGCTGGTCGGCCGGCGTCACGACAAGGTCGTGTTCATGCCAGGCAAGTATGTGTTTCCCGGCGGGCGTGTCGACAAATCCGACAACCGCATTCCGGTCGCTGCACCGATTCCGGCCGAACTCGAAGCCAGCCTGATGCGCGGCAGCCCGAAGATCGCGCCCTCACGCGCACGGGCCCTGGCGGTGGCGGCCATTCGTGAGGCCTGCGAAGAGACCGGGCTCTGCCTCGGACGCAAGAGCGACGCCGCCAGGTCCGCGAAACTCGACGGCGCCTGGAAGCCCTTTGCCGAGGAAGGTCTACTTCCCGATCCGTCCAGCCTGTTTCTGATTGCACGCGCCATCACCCCGCCCGGACGCGTGCGGCGTTTCGATACGCGCTTCTTCTCGGCTGAGGCGTCCGCTATCACCCATCGCGTTCCCAACGTCATCCACGCCGACGCCGAACTGGTCGAACTGGTGTGGGTGGAAATCGGATCGGAGCCGCTGGCGGCCGCGCACAACATGACCAAGGCGGTGCTGCACCAGCTCGACAAGCGGCTGGCCACTGGCCCCCTGCGCCACGACGCGCCGATCCCGTTCTTTCACTGGTACGGTGGCGCGATGCAGATGGATACCCTTGCGCCGGACGCCTGACGCCCTAGATCAATCCCCACGCCGGTTTGGCTCATGGTGTCGGGGGAATTGATCGATGGCCGAAAAAAAGCAGCTGCGCCTTGGCGCGTTCATGCGTCCGATCAGCCTTCATACCGGGGCGTGGCGTTACCCCGGCGCGTTTCCCGACGCGAATTTCAACCTGACGCATCTCAAACGTTTCATCCAGACGCTGGAACGTGGAAAATTTGATGCGTTCTTCATGGCCGACCACCTGGCCGTGCTGAACATGCCGATCAATGCGCTCAAGCGTAGCCACACCGTGACGTCATTCGAACCCTTCACCCTGCTCTCGGCGCTGTCCGGCGCCACCGAGCGGATCGGCCTGGTCGCCACCGCCTCTACGACTTTCGACGAGCCCTATCACATCGCCCGCCGGTTCGCCTCGCTGGACCATATCAGCGGCGGTCGCGCCGGCTGGAATATCGTCACCACCTCGAACCCGGACGCGGCGCTGAATTTCGGCCTCGACGACCATATGGAGCATGACGAGCGTTATGCCCGCGCGCGGGAATTCTATGACGTCGTCACTGGGCTCTGGGATTCCTTCGCCGACGACGCTTTCGTGCGCGATGTCGAGAGCGGGCTGTTTGTCGATCCCGCAAAGATGCACACTCTCAATCACAAGGGCAAATATCTTTCGGTGCGTGGCCCGCTGAACATCGCCCGCCCGATACAGGGCTGGCCGGTGATCGTGCAGGCCGGCGCGTCGGAAGCCGGCCGGCAGCTTGCGGCCGAGACCGCCGAGGTGATCTTCGGCGCCTCGGCCAATCTCGCCGCCGGCCAAGCCTTCTACGCCGACGTCAAGGGACGCCTCGATAAGCTCGGACGCCACCGCGACCACCTCAAGATCTTGCCCGGCGCGTTCGTGCTGGTTGCCGACAGCGACGAGCAGGCGCGCGAAAAACTCGCAGTGCTCGACAGCAAGGTGCATTATGAGAGCGGCGTCGCATCGCTCTCGATCGCGATCGGACATGATGCCTCCGGCTTCGATCCCGACGGCCCGCTGCCGGAGATTGCCGAAACCAACGCCAGCCAGACCAGCCGCGCCCGCGTGGTGGAAGCCGCCAAACGCGACAATCTCACGGTGCGCCAGCTCGCGCGCCGGCTCGGCGGTTATTCCGGACTGAAGTTCATGGGCACGCCGAAAACCATCGCCGACCAGATGGAGGAATGGCTGGTTACTGAAGGCAGCGACGGCTTCAACATCATGTTCCCGTATCTGCCCGAGGGCCTCGACGACTTCGTCGGCAAGGTGGTGCCGGAGCTGCAGCGGCGCGGCATCTTCCGTCGCGACTATGAAGGCACCACATTGCGCGAGCACCTGGGACTGCCGCGGCCGAAGAACCAATTTTTTCGCTGAGGCAAACCGCCATTTGGGCTATAACTTCATCCATCTGACGATGTGAGGTCGAGATGCTGGCGAAATCCGTTTCACCTGATCCGCAATGCTTCGACGCATTGCAGGGCGCCGACTTCGCCGATGCCTTTCGCCTGCAGACCACCGAGCCCGGCCTCGATGCGATGACTGCGGCCGAGCGCGTCATGAATGGCATTCCCAGCTGGATCACGGCACTGATCACCGTCCGTAATGCCCTGGTGGCTCCGTTCGGCCTGAAGAGCGGCCATGAGCCCCTGCCGCGCGGCGGCCGCCGCATCGGCCTGTTTCCCCTTGTGAGCGAGGCACCGGGACAGGTGGTGCTGGGAATGGACGACAAGCATCTGGATTTCCGGCTGGTGATATCCGCGCCCGGCACCGGCGCCATCACGGGGACCACCCTGGTGCGGACCCACAATCTGCCCGGCCGAATCTACCTGCAGCTGGTGCTGCCGTTCCACCGGCTGATCGTGCCCCGGATGATGCGCCAGATCCTTCTTCCCCGGGGTTAAGGGCCTGAAAACACCCGCTTTTACGGCCAAGCCGCTGAAAACGCGGGTTTTTCCCCGCACAAAAGCTTGACTTTGCGGCGTTCCCGGCTAGTTTGCCGCCCAAACGCGGGTCCGGCGTGGCTGGCCCGCTTTTCTCATTTTCAGATACCACGTTCAGGCATTCGAGGGTTTCGCCATGGCCAAAGCGGTCACCATCAAGGTCAAGCTGGTTTCCAGCGCCGACACCGGCTTCTACTACGTGGCCAAGAAGAACTCGCGCACGATGACCGACAAGCTCGTCAAGAAGAAGTACGATCCGGTCGCCAAGAAGCACGTCGAGTTCAAGGAAGCCAAGATCAAGTAATCACGCCGCAGATCGATGCGAGCGAAGCAACGGGGCCTCTGGGCCCCGTTTTTGTTTTTGGGCACACGAGATGCTCTACGGTCGCAGGCTTCGTTGCAGAAACCGCACCGCGTCAGTGATCGACTGGTCGCGGACCGCCGCATCGAACACCATCGAATATCCGGGAGCTTCAGCCATGCAGACACCGATGGAATTCGGGTCGAACGGCTTGGTCTGATCGCCGCTGAGGAACAGCGGCCGGTTCGGCCCCAGCAGAATGAGCGGACATTTTTTCGTGCTGACGTACTGCGGGTAGAAGCGCAAAGGCCCCAGGCTGGAAACCGTCCACGCATGGTAAGCACCCGGATAGGTCACGGTTTCGATCGGCGCCGGATGGCCCGCGGCCCGCGCGTAGGCCAGATAACTTCCGATCTTCGCCAGAGGCAGATTGTCGTCCTTTTCGCCGAGCAGCATCAGCACGGGCGATCCGGTGTAGGCACCGTGGTCGGCAATCACACCAAAGCTGCCGGCGGGATAGAAGGCGACATGGGCGGCAAATCGCAGCGGACCGGGATCGAGCGCCGATCGCAGCGACGCGAAGGCTGTCATATGAGCGATCTCTCCGCCAAACGAGAACCCCATGATGGCGATGCGATCGGCGTCGATCCTGGGATCGCTCGCCAGCCGCCGCAACGCGGCGTAGGCATCCGCCGTGCCGGCGATCAAATAGGCCGGGGACGCCGACATCTCCGCCCCCGAGCTTCCGCGGGCGGCGAAGCTGTCATAGGTCAGAGTCGCAAAGCCTGATTTGCGCAGCTCGGCGGCGACATAACCTTCATTGGCATCGCGATAGCCGCTGATCGTGTGAACGACAATAACAACAGGATAGCGATCCTTTTTCTGGTCCGGAAAGCCCAGCGACGCGTGAATCGTCACCGTTGTGGTTGCGGGCTCCCGCGCCAAAAGCTGACGAAAGTCGCCGTACGTGGACGATTGAAACGTGACCTCGGTCACCCCGGCTTGAGCGCTTTGGCAATGCGCTGTCGCCGTTCCATAGACGAGCGTCGCCACCAGGACGCAGAGCATCTGGTACATGGGGCATCCCTTGCTTTGTAGGTCGTGCAGACGACCATGGATGGAGGTTGCGGTTCACTCCGTCCGTGGCGCGATCACACTGGCGACCACCTGCAACGCTTCGGGCGCCCTGATCATGTCGGCGTGTTTCATGCGCGGCACCACCGTGACTGGAATGTTCAGCCCAAGGCGCCGCATCAGGGGCGCGAACTGATCCGCGATCACCTGCTCGTCGGCCTCTCCCACAAGCACCACAGCCGACCGGCGAATATGTCTGAGATAGCTTTCGTACTGGCGCCCGGCGCCGAAATTCAGCGACAGCCGGTAAGAGTAGCTGGCCGTCACCGATGACGACATCTCCGGAGACACCGCGTAGCTGAGGACGGGATATCCGTCGAACCAGTGAATGCCCAGGCGATCGAGCGACGCGATCGTCATGACGCGCGGGAGGGAGATGCTGGTCCAGCCGCCGGCACTCGGGCGCAAGGTCGGCGCTCCCGGCAGGATCGGAGCAAGACACACATAGCGGTCGAACAGCAGGCCATAGGGACCGCCGGCAAAACGAACGGTGAATCCGGCACCGGCGGAGAATCCGACGAGTGTGCGGATCTCGCCGCTCCTGGCCGGCCCAAGCTGGGCGACGAAATCAGCGAGATCGTCATCGATCTGTCCGATGTAATCGATGTCGCCGCGCCGGCCCGAACCGCCGTGGCCTCGAATATCCGGCACATAAGCCGTGATGCCCGCGGCGTGCAGCGCTTGCGCGAGGGCATGCATGCTGGTGGCGGGAAACGCCGAGCCGTGGATCAGAACGGCGACTTTGTCCGTGCCGGCGGGATAGGCATAGTATTGCAGGCTGGCGCCGTCCCGCGCCTGAAAGTGTCGGGGTGCCGGAAGGTCCGTGATGATTGGCCGGCTGGTCGCCACGGAGGCCATGGCCGGCGGAGCTATCGGTGCGCTGAACACGATGATGACCACGGGAGCGAGTGCGGCCGCAGTGAGCAGGCCCAGCAGTCCCAACAGCAGCTTGTACATCGGTCCCCTCCCTTCTCCGCGCTTCACGCGGCAGCTCAGGTGGCATCTCCGATCCAATGCCGATCGGCCGGCGCTCGCCCCGCATCCTGTTTCGGTTTGAGCAGGCGGTAATGCAGCCGTGCGTAGCGGCCGAGCATCTTCACCGCGCCGTTGAGCGCGAGCAGCAGCAGCACGCCGCATCCCGCGCTGGCCGCGATCAACCCGACGCCCGCCACGGCGCGCAGCACCATTGCGGTGATCGATGCGAAGTGTCCGACCTTGAAGAGGCTCAGCAGCAATCCGAAGCCGACAATGCCCAGAACGAAGACCACAAGGCCGATGACGAACACGATTAGCATCATGGCGAACAGCAGCGGCAGCAGAAACAGGATGTCGACGGTCGCCAGTCCGCCAAGCGCCAGTAGGACGGCCGCGGAATTGCCGAGACTGTGGTTGTTTTCCCAGCGGCGCAGCCCGGTTTCGGCGCGCAATTCCCGCGCCAGCCGCCGGGGATCGCCAAGCGCCGCGGCCACCTCCTCCTCGCTTCGCCCGAACGCACGTGCCTCGTCGAAATGAGCGGCGTAGTCGGCGAGGATGTCGTCGACGTCCTGCTCCGGAAGTCCGGCAAGCCCATCGCTGAGGATGCTGAGGAAGGCGAGACGATTCATTCGACTTCTCCGATCAGCTTGTTGACGGCCTCCGCGAACATCCGCCATTCGCGCTTCTGCGCCGCAAAGGCGGCCCGGCCGGCGGCTGTGAGCCGATAGTATTTTCGCGGCGGACCGCTGTTGGATTCCTCCAGACGGGTCGCGACCAGCCCGTCATTCTGCATGCGCCGCATCAGCGGATAGATCGTGCCCTCGCCCATGTCGACACCGGCCGCCAACGTGCTGGCGATCTCGTAGGCGTAGCTTTCCCGACGCGCCAACAGCGCCAGCACACACAATTCGAGTGTGCCCTTCTTGAGTTGAATCTGGATCGACTCGGTCATCCAGCCTGTGCGTTGAAAATGAGCATCTACAATGAAGATACCGCAAGGTACCAACTAATGCAAGATACCTGTCAATGCAATATTAGAACCCGCCGACCTTGCCTGCAAACTCAATGATCAGGAACGGGAGTTCGCAAAGTTCAGAACGCGCAAATCGCCGCGAGCACGGAGGATTTAAACCGTCCCTTCTCCTGAGTATGCGCCAGCATATTCTGCCGTTGGTAAACGCCGAGACGATGCAATACGCTGCGAGCCGCAAGCGTCAAGGAGTTCTTCGATGCCAGACGAGACCACAATGCGCGACCTATTCGACCGATGGGAGCGGGTTTGGCATGAAGGCCGATATGACCTCATCCCGAGCTGCGTCGGGGCGCACTACATCCGGCATGACGAAAACGGCGACCGGACCGTGACCCGGAACGTCTACGCCGCGGAGCTTGAGGCTGTCCATAAAGGGCGGCCGGGCATCCGTGTCGTGGTGTACGATCACTCATTCACGGATGACCGTGCGTGGTTCCGCTTTTCGTTCAAGTGGCCTGATCCCCAAACGGGTGAGCAACGCAGTCGGGCCGGAATGCAGAGCTACCGAATCGAGGACGGCAAACTCGCCGAGACTTGGATTACCTTGCTCCCGCTTGGCACTGCGTGGACGGACGCAGTTGCGCAAGAACACTGGACAAGTCCGTCGTCCATAAAATAGGGGCTGGCTGCATAAAGCATGCAGCCAAGGGTAGGTGGATTGCGCCTGCTATGGCCACGCCCCTCACCAAGCACGTATTCCGCCATTGATACGCCGAGACGGTGCAATACGCTGCGCTATTGCGCCCTTACAAGCTTCACACGCTCAAGTCTAATCCAGCTTCACCCCGGCCTCGGTCACAACCTTGCGCCAGCGCACGACTTCCGCCGACACCATGGTGGCGAACGCCGGGCCCGTCACATCGGGCACGTCGGAGCCGTTGCGCTCCCAGGCCTCCCTGACGGAGGCCGTCTGCAGGGCCTTCTGCAATTCGCTGGTCATGCGCTCGACGATCGCCGGCGGCGTGTTCTTGGGTGCGAACAGGCCGTACCAGGTCGCCACGTCATATCCCGGCAAGCCTGCTTCCGCGGCAGTGGGAAGATCGGGGAATGCCGCCACCCGCTTGGGGGCCGCGACCGCGAGCGCGCGCAAAGCACCGCTCCTGATCTGCGGCGCCGACGAGCCCAGACCATCGAACACCACCGGCACGTGGCCGGCGACGAGATCCTGCATCGCGGGCCCGGCTCCGCGATAAGGAACGTGGAGGATGCGGGTCTTGGTCAGCAGTTTGAACAGTTCGCCCGCAAGATGATGGGTGGTGCCGGCGCCCGCTGAGCCGTAGTGCAGTTTATCGGGATTGGCGCTGGCGTAGGCGATGAACTCCGCCAGCGTCTTGCGCGACCTTGTCCGGATTGACCACGACCACCTGGGGCGGCCGCGCGATCAGGGCCACCGCAATGAAGTCCTTCTCGATATCGTAGTCGAGGTTGGGATAGAGCGATGGCGCAATGGCTTGATGCGCCGCGCCCATGAAGAAGGTGTAGCCGTCGGGCGCGGCCTTGGACGCCTGCGATGCGCCGATCGTGCCGCCGGCGCCGGCGCGGTTTTCGATCAGCACGCGCGTGCCCAGCTGGGTGTCGAGCTGGGCCGCCAGCGGCCGCGCAAAGGCATCGGTGCCACCGCCGGCCGCAAACGGCACGATGACGGTGATCGGCTTCTGCGGCCACGACTGGGCTTCCGCCTGACCAGGCGCGACGGACAAACCCGCCAGCGTCAACAAAGCGAGCCGAACGATTTTGGAAATCACGGGTGTCCTCCTCCAGGATCGGTGACGGTACGGCCGCGTTGGCGGCGTTTTTTGTGTTGCCGCATGATCCTGTAAGTCGGTCCCCTCGGACAAGGCTCGACAACTGGGGCGTATGGTCGCTGCCAGCCGTTCGGAGCGGCGCAATGCGCTTGCGCCCTACGGCCTCATGAGCGCGCCGTCACCAGCGGCGGCTCCGAGGGGCGGATCAGCGCGTAGGCCACCTGGACGATGCCGGCCGCGAGCCCGGTCGCGACGCCAATGCGCCAGGCGAGGGAGTAGCTGCCGAGCGAGTCATACAGCACCCCTCCCCCGTAGGCGCCGACAAAACTGCCGACCTGATGGCTCATGAAGGCCAGCCCCTGGATCATCGCCTGCCACTTCAAGCCGAACATTTCGGCCACCGCGCCCGCCACCAGCGGACCGACGCCGAGCCACAGGAAACCCATCATGGCGGCGAACAGCAGCGTGGTCGCCGGGCTGGCTGCGTGCATGAAATACCACGCCAGCACCAGCGAGCGCGTGATGTAGATGCCACCGAGCAACGCCAGCTTGTTCCAGCGTCCGCCGGCCCAGCCGAAAAACAGACTGCCCAGCACATTGAAGCCGCCGATCACACCGAGCGCCTGCGCGCTCAGCATCGGATCCAAACCGCAGATCTGCAGATAGGACGGCAAATGCGTGGTGATGAAAACGAGTTGCATGCCGCAGACGAAATACGCACAGGTCATCACCACGAACGGCGCATTGGTGAACGCAGTGCGCACGGCCACGCCCGCCGAGGTGTTGCCGATCTCGTCGTTGGCCGGCTTCGGCAATGGGATATTGTCGACCCGGCCGGCAAACCAAGCGGCGGGCAACAGTACCAGCGACAACACCACAAAACCGACGAGACCTACACGCCAGCCGTAGTCCTGGTTCAGGATCTGGCCGAGCGGCGCCGCCATCAGCGCGCCGAGCGAGCCTGCCGCCGACACCATCCCGAGCACGGTGCTGCGCACCGTGACGGGCACCGAGCGCGTCGCCACCGACATGGCGATCGCCGCCGCGGTGCATGCCAGCGACACCCCGATCAGCACGCCGGCGCCGAGCAGAATGCCGAGCATGCCGTGCGCCGACGCCATCAGGACAAGGCCGGCGACATACAGCAGCGCGCCACCAAGCATGATCGGGCGGAAGCCGTAACGCACCGTCAGGGCGCCGGCCAGCGGCTGCAGGAAGCCCCAGGCGAGGTTTTGCACGGCAATGGCGAGGGTGAAGTCCGCAATCGAAATGCCGACATCATGGGTGAGCGGCTGCATGAAGATGCCGAGGCTCTGGCGCAGCCCCATGCTCAGACTCAGCATCAGCGAGGCGCCGATCAGAATGGGAAGCGCAGGACGCAGCGTTTGCAGAAGCGGGGTTCGCAGCACGGTCATTGGTCTTCTCCCGTTGTTCTTGGTCTTATTTTGCTTTTTGACCGCACCGGTCGCTTTGTGCAGGGCAGCCGCTTGATTACACCGATCTGAGTAATTATTCTCTTGTCGACCGCGACCGTCAAGTGAAAAGAACACAGGTCTGTGTAATGGCGCTCACCTCTAAATCCAGTGCGGACAAGCCAATGGCGAAGCCGACCATGAAAGAGCGGATCCTGGAGACAGCGGACCGGCTGTTCTATCTGGAGGGTATCCGCGCGGTGGGCGTCGATACCATCGCCGCCGAGATCGGGATCAGCAAACGCACGCTGTACAACCATTTTCCGTCGAAGGACGAGCTGATCGCCGCCTATCTCACGGGGCGCTCCAAGCCGATCCCGCCGTCCGACAAGCCGCCGATCGACCAGATCCTCGGCAGCTTCGACCGGCTCGCACGCAACTTCGGCCGGCACGAATTCCGCGGCTGTCCGTTCGTCAACGCGGTCGCCGAACTCGGCAGCGAGGATCAGGCCGCACGCAAGATCGCCCTCGCCTTCAAGGAAAGCCGCCGGCTGTGGTTTCGCGGGCTGTTGCTGCAACTCGGAGCCCGCGATGCCGACGGCGTCGCGACGCAGCTTCAGTTGCTGGTCGACGGCGCGATCGCCGCGGACCTCGTGCGCAAGGATCCGGCGATGGCGCGCGCGGCGAAGGCGGCTGCGCGGGTGTTGCTGATCAATGCGGGGGTGGGTGTGGATGGCGTGAAGGCGTGACCACGGTGCGCCCGACCGGCTTACGCCGCGTCGGAGACCACACGGTTGCGACCGTCGTGCTTGGCACGGTACAGCGCCTGGTCGGCGCGCTTCATCACATCGGCCAGCGGCTCGCCCTTGCGGTCCAGCACCGAGAGGCCGATGGAAATGGTGACGTCGATCCGCCGTGTGCCCTTTTCGATGGTGAAGGGCTCGCCGGCGATCGAGCGGCGCAGCCGCTCCGCCACCATGCCGGCGACATGCAGGTCGGTCTCCGGCATCACGATCACGAACTCCTCGCCACCGTAGCGGCAGGCGAGATCGATGCCGCGGATCGACTTGCGGATGCGCACGGCGAATTCCCTGAGCACGTCGTCGCCGGCGTCGTGGCCGTAGCTGTCGTTGATCGACTTGAAGAAGTCGATGTCGAGCATCATCAGCGAGAGCGGCTTGCCGCGCGAGGCCGCCTGCTCGGCCAGTGTCGCCAGATGGCTTTCCATGTAGCGGCGATTGTGCAGGCCGGTCAGCGCGTCGGTGATCGCCATCTCGATCGAGTTCTGCACATTGTCGCGCAGATGATCGGTGTAGCGGCGGCGGCGGATCTGGGTCCGCGCCCGCGCCAAGAGTTCGTTCTTGTCGACCGGGCGCAGCAGGTAATCGTTGACCCCGATCTCGAGGCCGCGCAGCAGCCGCGCGTTGTTGTCGGCATCGGCAATGGCCAGGATCGGCACCTGGCGGGTGCGCTCCAGCGAGCGCGCCTGGCTGCACAGCCGCAGGCCGTCGAAATTCTCAAGCCCCAGCGACACGATCAGGAGATCGTAGTTGCCCTCGGCCGCATGAAACAACGCCTCGCCTGGATCGGTCTCCACATCGACCGTGTGCTCGCCGCTCAGCACCGGCGCCAGCCGCTGGTAGGAGGACGGACGATCGTCGACCAGCAGGATCCGCCCGCCCTTGCCGACGTCGGCGACGGCTTCGCGTTCCGGACTCTGGATGCCGATTTCGAAAGAAGTAAGCGCGCGCATGCGCAGCTCGTCGGTCATCATCTTCAGCCGGGTGAGCGAGCGCACCCGCGCGATCAGCACCACGTCGGAGACCGGCTTGGTGAGGAAATCGTCGGCGCCCGCTTCCAGCCCCTTGACGCGATCGGACGGATTGTCGAGCGCCGTCACCATCACCACGGGAATGAAATGAGTCTTGGGATTGGACTTCAGCCGCCGGCAGACCTCGAAGCCGTCCATGTCCGGCATCATGACGTCCAGCAGCACGATGTCGCACTCGGCGCGCTCGCAGATTTCCAGCGCCTGCGCGCCGCAACTGGCGGTCGAGACGTCGAAATATTCAGCCGACAGCCGGGCTTCCAGCAGCTTCACATTGGCTGGAATATCGTCGACGACCAGAACACGCGCGGACATCGTACACCTTCATCCAATAAATTGCCGGACCGTCTCGATGAACTTCCCGACCGAGATCGGCTTCGATAAATAAGCTTCGCATCCGCCTTCGCGAATCCGTTCCTCGTCGCCCTTCATGGCGAACGCGGTGACGGCGACGACGGGAATGGCGCGCAGGTCGGGATCACCCTTGATCCAGCGCGTCACATCGAGACCGGAAACTTCGGGCAACTGGATATCCATCAGAATCAGATCCGGGCGATGCTTGCGCACCAGATCCAACGCATCAGTGCCTCGGTTGGTTGCAATCGTCTGATAGCCATGGGCTTCCAGCAGATCGCGGAAGAGCTTCATATTGAGTTCGTTGTCTTCCACGATCAGGACGGTTTTGGCCATCCCGTCCCTCCAATCCCCTTGTGACCCGCGACTGCCGCGAAAAACCCGGGCAGCACATGCTTGGCACGAACCGGATCCCGCTTCGCTTGATAACGCTCCGGTGACTCGGGCATGATGCCAGCCAAAATAGAGACGATAAGTTACGGAAAGGCAAATACCCCCGATGGCAAAGCGGTCGTACAATCCCCGGGAAACCGCTGAAATCGTGGCGATTCAGGCGCTTTCCTTTGTCGCAGGCGATCCCGAGCGGCTGGGCCAGTTCCTGGCTGAGACCGGCATCGGGCCCGAGACTCTGCGCTCGGCGGCCAAAGATCCCGGATTCCTCGTCGGCGTGCTCGATTTCCTGCTGCGTGACGATGCCATGACCAAGGCCTTCTCCGAATCATCGCACCTCGATCCCAAGATCATTTCCAACGCCCGCGAGGCACTGGGCGACCCTGCCTGGGAGCGCGATGTTCCGTGAGCCAATGTTCCGAAAGCAATGGCCCGCTATGCTTTTGCCGGGACTGCCTGACTGACCTGCCGCCATCTGCCGTCCGTTGCCGGGACTGCGGCTCGCCGCGGCTGGTGCGTCACGGGGCGCTGCCGAGCCTGACACTCGCGCACATCGATTGCGATGCGTTCTATGCTACCGTCGAGAAACGCGACAATCCGGATATCGCCGACAGACCGGTGATCATCGGCGGCGGCAAACGCGGCGTGGTCTCGGCCGCCTGCTACATCGCGCGCACCTATGGCGTGCGCTCGGCGATGCCGATGTTCAAGGCGCTGGACCTGTGCCCCTCCGCCGTGGTCATTCCGCCTGACATGGCGAAGTATGTCCGGGTCGGGCGCGAGGTGCGCAGCGCGATGCTGGCGCTGACGCCGCTGGTCGAACCCCTGTCGATCGACGAAGCGTTTCTCGATCTCAGCGGCACGCAGCGGCTGCACGGCATGATCCCGGCCAAGGTGCTGGCTCGGTTCGCCAAACAAGTCGAGCGCGATCTCGGCATTACCGTCTCAGTCGGGCTGTCGGTCAACAAATTCATCGCCAAGATCGCGTCCGATCTCGACAAGCCGCGCGGTTTCGCCACCCTCGATCAGGCCGAGGCCAGTGCGATGCTGGCGACAAAGCCCGTCAGCTTCATCTTCGGTGTCGGCCCCGCAACGGAAAACAAGCTCAAGCAACATGGCTTTCGCCTGATCAGCGACCTGCAGCGGGCCGATGAAATCCAGCTGATGAAGCAGTTCGGGCCGGAGGGGCGCCGGCTGTGGCGGCTTGCGCGCGGCCATGACGAACGGCGCGTGGTGGCCGACCGCGACGCCAAGACAATCTCCAGCGAAACCACCTTCGACGTCGATCCCAGGGATTTCCAGACCCTCGAAAAAGTCCTGTGGCGCCTCTGCGAAAAAGTCTCCGCGCGCTTGAAAAGTGGCGAGCTCGCCGGCTCCACCATCACGCTGAAACTCAAGACCGCCGATTTCCGCCAGCGCACCCGCTCGCAATCAATCAATTCGCCGACACAATTGGCCGGCCGCATCTTCGCCACCGCCCGCGACCTGCTGGCAAAGGAAATCGACGGCACCGCGTTCCGCCTGATCGGCGCCGGCGTCAGCGCGCTGAAGCCGGGCACGATGGCCACCGATGACGCCGACATGATCGACCGCCGCAATGCGCATGCGGAGCGTGCGATGGATGATCTGCGGAAGAAGTTCGGCACCGCCGCGGTCATCCGCGGCATCGCCTATGACGGGCCGACGAAGCAGGACTAGTCAGCCCTACCCGTTATTTACCCTACCCGTTATTTACAAGGCTTGGTGTCCTTGGCGTCGATCTTGCCCATGGCGCCGGCAATGACGAAATCGTTGTAGTCCAGCACCAGCGCGCGCGAGACACCGTTTTCATAAAGCTCGAACGACATCGCATAGACCGGGGTCTGCTCGCCGGTCTCCGACTTCGCGGCACGGTCGTAATAACTCACCGTGACCGGCCAGCGGGTCATGGCTTTCAGGGCGTCGCTGCTGCTGGAGGCATCGGGCTGCGGCGGTTTGCGGTCGCCGGGGATCGGCTGGCCGATCACCGTCAGCGTGTTGTAGACTTTCTCGCCGTCATCAGACCCGTCATAGACCACGAGCTCGAGCACCGACTTGCCCTCTTTGGCGGCGGCGATGATGCGCTTGACCTGTTCGGTCGGAAACACCGTGCCCTCGTCGAGGGTGAAGGTCTTCTGCTTCGGCTGTTTCAGCTTGACCGTGATGGTGTGGCCGCTGCGCTCGGCGATGCCATCAACGGCCGCTGGCGCACTGTCGTTCATGCGGGTTTCGATCTTGAAGCGGTAGCTCTTGCCGTCGGCATCTTCCCAACTGGTGGAGCGCAAGTCGCTCATCGTGGTCTTGCTCTCGCCGCTCTCGAGCTCGGACACCTGGCGGAAGTCGGTGGTGTAGCCTTCGCAGCTACTGCCGGTGAAACTATAGAGTATGCGGCCGCGCGCATTGTTGACCGAATTGCCGCGCGCCTTGCGCAGGCTGAGGTCGTAGACCGCCTGATGCGCCAGGAACGGCACGCTGGTCGCTGCGCCCGGCGCGGCCTTGGCCGCGCTCCCGGGACCAGCCATCAGTACAACCGCGAGGCCCCCGGCGAGAGCACACGACACGACTGCAAAGCGGGATAACAACTGCGAGCGACGCATGCCGCCTCCTTGGGAACAGACGAATCAAACCATAGTTGTCGCCTCACCACGCCGCAATCGGGACGGGCCCGGAAATGGCGTGAACAAGCGTCATAAATCCCCCGCCAAACCACAATTTCCGGAGGTTCCAGACCACTTGCATGCGGGCCCTTGATGGGCGAAATAAGGCCGCCCGGTCACTTCGGCTTGACCTTTTTTCGAGCACCCTCCGAACACCCCTTTGAGGCCGGCGCGCCAACCGGGCACGACACCCTTAATCCCGCAATCGACGACAGATATCGAGGACCCACCCCATGGCCGGAACAGTTGAACAGAAGCTCGCGACTTTGGGCATTACCCTGCACACGCCGCGCTCACCCGTGGCGAACTATGTCGGCTTCGTGCGCACCGGCAATCTGCTGATGGTGTCCGGCCAGGTCTGCTACGATCAGGACGGTCAGCTGGTGGCCAAGGGCAAGCTCGGCGCCGGCGTCACGGTCGACCAGGGCGCCGCCGCGGCGCGCGCCTGCGGCATCAACCTGCTGGCCCAGGTCAAGGCCGCGCTCGGCGATCTCGACAAGGTGACCCGCGTGGTGCGGCTCAGCGGCTTCGTCAATTCGGCGCCCGACTTCCTCGAAGGGCCGAAGGTGCTGAACGGCGCCTCGGACCTGATGGTCGAAGCTTTCGGCGACAAGGGCCGTCATGCGCGCACCACCGTCGGCGTGGCCGCGCTGCCGTCGGATGCCGCGGTCGAAGTCGAAGCCATTTTCGAAGTGGCCTGACGGATTCTTGCATAGGATTCTTGGATGCGCGCTCCCGATTGGCTGACGGCCCGGCCCGTGGCCCATCGGGGGCTGCATGACCGCAACAGAGCCATCATCGAAAACATGCCCGCCGCGGTCGTCGCGGCGGTCGCCGGCCGCTTCAGCATCGAGGTCGACCTGCAGCTGTCCGCCGACGGCGAAGCGATGGTGCACCATGATGCAAAACTCGGGCGGCTGACCGAGGGCGACGGCGCGCTGATCGACAAAACGGCCGCGCAACTCAAGCAAGTGGTGTTCCGCGACACGCCCGAGCGGATGATGACGCTGTCCGACCTGTGCACGCTGGTCGCCGGCCGCGTCCCGCTGGTGCTCGAGGTGAAAAGCCATTTCACCGGTGACCGCAAGCTGGTCCGGCGCATGGTGCAGGTGCTGGCGTCCTACAGCGGCCCGGTGGTCGCAATGTCGTTCGATCCGGACCAACTGCTGGCGGTGCGCGAGCTTGCCCCCGCTCTGCCGCGCGGCATCGTCGCCCAGCGCACCTACGACGACGATTACTGGACGTCGCTGTCGCCGGCGCAGCGCCAGAGCATGGTCGCCCTGCGCCATGGTTTTCAGACCCAGCCGCATTTCGTCGCCTACTGGATCGACCAGTTGCCGGCGCCGGCCCCCTGGATCGCGCGCAACATCTTCGGCTGCCCGCTGCTGAGCTGGACGGTCCGCACGCCCGAGCAGCGCGCCCGCGTCGCCCGGCTCGCCGACCAGATGATTTTCGAGGGTTTCGTGCCGGAGGCGTGACGGTTCACGCTTGCAAAACCGCGCGGGCGTCCCGATTTATGGTAGGGTTATTGCCATATCGAGCGATCCACGAACGGCTTGAATGAAACATGCGCTGATCATCATCGATATGCAGCAAGCTTCGTTCAGCAGGCCGCAACATGATTCCGGCGGCCTTGTCGAAAGGCTGAACAGGCTTGCACGTGACATCCGCGCCGCGGGCGGCATTGTGATCTTTGTCCAGCATGACGGTCCGGAGGGGGATCCGCAGCATCCGGATCTGCCGGGATGGCAGTTGCTACCCGATCTGAGTGTCGAGGCCTGCGACGTCATCGTGCGCAAGACATCCTGCGACGCGTTTCTCGACACGCAGCTCGACGCCCTGCTCAAGGCGCGCGAGGTCGAGCGGCTGATCATCACCGGATCCGCAACGGATTATTGCATAGACACGACGGTGCGCAGTGCCCTGGCGCAACGCTATCCGACCATCGTTCCCGTCGACGGACACACCACGGCCAACCGACCGCATCTGACGGCCGAAAAAATCATCGAACACCACAACGCGATCTGGGCCGACTTCATCGCGCCGGGCGGTCCCGCTTTGCAGTGTCCCTGTTCAGAGGTTCCGCTGTCCTGACGAAATTGGCCGCCGAACCATTGCGTGTTCAAACCGAGATTCGACTGAATGCCTGAGCCTGAAATTTCGCTGGAAGCCGTCCCCTCTGTTGCGAAAATCTCCGCCACGGACTGGGACGCCTGCGCCAATCCCGACAGCGCCAGCTTCAACCCGTTCGTATCGCACGCGTTCTTCTCCGCGCTGGAAACCTCCGGCTCCGCCGTCGGCAGGACCGGCTGGGGACCGCACCATCTGGTGGCACGCATCGATGGCGTCATCGCCGGCATCGTGCCCTGCTACCTCAAATCGCACTCGCAGGGCGAATACGTGTTCGACCATGGCTGGGCCGACGCCTATGAGCGCGCCGGCGGAAGCTACTACCCGAAGCTACAGGCCACCGTGCCGTTCACGCCGGCGACCGGGCCGCGCCTGCTGATCCATCGCGACGCCGACCGCGACACGGTCGCGGCGGTGCTGGCCAGGGGGCTGATCGCGCTATGCAACGCCACCAAGGCGTCCTCGGTGCACGTGACGTTCGCGCAGGAAGAAGAATGGGCCTGCCTCGCCGAACAGGGCTTTTTGCAGCGAACCGACCAGCAGTTCCACTGGCATAATGAAGGTTATGCGACGTTCGAGGATTTCCTGAACACCCTCGCCTCACGGCATCGCAAGGCGATCCGGCGCGAACGCCGCGACGCGCTGGGCAACGGCATCACCGTTCATCAGCTCACCGGCGACGCCATTACCGAAGACGCCTGGGACGCCTATTTCGAGTTCTACATGGAGACGGGCTCGCGCAAGTGGGGCCGGCCCTATCTGAACCGCAAGTTCTATGCGCAGGTCGGCGAGACCATGGCCGACCGCGTGCTGCTGGTGATGGCCAAGCGCGACGGGCGCTGGATCGCCGGCGCCATCAACTTCATCGGCTCGGATACCCTGTTCGGCCGCAACTGGGGCGCGATCGAGCACCATCCGTTCCTGCATTTCGAGGTCTGCTACTATCAGGCGATCGATTACGCCATCGCCAACGGCCTGCAATGGGTCGAGGCCGGCGCGCAGGGCCAGCACAAGATCGCCCGCGGCTACCTGCCGCAAACGACCTATTCGGCGCATTACATCCCCGACCCTGGATTCCGCCGCGCGGTGCGCGACTATCTCAAGCATGAGCGCGCCCATGTCGCCGAAGCGGTGCGCGAACTGACCGACGCCGGCCCTTTCCGGAAAACCGACGACGACACCTGAACGGCTTGACCGGCTCAAAGCCGGCGGCGACAGTGCGGACGAACCGGCGCCGAAAATACGTGCTGCCGCCAGGGAAGATCGTTCCATCAAGAGGTTTGCATGACCTACGACACCAACAACATTTTCGCGAAAATCCTGCGTGGCGAGATCCCCTGCTACAAGGTCTATGAGGATGACCACACCCTGGCGTTCCTCGACATCATGCCGCGCTCGCCGGGACATGCGCTGGTGATCCCGAAGGCCCCCGCTCGCAACATTCTTGACATCTCCGCCGACGACTTCGCCCATGTCGCCCGCACCGCGCACAAGATCGCAGGCGCCGCAAAAAGGGCTTTCAATGCCGACGGCATCACCGTGCAGCAGTTCAATGAGCAGGCCGGCGGCCAGGCGGTATTCCACCTGCACATGCACGTGATGCCGCGCAGCGCCGGCGTCGCCCTGCTGCCGCCGATGAGCAACAAGGAATCGCCGAAGGTGCTGGAAGACAATGCCACACGCCTGATCGCGGCGCTGTCCGGCTGACAGCCGCAGGCCTGCGCCTACTCACATTCGTGTGAGATGACGGCCTGCGCGGGCGAAAACCACCCCTGCCTTTTTGCAGACGAAGGCTCCGGAAACTGCATAGGACATTGTGAAGAGATATGCGCGAAACGTCGCAGGAAAACGTCTGTTCCGTTTCCGCCTGTCATTTCAGCGTCTTGTTCAAGGACGCGGCAGTACGCGTAAAATACGATTCTCTCGCCGCCGCCACAGAAAAGCCGGAACTTTTGAATGGTTCCACCAAATTTGAAAATATCATGACTTTTTCAAGGAGTTAGCGGTTCCGTTTTTCCGCATGAAGCCCGCCGGTGTTGCTGCTGCGTCACAGCATTCTTAATGGAATCCCTGTATCACCCGCTCATTCAAGCGCACGCAAATTAAGCAGGCGCTGGGGATGTAGTGGAGAATACAAATGAAGAAGATTTTGCTGGGTAGCGTGGCGCTGATCGCGCTGGGCACGGCATCGGCTTTCGCAGCCGACCTGCCGGCACGCAGCTACACGAAGGCTCCGGCCTACGTGCCTGCTCCGATCTATAACTGGACCGGTTTCTATATCGGTGGCCACGTCGGCGGCGCGTTCGCCGGCAACTCGGACTTCGGCAACAACGACGGCCGCTTCCTCGGCGGTGTGCAGGTCGGCGCCGACTACCAGTTCGCTCCGAACTGGGTGCTGGGCATCGAAGGCCAGTACTCCTGGACCGGCCGTGACACCCAATCGGCGGCGTTCGTTCCGCAGGGCTTCACGATCTCGAATCGCAGCAGCGACCTCGGTTCGGTCACCGGCCGTCTCGGCTACACTTGGGGCCCCGCCCTGCTGTACGCCAAGGGTGGTGTCGCGTTCCGCGAGAAGAACAACGTGAACGTGTTCAACACCGCGACCCTCGCGCCGGTTACCTTCTCGTCCTCGAGCGACGACGTTGGCTACACCGTGGGTGCCGGCCTGGAATACCTGTTCACTCCGAACTGGTCGGCCAAGGTCGAGTACCAGTATTACAACTTCGGCAACACCGACGTGACCGTGCCGTCGACCAGCACCATCGTCAGCTTCAAGAACGACGTCCACACCGTGAAGGCCGGCCTCAACTACCGCTTCAACTGGGGTGGCCCGGTCGTCGCCAAGTACTGAGATCGGAAGTCTGGACTAATCCAGTCCTGATCCGTCAGGACGACAGAAGCCCGGCCCTCGCGGCCGGGCTTTTTGTTTTTGCAGACCTGCAATGACTGGACCCGCCACCATGACCGACACTGCCCCCACGACCGAGCTTGTCCGCGACATTCATGGTGTGCGGATCCTGCTCTGCGCCACCGATGGACCGCGACTCGACGCCAACGATATCCTGAGCGCGGCCTGGAGTGCGGACGCGGCGATGGTCGCGATCCCGGTGCAGCGGCTGGACCCCGGCTTCTTCCGCCTCAGCACGCGCATCGCGGGCGAGATGCTGCAGAAGTTCGTCAATTACCAGATGCGGATCGCGATCGTCGGCGATGTCTCGATGTGGACCACACAGAGCGAGGCGCTGCGCGATTTCGTTTATGAAACGAACCGCGGGCGATCCGCATGGTTCGTGAACGACATCGACGAACTGGAGCGGCGGCTCGCCCATCAAACGACCTGACGAAAAAAAGCCGCGCCTCGAAAGGCGCGGTCTCAATTGTTTTCAAATGTTTCGGAAGCAACCGACAGCTATTTGCTTTCGCCGGTCGCGCCAGCATCCGGACTGTTGCCGGCTGGAGCACTCATCGCTTTTCCGCCCTTGTGAGCGGCCGAGCCGGTCGTGCCGGAATGCGCGCCTGTGTGCTTCGACTTGTCGGTTTTCGCCATTGTGCCTTTTTCGGAATTCGGTGTGGCGGCCTGCGCGAAAGCGACTGTTGGCGCGATCGCAATCCCGATGGCGGCCATGGCCGCAATCAATGAACGTGTCATGCAGAGGATCTCCTTGGAGCAAAGCGCCCGAGGGACGCGCGGCGAACCAATCGAATTCCCCCTGCGATCGTTCCTGGCATCGCCGATCACTCGCAGGTGATGCGAGGTTCGGTTGCAATCAACCCAGCCACCACTTGCCGAGCACGAGCACAAGTTCGCCACAGATGACACTGGCGAGCAGCGAACGGCGCGCCAATAGAAACACTGCGAAACCGACGATCACCGCGCCAAAACGCACCGGCGCGGAAACGCTCGCCAGCGCGCCGGGCGGCGTGATCAGGATTTGTGCGATGACGCCGGCGAGAATCGCGGTCGCGACCGCCCGCACCCAGACCAGAAACTCCGAGCTTTCATCGACGCTTTTGCCGACCCAGAACCCGAGCACGCGCCAGATCTCATTCGGCAGCACGCCTGCCAGGATCAGGACGACAAACGCATGCCAGTCGCCGAACACACTCATGCCGGCTGCCTCTGCCAGCGGTGACAGCCATAGGCGATCGAGCCGGCAAGAACGCCGGTGATCAAGAGATCGACGCCGGTCTGCGCCAGCGCCACCACCGGCGTGAGCACGAGCCCAAGCCCGAGCGCGATCTTGTCGACCGCCAGCCGGCTGTTGCGCGCGGTCGAGACCAGGAATGTCATCGGAGTCAGAAACAGTACCGCCGCGCCTAGCAGCGGCGGCAGATTGGCCGCGAGGACGAAGCCGATCGCGGTCGCGATCGACGACATCGCGACCAGGCCGCAACCGAGACCGTGAACGTAGGCGACCCGACGCGGCCGCGGCACATGCGGCAACAGACGAAAGCATTCCACCCACACCGTGATGGCGATGAAATGCGTTGGCAGGATCAGATGGCGTGAGCGGGTGTCGCGGTCGCGCATCATCGGCAGCAGCGTCACCACCATCGGCATCAGCCGGATCGCGCTGAGCGTGACGGCCAGCGCCGCCTGCACCAGCGTGCCGCCCGCCCCCAGCGTGGTCAGCAGAATGATCTGCGCCGGCGCGGCCCAGATCAGCACGGTGGCGAGCACGGCCCAGACAAACGAGAAATGCAGGTCGTGGGCCAGCGCACCGACGCCGATATAGGTCGCGAACAGCGTATAGGTGAGGACGGACGTCAGCGCCCCGCCCACGCCCCGCAGGAAGGCGGCGAACGAGGTCGGAAACCTGTCCGTTTCAGCGGTATGTGAGGTCACGAGGCGATTCGGCCGATCATTACGGAGGTGTCGCACATCAGGCTCAACCCCTCACCTACCGTCAAGTCCTGCTCACGCTTACCCCGGCCTGACCGGATTGCGCAGCACCAGGCAAGCCTGACCGGCGCGCCGGATGCGGCCGCAGAGTTCATCGGCGGCGGGGCGCGTGTCGACGCCGACCCGCACCTGGTAGAATGTGCGCGTGCCCCTGCTGCGCAGCACCGAGCCCAGGAGATTGGGATCGCGGTCGCCGATCACGCCGCTCAGGCGCTGCATCGCCCGCGCATACATCGACAGTGCGCGGTCTCGCGAAAAGCCGGCTCCGAGCTGCACGCCCCAGGGGCTGGCGGCGCCGAGTTTGACCCGCTGCTCGAGCTGAGCGACGAACGGGTTCGGCGCCCGTGTCAACAGCGCCATCAAGTCGCGACATCCCGGCGCGGCGCGCGGCGGCGCGCTGGGGTTGCGCCCGGCATCGCGCCAGTCCTCTACCGAGGTGCCGGTAATAACGAACACATAGTTCCGGGTTTCCGACGGCATGTAGCCGGTGCCGGCAAGCCATTCCTGCACCCGCCGCGGCCCGGCATTGTAGGCCGCCGCAGCAAGCCCGAGATTGCCGAACTGGCCGCGCAGCTCGGCGAGAAATTCCGCGGACTTGGGCAGCGCCTGCACCGGATCGAAGGGATCGAGCAGTTGCCGCTCGCTGGCGGTGCCCGGCATGAACTGCGCGATACCCTGGGCGCGTGCGCCACTGCGCGTCACAGGGCCCACGGCATCGGACTGGAAGCGGCTCTCCTGCCAGATGACGCGGGCAAAGAACTCGAGCGGCAGATCATGCGCCCGCGCCGCCGACTCGATCATCAGGCACATCGCTTCGCGGGTGTCGGGGTCGGGCTTGCTGCCAGCCTCAGTGTCAGTCTTGTCAGCGTCAGTCTTGGTGTCGACCTTGGTCTCGGTCTTGCCGTCGGGCGCCTTGTCATCGGCGGGCTTCTGGTCAGTTGTCTTTTGATTGGACGGGACTTGATCAGGCGCCTTTTGGTCGGACGTCTTCTGATCGGATATCTTCGGCGCGTCGATGATACCGGACGGCACCGGCTGGTCCTCGGCGATGGCCGGGATTATCCACGCGCCGCAGAGCCCGAGCACGGCGGCGATCCGGATGAACGCCATGATGTGACTGCGTATCGCCATGCTCTGCGAGAAGATCCCTTTTCGTTGGCCGGGCCCAACCTAGCGCATTATCATGTGGCAGATATCCGTATTGCGGCCTCGTGAGACACAGCGGAACCGGGCCATGACAGACACGACGAACGCCAAACCGACCGACGCCGCTTCCGCCTTCGCGCCCGATCTGGACGAGCCGATCCGCTACATGCAGCGCACCCGCGACTATTATCGGGCGATCGGCTATGACGCGCCCTATCGCTGGGCGCATCATGATGACGCACCGTTCCAGCGGCTACGCAAGCCGCTGGCACAATCGCGCGTGACCATCATCACCACCGCCTCGCGGTTCGATCCGGCCAAGGGCGACCAGGGACCGGGTGCCGCCTACAACTCCACCGCCAAATTCTATCAGGTCTATGATGGTGACACCGCGCAGGACCACGATTTGCGGATTTCGCACATCGCCTACGATCGCGTCCATACCAGCGCCACCGACAGCCGCAGTTGGTTCCCGCTCGCCGAACTCCGGCGGCGTGCGGCCGAGAGCCGCATCGGCGAGGTCGCCCCCCGCTTTTTCGGCGCGCCGACCAACCGCAGCCACCGCGTGACCAGCGAGACCGACGCCCCGGACATTCTGGCCCGTTGCCAGGCTGACAAGATCGATGCGCTGGTGCTGGTGCCGAACTGCCCGGTCTGTCACCAGAGCGTCAGCCTGATCGCACGGCATCTCGAAGCCCACGGGATTTCGACGGTGATCATGGGCTGCGCCAAGGACATCGTCGAACATGCCGGCGTGCCGCGCTTCCTGTTCAGCGACTTCCCGCTGGGAAATTCCGCCGGCAAGCCGCATGACGCGGCCTCGCAGGCGCAAACGCTGGAGCTTGCGCTGACGCTGCTGGAGACAGCCGGCGGCCCACGCACGACCATGCAATCGCCGCTGCGCTGGAGCGACGACGCCTCATGGAAGCTCGACTACAACAATGTCGCGCGCATAAGCGCGGACGAGCTCGCCCGGCGGCGGCGTGAATTCGAGGCGCAGAAGGTGATTGCCAAGCAGGTGCGCGACACCGCCGCGTAGATTACCCAGCGCTTTCCGTTCCAAGATCTGCGGCATTGAGCAGACCCGTCTGCCGATGGCAGTTGAGATACTCGAAATATTGCTCATCGGCGCGCACGACCGTGACCTCGTGGTAGAGCCGCAGCTTGGCGGCCGGACCAAGCGTCGACAGATACTTCATGGCGGCACCAAAAATCCGGACATGGGTGGGGTGCGATTCCGCCCAGCGCTCCAGCGCGGCGAGACTCTTCCACCAGCTCATGCCGTAGGATTTTTCGGTTTTGCCGCCGTCGGCCGCAACGACGTCGACATAACGGTTGGCATAACATCCAATCGCCGTGCCCTCGTCGCGCAAAAAATCCATCCCGTCGCGTAGCACCGGCTCGACATCGTCGAGATACATCGCCCGCTCGCCGCTCTCGGTGTCGCTCCAGTCCTGGCCCGAGCGGATCAGGCACAGATTGTCCGGCGCCAGCACGCGGATGCGCGAACCGTCACGGACGACGCGCACGGTGCCCTGGGGGGCCATCTCGCTGGTCTGCGACAAGGGAATGCGATCGCGCATGCCACCCCAGTACGCATGCTCCTGCACCTCGCCGCTCATGTCGTCGGCGAGAACCGCGATGCCCTCGGGGCGCCCGAGCGATGAAAACAGCGTCTCATAGGTGTCCACCGACGGCCGAATCACCTCGATGAAAAAGCCGCAGCCCTCGCCTGCACGATGATCGCCGAGCCAGCCGTCGCGCGCTGATACGAACCAGCGATCGAACGATGCGACGTCATCCCAGTAAGCGACCGAAATCACATTTGCATATCCGGCCTGGTCGACGTACTGCGCGCGGTCCCAGTGCGATGGAGCGTCGCCGGCGCCGAAACGCTCCCCGATCCATGTCAGCGCATGCGTCGCAACCGCCGGCGGCGCACCGCGATACTGCACGCCAAAATACGCCATCACGACCCGGCTGACGCTCGGCTTGTGCCGGGCGACGAACGACGGATAAGGCGGCTGATAGTCGTCCGGCACGCGTTTGTGCCTGGTGCGGGTGGTGCGCAGATGAAGCGGAATGGCCGAGTCCATGACGATGCTCCTCGCAGGTACGCTTCAACTCGTCGGCGCGACCGTCTCCGCCGCGGCCTCGCCGTCCACCGGCAGGGAAAAATGCTCGACGCGGCGGGCCGGAGTCTTGTTGAACAGCAGCCGCGTCACGTCCGGCCGTGAATAGTGCCCCGCGGGATCGGCGGCGTTTTTCGCCACACCGATCGCCCCGAGATCGATGTCCGCATACAGCAGGCCCTCCTGGTCCGGCGCGAGCTTTTCGGCAAGCGAGCTGCCGTCGGGGCCATAGATCGCGGCAAAACCACCGCCGGCGTGCAGCAGTGCGTGCTTGTCGGGGCGATCGCAGAGCTCGTCGACCATCGCCTGCGACACCGTCGCGCACGGCGCCAGCACGAAGCAGGAGCCTTCCACCGCATAGACGCGCGAGGCGGCATTGTTGACCTCCGCGCCTAGCGCAAAGGCGAACGGATCATACAGCGAGAAGCTGGGCCACGCCGCCACGTGCACCTGTTCGTTCTGGGCGTACATGGCGTATTTCGACAATGGCTGCAGGTGCTCCCAGCAGCAGAGAGCGCCGAGTCGGCCGATGCCGGGGCGATCGTGCACGGCAAGATCGCTGCCGTCGCCCTCGCCATAGACGGTGCGCTCGGCATGGGTCGGCCGCAGCTTGCGGCGCCTGACGATGGTCTCGCCGTCGGGCCCGAGCAGCCATTGGGCGAGATAGAGACTGCCGCCATCCCGCTCGGACAATCCGAGCACGGCGGTCAACCCGCTGCGCCGCACGGCGCTGCGCAGCTTGTCCGCCTGCGGGCTGTCGTAAGCCAGCGAGTTGTCGAAATAGCGCTGCACGAAGCCGCGGCCAATCGCCCAGGCCGGGGAATCCATCCAGATATGCCAGGGGTAACCGGGGATGAAGGCCTCCGGAAATGCGATCAGTTTTGCACCGTTTTCGGCCGCCTCCTCGATCAACCGAATTGTTTTGTCGACGGTGCCGTCTAGGTCGAGCCAGAGCGGTGCCGCCTGGACCACGGCGACCTTGTACTTCGGATGTTCGATGCCCATGCGGTAGCTCCCCTTGCCCAAAATGTCAGCGTTGCTGGCCGATCACCCGAGTTGATCTCGCCCCCTGCTCCATGACAGTTTTGCCGAGGGCGGGTTTTCAGGCTCGTCCCACAGGGAAGAAAAACTCGACTGCACGATCGGCAACGCAGCCGCATGAGGGATCAAGGCCTATGCCGGTTCAGCTCTCGACGGACAGTGCGCCGCAGCACCGCAAGCTCGCGTTCTGGCAGGACATCGTCTGCGACGTGTTCGTCGGGCTCGATTGCACGTCCGATCTCGGCAACCGGTTTCGCGGTTCGGTCAGCCGCTCGATGCTGGGCGGCGTCGCCTGCACCCAGGTCACCTCTGGCGCGCAGCATGTGTTTCGTACGCCCTCACGCATCGCCCGTGCGCACGAAGATTTCATCCTGGTGGCGCTGGGACGAGAGGGCGTCGGCGGCGTGGTGCAGGATGGCCGCGAGACCACAATCCATCCCGGTGAATTCGCGCTCTACGATACGACACGGCCCTACCAGCTGCTGTTCAGGGATGACTTCAGCCAGACGATTTTTCAGATCCCGCGCAGTGCACTGCTGAAGCGGATCGCGGGCATCGAAACCCTGACCGCCACCAGCTTCGACCGGCAGCGGCCGCTGGACCGGCTGGCGCTGGAATTCCTGACGGCGGTGTCCGGCATGGTCGACCAGTTCGACGACATCACAGGCGCCCGGCTGTCCGAACAGGCCCTCGACTTGCTAGCGCTGGCGATGAGCGAACGGTTGACGGGCAACAGGCTTCCACCCTCAACCCATCGCGCCGCGCTGTTGTACCGTTTGAAGGCCTATGTCCGGGCGCACCTGTCCGACCCGGAGCTGTCGCTGTCCGACACCGCGGCGGCGCTCGGCATCTCCTCGCGTTATGTCAACACGCTGCTGGCGGACGAGCAGACCTCGTTCCAGCGTTATGTGCTGAGCCAGCGGCTGGAGCAATGCCAGCGCGATTTGTCCGCACCGGCCCACGCCGGGCGGCATGTCGGCGAAATCGCCTTCGCCTGGGGCTTCAACGACCTCTCGCACTTCGGCCGGGCGTTCCGCGAGCAGTACGGCCTGTCACCCCGGGAGTGGCGGCGCAGCCAGTCGGGCATTTGAGCAGGTCCACCCGATCAACGAAAACGGCCGGATCTTGCGATCCGGCCGTTTCAATCTGTGGATTTGCGACAGCGATCAGGCCTTCACAAGGGGGCCCTTGCTGGCGCCCTTCGGGCCATCGTCATCCGAGCCACCTTTCGGCTTGCGTGCGGCCGCGCGCTTGCGCGCACCGGGCAGCTTCTCCGGCTTCGGCGTGACCGGCCCCTCGACAAAGTCGAAGCCGATCTTGTCCTGATCGTTCTCGTCCTTGATGAGCACGACGCGGACGTGGCCACCGCCCTTGAGCTTGCCGAACAGCAATTCGTCCGCCAGCGGCTTCTTGATGTGCTCCTGGATCACCCGCGCCATCGGCCGGGCACCCATCTGCTCGTCATAACCGTGCTGGATCAGCCAGGCCTTGGCGGGCTCGGACAGTTCGATGGTGACGTCGCGATCCGCCAGTTGCGCCTCGAGTTGCAGCACGAACTTCTCGACCACCATGCCGATGACTTCGGCGTTCAAGTGACCGAACGACACGATGGCATCGAGACGGTTGCGGAATTCCGGCGCGAACTGGCGATTGATGGCCTCTGCGTCGTCGCCTTCCCGCTTGTTGCGGGTGAAGCCAAACGCCTGACGCGCCAGATCCGCTGCACCCGCATTGGTGGTCATGATCAGGATCACGTTGCGGAAGTTGACCTGCTTGCCGTTGTGATCGGTCAGGCGGCCATGGTCCATGATCTGCAGCAGCACGTTGTACAGATCAGGATGCGCCTTCTCGATCTCGTCCAGCAGCACCACGCAATGCGGATGCTGGTCGACGCCATCCGTGAGCAAACCGCCCTGGTCGAAACCGACATAGCCGGGAGGCGCGCCGATCAGGCGCGAGACCGTATGCCGCTCCATGTACTCGGACATGTCGAAGCGCAGCAGCTCGACACCGAGCGAGTCCGCGAGTTGCTTGGCAACTTCGGTCTTGCCGACGCCGGTCGGGCCCGAGAACAAATAGGAGCCGATCGGCTTCTCCGGCTCGCGCAGGCCCGCCCGCGCCAGCTTGATCGCCGCCGTCAGGGCCTCGATCGCCTTATCCTGGCCGAACACCACGCGCTTGAGCGTCGATTCCAAGTGCTTGAGCACCTCGGCATCGTCCTTCGATACGCTCTTGGGCGGAATCCGCGCCATGGTCGCGATCGTGGTCTCGATTTCCTTCAGGCCGATGGTCTTCTTGCGCTTGTTTTCCGGCACCAGCATCTGCGCCGCGCCGGATTCGTCGATCACGTCAATCGCTTTGTCCGGCAGCTTGCGGTCATGGATGTAGCGCGCCGACAGGTTCACCGCGGCTTCGATCGCCTCGGCAGTGTATTTCAGCTTGTGATAGTCCTCGAAGTACGGCTTCAGCCCCTTCAGAATGCCGATGGCATCCGCGACCGACGGCTCATTGACGTCGATCTTCTGGAACCGGCGCACCAGCGCGCGATCCTTTTCGAAGTGCTGGCGGTATTCCTTGTAGGTGGTCGAGCCCATGCAACGGATGGTGCCCGAGGCCAGCGCCGGCTTGAGCAGGTTGGACGCATCCATCGCGCCACCGGAGGTGGCGCCAGCGCCGATCACGGTGTGGATTTCGTCAATAAACAGGATCGCATTCGGATGCGCTTCCAGTTCCTTGATGACCTGCTTCAGCCGCTCCTCGAAATCGCCGCGATAGCGGGTTCCGGCCAGCAGCGTGCCCATGTCCAGCGAGAACACGGTCGCGGCGCTCAGCACTTCCGGCACGTCACTCTCGACAATGCGCTTGGCGAGGCCTTCGGCGATCGCCGTCTTGCCGACGCCCGCTTCGCCGACGAACAGCGGATTGTTCTTCTGGCGGCGGCACAGCACCTGGATGGCGCGGTTGATCTCTGCGGTCCGCCCGATCACCGGGTCGATCTTGCCGTCGCGCGCCTTCTTGTTCAGGTTGACGCAATAGGTCTCGAGCGCGTCGCCCTTCTTCTTGCTGTCGCCGTCGTTCTTGTGCTCGGTCTCCTCGTCAACGCCGCGCACCGGGCGAGATTCCGAGACACCAGGACGCTTGGCAATGCCGTGGCTGATGTAATTGACCGCGTCGTAGCGCGTCATGTCCTGCTCCTGCAGGAAATACGCAGCATGGCTTTCGCGCTCGGCGAAGATCGCGATCAGCACGTTGGCGCCGGTGACCTCTTCGCGTCCCGACGACTGCACGTGAATGACCGCGCGCTGGATCACCCGCTGGAACCCCGCGGTCGGCTTGGCATCGTCGCCGCCCTCCGCCACCAGATTTTCGAACTCGGTCTCAAGATAGTTGACGAGGCTGGCGCGCAGCTTGTCGAGATCCACGTTGCAGGCGCGCATCACCGCGGCGGCGTCGGAATCGTCGATCAGCGAGAGCAGGAGATGTTCGAGCGTCGCGTACTGATGATGGCGCTCATTGGCGATCGCCAGTGCACGATGCAAGGATTGTTCAAGGCTCTGAGAAAAAGTCGGCATTCGCGTCCTCTGTGGCCCCCACAGTCGTAAGCCTGGATTTACGTAAGCTTGAATCCGCTTGAGCTTAATTTGTTATCTTGGCCGTCTTATTCAAGCTCTCGTATTCAAGCTCCCGTTTCAAACTCCGATCGTGAGGCCTTCGCTTCAAGCTCTCGATGGCCGGAACCACCCGACAGCCGATGCTACTTCTTTTCCATCACGCATTGCAAAGGATGTTGGTGCTTGCGCGCAAAATCCATCACCTGCGTCACTTTGGTCTCGGCTATTTCGTAAGTGAACACACCGCATTCGCCGATCCCATGGTGATGAACATGCAGCATGATCTGGGTCGCAGCTTCAACATCCTTGTTGAAGAAACGTTCTAAAACATGAACGACGAATTCCATCGGCGTGTAATCGTCGTTGAGAATCAACACGCGGTAGAGGCTCGGCCGTTTGGTGCGCGGCTTGACCTTGGTGATGACGGAAATACCCGGCACGTTGGGGCCGCCGGGGCGGCCCTCATCGCCGCTCATGCGAAAGGTCGATGCGACAGACGACGCGGTCGCCGCGGTTCCAGAATGTCCAGATGGATGCAGCATGGCTTAACGTTCGAAATTCCCCTTTTGCGACCGGGCCTGTGGCGCCCCTCGCGGCTTTCTGGCCGGGAGGACACGGATTTGGCCATTTTTCGGGTCCGCCGCCGATCTTGGCGGACTCGGAAAGGTCATATCTGCCGAGCGTTGCGAGATTGATGTGTCTCGTCAACACCGGCACCGCATCCCCATGTGAATTATTACCGATATGGGTCCACACCCCCACCCCCGCAAGGATGCGAAAAATGGGCCATTCCGGGCGTCCGGGGCCATCCAGCCACCCCGGTTCCCCGATCAGGCCTCCTGTCGCGGCCCCCTCGGCAGATCCGGCCCTCGGAAGGCCCCCTGCCCAAAGCGTGCACAAGGCTCGCCGCGATAGTTAACGAAAAGCTCCAGGATAGCAGAGGAATAGCGTGCAGGCGTTGAGGGAGCGTTGAGCATAATCTGACGAGAACTCATTAAATTACCACCGAATGCGGTTGTTTTACCAAGTTTCAGAGCATCACTTTACCCACTCTTCACCGCATAAACCCCACAACTCGCACCGGACCAGCGCTCTCGTCGCGAGAGCCGTTTTCGGTGGGAACCATGACCGCGCTGTTAAATATGACCGGGGTGAAGCGCCAGATTGCTCGTTTCGTCCGTACGGACGACGGCAGCATCCTCCCCATGTTCGGATTTACGTTGCTGATGCTGCTGTCGATGGTCGGCGCCGCCGTCGACTACGCCCGTGTCTACAACGCGCGCACCGCCATGCAGGCCGCGATCGACTCGGCCGCTTTGATGATCTCCAAGGATGCGTCGGCCGCGAATCCCCCGATGACCCAGGCGGACATCCAGACCAAGGCGGAGGGATACTTCAACACCCTCTACACCAACTCTTACACGCCCAAGACCGGCTTCAAAGCAACCTACACCCCGCCCAGTTCCGGATCTCCGGGGACCATCAAGCTGGAGGCGTCGGGAACGATGCCGACGGAACTCCTCAGAGTTGCCGGTATCACGAAAATAGACTTCAGCATCAGTTCCACGGCAACGTGGGGCAACAGCAGACTGCGCGTCGCGCTTGCCCTCGACAATACCGGTTCGATGAAGGACAACGGAAAAATTGGCGCCCTCCAAAAGGCGACAAACGATCTCATCACCAAGCTCAGCCAGCTCTCGACGGTCGACGGGGACGTCCTCATCTCGATTGTTCCCTTCGCCAAGGATATCAACGCCGATCCCACCAACTACAACCAGGCCTGGATCGACTGGACCGATTGGGAAGCCGAGCCCCCCGTTCTGGTGACGAGCAAACCCGCCTACTGGTCCAGCTATGGACCCGGATCTTCATGTCCGTTCACAAATCAGCAGGGCTTCGGCTGCATCGCCGGCCCCGCCAACTACACGACAGCATACACAATCCCCTCAAGCGGATTGATCTGTCCGGGTCAGGACGGCACTTACGCCAGCTACTACAACGGCTGCTACAATAGCGTCGGTACGACGACGTCGACGACCAACCAGGTCTGCTCCGGAAACTCCTGCAGTTGCGGCTCGCGCAGCAATTGCTCTTGCAGCGGAACCGGCAAAAATACTGTCTGCTCCCAAGTCGTGACAACGACCGGCGCACCTTACACGCATACGTGGATCCCCAACGATCACAGCACATGGAACGGCTGCATCACCGACCGCACCCAGCCGAATGACGTCAAGAACGTCGCCGCGACGAGCACGGCCACAAATTTTCCGGCGCAGCAATACAATGCCTGTCCGACGTCGGTCATGGGCATGAGTTCTGACTGGGCCACCCTCAAGAAGAAGGTCGGATTGATGACCCCGAACGGCGGCACCAACCAGCCGGTCGGAATGGCCTGGGCGTGGCAATCTCTGAGCAGCGAAGGTTCGGCTCAGAGCCAACCGATCAAAGCTCCCGCGGAAGAGTCCAATTATATCTACAAAAAAATCATCATCCTCTTGTCCGACGGGCTGAACACGCAGGATCGCTGGCCCGCGTACGGAAACGGCAGCAAACAGGTCGACGGCCAGATCGATGCCCGCCAAAAACTGCTGTGCACAAACGCAAAAGTGGAAGCAACGGTCTATACCATCCAGGTCAACGTCGGGAGCGTGGATCCGCAGTCGGCAGTTCTGCAGGGATGTGCAAGCGATACGAGCAAGTTCTACATGCTGACGGACCCCGATCAGATCATCACCACGTTCAACTCTATTCTCATCGACATCTCGAAACTGCGCATCGCCTACTGAACAGCCGTCCGCTCCCGATAGGACACAACAAAAAAACCCGGCGCGAGCCGGGCTTTTCGTATCCGCCAGGGATAAATAAAATCAGCGTGCCGCTAAATCAGTGCGACGTGGGCGGCGTGAACTTGGCGACGTAGCCTTCAAACGGCTTGTAGGCTTCCTTGGCAAGACCGGCATAGAGCTCGGTGATCTTCTTGGATTCCGCCACGAAGGTCTCATAGGCCGTCTTGGTGAATTCGGTCTGCAGTTCGATCGCCTTCTCGAGCGACTTCACGCCCGACAGCTTCTCGACATAGGCACTGGTGTCTTCGAACGACTTCTTGGAATAGTCAGCATAGGCGGTGGCGATCGCCTGGTAGCCTTTGGTGAAATTGTTCACCGACGCGAGCGCCGCTTCGTACTGCTCTTTGCCGAAACTCTGGAAGTCCTCAACTTTAAAAACCATGTTGGATCCTCTCCCGGACTGCTGCTGCTGAAGTCACCGGATTGTCCCGGCTCCCGATAACTACCTGAAGTTTATAGTGCAGCGCACAAAACAGTCAATCATCTTGTGCGTCGCACAAGATTTTCTCAAATTATGAGAAAAGTCAGGCGATGCCGGCAACGGTTGCTTAACCTTTTGGAAACTCCGTCGCCCTACTTTGGGTCCCTGCGTTGCTGACAGTCCGGAAGAATTCCGAAAAAGACGTTCAGGCACAGTCTCTTAGCCAGAATGGCAGCCCGCGGCCGCCTGTCTTTTTCGAGATTTGCCCCGTCAACGCGCAGCAGGCCGCTGATTTCCGGGCGTGCGGGCACAATTTCGCCTCACGGACCGGTGATCTAAGTGTCTTCGAGCGAAGTGGCTTCCAATTCGCATGAAGACGTTACGCGAATTGGAACATGGGGAGCGTCTCCGGGAAAGAAGCGGGTTTTCCAGGATGCGCTGTCGCTGGAAATCGGACGGGGTAGTCAATGTTTCGTGCAACCTCAGCGTCTTCGCGGACGCTACGCTTTTGCATCCTCGGGCTTGCGACGGTCACCGCAGCCGTCCTTTTCACCAACGATACAGCTGACGCCAGGCGGCGGCATCACCGCTCGCGCCATCACGTGCGGGTCTCCAGCTACGCGCCGCCGTTCTCCTCGATCATCGTCGACGGAAACTCGGGCGCCACGCTGCAAGCCAACAGCGCCGACGGTCCGCGGCATCCGGCATCGCTCACCAAGATCATGACGCTCTATTTGCTGTTCGAGCGGCTGGAGAGCGGCAAGATGACCATCGATACCCAGATGGCTGTCTCCGAACATGCCTCCGAGCAGGCGCCGACCAAACTCGGTCTGCGCCCTGGCCAGAGCATCCGGGTCGAAGACGCGATCAAGGGCCTGGTCACCCGTTCCGCCAACGACGCTGCCGTGGTGATCTCCGAAGCCATCGCCGGTGACGAAGACGACTTCGCCAAGCTGATGACGCGCAAGGCGCGCGCGCTGGGCATGAGCCGCACCACCTACAAGAACGCCTCCGGTCTCCCGGACGAGGACCAGGTCACCACCGCGCGCGATCAGGCCACCCTCGGCCGCGCCATCCAGGACCGCTTCCCGCGCTACTACCGCTACTTCGCGACCAACGATTTCCACTACCGCGGCAACGTCATCCGCAACCACAACCGCCTGCTCGGCCGTGTCGAGGGCGTCGACGGCATCAAGACCGGCTACACCCGCGCCTCCGGCTTCAACCTGGTCACCTCGATGCACCGCGGCAACCGCCATCTGATCGGCGTCGTGCTGGGCGGCCGTTCCGGCGGTTCGCGCGATGCGACCATGCGCAACCTGCTGGCCGAAAACCTGGAGCGCGGCGCTACCAAGCGCACCGTTGCCGCCATCACCGAACGCAACCCGTCCGACTACAAGGTCGCGAGCGCCGATGCTGACGATGCCCCGGCGGCCGCCCCCGCGCCGGAACCAAAAACCAGCCGCGCGATGTCCGCCATGCAGGTTCAGGGCGCGATCCAGACCGCTACTGCCGCCGCCGAGGTCGATGAAACCGCCCGCTCGGCCATGCCGATGCCGGTGGCGAGGCCCATCCCGCCCCAGCAGGTCGCTCAGGAGCAGCCCAAGCCGGCCCCGGCCCCGCTGACCTCCGGCGTGATTTCGCAGCCGCTGCCGATGATTCCCGGCTCCGCCGAGCCGATGACGCCGGTGCGGGTGAAGACGGTTCAGATCAAGTCGGGTCAGACCCGCATTGCCTCCGCAGCCCCGGTTGCCGGACCCGCCGCCACCGCCTCGATCCCCGCCCGCGCCGAAGTCGCCGAGACCTCCAACTCCATCGTGGCAAAGGCAGCCGACCTCAAGGCCGCGGAACTGCCGCCGCAGAACCCGAAATACGGCACCGGCCAGGGCATCCTGGGCACGCTGCCCGCCTCCGCCCTGCAGCAGCACTCCCAGACCATGGCTTACGCGGAGCCGGCTCGCATGCCGCAATCCCAGCAGGTCGCACTCGCCGCACCGACCCAGACGATGCAGCAGAACGGCGCCATCAAGGCCACGACGCGCTCGGGCTGGATCATCCAGGTCGGCGCACTGGAAACCGAGGGCGAAGCCAAGCAGCGCCTGGACGCCGCTCGCAGCAGCGCAGGCAGCCTGCTGGGCAAGGCCGACCCGTTCACGGAGACCGTCTCGAAGGGCGGCGGAAAGAGCCTGTACCGCGCCCGCTTCGCCGGCCTCGACAAGGACAGCGCCGAAGCCGCCTGCCGCACCCTGAAGCGCAACGACATCTCCTGCATCGCCATCAAGAACTGATCGCAGCTTCGATCACAACGAAAAGCCCGGCCTCAGTGCCGGGCTTTTTTGTATCCGCGAACGACACCGGCCGCGCTCGTTCGCCGGCATTTGAAACTTCTCGTCAACATTTGGTCGGTAAAAATAAACCATAACAGCGGCACCGCCGGTCAAGGCGGGCCGGTGCCTGTTTCCGGCCAACGGAGCATCAGGCGCCAGATTATCGGGATGCAGCTTCATGCACCCGGGGGCATCGATCAGAGAGACGAACAGCTGCTCGCAGTGAGTTGCGTAGTGTTGCGTGCTGGAGTTAGCTGTGATGAGTGCGAAGCAAGGTCTCCTTGGCCTCGTTGACACGGGCCGCGAGGTACGTCGACCCCCCCTGGTCGGGATGCAGTTTCTTCATGAGCGACCGGTGCGCACGCCCGATCTCGTCTCGCCCCGCTCCCGGCTGCAGGCCAAGGATCTGATAAGCCTCCTCCGCCGTCATTTTGCCGCTCGCCGCCTGGCCGCGCTGCCCCCCTGCCCCTGCGCCCTGCGTGTTCTGACGCCATCCGGCAAACCGGCGGTCAAGATAGCTTTCAAGTAACGCACAGCTCTCGGCATCGAAGGTTTGCATCATCGCCGCGAGTTGCGGCAGGTCGAACGCATCCAGCGACCGCCCGGCATGGGTGCCGGCGATGATGGTGCCCTTCAACTCGCCAGTGTCGTGATCCAGCGTCATGTCGAGAAAGGCGGAGCGGACCTGCGAGGCCTGGCCGCTGGACCGGCTGCCGCGGCCCCAGTTGCCGAAACCGCCCAAATTGCCGAACACGTTTGCCGCCGGCGACCAGCCGAGCAACCCCGCCCCGAACAGGCCAAGCGGAATGGCCACCGCGAGTTCGCCCTTGACGCCGGTGAGGGCGGCCACCGCAAGGCAGACAACGCCGCCGGCGAGCTTGACGCCGCGCGCCAGCAACGCCGGGTTCGCCGCGCGGAACATCTGCAGCAGCATATAGAGAACAAAAACGGCGACAGCGCCTGCGATCAGGGTTGGCATGGAACGATAGATAGTCGGTCACGCGCACCGGCGAAAGACGACCGGGTCGGACAGCCGCAGGCATCCACGGCAAAAACCGTAACCGGCTCTATTTGATCTGGCCCAGCAGCGCCGCCGCCCCGCTTGCCGTCGTCGACAGGCGCTGCAGCGCCTCGCGCCCGCCGGCTGCGTAAGCCGCGACCGCACGCAGTAGGTCACGCAACTGCGCCGCCGCCCCCGGATCGAACCGGCAATAGGCACCGCCCGACAGCCGCGCGATCTCGCGGAACGCCTGCTCGGTGACCGCGTCGTGTCCCTCCTGGAACATGAACACCGGGACCTTCAGCAGACCGAGCTCGCCAGCCTTGGCGCTGAGGTCATCGACATTCTCTTCCATCGCGTCGCCGACGAACACCAGCGCACGCACGCCGTGGGCCACCGCTTCCCGCCGGGTTTCCGAAAGCACCTTGTGGATCTGGGTATGGCCGCCCTCGACCGTGATCCGGCTCATCAGCCGCGCCAATTGGGCGGCGTCGGAAATCCACGGGCTGGCGCGGCATTCACCCAAGCCGCGGAAATACACCAGCCGCACATCGAGGCCGCCGATCGATCCGGCTTCGCGAAACATCTCGGCCTGAAGCTGGCAGGCCAAGTCCCAGGTCGGCTGGCGGCTCATGGTGGCGTCGAGCGAGAAAATCAGCCGACCGCGCGCGCCCGCCTGCGGCGTCATCACCCTCGCCTTGGCGACGAAGGCGGCGATGTCGGCCGATGTCGATGCCGCCTCCGGCAACGACCCGGCTTTTCCCGCCGTGGGTGATTTGCTGTCGCTCGACATCGTGGTTCGCGCTGCCTGCACTCCGCTGGTTGCTCTCGTTTATCTGGGAGCCACCTTGCGGCCGTCAAGCTCGGCCGCGAACCCGTCAAGGAGAGACCGCCCTTCGGCGGTCTCTCCGGACGCCGTCAACCCTTGATGAAGGCCAGCAGGTCAGCGTTGACCGTCGCGGCTTCCGTGGTCGGCATGCCGTGTGGAAAGCCCTTGTAGGTCTTCAGCGTCCCGTTCTTCAGCAGTTTTGCCGACAACGGCCCGGAGGCGACATAAGGAACGATCTGATCGTCTTCGCTGTGCATCACCAGCACGGGCACGGTGATCTTCTTCAGGTCCTCGGTGAAATCGGTCTGCGAGAAGGCGACAATGCCGTCATAGTGCGCCTTGGCGCCGCCCATCATGCCCTGGCGCCACCAGTTCTGGATGACGGCCTCCGAGACCTTGGCGCCGGGCCGGTTGAAGCCATAGAACGGCCCCGACGCCACGTCGCGATAGAACTGGGAGCGGTTGGCCGCCAGTTGCGTCTGAAAATCGTCAAACACTTCCTTGGGGAGGCCGTCGGGATTCGCCGCCGTCTTCACCATCAGCGGCGGCACCGCGCAGAGGATAGCCGCCTTCGCCACCCGGCTTTCGCCATGCCGCGCCAGATAATGCACGACCTCGCCGCCACCGGTGGAATGGCCCACATGAATGGCGTTCCGCAGATCGAGATGCGCCGTTACAGCCGCGAGGTCGTCGGCATAATGATCCATGTCATGCCCATCGGCCACCTGGCTGGAGCGGCCGTGGCCGCGGCGATCATGGGCGATGACGCGATAGCCGTGATTGAGGAAGAACATCAGCTGCGCATCCCAGTCATCGGCCGACAGCGGCCAGCCATGGCTGAACACGATGGGCTGACCCTTGCCCCAATCCTTGTAGAAGATCTCAATACCGTCTTTTGTTGTGACGACACTCATGCGACTGCTCCGGGGTGACTGCGCGACCGGGCCATTTCATACGCGCGAATATCGGTGTTGTCAGGATCGGCAATGTCGCGCCCGCGCCGGAACGCGACGGCTTTGAATTGAAACGTCACCGCCCGCTCGACTTTTGATTGACCATGCCGGCGCGCAGCGGTGATCGATCGCTGTTGAGGCCGTTGAGCCGATCTTGGGGCGATTCTGGAATGAAGGCGATCAGAGCTGCCGATGATGCCGCGCGATGACGGACGGCGGGCGCAGAACGTCAGGCTGGTTGATTTACGGCATCGCCATTTCAGGCAGCGATAGTGCGGCGGCGCGCTGCGACGCATCGTGGCCCGCCTTCGCGTCTCGCAGACCAGCGTCCTGCTGCTTGGCGTCCGGAGCTTTCCTGTTGCTGGAGATGGTCAGCTTGTCGCTCCGCGCCGGGCGCAGATCGCTGTCCTCGCCGAGGAACTGGTCCAGCGCTTTCTGAATCTTTTCCTTCACGACCTCGGGGCCGCGGTCGCTCATGTCGGTGTGCTGAGCACCGGTCTTGACGACCTCGATGCCGGTCTTTTCGCACTCCTCGTCGTCGGGCACGACGCCGGGATCGGGCACGAAGTGCTCATCCTTGGAGCGGAACGAGAGGATCTTGAACTTCGCCTCGGTAAGGAACGGAACGCGCAGATTGTCCAGGGTGACGACGCGCTTGATCATCTCCGGATGTTCCTTGGCGAAGAACATCGAGATATCGCCGCCATTGGAATGACCAACCATCATCAGCTTGTCATAGTCGGCGTAGGCCATGCGCTTCTTCATCTCGCCGACCGCAAACATGATGTTGGTGACGCCGCGTTCATAGACCGGCAGCCGCCCAACATAGAGCTGGCCGACCTTGGTCACCAGCGGCGCGTCGGTGGCGAGATCGTGCTGGATGCTGAGCACCAGATAGCCGCGCAGCGCGAGCACGTTGGCGAGGAAGGAATACTCGGTATTCTTGACGGTGTTGCCGTGATTGACGATGGCGACCGGCAGCGCCTTCATGCCGGCCATCGCCCGCATCTCGGAATCGCGCCGCACCGCAACATTGACCGCGATCACGCGGTCGCGCGACGCATCATAAAGCTCGACCATCTCATGCCGGACCGCCCATTTGCTGAACGAGAAATAGGCTGCGGCGACGAAGGCCACGGCAGCGACAGCAATGATCAGGCCACGTTTCATTCAAGTCCTCGGCGGGCAATCGCTCTTAAGCGGTAAGCGGGTCGGGGTCGGTGGTCAGTCTTCGGTCAGCTTTTCGAGTCAGTTCTCAGCGGTCAAATTCGTGTTGGTCCATGAAAGATAGACATAACATCGCTGTGACAACAGCCGAAATGTTGGGAAGTTTCCGTCTTTTAATTGTGCAAAGCACTATAAGATTGTGCAGTCGCACAAGAAGCAAACCTTCTTACCATGGCCTCGTGAACAGCAAGAGTTTGTCATCGGCCACCCTGATGGCAGGATGAAACCAGCGTTCAAGCCTTCGGTTGCATTTTCATAAAATTGAAAAACAACCGTCCAGCAAAGCTTTACAAGCGATCGCCCCTGTCGAATCGCCGCCCGCGAAACAAATCGCCGGCAGCGAATACGGATTCATTTTTCTGTCACAACGAAATGTGGATTCAGTTTTAGGAGCACTCAGGCACCGATGATGTCGTCCACCACCAGCGGCTGGTCGACCTGAGAAAACCACTCAGCCCGCGCCGCGGCCCGGCGGCGGCCGCGCTCGTCCAGCGGCAGCTTCAATTGCCGCAGCAGCCCGATCACCTCCTCGCGCGCCGTGACATGGCCCATGCTCGGCCGGGCGCCGAGCGTCGCCTCGTCGAGATTGTCGAGCGCCGTCAAACCGCGCGGGAAGAATTCGCGGTACACCACGCGCTCGGCAAAGCCATCGATGGCGCGGAAGCCGAGGCGGAACGACAACTGCTTCAATCCCTGCGCCACCAGTTGCTTGTTGCGCGAGCCGAGCATCGACAGACGGTTGCGCACCACGATCCAGTCTGTGGTCGCGCCGTCGAGCTGGCGACGCTGCTTGCGCGCCTCGCGCACCATGGTCGCGTAATGGCTCTCGCCGGTGCAGGCATAGGTCTGCGGATCGACGGTGCCGAGCACGTCGAAATCCAGAAAGCTGTCGTTGATCGGCGTCACCAGCGTATCGGCCATCGAGTGCGCAAGCCGCATCAGATAGCTGTCGGTGCCCGGCGTATCGATGACGACGAAGTCGAACGCGCGTTCGACGGCACTGACGGCCGAGGAGAACTGCTCGAGCTCCGACGCTTCGTTGTCCGCCACCATCATGCTGGTGCCGAGTTCGATGCAGCGATGATGCGGCAGTTCGAGATCGAGCCCGGTGCGGCGCGCCCAGGCGGCGCGGTTGGCGATGTAGCGGCTGAAGCTCTGTTGCCGGCAATCGAGATCGATGGTCGCGACGCGCTGACCGGCTTTCAGCAGCGCCACAGCAATATGCAGGCCGGTGGTGGACTTGCCCGACCCGCCCTTCTCGTTGCCGAGCACGATCACATGTGCCGTGCCGGAACGGCCCTGATCAGCCTGCCGCGCCATCTCAAAATATCCCCTCGCATTATCTTCAAATCGCGCACTGTCGCGGTCAAGCGAAATGCGCCTGACATGCACCTTGGGTCGTCATTCATCATGAACGCAGGGACATGCGGCAAAGCGCCGGCCAACGGGTTCCGCAACCGGCTTTACTCAGAACGCTGTCCCGCGCTACCACGGCATCCCGCTCCGCCAACGCCCTCGAGTACAAATGCCCCAAGCGCCCCTGATCGCCCGCACGCTTCCATCCCTGCATCGCGCGCTGGATCGCCTGCGCGCACGCAACGCGACCGTCGCGCTCGTCCCCACCATGGGCGCACTGCATGAGGGCCATATTTCGCTGGTCCGGCTGGCGAAGCGACGGGCCAAGCGGGTCGCGGTGTCGATCTTCGTCAACCCGACCCAGTTCGCACCCCATGAAGATCTCGGCTCCTATCCGCGCACCTGGAAAGCCGACATCGCCAAGCTGACGGCCGAAGGCACCGACCTCGTCTGGCATCCCGATGCCGGCCTGATGTATCCACCCGATTTCGCCAGCCGGATCGCCGTCGAGGGGCCGGCCACTGTCAACCTGGAGGATCGCTTCCGTCCGCATTTCTTCGGCGGCGTGGCGACCGTGGTGGCGAAGCTGTTCACCCAGGTGCGGCCGGACGTAGCGATTTTCGGGGAGAAGGATTTTCAGCAGCTCAAGGTGGTCACCCGCATGGCGCGCGACCTCGATCTCGGCGTCAAGGTCGTCGGTGCGGCGATCGTGCGCGAGCGCGACGGCCTCGCGATGTCGTCGCGCAACGTCTATCTCTCAGCGGAGGAGCGTGCGACTGCGCCGGTGCTCTATCGCGCGCTGAAAGACACCGCGAAGCGCCTGCGCGACGGCGACAGCCTTGCCGCCGCCCTCGCCGCCGGTGCCGGCAGCATCACCCATGCGGGGTTTGCCCTCGATTACCTCGAGGCCAGACATGCGGAAACGCTGGCGCCGATCGCGAGCGTCAAGGATGGACCCGCACGCCTGCTGGTGGCGGCCAAGATCGGCACCACGCGCCTGATCGACAATGTGAAGGTCTGAGTTGAAGGCCTGAGCTTTCAGCCGCGCCAGCCGCTATTACAGCAATCCGAGTTCGCGCAGCTCCCGCCGCAGCGGTTCGGGCATTGCGGCAATGCCGTCACTGGCGCGCTTGCCGAGATCGGCGGGCGCATCCTTCACCGTGAGATAGCGCCAGCCCTGGAACGCGCGCATCGGCCGCGGCGCCACCGGAATCAGCTTCGGTTCCATCACCAGGCGGCAACGGCCGATGCCATCCTTGTCGCGAAACGGCTCGATGCCGATCAGTTTTTCGCGCACCAGGATCTCGCCCTTGATCACCCAGAAGATCGACCCGCCGTCGAGCAACTCTGTGTCGCGCTTCGGGGTCATCCGGGTGATGTGGACGTGGCGATTAGCCTTGCTCTTCTTCATTCGCTCTTTGATCCAGCCGTCGAGATCCGCGATGGATTCGGCCCCGACGCTGAGTTTGATGAGATGAAGCGGCATGACGTGACGTGCAGCGTAAAAGTTCAGGAGAGATCAGGTCGCCGCCGAACCAGGACGGCCGCGGCAACCACGATCCGATGAGCGTCAGTTATCCTCGCTCGCGGCAGCAGGCGCAAGCGGGACAGGTGCAGCCGGCTGTGGAGCGGCGGCATTCTTTTTCGGCGCCTGTTTCTTTGGCGCGGCCGGAGGTGCCGGCGAAGGTGCCGCGGCCGTCCGTGGCACCGCGGCCTGTGCCGCATTCGGCGGCGATGCAGCAGGCCGTGGCGCGGCTATGGAGGCCGGCTGCTTCGGTGCGGCGGCGTTCGCCGCGGGCCTCGGCGGCGGCGCAGGCGTTGACGACTCCGGCGCCATAATGCTGACGGCCGGAATCGACGAGGAACTGGGAAAGTCGCCCGACAACGGCTTGCCGGTCGGGACCGACGGCGGCAGCCCTGCCAATCCCATGCCTGCGCCAGTGCCCACGCCCGTCGCCACCGGCACTGCCGACCCCGGCGTATTCCAGGCCAGCGCGTAGCGCCCGATCAGGTTCTGATAGGTCCGGTCAGACATGTTGGCCGCGATCACGTTGTGGTCGGACAACGACTTGTAGACGGCACAGTCCGATGGCGTGCAGCCATCACGGGTGACAAGCACATGGGCGACAAGACCGTAGCGGTCGCGCTCCACGGCGCGGCGAAGTGCCGACAGGTCGGAGGTCATCGCCTTGTCGGCGGTGGCTTCATCGCCGAAGCTCGTCAGACGGCTGATCTGGGCCGCGGTGTAGGACACCGCTGCCGCCGCGGAATCGGCGGATGCGAACAGCGCGCGTTCACAGGCCGCAGCGACGGCGTCGCCGGCGAGATCGTCAAGGCAGGACAGCGCTGGAAGCGAGGCCACCGGCCGCGGCGAACGTGTGTCCGCGGTCGTCTCGGCGTCGCCGAAGCTGCGCACCGTGGACGCCACCGCAATGGTGATCGCCAGCAGCGTGATGACGGTCAATGCGCCGTTCGCCACCGATTTCTCGGCGCGCAGCAGTGTGACCAACAGGACAAGGGCGAAAAAGAGTGCAGCCGCCAATGTGACCCACATTGGCAACGAAGGCGAACGCCAGAGCTGATCAAGCGACGTGGTCCAGGCCCAATTCATGCGAGACGCCCCTCAAGACAAACCCCCACAAGACAAACAATGAACGCGAACGCGTCCTGATCTGGAGGTTACTCGATCCCGGCTCGTCCCGCGCAGCGGCCTTCAGTGACCGATCGATGCGACATGAATAGGGCGAAAGGTCCGCTTATGCAGCGGCGAGCTGGCTTTCCTTGGCGACGCGCTCAAAGGCTTCGGTCGAACTCTTGATGCGGTATTGGCAATCGTCGCCATCCGTCGGCAGCTGGCGGATCACCTCATAGGTTCCGCTGGCCGCAGGACGCGCCACATTGCTGGCCGTGAAATAGACCGTCTCACCAACGACGAATTTGTGCTTCAACACCCTCTCCATCACGCGATACGAGAAAAAGCCGGCCTCAATGTCCCAAAAAGGCCTGACTGAATGCCCGGCAAGCCTATAGCACGGGGCGAGCAGGTTTGGCCAGCCATTTAACAAGATGGAAAATGCCAAAATATTTCAGCTTTATCAGTAAGATAGATCGAGTTTTTGGACCACAGGAAAGGGCCCGGGAAGCCTAAAACGTGTGCAGCGCGGCAAGGCGCCTGGCTATCGCGCAGGCGCCTTGAAAAGTCACTTTGGAAGGTCCCGGGACAGGCCGGAAAATGCCGCGACCGGCTCACGCCGACGGGGGCAGCGTGCCGTTCGGGCTGGCATGGTCCACGGTCGCCGGAAGCTGCTTGGCAAGCGCGTCCAGCACCTGGTCGATCGGAATGCCGAAGCTGGCCGCGAGCTGCTTGACCTGATCGCTGTTGAGCACCTGCTTGAGCTGGTCAGCCGAGATCGGAAGGTTCTCGCCATTGCCGAGCCAGGATTTGACCTGATCGCCCAATCCAGCCTGCTGCAGCTTGGCGAGAATAGTGGAAAGCCCGCCCTGCCCGCCGCCACCCAGAACCTGGTTCAGGATTGTCGGCAGCACACTCGCCTCCAACTGGCCCAGAATACCCTTGAGGGCGGGCGAGTTGCCGAGTTCATCGAGAATACCCATCGGCCGATGCTCCTGTTGATTCACAGTTCTGTTTTATAGACTTCAGTGGATCGCAGCGAGAGTATCGGGGGCCTCGCTGCCGTCTGCTGACAATTCCGTGATTTAGTCGTTCTCGAATTTTTCGATCACCAGCGTTTCCGCCAACCCCGCCTCAGTCCACTGCCGGAACGCGGGCAGCGCCTGCATGGCCTCCATGTAAGCACATACCGGCGGCGTGACGTTGACGGCGTAGATGCGCAACCGGTGCACCACCGGTGCGTACATGGCGTCCGCACCACTGAAGCCGCCGAACAGGAACGGGCCCTGCGCGCCATAACGTGCCCGGCAGTCGGTCCAGATCTCCTGAATCCGCGCGATGTCGGCCTGTGCCTGCACGGAAAGCGCTTTCGCCCGCACCGGACGATGCAGGTTCATGCCGCACTCGTTGCGCAGGGCGCCGAACGAGGAATGCATCTCCGCCGAAATCGAGCGCGCATGGGCCCGCATGGCGCGGTCCTGCGGCCAGAGTTTCGCTTCGGGAAAGCGCTCGGCGGCGTATTCGATGATGGCCAGCGAATCCCACACCGTCAGGTCGCCGTCCACCAGCGCGGGCACCTTGCCGGACCTGGTGACGTCGAGGATGCGCTGCTTGTCGGCGGCGTCGGTATAGAGCGGAATCACGATTTCGTCGAACGCAATGCCGGCGGCACGCAGCGCCACCCACGGCCGCATCGACCATGACGAATAGTTCTTGTTGCCGATGACCAGCGTCAGACTCATGTCCGGGACTCCGAGAGGATGCGCCACCTTGCACGCGCGGCGCGCGGCGATCAATCCGGCACGGCGACAAAGGCGTTGTGCGCCTTGCAGCCTCGTGGCGGATGCGTCATGGCAGTGCCATGACCCCATCCGATTCGACCGCTCCCCCCGCCCAGCTCGACAGCGCCATCCTGAAGGTCCTGAGCGAGGTCGGCAGCAAGACGCTGAGCCCGCCGGAGATCGCACACGCCATCGCCAGCGACGGTGACTGGCACGACCTGCTGGTGCCGATCCGGCGCGCCGCGGTGAGCCTGGCGCTGGCTGGGCGCCTGGTGATCTATCGCAAGGGCAAGCCGGCCGATCCCAACGACTTCCGCGGCGTCTACCGGCTCGGACTGCCGCGGCACGATTAGAGCTACCGGGCCTACTTGGTGGGCCTCGGAAACAGCTCCCGACTTTTCCCCGACAGCCAGTAGGCAATCAAACCGGTCCATTCGTGGCTGGCGATGTCGGCGCGGGCGAGGCCCCGCGTCAGCGTCTCGATCGGCACCGCTGCATCGATCCAGCCCCGGGTGCGCCAATCGACCGGATAGGCCTCGACCTCGAAGCCGGCGGCGCGGAACACGCCCATCGACCGCGGCATGTGAAAGGCCGACGTCACCAGCAGCCAGCGCTCGCCCGGCTTGGGCGCCACCAGATCGCGAGTGAAAATCGCATTTTCGTAGGTCGTGCGCGAGCGGTTCTCCAGCGTCACGCGATCGGGCGCGATACCGAAACTCGCCAGCAGCTTGCCGGCGATCGGCCCCTCCGGCACCGGAGCCGTGGTCAGATTGGCACTGCCGCCGCTGAACACGATGCGCGCCTTGGGATATTGCCGGGCCAATTGCAGCATCGCCAGCACCCGCTCGCCCGCCGCGTCGAGCTCGACGGTGTGGCGCGCCTCCGACGTCTCCGGATCAATCGCGCCGCCGAGGATGACGATGCCATCAGGGTCGCGTCCGCCGGCCTGCTGCCAGGCCGGAAAGCGCTCGGTCAGCGGCAACAGCGCGAGATTGCTGACCGGCCAGTATCCAACCAGCAGCAGGAGGATGATCGACGTCCCGATCACGCCCCTCGCCCCGCGCTTCAAGCCGACCACGTACAACAGCGCGCCGAACACCAGCAGCGACGCGATCAGGTTGGACGGCAGCGCGAAGAATCCCAGAACCTTGGACGCAATGAAGAACATTCGGTCAGCCTGACCTTTCCAGATGCTGGGCCTGCATGACCGATCGGCCGCGCAAGATCAATCGGTGACAAGACCGTGCTTGGGCTCGCGATCCTTTAAGCCGGCGGAGCCGGCACCAACCCGTGACGCAGCATCGTCTCCCTCATCTTCGTCGGATCGGGGGCACCGGTCGCCAGCAGGGCCGCCATTTCCCGGAAGTATCCGGGGTCGAGCGCCGCCGGAGTCAGGATGCAGAGACAGTTCGCCGGCACCTGGGTGTCGTTGCGGAAGCCGTGGACAACCCCACGCTTGATGAAGAGGTTTTGTCCGAGCTCAAGCGTTACGTCGCGCTCGCCGAGCTGCCAGGTCGTCACCCCGGCCAGCCCATAGATGGTTTCGTCCCAACTCTCGTGATGGTGAGCGATCGGCATCCGGGCATTCGGCTGCACGGTCATCTCGAACAGGCCGAGGCTGCCGTCGGTGCTGTCGCTGCTCAGCAGGAATCGCAATTCCAGGCCGCCGATACGCATGACTTCCGGCATGGTCATCTCTGGTCCTTCGTTCATGACTTGCGCAGGGATCTCAATCCCAGTTCGGTGCGAAGGCGAAGTTGGTGAGCCGGCCCTTGCCGGTCGCCATCGCAAAAATCTCATCCATCTCGCGATCGGACAAAACAAAATCGAAGATGGCGAGATTTTCCGACAGACGTTCGACCCGCGAGGTGCGCGGGATCGCCGCGACGTTCTGCTGCACCAGCCAGCGCAGGCACACCTGCGCAACTGTCTTGCCGTATTTCTTGCCGATACGCTCCAGCGTCTCGTTGCCCTTGATCCGCCCCTTCGCGATCGGGCTGTAGGCAACGAGTGCCATGCCGTGACGCCGGCAGGCATCGAGCACCTTCGATTGACTGAGGAACGGATGATACTCGACCTGGTCGCACACCAGCAGCTCCGGACACAACGCAATCGCCTGCTCGATCAGCGCCACCGTGAAGTTCGACACGCCGATGTTTCTCGCGAGCCCGAGTTGCTTGACGCGGGCCAGCGCGCCCAGCGTTTCGCTCAGCGGCACCTGCGGGTTGGGCCAGTGCAACAGCAGCAGGTCGACGTCGGCCAAACGCAGGCGCGCCAGGCTTTCCCGGGTCGAGCGCTCGAGTTCGGTCGGCGCGAAATGAGTGGTCCACACTTTGGTGGTGACGAAGATGTCGTCGCGTACGATGCCGGAGGCGCGGATGCCCTCGCCGACCTCGCGTTCATTGTCATAGACCTGCGCCGTATCGATGTGGCGATAGCCGAGCTTGATGGCCTGCTCGACCAGGCGCGCGCAGGCCCGCCCGCGCAGCTCCCATGTGCCGAGGCCGAGCGCGGGGATGGCCGCCCCGTTCGCTTCGATCATCTGCATGGGCGTCTCCAGAACAGGTTCAGGATGGCCGCTTACGCCGAGGCGTTGGCTCCGGCCAGCGCCGCAAACACCGTCTCGGGCGCATGTGCGATCACCGCAAGCAGCGCCCGCGCCGGGCCACGCGGCGAACGCTTGCCCTGTTCCCAGTTGCGAATGGTTTCGATGGGCACGCCGAGCTTGGCGGCGAACTCGGCCTGGGTCAGGCGCGCGCGCCGGCGCAGATCACGAACGGCGGGCACGGCCGCAACGGGCGGCATCGCCGGCGCCGGGAGCGGCATTTCGCGGCCCTCGCGCAACTCCACGATCCGTCCGTCGGCCTTCAATCTCAAACGCTGCATCTTCGAACCATGTCATAGCCGCGCATAGGTATTTTTGGGCTACTTCTCGATGCATATGGTCCGCTATGCGCGTTAAAGTCTGATGAAGATGCGTTTGCGCGCTACTTCAGGCCGAACCAGAGCGTCGCGATGCCGAGGAACGAGAAGAAGCCGACCACGTCGGTGATGGTGGTGACGAACACGCCCGAGGCCACCGCGGGATCACCGCGCACCCGCTGAATCGCAAGCGGGATCAGGATGCCACCGAGCGCGCCGGCGACCAAGTTGCACATCATCGCAAGGCCGATGACGATGCCGAGGCCGGGGATCCTGAACCAGGCCACCGCGACCACGCCGGTGATGACGGCGAAGCCGAGGCCGTTGAGCAGGCCGACCAGCCCTTCGCGCAGCACCACCCGCCGCGCATTGGCGGCGCTGAGGTCGCGGGTGGCGAGCGCGCGCACCGCCACCGTCATGGTCTGGGTCGCGGCATTGCCGCCCTGGCTTGCGACGATCGGCGCCAACACCGCGAGTGCCACCATCTTCTCAAGCTGGCCCTCGAACATGCCGAGCACCGAGGACGCAAGGAAGGCGGTGGCGAGATTGACCAGCAGCCAGTTGAAGCGGCCCTTGACGATGGTCCAGAACGTATCCGAAAGCTCTTCGTCGCTGGTGACGCCGCCGAGCGCCTTGATGTCCTCTTCGGCGTCCTGCTCGATGACGTCGACCACATCGTCGATGGTGATGACACCAACCAGTCTGCCGCCGTCGACCACCGGTGCCGCCACCAGATTGTACTTGCCGAACAGCCGCGCCACCTCGCTCTGATCGTCGGTCGGCGAAACGTGACGGGTGTCCTCGTGCATCAGGTCGGCGATGCCCACCGGACGGTTGGCGCGCAGCAACGTGTCCAGCGCGACCACGCCGCTCCAGCGGCCGGTCTCGTCCACCACATAGATTTCGTAGAACCGGTCCGGCAGGTCCGGCGTTTCGCGCATGTAGTCGATGGCCTGTCCCACCGTCCAGTCGGGCGGCACGGCGATAAACTCCGTCTGCATGCGACGGCCGGCGGAATCTTCCGGATAGTCGAGGATGTGCTCGAGCGCCGCCCGCTCCGATATCGGCAGCTTCTCGAGAATTTCGGCCTGGTCTTCTTCCGTCAGGTCCTGCAGCAGTTCGACGGCGTCGTCGGATTCGAGCTCGCGAACGCCCTCGGCCACGGTCTCCGGTTCGAGCTCTTCGAGGATCTCCTCGCGAACCGTGTCGTCGACTTCGTTCAGCGCCGAGAAGTCGAAATCCGCACCGGTCAATTCGACCAGCCGCGGCCGCAGATCGGCCTCCAGCGCCTCGATCAGATTGCCAAGGTCAGCCTCGTGCAACTCGGCGACCAGTTCGCGCAGGAATGCGGAATCGTCGGCTTCAACCGCCTCGGAGACGCGCGCCACGAACTCCGGCCGCACCACGCCGTCGTCGTCACGCATCGGGAAACGATCAAGCATGGATAACGCGGGCTCGGCCAGTTCCAGATCCTCTGCCATGCCGCGCCTCACATTGCGAAAGATTGCTCGAGTGGAGTCGAGGGAGGGCTTACCCAATCGTCGCCGGATCGCGCAATGACAATCTGGGTGGATTGTCGTAAACCGCAGGAAACCCGGACCCTGTCATGCTTCTGCTGCGAACTGCGTTGCTTGCACTGACTGCCCTCGCCGCCTCTGCCGCCATCGCCGAGGCCGCCGAGTGTCCGCGCGCGGACGCACTGGGGACGTCACGCGTTCTGCAGGTGGACCCGAAGGCCTGGCCGCGGGTCGGGACCAGAAGCTTTCCCCAGACACTGCCGCTGGCCGACAAGGAGGTGGTGCTGACCTTCGACGATGGCCCGAACCCGCCGACCACCAAAAAGGTGCTGGCGGCGCTGGCGCGCGAATGCGTGCAGGCCACGTTCTTCCTGATCGGCCAGAGCGCCGCAGCGCACCCGGGGCTGGTGAAAGCGATGGCCGCCGCCGGCCACACCATCGGGCACCACACCTGGTCGCATCCCAACCTCGGCCAGATCCCGGAGGCCGAGGCGCTGGCCAACATCAACCGCGGCATCGCGGCGGACGAGGCCGCGCTGAACGGCAAGCCGACGGAGACGCCGAGCACGCCGTTTTTCCGCTTCCCGTATTTCGAAAGCAGGCCGTCCCTGCTCGATACGCTGCAGGCCCGCGGCATCGCCGTGTTCGGCGCGGATCTGTGGGCCAGCGACTGGACCGAGATCACGCCCCAGCAAGAACTCAATCTGGCCACCGAGCGGCTTCAATCCGCCCGCAAAGGGATCATCCTGTTCCACGATACCAAGACCCGGACCGCGGCGATGCTGCCGGATTTCCTGCGCTATTTGCGCACCAACGGCTACCGTGTGGTCCATATCGTGCCGAAGCAACCGAACAGGGATGCCAGCGTCGCCCAATGAACCGACACCGTCCCTCCACCGACTCAAGAGTCGATGCTTGAGACGGCCGGCGGGTTAAGGCCTCGTTCATTGGCGGAGCGCTATTTTTGTCCGCCATCTGGATAGTGCGGTGAGATGATCAATTTCGTGTCGGTCGGCCATCGGGCGCGACCCTTGTCTGTTCTGGCGTCGGCCTTCGGCCTGGCGCTCCTTGCAACATCACTTCTGGTCCCGACGGCGGCCCGCGCCGACGGCTGCCCCGGCAATCCCGGCGCGCTCGGCACCTCGCGTACCCTGGTGATCGACCCGACCGAGCACACCAAGGTCGGCACCATGCAGTATAGCGAGACGCTGCCGTTGAAAGATCACGAGGTGGTGCTCACCTTCGACGATGGCCCGCTGCCGCCGCACAGCAACCAGGTGCTGGAGACGCTGGCTTCGGAGTGCGTCAAGGCGACGTTCTTCATCATCGGACGGATGGCGCACCAGTTTCCGGACGGCGTGCGCCGGGTCCGCGACGCCGGTCACACCATCGGCACTCACAGCGAAAACCATCCGCTCAGCTTCAACCGCATGCCGGTCGAACGCGCGATGCAGGAGATTAATGACGGCATCGAGCACACCGCCGCGGCGCTGGGTGATCGCAGCGCCATCGCGCCGTTCTTCCGCATTCCCGGACTGCTGCGGGCCGAAGGTGTCGAAGAGTATCTGGCTTCGCAGGGCATCATGACCTGGAGCGCGGATTTTCCGGCGGACGACTGGCGACACATCTCGTCGGCCCAGGTGCTGCATCTCGCTCTGACCCGGCTGGAGGCCAAGGGCAAGGGCATCCTGCTGCTGCATGACATCCAGGGCCGCACCTCGGCGATGCTGCCGACCCTGCTGCGTGAGCTGAAGGCGCGCGGCTATAAAATCGTCCACGTGGTGCCGGCAACGCCGGACCGGCCGAAAACACCGACCGAGCCGCGTGACTGGCTGCTGCATCCGGATGCCGCGCCCGCCGCGGCCGTCGCAAGCTGGCCCGCCGTGCCCCGCTTCGTCTACACGCAGACTGGCGCGATGGTGGCGCCCGGTCTCGAGGACACCCGCTACGCCGACGACATGACGGTTTTCCACAGGCCGCGCGACCGGGTCTTCCGGCCCGGCCGCTTTGCCGCCGACACCGTGCCGCTGCCACCCGAACCGTTGTGGCCGCGCTCCGCGCTGAAGGCCGTGTCGCCGGTCAACGACCTGCCGGCGCCCGACCGCTCGGTGTTTCGCGCACCGCCGATGCCGCGCGCCGAACTCAAGCTGATGGCCCGCCACGGCACCCAGCATGCGCAGCAGTCCCCGTCGGCCAAGGTCGACACCGCCGTCGAGACCACCGGTTCAATCCGGGTTCAGCCCACCACGGGCCACCAGCAACTGCCGGGAAGCTGGCCGGTGACACCGATCGGGCTGCACCGCGGGCCGCTGACACTGCGTTAAGAGCGTTTTCCAGCGAAGTGGACACCGGTTCGCGTCAAGAAAACGCGTCAAAATAAGAATCTAGAGCTCGCATCTCTCTCAGGCACCGCTCAGCTGCCGATGATCTTCACCAGGCAGAGCAGCACGATCAGGCAGAGAAACAGCAGGTCGATGTAAGACTTGACCTCGCCGTGACGGCGCAGAAGCGCCACCTCGCCGACGACCTGCTTGCGCTGGTTATCGGGTACCTTGGCGGCAACCGCGAGCCGGCGGGCTTCGATCTCCAGCCGCTCGATGCGCTGATAAAAATAGAACGAGCGCAGCGCCGAGACGGTGCGCATGGAGGCATAGACCAGCACCAGGATCGCGACGATCGCCTTCTGCTGATACTTGTCCATGAAGTTCAGGCTGAAATAGACCATCGCCATGAACAGGAAGTTCGAGACGAAGCGATAAGCGTAGCTCAGGAAGGTCATCTCGGTGTCCCGGAGTTCGATCGAGGCAGACACGCCGGAGCACGGCCCCGGCGCCAAAATCGCTATGTTTCAAGATATTTCCGACGATCGGTCGATCGCGGAACAGTCGACGTCAACGCAAATCACATCGGCGTCACGGACACACACTTTTTCGCGCTTCACGCCGCATTCACAACCTACGCACGAAAAATTCAATGACGTGATCATGCCCAGACGCAACGACCGAGCGTATGAATCCGTCCGCAAATTTCGGCAATCATGCCCGATTTGTGTTTAGGAAACATGAGGCACATCATGATCGGCAATCTCAGCAAAAATCTTTTTGGCGCCGTTGCGCTCGCGACCCTTGCTCTTTCCGTCGCGCCGGCCTCGGCCGCGTCCCACCACCGGGGCGGGATCAGCTGCGGAGGCGACACCATGGCCAAGGTCAACGACTACGTGTCCGGCCTGCCCGACGGCGATCCGAACAAGTGGGCTGCGGTCAAGGAGATCGCACTCGCCAACACCGCGCTCAGCGAATCCAAGGACGGTGAGTGTGCGGTGCACCTCAGCCGCGCCGAGCACATCGAGCCGATGCACTAGCAAGAATTGGCGCCAACGAGCTCGCGAATCGATGGGGCCGCAGCCGGTTCGGCTGTCGGCCCCCTTTGGGCCCCCCGGATGGAAACCACCCGCATGAAAAAGGGCACCCCTTGAAAACCTCGGCGGTTCTCAAGGGGTGCCCTTTTCCATTCAGGTATCAGGCTGGTGCGGTCGAAAGGACTCGAACCTTCACGATTTTACTCACTGCCACCTCAAGGCAGCGCGTCTACCAATTCCGCCACGACCGCAGGGATAAGGCGCTGAGCGTTGAATCAACGCCGGCCCGACCGGCGCTCCTGTAACAAATCAGCGATGCAGGGACAAGAGCCGAACCACTATCTGTGATCAGGAGTTCGGGGCAACATTTGCTTGACTTCGACCGCGATCCTGTTGCGATTGACCACAACCACCCCACTTGCAATCGGCAGGTTGTTGGCCAGGACCCTGACCTCGTCCTGCTCGGTGGCGTCGAGCTCGATGATGGCGCCGCGGCTCAACCGCATCACCTGATGGATGGGCATGGTGGTCGTTCCGAGGACGACCATCAGGTCGACAGAGACTTTATCGAGGGTTGTCACAGGGAATCCAGGCTCACGCTGAGGGGCGATGAGTGAGAGATCAACACGGTTATGGTTAGTTAATGGTTAATAGCCGCCAACAGCTTGATTTGACGGACTTTCGGGGCCCTGACGGCTCCCCGGTCGAATGGCTGATATCGGACGCCCCGGTGACCTATCCGGACGCCCTCGCCGCCATGGACCAGCGGGCGGCGGCGATCGCCGCGGCCGAGGCCCCCGAGCAGGTCTGGCTGCTGGAACACCCCCCGCTCTACACCTCAGGAACCAGCGCCCAGCCAGCCGACCTGCGGAACCCTCGATTCCCGGTGTTTTCCACCGGCCGCGGCGGCCAGCTGACCTATCACGGCCCCGGCCAGCGGGTGGTTTACCTGATGCTGGACCTCAAGCGCCGCCGCCCGGACGTCCGTGCCTATGTGGCCGCTCTGGAGGAACTCATCATCCGGACCCTGGCCGCCTTTAACGTGCGGGGCGAGCGGCGGGAAGACCGGGTCGGGGTCTGGGTGGCCCGGCCCGACAAGGGCCCGGGCCACGAAGACAAAATCGCCGCCATCGGAGTCCGGTTGCGGCGCTGGGTGGCCTTCCACGGCATCGCCATCAATGTGGAACCGGATCTCGGCCATTTCGCCGGGATCGTCCCCTGCGGCGTCGTGGACCCCCGCTACGGCGTCACCAGCCTGGTCGACCTCGGGCTGCCGGTAACCATGGCCGATGTGGACATTGCGCTCCGGCAGGCGTTCGAGGAGATTTTCGGCCCCGCGATGGTGCACCTGCCGGAAACCGTGGCCTGAATCTTTTTAGTTGAGCATGATCTTTCGGAAAACCGGTTCCCACTTTTCCGGATCATGCTCGCCTCAGGCCGCGACACTCTTCAGCGCCGCCAGCTTGCCGGCGATATAGCGCCGCTCCTGGGTCAGGCCCCCGTAGCCATAGGCGTCCCCGCGCACGTCATTGACGTGGACGTAGGTCTCGTTGTGCAGCGGCCCCAGCAGGTCGCCCATCCGCTTGAATGCGGCAGCGACGAAATCGGCCTTCTCGTCCTTGGTGTTGGTGCCATCGGTGATTCGGATGTCGAGCCAGAAGCTCGCCAGCTTCTGCTCGGCGAGTGAAGTGCCACCGGCAAACCAGTCGGCCGGATTGACGGTTTCCACGATCACGGCGGTGACCTTGGGATCCTTGTGCAGAATCTCGGCGGCAAGGCTGCTGGCGAGGCCAGCGACCTCGGCCTTCAGCGTGGGCGAGGTCTTCGAACTGGCGTAGCGAACGGTGATGAGGGGCATGGTCGTTCTCCTTGAGGTGCGTGACGCGATCGATCGCGTTGCCAGGAACCTAGTCTTGCCCTCACCATTCCGATATCTTATCTTTGTTGATATCAATAATAACTAATTCTGATGATGAGATGACCAGCCTCGACATTCCCTCCGTTCACGCCTTCCTGCTGGTCGCGGACCTGCAGAGCTTCACCCGCGCCGCGGAAGCGCTGGGCACGACCCAGGCCGCCGTCAGCATGAAATTGCAGCGGCTGGAGGCCCTGCTCGGCCAGCGTCTGGTCGAGCGCTCGCCACGCTCGGTGCGGCTGACCGCGGACGGCCAGGCCTTTCGCGACAACGCCCAGACGCTGATGCAGGCGCACGACCGCGCGCTGGCTGGCACCCATCCGGTGCGCCAGCAACTCAGCCTTGGCATCAGCGATCATGCCGCCGGCCCCGAACTGGTGCCGCTGCTGGAAAAGCTGCGATCGGTGGCGGCCACGCTGACGCTGTCGGTCAGCATCGGTTTCTCCCGCGACCTGATGGATGCGCTCGACGCCGGCAAACTCGAGGCGGTGATCGTGCGGCAGGAGGCCGGCCGGCGCGGCGGCGAAATGCTGGCCGATGACGAATTCGGCTGGTTCGCCACGCCGACATTTCAGGTGGCTCCGGACACCAAGGTGCCGCTTGCCGTGCTGGCGGCGCCCTGCGGCGTGCGTGCGCTGGCGGTCCGCGCGCTGGACAAGGCCGAGATGGATTGGACCGAAGCCTTCATCGGCGGCGGCGTCAGTGCGGTGACCGCGGCGGCGCAGGCCGGCCTCGCGATCGCGCCACTGGCAAAACGGATCGCCCCACCCGGCCTTGTCGATGTCGGCCCCGCCAACAAGCTGCCGCGCATCGGGAGCTCGAAGGTGATGCTGCATTCCCGCGTCAGCGACGCCGGCAAGCTCGCCGCGCTGCGCACGCTGGCGGCAACCTTCCGCAAGGTAGCGACGGCGGCGTAACTCAGAGCGTGGCAAGCACCGCAAACCGCTCGCCGGGCGGACGCAGGTTCAGCATATCGGCCGTGGCAGGCTGATCGTCCACGGCACTGACGTGGGCCAGCCGCGGACCGTGGCGGCAGTCGGCGATCATCTGCGTCACCTCATCGGCCTCACCCGCGAACACCGCTTCCACCGAGCCATCGCGACGATTGCGCACCCAGCCTTCGAGATCGCGCTGCCGCGCGGTGTGCGCGACCCAGGCGCGATAACCGACGCCCTGCACCCGGCCGCGGACCGCGGCGTGGCGAATGATCACAGCGTGTGTCTCACCCATGCTGATGTCCGGCTGTTGCCGCCCGATGACCTGCCGCTGCCCGCGTCAACGCGGTGAGGCCTCGGCCGCAGGCTGCTGTTGCGCCAGTTGGATAAGCGATTGCAGCGTGGAACGTGTCGGCGCGAAAAACGTCGTGCCCGTGTGCGGTGTCGAGAAGTCGAGCAGCCGGTCGTAAGCGCCGGGCGGATCACCGAGATACATGCGCTGAAGCATTTTCTCGATCACCCAGAGATAGCGGGAATAACCGATGAAATAGGTGCCGAATTCCCGGTGCCCCGGACGGCCGAAGGGCATGTTGTCGCGCAGGATGTCGTACTCGTTGCCATCGGCATCTTCGATGGTAGCCAGCGACTTGTGCGATTTGCGCGGCGCGTCGTCGTCATCGATCTCGATATTGTCGATTTTGGTGCGGCCGATGATCTCCTCCTGGAGCGGCGTCGGCGTCCGCGCCCATGCACTCAGATCATGCAGATATTTCTGAATGACGACGTAGCTGCCTCCGGCGAAATCGGCGTCTTCATCGCCGACAAGCGCCGATGCGGGCAGATCGAGGCCGGTCGGGTTCGCCGTGCCGTCGACAAAGCCGAGCAAATCACGCGCATCGAAATAGCGAAAGCCCGACACTTCGTCGACAACAGTCACGGCGGCGCCGAGATTGTCGAGCAGAATCCGTTCAAACTCAAAGCAGAGATCGGGACGCTCTGACCGGATATGGAACAGAAGATCGCCCGGCGTCGACGGCGCCGCATGAACCGGCCCCTCGATCGTTGCGAACGGCTTCAGCTCTTTCGGCCGAGCACCTGGACGCAGACGCCCCCAGAGATCGTGACCGATTCCGGCGATGCACGACAGACGGCCGGACAAATCACGAAAGCCGACGGTCTTGACGAGATCGTCAAGCCCATCGAGGACAGAGCAAACCTTCGCGAGATCCGCCGGTTCGCTCCCGACCGTCACCACAAGGAAGATCGCCGCCGTCGACAAGGGAGCATCGATGCTCTGCGCATCGATCGGCACTCTGTCCCAACTGTTCCCAGACATTCCGCCTCTCCGACAGGCCTCAGCGCTTCAAGCCGAGCACATCGGCGATTCGCTGCTTCACCACACCGTCGCGCATCACCCGCGCGGTCAGTTCAGCCGATGGCAATCCCTGCAGATCCTTCGGCCGCGTGCCCTCGCGCAACGCTTTCAGCGTGGCGTACACCGCTTGCGTCGCCGCGGCGATCGGCGCATGGCCCTGATTGGCGATCCTGACCCGCTGGCTCGCCAGAAACACGTCGTCGTCGAGATCACCGTCGACGGTGCCCAGCATGATCGGCAGTTTGGTGACTGCGGCGATCGCCTGCACCTCGGCGCGGCTCTTGATGCCGGTAAAGAACAGCGCGTCGACGCCCGCGGCCTCATAGGCCTTCGCCCGCGCCACGGTATCGTCGATGCCGCTGATGGACGCGGCTCCGGTGCGCCCGAAGATCACCAGCGACAGGTCGCTGCGGCCGTCGCGCGCGGCCTTCATCTTGCCGACGCCCTCCTCGATCGAGATCAGTTGCGGCTTCGCCTCGCCATAGGCCTGCGGCAACAGCGTATCCTCGATGGTCAGCGCCGCGGCGCCCGCGGCCTCGAGCTCCTGCACGGTCCGGCGCACATTGAGCGCATTGCCATAGCCGTGATCGGCATCGACCATCACCGGCAGCTTGCCGGCGCGGGTGATGCGCCGGACCTGCTCGGTGAGCTCGGTCAGCGTGATCAGCACCAGATCCGGGTCGCCCAGGATCGCCAGCGACGCGGCCGAGCCGCCGAGAATACCGATCTCGAAGCCGAGATCCTCGGCGATGCGCGCCGACACCGCGTCGTAGACCGATCCGGGACGGATCACCTTCTGTCCCGACAACACCGCGCGAAACGCTTCGCGCCGCTCCTGAGCAATCATGACAGCCTCACGCGAATTCGAGGATCAGCGCGTCAACCGCGAGCGTTGCGCCCGCCTTGGCATGGATCGACTTCACCACGCCGTCGCGCTCGGCGCGCAAGACGTTCTGCATCTTCATGGCCTCGACCACCGCAAGCGTCTCGCCGGCCTTGACCTCCTGGCCCTCGGCGACGTCGATCGAGATCACCAGGCCGGGCATCGGGCACAGCAGCTTCTTGCCGCTGTCGGCATTGGTATTGACCGGCATCAAGCGCGCGGCATTCGCCTCGCTCTCGGTGAAGACGCTGACCGCCACGTCGTAGCCCTGATGCGCCAGCTTGAACCCATTGGCGACCGGACGGACCTGGACGGCGATCGCAAGCCCGTCGAGGGTGCCATGCCAGACGCCCTCGCCGGGCTTCCAGGCGGAGACCAGATGATGCGGCTGGCCGAGCGAACCGTCGGCATCGACAAAGCGCACCGCGATCGCCTCGCCGTCTCGGGCGATCTCCAGTGGAATTTCCTGCCGGGCCAGCCACACCGCGCGCCGCCGCTCGCGCGACACCTCGCGGCCATTCATCTGCCCGGAAATCTTCCGTTTGCGCTCGCCGAGCACATGATCGATCGCGGCACCAACCGCGGCGATGCGGCGCGCGGCATTGCCCTCCGGCTCGCGCGCACTGAAGCCTTGCGGAAACTCCTCGGCGATAAAGCCGGTCGACAGCTCGCCCTTGCGCCAGCGCGGATGATGCATCAGCGCCGACAGGAACGGGATGTTGTGACGGATGCCGTCGATGTAGAACGCGTCCAGCGCTTTCGACTGGGCTTCGATCGCCGCCGCGCGCGAGGGGCCGTGGGTGACGAGCTTGGCGATCATCGGATCGTAGAAGATCGAGATCTCGCCGCCCTCCTCGACGCCGGTGTCGTTGCGCACGGTGATGCCGTCATGGCTCGCTTCCGCCGGCGGACGATACTTTACGAGGCGTCCGATCGAAGGCAGAAAATTGCGGAACGGGTCTTCGGCATAGACGCGGGATTCCACCGCCCAGCCCTTCAGCGTCACGTCCTTCTGCGCGAGGGTCAGTTTCTCGCCGGCGGCAACGCGGATCATCTGTTCGACCAGGTCGATACCAGTGACGAGTTCGGTGACCGGATGCTCGACCTGCAGGCGGGTGTTCATCTCCAGGAAATAGAAGCTCTTGTCCTGCCCTGCGACGAACTCCACCGTGCCGGCGGAGTCGTAATTCACGGCCTTGGCCAGCGCCACGGCCTGTTCGCCCATCTTGCGGCGGGTGGCCTCGTCGAGCAGCGGCGACGGTGCCTCCTCGATGACCTTCTGGTTGCGACGCTGCACCGAGCATTCGCGCTCGCCGAGATAGATCACGTTGCCGTGCTTGTCGCCCAGCACCTGGATTTCGATGTGCCGGGGATCGACAATGAATTTTTCGATGAAGACGCGGTCGTCGCCGAACGACGCTTTCGCTTCTGCGCGCGCCAGCTTGAAGCCTTCGGCAACCTCCGCCCTGCTGTGGGCGATGCGCATGCCCTTGCCGCCGCCGCCGGCGGACGCCTTGATCATGACCGGATAACCGATCTCGTCGGCGATGGTCACCGCATGCTTGTCGTCTTCGATAATGCCGAGATGGCCCGGCACGGTGGAGACGTTGGCCTTCGCGGCCGCCTTCTTGGATTCGATCTTGTCGCCCATCGCGGCGATGGCGCCGGGATTGGGACCGATGAAAACCACACCCGCCTCGGCCAGCGCCCGCGGAAACGCCTCACGCTCCGACAGAAAGCCGTATCCCGGATGCACCGCCTGCGCGCCGGTCCTGCGGCAGGCCTCGACGATCTTCTCGATCACCAGATAGCTTTCTGCGGCGGCGGGCGGGCCGATCAGCACGGCCTCATCGGCCATCTCGACATGGACGGAATCCTTGTCCGCCTCGGAATACACCGCCACGGTCTCGATCCCCAAACGACGGGCCGTTTTGATGACGCGGCAGGCGATTTCGCCCCGATTGGCGATCAGGATGCGTTTGAACATGAGATTTTTCTTGTGCTTTCTTCGACCCGGGCTGTGGATAACTTTCGGAGCTGCCAATCTGGCACGGGGCCGCGCCTGTAACAATTCCGTCGTAACGGAAATTTATACCTTGAAAAGCCTTCAACCGAAAAAGAGATTTTTTATGCGCACCTGGATCACGGCCCTCTCCGCAGGGTTTCTGGCGCTGTCGGCCCAAGCCGCATTTCAAGCCGCATTTGCACAGACCAATCAGCCCCGAAACGTCATTCTGTTCGTTCCGGACGGGTTGCGGGCCCTCAAGGTGACCCCGGAGACCGCGCCGACCATGGCCGCGATCCGCGAGAAGGGCATCAACTTCACCAATTCGCACTCGTTGTTCCCGACCTTCACCATGCCGAATGCCTCGGGCATGTCGACCGGCCACTATCTCGGCGACACCGGCATCTTCAGCAACACCATCAATACCGGCTATGCGGTCGGCACCGCCAACGGCAGCGTGACGCCGTTCATCGAGAACGACCCCGTGCTCGGCGACATCGACGATCATTTCGGCGGCAATTATCTCAATGAAGAAACCATCCTGAGGATGGCGCGCGGCACCGGCTATTCGACGGCGGCCGTCGGCAAGCTCGGCCCGACCCTGATGTTCGATCACAACGAGCGCACCGGCAAAACCATCATCATCGACGACCAGACCGGCAGCGCCGCGGGCGTGCCGCTGACCGACGACTTCAAGAAGGCCCTGACCGACGCGGGCCTGCCCACCACCGCGCCCTCGCGCGGCGACAACGGCAAGGCCGGCGACTTCAAGACCGCCGGCACGACCATCGCCAACGTCACCCAGGGCAAGTTCTTTGCCGATGCGGTGACCAAGGTCATCCTGCCGATGTTCAAAGCGCGCAACAAGCCGTTCATCATCGTGCTGTGGTCGCGCGATCCGGACGGCTCGCAGCACAATCAGGGCGACAGCCTGAACAGCGTAACGCCGGGCATCAACGGCCCGACCTCGCTTGCCGCGATCAAGAACGCGGACGACAATCTGGCGCAGGTGCGCCAGGCGCTGAAGGATCTCGGTCTCGAGGCCTCGACCAACGTCATCGTCTCCGCCGACCACGGCTTCTCGACGATTTCGAAGGAGAGTTCGACCAGCCCCGCCGCCAAGGGCAAATACGCCGACGTCAAGGAAGGATCGCTGCCGCCGGGCTTCGTCGCGCTCGATCTCGCCAAGGCGCTGGAGCTGCCGCTGTTCGACCCCGACAGCAAGAACGCGGCCGTGGCCGCCAAGGACGCGTATCCGCGTCTCGGCAACGGCCTGATCGGCAAGGACGCAGCCAAGCCCGACGTCATAATCGCGGCCAATGGCGGCTCGGACCTGATCTATCTGCCCAAGAACGATCGCAAGCTGGCGCGCCGCGTGGTCGACGCGCTGCTGGCGCAGGACTATGTCAGCGGCATCTTCGTCAATGACGATCTCGCACCGATCCGCGGCACGCTGCGGCTGTCGTCGGTCGGCCTCGACGGCAAGGCGCTGACGCCGCATCCCTCGATCGTGGTGAACTTCCGCTCCTATTCAACGGGCTGCGACCAGCCGGTGCTCTGCACCGTCGAAGTCGCCGACACCCGGCTGCAGCAGGGCCAGGGCATGCACGGCAACTTCGCCCGCTCCGATACCCAGAACTTCATGGCGGCGATCGGACCGGACTTCAAGGCGGGCTACGTCAACGCCCTGCCGGTCAGCAATGCCGACGTCGGCATGACCATCGCCCGCATCATGGACATGAAGGCGTCGCCGAAAGGCAAACTGGTCGGGCGGGTGATGACGGAAACCATGCCGAACGGCGTGACGCCAAAGGCCTACACCGGCACGCTGGCCTCGGCGGCGAGCTCGAATGGCTTGCGTACGGTGCTGCACTTCCAGCGCGTGCTGGAGCAGCGCTATTTCGATGTCGCAGGTTTCCCGGGCCGCACCGTCGGCCTCGAAGCCGACAAGACCGCCAAGCGCTAGACTTGAAGCGCAGGACTTAAAGCGCAGGACTTAAAAGCGCAAGACTTGCACTTATCGAAGAGGTTCGGTCCCCGAGGGATCTCACACGCGCGGTCGCGCTGGGCGACGGCCATCAGGACTGGTCAACGGCGCTCGCCCGGATCGCGCGTGGCACGACGCAGCGCCAGGACTAGATCATCCGCAGCGACTGGAAAAGTTCGATTTTTTTGAAAATGACGTCGCGCCCAACGGCCCGACGCCGGATCATCACATCCCAAGATCAAGCAGACCCGGCAGCGAGTGCGCCAGCGGCAGCGTGGTGGCAGCCCCGATCAGCGTTGCGACCAGCGACATCAGGAGACGGTTGTGACGGCGCTTGCCGCGCATCTGGGCGGCGATCCATTCCAGCACTTCGATGTTGACGCCGATGGCCTTGGTCGGGGCCCAGCTTTCGATGGCGGTCTCCGGCGACAGCGCCACAGCGCGCGGCGGCACCGGCAGGCCCGATGACGACGCGGCGTGATGAACGATGGCCTTGGCGAACAGGTCATCGAAACGACCGTCGTCCATGCGCTCGGTGGCGGCGTCGTTGATCTGGAACAGGGCTTCCGCTTCAGCACGGCTGACCGGTTGATGGTCGAGGGCTGCGGCGGTCAGGATACGCGCGCACCAATCGGCGTCGCCGGTATCGAGCGAACGGGAGAAATGAACACGCCCTGCTGCCGTGGGTCCCTCTCCGGTCAGAACGCCATCACGGACAAAAGCCAGTGCCTGCGCCGTTGTGTCGCGATCGACGATCGGCGAGGTTTCGATGGTACGGATCAGGTCGGTCAAAGTTCCAGCAGGGGCAGACATTTCACTTCTCGTTGGTTGGTCGGAGACCATTTTGGGTTGCTCGGAGGCCACCATTTTCATGCGGCCGTGAATCAAAAGTTAAAAAACTGTGTTTTCAACCGCTTGATTTGAACATGGTGTACATTGGTCGCATTTCAGCGGTTGAGGTTCATGTCCATCGCAATCCCTCCCGGCGGCGTTGGGGCGCGGATGCGGTAAAATCGGGGCATGACCAAACGGTTTCGTGAAGGGATGAATTTCCATTCATCGAGTCCGCGGAAGCGACGAAATGATGCAAATGGCCGCGCGCCAGCAAGGATTTTGTCCTTTTCCCGGAGCGGTTCCGCCTGTCGCGCGCGGGCTTTATATCAATCGTGGAGATTCGGTCCACACAGGAGGAGGTAAAAACATGACATTTCAGATTGGCGCGACGGCGCCGGACTTCGAGGCTGAAACCACCGAAGGGCCGATCCGTTTTCACGACTGGATCGGCAGCAGCTGGGCGCTGCTGTTCTCGCATCCGAAAGACTTCACGCCGGTCTGCACCACCGAGCTCGGCACCCTCGCCCGCCTGAAGGGCGAGTTCGACAAGCGCGGCGTCAAGCTGATCGGCCTCAGCGTCGATCCCGTCACCAAGCATTCGTTGTGGGCCGAGGACATCCGCGAGACCCAGGGCGTGGCACCGAACTATCCACTGATCGGCGACACCGACCTGAAGATCTCGAAGCTCTACAACATGCTGCCGGAAAGCACGTCGGGCGACGCCAACAACCGCACGGCCGCCGACAATGCCACGGTGCGCACCGTGTTCATCATCGGCCCCGACAAGAAGATCAAGCTGGCGCTGGCCTATCCGATGACCACGGGCCGGAACTTCGACGAAATCATTCGCGTGATCGATTCCCTGCAGCTCACCGCCAAACACCGCGTCGCGACACCGGCGAACTGGAGACAGGGCGAGGACGTCATCATCGCGGGCTCGGTCAGCGACGACGAGGCGAAGACGATCTATCCGAACGGGTGGAAATCACCGAAGCCCTACATCCGGATCGTGCCGCAGCCGAAATGAGGGCTGCCCGTCAGGCCGCATGAAAACAAGAAAGGCTCCGTTTTACGACGAAGCCTTTTCATTTTCGAAGCATCATAAAAGCGACCGTTAAGGACTTGGCCCGATGCGTCCTGCTCTCCGCAGGGGGCGTCGACGCGAAAATGAGATCGTCCGCCGCATAATCAGGCGCCCGACCTCACCGTCCGCCTCATAATCAGGCGCCCAACCGTCGCCGCCTGCCGCATAATCAGGCGTCCAACCTCAACGACTGACTCTATAATAGAGATTGTCGCGCTCGGTCGATCTGGCTCCGAGCGAGGGCCCGCTGTTTCCTAGACTCACGGAGCGAGAAATCGATTTTAAGAGTGAGGATCGCGATGTTGGATCTAAAGGCGCTCGAAACTTTCGTTTGCGTCACGGACCTCCAGAGTTTCCGGCGCGCCGCCACCAAACTCAACGCAACCCAGCCCGCCATTTCACAGCGCATCGCACAACTTGAACGCCTGCTCGGGCACAAGCTTTTGCATCGCGACGGCCGATATGTTGTGCCAACTCCGCACGGTCGCGAACTCCTCGATTACGCGCTACGCATCTTGGTTCTTCGCGACGAACTCATGCTGGCCGTTGGCGGAGCCGCATCGTTCACCGGCGTGCTTCGGCTTGGATCGTCGGAAACGCTTGTTCATACTTGGCTTCCCGATTTTATTCGCACAATCAATGAAAACTTCCCAAAACTCATTCTTGAGATAGAGGTCGATATCTCGGCAAGGCTTCTTGAGCGCCTGTTCAGCTTTGAAATCGACCTCGCCTTTATGGTCGGCCCAGTTGCCCTCCCGCAAATCCATACTCGGCCCATCTCACGCTACCCGGTCGCTTTCATTGCAAGCCCGTCTCTCGGCCTCGGCAAAACGCAGATCTCGATCGAGACGCTTTCCAAGTATCCCATCGTGACGTTCCTTCGTCGCACGCAGCCTTTCCATGCGGTTGAAACCATGTTTTTCGGCGGCACGCGCAGGCTTCCGATCCGGCTACATGCCAGCGCATCGCTTGCCACCGCCACCCGCATGGCACTCGACGGGCAAGCAGTTGCGGCGATTCCACCCGCGATCCTGCTGCCACACCTGAAAAGCGGTGAACTTGAAATCCTGGATGTCGATGCGGAGTTGCCCGATCTGCAATTCATTACGGCGTGGCATGACGCGAAAACCAGCCCAGCCATATTTGCCCTGGTGGACAAGGCCTCGAAGATCGCGAGTGAAAACAAAGGCTGTTGATCCGTCGTCGCGCTACCACGAAAACAACTGCGCGCATGACATCAAGATTCCGATGATCCGGCTTGTCCGCCTAGAGCCTCCGTTCTGGTTGAATCAGAACGGAGGCTCTAGCTTTTTGTTTTGACGCGTTCTCTTCACGCGAACCGGCATCCACCTCGCTCGAAAACGCTCCCGTTTCAGCAGCACCTGATCCAGAAGCCATCACCCGAGCGGGCTGAAACAACTGCTGCAAAAAACCACGCAATCTGTCGCTTACACAAATCAACCCAACCAGAACCAACAGGGTGCCGGCGAGGCCGAAGATGCCATATGACTCTCCGAAATAAACATACGATGCCGACATCGCTATGATGGGCACAAGTATAGCAAATTGAGAAATGACTGCTGGTGAGTATTTATGCACCATGTTCGCCCATATGCCGTATGCAACGATGGTCGACACTATTCCCGTGTAACCAACGGCAAGCATGCCTTTAAAATCCAAACTCGCGAGATTATCGATGATACGCCCTTCAAACATTTCGGAAGCCAAGAACAACGGAATGGGAGGGACCAGACACATCCACAATGCGAGTCGAAATCCATCTACTGTCTTGGCTGACCTCAAAATGACGTTGTAGCTTGCCCACGCAATACCGGCACCTAAAACCAAAGCGTATCCTAAGAAGTGGCCCCGCTCCGATCGATCAAATCCCAGGAATATCAGCCCGGCAGCGCAAAGGAATATCGAGACAGTCTGCCACCGGGACGGGTACTCCCTGAGCAGCAGTGCAGCAAGAATGATGGTGAAGAATGACTGACTCTGAAGAGCAATTGAAGCCAAGCCTGGAGCCAGGCCGATATACATGGCTATAAAAAGCAATCCGAATTGAACAATTCCGACAAGCGCTCCAGAAGCCAGAATAAGCCGCCAGGGAACATTATTTCTTCCAAACATAAAGGCCCAAGGCAACCCAGCAATCAAAAACCGCATCGCTGAAAACAGCAGCGGAGGAAGCTCACCCAGACCGATTTTGATGGCTAGAAAATTCAGTCCCCAGATCAGTGCAACAAGAAGGGTCAAACCGATGTCACGTATACTCATGTCACGTGCACTCATCCGTTCAGCGCTCTGTGGAAACGATTGACATTTTCGCCGCTCGCCAAATCACGACAAAGGTATTATTCGCCTCATCTTGCCTGTCTTCTTGTCCGGGCCAATCTCACGTTTGTGCTCCGTAGAAATCGATAACGCCCCGTTATCCTTCAGAAGTTTTCGGATCTCTGCTTCCAACACTAGCCCAACATGTGTTGGGTCACCCCCGAACGAAACTGAGTAGCCGATGTTGAGCGCATCGGGCCGTGTTTGATGTAGTTGATAGTTCGCGAGTCCGGGCACCGCAAAACCAGCCAACTCGCGTTCGCAAACTTCGAATACGGATCCGTCCACCTTGAATTTCAAGACGGTGGAATTTCTACCCATCAGAAAAGACATCGTCGGCCGACCGTCATCAGTGGGCAGCCAGCAGGCCTGATCGCCCAAGTCGTACCGCAGCAACGGCATGACCGTATTGTAAGTATTCGAGACAACAATTCGGCCATACTCATGAAAGCGAGTTATCGGAACGCCGCTTTCATCCACGATCTCAACGTAATTGAGAGCCGGATAGCAAGTCAGACTCTCAACATCAGGGTCGAGCTGGAAGCCTATTGGTCCGGTTTCCGTCGTTGAGAAGCTATTGTGAGGAAGCGTCTCAAAACAGCTCGATATCGACTGTGCATCGGGCGGGGTTAAGCCCTCTCCGACCGAGATCAAGTGGGCTCCCTTAAAGGTCAGTCTCCCCTGAGCTTTTCCGGACAATCCCAATTCGCGAAGCAGGTGCGGTCGAGTCAATATAACGCTGGGACAAAAACGGGAAATCTCGTGAAGCAGATGTTCGAGATCGTCAAACAGATCGAAGAGCGCAACATTTGCGTGACCACGAAGGTGGTACATCCATTGATTGCCCCCGTTATACCTGTCCAACAATCCCACATACGCCACGCGAGCAGGATTGCGGACATAGGGCTGCATGCACATCCCATAAAAGGCGGCAAGAGATCTTCCAAAGTCGAATAGGTTGTAAACGGAAATTGAACGATGCCCACTGGAGCCCGATGACTCGAAAGCCAAGTAGCGGTCATGAAGGCAATTGGATAAATCGAAGCGTTCGGCAAGATACCCTTCTACGATGGGCCGATTGATCCCTTGCGATACGACAAGGTCTTCAAACATTTTCGACACTATGATCTTGTCAATGATCGGCAGACTGTCCCATTCGTTGGGATTTTTGCCCGAATAGAGCTTTGCGTACATTGGATTTGTGCGACTTAAACGCAACGCCGCAGCCAACCGATCCTGATATAAAAACTCGCTGCGCTCGGTTACGGATAGATCGGCGACCCGCCTTTCCAACGACGACTGAAAGGCATAGCCGGCTTCAATGTAGGGGTCCGCAGCTCCCTCACTTGAATAATGGAATTTGAGCGACGTTTTCATGCGGCACGTGAATCGACGACGAATGAAAACTTGGAGAGCGCATCAAGCATTGTGCGCTCAAGAACCCCCCAATCCGGGTGCTGAAAGACAACGTGCGCGTTGCACCTCGACGAAAGCGGAGCCCGATATGCCATGTCTCCGATATCGTCGTAAATCTGGTGCTCAATGTAGGTGGGCGCCGTGACGAGGTGTGATTCTCCACGAATAGCGGTGATACGCCCGGTCGCCGGGGCAAACACAAGGGGAGAAATGGTCGGCACGGGGGCAGTCACACTTAATGTCAGAGTCTCGTTCCTTGATAGAGCAATGAGAATGTCAATGAAATCGTTGCGCGTTGATAGTTTCAGGGATCGATATACCGGTCCTCCACCGAGTCGAATGCCAAACTCCAGGAGAACCAATCTGTCGGCATATGATCGAAACTCGGTATGAAGAACAAATCCACCAGGACCAAGCCCGTTATGAATTCTGGTAACGTAGTCATGGGCCTGACGGACCAACTCGGCCGGCATCCTGGTCGGCGTAGAGATAACGACTTCCTCAAAATAAGGACCGTTTGCGGGCAGCGGCTTGTCGTGGATGGCGAGGACATGCGTACGACCTCCAAAGCTAACGCTCTCAACAGAGAATTCGCCCACAGCAGCCGGCATCAGAGTAGCGAACGTGTTGACACCTTCGACCAACTCTTCAACCATAAATGGATACTCGTCGTCCTTACTCAGCGTCTTCGAGATTTGAGAGTCCTTTCGATAGATCTCACGCGCATGAGCCTGCAATCTTTTGAAGTTGTCTTTCAGATCGCTGAAAGAATCGAACCGTTCTACCAACGTGGACCCGCCACCGACCACAGGCTTAGCAATGACCGGGAACTGGAAGCGCGCAACTTCGGCCAGAGACCGACTCGTAACTTTAGCAAAATTTGGTATCGGTATGCCCAAATTGCCGGCAAAGCGCCGCATGTTGTATTTGTCCCTGCCGACTTCAGCTGCTGCGCGCGAAGGCGCGCAGATCCCGAACTCCTCCCCCAACAAAACTTGAACCGGCAAGCACGGCTCAGAAAGATTGAGCAGCGCGTCGGGTATGCGATGATTACGGATCGATCTGACGATTTCCGCTTCGTGCTGATGCGTATTGGCGATTGGCAACCGCAGCACGTGATCGACGAATAAGGCCTGCCAGCCGACCGGCTGATCCTCGTCCATGACGAGCGTTATTTCAAAATCGCTTCGCAGCTCTCCAATCTTTCGAATATGTGCCAGTCGACTCGGATTATGAGAGTACAGGACGATGAGTTGGGGCTTTAGGGAGCGCATACTGTCGACCTCGAGTCAAATGAGGGATACGACGTTACTTTCAGGCGCAAACGACGGCGTTCCCAGCGGCCGAGACACGCCGATGGTATGTTGTGAAAGTTCAGCGACCTCGCACAATATTTTGCCGTATCTATTGCCCAGAAGATCTTCGAGCTTTGCATCTTCTTGTTTAACGAAACCCCGTCGGGGCAGAGCGCCCGTAAAGAGCAGCTCCACCATGGCGCAAACTCCCAGCGCCGTTGTCAGTTCAATTGCCGTCCAGATACGCCCTTTCCGCTCCCGGGACCGCACCTCCATCGAGTAGCTCGACTCTTCCAACCGATCGTCGCGCATGCCGGTTCCTGAAACGAGCAGAACTACAAAATCTTGAGTGATTCTAGGGATCGCTTTTTCCAGGATAGCGATCAACGTCGGGCGATCCTTCGACATCTGAAGATCACGGAGCAGGAATTTTATTCGGTCACGATGCCCAGGGTACCGCAGGGTCTTGTAGGACAGCTCGTTCAGACGCCCCAACCAGGATTCACATAACGAACCCAATCCTCCTGATGTGTTAAATGCTTCAAACTCGGTCCCGTTCACAACAATCCTCTCGACATCATTCAACGGTTCAACAGATGTGGAGACACCGTCAATAATCGCTTCGCAGGAGTTGCAGTACTCGTTAATCAAACCCTCCGTACTCCAAGTCAGTCCATATCCCAGAGAATTGGTCGAGTACTGCGGAAGCGCGCCGACTCTCAGTTGCAGACTTAAGGCGTCATCGAATTGTTGAGCAATTGTGTTGCCGATAACACAAACCAGGCCCGGCGCCAGTCCGCATTGGGGAACAAATGCGGAGCTAGCCCCAACAGCCAGCCGCTTGACCTCACGGGCTACCGCTACATCTTCCGTTAAGTCGAAATAGTGGACATCCGCACTGGCTGCCAATCGGGCGACGGTGATGTTGTGTCCAAATGGCAGGGCACTGATGACGGCGGCATGCCTTGAAATCTCGGCAGACAGAATCGTTTCATTGTTGATGTCAGCGACACAAACGTTGCAATTAAGGAATCCTAGCCGGCTCAGCGCCGCAGACTGGACATCCAATACCGTGACGCTATACCGCCCTTCGATCAATAATTCTGCAATTGCAGCGCCAATCTTTCCGGCGCCAAGAATGAGAACATCGGTTCTATTAGGCACTCGCATTTCAAGGTCTCCAGTTGATCGGAAGGATTGCAAAGACCAGTGGCCGCTCTTGGCAATCCAGATCTTGGCAATCCGAAGCCACCTGCCTGCTCTGGATCGAGCAAGACTAGATCGAGCAAGAGCAAGACATGCATTACGCGAGATCAAGTAACTAGATTCCAGATACCTGGATTTAAGGCTGGTCTTCGATTTAAGGCTGGTCTCGTCCGGGAATGGACCGCCATCCTCGCCAGCGCATCACACGCCGCGCTGGCGCTTCGCAGGTTCAATCGAACGAAATTCCACGTCGGCTTTGTCTCGTTGCTGTGAACGCAGAAAGCCGCAACAGTGACTGCCTTTTCAAGTTTCTACGACACGCGCCAACTTGCCCGCCAAACGGGCGAGCGCTTGGTTAACTATGCAACGTGCCAAGCCAAAGCCGCTTGAGCTCTCTGGTTCGATCTTGATATGCGTCCCTCGAGTGCAGTATCCGAAAGTTGTCCCAGATCAAGAAGTCGTTCTTCGACCACCGGATGTACTTATGATCCGTTTTGAACTGATCGACCATCTTCTCTGAAAAATCCTCTGCAATTTGATCTCCATTTCTCTCCATGCAGTTGTAACTAAAGCGCAGGATCGGGCGACCACCATTCCGCTTCTCGTATATTTTATGGCGCGCGGTTTTACCCAAACTTGACGCTTGAATGCCTGAGCTGGATACGAATGAGAACTCTCGTTCTGAAATATAGCTCTGCACCGAGGTATCGAGCTTGCCAACGAAATCGACCGCATCAAACAGTTGGGTTTTTCCACCATCATCCGCTGGCGGTTTGACGCAATACAAGACCAGATATTCCGGAGGCGTACCGTCAAATTCGTAGCACTCCGTATGAGGGTTGAGCGCTTTTGTATTCAACGAATGATAGTGTTCATCAAATTTCGGATCTGCCTTGATGGACCAAATGAATCTGCCATCGTATTGCGGTTGCAGCGGTGAGAACTGTTCCGCAAACATGACATGATCGAAATTATCCGGCAGTCCGGTGAGGTGCAGGTAACCTTGCGCGCGGAGAAGCTGTTTGTAGGTGGTCAGCACCGATGGCGACTGCAATTCTTCTTGGGACGTTGGAGTTGATGTAGCAGCTTGAGACACGGTTAAATCTCCTTGGTGCAGGAACATTTCACACGCCAGCTTGCGTGAATAACCCTCGCCTATCGCGGTCATGCTGTCCAATCGTTAGTTTTTATCCGTTGCGATAAACTGCACTGATCGGATTCAGCCGATAGACCCCAATCCCTCGACAGAACCCTGAGGTGGCGCCGGACTTCGAGGCTGAAACCACCGAAGGACCCATCCGTTTTCACGACTGGATCGGCAGCAGCTGGGCGCTGCTGTTCTCGCATCCGAAAGACTTCACGCCGGTCTGCACCACCGAGCTCGGCACCCTCGCCCGCCTGAAGGGCGAGTTCGACAAGCGCGGCGTCAAGCTGATCGGCCTCAGCGTCGATCCCGTCACCAAGCATTCGTTGTGGGCCGAGGACATCCGCGAGACCCAGGGCGTGGCACCGAACTATCCGCTGATCGGCGACACCGACCTGAAGATCTCGAAGCTCTACAACATGCTGCCGGAAAGCACGTCGGGCGACGCCAACAGCCGCACGGCCGCCGACAATGCCACGGTGCGCACCGTGTTCATCATCGGCCCCGACAAGAAGATCAAGCTGGCGCTGGCCTATCCGATGACCACGGGCCGGAACTTCGACGAAATCATTCGCGTGATCGATTCCCTGCAGCTCACCGCCAAACACCGCGTCGCGACGCCGGCGAACTGGAAACAGGGCGAGGACGTCATCATCGCGGGCTCGGTCAGCGACGACGAGGCGAAGACGATCTATCCGCAGGGATGGAAATCACCGAAGCCGTATATCCGGATCGTGCCGCAACCAAAATAAGGCCGCGACCAATCCAATTGACCGGGACAACACAAAGGCCGCGACAGCGGCCTTTGTCGTGAGGCAGGTTCGTTGCGGTAAGTTCCACTGTCACGACGGCTTTGCACGACGGCTTTGATTGAATCGCCGCTACGCTCTATCCTTGCGCGCTTCTGACAGGGATCGCGGAAACGATGAAGACGATCGGGCTGATTGGCGGCATGAGCTGGGAAAGCTCCGCGCAATACTACCGCATCATCAATCAGGAGGTGCGCGAACGCCTCGGCGGCGTGCATTCCGCCCGCAGCCTGATGTTCTCGGTCGATTTCGGCGAGATCGAACGCCTGCAGCACGACGGCAACTGGCCGGCGCTGACCATCGCGATGGTTGATGCCGCGGAGCGGTTGCAACGCGGCGGGGCCGACTTTGTCGTGATCTGCACCAACACCATGCACCGGATGGCCGACGAGGTGACGGCCAACATCAGCATCCCGCTGCTCCACATCGCGGATCCGACGGGCGAGGTGATCGCGGCCGCGGGGTATCGGCGAGTTGGCCTGCTCGGCACCGCCTTCACCATGGAGCAGGAGTTCTACAAGGCGCGCCTGGCCGGCAAGTTCGGGCTCGACGTGATCGTGCCCGACGACGCGGACCGCGCCGTGGTGCACGAGATCATCTACAAGGAGCTGGTGGCGGGCACCGTGTTGTCGCGCTCACGCGCCGCCTATCGCGCGATCATGGCGCGCCTGGTGGAACGCGGTGCGGAGGCCATCATCCTCGGCTGCACGGAAATCATGCTGCTGGTCGGCGCCGACGACAGCTCCGTTCCGCTGTTCGATACCACGACACTGCATGCGCAGGCCGCTGTCGACGAGGCGCTCGCCGGCGACACACCGGAGAGCATTTCCGGGTAAACTAGGCGCGCGGCGCGATCCTGTCGGCAATCATCAGGCCGAGCGTCGACGCCACCGCGGTCACGAACGTGCCCCAGGCCACATCGACCAAAACCACCGGCCATGTCCAGTGCTTCAGAAGCGACAATGCGGTCAGCTCGAACGTCGCATAACAGAATAGGCCGAACAGCGCGCCGTAAAGCAGGGTCGATTGCGGCGTCGCGGCCGCCGAGGCATTGACGAAGATCAGAATGCCCGCGACATAGAGCAGATAGAACAGCACAGCCGGCGCCAGGCGAATTGTGCCCAGCATGTCGCCCACCTGCGACGTGAAAAAACCCTTCGCCACCAGTCCCAGAAACAGGAAATCGATCGGTACGATCACGATCAGGGTGGCGAGATAGAGGATGGCATGGCGCTTCACGTCGACCTCCGCATCGATCTGTCGATCGAACTACGTGCCACACCTCTCGCGGGTTTCAATCCGCCTCCTCTGCCTCAGGCCGCCCGCACGCTGTCGAGAAACTTGTCGACCTCGGCCTTGAGATGCACGCTCTCGCCCGACAGTTCCTGCGCCGACCGCAGCATACGGCTCGAGGTCTCGCCGGTCTGGCCGGCGCCGGCCGCGACACGATCGGCGTTGTCGGCCACATCCAGCGTGCCGCTGGCGGCGGCCTGAACGCTGCCGGCGATGCTGTGGGTGGCGGTGCCCTGCTGTTCGACGGCCGCCGAGATCGACGTGCTGATCTGGCTGATGCGCTCGATGGTCTGGCCGATTTCCTTGATCGCCTCGACGGATTCGTTGGTCGCACGCTGCATGTTGACGATATGGCTGCTGATCTCGTCGGTCGCCTTCGCGGTCTGCCCGGCAAGGGTCTTGACCTCCTGGGCGACCACCGCGAAGCCGCGGCCGGCATCGCCGGCGCGAGCCGCCTCGATGGTGGCGTTGAGGGCGAGCAGATTGGTCTGTTCGGCGATCGACGTGATCAGCTTGAGCACGTCACCAATGCGGTCGCCGGCTTTGGACAACTCCGCCATCCGCTGGTCGGTGGCGGTGGCCTGGCGGACGGCATCGGCCGCGACGCCGTTGGATTCCTGAACCCGGCGACTGATTTCGGCAATCGAGTCCGACAGTTCGCCCGACGCGGCGGCAGCATTGCGGACATGCTCCGAGGCCTGCCGGGATGCGTTTGCGGACCGGCCCGACAGCGCAGCGGTCGATTCCGCTGTGGTTGAAAGTTGCTGCGCCACCGTCTCAAACTGCCTGGACGACTCCAGCACGCGTTCGATGACGCCGCTGATCTTGCCGCGAAACGCATCGACGAAGGTGCTCATGTCGGCTTTGCGCCGTTCCATCGCCAGCCGCTCGGCATTGACACGCTCGCTCTCGAGCTGATGGCGCTCAATCCGATTGGTCCTGAACACCTCGATGGTGCGCGCCAGCGCGCCGATTTCATCGTGACGTTCGGAATGGCGCACTTCGACATCGGTGCGGCCTTTGGCCAACCCGGTCAGGGCTTCGGTCACGGCCTGCAAGGGACGGGTGACGCGGCGAACGATCAGCATGGTCAGGCCGAGCACGAGCAGCGCGGCAATCAAGGCCGCGATCGCCATGGCTTGCAGCGCCTGCCACAGCATGGCGTCAAGCTGCGCCGTCGGGATCCCGACATAGACGATCCCGATCACCTTGCCGCCGGCATCGAAGACCGGCTGATAGGCCGTGAAGAAGCGCTGGCCGAACAGCACCGCCGGGCCCTTGTAGGCCTGGCCACGCCGCAGCACGGCCTGCGCGGGATGATCCCCCGCGAGTTGCGTGCCGACGGCGCGGTCGCCGTTTTCCTTTTTCAGATTGGTGGTGCGGCGGACGAACTGCTTCGACGCGTCGTCATAGACGAACAGCGTGGCGGTGCCGCCGACATAGGACGTGGCGCGATCGACAATGGCGTGATCCTTGAATTCGGGCATCGCCGGAATTTCGATGCGGTCCACCACCCCGTTGCGAACCGCGATCTTCGCGTCGCGAAAGCTCTCGCCGACCGCCAGGCTGAGGGTGCGGAGGTTGACGTCGATGTCGCGCTCGGCGCGGGCATCGAAATCCCGGGTCAGCGACCAATAGCCGGCCCCGACCACCAGCGCCGTGTTGATCGCAATCAGCAGCGCGGCGCTGAGGACGGCTTTTGTCCCCAGGTTGAAGCGCAGGAATGCGAAGGCACTTCCCTTGATGGCCTGGGCCATGCCAGCTTTCTCCGTGAATCGGGTGGTGATGAAAACGCCCGATTTTAAGAGTTCTTATTTACCGTCGGCTTAATTTGCGCTGGATGAGAGTTCCAAGGCCGAAGCAACCCAGGGCTTCATTTTTTGGTGCCTAAATACCGGAGTTGAATGATTTCGCCATCCGTCAAACCGGTACTGGTCTGGTTTCGCGACGATCTGCGACTGTCGGACCACCCGGCGCTGGCCGCCGCTGCCGCGCGCGGCGCCCCGCTGATCTGCCTTTATGTCCTCGATGAAGAGAGTGCGACGCTTCGCGTGCCGCAGGCCCGCCCGCTCGGCGGCGCCGCGCGCTGGTGGCTGGCACAATCGCTGCGCGCCCTCGCCCAGAGCCTTGCCGCGCATGGGCTACAACTCGTGCTGCGCAAAGGAGCAGCGGCCAAGGTGGTGGCCGAGGTCGCGCGCGAGGCCGATGTCAGCGACGTCGCCTGGAACGAAATCGACATTCCAGCCCATGCCCAGGTTGCCGGCGACGTGGCCCGCGAGATCGAGCGCGCGGGGCTCGCCTGGACGAGCTTTCGCGGCGACGTGCTGGTCGGCCCCGCCAACCTCCGCAACAAGGAGGGGTGCGGGCTGAAGGTGTTCACGCCGTTCTGGAATCGCGTGCGAGGCCTTGGCGATCCGCCGAAACCGCTTCCGGCGCCCAGGGAGCTTCGCCCTGGCCCCGCGCTCGGTGACGACTTGGAGACGACACTCGCGCGCTGGGGGCTTTTGCCGACACGGCCGGATTGGGCCGGCGGCCTGCGTGCCACATGGACACCGGGTGAAGCCGCGGCGCAGCGCCGGCTCGGCGACTTTCTCGACGGCGCCATCGCCGGCTACTCCAATGGCCGTGACCGCCCCGATCACGACGCCACCTCGCGGCTGTCGCCGCACCTGCGCTTCGGTGAAATCAGTCCGCGCCAGGTGTGGTATGCGGCCCGCTTCGCTGCGGCCGAGCGTCCCGCGATCGCCCCCGACATCGACAAGTTCCTCAGCGAACTGGGCTGGCGCGAATTCTGCCGCCACCTGCTTTACGATTACCCCGATCTCACCGAGCGCAACCTGCAGCCGTCCTTCGATGCATTCCCCTGGCGGCATGACGAGCGCGGACTCGCCGCCTGGCAGCGCGGACGGACCGGCTATCCGATCGTCGACGCCGGCATGCGCGAACTCTGGCACACCGGCGTCATGCACAACCGCGTCCGCATGGTGGCGGCCTCGTTCCTGATCAAACATCTGCTGATCGACTGGCGGGAAGGCGAGTGCTGGTTCTGGGATACCCTGGTCGACGCCGACCCCGGCAGCAATCCGGCGAACTGGCAGTGGGTGGCCGGCTCCGGCGCGGATGCCGCGCCCTACTTCCGGATCTTCAACCCGGTGCTGCAGGGCGAGAAGTTCGATCCCGACGGCGCCTATGTCGCAAAATGGGTGCCGGAACTGGCCAAGCTGCCGCCGAAATTCATCCACCAGCCGTGGGCCGCAATGCCGATTGAACTGGCGAGCGCCGGTGTCATGCTTGGGCAGACTTATCCCGAGCCGATTGTCGATCACGCCGCTGCCCGCGCGCGGGCGCTGGCGGCTTATGCGAAGACACGCGGCTAGGATTCGGCGCTAGTTCAGAGTCTCGAAATGGCGCAGAATCCACACCAGCAGATAGATCAGGCTGCCGATCACGAGCACCGCGTGAAAGCGGCGATTGGGCGTGATCATCGCGATCCCGCACAGCGTGAAATAGGCCGCGCCGCGCGCGACATACTCGACACCAAACCGGTCGATATGGCCGACACCTTTCACCAGCGTATCGGCGAGATCGAACACGAAGGTCAGCGCCAGCAGGCCGAAGAACCATTTTCGCCGCGAGAAGAAGTAGTCGTCATACCCGCGGTATTCCTTGATGTCGTCGGGAAACAGCAGGGTGCAGAGCAGATAGAGCACGATCGTGTAGCCGAACAGGACCAGGTAGATTTCGAAGGTCCACTGCTTGATGGCGGACAGCCAAAATTCCCACCACCAGAAATGGACCAGCGAGACCAGCATGAAAACCACCCATCCGAGGTGGATCCATGACAGCTTGGCCCCCGAGGGATGCTGGATGAAACGGGAGGCCCCGCTCAGCAGCCGCGCGATGCTCAACGCGACAACGACGCCCATGATGATCCGGACGTGAAGAAATATTTCCCAAGTGCTGTCGTGTGTTGCCATGAATGCGCCCCGAACCGGATATTTCCGAATTCACCCGATTCGGGCCAGCGTATTCTCCGCGCAAACGCTTCGCGTGTGCCGCGTGGGAAAACCGGTACTCACCCTCGGGTCAAGCCCGAGGGCATGCTTCGGCTGGAAAACGCTCTACTGCGGCGCCGCGCGATTGACGATGACCACGCCGATCGCGCACAGCACCATGCCGCCGATCGCAAGCGCATCGAGCCGCTCGTCGAACAAGACATAGCCGAACACGGCGGTGACCGCGGGCGTGAGATAAAACAGGCTGGCGACCGCGGTCGCACCGGATCTGCGGATCAGAAAGTAGAACAGCGACACCGAGCCCACCGACAGCGCCAGCGTCGCCCAGGAGACGGCGAGGATAAATTGCGGATGCCAGTGGATGGCGCGGGTCTCGAACAGCAGCGCGCCGATGCCGAAGAAAATGCCACAGGCGGCATACTGGACGATGTTGCCGGTACGCCAGTCGATGCGACTGGAAAACCGTTTCTGGTACAGCGTGCCCAGCGTGATGCCGATCAGCGACACGATGGACGCGACCCAGCCCCAGCCCGCCTGCCCGGTCAGCGAGCGGTTATGCAGCACCAGCACCACGCCGGCGAGGCCGAGCAGCAGGCCACCCCATTGCAGCGGCGTGACCCGCTCGCCGAGAAAGCGGCTCGCCAAGGTCGATGTCAGGATCGGCTGCAGCCCCGGGATCAGGGCCGAGAGCCCCGCCGGGATCGAATGGGCAATCGCGATGGTGACGCCAGCCAGATAGACGCCATGCACCAGCAGCCCGGCGACGGCGCTGTGAAAGATGCCGCTGCCCTTCGGCCAGGCCGGGCGGGTGAGCGCGACAATGATAAGCAGCAGACAGATGGTGATCGCCATCCGCAGCGCGAGCCAGGTGAAAGGCTCAGCGCCGGTCAGGGCCAGCTTGGTGGAGATGAAGCCGGTGCTCCAGAGCACGACAAAAATCGCCGGCGCCGCGCGCACGGCGAGATTCGCAATTGAAAGCTTCATGATGGCGCCTGATTGCCCGATGAGGCGCCCCCTCGCAATCACAATTCACGCAGGTCCGACCGGCCCAAAATGCTTGGCTGCAAACGCTTTGCGGATTGTGCACGCGCGAAGCCGTGCCGGCTGACGCCCGGACAACATTGCACCGGGAGCAATGTTCAGGTTGCACCGCACCGATGTCCTCGGTCATTGATGGAGAAGAGCCTCCGCAAAACGCGAGCCCCCGATGCCGAAGTTCCTCAATTTTACCACTCTCGACGTGTTCACCACCGACCAGTTCAAGGGCAATCCACTTGCCGTGGTGCGCGATGCCGTGGGCCTTTCGACGGCGCAGATGCAGGCGATCGCCGCCGAATTCAATCTGTCGGAAACCACCTTCGTGCTGCCGCCGAGGGATCCCGCGAACACCGCGGAGGTTCGCATCTTCACACCCCGCGCCGAGATGCCGTTCGCCGGCCACCCCAATGTCGGCACGGCGTTCGTGCTGGGGCGTGCCGGGGAAAGCTGCGGCAGGCCCATCGCCGGCGATCGCCTCATCTTCGAGGAGAAGGCCGGGCTGGTGCCGATCGATCTGATCCGGGATGGCGCGACCGTTGCAGGCGCCCAGCTGGCGGCACCGCAGACGCTCACCATTGGCAAGGAGATCGCGCCACTGGCGATCGCGGAGGCTTGCGCGCTTCCGCTCGAGGCGATCGAACTCGCCAACCACCGGCCCTGCGTCGCGTCCTGCGGCGCCGGCTTCATGTTCGCCGAGGTCCGGGACCTCGCAGCGCTGGCCGCGGCCACGCCGCGCATCGACGCATTTCATCGGCACGTCACCACTGGGCCGACCGGCGTCTTCCTCTATGTCCGCGTCGGAGACGGCGACGTCGATATCCGTTGCCGCATGTTCGCGCCGCGCCACGGCATTCATGAAGATCCGGCCACCGGATCGGCCAATGTGGCGCTGGCCGGCCTGCTGGCGCAGCTGCGCCCCGAGGCGGACCTGGCGCTGTCCCTCACCATCATACAGGGCGTGGAAATGGGCCGGCCAAGTCGGCTGGAAGCCCAGGCCATCAAGCAGGACGGACGGGTGACGCAGACCTCAATCGGCGGCCGCTGCGTGCCGGTGATGACGGGAACGCTGCAACTCGCCTAGGTCCGTGTGGGACAGGCTAGCGCGGGCCGCTCAAAAATCTTCCGGACAGGGATCGACGATCTTCCAGAGATCCATGCCGTTCTTGATCTTCTTCATCTCGGTGGTGAGACCGCCGTTGCGGCGGATCCAGTCCTTTACCGTGCTCGGGTAATAGGACATCAGGTCGGACGTGCCTTCGTAACTCGTCACCTTGATGCCGAAGGTGAATGACTTGTCGTAATAGGCCTGATGGAAACCGAGGCTGGCGCGCGGCGTGACGCAGATCTTGTTCATCGGCACGATGCCGAACACCATGGTGCAGGCCGAATTGCAGATGCCGTCAATGATGACGCGTTCGCCGTTCTTGCGGATCTGCTCGTACTTCGCCTTGTACTCTTCGACATAGCCGCCATGGTCGCGGGTAATGCGCAGGTTCGCATGCGCGCTGGTCGCAACAAGCAACGAGATCAGCAGGACGATGAATCGCATGGGCAGTTCGGCAACCGGATGGGTGATGCGGCCAGAGGAGCTGTGCCCCGAGACCTTAGCGAAGAGTCTGGCGTTAGTGTGTTTGAATTTCGTTAAGCATGGCAACGCTCATCGAAAATCTTCGAATATCCGAACAATTACCTGAAGCATAAAGATAAAATCAGACAGAGATCCAGACCTCAGAAGTTCGCCTGAAGGCCCACGAGCCCCCGGCGAACCACAATTCCAAGGCGCCCAAAGCCGAATCTGGCCGGTGTGACGGATGTCCGCCACACCGGCCCGTATCAGCTCATTTCGCCGGCGGAGCCGCGGCCTGGGGCCGGATCGCGTCGGCGGTGCCCTGGATGAAGGCGATGATCTTGACCACGTCACCGTCCGACAGCTTGCCAGTGAAGTCCGGCATGCCCTGCGACTTGAACGGACCGTTGAACACGATGTCCTTCAGGTTGGTGATGGTCTCGGGGCTGACATAGCCGAGGTTGCGGATGTTGCCGCCCCTGTCGACACCGGGAACGCCGTGGCAAGTCGCGCAGCTCGACACATAGAGCAGCGTCCCCGGGCCGACGTCGGCGGGATCGTATTTCACCCCGGCGAGCAGCCCCTCGGTCTGGTACTTCGTGAAGGCCGGCAGCGGCGCCTTGCCGCCGACTGCGAAGGTATAGACCGTGCCCGGACTGTTGAGTTCGGTGGCGCGCTGGCTGAGGCCGAACACGCCGCCCCACCCGACCGCGACCGAGACGTACTGCACGCCGTCGATCAGGTAGGTCGACGCCGCCGCAACCACGCCGGTGCCGGTCGCCGTTTCCCAGAGCTTCTCGCCGGTGGTCGCGTTATAGGCCACGAAGCGGCCGTCAGCGGTGCCCTGGAACACCAGGTTGCCGGCGGTGGTCAGCGTGCCGCCATTCCACGGCGCCACATGTTGCTGGCTCCAGACCTCCTTCTGCTTCACCGGATCCCACGCGATCAGCCGGCCGAACGGCAGGCTCTTTGGCGGCGCGACGTTGAGCGAGAAGCCGAGATTCCAGCCGGTGTTGCCGCCGAACTCGCCGGGCTTGTTGCCGTTGTGCTTCCATTTCGGCTGTCCGGTCAGATTCAGCGGCACGTTCTGCGCCGGCAGATACACCAGACCCGTGTTCGGGTTGAACGACATCGGATGCCAGTTGTGCGCCCCGAACGGCCCGGGAATGGAATCGAACGGTTTGTCGAACGAGCGCGCCTCAGCCACCTCGATCGGACGGCCGCCGGCGTCGTAACCGGTGGCCCAGTTCACATCGACGAAATTTTTCGCCGAGATGAATTTGCCGTTGGTGCGGTCGACGACGAAGAAGAAGCCATTTTTGGGCGCGTGCAGGATCACCTTGCGCGGCGCACCATCGATGGTCAGGTCAGCCAGGATCATCGGCTGGGTGGAGGTGTAGTCCCAATTGTCGCCGGGGGTTTCTTGGTAGTGCCAGAGGAATTTGCCGGTCTCCGCGTTCAACGCCACCAGCGAGCCGAGATAGAGATTGTCACCGCCGCCGGGGCTGCGCACGTCGCGGTTCCACGGCGAACCGTTGCCGGTGCCGATATAGACCATGTTGAGGTCCGGGTCGTAAGTGATGGTGTCCCAGGCCGAACCACCGCCGCCATTCTCCCAGTATTTGCCGGACGGATCCCAGGTCTTGGCGGCGGCCTCCATGGATTCATCTTCAAACGGCTTGCTGGGATCGCCCGGCACCACGAACCAGCGCCAGACCTGCTTGCCGGTGTCGGAGTCATAGGCGGTGACATAACCACGCACGCCGTATTCGGCGCCGCCATTGCCGATGATCACCTTGCCATTGGCGACGCGCGGTGCGCCGGTGATGGTGTAGGAATGGGAGCGATCGATGACCGTATCGGTTTCCCAAACCTTCTTGCCGGTCACCGCATCGAGCGCGATCAGCCGGCCGTCATAAGCGCCGACGAACACCTTGCCCTTGTAGAGCGCGACGCCGCGGTTGACGACGTCGCAGCAGCCCTTGTAGCCGATCTCGCGCGGCACGCCGGGATCGTAGGTCCAGATCTTCTTGCCAGTGCGCGCATCGATGGCATGGACAACGCTCCAGGAGGCGCTGACATACATAATGCCATCGACCACGATCGGCGTCGCCTCGACGCCGCGCGAGGATTCGAGATTGTAGGACCACGACAGGCCCAGATTTTTCACGTTATCAGTGCTGATCTGGTTGAGTTTGCTGAACCGGGTCTCGCCATAATCGAGCCCGACCGTCGGCCAATCCTTCGAGGTGGCGGCATTGGCGCGGATCGATGCGCCGTCGACCGCCGATGTCACCGCCTTGATATGCTCGGGCGAGCCCTTCGCCTCTTGCGCTGCAGCGCCCGAGCCGAACGCGAGAGCGGCCACGCCCAAGACCATCGCAGTCTGTACGCAAGGGGACAGTAACCTTCTGGAAACCGCGCTCAGAACATCACGCGCAAACGCAGCGCGAACGGCAACTCGATCGGAGCAAGCCATACATATCCTCCCAACAGTCTCTCACGGACTTGTCGAGATGTTGGCGTGCGTGAGGAGTCCCGTCAACAGATGCTCGCGTTACATCTGAAACATTCGGCTGATGCGTTTCGCACAGCGGGATTGGTGAAACGTGCAGCGACGATTATCGTCGTCCCAGCGTCACTTTGGGATGGCCCCGCAAGAACGACCGGGACAAATTCCCGACGTGTGCGCGGTGCTGCAACGCACCGCGCACACAACAATGCGCCATCAGAACGACAAGCTGTCCTTGGTCAGGACCCAGCGGCCGTTCTTGACCTGCTGCACCTGGGTGATGGTGCTGGCGAGATGATTGGTGCTGGAGAATTTGGTCGGCGGCGAACTGAAGATGTCCTGGAACACGTCGCCGGATTCCAGTGCGGTCAGCATCTTCTGTCCGGTCAGGTCCTTGCCGGCCTTGTTGGCATAATGCGCGAACGTCATGATCGCGTTGTAGCCGATGATCGCCTGGGTGTTGGCATCCACGCCGTACGCCTTCTTGTAGTTGATCAGCCAATCCTTGACCTTGCCCTTGGCGGTGTCCTCATAAGGAATCTCGAAGCCGGCGGCGGCATACAGTCCCTCAACCACCTCCTTGCCGAGCGCGGGCACCTCGAGCACGTTGGTCGGCGTGGCGCCGAGGAAGGTCACATCCCATCCCAGTTTCCTGGCTTCACCCATCGCGCCGATGGTCTCGCGAATGACAGTGCCGAGCACCACCAGATCGCAACCGTCGGCCTTCATCTTGGCGACCTGCGCGCTGAAATCCGATGCGCCGCGCTTGTAGCTCGTGACTGAAGCCGCCGTCAGCTTCATCGCCTCGACCTGCTGGGTGAAACCATCGAGCACGTTCTTGCCGTACTCGTCGTCCTGGTGCATCACGCACGGCTTCCCAGAGTTCTTCGCCTCGATGATGTATTTGACCGCGGCGCGCGTGCTTTCGACATAAGGCAGGAGATTATTGAACTTCAGCCGCTCCTGCGGCTTCGCCGCATCGAACTTGAAGGTGAATTCCGCCGCCGTCAGCGGAAACAGCTGCAGCACACCGGCGTCGAACAGGATGTCCTGGGCGGCCAGCACGGTGGGCGAACCCATCGGGCCGATCATCGCAAAAATCTTGTCGCGCTCGATCATCTTCTGCGAGGCCAGCACCGCGCGCTTGGGATCGTAGCCTGAGTCCTCCACGATCAGCTTGAGCTTGCGGCCCTGGACGCCGCCGGCGGCATTGAGCTCCTCGACCGCCATCTTCATGCCGTTGGCAACCGGCACGCCCCAGCCCTTGATCGGGCCGGACAGATCCTGGTGGCTGCCGAGGACCAGCTCCGCCGCCGAGATGCCGTCATTGGTGACCTTGGTTTGCGCCATCGCCGGCAGATGAGCCAGCGCAAGGGCGCCCGCCGCAAGGCCAAACGCCTTGAACGATTTCGACATGTCAGTCTCCTCTCCGTTGGCCCATATGGAGCGAAGGCCCGGGGCCGTCAGGCCTTCGCCATTTCGATCATCGTATGCCCACACACAGCGAAGATGATTGCGACCTTATGCCACCGCCTGTCCCGCATACATGGCGTCGATCTCGACGGCGTACCGCTTGTTCACGTAGTTGCGCTTCAGCTTCATGGTCGGCGTCAGCTCTTCGTCTTCAGGGGTGAGTTGTCGTTCGATCAGGAAGAAACGCTTGATGGTCTCGACCCGCGCGAAGTTGGCGTTGACCCCCTCGATCTCGCGCCAGATCAGGTCCTGCACTTCCGCCGCCCGACACAGGCTGGCGTAATTGGTGAAGGGAATGTCGCGGTCCTGGGCGAACTTCTCGACGTTCTCCTGGTCGATCATGACCAGGCAGGTGAGATAAGGGCGCTTGTCGCCGACCACGACGGCATCGGAAATATAGGGCGAGAATTTGAGCTGGTTCTCGATCTCCGACGGCGTGATGTTCTTGCCGCCGGCGGTGATGATGATGTCCTTCATCCGGTCGGTAATCCGGACGAAGCCCTCATTGTCGATCGAGCCGACATCGCCGGTGTGCAGCCAGCCCTTGGCGTCGATGGTCTCCGCGGTCTTTTCCGGCTGGTTGAGATAACCCATGAACAGGAAGTCGCCCTTGATCAGGATCTCGCCCCGCGGACAGATCTTGACCTCGCCCCACGGCGCGGCCTTGCCGACCGAGCCGAGCTTGATGCGGTCGGCCGGCATCACGGTGGCCACGCCGCAGTTTTCGGTCTGGCCATAAACCTCGCGCATGTCGATGCCGAGCGCCAGATACCAGCGGATCAGGTCGGGCGCGATCGGCGCCGCACCGGTGAACGCCAGCCGGCAGCGATCGAGCCCAAGCATGCGACGGATGTTGCGCAGCACCAGCCAATAGGCCATCCGGTTGGCGAGCTTGAGCGCCAACGGCGGTTCAACCCCTTCCACTTTGCAGTCGACCAGGCGATAGCCGGTGCCGATGGCGTAACGGTACATCCAGCGCTGGAACGGCGTCGCGTCCTTCAGCGCAATGGTGATGGCCGAGTAGAACTTCTCCCAGACCCGCGGCACCGCGAGGAACGCGGTCGGCTGCACCTCGCGCAGATTGTCCGGCACGGTCTCCGGGCTTTCGGCAAAATTCATCACCGAGCCCAGCGCCAGCGAGGTGTAGTAGCCGCCGATTCTTTCGGCCACATGGCACAGCGGCAGGAACACCAGCCGCTCCTCGCTGTCGGTGGACTGGAACAGGTCGCCGGCGTGGCGCATCTGATGGGTGACGCTGCGATTGGCGTGCATAGCGCCCTTCGGCGGCCCGGTCGTCCCCGAAGTGTAAACCAGGATGGCGAGATCGTTCGGGCCGCGGCTGGCAAGCATCTCATCCCACAGCGCGGCGCGGTCGTTCATGTGGTTGCGCCCAAGCGCAGTGAATTCCGCCAGCGACATCACCATAGGGTCGCTGAAGCCGCTCAGCCCCTCCATGTCGAAGACGACGATCTTTTCCAGTGTCGGACAACGCGCGCGGCACGCCAGCAGTTTGTCGAGCTGCTCCTCGTCCTCGACGAAGATCACACGGGTTGCGGAGTCGTTGACGAGATACTGCACTTGGGTCGCGGAATCCGTCGGATAGATGCCGGAGGAGACGCCGCCGGCGCACAGCACGCCCATGTCGGCGTAGAGCCATTCCGGCACCGCGGTGGCGATGATCGAAGCCACATCGCCCGGCCGAAAACCGATGGCGTGCAGGCCATAGGCGATCTCCCTGGCGGCCACCATCCATTGCCGCCAGCTGACCGGCTGCCAGATGCCGAACTTCTTTTCGCGGATCGCCGGGCGATCGCCGCGCGTCTCCACCGCGAGCACGAAGCTTTTCGCAATGGTGTCGGCGACCGTCAGCACTGCAGGTCCGGCCATGGATTGCATCCTCCTCCTCGTCGACGTGCCTTCCTGTTATCCGGGCCCGTTGATCGGGCCTCTCGTTTTGATGTCCTGTGGCTCTCTCAACGCCACGTCTTCTTTTTCTTCCAGCGGCGTTCGCCCCGCGCGCCTTGCTCCTTGGCACCGAGATAGAATTCCTGGATATCCTGGGAGTGCATCAGGCGCTCACAGTTATCGTTCATGACCACGCGGCCGATCTCCAGCACGTAGCCGTAGTGCGCCGTCTCCAGCGCTACCTTGGCGTTCTGCTCGACCAGCAGGATCGACATGCCCTGCTCTTCATTGACGCGCCGGATGATGGTGAAGATCTCCTTCACCAGCAGCGGCGACAGACCGAGCGAGGGCTCGTCCAGCAGCAGCAGCGCCGGCCGGTTCATCAGCGCCCGCCCGATCGCCAGCATCTGCTGCTCGCCGCCGGACAATTGCCCGGCGGGCTGATTGAGCCGCTCGCGCAGCCGCGGGAAATAACCATACACCCGCTCGAGATCATCGGCGATGGCCTCGCGGTCGCGGCGGGGAAACGCGCCCATCATCAGGTTTTCGCGCACGCTCAGGAACGGAAACACCTCCCGCCCCTCCGGCACATGGCTAAGGCCCAGCCGGACGATCTTGTCCGCCTCCATGCGCTGGATCGGCTCACCCTGGAATTCGATGGTGCCTTTCTGGGGATCGAGAATGCCGGAAATGGTCTTCAGCACCGTAGTCTTGCCGGCGCCGTTGGCGCCGAGCAGGGTCACGATCTTACCGCGCGGCACCTCCAGGCTGATGCCGCGGATCGCCATGATCGGTCCGTAATAACTCTCGATGTTGCTGAGTCTCAGGATGATGTCGGGTGCGCTCATGGTTTTCACCCCCTCAAGCGCCGAGATAGGCGGCGACGACATCGGGATGCGCCTGCACCTCGGCCGGCGAGCCCATCGCCAGCACCCGGCCGTAGTTCAGCGCGATCACCCGGTCCGACACCCGGTTCACCAGGGTCATGTCGTGCTCCACCATCAGCACGGTGACACCGAGCTCGTTCTTCATGTCGCGGATCCAGAACGACATGTCGTCGGTCTCCTCCACATTCAGCCCGGACGACGGCTCGTCGAGCAGGATCAGCTTCGGCTCGGTGCACAACGCCCGCGCCAGCTCGATCACCTTGCGCACACCGTACGGCAGGCCGGAGATCAGCTTGTCGCGATAGGCCTCGAGATCGAGGAATTCGATGACCTGCTCGACATGCCGGCGATGCGCCTTCTCGTTGCGGCGCACGTTCGGCAGGAACAGGAGCTCCTGCCACAGCCGGGTGGTGGAATGGCGGTGGCGGCCGACCAGAAGATTGCTGAGCACGGTGGCGTTCTCGAACAGCTCGATGTTCTGGAAGGTGCGCGCGATGCCAAGTCTCGCGATATCGCAGGCCGGCTCCTGGGTGATGTCGCGGTCCTCGAAAAACAGCCGCCCGGAGGTCGGGTTGTAGATTCGCGAAATCAGGTTGAAGATCGAGCTCTTGCCCGCGCCGTTGGGGCCGATGATGGACAGGATCTCGCCCCGCTCCACCGCGAAGTTGACGGCGTCGACCGCCTTCAGACCACCGAAATGCAGGGACAGGTTTTCGACGCGGAAATAACTCATCGGTTCCGCTCCGATTTCACATAGATCTTCTGCCGCTTGAAAGTGGCGCGCTTGTACAGCGGGAACAGCTGGAAGAAGAGCTTGATCTTGAGCCAGCGCCCGTAAAGGCCGAGCGGTTCGAACAGGATGAACAGCATGATGATCAGGCCGTAGATCGCGCCCTTCAGGCCGTTCGCCGAGGCGAACGCCGAGACCGCGTTCTGGATGCTCGTGGCGCGCGCGGAGCCAGCGCCGAACGCGGCCGCGACACCGGCGACCACACTCGGGATATCGTCCTTGAGGAAGGTCAGGAACGGATCGACCATCACGATGAAGATCGCCCCCAGCACGGCGCCGTGCAGGCTGAATACGCCGCCGATGATGATCACCATGATGAATTCGATCGACAGCTGCAGGGTGAACATTTCCGGGCTGATGAAGGAGAGCTTGTGGGCGAACAGGCAGCCGGCGAAACCGGTGATGGTGGCGCTGATGGCGAACGACTTCACCTTGTAGAGCGACACATTGATGCCCATGCTGCGCGCCGCCGTCTCACTGTCGCGGATGGCGACAAAGGCGCGCCCCGTGGGCGCGCGCAGCAGGTTGAGCGCGCCGACGATGGTCAGCACCAGCACCCCAAGGCACAGGAAATAGAAGGCGGGACTGTCGCGCGGCACACTGGTGCCGAGCAACTGGATGGTCTTCACCCGCATGCCCTCGTTGCCGTGGGTGACGCTCTCCCACCGCGCCAGCACCTCCTCGATGATGAAAGCGAACGAAATCGTAGCGATGACGAGGTAGATGCCCTGCAGCCGCAGCGCCGGAAAGCCGACCATCGCGCCGATCACGCCGGTCAGAACACCCGACGCCAGGAAATACACCGGGAACGACACGCCGAGCTGTTGCAGGTAGGCGGTGGTATAGGCGCCGATGGCAAGGAAGGCCGCGTGACCCAGCGACGCCTGGCCGGTGAAGCCGGTCAGGATCAGCAGTCCGACGCCGACGGTGGCGTAGATGCAGACGAACACCAACTGGCTGACCAGGTAGCTCGACAGCACGAACGGCGCAATCAGCAGCAGCGCGAGCAACACGCCGTAGGACACCACGTAGCCGCTGTGCGGCACCAGCCGGATGTCGTCGTCATAGTCGGTCTTGAACTTGAACCGCATGGACGCGCCTCAGACTTTCTTGCGCGCATGAAGGCCGAACAGGCCTTCGGGCTTGAGCAGCAGCGCCAGCAGCAGCACGATGTAGGGCGCGACATCCTTCCAGCCCTGGGGCAGGTAGAAGCCGGCCATGCTTTCGATCACGCCGATCAGCACGCCACCGACCACGGCGCCGGGGATCGAGCCGAAGCCGCCGAGCACCGCGGCGGGAAACGCCTTCAGCCCGAGCACCAGGCCGACATTGGAATGGATGAAGGTGATCGGCGCCAGCAGCACGCCGGCGCAGGTGGCGACCGCGGCGCTGATTGCCCACACCATCGCCACCACCCGCTTGACCGGGATGCCCATGTAATAGGCGGCAAGCATGTTCTCCGAACTCGCCCGCATGGCGGTGCCGAGCGTGGTGCGGTTGAAGAACAGATACAGCAGGGCGCAGAGGATGATGGTGGCGGCGATCACCGAAAGCTTGTCATAGGCCAGCACCAGCGAACCGATCCGCAGCACACCCTGGCTGAACGGCGTCTCGATCTTGAGATCGTCGGTGCCCCAGATCATGCCGGCGATCGAGCGCAGGAAATAACCAAGCCCGATGGTGGCCATGATGATGGAAAACTGCGGATAACCCAGGATCGGGCGCACCACCATCCGCTCGGCCAGCATGCCGAACAGCGCCATGGCGGCGACTGCGCCGGCAAAGCCGATCCAGTAATTGAGGCCGAGAATGCTGATGAAGGTGAAGGCGAAAAAGCCGCCCAGCATCATCAGATCGCCCTGGGCGAAATTGACGACCTCGGTGGCTTTGTATACCAGGACGAAGCCGAGCGCGATCAGGCCATAAACGCAGCCGAGCGCGACGCCGCTCACCAATTGCTGAACGAAGTCCAGCATGAACGATATCCCTCCCCCTGATGCACGGCAATTCTGACGACCGCCTTTTGTGCATCTTGTGTTTAGTCGCTATCCCACCTCACGCGGACGAAAAACCGAATAACCAACGCCAATCATACAGCCGAAATCGTTGGGGCGTGTCAACAAAACGCTGGTTGCCCATGGTGTTGAGCCACAGCGTAAATCGAGCAGCCGCCGATGCCGTCAAGTCAATGCGGCATGATGCATCGCCCGTCATCTCCCGGAGCGTCCCGGACGGTGACCGCCCCGGTCACAAAGCCCGTTGCGTCATCGCGGCCGCGGCTGTGTAAATAGACGTATGATTCCCGGACCCGGCGACAGACGGATCGTGCTGATCAATCCGAACAGCGCACAGGCGACCACCGACATGATGGTGGCCATCGCCCGCGGCGCGGCGGGCGATCGTGCCCCCGTCGTCGGCGTGACGGCGACCCGCGCGCCGGCCATGATCGTGACGCCGCACGAACTGGATGCCAGCGCCGGTGAGGTCGTTGAGCTCGGGCTCGCGCACCGGCCCGGATGTCTCGGTTTCATCGTCAGCGCGTTCGGCGATCCCGGCCTGGAGGCCTTGCGCGAACAAACCGGCCTTCCCTGCACCGGTCTGTGCGAAGCCTCGATGCGGGCAGCCCATGCGGACGGCCGCCGCTTCGGCGTGGCCACCGTGACCCCCGAACTCACCGACGCCATTGCGGCGCAGGCCCGACACCTCGGATTTGCGGCAACCTATACCGGCCTGCGCAGCACCCAAGGCGACCCCAGAGCCCTGGCGGCGGATGCCGGACGGCTGCGCGCGGAGCTGGCCGACGCGGTCAGGGCCTGCATCGCGCTGGATGGCGCCGAGGCCGTCATCATCGGCGGCGGCCCGCTGGGCGACGCCGCCTCGGATCTGCAGAGGATGTTCTCCGAGCCGATCATCGCGCCGATCCCGAGCGCGGTGAACCAGCTTCTCGGCATGATCAATCGACCGTGAACGTGCGGGTGGCTTTTTCGCCCAGCCGGAGCTCTGGAACACCCCCAAAAATCCTTTCGCAGAGCAACATTAAGACTGGAAATCATAAATCGCCGGGCTATGGTGGCGCCGCGCGCACTCGTAGCTCAGCTGGATAGAGCATCGGATTTCGATTCCGAGGGTCGGGAGTTCGAATCTCTCCGAGTGCGCCAATCCCACCGTCGCCGCTCTTCACATCCCATTGCCGCCGTTCGCGACAATATGCAAAAAGCCCCAGTGCCGCAGGGGCTTTTCGCATCGCGGACGGCCGCATGCGGTCGCCGGCCGTCGGTAGCCACCTGCAGAGCAGCTGCCCTTCAGCTGCCCCTTCAGCTGCCCCTCGATTTGAGTTAGAATCTCCACCCGGGCCTCCGCCAGCTCAGGCCCTTATGGAAGACCATGGCCAAGTCAACCAAACCGAAAATCAACGGGAAGAACTACCTGACCGTCCCAGCCGGCGAATACCCCTGCGGCAACAACCTCTATCTCACTGTCGCAGAGACCGGCGGCCGGCGCTGGAGCTTCCGCTATCAGCGCCGTGGCATCGTCAAAAGAATGGGCTTGGGGTCGGCCAGGATCGTCAAATTCGGCGATGCCAAGACCCTGGCCCTCAGTGCTTTGCGCGATCTCGCTCACAACATCGACCCCAAGGAACAGCGCGACGAAAAGCGCCGCACTGAGTGCTCACGTCTGTTCGGGGAGTTCGCCGACGAATGGCGGGAGACCTTCGAGACGGGACTGAAGCACCCCGCTGCACGTCGCAAGCTGAAGCGCATCGTCGAGGTGATCTGCAGGCCGCTTCGCAAGCTTCCGCTCGACGAGATCCAGACCCAGCACGTCGTCGCGGCGCTAAAACCGGTTTGGCACCAGCGCGAAACCTCACGCGACGCACGCCAGCGCATCAAGAAAATCCTCGACGCGGCCATCGCCCACAATTTTAGGCCGAAAGACAATCCGGCGGATTGGGATAGCCGCCTCTCACCGATCATGCCAAAGCAACCGCGACGCGGCACCACGCGCGGCAGCCACAAAGCGATGGACTATCGCGACCTGCCCGCCTTTATGCAGACGCTCGCCACCATTCCTGATCAGAGTGCGCGGGCGCTCGAGGTCACCATTTTGACCCTGGCGCGCACCAATGAGGTGCAAAACATGTGTTGGACACACCTCAACTTCAACGAGCACCTCTGGGATCAGACCCACCGTGACACCAAAAACGAGCGCGCCAAGCGCACGCCGCTACCGAAGCAGACAACAAGCTACCTGCGCGCAGCTCACGAGGATCGCATCAGCGATTTCGTCTTCCCCGGCCGCAGCCTTAAACGGCCAATATCCAATATGACCATGCTCAAGCATTTGAAGGAAATCGCCGGCGACAAGAAGCTTACTGTGCATGGCTTCCGCTCCACATTCCGCACATGGGCGCAGGAAGAAACGGACTTTGAGGAGGAGATCATCGAGCATTGCCTCCATCACATTACAGGTGATGAGACCGAAAAGGCCTATAAGAGGGGCGAGGCCATAAAGAAGCGTCGCATCGTCATGCAGGCCTTTGCCGATTTTGCAACGCGAGCCCCTAAAGTAAAGACGATGCCGGTTAAGGCGGCCTGACGACCAAGTGGTTATCGAGACTTTGGATCAGCCGATCCCGAAACTCTTCCTTGCGAGGGCAAGCTGTCGAGAAACGAAGCGAGATCGGCACGGGTGATGATCGTCCGCGTACCGTATTTGCGGTGACGCAAGCGTCCCTCGCGAATCGCCTTGTAGATCGATGTCTGCCCCAGCGATGACAGCTGCGCGGCTTCTCGAATCGTCATGGCAAGTTTTTCCAGTGGAAACTCAAGCACAGAATCGTGTCTCGTTATGCCTCTCATGGTGGGCCATCTCGCGTTGCTTTCCGATCCCATGTGGCTGCTCGCCTCAACATGCGTGCCATTGGTCGACGAGATACCGACATAGCCGCGCGAAGCTTTTGAAGTGGACGTATAGACTTGCTTTCCCTCTATTCAGTCCCGAAGGCACAGAAATTCAATCCTTGTTCGAAATGCAAATCAGCGATGAGCCACAGTTAGATCAATGCCCTTCTGTCGAGTGCTAGTGCGACGCAATCAAAGCCATCACCGAGAGATGCTTCAAAAAGACGTGAAGCATCATTCCATGTTGCATTACTTTTCCATACCGCCGCACCGGGCCTCGAAGTCGATTTGACCTAAACCCTTAGGCCAACGTTCGGCTCAATCGTCTTTTGCGCGATAAGAACTCGATGAGGCGTCGCCCCCAAGAACACGGGGTCATCACTTACTCCAGCCTCAGGACAATTCCGAAAACTCGCGCGGCAATTAGGGTCAGGATTCGTCCATCCGATGCGATTATGGATCGCGCAAGTCCCCGCGCCCGCCGGGTGCAATCGGAGTGAGCGACCCCCTGCGTCCTGAACGCAGGGGTTGCCAGCCAAGTATTGTTGCAAGCCGTGTTATCCCGTTTTGTTCATGCTCGTTCGGGATTGAAGCTCGAGTGCTTGCCTCTCGGCACGCTGCTTCACATGGGAAACACGGCGAGCGTTGAATTGACCGGTCTGCGAACACCCTGCGTTTTGATCGACCGATTCAAGAAAGGCCTGAAGCAACACATGATCAACAATGAGAATGGACCACCGTACAGATGTGGCGTGCTAGCTGTCGCGCTCCGGAGGTTCCGTTGGCGCGGGCGATCGAGGGTTCCCTCCCCGGTGAACGGTGAGTGCAGCGTTCACCCGGGCATGCGAGAAGCTAAAGATCGACAACCTGCATTTCCACGATCTGCGTCACGAGGGAACAAGCCGACTGTTCGAGGCGGGACTCCCGATTGAAAAGGTCGCACTCGTCACGGGTCACAAAGATTGGCGGCAACTGCGGCGCTATACAAATCTCATGGTCGAAGATCTTCTCAAGCTGCAGAATGCGTCGCAGCCGTCGATGGAAGAATTCCTGGAGGCGTTGGTTGCTTCGTGAGAGGTTGTCGCCGAACGAATCGCCCTCTGACACAGACACAGAACTGTTTGCATCAAATTATTTGTTAAATTTTAGGATATCAAGAAACTTTCTGCTCTCTATGGTCCCATGATGATCTCGCTTACATTAAGCGGAAAATGCTCAGGCTCCCTTCCTTGCTCAAGCCGTTGCTATAGGGGTTATACGACGGTTCGAAGCTCACAATCTCCGCGTCGACTTACTCGCGCTAGACACACAACAACAGAAAACATTCTTTCGTATAGATTGTAAGTCATATTTACAGCGCAATCTATAATTGTAACTTAGATAATATTCTCAAAAATAAGATTATGGCGAGTGGCGTTAGTGGGGTGAGCAATGTCGTTGGGCACCACGGTCTCGGCCAGCCTCTGTGGGGCTGGTGAACATCAGCTTAAAGTGACTTCGTCTAACGTTTATGATTATTTGAAGGGGCGCCTCATACGTTATCAGTTTCGACCGCGAGAACGGCTCGTCGTTGCGGAGCTTGCTGACAGCATAAAGGTCAGCAGCACACCAGTCAGAGAGGCTTTAAGCCGCCTTTGTGTGGAGGAATATCTAGTCTCCGTGCCAAATCGAGGGTTCTTCGTCCGCCCCCTAAGCGTTAAGGAAATGCGCGATTTGCTTGAGTTTGGATGGTTCTTGCTTCGAGATTCGATCGAGCTTAGCAGCAAGAAACGCGAAAAGATGCCGCTTAGTGACCGTCCCGAGATGCTCCCGATCGAAAGCGCAAGCTGCGATAGTGCCGCAGCTGTTGTGTATATCGAGACAGCCTACAAGCGGATTTCTGCGCTGACACCAAATTCCGCACTGAGTCGAGCCCTCTCTAATTTTGTCGACCGGACGCATTACATTCGGTCTCTAGATATCGAGGACTATGGGTCTCGGGGCAAACTCGTCACGGACATCGGCGAGATTGACCAGCTACTTCACCGGGGAGAGATCTCACCGGCGATCTCGTGCCTGGAACTCCATTTTGAAGAACAATACGAGCGGTTGCCAAGCCTCGTAAAAGAAGGCATCAGCAGACTTTACGCTGGGACATCTGCCGATCAATAGAATGCGGAGCCTGCAGGCTTTGCGGTAATCGCGCCGCTGTGGAATTTCCCACAGGCGTCGAATTGTCGTTGATGGCGTGACCACTAAACAAATCTCGTCATTATTTGAGGCCCGTTGACGCCAGTACTTCGATTTCGCTTCGAACGTTTTTTGCTTCGACGGCTAGGCAGGCCAGCGTGTTTGGCAGACCTTGCGTTCGCTGACCGACGCGGTTTACAGGTCGCGGCGGTTCGCCGGCTTCAAGGCGGGTGCGCCCCCCGTACAAATTTTGCTCTGAACGGTGCCGCGCACGGTTGCGATCTGGCACTTATCGAACCGATCATCCACTGCAGGTGCGCTGTCCGGGTCTCGCTCGCAAACACTGCTGTGTCTTCGTGCATAGGGACCCCGCGTAGAATGCAAGCAATGGATTGTCGTACGCATTCTTTTTGGCATCGTACTATGTACTCGCCACATCTCGAACCTTGCTGCTTTACTGCGAGGCGCACAAACGCGCCGATCGTGGCATCTCCCCAGTTCATGCGAAGCATCGCTCGGATTACGTCCTTGTGCGCGGTCCTACCGGAGAATCAGCATGGCCGTCACCGAGAGCAGGCAGCGTGCGTCGTCCGATCAGCTAAGCGCGTCTAATGCCAAGTCCCTTAAACCAGAATACCCAATGCTCGGACTCTTGAGAGACGCGTTTCCATATCGGATCCCAGGCCCGAGATTTGGACGATATGCATCTTTGGTGATGGTCGCCCCATGCAATATGGCGTGTCCCTATTGTGATGTCGGTGGATACGCCAAGGACGACGATCACAATCTACCTGGCTGGTCTCCCATTTCTCTTAGGGAAATCGAAGCTTTCGTCGACGAAGAGGTCGACCGCGGACGGATAATCTATCTTACCGGAGGCGAGCCTCTCATGTTTCCCGAACTCGTAGCTCATATTGGCGCGAAAGTGCGAAGGCGCGGCGGCTATACCAGCGTGGCTACCAACGCAAGTGCGCGCCAACGACTTCGTATGGTCAGCCCTCACGTCGACGAGTTTAGCGTCAGCCTTAAGGGCACACCACAGACGGCAGCGAGCACATCAGGCGTAACCGGACGCCTGGCATTCGACCTGCCTCATCAAAACACACTTGGCCTTCTGAATACTCCTGGCATTACCCTTGAGCTCGTGGTCGTTCTGTTTGATGCGCTCACGTACGAGAACTTCTGCGAGATCTATCGCCCATTCTTTGGCCGGGCCTATCTCACGTTGAAGCAATACCGGCCGAAGATTACGACCGTTCACAAGGAACATTCATACACTACCGTTCTCCTTGAGGATCGCGCGCACGCTGAGGTGCAGCCTATGTCGCTGGATCGCGCGCACGACCTCTTCAGGCGGTTGGTGAAATCGTACCCGGAGCATGGCGCGTATTTCGGTCTTGTTACCGGTGGTGGCGGCGATCAACACGTATTCAGGGGTGACGAAGAACATTTTTTTCAGCGCTAGTGGAGAGCGCAATGTTAAATCATGTGTTTATACGTCTGCTCGATACCTGCAATCTTGAATGTGCGCATTGCTACGCATCTTGCGGGCCGAAGGCCCCTGACCGTCTTCCGATGGAGGCCGTCCTCGGTCTTACTAGACAGCTCGGGTCGTTGCAGCCACGGCACGTCCACCTAGAGGGTGGTGAGGCGTTTGCTTATCGAGGCTTCTGGGATGTGCTCGACGCGCTGAATTTGAACAATATCAAGCCCGCGATCACGTCGAATGGCCTGATCGTCGACGAGCGTTTAATCGCAAGACTTGTCGGACGCGTGAGCAAGCTGACCTTCAGTATCGATGGACATACTGCGGAGGTGCACGACCAGATTCGACGACGCAAGGGATCGTTCGATCGAGCGGTAAATGCCGTCCAGCTTTCGGTGCAGGCCAAGATACCAACACATATGATTTCGGTCGTTTGGAAGAAGAGCGTCGACCATGCCGACGATCTGGTTGCCCTTGCCGAACGTTTGGTGGTCGAAAGGCTATTGCTCTTCAGCTGCGGGCGCATTGGCGCGGCTGTGCACCATTGGGAGGAGCTTAGCTGCGACTTCGAGGCCTGGACTCGATACCTGAAGCGAGTAAGAGTGCTGGCAAGGACACGGCCTTGGATCTGGTTTGAGGTCGATCGTGTGCGCCGCGAAGAACTGGGTTCCTATATCGACGACGACTACCGTCCGATCTGTGTTCGCGCACCACGGGACTCGGTGACTATCGACCCACGTGGAGATGTCTATCCCTGTGGCTATTTCATCCCGCTCAAGAAATCCCTTGGAAGCATCCTGGAAGCACCGCTTGCCGAAATTGTACGGCGTGAACAAGACGGCGAGCGATACAGCGGCGCCTGCAAGGACCCTTGGAAGGTCCGCTCCGACGGTATTGTGGAGCTCTGCAAGCTATACTCAGTGAACTATGCCGGGTTGCCCGATGCGTCACGGCCGGCAGGGCAGACTGCAGAATAATCACGTTACATTTGGAGAACCGCGAGCTGAAATGGAGATAGATATGCGGGACACATCTAAATCAAATAGATCATTGGTCGATCAGGAACGAGTGCTAGAATATGCAGAACATGGCTTCACGCTCGGTGACCAGCTTTTGACTGACGACGAGGCCGATGAGCTTTTTGAGATCATCAGCTCCGTAGTGACCGATGAGCACAACCCCCATCATCAAAGGGTACACGACTTTCGACATGGAGGGCGCCCCCTCCTACATATTCGCAATATGTGGCAGAGATTCGAGCAGTTCAACCGGCTGCATAAAAACGCACGGCTCATCAACGCTCTGAGCGACCTGACCGGAGCTGAAAGCTTCAATCTTTGGCAAGATAGATTCTTCTACAAGCCGGCGGAATCTGGTGGTTTTCACACGTGGCACCAGGATGCTGCGTATTTACCCTTCATGCACCCATACAACCAATTGACGGCCTGGATCGCGTTAAATGACGCCGACGAAGAGAACGGAGCCATGTCTATGGTTCCTGGATCGCAGAATTGGGGCGACGCCAGCGAGTTTATAGAGGAGATCGCCTCTTACGCGGGCGACGACCGTCCTTTGCCAAACAACTATGGCGGTCGCGCTGTCGATGTTGAGCTGTGCCCAGTAAAGAAAGGCTGTGTGCATTTCCATACCGGCCTGACTTGGCATGCATCAGGCCCAAACTGGAGCTCACGTCCACGCTGCGGAATTGCACTCCATTATGTGGTTGCGCCGGTGCGGTTCGATGCAACGCACAAATTTGCGAAGGACTACGGTGGCGCGCATGGCAATCTGCTGGATCCGGAACTCTATCCACTTGTCGCGATCAGTCACCCGGCAGTGGCCTAGCTCGGATCGTTTTTGCCATATTCGATCTTCGGAGTGACGGTATCATGCACTCAAGTTCACGCGCATCTCGAACAGCGACGGCGGAGGAGATTCCAATTCTGGATCTCGCGCTGAGTTCTCAGTCCGGTGGTTTTGCCTCATTAGCTCAGAAACTCAGGAGCGCGTGTCAAACTTATGGCTTCTTCTACGTTTGCAATCATGGAATTCCGCGGGAAATATCCGACGCCGCTTTTGCGGCGTCGCGTCGGTACTTTGCACTTCCGTTCGAAGAAAAGCTCAAAGATAAGATAGACGAGAGGTTTCGACGCGGGTTCATGCCGCAGGGCATCAATCAGCATGCGGGCCACGTTCCAGATCTGCATGAGAGCTTTGACTTTATGATCGATCTGCCGGTCGACGATCCGGACGTAGCTGCTGGCCTCCCTCTACATGGCCCAAATCGATGGCCGAGCGCCCACCCGTGGTTACGCGAAGCTTCGGAAGCGTACCTCGTGGCAACTATCGGACTTGGTCAGAGGCTCCTGAAGTTATTTGCAGCCAGCCTCAGCATGGACGATGAATTCTTTCTACGCTTTTGCAGAAAGCCGATGGTCGCCGCACGACTGCTCCATTACCTGGCACAGTCGGCAGAAGACAATGGCTTTGGCGCTGCACCGCATACCGACTTTGGCATGATCACGATTCTGGCGCAGGATGATGTAGGAGGATTAGAGATACAAAAACGAGACGGAAAATGGATCGGCGCGCCATTTATCCCGGATACGTTCGTCGTAAATCTTGGCGATCTATTCAAGATATGGACAAACGACGTGTATGTCTCGAATCCTCACAGGGTGATAGCTCCTGGCGGGAGAGAGCGCTTCTCGATCCCGATGTTCTTCAACCTTGACTATCGTACACCCGTTCAATGTTTGGATGTTTGCCTGCGTGAGGGCGACGTGCCGAAATACAAACCTACAACGTCCGGCGACTATCTCCTCGGCCGATATAGGGAGGTCTTGAAATACGACTGAAAGATTAGTCAAGTCATCGGACTAACGACCCAGCAGCTAGCAAGACGCGGCCCCCGGAAATCAGCATGAGGTAGCTCCGGGTGTCCGTTTTCCACCTGGTGAAACATGACTCAGCTAACGATCATCGGTAGCGAAAAATCTCGCACAATGCGTGTGTTGTGGATGGCCGCCGAGCTCGGTCTGGAATTTCGGCATATTCCCTGGGGAATCGAAGACGATGCATTGAGAGACGACCGCTTTCTACGTATAAACCCGAATGGGCGCGTCCCTGCGATCATTGATGGCAGCTTTAGTCTATGGGAGTCGCTGGCGATCAATATGTATCTCGCCAAGAAATATGGAACAGTAAGCGACGATTCTGCGCCGCTCTATCCTAGGTCGCTTGAGGGAGAGGCACTCGCCTGGCAGTGGACCCTTTGGGCAATGGCCGAGCTTGAGAAGCCGCTTGAAGCGATTCGATTTCACCGGTCCTTACAATCGGCTGATTGCAACGAGGCCGCTGCAATAGCGGCAATTCGTGAGCTGGACAGGCCCATGGCAGCCCTTGAGTCTGTGCTGATCCACCAGGAATATTTGCTGGGCAGAGATTTTTCCGTCGCGGATATCAATGTTGCTGGCGTTCTATCGCCCTCGCGTATCATCGAGCTACCGACGGACCGATATCCCGCCATCCAGGCATGGACGCGTCGCTGCCACGGTCGTGACGCGGCGGTTCGTGTCCGTCGAAATGGTGGACGACACGACGCGCCTAGGTCCTTTCACCGAAAATAAATTGGCACCGGCTGAGCGCATAGACCGTGACCGAAGATTAAGTGGCCAAGTGACCTGACCAAGTAATTGTCGTGATCACTTTACGCCTATGTTACTGCGCGACGGCGAGCGCGGATTTACCTACAAACACCGACTAACTCATCGCACCGAGTGGACACCTTGGAAAGCTCGCGTGCTTTGCAAGCGGGACGATAGTCACGGATAGCCGGAACCGGGAGCTTCGACCTCAAGGAGGTCGATCCGAGCAGACGACCTTCCGTGTTTGAGCTCTTGAGGAGAAGTAGCAGCACTTAGGCAAAACAGTGTTTTTCTATCATCACCGCCGAGAGCGCAAGCGACGCCTCGCCGTCCCGGAAGGTTAATTCTTCGCCGCTCTCTTCCCTCGCTGTCCAGCTGGACAAAGGCGCCCTCGCCAAATGAGGCGACCCAAATCGATCCGTCACGATCCAAACAAATGCCCGTGGGTCCTTCAGCGCATTCGAAACCTCGATTGAAGCGCAAGCCGCCGTCGGTATCGATGTCATACTCAGCCAGATATGCGCGATCCATCTCGGCAATCGTGAGCCGGCGGTGATCGGCGGAGACCGCGATTCCGGTAGGAAAGTGTAATCCCTCGGCTACGACGCGCATCTTGCCATCTGGCATGACCAAAATGATACGACCCGTAGCTCCTCGCTTTAGGGCTAGCGGCCAAGCGATGCCAAGGTCGCCGACATACGCGCGCCCCAATCCGTCGACGACCATATCGCCCAGCGTGCCGGCGGCAATGTGGGACAAATCCGCATAGAGCGATAGTTGCTCATTAGAGAAAGCGAGCAAACGCCTGCGAAAAGTTGTCAGAACCACAAGCCTACCGTCAGGCAGGACACCCATGCCGCAGGGAGCATCGTTAAACGTTGCATGTTGCCGAAGGTCTCGTGAAGGGCCAATACTCAACAACTTTCGGGCGAGGCAATCGACGAACCAAAGTCGCCCTTGATGCCATCGCGGCCCCTCAAAATATTTCCCTCCATCGATCGCAGCTGTCATTCTCGATTTCGTCAAATCGGTCAAGGCCCGCCCCCTTCTCTCCGCTTTTCGGCTTGTATGAACTCAGCGCAATCATCGACGCTGTGTCGAACTTGGCGTGGTCGCGATGCAACCGCGAGAATATTCTGCTCTGTAAAACAAAGTATGCTGGCACCGCGTGCTCGGCTTGGCGCTATATTGAAGCATCCATGCGAGAGACCGAGATTCAGTCTTTTACAAGAATTAAGGGAGAAGTTCTTGGAAGCGCATATCTGGGAGAAATCATATCCCGTTGGCACTCAGTGGGGAGCTCCGTTGCCTCCAGCCGCGACTATCGAGCACTTCCTCGAGAAGGCAGCAGATAAGCTGCCGGAAAGGGCAGCAGTCACATTTTATGATCAGGTCTTGACCTATTCAGAGTTATGGCAGCTTGCAAAGCGAGCGGCCAGGGGATTGCAGCAGCAGGGAGTGGGTCCGGGCGTGCAAGTCGGCCTACATCTTTCGAATTGTCCGCAATTGGTCATTTGTTTCTTCGCGATTCTGGTAGCCGGCGGACGTGTCGTGCTGCTTAATCCAGAACTGGCTGAAGGCGAAATACGCAATCAAGTGGCGGATTCAGAGATCCGTTTAGCCATTACATTTGCAGCGACCAAAATCTCCGAACGCATCGCTCCGCTGCTGAAAAGTGGAGATCTAGATACACTAGTCGTTTGCACGGCGGAGGACCTGCCCTGCAGAGGGATTCTCTCCGTATCGCCCTCGTTTTACCGCACGCCCGAGCCGCGCGAGATGAAATTCAAGGACCTCATCGCCAATGACGGCTTGTTCGTTTACCATCCCCGGGGGGCACTGGATCGAGAGATTGCAGTCATTCTTTACACGGGCGGGACGACAGGGCTACCGAAGGGAGTGATGCTTTCACATGCAGGCCTATGTGCGATGGTCAATATTGACCTCGCCTGGACTGGCAACTGCCGACGCTACGGAAAGGACACGACGTTGGTCGTCCTGCCTCTCTTCCACGTCTTTGGCATGTCGATTCTTATGCTTTCTTCAATAGCTGCAGCTGCGCACATAGTTCTGCACGTGCGTTTCGATCCCGAACAGATTTTACTCGACATCAAGCGAATGCGCGTCACCACTTTTGCCGCTGTTCCAACCATGTACGCCGCGATTATTGATCTGCTTGAAAGCAAGATATCTGACCTGTCCTCGCTAAGATATTGCACCTGCGGCGGCGCACCTATAGCCGCGGATATGCTTGCCAAGTTTGAGACGCTAACGGGGCAAATGCTGAGAGAGGGCTACGGCTTGACCGAGACCGCGGCAGTGGCAGCAATGCATCCCCTCGAAGGTCCGATACGGCCCGGCACCGTTGGCGTCCCTCAACCACACACCGTAATAGAAATTGTCGACTTTGAAACGGGTATGACTGTTCTGCCTCACGGCGAGCAAGGAGAGGTCTGCATTCGTGGCCCTCAATTGATGAGCGGGTACTGGAAGCAACCGGATGAGACGGCTTTTGTCTTTCGCGGTAACCGCTTCCACACGGGCGACATAGGCTTCCTCGACCAGGATGGCTACCTTACTCTTGCTGATCGCAAGAAGGATATGATCATCTCGCTTGGCCACAAGGTCTTTCCTCGGCAGATTGAGGCGGCCATCTACATGCATCCCGATGTCAACGAAGTAATCGTGATCGGCATTCCGCACCCCGAACTTGGCCAGGCCGCCAAAGCATTTATTGCGTTTAAACCTGGCCGACCAGAATTGAGCTTAAGGAAGGTCGCAGCCTTTCTGTCAAATAAGCTAGCCTGGTTCGAGATACCGGTTGCTGTGGAGATTCGGCCTAGCTTGCCGAAAACTGCTGTCGGAAAGCTCTCGAAGAAGAAGTTGCTAGACGAAATAGACGTAGCAACACGGCTTTCATCCGCATCAGATGCTGCCTATTAGTGGCCACCAACTCTGGACAGTCCCTTCTGGTGAGGAATCCTGCGCGTGACGTGGGTTAATTGAGATGATTCGTGAGCATTCACGCGCGGCCAGAGCACAGCCAGAGAGGCCAAAATGGATATCTTCCTGGACGCTATTCACTACAAGCTCGGCGATATTCTGCCTATTGACGAGTTACCCGAATTTGAAAACAGAGCCAAGGACCTCGACCTTCTGAAGACGGTGGGCCACCAATCGTGTTCGGTCTATCAGGGGAGCGCTGAGGATCTTTTCGCGCAAATGTGCGGCCAATTTAGTGATGCAGAACCTGAAAAAATTCGCAAAGTTGATACGCTTATAACGACAGCTAAGATTGACAGTCGATTCTTCTATCGGACCCTGCTGTCCCTTGGAGTTAACGACGTATCTGTAATTGAGATCGGCGGCAGCCACTGCTGCAGCACGCTAACTGCTATTAAAATAGCCTCCAGTCTTATAAAGGCTGGAAGGGCGGAAAACGTACTTTTACTCACCTGCGATGTATGGCCGAACACCAAGCCTAGAGGCTTTTTGGGGGGCTTCGCATTATTCGGCGACGGCGCCACCAGTTGCCTGATCTCAAAAGACGTCGGCGCTTACCGTATTCTGGATGAAGAAGATATTGTGCACTGGAAACTTGTAAAGAGTGACCCTAACAGGGACTTCTCAGAAAGATTTCCAAAACTCTGCTATGAAGCTCTAAGCAACGCGCTTGTCTCCCTAAAGAAAAAAATGTCGGGGCGACTTACATTCGCGAACAGCAAAACAGCTTTGATTACAGTCAACGTTGGTATCGTAGCACAAACCCAGCATTTAGGGCTTGGCGTTCCGGTGATGCCGGCGTTCGTCAAGAACATCGAGCGGACTGGACATATTCTATGCGGCGACTACCTGCTCAATCTAAGGGACTACAGCCAGGAGCAGGCTGCGCAGCCGGTCGAACGGATTCTTCTCGTGGGAACTGGCATGTCGACAGCCACGTTTCCTTCGCAAGACGAGGCAACCGTAGCGGGCGCGCGCGGCATTCTCGTGTTGGAGCCGACCTAGGAAACGGCGAACCAATTATCGTATCAAGCACTTTGGGTTCGGGAGATTGGTCGTGCGCACTGAAGCGGAAATTGGAAACTGGCTAGTTGCGCAAATCGCAGCGCGGTGTAGTCTCGAAAAATCTCAAGTTGATCCAGATCGAGATCTTGCCGAGTATTGTTTGGAATCAAGTGAAGCCGTCGACCTTGCCCTTGCGCTGGAGCTTTGGTTGGACAGAGAAATCGATCTGACGCTTTTTTGGGAAGAAAAGACCGTCAATGACTTCGTAAGAGCCATCTGCCGACAAGCTTGATCGATCCTTTGAAGGTCGAGCTTCGATCGAGGGCTGGGAGCAGCTTAAGTGACTGATATGGCGCCATCGTCCCGCGGTGCACCGGCTGACGAATTCCGGCGTGGATGGCCAGTCGTGGCTGCCTGCTTTTGCGTTGCAACATTCGCCTGGGGTTTCGGCTTCTATGGTAAGTCTGTGTATGTCGGTGTCTTGCATGACGCGCGTGGCTGGCCACTTTCGTTGATTACGACGGCGACGACGATTTTTTATTTCGCGGGCGGTGTTGCACTCATCTACGTTCATCGCGTCATTAGAACCTTAGGACCTCAGTTCCTGCTCTTTTTGGGTATTGTGATCCTCGGTGTCGCGACCATCGGCTTCACCTGGTCGCAGTCTCCCTGGCAGCTTTTCGCCTGGAGCCTTCTCATGGCCGTCGGTTGGGCCTGCACGACTGTCACAGCGATTGCGATTACAATTTCGTACTGGTTTGACCGCCGCCGTGGGTTTGCCTTGAAGATGGCATTAAATGGCGCAAGCGCTGGCGGCTTTACGATAGCGCCGTTGATGGCCAGCGCCATTGATCGCTTTGGCCTCGAGAACGGAGTTGCGCTACTGGTCATTGCATGTCTCGTCCTCCTCGTCCCAACGATCTTCATCGGAATAAGGCGCAATCCGCCCTCGGCTGTTAGCGTTGTCGGGCCAGAGCAGGCTTCAGCAAAGCACGATGATCGTCCGGCTCTTCAGAATGAGGGAGAGGCATTCCGCAGCCTGCATTTCTGGTCGATTGCCCTGCCTTTCGCATTGTCACTTACGGCGCAAGTTGGCTTCATCATCAACCAAGTTGCTCTGTTGTTGCCCCATCTCGGCATCGACGGCGCTGGCATCGCGATCGCACTTACCGCAATCGCAGCAGTTGTGGGGCGGTCCGCCTTGGCTCCGTTTATCGACAGGCTGAACCAGCGACGCGCATCATCTATCGCTTTCGCTTGGCAGGCGGCGGGCCTCGCCGTGATAATAATCATGCCGGATAGTACGGCCGCTCTCTACATTGGTTGCATCATTGTTGGACTTTCCGTTGGAAATATTGTCTCTCTGCCGATACTTGTCATCCAGCACGAGTTTGCTCCCCGTTCGTTTGGTCTCGTCGTTGGCCTCAACTCTACTGTGATTACGCTGATCAGCGCCGCGGGACCGGCCCTCTTCGGTCTCGCGCATGATTTGAGTGGAACCTATGCGGCTTCGCTTTGCCTTTGCATTGGCCTACAAATGGCAAGTTGCCTTACAATTCTGTGCTCACCGCGGGCTGTTCGTAGTTCAGCGGCGGTAGCTGAAACCGGCTAGCCTACGCTCCAGATGTTCGCACTTTGAGCCCATGTCCTTTACGATGCGATGAATGGTAGGCCGCACTGCACCGCGAGAAATATGCAGACTGCTGATGGAGGATCTCATGAAAGGGACGCCCCAATGACGTCCGCGGACGTGGACCCGAACTCGGCGAAGCGGGTCAGACAGGTGACGGATGTCGAATTGGTCAAGGTTTGGGCAGAAACATTGCAGCTTGAGCACGTGGATATGGATGCAAATGTGTTCGAGCTTGGTGCGGATTCTCTCGCTATTGTGCAGGTATGTATGAAACTGCGCGAGATATTCGATCAAGAAATCCGCGTGTCGACATTATTTCGGTTCCCTACGATTCGTAGCCTTGCGGAGCATTTAAGGCAGCAGAGTGACCGACGCGCGTCGCGATATTAATCTACCGCGCTATCAGAGGCTCCAAGTGCGATTGAGCCTTGCTGATAACCCGTAGCGATGTTTTTGCGTCAACCACCCCCAGGAGAACGACGATAAGGTGGTGACGACAATCGACCTCGTCCAATGTGCGATCGCGGATCAAAATAACCATCCGTCGAGAATCGCGGATTGGACGAGCGCCGCGCGACGGCCGCCCCTCAAGTGGATTCACGCCGGCTTGCTCCAGTTCTTGCGTTGCCCAGCGGGATGTAGCGCGCATTTAAGGTGATCCATCAGACCTATCGAGCTGGACCGAGCGAACCCCAGTGTTGCGCCCGAGTCGACGCAGATCATCTGATGCTGCACAACAGCATGTCCATCCTTGTGTGTACGGAGAAGAATTCGCGTTCGTGCACGATCGAATGGATTGGCAGGCCCGCGCCGCGCTTGTTCTAATGGCCTCAAGCAAGGCTGAAACCAGCAAGTCAGTTAGAGTCAGATCGCCTAGAGCGCCTCGAAGTATTCCGATTGCATCCAAATGGGCTAGCCTGCCCTACTTTACGAGAGGTCATATGCCAGTTCCGAGCCGCCTCCAGTATCCCGCAGACATCGAGCCATTGGTAAATTTCATCGAGGAGACGCCGACAGAAGTGGTCGTTGAGCGTTTGTTGGAGAAGCTGCGTAACGGGCTTCCGCTCCAGACAGCATTAACGGCCTCGGCCCTGGCGGTGACTCGCTCCACCGATATGCCATCACAGCATCACGGCGGCCCTCTGCATTCGTTGGCGGGACTCTACGCGACCTCTAAGTTAGCTCATCGGCTCGACGGTGAGCGACGCTTCATCCCGGTGCTGCAACACGTAGTGCTTTCCAACAAAAATATCCGACACCCCGCGATGGGGCCATACCAGTTGCTCGAGTTCGAACCTCTTGATGCTGGCGGTGTCGAGGCTACCAAGTCCGCATTCCAGGCCGCCGTTGCGTGGGGCGACTACAACCATACAGATCATCTGTTTCTTTCACTCTGGAGCCAGATGCCAACCATAAAAGCCTTCGATCTCCTCATTAGCGTGGCGATTCGAAAGAATTTCCATGATGATCATTATTTCATCTTGCCGGGCCTCCTGTGGCGCGCGTTTGAAACAGGCGTAATCGACAAGAGATACTTACCGCTGCTGATGCGGCCGGTCGTGCGCTACGTGACACGGCATCCGATTGTTTCCGATGATACGATCGCCTCGCCAATGCCGGCAATAGACGCACTAATCGAAAAGCACGAACTTTTGACCCGTGTCCTGCGTCAGAAGACGGGGGACGATGAAACCCACGAAATCGGTCGCCTCGGCGAGGCCCTTGGCCGATGCGATGACTACGGCGATATTCCGCCGATGATCGCCGACGCGCTGGCTCGAGGATTGTCAATAGAGGGCGCTGGCGAGGCTCTCTCCATCGGTGCTTGCAGCCTATTCCTGCGCTCGCAGACCGGCAACCCAATGGACGTTCATCTTCACACCAGCGCAAATTTGCGACGCTACTTACTTGGTGTCGACGGTCTCAGCGTGAGCAACAAATTACTGCTGCTCTTAACCTGGCATACCGGACCAGAGATCCGTTTGACGCAGAGCCGAATGGATCCTGCGCAGCGGTCGACCCAGCCAACGGCCCCGTCCGAGCCTGGGCGCTCGCAGGCAGGCCTCCTGGACGCTATAATTCAGAGTATTCATGCTCAGCCGCCGACCGATTGGTCAAAGGTGGTAAGCCAAGACCTCATGCTAGCCGTACCGGAAGTCAAGACGACTGTTAACCTGACGCAATATTACGTCCAGCATGGCTACAATTCGGAGGCGCTTATCGGAAAGCTAGCTGAAATTGCGTGTCACGATGACTTTACGGAAACCCACGCCGTCAAGCACCATCAATCTATCGTCGAAGAGTTTCATACTACGCGCGAACCTTGGCGATGGATGCATTTGGTATGCGGCGCGAAAGCAGCAGCGATCTCTTTCGGCAAGAGCACGGCCGTCTACGAGGAGTACCTGAAACTGGCGACGGCGGCTTAGCTGCCCCGCGAGCAAGCCACCCATCTCCCTCGCAAAATACTCAACTCGTCAGCAACGCCGGCGAATACTATCGGCGATTACGAACCAGCGCAACGGACCTGATCCGACCTGGCCCGTGCGAAGAAACGTTCTTGGCTTGACTTCATCAGAACGACAACACCGGGCCAACAGCAGCTCCAACGGTCGGATCCGAAGCATTCGACGAAGTAGCTCGAGCATTTGTTTTTCGTATCAGCCGGCCTGCCGACGTTGCCGTGCGCTTGAGGAGAACTGTCAATCCAATCAGCTTGCAGCTCAGTTCGCAGCCCTGTTTTGTTTGGAGTAAGGCCTCATGATCCGGCGAAGATTGGGAAAGTCCGATCTCCATATCACACCCCTCGGCATCGGGACATGGGCGATGGGTGGTCCCATCAAGAACTGGGGTCGAGGTCCTCAGTCCGACCACGACTCGCTCGCTGCGATGGAACGAGCACTTGATATGGGCGTGAATTGGATCGACACCGCACCGGTCTACGGCATCGGTCATGCCGAAGAGCTTGTCGGTACCCTGCTCAAACGTAGGGCCGGCGGAACTAGGCCACTCATCTTCACAAAATGCGGAATACGCTGGGACAAGGACGAGAACTATACCTTAAGCCTCAGCGAGGCGTCACTGCGGCGCGAACTCGAGAAAAGCCTCCTAAGGCTCGGGGCGGAGGTCATTGATCTTTACCAGATCCATACTCCGTCTTATCCGCGGCGTTCACCGTACAAAGGTGGAATCGAAGAGGCGATGGTCGCTATGTCACGGTTCCGCGCGGAGGGCAAGGTCCGTGAAATCGGTATCTCAAATTGCGACGTGCCGCAAATCCAAGCCGCATTGTCGATCGCCGAGATCTCATGCCTGCAGCCACAATATTCGCTGCTGCAGCGCGAGGTTGAGCAGCAGGTGCTACCCTTCTGCGCCCAGAAAGGAATCGGCGTAATAGTCTATTCGCCCATGCACTCAGGACTGCTTAGCGGCACGACATCAAAAGAGAAGTTGGCAAGCTTGCCTGAGGATGATTGGCGGCGGCGCCAGCCTGACTTTCAGGAGCCGAAGCTGTCTGTAAATCTAGAGCAGGCCGAACGGGTGAAGCGGGTCGCGAGGCGATATGGCTGCACGGCCGCGGAGATCGCGGTAGCTTGGACGCTGCGTACAAATTCGGTCACAGGTGCAATTGTTGGTCTACGAAAACCTGAACAGGTGGACGCAGTGTTCGGGGCCGCGAGCCGCATCCTAAATAATAATGACATTGCTGAGATTGAGGGGGATCTGATTAGGTCGCATAATGACCGATGAGCCAGCACACCTATTTTGTCGCCCCGACGCCGGGCACAACGGTCGACGGACACAGGTGAGAATAATGTCTTACAATGCTTCGATAGCAGTGTTCTGCGGAGGAAGGCCCGGAGTTGACCCCTCCTTCTCGGTTGCGGCCGCCGAGCTCGGGCGAGGAATAGCAAAATTGGGCTTCCGCCTAGTATACGGGGGTGGTGGCGCTGGCATCATGGGTGCTCTTGCGGAGGCGGCCTTGATGGCCGGGGGCGATGTCGTAGGCGTGATCCCGGAATTCTTTATGATGCGCGAGTCGGTGAACAGGCGCTGTACAGAGTTGATCGTGACACCAAACATGCACCTGCGGAAACGCCGCATGTTTGACATCGCGGATGCCTTCGTCGCAATGCCAGGCGGGTTAGGCACTCTGGATGAGACGTTCGAAATGTTGACGTCGCGTCAGCTAGGTCTTCACGACAAACCAATTCTTATCTGCGACGTAGCAGGATCGGCAGCTCCTCTGCTTGATGCGATCAGCGATCTAACCCGCATGGGCTTTGTTGCGGCGCCGGAACGCCTTTTCGAGGCGTTCCCATCCATCGACGCACTGCTTACCCGACTTCCCGCCATTTGGCCCCAAGGGCTGTTGGAGGCGCCCTAATGCGAATCTTCGCGTAGGCGCTCAAACGCGGCCCCCATATACCAACTCCATTCAGAGCGTTAAGATACGAATCTCGAAGCATCCGGACGAACTTGCATATTTCCCGCTGAATCCGTTCCAAGAAGAAAGCACGCCTGTTAGCCCGATAGGAGTTAGCATATGGCAGAATGGCACCTGCTTCAGCTTGGGTCGGCAATGCCGGGACCATACGCAACGGCACTAGATAGAGCCGGTCGGATCTTATCTGAATTTGTGCCCACGCAGGTAATTCCCCCCTGTAGGGGCGGCCTCCTTCACCAAGCGGGGTCCGCGCGCGCGCGGGCGGCGCTCCTTACGCGGACCCTGTCCAGCGGCGCCGTTGCGGTACTTTCCGGCGGATGCGGCTTCAATGGCATGTCACTCGGCGATGCGATGCTCGCTGAAATCCTGCCGCATCTTCCGCAGGCTATGACGGGAACCATCGTTGGTGCAGCGGCGCATGCGCATGTATTGAGCGTACTAGCAACGCGTTTTCCAGGGCTGAGGGTCTTGGTTGGGACGCCAGTTGTGGAGACCATCGGTATGCCTGAGGATAGATCGTCAGCAGAAGCTGCAGCGCAGCAGTTGGTTAAGCTCTACCGAAATGGACCGCCGTTGCGCGAACTGCTCAAGAGAGCGCCGTGTGTTGCCTCCCACACCTGCAATACAAACGAATTAGAGTCGGGCGAGGCGCAGATTGTTCAAGCAGAGATACTCCGGGCGGGAAACGCCACCGGCGTGGCGATTGCGGGAAACATCTCCGCACTGAGCTTGCTTTCTGGCGGTCCCGACTGGCCCGAATCGACAGGCGCGATATTGTTTTTACAAAGCGCCGAAGCACGCCGACGAGATCTCGATCGGGCAATGAGCCGGCTCAAACTTCTCGGCGTTTTGGAACGTGCCGGCGCCATCATTGCTACGGTTCCGATTGCCGAAATTAGGACTCCGTTGGATCCATCACTCAGTAAGCTCTTTTCCGACGTCATGGAGGGCACGACATGCCCTGTCGTGATTAACGTGTTCGACGGACCCGGAGTTCAATCGTTGGAACTTGCGCTCGGCCGCCGCGCAATCATTGAAGTCCATCCAAGTCATGGGATCTTGAAATGGGAGGCAGATGGATGACGGCGAACTCGGTTTCACTCGAAGTGGCTGGTTCAGGCTTCGATCTTCGGCGCGCACCACACCTGTCGGTCGGAGATACCATCCGGGTTGTCTGTCCCGGATGGCCGGCGCTAGCACTTATGAGCGAAGCGCGACGCGAGCGCGCGGAAGCCGCGCTCAGGGCTTTGGGCCTCAAGGTTAGTTATGGTAAGAATGCATTCGCGCCTGTTGCACACGCCGCCGGCTCGGCGGCTGAACGCGCATCAGACATCAACGACGCTTTCAGAGATCCATCCGTCGCTGGCATCCTGTGCGCGATCGGCGGCGTTCATTCGCTCGATCTGCTGCCGCTGCTTGACTACGACTGCATCGCTAGTAATCCAAAAATTTTCATCAGTCATTCAAACAATGCATCTCTCAACCTCGCGATCCTCGCAAAGGCGCGGCTAATCTCCTTTCAACCGGTGTGCTTCACCAATCACTTTGGTGAATTTCCCGCACCAGCCCCAGAGACACTGCAGAACTTTCAAATCGCTTGCATGAGCTGTGATCCAATTTATTTGCGACCGGTTGGGACAAGGACTGATGCGCCGTTGCCGTTTCTATTCGACCCGAGCCATGATATGGCTGGCCGACCACGAAACCTGTCCGGCGGATGGCGTTGGCTCAGGCACGGTTGTGCGAGCGGCCCTCTTATCGGCGGCCTTCTTTCAACGCTTGTCGATGTAGCTGATACCGATTGGGCTCCATCTTTCGCGCGAGCAATTCTTTACTGGGACCTCACCCATTACAACGGCAATGTCGTGGCAGCGGATGCTTACCTTGCGGCGATGGCAAGACGAGGTATCCTTGCGCAGCTCTCAGGTATGATCGTCGGTTATCCGTGCCGGGTGCCTCGCCACGATTCGATGGCCTCACTCGATGAAATAGTTGTGAAATGGTGCGCTGAGTTTGACGGGCCTATACTTGTGGATGCCGACTGTGGTCACACCGATCCGACCTGGGTGCTTCCACTCGGATCAGATGGCCATCTCGATTCGCGCGCCGATGCGTTCTGGTGCGCCCCGGGCACAATGCCCACGTCCAGCCGGCCAGATCGCTCGCTCGCTAGGTAGCTGTTCAATGGACACGTTGACGGACATGATCGACTTTTACGCCGACACCTCCCCTGAGGCGCGAGCTCTCGTCTTTCTCAACAATGGCGAAGAAGTCGAGGCTTCGCTGACCTACCGCGAATTGCGGACGCGCTCTATGTTTTTAGCCTTGACTATGCGACGTTATGTTTCACGAAATTCACGAGCCGTATTGCTGTTCCCGCCCGGGCTAGACTTCATCGTGGCGTTCTTCGCGGCCCTTTACGCTGGTATTATTGCTGTTCCTCAGCCGCTGCAGCGACGCCACCTCAAAAAGCTGGAAGCCGTGATCTGGGATAGCGGCGCGTCCATGGTGATTGGACCAGAGTCAGCGCTAGCCCGGGTCCAACGAGAGTTGCAGATGCAGCGCCCAATGTATTGGATTCCCTATCCGGCGCCCCCCCCAACACAGGCTTCGGATGATGCTCTTGAGCCCCGCATGCGCTCCGACATTGCTTTGTTGCAATACACGTCGGGTACGACCGGCGGGTCGAAGGGAGTAATTCTGACGCACGGCAATATCATGGCCAATCAACGCCACATCAGCGACTGCTTCGGTCACCAAGCCGGTCTCGTTGGTGTCAGTTGGTTGCCTGCTTATCACGATATGGGCTTGATCGGTGGAATCCTGCAGCCGCTATTTAAGGGAGGAGTTGCCGTCCTGATGTCGCCTACCGCATTCTTGCAAAAGCCGGTGCGGTGGCTAGCTGCCATTTCCAGATTTGAAGCGCATTCTTCGGGCGCCCCGAACTTTGCTTACGATATATGTGTAGACCGCATTTCTCTGGAGCAGGAAGATTGTATCGATCTCCGTCACTGGCAGGTGGCCTTTGTAGGCGCAGAGTCCGTGCGATCCGAGACGCTCGAGCGCTTCGCGCAACGATTCGCCCGTCGAGGACTAAGCGGCGGCGCTCTTTACCCCTGCTATGGCCTAGCCGAGGCAACCCTTTTCGTGACCGGCGCGGAAAAAGGGCATGGGCCTACTATCAAATCGTTTGATTGGGGAAGCGTTTATGGGCTTCGCAATGAGACAAACGAGAGGGGGGAGCGACCGCTCAGATTGACCAGTTCAGGTCGTATCACCAGTCACGTCCATGTCACCATAATTGATCCGTCTTCTCGTTGTGTTCTTCCAGAACGTACGCTCGGGGAGATCAAGGTCGATGGCCCTAGCGTATCGCCTGGGTATTGGAGTGCAGATGCAGACAGCGGAAGAAACGCATATCCTCACATAGATGGGGCTCTACCTCGCACGGTTCTAACGAAGGATCTTGGTTTCGTCTGCGACGGAGAATTATTCGTAGTCGGACGCAGCGATGACGCCATCGTCTTTGACGGCCGCAATTTCTATCCGCAGGATTTCGAGGTAGCGTTGTCGGCGTTCGACGAACTATTAAACCAGAGCCGGGCTATCGTATTTGCCACCCTGTTGACTGGGCGTCCAGAACTGGTACTTGCCGTAGAGCTAAACGCTCATTGCAACTCTGAGCCTGCTCGGCTGAGCGACATCATCTTCGACGTTCGCCAAGCCTTTGCAGACGAAATGAACGTCATATTAAGCGGCGTTCAGGTGCTTCCCAAGGCAGCGCTGCCGATGACGTCCAGTGGCAAAGTTAAAAAGCTCGAGTATCGGCGGCTTTTCGAGATGAATGCCTGCAATCCGCTTGCAGAATGGGTCTCGCGTGGTTTGCGAAATAAACTTGATCAAGGCTCTGGAGTCAATGCGCCCGCGCATCCCTAATGACTATCGATGCGATTCCGGGCAGGAGCGAGGATGACTCTGTTCGATAGACATTTCTTGCATGATCCGTACCCAGAGTACGCACTTTTGCGCGACACAAAACCGGTAATGCAGCTAGGTTCGCTCAGCGGAAAGATTTGGTTCGTGACGCGATACGAGCATGTGCGGGAGGTACTCGAAAGCGACTCTTACGCTGAATACGACCTGCCAGCGATTATAGAGGCCAAGGTTGATCGCACGTCGGGCCGCGACAACGGTGAACTTGGCAAACGGCTTAGTAACTGGCTTTTCTTTATGTCACCTCCAAAGCATGCGATCATGAAGCGTTCTTTGGCTCCGCTTTATGCCTTGAGAAATCTTGATCTCGCGCGGAATGCGGTCTGGTCGTATGCGCGAAGAATAGTGTGCAAGAGCACGCTAGAAGGCCCATGTGACACGATCCGTCAACTAGCGTCGCCGCTGCCGGTGGTTGCTACATCCACTCTTCTAGGCATATCGATCAACGATCGTGAGCACATCGCAAATCTTGCGTCCCAAGTACTAAGAGTGTTTGAACCACTTCAGCGCATGAGCATCTATGAAAGCGTTCAGGGCGGCTTAAACGGCCTTGACGTCGCGTTGTCATCACTTTCTCACGCTGAGGAGAGCCTGCGTACACTGGCCCGCCGAGCGGAGGCTAGCGCTTCACTTGCCAACTTGCCATCCGACGAGCTGCGTGCACTAGTCATAATGTTATTCGCTGCTGGACAAGACACCATATCCGCATCAATCGGAAACGCTGTATTCACTCTTGCAGCATCTCCCGAGTACTTCCGTTGCCTTCGGAAACACCCTGACATCATACCAAATGCAGCGCGGGAGCTAATTCGATTCGATCCTCCAGTGCAAATTGTCGCTAGGGTGGCGAACAGCGATCAGGATCTGGGGGGGGCGTTCATACGAGTTGGCGAGCGTGTTTGCGTCGCACTCGGATCCGCCAATCGAGACGAGCGTCACGTTCCAGATGCAGGCACTTTGAATCTTGAACGCAGCGGCCTTGCTCACGTGTCGTTCGGACTTGCTAGGCACTACTGTCTCGGCGCGCAACTCGCTTTAACGGTCCTTGAGGCCTTTCTTACCGCCCTTGTAGAGTGCGCAAGCAGCATCCAGTTTGCCGGACCCTACCGCCGGCGCAGCAGCTACGTGTTCCGCGGGTTTGCAGAACTGCCAATTAAGTTTGCTCCATGAAACTGTCGACGTTGTCATTCAGCGCGCAACGGTATTATTCCTCCACATGGAGCCCATCTCCATGAACATACCAATCAGCTCGCGATGACCAATGAGCATGTTGCTCGGGAGCAGCGCCAAGCGGTTCATCGAATCCCCCTGCATGAACGATCGCCTCACGGCCGCTGCGTGTCAGATGCGGCATTGGGCTTCCGCAGTTCTTGCAGAACGCCGTTGCAAAGCTTCGGGCTTGCGGCAGGTCGAAACGCACAACAGACGCCTCCCCCCGAAGCCATCGAAACGCCGCCGTTTTGACAATTACCTCGCAAGAGTGAGCCGTCCCTGTTGCTTTCCGGCAACGCGAACAATGGCAGTTTAGGAAGCGATCAAATGGTCCATCAACCTCAAACGCCACCTCTCCACACAGGCAGCTTCCCCGAAATGTCGGCATTTTTGTCTCCTCTTCTGGTATTGTCCCCGCAACTCACTATCGAAGGCCGGCTCTTAAGGAAGCGGCGAAACTCTGCTCAAAGCCTTCCGATACTTCCGTGGATATCAGCCGCGTCATGCCCGACGAACCTGAGCCCAAAACTTCTGCGCAACGAACGCTTCAATGCCACTGAGCGAGCCCATGGACGCGAAGGATTCGAACCTTGGTGAAGCGCTTCACTTTCCCGACAATGCCGAAATTTCTATACGAATTTCAAGATGTTACGATTTTGGAACACTTTAGTGTTGGACGTTTGGTTGAACACTTTTGGCCTGCTCGTTGTGACGCAGACGCCCAGACCTACCTCTTGTTAGGCACCGTTACCTTCGTTGCTCTAGTTTGTTCGACTATTGCCTCCGGCTGCTTGCGGTCGGCGCGAATAGGATCCCACACCCCCAAATCGACAGATGACCTACCTCAACTGCCAGCCATTAAATTCGATCGTGCCGAGATGAGTAAGCCGCGTCTGAGAGACCAGCAGGCCGACGCCTGGACCCGTGGCGGACTCTGTCTCCGCCAAGCACCCCAATTCTTTCGGTTTTATCAAGCGGTTTCAATTACTTAATAAACGTCGCGTGTGACGCGTGTGCCGAATTGTGTGACGTTTTGTGTCACGTTCAGCCCATTTTTGAGCTCTCCCACACGCCGGTTTTCCACGGATTTCACAACCACAGAAGCGGACGCAGTACGCGCTGAAACGAGCAGTCAGCGCACATGATTCTCAACACCTTCATGCTTCGCAATTTGCGCGCACCGGCCTCCTCTCAGCACGTCAAGATCTGCGGTCCCGATCTATTCGACTTATCGTCAACTCGATCTGCGGTTGACCTTGCCCCCCGGGCTTAATCCAGTTTGAAGTTCGCTCTGGCCCATGACAAGGACCAGAGCATGAAGCGCAGCCGTTTTACGGAAGAGCAGATCATCGGGATTTTGAAGGAGCACGAGGCCGGCGTCTCGGTTGCGGATTTATGCCGCAAGCATGGCGTCAGTGACGCCAGCATCTACAAGTGGAAGGCGAGGTTTGGCGGGATGGAGGTCTCGGAGGCCAAGCGGCTGAGGATGCTGGAGGATGAGAACACGCGGCTGAAGCGGTTGCTGGCCGACGCCATGCTGGACAATGTGGCCCTGAAGGACCTTTTGGGAAAGAAGTGGTGACGCCCGCGGCCGAGCGGAAAGCTGTCGCCCATCTCGTGGATGCCCACGGAATGAGCGAACGGCGGGCGTGTAAAGCCATCGGCTGCTGCCGTATGACCATGAGATACCGTTCGACCCGAACGGACGATGCGGGCCTTCGCCAGCGCATGAAGGTGATCGCCCATGAACGCCGCCGCTTCGGCTATCGGCGCCTGCATGTCCTGCTCAAGCGGGAAGGCTATGCGATCAATCACAAGAAGCTGTTTCGGCTCTACCGGGAGGAGAGGCTTGCGGTGCGCCGCCGTGGCGGCCGCAAGCGGGCGATCGGGACCAGAGCACCGATGCTGGTGCCGATAGCGCCGAACGAACGCTGGTCGCTCGACTTCGTGTCGGATCAACTCACCGACGGCCGTCGCTTCCGCATCCTGACCGTCGTGGACGACTGCACGCGCGAATGCCTGGCGCTGGTGGCCGACACCTCACTCTCCGGCGTCCGTGTGGCGCGGGAACTGGACCGCCTGATAGTCGAGCGCGGCAAGCCGAAGATGGTGGTCAGCGATAATGGCAGCGAATTGACCAGCAACGCCATCCTGACCTGGGCTGACCAGAGCCGCGTCGCATGGCACTACATCGCGCCGGGCAAACCCATGCAGAATGCCTTCATTGAGAGCTTCAATGGGCGCCTGAGGGATGAATTGCTGAACGAGACGCTGTTCACGTCGCTTGCCCAGGCTCGCGTCATTCTCGAATGCTGGCGGGCCGACTACAACGACGCTCGACCACACTCGCAACTTGGATGGAGGACGCCTTCCGAGTTCGCCTTCACCTTCCACCCGCGCCGGGATCTGACGCTGCGCTATATCGATGGCTCCGCGCCAGCTCCCGTCGCTTCCACCGCCCACACGGGCAAACCCAACAGCCAGAGCGAACTCAGAGTTGGATAAATCTTGGGGGCAACGTCAGCACCTCAGCCGTGACAGGGAAGGCCGATCGATCAGGCGGTTCGCTACCCCTTCGCTTTTCAGCCTCCCAAGATCATTGTGATCATCGTAATTGCGCCAGACGCGATGAGACTACCAGCAGCGCCAGATAGCGCATTTCTTAGATCAGCCAACGCGCCTCGCGCAGCCTTCTGGTCCGGGGCTTCCGATTTCACCTGTTTCGCAAGCTCAGACAGGGATTCGTCCATAGCGCTACTATCGGCACCTGCCACCTTTAAGGCGGAGAGATGCGGCGTGATCTGTTTGATGAGCTCACTAAGATCGTTGACAGAAATTCCTGCCGCCGATATCTCGCCGGAAACATTGTTAGCTCCTAGATTTCCAACCATCGAGCCAATTGAGCCCACGTTAATTGTGGTGGATGCAACTTTTGCCAACTGCTTTTCCTCTCGATTGAAACTCATGCCCTCGCCGTTGATACCTGCTCGTTCTAATTTCAGCGCCCATTCTAAAACTAAATTTCTAACAGCATCGAGCAGTCCATGAATTTGGCTGATCGAAAGGTGGACGGCCATCGTACCGAAATTTATTCCCATTATTCTGTTGATTTCGATAATCGTTCCAGGCGCGATCGGAAATTGAACGAAACTATTCTGATTTCTCTGTATCAAAGCCTCCAAAGAAGCGACCGATTGTCGAACACTGCAAGACGAAAGCCCTTCATTGAGTTCTTGTTCGTCAAATATGATGGGAATCCATCCTCTAAAGGGGTTTAGAGCTTTTGGATGTCCTTTCAACTCTCTGTATTCTGGCGGCGCCTCATTGTAACCGCTGAGCTCTTGTTCAACCCATTTTTCCGTTGGAGCCAAGTTTAGTTTTGAGGCAGCCACTTTGACTTTGCGAAGAAGTGCAGACACCTGCACCTTAGGGTCAATCGCGTCACGTTGAATTTCATCAATCAAACCTGACATCGGTTACTCTCGCGTGATTACCGACACTCTGGCAAAGCCAACAGATTGTCGTTCCAATAGCCATCTGCGTAGGTCCGTAGGTACTTCCCGTTCGGACCATCAACGACGCCAATGTCGGCTCTCTTTCCGCCGACATACGTAAAGAACGTATGCGACCTAAGTTCAATCCATTCGACGACTTGCTGACGTGTCCACTTTCCGGTCGAATTTCCAAGATGAGTGATACCCTCATGCGGGTCGTTGCGCGGTTGCTTGTTGATGCAGGTGATCTGAACGTCTGACATCGCCTATTCTCCTATCCAACCGATTGGCTGGGCGGACATATATAGAACAAAATGTGGCGAATTGACTATACGTTCCGCAACTTACGCACGATTCCCACAGATGGTGAGCTATCGGCCGTTTCTAAATATTACAGGAACTGACACTCAACAGGCGCAACGGCAAAGAAAACTTTCGCCATTATTACAATTGCTTAGATAACACAACGGTTCGATGCGAACTTCTCGATCTACCCCCTGAACGCTCACTCTAAACACGACGCCTGCGACGAAACAGCTCTTCGGCGTCAACCCTAAGCGCTGCAGCTATCCGCTCGAGAACGGCCACGGAAGCATTTCTCTTTCCGGTCTCGACGCCGCTCAGGTAGGTCTGATGAACATTGGCAAGATGGGCAAGCTCCTCTTGGCTGAGCTTCTTTGCTCGGCGCAAGTCCTGAATGTTTTGTCCGACTCGGTCCTGCAAACGCATTCAGGCAAAGCAAAAGAACCGGTCGCTTTGGCCCATAGACTATGAGTCATAAAATCACTAACCTCTAATTGGCGATTTCCTGGTTTGAGCACAGTGACAGTGTATACCGCTTCACAAGTAGAGCCGTTTGCTGAGCGCTGCGGCGCGACGTACCGAATCGGATATCGGGGCACATCTGGGGGAGAAACAATTACGTCAGTGGAGGTTCCTCTCGAATTGCTTGAACAGACAATTGCGTCGAACAATTCATTGGAGCTTTCCATCTCATGTGACGGAAGCATCGTAGCTTGTCATACTTGCGCTCGACCGAGTGTTGTTCCACTGGACGAACTTGTGCAGATTTACCTAACCGCGGACAGCCTCAGGATGGAAGAAGCAACAATCATCGAATTGCAATCTTTTTCGGAGCGTCTTCAACGATCTGTCCTTGCAGTTAATCAAGCCATCGAATTTTTGAAAGCGACGCAGATCTGAATTATGAAGATGGATCACCTTTTGTCCGTGTTAGTCGCCGAAAATCCGCGTCGCCATCCATAAACGACTCAAGCATAAACGGCACGAGGTCCGCGACCTCCTCCCGGCTGCCATAAGTCTCAGCATAAAACTCCGCATAACCCTGCAACCGCGCCGCAAGCTGAGGCCGCACAACGATCGTGAACTTGACGGGAGCTCGGTCCGGCAGTTTGGACAGCTTCATGCTCTCACCTTGCTTTGGCGGCGGTCTGCACCGCGTCGTACGGCTTCAGCACCAGATCCTTTGAAACAATCACCCGCAGCGGCCAACCAGGCCGAACCGTGATCGTCGGCTGGACGTCCATCTCGCGCTCGACAAGTCGCTGTCCCGCCCGATTGGTGGTCTGCTGAACGCTCTCCCGTAGGGCCTTCACCAGATCACTTTCATCTGTCCCGAGCGAAAGCTGCGTCCCTACCCCCAGCAGCGTCGCCATCGCGATCCCCTTCAGCAATTGCCAGGTGTGCATATCAACCTCGTCCTCGAGGCCGGCATAACCCGCGACGTCGGTCGCCGGCAGGTTATCGATGACGATGGAATTTCCATCGGGCAGGATGAGCCGGGTCCAGATCACCAGCGCCCGCTTCTGACCATAAGCAACGACGCTATCGTATTTCCCGATCAGCCGCGTCCCCTGCGGGATCAGAAGATACTCGCCGGTGACGGTGTCGTAGACGTTCTCGGTCACCTGAGCGATCGTCGCACCTGGCAGATCCGAATTCAGGCCAGTGATCAGGCTCGCCGGGATGATCGACCCCGCCATCACCGAATATGGCGACGGCGCGGCCGCGAGGCTGTGCGGATTGGTGGTTTCCTTGTCCGGCTTGGTGCTGACAAACGCCAGCTTGCGCGCTTGCGACGACGGGATGATTTCGCTGGAGCGATCCGTCAGGCCCTGAGCGGCCTTGGCCGCGAGCTCAGCCGCCGATGGACCGCCGTCCGCCGAAGCCGGCCGGAACGGCGAGGCTTGAACTGTAGCCTTTTCCGCGGACGCCGGTTGCTTGCGTTGGCTCTGCTTCTCCGACAGGCGAACAAACAGGCCGGACTCCTTGGCCTGCTGATTGATCCGGCCCTGCCGAATCCGCTCCGCCCGCTCGGCATCCTCCTCCGGGTCCGCCCGGAATGGCGCCTCTGACGTCCCGACCTTCTTTTCGCTTTGGACGAAAGCGTGGCCAATATCTCCCGGCGACGGAGGCCCAAGCTTCGGCACGTCCTCATAGGATCTCGGAAGTTTGGACAGCCCTTCGGCGGTTTGCTTACGGTCCGTGTTGTAAAGCTCGGATCGATCACCCTGCTTGAAGATTTGGCCTGGACGGAGCGCCACAATCGCGGCGCCCGCGACCAATAGTGCGACAATCGAACAACCGAGCATTAACGCACGCCTGTTCAGCCTGCGAATTGCCCGCGGCCGGGCGCGCAACTCGAGCCGCTCCGGTTCGACCTTGCCAAAGTCGTCCGTCACGATCCGCCTCCGATGTTGAACAACTGCGAGACCGGCCGGGCGTCGGTGCGGATGATGCGAACGGTGCGCTGGGGGTTTTCTCCGAGGCGGAGCTCGGCAGCGCCAAACATCCGGTCGACGATGTAGTACGTGCCCCGCACCCGGTAATTGACCAGATTGGGTCTGCCGTCCGCCCCCGCCACGAACAGCGGCGGCGCCTCTCCCTGCGGCAGACCCGACGGCATCTGGATGTAGACCTTGCGACCGTCGTCGAAGGCGCGAAGCGGCCGCCACGGCGGGGCATCCCCCTCGATGCGGTAGCGGAAGTTCAGATTATCCAGCCGCACGCCACGATCGGCGACACGCTCCTCCGCTTCACGTGCGACAATGTTCTGCTTGTGCAAGGCGACCAGACTATCGCTGGGATAATTCCAGGATATCGAGGCCATGTAGGTCTGCTTGGTCGACACCAACTCGATGTGATAGGTGCGCCGATCCGTGAGAACTACGAGATTGGTCTGGATATCCGGCAGGGTTGGCTTGATCAGAATGTGGACACGCCGTGTGCCTCCCTGCCCGCTTGCGGTATCGCCAACCACCCAGCGCACCGTGTCGCCGGTCGAGACATCGATCAATTCCTCGCCGGCCTGCAGCGCGATGGTCGAGACTTTTTCCGGGCTCGCGTAAAGCCGATAGAGCGCCCCGTCTGTCCAGGGATAGACCTGAATCGCATTGAGATAGCCGGCACGCGATGGCTCGACCCGAGCCGCCTTGTTGGCCTTTGCGATAGCTTGTTCCGGAGGGAGTTTCTCCTCCTTGGCGATTTTCGGCGGCCACGGTTTGAGCTGCCCGGGCAACGGCAACACCTTGGGCACTTCCACGACTTCCACCGGCTTCGGGGGATCAGCCTCCGGACGCGCCTGCTCAAAGGTAAAGTCGTCGAGGGGGGCTTCCAGGTTGAACTTGGTCGCGCATCCGCCAAGCGACAAGGATAGTACGAGCACGCTCGCCGACGCTTTGCACTTCATGCCACAGGACATCATTTCGGGTCTCCGATCAGGTCGCGCGACCAGTTGAGGGAATGGACGTAGAGGCCGAGGGGATTCTTCCGCAGCGTCTCGGCCGTGATGGGGGATTTGAGGATGACGGTGACGACGCCCGTGAAACGCTCGGTCTTGGCCACCGCACCGTTCTCGTAGGTGCTTTCCTTCCAGCGGATCTCGAAACTGTCTCCGGAAGCGCGAACCACCGAGGTGACCTCGGCGGTGGCCGTCTTGGCACCGATCTTGGTGAAGGGATCGGCTTCACGGGCATATTCATTAAGCGCCTGGGCGCCGCGATCGGTCACAAAGTCATAGGCGTGCAGCCAGTTCGTGCGGACGATCACCGGGTCGATCGAGAGCGAACGAACATTTTCGATGAAGCGCGCAAGAAAGTGCGCGATCTGCGCGTCGGAAGGTTGGTAGGCCGTGGCCGCCGGACCGACTGCGCGCACCTCGCCGAGCCGGTCGACCTCGACAACATAGGGAACGACGCCCGAGCGTCCGATCTCGACCGCCAGTGTTCCTCCCAGCAGGCTCGAGAGCCCGATTGCCGCTAACGCGGCCAAGCGCCAGTTGCGGGCCTGGACGCGAGCCGAGCCCAATCGCTCGTCCCAGACCTGTGCCGCCTTCTGGTAGGGCGTCACCGGCTCCGGCATTTCGCCGTACCGAACCGAGGGACGTCGGAAAGGATGATCCATCGCTCAGTCCTCCCCCAGTTTCGGGCCCGAGGAGTGGCCGCCCTTGTCACCCTCCTTCAGGGTGTGACCAGCGACATGCAGCGCTTCCTTCACCTGCTGGCCGTGTTGCGGACCAGCTGCGGCCCGGGACGCTCCACCGCTCGACGTTGGGTTCGTCGCCGCGGCGCCAGCAGAGCCTGCCGGCGAACCTGCGGCAGCGCCGGCCCCCGCCGCAGACGCTCCTGCCGCCCCGCTCCCAGCGGACAAACCTGTCAGCGAGGCCGCGGCTCGCACCGCACCCATTCCGCCACCGGCCGCCGCCCGCAAACCACCCATCGCGAGGGCACCGCCGCCGATTCCAATTGCGGCCGCGCCAGCCACCGTCCCGGCTGCGGCGCCGGCGCCAAGTTGAGGAGCACCGGACACCAGACCCGCTGCAATGCCTGGAGCGAAGATCCCCAGCCCGAACAGCGAGAGCGCGGCGAGCAGCAGGCTCATGGCTGAAGCAACGTCGATCGGCCGGGTCAGCGTTGTCGCAAGCTGTCCGAAGATGGTCGAGCCGATGCCGACCACGATCGCCAACACCATGACCTTGACGCCGGACGCCACGACATTGCCCAGTGTCTTTTCAGCGAGGAAGGCGGTTTTGCCCCACAGCGCGAACGGCACCAGGATGAAGCTTGCCAGTGTCGTCAGCTTGAACTCGATCAAAGTGACGAACAGCTGAACGGCGAGCACGAAGAACGCCAGCACGATCAGGAGCCAGCAAATCAGCAGGATCAGGATCGTCGGCAGGTTGGTGAGGACGTCAAAACCCGAGAACTGGCCGGTTTCTTCCAGCAGCGGATGGGCCGCCAGGAAACCGGCGGAGGCGACAAACCCGGGCCGGGTCAGATCGGCCGCCGTCAGCGTCCCACCACCGGTCTTCAGCCCGATGCTGGAGAACGAGGTGAAGACGATGTCGGCAAGCGACTTGAAGTTGCCGATGATGAAGGCGAAGACACCGACATAGAGCACCTTCTTTGCCAGCGTCACGAACAGATGGTCATCAGCCCGCATGCTCCATGCGAGCCCGGCCAGGGTGATGTCGATTGCGATCAGCGTCGAGGCGAGGAAGGAAACGTCCCCACCGAGAATACCGAATCCGGAATCGATGTAGCGCGAGAATGTCTCAGTGAAGCGATCGATAACCGAGAGATCAGCCATGTGCCCTCCCTCCTCTACTTGCCGGCCGAATATGCGCGGCCATTGCCGATGAACCGGGTGAAGCGCTCTTGCGCGGCGGCGGCCGAAGATTGCTGCTCAACGGCCCGCAAGGCATCGGCGCGAGCCTGGGTGGCGATCAGTGCCTGGGTCTGCAGCGACTGCTTGATCTGGAGGGCGAGCAGCTCGTTGCTCGATTGAAGGGCCTGCAGAGATCCAGTGGCGCCGGAAGAGCCCGCCATCAGGGTCTTGAGCGTCTGACCGTCCTGCGTGAGGTTTGAGGCGATGGTCGCCTGGGTCAGAAGCGTTTGCCGGAACGCCTGATAGGTGTTGTCCCAACGGCTTGTGGCGTCCCGCACCATGCGATCCGAGGACACTGCGGCGCTGTATTGGCGCGGATAAAGCCGCTCAAAGTCGCTGGAGGTGTTCTGGATATCGAAGGTGATGCCCTTGGCCTGGGCAATCAGGCTGTTGATCTCGTTGATGTGGGACGTCAATTGGCCGACGACACTGCTCGGCAGGCTGGCCAGGTTCTTGGCCTGATTGATCAACATCTGGGCCTGGTTCTCGAGGGACCTGATTTGATTGTTGATCTGTTCGAGGGTCCGTGCGGCGGTCAGAACATTCTGGCTGTAGTTCGATGGATCGAACACGATCTGGGCGCCGAGCCGCCGCGATCCGTTCACGGCGATCACAAGGACGAGCAGGATGATGGCCACGATGGTCAACGGGTTACGCAAGGACACTTTGCTGATGAGTTTTCGAAGCATGGCGAGACTCCAAGTTTATGGGGAAGTCGGTTGGTTCGGGCGACGACATCAGGCGTCGCGGGTTCTCTCGAAAGCGGACAGCAGGTTGGCCGCCCATGGCAGCCCGCGTTCGATGAAGTAGCGTTCGAGAAATCGTCTCTCGCCAAAGCCGGCCAGGATCGCATCGATCTGTCGCTGATCGTCCGGTGAGGCGGCGGCCGCCAGCGCAAGCGCGACCGGCCCCAGGCCGAGCTCGAACATCCGATTGCCGGCGCGGGATTGCAGGTAGTAGTCGCGCTTTGGCGACGCTTCCGAGATCAGCCGGATCTGAGCCTCATTCAGACCGAAGCGGCCGTAGGTGTCCGACTGCGTCGGCTCCTGCGCACGCGGGTTCGGCAGGAAGATCCGGGTTGGGCAGGATTCAATGATCGCCGGCGCGATGTGGCTGTTGGCGATATCGGAAAGCGACTGCGTCGCGAACACGACTGCCACGTTGCGTTTGCGCAGCGTCTTCAGCCATTCGCGGATACGGCCGGCGAACAGCGGGTCGTCGAGGAACAGCCAGGCCTCATCAAGAACCAGAAGCGTCGGCCGGCCATCAAACCGCGCATCGAGCGCATGGAAGAGATAGGTGAGCACCGGCGCCACCAGCCCCGGCAGCGCCATCAGCTCGTCCATTTCGAAAGTGAGGACGTCGGCCCCCGACAGCCGATCGGCATCCGCATCCAGGAAGCGGCCGTACGGTCCTTCCAGGGTGTAGGGATGCAGAGCCTGCCGCAGGGCATCGCGGGCGAGCAACGCGACCAGCCCGGTCATCGTTCGCTCCTGCACTGGCGCCGAAGCAAGACTTCTCAGAGCGGACCAGATCGTCTCCTTAACCTCGGGTGTGATCGCGACCCGCTCGTGGGACAAGACCCCGCACAGCCAGTCAAGCGCCCAGAGCCGCGCGCCCTGGTCGTCGACATCCCGCAGCGGCTGAAACGACAACCCTCCCCTGACCCCGAGTTCGTACCAGGCGCCACGCAGCGCCAGTGTCATGACCCGGGCGGAGCGTCCCTTGTCGAAGACGATCAGCTGAGACTGTTCATACCGGCGGAACTGAAGTCCGAGCACCGCCAGCAGGACCGATTTGCCGGCGCCGGTCGGCCCGACAACCAGGGTGTGGCCAACGTCGCCTGCATAAAGCGAAAGCCGGAACGGGGTCGCACCTTTGGTTTTCGCGACAAGCAGCGGCGGTCCGTCGAGATGATCGCACCATTGCGGGCCGGCCCACACCGCCGACAGCGGGCACATGTGAGCCAGGTTGAGGGTGTGAACGATCGGTTGGCGGATGTTGGCATAGACCTGCCCCGGCAGGCTGCCGAGCCAGGCTTCCACCGCGTTGATGCTCTCACGGATGGTCGTGAACCCGCGATTATTGATTGCGCGTTCGACAAGACGAATTTTCTCGTCCGCACGATGGCTGTCCTCGTCAGACACCGTGACGGTGACCGTGATGTAGCCAAAGGCGACGAGATCGTCCCCGAGCTCCTGAAGGGCCGCGTCCGCATCGACCGCTTTGTTGTCCGCATCGGTGTCGAGCAAGGCAGCCTGCTCGTTGAACATCACCTCCTTGAGAATGGCGCCCAGCGACTTGCGCTTGGCGAACCACTGTCGTCGGTAGCGCGTCAGGGTCGCGGTCGCCTGGGTCCGGTCCAGTGGCAGGAAGCGTGATGTCCAGCGATAGGCAATCCCGAGGCGATTCAGATCGTCGAGCAGTCCCGGATAGGTGACAGCCGGAAAGCCCAGCACCGTGACCGTGCGCAGATGGCTGCGGCCGATCGCCGGCGAGAGCCCGCCTGTCAGCGGCTCGTCGCTGAGGAATGCGTCCAGATAAGCCGGAACGTCAGGCACCCGCACCGGATGACGCTTGGTGGAGATGCAGGCGTGCAGATAGGTGAGCGTGTCCTGGTCGTTGAGCGGCGCGATCTCCGGCAGCACCGACGCGAGCAGATCGATAGCGCGGTCTGTCTCCTGGATGAACCGGTCAAGTTGTTCCCGGTAAGGCGTCCTCGGTGTGGGGGTTGTCTCGTCCTCCGGCGGTTCGGTCGCATCCACCTCCTGCGGTGACAGACGCTCCGCCCCACCGGACGCGCGTGGCTGACGATTCCCCCAAGGGAGTCGCAAGTCGTCTTGCTCGGCTGCGCCACGGCTCGGAGTTTCCAGGAAGAAGCCCTCCAGACGCGAGACCCGCTCGGCCGGCGGCAGATAGGTCCATGTCAGGTAAGACAGGCTCTCGAAATGCTGCGCGAACGCAGTTGCCGGCTCATCTGTTGAACCATCGCCCTCGAAACTGGCGCGACGCTCCTCGTCAACCAGCCACGACACCGCGTCCGGGAACGTCGAACGCGGATAGTCCGAGGCCGGTATCCGAGTGGCATCGAACAACAGCGACCAACCGGATCCGAACCGTTTCAGGACGTTGTTGACCCGCGACACCGCGCTCATCAGCTCGGCCTCGGTGGCGCTGTCGAGGTCTGGTCCGCGATAACGCACCGTCCGCTGGAAACTGCCGTCCTTGTTCAGGACGACGCCGGGCGCGACGAGGCAAGCCCAGGGCAGCCAGTCCGCAAGATGATGGGCACTGGAGCGAAACTCGCGCAGGTTCAGCATGCGAGCCACCCCTTGTGCTTGGTGTGCCTGATAGCGACGTCGACAAAGGCGGGATCGCGTTTTGCAAGCCAGACCGCGAGTCCGTGTCCCGCAATCCACAGGATCAGGCCCGCGATCCACAGGCGCAGGCCAAGCGCCAGCACCGCGGACAGTGTCCCGATCAGAATGGCCGCCGCACGCGGCGCCCCACCGAGCAGGATTGGTTCGGTCAAAGACCGATGGAGAACAAGTTCGAAGCCGGGGCTGCGCATCAGATCAGCGCTCCCCCACCGAACGAAAAAAACGACAAGAAGAATGAGCTTGCAGCGAACGCGATCGACAGGCCGAACACCACCTGGACCATCTTTCGGAAGCCGCCCGACGTGTCGCCGAACGCGAGCGAGATGCCCGTGACCGTGATGATGATCACGGCCACGATTTTCGCGACGGGCCCCTGGACGGATTCCAAAATCCGTTGAAGCGGTGCTTCCCACGGCATCCCCGAGCCTGCGGCGGACGCGCTGGAGATCGGCAACAGCACCATCAGCGCCACCATCCCGGCATCGATAATGAAGGGGACGGCGATGTCGTAGGCTCTTTGAAATTTTGACAGCCGGAAGCGTTCCGGGAATCCCAGGTTCATGACGATCTCCAATGATGGTTCGATGGTTGGCTGGTGTTCAGAGCCCGGGTGGCGTCTCCAGCACGTAGTCGCCGCTCGAATTCAATCCCTTGACCTCAAGGATGCTCTCGACCCGGCGTGCCGGACCTCGCCCCTTGATGAAGACGACCAGGTTGATCGCGTCCGCAATCAGCCGGCGCGGAACGGTCGCCACCGCCTCCTGGGTTAATTGTTCAATGCGATAGAGCGCGGCGCGCGCTGAATTGGCATGGACCGTGGCGATGCCACCGGGATGGCCGGTATTCCAGGCCTTGAGCATATCGAGCGCCTCGGCGCCCCTGACCTCACCCACGATGATCCGGTCGGGCCGCAGGCGCAGCGTTGAGCGCACGAGGTCGGCCAGCGAGACGACGCCGGGTTTGGTCCGCAGCATCACTGCATCCCTGGCATCGCAGCGCAGCTCCCGTGTGTCCTCGATGATGACGACGCGCTGGTTGAGGGCAGCGACCTCCGCCAACAAGGCGTTGGCAAGCGTGGTCTTGCCGGACCCGGTCCCGCCGGCCACAAGGATGTTGCGGCCCTCTTCGACAGCCGCGGCCAAAACCTTCGCCGCGTGGCGAGAGAGGGTTTGGGCCGTGATATAGTCTTCTAGTCGAAATGTGGTCGTGGCCGGCTTGCGGATGGCGAAGCACGGACCGAGGACGACCGGCGGCAGCAGCCCCTCAAAGCGTTCGCCAGTTTCCGGCAATTCTGCCGACACGACCGGCGCGCCACTGCCCGCCTCGGCGCGAACGTGACTCGCCACGAGGCGGATGATGCGTTCCACCTCATGCGGAGTGAGTACCACGCCGGTCTCAGAACGTCCTGAGCCATGTCGGTCGAGCCAGAGGTGACCATCGGGATTGACCAGGACCTCGACAACGTCGGGCTCATCCAGGGCAACGGCAATGGCCGGGCCCATGGCCGTGCGCAGCATGCCGCGGCGTCGCTCGCGGGTCTCGGACGAGAGGAGATCAGACATGGTCGACCCCCTCCCGTCCCGCCGGAGACGGCCCCGGCGCCCGACCCGTCGCGTCCTGCGACCGGGTTTCCGCGTTGACGTTAGGCTCCGTCGCGCCATGGGAAGTTCCCTCCTCGAACTGCCGGACAAACAGGTCAGGGTTGGTGGCACCGAGACGGTCCATCACATCGGCGACAAGCCGGCCACCCGATGCAATTCGCTTGGCGACCTGGGCCACAAAGATTTCGAACCGTTCGCGGCCGAGCGCACGCGCCGCGTCCTGGTCGCTGCCCGGCAGGGGCGGCGTGATGGTCAGGTAATAGCGAACATAAAGCGCGACGGTTTCGGCGGTGACGGCAAGGTCGCGGTCGATATGCCCGAGTTGCCGGCTCATGCGGTCCAGGCGTCGCAGCAGCGCGGCATCGCCCGCTTGATCCCGCTCAGGATTGAGAAAACGGTCGAGGGCTGCATCGACGATCGCCGACTTGTTGCCGCCGGGGCGTTTGGCGGCCAGCACAAGGCGCTCGGCAACACTGTCGGACAGATACACGGATATCTTCATTTTCATTGACTGAACTCGTCAAAAGGAGGGAAGAAGATCGTCGCCGTCACGGGTGACCGCGTGAGCGCGGCTGATCGTTTGAGGGCCTTGCGCCGCGCGCTGAATCTGCTTGCGATCAGCGGCCGCGTCGCTGTCATCATCGAACAGCCGCTCCTCGGCGAGAGCTGCGTCGATGGGCTCTTGGGACGGTTGGTCGAGCGGCACGAACTGCTGCCTGAGCCCGCCCTCCTCATCGGTGGCTTGAACAAGATCGCGGTAAGGCAGTGCCGCGAGCCGCAGGTCGATCAGCCTGACCTGATCGCACCAATCGTCGACGCGGGGGCTTGGAAGATCAGGGTACGACCGGCCAACGAGTTGCGGCGGTGCAAGGGCACGGCCAGCAAAATTGGCGTCCTCGTAGTGACGCAGTTTTTTAGCGCGAACCGGTGCAAGGCCGGACACCAGCACGATCGCCTCATCCTGCGGCAATTGCATCACTTCGCCGGGCGTCAACAGCGGCCGCGCGGTTTCCTGACGGCTGACCATGACATGACCGAGCCACGGTGCCAGCCGATGGCCAGCATAGTTGCGCTGGGCCCTCAGTTCGGTTGCGGTGCCCAGTGCATCCGAGATCCGCTTGGCGGTGCGCTCGTCATTGGCCGCGAATGCGATGCGGACATGACAATTGTCCAGGATGGAATTGTTCTCGCCATAAGCCTTGGCGATTTGATTGAGCGACTGCGCGATCAAATACGCGCGAATGCCATATCCCGCCATGAACGCGAGCGAGGTTTCAAAGAAATCCAGGCGACCAAGGGCTGGAAACTCGTCCAGCATCATCAGAAGCTGACGTTGCGACACCCTGCCGACGGTCGTGTTCAAGGTTTCGGTCAGCCGGCGGCCAATCTGATTCAAGATCAGGCGGATCAGCGGCTTGGTCCGGCTGATATCAGATGGCGGCACCACAAGGTAGAGCGTGACCGGCTTGTCGGTGGAAATCAGGTCCGCAATCCGCCAGTCGCACGCCGCGGTGTTTCGGCGAATGGTCGGGTCCCGATAGAGCCCAAGGAAACTAAGGGCCGTCGACAACACGCCGGATCGTTCGTTCTCAGACTTGTTGAACAGCTCCCGTGCAGTCGAGGCGACAACCGGATGAACTTTTGGGGCCTCCGGCGTACCCAGATGATTGGTCGCCATCATATCGCGCAGGGTCTTCTCAAACGTTTGCGCGGGATCGGCGAGGATCTCGGTCACCCGCGCCAGCGTCTTTTCCTGCTCGGCGTAAAGGACGTGAAGGATGACACCGACAAGCAGGGAATGGCTGGTCTTCTCCCAGTGACTCCGGCGTTCCAGCGCGCCTTCGGGATCGACCAGAATGTCCGCGATGTTCTGCACGTCCCGGACTTCCGCCGGACCCTTGCGCACCTCGAGCAACGGATTGTACCGGGCGCTTCGCTCGTCGGTCGGATCGAACTTGAGGCAATGCGAGAAGGACGCCCGCCAGCCGGCTGTGAGATGCCAGTTCTCGCCCTTGATGTCGTGAACCACAGCGGACGACGTCCATGACAACAGCGTCGGGAGCACCAGGCCGACGCCCTTGCCGGAGCGCGTCGGCGCAAAGCACATCACATGTTCCGGCCCATCGTGGCGCAGGTAACGGTGATCCACACAGCCGAGGAACACCCCTCTCGGTTCGAACAGCCCTGCTTTCGCAATCTCCTTCGAACTGGCCCAGCGCGCAGAACCATAGGTCGTGACGAGTTGGTTCTGCCGCGCACGCCACACCGAGTTGACGACAGCGAACAAAGCACCGGCGATGCCACCGCCCGCGGCGATCGCACCCGCACGCTCAAAAATCTCGGGCGCATATGCGTCGTAAGCATACCACCACTCGAAGACGCGCCATGGCAGATAGACGGGATAGCTTGAAACGCTGAACCACGGCGAGCCAAGACCCGCCTGATAACCCAGCGCATGGGCAGCCCATTGCGTCGCGCTCCACGTCGATGTGCTGACGATGCCGAACACGACGGCAATCTGGCCTACGTAGATTTTTGCCGGAAACATCCCCGCCCCACTCACATTTCGTGAATGACGCGATGAAAAGGCCGAGAACGATTTGCGTTCAATCGAATTAAATTTCGCAGTTCGCAACGAAATCCACGCCAATCAACCATCCTGACGCGAGATCTTGCGCGCGCCAATGTCGGCGAACGTCAGGAGGTAGCTCAATAGAATGTGAGCGGTCTGACCAAATTTGACGACGTTGCCAGAGTGATCCGAGCCGCGTCTGATCATCGGCACATGGGACACGCTAGGCCACAATTCGACTCGCACACGCGTTGGCCGCCCCGGATTTCGAGGTCAGCACTCCAGCGTCGAGAGCTCCAAACCGTATGCAAACGCGGATCCACGCGTCATTTTGTGCGCGGCGTCGATGCATCGGCTGGCTGATCGACAAGATCGTACTTGGCGGGGTCGGAGCCGAGCTCTGTCACACCCTTCGCAAGTTCGGTTCGGAACGAGTTATGGACGTCGTTGTCGTAGGTCGCAAGGCTGGTGCGGATTGCGGCCTTCCAATGATCGCCGCGATCCCACGCTTCCATGAACACCGAGGCGAGATCAGCGTGCTGCCGGTTCGCGATCATCACCTCGATGATTGATTTGGCCTGCAGCCGGTCCTTCGAACTCTTTGCGGTCGCATCGCGTTCCTCCTTCCGGCGGGATCCAACGATGAGTTTGTGGATGGCGTACCGTTCCGGCGACGGGATGAGCAACGGCACGCCGGCACCGTACAGCAGCACCGCGCGGATCGGTTGGTAGATCAGGTAGTCGAGGAAGCGTAGCGGGAACGCCGCGGCCCCGCCCAATGCGGGCATCGGGACTGGCTTCCCTTCCTGGTCGTCGGTCCCCCGGTTCGGTGTCAGGAATTCCACCTTGAATTTGCTTCTCGCGACGAACTGGGTGGAGACCCTGCCGTCGGTCTGGCTCGGCACCTCGCGAAAGGTCGGATCGGCCTCACGAAGCACCCCTAGGATGGGCGGTATGGAATCCTTGATTGCCACCGAGGTTTCATGGAATTGCGCAAAATCGGCGTCGCCGGTTTGCATGGCGACCGCGTCCAGGCGTGTACCGAGCACGGCAGAGTAACATTGGTAGGCAGCGGTGCCGACGAGCACGCCACGCAAACGAAATAAGCCGGCCTTCGCCAGTGCTTCCACCACCTGGCCAGCGATCGGGAGGGGCCGCGGCAGATACGCCTCGCGCGTCAACGTGGAGACGAGACGGCGACGCCCCTTCAAGTCGGCCTTCAGATCCTTGAACGCCTCGACCCTTTCGGTGATTTCGGGATCGTCCACCGGTCCGACGTAACGGCGATCCTGACCGCCGCCCTCAGACTTGGGCGTGTCGAAGTACCAGTATTTCTTGTTTTTGACCTCCACGGCCACGAACCGGCCGTCCGCGCGGAACTCGGAGGTAAAGCTCTCGTCGAGGCTACGCTGGACCAGCTCGGAATAGAGCGTCTGGTAGACCATATCGAGACGGCGAGTGGGAGCCATGATCAAATACCCGTTATACTATTTTTGCGAATATAGTATAACGATGAAAACCAGCAGAACAAGTCGGTTATACTACAGTCGCAAAAATAGTATAACACATTGTATTTCAGCTACTTGAAGCGCACCCCCCTCCTTAGGTGAGCTACAAACCCAAGCCGCGCTTTTGCCCGATCGACCACGAAATTCCCTCCCCTCCAACGATCCCGGTGACGCTCTGGCCCTTGGCGCGTTCGAGAACAGGCCGCCATGGGACCAGGCTGAACTCCTGCGCGCCCTCGATCAGGGCAAACCGTCCGCTGTTCAGTGTCAGCGTTCGCCGATAAGTCCCGGTTAGCCGGCCTCCCCGCTTAGTCTCAGCAAACCCAAGACCGGTTTCGCCTGCGATCCGCGCGCCGACCTCTGCAACCTCGCGCCGTTCCAGAACTTGCAGCAGATTGCGTGCATAGATGAGGCGGCCGCCGTGCTCGCGCGCAAGCCCCTGCTCAAGCAGCCATTGGCGCCGAGCCCGAAGGGCCATACCGATCTCCGCGCCCAGTCCTGTGGGCGCGAACACCTCTGGCTCCTTGCCGACGAGCTGCCGATCGAGCCACGTCGCACCGACGGCGCCCGGTAGGTCACCGAGGTTCTGCCAGGATAGCATGGTCACTCGCACCGGTCGTTGCGATCGGTTGATCTCCTCGAAACGCGCCGCCCGGTCGAGATGATCTGGCCCGACCTGCCATTCTCCCTCCGGCAATCTTTCAGCGAGGCCCTCCCGCCGCATTGCCTCGAGGCGGCGGACATGGCTCTGAATAAATTCAGCGGACGCGCGCGGATCGGCGTTCCGATGAAGGTCGGCGCTGTAGCGACCCTGATTGCGGTACGCGATCTCCGTGACCGTGCGGTCGACCGCTTTCGGGGCGACGTCCCGCCCGCGCAGTTCCACGATCGTGTTGCGGACGAACGGCTCGTCATCCACTTGACGCGACCTAAGCTCGGCATAGTGCGTCCGACCATCGACCCCGTCGACGATCACGTAGCGCCGCTCGTTCAATTCGTCCGAGAACCCTTGTGCGATCAGCCGGCCGACGATCCGGCCTCCTCCCGCCGGATCGAGGATCGAATGCCCGCCGGCGGAACGATCGATTCCCGCGGCCTTGAGGTCGCGGTGCATGGTCTTGATGATGTCGCCGCGCTCACCCATCCGCCGCAAGGTCGGCTCCAGCTCGGCGTCGAGCCGCCAGAGACCGGGCGTTGTCTCCTCCGCAAGTCCCAAACGTTCGAGTGTCCGCAGACGCCCCATTCGAGTTGCATGTCGCATGGGATCGCGCTCCGGCTTGGCCGCCAGGGCAAGTACCCCTTCCTCAGCGTCGCGGAGGATCGCGCGATCGAGCCGGGTTAACCTCTCAGCGCCAACCTCGTGTTCCAGCTTGCGGGCAGCCTCGATCTCGGTTTCGGGACCGAGCTCGCGGGTGATGAGGCCGCCCGCCCGCGCGCGTATGCCGTGGGCGATGTAATCGCGCGCGATCACCAGATCCTTGCCCAATTCATCCTTGCCGCGCACCACGATGTGGCTGTGCGGATGCCCCGTGTTGAAATGATCCGCCGCCACCCAATCGAGCTTCGTGCCGAGATCCGTCTCCATCTGTCGCATCAGGTCGCGAACAAATGGCTTCAGGTCGGCCAGTTCGTCGCTGTCCTCCGGCGCGACGATGAACCGGAACTGATGGCGATCCGCGCCGCCCCGCGCGGCGAACGCATTACCGTCGGCGCGGTCCGTGTCCGCATCATACAGTTCCCCCGGCGTGCCTTCGCGGGTCACGCCATCGCGTTGAACGTAACGCAGATGAGCCCGAACGGCGCCGGGATCGCCGGCCTTGACCCGAACGAGGCGTGCCTTGACCACGACGCGCCGCTGACCCGCTGTCCCGTGGCGGGCCGCGGAGACCGCGCCCTGGGCTCGCCCCCGACCGAGGCGCGCACCAGTGAATGCAGAGCCGCGTTCAGCGCGCGCCCGTCCGGCTCGTTCTGTGGCTTGGCGGATTCGGTTGAGATAGCGGGACTCAGTGCGGCCTTTGCGATTGCCGATCCGGCCCAGCTTGACGCGAAACTCATCCTCCGGGTCCGACATGACCGCGTCCTTCCATGACAAGGCGCGGATATGTGCGCGGTTCTTCCAATCACAAGGCGCAGACGCTCTTTTTCAGCATTGCAAAGGACCTGCGCGCTGCATGGCGACAGCGCTCACGGCCGTGGCGCTAATTCTTGGATGTGCAGACAACCACTTACACCGCGCATGGCGCCGGTGCTTTTATCTTGCCCTCCCGCTGACTGTTGCTTGCTTCAGATCGGCAATTCGCGACACTATGGCGATCAGGCTTCATATCGCGGCACGATCGCATGACCAAGGCGAACCAAGACTGGTTTTTGGCCTATTCAGATCACGAACTGATCTCAAGATCGATCAGGGGCCGACGCCGTCGTATCCATGATCTTGAGCTTCGGCTCAATGACGCTCTTCTCTACCAGGCACGCAACTGGACCGGCGATTTCGACGTTGTCTCTCGCATTTCCCAGGCCGATAATGCGCCCCTGCTTCTGACGGGCAGCATGACCGAAATAGAACAAAACAACGGAGCAAAAGCAGGGAAAGCTCACAAGCCCTTCTGCGCCATTCCCGTCCAAACCCATTTTGCCCAACGCGGTTGGGTCCCTCCCGACGAAAGGCGCCGACAGGAAGATGCCTATCTCTTGGCCCACGAAATGTCGGTCGATCGGATTCCAAATATCCTGGCTGAGGGCCAGGATTTTCCTTCCTGTTACTATTGCCAACATGCCATGCGGGTCATAGGCGAAGCCACCATTCCCTACCGTTACGTCCATATCGAGGAAGATATCCCCAACGGATGCGCGGTTGCCGAAAGAGGGTTCGAATGCCCCAATTGCGGATGGTGGGCCCTCGAAGCCGAGGGGCAGCATGAGTACGCAAACGGCGGCGACGGCGATGGCAGCGACTACTCGAACCACTACCGTCTCATATGTGGCGTCGCCCGAAAATTTCCTTTGTCCGCCTCCGAAGTACCCGTCGCCGAACTGCGCCGTTGGATCACCAAACATCCCGACCATGTGGCTCTGGTCGACCCGTTCGTCTTCGAAGAAATCATTGCCGATTGTTTCAAGGATCATTTTCCGAATTCGCAGGTCACCCGCGTCGGCGGCCGGAAGGACCGCGGTATAGACATCCACATCATCCATAACGATGACGAACAGATCCTTGTGCAGATCAAGCGCCGCTCCAACCTGCTTTCGACGGAAAGTGTCACTGTTGTTCGTGAACTGAATGGTGTCCTGTTTCGCGAGCGGATTCCCAAGGGAATTGTTGTCACAACGGCGAAAACATTTTCTCCCGCGGCCAAGGAGGAGATTGCCCGTGCGGCGGCCATGAACAGGGATTCGTCCCATTTCGAGCGCTACGACGTAGAGCTTTTCGATCACCAGGCCGTGATCGAACTGCTTAATCTGAGATCGCAACGACGTCCCGCTCCGTGGGCGGGACCCTACGCAAGCAGGGGCGCGCTGCCTGAAGACGAGGTCATGGGCAGCGTACCCTCTCGTGTTGGATGACCCAAACCCGAGAGATCTCGGTTTAGGTATTGTCGAGCTGAGGGCTAATCTGGCGGATTCCACGTCCAGATCGGATGTGCCACCCCCAGAATGTCGCAGCGGAGCATCGGCCCGAAATAACGACTGTCGAACGAATGCGGATGGGGCTGTAGCAGAAAGAACTCGCCAGCGATGAGGCGCAAACAGCCGTCCCATGATGGCAAGGCACGCTCCAGCCGATCCTTCTCATAGGCCTCCGCGACGACGTGCCCGTTGATTGTCACGATTCCGACCTCGCCGATCCTGGAGCGGCAGACGATGTCGCCCCCGATAGCAGCGACCTGCTTCACCAGCGGGACGTGCGCTGGAAGCAGTCCCCGTCCGACCAGCATGAGTTCGATGGAAGGTGGCGGTTCCACCACCGCCATCTCCCCGCGTCCAGGCAGCCGAAGCTCGACCCAATAGAACCCCAGGGGCGCGCTTCCCGAACCATTGTAAACAACCAGGGGAACACGGACGTTGAACGTGACAAGTGTTGCCACGAACACGGCCGAGATGACGGCAAAGATGACTAGCTTGGGACGCAAACGGTCAAAGTCATTTCGCATCGGAGGTCGACCTCCGCTTGCTGGCTTCCGACCAGGCCTCCAGGTCTTTCTCGTGGTAGCGGACGTAGCGTCCGTGTTTGCGGTAGTCCGGCCCTGTGCCGTTGACCCGCATTTTCTCAAGGGTGTTCTTGCTCAATCGGAGCCAGGCCGCAGCCTCTTTGGTGTTGAGGAACGGCTCACTGGGAGGATTTGTCGGATCGCTTGTCATTGTGCGCCACCATCGCGCCGGAGGATTCCGGCAAGAGGGGCAACGTCGTCAGATTCGTGGAAACATCAGGAGTGGCGATGTTTGTCGGGCGGATTCCGCCACCCTGGTCATCTTGCGGTGGGTCTCTCTCAAAGCAAGTCGCGATAGCCGCCCCGCATCAGCTCCCTGCCCTTTGCGACCAGGCGCCTGGCACGATCCTTCAGAGATTCGTCGCCACCGCGTAATGCCTCGGTCACGCGCCGCTCGCCGTAGATGGCAATCGCGATCTGCCGATAGGTTCTCCCGGCCAAATCGCCATCGAGCGCTATCAGCGTGTGCCGGAGCCGGTGGTCGTGCCCGAAAGCCGGTTCCGGCGGCGGATCGTCGGGACGCAATTGCATGAAATGATGCAGCGTCTTCAAGGCGTCCGCATGCCCGCCGAGATCGTCAAGGCGATCGAGTTCGACGATCAGAGGCACCGGCCGCGCCAGCGCCGGCACGTCCCTAATATCGAGAGATACATAGGCCGCGGGACCTTTCAGGGTCACAATCTGAGTGCCATCGACCCCGATAACGGCCGTTCGTCTCACGCGAAAACTTGCAAGCTTCAGCCGCGACGGAGCATCACGTTCTCCGCTTGAGACACCTCGCATCCGGATCATTCTGCGAGCCAAAGTCGGAAGCCAGAAGACCGGCTTGAAACGCGCCGCCTTAAAGGGATCAGCGAACGCGTAGAGACCCCAGCGCTCCGCAGCTGGATATCGTCGACGTAGACGCAGCAACTGCGTGCCGTCATCCAGATGCACGATGGGCAGCGATCTGGGTACGGCGGCACGCCAGTCTCGCCGGTAATCCGGATGCCGGCGCAGAAATTCCCAGGCCCAGTCGCTCATATCATAGGTGCTGTCGCCGCCATTCAGATCGGTGCGTCCCGTGCCTTCCACTCTGCCACCATCGACGTCGTTCAAAGTCCGCCCTCGTGCCGATCAACGCGGCGTCGTGATCGTCCGAGCAATTGAGGCACAAGAATGGCTCCCGCGCCATGCGCGGGAGCCGGTGCGGAGGTGTCAGTCCTGGGGATTCCAGATCAGGGCGAACACGTTCTCGTCGTCCTGGCCTGCGGCGCGGCCGAGGTTCGCGTAGATCTTGCGCGGCCCGAACTCAGGAGCGGCGAGCGCAAGGCTGACATAGCCCTTGCCGCTGGTCTCGCCCCGCCGGATCCAACCCGCGCCGATCTCGACGCCTTGCGTGAGGACCCGGAAGTCCGGCTGGGTGTCGGCGCTCTTGTCGCGGTTCGGGACGATGTCGATGTCGGCCCGGATCGAGACGGTCTTCAGCTGGCCCTTGTAGCCGTTTTCGGTCTTGGTGACGTGTCCGATGGCAGTCATGGTCTGTCTCCTTTTTGAGGCCGCAAGGGTCGATCCCCTGCGATGGCGAGACCGTGATGGGGCGCGCAACGCCACCGAACCCGCTTGGGGCGAAGCGCAGCGGCGCACCCGAGTGAGCGGCTTTTTTGCAGCGAAGCGGCCGCGAGGAGCCGGCCCCGGCCGGCGGGGAAAAAAGTTGATGGCGAGGGTTTCGGTGGCGGGGCGCGTCCCATAGGTCGTCACGCCCATGAGCAGGTGATCGTCCCATGAGGCACCGGCGGGAAAGACAATGACTGGTGTCGAACCGGCTTGCCGAAGAACATCCGACCCAGGGCCCGGCTCCATCTCTTCGCCGCCCATCACTTGTTCTGACCGCGACAGCCGCGCCGACGCTCGGCCGGACTTCCGGGTTCTCACCCGGGGCGTCGAGATCGGCGCGGGCTGGGTCCGGCGCGGCGAGACCAGCGGCGGGGACTATGTCAGCCTCTCGCTTGCTGCCGTTATGTTCGCTCTGCGTGAGATCAACGCAATCTCGGCTATGTCGCCCCCGCCGACGACAAGAACGTGTTTGCTTTGATTTGGAATACCGTGGACTGACGCACAACCGTGCACCTTGCTCCGCATGAAGCACGTTCGGATGCACATCTCACGACGCGATCGTGCACAACGTCGTCGCGATTGCACGAGGCAGTATTCAGTTTGCAAATTCTGTGTATGCTGACATTGCGTCCGCCTTGAAGTGGCGCGCGCTTTGATCCAACCCACAGAAGCAAGAGGACGACATGGCTAAGAAAGCGAAGAAGGCAAAGAAGGCGGCACCGGCAACCAAGAAGGTCGCAAAGAAGACCTCTGCCAAGAAAAAGAAGTAAGCGCGGACCAGTCCGCCAAACGACGACCGCCTGGAGACATCACCTCTCAAAGGATGTGCGGTCGCCCAAGCCCTTCGCTCCGAGCTCCATTTGAAGAGCGGAAGGCACGACGACAATGAAACCGGACCCATGTGCACGTGGCGGGGGCAGCCAGAAATGATGCGCATGGGTCCGGTTTTCAGCGGTCAGCATTCGATCTCCAGGCGCCCTTGCTGCCTGCAAGACGACATCATCTGCGTGGGGCCGTCCGTACCGCCGCGAGCGCGAGGACGCATCCCCTGATCTAGTATGTTCCGGCAAGTAAATCCTGAGCAAGCCGGGACTGCACAAGACCTGGACTTCCTCAGGGAGCGCCCACAGTCCAAAACGCCATGACCTGGGCCAACACCACGACGGTCGCAGTGAGCGTCGAAGCTCCAACAAGGAGCTGGGCGAGGCACCGCTTCAGCATCGCGCTGCTGTCAACAAAGACGTTGAATGCGTATTGCATCGATCCGCTCCGTAACGTTCGTCCCGTCCACCCCAAGGCAGATATAAGCCGAGTCGCGGCGCGGCCGCCGCAGGCTTATTTCTTCGGGAGTTAGGGTTTGATTCACGACTCGGGACTCAGCGGACCCGGCTGCGGCACCTACCACCGCAGCCGAGTCCATTCAATTATTCGATACAAAACAGAAACTTAACCTCCTCCCAGTGACGTGCTGCTTGAACCGTCTTGGCGCCGTCGTAAGGACTCGCAGGAAAAGCCATGTAGCGGGGCACCCAGCCCTCGACCTTGTCACGGCCTTCGCCCCGGACGCAGTCGCCAATGATCTTGCGCTGAACCTTGGCGGCTTCCGATACGTTCGCGTCTGCACTCTCACGGCCGGCGACCTCGGCCAGCATGGCATTGATGGCGGCCCGATCATGGACGAGATCGAGGAAGGTGTCGTCAGCTGTCCACCACCGTACCACGTCGGGTTTCAGGCGGGCGCCTGCCGCCTCGACCAGCGGCGATCCCGCGCACAGGCTTTCCGCCATGGCGAGGGTCAGCACACGCAGCACCGTCTCATCCGGTAACGTCAGCAGCCGCGCCAGTAGCGCGGCGGCCCATAACGCATCGCCATAGGTTCGGGTGAGCGTCCCATAGTGGCTGCGCTCGACCTGCAGCAGTTCGAGAATGGCGCTTCGTTCGGCCTCGACGCATTGCTGCGCCTTCGCCGAGGCAACGCTCAAGGCGATGGCTTCCTTCTCGGCGCGCTGCGGGTCCGGCTTGACGCTCCACAACGGCGAACCGGCGATCATGTGGACGACCGCAAGCCGCAAGGCGAGAGCCGGCCGCGACAGGAGTTCGGCGCGAACGATGGCGTGGCGATGCAGCGCCATGTAGTTCTCGGCCGCCTTGGTCAGTTCCGCCTGCGCTGGCACTGCTTGTTTTGCAGGATCGCCCTCATCCGCCCCGACCTCGTCAGTCCGGGCCTCCTCCTCCCCGGACTCATCTTCGTCGCGGTCCCGGTAGCCTTGGTGCACATCGACCTCTCCGTCATTGCGGACCTCGATGAATACGCGGCCCCCATCCTCCATCGTCACTTCCCGATACTGCCACTCAGCGAAACGGCGGCCCCGTTCCATGATGGAGACCTGCTGCCATCCCTTGGCCAGCAGGTCATCGCGTAGCCGGGCGACAGCCAAGTTTTGCAGCCGCCAGAATGCATCGCGGTCCACGAAGTATCCGGTGTCGCCGAACAGATCGGTGATGATCGCGCCGTGAAAGTCATCGAGCGGGAACCGCGCCGCTTTGGTCGCGATCTGGTCGGTTCCGAACAGCCAGCGCTTGAGGTTGAAGCCCCTTGGCGCGCCTTCGCCGTCACGATCCCCGTCGTCATCGCCTTGGGCTTCCAGCGCGAAGGACTCCAGCCATTCTTTCTGCTGCCCCTTGGTCGCTGACGTCAGCAGCCGCAAGTCGTCCGCCTCGATGCGCCCGGAACGGAAGGCGTCCTTGATCTTCGGCTGCAGGCCGGCCAGGGCAAGGCGCTGCTTGACCCGAAGTTCGGTCACGGCGAAGACCTGCGCGATCTGCTCGACCGTGCGCCCCTGCTTGAGCAGACGGGCATAGGCCTCGTATTCCGAGAGCTCGTCCATCGGGGCGCGGGCCACGTTCTCGATCAGCGACGCCTCCAACGCCGCGACATCGTCGCCCTCGGCTATGACCGCGCACGGCAACATGGCCTCATCCGGCGAAAGACCCTGCTCCTCGGCAGCCTGGTTGGCCGCGAAATAGCGACGCCGTCCGGCGACGACCTCAAAACCCTCGCCACAGGGGCGCACCAGCACTGGCTGCAGCACGCCGCGTGCGCGGATCGACGGCAGGATGTCCGAGACATCGGGCGCTTTGCGCCCGTGCCGGACATTGAGGGTGGCGATCTTCAACTTATTCAGGGGAATATGTTTCAGGTCCATGGAGACCTTCTCCTTGAGGCTTAAGAGCCCGGTCTGACGTCAGGACCTCGCGACGGGCCCGATCCGCGAGGCCAAACGCGACCGAGGGCGGGGGCGTGAGCCCGGAGCCCCGGTCGCGAATGCCGCGCTAGGCCGGATCGCCTTCGCTTGAGACAGCTGCTGTGGGTGTCGGAGACTGATCGGGTTGCGGCCGGAAGGCGAGCAGAACATCCGCCGCCTTCGAGGCCTTGCTGGCCGCGCGAAAGATTGCGCGGCTATCGCCACGCAGCACGCCGAGCCACATACCGAGGTAATCCGCGTGCCGCACCGTCGGCACGATCCCGAGCGAGGCGCAGACGAACGCCGCCGTCATCTCGGCCACCAGCTCCTCGAAAGCGTATGGCGTCGAGCCGAACGCACCGCTCTGGTCGCGGTTCAGCCGCCGGGGGTGGCCTGTCCAGTGGCCAAGCTCGTGAAACAGCGTGCGGTAATAATTGATCTGGTCGAAAAACGCGGGCTGATGCGGCAGGCAGATGGCATCCGCGTCGGGGGCGTAGAACGCCGCGTCTCCACCATGGCGAATATCTGCGAGCGTGGCCCGCGCCAGCGCCTCGGCCTCAGGCACGATCTCGCGATCCGGCAACGAGGGAGCCGGCACCCCGCATGTGGCGGGCAGCCCCTCGCATTGCGCAACGTTGAACACCGTGTAGCGCCGCAGAAACGGCACGGGCTGACGCTCCTGCGCATCACCCTCGCCTTTGCCCCCGCCCCGGCGTGGCTCCTTCGGCACATAGCGGTCCGCATAGAAGACGCCGACCCCGCACTCGCCCTTTGTGACCGTGCCGCCGAGCGCCTTCGCCTGCCGGAATGTCAGCCAGCATTGCGAGAGATAAGCCGCGTCAAACAGGCGCCCCCACAGGATCAGGATGTTGATGCCCGCATAAGTGCGCCCGGTCACGGCGTTGCGCGGCAAGCCAAGCGCCGCGCCCTCTAACGCCCCCCACGGCCGCACCCAAGGCACGATGCCTTGCCTGAGATCGCCAACAATACGGTCGGTGATTTCTTGATAGAGACTGACGCGCGGCTTCTCCGCGCTCTCCGGTTCTGTATGTGGCACTTGCCTTCTCCGCTCTTTCTTTCCCGCCGCAGGTCCCCGGAAGGCGGGGTGGGCGGCGAAGAGCGACCGGACAGCCCCGAACGCAGAGGCAGGCCGCACCGGAACGGCCGGAGCGTCAGCGGAGGACCGCGGGAGAGAACGTTGTGGGAGATGTCGAACTGAACGGCCCGCGGTTGCGGCTTGCCGGTTCGGGGCTATACGGGAGCGCCGCCCATCCTGCCGACGTGGGACCAAGCAATAACGTCGGCCGCTTGGCGGCCGTCCACAGACGAGCGCCATCGGCGATCATCCGCACTCAAACGCGATCCATCATGCCGATGATGGGAACAGCCCTCGGAAAGATGAGCATATGGCCGAGAGCGTCAGCGGACGGCCATTCGCGCGACCCAAGACCGGTTAAAAGGGCAGCCGCAGGAGCGTCAGCATAGCGCCGCCGCCAGGCGGGACGCGGGACCGACTGCCCCCGGCGAGAGTCTCATTACCCCTTGCTTCCGCCAGGTATCGAAGCCGAAGGCCGCAGACCGCGCCAGCGGGCTCGGTTCACGAGAGACCGACCGGCGGCCAATCAGGTCAACAACGCCCGCACCTGCGCAATCGTCTTCCGGTCGTCGCTATAGGCCGCCCACTCCAGCAGAGCCTGTCGGAGCGTCACCATCAAGATGCCGTGCATGGTGGCCCGATCTGTTACCAGTTGACGATCGGCCTCCCGCCGACACCGGGACATATCTGTCAGAATCCGCACATCATAGCCATCCGAAGCAGCGCGGATAGCTGCGATCAATACGTCTTCCTCGAGCCAGGCGCCTCCAAAAAACAAGGCCGCAGCGGCATCCAATTGGACCGGCGGCAATTCACTGGATCGCCACATGACCAGGGGATCAACATCCAGGACAACATATCCGCTTTCGGACACATCCGTGATTCCCAAAGTCGCATCTCGTTCTCCGATCAGAATGGGACTCATTGCAAACATCGATTGTAACACGGGCAACAGCGACGCACTTTCGCGCCACCCTGGTAAGCAATCGTCTCTGTTACCTGCGACGCAGCGGTCTGGATTGATCAGCAGAACCCGACTTCGATTGGGATCCGCCAGCAAGATACGGCCTCATCGCGCCGCACGCATAACGGGAGGCAGGCTGAGAACTGGACGCTCAAGACGCGCGTATTGGCATATGGTGGTCAGCGCGGCTTCACTTCGATGCAGGTAGCCCGCGAGCGCCATCGTCTTTCCGATAGGTTGCGGTGCTGCGATCCGCTCCAACGGCCAACCTGCGCGTCGCAGAATCCGTTCCATGCGCAAGTCGGTCACTGTCACGATCGACATTGCATCGACGGTATGAAGATGCTCGATCATCGCGGCGAACAAGAGGAATGTTGCCCTGTTCAGGCCTTGACCACCTACTTTTCCGGCGATTGTCGTATCAACGCAGAAGCGCGAACTTTCGAGAACGGTCGCGCTGTGCGGAACTGGACCGCCGTCTAGCAGCGCGGCGAATGTTTCGGCAAGCATGGTTGGCCCTGTCGTTGGCAGCAACCGTACGCTTCCCACGACATCACCGTCGTCAGACAGCACCAGGAGATAGCACGGATTCAATATGTCGAAGATATCGAGCTCAAAGCCGTCCGATATTGCGACATTCCAATCGAGCCGATCCCGGAACACCTGCCGACGCAGACGATACATGGCCTCAAGCAAGTGAAGCTGGCTGCCGAAGTCCTCTCTCTTGAGCACAATTGCCCTCATGATCCCCCCGCGATGCCGAGAGGGTCACAAAAGCAGACTGCAACCGCTGCTTCACCTAGCGGATTCTACAGGGAGCAGAATGTCGACAAGCCATAATGCATACGGGATACGACCTAAAGGCCCGCCTGCGAGCCGGATGAGCCCATTACCAGTTTCGAACTGTTAGCAGGGTCTGGCAGAGATCAAGTTCGTCAGGTCAGAAGCCCGCGACGCATGGCTTCGCCGACGCAATGCGCGATCGATACCGCCTCAAGTTTCCGCCGGGCATTCTCAAGATGGAATGAGACCGTGCTTGGTGCGATACCGACTAGACGAGCGGTCTCGGGCACAGTCTTACCCTCCGCTATCCAAACCAGACACTGACGTTCGCGCTGTGTAAGGACATCTTTTGTTGGCCGCTTCGCGCCGTGCCCTGCACTAAGTCGCGCAGTTGCGTGCGCGTGAAAGTGCACTCCAGCCGACTGCACAATCTCAAGCAGCTCTCTTGCGGGTGTCCCAGCTAGCGAAATCGATTCATCATGGGCGAGTGTGAATGCGATCGTGCTGCCAAACGCTCCCTTGATCGGCACTGTAATTCCGGATCTGACCCCGAAGACCATTGCCTCATCGAAAAAGCGACCTTGCTCGCGAGTTGATGGCGGCTTTCGGATGCGCCCGTCCCAACTGAACAACGTCCGCTCTCGTCCGGCGCGGCGCACAACCGGATCGACCAAGGCGTAACCGCGTTGCACATAGCGGCGCACCCAATCACTTGGATAGGCCGACAGGATAAAGGGATCCCCTCCGGAGATGCTCAGGTAGGCAAACCACCTGAATCCGAGCTGGCGCGCGAGCCGCGTTCCCACTCTACGAAGGCCCGCAGCGTCGCCCGCCGTCTGGATCGCGTCCGTAAATTCAAGAAACGCGTTCTCAATCCTACTCATCAGATTCTAGCTATATCGCCTCGGTATCGAGCCAATTGTGCGGTGTCGAGCAAGCTACGTTGTTCAGCCACAGCGAACCGAGGACCGTTACACGGGTAGCGAGGTTGCTAGATCTTGAGGCAAGCGACGACCGCAGGTAGCATAGACGAGCATGATCACGTCATCATCCTGCCCGGCACATTCGGTCCGAAACAGGGCACGCATCCTAAAGGGATCTATTAGCTACGCTTTCGAATGGGCTACTTATTCAAAGCCGTCGCCAGTCCATATTGTCGGACTGACCACCAAGCCGAGCAGTCAAGGCCGTGGTGCATCGTGAAGGACACGAGGCAAATGCGAAGCCAAATAGTCAATGAAGCTACGCACCTTCAATGTGACTTTCTGCCTGGAAGGATGGACGGCAAATAATCCTGGCCGATCGACTTGAAACTCCTCCAGAACCGGGACCAACCTTCCGGCCCCCAGATCTTCCTCAACCTGATACCGTGGTGCGAGCACAAGGCCCAAACTTCTGTTGGCCGCCACCCGCAAGAGTTCTCCATTCGATGCCCTTAAACGCCCCGATACGTCGACGGATTCGCGCTCACCACTTCGCGATACAAACGTCCAGCGCCCCTTCGGCAAGCGCAATGTGTACACAAGGCACTGATGGCGAATAAGATCATCCGGCCTCTGCGGATGGCCATATTGCTTCAAATAGGCTGGCGAAGCGCAGAGAATAAGCGGGACGTCGGCGATCCGTCGCACGATCAAACTTGAATCGGCCAGGTTCCCGATCCTGACCGCCACATCGTACCCCTCCTGAAGCAGATCGACGGTCTGATCGCTGAGCGTCAAGTCGATCTGCATCTGGGTGTTCTCGGCGAGGTAATCGGCGACCACTGGGGCGAACTTGAGCATACCGAACGTAATTGGCGCCGTGATGCGTAAGACACCGCGTGGCGTTCCCTGAAGTTCAACAGAAATGAGCTTCGCTTCCTCCGTCTCGTTCAAGATTCGTCGAGCCCGTTCGAGAAAGAGTTCGCCCGCCTCGGTCAACGCGATCCGACGCGTGGTGCGATGGAGAAGCCGTGCGCCCAACCACTCCTCCATGGCACGGATGTGATTTCCCACCGCAGCGGGAGACAAGCTGAGATCGCGCCCCACAGCGGAGAGGCTGCCGCGTTCCACGACGCGAACGAACACTTCTATGCTGGCCAGCCGATCCATTCACGACCTTTTAGCGACACTCACAAGTCAAGTTAGCTTTCACAGGATTATGTGGCAACCGAAATGAGGCATTCCTGGATCAGGGCGACGAAGTGAACATATCCACGGAGATCTAGCGATGAGTTTTGATGGAAAGGTTGCGCTTGTCACAGGCGCATCTCGCGGTATCGGCGCAGCTGTGGCAAGGACACTGGCTGGGCGCGGCGCCAACGTGGCAATCACCTACAAGGAGAACCGTCGGAGCGCAGAAACGCTCTCATTGGCTATCTGCGATGGTGGAGGAACGGCCACCACATTCCAGGTGTCGATCGAAGACAGCGATTCCGTCCAACAGTTGATAGCCAACGTCGTGGAAAGTTACGGGCGCATCGATATCCTGGTCAACAATGCCGGTGTCGCGGGTGCCAGAGCGTTCAGCGAGATCGACTTCTCGTTCTACGCACAACAGTTTCATACCAATGTCTGGGGCACGATCCAGGTCACCCAGGCGGCTGTCCCGCATTTTCCCGTTTCGGGCGGACGGATCGTCAACCTCTCGTCGCAACGGGCGTTCTCGCCTCGTGATGGCATGGGCGTTTACGCGGCGAGCAAAGCTGCGGTTTCGACGCTGACGCAGGCCATGGCGATCGAACTCGGGCCAAGGAATATCACCGTCAACGCAGTAGCGCCGGCGGTCACGGAGACCGACATGACAGCGAAGATGCCGGCCGAAAAAAAAGCGGCTTTCGCCGCGCTCACGCCGTTGAAGAGACTGGCTGTCCCCCAAGACGTCGCCGACGTCATAGCCTTCCTGGCATCTGACGAAGCGCGCTGGATTACCGGACGAACGATACTGGCTGATGGCGGCCTGACGTAATCCATATTTCCAACTTCGTCCTCGCACTACGGACTCGGCAATGAAAATTAATGCCATCTTTGAGAAGACGATTCAGGTCGAAACCTCTCTGCGGAACTCTCGCGTCGACTTCAGCAAACTGACGGCGACAATTGTCGCCGTCGCCACCGACGTCATCATTAATGGGGAACCAGTTGTCGGATACGCCTTCAATTCTATCGGCCGGTACTCATGCGGCGCTCAGCTACGGGAGAGATTTATCCCTCGCCTGCTTGGTGCCAACGCCGAAGATATCCTGGACGAGGAACGCGCCAATTTCGATCCGATACGAGCTCGAAAGGTGCTTGATCGGAACGAAAAGCTTGGAGCGCATGCGGAACGCTCGGCGGCGATCGGGACGCTGGAAATTGCGCTCTGGGACGTGGTCGCGAAAATCGAACAGCGGCCTCTCTACGCCGTTCTTGCGGAACGGTTCGGAGTGTCACCGGTCACTGGTTTATTGCCCTGCTATGTCGGGGGCGGATTTTACCAACCCGGAGGCACGCCGAACACGCTGCGCGACGAGATCAGGGGCCACTTGGACGCGGGTTACGCGTTAGTCAAGATCAAGGCTGGCGGACTTCCAGTTAAAGCAGACCTTGAACGTATCGAAGCCGCAGTCGACCTGCTCGGCTCTGGCGAGCAGCTTGCCATCGACACCAGCTGCTGTTTCGATCAGAACTCGGCAATCCCGTTTGCAAGAGCTATTGAGCCATTTGGCCTGCGCTGGTGGGAGGAACCCTGCGCACCCGATGATTTCGACACTTACCGCGCAATCGCAGAGCAATACGACGGCACTCTGGCGGGTGGTGAAAATCTGTTTGCCGCTCAGGAAGTCGATAACTTCCTTCGTTATGGCCGCTTTGACGGCAAGATCGTCGTACAACCCGATCCACCTCTGGCCTATGGTCTCGGCGAATTCCTCAAAATTATCGCGGTGGCGGACTCCCACGGCGTTCCGCGCGCCAACATCATCCCTCATGGCGGCAACATGATGTCGCTCCATATCGCGGCCGGCCTGGGCCTGGGAAGTGTCGAGTCCTATCCGGGCCTTTTCGGAGTCCTGGGCGGTTTCAGCCGAGAAGTTGAGATCGTCGATGGCAAGGTCACTCTGCCAACCGCGCCGGGCATCGGATTTGAAGAGCAACCTCGGCTGATCGACGTCATGCGAAGCGTTCTGGCCGATGGCAAGTAACGGGAGCTACCGGCATCATGCGTACTGCAACAACGATCTTTGTGGGCTCCGACTTTGTCTTGGATCCAGCGCTCGATGAAGTCGCTCAGGCGCTGTACGATCGGGGGCATCGGATCATTCGCGGTCCCAAAGCGGTTCCCGGTAAGCAAACGATTTTCGCGCCGGGCGATTACGAGCGATATTTTGGCGATATTGATGTCCTTGTAATCAGTTCTCGCTCATTGGTGACGGCCGGCATGCTCGCGGCCTCACCAAGGCTCAGAGGGATCGTGTTTCCGTCGATTGGCACGGAATCGCTCGACCTCTCCCTTGCCAAAGCGCGGGATCTGATTGTTGCAAACGGCGCCACACCAGAGAATTTCGAAAGCGTGGCGGAGGCAACCGTCATGCTGATGCTAAATCTCTTTTACGATCTCAAGGGTACCGAGCACGTTTTGCGGGCGCAGCTGCCGCGCCCGCGCGATCTCAAAGCAACGATGCTGAAGGGCAAGACTGTCGGAATTATCGGCTTCGGGCGGATCGGCAGGGGTGTGGCGCAACGGCTCAGCGGCTGGGATATCGATATCCTCGTTAACGATCCCGGACTTCGCGAGCAACCGTCGAACAACGTCACGCTTGCCCCGCTCGACGAGCTTCTTCGCAGCAGCGATATCGTCACGGTTCATGCCACGCCCGCCGCCGACGGAACGCCCATTATCGGCGCCGGTGAAGTATCAAGGATGAAAACGTCCGCCTTCCTGGTGAACACATCGCGCGGACGCTGTCTCGACGAAACGGCCGTCTTTGAGGCACTCAGGGATAACCGCATCGCCGGTGCTGCCCTTGATGCCTTCCTCGTCGAGCCCCTGCCCGCACACAGCCCGTTGCGGGATCTAGATAATGTTATTTTAACCCCGCATATGATTGCCCACACCCGAGAGCTGTTCGCGTCCTTTGCTCCGACTTGCGTCGAAAATGTAGAGCGTATTCTGCAAGCAAAGCCGCCGCTCTATATCAGAAACCCGGATGTACTGGAGCGCTGGCAGCACCGCGTCAAAATTTGCAGGCTTGCTGCTCAAGGCGATGACCCCGCGTGAAACCGCCTCTCTCCTCGGCGGCTGCAGAAACCACACGCAACGACTTGGAAAGGCTTGCCGAGGCATTGCTCATATGGAACGGGCTTGACTCGCAAGCCGCCGCCGCGGCAGCGGCTACCCTGGCCGCCGGCATGGCCACGCAGCGGGTGAGAGTCCAGAGGACCTACGACGACCTTCCATTGTCCTCCGAGCCTGATTGGTTTGCCGTCGAATTGACGAGAGTGCAATGATGGCAGCCGCTCATATCCGCCGCGAGCTGAACCGGCTCGACCTGAGGGAAATCGCCACGGCACTACGGACCGGCCAGACATCAGCGGCTGCACTGATGGAATTGACGCTGGATCGCGCGAAAGCACTTAATCCAAGGCTGAACGCAATCGTCTCTCTTTGGGAAGAACGCGCACTGGATGATGCAAGGAAAGCCGACAAGGAACGTGCGCTAGGCTTTTTTCGGGGCCCCCTACACGGCGTACCACTCGCGCACAAAGACATGTTTTATCGAGCTGGAGTGCCCTGCTCGGTCGGTCTTTCGGTGCCTTTTGCGATACCGACCGACACGGCTGCAGTCCTGGAACGTCTCGATAGCGCCGGGGCCATACAATTTGGTGCGTTAAACCTTGCGGAACTGGCCTACGGTCCGACAGGGCACAACTATCATCTGGGCCATTGCCGCAATCCCTGGAATACGGACTACATCAGCGGTGGATCGTCCAGTGGTTCTGCGGTCGCCGTCGCGGCCCGACTGTCGTTTGCGGCGCTTGGCTCGGACACGGCAGGCTCGATCCGGCTTCCGGCAGCCGCTTGTGGTGTGACTGGCCTTAAGGTCACGCAAGGTCGTATCAGCCGCACCGGCTCGATCCCGGGATCCTTTTCGATGGATACCGTCGGCATCATTGCACGCAGCGCCGCGGACTGCGCCATGCTACTCGACATTCTTGCGGAACCAAAAGCCGGAGGTCGCATCCCAAGCGGCAACCTGGCAGGCGATCATGTCGGAGTATCGAACCGGAAACCGCCGGTGTTGCGCATCGGCGTGCCGAAGCTGAGCTCCGATGACGTTTCCCCGGAGATTGGCCTCGCAATCGAAGAAGCGCTGAATATGCTGGGTGAGCTCGGTTGCAAGGTTGTGCCTGTCGTCCTGCCGGACCTAACTCGCTATGACGTCGCCGGCTTTCAGGTCATGGCTTCCGAAATCTCAGCGACGTACCGAACCCAGCTCACTCAGTCTCCGCACACTTTTTCCGATCAAATGCAGGCACGGCTTCAGCGTGGGCTAGTAATCCCGGCGACAACATATATCGACGCCCTGCGCTTTCGCGGTGTCGCCCTTCGCGAGTTTCGAAGCCAGGTTTTCGGATCCGTCGACGTTCTCGTGTTGCCTTGCCTCACCCTGCCAACGCCGACGATCGCGGAAACGGACATAGGCGGAAGACCGGACATTGACCAAATGATCTCCAGGCTGGTGACGTATTTGCGGCCCATCAGCTTTCTCGGGCTTCCCTCTCTATCGATCCCAATCGGTTTCCAGGCCATTGGCCTGCCGATTGGGATGCAACTGGTGGGCAGACCTTACGATGAAGCGACGCTCTTGAGCGTCGGTGAAGCCTTCCAGTTCCAGACGGATTGGCATCGCCGGGTTCCACCGCTCTGCTGATCGCCGTCTTCGAGCGGCTTCGTTTGCCGAATCCCTCCAAAGGCAGGGCAACAGGCAGGCGTATGCGGACAATTCTCGGTGCGAGACCCCCTCTCTTCGACGAGGCGATCGGGCCTGACCGAACTTCAAAGCGCCACTAACAAATCCAGTTAGAGCGCCCTGCTTTTTCGGCTCAAACCGACCGGGCAAGATCACCACCAGCGTCATAAAAGTAAAAAATACAGGGAGAACATAATGCCCGGGCCTCCGAGCCCGCCCACAAACCCTCGCAAAATCTTCCCTGAGCCGCGGTGGGATCCCAGGACACGGATTCCGCGCCGCGCCCTCGTAGTGCGGTGGCATCCGAACCGCGATCCCTAGATCAATCGTATCGGCATCTCCGCGCCGACAGTCACTTCTTGTCGAAAGAAACCTAAATGCTGCCAACTCACGATCGCTTTCCCTATTCCGCCATCGCCAATCGGCCAAACTTCTCCTGGCCGGAGGGCCGGAGACTCGCGTTTTACGTTGCACTGTGCGTGGAGAGTTTTGCGTACAATTGCTCCGGTCTTGGTACGCCGCTCACTCCGAATCATGGTCACCCGAACAAGTTCAACTGGTCATGGCGAGAGTATGGAAATCGGGTCGGCGGCTGGCGCTTGATTGACTTGTTCGATGAATTTCGACTTCCACTGACGGTACTGCTTAACAGCGCATGCTATGAGCATTGCCCCGAACTCATTGCCGTGCATCGTGGCCGTGGCGATGAAATCGTCGGCCACGGTCGCACCAATTCTGAGAACCAGAATGGCTTGTCACTCGAAGAAGAGCGCCGTCTTATCCAGGAAGCAACAGAAGCCTTTCGTCGGCATGAGGGTGGGTCTCCCCGCGGCTGGATGAGCCCTGGCGCCAACGCAACCATACAAACAGAAGATCTGTTGGCGAAGGAAGGTTATCGCTACACCCTCGACTGGCCGATCGACGACCAGCCCGTATGGTTGACGACCGACGCCGGCCCGCTTCTGAGCGTGCCTTATGCGCATGAACTCAACGACATCCCAATGGTGATCTTCCACGACGCGACCGCTCAACAATTCGCTGACAGCTCGATCGACAATTTCGACGAATTGCTGTGTCAATCGAAGCAACAGCCGCTTGTGTTCGGTATCACCATTCACAATTTCATTTTCGGTCAACCGTTTCGGCTGAAGCAGCTCCGACGATTGCTTGAGCACGTAACGAAGCACCGCGATACGGTTTGGTTCACAACGTCCGGCGCCATCGCCGATCACTTTGCGTCGGTCGTGCCGCCGCCGGAACCTGCGATGCTATAAACTGGCCGATGAGTTGCCGGATCACGCTGCTTTTAATCGGCGCGATCCAGAGCGAACCGCCTCTCGATTAAGCCTGTTGTGTGCGCGGTCGAACGATCGCGCGCGCCTGGCATCGGGCACAAACCGACTGCGGAGTCCGCATGACCATACATCGCTCACATACGTCCAGCGTGGCCACGTTGCCAGACCCGCCGCGTCATCCCCTGCTCGAGCTCCACAACATCTGCAAGAGCTTTCCAGGTGTGAAGGCCCTCGATCACGTCAATCTGTCGATTTGGCCGGGCGAGGTTCACATGCTCCTGGGGGAAAACGGAGCTGGCAAATCCACCCTTATGAAAGTTCTTTGCGGTGCTTACGCACGCGATGCCGGCAGCATCTTGAATGGGGGGAAGTCGGTTGAACTGCGATCGGTCGCAGATGCACGACAACTGGGTGTCGCCGTCATTTTTCAAGAATTCTCCCTCGTCCCTTGTTTGGACATCGCGCACAACATCCTCTTTGGCGAAGAGCCTGCGGGCCGCCTGCCGGGATCGATCGACCACCATGCCTTGTACTCAAAGGCAAAGCGCGTTCTCGATCGTATCGGGTTCGATATAGATCCACGCACACCAATACATCGGCTTGGTGTCGCACAACAGCAGATGGTTGAGATCGCCAAGGCGCTATCCCGAGACGCTCGCATTCTCGTCATGGACGAACCGACCGCCGCCCTATCGGATCGCGAGTCCGAGCAGTTGTTCGCGATCATGCGCCAACTCAAGGCGCGGGGCGTTGCCATCGTCTACATTTCCCACCGCATGGCCGAGGTTTTCGACCTGGGCGATCGCGTGACTGTCCTTCGGGACGGTAAAAATGTCGCCAGCATGATGGTCGGCGACGTTACAGCGGAGGAACTGGTCTGCCTAATGGTCGGACGGCTCGTGGATGCGAGTTATACCCGCTCGACACGAGCGGTACCGGGTAAAGCTGTCCTCGAGGTCGAAAACCTGTCGTCATCCAATGGAATTCGCAACGCCAGCCTGGTCGTGCGAGCCGGCGAGATCGTCGGTTTATGCGGTTTGGTTGGTTCCGGCCGTACCGAACTCGCTCGGGCAGTCTTCGGGGTTGATCCGGTGACGTCGGGCGAAATCCGAATTGCGGGCGCGAAGAAGGCCAACAATCCGCGATCGTCCAGCTCCATGGGAATAGCCTTCATTCCGGAAAACAGGAAATTGGAAGGTCTGTTGCTGACCCATAGTGTCAAGGACAACCTCCTTGTCGCCGCGCTCGAGAAGCTCTTCCCCACGCGCGTCCTCAATGTCGCCAGGGCCAACCGTGTTGTCAGTGAACTCGTTGAGCGCCTGCGTATTGCAACGCCGTCGATTGCCAAACCAGTGGGCGAACTCTCCGGGGGTAACCAGCAAAAGATTGTCATCGGCAAGTGGATTGCCAACGGTCCGCGGCTCTTCATTTTCGATGAGCCGACACGCGGAATCGATATTGGTGCGAAATCAGAGATCTTCGCCCTGTTGTACGAACTCGTCCTAAACGGAGCTGCTGTGCTGATGATCAGCTCCGAGCAATCGGAGATAGTCAACGTCTGCGATCGAGCCTACGTCATGAAAGGTGGGCGCATTGTCGGAGAGCTGTTGCATCCAGCTCTGTCCGAGGAAGCTATCGTTCGACTGGGAATGCATCATGTCTAAAGTCCTTGCCGTGAACAGGCGAAACTTCGCTGCTTCAATTCCTGGCGCTTCGGTCATGCTTATCGTTCTTACGATAGTATTTGCGTTTGTGAGTCCGGACTTCGCAACGCGCAGCAATCTCACCAATATTCTGGCTCAGTCCACAATCCTGCTTGTCGTCGCCCTTCCGATGACATTGGTGATCCTGACCGAGGGGCTGGACCTTTCAGTCGGCGCGGTCGCTTCCCTCGCGTCGATGGTGATCGCAAGCGTTGCCGTCGTGACGGGCTCGCTCAGCGCAGCAATCGGCGCGGGCCTACTCGTGGGGCTGGGGTTCGGATTGGCGAATGGCGGATTGATTGCGGTGCTCGGGATCCCCCCCTTCGTCGCCACACTTGGCACGCTCGGGGCGGCGCAAGGGCTCGCCCTTGTCATAAGCGACGGACAGAGCGTCACGGGGTTTGGGAGTGACCTGAGCGATCTGTATTACGGATCGATCGGCCCGCTTGCATTGCCGATTATCTATTCGGTCCTGCTCTACCTCGCCTTTCACTGGCTGCTTGACCGCTCTCGTTTCGGCGTAGCGGTGCGAGCATTAGGTGGAAATCGTCAAGCACTAGCGTTGAGTGGACGCAGCGTCCGATTGCCGTTAATCGCCGTCTATGGCCTAAGCAGCGTAATGGCGGGCTTCACCGCACTCCTGATGACCTCACGCATGAATGCGGGGCACCCAACAGCGGGGCTCGGCCTCGAGTTTGACGCGATTGCGGCAGTCGCGCTGGGTGGAACCTCATTCGAGCGGGGACACGGTTGGCTGGCCGGAACGTTACTCGGCGTTCTGACGATCAGCATCCTACGCAACGGCATTACACTCCTGTCGATTCCTGCGGCGGCCCAAGTCACAAGTGTTGGATTGATGGTGATCATCGCCATGATCATCGATCGGCATGGACGGGGCGTGCAATGACCATCCTAGATGCACAATCGGTGGCGCCTTGGTCCAACAACACCAGGCGGCTGGGCTATCGTTTCCTCACGATCGGCATGGTCATACTCGCCCTAACTACCCTGTCGGATACGTTCTTCACGGCGAACAACGTCCTCAATATCTTGCGCCAAGCCAGCTTGCTGTTTCTTCTCTGCTCCGGCTTGACGCTCGTCATCCTCGCCGGCGGCCTGGATCTGTCCATCGGTGCCAATATCGCGCTGTCGGGATGTCTCGCTGCAATGGTGATCAAGGCCACCGGCACACCTTGGCTCGGCGCTATCATCGGTTTCGGCGTCGGCACGATTATTGGCCTTCTGAATGGCTTCCTCGTCACATCGCTTCGCTTGCCGGCCTTCATCGCGACCTACGGGATGATGTGGGTTGTCAATGGTTTGACCTATTACGTCATGGCGGGCCGCACGATCGGCGACTTCCCCGCCGCGTTTCGCCAACTCGGCAGCGGGTATGGCTTCGGCATTCCAATCCCAGTCTACCTAATGGCCGCCTCCCTGCTCATCGGCGTCGCCTTGATGCGCTGGACGATCTACGGCAAACAGATCTACGCGATCGGAGCCAATGCCACAGCCGCAGAGCTTTCCGGCATCCCAGTGAGACGACGTCTGCTGTTCGTCTACGCAACGTCGGGCGCCATGGCTGGTCTCGCAGCCCTCGTGTTCCTCGCGCGGCTCAACTCCGCTGACGCGAACATGGGCTCGACACTCCTGCTGCCCGGCCTCGCTTCCGTGCTTGTCGGCGGCGCATCACTGTTCGGCGGCACGGGCTCCATTTTTGGAACGTTCACCGGGGCGGTGCTGCTCACCCTCATTCTAAACGGAATGAACATCCTTTCAGTTAGTTCGAATTGGCAGCCGCTGATTACGGGACTGATCATCGTCGTGGCCGTTTTCGCGGACGCGACACTGCGTAGAGAGTCCAACACAAAATAGGGGGAAATACACAGATGAAGAAGATTGCCCACTTTGTTGCAGCTTTTGCCGCGATCGGCGGAACAACGCAAGCTTCCGCGGACGGAGAGCGGATCGCGGTTTTTACGAAAAACCAGGTCGCATCATTCCATCAAGTTGTCCGCGCCGGTGCAGATGCCGCAGCCAAACAGATGAATGTCGTCGTTTCCCATTACATCCCAAATCAGCCCGACAGTATCATTGAGCAGATGTCGCTGATCGAGGCTGCAATCATCAAGCGGCCCGATGCGATCCTGTTCACGCCAGTCGATTATCGGGCCATGGTCCCAGGCGTTCGCAAGGTCAACAATGCCAACATTCCCATCGTCAACGTCGACGACCGAAGTCCTGACGGTAATTTTGTCACCTATGTCGGTGCATCAAGCTATGAAATCGCATTGGAGACCGGCCGCTACTTGCTCCGCGCCATGAACGGCAAAGGAAATGTTGTGATTATCGAAGGCGTCAAGGGCGCCGTCACGAGCGTCGAGCGGGTCCGAGGCTTTAGGGATGCAATCAAGGAATTTCCCGAAGTAAAGCTCCTGGCCTCCCAGGCCGCGAATTACCAGCGCCTGGAAGCTCTTCAAGTGACCGAAAACCTGCTCCAGGCCCACTCCAACATCAACGGCATCATGGTCGCCAACGACGGAATGGCGACCGGCGTGATCGAGGCACTGAAGGCTGCCCAACGCAAGGCCTTTGTCGTCGGGTTGAATGGCGATCCCGAAGGCATCGCCGCAGTTAAAAAGGGGGACATGCTGGCTACGGCCGCGTATGACGGTTTTCTGATGGGGTGCATCGGCGTTATGGCGGCGGTTCGTCAGCTTCACGGTAAGCCAGTCCCCACGGAGATTGTCCTCGATACACCGATCATCGACAAGTCCAGCTATCAAGCTTACGACGTGTCGCTTAGAGATCGGCAGTGCCCCAAGTGGGAAAGCGTGGTGCCCGGTATAGCGCGGAAATAGATCCTCCCCGTCATAGCTCCCAGCCCAAGCGTCTAGCTGTAAATGGCGGATCGAACCGTTGCATTAACGCGTAGCCGGTCCGCCCTCTCCAGTTGGTCGAACTCTAACCAGTTGTGTCGGGGAGGCCACGTAAGGGCATAGCGACGACGCCCCATGTAGCAAATTGGACCTCCAACGACGTCATTCGTCGGGCGCCAGAATTAGCCAAGGCACTCCAAAGCGGTCTGTGACCATTCCGAACAGCCTAGCCCAGTCAGCCTCGGCCAGAGGTGTTGCGAATGTTCCGCCTTCCGCCAAGCCACCGAAGATCCGTTTGGCCTCTTCAGTGCTATGAACATGCAGCGATACATTGAAGCCACTCATCTGGACGAATGCGTCGTCATTCAGGTCGTTACCGCGCAACAGATTGTCGCCAAACCGAACTTCCGCAAAACGAACATTCCCCGCTGGGCCAGCCACCGATCCTGACGGCAGGGCGCGATCTTCGCTCCCACCGAACGTGTTCATAATCATGATCTCGCCACCAAGCAGTTTTGCGTAAAATTCAAAGGCCGCTCGGCACTCCCCTCGAAAGGTAAGCTGAGGTGCAATATTCGTTGTGTGGCCTCCTGATACATCCTTACTTAAAATCTGTATTTAAGGGCGATGTTCCCGCCATAGTCGTTGCCGGAGCTTCGCGCAAAGATCGTTGCTGCTCCCAGAGCCACCGTCGCCTGGTCGCTGAACGCGGCACTCAGGCCAGCCTGCACCGCGCCATAGGTTTCCCCGCCACGGCCGGGAACCGGCGTATAGATCGAAAGCAACGGCGACTGCGTGAGCGTCGCCAAAATTGTCGGCCCGCCGCCACAGAAGTCATGCTCGGCGGTTAGATTGACATAAGGCGAAAGCGGCTGATTATTGATCATCAAGGGGAACCGGAGCTGCACGCCTGCGCTGCCTGTGAGACTGTCCAGCTTTTGGCCACCAACTTCAAAGGTCAGGAGTGGATCGCCAGTCTCGGCGAATCCTCGAACGCTTGTGCGGGCATAAGTCAGCCCGGCCAAAGGCCCGACCTGCATTCGGGGCATCACATCGAACAGGTAAGCCGCCCTTACGCCGATTGCGAAGCTATCGGATTTGGTATCGCCGTAGACGGTGTCGATCACCCCGGGCCGTTCGATCTTCAGGTTGCCGCGGCTATAGAGTGCCATCACGTCGGTGAACCAGCGCGAATACGAGAATGAGGCATATGCACCATACTGGTATGCGTCTTGATCGATCTTGCCACCGCCCTGCCGCAGCGAGAATTCACCCGTGGAAAAGTTGAACACCGCACCGAGTTTGACGTTGGGGGTGAGCCGATATTCCGCTCCGATCTGGCCGCCGCCCATACCATAACGCATGCCAAGTGCATCGGTCAGATTGGTGGTCTTACCCGCGACGCCGGTCGCCCCGAGGTAGATCGAGATGGGATTGACCGGCGCGAATGTGCTCGCCGGCATATTGGTCATCATCGCCATTGTCGCGTTCGTGGCGCCGAACCCGGCTGAGCGGCTGGAGTCCAATTGCGAGAAGATTAACCGGCCGAAACCGGTTGCCGCAATGTGAGCAACGTCCGCTTGCGCCGGATATGTCGACGGCGCCCGAAGCAAATTGACGAGATAACTCGCCGTAAGCGCAAAGCCCTCGGTCGACCAGTGCACGTTATCATATATGAACAGGCTCTTTAGCCCCGGGACATAAGCTGCCGATTCGAGTCCATAGGCCCTGGGGTTCGCTGCCACCCGATCAATGAGCCGCGTCTCGTCAAACAGGAATATCCGCGCTCCTGCTTGGGATAGCGGTCGCATCTGCTGCTGCAGCGTCGCATAATAGTTCGCGCTGAATTTCTGGGCCGCCGGCCCTGCTGCGGGTCCAAATCCTGGGTACAGCGGGGGACCGAATCTCGCGTCAAAGATCGGCGCCCGACTGGCATCCGAGAAGCCGACAAAGGCGATCGTGCGCGCGCCGGCCTGCACAAATCGTCTAACAGCGGCCGCGGCGTTCGCCCCTGCCTCTATTCCGGACGGAACGGGCAATCCTTGTTCCAACGGGGAGGCAAGATCATTCAGGCCGATATGGATCGTAACCAGATCGCGGTTTCCGAACGGGCGCCCGCCCCAGGCATTCAGCTGATAGGACAACCCTGCACCGGGCAACGCGATGTTATAATCGGAGGTCGTCGCGCCACCCACTGCATAGTTTGTGAGTTGGTTATTTGCGAGCCCAAGTTTTGATTGAAGTGGATAGGGAAAACCAACGTAGCCGAGAGGTGCTGTGCGATTGAGATTTGCAAGATCACCGCCGTGGCTCGGGTAATTTGACTTGTCGCCTGCAAACAGCGGAAGGATGTTCAACCCGTGGTCCGCAAAGCTGTCGCCAAAGGCCGTCACGGACGTGAATTGCGACTGTGCTTGCAGTGGAGCCGGTACTGCCACAATCGCGCTGACAGCGATCATGCACGTCAACAATGCGCGGCGTTTGGCGCACACCCGCTTCTCAAGAACTGTCGTCTCCATGAATCCCCCCAATTATTTTTTGCTGCGCAGCAGGCCTTCTTGCTGCCCACCGACACTACGGATTCGGTCGAGAGGGAGAATTCACCGTTAGTCGGCGTTTCTTGTCGCTCCATGCATTTTGCTTGTTCTCGCACGCAAGCGCCCGCCGACAATCAGTGGCGCTCTGGCAAACCATTCGATAATCGTGCGCGGCCGCTCCGGGGGTAGACGCCATCTCGCAGGAGTCGCACGCGCATCGCGTGGGCTATAGCCGAACTCGGCGCGAAAGGCCTTGCTGAATTGTGCCGGGTCCGAAAAGCCGTAGCTATATGCGATTGTTTGGATACGTCGAGGTTCGTGCGGGTCGGCGATCGCTGCATGGCAGGCTTGTAACCGCCGCCGTCGAATGTATTTGACGACGCCACCCTGGCATTCGAAGAGATAATAGAGCTGCCGTAACGAGACGCCGGCCGCTCGCGCCACCAGAGCCGGAGTCAGTGTGAGGGAACTCAGATGCTCGTTGATGCATTTGCAGGCGAGCTTGAATTGTGTGGCCCAGATAGTCACCCGGGGGTCCGTCGTTCTTGCCGCCGACTGAGCGAGACATGCATCGATAAATGCGGCTATTGAATTAACAATAGTTGGGGCATCGGCAGCGGACAAATTTGGAAGTTGCAGCACGATACTGCTTAGAAAAGCGCCTATGAAAGACGACATTCGGTCAGACAACACCGTGTTCGTAAAACGGTCTATCGTTGCTGCCAGCTCCGGACATGCGTCACGCTCAAAGACAATCGAGATCACCTCGGTGGAATCGATCGACAGTTCAAGTGGCGATGCCAAAGATCCAATCAGCCCTGTCCCCGCTGACATACGAATAGATTCACCCGCGAGTTTACCAATGATGGATCCCTGCCGAAGGAAAACCAAAAGCAAATGGTCAAAGCAGCCTTGACGAATTGTATCCTTCGATCTTCGAGCGAAGACTCCGTCGAATCTCCCCGCAACAATCAGCAGCGGCCCGAGATCGAATGTGCCGGCGTCAACGACGCAAGTATCAGAAGGTGATCGGGCCGCAGGCCAGTGAAGCTCCATGAGCGGCGCCATGGCGTTCTGCCATTGCCGGAACTGATCTTTTCCAGCAACGACGCGAGTTGTAAATCGTCTGTGAGGGATCATCCGACCGGCGTCGCTCAATCAATGCTCCCGATCCAGCGTTACCCACGGCGATAGACGCCTCGCGGCTTCGACACGGATTAATCGGAATTTTTCGCGCCGCCGCTGCTCAACCAAGCCGTCGGCACGCATGGCGGACGAGCCCGCTTCACCATGAAGCATGTATGCTCGACGCCATCCGATGAGCCCCGGCGATCACGACCTCCGAAATGTCAGGATGCGCCGTATGTGGCGAATGTTGGCGGGCCCGCCTTCTCATACGTATGAATAGCCAAGCCACCGACTGTCCGCTCCACGTTTGCCAGCTTGAATCCGGCCGGAGCTCCGCCATCAATAAAGAGCTTTCTGCCCTGCCCGAGGACGACCGGAGCGATCACGAGCCGGAATTCATCAATCAACTCTTTAGTCAGAAGCGAGTGTGCGAGGCGCGCGCTTCCATGGATTTGTAGTTCGCGACCAGGCTTTGCCTTGAGTTCAGCGATCTCTGCTCCGACATCTCCGGAAAGGATTGTGGATGGCGACCAAGAGGCTTCCTTGAGCGAATTCGAAGCCACATACTTCGGCAACCCGTTCATCTTGCTCCCGATCGGGTCATTCGGATCATTCATCTTCGGCCAATCGCGCGCGAAGTTTACGTAGGTTCGACGGCCAAACAGAAATCCGTCCGCCTGCCCGACCCAAGTCGCGACCGTCTCCATAAAACCTTCTTCCAGGTAGGGAACGAACCAGCCGCCTCGAATGAATCCATCGGTCGTGTCTTCATCCGGCGCCCCTGGGCCCTGGCTCACCCCGTCGAGTGTCAGGAATTGCATCAAGACAAGCTTCATCTTGCAACCTTTCGCTGGTTTTGTTTCGCGTTAGCGCGCTCTCGTTACTTAGCGCAAAAGCTTACTATTTTAAAAAACCACTTACCGCAACAGCTAAGTTATTGACGCAGCGAGGCACAAAAGCACCTATTTTTACGAATTTTCAGGCCGACGCGTCCGCAACAAAGATGTATTGAACTAAGTAAATCAGAATGATAGTTAGCTTCATGGAACAAACAAAGGCTGATTTGGACGGCATTTTCCAGGCCCTAGCCGATCCCACCCGCCGCGCCGTTTTGGCGCAGCTTGGAAACGGGCCGGCAAGTATCAGCGACCTGGCAAAACCGTTCGATATGGCTCTGCCGTCGTTCATGAGACATATCCATTTTCTCGAAGAACAGGGGCTGATCAGCAGTCGCAAGGAGGGACGCGTGCGGACATGCGCGATCGAGAAATCTGCCGTTGAGGCCGTCGAGAGCTGGCTAACCACTCAAAGAGCGATTTGGGAAGCCCGCGCCGATCGACTTGAGGCACTGGTAACAAGTATGCAGGCAGAGGGGAAATCGCGATAACAGAGACGTCCGCAATTGTAATCGATCGTCTCAAAACGGCGCCCTCGCCTTTGCTAGCCATGACTCGTCGAACAACTCCCCTTGCGTCGAGCATTTCTCAAATTTGACGCCTGCTCTTGCCACCGCCTTGATGTGATCGACGACAGCATTTTGCCGATCCACTGGGATGCCGTGATCGTTCCACAACGCACGAAGCTCAGTCTCCGCATCGGGCGATGAGCGGTTCTTGTTGCGTGGCATGTCTTCAAAATTGGCGCAGACGATCTCGACGCTCGGCGCAATGCCTCTCCATTGATCGCGATAGTAGCTGCAATCCACCCCGCACCCAGCCTCCAGATGAATTCCAGTTTGCTGCGTGAATTTCAGGTAATCCGCGCTCGGGCGCTCCCGATAGCATTGCACGCCGCTGTACTGAAACGGCGCCGACGTCTGTGGGATAATGAACGTGCCGTGATCAGCGATATCGGATGCCAAATCGATCAGATGAAACTCAAACGCGCGCCCGGTGTAGCGCGGCCCTGCTCCGGTCCTGGCCGTCGCCCCAAACGGTGGATTGGCAATTGCCGTCCGAAATTGGCCGAGGCTCGCAAAATCGAAGCCGAAGACATCGGCACAGATCCAGGTCGCTTCCGGCAGAACCTTGCGGCCAACATCCACATAGGCCGGGTTGATCTCGATACAGAGGATCTCAGGGGATGGCATGTTGCGCTCTCGTCCGTAAAATCCGCGCCAATGGACATGGAACGCCAATGCTCCAATTCCGGCGCACAGATCGATTGTCCGTCCACCGCCGGCATCGATTGCAAAATCACCGGCAAGCCCCACTGGCGTGAAAAACGCGCCTGCCACGCCGTTGATATGGTTTGCCCCCTCGTTCCAGTTCTCCAGAACGAACAGGCGTTCGTCATACGTCAAGACGTCCTTGTCCAGCAGCTCCAGGGCCCGGGCATGCGCCCTCGCCTCCGCCTTCGTCAATTTAGCCATTGTGAGTGTCTCGCCTCTGAAGCCCATCGAAGGGCGTGCCATCGGCAAGGGCGCACATGGCCCTCGCCATGCCGCCTGCCCGTCGGCGAGACCGGGGTTTTGGGGCAAGATCTTGTTTCGGCGGCGGCATCGCCGGCGCGCAGCCGAGGATGCGCAACGCGGTCGCATCGAGCCACCACCCGCGACGTGCGACCGACTTGCTGCAGAGGAGGACGAAAGAAGATCTTGCTGGGGAAAGGGGCAGCGCCCCTTAAACCCCCTGGACTTTAGCGCGATATCGTTGGACCTGCAGGCGCTTCAAAAATCAGGCGCGGGTTCCGCAAGTCAGAGAACCACGGAACTGAAAGTCGTTGCCTGAGATAGCTGGGCCTCACGCGGCCGTCAGCCCGCGTGGCTAAACGTCACTTGGGGAATTCGCCAGCTGTCACACCGAGATGTCGTGTCTTACCTGCGCGGCTGCGTCGTACAATCGAACTTGCAGAATGGGAAATCGGCGCTTCAGCTCGAGCGCCACCTGCTCGGCACCCTCTTTGGTCGCAAACTCGGTTTTCAGTCGGCCGTCCACTTCCAACGCATAGGGAAGTTTCGGCAGTTCGATCGAATGGCGCCCCATCTCAAATCCCGAGTCAGCTGCTTTATGCTCTTGGCTAGCGTGAGTCTGGGCCAGCGGGCAAGCCGCGACACGATGGAATACCGACGTCTAAACTGCGGCGATAAGCTGCTTAATACCGCTTTCCTGCGTAGCCTTTCCCGAAGCAGGGGGCCGGGTTTACGAGAATCCGGCCCGCTTACGCCGGTGCACGATTGCAGTTCACGTGCCCGACGGCCAACGTCGCGGGTCTCCCTGCCGCTCGGAATTCGGGTGACGGGTGAGAGAGAGGCTCACCACTGATACTTCACGCCGCCCTTCCCCGCATAACTGCGGGTCACATCCGAGAACTCGCCCTCGAAGGTTGCCGAGACCGACCAACCGCTCAGCCAACTCATCTCGACGGCGGCCGTTGTCAACGCAGCATCGGCGGCTTGCGACGCGCCGTTGACGACGAAGCTTGCGCCGGGCAGCGCCTGGAATGTTGCGGCGACCGACCGGTCCGTATTGAAATCATGCGCCCAGGCAACACGGCCACGCAGCCCGAGAATACCGTCGGCGAATACAAAAAGTTTTTCCGTCCGCAGACCGAGCTCGCTGCGGGTGTTCGTCACACTCCTTGATCCATAGGCCAGTACGAAGGTCGGCGTGCCCGAGAGAACCTTTTCCGCATAAGCCGGAAGATCGAGGGTCGTGAACTGCCCGGCCGCATATGGCGTCACCGCGAGCCCGCCCAGCACCGGCGCAACAAGGCGGTAACCGCCTTCAATCCGGCCGGAATAGGTGTTGGCATTGAACCGCGCCTGCAGCCGGTCGACACCACTGATGGTCACCGTGCGATTGGTTGTGACGTCCTGCCAGCCGTACGCCAGCGCCGCCTGGACGTAGGCTTGGCCGTGGGCCTGGCGAACGAAGCCTCCCGCCTGAAACAGATCAGATCGGCCCGAGCCGAGATTGCTGACACCGAAGCTGGAGCCACCGCCAGCGAGCGCAAAACCCAAGGTGGTGCCCGGAAGAAGCCGGTAGTCCGCCCCAACCGCGGTCCCGTAGATTCTGCTGGTGGTGTCGCTCGAGCCGGCTGCAGCGTTGCCATCGGTTGACTGGGATCCGCCGAAGCCCGCCGCCCAAACGCTCCAGCGACGCGCGACAGCCGCAGCTGGCGGAGCCTTGGTGAACATCGCGAAAGCATCAGTGCGTGCGTTTCCGGTCCCGGTGTAGGTGCTCGCTGCCTCTTCTGCCAAACCGGTTGCGCCCCCTGGCCAGCTCCCGCTTTGCCCACGACCTGAGAAGGGATCGGTCAGGATCCCCATGAATTGGTTCATCGCATTGAACGAGGTCTGCTGCGAGCTCGTTCCGGACTCACCGGAGGCCTGTGCCAGACCGCTCGCGGTCAGACCACTATAGACCAGCGGAATGCCGCCATTGCGATCGAAAAAGCCGGCAATGGCGTTGCCGACCGATTGCTGGTTGCCGCTGAGGCCGCTGCCGGGCGGTGCAACGAACTTCAGTGATAGATCGAGATAGGCGTGAGTGGCGTCGTAACTGAGATCCGTCTTGAAGTTGGCCGGCAGGTTGCTGCTCGTCACGGCCGGCGCAAACGTGCCGGTCACGCCATCGCTTGCCGTCAGGATCGTGTATTTCTTCTGGACATAGCTCCCCGACGCAAACGCCGCGTTCACCGTTGCCCCACCCAGGGACGCCGTTCCGGTCACACTCGCGAACGACGCTGTGGCCGGATTGACCTGTACCAGATAGAGAGCGCCGGCCTGCAAAGCGAGATTGCCGACGATGTTGATCGACGAGCCCGGTGTTCCGTTGCCAGGGGCAAACCTGCCCGAGGATGCGACGGTGACGGCGACTGGATCGATCGTGCCCCCTCCGGTGAGAGTCCCACCGCTGTCCACATTCACTGCAGACGTCCCGATCAGCGTGCCCGCGACGTTGAGGACACCACCGTTGACGTTGGTGGCCCCGGCGTAGGTGTTGACGCCGCCAAGCGTGGTCAAACCGGCGGTGGTGGTGAGGCCAGCGCTGCCGCCAATGCCTGTGATCGTGCCACCGGTAGACGTCACCGATCCGTTCAGGTTGCCGTTTTGCAGGACGCCCCCAATCAGCATCACCGCGGACTGCTGCTGGCTGGTCCAGCCGAGATCAAGTGTGCCGGCAGCGTTGATCGTTGTTGACCCGGCGGCGGCACCCAATGTTCCGGCGCCGACAAGCAGCAGCTTGCCGGCATTGACGGTAGTCCCGCCCAGATAGCTGTTTACGCCCGTGAGCGTCGTGCTGCCGCCGCCGATCTGCCGGAAACTGCCTGTACCCGAAATCTGTCCCGCAAACGTCACGCTATCGGACCGGTTGACAGCGAACGTGCCGTTGTTGACGACGTCACCGAGGATAGATCCCGCAGTGCCCCCATTTCCCAACTGAAGGGTGCCGGCCGCGATCGTGGTGCCCCCGCCATAAGTATTGGTGGCGGTGAGAATCGTCGTGCCGGGACCGGCCTGGCGAAAACTGCCGCTCCCCGAGACAGCATTGTCAAAAACGAAGGCGTCGGAGCGATTGACGACGAGACGGCTGTTGTTGGTCACATCGCCGAGGATCGAACCGCTGGCGCCGCCATTGCCAATCTGCAGGGTCCCCGCGGTGATGGTCGTTTCACCACGGTAGGTATTCTCGCCGGACAAGATGAGCACGCCTGTCCCCACCTTCTCGAGCACGCCCGCGCCATCGATCTTGCCACTGACCTCGACATTCAAGTTGTTGCCGCCGGTCGAGAGACGGCTGCCAAAAAGAATAAACCGGCCCGCTCCTTCGATCGAGCCGGCCGCGATCGGCCCCGTGGTTGCAAAGCCGAACGTTCCGCCGGCATTGCTGACGAGGCGCGCGTTTCCCGCGCTGCTGCTGTCATAGAAATACGTCTTGCCGCCGCTGTTGCTGATAATCGTGGCGTCGGCAGCAGTGCTCGTTTCAAGAAAAGCCGTAGTCCCGCCGTCGTTGTTGGTGATGGTTGCCTGCGCGGCTGAGCTCCCCCCTATAAAGCCCGTCGAGCCGAACTGATTGTTCGTGATGGTGGCACTGCCGGCGCTTGAATTGCCTGTGAACAATGTGCCGGAATTCCATTGGGTGCCCTCGTCACGTCCGCTGTTGGTGATCGCCGCGCTACCGGCGGTGCTGTTCTGACCGAAGTCAGTACGTGCTCCGGCCGTGTTGGCAATGACGGCGCTGCCGGCGGTGCTGCTGTCTCCGAACGATATTGCCGTTTGTGTTTGAACGACACCGAAGCTGAACACGCCGGCGTTATTGATGGTCGCAGATGCCGCCGTGGCTGTGTCGGTAAACAGCGTGCGGGCGCCGTTGCTGCTGCTCAACATTGCGGATCCCGCCGAGCTCCCGCCGGCGAACGATGTCAGCCCCCCGGTGCTGAAATACAAAAGCGACGCATTGATCGTCGCGTTTGCCGCAGTCGCGGTGCCCGAGAAATATACCCCGCCGGTCGATGTAATCGTCGCCGAGCTGGCGCTACTGGTATCACCAAACGCGACAGAACTGAATGCACCGCCTGATTCAGCGTAAGTGACAATGGTCGCATTTGCAGCCGTGCTGCCGTTATGGAAACTGAGCGCTGCGAACGGCGCAAAGATGACTGGTCTACTCGAATTATTGACGATGCCGACATCTGTGAACGTAAGGTAGCTCGGTTTGAAGGTATAGTCAGGACTACCGGCGTCGATCCGGATCGTCCCGACAGAAACGGGATGAAAGAAATCATTGTCTGAGAACGTAATCGTCGTCCGGCTCGAAGCTCCGAAGATTGCCGTCCCTGTGGGCTGGGCCGCCGGGCTCCAGTTCGCCGCTGTCTGCCAGTCTCCGGACGTTGCACCAGTCCACGTCGCGTCCTGGGCGTTCGCCGCCGTTGCTGTAGCAACGAACAGCGTCAGGCCAGAAACCAGGCGGCTTGCCGGTGACAAATACCACCTTCCACCCAGCCCTGCGTTGAATTGAAATGACAACGATGAACGACCGCCACGGAAAGCGGCGATCAACAACGCGATACACTGCACCACCAGGCCCCCGCCCTTAGAATTCCAAGTCAGACGGCGGCTGAGTTTGCACCCACCAGCGACCTTGCTTCCGCTTGTCATTCTGCGGAGAGACGAGGCCGGTCTCGCTCCCGACTGTGTCTGTATATTTCCAAAGGTTGCCGACGCGGGCAACCTCAACCTACAGGCGCAGCAAGGCTTTTCACCCGATGTGTCTGCATTGCAACACCCGGATGCAGACGAACTGCTGCAATGTGAATTGAGAGACTGCGAGAGGGATCGAAGCCGGAAGGCCGGGACGCGAAGCGGCCCGGTTCACGAGAGCCCGGCCCGCGTCCGCGGGCGCGCCACGGCCTGTTCAATTGCCCGTGTCTTCCTTCGCTTCGCCTCGCATCAACTCCACCACCCCCTCATCCGGCAACGGTTTCTGCAGCTGCTTCGCCTCGTCCCACGGCGCCCGCATCCAGACTTCATGCTCTTCCCTCGTGGTCAGGACAACCGGCATCGCCTTCTTGTGGACCGGCTTGACCACGGCGTTCGCTTCACACGTCAGGAACGCGTAGATCAAATGCGGTCCAGGTACGGGATTGGACTTCGTGCCACGCTCCCCTCCCCATTCCGTCCAGATCCCAGCGAATGAAAACATCGGCCGCGAGCGATCCAGTGCAAACCAGACCACATCCTTCTTACCCGCCATCGGATGTTTCGAGCCATCGGGATTCTTCAAAGACCTCGGATTCGGCTCGTCGTTGTATTCAGAAAAACTGGTCGCCGGCACGAGGCAGCGATTGGAGGGCTGCGTCCACCGCCGCCAATGCGGTGAGTCAGCGTTGCGCACGTTGGTGTTGATGCCTGGAATTCCCGCCGGGTTCGGCAACCCCCATCGCATCTTCAGAAGTTCGCGACCGCTCGAATGATTGCGGATCACCGGTGCTTCCCAATCCGGAAACACCGCCGGCATGCTCGGCAGATTGCCGGCGCTGTCCAGCGTCACGCCGAACAGTGCGCGGATCGCTTCCTGGTTGGTGGTGATGCTGTAGAGCGTGCACATAACAGTCTGTTCCCAGGCTGGACCGGCGCGACAGGCCAAAGGCGGGAGTATGGCGGACCGGGCGCCCCACGCAACGGCATTGAATCAACTCAGGAATTTCAGCCGTCAAAAGGATGAGTTGACTCTGCCTGCGCTTTGGATGTTCTCTTTTTGTTCTAATCATTTCTGCAAGGGAACTCCGACCATGCGCAGCACCATGACCCCATTGTCGGACGGGCCCGCCCAAGGCGGATCCGCCCCACCGCAAGACAACTTCAGGTTGGAAAGTGACGCTTCATCCGAGCGCGAGATCGCGATCGAAGCCGAGGCACGGCAGATGCTGCCGGTATATCGCCTGCATCCCGAGACGGGCATGCCGGCCGAGACACAGATGCGCTGGGGCCTGATCCAGCACTACGCCGATAAACGGCCGCATGTTCAGCCGACCCATGCGCGCTCTGAGACCATCTTCGAGCAGCGGCTGTTCTGCGACGCTTATCACAAGCGGCGCTGCATCGTGCCGATGAGCGAGTTTTATCTGAAGGACGCGCGCAGCAAACGCCACGCCATCAGGCGGAACGACCGCCAGCTGTTCGGCGTCGCCGGCATCTGGGAGAACTGGCGCGAGCCGGGAACAAACCAATGGCTGCGCACCTTTGCCATCGTCACGGTCGAGGCCAACGAGGTCGTGAGGCCGATCCACGACCGTATGCCGCTGATCCTGGCGCAGAACGATTTTCCGCGCTGGATGGGTGGAGAGCACGATCCGCGCGACCTGCTGAACAAGCCTCTTGCTTCATCGCTGCTGTCGATCTCGCCCGGCCTTGGCAAATCACGACGCGCGACCGGTTGAGGGGCGATGCCACCGCCCCTCACCGCTTCGCCGGCCCTGCTCGCCGAGCTCAGGCAGACGATGGAGCGCGTCTCCAGCAAACGCCGGCGCCGCGAGGTGCTGCCGTTCGGCATTGCAAGTGTCGACGTGGCGCTGCCGTCCGGCGGCCTTGCGCTCGGCGCCGTCCACGAGATCAGCGAAAGCGGCGTGCGCGGAGCCCAGGCGGCTGTTGCGCCATTGTTTGCGGCCGGCATCCTGGCGCGGATCGGCGGCCCGGTGCTGTGGTGCCTGCACAGCCGCGACCTGTTCGCGCCAGCGCTGGCCCGGGTGGGCCTGCATCCGGATCGCGTAATCTATTGCGAGACCTGGAAGGACTCCCAGATCCTTCCCGCCATGGAGGATGGCCTGCGCCACCGCGGCCTCGCCGGTGTGGTCGGCGAACTGGTGCGCCTGCCTTTGACGCCATCGCGCCGGTTGCAACTCGCAGCCGAGGATTCCGGCGTGGTCGCCCTGGTCATCCGCCGCTCATCGCAACATCTCGAGGAGACCAACGCAGCCTTCTCACGTTGGCGCGTCTCGCCCTCGCCCTCCGCCGCCAACCAGCCACTCGAACTGGGACGCGCCCGCTGGAATGTCGAACTGCTGCGCTGCCGGGGCGCCGAACCACACTCCTGGCTGCTGGAGGCTTGCAATGCGAAGGGTCGTCTCTCTGTTCCTGCCGACGTACGCGACGGATCGCGTCCGGCGGAAGAACAAGAGCGCGCCAGCGCATGACCGGCCCATGGTCACGCTGGTCCAGGACGGCAACCGGCGCCTGATCGCCACCGTCGACGACGCCGCGCGCCGGCAGAACCTGCGTCCGGGAATGACCGCGGCTCATGCCCAGTCGCTGATCCCGGACCTGGTGCTGATCGATGCGACGCCCGACGAGGATGAAGCCGCGCTGACAGAGCTGGCGTTGTGGTGCACCCGCTATTCGCCGTTGGTGACCCCAGATCCACCGGCCGGCGTCTTCATCGACATTGCGGGGTCCTCCCACCTGTTCAAGGGCGAGGCCGCGGTCATGAGCGATCTCTGCGCACGGCTCGAGGCCGCGCGATTTTCCGCGAGGGTCGCTGTAGCGGATACACCCGGCTGCGCCTGGGCAGTGGCGCGGTTCGGCCGTCAGGACATCGTCCCACCGGGCAAGATGTCGGACGTGCTTGGCCCATTGCCGGTCGCTGCGCTGCGTCTGCCGGCTCACACGGTCGAAAGCCTGGCCGATGTCGGGATCGAGCGTATCGCGCAGCTCGCCAGCAAGCCGCGCGCATCGCTGCAGACCCGCTTCGGCGGCGATCTGCTGCTGCGCTTCGACCAGGCACTCGGCACGGCCACCGAGGCGCTCGTCTCGTTGCAGCCCCCGGAGGTCCCCTTCGTCACCTTCGCCTTTGCCGAGCCCATCGGCGATCCCGCGGATCTGCAGCGGATCATCGTTCGGCTCTGCCGGATGCTGGCAGACGCGTTGGAAACAAGAGGCATCGGCGCACGCCGGCTCGATCTGGTGTTCCAGCGGGTCGACAACATTGCCCAGGCCGTGCGCATCGGCACCTCGCGGCCGACCCGCGACGCCAAGCATCTCGGCAAACTTCTGTCTGAACGGCTGGTGCTGGTCGATCCGGGGTTCGGCATCGAGCGCGCGACACTCACGGCATCCTGGGTCGAGGCCCTGAGCGAGCGGCAAACCATCGGGCGTCACGTCGCCGATGATGAGAGCGACGCGGACCTGGGGATGCTGGTCGACACACTGCGCACCCGCCTTGGCCCGGGACGCGTCTATCGTCTGGCGCCGGTCGAGAGCGATATTCCGGAGCGCGCGGTCGAACGTGTAGCCCCCGTCGCGCCGCCCAAGGGCCTGTCCTGGCCTGACGATCTGCCGCGCCCGGCCCGGCTCTTGTCGCCACCCGAGCTCGTAAACGCCATCGCGCAAGTCCCCGACGCGCCGCCGGCCTTCTTTGTCTGGCGCAAGAACCGCCATCGCGTGATCAAGGCCGACGGGCCGGAACGCATCCTTGGCGAGTGGTGGGTGTCGGACAAGGATATCGGCCTGCAGCGCGACTATTACAGGGTCGAATGTGCTGACGGAGAACGTTTCTGGCTGTTCCGTGATGCGCCCGCGCATGCCGGCGGACGCTGGTGGCTGCACGGGTTGGGTGAAGCATGAGTTATGCCGAACTCCAGGTCACCTCTCAGTTCTCGTTCCTGCGTGGCACGTCGCGCGCCGAGGAGTTGTTTGCGACAGCTGCCGTCCTCGGCATCTCCGCGCTCGGCATCGTTGATCGCAATTCGTTGGCCGGCATCGGGCGGGCCCATGAGGCCGCCAAGGTCACCGGCGTACGCCTGATCGTCGGGTGCCGGCTCGATCTTGAGGATTTCCCTTCGCTGCTCGTCTACCCCACCGACCGTGCGGCCTACGGCCGGCTGTGCCGGCTGCTGTCGATCGGCAAGGGACGCGCCGGCAAGGGCAAATGTTCGCTCTCGATCACCGACGTGGAGGCCTGGTGCGAGGGCCTGATCGCCATTCTTGTGCCCAACACCGCAGACGACGCCCTCCCCACAAATCTCCAGCGGCTCAAGGCGGCGTTCGGCAATCGCGTCTATTGCAGCCTGACACGACGGTTCAGGCCGAACGATGCGGCGCGGCTTCGCGCCATCGCTGAGGTCGCCCAAGCCGCCGGCGTCCCAACGGTCGTCACCGGCGATGTGCTCTATCACACGCCGGAGCGGCGGATGCTTCAGGACGTTGTGACCTGCATCCGACTCAAGACCACGATCGACAAAGCCGGATTCCTCAAGGAAAAACACACCGACCGTTTTCTGAAGCCGCCCGCGGAGACCGCGCGGCTATTCCGGCGCTATCCCGACGCGGTCGCCCGCACCCTCGATATCGCACGCCGCTGTACGTTCTCGCTGGACGAGCTCACCTACAGCTATCCCACCGAGAGCCTGGACGGCCTCTCCGCACAGGACCGCCTGGAAAAGCTGACCTGGGAGGGCGCAGCCCAACGCTACCCCGATAGCGTGCCCGACAATGTGGCGATGCAGCTTCGCCACGAGCTGAGCCTGATCGAACGAATGGGGTATGCGCCCTACTTCCTTACGGTGCATTCCATCGTCCGCTTCGCCCGCTCCAAGGACATTTTGTGCCAGGGCCGCGGCTCGGCGGCCAATTCCGCGGTTTGCTTCGTGCTCGGCGTCACCGCTATCGATCCGGTGCGTCAGGGCCTGCTGTTCGAGCGTTTTGTCTCCGAAGAGCGCCGTGAGCCACCGGATATCGACGTGGATTTCGAGCATGAGCGGCGCGAGGAAGTGATCCAGTGGATCTACGAGACCTATGGCCGGCACCGCTCGGCGCTGACCGCCACCGTCTCCCGCTATCAAGCGCGCGGCGCTGTCCGCGAGGTTGGCAAGGCGCTGGGTGTGCCGGCAGACATCACCGGCAGCCTTGCGCGGCTGGTCTGGGGCTGGAGCGAGGACGGGGTCACCGAGGCCGAACTCAAGGAGTTGAACCTCAATTCTGAGGATCGGCGCCTGCGGTTGACCCTTGAGCTGGCGCAGCAGCTGATCGGCACGCCGCGCCATCTCTCCCAGCATCCAGGCGGGTTCGTGCTGACACTGGACCGCCTTGACGAGATGGTTCCGATCGAGCCCGCCGCGATGGACGACCGGCAAGTCATCGAATGGGACAAGGACGACATCGAGGCGCTTGGCTTCATGAAGGTCGACGTGCTGGGCCTCGGCATGCTCAGCTGCATGCGCCGCGCCTTCACCCTGCTCAAATCGGCCAAGGGCATCGACCTCGATCTCGCAACCATCCCGGCGGAGGATCCGCAAACTTACGCCATGATCCGCGAGGCGGACACGGTCGGCGTGTTCCAGATCGAAAGCCGGGCACAGATGGCGATGCTGCCGCGCCTTGCGCCGCGGCACTTCTACGACCTGGTCATTGAGGTTGCGATCGTGCGCCCCGGTCCGATCCAGGGCGATATGGTGCATCCCTATCTGCGCCGCCGCGAAGGCCGGGAGCCAGTCGCCTTCCCCAAGCCCGAGCTGGAAAAGGTGCTCGGCAAGACCCTCGGTGTGCCCCTATTCCAGGAGCAGGCCATGCAGGTGGCCATGGTGGCCGCGGGATTTTCCGCCAGCGAAGCCGATCAGTTGCGCCGCGCCATGGCGACCTTCAAGTTCACCGGTGGCGTCAACAAGTTCCGGGACAAGCTGGTTGCCGGCATGATCGACAATGGCTACACGCCCGAGTTCGCAGAGCGCACGTTCAAGCAATTGGAGGGCTTCGGTTCCTACGGTTTCCCGGAGAGCCATGCGGCGTCGTTCGCCCTGATCGCCTACGCTTCGAGCTGGATGAAATGCCATCATCCGGATGTGTTCTGCGCGGCCATCGTCAATGCCCAACCCATGGGGTTCTACGATTCCTCACAGCTGGTCCGCGATGCCCGCCAGCATGGCGTCGAGATCCGCCCGATCGATATCAACGCCTCCGATTGGGACTGCACCCTTGAATCCCTGGACGACAAACGCCGTGCCGTCCGGCTCGGTTTGCGCCTGACCCGCGGCCTTGCTGAAAAAGATGCCCGACGGATCGTCACGGCTCGCAACGCCCCCTACGCCAGCGTGCTCGATCTGTCGCGCCGTGCCCAGGCGCCAGTCGCCGCCCTTGTCCAACTGGCGAAAGCGGATGCATTCGGCTCCCTGGGCTTGGGCCGTCGGGAGGCGTCATGGGCCATCAAGGTTGTGCACAATGACCCCTTGCCGCTGTTTCGCGAGGCCGACCGGCGCGAAGGACAGTTCAAGCCAGAAGTTATCGAACCAGCGGTGGCATTGCCCTCCATGACCGAGCGGCGCGAGGTGGTTGAGGACTACCGATCCCATGGCCTGACCTTACGAGCGCACCCGCTCTCGTTCGTCCGCGATCAGCTCAGCCAGTCCGGCATCTCGACCTGCGCACGGCTGCGCGACGCGCCGGACCGCTCTCGCATCACCGTGTCGGGCCTGGTGCTGGTGCGCCAGCGCCCCGGCTCGGCCAAAGGCGTCATGTTCATCACGCTGGAAGACGAGACCAATATAGCCAACCTCGTGGTGTGGCCGTCGCTATTCGACAAGCAGCGCAAGATCGTCCTGGGCGCGCAGATGATGGCCTGCCGGGGCACAGTGCAAAGCGTTAGCGGCGTGGTTCACCTGGTCGCTGAATATCTGATCGACCAATCCGACCTGCTGCGCAGCATCAGCGGCATCGACGCGTTCACCCTGCCGGCCGGCCGCGGCGACGAAGCCAAACACGGCGGCAGCGGTTTCGACAGCCGCGAACCGAAACTGTCCCCCACGGTCAAACCGCGGGACATCTATATTCCGGATCTCCACATCGACACGCTGACTGTCAAGGCGCGGAATTTTCGGTAGAAGTCTCTAGATCATGAAACTCTGTTCGATCTGGCGGCCGCCTTCCGAAACGGCGCGATCGGTACTCTCAACATGCTTATCCTAGCTGACCTCAATCAAGCGCTCAACGAGAAGTGCGCCCGCTGTGCCGAACGACGAATTGGGTTAAAATTCACCAAACCGGCGGTGGGTACCGCCGCAGGCGCCGAGCACACTCGGATTAACGCACAACTACCCCAAGTATTTCTATTATTTGCTACTCTTCGAAATCGTTGACTTCCCAATGGACCTGACTGCTACCCGCTCATTTGATGATGGGAAAGTACCATTCAGAAATCGATCTATGAGCGACGTAAGATGAGCATATTGCAGATCCTGGGCATAATGCCCTGCTCCACTTATCTCTGCCAACGTCACGTCATTTCCCCAAACGTCCAACACGGATGACACGTACTCGCTATTCACGATGTTATCGTGATCACCAGTGATCAATAGAATTGGCGCAGCAACACGTTTCAACGCTTCATGGATCTGATACTCGCTATCTGAAAGATCTCGTGCTGCATAATTGCGCAGAAATTCGCAATCCAACATTGACGCGACAAGCGCACCGGCGCGTCTCTTCGCTGGCAGCTTAAACAGAGCAGCGCCACGCTTGATGGGATCGTGCAAATTTCTCGCCCAATCACCTGACTGCGCAAGCTTCTCGATACTTCGAACGAAAAAATTTGCTGCGGCTGGATTTTGACGCACCGTGGTGCACATCTGCCCTATTCCACTCTCGAAACCGGTTAACTGCGGCCCGACCCCTGCTGCACCACAGAATGATGGAGAGACGAGTACGAGGAAACTCACCTGATCGGCACCTCTAACCGCCAACTCTGTGGCCGCCCGACCTCCGCTACACCAGCCCAAAACGGAGAATTGACCGATCCGTTCTCGAGAAAGAGCGCTGTAAATCTCCTCCACATCGGAGCCAAGGTCCACATACCTCCTCATGCCTCCATTAAACAAATCAGCACACTGACTCTCGACGATAATGATACGAAGGTCGTGAGATCGGTCCGCGATCAACTGAGACCATGGATCCAGCGGCGCACCAATCGCATTCACTAGAACGACCGGGATGCTGCCATCGCGCCGCACGAAATATCGCGATCCTCGCCGTGTGGTGCCTTCCCGATAATCGACCCGTATACACGACATTAGGTCAAGTTCATCAGCATGCAGGCATATCTCGGAAAGCGGGCGACGACCCGCGAGTGCAGTCTTGAGTATCATGTCGGCGACAGGATCACGGGCAGAGACATCTTGTCGTATCGTCGCGCCTCGTGCGCGACATTGCGACACCGTGGTGGCGAGGATCTCAGCCGTCTCTGTGTGACTTGACGAACTCAAGCCATTCTCACTCTCGGCCGGCAGCCCCTCCGACACGGGAAACACCAGCGGAAAGCGCTCGAAATAGGTTGAGTCTCTCCGTAGTATCTCAGCTATCGCGTCGTCGATCCAACGGCAGAGCCTACCAGACATCCCGCCCCCAAACTTTCCAAGATCCGATGCCGGGACTATCGGCGAGCCGCGAACGTCAGCATCGTGACGTCTCGCGGTGGCTCAAAGATCTTGTTGCCTGTTCCCTTGCAATTTGTGATTGTATCTCAACCTTGGCGGAGAATGAAGCGACAGGGTAGGTGCGCCGCCCGCCTGGACAAATAGGATTAGGCGAATGGCAGCCCGGTACGACGCTATTATCGTAGGCGCCCGTTGTGCCGGATCGTCCGCAGCGATGCTACTGGCTCGCCGCGGTTGGCGAGTTTTGCTGCTTGACCGGGTGGCCTTTCCCAAGGACACCATCTCAACCCATCTTGTGCAACCGCAGGGCGTTGCCCGATTGGCCGAATGGGGGTTGCTGGACAAGCTTACGGCCTCTGGATGTCCTCCCATCCACACCTATTCATTTGATTTCGACAAAATCCAGATTTCCGGCTCTCCGGGAACGCCGGAGATGCCGGTGGCCTTCTGCCCTCGGCGAACCATTCTCGATAAGCTCTTGGTGGACGCAGCGGCTGCATCGGGCGTCGAGATTCGAGAAAACTGCACGGTCGAAAACCTCCAATTTGGAGATTCCGGTGTCATTGGTGTCAAAACGATCATGAGCGGAAAGCAACATTCGGAACGGGCCCAGATTGTTATCGGAGCCGACGGTCGCAATTCGGTTGTTGCGAGGCTCGTAAGAGCGGAACAGTACAACGAACAACCCCCTCTCTCCGCTCTGTATTACGCGTACTGGAGTAACGTTTCCAAGATCGATCGTTTTGAAGCCTACAATCGCCCCAACCGGATGATCTCCGCGGCTCCGACAAACGACAATCTTACAATCATATCGGTCGCTTGGCCGTTCCATGAGCACGAAAAAAACCGTATCGACATCCAGAGCACATACTTGGACGCCCTTGCCCAAGTACCGGAACTGGCCGACCGCCTCAGTTCGGCGCACCGAGATACAAGAATCACCGGGATGGCCGTTCCTAATTATTTCCGAAAACCGCACGGAAACGGATGGATGCTAATCGGAGACGCCGGATACAGCAAAGACCCAATGACCGCGCAGGGGATTGCCGATGCATTTATTGACGGAGAGCGCGGCGCTGACGCCTTGCACCGCGCATTTGGAAACCCCGACGAGAACCAGGCCCTAGAAGCCTATCAGCGACTTCGCGACGAGCGCGTTATCCGAATGTATGAACTCACGTGCCGAACGGCAAAACTCGACCCTTTGCCCGAAAGGATGCGGCAGGTCTTCGAGGCAATTCGAGAAGATTCCGATTGCATGGATGATTTTGTTCGGATGAGTGCCGGAACCATACTCCCGACGGAATTTTGGTCACCTAAGATAATGCAGATGTTGGTCGCCGCACGCCGATCCCGCACATAGCGATATTCCGATGCGAATCCAAGACGCCACGGTCGTTAGTTGAGGAGCACTAGGATGCTCCAGCCTGAGCAAGCCCCGCCCAGTGAGCCAGAGATTGCCGCCTTATTTCGATCAATCCTGCCTTACGGAGTATTCGTTCACGGTGGACCGATCGCTGCACCGCTCACAACGCTATTTGATAGCGAGTATGAACTGGTGCGCTCAGCAGTCACAAAGCGTCAGCGGGAATTCGCCGCCGGCCGGCACTACGCTCACCTGGCATTGGCGTCCGCGGGTTTCCGACCCGCGCCTATCCATCCCGCGCCTGATCGGGGCCCGATCTGGCCAAGCGACATAGTTGGCAGCATATCACACACCGACTATTGTGCCGTCGCTGCAGTTGCCAGCGCGAGCATCCTGACAGCTCTTGGAATAGATCTGGAGCACCGTGTTTCTCTCGCGCCTAACGTAATTGCACTCATTGCAGACCGTGATGAACGCGCGTTATGGAACGACAACAAGTTGCCTATCGAGCTTCGAGACAGCACTGCACCGCTCACATTCTCGGCGAAGGAAGCTGTTTTTAAAGCATACTATCCCAAATTTCGCAGACGAATATCATTCGGCGATATACAAATTCGATACACGGGCGTCCCTAGCCGCTTTTGCGTGCAGGCTCCCCAGCTACCTGACCCGGATCAATCCTTTCTTGCTTCAGTGGAGGGGCGTTTTGCGATCACGACCAACTATATAGCGACTGTCGCGCTAGTCCTCCGCTGCACTTAAAACCCGCATTCTTAATCTTCGGGAAAGAACCCAGCAACGGCCGATCCTCCCAGATCACGACGGTACTTATTGTAGATCACACGGCCTACGGCGAGATCCAGAATTCCAAGCCCGAACGGTGAAAACAGTCGAGGGCGATCATTGTCTGCGCGCATCTCGCCCGCAATTAGTTGAGAAATTGTGCCGCTAACGAACTTGCGATGACCGAGGCATTGCTCTGTGAGATGGACCGACGTGTTCGCTTTCAAGCAATGCTCCACGTCATCGACGATGTTCTGGCACGACAAAACATTTTCAATCGAAAGATCTCTAAGCGAAAGGTGCAGGACAGTTGGATTGTGCCGGAACAGCTCGACATCATTGATGTAAGGCGCAGCCGCCGTCGTCGCAAACAGTACCAAATCGCTGGCTGAGAGCACGTCTTCGTAACGATCATACACCGCAGCTCGCTGATCACACGACGTCAACTGATCCGCAAATACTTCTGCGCGCGCCTTCTCCAGATCCAACACACGGAACTCACCAACTTTCCATCCTGTACGAATGAGATATTCACAACTTGTTCGTGCGATTGGGCCCGCACCAATTACTCCCATCCGACTGACAATCTTTCCCGACGGATGTAGCAGCTCCGCAGCACATACAGCCGAAGCGGCTGTTCGCGCAGCACTGATGTTGGATCCTTCCATGCAAGCCAAAGGATAACCGGTCGCATAATCATTGAGGATTAATACGGCCGACGCCCTATTCAATCCATAGGAGAGGTTCTCCGGAAAACTCGATATCCATTTCAAACCAACGATTGGCTCCTGATCCTTAATTGCTGCTGGCAATGCAATAATGCGCGCTGACGGTCGCCCCGGAAATCGAAGAAAATAGCTATCCGGATTGATCGTCTTCCCCTCTCCATGAATTCGATAGGTCTCTTTGACCAAATCAACAATTTGAGCAACGTTTTCAGTAGTGAATTGCTTGATGTAGTCGCTACCAATAACGGAGAATGCTCTGGCCGACACCTCTGCCATGAGGCTACCTCTTACAATGTCAGTCTATGCACGGATCAGCGGCGCATATCAAAGTCCGGATATCTCTCTTTGACCCACTGGTCCGCATAAAGAGTGCCAGCATAGCGCTCGCCAAAATCGGGGCTAATCGCAACGATGGACGAGCCAGGCGGTATCTTATTCGCGTAGAGACGTATTCCCGCCAGTACCGTCCCGGTCGACGCACCAATCAAAAAGCCATGTTCTCGCCGAAAATCCCAACAAGCGCGCACGGTATCGATCTCCGGAACCATAACCTTGTCGTCCAATAACTGCGGGTCAAACAGTTGCGGCTTCTGGCTGGCCCCCAAGCCTGGCAGATAACGTCGTTGCGGCTCGGCGCCAAACGTCACAGATCCGACACTGTCAACCCCGATCACCTGCGTGACCGGAGCATGCGCCCGAAAATACTCCGCACAGCCCATGGCCGTGCCAGACGTTCCAACACCAACGAACAAGAAATCTATCTTCTGAAACCGTCGCGAGATTGCCGGCCCTGTCCATCTGTGATGAGCCCACTTCGCGGCTGGATTCGCATACTGGTTTGTCCACACGACTTCGGGAGATCCTCTCCTGAGTTCTTCAATTCGAGCAAGCCGCGTGCCCAGAAAGCCGCCGTTGTTGTCGGTGCTCGTAACTTGCTCGAGCGCACCTCCGTGTGCCTCGATTAAGTGCCGCGTATCAGGAGAAATATTCGGGTCGCAAACACAGATGAACCGAAGGCCGAGCGATCCGCTTAAGATCGCCAGAGCAAGACCTAAATTGCCCGAAGATGACTCAACTATCGTCGACCCGGCGCGCAAGCTGCGAGCACGTTGAAGATCTGACATGATAGCTAATGCGGTTTTGAATTTAATCGACCCAGCGGGATTGAACGCTTCGATTTTCAACTGCACTTCTATCGCGGTCCTAGGAAGATGAATTGAATAAAACACATCGTCCTGGATCATTTTTTCAAATTTTTCCAGGCCGGCAAGGCTGGGCGGGACACGAAACGGTGGAGCGATGCTCGGAGACCGAGTGCGGACGGGGATCCTACTCTTGATAGTAATCAGATCGTCAGGCATGGACGCCTCGCAGTCGCTCGACCAGCTCCACGAGAGATCCAAAGCTGTCAAACTTGGATGGATCTAGATACTCATCTGGCAGTACAATCTCGAATATTCGTTCGACCTCTCCTAAGATTACGACAAACTGCAAGGATGACAGTACGATATCATGCAGCGATGCCGCCATCGGGATCTCGCTATCGATATGCTTCGATCCGATCGCCTTAAGGATGATCGCTCCTAGTTTCTTTCGCGTGTCCATCTTACACCACCGCCGAGAGTTCAACCGCAACTGATGTCAATTCCCGATCAGTCGGGTCGGTGCCAAGCCTCCGGAGAGCTCGAACGACTATATCTGCCGCCTCCTTCGGTCGCGTCTTGATGAAGTAGTGCCCTCCATTTTTGAGAACCACCAAACCGACGCGGTCCGAAAACATTCTCCAGTTTTCATGCCGCTTACGGTAACTTCTCGTCAATGGATCGTCCCGCGTGACAACCGCGAGGATCGGCGACTTAACCTTTGTCGTCGATGGGTATGTACTAGCCCGATCAAAGAACCGCGCAGCGGCGACAGCATCTTGCCGGAACGCCTCAATAATGATCTGCGCTTCTGTTTCACCCAGGCTGTCAAAGCCATCGAACCCGGATCTATAGATCATCCAACGTTTAATTTGCTTGGGAGACATGGTCTCGGCTGAAACGGGCAATAGCAACGACAACGCTTGTTTCAGATGCCGCCGAATCTTCGATACAACGGGCGTGTTAATCAGCTTCCCGCCAAGAATCACCAGGCGGACGTCAACTTGATAACTCTCCAGTTGCCTCGCAACCTCCAGCGCGAGTGCTGCACCGGAACAGTGTCCCCACAGCACAACCGGGACTCGAATATTTTCCTGAATCTCTCTTGCACACCGCTGCGCAACCGCCGTGACATCCTCCACGATCGGTACCTTGCGCGGCACTTCTACTGCGTAACAGCTGAGATCCGTTCGTTGGGCGCTAATCGCATCGAATAAGGGCTTAAAATTTGCAGCGTGTCCACCAGCATAAGTAAAACCGATTATCGCGACACGTTCGGCGCTGGACGCGTAAAATTCGATGAGCAGTCGTTCTTCATCTTCACCGAAATTATACTCAATTCGCCGCGCCAATTCATCGAGCTCCGGATACTTGAATACATCATTTATCGAGAAACGGTCTTGAAGCCGCATCACCAGCTCCATAGCTTTCAACGAGTTTCCGCCAAGTTCAAAGAAGTTACTGTTACGATTGATCCGCTTAGCATCGACCTCGAGCAGCTCCGACCACACTGTGCTCAATTCCAGCTCCAATGCAGTTGTGGGAGGCGAAATTGGGACGATCTCGTCTTCGAGACCCTGCAGCAGATCGCTTAGCTTCTGTTTAGCGATTTTACCATTCTCCGAGAGAGGCAACTCATCAAGTTGAATGATACGACTAGGAACCATGTGCTCTGGCAGATTGAAGGATAACTGTCTTCGGACTTCACGTGGTCGCACTTGCCATTGCGCCACGACAAATGCAGCCAACGACTGCCTAACCTCGTCATGAACCGCGGCTGCCCCAACGACCCCAGGGCACCTCAGGAGATTCGCTTCAACGTCACCCAACTCGACCCTGTTACCTCTGACCTTCACTTGTTCATCGACGCGACCCACGAGTTCCAACGTTCCGTCGGGGTTCCAACGTCCCAAGTCTCCCGTTTTGTACATTGGCTGTCCTGGCTTAAATGGGTCTTCCACAAAGACAGCCGCCGTTCTCGCCGGGTCATTCACGTATCCCGCTCCCACACCTATGCCCGACACACAAACCTCCCCCACAGTCCCAATCGGGACGATCTCCCGGCGCAGTTGGTGCAGCACATAGACGTTCAAATTGGGAAGTGGACGCCCAACCGGCACGCGCTCCCCCGGCGGCGGGCTGATCATGACGTGATGGCAGATATCATCTGACGCTTCAGTTGGCCCGTAAGCGTTCACAATCGGGATCCGAGGGAATTTGCCGAACCATCGCTCCAATACGCGCGCGCGCACGTGCTCTCCCGTGACAAGGAGCCAACGAAGACTATCGAACTCAACCTGTCCGGATTCGCAGTGATCCAACAGCACTGCTAGGTATGATGGCACAACCTCCAGAACAGACACCTCTGTCGTCCGAAGCCTCGCTATGAAACGTCGGATGTCGAGCAACTCATCCTGCTCGACAATGACAACTCGGGCGCCCACCAGAAGCCCTGCCAACATTTGCCAAAGCGAGACGTCGAAACTCTGCGAGGCATTCTGACCGATGACATCGCCCTCAGACATCCCAAGGCAGGACACCTTCGCGAACAGATGGTTCAACATACCGCCGTGCCGAACCATCGCACCCTTTGGCGACCCCGTCGACCCGGACGTGAACATCAGATACGCCAAATCATCGTGCGACACATCGACCACCGGCGCATGAATCGTCCCAGCGCCGATTTGATGTTCCGCAAAAATCACCAATATTCCGCCGCGGCCAACCACCGTTCTTATAAACTCACTCCCCTCTTCTTCAGAAATGGCGACAATCACCGTCGCACCGCTCTTCGAGAGCATTTCCTCACGTCTCTGCAGCGGATAGCTGTCATCTATCGGCAGATAAGCACACCGTGTTTTGAAGCACGCGATAACAGAAGCCACCCACATCGCACTGCGTTTCATCGACACGCCAACGACTATAGCTTCTCCTCTGGTACGTGCGTAAATTGCTCCGGCGATACGGTTTGCTGCTTGATCAAGCTCCGAGTATGTCCATTCGTTACGACCACAGACTATTGCAATGCGATCAGGGTGCGATGCCGCCCTTCGCTCAAATAACGTGTGGAAGCATTCACGCGGAATCGACTGCTTTTCTCGATTGAACCCGGACAGCTGCTCCTGACATTCAACCGCACCAATAACTTTGCCGGCGTCGGGCAGTAACGCTGGATTGTGAACGATCTCCTCGAGGCAGCGCACATAGTACTGGCCGATCCGTTCGATTTGCGTCTTTTCAAAGACGTCTGCATGAAAGTGAATCCACAAGAGGATAACATTGGTGAACGGGTGAATTGAACATTCGAACCTGAAGGGAAATTCCGTCTCTGCCCGCACCATCACATCCATCATTTTAAAACCGGGCAGATTTTGGAGCTCCGTCAAAATATGGAAGTGGGTAAAGTTGAACACAGTCTCAAAGAGCGGCCCTCTGCTTTTCCGATCCTCCTTGATTTTAGCCATCGGATAACGTCGGTACGCAATAAAATCGACCTCTGTGCGATACGCAGACAAGATTATATCCTGCCAAGTCATCCCTTCTTTCACTTCCATACGGAAGGGAAGCGTATTGAGAAAAAGCCCAATAACGTTCGCGCTATCTTGCAGCTCCGGCCGCACTCCGTACTCGTAACCCGTTACGATATCTCGCTCACTTGTCAGCAACGACAACACGTAGACATGCGCGGCGAGCAGCACGGTCTTTACGGGAACGCCTAAACGAGCTGCAACTTTTTTGATGTCATTGGACAATCCGACGTCGTCGGAAACGTGGTGCACGTTGACCTTTGTCGAAGCCGCGCGCTTCGCATTTCCCCACCTAGGGAGCCGCAAGCAACTACTTCCGGCCAGAACACTGTCCCAATATGCCTTGTGTTGCCGGTCCTTCGAGACACTCCTCTCTATCGCAATGAATTGACGAAACGTCGATGCCGGGCGACCGGGCGGATCGACTCTTCCGTCGAGGGCGGCATAATAGTATTTGAATAGATCACGGTGAATAAGATTGACACTCCATCCATCGAGAGCGGAATCGTGGAAGTCGATTGTGTAGGTATATTCGCTCTCGTTGAGAACATGGATATGGAATCCAACCAAGCCCGTATTTTCCCAATCAAAGTTCTTATCGCGGATGGAACGGATATCCGCCTCAATGATCTCGCCTTGTTGCACGGCCGCTAGACCACGAAGGTCACGAATGGTGAGCGGCAACGGAATGTTGGGATGAACGATTTGTATCGGCTCGGAAACTCCGCTTAATCGATAACTTGTGCGGATGATTGTGTTAGCTTGGCACAATTTCGACACAGCGACCTCGAAGGCGCCTCTGTCAAAAACTCCCTTGATCTGATAGCTGAACACATCGTGATACAGCGGGCTTTCTCTTATGAGGTGAGATTGAAAGATGAGGCCATGCTGAAGCCATGACAGCGGGTAAGCGTCTTCTGCCCAGCCAGGCACCCGCGCGCGATCCTCCGCCCGCAACAGGGCGAATGGACTCTCATTGGATTGGATGGAATTCGTAGTTGCTTCGCGAACAACCGATGCAAGCTCTCGAACCGTGGGATTCCGATAAACGTCTTCCGCAGATACCGCTTTGCCGTATAACTTCACTTTCGACACCACCGAGAGAACCTTGATAGAGTCCCCTCCGGAAGCAAAGAAGTTGTCGGAAACACCAATTTCGGGCGCCTCGAGCACATCTCTCCAGACCTGGACCAAAAGGCCCTCCAGAGGCGTCGATGGCTCCTCTCCTATTGATGTGGGTGATAGCCCCAGTAGCGCGACTCGATCTGCCTTGCCGGACGGCCCAACAGGGATGCTTTTGATCTGACTGATCGATGTCGGCACCATGAATGAAGGAAGGCTCGCGGTCAGAAACTCTTGAAATGCCCCCTCAGAGCATTCTGACTTAAGTACGACGAACCCATGGAGACTGTCGGTCCCCAGATTCGACTTTCGAACGGCCACCACGGCATCCTTGACTGCCGGATGGTTGCGGAGCGTAGATTCGATTTCTCCGATCTCTATTCGATACCCGCGAACTTTAACTTGATCATCGTTCCGCCCAAGATACTCAACTTCCCCGTTAGGAAGCCACCGCGCGACGTCACCGGTGCGATATAGCCGCTCCGTTGGTGAGTAAGGATCGATGATAAAGCGCTGCGCGGTCAGTTCATCGCGATGCAGGTAACCACGCGCCACCCCAATGCCACCTATGTAAAGTTCTCCCGGCGCATGAATAGGCTGCAGTTTACATCCAGGACTGAGGACACGTAGGTAGGTATTATCGATCGGCCGACCAATCGGAACGCGATCGCAGGGACCCGTTCCCGAGCAATCGTGATAGGTTACGTCGATCGTTGCCTCCGTCGGACCATACAGGTTCGTTAAACTAACGGAACCGCCGAACAGGCGATTGAAGGCGCCGACTTGATCTGGTCCCAGCGCTTCGCCGCTGGCAAACACCCGCCGCAAGCTTCGCAACGGATGCAGGTCCGCCCAGGATTCGAGATGATTCAAAAACGCCTGCAGCATTGAAGGAACGAAATGAATGACCGTCACGTGAAATTCGTCAATCCGCTTCACCAATTCTTCTGGGTTCCTCTCGTCTCCCTGCTTGGCAAGACAAAGTGAAGCACCCGCCAGGGCCCACCACAGCAATTCCCACACGGAGACATCGAACGAAATAGATGTCTTCTGCAGCAGCACGTCTTTGTGGGTCAGAGGGTATTTTCTCTGCATCCAGTGCAGTCGGTTGACAAGTGATCGATGCTCGATCATTGCGCCTTTCGGTTGTCCGGTGGACCCCGAGGTGTAGCAAACATAGGCTAGATCACGGGCGCCGGCCATTTCATCGACCGGCCCAACCGTCTCTTCGTCTAACCCCACTTCGACGAGGTCAAATCCAACCAGGTCCGCGGTCGAGCCGACACGGGACACAAGGCAAGCTGCACTGCAATCTGCCAATATGAACTGAATACGGGCCACAGGATAACTCGGGTCGATAGGAAGGTACGCTGCTCCGGCTTTCAATATTCCGAGAATACCTATTAGCAGCTCAGCTGATCGCTCCAACATGATTGGAACGATCGCTCCTCGTCTAATGCCGCGATCGCGCAACAGACGAGCGAACCCATTTGCTCGACGATGCAGCTCTGAATACGATAGGGTTGCCGTGTTCGAGTATATTGCCGGTCGATCGGGATTCCGAGCAACCGCGGCATCGAATAGCTGCACAATGGTTTGATCTTCAGGATACGCTGCGTCGGTGGAGTTGAACGCGTCGAGCAAGAGCTGCTTTTCGCTCTCACAGACGACCTCGACTTCCGCGATCACCGCCGCAGGGCTTTCCGCGACCATGCGCAAAACGTGAGCCACTCTTGCGCATATTCGGGTCGCCTCAGCTTGATCGTACTGCGATGCGTCGAAGTCAAGTTGAGCAAATTGTTGGCCGATCTCAACCGTAACGCTCGCATTAACTTGATCAGGCCTCTGTGTTGCCTCATAACCAAGATCAACGATAACCCCGTCAAATCCAACAGGACAGAGATGGGAAACACCTTGCACAATTTGCGCCCTGACCTGGTCTACCACCGATCTGATGCTTGCATCCTGCTTCACGATTATTTTCAAAAGACCATCGCGCGACTCATCCTTATCGATTCCGCGAATTCCAAGTAGAACTTCATCCGCGGCACATGCGCGGCTTAGAAGAATTCCTAGTGCGCTCAGTACCGAGACGCCGCGGTCTGCAACTGAGATAGTCGGGTATAAGGCCCACGCAATTTCCAGAATGTTCGGCAATGGGCGCCTTTCGCCTCGAACGCAGGGCTCCCTGGGCCGACGACGCCCGTCACTCGGGAATTTACCGACTTGCGGATTAGGTTGGAGCTCTACATCGATGGAAACTGGCACCTCCGGCCATGTGCGCCGAACCAGTTGCTCACTCACGCAAGAGTCTGCCGCGTCCTCACCTTCCCCCTGAGATAGGCCGCTGGCTAAGATCGACACCAGATGGTCGACGTCGGCATCCGAATAGTGCGCACGCTTGTAATTGATATCGAGCTCAATCGCCCCTGCCGCCGACCATTCTTTCACAACGACGTAGAGAGGAAACAGCTGGCAGCCGACGTAACATTCTTCAACTGACGGGCCATGATCGCCAATCCGCGCTGCTTGCGTTAGGTCCGTGTTGTATACGTTTATGCAAGCTTGAAACAACTGCCCGCCTGCTCGACTGTCTGACAGCTCCCGGACGAGAAGATCGAACGGAAATCGTTGATGTCGATAGCATTTAGCAACGGTGCCTTGAACCCGTTGATACAATGCTGCGATGGACTCACCCGCTTTGAACTGAATTCTAACCGGCATGGTGCTAGTGAACATACCAAAGGAGCGTTTCTGAACGCCAACACGATTTAATACAGGCATGCCGATTACAATATCGGTGGCCTTTTGAAATTCCGCCACATACAGAAAGAGCTTGGCTGTAAGAAGCGAGCCCAATGACACCTTGAGATCGCGCGCCGCCTGCCGCAGAGCCCGCGCACGCTCCGGCGCTATCGACACCTTTCGCTGCACTCCGAGGATCCCTGCGCGATCGACAGGACAGAGCTGAAACCCTTTGAGTTCACGTAACCAGAATATTTTGCCCTCTTGGCATTGCGGCGACTGCAGATAACTGAGTTCCTTGCCTGCAAATTCGAAATAAGACGGGCCCTTCTCTATTTGATCGCCTGAGCCATTGTAAGCCGCCGTCACAAAGGACGCCACGAGCTGCATCGACCAACCGTCGCAAATCAAATGATGGCAGTTGACCAAATAGCCACACACGTCCTCCGAAATTCGGAAGAACGAAACGCGCATTAAAGGAGACTCAATAAGCTCGAATGGACGCCGAGCCTCAATGTCGCGCCACCTTTCGAAGGCCAGCCTGGAGTTCTCGATTGCGGAGAAGTCGACAATATTAATCGCGAGCGCTGCGCAATCGGCGACGTACTGCTTTGGCTCGCCGGCATCGGATCGAACGAGCCGTATCCTGGTTGTCGCATACACGTCGGACAGCTGATTGAAGGCCAATCTCAATCGTTCAAAATCCAGGCTGATTGCGTAGGTGACTGACCCGGCCAGATTGTGGATCGGCGTTCCGGGATACAGTTGCTCCACCAGCCAGATGCGCTTTTGTGGATGCGTAAGAGAACGCAACGAAGCCTGAGGCTGTCCAATCATCGGTGTCCCAACGTAGTGCGACCTAGAAAGAAAAGACGCGAAAGCACGTCCGTTCTAACGAACAGCTCACCGCACGCCACAGATATCCGCCCCGCACGGCTCTGAAGCCGTGCGCTAGCGGGCAAGAACATGAAAGCTATTGCTTCAAAGCGCCTGGTTCGATTGAGGGAAGCTCGACCACAGAGTTTTTAACGAAGAGATAGTCAATATCTCGCGTCTCTCGGAACGTTAGATCGAAATTGCTATTACGGCTCTCTCGATTAAACGCTGTTCGCTTTTTTAACGTTCTTGTGAGGCGATACCAGCGCGCAGCAATCTCCGCTGGCTGGACTTGCGCTTCGAACTCAGCAGCAGGCGCGCCAGAGATTGCGCTGTATCCGTTGTGTTGCACGTTGTCTATGTAAGGCTCGTCTTTGAAGAACGCTTGAAGATCATTGAACATGGCCTCCGTCTCTCCTGGGAAGCCAACTATGATGTCGACACCCAGGTATAACTCAGGGCACGCCTGCTTTAATCGTACGACGGCTTCATAGATCCTGGAGAATGGGATGCCTCCCCTTCCCATTCTGACCAGCAACTCATCATTATTGTGTTGCATGCCAACATGAAGCTGCTGAACCAAGCCGCGATTGCACATCGAAATGATTGCATCCGTATATTCGACCAGCCATCGATGGTCGAGATTGCCGAACTGGAATTTGAGCTGCGGATGTCGGGCAGCAATTTCTTCCACAAACTCAATGATTGTGGTTCCCACATCAGTCCCGTAAGCGAAGGTATCCTCGCCCATCAGGAATATGGTCTTGTAGCCTGCGGCGACGCCGGCATCTATCTGCCTGTATAAGTCGGCCGCCGGAATGCTGCGAATCTTTCCTTTCGCCTTATGAATCACACAGAACGTGCATTTGCGGATACATCCATCAGCGACCTTGACGTGAAGGATGCGATCCTCCTCTCTGACGATGGTGTCGTGATGCGGCTTCAGAATGTTAACTGGTTGAAGCTTCTTAAACGGCACCTGGGCCTTGATAATTTCATCTAATGAGGCCTCGCCGCTGAGCTGCACTAGCGTTCCTCGAAAGCCCTTCTTCCATTCCGCCGCATGCGTCGTAGGAATGCATCCTGTCATCACCAGTTCGCCGGCAAAATTGGCTTCGTCGAGATCTCCGAGCAGCTTTTTCACTTTTTCCAGCATCATATTGTGGAAACCGCATCCACTGATGACAACCATATCGACGTCAAACGTATCCGAGATGATCCAATTGTTGGCCATGAAGTACTTTTCTAGGGTCGAATAGTACTGAACGTGGCGCTCACAGTTGGTGTTGTTGGTAATAATGGCGACAGTTCGTGGCACCAAGACGCTAGACAGCTCCGCTTCTTGTTCACCTCGGATTTCAACTGCAGGCATCGGCCTTCTCCCTTGCGTGACAACTCGATCACTGGCGGCACTGGCTCAGCGGCGGATTAGAATTCACACGGTGTGGGCTCCTGCACCATGGCAGCTCACCTCCGCAACGGGGTTAAAAGCCACCGCGCAGCGTTTGCACACCATGGCGCAGAACTGATTAGCCTGCGCGAAGCAACAATTCCTCAGAGCTCGACAAACAAAATCGAGATAAAGCGAAAAACATTCAATCGGGATCGGGAGGCGCCAAAGCGCGTCGAAAGCGAAGAGCTCGCACTAGGAGATCAGTGCCCTCCATCTTCCCGGCAATAACGCAAGGGACATGCCTTCTAGATCGAAACGCACCGTCCCCACCCAAAGTAGCCACTTTTCGCGTCGAGGTCGTTTCTCTTGAAAGTATACATCTCATATTTTCTCACTTTCAAGTTGATTCCCGTCATGAGCGAGATATTATTTTGGTACAAGCCGTCAGATGGAAATGCATCGCTCTCAGATCCTCATAGAAAAGTGCGGAGCCAAGGGAACTCATGGCTGAGAGTGCTTTGAGGATAGGATTGGTTGCAGCTCCGTTTCCAGCGTCGTTCGAACAAGCGCTTAAATACGTTGAGCGCTACGTTCACATGGCTGCGAGAGGAAACGCAAAAATTGTCTGTTTTCCAGAGTCATACGTTCCAGGCATGCGAGGTATAGACGAGCCGGTTGAAGCTCACGCGCCTGACAAACTCTTATATGCCATCAGCTTCGCCCAAGACCTCGCACGAGAGACAAATACGGCTTTGATCTTACCGATGGATCGGGATTGCCGAGGCTCAATCCAGAATGTTGCCGCGGTGATCTCACCTCACGGTGAGTTGCTGGGATACCAGACAAAGAACCAGCTTGATCCATGCGAGGACGATATTTTTGTGCCGGGCACGGACCGACGCGTTTTCGACCTGTTCGGCATAACCATCGGTATCAGCATTTGTCATGAAGGCTTCCGCTATCCCGAAACCGTGCGTTGGGCCGCTGTGCGCGGTGCGCTCATCGTATTTCATCCGCATTGTACGGGGAGTAACAAGACCGGAATCCGACCAACTGAATGGCAAGGTCGGGATAACGATTACTATGAACATGCAATGATGTGTCGCGCGTTAGAGAACAACGTCTATTTTGCCAGCATAAACTACGGATTCACGTTTCCGCAGTCTGCGACCTGCGTGATCGCGCCAGATGGCAGATGCATCGCGCAACAGCCCTACGGCGAACCCGGCTTACTGGTTGCAGATATCGACCTCGAAGCCGCCAGCCGGCGGCTCGCACTTCGATATAGTCCAAGGACTTACCCTGGGGAGCCGTAACGTTATCGCCTCTCACCCTAAGCAGTGACGTAAAGCCAGAGGTGAAGATGCCCTTTGAGGTCGACCTGAACAACGTGATCCCCGCCCTTCGCGCGGGCGGAGATAACTACATTGAGTTCTATGAACCGGGCGGCGTTCTTCGGAAAACAATTAGCGAGATCAGCATCGACGTCATAACGGCGGAACGCTCGCTCGATTTTCTTGCCCTACCTCCGCGAGCTCGTATCGGAATTACCGGTGCGACCAATTACCAGTGGCTGGTCACCGACCTAGCATGTCTTGCCAAAGGTAATATCACGATTCCTTTCGATCCGGACGTCACCTGGGATCGCCATCGGATAACGGAGCAACTCCAGCTAGACGCACTGTTCACTGATCGCCCCGAATATATTCAAGGCAATCATCGCGCGCACACTTTCGCAAGCATTTGCGGGGACGACATCCAGCAAACGGAGACCTCCGTGCCTGCGTTCTGGGATGCTGACGAACCATTCACGGCTACATTTACATCTGGGACAACCGGAAGCCCAAAGGGAATTCTCGTCAAAAAGCGATGTTTTGATGATCAGTTTGTCAATGCAGTGCAGATGTTTTCGGTCGATGAGAATGACAAAATGCTCGTGTTCTTGCCATTCCACATCTACCTAGAGAGATGTTTCGTCTATCTTGCGATTCTACGCGGTTTTAATGTCGTTTGTGCGCCGCCGCGCTTTATCCCAAAGGTACTGAGAACCGCTGGTTTCACATTCTCGGTTGGCGTTCCACAATTCTTCTCCAGCCTGCGAGATCTGTTCCTCGCCCAGGCAAGAGAGAATGGACGACTTCGTCTTCTCTTCGAACTGCGTATGCTCGCCCATCGCTTCGGACTTGGCGGACTTTTAAGGAGGCCTTTTCCCCCTTTCCAAAGGATGTTGGGAGGACGTGCACGTTTCTTTCTCACGGGGTCGGCATCATGTCCACTTGATGTACTGGCGTTTTTTCGCGACGCTGGAATCCCGCTCTACGAGGGGTACGGTATGAGCGAGATCGCTGGGCTGATAGCTCTGAATTATCCCGGAAACGTCAGGCTAGGAACTGTCGGAAAGCTTTTTCCAAACAAAGAGCTCAAGTTCACGGCTGACAATCAAATACTGGTTCGCGGGCCGAACGTAGCAAATTCACAATATTGGCTCGCAGACGAACAAGAGAACGCAAGCACATTTCTGCCGGACGGATGGGTCGCTACCGGAGATGTCGGCCATATCGATCGTGACGGTTACCTGACACTCGACGGCAGGGTCAAGGACGTCATCGTCCTCTCTACTGGTCAGAAGGTGCAACCCGCTCCGATAGAGGCTCAGCTCAACCAAATCGTCGGTGTGGACAATAGTGTAGTACTCGGTACCGCAAGGCCCTACTTGGTCGCACTCATCGCAGCAAAGAGAGACCAACTTGACGAGCACGCAATTGAAGAGCGAATTCGGCGGATCAACGAAACAAGACCAGACAGCGAACGGGTTAAGCGATTCCGGATTCTAAATGATACATTTAGCGCCGAAAACGGCTTGCTAAATGCCTCGCTGAAGCTCGATCGAAAAAGAGTTGTGTCAACGTATACAAATCTCATACAGCAGTTGTATGAAACATGATCATAGATGCTCATGCGCACGTCGCCGACCTCTCGTTGTTCCCAACGCATTTTCTGAATGGCATGATGGAGGTTTTGCGACAGCGGGCCCTCGACGAGCAGGGGGTTACGTTGCAAACAACTCTGTTGGAGCGGATCGCCAAGCATCAACTTAGCGATCCTGAGTGCACAAAACTACTTTCGGAAATGAAAATTGCGCGAATAGATAAGACTGTTTTGCTCATTGCTGATTTCGGCTTCGGCGAGGAAGATAGTGGGTCGTCCTTGAAAAGCCTCTACCATCAATACTCGAAGGTCCTTCAAGCCAATCCGGACAAATTTGTCGTCTTCGGCGGAACAGATCCGCGGCGAGGACAATGGGCCGTGGATCTGTTTGAACATGGAATTACACAATTAGGCTTTCGCGGCCTAAAGCTGTATCCCCCATGCGGATACGATCTCGACGATCCGTCTTTGGATCCATACTATGAGTTGTGCCGTGCGCACGGGATTCCTGTCCTGGCCCACACCGGCCCCTCCCTCAGATCGATGCAGGGAGATCAGCGATATCCCCTCTCGATCTTGCGAGCGGCTGATCGGTTTCCAAGCGTCAAGTTTATTTTGGGGCATGCAGCGTTCCAGAGCTTTGAAACGAACCCTTCGATCGCGGTGCAACGACGGAACGTGTATTTAGAAACCTCTGGATTCCAACGTCTCCTCGATAGTGTAGAAGCTATTCGCAATCACCTACGGACGCTTTTCGACACTATTCCACATCAGGTCGTCTTTGGCACCGATTGGCCCGTGTTCAACATCCGGGCAACGCAACGCGATTGGGTCTTATTTTTTGAGAACCTCAATGTTCTTAGTCGTGCCGAGAAAGAGCGCTTCTTTTATCTCAATGCTCAAGAGGCACTCGGTCACTAAGCGGGTTTGTGTCCAGTTAACAGGCCCTAACAAGTCAATCCACCGTCTACCGTCAATGTCTGACCTGTCATGAACTGCGCCTCATCGCTAAGCAAAAAGCGGACAACTGGCGTAACATCACTAACGTTGCCGAGCCGGCCGATCGGTGTTCGTCGCTCGATCTGAGAACGCTGTGATGACGACAAATTATCAGACATTTCAGTAACCAGGTAGCCAGGCGCAATCGAATTGACCGTAATCTTCCGCGGACCCACCTCACGGGCAAGGGATCGCGTCAAGCCGTCTATTCCAGCTTTAGATGCCGAGTACGCGGCCAAGCCCGAATATCCTCTTGATCCAATGATCGACGAGATGTTGATGATTCTACCCTCCGTACGGGAATGCAAAAAGCTTCTGGTCATTAATCGTGCTACTCTCAACGCGCCAAGCAGATTGACCTGAATTACACGCTCTAGGTCTGCCGTCGGGAATGTCGCTAAGATTCCCTCGGCGGCTATCCCAGCGTTGTTTACCAAGCCATAGGGCGTCGCAATAGACGCCCACTCGAAAAACTGCGAAACGGCTCGATTTTCTGAATTAGGTAGCCCGATCTCGCACTCCGTCCAGAGGAAACGTTCTTCCGAGAACTCGGTTTCCAGCCCCACCAGTTCGGGAGAACGATTTCTGCTACACGCGGCCACGCAGTATCCAGCGAGAAGGAGGTCACGAACGATCGCCAATCCAAGCCCGCGGCTTCCACCGGTCACTAGTACTGCGCGCTTTTTGTTAGCCATGATGCATCTTCACCCGGCGCAGCTTACCCGCAACACTGCGATCTACCGATGTGACTTCATTGAAACGTACCGGTAGCTTGTGACGTGGTAGAGTTTTACTTAAATTTCTTAGCGCCAACTCTCGAAACGTCGGTCGATCAACTGTACTATCCAACATCAAGTCGGCTACGACCACTGATCCGAGGAGCGCGCTCGGGTGTGCATAAACGAAGGCGTCCAACACACCTGGCACATCCAGCAACGCCAATTCAACTTCTTCTGGATTTATCTTGTGTCCACCGACGTTGATCATGCTATCTGCACGCCCCTTGAATAAGATCCTCTCATCACGAAGTTCAACTAGATCCCCGGTATCGGCAAGCACAATTCCTTCCGACAAATGGCCCGCCGTGTCCTTCGCACAATGCTGGCTCGCGCGCTTTCCTCCAACGTACAGATGGCCATCAACTATGGCGATTTGGAATTCCATATCCTTGCGCTCAAGCCAGTCTGCCGGCAGACCTGCCTTTCCATCATCCACAGGAGCAAGCGCTCCAAACTCTGTTGTCGCATAAATATGACGGATACGCGTCTCGGGATATCTAGAGCGAAGAGCATCTAATATATTTTGGTCAACAATCTCACCTCCAAGGGTAACGTTGCGTAGCGGAAGAAGCGCTGCCTCCTTCCCCATCGCGAGCAAGAACGCGCGCCAGAAGCTCGGTGTTCCGCTGATCACATTTGGAGGAAAGCGGTGCGCAAAATCAGCCAGCGACGAGATACTATTCTGTTCAGTATAGCAAAGCTCCGCTCCCGCAGTCATTGCCGAGAGCAGAAACTGAATCCCCGCAAAGGTCGCAACATGAAATGACATCAAGAATTTGGAGCCGGCTAACGTCGACGACTTTACTTCTGCTGAACTGAGAAGTGCCTCAAGTGAATGCGTGACCCATTTTGGAGTGCCTGTGGTGCCCGACGTTGGAATCAGAAGCCCAAACGTACTTGGCGCTCGACTTCCGCTCTGCGTGCTGTGCACCCTCTCTCCATCAAACCAGCCGTTAACTCCTAAATCCTTCAATTCGTCGACTAGCCCACGACCAGAAGGCAGTTGTCCACGATGAACCAAAACCTCTCCACCGATCTGGTGCAACGCAACGAGGGCAATCGATAGTGATATTGGATCATGGCCAACCACAGCGAGCCGTCCAATCTTAAGCTTCAGGCAGATTTCGGCCAATTCACGGCTGTGGCGAAGCATCGACTTGGCATTTAGAGTCCTCCCATTGCAGTTCAAGGAGAACTCGTCCCTGAGGGGGAATTTAGGTCGGGCGTCATTCATCGCCCTGTTGCCGCGACATAGAGGTTGGCTAACTCGGCGGCTGTTCTGAAATCTTTAAATCCGTCAGCAAACGGATCAACATCGCAAAAGAGTTCGAGTTCAACCAGAAGTGCCGCCAAGTCCAGTGAATCGATTCCCGTATCCCCTTTCACAAGGATAGTCGTAGGGCCCAGCAAGGGTGGATCCAGGCCTTTAGCAAGCAATAAATCCCTGACGCCGCTCAGGATGCGATCCAAGAGCATTGCGTGATCGAACTGCTTTCTGTCAGGTTCCTCCGGCAAGTACGTCCTCCCGTGGCGTTCGATCTGCGTGCCCAAGGCAACTCAGGCTCACTCATCATGCATCGATAAGCATTCGCTTCTCGAGCCACCTCATAATTGGCTCGATATGTTCCTTCGAACGAAGATGAGGAAAGTGTCCACACCCGTTTAGCGTCAGGCCGTCACAGGCAGGGTTCACGTCTCTCATTTTTTCAACGGTTGACTCACTCAGCCATTGGGATTCCTTCCCACGAACAACAAGGGTCGGGCAACGGACGGAGTTCCAGCAATCCCAGAGGTCGAGATCGCCCCGCTCTTCACCCAAGAACTGCCGCGCAATGTTAGGATCATAACTTAATCTATATTGATCTCCGTCCGCCGCTTCGATGCTATCGAGCGTGAATGCATGCCATTCCCTGGCAGTCAGATAGCCAACCGATCGGAAGGCAAATTTTATAAACTTCTCGGCGTGCGCCAAGTTAAGGAATTTAATTTCAGATGCCAGCGCCTCATTGAATCCGATAAAATTTTCCCGACAGCAGAATGCACCTATATCGTTCAAAATGAGTGTCGAGATCGGAGTGTTGGGTTGAGCCGCTAAAAGGATTCCGATAACGCCGCCAAATGACGTACCGAGGAAAGTAACCGTCTTCGCTCGCAGGTGCGCTAACAACGTAACGACACAGTTGACCTGGGCATCCCATCCCGCCGCACGATAGGCCTCGGCCGACGGCAATCGATCGCTCCGGCCCATTCCCAGCAGTGTCACACCAATCACCCGAAATCGCTGGCTAGCGATCTCTGCGACATCACGGAAATCCTGATAATTCCTTGTGATACCGGGCACGCATACCAAAATCGGCTTGGTCGAATATCTGTCCGTATCCCCGTAGACGATCGTTCGCAGCCCGCTCGGTGTCCATACCGGCAACGCAAACTCGTCAAAGGAACTGCGATCGACAGAAATTTCTGTTGGGCGATTCATCAAATCATCGCTCACTAGGCTGACCAATACGCCCAAGCCATTTTGAGAACGTCTTGATGGCAAAGGTCAGACGATCAAGCACATTTGTGGCGCTCGCGATCGATACGATAATCAGGAGACCTCCCAACATCTGCATGGGGGTCAATCGTTCGCCAAGCAACAAAGACGCCCAGATCACCCCGAAAAGCGGAATGAAGAACGAAACGAATGTAGCATTCAAAGGTCCGGCAACCTTCACAAGTCGATAGTATAGGAAAAGTGGCAGGGCGGTCGAACAGGCACCCAGCAAACAAACCAGTCCAACGATCGCGGGAGAAAGATTCGAGAGGGCAAACTCATTAGCGGCTGGAATGATCAATAAAATTGCCGAACATAGGGACGGCCACATTGCGAGGTCGGCGGTGTCTGTAGTCGACATCCGCGCCTTAACATAGATCGCCCCGCTCGCGTAGAACGCGCTCGAAAGAAGCGCAATTAACAAGCCAAACAAGCTACTTCGCATCTCTCCAAAAGACGCAGCAATGAGCACAACACCCGCAAACGCAATAGGCATACCAATCAGTCGCCTAAGACCGATGCTGTCCTTTAAAAACAATTTGGCATAGATTGCGGCAAAGAATGGAACGGTCGCATTCGTGAGGGCAAGCAGCGAAGCGGAAATCTCTTTTGCAGCCAAGCCAGCGAGCACAAAGGGAAGCACGAGCCCAATGACTCCGAGGGTAATGTAGTCAACAATGCGTGCCGGTGGTTTGTCAGCATTCGCCCTCATACGCAGAAGAATCACATAGATAATCAGGGCGACCAATATTCTCCCCTCTGCAACAACAAATGCGCCTAGAACAGGCGCTGTGGCTCTTAAGAGCACGAATGACAAGCCCCAGAGCGCTCCCAGCAGAGGAATCTGAAGAAAAACACCCAGCGTCATATTCGGACACTCGCCTGACCAATGGTTGATTCAGTAACTGATGGTTCAGGCGACCGTATAGTCTCTCCTTCGGTCTTGAAAAATTGCGCCACTTCTTCTGCGATGTCAGGTTCTCTAAAATGAAAATAGTGGTCTCGATCCGAGTAGATCTTGCTACGACCATTCGGCAAAGCTTTGGCCACCAACTCTGTCTCGTCGGGGTCGGCAATAAGATCCCTGCTTCCAGCCATCATCAGCACGGGCTGTCGAATCTTACCAATCCAGGTCTTCGGACTCACATCTGCGAGCGAAACAACTAGCCGACTATACATATAGAGATTTTTCACAGATTCGAACGGCCTAGAAACAAGTGGAGCGACATCAGCAGGAACTCGACCGCCAGCAATACCGATTACATTCTGTCCATCCGGAAGCGACGTTCCAAATAGGGAGTTCATTAGATCGCGATGCGCTGTTGCGTGTCGCAGGCTCCTGCTAATTCCGCCCATCAGAACGCGATAGCTCTTCTGATAAGAATTCGGCGCCAACAGATTATATGAGCCTGCAAGCAGTACAGCTTTCGCTATCGCATTAGGCTCAAGCAACATCGCCCTGAGAGTAACCAACGGGCCGGTACACCAGCCAACCACGTTTACCGTTTCAGCCCTGCAGAATTTCACGACTTCCAACAGATCCTGCACTTGCAGATCAAAGGAACAATCTGTCTGTTCTGAATAGATGTACTTGTCTGTGGTAATTCCCGCAGTGTTCCAAGATACGACCCTGAGGTCGCGTTGCTGCAACGCATTTACAACAAAGCGCCAAATACCGGGGGGCATAGCATATGCATTAGCCAAGACCACCACGCCTGGCGCTGGCCTACCCCAATCATAGATAAGAATTCTTTCCCCGGGGCGATGCGGCACCGGCAGCGCCGAGACCGACGCCATTTCGAGCACGTCAGACATATCAGCTCTGCCCCTCCACGAAAGCGGTCGCGGTTACGATCTGTCGGGAAGCCTAGAACAAACGTTGCAACTCCGTTGCAAAAAACGTTTTCTCGATAACCGCTAGCGATTTAAATGCCTCCGGCACGATCTCTTCGAGAGCAATCGGCTCTCCTCTCAATTCCTCCACGAGGAAGATGAAAGACGTAATCTGTAGGGAATCTATCAGCTGGTTTTCAAACAGATCCGTTTCATAATCGAGCGAAGCAAGGTCTTCGTTCTGCTGGAAGATCCATTCGGCGATCTTCTGAATCTTACCCTGCCCCCCCTCCTTGTCGCGAATGAAAAGCACAGCTGGTCCTCCCCTCAGTGCGCCGACAAACCGCTCTTTGCAACAAACTGGCTTGCTCGACTAAGTGCTTCCGCATGAAAGTTAGCTCGCCCGGGATCCAGCAGCAGAGCCGAGCGTAGCTTGTAAGGCTCGGCTATCCCGGCATCATGATAAACCTCGGGATTGTAGAAGAGCTGCATCATGGACGACATAAATTTCTGAAGATAACGCGCCACTCCTTGAACTGACTCTTCTCCGCAGGCTTGCTTTGCTCGCTCTGTGAGTTGGGTAAGCAGCGAATGGCCCATCGCAATGTGGCGCGACTCATCCAAGTGATGAAGACGATTCAGTGAACGCACGACAGCAGGAAGCCGCTCGTCCGTCATCATAAATTTATTAAAGTGGTCACCGACGGATTCGAAAATCAAGATTTGAGCAAAGGCGATGATCGCAACGAGCTCTTTTTCCGCGAACGGCATCGTTCCAATACTGAGCCCTTTGGGTTGGTATATTTTCTGGCCATAGCGGTTACAGAACTGAGCGAACAACCACATATGTTTCGTCTCTTCCTCGACGAAATGGTGGAAATATTCGGCCGCCTCGGCGCAAAAGGGTTCATGCATGTGCTTCAGAACGGACAGGATTAAGTCGCGCTCGCCGTAGACACTTGCGCTGTACATGTTGATGCTTTCCCACTTACTGAGACGCATCAACCCTTCTGTTCCTAGTTGGTCGTAGTGCACAGTTCCGTAAACGCTGAGCAACTCTGGACTAAACCAAAAGCAATCGTCCGCAATCTTGTCCGGCCACTCAAAATCTTTATACGGATTGTAGTAATGTTGAACTGACAGGCTTGAAAGCCGCCCCATCAAGGCTTCCAGAGCCCCCGCGTCGGGCAGCGATTTTCCATGATTTTCGACAAAGCCAGCCATCGTCGCGCCGCCCTTGCTGACATCTCGTATTGTCACTCAACTTAAACGAGCATATCGATAACTGATATTGTTTACAATCGCTAGTTTGCCATTGGAGAAATGTTGGGTCTCAAAGGGACCCACAGGCTCGGGGAACATTATGCAAGCTTCATTTTGCCATTCGGCGATTTTGTATAATCAACCGGCTTGGCGCTCTGGATCTCCGGAGGACGCCACCGAGCAATTCGCTCGGGAGCCGAAGTCTCGGCGCTAAAGCACTCGCTGACCGTAGGTTAAAGGCTTCGCGAAGTCGGTGGACATTCTTGCCGGTTATAAGGTGCAAGCTAAGTCTATCGAGGGGCCTGCCACGGACATCAAGCTGCAGATACGCGATCGGTGACGCCAGCGAAGTATCGACGCGTAACGCACGCGCCACCGATCGCGACACTTGGCCGATATGCGTTTTCTTCCATGATGCCAGACTATCGGGATCGCCCGGGAAGAACGATCCTCGCAGGCTTGCTTTAGGAAACCAGAGCGCTGCGTCAATATTCGGCCAGCGCTTTTGAGATCTCGACCTCGAACGGTGCAGGCCTTAACGCTGGTGAAAGACTGTCGCTCGTTCAGCCCACGGCAAGTTGGCGAGCCGAGTCCTGCCAAATGCATCGCGTGAGGGCGAACGTGCGCGTCAAGAGCGTTATGCCTCGTATCCATCCGGTGAAGGCCGCGGTCAGGTTCGTCGCCAGAGTGTTTGTCGCCCGTTCATATCGAGGAATCGAGAATGACGATCGAGGATGGCTCGCAGCTGGGGCGCGACTCGATCATCAGGTATCGGTTCGAATCCATGTCGATGGAATCATGGTCCATTCCAAGGTGGCGTTCGAAAAGTAGCCAAGGTTACGGCTGAAGCTCCAGCCCTAGTCGCCCGTAAGAGCGAGTGCGTAAGCAGGTCAGCACCAATCCCGCGGCCGCGTACTTGGGGAATTACAGAGATGTTGGCGAGGTAAATAGTATCGCCATGCGATTGTAGCAGGACGAATCCGACAAGAGCCTCATCGACTTGGGCAACCCAAACTTCGCCTGTGGCAAACCGTCAATCGGGAGCGGTTGATCGAGTTCGGACGAAAACGCGCCAAGGAAGAAGCCGGTCCGGCAACCCTCGCCATCGACATGTCCTTCATCCGGACGATCATCACCCACGCGGCGGCGGTCCACGGCATTGAAGTTTCAGCTGAAGAAGCCCTCTTGGCGCGCGTTGCGCTCAAGCACCTCAATCTGGTTGGAAAGGGCAAAGAGCGGGACCGGCGGCCCACCCAAGACGAAGTCGACGAGCTCATCGAATACTTTGAGACCAACCGGCGGCGGCCTGCCCGTACATGTTGCGACTAGAGATAAACACTAAGAGGAGGAGAGGAAACGCTTGTGCCAATCAGAGACGACATTAGGGACTGGGCGCGACGAAGTGCCGAAGCGAACATCTTGGACGCCACTACAACTGACTACCGCAAAATGTCAGCGGCCTATTTAGCCATCGACCGCTAGTTGTCGGTAGCTAGGACCGCGCTGGTGGCGGTGAAAGTAGTTCAGGCCAAAATCAAAGCGTGGCGCGCAAATGGAGTTGGCTTGGAGCAGCGGAAGGTCATCGAGGATGCGATGGACGCCATAAGCATATAGATACTTCTACTTCTGTCATGAAGTTACATGAACCAAATCATGGCCTATTGCGACCAATCGCAACGTCCCCGCCCCGGATTGGGACATTAAGGTGGGAAGCCATGAATTCATTGCCAGGTTTGATAGTTGCCGCCACACTGTTAGGCGTTATGCCTGCCGCCATCGCCGCACCGAAAGACCCAGTCGCGTCCGCAGAGGTACAGAAGGAGTTCGCCGCCTTCATCGACAAATTCCGTGCTGCACTGAAGGCAAACGATTTAGAAGCCGTCGTCAATTTGAGCAAAATGCCCTTCTTGAGCCACACCGACGAGTACAGCGCTGAAGCGTTCCGCACTAAGGTCTACAAGAGAGAATTTACAGCGAGGACTCGCGCGTGCATCCAGAGCAAAAAAGCCACCTACGATCACTCGCCGGACAACACAGAAAGTTACTCTATCTTCTGCGGTGATGAGATATTCATGTTCACGAAGATGCCTGCGGGCTTCCTGTTTACGGAAATCGGCGTCAACGACTAATCGCAGCTTCCGGCGAGCTGGCACCATGCCAAACGTCGACCCCTGCAAGATAAGTAAGCCGCTGGAGACCCGCCCTTAGGGTGTGTTAGCTTTTGGTGGGTTCGGCGCCTCCTCCCCACCCATCGGCGCGAACAAGGCCCCCTTCGGGGGCTTTTGTTTTGGTAGCAGGTCTAAAATATCACACGCAGGGGGCAAAATGGACTCATTGAAGACCATCGAAGAGGCGCTCGACGTTCTGAGCAAAATCGCGAAGGAATACCCCAAAGACGAGGTTGGTCTTTGGGCTGGCCCAATGAGCTTGGCCGTACGCCCCGATATCCAGAACATGGTGACAAAGAACTTCCCGGCCGACCGCAAGGCGGCAGTGCTGAAACGGGAACGAGAACTTGAGAAAGTGCCGGCGCAGTTTGTCGAGGCCGCAGAGAAAGCCGTGGCGAAGAAATCTCCGACCTACAAGACACCGGTCTTCAAATGCCTTGAACACTTCGATAAGTGCACTAAACACCGAGCCCACGGCAAACACGTCTGCAGAGCCCCATTTGGCCATATTGACGTTGCCCCCAAGATTTATCCAACTCTGAGTTCGCCCTGGCTGTTGGGTTTGCCCGTGTGGGCGGTGGAAGCGACGGGAGCTGGCGCGGAGCCATCGATATAGCGCAGCGTCAGATCCCGGCGCGGGTGGAAGGTGAAGGCGAACTCGGAAGGCGTCCTCCATCCAAGTTGCGAGTGTGGTCGAGCGTCGTTGTAGTCGGCCCGCCAGCATTCGAGAATGACGCGAGCCTGGGCAAGCGACGTGAACAGCGTCTCGTTCAGCAATTCATCCCTCAGGCGCCCATTGAAGCTCTCAATGAAGGCATTCTGCATGGGTTTGCCCGGCGCGATGTAGTGCCATGCGACGCGGCTCTGGTCAGCCCAGGTCAGGATGGCGTTGCTGGTCAATTCGCTGCCATTATCGCTGACCACCATCTTCGGCTTGCCGCGCTCGACTATCAGGCGGTCCAGTTCCCGCGCCACACGGACGCCGGAGAGTGAGGTGTCGGCCACCAGCGCCAGGCATTCGCGCGTGCAGTCGTCCACGACGGTCAGGATGCGGAAGCGACGGCCGTCGGTGAGTTGATCCGACACGAAGTCGAGCGACCAGCGTTCGTTCGGCGCTATCGGCACCAGCATCGGTGCTCTGGTCCCGATCGCCCGCTTGCGGCCGCCACGGCGGCGCACCGCGAGCCTCTCCTCCCGGTAGAGCCGAAACAGCTTCTTGTGATTGATCGCATAGCCTTCCCGCTTGAGCAGGACATGCAGGCGCCGATAGCCGAAGCGGCGGCGTTCATGGGCGATCGCCTTCATGCGCTGGCGAAGGCCGGCATCGTCCGTTCGGGTCGTCCGGTATCTCATGGTCATACGGCAACAGCCGATGGTTTTACACGCCCGCCGTTCGCTCATTCCGTGGGCATCCACGAGATGGGCGACAGCTTTCCGCTCGGCCGCGGGCGTCACCACTTCTTTCCCAAAAGGTCCTTCAGGGCCACATTGTCCAGCATGGCGTCGGCCAGCAACCGCTTCAGCCGCGTGTTCTCATCCTCCAGCATCCTCAGCCGCTTGGCCTCCGAGACCTCCATCCCGCCAAACCTCGCCTTCCACTTGTAGATGCTGGCGTCACTGACGCCATGCTTGCGGCATAAATCCGCAACCGAGACGCCGGCCTCGTGCTCCTTCAAAATCCCGATGATCTGCTCTTCCGTAAAACGGCTGCGCTTCATGCTCTGGTCCTTGTCATGGGCCAGAGCGAACTTCAAACTGGATTAAGCCCGGGGGGCAAGGTCATCTCCCATCTTCCTCATTGTTGATAACGTTTGTTGGCAAGCCCACGATGCTTCTTTCTCAGCCATCGGCGCCCGTGCACGAGGGTCAGGCCGGATAGTGTCCTTCCCCAGACACCAGAGCATTCGCGATTGATTCAGCCATACCGCCCCACCTCAGGTTCTAAGTTCTTGAGGCGAGGAGCCGTTCGAAACACGAAGGTAATCAGCCCAAAGCGAGGCATATCGGCTTGAATTCTGAAGAAGATCATCGTGACGGCCATCACCAACAAGACGGCCTCCATCAAGCACCAGAATTCGTTCCAAATTCCGAGTGGCCGCAAGATTATGGGATACGAGGACCAGCAGTCGCTCCTGCCCCCAACTCGCGAGTTTACGCTCCAGGGCAATCGCTGCTTCAGCATCCAAGAAAGCGGTCGGCTCGTCGAATAACGCAATCTTCGGGTTTCTAATAATCGCCCTCGCGATGGCCAACCGCTGACGTTGCCCCCCAGACATCGTCCGCCCATACTCGCCTATTTCAGCGTCCAACCCACCAGGTAGGCTTTCGACACAATCCAACGCACCCGAGAATCGCAGACCTTCCCGTATCGCCGCGTCGTCCACCACTCGCCCGCCAGCGAGATTCTCCCTAATGGTTCCGGAAAAGAGCACCGTATCCTGATAGACGACGCCGAAATTTTTGCGAAGCGCTCTCGGGTCGTAATTTTTCAGATCGTGCCCTGAAATTTCAACCCGCCCGGAATAGTCGGTGCAAAGCCCCAGCAATACCTTGATCAAACTGGTCTTACCGGAGCCATTCCGGCCGACGAGAGCGACGATGCCACGTTCAGGCAAAACAAGATCAATATTGTCCAGCGCAACCTGGGTAGATCCAGGATAAACTAGGGTGACGCCACGAAAGGCAATTTCTCCTGGGCGAAGCTGGCTTAGTGGCGGGTGAATTGCAGCCCGTTCGCGAGGGCTTGCCAAGAATGCATCGATTTGCCCGATCGCTACATTTGCCTCCTGGTACTGATCCAGGAAGTTGCCACTCTGAAGCAAGGGGTCCGCAATCCTACTTGCGAGCAGCTGAAGAGCCAGGAGATCGCCTACCGAAATTTGTCCTTGGTAAAGCCGCAAACATCCGAGAATCAGAACGAATAACAAAAGCGAGCGCGAACCCAACTGGGATCTTACGGCAAATGTACGATTCAGCCGCAACAACCTACGCAATGTGCCCAATGTTGTTTCGGTTGAAGCGATCCACCGACGCATGCGCGTACTTTCGTCGGCCAGCGCCTTGATAGTGGCAATGCCATTTACAGTTTCCGCAGCAAGGTTATGGCGCCTTCCGACATCTTCGTAGTACGCCTCGGACGCTCCATAAAGTTCATCCAATGGCTTCCGTATGGCGGCCATAGATAGCAGCGCTATGACAAGGAAACCGCATGCAATACCAAAATCGTAGTAGAACATTACCAATAACGAAACGGACGCACTTCCAACTTCAAATACGATGTTAGGCAGATGAAAGATAACGAAGTCTCGAATCTTCGTAACTTGCTGAAAGTGATTAATCGTCTCTCCCGACGGAAGCTCGCCAAATCTCGTCTTAAGCCTTAATAGGTAAGCAAAGACCCGCCTGGCCATACGTCGATCAATGAAGGTCGCGAGCTCTATTGTTAGGGTTTGCCTATAGTAAGACAGTGCAGACTCAGCAAGTATCGAGGCCGCAACAACCAAGACCAAACCAATCAGCCATCCGACAGCTTGACCTGCGACGATTACATCCAATGCCTTCTGCGCACTGATAGGCAGCACGAGAGCTGTTCCGTATGTCGATAAGATTACGAAACACAGCAATACTATTTGGCGTTGGCGCAACAAAAGCGAACGAGCAATCCAACCCCAACTAAAGTGAGCAGCTCCGGCTAACCTCATTGATGCGCTCGAACCCGACATTCCCAATTCCCAACACGCGGCGCTTCGGCCAATTTCTGAATTCTCACTTAAAAACTGTTATTGCTTTGCCTCTGGCTACCTTATTCGATGCTGGGAATCGTCCTGGTCATTTGGGCCTGGCGCCCCCAATGAGGATTTTCCAACACCACTTTCTCCCAATACGGGAACAAGCCGCCGCTTCAAACTGTGTTGTAGGGCTCTCCTAGATAGCTCAGCAAGCTGTGGTCCGCGCCCCAAAATACGGGCGCGCGTTCAGGGTCGTAAGCGGCAGGTCCATAGGAACCTTTGCATGGCGATCACAGAAAGAACAATTGATCGAAGGTGCACACGGACATCGCGTGCAGTTTTCACAATTTCGGTATTTTTCGTCGCATGACTGCAAATGCTTGCGCGCGCAGCTTGACAGAAATAAGCTCGCTCGTCGCTTGGCATGCGAATGCTTGGATTGGAGAGTCAGTTATGAATAGCGATGATGACGATGCTGACGTGCTCTACTACGTCGTAGTCAACGCCGAGGAGCAATATTCAATTTGGCGCGCCAGCAAGAAGGTCCCAAACGGCTGGTCCATTGTTGGCGAGAAGCGCAAGAAGCAGGAATGTCTATCTTATATCAATGAGGTCTGGACAGACATGCGACCGCTCAGTCTTCGAAAACAGATGGCTTCGTAGGTCGAGCTGGCGGTCATCGCTCGACCGAGAGCAGGAATGCAGGGTCGTGCGGGGGCGTCCGAAAAGCAAGCGGTATCATCCCAGTTCAAGTGCGGGCGAGGCGCTGCAAGAGGCATGGCACCGCCACCAAGACCGAAATATTGCTGAATCAGCCAACCGCTGAAACGCACGAAGCTTTCGGCTTTGGTTTGATTACACTTTACGTTCAAATCCATCATCGCTCCAGTCTTCGCTGCCGACTCCATGGTGGACCAGGAACAGACAATCGGGATCATGGCGACGCTTGACTTCGCGTAGTCGCTGATAATTGTCACCCCAGAATGCTATCTGCCAATCTTCCTGCCAAGACGCCACGGAAAATTCTGATGGTAAACTCCGGAATGATGACGGCTCCTGAACGGTGCCAACCATTCGCCAGCAACCATTTGAACCTCCACGGGCTCATGTCGCTAGAGAGAATCCTGAGCCTTTGCTCGCTATATGTAGCTGGCTTAATCGCCCTTGACCATTTTCGGCGCCTTCGGCTGGTGGACGGTCGATGCGCCTTGTGAGGAGAATCGCCGCACACGTGTCGAGCGACCGTTCTGATCGCCGTCGACGGTCCTTACCGAGATCCGTTCGTCAAATGCGCGACTTGAAATACGTTCAAATGATCATTCCGATATTCGATGGCATTGAAGTGCCAGACCTTTCGCGGTTGCGGAAGCCGCCGCACGCGCCTTCCGCTGGTTCTGACCGTATCGTGGAATGAAAATCAGTATGCATCCCTAGCAATTTCAATGGGTATTCCGACCGGATCGCCAAGTGGGCCCCTAGACTTATCAACAAATTTGCCATTCGGTCAGAATGAAAATTGCTGCGACTATAGGCGGTCAACCTGTTGTCGGGGATTGGTAGCGGGGGACGCTACCGCTTTTCCACACACCAAACGAACCTCCGATATTCCGGCCGTTCGTCTACCGACGGGCTGGACGAAGCCCGCGTCGCGCGACCGATACCTTCTTCCGAAGCCGAAGATCGCTGGGCCCACAGATCGGACTATTTTCGCAGCTTCTCGCGTGCGACCGAACTGATCGTCACTTGTGTGGCGCGCATGACACGAGGAATGAAGGCTGCCGCGTGGAGTGCTGCCGGGAGCATCATCGGCGGCCCACGCGTCACGGGCTTGTAACTGGCGATGCCGCATGGTTCGCAATAAGGTCCGCCGCCCGTTCCGCGATCATGAAGGTCGCGGCATTGGTATTGGCGCTAACAATCGTCGGCATCACGGATGCGTCGACCACTCGAAGTCCGTTCATCCCATGAAGCTTGAGATCTGGCGCGACGACGCTGAGCGGATCCGTCCCCATGCGACAGGTCCCCACGGGATGGTAAATGGTTTGGGCGCTTGCGCGAATCCAAACGTCGAGTTCTTCGTCGCTCTGACGACCGACGCCTGGCGCGTGTTCGGGTCCCCGAAATTGCGCGAAGGCCGGTTGTGCCACGATTTCCCGCATAATTCGGACCGCGCGCCGCAGAACGGCGACATCCTCCGGATCATGCAGGTAATTGGGGTCAATAAGAGGTGCAGTTTTGGGATCGACGGAAGCGAGCTTTACCGTTCCAACACTACGTGGCCGGGTGCCGTAGATCGCTGCCGAAAATCCTTTTTTTTGGACAATGTCTCGGCCATGGTCATTGAACATCAGTAGCGGGAAATGCACCATGAAATCAGGCGCCTCAAGGCCGGTCAGCGTTTTCAGAAAGGCGATGACCTCCAATCCGTTGCTCGTCGCCGGACCGGTCCCCTTCAGTAGATATTCAAAGACGTCTTGGAGCCCTTTCAGAGGTCTCGTATGTGAGAGCACAGAATACGGCTTGGTCATCTCCTGTTGGAGCATCACGTCGACATGATCTTGCAGGTTCTTCCCCACGCCGGGCAGTTCGTGAACAACCTTCATGCCCGCAGGTGCCAAAATCTTCGGATCCCCGATGCCGGAAAGTTGCAGAATGTGCGGTGAGCCAATGGTGCCGCCACACAAAATGACTTCCCCGCCCGTGCGCAGGGTATGCCGCTGCTTTTTTCGTTCGTACTCGACGCCAGCCGCTCGCCCATTTTCGACGAGCAGCCGGGTTACCTGTGCGCCCATGATAACTTGCAGGTTCTTCCGATCTAGAGCTGGGCGGAGGTATGTGGCCGAGGCGCTTTGTCGCCTGCCGTTTGCGATCGTGCTATCCCCGCGACTAAATCCTTCCTGGTGAGCGCCATTGGAATCCTCGCTGATCGGATATCCGCCACTCGCTGCAGCTTCCATCCACGCGCGACTTACCGGCGTCATCTGCGAAACCGGTGGCGCCCTCAGGACGCCGACTGGTCCATCACCACCACGATATTTGTTTGCGCCAGCGGACCAGGTCTCCGACTTACGAAAGTATGGTAAGCATGCTTCGAAAGACCAGCCGGTCGCACCCATCTGCGTCCACCCATCGAAATCAGCCGGATTTCCGCGAGCGTAGACGAGGCCATTGATAGAACTTGAGCCGCCAAGCACCTTGCCCCGCGGAAAATAAACGACTCGTCCATTCAATCCAGCCTGAGGCGTCGTCGAGTAGCCCCAGTTTCCGCGGCCGGTTCGCATGAGAACGGAGAAACCCGCCGGCATGCGGTAGAACAGGCTTTTGTCAGATCCACCGGCTTCCAGCAGCACGACGTTGCAAGCTGGATCAGCGCTGAGGCGGTTTGCCAACACGCACCCGGCGGTGCCAGCTCCTATGATGATGTGGTCCGACATCATTTCCCCGCGCGCTGACGGATGCTGCTGTTCTAAGAGCGTCAGCGGCTCCGAATTTGCAGAACGCTTTTTCCAGAGGTCTTCCTGCTCGCAAGGACGTCCATTGCGGCGCACACCTGCTCAAGTCGGGACTCGGCTGTGACACGAGGCTTGAGGTTTCCCTGACTGATCCGGCCGAGCAGGTCTGCGTGTATCTTGGCTGTGGCCGTGAGGTCTCGATCCTGCCCGGCTCCGTATTTCACTCCGATCAGCGAACTCTGCATTGCTGCCAGACCGACGCCGCCTGCAGCACCCATGACAACCAGCCGCTCGCTTGGGATCAACCGCACCCGCGTGTTCAGCGCGTAAAGCGTGGAGCAGTACGGGGCACGATAAGCGGCCGCGGAACGAAGGTCAACATCTTCAGGCAAGCGCACTGCTCTCGTTGCGAGCGAGATCATCTCTTCGGCGAAGGCTCCCCGTCGTGCTGCCCTTAAGCTGCCGTTGGCATCATCAAATCGCGGAGACGAAATCGCGCGTGGCTGTATGGCCATTGGGAGGGCCGGCGCTGGAGGTATGTTATTCAGGCGGCAGGACCAATACTTCCACGCGACCTCATACGCTTCCGTTTCCGCCAACTTTTGCTCCGCCACTCCATGCATCGCACAAAATAAGATCGATACCAAAATGAATTCTAGCTCGATCGCTTGGTAGAAGGCTGACTTGCAGCGTGAATAGCGGCCAAACATCCGTGCGCATGATCTGGTGCGACAACTGCTTGCGAATGCCATCTAGCCGCTCACCCGGGTCCGCAATGTCACTTAAGTCGTTGATAGCGCAGCAATGTCGTGTGGTGGACTTCTCTAAGATTTTTTGTTGCCCATCGGGAAGAACTACCGCGCGCAACATATCATGTCGATCGATCAGGGACTGTCATGCCAGGATGAATCTGCTTACATCAAAGTGCTCGGCATCAAATTCAAAGTACGTATACGCGACCGACCCAATCTGTCTTCTCCCGTCCTCGCCGCGAAATCTCCGGCAGACTTTCGTTCGTCGCCACTCCTTGCGCCGACAGCACTCGCTCGAGCAGGTACCTGGCGATCGCCGCCGGTGTCTGATAGTCGAAGGCCAGCGTCGCCGGCAGCCGCGCCCCGGCACGCTTGCCCAGCGCATTGCGCAGCACCACCGCCATCAGCGAGTCGAGCCCCAGCTCCTTCAGCGGACGTTCCGACTCCACGGCATCGGCCGCACCCAGCGACAGCACACGCGCGACCTCGCCGCGCACCACCTCAATCACCGCCGCCGCTCGATCCTTCTCCAAAAGCAACGCCAGCTCGGCGGCCCAGCCGCCACGCCGCGGCGCCGCCGTTGCCCGCCGCGGTGAGCGCACCAGCTCCCGCCACAACGGCGGAACGGTCCCCTCAAACGACTTGCGCAGCACTCCAAGGTCAAGCGGCACCGGCAGAAGCTGCGCTTCGCTCCGGCCGAGTGCCGCCTTGAACAGCGCGATCCCGTGCAAGGGATCTACCGACCCCAGCCCGCTCTTGGCCAGACGGACCTGCCGCACTCTGTCCAACCCGGACGCCAGACCTGCCGCCTTCGACGACGCGTCGGTCCACGGGCCCCAGGCCAGGCTCTGCCCCGGCAGCCCCGCCGCTCGGCGACGCGCCGCCAGCGCGTCCAGACACGCATTCGCTGCCGCATAGCCACCCAGACCGGCCGGAACGATGGTGCTGGCCACCGACGAGAACAGCACGAAGACGTCCAGATCCAGTCCGCGCGTCTCGGCATCCAGATGACAGGCGCCGCCAACCTTCGCCGCCATCACCCGGGCGAACCGCTCCGCGCTCTGCTGCACAAGCATCCCGATGTCTGAGATTCCCGCCGCATGCACCACGCCGCGCAGCGGCAGCTCCGACGGGATCGCCGCCAGCAACCCGTGCACCGCAGACCTCTCCGACACGTCGGCCGACGACACCGTCACCCGCGCACCCAGCGCCTCAAGCTCTTCCACCGCCTCCGCCGCACCCGGCGTCGCAAGTCCGCGACGGCCCGTCAGAACAATGTGCTTGGTCCCGCGCTGCGCCAGCCAGCGCGCCACATGCAGCCCAAGCGTACCCAGACCACCGGTAATCACCACCGTCCCGTCTGTCCGCACCTCGCGCAGAACCGCGCTCTCCAACGCCCGCCTCAGGCGCGCCACATGCCGCTCGCCGGCGCGCCAGGCGATCTCCTGTTCATCGTCTGCCGAGCTCAGCTCGCGCACGATCTCCTCGGCCATGTCCGCCGTGGCCTCGACGTCGACCAGCGTGCAGCCCAGCTCCGGGTGCTCCTGCATCACCGTGCGCCCAAGGCCCCACAGCGACGCCTGCGCCACCTCCGAAGCCTCCGCCGCCGTCACCGACACCGCACCGCGCGTCACCCACCACAGCCGGGGCGCCCGCTCCTGCTGCGCCAGAAGCTGCACCATCGACAGGCCCGCGCTCGCAACCCGTTGCGCCGCTTCCGCGTCTTCGACCTCCGCGCCGCGGCCCCACAGGCACACCACGTGATCGGCAGGCAACGCCGCCGACAGACCCGAGACATCCACGCAGGTACACTCGGCACCCGCCTGCCGAAGCCGATCGACCACAGCCGCCGACGCTTCGTCCTGACCCGCCACTACGACCCACCGACCAGAAGGCGCCGACACCTGCGGCGACGGCGACGGCGACCAGCCGAGCTGGTAAAGCGCGTTCGCAGTACCTTCCGAGCGCGGCAGAGAGCTCTCCTCCGCAGCACGGCTGCGCAGGCCAACCACCTCCACCAGCACATCGCCCTGCGCATCGCTCAACGTCACATCCACCAAAAGCCCTTCGCTCGCCTCGCCCGCCGCCTCCGGCCGCGCCCGCACATGGACCCACGCCGCTGCCGCGCCCTGCGCGTGCACCACCACCCGGTCCATCGCAAACGGCAGATGCAACGATGAGACTTCTCCAATCCTCAGCAGCGAGTGGAACGCCGCATCGAGCAGCGCCGGGTGGATGCCGTAGCGCTCCGCCCCCTCGACACCGTCCGGCAGCACCACCTCGCCAAGCGCCTCGTCCGTCCCCACCCACAGCGATTGCAGGCCGCGGAACGCCGCCCCATAGTCCAGCCCGAGCGATGCCAGCGTCTCGTACGCCTGCGCCACCTCGACACGCTCGGCGCAGCGCGCCCGCACCGCCGCCAGATCGAGGCGCGGCACCGCCTCCAGGCGCAGCCGCCGCACTTCGCTGCTCGCGTGCAGCGTCCACTCCGTGGCCGCAGAGGCGTCCGACGGCTGGCTGTAGACCGAGACCTCCGTCCGGCCATCCTCTTCGCTCACCAGAACCTGCACCCGACGGCCACCATGCTCGGGCAGCACCAGCGGCGCCTGCAGCACCAGCGACAACACCTCCACCGCCTCGCCAAGACAATGCTCGCCGCCCGCCCGCACCAGCTCGCACAGTCCGGCCCCCGGCATCAGCGCCGCTTCGCCTACCCGATGGTCGTAGAGCCAGCCATGCTCCCCGCGCGACAGCACCGTCTCGTACATCACCTTGCCGCCGGCCAGCGACACCCGAACTCCCAGCAGCGGATGGCCCGTCGCCTCCCCGGCACGACCCTGCAGCGCAGAGCCCTCGAGCCAGTACCGCTGCCGATCCCACGCATAGGTCGGCAGTTCCACACGCTTCCCGCCGCCCGGGAAGACACCCTCCCATTGCACCCGCCCGCCTCGGGCATGGTGGGCACCCAGCGCCTCCAGGATCGTCACCGCCTCCGCCCGTTCCGAACGAAGGCTGGACAGCAACACCGGTTCGTTCGCACCCATGGGCAAGCACGCCGGCACCAGCCCCAGCAACGTCGGCCGCGGACCAAGCTCCAGGTATTCCATCACTCCTGACGCATGCAGCGCGCCAATCCCATCGGCAAAGCGAACCGCTTCGCGCACATGCTTCACCCAGTACTGGGCCGTCGACAGTTCGTCGCCGGCCGCCTGGCCGCTGACGTTGCTCACCATCCCGATCCGCGCCGGCTGATACGCAACCTGCTCCGCAACCCGACGGAACTCCTCCAGCATCGGTTCCATCAGCGCCGAGTGGAAGGCGTGCGACACCGCCAGCCGCTTCGCCCGCGCGCCCAGCGCCGCAAACACCGACGACACCGCCTGCACACTCTCTTCAACGCCCGAGACCACGATCGACGACGGACCGTTCACCGCCGCGATCGACACCCGGCCATCCTGGGCCTCGACCGCCCGCGCGACCTCCGCTTCCGGCGCCTCGATCGACACCATCGCCCCGATCCGCGGCAGCGCCTGCATCAGCCGGCCGCGCGCCGCCGCCAGGCGCGCCGCATCCGCCAGCGAGAACACCCCCGCCACATGCGCCGCCGCCAGCTCGCCGATGCTGTGGCCCGCCACCACGTCCGGCTCCACGCCCCACGAGCGCCACAGCGCCGCCAGCGCAACCTCCAGCGCGAACAACGCCGGCTGCGTCCAGCCCGTCTCGTCGAGCAGAGACGCGCCAGGGCGAGCCTCCCACATCACCTCGCGCAGCGGCGCCTCGAGGTGCGGATCCAGCGCCGCACACGCCGCATCGAACGCCTCGCGGAAGGCCGGCCATTCCTCCCACAGCCCGCGACCCATGCCGACGTATTGCGAGCCTTGACCCGTGAACAGCCACGCCGTCTTGCCGCCCGCCCGCGCAGCTCCTCGCGCCGACCCAATCGGCAATTCGCCGTGCGCCGCCGCGGCCAGGTCCGACACCAGCGCCTCGCGCGTCGCCGCCACCACTGCCAGCCGGTGCTCGTGCTGGCTGCGCGTCGTCGCCTGGCTGTAGGCAACGTCGCCCAGGCTTTGCTCGGGCCGCGCCTTAACATGCGCCGCCAGACGCTGCGCCAGCGCCGCCAACGCCGGCGCGCTCCGCGCCGACAACACCACCAGCTCCGCAGACCGCGCCGCCGACGGCACCGCCTCGGCCGCCTCTGCCTCTTCCGGCGCCTCCTCGATCACCACATGCGCGTTCGTCCCGCTCATCCCGAACGAACTCACCCCGGCGAGCCGCGCCACGCCATTGCGTTCCCAGGGCACAGCCTCCGATGCCACCTGCACCGGCAGCTCGTCCCAGGCGATATGCGGATTGGGCGTATCGAAGTGCAGGCTCTTGGGGATCCGACCGTGCTGCAGCGACAGCACCACCTTCATCAGCCCCGCAACCCCGGCCGCCTCTCCTGTATGGCCGAGGTTGCTCTTCACCGAGCCGATGATCACCGGACGGCTCCGCTCCCGACCCTCCGCCAGCACCGTGCCCAGCGCCTGCACCTCGATCGGATCGCCCAGCACCGTCCCCGTGCCGTGGCACTCCACGTAGCCCACCTCCGACGGACGAGCCCGTGCATCCGCCAGCGCCCGACGAATGACGTCCTCCTGGGCCAACCCGCTCGGCACCGTCAGTCCCTGCGTCTGCCCGTCGTGATTGATGGCGCTTCCACGTATAATCGCCCAAACACGATCTCCGTCCTGTTTCGCCATGCTAAGTCGCTTGAGGACAATCATCCCGCAGCCGTCACTACCCACGATCCCATCTGCCGTCGCATCGAATGGCCGGCACCTCCCGCGACTACTGATGTGGCCCAGCATTCTCCATGGCTCCGCTCCGCGCGACATTCGAGGAATCGCTGCCACTCCGCCAGCCAGCGCCAGTGAACATTCGCCCGCACGCAGCGCCTTCATCGCCACATGCACTGCAACCAATGACGATGAGCACGCCGTATCGATGGTCATCGCAGGGCCGCGAAGCCCCAGCAAGTAACTCACTCTCCCGGCGATCATGCTCGCAAGCGATCCCGTCACGTCGTAGGCTTCCGCCCGAATATCGGACCGAAACCAATACGCAGCATAATCGCTACTAGACGCGCCAACATAAATGCCGACGCGGGCTCCTTTTAGCGTTTCCGCGGGTATACTTGCTTGTTCCAGCGCCTCCCAGCTCGTCTCCAGCAGCACCCTCTGCCGCGGATCCATTCGCTGCGCCTCTCTCGGTGATATCCCAAAAAAATTTGCATCGAACTCCGCTATCGTGTCGATCACACCGCAATCGGCCCAAACCCCATCATACACAATGCTCGTAATAAGATCGTTGCCGCTATCCAGCAGCCGGAAAAACTCCTCCACAGTTTCGCTTCCAGGCATTCGGCAGGCCATGCCCACGATGGCGATCGGCTCAGTGCGCTCGTATTCGACTTTTTGGTTCTGAGCTTTCAGTTTTTCGATGGCAATCAGCGCATCGCGTTCCAAACTCATTGGCTGGACTCCCCGGCGAGCACTCGTCGTAAGTTTTCGCGTAGCTCACGTTGCAATTCTGTCGGAGATAGCTCGTCGATCTCTCGAATGCGGTCCCGCAGCGCCTTGTCGTGTTCGAGCGCGTCAGTTTCCTTCGTCGTATGCTCGAGCTTCCCATCCGCCCGTCCGATGTATTGTGCAAGATTCTCTATGGTTGGATATTTGAAGAGATCCGCTGCGGCGATCCCCATCCCCAGACTCACGCGAATTCGTTGCTGGACTTTTAGGAGCCGAAGCGAAGTCCCGCCTTGCTCAAAGAATGTCCTTTTGGTGTCGACGGCCACAACATTGAGGACATCCTTCCAGATCTCGGCCAGCGCTTGCTCCAACCCCTCCCTTGGGGCTATGTGAGATTCTCCAAGGTGCGGCAGATCATGCGCGGCAAGAGCCTTCCGATCTATCTTGCCATTGAGTGTAAGCGGCAGATCGGTCAGTGGCACGAAGACGGCTGGCACCATATGTTCAGGCAGCGATAATCGCAGATACTGACGGAGTTCGTGCGGATCGACCGCATCCCCGGAGGCGACATAAAACGCAATCAGCTGTGAATCGGCCTCCTGAGGGCGGGTAGTCACGGCGCATCGGCTGAGCCGCAGATGGGTTGACAGCACCGCCTCGATCTCCCCCAGCTCGATGCGATGACCTCGCACCTTAACCTGGTCATCCAGCCGACCCAGATATTCTAAGTTCCCATCCGCCAGCCAGCGTGCCGCATCCCCCGTCCGGTACAGCCGCTCACCCGCCCCGAACGGGCTCGCCACAAAACGATTCGCCGTCAGATCGGGCCGGCCCAGATAGCCCCGCGCCAGTCCCACGCCGCCGATGTAAAGCTCACCACGCACCCCGATCGGCACAGGCTCCAGCAGCTCGTCCAGCACATAAAGCTGCGTGTTCCAGATCGGCCGGCCGATCAACGATGCCGGCGAGGCCGCATCGCAGGCCCAGAACGAGACGTCGACCGACGCCTCGGTTGGTCCGTATAGATTCTCCAGACGACCCGGCAGCTTGCTCGTACACTCCCGAATCAGTTCGATCGGCAATGCCTCGCCACTGCAAATCACCTCCCGAAGACTGGTGCAGTCCGAAACCCGCGGCTGCTGCAGGAACAGCCACAGCATCGACGGTACAAAATGCACCACCGTGATGCCCTGCTCGATGATCAGGTTCGCCAGATAGTCGCCTTCGCGATGGCCCTCGGGCCGGGCCAGGACCAGTCGCGCTCCCTTCAGCAACGGCCAGAAGAACTCCCATACCGATACGTCGAAGCTGAAAGGCGTCTTCTGCAGAACGCGATCCGAGGCAGCCAATCCATACGCATCGTCCATCCACGCTATGCGGTTGACCACACCGCCATGGCCGATCATCACCCCCTTGGGCCGGCCGGTGGAGCCCGACGTGTACATCACGTAGGCCAAATTGATCGGCGTAACGTTGCCGGTAGGCGGGCCGTCCGGCTGCCGGGCGATGCTCCCCCAGTCGTCATCCAGCCGCACCACGTGCACATCGGCCGGCAGCAACCCCTCCAGCGAAGTGAGCGTCAGCAGCACCCGCGCTTCGGCATCCTCCACCATGTACGCCAGACGCTCCGCCGGATAGCTCGGATCGAGCGGAAGGTAGGCTCCCCCCGCCTTCAGGATCCCCAGCAACCCAACCACCATTTCCAGCGACCGCTCCACGCACAGCCCCACGATCACCTCTGGCCCTACGTCCAGACCGCGAAGGTGATGCGCAAGTTGGTTGCTGCGACGCTCCAGCTCGCCGTAACTCAGTTCCCGGTCCTCGTGGACCACTGCCACCGCCTCGGGTGTCCGCGCCGCCTGCTCGCCAAACAGCTCGTGCACGCAGCGATCCCGCGGATAGTCCGCTGCCGTCGCATTCCACTCGACCAGCAGCTGACACCGTTCCCGTATCGTCAGGAGCGGCAGCTCCCCAATAGGTCGATCCGGCTCTCGCGGGGCCGCGTCCAGCATCGCCACCAGATGCGCCGCCATCCGTTCTACTGTCGATGCATCAAACAAATCCGTTGCGTACTCCAGCGTTCCGAATAGATGTTCCTCAGTCTCAAGAAGCGTCAACCCCAGATTGAACTTCGCCGTTGCCTCTACGCCTCCGTCTGCACGGACACCCTCTATCCAATCCCACTTCACTCCCTTCGTTGCCATCACGCACGGCGCGCGAACAAAGTCGAAGTTGGCTTGAATGAGCGGATTCAAATCTCGGTCACGCTCGCCTCCGTGCTCCTGTACTATCTCGCCGAACTCCACTTCCTGGTGCTGAAGCATCTCGACCACTGACTCTCCCATCTGATGGGCAAGTGTCCGGAACGTCGGCCTTCCGGACACGTCGCAGCGCACCACCATCGTGTTTACAAAGAAGCCCTGAACATCGTTGAATTCACTCCGGTCTCGGCGGGCCACCAGCGTCCCGATACCGAAATCCGTCTGCCCTGAATAACGATGCAGCACGCACGCCCACGCCGTCAGCAGCGTCACAAACAGCGTGCAACCTTCACGACGGCAAAACTCTCGTAACCGCTCCGTCAGCTCCGATGAGATCTCAATCGAAATCGCGTCCCCTTTGTGCCTGGGCATTACACACGGCCGGCTGCCGGGCAGATCAAGCCGCGGCAGACCCTCGAGTCGCTCTTTCCACCACGCTAAGTTCTGGCGGTGCGTCTCCGTTTGACGCAGCGCCCGCTCATAGCGCACAAAGTCCAAATAATCATACCCGAGCTTCCTAAGCGCCGAGTCTTGAGCCCCCGACTCGTACAGACTTGCGAGTTCCTCCATCAGCCTTACTGTCGACCACCCATCGGTGATGAGGTGATGCTGGGTGAACAGCAACAGATGCCGCTCCTCCTCCAGCGTTATCGCCAAGCTCCGCCACAGCAGGCCGCGCTTGAGGTCGAACGGCTTCGTTCGATGCTCGAACGCCAATCGTGCCGCCTGCACCTCCTTGTCGGATGTATCCCTCAGGTCCACCACCTCCAGCGGAACTGGGCCCTTTGACATGATCAGCGCCCGCGCCGTCTCCACTTCTTCCGGCCACACCGCCAGTTCCTGGATCGTCGTGCGAAGCACTTCGTGACGCTTCACCAACTTCGAAAGGCATGCGCGCACAAGATCCGTGTCAAGCCGTCCCGAGATCTTCAGCCCAAAATGTACATTGTACAGCGCACTGCCCGGCGTCAGCCGCTCGATGAACCACAGTCGCTGCTGGCCAAGCGACAACTCGGCGAGGCGCCACTCCTGCTCGTCCGCCTGATCACTTCGCTGCGGTATCGTCAATGGCCCACTATTCGTTGTGAGCGCCTCCCCTATCCACATTGTCTCCAGCAGGTACTTTGCGATGGCGGTTGGCGTCGGGTAATCGAACGCCAGGGTGGCCGGCAGCGAGGTGCCGGCGCGCCGGCCCAGCGCGTTGCGCAGCTCCACCGCCATCAGCGAGTCGAGCCCCAGCTCTTTCAGCGGACGCTCTGACCCCACCGCATCAGCCCTGCCCAGCGACAGCACCCGCGCAACCTCGGCACGGACCGTCTCGACCGCCGCCGCCAGCCGATGCTCCGCCGACAGCGACGCCAGTTCGCTCGCCCAGCCGCCACGGCGCACCGCTGCCGCCGCTCGCCGCGGCAGCCGCACCAGCTCCCGCCACAGCGGCGGCACCGTCTCATTGAACCTCCGCCGCAGCGCGCCCAACTCGAGCGGCGTCAGCATCAGCTGCGTCTCGCTGCGCGCCAGCGCCGCCGCGAGCAGCGCCGTCCCCTGCACCGGATCGAGCGCACCTATCCCACTCTTCTTGAGGCGCGCCTGCTGCACCTGGTCCAACCCCGACGCCAGACCCGCCGCTTGCGAGGAGTCGTCGACCCACAGGCCCCAGGCCAGGCTCTGCCCCGGCAGCCCCGCCGCTCGGCGACGCGCCGCCAGCGCGTCCAGACACGCATTCGCTGCCGCATAGCCACCCTGGCCCGCCGAGCCCAACGTCCCCGCAGCCGACGAGAACAGCACGAAGACGTCCAGATCCAGTCCGCGCGTCTCGGCATCCAGATGACAGGCGCCGCCAACCTTCGCCGCCATCACCTGGGCGAACCGCTCCGCGCTCTGCTCCGACAGCACACCGTCGTCCAGCACGCCCGCCGCATGCACCACGCCGCGCAGCGGCAGCTCCGACGGGATCGCCGCCAGCAACCCGTGCACCGCAGACCTCTCCGACACGTCGGCCGACGACACCGTCACCCGCGCACCCAGCGCCTCAAGCTCTTCCACCGCCTCCGCCGCACCCGGCGTCGCAAGTCCGCGACGGCCCGTCAGAACAATGTGCTTGGTCCCGCGCTGCGCCAGCCAGCGCGCCACATGCAGCCCAAGCGTACCCAGACCACCGGTAATCACCACCGTCCCGTCTGTCCGCACCTCGCGCAGAACCGCGCTCTCCAACGCCCGCCTCAGGCGCGCCACATGCCGCTCGCCGGCGCGCCAGGCGATCTCCTGTTCATCGTCTGCCGAGCTCAGCTCGCGCACGATCTCCTCGGCCATGTCCGCCGTGGCCTCGACGTCGACCAGCGTGCAGCCCAGCTCCGGGTGCTCCTGCATCACCGTGCGCCCAAGGCCCCACAGCGACGCCTGCGCCACCTCCGAAGCCTCCGCCGCCGTCACCGACACCGCACCGCGCGTCACCCACCACAGCCGGGGCGCCCGCTCCTGCTGCGCCAGAAGCTGCACCATCGACAGGCCCGCGCTCGCAACCCGTTGCGCCGCTTCCGCGTCTTCGACCTCCGCGCCGCGGCCCCACAGGCACACCACGTGATCGGCAGGCAACGCCGCCGACAGACCCGAGACATCCACGCAGGTACACTCGGCACCCGCCTGCCGAAGCCGATCGACCACAGCCGCCGACGCTTCGTCCTGACCCGCCACTACGACCCACCGACCAGAAGGCGCCGACACCTGCGGCGACGGCGACGGCGACCAGCCGAGCTGGTAAAGCGCGTTCGCAGTACCTTCCGAGCGCGGCAGAGAGCTCTCCTCCGCAGCACGGCTGCGCAGGCCAACCACCTCCACCAGCACATCGCCCTGCGCATCGCTCAACGTCACATCCACCAAAAGCCCTTCGCTCGCCTCGCCCGCCGCCTCCGGCCGCGCCCGCACATGGACCCACGCCGCTGCCGCGCCCTGCGCGTGCACCACCACCCGGTCCATCGCAAACGGCAGATGCAACGATGAGACTTCTCCAATCCTCAGCAGCGAGTGGAACGCCGCATCGAGCAGCGCCGGGTGGATGCCGTAGCGCTCCGCCCCCTCGACACCGTCCGGCAGCACCACCTCGCCAAGCGCCTCGTCCGTCCCCACCCACAGCGATTGCAGGCCGCGGAACGCCGCCCCATAGTCCAGCCCGAGCGATGCCAGCGTCTCGTACGCCTGCGCCACCTCGACACGCTCGGCGCAGCGCGCCCGCACCGCCGCCAGATCGAGGCGCGGCACCGCCTCCAGGCGCAGCCGCCGCACTTCGCTGCTCGCGTGCAGCGTCCACTCCGTGGCCGCAGAGGCGTCCGACGGCTGGCTGTAGACCGAGACCTCCGTCCGGCCATCCTCTTCGCTCACCAGAACCTGCACCCGACGGCCACCATGCTCGGGCAGCACCAGCGGCGCCTGCAGCACCAGCGACAACACCTCCACCGCCTCGCCAAGACAATGCTCGCCGCCCGCCCGCACCAGCTCGCACAGTCCGGCCCCCGGCATCAGCGCCGCTTCGCCTACCCGATGGTCGTAGAGCCAGCCATGCTCCCCGCGCGACAGCACCGTCTCGTACATCACCTTGCCGCCGGCCAGCGACACCCGAACTCCCAGCAGCGGATGGCCCGTCGCCTCCCCGGCACGACCCTGCAGCGCAGAGCCCTCGAGCCAGTACCGCTGCCGATCCCACGCATAGGTCGGCAGTTCCACACGCCTGCTATCTTCACCGTACAAGCGCTCCAGCCGCAGCAGACCGCCCACCACATGAAGCTTGCCCGCCGCGGCCAGCATCGAGGCGCGCTCCGGACGCTCGCGGTAGAGCGAGCCGGTCACCGTTCCCGCTATGCTGCTGTCGCCGACAAGCTCGTCCAGCGCCGGCAGTAACACCGGATGCGGGCTCAGCTCCACGAAGATGCTGTGTCCCTGCCCCAACAGGGCCTCCACTACCTTCGCAAACCGAACCGGTTGTCGAACGTTGTCCATCCAGTACGCTGCATTCAGCTCACCGTCACCGACCGGCTGGCCGGTCACCGTCGAGTGCATCGCCAGTGCCGGCGCCTGCGGCGACAGATCCGACAATGCAGTCAGCAGATCCTCGCGCAGCACATCCACCTGCGGACTGTGGCTCGCAACGTCCACCTTCACGCGCTTGCAGAAGATGCCCTGGCCCTCGAGCCTCGACAGCACCGCACCCATGGCTGCAGGCTCTCCCGACAGCACCGTCGAGCGCCGGCTGTTGCTCACCGCAACGCTCACCTGCGCCTCATAGCCAGACAGCGCCGCCTGCGCCTCGTCCGCCGGCAGCTGCACCAGCGCCATCTCGCCCTGGCCGCTGATGCTCTTGAGCAGGCGGCTGCGTCGGCAGATCACCTTCGCCGCGTCCGCCAGCGTCAACCCACCTGCCACATACGCCGCCGCAACCTCGCCCATGCTGTGGCCGACCACCACGTCCGGCTCCACTCCCCACGACCGCCACAGCTTCGCCAGCGCAACCTCCAGCGCAAACAATGTCGGCTGCACGACCTCAATGCTCTCCAGACGAGACGCCTCTGCGGCTCTCTGCAGTTCTTCAATTACCGACCAGCCCGTCTCCAACGCGATCGCCGCCGAGCACTCCTCCAGTGCCTCTCGGAACACCGGCTCCTCTGACAGCAGCTCTCGACCCATCCCAAACCACTGCGAGCCCTGGCCGGGGAACACGAACACAACCTTTGGACGGCCCACGCTCGCCCGATCCCGGCTCAGTCCTTCCACCGGCTGGTCGCGCGATGCCGCTTCAAGCCCCGCAACCAGCTCCGCGCGCGTGGCCACCGCCAGCGCCAGCCGGTGCTCGTGATGGCTCCGCGTCGTCGCCAGGCTGTATGCGATGTCGCCCAGCGCCTGCTCCGGATGCGCCTGAACATGCGACGCCAGACGCGATGCCGCCGCATCCAGCCCCGCCGTACTCTTCGCCGACAAAACAACAAGCTCCGCCGAGCGTGGTGGCGGCGACGGCAATGTGACCTCGGCCTCGCGCGGCGCCTCTTCCACCACCACGTGCGCGTTCGTCCCGCTCACCCCAAACGAGCTCACCCCGGCAATCCGCGCCACGCCGTTGCGCTCCCACGCCACCGGCTCCGACGCCACCTTCACCGGCAGCTCGTCCCAGGCAATGTGCGGGCTCGGTGCATCGAAGTGCAGGTTCTGCGGGATCCGCTCGTACTGCAGCGATAGCACCACCTTGATCAGGCCCGCCACCCCGGCCGCCGCATCCGTGTGACCGAGATTGCTCTTCACCGATCCGATGATCACCGGCCGGCCGCTGTCACGTCCCTCCGCCAGAACCGATCCCAGCGCCTGAACCTCGATCGGATCCCCCAGTACCGTTCCGGTCCCGTGGCACTCCACGTAGCCAACCTCCGACGGCTTCACTCTCGCCTCAGCCAGCGCTCGACGGATGACATCCTCCTGGGCGAGCCCGCTCGGAACGGTCAATCCCTGCGTCTGCCCGTCATGATTGACCGCACTCCCGCGGATCACCGCCAAAATACGATCGCCATCTTGCTGCGCCGTGCTCAGGCGCTTGAGCACAACCACACCGCAGCCGTCGCTGAACACGGTTCCGTCCGCGGACGCATCGAACGTCCGGCACTTCCCACGCTTGCTGATGTGACCCATCGCGAATCCCGACTGGGCGTCTCTCAGTATTCGAGACAACGTCGAAACACCGCCGGCGAGTGCCACCTCACACTCGCGCGCGCGCAAAGCCTTTATCGCCACATGCACGGCGACCAGTGACGACGAGCACGCCGTGTCGATCGTCATCGACGGGCCGCGAAGCTTCAGAAAATAGCTCACCCGGCCGGCAATCACGCTCGCGAGTGAGCCTGTCACATCGTAGGCGTCTGCCTCGGTATCTGGCCGGCGCAAATGCGCTACGTAACCGCTGCCAGACGCACCGACATAAACGCCGATGCGCTCTCCATCAAGCGACGCCGCCGGAAGCCCGGCATGCTCCAACGCCTCCCAGCTCGTCTCCAGCAGCAGACGCTGTCGCGGATCCATCCGCTGAGCCTCTCGCGGCGATATCCGGAAAAAGTGCGCATCGAACTCCGCCATCGTGTCGATCACGCCACATGGAACCAAAGTTCCGTCCCACGCGAAACTCGCGATCGGATCGCCCCCCGCCTCCAGCATGCCCCACAGACCTTCCGGTCCTTCGCTGCCAGGCATCCGACAAGCCATCCCAACAATCGCAATCGGCTCGGCCTCCCCAACCGCTGCGAGGCGCTTCCTCAGATTTTGGATGACGGCAGCAGCTTGCCGGAGGTTCTCCTCTCTCTTATCAGAGCCGGCCATCGCTCCTCTCCTCATACTCATAGTCGACTGACTGACGTTCGCGTCGTGAGCCACCAGCATTGAGTGTCGCATATTCGTCTTCGATCAGCCGTTGTACCTCTTCGACGGACATTTGCGTCGCTGGACCCGAGCCATGCGTTATTCCGTCGCCCGCTTCGACTGCGTTGCGCTCTGCAGAACGCATGCGGTCTATTCGGCGCCGTCCAAGATAGCTCGCAAGGGTATCAATGGTGGGGTATTTGAAGAGGTCGGCGGCGGCGACGTTCATCGCCAAGTTCGCTCGAATGCGTTGCTTGACACGGAGGATCGTCAGCGAATTACCGCCATGCTCGAAAAAGGTTCGACTGGCGTCAACAGTGGGGACGTTCAAGACATCTTTCCAGATCTCCGCGAGCGCTTGTTCCAGCCCCTCCCGGGGCTCTACCCGCGACTCTTCAAGCTGCGGCGCATCACGAGCGGCGAGAAGCTTGAGATCCACCTTGCCGTTGGGCGAGAGAGGTAGATCCGCTAACGCTACGAACGTCGCAGGTATCATGTGTTCGGGCAGTGACACTCGTAGATGTTGGCGGAGCTCGCGCGGAGCCACTGCGTCGCCGGCCGGAATGTAATACGCCACCAATTGTGAATCGCCGTTCTCGGTGCGAACAATCACGGCGCATTGGCTCACCCTCGAATGAGCCGTTAGCATTGTCTCGATTTCCCCGAGCTCAATACGATAACCGCGAATCTTTACTTGTTGATCCGCACGACCGAGATATTCGAGTTCGCCATCAGATCGCCAGCGAGCAATATCCCCGGTCCGATACAGCCGGCCACCGCTCCCCCCAAAAGGATCTGGTACGAACCGCTCCGCCGTCAGATCATTTCGACCCACGTAGCCCCGCGCCAATCCAGCACCGCCGACATACAGCTCGCCGGAGACGTCCACCGGTACCAGATGGAGACTTTTATCAAGCACATAAAGTTGCGTGTTTGCTATCGGGCGACCAATCGGAACGACGCCTCCCTTCCACCGTTCAGCCAAAAAGCAGGTCGCGTCTGCGGCAACCTCCGACGAACCATACAGGTTTATGAAGCGACACTTTGGAAGAACGTTCAAAAGCTGTCGAAGCAAGTCTTCGCTGAGGGCCTCGCCACTCAATGTCCAGCTACGGAGCCCAACCACAGAGTTCTTGATTTGCGGTTCCTCAATCAGCGCCGATGCGAGCGACGGTACGGTGATAAGATGGGTAATGCGCTCGCGCGCAACAATCGAGATAAGCTCGCTCGGATCTTTGCTGGCGTCGTCGCGGACGATCACCAAAGGCACGCCCCTTGTTAGAGGGCCAAGCAGTTCGAAGACCGCGTCGACAAACCCAATTGAAGTCTTCTGGCAACAGACATCGTCATCACTGAGCACCGCAATCCCGGTCTGCGCCGCGATTCGGTTCACGACCCCACGATGAGTTGCCATCACGCCCTTCGGCCGACCCGTTGATCCGGACGTGTAGATCACATAGCAAAGGTTCTCATGGGCCACTCCACTCGCTGGCAACGTCGCAGGCTGTTTCGCGACATCTGTACGATCTCGGTCCAGCAGAACCACGCGTGAGCAATGCGTGGCCAGATTTCCTTCCACATTAGACTGCGTCAGCAGCACCGAAACAGCCGCGTCTTTCAGCATATAGGCAAGCCGCTCTTGAGGATAACTCGGATCCAATGGCAGATAGGCCCCACCTGCCTTTAGGATGCCGAGCACGCCCACCACCATCTCGATCGATCGCTCGACGTAGATGCCTACAACCACCTCCGCGCCAACCCCGAGCCCGCGGAGATGATGTGCCAGCTGGTTTGAGCGTCGGTCCAACTCGCCGTAGCTCATACGACAGTCCTCATAGAGAACGGCCACCGCTTCTGGCGTCCTAACCGCTTGGTCAGCGAAAAGCTCGTGAACGCACTTGTCCCGCGGATAGTCTGCCGCCGTTGCATTCCATTCAACAAGAAGCTGATGTCGTTCCTCAGCGGTTAGCAGAGGTAGCTCTCCCACGCATTGCTCTGGCGTCAGCATCGCCGCTTCCAACGTCACCTTCAGGTGTTCCGCCATCCGCTCCACAGTCGACGCATCAAACAGATCCGTGGCGTACTCCAGCGTTCCAAGCAGGCCCCTCTCCGTTTCCTTCAACGCAAGCCCAAGATTGAACTTCGCCGTTCCCTCCACACCTCCATCTGCACGCACAAAATCTACCATATCCCATCTCGCTCCATTCACCTCCAGCGCTTGCGGCTCGGAATTGAAATCGAAGCTCGCTTGAATAAGTGGATTCAAATCCAGATCACGACGGCCCGAGTGCTCCTGCACGATCTCACTGAATTCCACGTCTTGACGTGCCAGCGCCCCGAGAACCATCTCTCCCATTCGGTGCGCCAGTGTCTTAAATGTCGGCTCCTCAGACAGGTCACAGCGCAGCAGCAGCATGTTTATGAAGAAGCCCTGCACATCGTCGAACTCGGCTCGGTCTCGCCTTGCCACCATGGTCCCGATCGCAAAGTCCGTTTGCCCCGAATAACGATGCAGCACGCATGCCCAGGCCGTCAGCAGCGTTACGAAAAGCGTGCAGCCCTCGCGTCGACTAAACTCCCGCAGCCTTTCCGTCACTGCGGCCGGGATCTCGATCCGAACCGCGTTGCCCTCGTGCCTTGGCATCAGCCGCGACCGGCTGCACGGCAGATCCAACCGTGGCAACCCCGTAAGTCTCTCTTTCCACCACGCCACGTTCTGACGATGTTCGTCCGTCTGACGCAGCGCCCGCTCATACCGCACAAAATCCGAATAATCGTACTCACGCTTCCCAAGCGCCGCATCCCGAGCTCCCGACTCGTAGAGCGCAACCAGATCTCTTATCAATCTCATCACTGACCAAGCGTCCGTGATGAGATGATGCTGCGTGAACAGCAACAGATGCTGCTCCTCCTCCAGCGTTATCGCCAAGCTCCGCCACATCGGGCCCCCTGCGGCCTCAAACGGCTTCGTCCGATGCTCGAATACCAATTGCGTCGCCTGCGCCTCTTTGTCCTCTGCCTCCCCGAGGTCCACCACCTCCAGCACAACAGGACCCACCGGGCTGATCAACGCATGTGCTGTCTCCATCCTCTCCGGAAATACGGCAATCTCCACAAACGTCGTCCGCAGAACCTCATGACGCTCCACCAACTTCGCCAGGCATTCGCGCAAAAGCGCGATATCGAGCCGTCCCGAGATCTTCAGACCGAAGTGCACATTGTATAGCGCGCTGCCAGGCCTCAGCCGCTCGAAGAACCACAGCCGCTGCTGGCCAAGCGAAAGCTCCGTCATCCGGCACTCTTGCGCGTCCCAATCTGTCTTCTCCCGTCCTCGCCGCGAAATCTCCGGCAGACTTTCGTTCGTCGCCACTCCTTGCGCCGACAGCACTCGCTCGAGCAGGTACCTGGCGATCGCCGCCGGTGTCGGATAGTCGAAGGCCAGCGTCGCCGGCAGCCGCGCCCCGGCACGCTTGCCCAGCGCATTGCGCAGCACCACCGCCATCAGCGAGTCGAGCCCCAGCTCCTTCAGCGGACGTTCCGACTCCACGGCATCGGCCGCACCCAGCGACAGCACACGCGCGACCTCGCCGCGCACCACCTCAATCACCGCCGCCGCTCGATCCTTCTCCAAAAGCAACGCCAGCTCGGCGGCCCAGCCGCCACGCCGCGGCGCCGCCGTTGCCCGCCGCGGTGAGCGCACCAGCTCCCGCCACAACGGCGGAACGGTCCCCTCAAACGACTTGCGCAGCAATCCAAGGTCAAGCGACACCGGCAGAAGCTGCGCTTCGCTCCGGCCGAGTGCCGCCTTGAACAGCGCGATCCCGTGCAAGGGATCTACCGACCCCAGCCCGCTCTTGGCCAGACGGACCTGCTGCACTCTGTCCAACCCGGACGCCAGACCTGCCGCCTTCGACGACGCGTCGGTCCACAGTCCCCACCCAAGGCTCTGAGCTGGCAAACCCGCTGCGCGGCGGCGCGCCGCCAGCGCGTCCAGACACGCGTTCGCCGCCGCATATCCGCCTTGGCCGGCAGACCCCAGCGCCCCAGCAACCGACGAGAACAGCACGAAGAAGTCCAGATCCGAGTCCCGCGTCAGCGCATCCAGATGACACGCCCCACCCACCTTCGCCGCCAGTACACGCGCAAACCGATCCGCGCTCTGCTCCGACAGCACACCATCATCCAGCACACCGGCCGCATGCACCACGCCGCGCAGCGGCAGATCCGAGGAGATCGCCTCCACCAACGCGCGCACCGCATCGCCGTCCGATACGTCCACCGCCGCTACCGTCACCCGCGCACCCAGCGCCTCAAGCTCCTCCACCGCCGCGGCCGCGCCCGGCGTCTGCTGGCCGCGACGCCCCGTCAGCACAAGGTGCTTCATTCCGCCTTGCGCCAGCCACCGCGCCACATGCAGCCCCAGCGCACCAAGCCCGCCGGTGATCAGCGCCGTTCCATCCCAACGCAGCTGCCGCACCTGATCAGCGGCAGCCGCCGCACGCTTCAATCGCGCGACGCGCCGTTCGCCTGCCCGCCAGGCGATCTCCCGCTCCTCGTCCGCAGAACACAGCGCGCATAGGATCGCATCGTTCATATGCGGTCCGTCCGCGACGTCGAGCAGCGTGCAGTCCAGCTCCGGGTGCTCCTGCATCACCGTGCGTCCGAGACCCCACAGCGAAGCCTGCGCCACCTCGGCCGGCTCCTCGGCCGTCACCGCCACTGCCCCGCGCGTCACCCACCACAGCCGCGGCGCTCGCTCCTGCTGCGCCAGCAGCTGCACCATCCCCAGCCCGTCGCTCGCCATCCGGTAGGCAGCCTCTGCCGCGGCCGCTTCGTCGTGGGGACGACCCCACAGGCACACCACGTGCTCCGCCGGCAACGCCGCAGCCAGATCTTCAAACGCGACTAGCTTGCAGCCGGCGCCCGCCGCGAGCAGGCGCTCAACGAGCGCAACGGACAGCGCATCGTCTGCAGCGCCAACCACAATCCACCGCCCCGAAGGCGTCGACGCTGGCGGCGCCGGCGACGCCGGCCAGCCAAGCTCATAAAGTGCGTTCGCAGCCTCTTGCCGCTGGTCGAGAGCTTCGCCTGCAACAGGACGGCTGCGCAGCCCAATCACTTCGACGAGGACATCGCCTCGGTCATCCGCCAGCGTCACATCCGCTGCGCCGTTCTCGCCGCCGGCCTGCTCCGAGCGCCGCACATGGACCCACGCAGCAGACGCTCCCGACGCGTGCACGGTCACCCGGTCCATCGCAAAGGGTAGATGCAGACCCTGCTTCTCCGCAGCCACCCCGGAGAGCGACTGGAACGCCGCATCGAGCAGTGCCGGATGGATGCCATAGCGCTCCGCGTCCTCGACCTCCTCGGGCAGAGACACCTCGGCCAGCGCTTCGTTCGTCCCGCGCCATAATGTCTGCAGTCCCTGGAACGCAGGGCCGTAGTCCAGGCCTACCGACGCAAACGCCTCGTAGGCTTGCGCCACCTCGACACGCTCAGTGCAGCGCGACCGCACCGCGTCGAGATCGATGTGTCCAGCCTCACCCGCACTCGATCGGCGCACCTCGCCGCTCGCGTGCAGCGTCCATCCCGCTTCCGTCGATGTATCCGACCTCTGACTGTGAACCGATACTTCCCTTCGGCCGTCATCGTCCTCGCGCACAACCACCTGCACGCGCTGACCGCCATGCTCCGGCAGTACCAGCGGCGCCTGCAGCACCAGCGACAACACCTCCGCCGCATCGCCGTCAAAGCAGTGCTCGCAAGCCGCCCGAACAAGCTCCGCCACTCCGGCTCCCGGCATCAGCGCCAGCTCGCCGACCCGATGGTCGTAAAGCCAGGAATGCTCCGCCCGCGACAGCACAGACTCATACACAACCGCGCCGCCCGCCAGCGACACCCGCACGCCCAGCAGCGGATGGCCCGTCGCCTCGCCGGCCTGGGCCCGCAGCGACGCCTGTTCAATCCAGTAGCGCTGTCGCTGCCACGCATATGTCGGCAGATCTACACGACTGCCGCCGTTCGGAAAGACCCCGTTCCACTCGACCCGGCCGCCCTGCGCAAAGTGCCTTCCCAGCGCCTCGAGCGCCGCTGCAGGCTCGGCCCGCTCAGCTCGCAGGCTCGCCACCAGCACCGGATCCTTCGCTCCCGCAGGCAAGCACGCCGGCACCAGCCCGAGCAGCGTCGGCCTCGGCCCCAGCTCGACATACTCCGTCACCCCCGCCGCATGCAGCGCGCCAACGCCAGCCGCAAAGCGCACCGCCCCCCGCACATGCCTCACCCAGTACTCGGCACTCGACAGCTCACTCCCCGCCACCTGACCGCTGACATTGCTCACCACTGCAATCTGAGCCGGCTGATGGGCAATGGACTCCGCAACCCGCCGGAACTCGTCCAGCATCGGCTCCATCAGCGCCGAGTGGAATGCATGCGACACCGTCAACCGCTTCGTCGGCGCGCCCTTCGCCGCAAACGCCTCCGACACCGCTAGCACGCCCGCTTCCGCGCCCGAGATGACCAGCGACGACGGGCCGTTCACAGCCGCAATCGACACGCGGCCCGCCTGCGCCTCAACCGCATCCGCAACTTCCGATTCCGACGCCTCAATCGACACCATCGCGCCGCCCCGCGGCAGCGCCTGCATCAAGCGCCCGCGCGCCGCCACCAGACGTGCTGCATCTTCCAGCGAGAACACGCCCGCCACATAGGCCGCCGACAGCTCCCCGATGCTGTGGCCCGCTACAACGTCCGGCGCCACTCCCCACGACCGCCACAGCTTCGCCAGCGCAACCTCAAGCGCAAACAGCGCAGGCTGCGTCCACCCTGTCTCATCGAGCCTCGACGCACCCGATGGCTCCGCCCACATCACCTCGCGAAGCGGGCGCTCAAGGTGCGGATCCAGCGCCGCCCACGTCGCCTCCAGACCCTCGCGGAACACAGGCCATTCCTCGTAAAGACCTCGCCCCATCCCAACCTGCTGCGAGCCCTGACCCGTGAACAGCCACGCCGTCTTGCCGCGAGCGCGTGCCTTCTGCCCTCGGGCGAGCGCCATCTCGCCGCGCGATGCCGCTTCAAGCCCCGCAACCAGCTCCGCGCGCGTGGCCACCGCCAGCGCCAGCCGGTGCTCGTGATGGCTCCGCGTCGTCGCCAGGCTGTATGCGATGTCGCCCAGCGCCTGCTCCGGATGCGCCTGAACATGCGACGCCAGACGCGATGCCGCCGCATCCAGCCCCGCCGTACTCTTCGCCGACACAACAACAAGCTCCGCCGAGCGCGGTGGCTGCGACGGCAACGTCACCGCGGTCTCATGCGGCGCCTCTTCCAGCACAACATGCGCGTTCGTCCCGCTCACGCCGAACGCGCTCACTCCGGCGATCCGCGCCACGCCGTTGCGCTCCCACGCCACCGGCTCCGACGCCACCTTCACCGGCAGCTCGTCCCAGGCAATGTGCGGGCTCGGTGCATCGAAGTGCAGGTTCTGCGGGATCCGCTCGTGCTGCAGCGACAGCACCACCTTGATCAGACCCGCTACCCCGGCGGCGGCTTGCGTATGCCCGAGATTGCTCTTCACCGACCCGATCATCACCGGCCGGTCGCTGTCGCGGCCCTCCGCCAGAACCGCGCCAAGCGCCTGAACCTCGATCGGATCCCCCAGTACCGTCCCGGTCCCATGGCACTCCACATACCCAACCTGGTGCGGCTGCACTCTGGCCTGCGCCAGCGCACGGCGGATCACCGCCTCCTGCGACGGACCGTTCGGCGCCGTCAGCCCATTGCTGCGGCCATCCTGGTTCACCGCAGAGCCGCGGATCAGCGCCAGCACGCGGTGGCCGTTCCGCCGCGCCTCGCTCAGACGCTCCAGCACGACCATCCCGCAGCCTTCAGACCAGCCGGTACCATCCGCGCTCGCTGCAAAAGTCTTGCAACGACCGTCCGCCGCAAGCCCGCGCAGCCGGCTGAACTCCACGAACGAGCCCGGCGTCAGCATCACCGCCACGCCACCCGCCAGCGCCATCGAGCACTCTCCCTGGCGCAGCGCCTGGCACGCCAGGTGCACCGTCACCAGCGATGACGAGCACGCCGTGTCCACCGTCATGCTCGGACCCTGCAACCCAAGCGCGTAGCTGATCCGGCCCGACGCCACGCTCGCCGCGCTTCCGGTGCCGACATAGCCGTCGAGCCGCTCGAGCCCGCCGCCCAACATCCCGTACTCCTGGTATGTCAGCCCGACGAACACCCCGGTGCTGCTGCCCATCAGCTGCCCTGCTGCAACGCCAGCGCGCTCCAGCGCCTCCCAGCTCGTCTCCAGCAAGAGACGCTGCTGCGGGTCCATGCTCACCGCCTCGCGCGGCGCGATCCCGAAGAATCCGGCATCAAAGCGATCGATCTCCGGCAGGAACCCGCCACTCCGCGTCGTCATCTTGCCCGCCGCATCGGGATCCGCGTCATAAAGCGCATCGACGTCCCAGCGCTCACGCGGCACTTCGCTCACCGCATCGACGCCTTCCTCCAGCAGACGCCAGAAGCTCTCGGGATCGGCAACGCCGCCTGGATAGCGGCAACCGATCCCCACAATCGCGATCGGCTCCTCAGCTGGACGCGCCACTACCGCAGTCGCCAAGGCCGACGGAGCCTCCGACAGCAGCAGCACTCGCTCGAGCAGGTACCTGGCGATCGCCGCCGGTGTCGGATAGTCGAAGGCCAGCGTCGCCGGCAGCCGCGCCCCGGCACGCTTGCCCAGCGCATTGCGCAGCACCACCGCCATCAGCGAGTCGAGCCCCAGCTCCTTCAGCGGACGTTCCGACTCCACGGCATCGGCCGCACCCAGCGACAGCACACGCGCGACCTCGCCGCGCACCACCTCAATCACCGCCGCCGCTCGATCCTTCTCCAAAAGCAACGCCAGCTCGGCGGCCCAGCCGCCACGCCGCGGCGCCGCCGTTGCCCGCCGCGGTGAGCGCACCAGCTCCCGCCACAACGGCGGAACGGTCCCCTCAAACGACTTGCGCAGCAATCCAAGGTCAAGCGACACCGGCAGAAGCTGCGCTTCGCTCCGGCCGAGTGCCGCCTTGAACAGCGCGATCCCGTGCAAGGGATCTACCGACCCCAGCCCGCTCTTGGCCAGACGGACCTGCTGCACTCTGTCCAACCCGGACGCCAGACCTGCCGCCTTCGACGACGCGTCGGTCCACAGTCCCCACCCAAGGCTCTGAGCTGGCAAACCCGCTGCGCGGCGGCGCGCCGCCAGCGCGTCCAGACACGCGTTCGCCGCCGCATATCCGCCTTGGCCGGCAGACCCCAGCGCCCCAGCAACCGACGAGAACAGCACGAAGAAGTCCAGATCCGAGTCCCGCGTCAGCGCATCCAGATGACACGCCCCACCCACCTTCGCCGCCAGTACACGCGCAAACCGATCCGCGCTCTGCTCCGACAGCACACCATCATCCAGCACACCGGCCGCATGCACCACGCCGCGCAGCGGCAGATCCGAGGAGATCGCCTCCACCAACGCGCGCACCGCATCGCCGTCCGATACGTCCACCGCCGCTACCGTCACCCGCGCACCCAGCGCCTCAAGCTCCTCCACCGCCGCGGCCGCGCCCGGCGTCTGCTGGCCGCGACGCCCCGTCAGCACAAGGTGCTTCATTCCGCCTTGCGCCAGCCACCGCGCCACATGCAGCCCCAGCGCACCAAGCCCGCCGGTGATCAGCGCCGTTCCATCCCAACGCAGCTGCCGCACCTGATCAGCGGCAGCCGCCGCACGCTTCAATCGCGCGACGCGCCGTTCGCCTGCCCGCCAGGCGATCTCCCGCTCCTCGTCCGCAGAACACAGCGCGCATAGGATCGCATCGTTCATATGCGGTCCGTCCGCGACGTCGAGCAGCGTGCAGTCCAGCTCCGGGTGCTCCTGCATCACCGTGCGTCCGAGACCCCACAGCGAAGCCTGCGCCACCTCGGCCGGCTCCTCGGCCGTCACCGCCACTGCCCCGCGCGTCACCCACCACAGCCGCGGCGCTCGCTCCTGCTGCGCCAGCAGCTGCACCATCCCCAGCCCGTCGCTCGCCATCCGGTAGGCAGCCTCTGCCGCGGCCGCTTCGTCGTGGGGACGACCCCACAGGCACACCACGTGCTCCGCCGGCAACGCCGCAGCCAGATCTTCAAACGCGACTAGCTTGCAGCCGGCGCCCGCCGCGAGCAGGCGCTCAACGAGCGCAACGGACAGCGCATCGTCTGCAGCGCCAACCACAATCCACCGCCCCGAAGGCGTCGACGCTGGCGGCGCCGGCGACGCCGGCCAGCCAAGCTCATAAAGTGCGTTCGCAGCCTCTTGCCGCTGGTCGAGAGCTTCGCCTGCAACAGGACGGCTGCGCAGCCCAATCACTTCGACGAGGACATCGCCTCGGTCATCCGCCAGCGTCACATCCGCTGCGCCGTTCTCGCCGCCGGCCTGCTCCGAGCGCCGCACATGGACCCACGCAGCAGACGCTCCCGACGCGTGCACGGTCACCCGGTCCATCGCAAAGGGTAGATGCAGACCCTGCTTCTCCGCAGCCACCCCGGAGAGCGACTGGAACGCCGCATCGAGCAGTGCCGGATGGATGCCATAGCGCTCCGCGTCCTCGACCTCCTCGGGCAGAGACACCTCGGCCAGCGCTTCGTTCGTCCCGCGCCATAATGTCTGCAGTCCCTGGAACGCAGGGCCGTAGTCCAGGCCTACCGACGCAAACGCCTCGTAGGCTTGCGCCACCTCGACACGCTCAGTGCAGCGCGACCGCACCGCGTCGAGATCGATGTGTCCAGCCTCACCCGCACTCGATCGGCGCACCTCGCCGCTCGCGTGCAGCGTCCATCCCGCTTCCGTCGATGTATCCGACCTCTGACTGTGAACCGATACTTCCCTTCGGCCGTCATCGTCCTCGCGCACAACCACCTGCACGCGCTGACCGCCATGCTCCGGCAGTACCAGCGGCGCCTGCAGCACCAGCGACAACACCTCCGCCGCATCGCCGTCAAAGCAGTGCTCGCAAGCCGCCCGAACAAGCTCCGCCACTCCGGCTCCCGGCATCAGCGCCAGCTCGCCGACCCGATAGTCGTAAAGCCAGGAATGCTCCGCCCGCGACAGCACAGACTCATACACAACCGCGCCGCCCGCCAGCGACACCCGCACGCCCAGCAGCGGATGGCCCGTCGCCTCGCCGGCCTGGGCCCGCAGCGGCGCCTGTTCAATCCAGTAGCGCTGTCGCTGCCACGCATATGTCGGCAGATCTACACGCGCACTACCCGCCGCATACAAGCGCTCGAGATGCAGCGGACCACCGAGCACGTGAAGCTTGCCAGCTGATGCCAGCATCGACCTGCGCTCCGGACACTCGCGATAAAGCGAACCGACCACCGCACCACCCGCCTCGCTGTCGCTGCATAGCTCCTCCAGTCCAGCCAGCAGAACCGGATGCGGGCTCAGCTCCACGAAGATGCTGTGTCCCTGCCCCAACAGGGCCTCCACTACCTTCGCAAACCGAACCGGTTGTCGAACGTTGTCCATCCAGTACGCTGCATTCAGCTCACCGTCACCGACCGGCTGGCCGGTCACCGTCGAGTGCATCGCCAGTGCCGGCGCCTGCGGCGACAGATCCGACAATGCAGTCAGCAGATCCTCGCGCAGCACATCCACCTGCGGACTGTGGCTCGCAACGTCCACCTTCACGCGCTTGCAGAAGATGCCCTGGCCCTCGAGCCTCGACAGCACCGCACCCATGGCTGCAGGCTCTCCCGACAGCACCGTCGAGCGCCGGCTGTTGCTCACCGCAACGCTCACCTGCGCCTCATAGCCAGACAGCGCCGCCTGCGCCTCGTCCGCCGGCAGCTGCACCAGCGCCATCTCGCCCTGGCCGCTGATGCTCTTGAGCAGGCGGCTGCGTCGGCAGATCACCTTCGCCGCGTCCGCCAGCGTCAACCCACCTGCCACATACGCCGCCGCAACCTCGCCCATGCTGTGGCCGACCACCACGTCCGGCTCCACTCCCCACGACCGCCACAGCTTCGCCAGCGCAACCTCCAGCGCAAACAATGTCGGCTGCACGACCTCAATGCTCTCCAGACGAGACGCCTCTGCGGCTCTCTGCAGTTCTTCAATTACCGACCAGCCCGTCTCCAACGCGATCGCCGCCGAGCACTCCTCCAGTGCCTCTCGGAACACCGGCTCCTCTGACAGCAGCTCTCGACCCATCCCAAACCACTGCGAGCCCTGGCCGGGGAACACGAACACAACCTTTGGACGGCCCACGCTCGCCCGATCCCGGCTCAGTCCTTCCACCGGCTGGTCGCGCGATGCCGCTTCAAGCCCCGCAACCAGCTCCGCGCGCGTGGCCACCGCCAGCGCCAGCCGGTGCTCGTGATGGCTCCGCGTCGTCGCCAGGCTGTATGCGATGTCGCCCAGCGCCTGCTCCGGATGCGCCTGAACATGCGACGCCAGACGCGATGCCGCCGCATCCAGCCCCGCCGTACTCTTCGCCGACAAAACAACAAGCTCCGCAGAACGGGTCGCCGCAGCCGCTGCGCCCACCTCCGTCGTGGCTGGCGCTTCCTCTAAGATCATGTGAGCGTTGGTGCCAGAGATGCCAAAGCTACTCACGCCGGCACGCCGCGTCCGCTCAGCACGACGCGACCACGAGCGCGACTCTCGCAGCAGCGACAGGCCACTGCCCTGCCATGCGATGTGTTCACTCGGCGTTTCCACATGAAGCGTCTTGGGCAGAAGCTCGTGCTGCAGGGCCAGCACTATCTTCATCAATCCCAACACCCCCGCGGCAGCGCTCGCATGGCCCAGGTTGGATTTGCTCGAACCGAGATACAGCGGCTGATCTTGCTGTCTTGTCGGACTAAATACCGCAGTCAGTGCTCCTGCCTCGATCGGATCGCCCAGCATCGTGCCCGTGCCATGCGCCTCCACCGCATCGATGTCGTCCGCCGCAAGACCGCTCACAGACAGCGCGCGCCGGATGACCCGCTGTTGGCTCGGACCATTGGGCGCCGTCAGGCCCTGACTCCAACCATCCTGGTTGACCGCACTGCCGCGCACTACAGCCAGCACCCGATCGCCGTCCCGCTGTGCATCCGACAAGCGCTTAAGCACCAACACTCCGCAGCCCTCAGACCAGCCGACCCCGTCGGCGGACGCCGAAAACGATTTGCACCGACCGTCAAGAGCCAAACCACGCAATCGGCTGAATTCGACGAAGAAGGCCGGTGTGCTCATCACCTGTATGCCCCCCGCCAGCGCCAGGTCGCACTCCCCTTGCCGCAGACCCGTACATGCCAGATGCAAAGCCACCAGCGACGACGAGCACGCCGTGTCCACCGTCATCGCCGGGCCTTGCAGGCCGAGCACATAAGACACGCGCCCGGAGATCACACTGCTGGCCTGCCCGGTGCCAAAGTGGCCGTCCATCGCCTCAAGAGAGGCATTCAGCTGGCCATAGTCCGAACCCATCGAACCGAGATACACTCCCGTCATCGATTCACTGAGTGCATCCGGCCGGAGCCCCGCTCGCTCCAGCGCCTCCCACACTACTTCGAGCACCAGTCGCTGCTGCGGATCCATAGCAATCGCTTCGCGCGGCGAGATTCCGAAAAAGCCCGCGTCGAATTGGTCCACATCCTGCAGAAATCCTCCCTCGCGCGTGTAGCTTTTGCCTGCCGCATCAGGGTCCGGATCAAAGAGTGCGTTGGCATCCCAGCGTTCGGGGAACGGTCCAATAACATCCCGCCCCTCCTTCAAAAGCGCCCAGTAGCTCTCAAGATCAACTACGCCTCCAGGAGCGCGGCACCCCATCGCTAGAATCGCGATAGGCTCTCGCGATGCCGTAGCCTTATCCAGAACTGTGCGCAGCCGCTGAACCTCAAGCAGACTCTTGCGCAAAAGCTCGCTGGCACTCCTACTGGTCATTTGCCTAGGATCCTCTCCGCGAGAGCGAGCAGATCATCTTCCCCGATTTCGCGAATCATTTTGGAAATGCCCGTTGACTCTTCCGTCTCCGGCGGGGCCAAGGCGCGCACGATGGCCGCCACTGAGGGGTAGTCGTACGCCAGCGTCACGGGCAGCGGACGGTTCAGAGCACGCCCGAGCCGATTCCGAAACCGCAACGCCAACAGCGAGTCGGCTCCCAGATCAATGAACCGAGTCTCGATAGGCACTTCTTTGACTTCAAAGGTCTCGGCCGCCACCCGCGACACAATCTCCGTCAGTTCGATGATCGACTGGGTGGATTTTCCGCCCAGCGGAGCGGCGGGTGTGCTTGCCCTTGCAGGCACATGCCAGGCTTGTTTGCTCAGGACCGCTCGATCCACCTTGCCATTGGCATTCAGCGGCAATGACTCTCGAATCTGGAATTGCACCGGCACCATGTACGCCGGCAGCACCTTCTCACAGTACGCGCGCATTGCGTCGCCGTCGGTGACATGTGATGGAGCTGGCAAGGCTTCCGCAAGGAAAGGCCACCCTCGCTGCTTCCCTGACCACTCTGCGACCCCACCGACCAGAGCGTGCACGTACAACTCGGTGGGACTCAGATCGAATGCGGCCTCCAGCCCTCGAAAGTTGAACGAGGCTTGGCACAGACCGAGGCCGTGGATTGAAGCTTCATCCTCGAGGCTCTGACAGAGCCGGCCGGCTTCTAACCGGCACACAAGCTCACTCTGACTGCCGCAGAGCGGAGCTATGCGTTCCATCTGGCCTACGACAAGCAGCACGAACGCCGCTGCTTCGAACATTTCCCGGTTGGCGGGCGGGATCCGTTTGGTCTCGAGGGATACGGGCCCACCCACCTGGATGAGAGCGTGTGCGACGGGATCGTAGCGGTATGTTCCGCTCTCAAGCTCCTCGACCCGGCCAGCCTTCACTGACACGTACAGATGTACCGGATACAGATGGCCTGAAACAGCTGCACCGTTTCGCGACCCTTCGTGCATCCGGCGCAAGGTACCTAACAGCCCGGCCAAGCTCTCGAGCGGTACCGCACGCGGCAGGTAGGTCCGAAAGCTGCGACGACTCACCCAGTGCTGTTCTATCTCCTCGTCCGACCGCCAGCGCGGGAGTGCGATCGACGGTGCAGCGATGCGTCGAATGCTTCGATGATCCACCTTGAATTGCATGCGCTCCGCTGCGCTCTGTAGCGGCGCAAACTCCAAGAGGTTAGCGCTTGGCTGGGCGCGCTCCGCGGCGGCAAGCACGACGGACCAGCCCTCCCCGCAGGGGACTGCCAGCTCGCTCCCGCCCACCAACGCGTGCAAGCAAACATCTCCCGGCGCGAGCCCAAACACTGAGGCGAGACCATCGAGTTGAAGGCCCACAAGAGAGTGCAATTGCACCCCCTCCTCCGTCGCAGCGCGCTCCAACAGATGACTCATCTCGCCCGCTTCCAACGCGCAGAACGGCTCGCTCAGCCGGCCGTACGCAGGAGCGATGGCCGCCAAGTGCCCGATCAGCAGCAGAGTGAACGCGGACGACTTCAGCAGATCTTCCTGCTCAGAGACTCGCCCGGACAGAGGAGACACTCGATTGGAGAGCTGTACCAACGTGTGCTCGATCGGATGGTAGTAGTACACGCCTCCGGTCAGCCCATCGATCCGATCTGGCGCCACACACACCAGGACTTGCACGGGATACAGGCTTCCTGGCGACGCATAGCGGGCTTTCGGTAGCGGCGAGTAATCGTTCGGCACCCGTCGCAGGGTCTCCAGCATCCTGGCCAGCGATGTCACATCGATTGCCGCGCCAGTTGCTCGACGCTTCGGGGACGTGCAGGTGGGCGCAGGTTGCCCTTCCGACAACCCCACGACGGGTACATTTTGTCGTCGCGCCAGCGGCGTCGAAAGCATCGTCTCGACTAAGGCACGTCGTGCTGCTGAATCTTGCACCAGCGCCAGCTCACGCCACCGTGCGCTGCCTGGCTCGGCAAGAAAATCATCCTCCGAAGCGCCCAGTACCACATGCGCCACCAGGCGCTTTTCTCGCTCTCCTACTGCAACCACCACCGCCTGCTGGACATCGGCATGACGCTCGAGCACCGCTTCGATTTCGCCTAGTTCAACCCGATAGCCATGCACCTTCACCTGTTGATCGCGACGGCCCAGAAACTCGATATCTCCGCTAGGTAACCAGCGTCCCCAATCTCCCGTGCGATACAGCCGCTCCCCGGTGCGAGGGTGCAAGATGAAGCGCTGCTGGGTCTGCTCCTCATCACGCCAATACCCCTGGGCCAGACCAACGCCGCCCACATGGATCTCTCCCGCTACGTAGGTCGGACATGGCTCCAGGCTCGGACTGAGTATCCAAGCCGTTTGATTGGCCATGGGTTTGCCCCAAGGAATACTTGGCCAGTCCGGCTCTACCCGACCGATGTGATACAAGACTGCATTGATGGATGTCTCAGTGGCGCCGCCGACGCTGATGACAGTCGAATTGGAAACCTGGGAGCGGAAGGCGTCGGGCAGACTTACGGGTATCCAATCCCCGCTGAGCATGACCTTCTGCACACTGCCCATGGCCTCCAGCACCTCGGGACGCTTCTCCGCATGATCCACCAGCAGCCCAAGCAATGCCGGCACCGAGTTCCACACCGTCACACCTTGACGAAGATACTGCGCCCAGAATGCGGGATCTCTCGCCTCTCCGGCCTCAGGCAACACCACAGCGCCGCCGGCCGCAAACATCCCGAACATGTCGTAGACTGACAGGTCGAAGGACAAAGACGACAAACCGAATGCGCGGTCCGTCGATCTCACGTCCAGATGGGCATTGATATCGAGCAGGTAGTTTACCGGACCGCGATGGTCGAGCATGACCCCCTTGGGTTCGCCCGTGGATCCAGACGTGTAGATGATGTAAGCCAGATCAGCAGGTGTTTGAACGAACTCCAGCGCCGGAGCCTCGTTGTCAGCGAGCAAATCGCAATCGATCACCAAGCGCTGTACTTCGGCGAGCCCATCCAGCTCCACCCAAGGCTGAATCAAGGCCAGGCTCGCCCCGCTTCGCTCCAGAAGCGATCGGCGGCGGGCCGGAGGAAGGCCGGCATCTATCGGCAGGTACGCCGCTCCGGAGTACAGAACACCCAACACCGCGGCCACCTGCTCCCAGCCCTTGTCCATCACAATGGCGACGGGTGTATTGGGCTTCGCACCCAGCTCGCGCAGGCGATGCCCGAGCTGCCGCCCTATCGCGTCCAGCTCTCCATAGGTAAGCGTGCGCGCCTTGGCGATCACCGCAGGCTGATCGGGTTGAGCAACCGCCTGAGCCGCAAACAACCCGTGTAAGGTCTGCGACGACGCGGGGCCGGTCGTGTCGTTGGCGGATGCGATGCGCGACTGCTGGTCTTCGGCCAAGAGCGTCGGCCAGCACGTATCCCAGGCCGTCGGCTCTCGCGCCAGCGACGTGATCCGCGCCGTGTATGCGGCCGTCATCTCCTCGACCATGCCTTCGGGGAACAATCCCTCGATGACATCCCAGCTGTACCGTAGCTCCCCTCGCACCTCCTGGATAATGTGATCCAGCCAGACCTGCGGGGTCTGAGTGAGTTCGAAGATTAACTCCCCTAACCATGCATCCGCCGCTTCAACGGCGGAGATTGGCAGTCCCAACAGGCTTGTGAACACCACGGGCGCCATCACCTCTCGGCCCGCTCGCCGCCAGGCGCGCAACACATCGACCCCATCCACTGCGCTATGCTCCAGGTGCTGATGGAGCTGCCGCTGCAGGGCAGCAGCCCACGTCCGCAACGGTGTCCCCGCCGGCGGTTGGCATTCGAGGAACAGCAGGTTGGTGAAGTCGCCCGCGATATCGTAGATATTCTGGTGGATCGGCGGACGCGTGAAGTGCGTCAGGTTCAGGAGGAAGGGCGCCTCATTCGACCAGCGGCTCAGCACTTCTGCAAACGCACTACACAACGCCATGGTCGGCGTGATGCCTCGGCCTCGTGCTTCGGCGCCAAATCGCTCCCAGTCTGCCGCGTTCAGGCGGCCATGGTACCGGATGTTACGGTGGCGCTTCACCCGTTCCTGGGATTTGGCAAGCGGAAATTGCGGGACAGGATCGAAGCTCGGGCAACGCCCCTTCCAATACGCCAAGGCGTTCCGATGCGTCTCGGTATCGCGCGCCGCGATGCCCGTTCGAACGATCGCCTCGAACCCTCCAGGCATGAGTGCAGGTAGTTTTGCTGCTGGATTCTCGTAAAGACGCTGCCAATCGTGAAGGACGATCTGTAGACTCGCGCCATCCAGGCACAAAAGGTCGAAGTCCAGGCAGTAGCGAACGCGTCCCTCGGGCAGCAAGAACACGCGAAACTCGAACAACGGCCACTCTTCAAGCGAGCGAAACGCGCCCGACAATTCTGCCCGCACCTGAGTCAGGCGCCCCTCTCGCGCCTCATCGTCCACGGTACGCAGATCCTCGACAGGCAGCAAATAGTCGGGCACCTTCGGAAGCACCCGCTGATGCCCATCCGGGGTGAAGACCATTCGCAACGCCTCATGACGTTGTATCACCGCACGCCATGACGCCTCCAATCGCGGCAAGTCGACGAGTGATCCTTCGATCTCGCGGTACCAATGATACGCTACAGCTCCCGCGGAACCGGTTTGCCGTCCCACCCAGTACGCCTGCTGAATCGGTGAGAGCGGAAAGGGCTTGTAAGCAGATTCTGGGTCCCCGTTGACTTTGGATGCTTCGGGCGGACTTGCGGCGGCGCAATTTCCTCGCGCTCTCCGTCCAATTGCGACGACGAGGCCGGCGATTGTCGCAGCGTCAAAAAATTCTTCGAGCGTCAGATTGATCCGCAGTGCCTGACGAAGATCGGTGAGGATTTCGACGGCGCGCAGCGAATTGCCTCCAACGTCGAGGAAGTTTTCCGACACTGATGTCGTTTGCCGCCGGAGCCGCCGATTCCAAGCGGCGGCGACGAGGAGCTCCAGAGATGTCGGCACTGCAACGCTCTTGCCTCGCGTTGGTGTCTCGTCGGCGTGCTGCTGCTCGTTCAGCAACTCCACCATCAGCTGTTCATGCTCTGAGCGCGCCGCTGCCACAAGTTGCTGGAACAGCACATCCTCGGCCGTGGATTGTGATCGTTTCGTTGCTCCTTGCTCTTCGTGGCCTGACCCGACGGCGCCTTCGAGGTCGTTTATCTCCTCCAACCTCCGTTTCAAAGCGCTCAGGAACCGCATTGCCTCCGCGCCGTTTATGACACGGTGGTCGTATGCCAGGCCGACTGTGGTCACACGCCGACGCGTCACGCGTCCGTCATCGCGCAACGCCAGCTCTTCTTCGACAGCCGCCAGCGACACCATGCATGTTTGATTTGGTACAACCAATGGAAGCGAGAAGACGATCCCGCTTTCGGGATTCAGCGAGATCGATATGTTGCCGCCGCCGAACTCACTTTCTTCAAATCCATCAGACATTGCCTTCGTCTTGTACGCCATCAATTTAGCTGCGATGTCGGAGAGCGACATGGACGCGGCGTTCTTGATGACTGGAATGAACAACCCATGTCCTGCGTCGAGCGTGACGCCGACGTGAGCTCTCTTCGCCGAAGAAACCCTCTCGCCGTCCACAAAGTTAGCGAGCACCGCCGGCTGCTGTTCAGCGACTACGGCGACCGAATGGACGATGAGTTCAGTCAGCTCTACCGCGCGCCTGGTTCGCGCGCGAATTGCCGCAAGCGCGTCCAACGCTTGATCGCAGCTGATTTTGACCGCGAGAAACGCCTGTGGGATCGTTGCGTGCGATGTCGAAACAACCCGTGCCACTGCGGCCTGCCGCTTCGACAACGGTTCGGTTACCGAGCCTTGGGCAGACGATGATCCTCGACGGCGAAGTAGCTCTTCCACGTCGTTGCGCTTGATCAGCGACCGGCCAAGAGATTCGACCTCCCTCGCATCAAGCCCGTTTGCGGCCATCAGCGCTTGCGCATCCCTTGTCACCGTTACGGCATGTTCTCCTCCAGATGAGGCGGTGCGTCGGTTCCCGTCGACTGTTCCTCCAAGCTCTTCTAAATCTGCATGAACGTACGCAGCCTCTGACCCGACGGGACAAACGCTGTCGACCTGAACTGCATGACGAAGAAAACCATCAGTGGTGGAGACGAGCTCGAATGCTGCTTTTGACGTCTCCAAGAGAGCGATTACCTCGTCGGCACTCACCCGGGCGCCGTCAGCGACAATCCACTCTTTGAGAACACAACTATCGTCGTTGCTCGTGAATTTTGGGATTTGAATCGACTGCACAAGCCGCCTCCCGAACGATGCGGTAGATACCCTCTTTTTGTATCAGTACCTGCCTCTCTAGATGACGCGCGGCAGGGATAATGCTCGGCTCCGAGCATATGATTCCGATCGGATTCCTCAGCTTGCCCCATAAGGCGCCGTACAACCCCGCGGCCACCTCGTTTCCCCATCCACCTCCCCGCACGCCCTCTTCGACGGTGAAGATGAACTCCGATGTCGCAACTGCGTTTGCCAAGGGCGCCAAGGCAATCGGATAGAGTCGCGACGCCACGATGATCTGACATTCCACCTCGACGTCGATGATGAGATCCCGGATCGCGTCAATGCATCGCAGCGCTGCGCCTCCCGTCGTGATAATCGAGCAGCGCACTTTCCGGAAATCCGCGCAGTAAATCCGCGCGTATATCTGGTCTTTGTCGATGTATTCGAACGAGAAGACATCGTCGACACGACCGTCGCGAAACATCTTGTTCGTGTAGAGGACCTTGTCCTCAAAAAAAAGACAGGGCCGACCGGCGTTTAGAAGCTTGAAGAACACTTCTCTGTTGTCCACGAAGGGAGATAATTCGTAGAGATCGAGGTTCGGAATTCCAATGAAGTGTTTCTGCAGAGACTGACTGTGTGTAGGGCCGTAACCACGACCGCCACCAATCGGGACTCGCACTACACAGTTCAATTCGCAAGGCTCACCGTACATCGTCACAGACTTCGAGAGGAAATTGACGATTTGGTCGTATGCGAGTGTCACGAAATCACCGAACATGATCTCGACGATCGGCTTCTGTCCCATCAGCGATAGTCCAGCGGCGAAGCCGACGATGGCCGCCTCGCTTATTGGGGTCGTTAGCACGCGGTCACCGAACCTCGTTGACAATCCCCGAGATACGCCGAACGCACCGCCATACGGATCGAGAACATCTTCTCCAATGAACGACACACGCTCATCGTGTGCGAGAACCTCGTGCAACGCGCGATTGAGATTTTCTGAGACGCGCTCAGGTTGCAGTGCGTTCATGCGCAAAGCCCCTTCCACGTACTTGGCGGCCGATCGAGCACACGTCGAGCGAGGGTCGTGATCTCATCGTCGACACGAGCTCGTATCGCGGCATACTGCTCGGGAAACTTCACTTCGTAACATGTGAGGACGTCGCGTTGTCGGGCCCGCGCAATCTCGTCGGCCGTACGCGTATCGTCCCCTTTGCTATGTGGGCCGAGACGCATGGTCTCGAACGTGATGACGACTGGGCTTCGCTGCGTTCGCGAGAGCAAAAACGAAGGCGAGAGAAGCCTGCGGATCTCAGTTATGTCGGTGCTTGTAACTTCTTCGTATTCTATGCCGAATGCTCGGACGCGGGCTTCGATATTACCCGCCATCTGCAGCGCTGTTGGTGTCGATTGGGCAATGCCATTGTTCTCAACGATCAGCGCCAAAGGAAGTTGCCAAAGAGCAGCTAAATTCAATACCTCGTATACAATTCCTTGGCCCCAAGTACCGTCACCTACATACGCGATCGCCAGTTCATTAGAGCCAAATCGTTTGAAATGGCCCGCAACACCTGCAGCAATCCCAAGACCTTCACCTTGAATACCCGTCGACAGATAAGACCCACGCCGATAGATGTGCTGACTGCCCCCGACGCCATGACAGATGGCGCCCTGCCGTCCCGTTATTTCCGCTAGCAGGCCCTCAGCGTCGTCGAACCTCGCAATGTAGTGCCCGTGCCCTCGGTGATTGCTGAATACAAAATCACCAGGCTCGATCAAAGTGCGCAAAGCCACCGGGATGTACTCTTGCCCGAGGCAGGTATGCGTCGTTCCACTCAACTGACCTTGAGAGAAGAGTTCTAGTAAGCAGGTCTCGAAGAGTCTAATGCGGAGGAGACACTCAAGATCCTCGTCGCTCAGCTTTCCAAGACGACTCGACATCTTAAACGACACCTCGGTCGGAGCAACGAGAAGTGTGACCGGAGCTAGGCGGCTACCGTCAACACACTTAATAGTACAGTTGTGAATAGGACACAATTGTGACGAGTATTGCTAGTCGTCGATTTATTTGATCGGCGGCAGCGCCCAGTCACTAGTGTGTTCGCAAGACGACCGACTTAGGACGGTTCTTCAATTGTCTTCAATTGCTTTCGTGAATCAGCACATTGTGAGCAACGCGATGGCCAGTGCAGCGAGAACACCTCATGCATCTACTCTCGCACAGCAGGCACTTGTCCAAGGTCAGCCGCGTGTTGGTCAACCAATCCACCCGCCTTGGAAATACTGGTAGCGTTGAAAACGGAATGCCCTTCTCGGTGATGTTGTCCCGCGGAATGCAGGGGGGGCTCTACGATTACTGAGAATGTCAACTGGCACCATTTTTTGAATTATACTTGGATCTCCGAGCCAATCGCGCGGGCCAGGCCTCGTTTAAAAGAGCTCTTTGGGCGCCATTGGCGGGATTGTTGACGCGCTATACGAAGCTCGATCTTTGGGCCGAGCTGGCGAGCGACCTCACCCGCTTTTGAACTCAGAAGAGTTTTCAGAGAAACCTCATGAGTTCGGGCAGCACAGCGCTCTGGCGCTCCCTTGGGCAGGCTAAATTCCATATCGTCCGTTACGCGAACAAAAAAGACTTGCGGAGGAGCCGCGCTTACTCTTGTTTCAAATAACCAGACGACGCCGAAGGTAGCCGTTTCTGACACCTGAGGGCGATCATCGGATCCAAAAGCGATCAGAGGAGCAGGAGTGAATGGATACTGACGGCACTCAGGAAATTCTGGCGCGGTACCAAAAGATGCGCAAAGCGCTCGTTGGTGCATCCGCGGTGCTCGAAAATAATGCCGATCAACGTCGGTCGGCATTTACTATCTCCCTTGGGGGCGTCCATGACTTTCTGATCGCGTTTCCTGGGCTGAATGACCCAAAGCCCTTATTCGCCTTTCGTAAATTGATGAGTGCTCTCTGGGATCTTGACCAGGGCACCACGGTCCCGCTTTTGCGAGCAAACGTCATCGGCCGCCGCATTCGATTGCCAAACAGGGATTTTTTGTATTGGCGGGAGCCGTGATGGAATTACTGCGGAAGGGTCAGGTCAAACGCTCAGAGGCGGCATACCGGGTCACTATCGTCACCACACATCGCGCTTGTCATGGCGCTTCAACAATGAGTTTTTGGGGTCCTCGTCATGGAAACTCCCTGGATTTTTCGGCTAGCACCTCGCCCGGATTCCAAGCTCCGATTAATTTGCTTTCCGCATGCAGGCCGCGGACCTTCGATGTTTAATTCTTGGGCGCGGGAACTCCCAGACGCCATCGAGGTGTGCGCCGTACACCTTCCCGGACGCGAGAGCCGCATCCGAGAGCCAAGCCTCAAAGCGATGTCTGACCTCGTCGAGAAACTCGTTGATGGTCTCGACAGCGCGATCGGTGGCCCCTATGCGATTTTTGGACATAGCGTTGGAGCCTTAATGGCTTTTGAGTTCACACGCGAGCTTCGGCGACGGGAAAAGCCGCTGCCTGTACATCTGTTTGTCTCCGGACGTCGGGCGCCGCAGTGCCCGCCAGGCCCTGCCACTCACCAGCTGAACGATCAAGATTTTTTGGCCGACGTTACCAGCCGATACGGAGAGATGCCTGGCTCAGTCCTTGCTGATCCGGAAATTCTCGCCGTCTTCTTGGACATTGTCCGCTCTGATGTGCGCGTAATGGACACGTATAAATACAAGGAGGAGCCCGCCTTCCCCGTGCCGATTTCCGCATACGGCGGCAGCCTCGATCAAATGCTTACCCGTCCGATGCTCGAAGCATGGCAGACACATACCAATTTGACGTTCCGGCTGCGCATGTTTGACGACGGACACTTTTTCCCAGATCTACTGCGCGCCCAGCTTCTTCGCGCCGTCATCGACGATCTTGGACTCCTGACCTCATAACCGACAATTGTTTCGCACTCTGTCTGACGGAAATGGCATCTCAAGGAAATGGCCCAACGTTCGTGGGTCGCTCAATCATCAAAGCCACTCCCGATCGCAGTTCGTCCGGCAAATGGAACAGGCGTTCGCCAGACCGTCAGATTCCTTGGCTGAATTTCCATACGATTTCGACTGCTGCGCGACTATTGAGCATCGCGAAAGTTAATGGAATTCTATTCTTCTAAACAGCGGTGCGGCAACACGAAGCTACTAAGCTCACGCCGAGATCGAAAAACTTTCTAGTTGATGTCCAGAGCCGTCCGCCGGGTTACGGCCGCGCATGAACGCTGCTTTGGCCGGAATCTGACCCCCGCTGGCACATCTCGGGGCGGGCATCGCGGCCAAGCCGCGCCAGCACGCCGGGGAATCTTGCCGCGAGCCGCACCACTGCAAAGACGAACGCGAGCGCAATGCCGATCCAGATTCCGCTGCCGCCAAATCCAAGGCCGAACGCGAACAGCACGGCGCCGCCGAGCCCGACGCCCCAGTAGCCGAGCATGACGCGCCATAGCACGGAGTTGGCGTCGCGGAGCCCGCGCAGGATGCTGCCCATGACGATAACGAGTCCCGACAACAACTGGACCGCCGCGCAGAAGCGGAAGAAGCCGCGCGCGGTTTCGATCACGGCCTCGCTGCCCGACGACCGTGACCACAGCAAGAGACGGACCAGGGTGTCAGAGCACGTGACCAGTACGACGCCGACCGCAATCGATGCGGCACTGCCGGCAATGAGCGCCACTGTTATGGCGTGCCTGATGGCGCCGACATCGCGCTGACCGAGCAGCAGCGAGATCCGCGCCATGGCGGCCTGCGAAATCCCGATCGGGATCATCAAACAGATGTTGAGCCACAACACGACGATGCCATGGGCACCGAGTGCGACCTTGCCGAAATAGCCCATCAGCATGGTTGAGGCTGTGAACATCGATGCTTCGGACAAGAAGATAGCGCCAACCGGAATGCCGATTCCAAGCACCTCGCGCACGGCAAGCCCGGCGCGGCGATCGCGCAGGCCTTTCGGAATGCGCGGCGCATGCCACATCGCGATGGCGAGCAAGCCGAACATCAGCCAGTTGGTCAGCGCAATAGTCAGACCGATCGCCATCAAGCCGTCGATGGCCGAGGCGCCGCCGGCAAGCAACAGATTGCAAGCGAAGTTGAAGGCCGTGCCCGCGATGATGATAGGGTTGAGCCATTTGAGATCGTTCGCCGCGATTAGGAAGAATCTCAGCGCGACCACGATGATGCCCGGCAAATAGCCGGGCAGCAGTCCCCAAATGAAACGCTGCGCGAGCACGACCAGCGCCGGGTCCTGACCGGTGCGCGCGAGACACCATGGCACTCCCGCCATGATCGCGGTCGCGCCGAGGCCCATCATGACGGCGAGGAAAAGACCGCCGCGGATGGCGCGCGTGGCCGCCGCATCGTCACCGGCTCCGATGCCCATGCTGACGAGCGGGACCAGGCCTTGCAGCACGCCAAGGGCGGTGATGAACAACAACAGCCCGATGCTGCCGACAAGGCTGCCAGCGGCCAGCGCGTCGACGCCAAGCCGTCCGGTCATGCTCGTTGTCACGAACGGGATCGCGAGCTGCAGCAGCTGGTTGAATGCGAGCGTCAAGCCCGAACGACCGAGGTGACGGGCTTCCTGCCGCCACAAGGCGTCGCGTGGTGCAGAGGGGACTTGCATGATAGGCGCCCGTTATAGCGGACCGACCGGAAGACACAGCTCGCAATGGAGTTGCCCCCCCACGGCGCGCAGGCCCGCGCCGCCGGCGCCGACCACGACGACGTCGTAGGTGTGGTCTTCGATCGGATAGGCCTTGCCGTTGGTGGCGGGGCCATTGGATTTGATCGAGTTGCCGGTACCGTCAGCGGCCATGGATCACACTCCCGACAACAATCGAACATTGAGAGGGCCGCCAAAATTGGAGGTTGCATGAACCTATATCCTCAATCCTTCGCCAATGGTAGCCCGCGAGCCGTGAGCCAGTGCGATAAGTTCCTCTGACCGGGCGTGCGGGAAGAAATGGTCCCCGGAACCACCATGGAAATCGAACGTTCGAAGCGCGTAGTCACTCCAAAGCGCCACCGCCTCGGGCGGCGCCGCACTGTCCCGTTGGGCTGCGACCGCCGCGAGGGGAATACTGACCCCGCGTGGCCGTCCGCGGTCTGCCAGTTCTCGGCGATGCTGAGGTCGGCCTGTATCAGCGGCAGGATGGCATCCAGCACTTCCTCATTTTCGAGGACCCGATCGGCCAGTCCCCCCAATGTCTTCAACCGGTCGATGAGTTCGGATCGTGACAGAAGATGCCACGGCGATATTCTTCCGCTGCTGGGCGGGCGTGCCCCGCAAAGCACCAGCCTGGTGGGAACCCCGCCTTTGATTGATTCCAGACGTTGAGCCAAGCTGAAGGCCACCAGTGCGCCCAATGATCGAATAAGGCGCAGCCTCCAGCCACCCCCGCAGGTCGCGTGCCAGTCCGCCCGCCAAATCCTCGATGGACGTTGCCAGCGGCTCGTCATGCCGAATGCCGCGACCCGGATATTCGATCGAACAGATCACCAGACCCGGACCGTTAAAGCGACGGTCGTACCGCTGACGCTCTGTCACATTGCTAGTCTCAGCGCGATCAACCAACTGGCGTTGGTGGCCGGTTCTGTCAGACGCCGTAAGGGTCCAACCGCCGCGCCCCGATTGCCCTTGGGAAAGTACTTCGCCAGGAATTCGTCGAAGCGGCGGATACCGGAATCGTCATTCCATTGGGCATCGGCGGCATCCCTCAGATAAGCAGCAGAAACGATGCCCTGGCCGTTCTCCAGACCGGCCGGCTCCATTACCCACCACCGGCGCTTAAGGTCTTCACGACGCGAGAAATCCCGCGACAGTCGGCAATGCCGGTGTGTCCAATCATTCCGCCTGCCCTGCTCAAGTTGGCTGTTGCAAGATTTTTCCCGATCTCCCGGTGCACACGCCGCCCTCTAATTCATTGAAAATTTGAACTTTCTGTCCAATCCATCAGCCAAGACGTCGGGTTGCTCTCTGCCGAGGTCGACCAAGTTTGACGCCACGCTACTCCCAAAGACTCGCCCCTCATCTTGTCCCTCGGGCAAGGTTACAGAAAAAATCAATAGAGATTTCAGAACATTATACGAACTGTTCGAATCTCTCCGAGTGCGCCAGTCGAGCGGTTTCGTGCAGCCATTCTCAACGCATTGCATTGCGCCAACCGCCAGATCGCTCGTTCTCAAAACGCGGACATCAGGCGACGATGCCCCGTCCATCGCGGGCATCACGAAACGATGATCCTGCAATTTAAAGCGTTTGGTGCGACCGCCGCGACAATCTTGAACCGGAACGCACAGCCTCTATCTGCATTCCATACCAGCACGTCGGAGGTGTCCCATGCGTATCCTTGCGGCTATCGGTGCATTGGCAATCGCGATCGGCCTTGCCGCCGCGGCATTCTTCTTCGGCGGGTTTTATAGCATTGCAGGCACCACGGAAGATCCCGCTGTTGTCACCTGGGCGCTGACGCGCGTGCGCACGGCGTCCATCAATCGCCACGCGACCGCAACAGCGCCCGCCTCCTTCAATGACCCCGCCACGGTGCAGTCCGGCGCTCGGGCTTACGCAACGTTCGGCTGCGCGACCTGCCACGGAGCGCCCGGCGTCAAATGGCAGAAATTCTCCGAAGGCCTGCATCCTGATCCGCCGGACCTGAAGGAGGTCGCCGGCGAGCTCTCCCCTGCCCAGTTATTCTGGGTCATCAAGAACGGCATCAACATGACGGGCATGCCGAGTTTCGAGCAGGCCGGCGCCACGGACACCGAGATCTGGTCGATCGCGGCGTTTGTCAAAAAGCTGCCGGTCGTTTCCGATGCCGACTACAAGACCTGGACCGCGTCCCTCGATCCGGCCTCGCCCGCGAAATAGTAGATTTGATCTCGGCAGGCGCTGGTTCAAGTCTCCAGGGAGTCGCCGCTGCGCCAACCCGACGCGGCGACAAAGGCACCGGCGATGCCGGCGATCACCGCCCAATAGCCATAACGAAAGTCGGGCGCCACACCGACGAAAAGGAAGCTCAGGATGTAAATCGTCGCGGACCCGCACAATCCAAGTGCGAAGACGCCTTCGCGCGTGTCACGTCGTCGCCAGCCCACACCGCAGACGACGAGACACAGCAACAACCACGCGCCGAGACGAAACAAGGGTGTCGGTTTCAACCAATCATGCACCGAGACCAGAGCGTTGAACGCCGCCCGATCAGGGAAAACCGTCTGATTAGGACGTTCGATATCAGCGAGCCACATCGTCAGATTGCCGGCGGTGAGGAAATTCCAGAAGTATGCAGACCGATGTTCGAGATAGGCGACCGGATGCCGCCCGATCGCGCGCAGCCACGCGTTGGAGATCGCGGACGTTCCGAACAGGCCTTCTTCCCGCTCGATCTTTCGCATCACAAAATCGCAGGGAGCCAGCCGCCAATAGACGTCCCACTGGCTGGCGTCATAGCAGGTGTTGAGCAACTGGGTGTTTTCCGACGCACTCCATGTGACCGGATACTGGTTCTCCTTGGCAAAGTGGCTGATGCCGCCGAGATCGAAGATCATGATCGATTGCAATGGATGCTGCCGCGTTGCTCCCAGCACGCCATAATAGACCAGTTGTACCGTGGCGAAGAGGCCGATCGCCGCCGGCACGAAGAGGATGGCCGTCCGGCGCAGCGACATCCGCTGTGGCCAGATCACATAGGCGATGAGGATCGGCGCAGCGAGCAGCGCATTCGGCCGCAGCAGCACGCCCAGGACAACCAGCGCAAACGCCAGCCATTGCGCCGGTCGCCGAGCCGACGACGGCCTCCCACATACCGCACACACGATGCTGGCAGCGAGCAACCAGCAGCCGGCCAGCAGCACGTCCCGCCAGATGATCCCGACGAAGACCAGTGCGGGCGGCAGCAGAGCCAGAATCGGCAGCACCAACGCGCTGCGCTTGCCGCGGCTCGCCTCGACAACCGACAGGACCCCAAAGCCAAGCCAGTACAATGCGGCCGCCAGAAGAAAAATGCTGGCTGCACCGGGGGCGATCGGATCGATCACACCCCACAGCCACGTCATGACCGGCGACTGCCAATCGCCATACGTGCCCTTGGCGATGTCCTCGTAGACGTATTTGGCATCGAAGGTCATGATGCCGGGGTAGAAGATCAGCAGGGTCAGGCCGTAGCCCGCGGCGACAAGCGCACCAACGGCCCCGACCAGACGCCATTGCGATTCCGGCCGGTCAGTCCGTGACGGCATAGATATCCCCGGAATTGGCCTCCTGCGGCAGATCGAGCAGCCAGCGCGAGACGTCTGCAGCGCTCATCCAGGCGCCGACAAAGGCCTGGCTTTCACCGAGTGCGGCATTGAACCTGTCATAGCCCAGTGCCGAGCAGCGCGTGATGCAGGCAAGCCCGACCTCGCGCTGAATGGTCGTGAACTCGAACGACAATGCGCGTACCGCGCGGGACAGTCCGTGCAAGGCCTCTGCCTCAAAACCTTCCACATCGAGTTTGATGAAAGTGGGAGCGCCATGCTTGGCGATCAGTGCGTCGAGCGTGGTGACGGGAACGTTCACGCTTGCGGTCCAGCGTTGCGATGTCCAGCCTGGCGCGTCGCGCGCCGCGGCAATGAACGCGGCTGATATCGACGACACCGTAGGATTGTCGGTGTTGATCGTCATCGGTGCCGTCCCCGGTTCGCGTCCAACCGCCACGGCCTCGATGGAAACCGAGCGGCTGCGGCCATACAGGAGCTTGAGAACCCTGACCATCGCAGGCTGCGGCTCGACCGCGACGACCCGGGCGCCAAGGCGCCGAAACGAGGCCACCCGGTCGCCAACATGCGCACCGACATCAAACACCAGGTCTCCGGGCCGGACAAAATCGCCGTAAAGCCGGTCCATGGCGGCGGTGCGTGCTTTGTCGCCGTAATAAATCCGCAGGGAACGAACGGCGGCGCGTACGGTCCGGAGAGCCCCGAGCACCGCTTACACCGAAGTCGGCACGACCGGCCGAACCGCCGATTGAAGCGCAGGCAACGACAGCGCCAGCAAATCCTGCGGAGTTGTCGTCTCTTCTGGAAGCCGGCCAACACCGATACGTGCCGCAAGTGCGCCGAGCCGCGGCCATGACGTCACCATCGCAAAGGGGACGGCCAAAGCCGGACCCGCGGCCAGCAGCAGGATGTAAGGCAACGCCGCCGGTTGTGTCGCGGCGACCGCGCCGATCGCGGCCCATCCGATCAGTGTCTGCGGCCACAAATTGCGGAACGCCAATGTCAGGGGCACGGCGTGATCGTCGCGAACCTGGCCGATCCAGCCGATCTCGCGGTTGAACAGCAGGCCGAGGAGAAAGATCGTGTGACTGATCCAGAGGATCGGGCACAGCAGCAGCGAGTACACCGTTTCGATGGCGAAGTTGACGAGAAAGCGGCCGGCCCCGCCGAAGGCATGGCGCGCATGTGGCCGAAGCAGAATGTCGACGGCGCTGGCGATTTTCGGCGCAAACCACATCGCCAGGATCCAGGCGAACAGCACGCTGCCGACATCGGCGCGAATGATGCTGGCCGGAGTGTCGCACAGCGCCAGCGCGATGGTCGCGAGTCCAAGCAGGCCGATCCAGGCTGGAGAGCCGATGAACATCAGAATGGCCAGCACCAGCTGATAGCGGCTCACCGGCCGAAGATTAGGAAGCGAGAGGAACGGCCAATACTGCATGTTGCCTTCGCACCAGCGCAGATCGCGGCGCATGAATTCGAGCAGGGTCGGCGGATTTTCCTCCCACCCCAAATCCTCCTGCGCGACCACGCGCACGTGGTAGCCGGCGGACCGCATCAGCGCGGCTTCGATCTGATCGTGGCTGAGGATATGCCGCTCCTCCTCGCCATCTGTGGACAACAGAGGCAGCCGGCAGTGCGTCATGAAGGGGTCGAGACGCAGAACCGCATTGTGCCCCCAGTAAGGGCCGCAATCGGATTGCCACCACGCACTGCCGACGGTGTAGGAGCGCATGCCGAGACGCATGCCGAACTGGAAGATGCGGGCGAACAGGCTTGTCGACGGCAGGCCGACGATCAGCCCCTGCAGGATGCCGAGCCTGGGGTCAGCCTGCATGATGCGCACCAGGCGCAGGATCGCGTTGGCCGTCATGAAGCTGTCGGCATCCAGCGTGACGGCGAATTCGTGATCGCGGCCCCAGCGCTCACAAAAATCAAAGACATTGCCGGCCTTGTAACCGGTATTGACGGTGCGGCGCCGGTAAGTGATTTCGATGCGATCACGCCACCGCTGCGCCAGGGCGGCGAAATGTTCTTCCTCCCTCGCTGCGACGTCGGCGGAATCGCTATCGCTGAGCACGTAGAGATGGAAGCGCCCGCCATACCCCGATGCGTCGAGGCCCGCGAGCATCGGCTCGAGATTCCTGAGGATTCGATCCGGCAGTTCGTTGCGAATACACAGCAGAATGGCGGTCGACGCGGTCACGGCCTCGTCCCCGCGAATCCGCGCCTCGGCCGGCAGCACCGCGACCGCTGGATCCATGGCGGACCGCAGCAGGACAAAACCGATCACGGCATTCCAGAAGCCCGCGACCATCCATGGCAATGTGACGGCAAACAGCATAAGCGCCACACAATCGAGCAGTCCGAAGCCACCCGGCGCGAGCGTCAGCACCGCAAGCCACAGCGATACAGCGATCGTCACCACAAAGAGCAGCGCGAACATCACGCGCCGGGCGAGCACGCTCTTGTCGGCCACATGATTTTGTATTGCCTGGGGTGCGGTTTGCTCTAACACGAGGGGGAACGACTTCTCTTTCATCGGCGGGCGGTGCAGACTGCACCTATAACACGTCAACCTGTCGGGAATTCCAGTCCGAGATGGAAAAAATGGCTCTGAACGGGACCGGCGATGTTGCCTCGGCGCTCTGGTACTGTGGACCGGAACAGGTCGAGATTCGCCAGGACATTGTCGGACCGCCAGGACCAGACGAGGTGCGTGTCAGGGCACTTTATAGTGCGATCAGCCGCGGCACCGAGTCGCTGGTATTTGGCGGGCGCATCCCCGAAAGCGAGTTCGAACGAATGCGTGCGCCTTTCATGGCCGGCCGCTTTCCGTTTCCCGTAAAATATGGCTACGCGACCGTTGGCCGGATCGAGGACGGCGTCGAAGCATTGCGCAACCGGACGGTGTTTGCACTCTACCCGCACCAGACCCTGTTCAACATCGCCGCCGGCTCCGTCGCGATACTGCCGGACAATGTGCCTCCGCAGCGGGCGGTGCTCGCCGCCAACATGGAAACCGCCCTCAATGCCGTCTGGGACGCCGCACCCGGGCCATCCGACCGCATCGCGGTCATCGGCGCCGGCGTGGTCGGTTCTCTCGTCGCCTACCTCTGCGGGCAGCTTCCGGGGACCGACGTCACACTGGTCGACATCAATCCGGCCCGGGCGGAATTAGCGCGCGCGCTCGGTGTTGGTTTCGCAAGGCCGGGGAATGTCAAAGGCGATTGCGATCTTGTTGTTCATGCCAGCGGCGCGCCCGAGGGGCTGCGCACGGCTCTCGAACTGGCCGGCGAAGAGGCCACGGTGCTAGAGATGAGCTGGTATGGCGACACTGCGGTGACAGCAATGCTGGGCGGTCCCTTCCACAGCCGCCGGCTTCGCCTGGTCTCGAGCCAGGTCGGACAGATCGCGCCATCGCACCGGCCGCGCTGGACACATCAGCGACGGCTTGCTGCGGCCATTGCGCTGCTGAGGGATCCACGGCTCGACGCGTTGCTGGCGCCCCCGGTCGCGTTTCCGGATTTGCCTGAGCGCCTGCCAAAGATCCTCGCTGCTGGAAGCGGAATCCTCTGCCAGCCCATCGCCTACTCTTAAGGAGCTGACTTGTTCACCGTCGAAGTTCGTGACCACATCATGATCGCTCACTCCTTCAGGGGCGCGGTTTTCGGACCCGCACAGGCGCTGCACGGCGCGACATTCGTCGTCGACGCGGCGTTCATCGCCGAGACCCTCGACGACAACGGCATCGTTATCGACATCGGCCGTGCGCACGACGCGCTGCGTGCCGTGCTGTCGCCGCTGAATTACCGCAACCTCGACGACATACCGGAATTCAAGGGCAAAAACACAACCACCGAATTTCTCACCAAACATATCCATGACAGCCTCGCCAAGGCGGCGCGCGCGGATGAACTGGGACGCAACGGCCGGAAGCTCAAGGCCATCCGGGTGTCGATTTCGGAATCCCACGTCGCCCGCGCCCACTACGAGGCGCCTTTGTGGTGAAGCGTGTTGCCTTTGCCGTGCCGGGCAGTCTCGAGACCCCGACCGGCGGCTACGCTTATGACAGGCGCATGATTGCCGAGATCGAACGACTGGGCTGGCATGTCGAACTTGTCGATGTGGGCGAAGGATTTCCATGGCCGAGCGAGGCCATCCGATCCACCGCCCGTGCCCGGCTCCTGACGGTGCCGGCCGGCTGTCCACTCATCATCGATGGTCTTGCGCTGGGCGTCTTGCCGGAGGTGGCGGCAGAGCTCGCCGGCCATCATCCGTTGCTCGCGCTGGTGCATCATCCTCTGGCTCTGGAGATGGACCTTTCCACCGAGCAGGCTGATATCCTGCGCCGCAGCGAACACTCTGCCCTGGCTGCGGTCGCGCAGGTCGTCGTAACCAGTCCGGCCACCGCGCGGATCATTGCCACCGATTACGGTGTGTCGGCCGACCGCATCACAGTCGCACGGCCCGGCAATGACCCTGTCCCGCGTGCGCGCGGGAGCGGGCAGGATACGCTTCATCTGCTTTCAGTGGGTAGCGTGATACCCCGCAAAGGATTTGACGTGCTGGTCGGCGCGCTTGCTCCACTTGCCAGCCTGCCTTGGCGCCTGACGATCGCCGGCGATCTCACGCGCGATCCAGCGGCGGCTGCAAAGCTTCGCACCGATATCACCCACTACGGGTTGAGTGACCGCATCGCTGTTCTCGGAGCCGTACCGTCCCAACAGCTGGCCACGCTCTATGATAGAGCCGATCTGTTCGTCCTTGCATCGTCCTTTGAGGGATACGGAATGGCCTATGCGGAGGCCCTGGCGCATGGCCTGCCAGTCATCGGCACCACGGGCGGGGCGATCCCGGAGACCATTCCCCCTGACGCCGGCCTGCTTGTCCCTGCAGGTGATATCGCCGCGCTAACGGAGGCTTTGCGGCGCACCATCACGGATAGCGCTCTGCGGCTGCGCCTGTCGGTGGCCGCACTTGCCGCGGCCAGACGGCTGCCGACGTGGCCGCAATCCGGAGAGATTTTCGCCTCCGCCCTCGCGAGGCTGGCATGACTGGGTTCTCGGCTGAGTGGCTCGCCTTGCGGGAACGCCATGATATCGCAGCGCGGAATCCGGACGTTCTTGCCGCCGTCACGGCTTCACTGGAATCCGCGCCTTCAGTTCACGTCACCGATCTCGCGTGCGGGGCCGGCTCCACCCTCCGCACTCTCCACGCCCGCCTCCCGGCCCAGCAACACTGGGATCTGATCGACAACGACCCGGCCCTGCTCGCTATCGCGGGCCGCACCAGTGTTCCTGAGGATATCGAACTGAATACGGTGCAGTTCGACCTCAGTCGCGATCTGGACACAGCCCTCGACCGCAAGACCAACCTGATCACAATCTCGGCGTTGCTGGATCTGGTCTCCCTGGCGTGGCTGGACCGGTTTCTGCGCCAAGTCGCTGTGCGGGCGTTACCGGTCTACGCCGCGCTGACCTATGACGGCCGCGTCGATCTCTCACCGATCGATCCGTTCGACACAGCTATGATTGCCGCTGTGAACGCACATCAGCGCACCGACAAGGGCTTCGGCCCGGCGCTCGGTCCCACGGCGGCTCAGGCGGCCATCGGCGGCTTCGAGGCGCAGGGCTACGCTATTATCCAGGGACAATCCGATTGGATGATTGGGCCAAACGATCATGCCATGCAGATCGAATTGCTTGCCGGTTGGGCTGGCACCGCACGCGAGATGGGAACGCTATCCGACGCCGATATCACAGGCTGGCTCACGCGGCGCAAGGCTGCTGTCAGCCAGAAACCTTCATCGATCCGTGTCGGTCACGTGGATGTCTTTGCGACGCCGAGGGCGATGCGCTGAGCGGTCAAGTCGCAGTCGAACAGCACGTCTTCCGCGATCCTGTGCACACGTACCGGCATGCGTGGTGCTTCGTCGGCTCGCTCCAGTGACGGCAGGGCGATGCCCGGTCCACCGGACCCCAAGATGACGGGCGCGACGGTCACGTGCAGCCGGTCCAGGCATCGGGACACCAGGAAACGCGAGACCGTATCGGCACCACCCTCGATCAAAATCCTTCGCATCCCGGCGCGGGCCAACGCGCCAACGATGTCCGCCGGGGCAATGTTGCCCTCATGGGCCGGCAAGGCGACGATCTCGACGCCAGGAGGCGGCGTGCAGCGCGTGCCCTCTGCGGTGATCAGGATGCGGCGAACGCCGTCATCCCGGAACAGCTTCGCACACGGCTTCAGGCGCCCCTGCGGATCAATCACGGCACGCACAGGTTGCGGGCCGGCGACCTGCCGGACGGTCAATTGTGGATCATCCGCGATCGCGGTGCCGACACCGACAACAACGATATCGACCAATGCGCGCAACCGATGCAGGTGATCGATGCCGGCGGGACAATTGATGTATTTTGAATGCCCCGATGCGGTCGCGATCCGACCGTCAAGCGACTGACCGACCTGGCCGACGATCACCAGATCGTCGACCGCGCCCTTGCGCAGGGGACCGAACACATCCCCCCACACCTGCGGAAGCGTCTGCTGCCCTCTGCGAAACAGATGGACGAACTCTTCCCAGTGGTCACCGGGTGCGAATTTGCTGGTGGGAATGCTGCTGAGCTGCACGGGTGAAATCAAAGTCGGGGTTCGATCCGATAAAAATGCGCCGATGGCCCAGTTTGCCATAAAAATCATTGGGTTTCGACCGGAATGATTTGGGACTAATGGTGTTTGTGCGGGTGCGGCCAGCAAAAGAGAGCACGCGCGAACAGACGCAGCGATGCGTTTCGGACATCACATCCTGAACAAAAGGTCTCAGTCACCGGAAAGTCCGGGAATAGTTGACCGCGAGAGGCTGGACGCCTTTATTCGCGTTGAGCGGCTTGGTGCCCTGCGCGGAAGGTCGGTGGAATGTCGGGCTCCTCCTTGTCCCGTTTCGATGCACACACATTGCGACTTCTGATTGTTACGAGCGCTTTATGCTGGTCCGCCGCGTTCGTTATCGTTGCGATGCTCTATCAGCTCGAGCTCTATGGCGACGGCGCCATGTTTTCCTATGCCGTTGCCGTCCAGGACGCCTGGGCGTTCCACTGGCACAACATCTCCGGCCGGACATCGGTTTACCTGCTCTGCCTGCTCCCGGCCGAGATGATCGTCGGACTCACCGACAAACCGTGGGCAGGAATCCTGGCCTATGGGTTTCTTTTTTATGTCACTCCCCTGGCCAGCTTGATCCTGACCTTTGTCATCGATCGCTCGCGCGGCCGCTTCCTCTTTCTTGGCGCCTGCTGCTCCACCACCCTGCTCTGCCCGCTTGTTTTCGGTTTCCCGACGGAGATGTGGGTCGCCCATGCGATGTTCTGGCCGGTACTGGCGATCTGCCATTACGCCAGACGGACTTGGACCGGAGCCGCGCTGGTTTTTATCGCCCAACTCGGCCTTGCCTTCACGCACGAGGGCGCCCTCATCTTGCTGGTCGCCATTGTCGTGACGCTGGCCCCGCGCGGCCTCAGGAACGGCCCGTTCGTGCGCGCCGCAACCAGTCTGGTCGTCGTGGTCGTGCTGGCCGTGATTTCAAAACTGATTCTCCCGCCCGACGACTATTATGCCAGCGCCCTGCTGCGGGCCGCCCTGCACGTCTTCGACCCTGCAATCTTCAAAGTGGAGGTCGTGCTGCTGTTGCTCGTTTCACTCACGTCATACGGTGTATTGTACGCCGCGGTTCGTTTGGTGGCGCCGGCCCGCGCTCATGTTTATTCGCTGGGCGTGCTCCTGATGGCCCTCATCATGTACTGGCTCGCTATCGACCACGCCGTGCTTGCGAACAATCGCTACTACCTGAGAACGCTCATGGTGATCGGCACGCCGATATTCGGCGTGCTGGCCGCGCTGGCCGCCCTGAGCAGCGACGGCATCGTGGTCCGTGGTTTCGCCAGACTGCAGTTTGGTTTGACCTCACCAACCGACAACACCATTCGAGCATTTGCCGCAGTGCTGCTGCTGACAACAGCAATCCATGTGGTCGAAACCGGAAAATTCGTCAGCGCGTGGACCCGCTATCGCGCGGCGATAACGGCGCTTGCGACGGGACAGAACTCCGACCCGCAGCTCGGGAATTCGAACTTCGTATCGTCGTCGCGAACGCCGCCAGGCCTTGCTCCCTTGGCATGGTTCTCGACCATTCCGTATCTGTCAGTTATGGTCGCCAACTTTTCGCCCAGCCGCCTCGTGATCGATCCGGCGGGGAATTATTTCTGGTTATCGTGCGAGACGGCGACGACAAACAGGAATGCCGCGCGTGCGGCTCCGGTCGAGGCGCGCGAGTTCGTTCGTATCTATTCATGTCTCCATCGGTAACCTGTAAGGTCCAAGGTATTTTCACGTGAAGCTGATCATCTTCGATTTCGACGGAACGCTGGTGGACAGCCGCCCATTGATCTGGGAATCCCATCGCATCGTATTTTCCCAATTCCAGCTGCCGCTTCCTCCGCCAGACATCAGCCTCGCTCTGGTCGGGCAATCCCTCAACGTCATCCTGGCCCAGCTTGCGGGTGCGTCGGCGCCGATACAGGACATGGTAAGAGCCTATGATCTGCTGCTGCCGCAGCTCCGAGCGAACCCTGCCTTTGCCGAGAAGCCGTTCGATGGAGCGGATTCCCTGTTGTCCGATCTGAGTAGCAGGCCGGACACGATCCTGGGACTGGCGACCGGACACAGCTCCCTCACGGTCGCCCCGGCGCTGGAGGCGCTGCACTGGCGCGACCATTTCCGCACGGTACAGGCCGCCGACATGGCGCCGTCCAAGCCACATCCGGCAATGCTGTTTCAGGCGCTCGCGGCGACGGGCGTGACAGCAGACAACGCCATTTTCATCGGCGATACGACGTACGACATGGACATGGCCCGAGCAGCCAATTTGCGATCGATCGGTGTCAGCTGGGGATACCACAGCAAGGAGCGGCTCATTGCGGCAGGCGCGCAGCGTATTGCCCATACCATCGACAAGCTGAGAAATCACCTCCAGTCAGTTTAGCAATCGAAAGCGCACTGCACGTGACGTTGACTATGCGCGCCCAGTGGCAACATCGAGCGCAGCCGAAAGCGCGCCGATCTCGGCCGCAGTCGCGGCGTGCTGCGGCGGGCGCAGCGTATCACTCTCAAGATGGCCGAGAAGCTTCAGGCAGGCCTTGAGTCGCGCCGTCGCCCGCCCGCCGGGCGCGTCACGGTAGACCGCGACGGAGAGCGGATAGAGCTTGTCGTGCACCGCACGCGCTTGCGTCCAGTCGCCGGCTTCGGCCGCGGTCCAGAGCGCGACCACGAGTTCCGGCACCACGGCTGCAAGACTGACCTGGCTGCCGGCGCTGCCGACGATGTAGCTCGTCAGCAGATGCTCGTCGCCGGAGCCCAGCACACGGACATCGGGACGCAGCGCCCGGATCAGCCGCACATTCTCCTCATAGGCGGCGACCTCCCAGCTGCCCTCCTTGATGGCGACGACCCGCAGATCACCAGCGAGATGCTCCAGCACGGACCGCGGATACGCCATGGCGCCCGCGTCCACCGGCGCGCAATAGAGCATCAGCGGCACCGTCGTCGCGTCGCGCACCCATCGATGATGCGCGATCACGCAGGCATCGTCATGCCCCAGCGCCCAGCTGTTCGGCGGAAACACCAGTAACCCGTCCGCACCCGCCTCTTCCAGCGTTGCGGCCTCGCGCGCGGCCTCGAGACTGGCTTCATGGTTCACGCCGGAGACAATCAGGCAATCCATGGGGCTGCTTGCGCGGGCGATCTCGACAACACGACGTTTCTCGGCAAGCGACAACACGAAGTTCTCGCCGGCATGGCCGTTGACCAGAAGGCCGTTGATGCCCCGCACTGCCGTGACGCGCGAGATGTGCGCCGCCAGCGCCTCCTCGTCGATCGCGAAATCGGGCCGCATCGGCACAATGGTGGCCGCATGGATACCGCACAGGCGGTCGACAAATGATCCGGACATGCATCGCCTCGGGAGATCTTGGTGACGACGGCCGATCTAGTGAATGATCTGCTCGAGGAACGTCGCGGCGCGCTCGGACGCCGGATGATGGAAAAAGTCCTCCGGCTTGGCCTGCTCGAGAATCCTGCCTTGGTCCATGAAGACAATGCGATCGGCCACTTCCCGTGCGAAGCCCATTTCATGGGTCACGCAGAGCATGGTCATGCCCTCTTCCGCCAGCTTCTTCATGGTCTCCAGCACCTCCTTGACCATTTCCGGATCGAGCGCCGAGGTCGGCTCGTCGAACAGCATGATTTTGGGCTGCATGCAGAGTGCGCGCGCGATCGCGACACGCTGCTGCTGTCCACCGGACAATTGCCCGGGAAACTTAGCGGCCTGGTCCGGAATCCGGACCTTGGTCAGGAAATGCATCGCGAGATCTCTGGCTTCCGGCTTTGCCAGGCCGCTGACCGTCATCGGCGCGATGATGCAGTTCTCCAGGATCGTCATGTGCGGGAACAGGTTGAAGCTCTGGAACACCATGCCGGTGTCGCGCCGGACCAGGTCGATATTCCCGGGCTGATGGTCCAGTTCGACGCCGTTGACGTAGATCAGCCCCTGGTCGTGCTTTTCAATGTGATTGATGCAGCGGATCAGCGTCGATTTTCCCGAACCGGACGGGCCGCAGATGACGATCTTCTCGCCCTTGGCCACGCTGAGATCGATCTCGTTCAGGGCGGTGAAATCGCCGTAGTATTTGTAGACCGCCTCCATCCGAACCGCGGGCACCGCGCGCGCGCGCGACTGTCCCTCGACGCTGTCGATCTCGGTCGTCATCGATCCCGGGGTTCTCATGCTCTGGCCTCGAGGGCCGCCTTGGGCAGTGGCGCCTTCGCGACCGCTCTCGGCGCTCTCGCCGTGCTGGAGCGGCCAAAGTGCTTTTCCAGACGGCGCTGAGCCACGTCCCAGACCGAGGTGAGGATCAGGTAATAGGCGGTGGCGGCCGCATAGACTTCGAGAATCTGAAAATGCTCCTGCATCAGCATGTCGCTTCGGCGCATGATTTCCTCCACCGAGATGACGGAGGCGAGCGAGGTCGCCTTCAAGAGCGAATTGATGGAGTTGCCGAGCGGCGGGATCATCAGGCGAAAGGCCTGCGGCAGCGTGATGCGCCAGAACGTCACCCATGGCGACAGGCTCAGGGCCCAGGCAGCTTCCCGCTGTCCGGCCGACACCGCCAGGAAACCGCTGCGAACGATTTCAGCCAGATACGCCGCTTCATTGAGGATCAGCCCGACCAGGGCGCAGGTGATCACGCCGAACTTGATGCCCAGTTGCGGCAGGCCGCTGTAGATCACCACAAGCTGGATCAGCAGCGGCGTGCCGCGAAAGAACCAGATGTAGAACCTGGCAAAGCCGCTGAGTACGGGATTGGACGACATGCGCATCAGCGCAATGCCCATCCCGAGAATTAGTCCGCCGACCACGCCGGCAGCGGTCAAGCCGATGGTGACGAGCACGCCCCTCATCAGGAAGTAATTGAAGAAGTAATCGACGCAGGCCGCCGGACTGAAGTGACTCATCGGCTTGTCTCCATCTGTCAGGCCGGGCCGGGACCGGCGATCGCGAGCGGCTGATCGGCGGGCATCGTGGTCAGACCGAACTTGTCGAACAGCGCCTGATAGCTGCCGTCCGCGCGCATGGCATTGAGCGCCTTGACCACTGCCTCGGCCGCCGTCTTGTTGCGGAAAGTGAGCGTGGTGCGGGCGAGGCCAAGACCGGTCAGAACCTCCCTGACGCGACCGCGGCCGACAAGATCGCGCGCCACGCTGTCGACGAGCAGCGCGTTATCGACCTGCTTGGCGAGCAGCGCGCTGACGACGTTGGTGGCGGTCGGAAAGGTCCGCATCTCCACCGCCGCGCCGCCCTTTGCGACGCTGGTGTCGCTGAGTTTCTTGAGCCAGTTCATCTGATAAGTGCTGACCTCGACAGCGGACGTTTTTCCGATCAGGTCCTGTTCACTGGCAATTTTCGTGCCGCTATCAGGAGGAACCACCACCGAAATCGCCTGGATAGCGTAGGGCACCATGTACATCAGCTTTGAACGTTCCTCGGTCCAGAACATGCCGGTGTCGGTTCCGTCGATGCGCGCTGCAGTCATCGCAGGCATCATCGCAGGAAAATCCATCCGGACGAGTTCCACCGGAAGACACATGCGCTTGCCGAGCTCCTGGGCGAGCTCGACATTGAGCCCCTGCAACTGACCATCCTTGTCCACAAACTGCTGCGGCGGATTGGTCGGATTGATGGAGAGCTGCAATTTCCCCGGCGCAACCAGGTTGTCATCACCAATGGCGGGCGTGCACGCGGCATGCGCCGCAACCGACGAGAGAGAAAAGATGACCGCGCCAAAAGCGCTCGCGCGGAGCAGTGTCGAGACCATGTGATACCTCCAATAAGACCCCAAATGACCGATGCAATCCCTCGCCCTAGCTTCCCCATTCCACTATTTTTGGATGCAGTGCATTGCGATCTAGGCGATCGCGCCGCAACGCATCGTCAGCCCGGCGAAGACGATCCCGACATCGGCTTCAACTGGATACGCGCAAAGTTTTTCACGAGAGGCGCGAACGGACCAAAGCCCGCGACCTTCTGGAATTCCGGCGTTTCAAACGCCCAGCGCCCGGCGACCTCATACACAGCCGCATACTTCGGTCCGTCGCCGATGGAGACAAAGCGCTTCGCTGACAGCCAGCCGGGACACGCCAGCAGATCGGGAAAATGCGTATCCTCGTACCAGGCGTTGAAAGCAGCCTCATGCTTCGGATCGATGTCGACCCGGACGATATGGATGAAGGCATCGTCGGACATCGCGGCGCTCCCTAAGCCAGCCTGATGTCGCCGGTGCGATGCGTGGCGCGGACCGTGGCGGAAATCGCCTCGCAGAGGTCCGGCGTGACCGGCATCAACGGCGGCCGCGGATCGGCGTTGGCGATGACGCCGAGCGCCTTGAGCCCGACCTTCATGCGCGTGTGCATATCCATGATCGGAGCCGGCCCGTAGATGGCCCGCACGATCGGATGCAGGCGCTCGTTGACGGCGCGCATCGCCTTGAGATCATCGGCCAGGGACGCCTGCCAAAGTTCGACGAACAGCTGCGGCACCAGGCTGATCAGGCCGGACAGAAGACCGTCGCCGCCGAGCGCGAGCTGCGGCAGGAACCAGTTGTAGTTCGACGGCAGGATCGCAACATCCGGATTGGCCTGCTTCACGGCGCGCCGGTTCTCGTCATAGGCCAGCATGGTGTCGCTGCCCTCCTTGATGGCGACGACACCGTCGATCGCCGCAATCTCGGCCAGCGTTTGCGGCGAATAGCCGAGACCCGACGCCACCGGATACTGGAAGATCGACACCGGGATATCGATCGCCGCGCTGACGGCACGCACAAATGCGACCGGTGCGCGCGACGTGGCCGACGCACCACCGCCGAGCGGCGCGGGCGGAAACAGCACGGCGCAGGCGGCACCTGCAGTCTCGGCGAGCTTCGCCTGCCGGATCGCCTCCGCGGTGGAATGCGCAATGATTCCGGCCAGCAGCGGCCTCGCGCCGATATGGGCCCGGGTCCGCGTGATGACCGCATGGCGCTCTTCATCCGACAATGATCCGCCCTCGCCGGCATGGCCATTGACGAACACGGCGGCGATCCCGTCCTGACAGGCGCAGTGATCGAGAACGCGGGCGTAGCCGTCCCAGTCGATCGCAAGATTTTGGTCGAAAGGAAGCACGGTGGCGACGGTAACGCCGCGAAGGTCGAGTTGTTTCATCGGGCCGCTCATGAGGCTTTCCGGCGCGGAAATTTCAGGGTGGCGCGCGCCTTCAGCACTTCGAGGCTGTCCTCGTTGCGGGCGCTGGCTTCCCAGACAATGGTGCGGGTGTCGTCGTGCTGCTCGGCAATCCACACTTCGAAGGTGACGGTATCGCCGTAAAACACCGGCCCGGTGAACCAGAAGCGATCCTCGATCGACACGCCGATGGTGCCTGCGAGTTCGCTGGTGAGGATACTGGTACAGAGACCGGCCACCATGATGCCCGGCGCCAGACGGCGACCGAACCGCGTTGCGCCTGCATAAACCTCGTCGACATGGACGGGCCCGAAATCGCCGGTCGCGGCGATATAGAGCGCACCGTCCGCCTCCGTAATGGTCTTGCTGAGACTGACCTTGTCGCCAACCTTGAGGTCGTCGAACGATTTTGGCTCATACATGGCTCAGCCCTTCGGCTCGAACGGAACCAGCGTCGCGCTGCCTTCCACGACCGTGTCGCCGGACGAGGACAGCGTGCAGACGATGCGGCAGAGCGCCTCATCGCCATGGACGGACACGATCTCCGCCTTCGCCTCCACCGAATCGCCAACAATGACCGGGGTCGCGAAGTTCAGCGCGATGCTGCCGATCCGGCGGGTGGGGCCGCCGAGCTGGCTGAGGCAGGTGGTGGCGAGGCTGCTCACCGCAAGCTCGAACGCGACCATGTTGGACGCGCCGGCCTTCCGAGCCCGCACCGCATCGACATAAAGTCCGCCGAGGTTGCCGCTGATACCGGTGAACATGGCCTGCTCGGCCACCGTCATGGTCTTGCGAAATGAAAATGCCGCGCCGGTCTTCAGGGTTTGGGCTGAGGTCATCGAAACAGGTCCTAGAGTTGCAAGCCGTTCTTGATGGTGCTGCGCGCGATCAGCATGCGGTGAATCTCTGAAGTGCCGTCATAGATGCGAGTGACGCGGGCGTCGCGGTACATGCGCTCCAGCGGCAGGTCCTTGCTGAAGCCCATGCCGCCGAACACCTGGATGGCGCGATCGACCACGCGACCCTGCATTTCCGAGGCCGCGACCTTGATCATCGACACCTTGTCGCGCGGCTCCAGACCCTGATCGATCTCCCATGCGGCATTCGTCACCATCATCTTGACACCAAAGATCTCGGTGGCGGAATCGGCGATCAGCTTCTGCACCATCTGGAAATCACCGATGGCCTGGCCGAACTGCCGCCGCTCGCCGGCATGCTTGCGCATCATCTCCAGCGCCCGCTGTGCCATACCGACGGCGCGGGCACCGATGTGAGCGAGACGGATCTGCAGCACGCTCTGCATGATCAGCTTGAAGCCGGCGCCGACCTCGCCGAGAACGGCGTCCTTTGGGATGCGGCACTCCTGGAATGTCAGTTCGGCATGGCCGTAACCGCGGTGGCCCATCATCGGCTGGGTGCGGGCGACCTTGAAGCCCGGTGTGCCCTTGTCGACCAGAAACAGCGTAATGCCGCCGCGGGCGCGCTTGTCCTTATCCGTCAAAGCCATCAGGATCACATAGTCGGCGATGTCGCCGTCGCTGATGAAGTGCTTGGTGCCGTTCAGCACCCACGCATCACCCTCAAGACGGGCCGTGGTGCTGATCGACGCCGCATCGGACCCGGCATCGGGCTCGGTGATCGCCATGGCACAGATCTTGTCGCCCCTCACCGTCGGCAGCAGATACTTGTCTACCTGCTCGCCCTTGCAGGCCATCAGCATCGGATAAACCTGCCCGAACACGCGGCGGATCAGTGCGTCCGAAGTCTTGCCGAATTCTTCTTCCACCAGGCAGTGCTCGACGCAGGACAGCCCACCACCGCCGACAGCGGTTGGCATGTTCATGGCGTAAAGGCCGAGCTCTTTGGCCTTGGCCTTGATGCGCTTCAGGGCGTCGGCCGGCACGGCAGCCGTGCGCTCGACCTCGTCCTCGAGCGGCTGCACTTCGGTTTCGACAAAGCGGCGGACCGTGTCGACCAGCAGGCGGGCATCATCAGGCAGCGAAAAATCGATCATCGCGACACCCCGACAGCTCTGCCGGCAATCATTGCTTCGATGTCAGTGGAGCCGTACCCGGCTTCCGCAAGAACTTCGCGCGTCTGCGCTCCAAGCGGCTGTGGCACCAATCGGATGTCCGGGGATTGGCCATCATAGCGGGCGGGATGCATGACCATGGTGATGGGCGCGCCGCGCGCCCCTTCAGTGTCCCTGAAAACACCGAGATGTTTGAGTTGGGGGTCCGCCTGAAGGTCCGAATAGTCCTGCACCGGCGCATGCCAAATGCGCGCGGCTTCCAGAACCGGAAGCCACTCCGCCGTCGGCTTCTGCCTCAGCCGCTCGGCGACGAACCGCGTGATGTCCTCACGCCGCGAAAAACTGTCGGCTTCGCCGAACTGCTTCAGGTCATCGCTGTCGAGCGCAGCCGCCAGCGCCTTGGGCGAGGCCATGGAGATCGCCATATGGCCGTCGGCGGTTGCGTGAATGCCGTAGGGACCGGGACTGAACCAGGCGGCGATGCCCGAGGGGGCGCGCGATGACGGCGACGGCGCGCCGTTCAGCCACGCGGTCAACGGTTCGACCTGGAGATCGATGGCCGCCTGGTAGAGATTCACCTCCACCAACTGACCCTTGCCGGTTTTCGTGCGAGCGAACAGCGCGGCGAGAATGCTCATCGCATAGAGCGACGCCGCATGCTGATCGACGATCACGGCGCCGACCGCGGTCGGTTGGCCGTCGGCCCGTCCGGTCCGCATCGCAAGCCCGGACAGCGCCTGCAGCAACAGGTCCTGGCCCGGCCGATCCTTGTAGGGACCGTCGGATCCGAACCCGGTCGCGACCGCGTAGATCAAGCTCGGATTGAGCGCTTTCAGCGTGTCGTAGCCGAGGCCGAGCTTGGCCATGGTGCCGGGTCGGAAATTCTCCATCACCACGTCGGCGGTCGCCACCAGCTTCTTCACCGCGGCAACACCGTCGGGATGCTTGAGATCAACCGCGAGGCTGCGCTTGTTGCGTCCCGTCGCCAGGTGATTGACGCTGTCACCCGCAACGAAATGGTTGGCGACCGCCCAGTTGCGCTGGAATGCACCCTCGATCGGTTCAACCGCGATGACATCGGCGCCGAGATCGGCGAGCGTCTGCGCGGCCAGCGGTCCTGCGAGGTAGTGGTTGAAGCTCAGAATTTTGATGCCATCGAGCAGATTCATCGGGTCACACCATTCTTGAGCCGTGCGACGTGTGCCCTCCGGGCAGGCACCTTTGTCGCCAGGCATTCTTGTCGGCTCGAACCTTGGCCGTTGATTTCACCGCGGACAACATCACGATCAATTATTTTGCAAGCCAAGTTGATAACCGAAATCTATGATGCGCCTTCACATCGCTGACCATTTCAGGATCGCCCCTTATGAATCTTCGCCAGCTTGAAATCCTGCGAGCCGTGATGCGAACACGCTCCGCCGTTGCCGCCGCGCAAGATCTCGGCATGTCGCAGCCAGCGATCAGCAACGCCATCAAGCACGCCGAATCCTCGCTCGGCTTTCTTCTGTTCGACCGGGTCAACAAGCGCCTGATCCCCACCCAGGAAGCGCAGATCCTGCTTGCGGAAGCCGAACCGCTGTTTCTGATGCAGGACCTGATCAGCCAGACCGCCGCTCACCTGCGGGCCGGCAGCAAGGGACGCATGCGGATCGTCGCCACCTCGGAGCTGTCGGAAACGCTGCTGCCGCAGGTCGTCGCCAGATTCAGCCGGGATCACCAAGGCGTTGAGGTGTCGCTGGAAACCATGACGATCGACAGGCTTCTGGAGTATGTCGAGATCGGCATCGTCGATGTCGGCTTCGCCATGGAGCCGAATCCGCGCCAGGCGCTGGACTGTCTGCCACTGGCGCAGCTCGACATGGTCTGCGCCTGTCACGAGGACAGCCCGCTCACGCAACTGAGCTTCGTTTCGCCGACCGATCTGCGCGATCTTCCGCTGATCAGCGCTCCACCGTCCGGCAGCAGGATCAACACCCTCGTCCGGGAGGCCTTTCGGCGCAGCGCCACCGACTACGCACCCGCATTCCATGTCCGCTTCATGAATGTCGCCGGACACTTCGTCGAAGAGGGATTGGGAGTCGCGATCATCGACGAATTGACCGCCTCCTCCAAACGCTACAGCCGCCTGAGAAGCCTGCCGTTCAAGCCGAAGACACAGATCACGGTGTCGGCGATCGTGGCCTCCGAGCGACCGCAACAGCGGCTGACGCAGGCGCTGATCCGGCATGCCCGCGAAGAGATCGCGGCCCGGCTCACAGCGTCGACCGCGTGACGCCATCATGCGTACCGCCTTGAGACCGCCGACGCTCCCGGCCAGGCCAGGCCGAGCTTCTCAACCAGCGCGCGTGCCGCGGCATCCTGCTCAGCCGGCAATGGCAGGCGCGGCGGCCGCGGGTGACCTGCGGCAAACCCCATATGGCTCAGCAGCGCCTTGGTGCCGGCAACATAAGCCTGGCCGCCGACGAACTCGATCAGCGGCAGGTACTCCAGATAGAGGTCACGCGCCGGCTTGATCGCCCCCTCGTCGGCCACAAGTTCGAAGATGCGCGCCATTGCCGCTGGCGCGACGTTGGAGGCGACCGCGACCCAGCCCTGCGCGCCTTCCACGAAGGATTCGAAACCGAGGATGCCGCCGAACACCGTCATCCGGTCGCCGCACAGCCGGATGATGTCGCGCACGCGCGTGACTTCGAGCGTCGATTCCTTGATGTAGAGGCAGTTGTCGATCTCGGCGAGCCGCGCCACCAGCGGCGGCTTGAGATCGACATTGGCGGTGGCGGGATTGTTGTAGACCATGATCGGCAGCGCGATCGCGTCAGCCACCGTCTTGTAATGATGAACAAGCTCGTCGTCGGTGGGCGTCGAATAGAACGGCGGAATGATCATGACGCCGTCCGCGCCCAATTTTTCAGCACGACGGCTGCGGCGGACCACCTCGCGGGTGTCCTCCGCGCCGGTTCCGATCAGCACGGGCACGCGCCCCGCCGCCTGGGCGATCACCGTCTCGGCCACCAGGGCGTTCTCATCGTCGTTGAGCGAGAGGAATTCACCGGTCGAACCCAGCGGAATCAGGCCATGGATGCCCTGCGCGATCTGCCAGTCGACAAAGGCGCGCAGCGCTGCGACGTCGACATCTCCCGCCGGCGTGAAGGGCGTGATCATGACGGTGTAGGTGCCGCGAAACGTCTTCATCAGGGACTTCCGTTTAGTCAGGGTGAATTTCGGACAGCAGCGACCGCCTTGCGGCTGCGCCGCAAAGTTTATGGAAACGTTTCCAGTATTGTCGCTGCATTGAGCAGCGATGATCCATAATTTAAGCTTGCACAGCGCATATTATGCCAATAGCGTTTTGCAATCGTTTCCAGTCTATCGGCAGGTTTGATGAGCGTCACGCTCAAAGATGTGGCAAGGGCAGCACGCGTTTCGGTCAGCACGGCGTCGCGCGCGCTGGGCGGCGGCGGACTTGCCAGCGAGCGCACGCAGCAGCGTCTGGCCCGCATCGCACGTGAACTCGGATATCGTCCCAACCCCATCGCGCGCGGACTGAAGACCGGACAATCGCGGCTGGTGGGGCTCTTGGTGCATAACCTCACCAACGCATCGTTCCAGGTGATGGCCGAGGTGGTGCAGGCGCGGTTGAAGGCACTCGGCTACCAGATGCTGCTGTGCATCGGCGGCGACGATCCGCAGCAGGAGAGCGACACGCTGACCACCCTCGCCGATCACCGCGTCGACGGGCTGATCGTCGTTCCCACCGGCAAGAACGGCGCGCAGTTGACGGCGCTGGCGCAGGACATTCCGATCGTCTGCCTGGTACGCCGCGACAATGACACCGACCTCGAAACCGTGCTCGCCGACGACCCGCAGGGGGCTTATCTCGGCACACGCTACCTGATCGAGCTCGGGCACCGGCGCATCGGCTTCATTGTCGGCCGTCCGGACGCGACGTCCGGACGCGAGCGGTTATCGGGTTATATCCGCGCCATGCGCGAGGCCTCGCTTCCCGTGGACAACAGCTTGATTCATCCCGGCCATTTCGTGCCGGAAACCGGCGCCACCGCCTGCCGCAAGCTCTTGGACCTCGCAGAGCCGCCCAGCGCGATCTTCGTCGCCAATCATGAGGCGACGCTCGGCGTGCTGCGCGTGACGGCCGAACGGAACCTGTCGATTCCCAATGAGCTCTCGCTGCTCTGCTACGAGGACATGCCCTGGTTCGAATGGCATCGCCCGGCCATCAGCATCGTGGACAACGGCGCACGCGATCTCGCCAACCTCGCCGTCGACCGCTTGCTGCAACGCATGGATGCCAAGGGGAACGGCAATGACGGCGTGCGCGAATACCGGGTCGGTGCCCGGCTGGTGAAGCGCGACTCCTGCCGCCCGTTCGAGCCCTCCGCAGCGGATGCATCGAAATCATTGCAACCATCAAAATCATCCAAGTCCAGATCGTCCAAATCGAAATCTTTGTAATCCAGATCTTCCCAATTCAAGGCTGACCGCATGCCCTATGTCGAAGTTCTCGCACCATCCGCCCCGCCTGAACACAAGGCCGCGCTGGCGAAATCCGTCACCGACAGCCTGATGTCGGCCTTCAATGTCGGCGCCGAGACCGTCACGCTTTATTTCCTGCCGATCGTGCCCGGCGACTACGCCCATGCCGGCGAGATGGGCGCACAGGGCGCCGGCCAGCGCATCCTGCTCAAGGTGCATGCCTTCCGCCGCACCGAGGCCGCGCGCCGCGCCGCCGCCGCGGCACTGACGCGCAGCGTCTGCACCGCCTATGGCGTGCCGGCCGACGACGTCGCCATCTACTTCCTCGACCGGGACAAGAACGAGGTCGCCCACGCTTCCATTCTTGCCAGCGACTGAGGACAGCGACACGCCATGGACCGTTTCTATACCGACGACCAGAAGGCGCTGCGCGACACCGCACGGCGCTTCGCCCAAACCGCGATCCTGCCGCGCGCCGCCGCGATCGACCGCGACGACCGTTTCGACCGCGCGCTCTACAAGGGCATGGCCGACCTCGGCCTGTTCGGCATCTGCCTGCGCGAGGGCGCGGGCGGCGCGGGCCTCGATGCCGTTGCCGCCTGCATCGCCATGGAGGAACTGGCGCGCTGCTCCGGCGCGGTCGCCAATGCCTTCGCGATCCCCGTCGAAGCCGTGCTGTTCTTCGACCAGCACGGCACCGAGGCGCACAAGGCGCTGATTCCGCAGATCCTCAGCGGCGACATCATTCCCGCCACCGCCGTCTCCGAGCCCGACCACGGCTCCGACGTCGCCGGCATCCGGACGACGGCCACCCGCGACGGCAATGGCTGGCTGCTCAACGGCACCAAGGCCTGGGTGACGCTGGGCGGCGTCGCTGACCGCATCATGGTGTTCGCCCGCACCAGTGCGGACGCCGGGCACCGCGCCATCTCCTGCCTGCTGGTCGACGGCGCGCTACCGGGCATCACGCGCGGCAAAAACGAAGAATTGCTGGGCATGCACGGACTGGAGGATTGCCAAGTCACCTTCTCCGACGTGCGGCTGCCGGCCGATTGCATCATGGGCCCGGAGAACCAGGCCTTCAAGATGGCCATGAGCAATTTCAATTTCAGCCGGCTGATGATGGCCGCGATGGCGCTCGGCATGGCGCAGGCCGCGTTCGAGGATGCCACCGCCTATGCCAAAACGCGCAAGCAGTTCGGCCAGGCGATCATCGGCTTCCAGGCGGTGCAGTTCATGCTCGCCGACATGGCCACCGACATCGCCGCCGCACGCCTCCTGATCCACCACGCCGCACGCCTGCACGACGCCGGCCATCCCATCGCCAAGGAGGCCGCGCAGGCCAAGCTGTTCACCACCGACATGGCCATGAAGCATGTGTCGAACGCACTGCAGATCCACGGCGGCAACGGCTATTCGCGCGAATACCGCATCGAGCGCCTGTTCCGCGATGTGCGCCTTGCCCAGATCTACGAGGGCACCAACCAGATCCAGCGCCTGATCATCGCCCGCCAGGTCGAAAAAGAGGCTGCGTGATGGGGAGCCGACGCGCATGCTGAGTATCATCACCGCAGCGGAGGCCGCGGGCCTGATCCGCGATGCCGACACGCTGATTGTCGGCGGCAATGGCGGCACCGGCGTGGCGGAAGCCGTGCTCGATGCGCTGGAGCAGCGTTTCCTCGGCGGCGCGGGACCACACAGGCTGACGCTGATCAACATCACCGGCGTCGGCGCCGTGACCGAGAAAGGCCTGTGCCACCTCGCCCATGAGGGCATGATCGCGCGGGTGATCGGCGGCAATTTCGGGCTGCAAGTGCCGTTCATGCGGCTGGTGCGCGACGAACTGATCGACGCTTACAACTTTCCGCAAGGCGTGATGAGCCAGCTCTGCCGCGCCATGGCGGCCAAACATCCCGGCGTGCTCACTCACGTGGGCCTCGACACCTACATGGATCCGCGCCAGGACGGCGGCCGCATGAATGCGCGCACCACCGCGCCGCTGGTCGACCTGGTCGAATTGCAGGGACAACAGTGGCTGCTGTATCGCGTGCCGGCCTCGCCTGACGTCGCCATCATCCGCGGCACCTCGGCGGATGAGGACGGCTACATCAGCATGGAGCACGAGGGCACCACGCGCGAGGATCTCTCGATCGCGCAAGCGGTGCACAACGCCGGCGGCACGGTGATCTGCCAGGTGAAGCGGATCGTCGAGCGCGGCTCGATACATCCGCAGATGGTCAAGATTCCCGGCTTCCTGATCGACCATGTGGTGCTCGAGCCCGACCAGATGCAGACCTATGGCACCGCGCACGATCCCGCCCGCTGCGGCGAGACGCGGGTGCCGGTGGCGATGATCGCACCCGATCCGCTCACCCAGCGGCGGGTGATTGCGCGGCGCGCCGCCTTCGAGCTGCGTCCGCGCGACGTGGTCAATCTCGGCGTCGGCATTTCGGCTATGATCCCCAATGTCGCGGCGGAGGAAGGCATCGAGGACCTGATCACGCTGACGGTGGAATCGGGCGTGGTGGGCGGCGTGCCCGGACACGCGCGCGAATTCGGCACCGCCATCAATCCGCGCGCCATCCTCGACCAGGCCTACCAGTTCGATTTCTACGACGGCGGCGGGCTCTCCTGCGCCTTCCTCTCGTTCGCGGAAGTCGACGAGGGCGGCAACGTCAACGTCACCCGCTTTGGCGACCGCCGGGACGGCTCGGGCGGCTTCATCGACATCACGCAAAATGCCAGGCGGCTGATCTTCAGCGGCACCATGACCGGCGGCAAGTTCGATATCGGCGTCGAGAACAGCCGCCTCGCCATACGCCGCGACGGCGCCTTCCGCAAGTTCGTGCCCCAGGTCGGCCAGATCAGCTTCAGCGCAGCGCTGGCGGCGCGGCGCGGCCAGGACGTAACCTTCATCACCGAGCGCGCCGTCTTCCAGCTGGAAAACGGCGGCATCACCCTGACCGAAATCGCGCCGGGCGCACGGCTGGAAGAGGACGTGCTCGCGCACATGGGCTTCCGTCCCTGCATCAGCCCGGACCTCCGTGACATGGACTCGCGCATCTTCCGGCCCGGACCGATGGGCATCCGCCAGAGCTTCATCGCCCTGCCCGCGCGGCAGCGCAAGGTGGCGTGAGGGACGATGCCATGAGCGATACCCGCACCGCATCGATCAACCTCCGCTACGAAGACATCGAACTGGGCATGCAGTTTCAGAGCGCGGAGCACACCGTGACGCCGGCGGATATCGCAGGCTTCGCCGACGTCACCCGCGACCATCATCCACTGCACCTCGACGATGCCTACGCCCGCTCGCGCGGCTTTCCGGCCGTGATCGCGCATGGATTGTTCGGCCTGTCGCTAATGGAAGGGCTGAAGTCGGAGTTGAAGCTTTACGAGGAAACCTCGGTCGCCTCGCTCGGCTGGGACGAGGTCCACTTCAAGGCCCCCGTCGTCGCCGGAGATCGATTGCGCGTGCGCTTTCAGTTTGTCGAGAAGCGGCCGACCCGCAATCCGGCACGCGGGATCGTCATCGAAGCGCTGGACTTGATCAACCAGCGCAACGAGGTGGTGACGGAAGCCCGCCACACCTCACTGATCCTGACCCGGCAGCCGGATCACGACGCAAGCTAAGGCGACAACGAAAAAGACTGCGAGAGCGGAGAACGCCTCCTTTAGCCATCCACGTTTTTGCACAGGAGTTCACGCATGCGATTGCTTACAACCTTCTCCACTTTGGCTGTCCTGATCGGCCTTGCCGGCGCGGCGCAGGCCCAGAGCTGCACACCGAAAGTGCCGGCCTCCAGCCTGATCGAGGCCGGCAAGTGGCAGATGTCGATCAATCCGACGCTGCCGCCGCAGCAGTTCGTCGACGACAAGGGCGAACTGCAGGGGCTCAATGTCGAGCTCGCCAGGGAAATCGCCAAGCGCATCTGCCTGGAGCCGGTGTTCTTGCGGATGGACTTCCCGCCGATGATTCCGGCCTTGCGCAGCGGCCGCTTCGACGCCATCAACACCGGTCTCTTTTGGACCGAGGAGCGCTCGAAGATGCTGTACCTCGTGCCCTATGCGATCCAGGCGATCAGCATCTACACCGATCCCGCCTCCCCCCTGAAACTCGAAAAATTCGAGGATCTCGCCGGCCGCATCGTCGGCGTCGAGTCCGCCACCTACACCGAGCGCAAGGCGCGCGAGTTCAACACAGAGATGGTAGCGAAAGGCCTCAAGGGGATCGACCTTCGCACCTTCACGACCGTGACGGCGACCTCGGCGGCGTTGCGTGCCGGACAACTCGAGGCGGCGCTCAACATCAATGAGACCGCCAACTCGCTGGAGCAGCGCGGCATCGCCAAGATCTGGGTCAGGGACATCGCCGGCACCGACATCACCTTCGCCTTCCGCGACAAGCTGCTTGCGCAGGCAGTGGCGGACGCGCTGACCGCAATCCGCGCCGACGGCACCTACGACAAGCTGTTCGAGAAGTTCGGCATGACCAGGCTGAAAGCCCCGGCCTTCGCCATCCGCGGTGACGGGCCGACCAACTAACGGACCGCAGCCGCTTCCATCGGTCAATCGCCCCCCGCCCCCAGGCTACGGCCTGCGCGGCGGTGCGGCATATTGCGAGGCCTCGCGCGCCAGATGCTGCCCGGCCCCCTTGCGGCCGACCAGTTCGCCATCCACCACCACGACTTCACCGCGCACCAGTATCGTGACCGGCCAGCCGGTGACGCGCAGTCCCTCATACGGCGTGTAGTCCGCGCCGTGATGCAGGATGTCCTGGCCGATCGTGACCTCGCGGGTCGGATCCCAGATGGCGATATCGGCGTCGGAGCCGACCGCAATGGTCCCCTTGCGCGGATAGAGGCCGTAGGTCTTGGCATGGTTGGTCGCCGACAGCGCGACAAACCGGTTCAGATCGATGCGGCCCTTGACCACGCCTTCCGAGAACAGGATCGGCAGCCGCGTTTCCACACCGGGAATGCCGTTCGGCACCCAGCGGAAGCTGGTGCGCCCCTTGGGAACGAGCTTGCCGGTGGTGTCGTAGCGGAACGGGCAGTGATCCGAGGAGAACACGCTGAACACACCTTGCTGCAGCCCTTCCCAGCAGGCGACCTGGCTCGCGGCATCACGCGGCGGCGGGCTGCAGACATACTTGGTGCCCTCCATGTTGAGCCCCTCCATGTCCTTCTCGGTCAGCACGAGATATTGCGGACAGGTCTCGCCGAACACTTTCAGGCCGCGCTGCTGGGCCCGGCGGATTTCCTCCATGGCCTCGCGGTTGGAGACATGGACGATCATGACAGGCACGTCGATCAGCTCAGCCAGCGCGATGGCGCGATGGGTGGCTTCGCGCTCCACCGGGATCGGCCGCGACGCGCCGTGGTAGTGCGGCGCGGTCTTCCCTGCCCGCTCCAGCCGGTCGGTGAGAAAGCGGATGGCATCGAAATTCTCGGCGTGCACCATGACCAGCGCCCCGGTCTCGCGGGCAACCGACATCACTTCGAGAATTTGCCGGTCGCTCAGCGCCAGGTCCTCGTAGGTCATGAACACCTTGAACGAGGAGTAGCCGTCCTTGATCAGGGCCGGCAGTTCCTGTCCCAGCACCTGCTCGGTCGGATCGGAGATGATGAGGTGGAAGCTGACGTCGACATAGCAGTTGCCGTCGGCCTTGGCGTGATAATCGATGACCGCCTGGCGCAGGCTTTGGCCACGCTCCTGCATGCAAAACGGCAAGAGCGTGGTGTTGCCGCCGAACGCGGCCGCGCGCGTGCCGCTCTCGAAATCGTCGGCCATGACGATGCCGGGTCCGCTGGGCTGGGCAATATGCACATGGCTGTCGATGCCGCCGGGCAGCACCAGCCGGCCGGTGGCGTCGATAACCTGGCGGGCAGCGCCGAGATCGTGTCCGAGGGTGGCGATGCGGCCATCGGTGATGCCGACGTCGCAGGTGAAGGTGTCAGACGCCGTCGCTACAGTGCCGCCGCGGATGATCGTGTCGAATGTCATATCTGGGTCCAGAGATTCCAAGTTCAAGTGGATGCCGGTCATCCGGCGACTGAGGGATTATCGCGGTGTTCGATCCGGATCGCCAGCTTGTCGACGAGGCCGCGGGTCGGTTTTGCCGCCGGCCGCCGGAAGGTGCCTGCAATCGCCTTGCGCGGCGCCAGCGTCACGATCGCTTCCGCCTGCTTGACCGCAGCCGCGATCGGATCGACCAGCGGCACCGCCACACGGTCGCGGATCTTTCCGGCGAGGCCCGCGAGCGGCGCACCACCGAGAATGACCACCTCAGCGTCATCCTCGGCCACAGCCTTGTTGGCGAGCGCGACTAGCAGCTCTTCCTTCTCGTCCTGCACGTCCGCGATCGAGGTGAACGACTGATCGAGCATGCGCACCGAACAACAGCGATCGCGCAGGCCATGCATCTCGACGCAGTCGCGATACCAGCCGCCCAGCGCCGCGGCGAAGGTGACGATGGCGAAGCGCCGGCCAAGCATGCAGGCGGTCAGCATCGCCGCCTCCGACATGCCGACAACAGGAATGTCGAACAGCTCGCGCGCGCCGAACAGGCCGGGATCGCCGAACGCCGCGATGATCGCAGCGTCGACGTCGGTATGATGCTCGGCCAGCATCTCCAACGCGATCGCGCCGCCGATCTGCGCTTCAGCCAGTGTCGCGATATAGGGAACACCGCGGGTCGCGGTCAGCGGCACAAGCTCGGTGCCGGGCGCGGCCGCGGCCTGCGCGGCGCCGGTCAAGCGCTCGGTCACAGCCTCAGTGGTATTCGGGTTCAGGAGCAGCAATCGCATCGGATTCCTTTCAGGCAGCGTCGGTGCGGGCCGTCGCCGGCGGCTGTTGCGCCAGCGCCTGGACGACCTCGCGACCGGTGTTCATGACATGATTGGCGAGCAGCCGCCCGGCCGTCGGCGCATCCTGCGCCTGCAGGGCGGCCAGGATATCGCGGTGCTCCTGCACCGATTCATCCCAGCGCCGCCGCGAATCCAGCGCCGCATAACGCGCCCATTCCGCGCGCGCGATCAATCGCTCATGGGTTTCGCGCAGCAGCGGATTGCGGGCGCCGGCGACGATCGCCTGGTGCAGCGCCTGATTGAGCTGGAAGTAGGCGTCGATGTCGTTGCCGGCAAAGTGGCGCTCCATCTCGTCCTGCATCACGCATAGCCGCTCGATCTCGGCGGCGCTCATGCGTTCGGCGGCCAATTCGGCGGCGTGACGCTCGAGCCCGCTCAAGGTCTCGAACAAGGCGACGATCTCCTCGCTGTTCATCACGGCGACGCGAGCGCTGCGGTTCTGGCGCAACTCCACAAGGCCGGCGGCAGCAAGCAGCTTGAGCGCCTCACGCAGCGGCGTTCGCGACACGCCGATCAGCGCGCACAGCTCGGCTTCGACAAGTTCGGTGCCCTGGGCCAGTTCGCCGCCGATGATCAGCCTGCGCAGCCGCTCGACGGCGCGTTCGTGCAGGCTGACGCGGCGCAGCCGCAGATGCCGGCCGGCAGCCGTGCCGATGAGGCCCGCCTTGCGCGGACGACCACGTTTCTTGGGGGAATGTTCGCTCACGGGTGGGCGCTCCAGGACGTGCATTATGGCAGCGCAGAAGCTGCATCTTGCGCCCTTATAATAGACAATTACTGTTTGTTTCATAGCCACTTGGCGTAAATTGTATGCAGCATTCAAAAAATGCTTGCGGCCCGAATTTTCCCCTGCGAGGTTCACGCACAAGCTGGCCCCACGTCCTCGTTTCGGAGGTTCGCATCGTGCGACACAAGCTCTTCGCCTCACTTATTCTTGGATCTTTTTTCGCATCGCTCGCCGTCCTGACACTGCCTGCCCGGGCTGCGGACGCCGCGCCGCTGAAGCTCGGCTACGCCAAGTGCGCGCACTGCCTACCGATGGCGCTGACGCCGGGTCTCGCGCAAGGCGTCACGATCGAGGCCACCGGTTTCAATTCCGGCAATGATGTGCTGACCGCACTCGTCTCCAAGAGCATCGACGTCGCGCAGGTGACTTATCTCCACTACGTCACCGCGCTGGATAAAGGTTTTGACGTCGTCGCCATCTCCGGCCAGGTGAACGGCGGGTCCGAATGCCTGTCGACGCCGGCGCTTGACCTGCCCAAGGACAACTGGACCGCCTTCAAGGCCCAGGTCGAGAAGGCGAAGGCCGCGGGCACCCCGCTCAAGATCGCCGCGTCACGCGGCAACGCGCAGGACATTCACATGCGCGGCGCGTTCGCCAAGCAGGGTATCGACGTCAACAAAGACCTGCAGTTCGTCAACATCCCCAACCCGTCCGACCACATCGCGGCATTGCGCCGGGGCGAGATCGACATGGTCTGCACCGTCGAACCGTTCGCCTCGCAGATCCGCCTGGCCGGCGCGGGAAAACCCTTCATGCTGCCCTACGACCAGGCCGCCGGCAAGCTGACCAACCTCATCGTGACCCGGTCCGACGTGATCGCGGCGCGCCGTGCCGACGTGCAGGCGACGGTGGCGGCGGTGGTCGCGCTGGTCGACAAGCTCAAGGCCGACAAGAGCGTGTGGACCGACGCCATCGTTAAGCAGACCGGCCTCGACAAGAGCATCGCGGAATCGGCGCTCGACAACGCCTTTCCGGACTACGCCATCCACAAGCCGGAGACACTGGCGATCGCCCGCATGATGAAGGACCTCAAATACATCAGCAACGACGTGACGCCGGCCATCGACAAGACGCTGGACTATTCCTTTCTTGAAGCTGTGACCAAGAGGTCAAAGAATGATCTCGGCTACTGAATCAGCCGGACACATCGCGGCCCAGCCCGGAATCGGCAAGCGACTCCGCAAGCAGATCGGCCGGCGGCTCGACCGGTTCGTGGTCCCGCTGCTGTTGTTGCTCGGATGGGAAGCGTTTGCCCGCTCGGGCGTCCTGCCGCCAGCGCTGCTGCCCGCGCCCTCGGCGGTGCTGCATGCGCTCGCCGACTGGATGCTCGGCATCGACGAGACAACGCAAAGCTATTCCGGCCTCTGGCTGCGCGATGCCTTTTCCAGCGCCTGGCGCGTCGCGTTCGGCTTCGCCATCGCGGCAGCGACGGGGGTGATAGCCGGCACGGCGATCGGCTGGTGGCGCACCGCCGAGACCATGCTCGAGCCGACGCTGCAGATGCTGCGGCCGATCCCGCCGGTGTCGTGGATTCCACTTGCGATCATCTGGTTCGGCATCGCCAACAAACCGGCGATCTTCCTGGTGTTCCTCGGCGCGTTCTTCCCGATCCTGATGAACACCATTCATGGCGTAAAGGGCGTCGACCGCAACCTGATCCGCGCCGGCGCCATGATGGGCGCGAGCGAGCGGCAGTTGCTTCGGCACATCGTGCTGCCGGCCGCCCTGCCCTCGATCTTCGCCGGCCTGCGCATCGCCATAGGCTCCGCCTGGATGCTGACAGTTACTGCCGAGATGGTGGCCGTGAAAAGCGGCCTCGGCTACGTGCTGTGGGATTCCTATTATTTCCTGCGCTACGACATCGTGCTCGCGGCAATGATTTCGATCGGACTGCTCGGCTTCATCTCCGACCTCGCCATCAAGCGGCTGATGAATTGGGTGCTGCATTGGCAGAAGGCGACCACCGTCGCCGGGCGCCAGGGCTGAACCGGGGAGCACATCGTGGCCGAGATCAACATCGAAGCGATCACCAAGACCTTCCACGACAGTTCGCGCGGGCGTGAGGTCGCGGCACTCGACGACATCAATCTGTCGATCGCCGCCAACGACTTCGTCTGCCTGCTCGGCCCATCCGGCTGCGGCAAGTCGACCCTGCTCAACATCATCGCCGGCTTCGAGACACCGACCAAAGGCCGGGTCACCGTCGACGGCAAGGCGGTCGAGGCGCCCGGCGCCGACCGCGGCGTGGTGTTTCAGCAGCCGACCCTGATGCCGTGGCTGACGGTTGCGGAGAACATCGCGTTTCATCTCAGGCTCAAAGGCATCGCCAAGGCGGAGCGGCGTGAGCAGGCACAGACGTTCATCGACCTTGTCGGCCTGAAGGGCTTCGAGACGCACTACCCGTCCGAATTGTCCGGCGGAATGAACCAGCGGGTCGGAATCGCGCGGGCGCTGATCATGAATCCACGCGTGATCCTGATGGACGAGCCGTTTGCCGCGCTCGATGCCCAGACCAAGAGCGAGATGCAGGAGGAACTGGTCGCGATCTGGCAGCGCCATCGCGGCACCATCGTGTTCGTGACGCACAGCGTCGATGAAGCCTTGGTGCTCGGCAACAGGATCGTGGTCATGACCCGGCGGCCGGGGCGCATCCGGGAGCTGATCGAACTCGACCTGCCGCGTCCGCGCGACGTGACCGGCGCTGATTTCAACGATATGAAACGGCATGTGCTGAACCTGATCAAGGAGGTGGCCGCGCAGCCGGCGGCGGCCTAGATCTTCCGTTCCGATAGAATCGGAACGGAAGATCTAGATTCTTGTTTTGACGCGTTTTCTTCACGCAAACCGGTATCCACTTTGCTCGAAAATGCTCTGCACACCGCGGCCCAGCCGGACACTTCGCAACTCTTGCACGAGACCGACCAAATGCCCTCTTCCGCGCGCCTCGGCATGCTGACACCGTCATCCAACACCGTGCTGGAGCCGATGACGAGCGCCATGCTCGCCGGGCTGCCCGACATCACGGCGCATTTTTCCCGCTTCAAGGTCACCGAGATCGCCCTGTCCGACCAGGCGCTGCGGCAATTCGACGACACCGAGATCCTGCGCGCGGCGGAACTGCTGGCGCATGCCAAGGTCGACGTCATCGCCTGGAACGGAACATCGGCGGCCTGGCTGGGGTTCGATCAAGACGAGCGCCTGTGCGAGCGTATCCGCGCCGCGACCGGAATCCCCGCCTGCACTTCGGTGCTGGCGTTCCGCGATGTCTTCGCGCGAACCGGCGTCAACCGCGTCGGACTGGTGACGCCTTATCGGGACGACGTCCAGGCCAAAATCATCGCCAACTGGTCGGCGGTGGGCTTCGCCTGCCCGGCGGAACGCCACCTACGCCTGCAGGACAATTTTTCGTTCGCGACCGTCGACCCTGATGAGATCGCAACCATGGCCCGCGCAGTGGTCAGCGAAGGCTGCGATGCGGTCGCGATCGTCTGCACCAACATGCGCGGCGCCGCGATTGCGGCCCCCCTCGAAGCCGAGCTCGGCGTGCCGGTCTACGACTCGGTGGCCCTGACCTTGTTTCAGAGTCTGCGCGTTGCCGGACAGGATCCCCGCATGATCAAGGGCTGGGGCTGCCTGTTTCTCAGCTAGCCCCCGCCGTCTCTTCAACGGCCGATGCAAAGACGTCGATCAGGGTTGCGGCGGGCCCACGGCTGCCGAAAACACCCACTGCGCGGGCGTATTTCGGATCCGGGATCGGCACCATGTGAATGTCGCGGCCGACCGGAGGCGTGATACCCCAATCCGGCAGCAGCGACACACCGACGCCCTCGGCGACCAGGATGACGATGGTCTCCGGCGCGTCGAGTTCAAACAGCTCGCGCACGGTGATGCGCCGATCGTGAAGGAAACGGCTCACCAGTTGGCCGGTCCAGGCATTGCGATCCATCCGGATGAATGGCGCGCCGGCAAGCATGGCGCCGATGGGCTGCCGTTCGGTCGTCGACGGAGCGATCATCACCAGAGGCTCGTCGCGCACCAGGCGCCAGGACAGGCTCTTGGGCAACCGGAATGGTGGACGCACCGCCAGCGCGCAATCGATCTCTCCGGTTTCCAACATCTGTAGAAGTCCCGCCGACGTTCCCGGCACGACCTTGATCTCGATGTCCGGATGCTGCTGCGACAGGGTCCGCAGCGCCGCCGGCATCATCGCGATCAGCGCCGTGGAAATCGCGCCGACCCGCAACCGGCCGGTCAGCCGCCGCGCCTGCGCCAGATGCCGCAAATGGTCCGCCTGCACCACAATCTGCCGGGCCGCGCCGAGCACCGCCTGGCCGGCATCGGTCAACGCGACGCCCTGCCCGCGTCGAACGACCAGCGCCGTGTTCAGCTCGGCTTCGAGGGCGCGAATCTGCTCGGCGACCGAGGCATTGGCCAAGCCTAAGTGCCGCGCGGCAGCCGCCAGCGATCCCCGGTCGGCAACCGTGCAAAAGGTGCGCAAAAAGCGTGTATTCACAGTGCTATCAGCCCGATTTCCAGGCTCCCATAATGACGGATATTCCGGCATTTGAAAACGGAAATATTACGGTTTTACCGAACGCAGGGATTGCGTAGGGATGGCATATGTCAACAACAGACCGGATTTTGCCCATGCGCCTCGATAACACCGCGAAGGGAGTATTCCCCATCGCCCCGACGCCGTTCACCGCCGACGGCCAGATCGACATGGCCTCGATCGACCGCCTGACCGACTTCTATCTGTCCTGCGGCAGCACCGGTCTCACCGTGCTCGGTGTGCTGGGCGAGGCCCCGAAGCTCGATAACCAGGAAGCGATCGATGTCGCCGTTCGCTTCATCAAGCGTGCGCGTTCGCTACCGGTGATCGTCGGTGTGTCGGCACCCGGCTTCGCCGCCATGCGCACACTGGCAAAGGCCTCGATGGATGCCGGCGCCGCCGGCGTCATGATCGCGCCGCCGAACTCGCTGCGCACCGACGACCAAATCGTCACTTATTATCGCCAGGCTGCCGAAGCGATCGGCGCCGACGTGCCGTTCGTGATCCAGGATTACCCGCTCAATTTCACGGTGGTGATGACACCCGGCGTCATCCGCAAGATCGTGACGGACAATCCGTCCTGCGTCATGCTCAAGCATGAGGACTGGCCCGGACTGGAGAAGATCTCGGCCCTGCGCAAATGGGAATCGAGCGGCGAGATGCGGCACATCTCGATCCTCTGCGGAAATGGCGGGCTGTTCCTCGACTTCGAAACCGAGCGCGGCGCCGACGGCGCCATGACCGGATACGCCTTCCCGGACATGCTGGTCGACACGGTGCGGCTGGCGCAGTCCGGCGAGCGCGACGCCGCCCACGACCTGTTCGACGCCCACCTGCCGCTGCTGCGCTACGAACAGCAGCCGGGCGTCGGCCTGTCCGTGCGCAAATATGTGCTGGCGCGCCGGGGGTTGATCAGCTCGGACGCGCTGCGCGCCCCGGGCGGCTCGCTCAGCGCAACGGCGAAGACGGAAATCGAATATCTGCTCGCCCGCGTGGCGCGAACCGACAAACGCGCCCTGCAGCGCGTCGCCTGATAACAGGCGACAACAGCTCTGGAATGATGACACACCCGGCAGCGATGCCGGGTGTGTTGTTTTTTGGCCTCAGCTCAACTTGCTGCAGGCCTCCGCGATGCGCGTGCAGGCTGCCTGCAGACGCTCGGTCGCCGTGGCGAAGGAGATGCGGAAGAACGGCGCGAGGCCGAAAGCCGAACCGGGAACGACGGCGACATTGGCCTCCTCCAGCAGGAAGGTCGCGAAGTCGACATCGGTCTCGATGATCCGGCCATCGCTCCGCTTGCGCCCCAGCACGCCCTGGCAGGACGGAAACAGATAGAACGCGCCGTCCGGCGTGCGGCAGCTCAATCCGTCGGTGCTGTTGAAGGCCGCAAGACACAGATCGCGGCGCTGGCGGAACACCTCGTTGCGCTCGGAGAGGAAGTCGAGCGGACCGGTGAGCGCCGCGACCGCGGCCGCTTGCGACACCGAGCTCGGATTGGTGGTGCTCTGCGACTGGATCGTCGCCATCGCCTTGATCAGATCGGCCGGGCCGCCCGCATAACCGATGCGCCAGCCCGTCATCGCATAGGCCTTGGAGACGCCGTTGCAGGTCAGCACGCGATCAAACAGCTTCGGCTCGACCGCGGCGATGGTCGTGAACTCCCAGCCGTCGTAGCGGATGTGCTCGTACATGTCGTCGGTGAGGATCAGCACCTGCGGGTGATCGAGCAGCACGGCGGCGAGCGCCTTCAGATCGGCAGCCGAATAACCGGCGCCGGTCGGATTGCTCGGCGAGTTGAGCACCAGCCACCTGGTGCGCGGGGTGATCGCCGCGCACAGCGATGCGGCGGTGAGTTTGAATCCATCAGCCTCGCCGCACGGCACGGTCACCGGCACGCCACCGGCCAGCAAAACCATATCGGGATAAGACACCCAGTAAGGCGCCGGGATGATCACCTCGTCGCCGTGGTCGAGGGTGGCGCACAGCGCGTTGTAGAGCACCTGCTTGCCGCCGGTGCCGACGCTGATCTGCGAGATGTCATAGGACAGCCCGTTCTCCTTGCTGAACTTGCCGACGATCGCCTTCTTCAACTCCGGTGTTCCATCGACGTCGGTGTATTTGGTCGCGCCCGCATCGATCGCGGCCTTGGCGGCATCCTTTACATGCTGTGGCGTGTCGAAATCCGGCTCGCCCTGCGACAGCCCGATGACGTCGCGCCCCTGGCGGCGCAATTCGTTGGCGAGCCGGGTGATGGCGATGGTCGGCGACGGGCGGACGGCCGACAGTCGCGACGACAGCGGGGTCGGCTTGGTATGGGCGTTCATGTGAAAGGCTCCTATGGATAGCTTGCGATGGCTTGCTCGGTCGAACTGACGACGCCGTCGATCAGGTTCAGGCCGAGCAGGAATTCGGACGAGAATTGCGTGCGCACCAGCGGCTCGACGACGGGGCCGCGCGCCAGAACGGCCGCTTCGTTGCGTCGCGCCTCGACAGCGTCGGCGATCGAGATCGCGGCGAAGCGGAATGTCGTCCCTGGCCGCGCCTGGGCCAGCCTGCCGAGGTCGGGGCCGATGACGGTGGCGATCTTGGGATAGCCGCCGGTCGACTGGCGATCGGCCATCAGCACGATCGGCTGGCCGTTGCCCGGGACCTGAACCGCGCCCATGGCAATGCCGTCGGAGACGATGTTGTAGCCGCGGATGTGGGTGAGTTGCGGCCCTTCGAGGAAGTAGGCCATGCGATCGGCCTTGTTGGAGAGGATCCATGGCCCTGCCAGAAACGCCGTGATCTGGTCGTCGCTGAAATAATCGTCCTGCGGTCCGAGCACGACACGAATGACACCGAGCGGCCGATCGAGCCATGGCGCCGCGATAACGCCGAACGACGGCGCCGACAGATGCGACGGCTCGACACGCAAAACGTCGCCGGCCGCCAGCGCACGGCCATCCACGCCGCCAAAGCCGGTCCTGGTGTGCGTGGCGTTGGAGCCGAGCACCTGCGGCACAGCAAGATGGCCGGCGATGGCGAGGTAGCACCACGAGCCGCTCTGCCCCGCGCGGATTTTCAGCACGGCACCGGGCTCGAGGATCAGGAGAACGGCTGATGGCAATGGACGGCCGTCGAGCGTGATGGCGAAATCGCCGCCGGCAACGGCGACGGTGAGCGGCCTCGCTTCCGCCGTCAGCTCAACACCCCCCAGGGAGACTTCGATGGCGGTTGCGCCCGGCGCATTGCCGACGGCCAGATTTGCCGTGGCGTGTGCCAGCGGATCCATCGGCCCCGCAGCGGTGACGCCATAGCGCAGATAACCATGGCGGCCGGCGTCCTGCAGCGTGGTGCCGGGACCGACGGACAGGATGCGAAGGGCATGCGAAGCAGACATCACGCACTCATCTTTCGGGCGATGATCTCGCCGCTGGCGGACCGCCGCTCCAGCGCGGTGAAGGTCGTGGTGTCGATCGCCTCAAAGTGCATGATATCGCCGGCCTGGACCATGAAGGCGTCGGCCCGCTCGGCCGCATAGAGACGCTCGGGCGTGCGGCCGATGACGTACCAGCCGGTCGGCATGGCAAACGTCGAGACGCCGCAGAGCCCGCCGCCGATCAGCACCGCGCCAGCCGGATGCGGGGGCCGCGGCGACAGACGCCGCGAAATGGCGAGCGGCTTCGGCAATCCGCCGAGATAGATATAGCCCGGCACAAAGCCGTACATGTAGACACGAAAGGTGGCCGCGACGTGCTGAGCGACCAGTTCGTCCCGCGTGATGTCGAGCAGGTGCGCCGCCTCGTCGATGTCCTCGCCGAGTGCGGGGTCATAGCAACAGGGGATGATCCAGTTGGTCGGCTTCGCCGCCCATGCCGCAGATGTCGCCAATACGTCGCGGACGGTGGCGACGAGCACATCGCGATCGATCTGCAGGGGATCGTAGTGGATCATCAGCGAGCGATAGGTCGGCACGAACTCCTGTGCCCCCGCAGGCGGGTTGTCACGCAACGCCGCATCCAGAGCCAGGACTCTGTCGTTAAGCGCGGGATCGACGGTGTCGCCGAACTCGACCACGAGCGCGGCTTCACCGGCGTCCAGAAAGCGTGGCACGGCCGGCGCGGTCCCCGCCTCCGACCCGGTTTGCAGCATCATGTGGCGTTCGGTCCGAAGGGCTTGAGCGTGATGCCGGCCTCATCCAGCCGCTCTCGGATGCGCTGGGCGGTGGCAACGGCGTGACTGGAATCGCCATGGACGCAGATCGAATGGATCGCCGTCGGCAGACGCGTGCCCTGCGCGGTGATCACGGTCCCGCTCTGGACCATGTCAAGCACGCGCGCCGCTGCCTCTTCCGATTCCTCGATCATCGCGCCCGGCAGGCCGCGCCGGATCAACTGCCCCGTCTCGGTGTAGCCGCGGTCGGCATAGATCTCCTGATAGACGTCGAGGCCGACGGCGTCGCCGGCGGCGACCAGTTCGGTCAACGCGGTGGCCAGCAGTCCAAGGCTCGGATCGACCGCCCGCGTCGCCCGCGCCACCGCATCCGCCACATCGCGCTCCTCGCAGGCGATGTTGCCGAGCGCACCATGGGTCTTCACATAGGTGATGCGATGGCCGGCATAGGCGGCGAGCGCCGCGGCGGCGCCGATCTGGTAGGCAACGAGGCGCTCGATCTCGCCGGTCGAGAACGGCAGGCGGCGGCGACCAAACCCCCACAGATCCGGGAATCCCGGATGGGCGCCGACGGCAACGCCACGCTCGCGGGCGATGGTGAAAGTTTTCGCCATCACCTCGGGATCGCCGGCATGGAGGCCGCAGGCGACATTGGCTGATGTGACGATCGACAGCATGGCGTCGTCGTCGCCGCAGCGATAGGTGCCGAAGCCTTCGCCAAGATCGGAATTCAAGTCGACGGATGGCATGGGGCCTCCTTGGTCTTGTTGTGGCACGACATGTGATTCAATGAGAGTATAGTTCACATCCCGAGGTAAATCCGCCTCACCTCCGGGTTATCGCGGATCTCGCTTGCGGGGCCGCTCATGACGATGCGGCCGGTCTGCAGCACATAGGCGCGGTCGGAAATCTCCAGGCTCTCCGACAGCCGCTGCTCGACCAGCAGCACGGTGACGCCGGTGTCGCGGATCTTCTGCACGGCGGCAAAGATCTCGTCGACCAGCTTGGGCATGATGCCTTGTGACGGCTCATCCAGCATCAGCAGCCTGGGACGGGTCATCAGGGCACGGGATATCGCCAGCATCTGCTGCTCGCCGCCCGATAGCGTCGCCGCACGCTGCTCCAGCCGCTCTTGCAGCCGCGGAAACAGCTTGAACACGAACTCCAGCGGCGCATCACGATCGGGCTTGTCGCGGAACAAATAGCTGCCGAGCCGCAGATTGTCGGCCACCGACAACCGCGGGAACAGCCGCTTGTTCTCCGGTACATAGGCCAGGCCCCGTGCCGTGATCTGGTGGGCCGGCACGGTGTCGATGCGCTCGCCGGCGAAGTTCACGGTGCCAGAACGGGCCTTTTCCATCCCGGCGATCGACTTCAGCAGCGTCGACTTGCCGGCGCCATTGGCGCCCGCCACCGTCACGATCTCGTTGGCGGCAACCGAGATCGAGATGTCGGAGATGGCAACCAGGCCCCGATAAGCGGTGGTGATATTTGCGACCTCAAGCAGCACGGTGGCGATCTCCGAGATAGGCGGCAATAACGCCGTCGTCCTTGACCACGTCCTTGGGATGTCCCTCCGCCAGCACCCGCCCCAGATTGAGCACCACGGCGCGGTCCACCAGCGGCATCACCACCTCCATGACATGCTCCACCATCACAATGGTGATGCCGCTGTCGCGGATCTTGCGCACCAGTTCAGCGCCGGCGCGGGATTCCGCCGGCGTCAGTCCGGTCAGCACTTCATCGAGCAGCAGCAATTTGGGTTCGGTGGCGAGCGCGCGCGCCACTTCCAGCCGACGCTTCTGCGGCGGGGTCAGGTCACCGGCCGAGACATTGGCTTGCGCAGTGAGTCCGACATAGTCCAGCACCTCCAGCGCCTTCAGCCGGGCCTGGCTGGCCCTTGGATGGCGGACGAAGGCGCCGACAATGACATTCTCCACCACCGACATCGAATCGAAGGAGCGCGGCACCTGGTAGGTGCGGGCGATGCCGAGGATGCAGCGATCCGCGGCCGGCATGGTTGTGACGTCACGGCCCTCGAAGTGGATCGATCCCGACGACGGCGGAAACGCACCGGCGATCAGGTTGAACAGCGTGGACTTGCCGGCACCGTTCGGCCCGATGAGTCCCAAAATCTCGCCCCGGTTGATGGTCATGTCGATGGATTCGTTGGCCACCAGGCCGCCGAAACGGCGGGTCACCTTGTTGCAGATCACCAGCGTCTCGCTCATGACGCCGCCCTCTTCCGTCCGAAGCCGTCGAAGATGCTCATGATGCCCTCGGGACGGGTCAGCGACACCACCATGATCAGGGCGCCATAGACCGCGAGGTCGAGTCCCGAGCCGCTGCCGCCCATGTAGGAGCGGGTGAACTCGGCCAGCGGGATCAGGATCAGGGCGCCGACCGCCGGCCCCCACAGCGAGCCGATGCCACCCAGCACCGCCGGCAGCGCCATCAGCAGCGAGAAGCGGAACTGCATCACGCTTTCCGGGTCGATGTAGGAGACGAACGCCGCGTAGAAGCCACCACCGATGGCGGTGAAGAAGGCAGAGACGCCCGCCGCCGCCATCTTGGAATGGAACACGGTGACGCCGAGGCTCTCGGCGGCTTCCGGGTTGTCCTTCACCGCCCGCCACCAGTAACCCCAGCGCGACTCCACAATGGCGAAGGTGACCAGCCACACCACCGCAAACAAGCCCAGCACGAAATAGAAGTACGGCGCCTTGTCGCGGGCGAATTGCAGTGTCCACCAGCTGTCGGGGCCGAACGGCCACTGGATGCCGAGCGCAGCCCCTGCATAATCCCAGTTGTGCACCAGCAAGAGGCCCATCTCGGCGATCACGATGGTGGCGATCGAGAAATAATGCCCCTTCAGCCGAAAACAGGGATAGCCCAGCGCCAGCGCCAGCAGCGAGGCCAACACCCCGCCGGCGGCCAGGCCCACCCAGGGCACGATGCCGAACTTCACGAACAGGATGCTGGTGACATAGGCGCCGATCCCGAAATACAGCGCATGCCCGAGCGAGACCTGGCCGCAATAGCCGCCGAGGATGTTCCAGCTCTGCGACAGCGCCGCGAACAGCAGCGTCAGGATCAGCACATTCATCAGATAGACGTCGGAGATCAGCTTGGGCACCAGCGCCAGCGCCGCAAACACGATCAGCGCCGTGATCAACTGGCGGCGGCGGGCGGTGAGATGGCCGGCGATCGGAGACAAACTGACCGGCGTTGGTGTCGTTGCAGGTGTGGCCACTGGTGTGGTCATGGCATCGTCGCTCATCACAGCCTCCCGAACAGGCCGCTCGGCCTGATGAACAACACACCGAGATAGAGCGTGTAGATGCCGACCGACTTCAGCGCCGGCGGCAGGATCACCGTGGTCAGCGCCTCGACCAGCCCGACAACGACACCGGCGACCAGCGCGCCGAAGATGCTGCCGAAACCGCCGAGCGCCACCGTGACATAGGCGATCAGGCCGAAGGTGCTGCCTACATTGGGATGGATGTAATAGAAGACCGCCAGCACCGCCCCGGCAAGTCCGACAAGCGCGGCACCAAGCCCCCAGCCCAGCGCGAAGACGCGGTTGCGGTCGATGCCGACCAGGGCCACGGCGCCCTGGTCCTCACGCGTCGCCTCCAGCGCCTTGCCGAAATCGGTGCGGGTGATCAGCAGGAACAGGCCGCCGAAGGTCGCAAGCGAAATCAGGCCGCCATAGATCTGCGGCCAGGGCAGGAACACGCCGCCAACATCGAGGGTGCGGCCGCCGAGCCAGGAGTGCTGGATGCTCTTGAAGTCAGGCGTGAAGAAATACTGCGCCAGGCCCTGGATCAGGATGGCCAAACCAAAGGTGGCGAAGATCTGCACCATGCCCTGGTTGGTGGTGGCGCGCATCGCATAACGCACCACGCCGGCATAGGCCGAGACCCCGACCGCGAACATGACCGCGACCACCAGCGGCATCAGCAGGATCGGATCGAGCGTGGTGGCCAGCACCAGGCCGAAGGTGGCGTACATCGCCAGCATCAGGAACTCGCCATGGGCGAAGTTCACCACGTCCATCAGCCCGAAGATCAGCGACAGCCCCACCGCGATCAGGGCGTAGATCAGCCCCATCAACAGCCCGCTCGCCAGCACTTGCAACAAAGCCTGCGTGGTCATGAACACAACATCCGGAAACACCGTTTCAAAGCAATGTGAAAACAAAGACTACTCGAAAAGCGGGGAGGTATCGATGGATGCCGATACCTCCCCGCTCACGATCATCAGGCGTTCATCGGCCAAAGCGGTTCGGCGACGGCTACCGCCGAGGGGAAAATCGTGACGAACGTACCGCCGATGTACTGGATCAGCACGGGATCGGCGTCGACGTTCTGCCCGTCGGCGCCGAAGCCCACCTTCTTCCACGGCATGATGGTGCGTTCGCCCGGGATATCGGTCGCCGCCAGCGCTTCACGCATCTTCTCGCCGTCGGTCGACTTGGCACGGTCGATGGCGTCCGCGAGAACGAGCAGCCCCATCAGCTCACGCGACGTGCTGTCATTGAGATCGCGGTTGGAGCGCGCCTTGTACATGGCGTTGACCTTGAGGATCGAGGGCCGCTTCTGCGCCATGTCCAGCGAGAAGCTGGCGCGAGAAATGACGCCGACCGCCTTGTCGCCCAGCGCGTCGAAGAACGCCTTGTCGGAAAAGCCGCTGGCCTGGGCGACGATGTTCTTCGGCTTGTAACCGAGCTCGTCCATGGTCTTCATCAGCAGGATGGCGTCGGTGGTGTAGCTCGACGGCAGCAGCACGTCCGGATTGGCCGACTTGAGCTGCTGCACTTCGGCGGTCAATGACGGCGAATTGGACTTGTACTTGATATCTGCCACGATCTTGTAGCCGCGATCAGTCGCCAGCTTGCGCTGGATGTTCGCGGAATCGGTGCCGAAGATGGTGTCCTCGAAGAAAATGCCGACAGTCTCGACCTTCTTCCCCGCTTTCTTCTGCGCATCGAGGAAATCGAACATCGCGGCCGAAAACATCTCGTCCTGGGCGGCGGGGCGGAAGAAATACTTCAGGCCGCGGCGCGCCAGGCTTGGCGAGGAAGAATCGCAGCACAGGAACGGCAGGCTGTAGCGTTCAGCGACGGCACTGACGGTGGCCGATACCGATGACATATAGCAGCCGTACAGGGCACAGACCTTCTCCTGGGTGATCAGCCGCTCGGCTTCGGCACGGCCCTTCTGCGGGTCGGACTGATGATCGGCGAACACCAGCTTGATCTTGGCGTTGCCGAGCCCGGCAAGGCCGGCGTTCTTCGCCATCGGCAGGTCGAGGTCGTGGGCGTTGTTAATGATGTCGGCGGCCGTCTCCACGGCGTGGCGCGCATCGACACCGACCTGCGCATTGGCGCCGGACATCGGGAACAGCACCCCGATGACGACCTCCTGTCCGCTCTGCGCAATGGCCGGTCCGGTCAGACTCGCCGCGGCGGCGAACGAGAGAATGGACGCGCCGCTCATCAACAACTGCCTGCGATTCATTTTTTGACTTCTCCTGCAAATGATCTGTGTGTGCCGTCATCACGCGTCGTTGTCGTTGCGCGTGTTAGAATCAGGCGGCCAGCGCAACGCTGGATCGCCGGTCGGCGGCCAGCTCTTGCAATACTCGGGCCACCGCCGCGATGTTGGCGGCGCCGAGATCGCGCAACGGCAGGCGCACCGAGCCGCCGTCGAAGCCGCGCAGGCTCATAGCCGCCTTGGTGGTCTGCGGCTGCCCGAACTCGCGGGCCAGGGCCCGGAACGGATACCAGAGCCGATGCAGATCGCGCGCGGTAGCAGCATCACCAGATTCCAGCGCGCGATAGGCCGCGAGAATGAGCTCCGGCAGCGCACAGCTGTTGGTCGAGCTGATGCCGTCAAAGCCGCACATCATCGGTCCGAGAAAGGCGAGGTCCGAGGCACAGAACAAACGGATACGTCCACCGATGCGGTTGGCGATCTGGTCGATCGCCGTCGGCGACAGGTCACCCTGCTTGACGCCGACCACGCCCGGAATCTCGGCAAGCTGCTCCAGCGTCGAAGGAGACAGAGTGATGCCGATGCCCGGCGCATTGTAGACCAGCACGCCGGTGCGCGAGAGCGGGATCATGTCGCGGAAGAACGCGACGATCTGCGCATCCGTCACCTCCGAGACGAAGGGCGGCGTCACCATCGGCAGTCCGCCGAGATCACCGGCCAGCGCCGTCAGTTCGCGGACGACGCGCACGTCGGAGCCGGCGCTGCACAGCATCACCGGCACCCGATCGCCGACGATATCCATCACCCGCCGGAACAGATCGGCGCGTTCCTGGGTCGACATCGCCGGAAACTCGCCGTAGGTGCCGCCGATCAAAATGCCATCGAAGCCGAGACCGATGACCCGTTCAATGTTGCGGGCCAAGCCCGCATGGTCGAAGGCGCCGTCAGGCTTGAACGGCGTGACGGTGATGTTGAACAGACCGCGCAGCCGCGCGTGACATTCCCCGATATCTTTCATGATTCTTGCCCTTGCAAAATGAATGGCGTTCAGGCGGCGATGCGCAGGATCGGACGATCGATCGCGCTGAGCGCACGGCAGCCGGTTTCGGTGACGACCACGGTCTCGCTGACGCCGACCGTGAACTGGCCGAACACGCGCAGCGCCACCGGGATGTGGAAGGTCATGCCCGGCCGCAGCTCGGTGGTGACGCCGGTGTAGAGACTGAGGATGCCGCCCTCGCCCCAGTCCGGTGCAAAGGCGATGCCGATGCTGTAGCCCGCGCGCTTCCTGAAGTTGTCGGTATAGCCGGCGCGATCGATCACCTGTTGGCAGGCGATGTGCGGCGCCTCACATGCAGCCCCGGGGCGAATCGCCTCCATCGCCGCGCGAAGGCCGTCCTGGCAGGTCTTTTCCATGTCGACGGCCTGCTGCGGCATGGCGCCGAGCCAGGCGCAACGCATCAGCGCGGCGTGATAGCGATCGTGGCAGGCGGCCATTTCAAGAAACACCGGCTCATCTGCAGCGAGTTTGCCGCGACGCCAGGTGCCGTGCGGCACGCCCGAGCGGCGGCCGGCGGACACCAACGGCTCCATGCCGACATATTCGGAGCCGGCGGCGATCGCCGTGCCCACCATGGCGGAGACGAAATCGTTCTCGCTGGCACCGGCTTTCACCGCGGCAAGCCCGGCGCGCATGCCGGCTTCGACATAGGAGGCAGCGGTCGCGATCTTTTCGAGTTCGGCCGATGACTTCACGATCCGCAGCTGCTCGATGATCCCGGCACCGTCGAGAATCGCGCCGAGCTTGTCACGCAGCGCCTCATAAGTGGCGACCGGAAGGAACCAGCCGCGCTTGTCGATGGCAATGCGCTTCGACGCCCAGCCGCGCGCCTTGATGACGTTGACCAGGAAATTCACCGGCTGGTCGCCGTCCTGGTAGATTTCCGCATTGGTGATGAAGGTGTTGGCGATGAAGTTGAAATATTCGAGCTGCCGGACAACGAACGCCGGCTCGCCCTCCACCGGCAGCACCAGCGCCTGGAAGGTGTAATAGCCCGGCGTCTGCTGGCCGGTGAGGTAAAAGATATTTTCCGGCCCGGTCACGACCATGACGTCGATGCCGGCGGTAGCCAGAAGCTTGCGCGCGCGTGCCACGCGCTGGTCGTATTCCGTCTTCGGGAAGGCTGATTCCGCGCCCTGGCGAACGCCGACGTTATCCATGTCCGTAGTCTCCGATAAGGTGAGTGGCCGCGGCGTCGAAGACGACGCCAAGGCCGGATGCATGGGCCACCCGCACGGCGCCCGCCGTGTACGAAAGGCCCGAAACAGGGTCGTTGACGAGGCCGTCGGCGCCGTAGAGTTCGGCGAAAGCGGGCGACGTCGCGCAGGCCACGTGAAGCGTTGCCGCGGTGGCAGCAGCGCCTTCATTCATCTGGCCGATCATGAAGGGAACGCCTGAAGCCGACAGCCGCCGCGCCGCGACAACCGTCGGCGCGATGCCACCGAGTTTCACCAGCTTCAGATGCGCGAAAATGCGACCGCCATAGCCACAGATCCGCGCAATGTCGTCCTCCGCAGCAACGCTTTCGTCGAGCATCACGGGTATCGGACTTCGGTCGGCGAGACGGTCGATGGCGTCCCAGTCTCCTGGCGGAATGGGCTGCTCGACATAGGCAAGATCGTAACGAGCCAGCGCATCGAGCTTCTCGAGCGCCTCCGTCGCCGACCAGCGGCCATTGGCATCGGCCGCAAGCTTGACCTGCGCGCCGAAGCGCGCACGCAACGCCGCGACCCGGCGCAGATCCTCGGCGAAATCAGCGACGGCAATCCGCACCTTGAGATCGGTGAAACCGCGATCAACATAGGCTTGCGCTTGCGCAAGAAACTCGTCGAAGGACGACCAGAACAGCGTCTGATTGGTCGGTCGGACCACATCCGGTTCGGCCGCACCGAGCCAGGCTGCAACGCTCAGACCCTCGCGACGGGCGATAAAATCATGCAGCGCGCAGTCGATCAGGGTCCGCACCGGCGCAATGAATGGCGCGCTCCATTCCGTCATGGTCGCGATCAACTCGGCCGGATCGCGCGCCCAATCCACGGTTCCGACTGCGGCGGCAGCGCTCTCTCTCACCTCGCCCACGGCGAAACCATTGAGGTAGGCGATGTTGGCCCGGACTTCGCCGATGCCGATCGTCTCGCCATCGTCGAGCCGCAGATAGATTTCCGCAAGATATGGAATGCTGCCCGACGACGCCGTGTGCAGCAGGAGGCCGCCGCCGTAATGCAGATCCGACTGATGCAGCGAGACGCGCAACGGCTCAGCTCCCGTTCCGCAGCATGGCTTTCGCCACATCGCGATAGATCAGGCTGGCGGCGATAAACTCATCCACCGGCACGAACTCGTCGGGCTTGTGGGCGACGGCGAGGTCGCCCGGGCCGATCACCGTTCCCTGCGCCCCGATGCCACGGAAATGGACGAGATCGCAGCCCCCCTGGAAACCGAAGGGGCCGGGCTTGGCGGCGCCATGGGCGCGGCTTGCAGCCAGGCTTGCCTGCACGATCGGGGTGTCGAGCGCCGTCTCGGTCGCGCCGCCGGTGGTCGCCTTGTAGTCGACGATCTCCGCGCGCAATCCGAAGCGCTCGCGAGCGAAGGCGAGAAGGTCGCCGATCTCACTCTTGACGACCTCCTCGTCCTCTCCCGGCACCATCCGGCGATCCAGCAGCAGATCGCAGGCGCCGGGCAGCACGTTGTCGGCATGGCCACCGCTGATGCGGGTGACCGTCAGGCTTGCGGCACCGACAAGCGGATGCGTGCGATGGCGCACGACCTTGTCGTGATGCTCGGCGACAAGGCCCAGAAGTTCGCCGGCCCGATAGATCGCGTTCTCGCCGAGATGCGGCGTGCCGGAATGGGCCGACACGCCGTGCACCCGCACCACTGGACGCAGGCTGCCCTTGTGCGCGGTAAAGGTGGCGTTCGAGGTCGGCTCGCCGACCACGGCGGCGTCGATCTTCGGACCGCCGGCGGCATAAAACTTGGCACCTTCGCTGGCGATTTCCTCGTCTGCAACGAAGACCCCGAGCAACGTGCCCGACCATGCGGCGCGATCGGCCGCGAGCATCCGCATCGCCTCCAGCATCGCCGCCAGCGGCCCCTTGCAGTCGCAGGCGCCGCGGCCATAGAGCCGCCCATCGGATTCCTTGAGAACGAAGGGATCCGACGACCAGCCGTCGCCCACGGGCACGACGTCCATGTGGGTGTTGAAAGCGAACACCGGGCCGGCGCCGTTCTCCAGCCGCGCAATCACGTTGACGCGCGCCGGCTTATACTCCTGCAGCGCGACGTCGAAGCCCGCGCCAGCAAGCAGACTGTGCAGGTATTGCGCGGCGCGAGCTTCGTCACCGGGAGGATTTTGCGTGTCGATCGCGACGAGACTCGCCAGTTCGCGCTTCATGCGGGCGACGTCGGGTGACTGGGACATTCAGCAGGCTCCAGGCATCGGGCTCAATGAAGGATCTGGTCAAGAAATCGCCGCGCACGATCGTTGACCGTACCGCCGAAAAACTGATCGCTCGGCGCGCTTTCGATGATCTCGCCGTGCTCCATGAACACGATCCTGTCGGCAGCGCGGCGGGCAAACCCCATTTCGTGGGTCACGACAATGCTGGTCATGCCCTCTGCGCTGAGCTCGGCCATGACGTCGAGCACTTCACGGATCATTTCCGGATCGAGCGCGGAGGTCGGCTCATCGTAGAGCATCAGCTTGGGACGCATGGCGAGCGCGCGGGCGATCGCGACGCGCTGCTGCTGGCCGCCCGACAGTTCGTCGGGAAAGGCATCCGCCTTCTCCGGGATCTGAACCTTGCGCAGCAGCTCGACGGCGATGTCGTGCGCATCCGCCCGGTCGACGCCAAGGATCTTCACCGGCGCCAGCATCACGTTCTCGACCGCCGACAGATGCGCGAACAGCTCGAAATTCTGGAACACCATGCCGATCTGCTGGCGCAGCAGATGCGCCTTCTTGCGCTCGCGCGTGATGTTTTCGCCCGCAAAAAAGATATCCCCGCTGTCGACGGGCTCCAGCAGATTGACGGAGCGCAGTAGCGTCGACTTGCCGGAGCCGGACGGGCCGATGACCACAACGGTCTCCTTCGCCGCCACCGTCATGCTGCAGGTCTTCAGCACCTGCACCGATCCGAAACTCTTGTTGATGCCGACGATTTCGAGAAGGTGCTGCATGACCGCTTCCCCCATTTATCGGACGGCAAACGTTTTGGAGGTGCCGAGCATCCGCTCGGTCAGCGACAGGCGCCGCATCCGCTGGCGTTTCTTGGGATCGAGCACCGTCTCGATCAGGATCTGCAGGCCCATGAAAGCCGTCGTCATCGCGAGATAGTAGATGCCGGCGGCGGTCAGCGCCTCGAAGTAGCGAAAGTCGGCGCTCGCGGTCTGGTTGGCGACCAGCAGCAGTTCCTCGACGGCAATCACCGAGACCAGCGCGCTCAGCTTCAGCATGCCGATCATCTGGTTGCCGATCGGCGGCAGCACGATCCGCGCCGCCTGCGGAACGACGACATGACGCATCATCTGGCCGCCGGTCATGCCGAGCGCGAGGCCGGCGGTGCGCTGGCCCTTCTTCACCGCCTGCAGGCCCGAGCGCAGGATTTCCGCCATGTAGGCGCCCTCGTTCAGGGACAGCGCCAGCACGGCACACACAAAGGCCGACAGCTTGATCCCGAACGACGGCAGTACGTTGTAGATGAAGATGACCTGGAACAGCACCGGCGTGCCGCGGAACAGCCAGAGATAAACGAGGGTTACAACCTGCCCGACGCGCGTCTGGCTCTCCTGGATCAATGCCAGCACGAGGCCGATCGCGACACCGAACAGCAGCGAGGTCGCCGTCAGCAGCAGGGTCATCCCCGCGCCGCGGATGAAGTTCGCCGAAAACAGATACTGCAGGACAAGCTCAACGGACATGGCAGCGCCTTTTTCAGTTGAGCAGTGACACCGAGGCGGGAAACTTCCAGGTTTCGATCAACGTCTTGTAGGTGCCGTCGGCGACGACCGCTTTAAGCGCGACTTCGATCGCCGCCTTCATCGCCGTATCGCCCTTGCGCACCGCCATGCCGATCTGGGTGTTGGCTTCGAACTCGGGCCCGACCATGGCGTAGACGCCCGGCAGCTTGTCCATCAGCTCGACGGCGCCCGGCGTGGAATTGAACAGAGCGTCGGCGCGACCCTGCCGCAGGGTCAGCGCCGAATCCTGCGCCGTCGGCAGCGTCAACACCGTGATGCCCGCGAGCCCGCCGTCGCGGCAGCGCTTGTCATCCTGCCGGGCGTAGCTCTCCTGGATGCCGCCGAGCGTAACGGCGATGGTCTTGCCGCACAGCGAATTATCGCGGCCGGTGATCTTCGCCGGATTGGCCGCCTGCACCATGACCAGGCTGCCGATCTTCAGATACGGGATGAACTCGACCTGTGCGGCGCGCTGCTCGTTGATGTACATCGCCGAATTGATGAGATCGATGCGCCCGCCCTGGAGCGCGGGGATCAGGCCCTTGAACTCCATGTTCATCGGCTTTGCTTCAGCACCGAGCTTCTTGCCGAGGGCGACGATCAGGTCGATGTCGAAGCCGGTCAGCTTGCCGTCCTTCTGAAACTCGAACGGCGAGAAGGTGCCGGCCACGCCGTAGGTCAGCGCGCCCTTCTCCACCAGCGTGGCCGAGGGCAGATCGCCCGCCATCGCCGGCCCGGACAGACAGAGCGACAGCAGTCCGCAGACAATCCGTAAACGTGACGTGGGCGACTTAGGTGAGGACGACATGGGTGAGGACGACATGGGTGAAGGCAACATGCGTGAAGACATGGGGTGACACCTGTGTCTGATTGTTTTATTAACTATTAATGTACAATAATTGCCCTTAGTTTCGTCAAGCCCTATTCGCAGGCAGCGCCTGATTAAGCTTTGATCAGGCGATTTTTGACATGTTCCCTCGGAATGCTATTGTATGAAAAATACCAAACTGTACTTTTGATAGATCTTTCCGGTTCCCTTCCCCCATGGCGCGGTCGACCCAACAAAACCGTTTCCGGCTGGCCAATCAGATCCTGGACGTGATCCGGGACGCCAAGCTGGAGCCAGGCCACCACTTGCGCGAGCAGCAGCTTGCCGACCTGGTCGGCGTTTCGCGCACGCCGATCCGCTCTGCACTCGATCTTCTGGCAGAGCGTGGCATCGTGGAAACGCGGAAGAATCACGGCTACTTCCTGCGCAAGCCGTTCGATACGTTGCACCGCATCGAAATCGAGGTTCCCACCACGATCGAGGAGGAGCTGTATCTGCAACTCGTGCGCGATCGCCTCGATAATGTCCTTCCGAATTCCATCACGCAGAGCGAAATCGCACGCCGGTACGATGTCGATCGCGTTGCTCTGACGCGCATCCTGTCACGGCTTGCGGAGGACGGCCTGATCGCCCGCAACAAGGGCCATGGCTGGACCTTCCTGCCGACGCTCGACTCCCTGGTCTCGCTCCGCGGCAGCTATGAATTCCGCCTGACGCTCGAGCCCGCCGGCTTCCTGCTGCCGACGTTCAAGGCGGATCACGCCGCGATCGAGCGGATGCGCCTGCAGCATCTCTATCTCATCGCGCACCCCGACATTACATCCGTCAGCAACACACAGTTGTTCGAGACCGATGCGGCGTTTCACGAAATGTGTGCCGAATTTTGCGGCAACGCTTTTTTTGCCCAGGCGATCCAGTACCAGAATCGCCTAAGACGATTGCTGGAATTCGGCAGCTACTTCGACAGCCGCCGCGTACGCGAGTGGTGCCGCGAGCATCTTGCCATCATCGAAGCCGTCTCGGCCGGGGACCTCGCCGTGGCCTCCAGGCGGATGCGCGCGCATCTCGAGCAAGCCCTGATCTCCGCACAGGCTGTGGCGCGCTGATAGTGTGAACCCGGACATGACATTTGAGGATTTCAAGCGCGACGGAGCGGCGCGCACTGCAACGAGCCGCGTAACCGGCGAGCGCCTGGGGGACTGCCTGATCGTGCAGCCGATCCACGCCGCCGGCCTCGATCGTCTCGAAAGGGCCGGGCTGCGCCCACGCCTTGCCACCGCGACTGACGCCGTCACCCTGGCGCGAGAGGCCGCCGGCTGCATCGCCGTGGTGACACGCAACATCGGCTTTCCTGCGGATGCGATCGCCGCGGCCCCGCATCTGCGGGTCATCGGCGTCCACGGAGCCGGCACCGATCCGGTGGCGCTGCCGGAGGCGAGCCGCGCGGGCATAGCCGTGGTCAACACGCCTGGCGCCAATGCCCGCTCGGTCGCCGAGCATGCAATCGCGCTGATGTTTGCATTGGTCAAGGCTCTGCCGGCCGCGGACCATGCCGTCCGCACCGGGAATTTCGGCTTCAAGTACAACGCCGGCCTGTTGGAGCTGCAAGGCCGCTGCTTCGGCGTGATCGGCTTCGGCCAGATCGGCCGGGCAACCGCGCGTCTTGCGGCGGGGCTGGGCATGCGGGTGATCGCGTACGGTCCAAGCCGGCCCGAGGCCGACTTCGCCGCCGTGCCGGCCGAACGCGCTGAAACCATCGCCGCGGTGATCGAGCGCGCTGATGTCGTGTCGCTTCATTTGCCGCTGACCGCGCAGACCCGCGGACTGATCGGGCTCACCGAGCTGGCCAGCATGAAGTCAGATGCTTTTCTCATCAACACCAGCCGCGGGGGGCTGATCGACGAGCCGGCGCTGATCGCGGCGCTGGAGGCCGGACGCATCGGCGGCGCCGGGCTCGACGTCTTTGCCAGTGAAGACATGCCGGCCGATCATCCGTTGCTGCGCCAGCAGCGCGCGATCCTCACACCGCATGTCGCCGGCTCGACCACGGCCTGCCTGGTGCGAACCGCCGAGGCGGTGGTGGAGCAAGTCATCGATGTGCTGGCCGGACAACGGCCGGCGTCTCTCGTCAATCCCGACGTCTGGGCGCACCGGCGCCTGCCATGAGGATGCTTTCAGCATGACTCAACGCCTCGAAGCCGACCGCGAATTGTCCGAGCGGCTGTTTGCCGGGTTGATGGATTTCAGCCGCGACGATCCCGGCGTCACCCGGGCGCCCTATGGCGACGGCGAGCAGCGCGCCCATGATTTGATGCGCAACGCCGGCCTCGCGCTCAGGCTCACGCCCGAGATCGACGCCGCCGGCAACATGTTCCTGACCATGGCCGGCCGCGATCCGTCATTGCCTGTCTGGATGGTCGGCTCCCATGTCGACACGGTGCCGCATGGCGGCAATTTCGATGGCGCCGCTGGTGTGATCGGCGGCCTCGCAGCAGTTGCGAGCCTGCGGCGGGCCGGTATCGTTCCACGACGCTCGATCACAGTCGCGGTGTTCCGCGCTGAGGAGAGCACCTGGTTTCCCGCATCCTATATCGGCAGCCGCGCCGCATTCGGGCTGTTGCCAGCCGACGTGCTAGATCTGCCCCGATCCGATTCAGGCCAGAGCCTGCGCCATCATATGACGCAGCTCGGCCTGCGGCCCGATGCGGTAGCCGCTGGTGCGGCGCACCTGTCGCCCGCGCGCATCCACGGCTTCGTCGAACTGCATATCGAGCAGGGGCCGGTGCTGGACACCCAGGCCATCCCGGTTGGGCTCGTGACCGGCATCGCCGGCAGCTTCCGCTATCGCAAGGCCGTCTGCCACGGCACCTATGGGCACTCGGGCGCAGTCGCCCGGCCCTACCGGCATGACGCCGTCTTCGCCATGGCCGATCTCATCACCGATCTCGACGCGCTCTGGGCCGAGATCGAAGCGGAAGGGCAACGGGCGACGATCACTGTCGGCGAGTTCTTCACCGATCCGACCATGCACGCTTTTGCAAAGGTGCCGGGCGAAGTGCGCTTCTGTCTCGACGTGCGCAGCGAGAACGTGGCGATCCTGGACCGGATCGAAACCCATCTCGACCGTCTCGTCGGTGCGATCGAGGCGAAGCGCGGCGTGCACTTCAGGCTCGGCAAGCGCACCGGCAGCACGCCGGCGGTCATGAGCCGCCCGCTTCATGACGCCCTCGCCGCCCATGCCACCCGTCTCGGAATTGCCCACCAAAGCCTTGCCAGCGGCGCCGGACACGACACTGCTGTGTTCGCCAATCAGGGCGTGCCCAGCATGATGCTGTTCATCCGCAACCAGAACGGCAGCCATAATCCGGACGAGCAGATGCGCATGGAGGATTTCCACGACGCGGTGACGCTACTCGCGCATCTGCTGGCCGACGACGAGGCTTAGAGCGTTTTCGAGCGAAGTGGATACCGGTTCGCGTGAAGAAAACGCGTCAAAACTAGAATCTAGGGCTTCCATTCCGATTCTATCGGAACGGAAAAAGCTCTAGTCTCTCACATCATACCGATACGACTTCGACACGATACGCCAGCCATCCGAAAGCTTCATCGCGACCAGATAGTCGGTGAAGTAGCGCGGCGGCAATTGACAGCGCACTTTGACAAAGGCCGTGGAGTCATCCGACCGATCGATGGTCACGATGAAATCCTCGCGCGCCTGTCCGCTCGCCTTGCCGGATGTCCGTTGCTTCACGCGATCGAGCCAGTCCGGCACGGTCAGGATCTGCAGCTCGCCCTTCTCCGTCGCGCGCAAGTCCGCGGATGGATGAAAGGCGGATCTCAACTTGTCCGCATCCGCTTCGTACAGGCCATCGAAATAGAGGTTGATCACCGCTTCAACGGTTGAGCGATCGTATGCCACGGCGCTTCTCCTTGTGTTCTTGCTGTTGTGGTGCGTGCATCGCGGTCGCGACTATTGCGCACGCATCCTGATCGGTCAACGTATCCGCCCGATGACGATCTGGTGAATTAACCCCTTCATAGGATTGTCTTTTTCAGCGATGCACGAAGGGGCCCCGCGGCGTTTTGGCAGAGCCAGGTCGCAAGAAGATTGTCAGATTCCGCGCGGATATTGTCAGATACTTCTTTTGCGTCGTCACACCGGACGACGTAGCATCGACATATTCGCTATCAAAACATCAGCTCAACGGCCCACGCTGCGAGGCGCTTATGAACGAGCATCTTCAGGCTGCGAAGGCGGAACCACTGTTCAACCCGCTCGCGCCGGATTTCATCCGCGATCCCTATCCCGCTTATGCGCGACTGCGCACCACCGATCCCGTGCACCTGACGCCACTCGGAATTTATCTTGCCAGCCGGCACGCCGAAGTCAGCCTGGTGATGCGCGACAAACGCTTCGGCAAGGATTTCGTCGACCGGATGACGCGGCGCAGCGGCGCGCAAATCCTGGAGGAGCCGGTGTATCGCAGCATGCGGCACTGGATGCTGGTGCAAGATCCGCCGGATCACACGCGGTTGCGCGGCCTGGTGGTCAAGGCGTTTACGGCGCGCCGGGTCGAAGACATGCGCCCGCGCATCCAGCAGATCGTCGACGAGACACTCGACCGGATAGAGCCGCAGGGACACATGGACCTGATCGAGGACTTCGCGTTCCGGCTGCCGGTGACCATCATCTGCGACATGCTCGGAATCCCCGAAGACCATCGCGAGGCCTTCTACAAGAGCTCGCGCGACGGCGGACGTCTGCTCGATCCGGTGCCGTTGACGGCGCAGGAAATCGAGGAGGCCAATGCAGGCAACGAGATGGCCCAGATGTATTTCCGGCAGCTGTTCGAGCTGCGGCGACGCAGCCCCGGCGATGACCTGACGTCGCAGTTGGTGCACGCCGAGGAAGACGGCAACAAGCTCAGCAACGAGGAATTGACCGCCAACATCATCCTGCTGTTCGGAGCGGGACATGAGACAACGGTCAACCTGATCGGAAACGGCCTGCTTGCGCTCTATCGCAATCCCGATCAGCTCGCGCTGCTCAAGGCCAATCCATCGCTGATCACCAACGCGGTGGAAGAATTCCTGCGTTACGATTCATCGGTCCAGTCGACTGGGCGCGTGGCGCTGGAAGACATCGACGATCTCGGCGGCGTGCGAATCCCCAAGGGCGAAAACGTGCTCTGCCTGCTGGGTTCGGCCAATCGCGATCCCGCAGTTTATCCCGACCACCCCGATCGCCTCGACATTGCCCGGCCGAACGTACGTCCGCTGTCCTTCGGTGGCGGTATTCACTTCTGTCTCGGCGCCCAGCTTGCGCGCATCGAAGCCGAGATCGCGATCGCGACGCTGTTGCGGCGGCTGCCGAATCTGCGGATCGACGATGTCGACAATCCGGAATGGCGGCCAACCTTCGTGCTGCGCGGCTTGAAGCGGCTGCCGGCAAGCTGGTGACCGGACGAATATTCTGCTTGAACGGCGCCAGACGGAACGTTTCCGCCGGAGAGATCTGTCTGGGAGGCCGAGGACGTTGTCGTAACGTCCGCGATTGCAACACAACATCGAATGAGGTTACGTCGGCCTGGTGAGATGCTTGAGGTCATCGGCCGTGACAACACAAATTCGCTTCAACGCGTTCGCCATGAATTGCGTCGGACACCAATCGCCGGGGCTATGGACCCATCCACGGGATCGCTCCAGCGACTACAATCGCCTGCCCTATTGGCTGCATCTGGCGCGGACATTGGAACGCGGACGGTTTGACGGGCTGTTTCTTGCCGACGTGCTGGGAGTCTACGACGTCTATGGCGGAACCCCAGACGCCGCATTGCGAAACGCCACCCAGGTGCCGGTCAATGATCCGATGCTGCTGGTTTCGGCGATGGCTGCGGTCACCGAACATCTCGGCTTCGGTGTGACCTGCACGCTGTCCTATGAGCCGCCCTATCCGTTCGCCCGCCGCATGTCGACGCTGGACCATCTCACCGAAGGCCGCATCGGCTGGAATGTGGTGACGGGATATCTGGACAGCGCGGCGCGCGGCATGGGCAAGGACAACCAGAAGGCCCATGACGACCGTTACGATGTCGCGGATGAGTACATGGACGTCGTCTACAAGCTTTGGGAAGGAAGCTGGCAGGATGATGCCGTGGTGCGCGACCGCGCGCGGGGGATCTTTGCCGATCCCTCCAAAGTCCATCGTGTCCAGCATGAAGGCGAGAATTACCGACTGGATGCGATTCACCTGAGCGAACCCTCTCCGCAGCGAACGCCGCTGCTTTACCAGGCCGGCACGTCGCCGCGCGGGCGGGCGTTCGCGGCGCGGCACGCCGAGTGCGTGTTCATGTCCGGCCCCTCCGCCAAGATCATTGCGGCACGCGTCGCGGCGATTCGCGCGGCCGCTGCCGAAGTCGGGCGCAATCCGGCCGAGATCCTGATCTTCAGCCTGATGACCGTCATTCTCGGGGAAACGGAGGCCGAAGCCGCGGCCAAGCACGCCGAGTATCGCCGCCATATCAATCATGAAGGCGCCCTCACGCTGATGTCCGGATGGACCGGGGTCGACTTCTCGACCTACGACCTCGATCAGGAGGTGCGTCATGTCCAGAACGAGGCCGGGCGCTCCGCCATGGACAACATCAGCCGCGCCGATCCCGACCGTGTCTGGACGGTGCGGGAGATCGCCGAGCATGTCGGCATCGGCGGTATTGGCCCGTTGCTGGTCGGCACCCCCGACAAGGTCGCCGACGACATCGAGACCTGGATTGAGCAAACCGGCGTCGACGGACTGAATCTCGCCTTCGCGGTGTCGCCCGAAAGCTTCGAGGATATCGCGGATCTTCTGGTGCCGGAACTGGTTCGACGTGGCCGCTACAAGGAGGCCTATCAACCGGGAACGCTGCGCCAAAAGCTGTTCGGCCGGGGACACGCACGTCTCACCGCGCCTCATCCCGCGGCCCGCTTCCGCTGCTGACGCCCGCTGTATCCGTCGTAATTGAAAGAGACGTTCCGTGCGACCGCGCACGTCTTCGATCACAAAGCACCGCGAATAGAGTTTTCCGTCTTCCAGCTGGAATAGAAATTTCCACCACGATATCGTCGATTGATCGGGGTCAGGCCGGATTGACCTTGCTGCGCACGGTCGCCTGGGTGACGACGCTGTTGGGCGGCACGTCCTCCGTCAGCCACACATTGCCGCCGATGGTCGATCCCCGCCCGATCACGATGCGGCCGAGGATGGTGGCGCCTGCGTAAATCACGACATCATCCTCGACAATCGGGTGGCGCGGATTGCCCTTCACCACCCGTCCCGTCTCGTCCGTCGGGAAATGCCGGGCGCCCAGGGTGACGGCCTGATAGATCCGCACGCGCTCGCCGACAATGGCGGTCTCGCCAATGACCACACCCGTTCCATGGTCGACAAAGAAACTGGCCCCGATGGTGGCGCCGGGGTGAATATCGATGCCGGTCCTGGTATGGGCAATCTCCGCTATCAGCCGCGCCAGCAGCCTGGCACCGAGCTGATAGAGCACATGGGCCAGCCGGTGATGGATGATCGCGGTCATGCCGGGATATCCAATCAGGATTTCCGGAAAGTTGGTCGCCGCAGGGTCGCCGACAAACGCGGCGCGCAGGTCACTGACCAACAGCCCGCGGACATCCGGCAGCTTCGAGGCAAAGGTGCGGGTCAGATCGATCGCATCCTGAAACTGCTGATCGGACACGGGCTGCTCGGATACGAACAGCGTTCCACGATGGACCTGTTCGAGCAGCGAATTGAGGGCCACACTCAGGGTGTTGCCGACGAAATAATCGATGTTGTCGGGATCGAGATCGGACTGCCCATAATGGCGGGGAAACAGTGTTTCAGTCAGCCCATTCAGAATGGCTTCAAGGGCGGTCCGGGACGGCGGCCGCCGGAAGGGCCCGTCCTGCCGGATGTTGTGGGTGACGTCGCGGGATCGCCGCAGCTCGGACACGATGGTATCGAGGCGCCATCGCGACGGCGCATTGTCGCCGTAACCATCGGCCGCCTCGGCAAGATCCTTCAGAATGACGCTGGCGTTCATTGTCGTCCCCGATGCCCATGGCGTGAGGCGATCAGGATGTCGCAACCGGCTGCGATATTGAATTCCAAATCTTCCGAACGAGGAGAAAGCGTTTCCTCCTTTGAGGTCCTTGGTAGGATAAAGCCGGCGCGGCGGTCTCAGGGGCCCGCGTGACGCTCCCGCGCATAACGGACAAGGGCGGCAAAACGATAAAGGCCGTGCACAAACTTGCCGTAGGGCATGGTGATGAACAGGCTGAACACGACGCCGAGGTGCAACGCCAGCAACAGCCCCATCGCGGCCGTCTCCCGCAGCAGCAGCAGGGCCAGTCCCGTGGCGCTGGTCAGAAACAGCATGGCCAGGAAGCCGACGTCCATTCCAAGGCGTGTCCGATCGGCCATCATGGGGTCGCGCTTCAGCTTGGCCTGCAGCAGGCCGATGGGACCAACGATGAGCCCCAGGCCGCCGAGCGTCCCCAGCAGCACCGGCAGGTCGTACCAAGGGTACGGCGCCTCCCGGTGCAGCAGGTAGTGGTGGAGCGTCGCAACCGTGGTCGACGCAAAACACAGCAAGAAGCCGTAGAATGTCAGGTGATGAAACAGGCGGCGGCGGTCGTTGGGCCGGTCGTCCTCATTAAAGCATCCGTCCTCGCCGCCATCGAGATAACGCAGGCGGCCGGCGTCTTTCATCGCCTGCCATAGCGGCAACGGCGCCGCGAGAGTTTGCGGCGCCTCGCCGATGTCGCGCCAGAACAAGCGCAATCCCATGGCCATGGCGACCAGCGCGTAAAGCAATGCGGCCGAGAACAGCAGCGCCATCGCGTTGTGGGGCATCAAACGATAGAACGCGCCCGGACCACGATGCGTAGCGAACAGCACCGAACTGTCGTTGGCGGCAGCAAAGCCGAAGATGAAGATCGCCATGCTGAGCGCCGCGGCCACGCTGATGACCAGCCCGTTGCGCGCAAACAGGCCGGAGAAAGCGCGCGGCCATGCATAGGCCGCGTAGGAGTCGTTGCGGGCGACGGCAAGGACCTGAGGAACGTTGACGTTGAACGCGTGCGGCGGTGAAAATTGGCAGTCGACATAACAGGCGCCGCAAGCATGGCAGAGATTGGCGAAATAGTTCAGATCGCCGTCGGAGAACGAACGCCGCATTTCCATCGCCGGAAACACCGCGCACAGTCCCTCGCAATAGCGACAGGAGTTGCAGACGGTCATCAGCCGATCGGCTTCTTCCAGTGTGCTAGTTGCGTGCATGACGCGCCGCCTTCTCTCCCGCGATCCGGCCGAACACGCTGCCGATGGTCATGCCGATGCCGGCGGCATACCCCTGCCCCAGCACATTGCCAGCCATGATCTCGCCGGCCGCGAACATGTTCACCGAGGGACGGCCATCGTTCATCATGATCCGGGCATCTGCATTCACGCGGGTGCCAAGATAAGTGAAGGTGATCCCGGGCCGAACCGGGTAGGCATAGAACGGCGGCTGCTCGACCCGCCGCGCCCAGTGCGTTTTCGGCGGCGTCAGCCCCTCGGTCCGGCAATCGTCCAGAACGGTGTGATCGAAGGTCCCCGGCTGAACCGCGCCATTGAAATCCGCGACGGTCTTGCCGAGCACCGCCGGATCCAGTTGCAGCTTGCCGGCCAGTTCCTCGATCGTGCCGGCGCTGATCGGCGGATAGAGCGAGGGCATGAACAACTGCAGCGATGAGGCGTCGAAAATGATATAGGCGATCTGATCCGGCTGCGCCGCCACCAGCCGGCCCCAGATTGCATAACGCTTCGGCCAGACATCCTCGCCTTCATCGTAAAAACGTTGCGCAAGCTTGTTGACGACGATTCCGAACACCACGCAATCCAGCCGGGTGATGATGCCGCCGTCGAATTTCGGGGCACGGGCATCAATGGCCACCGCATGGCATTGGGTCGGATCACCGATGGTCTCCGCGCCATGCTCCATCAGCAAACGCAGCACCGTTCCACGATTGTAAGGCGTGCCACGGATCAGGAAATTCTCGGCGGGCTCTCCCCAGCCCTGCTTCAGCCATTCGATGTTGGCTTCGAAGCCGCCGGATGCAGCAATCAGCACACCCGCCCGGATAACCTCGCCACCGGCGATTGTCGCCGACAGGAACATACCATCCTCGATCTCAAGCGTGACGACCTCAGCATCGTAACCGACCTCGACACCGAGCGCTTCCGCGGTCCGGTACAGCGCATTGAGCATGGCGCGGCCACCGCCGAGAAAAAACGAGTTGGTGCGCCCGAGGCTGAGCGTGCCGCCCAGTGAGGGCTGGAAACGGACGCCCTGGTCGACGATCCAAGACAGCATCTCCTTGGACTGGCGGATCATCAAACGCGACAACGCCTCGTCGGTCTTGCCGCCGGTGACGCGCATCAGATCGTCCCAGAACTCATCCTCGGTATAAGGACCGGTCAGGGTGCCGGTTGCCGTGTCGTGGGCACAGCGCATGTTGCGGGTATGGCGGGTGTTGCCGCCCCGGTAGAATTTGGGCGCCGCCTCCAGCACCAGAACAGACGCCCCCGCGCGACGCGCGGCGATGGCCGCACACAACGCCGCGTTGCCGCCGCCGATCACCAGAACATCCGGCCTCTGGCCGGGGTCGGGGGTCACGCGCGTCCCCCATATAGAGTGAGCACCGGTGTCTGTTTCATTGTTGTATACAATTGCATGCAATTACTTCAGACGCAAGGACGCTTATCCGATCGGCCACCCCTCAGCTTCGGTCATTCTCGAACATCATCGCCAAACGAATGCGGCCGGCATTGCGAATATGGGTTCGGGCCAATTGCTCCGCCCTGGCCGCGTCCCGGCCGGCAATCGCCTCGACCATCTCGCGATGCTCCCGATGAGCCTCGAGCGCCCGGCCTTCGGTCTGGAAGGTCGTGCCGGGCAACAATGCGAGCGAGTCGGACAGCTGTTCCAGCGCCCGCGCCAGGTAGCGGTTGTGCGCGGCTTCGTGGATCGCCGCATGAAACGCGCGATTGTGCCGGGCCAGGTCGCCGGTCGACAGGCCTTTGCGCTCAAGAATTTCCAGAAGGCTCCTGATATTCGACAGTTCGTCAGCCGACGCCGACTGGGCCGCCAGTGCAGCGGCGCTCCCCTCCAGGTTTTCCCGGAGCGCGTAGAGTTCGCGAACCTGCTGCTTGTCGAGGCGCGTGATCATCACGCCACGCGACGGGGCCAATTCCACAAGGCCTTCCGACGCAAGCCGGCCGATGGCCTCGCGGATCGGCGTCCGGCTGACGTCGAGCCTTTCCGCCAGGTCGATTTCGCGCATGCGATCTCCCGGCTTCAGCTCGCCGCGCGCAATCATGTCCTTGAGACGCCGGTACGTCGAATCCGCACGGGACCAGTTGGGATCGTCAATCATGCCCGATCATACGATGGGACGAGGCCCGCCCGCCACAGGGGCAAAGCCCCACCTGAAAGCCTACTTGGCCGTATCGACCGGCATCTTGAAGTCGGGAAAACGCGACAGCAGCGCGGCTTTCAGAAACTTGAAATGCTTGATGCTCTGGGACAGCTGTTCCAGCCGGCGCTGCCCGTTGGCAATTTCCTTGTCGAACAGATTGTGGTGATGGGTGTCGAGCGGTTCGCGGGTCAAGTATTCGTCGCTGTCGTTGCCCAGTGTGACGGCAGCCCGCGCCAATACATCTTCGATTCGCAAGCTCAGCCCCGACCACTCGGCTTCAGCCGCGGCCACCGCATCGTCGATCGAGCGCGCGATCGACGCGATGCGCGACACGTCGGTCTCGGCATCACGATTGGCCGAGCGCGATTTGAAATAGTTGTTGGCCCGCGCACGCAGAAAAAGCTGAAACATTTTTCGCTCTGCCCCGAAACATCGCCAATATCAGCCGATAGCCCTGCCAACACTTAAAAATGCTTTATTAATGCTAACAATTGGTAAATTTCGATCCCGGCGCAAGTCCGAAGGCACCGGATCTCACAAGATCCGGCTGCTCAATCCCGGAACGAGCTGTGCAAGGCATCCGACAGCGGAGACATCATGTACTCCAGCGCCGTTCGCTCGCCGGTCGCAATCACCACATCGGCCTGCATGCCCGCCACCAGACGGTCCCGATAACGGTCGTCGATGGTCGCTTGTGACAGATTTATGAGGCCGAGAAAATAGGGCTGCTTGGTGATGTCGTCGACCAGCCGATCCCGGGACACCGAGGCGAGCGTTCCTGTCATCATCGGCAGCCGGCGCGAGTGGAAGCCAGGAAACCGGATTTCCGCCGTCTGCCCGACGCGAAGATGTTCGATCGAATTGACGGGGAGCTGGGCGTGAACGACCAGCGTCTCGCGCGTCGGCACGATCTCCATCAGCGACTCGCCGGAGCGAACGACCTGACCCACGGTGAAAACTTTGAGGTTCTGCACCGTGCCGCTCCGAGGCGCCCGGATATCGAGGCGTGACAGCAGATCCCGCGCCACCACCAATTTTTCCCTCGCGGTGTTGATCTTCTGCCGGGCGTCGAGCAGCTGGGCCGATACCTCTTCCTGGAATTTCTGATTGAGCTGGGTGATCTGCAGCCGCGCCTCATTCATGCCATTGGCGGCCTTCGCGGTATCAGCCACCGCCCGCCCGACGATCCCCTCGAGGCGAACCCGTTCCCTTTCCATGGTGAGGACACGTGTAACGGGAATCAGGCCATTCTCTTTCAGGTAACGCAGACCGGACAATTCCTCGTCGATGAAGCCGATCTGCTTCTCGGTGGATGATTTCTCGACGGCAATGCCTTCGGTTTCGGTCTGCAACTGCTGGACCTTGGCCTCGATCAGCGTCACCTGGGCGGAACGCGAACGTTTGCGTTCGTCGAACTGAAGCTTCTGGTCTTCGATGATGCGGGCCAGCACCGGCGAGACGGCCTGCCGCGACAGCAGCTCATCGGGGAATGTAATGCTGTCGCGCCGATCCAGCTCCGCTGCGAGCGACGCCTCGAGTGCCAGCGCGCTGTCGAGCTGGCTGCGAATCGTATCGAGATTCGATCCGGCCTGCAGCGGCGACAATCTCACCACCAGCGCGCCCTCCGTGACCGTCTGTCCTTCCTTGACCAGGATCTCGCTCACCATGCCGCCTTCGAAATGCTGCACGACCTTGCGGCTGTCCTCGATCATGACAATGCCCTGGGCAATCACGCCGCGGTCGAGCGGCGCTACCGCGGCCCAGCCGCCCATCACCCCGAAGGTCAGGACGATCAGCGCATAGCCCGCAACTGTCGCGCGACGTTGTCCCGTGGCCGGCACGATCGCATGAAGGATGCTCTTCAGCATGGCGCGGCCCGTTGATCGAGCGCCGGGCGAACCGGGCGGGGCGCAGTCAGCCGTTTAAGCACCTCCTCGCGGCTGCCAAAGGCCTGGACCACACCGTCATCGAGAACGACGATCTTGTCGGCGGCCGCCAGCACGTTGATCTTGTGGGTGATCAGCACAATGGTGCAACCAAATGATCGATAGCGGCGGATCGCTTCGATCAACGCCTCCTCACCGCTCTGGTCGAGAGAGGCGTTCGGCTCGTCAAGCACGACAAGAGAGGGCCTGCCGAAAAATGCGCGGGCCAGGCCAATGCGCTGGCGTTGACCGCCGGACAGCGCCGCTCCACCCTCGCCGATCGCCGTGTTGTAGCCGTCGGGCAGCAGCTGAACCATATCGTGGCAGCCACAAAGACGTGCAGTCTCGATAATGGAATCGGATTCGACCTGCTGGAAGCGCGCGACGTTCTCCGCGACGGTCCCGGAAAACAGCTCAACGTCCTGCGGCAGGTAGCCGACATACTGCCCGCGCTCCTGCGCATCCCAATGCGCGAAATCGGCTCCGTCAAGCCGCACGTGCCCGGAGAACTGCGGCCAGACCCCGGTGATGACTCTTGCCAGAGTGGATTTACCCGCGGCGCTGGGGCCGACGATTCCCAACACCTCGCCCGGCATCACCTCCAGCGAAACGTTTCGCAGTGTCGCACGGGATTGCTCGGGCGGCCCTGCGAAGACGGTGTCGAGTTTCAGGTGGCCCAGCGGTCGCGGCAGCTTGACCTGCTGCTTCGGCTCGCCGGCAACGGCAAACAGCTTGGCGAGCCTTGCCCAGCTGTTGCGCGCGTTGGTCATGCCTTTCCAGTTTCCGACCACACCCTCGACCGGGGCCAGCGCACGCCCGACGAAGATGGATGCCGCAATGATCATACCGGCGGAGATCTGATTGTGGATCGCGAGATAAGCGCCGAGTCCCAGGATCATGGTCTGGAGGAACATGCGCACGAATTTCGATGCCGCTGAGATCAATCCGGAGCGGGCCCCCGCCGCCGCCTGCAGGTCGAGCGCCTCGCCATGCTGCTCGAGCCACGCCTTGCGCAGGACGCCGAGCATCCCCATCGCCTGAATCACCTCCCCATTGCGAAGCGCGGAAACGGCGCGCTGGGTGGCGCCGATAGAAGCGCGTGATGCGAGGCCGAGGCGTTTGGTGGTCGCGAATTCACTCGCCAACGTCAGCGCGAGGATGACGACGGCACCACCGATCGCGATGGCGCCGAACCATGGATGAAGAATGAAGCAGGCTGTTATAAAAATCGGCATCCACAACAGATCGCACAGCGCAATCAATCCGGGACCGGCGACGAACTCTCTGACAGCATCGAGATCGCGCAGTGACTGGCCCTGTGCAAGACGCGGAAAGTGCAAGCCGGCGGAATGCGTTGCATCGAACACGGCGCCGGCGAGCTTGCCGTCGACGGCGACGCTTGCGTGAACCATGATACGGGCCCGCAGCATTTCCAGCAGGGCATTGATGATCAAAAGATAGCCGACCAGCAGCGTGATACCGAGCAAGGTCGTCTCATTACGACTGCCGATCACGCGGTCGTAGATCTGCAGCATGTAAAGCGGACTGGTGAAGGCCAGGAGATTGATGAAGAAGCTGAAGACCACCGTGGTGGCCAATGCCGAAAAGCACGGCTGCAGGCTTGAGCGGAGAACAGCGCTGATTTTTGCTGGACCGAAAACACTCATTGCCACAATCCTGCACTCAAGGAACTCGGTCCACCTTCCCGATAAGATGAGAATGTGTGTTTTATGCGATCCCGTCGCGCCGGCGAACAGCATCGCGGCACGGGTGTCTACATCACACCAAACTCGTTTCCCAAATTTGGCCGCGATGCGTCGAATTCGAACGACACGATCGTTCGCGCGCACTTGTATTTAATGGGGCCTTAATTTCGACGAGCCCTGCGTTCAAACAACAACGTCGCACGTCGTCGACGTCGCGAATCGTTCAGTTGTCCACAACGCACCCGGCAAACGAGATGGCACGATCCTTGTCTTACTGGTTTCATGCAATCCGGGATATTCCCGAGGCGCGTCCACGTGCAACGGATCGATCCAATCTGCCTGCGAATAAGGCAACATCTCACAACAATTGAAGAAGATTGCCTTGAAGATTTTCATCAACGGCCGATTTCTTTCGCAATCCCTGACCGGCGTGCAGCGTTACGCCGCCGAAATGGTCAGGGCGATGGATCGGCTGCTGATTTCAAGCGAAGCGCCCCGCGCGCTGGTAGACGCCGAATGGCAACTTCTGCTGCCGCCCGATGCGAACGTCACGATTGACCTCAAACGGATCGAGAGCGTGAAAATTGGTCGACGGTCCGGACATGCCTGGGATCAGATCGATCTTGCACAGCACGCTCGCAACGGCCACCTGATCAGCCTGGCCAATTCCGGACCGGTGTTTCATCCCAGACATCTGGTTGTCATTCACGACGCCCAGGTTTTCCAGCGACCGGAGTTCTTCAGCTGGACATATCTGACAGCACATCGCAGCCTCGGTTATCTGCTGGCACGGACCGCCACAATTGCGACAGTCTCCGACTTCTCGCGGCATGAGCTCGCGTCCGTGCTGCGGCTTACCCCGACCTCGATTCCGGTTTTTTCCAACAGCGCCGAACATTTTGCTGCGACGGTTCCGGATCTCAGCGTGATCGAGCGGTTGAAGCTCAGGCCGTACAATTTTTTTCTCTCTGTCGGCTCGATGACGCGAAACAAAAATATCGCGCTGGCCGTGCAAGCCGCCAAGCAGCTCAACCGACCCGATATGCCACTGGTTGTTGTCGGCGGCGGCAACAACAAAGTATTTCAGGGCGAATCGACCTCAGCGGATGACAGCGTCATCATGGCCGGCCGCCTCACTGACGAGGAAATCGCAGCGCTCTACAGCCGTGCGGCGGCATTCGTATTTCCCAGTCTTTACGAGGGTTTCGGTGTCCCTCCACTGGAGGCCATGACATTCGGATGCCCCGTCATCGCCACAACCGCGGACGCCGTTCGCGAGACCTGCGGCGACGCGGCCAGCTATTTCGACCCACATAATGCCGATGCACTGCGTCAGCGCATGATGGAACGAATCGTGGCGGGACGAATTTCCGACGACGAACGGCGACGACAGCAGGCACGACTGACGACTTTTTCGTGGCGCAGGTCCGCCAGCGCAATGCTGCAATTCCTTGACAAAAAAACAGACAGGGCAGGAACAACCATCGAGGTGGAGGATCACAACTCGGCCTAATTTGTACTTCAGAGGCGACAGCACCATGCTGCACGAACGAATAACGATCCCAAAAAACGTGTCGACGCCGAGCAGCGAGGCTGCGGCGTTGAAGGTGCTACACGTCGCCGAGACCGTGCGCGGTGGAATTGCGACCTACCTCAACGAGCTGCATCCTCATCAGCGTATGGCCTTCGGGCGCGGCAATGTGCACTACGTTATTCCGTCCGATCACCGAAAAGACCTCAACGGTGTCGAGGACGACGAGATCTCGACATTCAGGCGACAGGATAGAAGCGTTCTAGGCCTGTTTCGAATGGCCGTCACAACACTGCAACAAATTCGCCGAATCCAGCCTGATATTGTCCACATCCATTCAACTTTCGCAGGTCTCGTGTTGCGGCCTCTGCTGCTGCTGAAGCGCAACAGGCCGCGTGTGGTCTATTGTCCCCACGGTTGGGCGTTCTCGCGCGAAACGTCCCAACTCAGTCATCAGACTACGAAACTGGTGGAGCGACTGCTCGCGAACACGAGCGACCAGATCATCTGCATTTCCAGCGACGAGCTACGGGAGGCCCTCCGCGCCGGCATCTCCATCGAGCGACTGGTGATGGTGAACAACGGCATTTCGTCCAGCCGCCCGCCGCTCGACAGCACCGCGACCGCCTGGACGACTCCCAAAACCAAGGTTCTTTTTATCGGCCGTCTTGACCGACAGAAGGGCTACGATCTCCTGGTGGACAGTGCACGAAAGCTGGCCGACGTCGTCGATGTCCGCATCATCGGGTCATCGGTGGTCGGAAAGCACGAGAAGCTCGATGTCCCTGCCAACGTTTCCTTGCTGGGCTGGATGAATCGTGGCGAGATCGAGGCGCAACTCGAGAAGGCCGACCTCGTTGTCATTCCCTCGCGCTGGGAAGCATTTGGACTCGTGGCGGTCGAAGCCATGCGCGCAGCCAAACCCATCGTCGCCTTCCGCATCGGCGCCCTGCCGGAGATCGTGGAAGACGGCGTGACCGGCGTGTTGTGCGGACCGGTGTCGGCTGCGGAGCTGACAACAGCGCTTCAGCGAGCCGCCACACTCGATCTGCCTGCAATGGGTCGTCGAGGCCGTGATCGTTTCAGACAGATGTACGACATCGAGAAGACGCATCGCGCGTTGAACAGAGTTTATCTGGGGCTTGGCCATCATCATCAAACGGAGGCTGAGCGCCAGGTGGCGGTGTAGTGAAATTACCAAGTCATTTTAGTGGCATAGGGGAACTTTGCGTTGCAATAAGGTCACAGCATGTTTGTTCCGACAATCACAGGAGCAATCGAACGTGACTCGATCCAATCCGCGTTGGTACGGTTGCGATGCAAGAGGGGGAGAGTTGAGTTGAGTGGGCGCGTGTATTTGGAAAAAACCTCTCGCTATCGTGCGGCATTGCGCCTCGCGGTTGTTGCAACATCCGCATCGCTAGCTGGGTGCGCGGGCCTAACTCCGCAAGATGCTCCGAATGCGGTTTCGATCAATTCAAATGCAGCACTGTTGACGCCGCAAACAGCGCGACTGCCCTATGCACTCGTTCCGATCAATCCAGATGTGCTTCGTGCCTCAAATTCGATCACGGAGACTCCGGCTGAATCGTTCGCAAAGCTCCCCGGTGGAAACTATCGCGACGTGACGATCGGGGTCGGCGACATCATTGCGGTGACGGTGTTCGAGGCACAGGCCGGCGGACTGTTCATTCCACGCGAAGCCGGTGTTCGCGCCGGCAACTTCGTCGATATTCCCCGCCAGCAGGTGGACCAGTCCGGCAATATCGTCATGCCTTATGCCGGCACCGTCAAGGTCGCCGGCCTGACCACGCGCGCGGTCTCCAGCATCATCCGCGACAAGATCAAGGATCGCGCCGTCGATCCGCAGGCCGTGGTTTCGGTGGTCGAGCAGCGTGGCAACCAGGTTGCCGTGCTCGGTGAGACCAATTCGCCGCTGCGTTTTCCGATCGATCCCGGTGGCATCCGCCTGATGAGCGCGATCGCTCGCGCCGGTGGTCCGAAATATCCGGCTTATGAGACGAACGTCAATCTCAAGCGTAACGGTCGGACTTATGTTCAATCGATGAGCAGTGTCGTGCGTCGGCCGAACGAAGACGTGCTGCTCTCACCCGGCGATGTCGTCTATCTGTCACGTGAACCGCGCGTCTACATGGTGTTCGGCTCCACCCCCTCGCCCGGCTCGGTCGGCGGTATCAACAATCGCCGCTTCACCTTCGAAAACGACAGCATGACTCTGGCCGAGGCCCTGGCGAAATCCGGCGGACTGGATGGTGCCCGCGCCGACTCCAGATCGCTTTATGTGATGCGATTTGAACCAAAGCCCCTGCTGGAAAACGCCGGGGTCAACGTGTCCCAGTTCCCCACGGCTGCAGCGCCGACGGCCTATGCGTTCGACCTGAGCAAGCCGGACGGTCTGTTTTATGCGGATTCCTTCAAGATGCGCGATCATGACGTGATCGTGGTTGCGGAATCGCCGTCGACGGAATTCATCAAGCTGATGAATCCGATAAATGCGGCGACGACCAACGTCTACAATATCAGCCAGGCGACGCGCTGATTTTCCGCGAGCACGTAACGTAGGCAGGGTGCCTGTTATTTGTCACCCTGCGAACGGAACACAGCCAAAATTCGAACACCTCGATCGCTTATTCGCAGCTTGAAATCAACACGGCTGCCGGAATGAGACACACATGATCGGACGCGATCACGCGACGTGGTTTGGAAAAATATTGCTGGCTGCAGTCGTCGCGTCTGGCTTCGCTACCCAGGGTGTCCACGCTCAAGGGGCTCAACCGCTGGAGTCCCGCCTGATGCTCGGCGTCGGCACACATCAAGGCATGGGCGGCCCCACCAGCAAACGTGGCTATGTGCCGGCCACCAATATCGATCAAATTCGAGAACTCGGCGCGACCTCGTTTCGTGACGATTTCTCCTGGTCGGATTTCGAACAGCCAGGCCGACGCATGGGCTTCGCGGCCCCCCTGAGCCGGCTCGAAACGCAGATCAAGTCCGACGTGGCCAAGCCGGTTCTGATTTTTGGGGCCGGCCATCACCTGGTCCCAAACTCCAATCCACCGACAACGGACGAGGCGCGTCAACGCTTCGTCGACTATGCTGTCGCGGCCGCGCTGTCGGTCTCCCATCGCGGGCCGATCTTCGAGCTCTGGAATGAGTGGAATATCGCGGCCAGGAAAAACCCCGACTTCAACGCCGAAAATTATCTGGCTTTGGCGCAAGCCACCTACCCCGCCGTCAAACGCGTGATGCCGAATGCCCCATTCATCGTGGGAGCGATTGGCGATGATCCGGACTGGCGCTGGACCGAGAGCCTATTGAACGGCGGGGTCCTGAAGTACGCGGACGGCATCTCGATCCATCTCTATAACCACTGCGCACGCCCACAACGGCGCACGGCGGCCGAGATTGTCGAACGCCTCACGGCATTTCGTCATCTCGCTGCCAAGGCCAGCGGCAACCCGAATTTTCCGATCTATCTGACCGAGACAGGCTGGCCCACCTCGACTGGTAAATGCGGCGTCAATGAGCAGGCTGAGGCGGACAATATGGCCCAGCTGATCCTCTGGAGCTCGACCGCGGCGTCCTGGTTGAAGGGCATTTGGCTCTACGAACTCAAGGACAGCGGGACCAATTCAGGGGAACTCGAAGATAACTTCGGCCTCTACCATTTCGACAATTCGCCGAAGCCTGCGGTTTGCGCGGTACGCGATAGTTGGGCATTCATCCGCTCGAGTGTTCATGCGGAGATGGCGAAACTATCTGATGGTGTTACGATCATCAAAAGCGCTTCGACCTCCGGCCCGCAAGTCGCCGTATGGTCTGAGGACGCAACCAAGCGTTATGAAATTCGCTTGAAGGGAGGCACGCCCAAGGTCGACTTCGACACTCCGTGCAACCGGTCGCCCAAGCCAGCGTCCGGAGCGTGGATGACCGTTTCGAGCACCCCATTGCTGCTGACCAGCACTGATGGATCCGTCATTCCCGATTTCGAGATTCGATCGGCGAAATAGGTTCGGGTCCCAATGCTGCCAGCATTTGAAATGCGAGGCGACCGTTGAAAATACTGTTCGTCAATACTCTCTACCCTCCCGAGATCGTCGGGGGAGCCGAAGTGTCCGTATCGCTGCTCGCGGAGGCGCTGGTTCGCAGCGGCCATGAGGTCGCGACCGTGTGCCTGCACAAGGGCACCGATGCCATCATCAGCGAGGAAAAGGGCGTTCGCGTCTACCGGCTGCCGATCGACAACATCTATTGGCCATTTGGCCACAACCGCAAGGTATCGGCGCTGCAGCGGCTGAGCTGGCATCTTCGTGACACCTGGAACCGCAAGGCCGGCCGTCGTTTCGGTGCGATACTCGACGTCGAGAAGCCGGATGTGGTGCACACCAACAACCTGACCGGGTTTTCAGTCTCGGTATGGTCGGAGGCGCGGCGGCGCGGCATCCGGGTGGTGCACACCCTGCGCGACTACTCGCTGATCTGTAAACGCTCCACGCTGTTCAAGAACGGCGAGACCTGCTGGAAACGATGTGCTGCTTGCGCGACGATGACTGCGCCTCACATCTATACCTCCCACATGGTCGACGCGGTCGCGTCCAACAGCCAGTTTGTTCTCGACCAGCACCAGAGGCTCGGATACTTCGCCAACATCCCCGACAAGGTCATCTACAATATCGCCGACACCACCAGCCTGGCGGCACCGATGCCGACCGCGGACAGCGACCTGGTTTTCGGCTTTATCGGCCGCGTGGAGTCCGAGAAAGGCATCGACGTCGTCCTCAAGGCCACCGAGCTGCTTCCCGATCACGGCTGGCGCCTCAAAATCGCCGGCAAGGGCGTCGAGGCTTACGTTCACGACCTGAAGACCACCTATACAAGCGAGCGGATCGAATGGCTGGGGTTTGCCAAGTCGCGCGACTTCTACGCTGGCGTCGACGTCTGCCTGATCAGCTCCGTATGGCCGGAGCCCCTGCCCCGCACATTGATCGAAAGCATCAGCGCCGGCCGAGCCACTATTTGTTCGACCGCCGGCGGAATTCCGGAAATTTCGGATCTGTCGTCGCTGATCGGTTCTTATGAACCGCGCGATCATCACAAACTGGCGGAGCTCATGAACAAGGCGATCGCCGATTCCTCCCGCTGGAAAAAGGCGCAGCCGCTGCAGCCGGACTTTACCGACAAGTTTTCACCTGCCGCCATCGTCGGCGGATACCTGGAGCTTTATGCCGGCCGGGAAAAGGCCGCGGCAAAGTGATCGCCCATCAAGCGAGGTCGTGAATTTTCAACAAGGGGATATTTGACTTGATCCGAGAGAGACCCTCCCGATGCGAGTCCTGATTATCAGCTCGATCTATCCGACGCCGGACGCGCCGAGAATTGTCGGTGGGGCGGAGATCTTCGCACGTCGATTCGCAGAGTCCCTGCTGGAGCGAGGCGACAACGTCGAAGTGATCCGCGCGGCCCCTGCCCCCGGCCAGCAGACCGAAACCAGCGACGGCATACAGGTGCATTCGGCACCGGTCCATAACATCTACCTGCCATTCACCCAGCAGCGCAGCGCGCCAATGCGCGGTGTCTGGCATGCGGTGGAAGATTGGCAGCAGACCGCGTCCCTGGTGTCCGAACGCATCCGGGCGTTCAAGCCCGACGTCATGCATTCCAACAATTTGTCGGGGCTGACCACCGCGGTCTGGAAGGCCGCCTCCGATCTCGACGTTCCCATCGTTCACACCCTGCATGACTATTATCTGACCTGCCCGCGCTGCTCGCGGTTTGCCGGCGGGCGGGCCTGCGTGCAAACCTGCGTGGGCTGCAAGATCCTGACGGTCAACCGGCGCAGGGCCGCCAGTCGGATCAACGCCGTCGTCGGCGTCAGTCAGCGCATTCTTGATATTCATACTGATCTCGGCCTTTTCCTCGACACGCCGCTACGCACGGTCATTCGCAATGCGCCCACCATTGCACCGATGTTCCCGGACACCGAACGCTCCGACCGCACCCTCACGCTCGGCTTTATCGGGCGGCTGGTGGAAGAGAAAGGCATCTACAATCTGATCAAGGCCATAGCAGCGGTGCCCAGCGGCGCCGTGCGGCTCCTGATCGCGGGGCGTGCAAGCGAGGACGAACAGCAGCGCATTCGCACTATGGCGCCGGCCGCACGTATCGAATTCCTGGGATTTGTCGCACCCGCCGAGTTCTACAAGCAGGTGGACGTCGTTGTCGTGCCGTCAATCTGGGAAGAGCCGGGTCCAATCGTCGTGGCTGATGCGCAGGCGGCAGGCAAACCGTTTCTTGGCACGAGCTTCGGAGGAATCCCCGAGGCCATCAAGAACGGCGCCGCCGGATGGCTCACCGGATCGGACCCGGACTCGCTGGCCAAAAGCATCCTGCAGATCGTCGCGGACCCGCAGCGGGTGAAAGACATGGCGCGGGAAAAGACCAGCAAATGGACTTTCTCCAAAGTCGTCGCCAGCTATCGCACGGTGTTCGAGGACGTTACGCAGGTCCGCCAGGCGGCCTCGTCGTGACGGCATGATCCGCTTCCTGGCGCTCGGCAGCTACGTCTATCAGAGCGCGACGGCGATCGCGCTGATTTTCGCGATCAGTCATATCCTGCCCCCAGAAGGCTATACCGCATTCTCGCTGGCCCTCGCCTCGAGCCAGCTGCTTTGTGTGCTGATGTTCGAATGGCTGCAACTGGCGGGCGTTCGTTTCCTGTCACCCGCGCGCGGGGACGACGTGACCCGAATACGCTCGTCACTGTTCACTGCGGCCTCGCTCAGCACCATTGCACTGCTCCTGGTCGGCGGCACCGTCGCGCATTTCGGGAAGCTGCCGATCCCGGTGATTGCGCTCGGCCTCGCACTCGCGGTGCTGCAGGGCTGGACAGACCTGCATTTGATGGTGATCCGCGTGTCCGGCCGCCTTGGCACGGCGGCCCTTCTGCTTGCCATCCGTGCAAGCCTGCTGCTGATCGGCGCAAGCGCCGGAGCGCTGCTCTACCGGAATGCCGAGGCCACGCTTGCCGGGCTTCTCACTGGTTACGGATTTGGCTTTCTGCTCAGTTCGCTGAGCGACCGCGCGCTTCTGCAATGGAAGCTGCGCCGAACAACACGCGTCGATCTCATCGACTTCTGCCGCTATGGCATGCTGGCGGCAGCCGCTTCGGTCATCCATCTGTCCGTGCCAGTGGCACTCCGCTTTATCGTGGTCGGTCGCCTCAATGGCAGCAGCTTCGGTCCTGCAGCCAGTGCCGGCTTTTCACTGGCGCTCGATCTGCTGCAGCGGCCATTCACGGTGCTGGTATCGGCCATCCATACGGTGAACTACCCCGACGTGGTGGTGAAGTTCGATCACGGCAGCAGCCAGGATGCAAAGCAGGCAACCGCGCGATTGTTCGAGTTCATCATCTGCTCCACCGCAATCATGCTGGGTGGACTGATCGGATTCATGCCTGATGCCGGACGCATTTTCGTTCCCGGCGACATTCTGACCAGTTTTCTGGCCGCTGCGCCGGCCGCGGCCGCATTCTATTTTCTGCATCTTCAGTTGCAGAGTACGGTGGCCATCATTCCGCATCTGCGCAAGGTCGCGCTGCGGCTGGTGATCATCGCCGCACTTCAACTGCTCGCCGTCTCGGCCATCTCGGCATTCGCCATCGCCGCGGGAGCGTCACCTCCAGGCGTCATCGCCGGAGCTGCGCTTGCGACTGCAGTCATTGTGCTGCTTGCAAGCGGGCCGACAATCCGGTTTGGCGCCTTCCCGCGGATCAGTCTGGTTGCGACAACAGTGATCGGCGCTTTGCTGATCGGATCACTCTGCGCCATACCGTCGGAGCCGTGGATCTGGCTGATCGGCAAAATTGCCGTCGCCGCGGCGATTGTGGTGCTGATCGCCTGGCAGGGTGATTTCCTGATGGTGTCGCGACGCGCGAGCCATCGTGAAGGCACTCATCTTGACGTTGCAGGTTTGTCCTGAAACGCGTCGCCGCGCGCGATCCTGCTATCGAGGTTCAGGCTGAATGATGCCGGTCGTTCAACCAGAAGCCGAAGAACAGAATTTTGGACAGCCTTACTGACCGTCCATCCCGAGGTTCGCCGGAGGCGCTAGCGACAGCGTTGTTCGGCGATTTGCGGGTCGGCCTGAAGTACATGCCCAAAGCAAAAACGGCGTTAAAAATGAACCAGGCTGCCAACGCATAAAGAAATGTAGCCAAAATGAAGCCTCCCGAAGGCACTTTTGGAGTCTTTATAGCCATACTGTGGGGGAATCATCGTTAATTCGACATTGCACTGCAGCACAGATCGCCTCGCCACCCGCCCGCCAAATCGCCGAAATCCTGACCCGGCAAGGAGGTAGGGTGTTAAGCACACCTTGTGATCGGCAGCTCTAACTCCTTACAAAGACGGCTATTCCCGGCTATTGTCCGGCCCATAAGGGAGGTCCCGAAATGGGTGTTTTGCCGATGGTACTTGCATTTGCAGCAGGATTTCTGACCTGCGCCGGCTTGGTGATTGCGACTATTTACTGGTCCTTTGCTGACGAACGCGTCCGCGATACCGCGATCGACGAACGGCGAAATCAGCGAACGGCTTGAACAACCGGTTCCGGGCTGGAACACGATCCCGGAGCCCAACCGCGACAGACACATATATAAAGTGTCGGTGTATAGAGTGTCGGCGTAGATCTTCGCCGGCCCCGCGCAGCCCAGGTGCCGATTAAACCAATGCTCTCGCACCATTGCTTTCGTGCACGGCGATGAGCAACACAAGCGCCCACCAATCCGCCAATCTATTACATTAAGACGTCGAGCACATTGAGACGTCGAGCCCGATCGTTAGCTCGCAAGCCTGTGGAGCGCTCGTCGCGCAATGGCCGCTGTAGCGATCAGCGCTCGCAAAAACATGTCGACGCAACTTCGTGGCGCATGTCACGCAGACATCTCCCTTCCCGCGGCAACACGCCACCCATGATTGTCAGTGGCGGATCACACGTCCACGCTGATCATGCCAGTAACATCAGCGCCTGAATTGAGCAGCGGCATGTCTGCCGCAATTCGTTTACGAAAAAAATCATCATCTCGTTCGCAGACATTCAGGGATGATCTTTCGCGAACGATCTACCGTTCGCATGCGAAGTTCCACAGATGTCGCTTTGAAAAAACAGTCTGCGTTCTGATTGTGCAGAAGGCATCTGTACTCGTCACAGGCAGATCAAAGAATCATTCCAAGAAAAACAAAACGCCATACTGCAGCCAAATCGCACGTGCATTGAAGCACACGAGCAGCAGCGACTCGATGTCGTGATCGGCAGGAGCTTCAGTTCCAAGCTTCGATGCTGTTGTCTCAATTTTTACCTGCCATCAAAACTCAACGATAGAGTTTGGATGCTAGGGCTCGCACTCCTCCAACCTTCGAGGCTCAACCGATGAGCACTACGACTGTCGACCAGCCCGTTCTCTCTGCCCATTCCTTCATCGGTTCCATCGGAGTCAATGCTCACGTCGGGTACTCGTGGGGCAGCTACGATAATCTCGCCCTCGTCATGGACGACCTCAAATATCTGGGGGTGACGACGATCCGCGATGCGCTGGCAACCAGTCCGGGTGCTCAACCCGCTCTCGCAGGCCTGGCGGCAGCGGGATACAAATTCGACTTTCTCGTTCCCTCGAATCTGCCGGCTTCGGGCAGCGCCGGCCTGCAGCACTACCTGGCGGAGCTCGACGCATTCCAGAAAAGCCATCCCGGCAGCATCATTGCGCTCGAGGGGCTCAACGAAGCCAACATCCAGCACTTCAGTTACAACGGCAGCTCATCGATTGCCGCAGCGGCCGAATATCAAAAGCTGTTCTATTCGGCGATCAAGGGCGATGCGAACCTGGTCGGCGTGTCGGTCTACAATCTCACCCTCGGCCACAACAATCCGTCCGCCTACTCCCAGCTCGGCGACCTGTCGAGCTACTCCGACTATGCCAACGCGCATTCCTATCTGAATACGAGCACCACCACCGACACCGCGTTGGGATCGACCATCAACACGGCGAGCGGAGGCGCTGCGGGAAAGCCGATCGTCATCACCGAGACCGGCTATACGACACAGGACAACACGCCGCTGATCGGGGCCAGTGAAAGCGTTCAGGCCAAATCGATCCTCAACACCCTGGTCGATGCCTACAAGGCAGGCGTCAGCAAGACCTATCTTTATGAATTGCTGGATCGTGACTCGAGCAGCAGCAATACAAATCCCGAGGCGAATTTCGGGCTGTTCAATTCCGACGGGACGCCAAAGCTGGCTGCAACCGCCATCCACAACCTGACGACCATCCTCGCCGACGATGGAACCGGCGGCCATCAGCCGACAGGATCGCTGAGCTACTCGCTCGACAACATGCCGACCACCGGCGAAAGCATGGTGCTGGGCAAAAGCAACGGCGCGTACGAAATCGTGGTCTGGGCAGAGCCCCGTATCTGGGACGACGCAACCGATACCGAGATCAGCAACCCCGCGCAGACTGTCACGGTTCATCTCGGCAGCGTGCATCATTCGGTCAAAGTGTACGACCCGATGAGCGGCACCACCCCGATCGCCGTCTACACCGACGTCAAGGATATTCAGATTTCGGTCAGCGACCATCCGATGATCATCGAGATCGATGCACCGGAGACCACGACTCCGCCGCCGGAACCCGCCGATGTGAGCGGCACCGCCGCCAGCATCGTGCTGCAGCTCGGGACGCTCAACACCTCCGATACGCTCAAGACAATCACCCTCACCGACACGCCTACCCTTCCGGTCGCGTCGGACTCGACGATGAAGTACATCATCTCGCACTACAGCAAGGCGCTTGCGGCGATCCAGGGCGGCTATTCGTTCGCCATCACGGTCTCGGACGACACCTGGACCAATACGCGAACCTTCGATTCCACCGGCGTGCTGCAGTCGACAACCAACATCGCCTATACCGGCGGCGTCATCATCAGCAAGGTAACGGTTTACGCGGATCACTCCACCGACAGCGTGATGTATTCAGCGGGTGTCATTGCCCAGGAAGTGATCGTCAAGGCAGACGGCACGAAAGAAACCAAGGCTTTCGATGCCGGCGGCCATCTGACGACCGACACCATCAAGCACACTGACGGTTCGTCATCGACCACCCTGTATTCCGCCGGCGTCAAAACCAAGATGTATGTCGCCAACGCCGACGGCTCGCACGACACCTACGCCTACAACATCCAGGGAAAAACCTACACCACCGAGGTGCAGCATGCGGACGCGACCGGCAAGGTCGTCGCTGTTACGCGGACCCATGCCGACGGCTCACTCGATTACACCCAGGTGATCAACTCCAACGGTACCAAGATCACGACGCTTTACGATTCCGTCGGCCGAAAAACCGCCGTCATTACCGCGAGCGCAACCGCCACGACAACGGATCAGTACGACACCTCCGGAACGCTGACCAAGGAGATCATCCACAACGCCAATGGCAATGTGACGACCGCGGTGTATACCGCCGGCACGCTGTCTGCATTCTACATCGCCAATGGTGATGGCTCGACCGAAACCCGGCTCTACGATGCCAGCGGCAACCTCAAGACGGATGCCATCCAGGACACCGATGGCTCGTCCTCGACCACGCTGTATTCCGCCGGCGTCAAGACCAAGATGTATGTCACGAATGCCGACAGGACCCACGACACCTATAGCTATAATATCCAGGGCCAGAGCTACACGACCGAGAAGCAACATACGGACGCAACCGGCAAGGTCATTTCGGTGACGCGGACCCACGCCGACGGCTCGCTCGACTACACCCAGGTCATCAAGGACGACGGCAGCAAGGTCACGACGCATTACGACGCCACCGGCCACAAGACCACGGCGATCACGATCACCGCGGTCGCCACCACGACAGACAGCTACGATGCCTCTGGAAGACTGACCAAGGAGATCGTTCAGAAGGCCGACGGCACTGTCACGACGGCGGTCTATACAGGCACTATCTTGTCGGCGTTCTATACCACCAATCCAGATGGCTCGACTGAGACCCGGCTCTATGACAGCACCGGCAGCCTCGCCAGCGACGCCGTCCAGCACACCAACGGCTCGTCAACGACCACGCTGTATTCCGCCGGCGTCAAGACCAAGATGTACGTCAACAATGCCGACGGCACCCACGACACCTATGCCTACAACATCAAGGGCCAGAGCTATACCACCGAGCTGCAACATACGGATGCGAGCGGCAAAGTCATTGCGGTGACCCGAACCCATCCCGACGGGACGCTGGACTATACCCAGGTCGTGACCGCCGAGGGCACCAAGGTCACCACGCATTACGACGGGTCGGGACGCAAGATGACCGTCGTTGCCGCCAATGCGGCGGCCACCACAACCGACAGCTATGACACGTCGGGGCACCTGACAAAGGAAGTTGTTCAAAAAGCCAACGGCACCGTCACAACGGCTATCTATACAGGCACGGTGTTGTCAGCATTCTATATCGCCAACCCGGATGGATCGACCGAGACCAAGCTTTACGATGCGGGTGGCCATCTCACCAGCGACGCCATCCAGCATACCGACGGATCGTCATCGACCACGACGTACGCCGACGGCATCAAGACCAAGATGTACGTCAACAATGCCGACGGCACGCACGATACCTACGCCTATAATATCCAGGGCCAGAGCTACACCACCGAGGTGCAGCACGCAGATGCCAGCGGCAAGGTCACCTCGGTGATCCGGAGTCATGCCGACGGCTCACTGGATTACACCCAGGTGATCCAGGGCGACGGCACCAAGGTGACCGACCTCTATGATGCAGCCGGCCACAAGACCAGCGAAATCATGCTGCATACGGATGGCTCGAGCAATACCGCGTCCTACAACACGTCGGGCGCCCTGCTGCAGTCCGTCGCCAAAACGACTGATGGCGACACCACGACCACCCACTATGCGAGTGGCGTCAAGACATCGATCAACATCGCCCATGCCGATGGATCGACCGAAAGCCAGTTGTTTGATTCCGCTGGCCATCTCACCAGCGATGCCATTCAGAACACCGACGGCTCATCATCGACGACGCTGTATACCGCCGGCGTCAAGACCAAGATGTACGTCGACAACGCCGACGGCACGCACGACACCTATGCCTACAATATCCAGGGGCAGAGCTACACCACCGAGCATCAGCATGCCGATGCATCCGGCAAGATCACCGCAGTGACACGGGCCCATGCCGACGGCTCGCTCGATTACAGCCAAGTGATTCAAACCGACGGCACCAAGATCACCGACAACTACGACAGCGCCGGCACCAAGACCCAGGAGATCGTCTCCCATCCGTCGGGTGCGACGGATGTCTACAAATACGCCATCGCCGGGTCACCCGGCGCAATCCAGCACGAGGTCTACAATACAGCCGGGAATCTGACGCTGATCGACTTGCTGAACAGCAACGGGACGCACAAGGTGACGGCGGTGACGGCCGGCCTGACGATCTCCGGCGGCAACGGCAACGACCTTTTCGCCTCGGCGGGATCCACGACCATCACCTACGATCACGGCAACGACCAGATCAACAACTTCCGGGCGGGAGATGCCAGTAATCACGACACGATCCGGATCGCGCAGTCGCTGGTGGCCGACTACAACCATCTGCAGCTCGAACAGGTGGGATCGGATGCTCTGGTGCATATCTCATCGACCGATTCGATCCTGCTGAAGAACATCAACGTGCACAATCTGGATCACAGCAACTTCCTGTTTGCCTGATCGATGCGAGGACGTTGAATCCGGCATAACCGATGGCGCGACCGCCCTCGACGGGCGTGCCTTGACGCGTGGATCTTACGAGGCGCGGAGCACCCGCCCCGGAACACCCGCCACTACTGCCTGGGGCGGCACCTCACGATTGACCACGGAATTGGCGGCAACTGTCGCGCCCTGCCCGATCGTGATCGGGCCGATGATGACCCCGCCGGCATACACCGTGACGTTGTCCTCAAGCTGCGGATAGCCGGGCCTTTGCGCGGTATGCCGGCCCAGGGTCACGTTCTGGTACAGCGTCACCGAGCGGCCGAGCCGGACGCCATCGCCAACCACAATGCCTGTCGGATGCGGGAGAATGAGGCCCGGCCCGATCTCGGCAAGCAGCGAAATGTAGCAACCGCGCTGCATCAGGCAGCAGCGCAGGATGAGCCAGGAGATTGCCCGTCCGGGGCGTCCGCTCGACCGCAGCCATTTGGCCAGGCGCCACCATGTGATCACGACAAAACCGGGGCATGTGATCCAGGCAACCAATGCGGCCTTGAGCCCCGAACTGCCGGTGTTTGCGATCAGATCTTCACGCCATTGCATCGACTGGTTCCGTCCTCAGCACTGTTCCAATGTCGCTCATCACGAAGCCGATGCCGCTTCCAGGGGCTGTCCTTCGGGCAGCGGCCGGCGCAACAGCGACTTCAGGCTGCCACGGATCTGGTGCCTGAAGAGGACATAACACCCCAGCACCACGAGGATGTAGACCCCCGTCGCGAGCAGCCAATTTACCAGCGTGGTCACCTGGCCCAAGGTGACCGCCAGGACGGCTGCCATACCTGCAAGGGTTGCGATCGAAGCCGGCAGCAGCGATTTGAGGATGGATCCGTAAGGCAGCCCGGTACTGCGCGCTCCGATCATCACCATCGCGATGCAGACGATGATTGCAGTGATCACATATATAACCGCGACCGCCTTGAGACCGAACGGAAGCGCCACCACAAAGGACAGGATCATGGCAACGCTGTTCGCACTGCTGACCCAGAACTGCAGGCGGGCCTTGCCGCGCGCCAGCAGAATTGGGCCGCTATAGGCAGCAATCGATTGTGCGGCGCCCGCCGGTGCCAGCACCGCGATCAGCGGCAAAACCTCGCGCCAATGCGGCGAGAGGAAGGCCGTGACCGGATAAGTCAATCCGAAGGTCAGATAGATCATGGCCGGAAATGTCACCATCGCCGTCATGCCGAGCACCGCGCAGATGGCGGTGTTTTGCTCGGCGCGAAACTCATCGCCGGCCATCCGGCTCAGCGTCGCCATCAGCACGCCGCCGCCGGGCCAGGAGAAGATCATCAACGGGAGAATCATGAACTGATACGCCAGTCCATAGAGACCGACCGCCGCGGCTCCCAGTTTTGCACCGATCAGCAGGTTGCCGACATTGCGCGCGGCAAAATTGAGGATGTTGGTGGCCAGAACCCAGCCGCCGAACGTGAGGATCGATGATACGCGGCGCCAGCCGAAGTTCGGGCGGATCTCGCGGCGCGTGATGACTGCAAAGGCGACCGCGCGAATGACCTGGACCAGAACGTAATAGGAAATCAAGGCCCAGATCCCCCAGCCGCCCACCGCACCGCCAACGCAGACAATAGCGCAGATCACGGCGGCGGCGGTCTCCACGGCGGCGACCGTCTGATAACGCAGCTTGCGCTCGAGGACCGCCCGCGGCCCGAGTGCTGCGATCGACAGCACGACCGAGACGGACAGCGCGGCCAGCACCGTCGACAGGCCCTGCATCCTCACCGCGCCGGCCAGCGGACTGGCCATCCCGGCGAGCAAAGCCGCACAGGCGACGCCGATCAGGAGCATCAACGTGACTGCGGCCCCCGCCTCGTCCGGCGTGAGCGTCTTCCGCTGCACCATTGCGCTCGACAGGCCCATATCAGTGAGCAGCGCTATGAACGCGACAAACGGCAGGGAGAACGCGACCAGGCCGAATTCCGCCGGGCTGACGAAATAGGTCATCAGCAGCGTCATCAGGAATTGCAACACCGACTTGACGATGTTGACGCCGGACATGGAAAGCAGATTCTTCAGGATCATGATGTCATCCGCTGGTCACTTGCAGTCCGGCATTGGCAGAACGCGCTCGCAAGCGCCTCTGATGAAAATCAGGCGTGATGCCCCACCCCGCCGATCGGTCGGAAAAACGCATGCCGGAAGGTATTGTCCAGCAGGCGCCGCAGCCGCACCTCGATCAGCTCGTAACTCACGGCACCGGCGAAGAGTGCTGCGGCAAGTCCGAGCACAGCGAAGGCCCCCCACAGCAACCAGAGGTCCATTCCTCGCGCTGCGAACTTCACGCCCATCACCTGCAGGGGGAAAAGGGCGAAAGGATGCACAAGATACAGGCTGTAGCTGATCTTACCGAGGTATTGCAGCACAGGCGCGCTCAACGCCCTCGCCACGCCGGACTCCGGCGCGAGCACCATTGCGAACAGCAGAAAACCCGGTATCAGGCCAACGAATGGATGGATGTATTCAAGACAGGCATACATCGCGATCCCGCAGACCACGCCAGCGAGCACTCCTCCCCAGCCGCCGAGCCGAATGCGGAAACTGATGCCGCTGAACAGCATGCCCACGGCGAAATAGGCCGCAATCGGCCAGGTGAAAACAGCGATCAGCCCCACTACCAGCAGCAGAGCCCCCAGCATCCATTTCCGCAGTTGAGCGATAACAACGAAGGTGGCGGCAAACCAGATGTAGAAGGCCCACTCATAAGTCAGTGTCCAGGCGTTCTGCTGACCGGCCGGAAGACCGAACATATCAGGCACAAAGAACAGGTTGGCGAGGAACACCTCGATGTAGGACAGGATGGTGATGTCCTTGAAGAACTTGTAGCCGACCAGCGGGCCGACGGTGAACAGGACCAGATGCAGGACCACAAACACCGGCAGAATACGCAACGCCCGATCATAGAAGAACTTCGACACCGAGGCGTGGCGAACCAGACTGGCCGGGATCAGGAAACCGCTGATCATGAAGAACAGCTCGACCCCACGCCCTCCCATATTGATGGTGCCGTGGAACCAGGACGGGAGGCCGGGCAGAAAGCCGGCAAGAAGCGGCATGTCATAGAGGTGGACCACCAGCACGCTCATGGCGGCAAGCCCACGCAGGCCCTGCACCGCCGGCACAAACCCCTGATGACTGGTCATGGACACGCACGCCTCCAACAGCACAACGGCAACAGCCGAACAAATGATTCACGTATAAGGAGCATCGCCGCTTGGCTGCTCGCGTCCAGCAACGGGGGCGAACGCCCGCTCACGCCGGCCGCGGCGCCAGCGTGACGGCATCGCTCGGGACCAGCGCGGTACTGCTCCCGGCCGAGTCGTCGGCGAGCTTGCCGCGAAACACCTCGCTGAACGCAAAGCCCAGCATCAGCAAACCACTAGCAGGGCCATAGGCAAGCACCGTCACCGCGAACAAATTCATCACCACGGCGGCGGTCAATTTGTAGATGTCGGTCGTCTTCGCCACAGCATAGACTACGCACACCATGAACGCGACGAAGATGGGCCCAAACATCAGATACGTGCCGATGTAGAAATTATCGACCGGAACGTAATAACTCACGCTGTTGGAAAACAGCTGCTGCGGATAGTTGAAACAGCCGAGGCCACAGCCCGTCAGGTATCCCAATGGCATCAGCTGGCCCATATAGACGAACGGCAGCTGCCAGCTGTTGTTGATGCGATCCTGCATGCTGTAGAGCGCCGGATACGATCTGTGCAGATCGATACCCGAGAACAGGATCATCAGGATGATCGGAATCAGGATGGTCAGGAACGAAAGGCAAGCCATGCGACGCAGCATGGGAAATTTGTGACGCTCCGGCAGCAGCCGGATGATGATCAGGCACACCAGATAGATCGCGATCAATCCGATGGTGGTTTTGCTGGTCGTCAGCTTGATCGCATAGATGCCGAGCGGCGCCCAGAACAGGCACCAGCCGAGGCTGCGACGAATCGAGGTCAGCACGAACGTGATGAAAACAAAGAACGCGGCCATGGTGCTGTCGGCGGCAAAGCCGGCCAGCCGCGGATTGGCGTCGGTCCACCATAGCTTCCCCGCTTCCCGGGTGGCGCCGAACGATTCATAGGCAAAACCAACCCATGGCAAACGCATGTGCGCTGAAGCGATGATGCCCAGGATCGTGACATAGAAAATGATATGAATTGATGCGAGCAGCTTCTTGTAGGAACCCGTATCGCGCGCGCAGAAGCAGAATCCGACGAACACCGGCGCGATCATCTTGAGCGACGACGCCATTCCCGCTACGCGGCCGAGGAAAATGTAACCGATATAGAGCGCGAATGCCATGTACAGGATGGTGAGGATTGCAATCAGGCTTTTGCCTTGGATGACATAACGCTGCACAAACGCGAGGATGCAGACCATCGCCAGCAGATCTGGGATGAACCACAGCCCGTCCAGCTTGGTGATGCTGAAATAGTAACGCAGCGCGCCGGCGAAGGCGTCGCGATAGAAATACAGGAACAGCGCGAAGGCTTCGAGATTCCACAGCGAGAATATCGATAGGCCGGGCTCGCGCGGCTGCGCCCCGACAAAATCGGAGCCGATTGGACTGGCGTGAATAACAGCCGTCATTGGCTGATCGCCCCTCCGTGAGCGGATGCGAGCTTCTCCGCCGGCGCGCGATTGAAGAACCTCAGGACAGCTTTCGAACCGGGAATCTCGACATGCAGATAGGTCAGGTTGGACACCACGAACACCGCCGCGAGGAAAACCAGCAGCAATCCTGTCCCCGCCAATCCCGGCGCGAGGCCATCAATCCCCTGGAGTTTCTTGGTCCCAACGGCGCGCACGAAATACTCGAACAGCATGAGCACCAGCGAATGCACCATGTAGATCGAGTACGACCGCTTGCCGAGCCAGACCAGCGGCCGGATGGACAGAATGTTCGGCAGCACACGATTGGGGAATGCCATGAGCGAACCGAGCAGCGCGGCAAAAATGAACGGAGCGACAAAGCTGATCTGAGGCATCATCGCAACCAGGCTCATCACCACGATCGCCGCGGCAACGCTGCCAAACTGAACAATCGTCTGGATGGCCGGACTCACCTGCTCCGGCAGCGAAGCGACGATGCGGACAGTCAGCACGCCCAGGAAGAAGCTGAAGACACAGCGGACAATTCCGAAAGCATAGTGGAAATCGATGCTGGTCCGGCGCATCACAAAGACCATGATCAAGGCACTCGCCAGCATCAACAGCGCCGACAACACGTAGACGATGCGAACGTTCCGGCGCCACTGCGCAAACACCAGCACGACGCCGAAGATCAGGTAGGTGTAGAATTCCGCACTGATGCTCCAGCTCGGCGCATTCCAGCTGAGATAGTCAACGAAGCCGAGCGCATGAAGCAGAAAGACGTTGACGAAAAAGGAATAGACATTGTTGACCTGCATCTCGGCCGGCATGACCTGCAGGAGACCGAATGCGACCACACCCAGCTTCAGCAGCCGGAACATCAGCGCTGCGGCCAATGTGACAACGTGAAGCGGATAGATTCGCGCCAGCCGGCGCACCACAAAATCGCGGAATGAAAACGCTCCGAAATCGGATCGCGTGTAGTTCAGCGAAATGACGATGCCGCTCAGGACGAAAAAGAGATCAACGAAAAGCCAGGCGTTATGAAAGAAAGCAACGTCAATCCAGGCCTTGTTTGGAAAGATTGCAACGAATGCGGCCGAGATGACGAAATGATGAACCACGACGCACGACGCCGCCAGTCCGCGAACGCTGTCGAGCGGCAGATAGTGAGCTTTGTGACGATGGATCGATATGGAATTGATCGATGTGGACAAGACGAAGAACCCAACCTTTGCCGCAAAATTTTCTATATCGGTTCACGCGGGTTTTTCAACGTGGGACTTTCGCGTGGCGGATGTGTGTCAACGATCGAACTCAATCAATCGCGATATTGCCACCATGCTGCCTACACGCTGAGCTAACTTTGCCTTCAAGTCGAGCAATACAAGCCGCTCAAACAGACAGATCCTTCAAACGGACACGCTTTCAATTCCCGCAAATTCTCCTCATTGCAGACATGTGCACGTCATCTGTTGTGAGGTATGCGGAGCGGAATGCTGCTCATCGAGTGATCACGGCGCACAGTAAATGTGGATTGAGTTGAGAGTGCGGCCATGCCTACAGTCGACGAGGAAGACAGGAGTCACTTGATGAAGCGAGTTGCAGCAACCGCTATAAACTCGATCAAGGATTGGTTTTCCGGACCCAGCGCCAAGGACGTCATGGATGCGCACAACGGCGCCGGTCCTGGCTTCGACCTGCTGCGAATCGGGCTGTCGCTGCTGGTGATTCTGCTGCATTCGTTTCACACCGCTTATGGCGTTCCTCAATCGCGCTTTCTTGCCACGGGATGGTCACATCCGATCTGGGCCGCCACCCTGCCGATCTTCTTCGGTTTGAGCGGCTTTCTGGTTTCCGGCAGCGCCCTGCGATCACACAGTTTGAAAGTCTTCCTGTCGTTCCGCGCGCTTCGTATCTTTCCGGCGCTGACGGTCGAGATCACCTTGTCCGCACTGATTCTCGGTCCCCTGCTGACTACACTGCCGATCTGGGACTACGTCAGCGACACGAGATTCCTCAAGTATTTCGGCAACATCATCGGCTGGATTCATTTCGAATTGCCAGGTGTGTACGAACACAATCCCTCCGCCGGCATCGTCAACCGCAGCCTCTGGACCCTGCATCCGGAACTGCTCTCCTATGTGCTGATGACCGCTCTGATGTTCTCCGGCATCGCTTACAGCCGATGGAAGACCACGCTGTTGTGGATTGGCGCCACAATTGTTCTCGCCACCTACAATCTGATGACCGGCAAATACGAGCTGACTGGCATCTATAATGGCGGCGTTCTGATTTATTACTTTCTCACCGGAATTTTGGCCTACCACTGGCGCCATGTCGTCGTGATCAACGCGCGGTTATTCGTCATCGCGCTGGTGGGTGCCTACATTTTGACCGAACTGCCGCAGACGACGTTTCTGGTGCTGCCGCTCGTGAACGTCTACATCATGGTCTACATCGGCATGATGAAGCTTCCGCATGTGAAGTTCCTGCAAAGCGGGGACTATTCCTACGGTCTCTATCTCTACGCATTCCCGATCCAGCAGGCGATTGTGCAGTTTCTTCCGGACCATCGAAACTGGTGGACCGTGTTCGTGCTTGCGGTTGTCATCACCTACGGCGTGGCGGCTCTCTCCTGGCATCTGATTGAAAAACCGGCACTGCGGCTCAAAAAATGGGTGCAGAATGCACCTCGACCGATTCCAAGCACCACCGAGCCGTCTCGCGCGTAACGGCACGAGCCATGATCCGCATCGCTCCAACATCGCGGCAAGGGAACAACAAAACCGCCCTTGTTTTTCATTCGGATGCCCTTGGGAACCGCTTTATTGCACCGCACAAAGATTTGACATACTCTAGTACTAGCTTCGTGACCGATTTCCTTCGCCACACAGACAACCTGCAACTTGAGGTGGACGGCGTCTCGATGGTCACGCTCCGAAAATGTCTGGCGAACCGCGCGACGATTGCGGCATTCCTGCTCGTCGCGATCGGAACTGGTGCCGGCCACGCGCAATGCGTGCCGTTCAGCGAGCGCATACCGCTGGCCGAGCGCGAGATGTTTTCCACAGAGCCGACCTCGCTGTTGCAGGCCGTCCGCAATGACAACGACAAACTCGAGACCCGAGTGACTGGCTATCTGGCGACCGACCCGACGCTGTTACCTGCGGTCCGCAAGCTGGTTGCCGACGCACCTTCGGCCAATCGGCGTGCGATCGGCGCGGGCCTGCGCCGTGCTGTGTTGCTGTGTACAGCCATACAGCCGCAGTCTGCGCGCAAGATCATCGATTTCGTGCGCGATCTCGGCGACAAGACCGTGTTGGCTGGTTACGTCTCCGTAAGCGAGGAGCTCGATTCGCCATCTACAGGTCCCCAGATCACACGCCCTGCGGCACCACCGGTCAAAGCCACCACCAGCAGCAGACTGTTTTCCGGGGAGTTCAACACCGAACTTGCCGATCCTTTTGCCAGCATGCCCCTGCCGCAATAATCATCATCGGACACACTGAATTCACCCATGTACCAACCCCGAGTCGAATTTCCGTCACCGCAGAAACAGGGCCTCGTGATCGGCACCACGGTGCTGAGCGTCGATCGCATTCTGGATATCCTGCGCCGGCAATGGCCGTTGATCGCTTCCATCGCGGGCGGCGCGCTGCTGCTTGTGGTCGTCTACCTGCTGCTGGCCTCACCGATGTATACGGCGTCCTCGCGCATCCTGATGGATACGCGCCAGACCCAGGTGGTGGATAAGGACAGCGGCATCCCGAACACCCTCATCGATCCCGGCTTCGTCGATAGCCAGGTCGAGATCCTGACGTCGGATGACCTGATCCTCTCGGTGGTTCGCAAGCTCAAGCTCACCCAGGACCCGGAGTTCATCGGCTTCAATACTGGCCTCATGCCGTTCATCATGAATATGGTGAGCTACGTCATCGGCAGCGACGGGCCGCCATCGGCCGGTCGACTCGAACGCACCGCGGTCCAGGCGCTGCAGAAGAATCTCAAGGTCGACCGCGTGCTGGCGACCTATGTCCTCTCGGTGGCCTTCAAGTCGCTCGATCCAGACAAGGCCACGCTTGTCACCAACGCCATTACCGATGCCTACGTTGTCGGCGCACTGGAAGCCAAATATCAATCCACAAAACGGGCCAGTGAATGGTTGCAGCAGCGCAGCGCCGAACTGCGTGATCAGGCCACCGAAGCCGACCGTGCCGTGCAGACCTTCAAGGCCGAGAACAACATCGTCGGCACCAGCCGCGGCCTGATGAGCGAACAGCAGCTCAGCGACGTCAATACGCAGCTGATCCAAGCGCGCGCCGCGACTGCCGAGGCCAAAGCCCGCCTCGACCGAATCGACGCCATCTCCGACAAGGATCTGGCCCAGCCGACCGTCACTGACGCCCTCAACAACACCGTGATCACGCGGCTTCGGGCTCAGTATCTCGACCTCGCCGCGCAATATGCGGACTGGTCGACCAAGTATGGCAAAACCCATCAGGCCTCGGTCAATCTCGCCAATCGCATGGAAGAGGCCCGCAAATCGATTGCGGACGAGGTCCGGCGCATCGCCGACTCCTATCGCAGCGAGTACGAGATCGCCAAGAGCCGCGAGAACTCGCTTGAGAGCAACATGAACAATCTCGTGACCCAGGCCGGCAGCAACGGTCAGGCCCAAGTGAAGCTGCGCAATCTGGAAAGCGCTGCCGATACCTATCGCAATCTTTACAATACGTTCCTGGACAAGCTGCAGCAGGCGACCCAGAAGGAGAGCTTTCCGATCAGCGAATCGCGCGTGATCAGCACCGCCACCAAACCGGACAAGAAGAGCTCGCCGAAAACCCTGCTGTTTCTGATCGGCGGCATCGTCGGCGGCTTCTGTTTCGGCGTTGGCGCTGCTTTCGCCCGTGAATTGCTGCACGACGTCCTGCGAACGCCGGCCGACATCGAGGATGAACTCGGCGTCAAGTGCCTCGGCACCCTGCCCGATCTCGCTCCGGACCGCTCGGGCGTCCAAAAGGCGCGCGCGCTGATGATGGCGCCCGACAAGGAAGCCGCGAAGCAGCAGGTGTCGCTGGCGCGTTATGTCATCGACCACCCGTTCTCGCGCTTTGCCGAGACGCTGCGCAACATCAAGGTATCGATCGACGTGACTCGGCTAACCCGCGACGTTCGGATCGTTGGCATCGTCTCGTCGCTGCCGAAGGAAGGCAAGACCACGATCGCGGCAAATCTGAGCCACCTGACCGCCCTGACTGGCCACCGCACTCTGCTGATCGACGGCGACCTGCACACCCGTTCGCTGACGCGGGAACTTGCTCCGAACGCCAAGACTGGCCTTCTGGACGCATTACGCGATCCGAGGGAACTGGCCCGGCACGTTCAGCGCAGCAAGGAAACCGGTCTCGACTTCCTGCCGTCGTTCGTGGTCTCGCGCATGGTCAATTCCGCCGACGTCATGGCCTCGAAGGCCATGGCCGACGTGCTTGCAATGGCCCGCGAACACTACGAGTACATCTTCATCGACCTCGCCCCCGTCATGCCGGTCACCGATGCCAAGGCCGTCAGTCACCTGCTCGACGGGATGGTCTATGTGGTCGAGTGGGGTCAAACCACCCGCAGCGCTGTCCAGGAATCGATCTCCAGCTCCGAGGCGATCCAGAAAAAGATCCTCGGTGCCGTGCTCAGCCGTGCAAACCCGAAGATGCTCAAGCGTATCGAAGCCTACAAGGGCGCGCATTATAACCGCTATTACGTCGAGACCTGAGGACGAGAGCCCGCTCCTCGGGCCGCCTTCTCGGGTGGCCGCGACCAATCATCCTCGGTCCGCGCGATCCCTGACGTGTTGAAGAGCTGTCCGATCAGTTCGCCCTCCATAAGGCGCGACGTCCATCGAGAACGTCACCGGCATTGCTCTGTACTATTCTGAAGCAAAGATGGGGCTGCGCCCCCAGAGCACCGAGCCCTTCGTGCCGGCACCGGGGCAGCCAACCTTCCCCCAGCCCCACCCATTCTCAGATAGCCCTGAGAGCGTCTGTCGAGCCCGGAGGCGCGCGATCGATGAAGGATGAGCGGAGAGGCTGTCATGGGAAGGGCACAGGCCGCGTGATTGGCCGGAACAAGCGCGGCCACGGCGAGCGGCGGAATGGATCCTGGCAGCGCAGGATCTTGGAAGGCTGAGTTTTGGAAAGCTGCTGGCTAAATTACCCTTGAGATCAGCAAGGGAACTGCGACCTATCGAGAGGGCTTCGCTTGTGAGCAGAAGCCCGTCGCGCGTTCCGCGCCCTCAGTAAGCTTCCTGATACATCAGGGACAGCGCGGTCCTGAGAATGATCTTGAGATCCAGCCAGATGTTCCAGTTACTGACGTACCAGACGTCGTATTCGACGCGCTTTTCCATCAGGTCGATGGTGGGGGTTTCACCGCGGAAGCCGTTCACTTGCGCCCAGCCGGTCAAGCCCGGTTTCATGTGGTGACGATAAACATACTTCTCGATGACCTGGTCGTAGTAGTTGTCGTGGGCCAGTGCATGCGGACGCGGACCGACCAGGGACATCTCCCCGCGCAGCACGTTCCACAGTTGCGGCAGCTCATCGATGCTCGATTTGCGCAGGAAACGGCCGACTTTGGTGACGCGCGCATCGCCCTTGGTAGCCTGGGTCACGGTGGCGCCGTTTTCGGCAACCGTCATGCTGCGGAACTTCCAGATTTCAAAAGGCTTTCCATTAAAGCCGCGGCGCGATTGCCGGAAGATCACATTCCCCACAGAATCGAGCTTGACCAGGACGGACACCGTCGCCAGCAGCGGCGCCAGCATCAGCAAGGCGATCGACGCGAGCCCAATATCAAGGCAACGCTTCTGAGCCCGTTCGAACACGCTCAGCGGCGGCCGCTGAATTTCGATCGCCATGGTGCCACTAACCGGCAAGAACGGCCGCGACACGAGGTCAGCGATGGGGAAATCCGGCAAAAGTCGGATCGGCTGCGGAACCACGCGAAGGCGTTGGCTCAATTTCTGCAAAATAGGCAATTCATTCCAATCGATAGCCAGCAGGAACTCGTCCACGTCCGTCGCCCGTGACTGGCGAATCACATCGCGGATCTCTTGTTCCCAGGCGTCGCTGTCATGGGGCGCGCTGAGAACGAAGTGGCGCACGACATCGAAGCCGTTCTTGTGCAGGTCCTTGAACCGGCTCGATGTGAAATCGAGCGATTTCAGACTCAGCAGCACCACCTTGCGGCCGATCAAGCGCTCCCTGGCGAATGCCGACGCAAAGCCGAAACGCCACATGACGCGATGCCCGCACAGCCCGACCAGGCCGGTGAGCGCAAACAACAGAATGGTTCCACGCGACAGGTCGGCTGTCGACTTCAGCAGGAATGCGGCGGCCGCCAGGATTGCGAGCGACAGCATCCAGGTGAACGAAACCTTGCGCAGCTGCCATGTGACATTCAGCAACCGATGAGCGCCGTAAACATCCTGCAGATAGGCCGCAACAATAAACACCGTGGCAACGATCAGCCCCGCACCTGCAGAGATATCGCGCTCCGCGCCCGTTGCGACTTGATACAGAGCATTTGCGATCAGATAGCTCAGCGAGATGAGAAAGAAATCGCCCAGAATGATGAAAATCTGGAACGGACGATGCATCGCCGCGTTGCGACTGGCTATCGTCGAATAGGAACTCTCAGAACCGTAAGTGACCGCAGACATCTCTCGCCTCTCTCCAAATGCACAACCGTCCATCTATCGAACGAAAGATTGCTCCTTTAACGAGAATTGCTGTGAGGGAATCCCAGTCGACGATCTGTGCGATCGCGAGGGAAAACTATGCGGTGATCGCAGCGATAATGTGGCACTGCACACCGAAAGATTATTCTTTTTCGCATTGCGGTGTTGCGACGCGCGCATGTAGTTCGCGAGCCTGTCACAAAATTTGCTAGCGAATGAAAAATACTCTTCGCTGCGCATGTTTGTGGCAAGCGCGTGCGTTGTTTGCGACAAACAAACCGCATGCTCAAAAAAATATCGATGAAGCGATCACCAAACGAGCAATGCGCTGGAGAAGCGCGCACACATCGAATCAACGAATCAGTTTTCAAGTTTCAGAACGATTGATTTTTAGTGAAGGTCTCAACGCTCGCACATCGGCGGCGGATTCCAGCATTCGACATTTTCTAAAAAGAAGCAGCTTCGCGAAAAGAAACCACTGGTCGGCGCTTCGAGGCATCGACCGGTGGCATGTTTTCGGCAACGGTAAAGAAAGATTATCTCGCGACAGGCTCGCTGGCGCGGCCGATGCTCTGATACAGGAAGCCGCGCTTGGTCAGTTCGTCCGAATTGTAGATGTTGCGAAGGTCGATAACGATCGGACAAGCCATCTCACGCTTCAGGCGATCGAGATCGAGCGCTCGAAATTGCTCCCATTCGGTCACGATGACCAGCGCGTCGGCCCCCTCCGCGCACCGATAAGCATCCTCACAATAACGAATATCCGGCATCTCGAGGCGAGCCTGCTCCATTCCCACGGGATCGAACGCGCGAACGGTCGCCCCCATGTCCTGCAGCGCCGTGATCAGCGGGATCGACGGCGCCTCGCGCATGTCGTCGGTGTTGGGCTTGAACGTCAAGCCGAGAACGGCAATCACCTTGCCGCGAAGATTGCCGCCGAAAGGAGCAGCAACCTTGCGTGCCATCGCCCGCTTGCGCGCATCGTTGACGGAGTTGACGGCCTCGACAATTCGCAATGGCGCATCGTAGTCCTGCGCGGTCTTGATCAACGCGCGGGTGTCCTTCGGGAAGCATGAGCCGCCAAAGCCCGGGCCCGCATGCAGAAATTTCGACCCGATGCGGTTGTCGAGGCCGATGCCGCGTGCGATTTCCTGCACGTCGGCGCCGACCTTCTCCGCCAGATCCGCGATTTCGTTGATGAAGGTGATCTTGGTGGCCAAAAAGGCATTGGCTGCATATTTGATAAGCTCGGCCGTGCGACGTCCCGTGTACATGATCGGCGCCTGGTTGAGATAGAGCGGCCGATAGATCTCGCTGATCACCTTGCGTGCACGCTCATCATCGGTCCCGACCACGATGCGATCCGGGTGCTTGAAATCACGAACCGCGGCGCCTTCGCGCAGGAACTCGGGATTCGAAGCCACCGCGATATCCGCGGATGGATTGACCTGCATGAAGATCCGCTCCACCTCGTCGCCGGTGCCGACGGGCACGGTCGATTTGGTGATCACCACCGTAAAGCCCTTCACCGCTCCCGCGATTTCGCGTGATGCAGCATAGACATAGCTGAGATCGGCATGGCCATCGCCGCGGCGCGACGGCGTGCCGACTGCGATGAAGATCGCATCGGCCTCGCTGACATGGCTCGCAAGTTCAGTGGTGAAGACGAGCCGGCCTGCTTGCGCATTGCTTTGAACCAGGCGTTCGAGATCGGGTTCAAAAATCGGAATCTCACCACGCTTCAACGATGAGATCTTTTTTTCATCCTTGTCCACGCAGGTGACGTGATGTCCGAAATCCGCAAAGCAAGCGCCTGACACCAGCCCGACATAACCTGTTCCAACAACAACTATGCGCATGAATTGAGCACCTTCTTGATCGAGCGTCGACGCTTCGTCAGACGCATGACGCAACGCAGAGATTAAATCAATGAGAGAGAGGGGTCAAAATTCGCTCTCTCATCGATGATCGATATCGTGATCCGTGCACGACACAATTGCTGCCCACATTGAACACAAACGAACTGCAGTGATCACAGATTCAGTCGCCCCATTTCACATCCTCGCCACAAACAAAATGTTCTGCACGTCAATGCACTCCACATCACGACGCGCTCACGTTTCAATTCGACAACATCGCGTTGAAGCTGGACATCGATCGACAAAATCGTCTCCAGCAGAGTCGCAAATACGACGATGCAACAATGAGTCCACAACGGCTGTGCGGATGTTCAGGCTGCCGATGCGTGACGACAACCGGCTGACCAGCCCCGGGGAACAACCGAGCAGGAGATCGACCTGAAAGGTAGGTGGATGCCGAACTGAATGATGGTTACCCCGATCTCCAATTTTCAAAGGATCGCGGTGATAATCTGTAAAGGATTGATCTTAAACTCTTTTTATCTTTCAAGGAGCACTCTCTCGACGTTTTCAGGGGCGTGAGAGATGGTCGTTCTAGCAGTTTGCAGTGGGTTGGTCGGGGCGCTTCTCGGCCTGCGGTTCAGGGTTATCGTCCTGTTTCCGTTCATTTTCATCGGATCGGCCATCCTGATCGCCATCATGCCGGACGCGACCTGGCCGCGAACCATCCTGGCCATTGCGGTGTTCGCCTCCGCGCTTCAGCTCGGCTATGTCTGCGCCCTGCTTCTGCGGCCGGCCTTTTCAGCGCTCGGCAGCCACGTTCGCTTGCCATTCCTGGGCAGCCCCAAGCTCCGCTAACAAGCTCCGCGCTCACTGCTGCGAATACCGCCGAAACGGGCGGTATGAAGGCCCTGTCGGCCCGGCAGCCTTGAGCCGATGCCCATCGGCTGGCTGCACCTCGCGCCCAAAACTCCTGCTCGCTGTTGAAAAGCGAATTCGTTAGAGTAGCAGCGCTGGAATGCCTTGTTGGGAACCAGTTCTTCTCGAACCATTGTCTTGAAATCATTGTGCCGTTGAAATGATGTGCCGTTGAAATCATTGTTCCGGCTCCGGCCTGTCGAGAATCCAACTCTAAATGCGATCAATCCTGCGACCACGCGAACCCAAGGCCAAGCCAAGGCTGCCGGACGGCGTCCGAATCTACGCACTCAGCGACATTCACGGTTGTTCGGATCTGCTCGCGCAGATGCTCAGGGTCATCGATGCCGACATCGCGCACAGCAAGCCGCATCGCGCGATCGAAGTTTTTCTGGGTGATTACATCGACCGCGGGCCGGACAGTCGAGCCACCCTCGATCTTCTGATCGAGCGCGACCGTCGCGGCAACGCGATGTTTTTGAGAGGCAACCATGAGGTCTTTCTCGCCGAGGTGTTTCGCGATCCCTCACGCCTCGACAATTGGCTCCGCATCGGAGGACTGCAGACCTTGATGTCTTACGGCCTGACGCCCTCACTTCATCCGGACGCTGAAGAACAGGCTGCGCTGGTGCGGCAATTGATGGCCGCCATGCCACCGCAGCATCATTCGTTCCTCAAACGCCTGCGCCTGACATTCACCTGCGGCGATTTCTTCTTTACCCATGCCGGCGTTCGACCGGGCATTCCGCTCGCGGAACAGCAGGAGTCGGATCTGATCTGGATCCGCGACGAGTTTCTCCGAAGTCAGGACAATTTCGGGAAATACGTGGTGCACGGACATACACCGGTGCGCACCCCCGAAATTCTGCCCAACCGCGCCAATATCGACACCGGAGCCTACGCCACCGGCAATCTGACCCTGCTGACGATCGAGGGCACCCGCCTGCTCGCGGTTTGACCCACCCCTCGGCCGACTGCGAAAAGCCAACGCCCGGTTCCGGCTTAATCCCGTCAGGCGGGCAAAACTCACCAAAACCCGCTGTAAACCATTGAAAAATAAGTCATTTGCTTTGTGACTGCACTCTCGCTACAACACGCGGCGAGAGCGCGATGCGTTTGGGTGAATCGTCGTCGCGCCCCACCCTTTGCTGGCGCATGATCCCTGTCGGAAAACCGGTACCCACCTCTCCGGATCATGCTCTGGAAGCGGCACAGTAGACGAGGACACGATGGCGCACACCTTTTCAATCAACGAGGACGTCCATCACCAATTGCAAAGGCCACAAGGTCGTTCTGCGAACGGTGACCGAAACATCTACACGATCGTCACCTGCCTGCCGATCGAGGCAGACGGCCGTCCCCGGTACCGCATCAAAAGCAAGACCGAGAATTTCGAGCGCGTGGTCACTGAAGACCAACTCAGCAGATTCTAACGCTTCACGCTCCCCTCAGCTTTGGCTCCACCGCCTGTTGGCGATATTCATGGTCTCGCGTAACGCGCCAGACCAAGATCTGACGTATCGATATCCGGCTCCTTACCGCTGATCAGATCGGCCACGACGCGTCCGGATCCGCAGGCCATGGTCCAGCCGAGCGTGCCATGCCCGGTGTTGAGCACCAGATTGCTGATGCGTGTGCGACCCACGACCGGTGTTCCATCGGGAGTCATCGGCCGCAATCCGGACCAGAAGGTGGCGGCAGCGACATTGCCGCTTGCCGGAAACAGATCGTTGACCGACTGTTCCAGCGTGGCGCGTCGCGCGAGCGGCAGATCACCATTAAAGCCGGAAATTTCCGCCATGCCGCCGACCCTGATCCGGTCGCCCAGCCGCGTGATCGCCACCTTGTAGCTTTCATCCATGATGGTCGAAACCGGCGCGCGCGCCGCATCGGTGATCGGCACGGTGATCGAATAGCCCTTCACCGGATAGACCGGCACGCTCAGCCCCAACGACTTCACCATCAACGGCGTGAAGCTGCCAAGCGCCACGATATAGGCGTCAGCGACGATCTCGCCGGCGCTGGTCCGCACACCGGCAACAGCGGTGCCTCTGAGATCGATGTCCTGAATACGAACACCATAACGAAATTTGACTCCAAGGGCCGTCGCAAGCTCCGCCAACTGGGTCGTGAACTTGAAGCAATCGCCGGTTTCATCGTCAGGAAGCCGCAGGCCGCCAGCGATCAATTCGCGCACATGCGCAAGCGCCGGTTCAGCGGCAACGCAGCCTGCGGGATCGAGCACTTCGAAACGGACACCGTCGCGACGGAGCACCTCGATGTCCTTGGCTGCGGCGTCGACCTGCTTCTGGGTGCGAAATAGCTGCAGCGTTCCCTGCTGCCGTTCGTCATAACGGATGCCGGTATCGGCGCGCAGCGCGATCAGGCGCTCCCGACTGTATTCCGCGAGCCGCATCATGCGGCGTTTGTTCACCGCATAACGCTCTGGAGTGCAGTTGCGCAACGTTCGGAGCAGCCACGCCAGCATCGCCGGATCCGGCTTCGGCCGCAGAACCAGCGGAGCGTGCTTCATGAATAGCCACTTCAGGGCCTTCTGCGGAATGTCGGGCGCGGCCCACGGCGACGCATAGCCCGGCGAAATCTCCCCGGCATTACCAAAGCTGGTTTCTAGCGCAGCGCCCGGCTGCCGGTCCACCACGGTGACCTCGTGGCCAGCCTTGGCAAGATAGTAGGCGGACGTCACGCCGATGACGCCACTGCCGAGAACCGCAACTTTCATCATGACCCCGATCGAGGAGAATTGAGAGCCTTCACTTCGCGTCGATCGGAGCGAAAGCTCGCTTTGCTTAGCGCGTGTTTTTCAACCGAACCGGCATCTACCGGTATTCACCGATACGCGCGCCATCAGTCCGCGGTGGCGCGGGCGAACTCCACATAGATCTCGCGCAGACGGAGTGAGACCGGACCGGGTTTGCCAGAGGCGATCGTTTGACCGTCCAGAGTCACCACCGGTTGCACGAAGCTGGATGCACTGGTGATGAAGACTTCCTTCGACGCCAAGGCTTCAGCGACGGTGAAAGGTCGCTCCTCGATGCGGAGCTGGAGCTCCTCAGCGAGCGCCATCACGGCCTTGCGGGTGCAGCCCGGCAGGATTGCGCTGGAATTCTGTCGGGTCACCAGCACGTCGTCCTGGGTCAGGATAAAGGCCGACGACGATGCCCCCTCGGTGATCGCGCCATCCTCGATCATCCATGCTTCCTGGCATCCGGCTTCCGCTGCGGCCTGTTTGGCGAGCACCTGCGCCAGTAGCGCAACGCTCTTGATGTCCCGCCGCGCCCAGCGGATATCCGGCAACGTCTTGACCGCGATGCCGTTCTTTGCGGCTGCCGAATTGACGATGTCCTTCACCATGGTGAACATCACCAGCGTCGGCTTAACGCCTTTCGGAAATACGAAATCCCGTTCGGCCGCACCACGCGTCACCTGGATATAGACCAATCCCTCGATCACACTGTTGCGCGCGATCAGCTCCTTCTGGATCTCCTTGATGCGCGCCAGCGTTTCCGGCAACGGCAATTCGATTTCACCAACAGAGCGCTGCAGCCGCGCCAGGTGCGCCTCGTTGTCGATCAGGCGGCTGCCCAGCACTGCGGAGACCTCATAGATGCCATCGGCGAACAGGAATCCGCGATCGAGCACCGATACCCGCGCCTCCTCGAGCGGAACGAACGAACCGTTGACATAAGCAATACGACTCAAAGCGACGTCTCCTCGATGGCAGTCAGGCCGGCACATATAGAGCCGACAGATAAGCGTTCAGTGCGACAGGATCTTGGCAAGAAAATTCTGGGCGCGATCGCTGCGCGGGCTTCCGAAGAAATCCTCCTTGCGCGCGTCTTCGACGATTTCACCCTTGTCCATGAAGACGACGCGGTTTGCGACCTTGCGTGCGAACCCCATCTCGTGGGTGACGACCATCATGGTCATGCCTTCGCGCGCCAGTTCGACCATGACGTCGAGCACCTCACTGATCATTTCCGGATCGAGCGCCGATGTCGGTTCGTCGAACAACATGGCGATCGGATCCATCGCAAGCGCTCGCGCGATGGCGACGCGCTGCTGCTGGCCGCCCGAAAGCTGAGCCGGAAACTTGTCCGCATGGGCATTCAATCCCACCCGATCGAGCAGCTTCATGCCCTTCGTCATCGCCTCGCCATGCTTGCGTCCCAGCACCTTCTCCTGGGCCAGGCACAGGTTTTCGATGATCTTGAGGTGCGGAAACAACTCGAAATGCTGGAACACCATGCCGACCCGCGAACGCAGCTTCGGCAGGTTGGTCTTCGGATCATTGACCTTGATGCCGTCAATTGAGATGTCGCCTTCCTGAAAGGGCTCGAGCGCATTGACGCACTTGATCAGCGTCGATTTTCCGGACCCCGACGGGCCGCAAACCACCACCACCTCGCCCTTGGCGACACTGGTGGTGCAATCCTTGAGGACCTGGAAAGCCGGTCCGTACCATTTATTTACATGGCTGATTTCGATCATGACGTGAACTCGCTATCGGGCAATGCTGATACGCGCCTGAAGCCGCCGGACGGCCGTGGACGCAATGAATGAAATCGTGAAGTAGACGACCGCGGCGAACAGATACATTTCGACAAGCCGGCCATCACGTTGCGCCACCTTGCTGGCGGCACCGAGAAAGTCGGGAATCGAAAGCACGTAGACCAGCGAGGTGTCCTGGAACAACACGATGGTTTGGGTCAGCAACACCGGAAACATGTTGCGGAAGGCCTGCGGCAGCACGACATAGCGCATGCTCTGAGCATAGGTCAGGCCGAGTGCTTGCGCTGCGGCCGGCTGCCCCTTGGAAATCGACTGGATTCCGGCGCGCATGATTTCGGAGAAGTAAGCCGCCTCGAACATGATGAAGGTCACGAGCGAGGAGGTAAACGCACCGACGCGGACTGGTCGCGACGCGCCCGTCAGCCATTGTCCGATATAAGGCACCAGGAAATAGAACCAGAAGATCACCAGCACCAGCGGCAGCGACCGCATCATGTCGACGTACAGGCCCGCGATCCGCGCCGCCAGCTTGAAACTCGATAGCCGCAACAACGCAATCAGCGTGCCGAAAATCAGGCCGCCGAGCGCAGCAAGTGCCGTCAGCGTCAGTGTGAAGGTCATTCCATCGAAGAATAGATATCCGAGCGAGCGACGAATGACATCGAAATCAAAATTGGCGAACATGGCCGTTACTTCCCGGTCATGTAGCCGGGGATCGCCACAGTGCGCTCGACATAGCGCATGGCGGTCACGACCACGATATTGACGATGAGATAAAGCATGGTCGCCGCAGTAAACGCTTCAAAGACCTGAAACGAAAATTCCTGCATGGCGCGGGCCTGGGCGGTCAGCTCGATCAGGCCAATGGTAATGGCCACCGAAGTGTTCTTGATGGTGTTGAGAAATTCGGACGTCAGCGGCGGCAGGATGATCCGAAACGCCATCGGCAACAGGATGTAGCGATAGGTCTGCGCCGTGGTCAGGCCAAGTGCCGTGCCCGCCATCTTCTGCCCGCGCGGCAGCGAATTGATGCCGGCCCCCAACTGAACCGCCACACGCGCCGACATGAACAGGCCGATGCCAAGCACGGCGGTGTAGAACGGTGCATTGGGCAGTTGCTTCAACCACAAGCCCCAGGACCGCGGCAGCAGTTCCGGCAGCACGAAGAACCACAGGAACAGCTGCACCAGCAGCGGCATATTGCGAAAGAGCTCGACATACCAGAAACCGAACCTGTTTGCCCCTCGTGACGGCAGCGTGCGCAGGACGCCGACAAGCGATCCGCAGATCAACGCGACGATCCAGGCACAAATCGCCGCTTCGATGGTCAGAACGAGACCCGAGAGCAACATATCAAGGTAGTTGCCGGTGCCGTTCGGTGACGGCTCCCAGAAAATACGCCAGTTCCAGTTATAGTTCACGGTGCCCCCTGCCCGCCCATGGTCTCAAGCCGAGAATAGGCCCACGCAATGGTCGTGCCACCGCGTGGGCCTATCAGTCTCACATCGCGGTATAAGCGTCGGGTTCCGGCGAGTCGGACGGCTGGGCAAATGCCTTCTTCTGCTCAGGTCCCATCGGCACATTCAGATTCAGCCCCTTCGGCGGAACCTTCTGCATGAACCATTTGTCGTACAGCTTGGCGCCTTCCGGGCTCTTGTAAAGCTCGGCGGTTGCCGCATCGACCACTTTCTTGAACGGAAGATCGTCCTTGCGCAGCATGATGCCGTAGGGTTCCGGCTTCGAGAACGCATCCTTGGAAATCACATAGGCATCCGGATCCTTCGATCCCGCAGCAAGGCTTGCCAGCAGGATGTCGTCCATCACGAAGGCGACCGCACGGTCGGTTTCGACCATCAGAAACGCCTCGGCGTGATCCTTGGCGGGAATGATGTTGATGCCGAGATTGCGCGCGGCGTTGGCTTCGTTGAGCTGCTTGATGTTGGTCGTGCCCGACGTCGACACCACCGTTTTGCCCTTGAGGTCGTCGATCGAGTTCAGCTTGCTGGACTTCTTCGAAACGAAGCGGCTGGCGGTGAGAAAGTGAGTGTTGGTGAAGGAAATCTGCTTCTGGCGGTCGGCATTATTGGTGGTCGAGCCGCATTCGAGATCAACGGTGCCGTTCGCTAACAGCGGGATGCGGGTCGACGAGGTGACCGGGTTGAGCTTCACCTCGAGCTTGTCGAGCTTGAGTTCCTTCTTCACCGCATCGACGATGCGATAGCAGATGTCCATCGCGAAGCCGACCGGCTTCTGGTTGTCGTCCAGATAGGAAAACGGAATCGACGAATCGCGATAGCCGATGGTGATCGCGCCGGTCTCCTTGATATTCTTGAGCGTGCCGGTGAGCTCCTGCGCCAGTGCCGAGCCTGCACTGAGTGCGCCGGCCAACGCGACGGCCATCATTTTTCCGATACGGGGATTATATTTCATCTACTCTTTCCTCCTCTAAGAACTCTCAAACGATTAATGGCTCGCTTGCCCAGTTAATCCAGCGACCGACTTGGCAGCCGGCTTGGCGAGCGAACCCGCGGACGATCGTCGAAAACCGTCTGCGCCCTGGTCGGCGTCGTGCTTGCATAATTCGGACCAGAATAAATTCAGCGACCGATGATCGTGGGTGCGATCCCTGAATGCGACCAAGGACAACGGCAACGCCCATGCGTCGCCGCCGATCGCGATCAATCCCGCGCGGCCGGCCGCAGCCACCGTACTCTCGGGCAGCCAGGCGATGCCGTGATCGGTAAACGCCATGTCACGCAACACGTCGGACATATCGCTTTCCATCACACGGCGACCGAACACCGGAGCATTTTCCAGAATCAGATCGACCAGGCGGGCGAGATAAACGCCACGCGAATACATCAACAAGGGCACCGGATGCGAGGGCCGGCCGGGCAACGAGACATCGGCACTCGCCGCCAGTTTCTCACTGACGTAAGGGCGCAGGAATTCGGTGCCGACCACGACGCGCTCATAGCGGCTCGGATCGAGCTCGATCGGTTGCTGGGCATTGTGATAGCAGACCATCAGATCGGCATTCTCCGACACCAGCGACGTCACCAGATCGTGGTTGTTGCCGACGATCACCGAACAGCTCAAACGCTTATTCTGTGACCAGATAGGCCACCAATGCGGCAACTGGGCGGTCGCCAATCCGAACGGCACGGCTATCCTGATATGATCGGGGCGGCGAACGGGCTTGCCACCGAGTTCGTTTCGCGTGTCCAGCATTTGCCGCAGCAGTTCGCTCGCATGCTCGCGAAAGTGCTCGCCCTGGGGGGTGAGCTTTGTCGGATAGACCCCGCGATCAATCAGATCGAAACCGAGCCATGATTCAAGGGATTTGATGCGGCGGCTGAACGCAGCCTGGGAGGTATTCCGCTTCTCCGCGGCGCGCGTGAAATTGCCGGTCTCGGCAACCGTCAGGAAATCCTGAAGCCAACGCAACTCCATTCAATCGCCCCCACCCGTCCGCGCCGGGCATTCGCCCGTTGTCTGCGGTATCGGGTCCCATCCGCAAATGTACCGAAATGGCGCGGCTTCTAGCCAATGCAAATTTTGCATTACGCGGATGCTAGCCCAAAATGGCGAGGTGTTGCCATCAGTCGTTCGTGGGGGCCCCAGCGGCAAAGTGCCCTCGGGCGGCGATGCAGCGCCCGGCCAAATTATCGGATTTACGGGAGTTTGAGCCTAAACTAGGTCCTCGGGCTGCTTGACTTCGATTTCGACGAACGCGATCGGGTGCGGCGAGCCGTTCATGACGTCGTGTTCCACGCCTGCCTGACGCCGGTAAGACTGGCCGGCGGCCAGCGGAACGTCTGTGACCTCAGTCCCATTATGAATGCGCAGGGTGCCGTCGGTCAGCATGATCACGAAATAAGGCCAGCCGTGACGATGCCAGCCGGTCGCAGCGCCCGGCTCGAAGTCCCAGCGCGTGATGCGCACCACCGCGTCGTCCTGCTGGACGGTGGGGACGGCCGGCGTCTGACATTGGAAAGTCATCGAGCGGGACTACGTCTCGGGATTACAAAACGCGCTTGCGGCGGGCGGATTTCTGCTCGACGACCACGACGCGCGGGCCCCGGCGGGGGCTCTCGATAATCTGCCGGACCGGTTCGACGACGATTTTGGTCTTCATCACTTGAGGCCGGACCTCGTCCAGCGGCAGGCCCATCAGGGCGGCTGCGATCTCGGCCTGGCCCTCGCGATCATCGGTGATGCCCGACGCCGCAAAAATAGCTTCCTCAAGGGTCGGCAGATCGACCTTGAGCCGCCGTGACCCGAATTTCGTATTCCAAGTGGTACTCAAAGCCGTCTCCATGATCCGCAGGTCGTTTTTGCGGCGCACGCGCTGGGGCAGGACATAGTCCGAATTGGCCCCGCTGGCGAGGGCGAAATTGGGACAAAATGTCCAATCCGGTCGCTTGGCCGCAGCCGCCGGGCCGTTCTCGCGCACAGTTGAACACCCCCTCGTCATTCTGCCTCCAGCAGGGCCACGACATCGCCGGCGCGCAGGGTCTGGCCCAGTTTGATCCGGATCTGCGACACCCGGCCGGCCATCGGGGCCTGGACGCTGATCTCCATTTTCATGGATTCGATGATTGCAATGATATCACCGGCGGCGACTTCAGTGCCTTCGTCGACCAGAATCTTCCAGACGTTGCCCGGTACCTCCGAAAACACCCCCGCAAGACCGTCGGGGATATCTTCGACCATTATTGCACCAGCGACTGCCTCATCCTGGACGTCGTCGATGCGCAGTTCTTTCCAGCGCTGGCGCTCGGCCTCGAAGGCGGACTGCTGACGCTGCTTGAACGCGGCGATCGAGCCGCGATCGCGCTCCAGCCCCTTGGCATAGTCGGCGTAGGAAAATTCAGTCGCCTCGATCCGCAGCGGATAGGCGCCGTGCGGAAACGCGGCACGTGCCTCCAGCAGCTCGTCCGCGCTGACCGGAAAGAAACGGATCTGATCAAAAAACCGCAGCAACCAAGGGTGCCCCTGTTCGAACACCGGCGTGGTGCGCCACGTGTTCCACATCTGAATGGTCCGACCGAACAATTGATACCCGCCGGGCCCCTCCATGCCATAGATGCACATGTAAGCGCCCCCGATTCCCACAGCGTTCTCCGGCGTCCAGGTGCGGGCGGGATTATACTTGGTCGTCACCAGCCGATGCCGCGGATCGACTGGGGTCGCGACCGGCGCGCCGAGATAGACGTCGCCGAGCCCCAGCACCAGATAACGCGCATCGAACACGATCCGCTTGACCTCGTCCTCGCTGGCAAGGCCGTTGATGCGGCGGATGAATTCGATGTTGGACGGACACCAGGGCGCGTCGGGCCGCACCAGTTCCTGGTACTTCTGCATCGCCAGCACCGCCTGCGGATCGTTCCAGGACAGCGGCAGATGGATGATGCGGCTCGGCACCGTCATGGCATCGACCGGCGGCAGATCTCGCTCCAGCTCCTGCAGCACATCGAGCAGCCGTTGCCGCGACAACACCGTGCCGTCGTAATGGATCTGCAGCGAACGGATTCCCGGCGTCAGATCAATCAGGCCCGGCAGCCGCGCCGCCTCGACCGCCTGCGCCAGCACATGCACACGCAGGCGCAGCGCGATGTCGAGCTCCATCGGCCCGTACTCGACCAGCAGGTTGTCGTCCCCGGCCCGCCGGTAAACCACCGGCAGCGGGCCATCGTCGCTGCGGCCGACAATCGCCGATCCCAGCTCCGGCGCCCCCCGGAGCACGAGCGGTCCGGCGACGGGATCACTCTCGCGCCGCACCGCTTCGAAACGCACCTTGTCACCGGGCTTGAGCTGGCCGGTCTTCCACAACTCATCCCGCGCCACGACGGCGGGACAGACGAAGCCGCCCAGGCTCGGACCGTCGGGACCGAGAATGATCGGCATGTCCCCGGTGAAATCGATCGAACCCACGGCGTAGGCGTTGTCGTGGATGTTCGACGGATGCAATCCGGCCTCGCCGCCGTCGGGCCGCGCCCATGTGGGCTTCGGTCCGATCAGCCGCACCCCGGTGCGTGCGCTGTTGAAGTGCACTTCATAATCCGTCGCGAACAGCGTCTCGATATCCGCATCGAGAAAGAAATCCGGCGCACCGTGCGGCCCATAAATCACCCCAATGGTCCACGCGCGCGTGAGTTCGGGCAACTCGTCGTCCTGCAGCGCCCGTGGCGCATGAGTGCCCGCGGCATTGCCGATATGCAGCACCTCGCCGGCCTTCAGCGCCCCGGTGGCATGACCACCGAACGCGCCCAGTGTGAACACCGCGCGGGAGCCCAGAATCTCGGGCGCATCGAAGCCACCACGAACCGCGAGATAACAGCGCTGCCCTGCTCCTTCGATGCCGCCGATCGCCAGCACCTGGCCGGCCCGCACCGCAACCGGCGCATGATGCGCGATCGGGACGCCGTCGAGCTTGGCCGTCATCCGCGCGCCCGCAAGCCCGATCACGGTATCGGTGTTGAAACGCAGCGTCGGACCGTTGACGGTCAGTTCGAGCGCCGCGGTCACCTCGGGATTGCCGACAATGATGTTGGCCAGCCGGAACGAGCGCGCGTCCATCGGGCCGCTTGGCGGCACGCCGACATGCCAGAGGTTGAGACGCCCCGGCAATTCCTGCAATCCCGACTGCGCGCCGGGCGCCAGCACATCGACGGTGCGCGGCGCAAAGGCAAAACTTCCGAGCACATTGGTGGCGACCCGGCCGCTATGGAACACCTCCGAGCCGGCAATGGCACGGAGATAATCGAGATTGGTCTCGATCCCGGTGACCGTGGTTGCGGCCAGCGCCTGCTGCAGTTTGGCGATCGCCGCTGGGCGGCTTTCCGCCGCAACGATCACCTTCGCCAGCATCGGATCGTAGAACGGCGTTACCTCCACACCGGTCTCGATCCAGCCATCGACCCGCGCATCCTCCGGAAACGTCACGCAGGTCAGGCGTCCGGCGCTGGGCCGGAATCCCGCATTGGGATTTTCCGCATAGAGCCGCACCTCGATGGCCGCGCCCTGCGGCGCCAGCGCCCCGGCATCGGCCAGCACATCCTCGCCGGCGGCCTGCCGCACCATCCACTCGACCAGGTCGACGCCGAACACCGCTTCCGTCACCGGATGCTCGACCTGCAGGCGGGTGTTGACCTCGAGAAAGTAAAAGTCCTGCCGTTCGACATCGTAGATAAATTCGACGGTGCCGGCGGATTCGTAGGCCACGCTGCGGCCCAGCGCCACCGCGGCTTGATGCAGCCGCGCCCGCATCGCCTCGCTGAGCCCGGGCGCCGGCGTCTCCTCGACGACCTTCTGGTTGCGACGCTGCAACGAACAGTCGCGCTCGCCGAGCGCCACAACGCCCCCTTTGCCGTTGCCGAAGATCTGCACCTCGATGTGGCGGGCCTCGGCGACAAAACGCTCGAGATAGACCCGGGCATCACCGAAGCTTGCCCGCGCGGTCCGTTGCACCGTGGCAAAACGTTCCCGCAGCGTACCGGCATCGTGACACAGCTGCATGCCGATGCCGCCGCCACCGGCGGTGCTTTTCAGCATCAGCGGAAAGCCGATCCGTTCGGCTTCCTGCATGGCCTCCTCGATGGTCTCGAGCAGGTCGGAGCCCGGCAGCAGCGGCACATGGCTGAGTCTGGCGATCTCGCGCGCCTTGTGCTTCAGCCCGAACGCGTCAAGGTGTTCCGGACGCGGCCCGATGAAACGGATGCCGTGTTCGGCCAACCGCTCGGCAAAGCCGCGGTTCTCCGACAGAAAGCCATACCCCGAATGCACGGCCTGCGCGCCGGTCGCAAGGCACGCGTTGATGATGGCGTCGACATCGAGATAACTTTCTGCCGCCGGCGCGGGACCGACCCGCACCGCCTCATCCGCATCGAGCACCGAGCGCGTGAAACGATCGGCGTCGGAATAGACCGCCACCGAGGCAATCCCCATCCGGCGCAGCGTCCGGCCAATCCGCCCCGCGATCTCGCCGCGGTTGGCAATCAGAACCTTGCTGAACATGGCTCAGTCCTCGTCCGCTTCAAACACCACAACCTGCACCGGCGTCGGAAAGAAGCCGTTGCAGGGGTTGTTGATCTGCGGGCAGTTGGAGATCAGGCAGAGCACATCCATCTCGGCGACCATCTCGATGTAGTCGCCGGGCTTGGAGACGCCGTCGACCACGGTGAAATTGCCTGAAGCGTCGATCGGCACGTTCATGAAGAAGTTCAGGTTGGGCACGATGTCGCGCTTCGACAGGCCGTGCTTGGCCGCCTCGATCAAAAAATTCTCGCGGCAGGCATGGAGATATTTGGTGCCGTGGCCGAAACGAACCGTGTTGCTTTCGCAGGAGCAGGCCCCCGCCGAGGTGTCGTGCAGGCCGCAGGTGTCGGCGACAACGCGCAGCATGGCGCGCCCCTCGCTGGACATGATGCGGGTGCCGGTGGTGACATAGGCAGAGCCCTGCGCGCGCAGGGTGTCCTGGCCGCTGTAACGCTCCTGCAGGTCGGACGCGTTGTAAAACAGCGTATCGACCGCCTGCTGACCGTGGCTGTCGACAATGCGCAGCCTCTGGCCCTGGCGAACGATGGTGGACCAGGGCGCGCGCGCGGGAATTTCGGTGTCCAGCACGATGCGGGCCGATGACGGAATGGAATGTTTGGTCATGACGCTCACCCCGCCACGCTGGAATCGAAGAAGAAGGCGTTGTTCTCGAAGGCGCGGATCGCTTCCGCACTTGCCGTCCGGCAGAGATCGTCGGCGCCGGCAGGCGCGGCGCGATACCGAATGATTTCGACCGGATCCTCGGCATAACGGGGCGACGGGTCGAGCGGATGCGGACAGTTTGACAGCGCGATCAAGAGATCCATTTCGGCGCGCAGGTCGACGAAATCGCCGGCCTGGCGGCGGTCCGCCAGCCATTGAAAGCGCCCCTCGGCATCGACACTGACCGGTGCAAAAAAGCTGATGCACGGCATCACGTCGCGCCGATCGAGCCCGAGCTTGCCGGCGGCAAGGATGAAATTGTCACGGGTGTTGCGATGAGCACCGGCCCCATAGCGGGCTGCGTTGGTCGCTGCCGTCGAGCCGCCGGCAAGGGTGTCATGGCCGGCGCCGGTGTCTTCGATGATGCTGAGCAGCGTGCGGCCCATGTCGGAGAGGATCACGCGTCCCTTCCGCAGGCTCGCTGCCCACTGCACCTTGATGGTGTCGGCATGGTTGAGCCGCTCGCTGGGGTCGGTTGCGCTCCACGCCAGCAGGCTGACACAGGATGCGCCGCTGGTGTTGATCAGCCGCAGCGCCTCGCCGCGGTTGAGGCGCGTGGTCCAGTACCAGCCGCCGGGAATGATTTCGCGGTGGACGACCGCGCCGGCTGCGATCGGCGCGCCGTCACGCGATGTCGGCGGCGGCAGCGCGCGAGGCGCCTGCCCCTGGCCGGCGGCCTTCAATGCCTCGTAGCGCGTCTTGTAGGCCGCGATCTCGGCCTGCTGTTGTTCCGTCAGGATCATGGTTTGCCCTTTCTCAGACAAGCGCGCCGGGTCGTCCCGGCTCATGCTCCTTGTTTGGCCGGGTCGTCCCGGCCAGAGCGAAATGTCGACAAATGACGCACGTCGGCGACGCGGCGTGGGTAGATCTCGAGATCGCGCGAAATGGTGGCGCCGTAGCGTTCACGCTCTTCAGGACGATTGCGGTTACGCTCAAACGCGATCACCCGCGTCGCCAGCCGGAACGCTTCGCTGAGGTCATGGGTCACCATCACCACGGTGAGCTCGGTCTCATTCCAGAGCCGTTTCATCAGCACATGGATGTCGGCGCGGATGCCTGGATCGAGCGCGCCGAACGGCTCGTCCAGCAGCAGAATTTTTGGGCCGCGCATCACGGCCTGCGCCAGCGCCAGGCGCTGCTGCATGCCGCCCGACAGCGAGGCCGGATATTTGTCTTCGTGGCCGGCGAGGCCAACCTCGGCGAGCAGCGCCATGGCCTGCTCCACCGCGGCGCGTTTGGCCGCACCGAACAGCCGGCCCGTCACCTTGGCCTGCTGCAGTTCGCGCCCGAGCACGACATTCTGCAGCACCGTGAGATGTGGAAACACCGAATAGCGCTGGAACACCACGCCCCGGTCGGCGTCCGGCTCCGGCTTCAGCGACTTGCCGTCGACCAGGATTTGCCCGCGGGTCGGGCTTTCCTCGCCCAGCAGCATGCGCAGGAAGGTGGTCTTGCCGCAGCCCGATGGCCCGACCAGCGCGATGAACGCGCGCGAGGCAACATCGAGCGTGATCCGCTCCAGCACGATGTGGTCATCGTATTCCTTCCAGACGTCGTCGAAATGGATCGCGCTCATTCCGCCCTCACCGATGCGAACCAGGGAAAGGCCTTGCGCTGCAGCAGGCGCAGTGCCGCGTCCATCAGGAAGGCGAGCAGCGTGATCCAGATCACGTAGGGAATGATCACGTCCATGGCGAGATAGCGCCGCACCAGGAAGATGCGATAGCCAAGACCGGAATCCGAGGCGATGGCTTCCGCGGCAATCAGGAACAGCCAAGCCGGCCCCAATTGCAGCCGCAACGAGTCGATCAGCCGCGGCAGGATCTGCGGCAGCACCACCCGCAGCGCCACCTGCCAGGTCGAGGCGCCGAGTGTCTGCGCCTTGATCAACTGCTCGCGCGGCAATTCCAGCACCTTCATGGTGAGATCGCGGATGATGCACGGCAAGGTGCCGATCACGATCAGCGCAACCTTGGAATTCTCGCCGAGCCCCATCATGATGAACAGAATGGGCAGCAGCGCCAGCGGCGGCACCATGGAGGTGACGTTGACGAACGACGCCAGCAAGGCGTTCGCCGACGGCAACAGCCCGATCACGATACCGAAGATCAGGGCGGCGACGGTCGAGATCGCCAGCGCCGACACCAGCCGCCCGAGACTCGCGATGGTGTCGGACAGCATCAGGATGGTGCCGGTGCGCACATCGACCTCAAAGCCCATGCGCTTGACAGCCTGCGCCATGCTGGACAGCGCAGGCAGCAACTTGTCGTTCGGATTTTCCGCCAGCCGCATGCTGGAGCCGGTGAAATACGCAATCAGGAGCAACACGAACGGCAGCATGGCGAGATAAAATCCCACCTGCCGACCGGGCTTGATGTTCATGAGGCGCATGGCCGTCTCCTGCAGCAGCTTTCAGAGCCGTCTCAGAGCTTGCTCTTAAAGCTTACCTTTGGCGGCGGCGTCCATGTAGGTCGCGTCGAAGCGCAGCTTGATGTTGCTCTTGTCGCCGAGCACCTTCTTGTCGCCGAGTTCGATGCCGACGGCGTCGGCAGACTTCGCATCCTTGCCGAGCAGCGCCTTTTCGAACAGGAACTTGCGCACCCGGTCCATGGTGGTACCCACTGCCGCGCTCTTGGTGAAGGCTTCCGCGTCGGCTGCCTTGTCGAACAGCTTGGTCGAGGCGAGCTGGCTCTCAAAGCCGGCGAGATCGGTGCCGGAGGCTTTCGCCATGGCTTCCTTCGCCGCCTTGCCCTCTTCGCCAGCGGCGGTCATCTTGGCAATCGTCTCATACCAGATGCCGACCAATGCCTTGGCGAAATTGGGATTATCCTTCAACACTGCGGTGTTGGCCACCATCAGGTCCATGATCTCGCCGGGGATCTGCGAGGAATCGAACACCTTCTTGGCGTCCTTGGATTCGAGAATTTCGGAGACGATCGGATTCCAGGTCACCACGGCGGTGACGTCGGCCGTCTTGTAGGCGGCGGCGAGATCGGCATCGGAGGTGTTGACGACCTTGATGTCTTTTTCGGCCAGATGCTTGCTCTCCAGCGCCCGCGCCAGCAGGTAATGCGAGACCGAGAACTCGACGAGGTTGATCTTCTGGCCCTTGATGGCGGCGAGATCGGCCTTGTTCTTCAGGATGACGGCGTCATTGCCGTTGGAGAAATCGCCCATCACCACAGCCGTGGTATCGACGCCACCCGCGGCGGGAATCGACAACGCATCCATGTTGGTGATGGTCACGGCGTCGAACGCACCGGCGGTGTATTGATTGACCGATTCAACGTAGTCGTTGAACTGCTTCACCTCGATGGTGAGGCCGTATTTGTCCGCCCATTTCTTGACGATGCCGGTATCGGCCGCATAGCCCCAGGGCATCCAGCCGACATAGATCGACCAGGCGACCTTGAAGTCCTTCTTCGGCGCGGCCTGGGCGGGCGCCGCGATCACGGCGCTCAGCGCGGTGACGACAGCGACGGAACGGAGAAATGATGTGAGCTTGTTCATGACAGATCCCTCTTGCAAATTTACAAAAAGGGATCGGCGACAGACCATCGCTTTGCCAATCCCTTGGCTAACGAGGTCTCCCGGGCTTTTGTCCCGCCGTGCACCTGCGAGGATGTCTCCCCCGCAAGCGGCTGCTCTCGGACCAGCGCTCTGCCAAAGCAGAGCCGGAACCCTAGCGGCCAACTCGGAAAAAGAGATGCATGCAACGTGCCACATCCCGGCCGATTGAAAATCAAGGGATTTTGGCCAGAGCCCAGTGGTTCACCGCGAACGCTTGCTCAACAAATATGCAGCCGCGCATTTTATTGAAGCTTTCCTTTTCCGGACGTCGAGGCACCTTTGGACAGCGTCGATGATCGACGCGAACACAGGACAGACGTCGGATGAAATGGCTGCGGAGTGGATTGCGCCTGTTGCTCGCCGGGCTGTATGGCCGGTGCGGTCTCAGCGCAAGTCCAGATCACAAATGCGCACGATGACATCGGCGCAGCCGACGGCGGGTACTCTTGATACGAGCCCGGCGGCCGGAGTTGCCGAGCGTTGAGCGGCGAAGGCAACAAAAAACTCCCGCGGGCGATTTGCGAACGCGCCCCACTCCAAACTAGTTTTGCATTGGAGGCGCTAGTCGCAGAGGATCCAAAATCCAACTAGAGAACCGACTGATTGCGATTGTAGAGTTTCCTTATCAGTTTCACAGACTTACTCCGTTTAACAGAACGTTATCAGTCAGCAAACTGACTCCTGTTCATGCCAAACCTTATCAGTTGCGAACTGATTTCATTTTGGCGCGGAACCGCATCACCTAAACAACTGATCATGCCTCGGTGACGCCCGCCCGCAACCCTCTCATCGTTCTGAAGATCCCCGTCAGGCGCGTCAATGCAACTCTGTTCCGGAGCACCGCCGCGAGCGTTCGCGAAATCCTACGCGAAGACTATCCCGATGCTCCCAGTCGGCGTCCTGCGACCCACTAGGTGTTTGGTCCCAAGCTTTGATGGTGCGTTCTTATCGCACGATTCGAAGGATGGGCTATGGGACAAGTTTTACACGGCTGCGCCACCACGACGGAGGCAGTCCGTCGAGCAATACAAAATAGTCAAGAGAGCCTGAGGGCGCTGACCAGGCGCTACGGGATCAACCAGAAGACTGTCGCGAAGTGGAAGGAGCGCGAGACTGTCGCCGATATCCCGACAGGCCCCAGGGACGCCAAGTCGACAGTGCTTTCCATCGAGGAGGAGGCGATCATTGTCGCTTTCCGGCGGCATACGCTATTGCCGCTCGACGATTGCCTCTATGCGCTCCAGCCAACCATCCCGCATCTGACGCGATCCTCCCTGCATCGCTGCCTCCAGCGCCACGGCATCAGCCGATTGCCGGAGGTCGAAGGCAGCAAGCCTCCGAAGAAAAAGTTCAAGGCTTACCCGATCGGTTACTTCCACATCGACATTGCTGAGCTTCAGACCGCTGAAGGCAAGCTCTACCTGTACGTCGCCATCGACCGCACGAGCAAGTTTGCCTTCGTACAACTGGTCAGGAAGACGGGAAGAACCTCCGCCTCGGCCTTCCTTGAAGCTCTGATCGCGGCTGTCCCCTACAAGATCCACACGGTTCTCACCGACAATGGGATCCAGTTCACTTTCCCGCCGCGCTATGCGGACGGCCCGACGGCACGATACGTGACACATATGTTCGATATGCGCTGCCAAGAGAATGGCATCGAACATCGGCTGACCAAGATCAAGCACCCCTGGACCAATGGCCAGGTCGAGCGCATGAACCGCACGATCAAGGAAGCGACCGTCCAACGCTACCATTACGATCGACACGACCAGCTTGAAGCTCACCTCGCCGACTTCATCAACGCCTACAACTACGCTCGACGGCTGAAGACCCTGAAGGGCCTCACGCCTTACGAATACATCTGCAAATGCTGGACTTCCCAACCGGACCGATTCAAACTTAATCCGCTCCAGCAAATGACGGGACTAAACACCTAAGGCCCCTCACCTAATCGCGGGCGACGAGATTACCAAGGTCACGCAGAAAGGTGAGCAGTTTGTCTAGCCCCTCAGGGGATCCGTCCCACACCCTTGCGGCTGCTTTGGCAAGCTGCTCCCTTCCGCTCTCCGCGTGTTCCGCGGCGTTGTTGGAAAGACACTTTTTTGCATAATTGCATAACTCGGCGAGAGTCGGAGTGAGCCGAGGCGGCCTTCGGTTCAGCGCACGGTGGACGCTCGACTGGTTCACGCCGACCAACTCCGCCAGCGCAGCATCCTTTAGTCGTAGGGAATTTTTGAGTTTAACGACCAGGGCCACGGCCTCGACCGCGCCCTCTTCCGGACTGACGGGCCGCCCTACAGAATTCTGAATTTCATCTTTTCTGCGCGCCACGTTTATGTAATAATGCAAAAATTAAATCTTCACAAGGGGTCGGCGATGAAGGAAATCCGCTTTTATCGTGCAAGCGAAAAGCCTTACGGCGTGTTCAGCAATCTCTACAGGCGGCCGATCACATTTGAAAAGTGCGTCTATCCGACCTCCGAGCACGCCTACCAAGCCGGGAAAGCACGCAAAGAAGAAGTGCGCGATTGGCTTATGGCCGCGCCCTCCCCGGCGTTACTCGCGATGGCGGCGCATGGCCTCTATCAGTGGGACATCACCCCCGATTGGTCGAGAATTAAGTTCGACCGCATGAGAGCTGTACTCAGGGCGAAGTTCACCCAGCACCCCGATCTGGCAGCTATCCTTCTCGACACCAAGGATGCAGTGCTGATCGAGACCGCGACCGTCGATAACGCCGTCAACAGGCTTTGGGGCGAGGTGCCCGGCAAGGGCGGAAAGAACATGCTCGGGATAATGCTGATGGAAGTTCGCGAAAGTATCCGGCAAAACAGCAACAAGCGGCGACGCAAGATCACCATGCAGGCGGCTGAATAGACTTCAGTCGCGGCTACAACGCCCGAGCGTTGTCACATACGAGGTGGACGACTCGTCGATACCTCGATCAAGCATCGCGCGAACGCGGCGTGCACCGGCCGCGAGAAACAATCCACGAGCACCGGTAAAACCGCAATTCAGTGCTGCAAGGCGTTGCCCGAGCTGGATACCATCGAAGATATCTTCGACCTTCCAGCTTCCTTCGTGATACCAGCGCTTCAGGACGAGATCCAACAGACCAGTCGTCACCATGTCTCCCGATCCGCACGTGTCAACGACGCGCGGAGCAAAGCTGGACGGAAAATGACGCCGAACGTTTCCGTTCGAAACTGTCAATCCGTGAACCCCATGAGTCCTGATGATTATTGTTTCAGGATCAAGCTCGTCGTCAGCAATGTGTTTTCCAGCCGTCTCATCGGACAGCTTGATGACTGTAGCGCAACGAACGGCCCTAGTGAACAATTCGTCGTCAACCGACGCCGGCTCGAAGAAGATTAGAGCCCCTGCTCGTTTTGCCTCTTCCATCGCGAGCATGATCGATTCCGAAACACGATCTGCGTAGAAAATTGACACCGACTTCAATGTCTCGGCAGCCTGCCAAACGTGGTCATGATTAATCGATCGCCACTTTGGAAAGCGGACGAACGTCTGAGGACAAGTTGAAGTGAATCGGTGAGTTGCGTTCACCGTATCAACGATTTCTACAATGACAGGAGAGCTTCCCGTGTTGGCCCGAGACACATAGCGCGTCTCGCATCCAGCCTTCTCGAACTCGTCAAAGAGGAAACGGCCATGATCGTCGTCGCCGAGATTGACCACTGGGAAGACCGGGTGCCCCAGCAACGCAAGCGATAGCAGAACATTTCCACATGATCCGCCTAGAGCTTCCGTCGGAGCGGTATAGGAATCGGCATAGATCCGGTCGACAGCTGTCAGACCGGTGCCTGCGACGGCAGGGCGCGCCGATTGCAGCGTGAACTCTCTCGACCTCAATTGGACCATAACATGAACACTTTATCAGAGCCGCCGCAGAACGGATACATCTAGTTGCGCTCTACCGGTACTTATCAGGCGCATGCCGCCGAGTATCCTTAACAGACCATCAGGACCCGAGACGTTGCCCGGCAGTAGATTCCAACAGGAAATCTCACGCGCGCACACCCGATCCACACTCAAGCCGAAGTCTTCACCAAGGAGCTCGTAGTCGTTGCCATAGCGATCCCCACTATCGCCGATCGCGAGCATTTGAAGCTGACCACCGACCATCCTGGCCCGAATCGCATCAAGGACGCGCGGCTTGGCCGCCCACACGGGACAAATATCGATCGAGTGCCCGGAGCGGACCATTTTCAATGCCGGACGCGTCCCCACGATCTCCCGCAGCTTGCGTTGACCGTCGGGCGACGACACCAGTTTGTCGATACCGATCGTGATCTGGAGAGCGTTCGCTTTCGGAAGCCACCCGTTTAGGAACAGCCCCGCTTCGGCCTGGATGCAAGCGAAAGCGTCCGCTATTGCGGCATCCGACTTCAGACAAGTCTTTCGAATATCTTCCGAGAGCGGAGCGATGTAGGCCCCGTTGTAGTATCCAACCAGCACCCGATCCCAATGCTCAGCCGAAAGACACTCTCGCAATTCCTCGCCGACTGATCCTCCTCGGCCGGTCGCCAGCGCAACGGCAAGGCCACCATCCAAGAGCTTTTTGAGACTCTCTATGACAGGCTCGGTGGGTAATTTGCCTCTTTTGTCCGTTGCCACCACAGTTCCATCGTAATCGAGGATGAGGGCACCGAACTCTGCGGCTCCGAGACGCTCGATGAACTCGTCGCGTCGCGAACTCCAAGCTGCAGCCGTTCTGTTTGGTTCATCGACTTTCTGCTCAGACCGCCTCTTGCGGCGTGTGGAAGCATCCTCGCTCTCGATTGCAACGAGCAGATCTTGACCGTCGTAGATTAACCGTCCGAAATCTGGAATTATGGGCTTTCCAGGGTCGATACGCGCCGCCTCTCCAAGGCCTTCGACGATCCCGAAGGAGGTTATAACCGCGTCAAAAAGGGTATGCCGGCCAGCAGCGCCGAAACCAAAGTGAATCTGTGGTATCGTCGACGGGATACACGATCTGATCGACTCCCAAAACATCCGGCTGCGATCGCAGGTCAACGCAAGCAGGACCGTACGATCGGGATGCTTACCGAGCCAAACGTGCCGTCCGTGCCCAAAATTACGGAAATCTGTCCGCTGTACCCTGCAGAGCCCCGCTTCCCAGCAACTGGTTTCGATCATGACAGCCGCGGCGCTCAAAGCAGGATCATGCAGGATGATCAGCGTGTCACGTCCGGCATCCCAAGCGCTCGCAACTTCTTCCATGGTGCGAGTTCGGCTCGAAGAAGACAGCAACGTCGCTGATCTCAGTTGAACCTGATCGCTTCTTTCAGTGACATCATGCCCCGCAACTTGATCACTTGCAAGAAGTAGCGACGTCACGGTTGAAGTGAGGGAGTGCGTCGCGAGGAATCCATCCTTCTGATCGGTCACGGGAACAACGTGGAGTCTGACATCGCGACTATCCGCGCCAGCAACTAGGCTTCCGCCGCGCGCAGTGACGACGTCGATGCGGCGAGCATGTTCCTTCACCGAGGTCTGGAATGCTGCCCGGATATCGGCGTTCTCGCCCCCCGCGGTGAACAGCCACACTCCCCACATCGGCAACACGGGATCGAGTGCAAACGCCATCGGCGTCGTCACAGCCGTCGCTGACTGGAGCAGCCACGTCCTGCAAGACGACAGGAATTCGGCTCCAACGGCGGATCCTCCGCTTCCAACTGCCGCCACGGGATAATCGGCAGAACGCTCGAGAGCCTCGGCCAATGCATCCAACTCGCTTCCGCAGGCCGCCGAGATAGTGCTCTGCAAACGACTTACCTTGGCTGTGAAGACTGTAGTCATCCATCTACCGAATTTGTTCGCCTGCAGGTGCCACGCCACCTACGTTGCATTTGATCATAAACCGAATCGAGAACTTGTCTCTTGCAACTTTCCGGTGGATAACCAATTTTGAGCACGCTTAACGCATTAGCTGACGACGTCTTCGGGCTCGACATCGTAGCTTCCATAGACGGGCCCGTGAAGCCAAACGTGAACGGCCATGTCGGGCGGCGCATCCAACTCCTTCGTGCCGGTCGGCTCGAACTCGTAGCGCAGCGTCTCGACATACTGAACCGAAAGATTGTGTTCGATTGCAGCCATCATTGCGCCGACCGCGATCACCTTGCTGCCGAACGGAGAAAGAATGAGTTGCGGGAAGAATACGCCTTCTACGGTTTGATCATATCGCGATTTCAGCGTCGAAATCGTTCGATAGCAATCGAGTGGATTGCGCTCCGACACATAAATCAGATCCCGCGCGTCAACCTGCCATTCGTTCAGGAGCTGCCCTTGATATTCGGCAAGAAGTTCATCGGCCCGCCTCGGGTTTCTCGCAGGAAAAGGCACTACTGGGCACACTTTGTACACGCTATCGAGCGTGTTCCTTATCTTGCGCAGCGTCTCAACCCGACCGCGTCCCAACTGGGGTAACCAGATGCGAGCCACGGGAAGCGGCTCATAGCCACCGGAAGGACCCGAGTAGCCGCGGACGGACTGCACTTGCGGCGACGGTTCCCCAATGATCCGGTCATCAAGCTCAGGGTTCGAAACAACCATCACGTGCAGACTCACACTGGGGTGCGCCTCAGCATATTCTAGCAGGAGCTTTGCCAAAGGAAATCCGATCCCTGTCGACAGCGCACTCATATCAAGCACGATATCGGTGATATTCTTCGGCCAGTCGTACTTTTCCAAAGCGGCACGAACGCCGTGGCCCCCAATGGGAGCCTGGTCATCTGCGGAGAATATCTGGATGTAAGCAATCCTGGCGTCCGCAATGACGCCTTTAAGTTGCGCCTCGGTCTCGTCAGCAAGTTTCTGAAGATTGGCAGCTGGATCGCCGCGCTCCTCTCGAATGAAAAACCCGTGCACACGAGAGCCCATCGCTGCCGAAAGCCGATGAGCGATACGCTTAGCTCTCGGATCAAACCCAGCACCAGCCACAAGGACGCAATGGCGGGAAGGCCGAACAAAGTAATCGTCGATGAACTGGTAAACGCCTTCATCGAAATGGGTGACGCAGTTCTCCCAATGCCGACGCATGACTCTCAGACCTCTTCTTCGACCAAGGCGAGATCAGAAGCCCGACGCTCCAGGAACCCGCCGCGATTAAGAGTCAAACCGTAAGCAAGACAAACGGGGCCAGACAATTCGAGCAGACACCAAATCTTCCCTCCTTGACCGTAGTCGCGGATGGCCACGATTGCTCCGTAGGCGATCGCATACTTAAGGATCAGAGCAGTCTCGCTTTCGCTCGCGAGCAGATCCTTCATCTCGGCCTCAAGAACTCCGACTGCATTAGCACCTGCTCCCAAGGACGCGTTTGGCTCCGTAGATACGGTTCGGCAGTCGGCGGCAAACCGATCGGCCAAGGCGCGCACCCTTCGAGCGAACGGAAACCTCCAAGAATCCATCATTTCCTGCGACTTTTCGCGGAGGGCGTTTTGCTGCTGCGCGGGCGTCAATGCCGGATCTTGATTTCTGATCGCCTTTGTCTCCATCCGCTCGACGAGAGCGCCTGCCAGCTGCAGAAAAACCTCCGCATTCTCGTTGCTAGCATCGCAAAGATCATCCAATCCGAAGTGAAACGGGCGCTTGAACTTGTCGTTGAGAATCAAGCGCGCTGCGTCGGCGATTGTGCTTTTCACCCTCAACGGCTGGCGGGGCTCCGGGTCGTCCGCGAAGAGACTGCCGGTCAGACCGGTGGTACGGACGATATAGCGATGCAGCAAGACGCGATACATCATGAGTCGGACATCTTCGCCAAGATCGACCGATTTCGCCCCCTTAACGTAGCGATCAACGATTTGCTCGATTTTCGTCTGACGGTCCTGCGAGATCCCGTGCTCTCTCTGTTCGCGATCGATAAGCGCTCGCAATTCGTTCAACTGACCGGCCGTGAGCCGAGGCGGTTCTTCGCTTAAAAGGTCCTTGAACCGGTTGTAGTTTCGATCGCGAAGCGGCTGCACGAGACGGAGGTAGCGATCCGCCATATCGGTTGCCATCCTGCGAAATTGACGGCGCTCGTCGAGACGAACGCTATCGGTCTGCATGAAGATGTCCAGATAATCGCGCTCCACCTTAAGACCAGGTAACGCATCTGCGTCCGCGGATCTAAAGACCGCATTGGGCGACAACGCATCCATCCTCATCATCATCCACCGCGCGAATCGGATTTCCCGCCTCGCGAGAGCTCGAAAGAGCGCTTCGAACTGCTCCGGATGCAGTGTGTGCACATCGTCGAGTATCGTCAGGGGACGCAGACGGCAGGGACTTCCATCCCAATCGATTTCGATTTCTTGAATCGCTTCGAAAGGCTGATAAGGCTCGCTCGCCTCCTTTGGAATATTCTCAAGGAAGGGAGGAAGTAGACTCGCCCCGATGGAATATACGGCCCTCTCGACGCTGCGAGCACGCTCGACAATATCCTGCGCGTTCGACCCGCCGATTTGTTCGAGCTGCGCTCCCGCGCCATCACGAGGAATGAATTTTATTTCAGTCACGCGACGCCGCCGATTTGCGGTAATGTTACGCACTAATTCGAGAATAGTGCGAGCCTGGATGAGAGCCAGAACGAGCTTGGTTTTGACCCCGGGCTCATAGGGCAGCTCCCAGAAATCGCGATATTCCGACTCCATCGGTATCCTGACCCCGGCAATCCTTGGCCGCTCATCCGCCGTAAAGCCACAGCTTGCGAGGACGGAGGCCAGCGACCGGTTGTTCTCGCTACTCTGGTCGCGGAGGATAGATTCGATAAGCCGAAACTCGACCAGGCTGGCCATCATGGTCTTACCGCTTCCCGGCGTGCCAATAACCCGGACTGGATGATCGAACAGAAGCTCGCGCTTCTTATGTTTGGCTACAAACGTAGTCAGCGGCTCTGGGCTAACGATCGCAAGAAAAGCAGAGTCGTCTCGGATGTATTCCGTAGCGCGCCTGAGGAAGGGATTGGTCATTGCAGGGATCCGTGCCTATCTCGTCGATAGAAGAGCGAACGCATCTTGTGTACGCCGCCCTTTCCTTCCGTCTCTGCCCACAGCAATGGGATGCTGTTGTTCGGCGTATTGTGCTCGAGAACGATGGGCAGAGCACAATCGGCATAGCCGAGCTTCATGTCTGTCTGACCAGCCTCGCGGCAATGCTTCTCGGCTCGGGTGAAAATTTCGTGGTCGTAATACTTGGCGCCAAGATCGAGCATGCGCCCATCGCCCGGCCGCAATAACCGCAGGGACATCGGAAGAAGGAGGCTCTCGGTGACAGTGTACTCCGAGCAAGTCCACTCGCTCCATTCCACTTTGGCATATTCCAACCGCTCTACCAGCGCACCGCGGGCTTGAGTACTCGAAATGTAGTGATGGATATGGAGAGTATAATCTTCCGCTATCGGAAATCGATCTTTGAGCTCATTGCGGGCATTACGAATAAGGTCGTTGAACTTCTTCAGTTTGCCCTTCCAAGCACCATTAACGTTGCGGATGAACGTCGTGCCGGACGCGGTAAAATCGTCAATCAGGTAGACGCAATCGAATCTCTCGGACGGTGCCATTCCTTGGACCTCCCTGAGGTTCTTGCTCAGATCAAGCCATTTCTCGGAGTCGACGTTCATCATCGGCACGACCTGCTCGGTCGAAATGCGACCTGAGTTTGCGCGTCTCAGCATGTCGATGCGACTTCCGTCGCTCATCCCTACGAAGAGCGTCTTTCGCAGACACTTCTTAAACGCGTCCGCGCCCCGTTTGTCGGTCCAGACCTCGTAGGGCTTGATTCCAAGCTTGAGCGCGACCGTTCGCCGCAGATGCGGGGTAACGACCTCGGGGACGAAGGTTTCGACGAGGCGCTGCATTTCTGGCAGGGAAATGTAGACGAGGCGCCGCTTTATAAAATCGTACGCTGTGGCTCGATCTTCCGGATCGAACTGCTTCAGCCAAGTCGCCAAACTCTCGAGAAACCGTACGCCGGCGCGGAAGTACGAGTAACCGTCGTACTTCACCGCGGACATCATGCGTAGCCAAGCGTACTCGTGAGTTGCTACTGTCTGATCATCCTCTGGCCATCCTATGATTTCAGCCAGAAGACTGAGCGCCATCCTGTCGTTCAAATGAGCCTCTTCAATAGCAGGTCGTATCTGAAAATGTTGCGAATCGCCGCGAGCACGATGAACTGTTCGCAACCTGTTATACTAGTAGTAGACGATTGATCAACCGGCGGTGGAAGGATTGCGCCCTTCTGTAGGAGCCGGCGCAATACTATTCGACCTGCCAGCGCTCAGCCTTAATGGCCCGGCAAGCGCGCCGCCGAAGCGCCGGGGTACCTGACGTGGCAGACGCCCTCGAGGCTGTCGGCCACGATATCGTCCCGGCCCAATGTCTGGCTCGGATCGACATCATCACCGACAGAACGCACTTGGCGCCATCGTTCAAATCTTGGTCAAGGCCATTCGGATCAACCATCATGGCAAGCGCCGTCGCCAGTACTCGTATCAGCATCACTGCGGTCAGCGCGCCACACAGGTCGACGATCGCCTGATGCTTCGCGAAGCTCCAGCCACAAATGGTCGGCGACCAAGCTTAAAACCCGATATGATATTAAGAGTTGACACTTACGCCCGACCGACGGTTTCCATCAGTTCGAGATTGACCGCCGGCTTGACCATGGCCGCGTCTCCGACGGCAGCCAACATCGTTTCGATATCCCGCTCCGATGTCGGCTGCCAGCCACATGGACACGACTGATTCTGGTGCGCTGCCGCCACCTGCCGATACACCGACCCGAGCGCTTCAGCCATCATCCGCATGACGGCCATCGGCGGCAGTCGCGATCCATCGAGCACACGGCAGAACGTCGTCATCAACGTTCGATCGAGATCGGCCTGAGTCGTTTGGGAATCGTCACCGTCCGATACGACCTTGCGCTGCTCGAGCATTCGCATCTCCATCGCCGACACCAGCCGATATTGCCGCTGGTCGCAGCAACGTCTAGGCCCTCGCGGTGCCACGCTCAATATGTCCGGGCGGCGGTGGAACTAGAAGGCCTCAAAGGTCACGGCACCGAGAACGGACCGCAGCCCAGTCTCGAACGATTCTAACCCGTAACCAGAACCTTGGCTTCGGCGGCCGACGCAGCTTTGCGAAAACCGAGCGAGCCGATGGTGCAGGCTGCGATCAACGCGGCGCCACCGATAGCCCAGAACACCGCGTCGGGTCCTCCGGTCGCTTGCTGCAGCAGTCCGGCGACAAAAGGACCGAGGATGGCGCCGACACGGCCGACACCCAATTCCATGCCCACGCCGCTGGCACGCACATCGGTGTCATAGGATCCCGCGGTAAAATTGTTCAGCACATGCTGCGCGCCGATGATGCAAAAGCCCGCAACGGTCACGACGGCAATATTGACGATATGATCGTTGGTGAACACCAGTGCGATAATCGCCAGCCCGCCGATACACCACCACGCCGCGAGATAGCGCGGGGCCTGCGCAAAACGACGATCGGCCAACACCGCCAGCACGAGCCCACCCACGAATGAAGCTGCCTGCATCAGCGCGCCGAAACCGAATGATGCCGCAAACGTCTCGCCGCGTTTCATCATCACGGTGGGAATCCAGCCGGTGAGCCCGAAGATCGCGAACAGGCTGAGAAAGGCGGTCAGCCAGATCGTCAGCGACACTCGGCGATAACGCGGTGCCAGCAGGATCTTGTAGGTGTTGCCCGCGGCCGCCGGTTCGACCGCGCGCAACGCCGTGCCGGCATAAGCCTCGCGCCGATCCGGACGCAAGCGCACCAGCAACTGGCGCAATTCCTCCACCCGCCCCCGCGCCGCGAGAAACTTGGGGCTTTCCGGCAGCACCGATTGCACGATGAAGGTCAGCGGAATCGACAGGGCGCCGATGTAATAGAGCACTTCCCAGCCGAAGCGCGGCGTGAGGAACACCCCAACCAGGCCGGCGAGCATGCCGCCCGCGGACCAGCCCAGCGCCACGCCCCACAGCGAAAACACGTTGCTGACCCGGCGCGGCGCGAGTTCGTTGATGTAGGTGGTCGCCAGCGGCAGGATGACGCCAAGCCCGATACCGGTCAGCAGCCGCAACACGCAGAAGCTCCAGAAGCCATCGGCCAGCAGCGCGGTGAGAACCGTAAACACGTTGACGATCCACAGACCGGCCAGCAGCGTTCCCCGCCGCCCGAACCGATCCGCCACCACACCGTGGCCGGCGGCCCCGAACAGGAAGCCGATCAGACCGGAACTGACGAGAAGGCCGGCCTGCCCCGCCGCCAGCCCCCAGGGCTGCGCGACATAGTGGATGACATAGGCCGGGTTGAAGGTGTCGTAACCGTCGAACATGGTCATCAGCGCGACGAGAATGCCGAGACGGCGATGGAAAGGTCCAACCGCCGCGCCCGACAGCTCGTCATGGATATCGATCTCGGATGCCGAGCTCATGGTGTCCCTCCCTGATGTTTTTCCCGGTGTGCCGTCTGCTCTTCGGGCAGATGCGGCTCAGCCTAGCTTGAACAGCGACCAAGCGTTGTCCCGGCCGATCTTGGTGCGATCGCCTTCCGCAATCGGCGCGGCATCGAACCACTGCGAGGCATGGTCGATGTTCTCGAACGGCCAGTCGGCCGAGAACAGAATCCGGTCGGAGCCGATCTCCAGCATCGCGTCGATCAGGGTCTGGCTGCGGAAATTGCCCGATGTGGTGATGTAGAAATTCTCGCGAAAGTAATCGGCGATCTTGCGTTTGGCGGGATAGCGGTTCTGCTCGCGCATCCATTTGTTGTGGTTGTCGATCCGCCACATCGAATAAGGCAGCCCCTCGCCCATGTGGCCGAGGATGATGTTCAGCCCGGGATAGGCATCGAACAGTCCCGAGCCCATCAGCCTCAGTGCGTGAACGGCGGTTTCCTGTCCGAACGCCCAGGTGGGCCCCATCAGCCAGCGATGCCCCTCATAGATCGCGGCGTCCTTCGGCAGCGGGTTGCGCGGGTGCAGATAGAAGGGAACGTCGAGGCGCTCGACCTCCTCCCAGAACGGCCAGTACGACTTCAGATCATAATACACCGCGGCATCGCTGCCTTCGATCTGGGTAAAGCCATTGGTCAGCGCGCCGCAAAATCCGAGCTCCTTGACGCAGCGGATCAATTCCCGCGTCGCTGCGATCGGACTTTGCATCGGCAGCGCGGCAAGGCCCTTGAACCGACCGGGGCGGCGCTGCACGTGTTCCGCCAGATAATCATTGGCACGGCGCGACAGCTCGGTGGCGGTCTTCAGATCGGGAATCGCCTGCACGGCCGGTGCATTCAGCGACAGCAGCATCATTTCGATGCCGTTCGCGTCCATCTCCCGCAACCGCCGGTCCTGGATATCGAGCAGGCGGACCTTCAGTTCGGGCCAGTCGGCCTCGGGGGCGAAGCCGGCGCTGTCCTGAAGCGTCTCCTCGAGCGCGAAATGCTCCTCAAGCGCCACTTTTCCCTGCATCGCAATCCTCCAAATGTCCGTTGCTCGCTTGACGGCAACAGACATCGGGAGCCGTAAATTGTCAACGATAATGTTGCTAATGCAAATAATGTGAACACAAATATTGCGCATGACAGGGCGCGTGATAAGCCGGGACCAGCAGCCATCGCTCAGGACCAAGCCCGTGTACCGACTATCGAATTCCCTGCCCTACCTGCTGGCCCGCCTCGGCGTGCGGATGGGTGACCTCTTCGTCAGGGTGGTCAGAAAAGAAGGCCTCACCCTGCCGATGTACCGGGTGCTGGCGGCGCTGGCGGAACAGGAGCGCCCGCTGCGGCTGGGGGAGCTGGCGGCCCTGACCTCCGCCGACATGTCGACGCTGTCGCGCCTCGTCGCCGACATGCATCGCGAGGGCATTCTCACCCGCGAACGTCCGGAACACGATCAGCGCAGCCTGCAGGTCGCCCTGACGCCCAAGGGCGCCGCGCTGGCCGAGCGCTTCATGCCAGTCGCCGCGTACTATGAAGAGGTTGCCGCCGGCAGTCTCACCGCGAAGGAGGTCGACGCGCTGAAGGCCACGCTGCTTCAGCTCTACGACAACCTCGACCGGCTCGAACGCGAGGTCGAGAGCGGCGAGGTCGCGAAGCTGATCGGATCCTCGCCACGCAAACGCTCCGAGCGATCGCCAACCGAACGGCCAGCAGCAAAGCGCCGCAACAAAACCTCCGGTTGATGCTGACTGCACCGCCAACGGTCCAGGGAAGAGGACCCGATCAGCTTTGGCCGCCATCCGCCATTTAGAAGCAATCCAGGCCGTTGCGTTTGCGCGCGGGGTTTCCCTGGGATATTTGCTTCCTTGTAGTCAGTTCCGTGCCGGACCGCTGCTCACCCGCATGGCGCAGATGGTTTCGCAATGGCGAGTTGGCGCAACACAATTGAATCCCTCTTCCTGACGCATCGGCGTCAGCTGGAATCAATCGTGCGCAAAAGCGTCGTCTCATCGCGGGTGAAGAGCAAGGCTTATTGGGCGCCGGGCAAGACCGGGCTGGATTAAAGCGCGAGATGCTTTAGCCCAGCTTGTGCCTCACGCATACAGGCCCGCGATGATCGGCATCCGTGCTGCGCGCAGCGCCGGAAAGAGACCGCCGATCAATCCGACGATCAACGCCAGGCCCACGCCCTGCCCCATCAGCGCCGGGCTGAGCTTGAAGTCGAACACCACCTGGGTGAAGTTGCCGCCGAGCGTCGATGCGGTCAGTCCGTCGAACGCCAGATACGTTGCCGCGGCACCAAGCACGCCACCGATGGCCGCCAGTGTCAGGGATTCCACCAGCGTGCCGACGAAGGCGGGAAAGCCGCCGAATCCGATCGCCCGCAATGTGGCGATCTCGACGGCGCGTGCCGCCACCGACGAGTACATGGTGTTGAGCGCGCCGGCGAGCGCGCCGAACGCCATGGCGATGGCCAGCGGCCAGCCCAGCTTCTGGATCAGGTCCGAGGTCTGCGAGGCCTGTTCGGCGAAATAGGCCGCCTCCGACTTGACGTCGAGCTTGAGGCGCGGATCGGCGTCGTTGAAGGCCTTCAACTCGTTCAGCGCCGCCGGGCTGGTCAGAGCGACGCGCACGGTCTGGACGATGTTGTTGCGATTGAACAGGCTCTGCACGACCGGCAGGTCGGCCCAGATCTCAGATTCGAAGACATTCCCGGCCGCCTCGAAGATGCCCACCACGGTCCAGCGCGTGGCGCCGAACGCCACCGTGCTGCCGAGATCGAAGCCCGCGAACTCGCGCACCAGCGCCTTGCCGACCACGATCTCATTGGCGCCGCGGCTGAACATGCGGCCGGCGCTGATGGTGATGCCCTTGCGCAGGGCCGCGCCCTGCTCGCCGATGCCGCGCAGCGGCAGGTTGGCCTTGGTCATGGTGGTGCGCTTCAAGCCGTCGACCACGAGATAAAGCTCGGGCGAGAGCAGCGGCTTGCCGTCGCTGCCCTTCGCGATACCCGGGCCGTCCTCGATCAGGCGCACCTGGTCGCGCGAGACCGTGCTGTTGATCTCGGCTTGCGAGCCCGCACGCAGCACGATGGCAATGTCGGCGGCGCCGGATCCGGCGATGGTGCGCTGGAAGCCGTTGGCCATCGCGAGGAACGCCAGCAGCACGACAACGACCAGCGCCACAGCGACCACGGTGGACAGCGACAGCCAGCGCCGCTGCGGCAGGCTCTTCAAGTTAATGGAGGTGACCGCGGCCACCTGGAGCAACAGCGAGCGCATGACTTAACCTCGTCCGAGCGCCGCGGCGATTTTCAGCCGCATGGCGTTGAGTGCGGGAATGATTCCGGTGATCAGGCCGAGCGCCAGCATCAGCACGAGGCCGAGCAGCGCGATCTCCGGCGACACCGCAAAGGACGGCGCCATATTGGCGACACTGTTGCGCAGGGTCCGTGCGATCAGGGCCGCAATCACCAGCCCGGGGATGCCGCCAAGCAGCGCCAGCAGCACCGACTCCCCGAGCACGAGTTTCAGAATCCGTGGACCAGGAAAGCCGAGTGTCTTCAGCACACCGATTTCACGGGTCCGCTCGCGAATGGTCAGCGCCATGGTGTTGCCGACGATCATCAGGATCGTGACAAAGGCGGCGCCGACGACTAGCAGGACAATCAAAGCGATATTGCCGAACTGGGCTGCGAATGCCTTGCCGAACGCCTTTTCGGTGTCGGTGGACGTCTCGGCGCTGGAGTTGGCGAACATCGCGTCAATGGTCTTGGCCACGCGGTCATTGTCGGCCGGCGCATTGGTCTGCAGGATCAGCCAGCCGATGGTATCCTTGGCGATGGTCCGGGTCTCGTCGAAATAGGCATACTGGAACAGCATGAAGTTGGTATCGACCTGCTCGGTCCCGGCCTTGACGATCCCGGCGATGGTGACGTCCCAGGACTGCCCGCCATTCTTCTGGGTAAAGATGTTGCTGGAGATCGGGACGCGATCCCCGACTTTCCAGCCCCATTTCTCCGCCATCTTCTCGCCGACCACGGCGCTGGTGCGCTCACGGATGAAGGCCTGCAGCTGGTCCGGTGGAAGAATAAACTCACGACTGTAGAGGCTGAAATAGCTGGCCGGCTCCACCGCAAGCGTCATCAGGAAGTTCTTCGGATCCTGGTAATACCCGCCGAACCAGTTGGCGAAGGTGACCTGCTTCACCCCCTCCACCGCTTTCACCCGGTTGAAATAGGCGATCGGCATCGGCTGGGTGAAATTGATCTTGTTAACCGTGATCATGCGATCGGCGGCCGCCTGATCCTCGCCCGAGGTGAAGGCCCGATAGAAGCCCGTCAGCACGCCGAAGATCATGAACGCGACAAGGATCGACACGATCATCAGGATCGCGCGCAGCTTGCGGCGGAACAGGTTTTTCCGGATCAGGTCGAAATCGTTCACGCGGCGAGCTCCTCTGCGACAAAGCGGCCCTTGTCGAGATGCAGCGTCCGCTTGGCATAACGGGCCGCGGCGGGATCGTGGGTCACCATCACGATGGTCTTGCCGAGATCCTTGTTGAGCAGCTGCAGGATGGACAGGATTTCATCGGCCGAGTTGCGGTCGAGGTCGCCGGTCGGCTCGTCGCACAGCAGCAGGTTCGGGTCGGACACGATGGCGCGAGCAATTGCGACGCGCTGCTGCTGGCCGCCGGACATCTCGCGCGGATAATGCTTGACGCGATCGGCGAGATTGACCACCGACAGCGCGGTCTGAACGCGGGTGGCGCGCTCCTTGCCGCGAAGACTGGTCAACAGCAGCGGCAGTTCGACATTCTGTGCCGCCGTCAGCATCGGCATCAGATTATAGAACTGGAAGATGAAGCCGATGTTCTGGGCGCGCCAGTGCGCCAGCTGGCCTTCGGACAGACCGTCGATGCGGCTGTCGGCGATGTTGACTTCGCCCTTGTCGGCGCGATCGATACCGCCCAGCAAATTGAGCAGCGTGGTCTTGCCGGAGCCCGAAGGGCCCATCACGGCAACGAAATCGCCGCGCGGAATCACCAGATCCAGATGATCGAAAATCGTGATGGTTTCCTTGCCCTTGGTGAAGCCCTTGCTCACGCCGGCCAGACGGACCATTGGATTATCAGTTGTCACGCGTCTCTCCTGTCCAATCTCAATCAGTTCGCACGGCCGACCGGCTCGGGTCGGCTTTTGCTGAATCTTTCTGCCCATCCTGGGGTTTCGCATCCCGCAGGAACGTCACCTTCACCGCCATGTCCGGCAGGATGCGCGGATCCTTCTGCAGCAAGCGGATACGCACCTTGACGGTCGCCTTCTCACGATTGGCCGTCGGCACGATGGCGATCACCGACGCAGGAATCTGCCAGTCGGGATAAGCATCGAGCACCGCCGTTACCGGACCGCCCGCGACCACGCGGCCGATGAAGGCTTCGTTGACATCGACCTCGATCTCAATGGAGTCCATGTCGACCACGGTGCAGATGCCGGTGCGGGTGAAGCCGCCGACCGACATCGGTGAGATCATTTCGCCCGGCTGGGCGCTGCGATCGACCACCACGCCGGCAAACGGCGCGCGGATCTGATGCTTGTCCAGCACTGAGGCCGTGCGCTGCGCATCGAGCTTGGCCGTCTCCCATTGCGACTGCGCCTGACGCATCTGCGCGGTCAGCACCGCCACGCGCGCTTCCGACTTGGTGAGATCCGCTTCAGTCGCGAATTTGTTCTGTGACAGGCTCCTGATCCGCGACAGAATCCGGTGGGCGTCATCGAGGTCGGCAGAGACGGCGGCGACGGCAGCCTGGGCTGCCTCGGCGCGCGACTGCGCCAGCGCCAGATCTTTTTCCGCGAGCACGCTGTCGAGGCGCGCTGTCACCTGGCCGGCCGCAACCGTCATACCTTCCTCGACCAGCACCTCCACCACCTTGCCGGTGATTTCGGCGGCGATGGTGGCGCGCCGCCGCGCGACGACATATCCCGACGCGGCCAGGGTGCCCGGCTCCTTGGGCGCGACCGCCTGGGGCTGCGCGTCCTGACGCGGCGCAGGCGGCGGCGACTGCACGGCCACCTGCTCGGCACGGTTCGGCGAACCGATGCGAAACGCGAACACGGCAGCCAAGGCCGCCACAACAATGACGGCGGCGACGACGATCGGCAGCTTCCAGCGGTTTGCGGACGACGGCGGCGCCGGGTTCGGGCTGCTTCGGTCGATCGCCAGGGAGCGCAACAATTTGGTTTTGTCTTCAGTCATTTTTCGATGGATCCCACCGTGTGTACATCCGGCCGGTGCGTCGTTTCACCATGCCGCGCCGCACGTGCGCGATAGTCCCGTTCGCAGGTTGCCTGGATGTTGCGCCACACATCGACCGGTCCCCATCCCTCTTCGGTGATGCGGCGGACGAGGTCGGTGACGAACGCAAGCTCGGCATTGAGCAGCGCCAGGCGATACTCGCTCTCCACCAGGAAAATTGCCGGAAATTGCTGGCTTAACAAAGGCGCTTCGAGCTGTTCATCGGGACCCGCCAGCGCCGACAGCGGCTGGCCGAGCACGGACGCGAGCATCGCCTTGGCTTGCCCGATCATCTCGTCGATCCGTGCGGCGCGCTGGCGCAGCAACCTCACGGCCTCATCGGGAGGCAGCACCGCCAAAAGGCTTAAGCCGGCCTCGAACTGCGAGAACTCCTTCGCCGGCGTGGCCAGCAGATCCCCCATCCAGTCGCGCAGATGCGCATGGCCAGCAGGTGTCAGGGTGTAGACCGTACGCTCCGGCCGCCGGCCGCCCCGCGACGTTTCCATCGGCTCGATCAGCCCCTGGGCACTGAGCAGGTCGATCACCGTATAGAGCGACCCATACCGCAGCTTGATGCTCTCATGCTTGTGGCGCTGCTTCAAAAGCGCAGCCATTTCATAGGGATGCATCGGCCGCTCAAATGTGAGCGCCAGCACCGCCAAGGCCAGGGGATTGGAGATTCGCCGTTTCATCGACGCCCCGATTACCCCAGCTCGATATATTCGTCAACGGATATACGGGTGAGGAATAATGCCGCACCCTTACCGAGGGCCGGGAAACGGATTGAGACGCCGGGACGGCAAGCGCAAAAATCCCCGGCAGCCAGAGGCTGACGGGGATGCGGGGATTACGCCGTAGTCTCAGTGGGAGCTAGTCCGGCCGGCGCCGCATGTGCGCCCTCGGATGTGTCACGTCAGCGCGCACCGAACGTGGTGTCGCCGAACAGGGCTTTCTGCGTGGACGGCTGCGAGCGCCAGTATTGCGGCGGCGCATTGACGGACGCGCCGAGCTGGGCTGCGGCGTGCCAGGGCCAGCGCGTATCGTAGAGCATGCCCCGCGCCAGCGCGACGAAGTCGGCCTTTCCGTTCACAACGATGTCCTCGGCCTGCTGCACTTCCGTGATCAGGCCGACGGCGATGGTGTTGACGCCGGTCGCCTGCTTGATCGCCTGCGCAAACGGCACCTGATAACCCGGCTCGAGCTTGATCTTCTGCAGCGGCGAGACGCCGCCGGACGAGGCATCGATCCAGTCGACGCCGCGCTTTTGCAGCTCGCGGGTGAACGCGATGGTCTGTTCGAGATCCCAGCCGCCGTCGACCCAATCGGTCGCCGAGACGCGGACGCCCACCGGCTTGTCGTCCGGGAAGACGGCGCGCACCGCATCGAACACCTCAAGCGGAAATCGCATCCGGTTCTCGAGCGAGCCGCCATATTCATCGGTGCGACGGTTGGCGATCGGCGACAGAAACTGATGCAGCAGATAGCCGTGAGCGCCATGGATTTCCAGCGCATCGATCCCCAGCCGCGCGGCTCGCTTCGCCGCCACAACGAACGCCTCGCGCACCCGTGCGAGCCCCGCTGCATCCAGCGCCAGCGGCGGCGCCTCGCCCTCCTTGTGCGGCACCGCCGACGGCGCATGGGGCACCCAGCCGCCTTCGGACGGCGGAATCAACTGCCCGCCACGCCATGGCACATTGCTCGACGCCTTGCGCCCGGCATGCCCGAGTTGCATCGCCACCGCGATTTTTGAATGCTGGCGGATCGCAGCCAGCACCGGCTTCAGCGCCGCCTCGGTAGCGTCATCGTACAGACCGAGATCGCCGGGGGTGATGCGCCCATCGGCTTCCACCGCCGTCGCCTCAATGCACAGCATGCTGGCACCGGACAGCGCGAGGCTGCCGAGATGCATCATGTGCCAGGCATTCGCGGCCCCATCTTCGGACGAGTACTGGCACATCGGAGAGATGACGATGCGGTTCGGCAAGATGACGCTGCGCAGCGTGAACGGAGAGAACAAGGCGCTCATGAGGTTTTTCCGAAGGCGGGAGGAGATCGATCGCAGGGAAGGCCGGCCCGACGCTGGCCAGCGCGATCCGCAGAAAATAGGATCATCGCGGATTTCCGCCAGAGCGACAATCGTCTGAGCGCCCCGCAAGCGCCGGCCAATCGCAGCCGATCTAACCCAATTTATCGGGTTTTTCAGCTTCCTGACGGCACCGGCATGGCTGACCTGCGGCGCCTGCCCGGCCCGCATTCACGGCCGTCTCGTGTCCCAATTCCATGTGATGGCCATACCGCGCGTCCGATGTATCCTCGACAGGCTCAAAGCACAGCGATGCGATCAAGCATCCATGGGGGAGGACTCACGTGCCGTTCTGGAAATTTGTCGCTGTTATTGGCGCGTGTCTCGGTTTGACGTGGCAGGCCCACGCGCAGGAGCCCTACCCCAACCGCCTGGTCACGCTGGTGCACGGCTTTGCCGCCGGCGGCAACGCCGATGTCATTGCCCGGATCGTTGCCGACGGACTGGCGCAACGCCTGGGCAAGCCGGTGATCGTCGAGCCCCGTGCCGGGGCCGGCGGCACCCTTGCCTCCGACTATGTGGCCAAGGCGACGCCTGATGGACACACCCTGATCATGCTGACCGGGGGCCACTCGGTGTCCGGCGCACTGTACAAGTCGCTGCCGTTCAAGCCGGTCGACGACTTCCAGATGCTCTCGACGGTGATCTTCTTTCCGTTCGTCATCGCGGTGAACACCAACCATCGTTTCAAGAGCCTCGCGGACCTGATCGCCGAGGCCAAGGCCAAGCCCGACACCCTGACGTTCAGCTCGGTCGGCGTCGGCAGCACCCAGCATCTGGCCGGCGAACTCTTGGCGTCGATGGCGGGGATCAAGCTGGTGCATGTGCCCTATCGCGGCGGCGGCGGCCCGATCAACGACGTGCTCGGCGGCCAGATCGATATCCTGGTCGATACGCTGACCATCGCAGCCCCACAGCTCGCCGCCGGCAGCATTCGCGGCCTCGGCATCACCAGCGCCACGCCGTGGTTTTCCCTGCCCGGCATTCCCACGGTTGCCGCCACCGTGCCGGGTTACGAAGTCCGCTCCTGGCTCGGCATCGCTACCGCGAAGAACGTGCCGCAGCCGATCGTGGAGCGGCTCAACCGCGAAATCCGTGCGGTGCTCGAGTCATCGGCGGTGAAGGAGAAGCTGCAAGCGATGGGCAACGAGGTGCGCGCCAGTTCGCCGGAGGAAATGCGGACCCTGGTTGCGAGTGAGATCGAGCGCTGGAAAGGTGTGATCAAGGATGCAGGGATTCCGCAGCAGTGATCGGCGATGTAGCCCGGGTGAGCGCAGCGACACCCGGGACTAACGCAGCGGTGCTCTCCCGGATATCGCTGCGCTCATCCGGGCTACTCTCTGAGCGGAAGGCTACTCTTCGCCATCAAACGCCGGCCGCACCACCGAGCCCGGCGCCAGGCGGCGGATCAGGATGTAGAAGATCGGCGTGAACACGAGGCCGAACAGCGTCACGCCGAGCATGCCGAAGAACACGGCAACACCGACGGCCTGGCGCATCTCGGAGCCCGATCCGGATGAAATCACCAGCGGCAGCACGCCAAGGATGAAGGCGAACGAGGTCATCAGGATCGGCCGCAACCGCAGCCGGCAGGCTTCGATCACCGCATCGAGGCTGTTGCGTCCCTCGAGCTCGATGTCGCGCGCGAACTCGACGATCAGGATGGCGTTTTTCGCGGCCAGCCCCACCAGCACGACAAAGCCGATTTGCGTCAGGATATTGACGTCCTGTCCCATGACGCGCACGCCGATGGTGGCGGCAAGCAGGCACATCGGCACGATCAGAATGATCGCGAACGGCAGGCTCCAGCTGCCGTATTGCGCGGCCAGCACCAGGAACACGAACAGCACGCAGATCGGGAAGACATAGAGGCCTGAATTGCCGCCGGTCACCTGCTGATAGGACAGATCCGTCCATTCATACGTGAACCCGCTCGGCAGGGTCGTATCCGACAGCTTCTTCATGATGTTGATGGCGGTCGCCGAGCTGGTTCCGGGCAGCGTGTCGCCCTGCAGCTCGGCTGTCGGATAGAGATTGTAGCGCGGCACCCGGTCCGGCCCCGCAGTGTCCTGGAAATTGACCACACTGCCAAGCAGGACCATCTGGCCCGCGGCGTTGCGGGTCTGCAGCCGGGCGAGATCGGAGGTTTCCTTGCGAAATTGATAATCCGCCTGCGTGGTGACGTGATAGGTTCGGCCCAGGATGTTGAAGTCGTTGACATAGGCCGAACCGAAATAGGTCTCGATCGCCTCGGTCACGTTCTGCATGGGCACGCCAAGCATCTGCGCCTTCTGCCGATCGATATCGACAAACACCTGCGGCGTGTTGGCGGAGAACGGCGAGAACACCGATGTCAGCCCCGGCGCCCGGCGCGCCGCATTCACCAGATCGTCGGTCGCCGCCGCCAGGATCTCGGGGCCACGGCCCTGACGATCCTGGATGCGCATGGCAAAGCCGCCGCCGGTGCCGATGCCGGGCACCGCGGGCGGCGGGATCACCACAATGAAGGCGCTCTCGATGCTGGCGAGACGCTTGCGCAACTCGGCCGTGATGGCGTTCGCCGTCTGGCCTTTTTTCGCCCGAACCTCCGGTTCGTCAAACACCGGGAACAACGCCGCAGCGTTGCCCTGCTGGGTTCGCGTCGCACCCGAGAAGCCGGCAAACGCCGGTACCCGCACCACGCCCGGAACAGTGAGCGCGATCTTTTCGATCTGGCGGACGACTTCGGTGGTGCGCGCCAATGACGCCGCACCGGGCAATTGCACGGAGACGATGACATAGCCGCGATCCTGCGCCGGGATAAAGCCCTGGGGGGTGGTCATCAAGAGCCAGCCGGCCGAGCCGATCAGCAGGACATAGACCCCCAGCATCAACACCGTATGGTGGATCACGAAGCCGGCCACAGTGCCATAGGCATGCGCCAGCCGGTCGAACACCCGGTTGAAGGCGCCGGTGAAGCTTTCCCATGCGCGGGCAACGATGTTCCAGCTCGGGGTCGGCTTCTTTTCGTGATGCGGCTCCAGGATCATCGACGCCAGCGCCGGCGACAGTGTCAGCGAGCAGAAGCAGGAGATCGCGGTCGCCACCGCAATGGTGACGGCGAACTGCTGGAAAAACTGGCCGGAGATTCCGCCCAGGAACGCGGTGGGCACGAACACGGCACAGAGCACCAGCGCGATCGACACCAGCGCACCGCCGACCTCTTCCATGGTGCGCAGCGCGGCGTCACGCCGGCTTTTGCCCAGGCCCAGATGCCGCTCGACGTTTTCGACCACCACAATGGCGTCGTCCACCACGATGCCCACCGCCAGCACGAGGCCGAACAGCGTCAGGTTGTTGATGGAGAAGCCAAGCGCCGCCATCACCGCAAAGGTGCCGACCAGCGAGACCGGAATGGCCAGGATCGGGATGATCGCCGGCCGCCAGCCCTGCAGGAACACCAGCACCACGATCACAACCAGCGCCATCGCTTCATAGATGGTCTTGATCAGCTCGCTGATCGACTGGGCGATGAATTCGGTCGGGTTGTAGCCGATGTTGTATTCGAGGCCGCGCGGAAAATCCTTTTTCAGCGTCGCCATGGTATCGGAGATGCCCTTGGCGGTGGCGAGCGCGTTCGATCCCGGACGCTGCGTCACCACCATAGCCACCGCGGATTTCTGCAGCAGGAAGCTGTTGGTGGAATAGGACAGCGCGCCGAGCTCGATACGCGCGACATCGCGCAGCCGCACCGTGCGCCCGTCGGCATCGGATTTCAGCACGATGTTCTCGAACTGCTGTGGATCCTTTAAGCGGCCGGTGAAGGTGAGGTTCGGCTGCAGAGCGCGATCGGCGATCGGCGGCTCGGCGATCTGGCCGCCGGCGATCTGCAGGTTCTGGGCGCGGATCGCGGTCAACACGTCGCCAGCCGTCATGCCGAGCTGGGCGATCCGGTCCGGATTGAGCCACAGCCGCATGGAATAGTCGCGCGCGCCGAAGATCTGGATGTCGCCGACGCCGTCAAGCCGCAGCAATTGGTCACGGACTTGCCGCAGCGCATAGTTGCTGATGTAGAGCTGGTCGTAACTGTCGTCCGGCGACAGCATAAACACCACCAGCAGCAAATCGGGGCTGTTCTTGCGGGTGACAACACCATTGCGCTGCACTTCTTCGGGCAGCCGCGGCTGGGCGATCGCCACGCGGTTCTGCACCAGCACCTGCGCCTTGTCGAGGTCGGTGCCGAGCTTGAACGTCACGGTGATGGTGAGCTGGCCGTTCGAGGTGGCCTGGCTGTAGAGGTACAGCATGTCCTCGACGCCGTTGATCTCCTGCTCGATCGGCGTCGCCACCGTATCGGAAACGGTCTGCGCCGACGCGCCGGGATACTGCGTCGTGACGGTGACAGTCGGCGGCGCGACCTGCGGATATTCCGAGATCGGCAGCGTGGGATAGGCAATCGCGCCGACGATCAGGAGCACGATGGACAGCACCATCGCAAGGATGGGCTGGTTGATGGAAAGACGACCGAGGTTCATGGCTTGGCGCCACCGCTGGCGGCCGCCGCATGCGGAGCGACCTTGGCGCCGACGCGGGCGCGCTGCAGGCCGTCGACGATCACCTTGTCCTCCGGCTTCAGCCCTTCCTTGATGACACGAAGGCCCTCGTCCAGCGGACCGAGCACCACCGGCTTCGCCTCCACCGTATTGTCGTCCTTGACCACGAACACGATCTTGCGCGACTGATCGGTGGCAATCGCGGTATCCGGCAGCAGCAGAGCCTCATAAGGCGCGCTGCCGATCACGCGGACCCGGGCGAATTGCCCCGGCAGGATCGAGAGGTCCTGGTTCGGGACAAGTGCGCGGCCACGCAAGGTGCCGGTGCTGACATCGAGACGATTGTCGAGGAAATCCACCGAGCCCATGTGCGATGGCTTGGTCTCGCCCGACAGCAGGATCTGCACCGGATTGGCGGTGTCACGCGAGCTCGGCCGCTTGCCTTCGAACCACAGCCTGCTGTTACGCTGATAGATCGATTCATCCATGTCGAAATAAGCATAGATCGGATTCATCGAGACGATCGAAGTCAGCAGCGTGGCGCCGCTCTCGCTGCCCTGCACGAGGTTGCCGACCGTCACCAGATGGCGGCTGATGCGGCCGTCGATCGGCGCCTTGACCTTGGTGAATTCGACATCGAGCTCGGCGCGCTTGAGCGTTCCCTCGGCCTGCAGCACCGAAGCCTGGGCCGCCTGCAGTGCCTGCTTGCGCTGGTCGACCACGCTTTCCGAGGCGAACTGCGACCTGTTCAATTCGGTAGCGCGGGTGAACTCCCGCTGTGCCAGATCGACCCTGGCCTTGGCGTCGGCCAGTTGCCCCTGGGCTTGCTCGGCGACCGCCTCATACTGCCGGGGATCGATCACATAAAGCAGATCGCCGGTCTTCACCATCGCGCCGTCCTTGAACTCGACACTGGTCACGAAACCGGTGACGCGGGCGCGGATTTGCACCTGCTCGATGGCATCGAACCGTCCGGTGAACTCATCCCAGTCGGTGACCGTCCGCTTGGTCGGCTGGGCAACGGTGACCGGAGGCGCAGGTGGCGCCGCCTGCTGGGTGGCGTTCTCGCCGCACCCGGCAAGGGCCAGCAGCGCGGCAAAGGGGCCTATTTTCGCGATTCGACCAAGGCGTGACGGTGCTATCGTGTTCAAAATCGTCCCCCTGAAAGAACAGCAAGTGATGTCATTAAAGCACAACCTGTCGACGCAAGGCAAAACCACACCGGTGAAGCCGTGTGGGTTCAGTAGATGGGCGGGCGCTGGATTTGGCGATGCAATATCGAATTTGCAAGGTGTCGCAGGCCTGACCAAACATTGGCTCGACTTTATGATAAAATGACAGCCTGATGTCGGTCGAACACCGTCATATGACTGACAAGCACTTGACAGGCTCGGCACGCAACGTGTGCTACGCGCTTCTCAGCAGCGAATCGCTGATCTTCTCAGCGATCATGATGGTGGGCATGTGGCAGTCGGTAGACGTGGCATCCCTGAGACATCGGCCACATCGATGTTGCCGATGCCGATTACGTTGCCAACGGGATCGACGACCGCCTGCGGATCCGACGCGTCGCCTATTCGGCGGGCGCCGAGCGGCTGCCACACGCCGAACACGGCGCGGCGAATGAACTGTTCCAGCGCATCATCCTTGGACATGACGTCAGGGAAAGCGCGCCGGTTCAACAGCAACGACCTGACAACGCGATGCCGGACTATCGCGAGGCACCCATCCGCGTCGTGCGGCATCCGCGGCGATGCTGGCGGGCATGGAGATCATCGCGGCCGATCTCAAAAGGGCGGCGGCATCCGCAGTTGCACCGGCCCGGCGTTGAACACCCAATAATCCCATGCCACGGAAAACCAACACCAGAATCCGCCCGAGAGTCCCGCTTCGATAAACCGAAACGGGACTCTCGATTTTGTTTGACGCATTTTCTTCACGCGAACCAGCATCCACTTCGCTCGAAAACGCTATAGCCACGCCGCGAGCCGGATGAAATACTCACAGCCAAGGCCGGCGCAGTCCTTCAACGTCCGGCCACTGGGAAGGAACAGCTTGCAATGGCGGGACAAGGTGTGTTGAGCGGCAAGGTGGCGCTGGTGACGGGTGCCGCCGGTGAAATCGGAGCAGCCACTATCAAGCTGCTGGCTGAGCGCGGCGCCCGCATTGTGGCTGTTGACCGTGATGCCGACGGCCTCAAGCGCGCCACCCAAGCGCTACCGGCGTCGGCCGAGGTGCTGCCGATCGTCGCCGATGTCACCCGCGAGGACGAGGTCGCTGCCTATGTGCAGCGGACCGTGGAGCGGATGGGCGGCCTGCATATTTTCTTCAACAATGCCGGCATCGAGGGCGATATCACCCCGATCACCGACTATCCGCTGGAGACATTTCGTCGCGTGCTCGACGTCAATGTGGTCGGCGTTTTCCTGGGCATGAAATACGTGATTCCGGTGATGAGGCGGCAAGACGGCGGCAGCATCATCAACACCGCCTCGATCGCCGGCATGATCGGCAGCCCTCTGATCGCTGTCTACAGCGCCAGCAAGCATGCCGTCATCGGCCTGACCAAGAGCGCTGCGGCGGAATGCAGCGACACCAAGGTCCGGATCAATTGCATTTGTCCGGGACTGATCGAGAGCCGCATGCTGAGGTCGATCATCGACGGGCGGAATTCCGGCACACCGGTGCCGCTGGAGAAAATCGTCGACCGCGTTCCTGCCCGCCGTCTTGGTCTCGCGTCCGAGGTGGCCGCGGTCGTCGGCTTCCTCGGCTCCGACGATGCAAGTTATGTGTCGGGATCGTCCTATCCCGTCGACGGCGGCCGCACAACGACCTGACGATCCCGTTCAAGGGCGCAACCATTAGACACGACCAACAGAGACCATCCCATGCCAATCAAGCTCGATCCCGATGCCGCCGCGGTGCTTCAGGCTTTTCGCGAGGCCGGCCGCCCGCCCTATGAGACGCTGACGCCTCAAGAAGCCCGCGAGTACTATCTGGCGGCCCGCCTGGTCACCAACCCCGACCCGCCACCGGTCGCATCCGTCGAGACGCTCGCGATTCCCGGACCTGACGGCTCTATCCCGGCGCGCCTCTACAAGCCGCAAACGCTGCGGCAAAGCGGCGGTCAATCGCCCTGCCTGGTGTTTTTCCATGGCGGCGGCTGGGTGATCGGCAATCTGGACTCCCATGACGTGGCCTGCCGGACGCTGGCCAATGAAGGCCAGCTTCTGGTGATCTCGGTGGACTATCGCCTGGCGCCCGAGCACAAGTTTCCTGCCGCCGCCGACGATGCCATCGCGGCGACCAACTGGATCGCAGACAATGCGAAGCAACTCGGCATCGATACCACGCAGCTGTTCGTGGGCGGCGACAGCGCCGGCGGCAATCTCGCCGCCATCGTTGCCATCACCGCGCGCGAGGCCGGCCCGAAACTCGCGGGTCAGGTGCTGATCTATCCCGCCACCGATTTCGCCATGACCCATCCGTCTCACAGCGAACCGGAAACCGACTGCCTGCTGACGCATTCGGTGATCCGCTGGTTTCGCGACCACTATCTCAACAGCCCGGCCGATATCGAGAACTGGAAAGCATCTCCGCTGCGGGTCAAGACGTTCGCTGGCCTGCCGCCCGCCTTTGTCCTGACCGCCGGCGGCGATCCCCTGCGCGACGAGGGCGACGACTACGCGAAGCGTCTTGCCGAAGCAGGCGTGACCGTGACGTATCAGACCTATCCCGGCCAGTTCCACGGTTTCATCACCATGGGCAAATTGCTGCCGAAAGCGGGAGTCGCACTTGCCGAGATCGGTGCCTGGCTGAAAGTGCCGAAATAACGCAGGGCTGATCGCAGCGGGCCATCGCAACAGGTCATGGCATCGCTTGTCTCGTCTGCAGTTTTGCGTATTGCCGGCTGGCAATCCGCATAGAATGCTGAGCGAACCAAGACAAAAAGCATATCCGGGAGCGAGATGCGATGGACGCCATGCAGAAGTCCGCCACCAGCGATCGCTACGATGCCGTCGTGGTCGGCGCCGGTTTCGCCGGACTCTACATGCTGCATCGCCTGCGCGGTCTCGGCCTGTCGGTGCGGGTCTATGAGCAAGGCGGCGACGTCGGCGGAACCTGGTACTGGAATCGTTATCCCGGCGCCCGCTGCGATGTCGAAAGCATGCAGTACTCCTACTCCTTCTCGGAGGAACTGCAGCAGGAATGGGACTGGAGCGAGCGCTACGCGCCGCAGCCGGAGATCCTGCGATACGCCAATCACGTCGCCGACCGTTTCGATTTGCGCCGCAACATCCAGCTCGACACCCGCGTCGACACTGCAGCGTTCGACGAGGCAACCAACCGCTGGTCGATCCATACCTCAGACGGCCGAACGGTCTCAGCCACCTATTTCATTCTGGCAACCGGCTGCCTGTCCAACGCCCGGGTTCCGGCGTTCAAGGGCCTCGAAAATTTTCGCGGCAAGACCTATCACACCGGCCACTGGCCGCATGAGACTGTCGATTTCACCGGCCAGCGTGTCGGGGTGATCGGCACCGGATCTTCCGCGATCCAGTCGATTCCCCTCATCGCCGAACAGGCGGATCATCTCCATGTCTTCCAGCGCACGCCGAATTTCAGCGTCCCCGCCCACAACGCGGCACTGACGCCCGATATCACCCAGCCGTGGAAGGCCGACTATGCCGAGCGACGCCACCGCGCGCGCACGGAATCGCGCAACGGCATCCTGATGCCGATCCCCGAAAAAGGGGCACGCGACGATACCGAGGACGCGCGGCAGCGTGTGTATGAGGCCGGCTGGTTGCGCGGCGGCATCAGCTTCATGGCGACGTACAACGACCTACTGTTCGACAAGGCATCGAATGACACCGCGTCGGATTATGTCCGCGGGAAAATTCGTGACATCGTTCGTGACCCCGCCGTCGCACAGCTGCTGCAGCCGCACGACCACCCGATCGGCGCGAAACGCATCTGTGTCGATACCGACTATTATGCAACATTCAACCGACCCAATGTGACGCTGGTCGACATCCGCTCAACGCCGATCGATGAAATCCTGCCGCACGGACTGCGCTCGGGCGACAAGGGCTACACACTCGATGCCATCGTGTTCGCGACCGGCTTCGATGCCATGACCGGCTCGGTCGCCAAGATCGACATCACCGGCCCAGACGGCCTCACACTCAACCAAAAATGGGCCGAGGGCCCGCGCACGTATCTCGGCCTGATGAGCGCCGGCTTTCCCAACCTGTTTCTCATCACCGGTCCCGGCAGCCCCTCGGTGCTCAGCAACATGATCGTGTCGATCGAGCAGCATGTCGACTGGATCACTGCCTGCATCGACACTTTGCGCGCGCGTGGCCTCGACCGCATCGAAGCGACGCGCGCGGCCGAGGACGAATGGGTCGATCACGTCAACGAGGTCGCGCACCGTACCATCTATCCGCAGGCTAATTCCTGGTACATGGGCGCCAACATTCCCGGCAAGCCACGGATCTTCATGCCCTACATCGGTGGCGTCGGCGCCTATCGCCAGATCTGCGACGATGTCGCCGCCAGCGACTACGAGGGGTTTGCTGTGTCTGCGCGAACGCCGGCGGCATCTGCTGCCGAATAGCGGGAAGCCGCCACATCGGCGCGGGATCAGCGCTGAATATTGAAGCGTCTCATCACTCTCAGTGTCATCGCCCGGTTTAGTGATCTGTCCGGGCTAAACATTTAACCGGGCGATCCAGTACTCCCGGTGTGTTTGGTGCGTGATGAATTCACGAATATCGGCCGGCACCCCGCCGTTTCAACGTCATCGTTCCATCAACGGGCCTTGCCGCCTACTGGATCGTCCGGTCGAGCCGGACGATGACACCGAGGGTGTCGAACCGCCCCGTTTCTTAGCACCGTGGGACAACAGCGCTGCTGGCGATATTCACATCACCGCAAATCCGGCTTGCGCTTTTATGGTTTTTTGCCGTATTAGATCGATTTAAATCGGGCTCCCTCGAATGGGGCCATCGGGAGACAACATGCCTGCGGAGAAACCCAAGGTCGCGTTCATCACCGGCGCCGGGCGCGGGATCGGCCGCGGGATTGCGCTGGTGCTGGCGGAGAAAGGTTTCCGCATTGTCGTCAATGATATGCAGGCGTCAGCTGACCTGGACGAAACCCTGGCGTTGCTTGCCGCGCGCGGCGCCGAGGCAAAGGCCGTCGTCGGCGACATCGCTGCGATCGACCATCATCAGGACCTGATCGAGACGGCGTGGGCGGAGTTCGGCCGGATCGACTGCCTGGTCAACAATGCTGGCGTGTCGGTCGCGACCCGCGGCGACATTCTCGATGTGACATCGCAAAGCTTCGACCGGCTGATAACCATCAACCTGCGCGGGCCGTTCTTCCTGACCCAGGCCTGTGCCCGGCGCATGGTGGCAACGCCCACTGCGGGCTTTCGCAGCATCATCACCATCTCGTCCATGAATGCCGAGGCCGCCTCCCCCGACCGGGCCGAATACTGCATCTCGAAAACCGGCCTCAGCATGATGACCAAACTGTTCGCGCTGCGGCTGGCCGGTGAAGGCATTCACACCTATGAAATCCGTCCCGGCGTGATCCGGACCGCCATGACGGCGGTGGCGAAGGACAAATACGATCGCATCTTCGCCGACAATGGCGCACCGCTGTCGCGCTGGGGCGAGCCCGAGGATGTCGGACGCGCCGTCGCCACGCTGGCCAGCGGCGCCTTCCCCTATTCGACCGGCGAAGTCGTCCATGTCGACGGAGGACTGTCGCTTCCGACATTGTAGAGGTGGATATGAATGCGACTCTGACGGACGCCCCATCGCGACGGCTCGGACCGGGTGAATACTGGTTCGAGGATGTCGCTGTTGGCGACCACTATGACACCGGCCATATCGTGGTGACCGAATCCCATATCGTCGGTTTCGCCGGCCTGTCAGGCGACCTCTTCGATGTGCACATGGACGACGAGTTCGCCCGCACCCAGGGCTTTCCCGCACGCATCGCCCATGGGTTGCTCGGGCTCGCGATGGCCGACGGGCTGAAGAACCGCTCCTCGGTGCGGATCATGGCGGTTGCGTCATTGGGCTGGAACTGGAACTTCAAGGGCGCGATCATCGCCGGCGACCGGATCGGCGTCGCTGTTGCCGTCAAGGCCAAGCGGCTCACCAGCAAGGGCGACCGCGGCATTCTTACCCTCGGCTTCACGGTTCGCAATCAGCGCGGCGAGATCGTGCAGGACGGTGAAACAGCGCTGCTGACACGAAAGAAACCGACGGAATTGGCCTCCGGCTAGCACTTGGCCGCATTGACGAACCGACCGACGGCACCGCAAACTACGCGACATCGACGACATCCGATTTTCGCACCTGATTTAGATCGATCCAACAACACCCCGACAACGACTAGCCAAAACAAGCCGAGCGACCAGATCACTGGCGCAACACAACACTGGGAGGAGCAATATAATGACGGTCAACCACGGGTGGCTGAGCCGCCGCGACATCGCGAAACTGCTCGGCATCGGAGGTGCGGCGATCGCGGCCGGCCTGCCCGATCGCGTGTTCGCTCAATCGCGAAAGAGCACCCTCGTCATCGGTCTCGACATCAGCGACACCATCACGCTGGATCCGGCGCGACAGGCGCAGTACACGCCGCCGATGACCCTGCTCGCCGCCTACGACATGCTGGTCACCATGGCGCCCGGCGACTACATCACCATTCGCCCGGCACTGGCCACCAAATGGGAGCGCACGCCGGACGGCAAGGGCTGGCGCTTTACGCTGCGCGAAGGCGTGAAGTTCGCCAGCGGCAACCCGATGACGGCGGAAGACGTGAAGTGGTCGCTCGACCGCGTGCTGTATCTCGGCGACCAGACGTCACAGTACATCTCCCACGTCGACCGCACCGAGATCGTCGATGCCAAGACGGTGGACGTGATCCTGAAGGATCCGTCACAACCGCTGCTGACCATCATCGCCGCGCCCGGCTTCGTGATCTATGACCGCAAGCTGGTGGAACAGAATGGCGGCGATGCCAGCAAGGAGGCCAAGACCAAGGACAAGGCCACCACCTGGCTCAATTCCAATTCCGCCGGCGCCGGCGCCTACAAACTGGTGGCGTGGGAACGCAACGCCCAGATCCAGTTCGTGCGCAACGACAACTACTGGCGCGGCAAGCCGCCGTTCGATCGGGTCATCATTCGCCATATCGGTGACAGCGCGGCGCAACTGCTCTCGATCCGGCGCGGCGACATCGACATCGCCTTCAATTTGATCCCGGAACAGATCGCGACCATCAAGTCCGACGCCAACCTGCGGCTGGAAGCCTTGACCAGCCTCGATTTCGTCTACATGGCGCTGACCCAGGAGGCGGAGTACAACAAGGCCCTCGCCGTGAAGGAAGCGCGCCAGGCGATCGCCCATGCCATCGACTATGACGGCATCATCAACAGCCTGCTCGGCGGCGCGGCGGTGCGCCCCGCGAATTTCCTGCCGATCGGCGTGTCCGGGTCGACCGACGCGATCGCCAAGCAGATCGGCTTCCGTCAGGACCTCGACAAGGCGAAAAAGCTGCTGCAAGGCGCCGGCCTTGCCGAAGGTTTCGAGTTCGACATCGCCTATGGCAACGCGGCCATTGCGGGGGTGACCTATCAGACCCTGGCGCAGAAAATCCAGGCCGACCTCGCCCGGGTCAATATTCGCGCCAAGCTGACGCCGATGGACCAGGTCAACCTGCGCACCACCTACACCGGCAACAAGGCGCAAGGCGGCGTGCTGACGTTCTGGAATCCGCCGGCGGTGGAAAACCTGCTGTGGGCCGCGGCGACCGTGGAACGCGTCGCCAAGCGGGTGCACTGGACGGTGCCGGAGGATGTCACCAAATTGGTGCGCAGCGCCGCCGGCGAACAGGATCCCAAGAAGCAGGCCGAACTCTGGGTCGACTACCAGAAGCGCGTGGTCGACCAGGCCAACTACATCATTCTGTTCCAGCCGATCTACCAGATTGCGGTCCGCAACACCCTGGACAAGCTGCCGTTGACGGCAGCTGGCTGGCAGATCGACATGTACGACACCAAACCGAAGGCGTGAAACGCAGAGACCGCGGAGGAAGAACTTCCTTGTCGTTGCCGGGCTTGTCCCGGCAACCTCGCTTAGGGGCGCACTGCCTCCCTAAGCGGGATCACCGGGACAAGCCCGGTGATGACAATGTGGGTGGGATAACTTCATCTCTTAAACGGTAACGCCCAAAGATGGGTGCACGCCGATGGAATTGCTTCACGCGATGCTGACCGGCGCTCCCGTTGCCGAGGACTGCAGCAGCGCTTCGATCAGAAGGTGGACCTTCAAGGCTTCCTGGCCACTGACGGCCGGCTCGCGCCCCTCTTCGATCGCATCGAGGAAGTCGGCAATCAGCGCCTTGTGGGCCTGGTTGGAAAACGCCATCGGATCGGCGCCGCCGCTCTTCGACTCTCCGCCATCGAAGCGTTCGGTGCGGCCATCGTGGTAGAACACCGCGAGCGATTCCGCCTCCAGCACGGCGGTGCCCTTCTCGCAGGCGAGCTCGATCTTCTCCGAGAAGCCGGGAAACGCCACCGTGGTGGCATCGATGGTGCCGATCGCGCCGTTGCCGAAGCTGACGGCAGCCGCGACGATGTCTTCGGTATCGATCTTGCGCAGTGGTGACGTCCTCACCATCGCCGCGACCCGGCTGACCGGTCCGGTGAGGCTCTGGAACATATCCAGGGTGTGGATCGCTTGCGTGATCAGTACACCGCCGCCGTCGCGCGCTTTCATGCCACGGCCCGGCTCCGCGAAATACTCCGGCGAGCGCCACCAGCGGACCGAGGCCGAGCCCGACACCAGTTCGCCGAGTTCACCGCTTTGCATGATCGCGGCAAGCTTGCGCGACGCCGTCCGGAAGCGATGCTGCAGCACCACGCCGAAGCGGCGATCGGCCTTGCGCATGGCCTCGACGGATTGCCGGGCACGCTCGGACGTCACGTCGAGGGGCTTTTCCAGCAGCACATGCTTGCCAGCCGCGGCGCACCGGGCCACCAGATCGAGATGGCTCATCGGCGGCGTCAGCAGGATGACGGCGTCGACAGCGCGATCACCGAGAACCGCATCGAGATCACCGGTCACCGGGAGGTCCGGATGAAGTTTCGCGAACGATTGCTGCCGCGCCACGCTGGGCGTCTGGCACGCAATGACCCGGACCCGGCCGGACAATTCGCGCAGGCTCTGGATATGCGGCTTGTGGGCCATCCCCAAACCGACGACGGCAACACCAAGGGTCATTGCTTGAACTCCGCATCCCGTTTTTGCTGGAAGGCACGAATGCCCTCCATGTGATCGCCCGCCGCAAAGCAGAGTGTGTTCATTTCATTCTCATATCTAAGACCGGCCGGAAGTGTCGACGTCAATGCCATGCGGACGGAGGCCTTGACGGATTCCACGGCCACCGGGCTGAAGCCCGCGAGCTTGCGGCAAAGACCCCTCGCCGTATCCAGGACCTCCTGATCGTCCACCAGGTATTCGACAATGCCCAGCCGATGGGCCTCCTCGGCGCTGATCGGATCGCCGGTCAGCAGCAAGCGCATGGCCTGGCCGTATCCGATCAGCCGGGGCAGCAACTGCGACGCGCCGCCGCCGCCGACCCAGCCGCGCTGCACCTCGGGAAAACCAAGACGGGCGCTGCGTCCCATCACCCGGATGTCGGCCGACAGCGCCATCTCGGCACCGCCGCCAAGTACCCAGCCATGCAGCGCAGCGACCACCGGCTTGCGCATGTCGCGCACGAAGGTCGCGTATTCCCGGCGGTTGCGAAATTTCCAGGCGGTCGGATATTCCGCCAATGCATTCAGATCGCTGCCCGCGCAGAAAGCGCGCTCCCCCGCCCCTCTCACCAGCACCACGCGCACGCTGTCGTCGCGGTCGAGATCGCGGCAGAACTGCTCGATCGCGGCCGACATCTCCGGGGTGACGGCATTCATCTTGGCCGGGCGATTCAGGATGATTTCGGCGACGGCGCCGTCCTGTTTGAGCAATACCTCATCTTCCATCGGGATGTCCTCTCACGTAATCACAGTTTGACGAAGGGTGGGAAAAAGGTGCACGAAGCGGGCATGAAACGTCCCAGCAAAAGCCGGCAGCCCGCGCAGCGCGTCACCCTGCACGACCTGGCGCAACACGCCGGCGTGTCGCGGGCAACGGTGTCGCTGGTGCTGCGCAAGAGCCCGCTGGTGGCGGACAAGACGCGGGAGAACGTGCTCGAGGCGGTGACCGCGCTGGGCTATGTCTACAATCGCGGCGCGGCGAACCTGCGCACCCAGCGCTCCCACACCATTGGCGTCGCGATCAACGACATTACCAATCCCTATTTCGCCGAGCTGACGGCCGCGATCCAGCGTGCCTTTTTCGATCTCGGACGCACGGTGTTCATTGCGAACTCCGAGGAAGACCCGGCCCGGCAGGACCAGTTCATCGCCACCATGCGCGAGTACAATGCCGACGGGCTTGCGATCTGCCCGTCGCAAGGCACCACGCGCCAGACGCTGAAGCGGCTGAAGGAGCAAGGCATTCCCTGCGTGCTGATTTCGCGCAATGTCGCGGGCTGCGGCCTCGACTATGCCGGCCATGCCAACCAGGCCGGCATGCAGATGGCGACCGAACATCTGATCGAGCTGGGGCACCGGCGCATCGCCATGATCGGCGGAACCGACCTGATTTCCACCGGTGCGGAGCGGCGCAAGGGCTATCGCGACGCGCTGGCTAAACACGGCATTCCAATCGACGAAGATCTGATCGTGCCGGGCACGGCGCCGACCCGCAGCTTCGGTGCGAGCACCGTGAAGGCCCTGCTGCAGATCAAGAATCCGCCGACTGCCGCTGTCTGCTTCAACGACGTCATCGCCTTCGGCGTGATGCTGGGACTGCGTCAGGTCGGCCGCGAACCGGGGCGCGATTTCGCTGTCGTTGGCTATGACGATCTCGCCGAAGCTGAGTTGTGGACGCCCGCGCTCTCTACGGTTGCAATCGATTCCGTCGGCATCGGCGCCGCGGCGGCACAGCTGCTGCTGCAGCGCATCGAACATCCCGACGCACCGCCGCGCCGCATGGTGTTCGAGCCGAAGCTGATCCTGCGCGACTCCAGCTGCCCGCCGCGTCGATAAGCGAGCCGGCAACGGGGTTTGTTCCCTGGCATTCCCACGCGTGCGCGCTCGCAGCAAACCTGCTGAACGCGATCTCTCCTCCCTGCGGAACAATTTTTTGCTCGCGACGTCCATGATTTGACCGCGACCATAAATGACAATTGACATGGCGTCACCCAGAATTTAGAACGATCTAATACGGCAAATAATGAAAATAAACGACATCGGGAGGGATTCATGGCTGTTCGCAATCGGCGCACGATGCCGGCCCCGGCTGGCACACACATCGCCCGCATCAGTGACCTGCAGCGGCACTGACGGAGCTGGCCATGCTGCGCTTCCTGGTTTCGCGTTTAGGATTGACCGTCCTGATGGCGCTGCTGGCGACACTGGTCATTTTCCTGATCGCCAACATGGTGCCGGGCGATCCGATCCTCGCACAGCTCGGCGACGTCGCCGCCTCCAACAAGGAGTTCGTGGCGGAGTGGCGGGCCAAATGGGGCCTCGATCTGCCGCTGTGGGAGCGCTACTTCATTTTCCTGAAAGGCCTGCTGCACGGCGATCTCGGAATTTCGATCTCGTCGCAGCGGCCGGTGCTGCAGGATATCGCTCAGTTCGCACCCGCGACTCTCGAGCTCGCGACTATCAGCTTTCTGCTCGCACTGGTGATCGGAATTCCACTCGGCATCATCGCAGCCGTTCGGCGTGACAGCTGGATCGACCATGTCGCCCGGCTGGTGTCGCTGGTCGGCGTGTCGTCGCCGACCTTCTGGCTCGCCTTCATCGTGCTGGCGATCTTCTATGGCGGACTCGAAATCGCGCCGGGCCCCGGGCGGCTGGATGCGGTCGCCTTCCCGCCGCAATCCATCACCGGCTTGATGCTGATCGACAGCCTGCTGGCCAGCGACTGGGACACCTTCCGTGATGCGGCCGCGCATCTCGTGCTGCCCTCCATTGTGCTGGCCGCCGCGACACTGGGACTGATCACCCGCACCATGCGGGCCAGCATGCTGGAGAGCATCCAGCAGGACTATGTGCGCGTCGCCCGCGCCAAGGGCCTGAAGCCATCTGCCATCATCCTCGGACACGTGCTGCCGAATGCGCTGATCCCCGTGGTCACGCTCGGCGGCCTCGCCTACGCCAACCTGCTCACCGGCGCGGTGATGACCGAGACCGTGTTCTCCTGGCCGGGCCTCGGCCGCTATACCTTCCGCAGCGCCGCGACCCTCGATGTGCCCGCGATCATGGGCATCACCCTCATCGTTGCGATGGTCTATCTGCTGGTCAATCTCTTGACCGACATCAGTTACGCCCTGCTTGATCCGCGCGTGAATCGATGAGGCTGAATCGATGACCATCGCCTTCGATCAACCAACATCGACCGCGCTTCCGATCGCCGCCGTTCCGACCGCGACGCAACGCTGGCGCCGGCGGTATGGCCTTGCAGCCTTCGGCACAGCCATTGTGGTCGGCTGGATCATCCTTGCGACCGCCGCTCCCCTGCTGACGCCGTACCAGCCGGATCTGGTCGACGTGACAAACCGGCTGCAACCACCCACCTGGGCCCATTGGCTCGGGACTGACGTTCTCGGGCGCGACGTGCTGACCCGCCTGCTGTATGGCGCGCGGGTGTCGCTGCTGACCGCCCTGGTCGTGGTGATCGCCGGTGCCCTGTTCGGCACGCTGGTGGGCGGCATTGCCGCCTATGCGCGTGGCACGACCGAAAACATCATCATGCGTCTGACCGACCTGGTGCTGTGTTTTCCGCCAATCATCCTGGCACTGGCGATTGCCGCGGCGCTCGGGATCGGCGCGCTCAACACCATGATCGCCATGCTGGTGGTGTGGTGGCCGAAATTCGCTCGCCTCGCCCACTCCCTCGTGCTGGTGCAGCGCTCGCAGGAATATGTTGAGGCTGCCACGGTAATGGGCTTCGGCCCCGGACGTATCCTGCTGCGCCATATCATCCCCAACTCCGTGGGGCCGCTGGTGGTGCTTGTGACGCTCGATCTCGGCAACGCCATCATGACCTTCGCCGGCTTGTCGTTCCTCGGTCTCGGCGTGGTGCCGCCGACACCGGAATGGGGCTCGATGGTGGCCGAGGGACGCGAGCTGGTGCAGCAATGGTGGGTCGCGACCTTTCCGGGACTGGCGATCCTGACCGTGGTGCTCGGATTCAACTTCCTCGGCGACGGCGTGCGCGACTGGCTCGATCCGAAAGCAAGGATGCGGTGAGCAGGCCCATGAACATGCATATCGACACATCGGACGTCGTTGCGTCGCGGCCGGCGCTGGAAGTCAGGGACCTGAAGACGCAGTTCTTCACCGATGACGGCGTGGTGCGCGCCGTTGACGGTGTCAGCTTCACGGTCGGCGCCGGCGAGACGCTCGGCATTGTCGGGGAGTCCGGGTCCGGCAAGAGCATCACCGCCTTGTCGCTGATGCGGCTGCTGGACGAGCCCAGCCGGATTGTCGGCGGGGAAATCCGCTTCCAGGGCCGCGACATGCTGCGCGCCAGCCCGGAGGAGTTGCGCAATCTGCGCGGCGACCGGCTGGCGATGGTGTTCCAGGATCCGATGACCTCGCTCAATCCGGTGCTCAAGATCGCGCGGCAATTGACCGAGACTATGGTGGTGCACGGCCGCTACACCACCGAAGAAGCCGGCAAGCGCGCCGTCAGCCTGCTCGGCCGCATGGGCGTCAGCGCGCCGGAGCGCGCCATCGACAGCTATCCGCATCAATTCTCCGGCGGCATGCGTCAGCGGGTGATGCTGGCGCTGGGCATGAGCAACGAACCGGCGCTGCTGATCGCCGACGAACCGACCACGGCGCTGGACGTCACCATCCAGGCGCAGATCCTGGAACTGCTGCGCGAGCTCAATCGCGATTTCGGCACCGCCATCGTGCTGATCAGCCACGACCTCGGCGTCATCGCCCGGGTCTGCGCCCGCACCATCGTGATGTATGGCGGCGAAGTGGTGGAGGAAGGCCCGACCGAGGACCTGCTCGCCGATCCCCGCCACCCCTACACCTGGGCCCTGATCAACGCCGTTCCCCGCGTCGACGAAGCAACTTCAGACAACCGGCGCCTCACCACCATCGAAGGCCAACCGCCGGATCCCCTCAACCACCCCACCGGCTGCCGCTTTGCTCAGCGCTGCCCGTTCCGGATCGAGAAGTGCGATGAGCATCCCGCTCTCGACGACGTGCTGCCCGGGCGCAAGTCGCGGTGCTGGGTTACGCAGTCGGGCCAGAAGCTCGACGTGAAACGGCGCGCGCCGGTGTCCGCGACGGTCGCACCGGCATCGGCTGCCCCCAAAACCGCGGCGTCGGCCGCGCCACCGGTGCTGATCGTTCGCGACATCGTCAAACGTTTCGCGCTGCCGAAGCGTGGCTTCTTCGAAGCGCCGCGATTCGTTCACGCCGTCGATCACGTCGATCTCGATGTCCGCCGCGGCGAGACGGTCGGCTTGGTCGGGGAATCCGGCTGCGGCAAATCCACCCTGGCGCGCACCATCGTCCGCATCCACAAGCCGGACGCTGGCGAGATCCTGTTCGACGGACATGACATCGCAACGCCTTCGCTCAGCGATATCCGCCCGCTGCGAAAACGTATCCAGATGGTGTTCCAGGACCCCTACGCCTCGCTCAACCCGCGCATGAGTGTGGCGGACATTCTGGGCGAGCCGCTGCGGTTTCACGGCCTGACCACCAGCAAGGCCGAGACCCGCGAGCGCATCGAGGAGCTGCTCAGCATCGTCGGTCTCAGTCCCAAAGCGGCGCAGCGTTATCCGCACGAATTCTCCGGCGGCCAGCGCCAGCGCGTCTCGATCGCACGCGCGCTTGCGGTGAGGCCGGATTTCATTGTGGCTGATGAGCCGATCTCCGCGCTTGACGTCAACATCCAGGCCCAGATCATCAATCTGATGCTCGACCTGCAGGACCGCTTCGGGCTGACGTATCTTTTCATCGCCCACGATTTGGCGGTGGTCAGGCACATCTCCGACCGGATCGTGGTGCTCTATCTCGGCAAGGTGATGGAGATCGCGCCGGCCGGCGCCATCTTCGCCCGGCCGTTGCATCCCTACACGCGCTATCTCATCTCGGCGGTGCCGATCCCCGACGCGGCGGTCGAGCGCCAGCGCACCCACGTCCAACTCACCGGAGAGCCGCCGAGCGCGATCAATCCGCCGTCCGGCTGCCGCTTCCGCACCCGCTGCCCGATCGCAAAGCCGGTGTGCGCCTCAACACCGCCGCCTTTGGTCGAATATGCGTCCGACCATTTCGCGGCCTGTCATTTCCCGAACCAGCTGTCCTAGGAGGCCCCCGTGCAACGCGTCAGTGCCGACGAAGCCGTCAAACTCATCCGTTCCAACGACACCATCGTGATCGGCGGTTCGGGCGGTGGCCATGCGGTGCCGGAAGCGCTGATGGCCGCGCTGGAGCGTCGCTTTCTCAGCGAGGGACAGCCGCGCAATATCACGGCCGTGCATCCGGTCGGGCTCGGCGACGGCGCAACGCTGGGCGCCAATCACTTCGCTCACGAAGGCCTGCTCAAGCGCATTGTGTGCGGCACTTTCGTCAACTCGCCGAAGATTTCCGACCTCGCGATCGCCAACAAGATCGAGGGCTACACCCTGCCGCAAGGCGCACTGTCGCAGCTGATGCGGGAAATCGCGGCCGGACGTCCCGGCCTGATGACCAAGACCGGTCTGCATACGTTCGTCGACCCCCGCCATGGCGGCGGGCGGCAAAGCGAATGCGCGCCCGAAGGCGTGGTTGAGCTCATCGACTTCCGCGGCGAGGAGTATCTGTTCTTCAAGCCGTTCCACATCGACGTCTGCTTTATCCGCGGCACCACCGCCGATGAAGACGGCAACATCACCATGGAGCAGGAAGCAGTGTTCCTGGAGATGCTGTCGGAGGCGCAGGCCACCAGGCGCTGCGGCGGCCTCGTGATCGCGCAGGTCAAGCGCATGGCCAAGCGCGGCACCCTGCCGCCCAAGGCGGTGAAAATCCCCGGCATCCTGGTCGACCTCGTGGTCGTCGAACCCGGCCAGTGGCAGACCTATGACGTCGAATACAGCCCCTCCTATGCCGGCGAATTACGGATGCCGTTGTCGGACATTCCGGTGTTGCCGCTCGATGCCCGCAAGATCATTGCCCGGCGCGCCGCGCTCGAACTGTTTCCCGGCGCAATCTGCAATCTCGGCTCGGGCATCTCCACCGGGATCGCCAATGTCGGCGCCGAGGAAGGCGTCCTGGACGAAGTCTGTTTCACCAACGAGCAGGGCCTGGTCGGCGGCGCGCCGGCGTCCGGCGGCGATGCCGGCGCGGCACGGAATTATTCCGCCATCATCGACCAGCCTTACCAGTTCGATTTCTATGACGGCGGCGGCCTCGACCTCGCCTTCCTGTCGTTTGCTGAAGTCGATGCCACGGGCAATGTCAATGTCAGCCGCTTCGGCAACCGCATTGTCGGCCCCGGCGGCTTCATCAACATCAGCCAGAATGCCAAAACCGTGGTGTTCAGCGGCACCTTCACCGCCGGCAAATCCGAGATCGCCTGGCCGGACGGCAAGATGAATATCATCAGCGACGGCAAACAGCCGAAGCTGGTCGAGACAGTCCAGCAGATCACTTACAGCGGCCCCTATGGCGCGCAGCGCGGCCAGCGGGTGCTCTATGTCACCGAACGCGCGGTGTTCCGCCTCACCGAGCGTGGCGTCGAACTGATCGAATTGGCGCCGGGCGCCGATGTCGAGCGCGATGTCATCGCGCGCATGGGCTTCCGGCCGCAGATCTCACCGGCGCTCAGGACCATGGATGCCAACCTGTTCCGGCCCGAACCGCTGCGGCTCGACCGTCATCTCGCCGGCAAATCCCGCCGCCCCGGCCCGGCCCACCTGAACACCCCCGCGGATCTGATGACCGCCGCGCAATAACGGAAACAGGAAAACCATGACGAACACCGACATCCAGCAGGTCACCATCGACGGCGAAACGCGACTGCTGGCCATTATCGGCGATCCCATCGGCCAGGTGAAATCGCCGCGCACACTCAATCCGCGGTTTGCCGCGGCCGGCATGGACACGGTGCTGCTGCCCGTGCATGTCAAACCGGAGCTGTTCGATATCACGGTGCAGGGACTGATGGCCGTCGGCAATCTCGACGGCATCATTGTCACCGTGCCCTACAAGGCGCGAATCCTGCCACTGATCGACGAGGTGCTGCCGATGGCAGCCCAGGTCGGCGCGGCGAATGCGCTGCGCCGACAGGCCGACGGCCGCTGGTGTGGCGACATGTTCGACGGGCGCGGCCTGGTGCGCGGGCTGCGCAACGCCAAGATCAATCCCGCGGTGCGCCGCGTCATGCTGATCGGCGCCGGTGGCGCCGGCAGTGCGGTCGCGGTGGCGCTGGCCGATGCCGGCGTATCCGTGCTCACCATTTTCGATGTCGACAGCAACAAGGCTGACGCATTGGCCCGCCGTGTCGCCGTGGCGTTTCCGGCCTGCAGCGTTCGTACCGGGCCGGTCGATATTCCGGGTCATGACACGCTGATCAACGCCACGCCGATCGGCATGGCGCCGGGCGACGGACCGCCCGCTCCGCTCGACGGGCTCACCTCGGAGGTGCTGGTCATCGACGTCATCATCAAGCCGGACACGACGCCGTTCCTCGATGCCGCGCGGGCCACCGGCTGTCGCACCTTCAATGGCCGCCTGATGCTGGACGGCCAGGCGGAGGAGTTGGCTGCCTTCTTCGGCGCCGGAGAACGGAGATGACGGACACCCATCTTGCGGTCGGAGAGACGGCAACTTTTTCAAAGACCATTTCCGAGGCCGACGTGGTGCTGTTCTCGGGTCTCACCGGCGACTTCGATCCGATTCATGTCAATGAACAATACGCCAAAACCACGCCGTTCGGGCGCCGCATTGCCCATGGCGGACTGGTGATGGGACTGCTGTCGACCACCGCCTCCATGATGTCGCGACGCTCGGTGGAGCGTGGCTCGACCGCGACATCGGTTTCACTGGGCTATGACAAGATCCGTTTCATCCGCCCGGTGTTCATCAACGACACCCTCACCGCCCGCTACACCATCGAAGAGATCAATGCCGCGGCCGGGCGCAGCCGCTCCAAAGTGGAAGTCATCAATCAGGCCAATGAGCTGTGCCTGGTCGGCACGCATGTCATGAAATGGATTCCGGCCAAAGCCTGACATCGCCTGCGCTCGCCTCCGTATCAACGATTTGAAAGTTTCTCTCCATGCAGCTCTCGGACACCCACCAGGAGATCCGCCAGACCACCCGCCGCTTCGCCGAAGACGTCATCCGGCCGCAAGCCGAAGCGCTGGACCGCGACGAGACCTTTCCCGGCGAGATCTACAAACAAATGGGCAAGCTCGGGCTGTTCGGCATCACCACGCCGGCGGAGCTGGGCGGAGCCGGTCTCGACGTCGTCGCCTATGCCCTGGTGATGGAGGAATTGTCGCGGGGCTACTCATCGGTGGCCGATCAATGCGGGCTTTACGAGCTGATCGGCACGCTGCTGTCGGTGCATGGTACGCCCGAGCAGCAGACCAAATGGCTGAAGCGCCTGCTCAGCGCCGAACTGCGGCCGGCCTATTGCATCACCGAGGCCGATGCCGGCACGGATGTCTCCGGGATCAAGACCACGGCCGAGCGGACGCCGTCCGGGTGGCGGCTGAACGGCTCGAAACTTTGGATCCACAACGCGCCGGTCGCCGACGTCGGATTCGTGCTGGCGCGCACCGACAAGGCCGCCGGCAAGCGCGGCATGAGCATCTTCATTGTCCCGTTCGATCGCCCCGGGGTGTCGCGCGGGCTGAAAGAGCACAAGATGGGACAGCGCGCCTCTCAAGTCGGCGCGCTGCACTTCGAGAATGTGGAGTTGCCGGCCGACGCGCTGCTGGGCGCGGAAGGGCGTGGCTTCCAGATCATGATGGGCGCACTCGACAAGGGGCGGGTCGGGATCGCGGCACTTGCGGTCGGCATCGCCCAGGCCGGCCTCGAGGCCGCGCTGGACTATGCCGGCACCCGCAAGCAGTTCGGCCAGCGCATCGCCGATTTCCAGGGCCTGCAATGGATGCTGGCCGACATGGCCAAGGACATCACCGCGGCACGGCTGCTGGTTCATCAGGCCGCAAGCGCGCTCGATACCGGACGATCGGCCACCATCTACTGCTCGATGGCGAAATGTTTTGCCGGCGACATGGCGGTGGCGCAGACCGCCAACGCGGTGCAGATTTTCGGCGGCAGCGGCTACATCAGGGGATTCGAGGTGGAGCGGCTTTATCGCGACGCCAAGATCACCCAGATCTATGAAGGCACCAACCAGATCCAGCGCTCGATCATCGCCCGTGAGCTTTTGGCCAACGGCGTGCCGGCCTGATTAACGGTCGAGTCGGAACACCATCTGGGTCGGCCGCACGAAACGCAGCGCCACCAGCAGCAGCGCCATCACCATCACCATGTAGATCACGGCCATGGCATCGATCGAATAGACCGGGCGCACGCCGCCGGCGAACATGTTGTAGAACAGCGCCACCACCAGGGTCTGGGAGCCGCCGCCGCCCAGCAGGAACGCCAGCTCGAAGTTCGAGATGGTATTGACCAGGATCAGGATGCCGGCGGTGAGAATGCCCGGGATCATCAGCGGAAACAGGATGCGCCGGAAAATTTGCGCCCGGCTGGCGCCCAGAACCTGGGCGCTGCCCTCAAGATTGACGCTGATCTGCTCAAAGAACGGCATCAGGATAAAGACCGCGAGCGGCACCATCGGCACCATCACTGCCAGAATGACCCCGAGCACTGATCCGCCGACGCCGTAACGATACAGCGTGGTCGCCAGCGGAATGCCGTAGGTCATCTGCGGGATCACCATCGGCAGGAAGTACAAAAGCAGCAGCAGCGACTTGAAGCGGAAATTCCGCCGCGCCAGGATGTAGGCTGCCGGAAACGCGATCAGCAGGGACAGCACCACCACCGCGACCGCTACGAACAGCGTGACGCTCAGCACCTGCCCAAGGTCAAAATTCTTCCAGGCATAGCTGAACCAGTCGGTGGTGAAGGCCGGCGGCAGCGGGTTGCCGAACCAACGCTTGGCAAAGGCGCTCACCACAACGTGAGAAACGATGCCAATCATGTTCAGGATGAAGCCCAGGATAAAGAGATACAGCGCCAGGTTCCACAATCGTCCACGCATCGTATGTCCCCGCTCTGCCGCTACCGTTTCCCAACACCCATCGTCGCCGCCGGCGACAGCCTGCGCCGAAACAAGATGATGACGACCAGCGCCGCCAACTGGCAGAGCCCCATCACCACTGCAATCGCCGAGGCATAGGACATGTCGTATTGCTCGAATGCCTGCTGATAGGCAGCGATCGAAATCGTGCGTGTCGAGCCGGATGGCTGGCCCAGCATCATGGCCGACGGAAACACCGCGAAACTCATCACGAACACCAGCGCGAACGCGATCGCCAGCCCCGGTGCGATCAACGGCAACATCACGCGCCGAAACACCACCCACGGCGTGGCCCCCAGCATCCGGGCCGAACGCTCGAGGCTGGGATCGATGCCGGAGATGTAGCCCAGCAGCATCAGGAAGCAGAACGGAAATTGCTGCATGAACAGCGCCAGCGTCACGCCGATATAATTATGGGTCAGGATGAAGGGATCGCTGACCAGACCGAGCGCGATGACAATTTGGTTGAACCAGCCCTGCGAGCCGTAAAAACCGAGAATACCTTCCGACAGCAGGATCACGCCGAGCGAAATCGGCAGGATCAGAATCGTGGTGACGGTGCGCTCCATGAAGAAGCCGCGACGCATGCCGTAGGCCAGCACGAGCGACAGCACCAGAACAATGATGGTGCATGGCACCGCCAGGCTGAAGGTAATCCAGATGGTGCCGTACTGATAGGGATCGCTAAAGAACGTCAGATAGTTGGCGAGGCTGAACCCCGCCATCTTCTGCGGCCGCAGGCTGAGATAGAGCCCGTACAGGAACGGGTACACGAACATGCACAGCACATAGAGCAGCGACGGCAAGATGCAGAGCATCGCAAAGACGTCGAATTCGCTTCGTTCGCGGGGTGTCGTTGCGCGCATGGGATTCTCGATCATTCGCTGGGCAGCACCACGACCTTGTCGACGGGAAAGCCGAGGCTGACGGTGTCCCCGACCTGCATGTCCGTGGCTGTGCGCAACCACACCCGCGTGCCGTCGTCGAGACGGACGGCGGCTTCCTGCTCGCGCCCGAGATATTCCACGATCTCGACCCGCCCGCGAACGGCCCCCTCGCCGATCAGCACGTCTTCAGGACGGATCGCCATGATGGCGCTGGCTCCGACCCCAAACGCGGGATCGGTGGTCTTCCCCCCGCAGCCGGACACCTGCGGTGTCCGCCTCAACAACTCCGTCCACAACCGCAACGATCTTGCCCCTGAAGAAATTCCGGAAGCCCATGAAATCGGCCACGAACATGTTTCGCGGACGGTCATGGATCTCCTGTGGTGAGCCGGATTGCATCAGCACACCATCCTTCAGCACCACGATTCGATCGGACAGCGACAGCGCCTCCGCCTGATCGTGGGTGACGTAGATCGAAGTCAATCCAAGCTCCGAATGGATCTGCTTGATCTCGGCGCGCATCTCGACCCGCAGCTTGGCATCGAGATTGGAGAGTGGCTCGTCGAACAGCATGAGACGGGGACGCAATACGAGGGCGCGTGCGATCGCCACACGCTGCTGCTGTCCGCCGGACAGTTGCCCGGGGTAGCGATCTTCATATCCCAGCAACTGGACCAGACGCAGCATGTCCTGCACCCGCCGCTTGATCTCATCCTGCTGAAACGATTTCAGAGTGAGACCGAACGCGACGTTGTCGAACACGGTCATATGCGGGAACAGCGCATAGTTCTGGAACACCATGCCGAAGCCGCGCTTTTCCGGCGGCAGCTCGTCGGCGCGCTTGCCGTCAAGCCAGATTTCGCCCGCGGTGGCGGGCGTCAATCCGGCGACAATCGACAGCGCGGTCGACTTGCCGCATCCGCTGGGTCCCAGAAACGTGACGAACTCGCCGCCACGGATTTCAAGTTCGAGGTTATCGAGAACGGTCTTGTTGCCGTAGCGCTTGGTGATGCCCATGCGCAGGGAATTCAACGACGTGATTGGTTCCGGCATGTACCCCGCCTGTGGGACAGATCAGCCGGGTCGCCGCAGGGGCGGCCCGCATTGAACGGATACTTGGAATGGATGTCGGGCTGGCTTATTTCTTGACCTGGTCCGCGCCGATTTCGCGATCCCACCGATCCATGGCGTAGCTCAGTTCCTTGACCGCCAGTGTCGGTGCCGTCTTCCACTTGGTGCCGATCTGGTCGTACTCGGGGCGCCAGAACTCCTTGACCTGGTCCTGGATGTCCTTCGGCGCCTTGTCGAGCGTCGCGGCCTTGATCGAGGGTCCGATGAAAGCCGGCCAGGTCAGTTGCTGCTGCTCGGGCGTGCGCATGAACTTCATCAGGTCGAGGATGACGTCGATCTGATCCTGCGGAACGCCGACCGGAATTGCCCAGTAATGGCCGTCGATCACGAAGGTGGTCTTCTCCATGATGGAGATTTTCGAGTCCGGCGGAATGACGCTCTGCGCCCGGGGCTTCATGTCCCATTCCATGATGCCGGCGATGATCCAGCGCTGGCCCTGCGCGAATTCCTTCAGGGTGATGGCCGTGCCGGTGGGATAATATTCGACCGACTTGCCGAGCTCCTTCAGATAAGCCCAGGTCTTGTCCCAGCCCTTTTCCGGATCGAGCGGTTTTGAATCGCCGAGGATATAGGAGATGCCCTGCACGATGGAGCGGCCCGGGCCGCTGTTGGCGGGACGCGCATACATGAACTTACCCGGGTTGGCCTTCGCCCACGCCAACAATTCCTCCGCGGTCTTCGGCGGGTTCGGCACCTTGCTCGGATTGTAGATCAGCACCGGACCGCCCGGGCTGACCACCGACGGCAGGAGATAACCACCGCCCTCGTCCTGCAGCTCCTTGCCGGCTTCCGTCAGTTCGTCGCGCGGAAACATCTTGTCGTAGGTCGGAAACAGTTTGATCAGCTGATTGTTGGCGGCGAGCACCGAGCCGCCGTCCTGTCCTGTCAGGATCAGATTGATGTCAAGACGGCCGGCATCCTGCTGCGCCTTGATCTTGGCCGGCACTTCGGGCGCCGGGGCACGCTGCAGCTTGATCTCCTTGACCTTCTGCGGATTGGCTTTCTTGTAGTTTTCGATGATGGCCTGCGTAGAGGCGAGATCGCCGCCGGTGTCGATGATGGACAACGTGATCGGCTCGGCGAGCCCAGACCGGGGCAACAGCGCAGCTGCGGCAACCGCAGTCAGCACAAAGACAGGCAGCCGCAACCATGCAACCGGACGAGTCCGCATGTTCAGTCCCTCCCTGAATTTTTATAACGGCCGCGACTGATGCTGCGGCCGCTTTATTGGATCGTTCCAAGAACACGGCGTGCCGTGAGGAGTGTCAAGGCAGCTTTACAATTTTTAACAACTTTGAAAAGTCGTTTGTGTCAATTGCGCTGCGATATAATCGCGCGTGACAGCCACGCGGAACGCGTCAACACACGGACCGCTTCGCGCCGCACGGCAACCGCGCCATTGATGCGCAGCCACCGATTTGACTCGGTACGGCTCATCGAGAAACGCTATGGTTTCAGCGTCGAGCGATACCTCCAGCGCAGACATCGCGTCGTCGAGATGCGACATCCTGGTGGCGCCCCCGATCGCTGAGGTCACGCCCGGCGAACGACAGTTCGCCCCAGGAACTTTCGACCGAACAAAATGGGGAGAAGCCCGAGCACAAGCAGAATCACACCGACCTGATAGCTCATGCCCAGCATGAACGCATAAGCGTGATCGGCCGTGTCGGGTGAATCGACCGGAACGGAAACTCCAAAATAGAACATGTTGACAATGGCCACGCCGAACGCGCCGCCGACTTGCTGGCAGGTCGCGACCAAACCCGCGGCTGACCCGGCATGATCTTTTCTCGTGCTCGCCAAAACCGCATTGAGAAGCGGCGGCAAAAACAGCCCCTGCCCAACTCCGACAGCCAGAAGTACGGGAACAAGACCCCAGCCGTTGGCGACATGGTGCGTCATCGCGATGACGATGCACCCACCATAACCGAGCGCCGTGAGAAAGCCCCCGGTCAACATGGCAGCAAGCGATCCGTAGATTTGAGGCTGTCGATTGGCGATGAGTGAAGTGACCAGGAAGGCGGCCGGAATTGGCACGGTGACCCATGCCGTTTGCCACGGCGAATAATGGAGCCCGACCTGAAGAAAGAGTGCCAGCGCGAATAGAAATCCGACAAGTGTCGAATGAAACAGGAAGGCGATCGCCGTTCCGCTTGAAAATGCCGGGATCGCAAACAGGTCGGTCTGAATCAGTGAATTGGTGCAGCGACGTGCCTTACCGCGTTGATCGAGCAGGAACACGACAAGCATTCCGCCGCCCGCAATCATGAAGCCGACGATCCAGCCCGGCCAACCGGCGTGGCGCCCCTCAATCAGTGCATACAGCAGCAACCCGAGGCCACAGGCGCAGAGCAATGCGCCGGTGACATCGAGGCGCGCAGCCCGGTCCGGCCGTGTTTCGGGGAGCCACCTTATGGCACCCGCGCAAGCAGCAAAGCCTATCGGAACACTGACCAGAAACACCAGGCGCCATCCCGTCCCGAACAGATCTGCCGCGATCAGCGCACCGCCGATCAGCGGGCCGGAAATTCCGGACAATCCCAAGGCGACACCGAAAGCGGCGAAGGCCCGGGCGCGGCGGCCCTCGTCTCCAGCCGTCACACGAATGATCGAGAGAATTTGCGGAAACATCATCGCCGCGGCCAGGCCCTCGCCGATACGTGCAGCGATCAGCATCGCAGCCGACGTTGCCAAACCGCAAACAAGAGCCGTTGCCGTGAATCCGGACAAACCCCAGACAAACATGCGTCGGCGACCATACAGATCGCCAAGACGTCCGCCGGTGATGAGCATGCAGCCATAGGCAAGACCATAGAACGCAACGACGGCAGATATCTCTGATGGCGAAGCGCCGAACTCCCGTTGGATGCTCGGGATCGCAACATTGACGATGAAGGTGTTCATCACCGCGAGAAAGACACCGCTGAGGAGAACGACAAGCCCCATCGGGCTCAACTGAGCCTGATCTGGAGCTGATACGAGCGAGGACATGGCAAACGCTTTCGATGTGGGGCAAACGTGCGCGATCGGTATCGATCGCCGCGCGCTACATCGAGCCATGTGTTATGATTGGACCAGAGAGCATCTTATCCAGGTATTAGAAGTATCAGGTTCGGCATGACCACCCGCAGCCGTGTCCCGCAACGCACTGAACTCGCTGCTTTCCTCAAAAGCCGGCGCGCCGGGCTGTCGCCTGCGGACGTGGGATTGCCGGCCACGCCGCGACGGCGAACACCCGGGCTGCGGCGGGAGGAAGTCTCACACCTCGCGGGCATCGGGATCGCCTGGTACACGTGGCTGGAGCAGGGTCGCGAGATCGATGTCTCGACTCACTTCCTGGAGCGAATTGCGCAGGCGCTGCGGCTTGATTCGACCGAACGCGCACATCTCTTCACCATGGCCCACAATCGCCCGCCACCGATCGCGCCAAGCGACGCGATCGAAGTGTCCCCCACCTTGCGCCGGATGCTCGAGACGGTCGCCGGCCCGGCTTATCTCGCAACTCCCTCCATGCATGTGCTGGCCTGGAATACAGCACTGTCGGCTGTGTTCGGCGACATGAGCGTGATCCCGGTCGAAGATCGAAATATGCTGTGGCTGGTGTTCGCAAGCCCCTCGCACCGGGCCACCATTCCGGATTGGGAAACCGATGCGCGTGCGATGCTTGCGCGCTTCCGGGTGGAATTCGGACGCCACCGCGACGACCCGGCATTTCTGACGATCATCGAGCGCCTGCAGCGCGCGAGTCACGAATTTCATCGCTGGTGGCCGGAGCAGAACGTCAGCTCACGCGCCAACAAAACCAAACGGTTCGAGGCTCCCGGTGTCGGCCAGATGGAGCTCGAGCAAAGCACATTCCTTGTCGAAGAAGCCGTCAACCTGCGACTTGTGACCTACACGCCGGTCGACGAACAAAGTGCAGGGAAAGTGAAACAGCTTCAAAAGGAATGGAAGACGCGCCAGCGCCTTCGAAGCTCCAGAAGCAAACCACGATCGGACAGCGCCGAAACCATCAGCGCAATGCAAGACGGCTACCGCGTGCCGTAGGCACGGTCGCCGGCATCGCCCAATCCGGGAACGATGAAGGCCGCGTCATCCAGCCCCTCGTCGATGCCCGCGGTCCACAGCGGCACATCGGGATGCAGGCCGCGCACCCGCTCAACGCCTTCCGGCGCGGCAAGCAAACAGACCAGACGGATGTCCTTGGCGCCGCGTTCCTTCAGGCGATCGATGGCGGCGACTGCCGTGTTCGCGGTCGCCAGCACCGGCGACACCACGATGGCCAGCCGCTCCTGCAGATCGGAGGGCGCCTTGAAGAAATATTCCACCGCCGTGAAGGTCTGGGGGTCACGATAGAGACCGATGTGGGCGACGCGTGCGGTGGGGACCAGATCAAGCATGCCATCGACAAAAGTCACGCCGGCGCGCAGCACCGGCACGAATACCAGCTTCTTGCCCGCGATCTTGGCGGAATGCATGCGGGCCAGCGGCGTCTCGACCTCGACGTCGGTCAGCGGCAGATCGCGCGTGACCTCGTAACACAGCAGCATTCCGATTTCCTTGAGCAGTTCACGGAATGACTTGGTCGAGATGGTCTTGTCGCGGATGAGCGTCAGCTTGTGCTGGACCAGCGGATGACCGACAACCGTGACGCCTTCCATGGCCTCTCTCCTTCAATATCTCTTGATACTCAAAATACAGTGCCGTCGCTAATAACCCTGACCGGCGGCGAGCCGTCGGGCCGACGCTCGAACGCAAGCTTGCGGCCCGCGGCCCAGCTGCCACCTTCGAGAATTCGGGCCAGCGGCAGGCTGGTCGCATCCTTACTCAGCCGTTGCCGCACGGTTTGCGCCAGCCGATCGAGCAGCGCGACGGTCAGCGCCCGCCATTCCACCACCAGCGGCGACGCCACATCGTGCTCACGCGTCGCATCCGCGGGATCGCGGAACGACAGCACGCCGGCGTCGACGAACAATCCGCCGTTGCGGTATTCCGCAAGCCCGGTGAGACCATCGATGTCGGTCACGGTGAGGCCGGCGCGCTGCAGCGGCTCAATCAGTGAATAGGTCAGCCATTGCGACAGTTTGTGCAATGGCACCAATCCGGTCGTCGCGTCATCGGTCACCAAGGAGGGATGACGCCAGCAATCGCCGAGAGGGACGCCGTCGAGGGACAGCCGCGACGGCCAGATCGCGCCGAGCTGACGCAGCACTTCGGAGAGAACATGTGGCGCGGCAATCGTGTTGTGATCGGCTGACGATACCAGACGGTCGACCAGCCCGCCAGGGCGCGGCGTGTCGTTGCGGCCGAAGATCTCGGGCTTCACCGCAAGCAGCGCACCGAGACGGCGCAGCAGATCGACCCTGCCCTCCAGGCCCACCAGCGGATTGGCGTCGGTCACCTGAAAACCGCGACACAGATCGGCGACCGAAAGATTTATCAGTGCTTCTGCGTCGACACGCAGCGGCTCCGTCTGTCGGGTTGAGAACGCGCCGGCGGCAAACATGTCGAGGCTCGCCAGTGCAAGGCCTTCGGAGCGGCCGATGGCGACGCCGCTCGCGTCATCACGATAACGCCACGCCGGACCCGCCCCCGCATCGAGCAGCACGCTGACAATGGCGAGATCGAATTCGGCGCGCGCCCGTGCGATCGGATCAGGCCAGGCCGCAGCGTCGGCAATCCCTGCCCATCGATCGGCCCCGCCGACCACGAAGTGACGCCAGCGCGAATGGAACGGAACATCGCCGGTGGGATAATTCTTTTGCGTGACGGCCAGCACAAGATCGACGGCGGCGTCGAGCCGGGGCAGATCAATGCGGAAGTGCGGAAGCTTATCCTCCAGCCCGATCGCCAGCAGGCGGTGCGCGCGATCGCGAACCGCCTGGGCGGACAAAAGGGACAACGCATCGACGGTGTCGACTGCCACGAGAACGCTCCGGCCGGGATCAGTATTTGTCGAGGGAACGGCCGACCGAGTCGGTCAGATCCTGCGGCTTCGGCTGCTCCGGCGAGAAGTATCCGGCGGCTTTCTTGGCTGCGATCTCCACATGCGCGTCGGCCGGGATCAGATCGTCGGGGATCGGAACCCGCTCGACGATGTCGACGCCCTGTCCAACAAGTGCGTCATACTTCATGTCGCTCATGGAGACGAAACGATCGATCCGCCGCAAGCCGAGCCAATGGATCACGTCTGGCATCAGCTGCTGGAAACGCGCGTCCTGCACGCCGGCCACGCACTCGGTGCGTTCGAAGTAGGCCGCAGCCGCATCGCCGTCTTCCTGGCGCTTGCGTGCATTGTAAACCAGGAACTTGGTGACTTCGCCGAGTGCACGGCCTTCCTTGCGGTTGTAGACGATCACGCCCAGGCCGCCGGTCTGGCCGGTGCGCGCGCATTCCTCGATGCCGTGGATCAGATACGGACGGCAGGTGCAGATATCGGAGCCGAACACATCCGAGCCATTGCATTCGTCATGCACGCGGCAGGTGATCAAGGTGCGATGATCGGGCAGCTTGTTGACGTCGCCGAACAGATACACGGTGGTGCCGCCGATCGGCGGCAGGAAAACCTGCAAATCGGGCCGCGTCACCAGTTCGGGGAACATGCCCGCGGTCTGCTCGAACAGCGCACGGCGCAGATTGGTCTCGCTGGTGCCGAAGCGTTGCGCGATGCCCGGGAGATACCACACCGGATCGATCGCGATCTTGACCACCGACACGCTGCCATTGGCATGCACGACATCGCCGTCCGCCACCAGGCGCTTGGCCGCCAGCGCGGCCTGCAACTCCGGCAGGTCGAGCCGCGCCCGCGTGATCGCAATGCTCGGCCTGATGTCGACGCCCTCGGCGATCTCGGTGCGGAAATTCTCCGCAACCAGATGTCCCCATGGATCGAGCGCGACAATGCGGCCGGGTTCGCCCCACTGCGGAAACGGACCGACGGTGGCCGCCGGATAGGTGTTTGTCAGGTCCGGGCGACGAATGGGATCGAGCGCGCCCGATGAGACCGCGAGTGCGCGATACACCGCATAGGATCCACCGTGGCTGCCGATCACGTTGCGATCCTGCGGACGGGAGACGGTGCCGATGATCGGCCCGCGCTCGCGTGCGGTCGCGGCGCCCCAGGTAATAGGGAAATCGTGCTTCGCTCCCGGCACGGGGTGCGACGTCAGGCGGATATGATCAGTGCGATTCGAACGGGTCATCGGTAACCCCAAAGTCGGCGGGTCCTAAAACGGCGACGGCCCGCCTGAACGACGGGCCTGACCAGCAAAACCAAATGAAACACGCGAGCCGTTAAAACTCGCTTACAAACAATATAGGCCATCCAGATGTACTTACAATGACCTAAAACGTTGAACTTGGTCGCCTTTTGGTGATGCCAAAGCCGTTGGCAACGCGGCTGTCCGTGATATAGTAGGCTGTTTCTTCTCGCGCCTCGAGGGAGGGAACATCTTGGGCGAACTGCATAACTGGCTCGTCAGCCAGCACCCGGGTCTGCGGACCTACAAATCCTTTCAACACAAGGCCTTGGAGCTTGCGTCGTCGGACGCGGAGCATGGCGCGCTTTATCGCCTGCTCGCATCGATGGTGGGACGCTATATCGAGTCCTTCGACGAAGAACCGCTTCCCGTCGACGTCGCCAAGCAGGCTTATCAGCGCCTGCTCAGCATTGTCGACGACGCGGAAAAGTCGACCACCGCGCCGGCTCTCGAGCAGGTGAAAACACTGAACAGGGTGGCCGCGACCGAACTGTTCTGAACGGCCCTCCGTCATTCGGCGGAGGACTTTTCGCATACGCAAATCAGCATCAATCAGCTGCCTTCGTTCCGACCGAAGGCAGGGTTGAAAAACTGCGAATTGCGCCCGCGCGTCACCGGGGCCACGATTGCGTCACGTCGACACAACGACGGCCTGCATCGGACCACGACGATGACAACCACAACTCAGACCTCAAGCCACCTGCTCGAAACCGCAGCGATCGGTCTTGCCTGCCTGCTGTCGCTGAGCATCCTGATCCGCTTCCACGACGCGGATGACGCGGCCATCCATCACGCCTCGCCGCCGGCTTTCGGTCCGGCATACGCTCAGCGCAAAACGGCCACCCCGCCTGCTGTCGATCCGAACGACGAGGTCCGCAAGTTGATCGCCGAGATGAGGTTGCACGACTAAACACGCATTTCGGCATCGAAGCCCTCCCCTTGCCGGCCACGACTCGCTATACCGTTCGATGCATGAGAGAGGCGTCGAACGGATGAAAGTGGAAGGGCGCGGCGTACAGTCGATCGAAGTCGGGGGCCGGATCCTGACCGCGCTGATCGAACTGGGACAGCCGACCATGCTGCGCGATCTCGCGGCGCGCGCGGGGATGACCTCGGCGCAGGCCCACGCTTATCTCGTGAGCTACCGAAAGCTCGGCCTGGTCGAACAGAATCCTGCCAACGGCCACTACTTTCTTGGCCCCCTGGCGCTGCAGCTCGGTCTGGTGCGCATGCGCGGCTCCGATCCCCTGCGCATGGCCAGCGACACATCGATCGAGCTGTCCGAAGCCACCGGCTACATGGTCACCGTGACGGTGTGGGGAACGCACGGACCGACCATCATCCAGGTGCATGAGGCGGCTTATCCGGTGCACGTCAATCTGCGCGCCGGGGCGCTCTACACCCTCACCGGCACCGCCACCGGCCGGCTGTTCGCGGCGATCTATCCGTTCGAAGTGGTTCGCACACTGCTGGCGCGGGAGATGCGGGCCGAGCAGAAGGCGCAGCATCTGCCGAGCGGAAAATCCCGCGAGGCCTTTACGGAGGATTTCGACGAGATCCGCCGGCTGGGCTACGCCACCACCGAAGGCGTGCCGGTGCCGGGCATCAACGCCGTCAGCGTTCCGGTGTTCGACCAGAGCCAGAAGATGCAGTTTGCCCTGACAGCGATCGGACCGACGTCCGCACTCGACGTGCGCACGGGAAGCCGCGATGTGGCTGGTGTGGCCGAAGCGATCAACCGGTTGTCTGAGAAGCTGGGTTATCGGCCCGATCTCGCTGCCAATCCCGCGCCGGCCAAGCCGAGAATGCGCCCACGGCGGGGTTAGACGGAAAGCCCTCTCGCCATATCTCCTCATGGTGAGGAGCGCGGCACGCGCGTCTCGAACCATGTGGCCCGTGACGCCTTGGCCTCGTCCTTCGAGACGCAGGCTTCGCCTGCTCCTCAGGATGAGGGTGTAAGTTGTTTATGACGCAGTTGAACTAATGCGCGCTGCCCAGATAGGCCTTGCGCACGTCCGGATGCGCCAGAAGCTCGGCGCCGGTGCCGCTCATGGTGATGCGACCGCTGTCGAGCACGTAAGCGCGATCGGCCAGCCGCAAAGCGAGGTTGGCCATCTGCTCGATTAAAAGGATGGTCATGCCGCGCGCGCGCAGATCGCGGATGATGGCGAAGATTTCCTTGATAATAAGCGGTGCGAGCCCGAGCGACGGCTCGTCCAGCAGCAACAGCCGCGGCGCGCCCATCAAAGCGCGGCCGATCGCCAGCATCTGCTGCTCACCGCCCGACAGTGTGGCGGACATCTGGTCCTGGCGTTCGCGCAGACGCGGAAACAGCCGATACTGTTCTTCAAGAGCTGCCTCCAGATCGGGGGCGCTCAAGCGCCGTGCATATGCACCGAGTTCGAGATTGTCCCGGATGGTCTGATCGGAGAAGACCTGGCGCCCCTCCGGCGACAGCGCGATGCCGAGTTGCACGCGGCGATGCGGAGCGGAGGCGGTAATGGCGTTGCCTTCGAACCAGATTTCACCCGTCCGCGGTTGCATCAGGCCGGCGATGGCCTTCAGCAGCGTGGTTTTGCCGGCGCCATTGGCGCCGACGATGGCGACAACCTGGCCCTGCTCCACCTCGATGGATGCGTTGGACACCGCCTCGATCGGGCCGTAGGACACGCTGACATTGTCGAGCCTCAGCATCGTCATGCGCCGTCTCCTACGAGGCCGTGGCGGCAACGACCGGATGGTCGTCGGCCTCGTCGACACCGAGATAGGCTTCAGTCACCCGTTTGTCGCTCTGCACCACGGACGGGGGCCCTTCCGCGATCTTCTCGCCATAGTCGAGCACGATGACATGGTCGGCGATCTTCATCACCAGATCCATGTGATGCTCGACCAGCAGGATCGTGATGCCCTGGTCGCGGATGCGCACCAGCAGCCGGCCCAGTTCTTTGGTCTCCTGCGGATTGAGCCCGGCAGCTGGCTCATCAAGCAACAACAGTTCCGGCTCGGTCGCGAGCGCCCGCGCCAGCTCGACGCGCCGCTGCAGGCCGTAGGCCAGATCGCCGGCCGGTTTCTCGGCGTGTTCCGACAAGCCGACAAACTGCATGATGGTCTCGACCCGGCGAAACGCCAGATCCTCCTGTTGCCGGGAGCGCGGAAGCCCGAGCAGCGAGATGAAGAAACCATTCGTCATGCGGCGATGTTGGCCGACCAGGATGTTGGTCCGGACGCTGAGATCCTTGAACAGCCGCAGGTTCTGGAAGGTACGGGCAATACCTTTGCCGCAGATGGCATGCACCGGCTTGTGGGTGATGGTCTCATCACGAAAGGCGATCTCGCCCTGGTCGGGCTTCACGATGCCCGACAGGATGTTGATGAAGGTGCTTTTGCCGGCGCCGTTCGGGCCGATCAAAGCGTGGATATGTCCCGCGGTCAGAGTCGCACTGAGGTCGCGGGCCGGCCGCACGCCGCCATAGGATTTCGAAATGCCGGAGGATTGCAGCAGCGTCGTGTTCTTCTCGCACGCCGCCTTGCGCTGAAGCAGAGCCGGGACGACGCCGGGGGACTCGACGCACGGCAGTGGCGCGGGCTTTGTGCGAAAGCGCGCGAAAAGCCCGGTGGCGACACCGGCGAGACCTTTGGGCATCACATAAAGCGCGAACAACAGCAGCGCGCCATTGGCGAAATGCTCGGCCCAGCTCCAGCGCGCGAGAAAACTGCCGAGCAACGTCAGCGTCACGGCACCCAGCAACGGCCCCGCCAGCGAGCCGCTGCCGCCGAACATCACCAGCAGCAGGATAAAGACCGACAGATTGAAATTGATGAAATCGGAATTGATGTACTGGTTCTGCTGGGCCACCAGCGCACCCGCCAAGCCACAGGTCGCGGCCGCAATGACGAAGGCGGCGACCTTGTAACGAAGCACCGGCACGCCCATCGAGCCCGCGGCAACTTCGTCGGCCTGGATCGACAGCAATGCGCGGCCGAACCGTCCGGTCAACACGTTGCGCAGCAGCAGGTGGACACCCAGCGCAAGCACCAATGCGAACCAGACCCAGTGCTTCATCTCGAACGGCGCGCCGTTGAGCGTCAGCGGCTTGATGGCATAGATGCCCATGGCACCGCCGAAGATATCGGAGGCTTCAGTGACCAGCTTCTCGACCACGATGCCGAACGCCAGTGTCACCATCGCCAGGCTCGGTCCCTTCACCCGCAGCGAGGGGGCTGCGATCAGCACGCCGAACAATGCGGACACCACCGTCGCCACCAGCAGCGCCAGCCAGGGATTCATGTCCCAGGTCGTGGTCAACAGCGCCACCGCATAGGCGCCGGCCGCGAACAATCCCGCCTGCCCCAGCGACTTCTGGCCGGCGAAGCCGACCAGCACGTTCATACCGCTGGCACACAGAAAATAGACGCAGATCGAAAACAGGATGCGGAGATAGAAATCGTTGCCGGTGGCCAATACCAGGGCCGCACCGATCGCCGTCACGCCGATGGCCACGAACGTCCCGCGCATCGGCTCAGACCTTGTCCATCGCGCGCGAACCGAACAGGCCATTGGGCCAGACGGCAAGCACCAGGATGATCAGGACAAAGATCACGATCTCCCGCCACTGTGCCTGCCACAGCGCGATCCCCTGCTCCAACAGCCCGAGGATAAAGCCGCCGAAGATGCAGCCACGCGGATTGTCGAGACCGCCCATGATGGCGCCGGAAAACGCCTTCAACGCGATGCCGAGCCCCATGAACAGCGAGGCTGAGGCAATCGGTGCCACCAGCAGGCCGCCGAGCCCGGCCAGTGCACTGGACAACACGAACGCGCCGATCATGATGGCGGCGACATTGATGCCCATCAGTGATGCCACCGCCGGATTGTGCGCCACCGCCCGCATCGCCTTGCCGATGCGCGTGCGCCGCATCACCAGGTCGAGCGCAATCATCACCGCGACCGCAACCGCCAGCACCAGCAGTTCCTGCGGCCGCACGCCAACGCCGGCGAACCGCAGTACGTCGTCGCCGAACGGCGACGGCAGCTTGACCGGTGCCGGCCCCCAGACCGCAAGCCCAATGCTCTGCAGGATGATGCCGAAACCGATGGTGCTCATCACCCAGGACATGCCGGGCTTGCCGGCAAACGGCCGGACCGCGGCAACGAAGATTGCGATCCCGAGCACGCCGGTGACACAGCCGACCACCAGCGCCGCAACCGGATAATTGAAGCCGGCCGACGCGCGATCGGTCAGGCCTGCGATGCCGGTGCTGCCGCTGTGTGCGGACATGAAATAGAGCGTCGCCACCCCGACAAAGGCGCCGAAACTGATGAATTCGCCTTGCGAGAAATTGAGGGTCTTGGTGGTGGTGAAGGTAATACTGAAGCTCAGCGCGATGAGCGCGTAGATGCCACCGACCGCAAGGCCGCTTACCAACACCTGCAGATAGGTCGCCAGCACCGCGAATAGCCCTCCCGACACCGCCGCGTCCCGCCCGGAGACGACCGGACGGGACGGCGCGTGATTATCCCTTGAAGTCTTCCGGCTTCAAGCCGTCGACGATCGAATCCTTGAACGCCGCGAGCTTGCCGCCGCGCCAGCAGGTCCAGCGCTGGTCAGCCGCCGTCAAGGCATCGTGCTCCGTCTTGCTGAACGGCTTGTTGTAGGATTTGGCATGGCCTTCGAACGGGCTCTTGAGATCTTCCAGAGCCTCGCGGACTTTCGACCCATCGGTTGTTCCCGCCTGCTTGATCGCCAGCGCCAGCAGCATGGTGGCGTCATAACCGTGCACCGCGAACGAAAACGCGGAGTCGGCGTCGATCTTCGACCTGATGCGATCGAAGAACTTCTGCTGGGACGGCGTGCGCGATTCCGAGACCGTGCGCAGGAAGATCGGCTTTTCCGCCAGCGCCGGCCCCGAAGCGTTGATGAAGCTGAGATTGTCGGCGGCCCAGCTGGTCAGCACCACCGGGAAATAGTCGATCTTTTCCATGCTGCGCATCAACTGCCCGATCGGGGTGCCCTGCGCCCAGACCAGTGCGGTGTCGACGCCCGCCGCCTTCAGCTTGCCGAGCTGTGAGGTCATATCGGTGTCGTTGACATTGAACTTTTCGTTGGCGACCACATTCAGGCCCTGCAGCGCAGCAATCTCCTGCAGATCCTTGAGACCGCCCTGGCCATAGCCGGTGGTCTCGGTCAGGAATCCGATCTTCTTGGCATTCGGGCTCTTCTTCGCATAAGCCAGCAGAGCCACCACCTGGGTCCGGTCCACGCTGCCGACGCGGAACATGTAGTTGTCCGCGGTCGCGCTCACCGGCTTGGTGATGTCGGTGGCCGAACCGATGCAGCCCATCACCGGAATCTTCTTCTGGTTCGGAATCTGTTTCCAGGCCAGCGCATTGCCCGAATTGGTGGGGCCAAACACGGCCACCACCTTCTCGTTGTCGATCAGGTCCGACATGTTCTGGATCGACTTCGGCGGCTGGGACAGGTCATCGCGAATGACCAGCGAGAAGGTCTGGCCTTGCCCCTTCAGGTCTTCCATCGCCGCCTGGATGCCAACCACCGCGGCCCGCCCCGATTGCGCTGAAGGAGACGCGGACAAATCGCCGTTGAAGCCGATCTTGATGTCGTCCGCCCGCGCCCGGCCGGCCGAGAGCGGGGCAACGGACGCGGCCAGCAGGCCGGTCAGCGCAGTCTGGTTGAAGGTTCGGCGGCTCAGTGTCTTGATGCGTGTCATTGTTCCTCACCCGGTTGAGAGCGACCCATGCTTGCAAACGCTTCTGGCGAACACCCGCACAGATCGTTTCAATCAGACCGTCTCGTCGCCGCTTTTTGGATCGGCTTGATGCTGAAATCAGCGTGTTTTCGATTAGCAAGTGGCGAACTTATACGCAATAGGCAAACCCGATGGTCCTCAAGAATATTTGTCATAAGCGAATAGACTCGTTATAGTCTAATCGTGCGGGGACGGTCGCGGGTCGCTCTCCTGGGGAGCCTCGCACCACCGGACGCCCCGAAAAACAGATGTTCAAAAACAAACAGACGCTTTAAAAAACAAAGGTCGGGATGAGATGCTGCTGCAAGGACGACTAGCGCTGGTCACCGGCGCGGGACAGGGAAACGGCGCGGCAATTGCCGTCGGCCTCGCAAACGAAGGCGCTGACGTCATCGTGACCGACATCGCAGGCCCCTCCGCCGAGGCGACGGCCTCCCGCATTCGCAGCAACGGCGGCAAGGCGTGGGCGTTCGTACTAGATGTCGCCGACAGTGCCGCGTGCAAAACGCTCGCGTCCGAACTCACCGCAACCATCGGTGACGTCTCCATCCTGGTCAACAATGCGGGGATCTGTCCGCGGCATGCCATCGACAGTCCTGAGCTGGCGAAGCAATGGAATGCCGCACTCGATATCAATCTGACTGGCACGCTGAATGTGTCGGTGGCCCTGCTCGACGTCCTGCGCAAGACCCGGGGGACCATCATCAATATCGCCTCGATCGCATCCTTCGTGTCGACGGCGACCTCGGTCAGCTATCCGGTGTCGAAAGCCGGTGTGAAGGCACTGACCCAAAGCCTGGCGCATGAGCTCGCCAAGGATGGCGTGCGGGTCAACGCGATCGCGCCGGGCACGTTCGCGACCGCGATGACGGAAGCCACGCGCTCCAATCCCGAGCGCTCCGAGCGTTTTCTCGCCCGGATTCCGATGGGTCGCTATGGCGAGCCGGAAGAGCTGGTCGGCCCGGTGGTCTTCCTGGCATCAAACATGTCGAGTTATGTCACCGGCACGACCCTGGTGGTCGACGGCGGCTATCTCGCGCTGTGAGGACGTGATGATCGTTCGCATGGGGCTCCTGAAAAAGAGAGCCGATATCAACACCGACCAATTCCGCCGGCACTGGCGCGAGGTGCACGGCCCGCTTGCGGCCAAGGTGCCGGGACTGCGCGCCTATCACCAAAATCATGTCGTCGACAAAACCCAGCTTGCGATCGACCACGCCCGCGGCAGCTGGGATCTCGACGGCATCTCGGAGCTGTGGTTCGACGACATCGACAGCATGAACAGCGCCATTGCCTCGGATGCCTACAAGGCAGTTGCCGCGGATTCAGCGAATTGCATGGCCGCGACAAGTGTCATCGTCGCCAAACAGACCGACGTCGTGCCACACGACCGGGCCAATGCCACCATCAAACGCATGTCGATCCTGGAGCGCAAGCACGGCCTCACGCCGGACGATTTCCGCCATGAGTGGCTGGACAAGCATGCGGCCATGGTCGCGAAATTTCCAGCCATCGCCGGGTACAGCCAGAATCTGGTGACGCAACGCGGCGCGACGCCTGGCATCGACTCAGATGACGGCGATCTCGCCGCAGACGGCATTGTCGAGATGTGGTTCCGCAACACAGAGGACCTGACCGCAGCTTTCCGCTCGCCGGCGGCCGAGGTGTCGCAGCGGCACGCGCTGGACTTCCTGCAGAACATCACAACGTTTCTGGTGGATGTCCATGTCGTTGTCTGACACCAGCAACGCGGACACGCCAAAACTATTCTCGCCGCTGACGCAGCGCGATCTCACCTTGTCCAACCGCATCGTGATCTCGCCGATGTGCCAGCACGCAGCCGACGACGGCCGGGCGACCGACTGGCACCTGGTGCATCTCGGCAAGTTCGCGCTCGGCGGCGCCGGTCTTGTTTTTACCGAAAGCACCGCGGTGTCGCCGCATGGCCGTATCGGTTTCGCCGATCTCGGCCTGTGGCGCGACGACCAGATCGCTCCGCTCAAGCGGGTGGTCGATTTCGTCCAGGCGCAGGGTGTTCCGATCGGCGTGCAACTCGCCCATGCGGGACGCAAGGCCGGCTCGCAGCCGCTGTGGGATGGCGGGCGCGCCTTCACAAGGGATCAGTTGCGTTTCCAGGATGGATCGCACTGGCGCAGGTTAGGCCCCAGCGCCCTGTCCGCCGGTCCGGGATGGAGCGTACCCGACGCGCTCCAGAGCGACGAGATCGCCACCGTGGTCGAGCAATTCGGCGCTGCCACCCGGCGCGCGCAGGCCGCAGGCTTCGATGCCATCGAACTGCATTTCGGCCACGGCTATCTGATCGCGAGTTTTCTGTCGCCGATCTCCAACCAGCGCACCGACGGCTATGGCGGCGATCTTAGGGGGCGCATGCGATTGGCGTGCGAAGTGGCGCAGCGTGTCCGAGCGGGATGGCCTGACACCAAACCGCTGTTCTGCAGGATCTCCGCGGTCGACGGCGCGGAAGGCGGCTGGAGCGTCGACGACTCGGCTGCTCTCGCCCGCGAGTTGTCGCGCTGCGGCGTCGATGTGATCGACGTCTCCTCGGGCGGCCTCACGGAAGAAACCCGCAAGCTGACGGTGCCGCGCGGGCTCGGCTTCCAGGTCGACTTCGCGCGGCGCATCAAGCAGGAGGCCGGCGTGACCACCCAGGCGGTCGGCATGATCGTCGACGGCAACCAGGCCGAACAAATCCTGCAGTCTGGCGCCGCGGACCTGATCGCCATCGCCCGCGAGGCGCTCAACGATCCCTACTGGCCGCGGCGCGCGCGAGAAGATTTGCTGTTGCCGTCGGACTACAGCACATGGCCGAAACGCCACGGCATCTGGCTTGCCAAACGTGACGAGCAGATGGGCGACATCTTGCGCGAGCGACGCGACGCGGTCGCCCGGCAACGACATCAGACCGGCCACGACAAAGCCGGCATCGACAAAGGAAGCAATTGAGATGGCGAAGACCGTAACCTGTGATGTTCTTGTTGTCGGCTCCGGCGCCGGGGGGCTGGCGACCGCGGTGGCGGCGCAGGCCCGCGGGCTCAAGGTCATCCTGGCCGAGAAAGACAAATGGGTCGGCGGCACCACGGCGGTGTCGGGCGGCTTCATGTGGGTGCCCAACAATCCGATTTCCAAGGCCGACGGCATCGAGGATACGGTCGATGCCGCTCGCACTTATTTGCGGCACGAGGCCGGCAATCATTTCAATGCCGAGAATGTGGAAGCTTTCCTGCAGCAGGGACCGGAAGCTATCGACTTCTTCCACAGCAAGACCGCGCTGCAGTTCGAGCCGGCGTCGGCATTCTCCGATTATCATCCGGATGCACCGGGCGGCCGCCCCGGCGGCCGATCAATCAAGGCTCTCCCCTATCGCGCCCAAGGCCTCGGCAAGGAACTGAACCGCCTGCGGCCGCCGCTGCCGGAACTGACCTTCGTCGGGCTGATGATCGGCTCCGGCCCCGAACTGAAGCATTTTTTCAATGTGACGCGTTCGCTGACGTCGGCGGTTTATGTCGCAGGTCGCCTGCTGTCGCACGCCCGCGACCTCGCGCTCTATCGGCGCGGCATGCTGCTGACCAACGGCAATGCGCTCGCGGCCCGGCTGTTTCGCAGCGCGCTCGATCTCGGCGTCGATGTCTGGACCGATGCGCCGGTGGCGCGCCTCATCAGCGAGAACGACACCGTGACCGGGGCCGTGGTGAAGACGGCAGACGGCGATGTGATCGTCAACACACGCCGCGGCGTGGTGCTCGCGGCCGGTGGCTTTCCGCAGGACATGCCACGACGGCGCAGCATGTTTGCCCATGACCGCGACAATACCGGGCATCATTCGCCGGCCCCCAAGACCAACACCGGTGACGGGCTGCGTCTCGGCGAGGACGTTGGCGCGGTGGCGGAAAAGGGTTATCCGAATGCGGCGGCCTGGGTACCGGTGTCACGGGTGCCGCGCCGGGATGGCAGCTACGGCGTGTTTCCGCACTTCATCGACCGCGCCAAGCCGGGGTTGATCGCCGTGCTCCCCAACGGCAAGCGCTTTGTCAACGAGGCCAATTCCTATCATGACTTCTGCCAGGCGCTGTTCGCGGCGAATGGCACCGACACGACGGCCAAAGCCTTCCTCATTGTCGACAAGCCATTCCTCACCCGCTTCGGCCTGGGATTCGTCAAGCCGTTTCCGGTGCCGGTCGGTCCCAACATCCGCTCCGGTTATCTCAGGAGCGGTCGCACCATCACCGAACTCGCCCGCGCCGCGGGCATCGATGCGGCCGGCCTGGAACGCACCATCTCGGAGTGGAATGCCGATATGGCCAAAGGTGAAGACCGCGCCTTCGGCAAGGGATCGACATCCTACAATCGCTTCAACGGCGATCCGGAGTTTCAGCCCAATCCATGCCTCGCGCCGATTTCCACCGGCCCGTTCTATGCGGTCGAGGTGGTGGTCGGCGATCTCGGCACCTTCGCCGGGCTGCGCACCGACCACCACAGCCGCGTGATCGACGACCATGGACGGCCGATTCCGGGCCTCTATGCCGCAGGCAACGACATGGCCAGCATCATGGGCGGCAATTACCCCGGCGGCGGCATTACGCTGGGCCCGGCGCTGACGTTCGGCTATATCGCCGCCAAGCATCTGGCCGAGCGCGATGCGGAGGTGAAGACGGCCGCGGCCTAGGTCGACTTCAGCAGACCGAGGATGACTGGCACCGGCCGGACGGGATACTATATCTGGGAGGACCAAAGAGCCCGTATCCCCACCGTGAGACGCCTTTTGATCCTGATCCTATTGCTGGTTCTCGCCCCGATCAGTGTGTCGGCGGCGTCCTATTGGCTGGGCGAACGCCGGGGCAACTGGCAGACCGCCGATCGATCGAGCGCAGGCCTGCTGCCCGCTCCGGCCCAACATCCCGATGCCATGATCCGCGTGTTTGCGGCGCGCACGGTGAGCTGGCGCGGCATCTTTGCCGTGCACACCTGGATCGTGATGAAGCCGGAGAACGCGACGCGCTACAGCCGATACGACTACACGGCCTGGGGCGAGCCGATTCGTGTCAACGGCTTCGCGGCCGATGGCCGCTGGTTCGGGGCGTTGCCCGAAACCATTATCGCCATAGATGGCGACCGGGCCGCGCAGCTGATCCCCAAGCTGCAACAGACCATCGAAACCTACAAATTTCGACGCTACGGCGATTACAGCGCCTGGCCGGGACCGAACTCCAACACCTTCGTCAAGGCGGTGCTCGACACCGTGCCGGAACTGAACGGCGTGCTACCGCCGACGGCGATCGGCAAAGACTATCCTTATGACGACTCGTGGTTCGGCTGGACGCCTTCGGGCACCGGCTTTCAGGTTTCACTCGGCGGCTATCTGGGCTTGACCGTCGGCTGGATCGAAGGCGTCGAACTCAATCTGTTCGGCGCGGTGCTAGGCTTCGACCTGCGCCGGCCGGCGTTGAAACTTCCGGGATACGGCCGGCTCGGCCTGCCGCAGACTTGCGCGTGCTGAAGATCTGCGCATGCTGATTTCGGAGTATCGGAGAACGGGAATGCCTGACGCCGGAGACACCAACGCGGGCGGCCGACTGAGCCGGCAGATGCTGCCGGTCGGTGAGGGACACGAGATTTATTTTGAGACCGTCGGCAATGCGGAGGGTGTTCCCGCCGTCTATCTGCATGGCGGACCCGGCAGCGGCTGCCAGCCCGATCATCGGCGGCTGTTCGACCAGCAGCGCGTTCATGCCGTGCTGTTCGACCAGCGCGGCGCCGGCCTCAGCCGTCCCAAGGGAAGCCGCGACGCCAACACCACGGCACACCTGATCGCCGACATGGAGAAGATTCGCACGACACTCGGCTTCGAACGCTGGCTGGTGGTCGGTGGCTCCTGGGGCGCGACCCTGGCGCTGGCCTATGCCGAGCGGCACCCGGAGCGGGTGCTTGGACTGGTGCTGCGCGCGACATTCCTCGGCACCCGCGCCGAGCTGGAATGGGCGTTCCTCGGCGGACTGCGCACGCTTTATCCCGGCCTCAACGACGATTTCCTGAGCCTGCTGCCGCCGGACGAACGGGCGCAGCCGCTCGAAGCCTATTGGCGCCGCATTCTCGATCCCGATCCCGCCGTACATACCCCAGTTGCGCGCGCCTGGCACGACACCGAACGCATCCTGTCGGAGCACAAGCCAAGCCGGACGCGGCTCGACCTCGACGCCATCCGGACCGGCACGCGCCCCCTGCCCGCAACGCCGTTCATGGAGGCTCACTACTTCCGCAATCAGTGCTTCTTCTCGCCGGGGCAATTGCTGGCGGAGGCCGACAAGTTGCGCGGCATCCGCGGCATCATCGTGCAGGGCCGTTACGACCTGCTTTGCCCGCCCTCGACAGCCCATGCCATGGTCAAGGCGTGGCCTGATGCCGAGCTGCGCATCATCGAGAGCGCCGGACATTCGCTGTACGATCCCGGCATCACGGATGCGGTAACAACGGCGATCGCCGATCTGGTCGCGGCCGAAATACAGCGAGCTAGTTGATCCCCGCAGCCTTGATCAGCGCCACATTGGCCTTGATTTCCCGGGCCACGAGGTCGTCGATCTCAGCGGGCGTCATCGGCCACGGCGTGATCGCGAGCTTCTGCAGGCTCTTCTGCATCTCCGGGCTCGCCAGCACCTTCACGCCGGCGGTATGGAATTTTTCGACAATGTCCCGCGGCGTTTTGGACGGCAGGAAGACGCCGAACCAGATCGAGCTCTCCGCATCGGGAAAGCCGATGTCGACCGGTGTCGGGATATCGGGCAGCTCCGCGGCACGCTTTGCGGTCGACACCAGCAGCGCCCGAACCTGGCCCTCGCGGATCAACGGAAGCGCTGTCGCGAGCGGACAGAAGTAAAAATCGATCCGGCCGCCGAGAATGTCCGTGATGACTTCGGAGCCGCCGCGATACGGAATGTGCGTGGCCTTGAAGCCGGCAGCCAGCCGGAATTTTTCACCGCTGATGTGGGTGGCCGTCCCGACGCCGACCGAGCCGAACGAAATCGTGGACTCTTTGGCTTTCGCCGCAGCCAGAAAATCCTGAATTGTCTTCCAGGGGCGCGACGGCGGTACGATCATCACATTGGCGCTGTATCCGATCATCAACGCAGACACGAAATCCTTGTGCGGATCGTATTGCAGATCCGGGTAGATCGCCGGTGCAATGGAATGCGCGGAGGATTGTGCAAGGACGGTATAGCCGTCGGCCTCGGCGCGCGCGACCACACCGGAGCCGATCGTGCCGCCGGCCCCGGCACGGTTTTCGATCACGATCGGCTGGCCGAACTCGGCGGAGAGCCGATCAAACACAACGCGGGGAACGACATCCGCGGCACTGCCGGCGCCATAGGGAATCACCGCCTTGATCAGTTTGGATGGCCAGGTGTCAGCATGGGCTGAACCGGACATCAGCATGGCCGTCAAAACACCAATCCATCGAAGGCGCATCATCACATGCTCCAGTTCTCACCAACCGGAGCATTGCAAGTTCCATCGCGAAATCAAGCCTGAAACGCATCCTGCCGCGGGCTGACTTTCCAGATGATCGCCAGCAAGGCCATTGTCATGAGCGCGGTGATCGCCGCCAGCACCGGCAGGGCCAATGCGAGGCCCGCGGTCGCGGCCCATCCAATCGACGCAAAAGCTTCCGCGAATGTCGCCAGACGCGACGACGTCTGGCGGCGACGGAACTGGCTGCGCCGCGCCTGGACGCGGAACCAGAGCTGGATTGCGGTCGCCGACATCGCCGCAATCATCACACTGAGAGCGGTGACGATCGCCTGCAGCGGCGCAACGAACAGTAATGGAAGGACCAGGGGAGCGCAGACAGCACAGACGGCGAGCAGGACTACCTCGATTTTGGCACGGATCACCTGGCTACGAGACAATGGCGCCGTGGCGACGAGATCGGCCGCGTCCTCGCCTGAGATCGTCAGCCAGGCGAGGCCGCCCGACAACTGCCCGGCCGCCATCACGATCACCGGAGTCACCAGCACGATGGCGGTGGAGCTGTCGGCAAAGCTTCGCCACAGCATCAGCGCCGGCGGCAGCAGATAAAGCAACTGCATCAGGGTCTGCGACACCAGCCACGGGTCGCGGCGAAGCAGCACGAACTCTTTGCGGCGCAGCGCCTGTTTTTGCGACACCTTGGGGAAGCGCCTGATAGCATGACCTTGCCGCGTTGCCGATGTGGCCGCGGTCGACGCCGTGATGACATCGTCGCCAAAGCGCGGCGAAAACACCGCGATGGTCAAACCAAGCAACACGAGACTGCCGGCGAGGAGCGCCAGCAAGGCTGTGCCGTCTCCGAGCAGCGCCCTCACCGGCCACCAGACGAGACTGTCGGCGCCTGGAGCAAACGCGAGTGCTGCGTCCGACGTCAGCACCGCAAATCGCGACAGGGTGCCGCTGGACAGGACCGCCGCAACCTGCAGGCCGATGACGAAGCCCGCGCCGATCACGGCGGCCAGGATCTGCGCCACCAGCCGCGTTCGTTTGGGCCCGATGGTCCGAAACAGCGCGATGGTGAGCGAAATCCCCACCGCGGCCGCCGACAACCCGATAGCCGCCACCACGCCGAATGCCGCCAGCCATCGCCAGCCGCCACTGATCACGAGGACATCGACGAAAGGCAGCGAAAGCAGCAACGCCATCACGGTGATGGTCAGCGCGATGGCCGCCATCCGGATCGAGAACACGTCGGTGAGTGCGATGGGCGACGACATGATCAGATCGAGGTCGGCCCGCGCATAGAACACCCGCGTCACCGATTCCATCGCCTGCGACAACATCAGCGCCCAGGCCAACAGGATGCTGGCCATGATGACGATCAGCGTCGCTTTGTCCGGCTCTGCCATGACACCGGCAAAGCGCCCGACCACGGCATAGGCCGGCAGATGCATGAAGGCCGCGAAGGCGATCAATCCGATCACAACGTTGCGGGCACGGCCGCGGCGGCCACCGGTCAGCATCGCGATGAAATCGCGCCGCGCCAGCCGGATTTCGTGGCGCGCAACCCAGGCCAAACTCGCTGTCGACGTCATGCGGCGGCGGCCTCGCCGTCGACCAGCGCCACGAACATGTCTTCCAGGCTGGTGTCGCCTTCGCCATTGCGATGCCGCAACTCGGCGAGCGTGCCTTCCGCAACCAGCCGGCCGGAGACGATGACGCCGATCCGGTCCGCCATGCGCTCGGCGACTTCGAGAATGTGGGTGGTCAGGATCACCGTGCAGCCGGCGCGGACGCGCTCCTGCAGCAGCCCCTTGACGTGGCGGGCCGAGACGGCGTCGAGGCCGGTCAGCGGTTCGTCCAGGATGATCAGGCGAGGATCGTGGATCAGCGCTCCGGCAAGCGCCACCTTCTGGCGCATGCCTTTGGAAAATCCCTCGCAGCGCTCGTCCTGATGAGGCGCCAGCCCAAGTGACGCGAGCAACTCGTATGCCGACCGCTCCGCACGTGATGGATCGCATCCCCACAGGCCGGCGACGAATTCAAGGTATTCGAGCGGGGTCAGCTTGTCATAGATCATCGGCTCATCGGAGACCCACGCCATGACCTGCTTGGCGCCGACGGGATCACCGAGCGCGTCGATGCCCCATACCGAAATCGAACCGGCGTCCGGCCGCAGCAGGCCGGCCACCATGCGCAGTGTGGTGGTCTTGCCGGCGCCGTTCGGTCCCAGCAGCGCGTAGAATTCGCCGACACGCACGTTGAGGTCGAGCGCGTCGACCGCAGGCCGGTCAAAACGCTTCGTTAACCCTCGCACCGCCAGTGCGGATTGAAACTGATCCATGAACGCCATCCGATGTCGGCCGCAGCATGGCGGCAAGGGGTTTCGGTGCGGTGAATCGGGTGAACGAAACCCGCTTCATTCCCGGAAAAATCGCGCCGATTTTGGTTGCTTAGGCAACCAATTCATGTCACCTTGCCGTCATCGGGGCCGATCGGAAGAGCAGTAGAACTGCCGAGGCTCCTTCAGGGAGATACGCATGCCCGAGACCTCCGCCATGGCGGATCTCCAGGACGTTGTAGTGGTCGGTGCCGGCCAGGCCGGGTTCCAGGCCGCAGCCTCGCTGCGCGACAACGGTTTTGCCGGCCGTATCAGCCTGATCGGCGACGAGCCGGGATTGCCCTATCAGCGTCCGCCACTGTCGAAGGCCTATCTCACCGGCGCTACCGATCGCGTGGCGCTCAATCTGCGCCCCGAAAGCTTCTTCACGCAAGCCGCGATCGATCTTCGCACCGGGCAGCGTGTCATGTTTATCGATCGCGCGCGCAAGTGCATCCGGCTCAGCAATGAGACCACCCTGCCCTATGATCACCTCGTGCTGGCCACCGGCGCGCGCAACCGCACGCTGGATCTGCCCGGGGCAGATCTCGACGGGGTGCTGCAGCTGCGGTCTGCCGGCGATGCCGACGCTTTGCGCAACCGCCTGCCGGATATCAAGCGCATTGCCATCATCGGCGCCGGGTTCATCGGCCTGGAGTTGGCGGCGCTGGCGAGCTCCATGGGGATTGCGGTCACCATCCTGGAAGCGTCGACGCGGCCGATGTCGCGCGCGCTCTCGGAGACCATGTCGCGTTTCTTCCTGGAGGCGCATCAGGCAACCGGCGTTCGTTTTGTGTTTGACGCGGTCGTCACCCGTATCAGAGATCATCAGGGGCGAGCGATCGCGGTCGACACCGCCGACGGCCAGACTCATCCAGCCGACCTTGTGCTGGTTGGTGTCGGCGTCGTGCCCAACGTCGAACTCGCTGCAGATGCCGGACTGGCTGTCGCAAACGGCATCGTGGTCGACGCGCATCTGGCCACAGCAGATCCGTCGATTTCAGCGATCGGCGATTGCGCCGCCTATCCGCAACCGTTCGCCGGCGGCGAGCGCAGACGGATCGAGTCGGTGCAGAATGCGGTGGATCACGCCCGCTGTTTGGCCGCGCGCCTGACCGGAAAGCCGCAGCCCTATCGTGCGGTGCCGTGGTTCTGGAGCGACCAGGGTCCGTTCAAGCTGCAGATCGCCGGGCTTCCGGCGCCGCATGATCATCATGTCGTGCGCGGCGATCCCTCATCCAGCGCTTTTTCCGTGTTCTGCTTTCGCGATGGACGACTGGCGGGCGTGGAATCGGTCAACAAGGCGGCCGATCACATGATCGCACGCCGGCTGTTGAGTTCGGGCGCCGCGCTCAGCCCTGACGAAGCAGCCAATCAAACATTCGACTTGAAGGCGCGGGCCACTGGATCCCTGGCCGCATGAGCGCGTTCATCCCAACCGAAATCGACTCAATCATCGCCGGCCTCAGAACCGTCATGATCGGTCACGGCGCCGAGATTGCCATGAATCCGCAGCAGCAGCTTGATCAGCGTCTCCTGCTCGTCCTTGCGCAGGCAGCCGAGCAGCCGGCGCTCGCGTTCCAGCGCAACGACAATGACGTTGTCGTGCGCCGCACGCCCCTTGGCGGTGAGCGAAATCGAATGGCTGCGGCCGTCCAGCGGATCGGTCTTGATCGCGACCAGATCGCGCTTCTGCATCACCGCCAGCGTGCGGCTCACTGGTCCCTTGTCGAAGCCGATCACATGGCAGATGCGCGCCGCCGGGATTCCCGGCTCCAGCGCCAGCAGCGACAGGATCCGCCATTCGGTGACGCTGACGCCGAAATGGGACTGATAGTAGGTCGTCGCGCTGCGGGACAGCTTGTTGGCAATGAAAGTGATAAGCGCTGGAACATAACGCTCGAGGTCAAGCAACTGGCCGCCCTTGGTGGCCTTCTGCACCGTCGCCGGCCGAGACACGTTCGCCACTCTGCTCTTGCTCATGCCCTGAAACATCCCTGCCCGAAGCGACCTGTCGCGAGGTCCCGCGGCTCGACCAAATCAGCCTGACGACAGAGATAGATACAACACACGGCTCAAAAGACCAATGTTCGGGAGGTTTCCATGGTCCCAACGGTTTCAATCCCAACACCGTCCGGCGACAGCACCGCCGCACAGGTTCCGATTCCAAGTCTCGATGTCGATCCATTCTCGATGGAATTTTTCGCGAACCCGCATCCGGTCCATGAGGTGCTTCGCGAGGCCGGTCCGGTGGTGCGGCTCGACAAATGGAACGTGTTTGCGGTGGCCCGCTATGCGGAAGTCCATGCGGTGCTGAACGATCCGCAGACGTTCTGTTCGAGACGCGGCGTGGGCCTCAGCGATTTCGCCAAGGAGACGCCGTGGCGGCCGCCGAGCCTGATCCTGGAGGCCGATCCACCGGCGCATACCCGCACTCGCGCGGTGCTCAACCGCGTGCTCTCGCCGGCAGTGATCAAACAGATTCGCGATCGCTTCACGGCGGCTGCCGAAGCCAAAGCCGACGAACTGGTGGCCAAAGGCAGTTTCGATGCGATCACGGACCTGGCCGAAGCCTATCCGCTATCGGTGTTTCCCGATGCGCTCGGTCTCAAGCCAGAGGGACGCGAGCACCTGATTCCTTATGCCAGCCTGGTGTTCAACGCGTTCGGCCCGCCGAACGAACTGCGTCGGAATGCGATCGAGCGCTCGGCACCCCACAAGGCCTATGTCGAGGCGCAATGCCAGCGCGAAAATCTCGCGCCCGGCGGCTTCGGCGCCTGCATCCATGCGCGCGTCGACGAAGGTGACATCACCGCGGCCGAGGCGCCACTGCTGGTGCGCTCGCTGCTGAGTGCCGGTCTCGACACCACCGTCAATGGCCTGGGCGCCGCGATCTATTGCCTGGCGCGGTTTCCCGAGCAATGGGAGCGGCTGCGCAACGATCCGTCGCTGGCGCGCAACGCATTCGAGGAGGCTGTCCGATTGGAAAGCCCGGTGCAGACCTTTTTCAGAACCACGACCCGGGAGGTCGACATCAGCGGCTTTCGTCTCGATGAAGGCGAAAAAGTGCTGATGTTCCTCGCCGCCGCCAACCGCGATCCGCGGCGCTGGGACAATCCGGACAACTATGACGTGACGCGCCGGACCAGCGGCCATGTCGGCTTCGGCTCCGGCATCCACATGTGCGTGGGACAACTGGTGGCCCGCCTGGAAGGCGAAGTGATGCTGACGGCGCTGACGCGCAGGGTCCGCACCATCGCGATCACCGGCCCGGTGAAACGCCTCTTCAACAACACGCTGCGGGGGCTCGAGAGCCTCCCCGTCACTCTCACACCAGCCTGAGCGGATCGCCATGCCAAGCCTGACTTTTGTTCACCCCGACGGCCGCCCCGAGACGCTGGAAACCGGCAACGGCGAAAGCGCGATGATGGCCGCCACCCGCCATGGCGTCGACGAGATCGTCGGCGAATGCGGCGGCAACGCCATGTGCGCGACCTGCCATGTCTATGTCGACGACACCTGGATCGACCGCCTGCCCGCGATCAGCGACGATGAAGACGCCCTGCTCGACGGCACCGCCGCCGAGCGGCAAAGCACCAGCCGGCTGTCCTGCCAGATCAAGATGACGCCCGAGCTCGACGGTCTCGTGCTGCGTCTGCCGGACCGGCAGGTGTGACGGGCAAAATTGAGCCAAAGCGAAGCTCGCAACAAACAAGGCCCGCGGCCAAACCGGGGGAGACACATCACACAAAAGGGAGGTTTTAATGAAAGTCTTGAACAGTTGCCTTGTGCTCGCAATGTCGTGCATCGCATGCGGGTCGGCTCGCGCCGACATCTCGGACACCGTCGTCCGGGTCGGCGTCCTCAACGATATTTCCGGCATCTTCCAGGATACCAATGGCATGGGATCGGTGGAAGCCGCGCGCATGGCGGCGGAGGATTTCAACGGCGGTGGCAAAAACATCAAGGTCGAGATCGTCTATGCCGATCACCAGAACAAGGCCGATGTCGGCACCGCCATCGTGCGCAAATGGATCGATGTCGACAAGGTCGATGCAGTGGTCGACGTGCCGAACTCGGCGGTCGGGCTCGGCGTCAATGCGCTGCTGCGCGGCACCCCGGTGACGTTCCTGGCCTCCTCCACCGCAACCTCGGACCTGACCGGCAAGGATTGCTCGCCCAACACCATTCAGTGGGTCAATGATGCCTGGTCCACCGGCAACGCCACCGCCGCGGCCATGATGCAGCGCGGCGGCAAGGACTGGTATTTTCTCACGGTGAACTACGCCCTCGGCCAGGGCATCGAAGCCGAGGCCACCAACTACATCCAGAAGCACGGCGGCAAGGTGCTGGGCGCGAGCCGCCATCCGCTCGGCACGTCGGATTTCGCCTCGCTGCTGCTGCAGGCGCAGGGGTCGAAGGCCAAAGTGGTTGGCCTAGCCAATGCCGGCGCCGACACCATCAACGCGGTCAAGCAGGCCGGTGAATTCGGCCTGAAGGATGCGGGACAGTCGCTGGTCGCGTTCCTGCTGTTCATCAATGACGTGCACGGCATGGGGCTGAAAGCCGCCCAGGGCCTGCTGCTGACCGAGGCCTTCTACTGGGACATGAATGATGACACCCGCGCCTTCGCCAAACGCTTCGCTGCACGCCCCGGCATGGGCGGCAAGATGCCGAGCGGCAACCAGGCCGGCGTTTATGCGTCGACCCTCGCTTATCTGAATGCAGTCGCGGCCACCGGCAGCGACAACGCCAAGGACGTCGTGCCGCAAATGAAGACGTTGAAGGGCAAGGACAAGCTGTTCGGCGATCTCGCCATCCGCCAGGACGGCCGCGTGATCCACCCGGTGCACCTGTTCGAGGTCAAGAAGCCGGAGGACTCGAAATACGCTTACGACTACTACAAGCTGGTCACGACCATCCCTGCGGAGCAGGCGTTCCGCCCGCTTGCCGAGGGCGGCTGCCCCATGATCAAGTAACTCTGGTCCACCTGTCACCCGGGTGAGCAAAACGACACCCGGGGACCTCTTCACATCATCCCCCCCGATATCGCGGAGCTGCTGCGCCCAGCCAAGCCGCGCGCAGCATTCCGTCAAAGTCCTTCGCGATCGGATGGAGGTATCAGCGGCCGCCTTCGCCACGGCCATCATCATCATCGTCGAAATCGTGATCACCGCCCGACCTGAACTGCGGATCGACACATGCAAAATTGGCCGCGTCGTTGGTCATGCCCTTGCCCTTGTAGGTCGAAATTTTCGGATAGGCACAGAGCGGCCGGGTGCCTCCCGTCGGGAAGTTCATCGCAATCCGCGGATCGAAGAGTCCGCCGACCGGATAGGGCGAGGCGGTATTGGTGTTGGCCGCCACGATACGTTCCGGCGCGATGTCTTTTTCCACCCAGTTCGTGATCGCCTTGAGTTCATTTTCGGCGAAGCTGGTGGTGGCAGCGCCGCCACCGCAATGCGCCATGTTTGGCACCATGAACAGCCGTGCAAAATCACCTGCACGGCCGCCCATGTGCTGATTCATTTTTCGGTACCAGCGGGCGATCGCGGCGCCCGAGAAGATGCCGTCATTGACCGACGAGGAAATGATCAACTTGCCACCACGCGCCCTGAACGGATGCAGGTTGGCTGACACCGCAGCCATGAAGTCCATCGCGCTTTCTGGGTAGTCCCGCGTCCTGGCGAAGATCTTCGGCGCGTCGGTGTCGAAGTTGAAGTGGAACACGAAGGCCTCCTGGCCGGTCGGGCCATTCACCGGCGTGACGGCGGGAGGAGTCTGGAAGATCATCGGCAGCGCGCCCGCACCCAACGTCAGATTGATCGCTGTGTTGACCCCGGGCACCGGCGCAGTGACGACGTTCCAGGCCGCCCAGCCCGCGCCGCTCGCGGTGGGGGGTGTCCAGATGCCGGCATCCCAGAACCAGTTCGAATACAGCCGCCTGCCCCTTGAGTCGGTCGGGCCGGCATAGATCTTCTTCAGTGTACTCACCTGCGCGCTGGTCAGACAGGTCCCGCCATGCGGCGTGCTGCCGTGGGTGCCGGTGCCGCAGGTATAGCTGGCGAGCGCCGGAAACACCTTCTTGGCCGTGCAGGTGTGATAGTTGTCAATGATTCCGTCGACCAGTCCGTCAAGCGCGTCGCAGGCGCCCAGGATTGCCGCGGAGGCCACCTGAAGGTCCTGCGACGGAAACGTATCGGGAATGAACGGCTGCCCATTGACGTCCGTTTTGGTTGCGAGCTTGCCGAGCACTTGCTCGTTCCAGGCCTCCGCCAATCCCGCCTGCGGCAGGTTGAAGCCGGGGTTCTGAGAAATCACCCCGTCGAACAGCCAAGGAAATCTCTGCGACGCGACCATCGCGTCACGGCCACCATTCGAACATCCCATGATATAGGAATAGACAGTGTCCAGGCCGTAGTAGGAGGAGATGATCTGTTTCGAGATCGTCGCGGTCTTTTCGATGCCGTTGTAGCCGTAGTCCCTGCGCGCCTGGGCGTCGATCGCGAAATGGGCCGTGCCTCCGGCGTTGGGGTCATCGTCCTGATGTCCGCCGACCATGTTCTGGGCGCTGTCTTCGTGGCCACCGTCATTTGCAGCGACCGCCCAGCCCTGTCCGAGCTCGACGCCGGCGGCACCCTGCGGGTCGCTCTGCAGGCTGCCGTCGGTGCCGCCTCCGCCCATCATCTCGAAACGGCCATGCCAGGTGTTGGGCAGGTTGAGGGCGAAACCGATCCCGTAGGTGAAATGATTGGGATCCTGCGTGCTGATACGCTTGTTGATGATGCCGATCACATTGCAATAGCCCGGCTTCTGCGTCGCGTTCAGGATTTGCGTGTTCGGCAACGTGAGGTTGGCCAAGCCCGTACAGGACGAACGCGGGGCCACGCCGCTCACCGGAAGTGGACTCGCCGTTGCCGGTGAGCCGAGATACACCCAGCCAATCAGGATCGTTGACGCGAGGAATAGCCGCTTCATGTCCTTCCCTCCCTTGTTGCATCACGGATGATTGTCAGAGCAGCCGCAACCTCATGCGACACCATGCGCCTTGTCATAGGGCGCGGCGCCAAAGCCACCGGCAATGTTGCTGCTGACTGAAGGGCCGATCCATCGAGATGTCCCGCGGGCCTGCCGTGCATATCCTGACGCGTGGACCGCGGCGCGCTCATGCCTGTGCGCGAGACCATTTCGCCGCAATGCGTCATGGCATACGGACCGACGGCCACCCTTGATGGAGCCACGGACGTCTCTCCCGGTGTGGACCACTCGTGATGCCGAAGGCTTTGGCGGTCCGTTCGATCGATGTTGTCATCACAACATGAGCGATGTTGCCGTGTCAACATGACTCCAGACGAGGTCGCGGAACTGTCGAACTGGCGCTCGTAATCCTCAACCGCGGCGCTAGACTTGTGGCCGAATCTCCGAAAGGCCGCGTCGATCAACACGGGCCCGTGAAAGATGGGTGACAATGGAGTCAGGAAAAGCCGGGATCAGAAAGCGGATCGCCAAAAAGCCGCGCCGGACAGAAGGTGTTGTGAGGCCGTCGCGATCACTGCCTCGGTCGACGCAAGCCGGAAAGCCGCCGCTGGTGACATCGCCTGGCTTGGGTGACCTGTCGCTGTTGCTCGGCTATCGCATCCGCCGGGCGCAGCTTTGGGTGTTCAAAGAGGTGCGCCGGCAACTGGCTGACTTTGACATCAGCCCGGCCCAGTTCTCCGTTTTGTGCGTGATTGACGCCAATCCCGGCATCAACCAACTCGCGATCGCACATCTGCTGTCCATTGAACGGGCCGGCTTGGGAAGGCTGGTGGATCATTTGCAGGGCCGAGGCCTGGTGCGGCGCACCGCCTCCTCGATCAATCGGCGCTACTACCTGCTGTACCTGACAGACACTGGCCTCGCGTTGTTGCACCGACTGAGGCCGGCGGTCGCCAGCAGCGACAAGGCCCTTGCCGCGAAAATTGGACCACGCGCCTACCGCGAACTGCAGCGGGCCCTGTCGATCTTTCTGCAGGAATCCTAAAGCTCTAGATTCTTGTTTTGACGCGTTTCTTCACGCGAACCGGTTCACTGGAAAACGCGCTGAATTGCGGTGCCAGGAGGCTTCGCGATCGTGATGCCCGTATCCGCGGGGCACGCGCGTCACCCGCGCCCCTCGAGGATATCCCGCACCCATGTGGTCACGGCCTCCGACAACAGTTCCCGCACGGCATCCTGCGCCGTGTGGGAGGACGCATCGCCGACAACGACCGCTACGATGAGATCGCAGCTTTGCGAGAGTGCAATCCCCTCCGCGGCGCGAACCGATCCATCGGCTTTTGTCAGCTGATAGTTGCGTGCACGCCCTTTCAGGTCGGCAACCTGGATCGCCGCCCCCTCCGCCATCGGACTGAACCGCGTGGAGATCAGATCGAGATCGGTGACACGATCGACTTCGTCGTCGTCGGCTACGCCGGTGGCGCAATTGCTGCAGAAGCCGATCTTCGGCCGAATATAGACCTCGACATCGCTGCCGCAGCGCGTTGCCGGACACCGGTAGGCGCGCCCGGCCGGCCAGGCGTCGCGCGGGAATGGCCACGCGATCGTCTGCCAGCCGCCCCCATCATGCGATGCCGCCTGCTGCCGGGCCGGGGCTGAAATCAGCCCCAGTCCGGCCACCAGCGCAAGCATCAGGGAATAACGGACGCTTCCCATCGGCGGACCACTCTATTTGGATTTGGACGCGGCCCCCGATGTCGCCCCGGACAATCCCGCCACCGCCCGGGCACTTCCGGTCAGTTCCAGAATGTGTAGCCCGGTGTTGGCGCGGTCGACGATATAGATGTAGCCGCGATCGTCGGTTTCCACATTGTTGGTCTGAATCGCGACCCTGCAACGATCCTTACCGTCGACCTTGACGCAGCGCTTGTCGGTAGCCGCGGTGATCGACGGGATGAAGTAGCCGACCTCCTTGGGATGATAGGGATCGCGGATGTCGAGGGCACGGACCCCGGCATTGAAGAAGGAGATGAAGGCCATCTTCTTGTAGTAGATCGGATCCATGCTCTCGTTGGAGGAATGCGATCCGAACCGGCCGCCGCGCTCGCAGAACGAGCCGCTCGCCTCCGGCACGGTGTAGCTGGAGACGATCATCGGATGGGTCTCGACCGACACGTCGGCGAACCACACCATCTGGCGCGGCTCGTTGCACTCGTTCAGGATCGCCTCATCCACCAGCATGACGATGTCGCGTTTGCTGCCTTCCTTGTCCTTGGCGAACTCGGCCACCGGCATCTGCAGCATCGGGAACGTGGTGTGCGCACCATTCCACGACGACATCATGAAGCGCGAGATCTCCGGATAACGCAGGTTCTCAGGCGTCGGCTCCTTTGGCCCGTTCAGGAGCTTGTCGCGGTCGACAATCTGCAGCATGCCGCCCTTGTTGGTGCCGTAGCCGAAATAAACACGATTGCCTTTCGGTCCCGTCGAGATCGGCCCGTGCAGTTCGGTCGGCACAGCACCGGTCGCGCCCGGCTCCTGCCCGGGCAGGCCGAAGTCGCGGATCTTCACCGGGTGAGCGGGATCGCTGAGGTCATAGATCTGCGTCATGCGGCGGACGCGCCAGTCCGGCGCGCCGGATACCAGAAACGCAATGCCGGTGTCGCATTCCCACCAGCTCTTGTGGGTGTCCTTGAGGCCGCCGATCCGGGTGATCAGCACCGGATTGGCCGGGTCGGCCACGTTCCAGATTTCATGTGCCTCGCTGCCGAAAGTGCGCAGCATGTAGACCGCAGACGGATCGCCCTTGGGCAGGCTTTTGCCGTCGCAGACGCGGACCATCTGGCCGCCACCGCCCTCGTACTTGCCCTCCTGCCCCGGAATATGACGCAGATATTTTGGATGTGCGGGGTCGGTGACATCGACGATCGAGGTGCCGTTCGGCTCCGCCTTGCCGGTCTGTGGATTGACCGGAGTGGGGATCTCGTCGGAGCCGCCGTGGTGGCCGATATAGGCAATCCAGCGATTGCCCTGATGATGAATGGTCGGCTGATAGCCGCTGCGGGCCTGCAGATCGTTAGCTCCCACCAGCCGCATGTTGGAGGCTTCCGGCGGTGCGCCGATTTTTTGTTGTTGCGCGATCGCGGCACTGAGACTGCCGGCGATCGCTGAAACGCAGATCAAGGTCGCAAGCTTGAATTTCATCATCATCCTCCCTGGGCGGGTTGTTCTTGTTGGGCGACGGATCGTCGTCCGAATTATTCTATCTTGTTGCATCGACGTCGGGGCAATCAACTCAACGGAATTTGAGCCCCGCGTTTCAGTGTTTTCTCTCTGGTCCTCCTGTTTTCATCGTTGTGTCAGGAATCGCGCCGACACGCAGATCAACGCGTGCCCGGATTGGCCGACAGCGCCTCGCTGACGAAGACGCCGGTCTTGCGATAATGCGCGACAAGGCGATCGACGGCTTCATCCGCGCGCCGCTCGGTCGCCGATGTCATCAACGCTTCATGTTCGTGCTCGGCCTCGCGCTGGCGCCACGCGACGGTATTGGACAGGTTGCGGAAACGCGTGGCACGGTGGTGCATGGTTTCGCAGATCTCGCGCACGGTCGCAGCCGGGCACGCGCCGATCAGCGCATTGTGGAACGCAAGATGCAAGGCGTCCCATTCCGGGTTCGGAATGAAGTGCGTGGACGCCAGCGACCGCGGCACCCGGGACAGCCGACGGTGCGCGATGAGGACGCCCTCTTCCCAGGCTTCATCACCCGCCGCAATCGATGCCCGCAACGCCGCGCCTTCGATCAGGCAGCGGCTTTCGATCAGGTCCTGCAATTCCGAGGCATCGGCAGTGGCGACACGAAAGCCGCGCTGATCAAGCCTGTGAACCAGGCCTTCGGCCGCGAGTTGGCTGAGCGCCTCGCGCAACGGGGACGCGCCCATGCCGAACCGCGTTCGCAATTCCTCCATCCGCAGCCGGCTGCCGGGCGCAAGCGCACCGTCCAGAATGTGTTTTCGCAACGCATTGACGGCATGGGTCGCCAGCGTCTTGGCGGAGTCGCCCGCCATGGACGGCAACGAGGCGGCGTCCTGAATTTCGACCATCCCGGGAATAATCCAAATTTTGTCGACAAAAACTTGATAGGCGACAAAATATCGACTAATGGAGCGTCGTCAAGCGGGAGCTTCCGTTCGGACAGGATCGGGACGGAAGCTCCAGATTTTTGTTTTGACGCGTTTTCTTCACGCGAACCGGTATCCACTTCGCTCGAAAACGCTCCAGGGGGACAGGCATTCATGCGATTGATTTCATTCCGGAAGGACGGCGGCTGGTGGCCGGCGTTGCAACGTGGCGACCAAGTTGTGGAGATCGGCGGCGCGGGATCCGCCTCCCCGCAGGATCTGCTGCGGTCTGTCCTACTCGGACAGTCGTTCCGCGAGGGCACCACACACAAGGTGGCTGACGTCACGCTGGGATTGCCGATCCCTCATCCCGGCAAGATCGTCTGCCTCGGCCTGAATTATGTCGATCACGCCAAGGAAGGCGGCAATCCGATCCCGGACTATCCGGCGATTTTCCTGCGCGCGACCTCCTCGCTGATCGCCCATGGACAGCCGCTGCTGCGGCCGGCTTGCTCGGACAAGTTCGACTATGAGGCCGAACTCGCCGTCGTGATCGGCAAACCGGCGCGTCATGTGTCCGAGGCAGATGCGCTGTCGCATGTGTTCGGCTACGCCTGCTTCAACGACGGTTCGATCCGCGACTACCAGCGCAAGTCGACGCAATGGACCATCGGCAAGAATTTCGACGGCACCGGCGCGTTCGGTCCGAGCGTGGTCACGTCAGATGAATTGCCCGCGGGCGCCAAAGGACTGCGCATCGCCTGCCGCTACAACGGCGAGACCATGCAGGACGGCAACACCGGCGACATGATCTTCCCGACCGCCCGCACCATCGCGATCCTGTCGGAAGCCATGACCCTGGAAACGGGCGATGTCATTATCACCGGCACGCCCGCCGGCGTCGGTTATGCCCGTAAGCCTCCGGTGTTCCTGCGCGCCGGCGACATCAGTGAAGTCGAGATCGAAGGCATCGGCACCCTGCGCAATCCCGTGGTTGACGCGTAGACATCGGCTGCAAAAGCCAAACAATATTTGGGGAGAAGGCCGTGACTTCTGAACGCAACATCCGCCGGCTCGGCGACACCTTTCGCTGGCCGAACGGCGCCCGTGTCGGCATCATCTTCAACGTCGCCTATGAGGGTTGGTCCGAGGGGCAGACGCCGGGCATCGGCCCGATGGGAAATCCGCTGAAACCCGGCTTCTTCGATTCCAACGCCGCGTCCTGGGGCCTGTACGGGCCGACCCGCGGCATCTGGCGGGCACTGGAGATTGCCGGCCGCCACAACATCAAAACCAGCGTGATGACCAACGGCGTGCTGGCAGAGAAATGGCCCGACACCGTGCGTGCCATCCATGACGGCGGCCACGAGATCATCGCCCACTCCTATGGCATGGACGTGATCCCGATCTATCTCGACGAAGCCGGCCAGCGCGAAAACATCCGCCGCACCACCGGTCTCATAGCCGACCTGACCGGCACCGTGCCGACCGGCTGGATCAGCCCGCGCGGCACCGGCAGCCCGATCCACGCCCGACTGCTGGCGGAATCCGGCTACAAACATCACGGCGACTGCAATGACGACGATCTGCCCTATCTCGAAACCCATGGCGCAGCCGATATCATGGCGATCGCGCTGACCATGGACATCAACGACCTGCCGAGCGCGATCCGTTACGGCAACAATGCGCGCGCCATGCTCGAACAGTTCGAGGATGCGCTCTCCGCTGCGCTGACCCGCGAAACCAAGCCGATCTTCTTCGACGTCACCATCCACACCCATGTCTATGGCCGCCCGGCCGGCGCCTGGGTGTTCGATGAAATCATGAAGCAGACCCGTGCCGCGTCAGGCGTGTGGATCGGCACGCGTGAGCAGGCAGCGGCGCATGCACGGGCGGCGCTTAGCTAGCAAAGTGGATTTATCAGCGCGTAGCACCCACGCTCATATCTGATCGGACTCCTAGAGCTCCGTTCCGATAGAATCGGAACGGAGCTCTAGCATTTTGTTTTGACGCGTTTTCTTGATGCGAACCGGTGTCCACTTCGCTGGAAAACGCTCTTAAGGCGGACTTTGTAAGAAGTCCGCCTTACCGTTTGCGCAGTCCGTCGACGAAAACATCCACGAGGCGCTGCGCGGTCGGCTGCCAGTCGCTCGTGCCCTGGGAATAGAAGATTCCGACAAGGGTTCGCAGCAAGTCTTCCGGTGTAATGTCGGAGCGGAATTCGCCCACAGCTACTCCGCGATCGAGCAGCAGGCCAATCGCACCAGTCAGTCGCTCGAACGAATAGGCTTTCAGCTCGGTCGAGCCGTGCGCGACGATCTGCAGACCTTCGACCATGCCCTTCTTGGTGGCCACGAGGCGGACATTGGCGTGCAGCCATTTGCGCAGCGCCTGGACCGGCTCAGCGTCGTGCGAAAGTCGCTCGGCGAGCTCCCCCAGCTGATCGACCTCGTGGCGGTAGACCGCTTCGAACAGCGATTCCCGCGTGGGAAAATGGCGATAAAGCGTGCCGATTCCGACCCCGGCCTGGCGCGCGACGGCTTCAAGGCTCGCCTGCGGGCCGCCGGCGCTGAAGACCTGCGTTGCCGCCTCGAGCAGAAGTTCGCGATTGCGGATCGAATCCGCGCGCGGCTTGCGGTTTGCTTTTGCGGTTTTCGTTCCCATCTTTTTTCCAGACAGGGCCTGGTCTCCCTCTTGATAAACGGAGGCATCCTCCGTATAATATAGCCTGCAGATCGGGATTGCACACCAACGTCAGCATTCCCGCTCAAGGCCGACGGACCGTTCGCGTCAGACCTCTCCGCGCGCCCGCATACCTCCCGCCGCCAATCGCGGCTTCGATCCATACATCACAATCCCTGAATGGAGTACCTCGATGTCACTCTCCATCAGCCTCACCGTCAATGGTCTGCCGCGCACGGTTGCGCTCGATGACCCACGGGTGACGCTGCTCGACCTGTTGCGCGAGCGGCTTGACCTGCCGGGCACCAAGAAAGGCTGCGACCGCGGACAGTGCGGCGCCTGCACCGTGCTGGTCGACGGACGGCGCATCAATTCATGCCTGTCGCTGGCGGCCAGCCTCGACGGAGCCGAGGTCACCACCATCGAGGGGCTCGCAGACGGCGACACGCTGCATCCAGTCCAGGCCGCCTTCATCGCACACGACGGATTCCAGTGCGGCTACTGCACGCCGGGCCAGATCATGAGCGCCGTCGGCCTGATCGCGGAAGGCCACGCCGGAGACGATCCGGAACGCATCCGCGAGCTGATGAGCGGCAACATCTGTCGATGCGGTGCCTATCAGGGCATCACCGAAGCGGTGCTGGACGCGCAGAAAACCAACGCTGACTCACATCGGAAGGACGCGGCATGAATCGTTTCGACTATATCAAGCCGGCCAGCGTGCCGGAGGCCGTCGCGGCCGCGGCCCTTCCGGGATCGGCGTATCTCGCAGGAGGTACCAACCTGCTCGACCTGATGAAGGGCAGCGCCGCACGGCCCGCGCGGATCGTCGATATCACCCGCCTGCCCGGCCTCGACCGCATCGAATGGTTACTCGACGGCGGCGTGCGTTTCGGCGCGCTGGTTCGCAATTCGGATCTCGCCTATGACACGCGCTTTTCGCGAACGTTTCCGGCCATCGCTGAAGCGCTGCTGTCGGGAGCCTCGGCACAACTGCGCAACGCGGCGACCGTCGGGGGCAACCTGATGCAGCGGACGCGCTGCGCCTATTTCCACGACCAGGCCAGCGCCTGCAACCGGCGGACGCCGGGATCAGGCTGTGATGCCCGCGACGGCGAGAACCGTTTGCACGCCGTACTGGGCTGGAGTGACAACTGCATCGCTACCCATGCCTCCGATCTCTGCGTACCGCTGGTGGCGCTGGATGCGGTTGTCGAGGTCGAGGGCCCGCAGGGCGCCCGCGAGATCCCGTTGGATCAGCTGCATCTGCTGCCCGGCACAACACCGGACCAGGAAACCACGCTGGCGCCGGGCGAACTCATCGTCGCTGTCCGGCTTCCTGCGAGCGCCGCAGCCTTCGCACACCATACGCGTTATCTGAAGCTGCGCGAGCGCACCTCCTATGCCTTTGCGATTGTCTCGGCTGCCGCGGCACTGGAGATCGAAGGCAATGTGATCCGGGGCGCGCGCCTCGCACTGGGCGGCGTTGCCGCAAAGCCATGGCGCGCACGAGAGGCGGAAGCTCTGCTGATCGGCGAACGCCTCACGGCGACGGCCTTCGCAAAAGCGGCTGATCTCGCGCTCGCAGAAGCGCGGCCGTCCGGTGACAACGCTTTCAAGATCGAACTGGCGCGCCGCATCGTCGTGCGCTCCTTGAACCTCGCAACGGAAGGCACACCAGAGGTCATGCCCGCACTGCCGGCCTCGCCCTTCTCCACGATTCCCGGAGCGCAGCATGTCGCCTGAGACCTCATCCTCAACCAGCCACCGCCGGCACGGATCCAACGCCGGCCAGCCGCTGACGCGCCGTGACGGCGTGCTCAAGGTCACCGGACGCGCAACCTATGCCGCTGACAACCATCCCGAAGGCATGCTCTACGCCGTCACCGCCGTCAGCACCATTGCACGCGGGCGCGTCATCGCGCTCGATGTCGCAGCGGCGAAGGCCCATCCCGGCGTGGTCGAGGTGCTCACCCCGGCCAACCGGCCGCCGCTAGCGCACGACCCGGACGAGAAGCTGCCGATGTTCGGTTTCCGCGTGGAAGTGCTGCAGAACGATCGCGTGCGTTATGTCAACCAGCCGATCGCGCTGGTGATCGCCGAAACGCTGGAGGCGGCGACGGAAGGAACCGCCCTGCTCAATCCGCGTTACGAGGTCGAGATCGCCCGCACCGGGGTCGAGAACGGCGAGCGCTTCCCACTCGCGTCCGTCGGCGTCGGTGCGCCGCCGCGCACGGCCCACGGCGATATCGAGGCTGGTCTTGCGGCCGCTGCCCGCGTGACAGAAGCCGACTACATCACGCCGGCGCAATACCACAACGCGATGGAGCCGCACGCGGTGGTCGCCGAGTGGGACGGCGACCACCTCACCCTCGACATGCCCAACCAAGCGCTTGCTCTGAGCTGTGCGTCCTACGCGGCCTTTTTCGGTATCCCACCCGGGAACGTGCTGATCCGCTCACCGTTTCTCGGCGGCGGCTTCGGCTCGAAGGCGATCCTCAATGGACCGCAGATTCTTGCCATCGCTGCGGCGCGCATGCTGAAGCGGCCGGTCAAGCTGGCTCTTACCCGGGGGCAGATGTATGGCCCGGTCGGGCATCGTGGCCAGACCTGGCAGAAACTGCGGATCGGCACGGACAATGACGGCCGACTGACCGCGCTGCATCACCATACGCTGGCCGCCACCTCGAGCTTCGACGAATTCATGGAGCCAGCCTCCAACGCCTCGCTGCCGCTCTATGCCAGCCCCGCCATTCTCGCCGAGCATGAAGGCCTGCGGCTGGACATCGGCACGCCGGGACCGATGCGTGCGCCCGGCGAGGCCTCTGGATCAGCGGCACTTGAAGTCGCGATGGACGAGGCCGCGGATGCCTGCGGCCTGGATCCCCTCGCGTTTCGTTTGGCCAACTACGCCGAGACCGAGCCCGGCACCGGCCGGGCGTTTTCATCGAAGACGCTGCGCGAATGTTACGCAGAGGGCGCCAAACGTTTTGGCTGGGCGGGCCGGCCGCTGCAGCCGCGCCAGATGCGGGATGAGAACGGTTTCCTGGTCGGCTGGGGCATGGGCACCGCGGTGTTCCACTGTCCGCATTTCCCGGCCGAGGGGCGTGCCACCTTGCGGGCCGACGGCACTGCGCTGGTGGAGACCGCCGGCGCCGACATGGGACAAGGCGCCTGGACGGTGCTGGCGCAGATCGCGGCGGAAACACTGGGCCTCGAGCCTGATCAGGTCGAGCTGCATTCCGGCATCTCAAGCCTGCCCGACGGCGGCATCGCTGGTGGCTCCGGCCACACCGCGAGTGCTGGTCTCGCGCTTCACAATGCCGGCGAGGATGCGATCGCGAAGCTTGCCGAACTCGCCACCTCCGATCGCGCCTCCCCGCTGTTCGGCACCGGCAACATCGGCGTGATCGCGCGCGGCGGCCGGCTGCATTTGCGCAGCGACGAAACCCGCAGCGACAGCTTCGTCGACATTCTCGCGCGCGCCGGCCGCAGCGAGGTGGTCGGCACAGCCAAGGCCATGCGTTCGCCGGAAGTAACCGCAGCGCATGCGATGTTCTCGCACGGCGCCGTGTTCGCCGAGGTGAAGGTCGATCCGGATCTCGGCCAAGTGCGGGTGACGCGCCTGGTCGGTGCCTTCGCGGCCGGCCGCATCATCAATCCCCGGCTGGTGCGCAGCCAGTATTTCGGCGGCATGATCTGGGGCCTGTCGTTCGCACTGCAGGAGGAAGCGATCGCCGATCACCGGACCGGCAGGATCATGAACGCCGATCTTGCGGAGTATCACGTGCCGGTCAATGCGGACGTGCCTTCACTCGATGCGATCCTGATCCCGGAGGACGATGCCTATGTCAATCCACTCGGCATCAAGGGCGTCGGCGAAATCGGCATCACCGGCACGGTCGGCGCGATCGCCAATGCGGTCTGGCACGCCACAGGCGTACGTGTCCGGCGCTTCCCGATCCGCATCGAAGACCTGCTCGTCAGCCGGGAGTCGGCCTGACAGCAGGAGCGGCAAGGCATCACCGCCTTGCCGGTCTTCAGACTGACGGCCTGAGAGCGCGCGTGCGCATGATCCCAGCCGCGCTCCCTTGGCTTACTTCCGGACCAGTGGAATCTGCAGGTTGGTGGGACGGTTCTGCTCCGTGTCGAAACCGCGGCCGTCGATATTGCGGGCGCCCCAAAACAGCAGATCTCCTCGGAGATAGACGAGGTCATACTCCATGAAGTTCGTCCCTTCCTTGAGAGCGAAGGGAGCGAACGCCTTTCCGAAGATACTCTGGGACGCGTTGACCGCCCATGGGGCGTATCCCACCGATGCGATCTTGTTGAGGACATCGGCAAATCCCTGCGCAAGCGGCGTGACCTCGTAGCTCTCATCAGCAACGAAATCGACCTTCTGTGCGCCCGGGGCGATCGGATGAACTCCTTGCCACAACATGTGGCCGCCGATCTTGATCCGCGCCAGCGGCACGGCGCCATAGGGGTCGGCCGAGTTGACGATCTCGAGCTCGAAGCGATCGGACGGCAAAGACTTGAAAGTGCGCTTGAGATAGAATGGCTTGAGCGAACCGTCCGGGCCCTTGCTCGCACTTGGCCGCACCTCCGGAGCGATGCTCTCCCAGTTTCCGAGCAACGCCTGCTTGATATTCGATAGGTCCGTTTCCATACCGCTTGCCTTCGGTTGATTGCTGGGGGACTGCGCTTTGGCTCCGTCGAATCCTGTCATCACCAGAAGCAACACCAGCGACGCTCTCAAGCCTCTGCACATGCGCACGCTCCAGCGGGAGGACGCGCGGGCTCTGCCTGTCAGGCAGCCCCCGCGTCATGTGCTTTTCGATATAGAAGCCACTGGTCGGCCTGAAAAAGACTTTGTAAGCTGGCCCCATGCCTGCCAGGCATGGAGAAATATGATGGAGCTTCGGCATCTTCGCTACTTCATCGCCGTGGCCGATGCCGGCAGCTTGACGGTCGCCGCCGAGCAGAAGCTGCACACGTCCCAGCCCTCTCTCAGCCGGCAAATCCGCGATCTCGAACAGGAGGTCGGCGTTGCACTGATGAATCGCAGCGTTCATGGTGTCGAGCTGACGCCGGCCGGCAAGGCGTTTCTCGACCATGCACGCATGGCAATTCACCAGGCAGAGGCCGCAAAGGAAGCAGCACTAAGCGCCGCCCAGCCGGCGAAACCGACATTCGCGCTCGGCTTTCTGTCGGGGGCCGAAATCGATTTGCTGCCCGAAGTGGATCGCGTGCTTCGCGCCGCGTTTCCCGGCATCGACATCCGCCTGTCGAGTGACTATTCCCCGGCGCTCGCCAAAGCCTTGATGAGGCGCAAGCTCGATGCAGCCTTCATCCGGCGGGAAGAGACCATGGGAGAGCTGGCCAGCAGGCGTGTGCGGACCGACCCGCTTATTTTCGTGCTTCCGAGCGACCATCGCCTGGCCTCACAAACGGCCATCGCACCGGAAGAGGTCTTGAACGAAATGTTCTATCTTCCGTCCAAATCTGCGCCCGCGGTTCGCCGTATCGTTCTGGAGTATTTCAACCGCGTCGGCATCGATCTCAAGCCGGAACATGAAGTGCACAATGTCGTCCATGCCATATCGATGATCACATCGACGCGCGCGGTGATGTTGCTGCCGGCTTACACAAAACGGTATCTGCCAGAAACGATAACCACTCGGCCGGTGATGGGGGAAGCGCCGACACTCGACCTGGTCCTCGCCTATCATAAGGCGAACACCTCTCCGGTCTTGAAGCTGCTTCTTTCCAGAGTCGGAAAGCTGGCTGGGACGCCATCCTAGTACCCGGAATCATAGCCAAGTGACACGAGCAAACACTGTACGTGCCCACCGATTCTGAATCACGTTTGATCAAAAGTGGGTACTAGCTAGTCCGTGCGACGACAGCGGATCTTCCACAATTTTATCCCTCCGACTTGTGTGTCGCTTGAAGACGACATTTCAAGGCAGCAGATATCGGATCACACTTGGAAATTTCAGGGATCATCAGCCGACACCTCGCGGCCTTGTCACTGCGACGTCATATGCGTCGCTCAAGCGTCACATGTGTGTCGTCAGCCAAGCCCGATACTCGCGGTCTCGAACATGGGGCGTCCACATGAGCTTGAAGATCCTTCTCTCCCTGATGTCGGCGATGTCGCTCGCTGCATCGCCGATCGGCGTTGCGCGTGCCGATCAGAATGGCAGCGATCGCGACCCTGGCACCAGCAACTCCCGCGATGACAACCGTGATCGCGATCACGACGGCGACCGTCGTGGCCGCAAGCCGCGGGTGGTGATGATCTCGCTCGACGGCGCCAAGCCTGATTTTATCCAGAAATTCATCGACGAGGGCGTGCTGCCGCGAGACGGCGGCCTGGCGCGGCTGAGCCGCCGCGGCGCGGTGGCGCTGCAGAACGTGACGGCGTCGCCGTCGCTCACGGCGGTGTCGCACATCGAGATCGCCACCGGCTCGACGGCGGTCCACAACGACATCCCGTCGAACACCTTCCAGGCCATCGTCGGGCCGATTTCATCGAGTCTCAGCGGCTTCGCGGCACCGATCGGCGGCTATCGCCAGAACCCGCTCGGGCCTTCGCCGCGGCCGACAGCATTGCCGCTGTGGGTGCAGCTGCGCCAGCAGGGAAAGAAGGTGGTCACCGCAACCTGGCCGGGCGGCGACGGCGCCGACATCTCGATCAACAACACGGTGGTGCAGCCGGCCCAACCGACCCGCGTGACCGACTACACCGTGCCGTTCGGGGCATTCGGCGGCATCGGAGCCCAGGGCTTCACACTATCCCGGGGAGACTTCGCGCCTGATCCCGCGGTTGTCGCAGCGCTCCAGGCGGCTGGCCGCTTCTCGTACAGCCCGGTGCTCGCGACATCGGTGCCGATCGAAACATTCTCGTGCTCCTCGGCACCGACCGCGACCTGCAGCAATGCGGCGACGCTCGACCTCAAATACGCGATCCGGGTGGCGGCGCTAGACACCACCAACGACAAGAAGGTGAACTACGACACCCTGGTGTTTTTCGACACGACGCGCGGCATCACGGCGGGACCGTTTCACGCGCCATCGACCGGACCGGCCTACGCCAAGTTCGGCCGGGAGAATGCACCGTTCTTCTTCGAAGGCAGCGGCGCCAAGGTCGGCACAGCGTACTTCGTCTCGGCGCTGTCGCCGGATCTCTCAACGGTGCGTTTCGCCCGCTACGGCGCCAACTTCATCCCGCGCAATGCGCCGGTGCTGGCCGATGTCGACGACATCAACACCAACATCGGGTTCTGGCGTCCGCAAGCCGACTTCCGCATTCCGGAACGGCTGAGCCCGGGCTTCACCAACTTCCCCGACATCGAGATCGAGACGATGTATGAGGACATGGTGAAGACCTTCGCACGCTATCAGGCTGATATCGGCGAACGCGCGATCCGGAGGAATCCCGACGCCGACCTGGTGATGGTCTACATCGAGCAGCCCGACGGCTCCGAGCATCAGTTCCTGCTCACCGATCCCCGCCAGGGCACCAAGCCCACCGATCCGAATTCGATCGGCGCCGGCCAGGATCGTGCCAAGGTCGCGCGCTACGCGTCCTACATCCGCTTCGCCTATCAGACCGCCGACAAGGCGGTGAAACAGATCACTGACGCGGCCGGCCGCGACAGCAACGTCATCGTGGTGTCGGACCACGGCTTCGCGCCGTTCCACAGCTCGGTCAGCATGACCAACATCCTGCGCAATGCCGGTATCGACACCTCCAAAGTGGCGATCCGCACCTCGGGTCCGGCGGTCAATATCTACATCAACCTGCAGCAGCGCGAGCTGGGCGGCACCGTCGATCCCGCGACCTACAATGCACTGGTGACCCAGATCACCGACGCCGCGAAGAACGCGGTCGATCCCAATCCGAAGTTCAACTTTTCGCTCAAAGGCGGGAAGCTCTTCACCGTGGTCGAGACCCGGCCGCTGCAGTGTGACGCGGGGACCGGGCAGTGCACCAGCAAAACCATCGGCCAGGATTTCGGCGATGTGTTCGCGCTGATGGCGCCGGGCTATAACTTCGACGGCATCCAGAATCCCGGCGTCGCCCGATCAGGCGATGCGCCGTTCAATACGGCGACGACCACGCTGTCGATGCCGAACTTCTATGGTGCCCATGGCCACGATCCCGAGCTGCCGGTGATGAGTGCGACCTTCATCGCCGCCGGCCCGCAGATCCGCGACACCACGATCCGGCGCATGCGCAACATCGACGTGGCGCCGACCATCATGCAGATCCTGGGCGTCAGGCCCCACCGGGTCGATGGCGAGGTGCTGCACGAGATCCTGCGCTGATAGCCAGCGTCGAGGACCCGGCCCTCGGCCGCAAGTTCAGAGCATGAAAAAAAGCGCCGACGGATCACGCCGGCGCTTCCTTCCCGGTCTCATGGCGACCGGATCAGCCCGGCCCTGCGCCCTGCGTCGCAGTATACACGGCGTAGAGCGACTGGCTCGCGGCCATGAACAGGCGGTTGCGCTTGGGGCCGCCGAAGCAGATGTTGCCGCAGACCTCGGGCAGACGAATCCGGCCGATGAGCTTGCCGTCCGGCGACCATACGGTCACGCCGTTATAGCCGACGCGGCGGCCGGCATTGCTCGAGAGCCAGACATTGCCGTTGACATCGCAGCGCACGCCGTCGGGACCGCACTTCACACCGTCAATCACGCAATCGCTGAACTTCTTTTGATTGCTGAGCTTGTTGTCGGTGCCGACATCGAACACAAACATGTCGCCTTTGCCGCCCGCACCGCTGTCGCCCGGCCCTTTGCCGGTGCTGGCGACGTACAGCTTCTTGTAGTCGGGCGAGAACGCCAGGCCGTTAGGATCCGGCACCTGGTCCTCGGTCACCACGAGATCGGTGCGCCCGCTGGGATCGACGCGATAGCAGTTGGTCGGAAGCTCGCGCCTGCCGGGCACGAAGCCCGCCGGCTGGCCGATCCTTGGATTGAGCTTGCCGCCTGCATTGCTGGGGCCGCCCGCAACATCCGGCTCGCCTTCATAGAGCTGGCCGCCATAAGGCGGGTCGGTGAACCAGTAGCTGCCATCCGGATGAGCGACCACATCGTTGGGCGAATTGAGCTTCTTGCCGTTAAAATTGTCGGCAAGCACGGTCGCCGTGCCATCGTGCTCGTAGCGCACGACTCTGCGGGTGAGATGCTCGCAGGAGAGCTGCCGGCCCTGGAAGTCGAACGAATTGCCGTTGGAGTTGTTGGAGGGCGAACGAAATACGGAAACGCGGCCGTCGTCCTCCGACCATCGCATCTGCCTGTTGTTGGGAATGTCGCTCCACAGCAGATAACGGCCCTGTGCGCTCCAGGCCGGCCCTTCGGCCCATAACAATCCGGTGTGCAGACGCTTGATCGCTGCGTTGGGCTGAGCGAGGTCATTAAAGGAGGGATCGACCGCGATGATGTCGGGGTCCCAGAAATAGGTGGTCGGGGCGCCGCCAGGGCCGAAGTCACGCGGCGGGCTGGTGATCGTCGACGGCGGCCCCAGTTCGCCCCCCTGCTGGGCCAGCGCGCCGCCGGCTGCGAGAGCAGTAGCACCGGCAGTAATCGCCAGGCCGTGGACGAGCGTTCGTCGTGACATCGTTGATTGCGGATCGCGCGGCACTTCGCGTGTCATCACATCCTCCCCATGTACGCGCCGGCGGTTGATCCGGCCCGGCGGCCGCCAGACTAATCCGGCTTCGGAAAGGTTGCGAGAGGCGCTTCGCTTCACCGCGCAGGCGAAGCGTGCAGTGCGAAATGGATCGCCTCGCTCAGGACCCATCTATCGGGATAGCAGACAGGTGTTGCCTGTCCCCGCTACTCCGCCGTCCAGCCGCCGTCGATCACCAGTGACGATCCCGTCATCAGCGATGACGCGTCGCTGGCGAGGAACAGGATTGCGCCCATCAAGTCTTCGACGCGACCGAGACGCCCCAGCTTGATTTTCGCCACCACGCTCGCCTTGAACGCTTCATCCTCTAGGAAGGGACGCGTCATCGGGGTTTCGATGAAGGTCGGGCACAGGGTGTTGACCCGGATGCCATGCGGCGCGAGGTCGAGCGCCATGGCCTTGGAGAACCCCTCCATCGCCCATTTCGACGCACAATACAGCGAACGGTTCGGTCCGCCGACATGTCCCATCTGCGACGACATGTTGATGATCGAGCCGCGGAAGCCCCCCTCTATCATCCGGCGGCAGACCGACTGCGCCGCGAAATAGGCGGCGCGGACGTTCAGGTTCATCACCACGTCGTAGTCTTCGAGCGACACGTCGGTGACCGGCTTGGGCCGGTTGGTGCCGGCATTGTTGACGAAAGCGTGGTACGGCTCGCGTCCGTCGATGGCAGCCCGAAACGCCTCGACGTCGGTGACATCGAGCGCCAGCGTATCTGCGGCAAGACCCTTGTCACGCAGTCCCGCGGCAGCGGCGTCGATCTCACTCGCCGTGCGCGCGCACAGCGTGACATGCGCGCCTGCCTCGGCAAGCGCACAGGCGGCGGCCAAGCCGATGCCCCGCCCTGCTCCGGTAACCAGGGCGCGGCGGCCATCAAGCCGCAGTGAGGGGGTCTGCGGCAGAGGTTGCGTGTTCATTCAGCGGCACTCGCATAAGGCACATTGCGTCCACCATAACGGCGCACCCGCACGTTAGCCTGTTCGGCATGGCCGGCAAAGCCTTCGAGCATGCACAGACGCGAGCAGTATTCACCGATCATGGCGGACGCCTCATCGGTCAGCACGCGCTGGTAAGTCACGGTCTTGAGGAATTTCCCGACCCACAGTCCGCCGGTGTAGCGCGCCGCCTTCTTGGTCGGCAGGGTGTGGTTGGTGCCGATCACCTTGTCGCCATAGGCGACATTGGTGCGCGGCCCCAGAAACAACGCGCCGTAGTTGGTCATGTGGGTGAGGAAATAATCCGGATCGCGGGTCATCACTTGCACGTGCTCGGAGGCGATGCGGTCGGCCTCGCGCACCATCTCCTCCTCGGAATCGCAGACGATGACTTCACCATAGTCCTCCCAGGCCTTGGCAGCGACGGCCGCGGTCGGCAGGATCTTCAAGAGACGCTCGATCTCGGCCATGGTTTCGCGCGCGAGCTTGTCCGAATTGGTCAGCAGGATCGCCGGCGAGTTCGGCCCGTGCTCAGCCTGCCCCAGCAGGTCGGTCGCGCACATCTCGCCGTCGACAGTGTCGTCGGCGATCACCAGGGTTTCCGTCGGTCCCGCGAACAGATCGATGCCGACCCGGCCGAACAGCTGGCGCTTGGCTTCCGCGACAAAGGCATTGCCGGGGCCGACCAGCATGTCCACCGGCGCAATTGATGGCGTTCCCAGCGCCATCGCTCCTACCGCCTGGATACCACCGAGACAGTAGATCTCGTCGGCGCCAGCAAGGTGCTGCGCCGCCACGATGGCCGGCGCCGCCTTGCCGTGGAACGGCGGCGCGCAGGTGACGATCCGCTGGACGCCTGCGACTTTCGCCGTGATCACCGACATGTGCGCTGACGCCAGCAGCGGATACTTGCCGCCCGGCACATAACAGCCGACCGAATTGACCGGGATGTTTTTGTGCCCGAGCACAATGCCCGGCAGCGTCTCCACCTCGATATCTTTCATCGAGTCGCGCTGGTGCTGGGCGAAGTTGCGCACCTGCTCCTGGGCGAACTTGATGTCATCGATGTTTCGCTGCGAGAGCTCGCCGAGACATTCTTTGATCTCGGCGTCGGTGAGCCGATAATCCTTGCGATCCCACTGGTCGAACTTCACCGACAGCTCGCGCACGGCGGCATCGCCGCGCTGCTCGATGTCAGTGAGGATCGCCTCCACCGTCGCGCGAACCTTGGAATCGTCCTCGGCGCGCTGGGCCGCATCGCGGCTCTGTTTGAGATAATTGGCCATCACAGGTCTCCGCGATTATTTGATCGCCTGAGGATTGATCGGCGATCCAGCCGCACCGGGCAGGTGCAACGGCGGCGCCGTGAAGAAGAATTCATACACCTTGTCCTGCGCGCAATCCTCGGCCAATTCCTTCAGGTAGAAGATTTCGCCCATCGAGATTCCGATAGCCGGAATCACGACCCAATGCCATGGCTGATTGGCCTCATTGGTTTCGTTGGGACGAACTTCGCAGCCCCAGGTGTCGGTGCAGATGGCGGCGATGTCCTTTTCACGGATCCAGTAGCAGGTTTCGAACGCCACGCCGGGGGCGTTGCCGCCGCCGTAACCGCTCCAGTCCTTTTTCGCCAGGCAGCGCTCCTGGTGGCCGGTGCGGACGATGACGAAATCCCCCTTACGGATCTCGACCCCCTGCGCCTTGGCGCAGGCATCGAGGTCCGCGTTGGTGATGGCATAACCGTCGTCGAGGGAATCGACGCCCTTGAAGCGCGCGACGTCGAGCAGCACCCCGCGTCCGGCCATCTTGTTGCGGACATGCTCGATGCCGAGCTTCTTGGCGCCGCGGGCGTCGACCAGCTTGGCGTCGAAACCATTGTACATCTTGTCATCGAGGAAGATGTGGCAGAGCGCGTCCCACTGGGTCGAGGCCTGGCAGGGCATGTTGATGGCGTCGTCGGCGTAACGCAGGTACGGCGACGGGTTATCCTGATTGCCGGCGGCGGCATCGGTGCCGGTGGCCAGCATGGTGTGGATCGGATTCCAGCGGCCGCCGAACAGGCCGGACTGGATCGGCTCCTTCAGCGACAGGCCCAGTGCGAACACCTTGCCCTTCTTGATCAGCTTGCCGGCATTGATGACATCCTCGGGCGTCACATTGTTGAGGGTCCCGATCTGGTCGTCCTGGCCCCAGCGGCCCCAGTTCGACAGCTTTTTGGCGGCTTCGTAGATGGCGGCGCGGTCAACTTTCATGTGGTCTTCCTTTCCTTTAATTTATCACTTGATCATTTAAACGGCATGACGAATTGCGAACCCGTCCGCCGGATGTCATACGGAACAGTAACGCTCCTTGATGTCGTCGTCGGCCAGCAGGGCACTAGCGGTGGCATGGTGCACGACCGCCCCTTGATCGAGCACATAGGCGCGATCGGCAATGTCGAGCGCCAGCTCGACATTCTGTTCGACCAGCAGGATGGTGGTGCCCTGGGTCTTCATCTTGCGGAACAGTTCGAACATCTCGTCGACCAGCACCGGCATGATGCCCTCGGAGGGCTCATCCAGCATGATCAGATCGGGGCTTGCGATCATCGCGCGCGCGATTGCCAGCATCTGCTGCTCGCCGCCAGACATGGTCACGGCTTCCTGGTCCAACCGCTCGGCGAGGCGCGGAAAAATCTCGGCAATGCCTGCGATCAGCTCCGTCTCTTTCTTCTTGTCGGGCGACGCGACCAGGCCGAGCCGCAGGTTCTCCCGCACCGTCAGGCCCTGAACGATGCGGCGCTCCTCGGGCACGTAAGCAAGCCCCAGCGCAAAGCGCACGTGGGCGGGCTGTGCGAGTATCTCCTTGCCCTTGAAGGCGACGGAGCCACGCCGCTTGTCCAGCAGGCCCATGATCGACTTCAGGGTCGTGGTCTTGCCGGCACCATTGCGCCCGATCAGGCAGACGATTTCGCCCTTGTTCACCTCAAGGCCGATGTCCTGCAGCACATGGCTCGCGCCATACCAGGCATTGAGATTTTCGACCCGCAACATGGCCTGCGACATGCCTCAATGCTCCCGCTGGCCGAGATAGACACGCTTGACCTGATCGTTCTGGCGCACGTCGTTAGGTGTCCCCTGCGCCAGCAGTTCGCCGTGATGCAGCACCAGCACCCGATCGCTGATCCCCATCACCAGCTTCATCTTGTGCTCGACCAGGATCACCGTGCGTTCTTTCGACAGCTTGACGATCAGATCCATCATCACCCGGGTTTCTTCCGGGCTCATGCCCGCGGTCGGCTCATCGAGCAGCAGCAGACGCGGATCGGCGGCCAACGCCATGCCGATTTCCAGTGCCCGCTGTTCGCCATGGGCCAATTCCTTAGCCAGCCGTTCGCGCCGGTCCCACAATCCGACCAGCGCCAGCAGCGCATCCGCCCGCTCGACAAGACCCGCAAGCTTGGCCCGCGGCTGCCAGATGTCGTAACGCGAGACGAACGCCTGCAGCCCGACCCGAACATTCTCCCGCGTCGTCAGTTGCGGAAAGATGTTGGTGATCTGAAACGACTTCGCGATGCCCATGTGGGCGAACTTGTGCTGCGGGACGTTGGTGACGTCGCGCCCCTCGAACTCGATCTTGCCGCCGGACGGCGGGAACGCTCCCGACAGCAGATTGAAATAGGTGCTCTTGCCCGCGCCATTGGGACCGATGATCGAGGTGATGGCGCCGCGGGAAAACTCCGCCGAGATGTCGTGCAGGGCCCTGAACTTCCCGAACGTCTTGCTGACGCCGCTGGTGCGCAGGATCACATCTGACGAGTTGGCCTGTGAAGATGCCATAGCAGTCGTCATGGCTTGATCCGCTTCAGAATAGTGCCCCAGATGCCGGCCGGGAAGAACAGCACGCAGATCACGAACACAGCGCCGACGATCAATTGCCAGTGCACCGTCCACAGCGACACCAGGTTTTCCAGGAGCAGGAACACCGCCGCACCGACGAACGGGCCGAAGAAGGTGCCCATGCCGCCGAGCAGCGACATCATCACCACCATGCCCGAGGTCTCGTAGTGCAGGATTTCGATCGGGACGATCGACAAATGCAGAGCGGCAAGCGCCCCGGCCAGCCCGCAGAAGCCGCCGGATAACACGAAGGTCAGAAGACGGGTCGCAGTCACGTTGTAGCCGGACGCCCGCGCCCTCGCCTCGTTCTCGCGCACCGCTTCGATCACCGCGCCAAACGGCGAGGCCAGGATGCGGGACAGCATGAAGAAGGCGGCAATGACAAACGCCGCCACCACATAGTACCGCGTCAGCGGATTGATGAAATCGAACTTCAGCCCGAAAATATCGATGGCACGCACGTTGATGCCGCGCAGGCCGTTCTCGCCACCGGTCCAGTCGATCGCCTGATAGAACAGGTAATAGACGCATTGTGCCAGTGCCATGGTCACCATGGCGAAGTAGATGCCGCGGGTGCGGATGGCGAGGCTGCCGATCAGTGCCGCCATGACAAGGCCACCAAGGACGCCAATCGCGATCGCCGCATACCAGGGCAAGCCAAAATGCACGATGGCGATGCCGCAGAGATAGGCGCCGGTGCCGAACAGCGCCGCATGGCCGAACGACAGCAGGCCGAGATAGCCGAACAGCAGGTTGAAGCCGAGCGCATAGAGCCCATAGATCAGAATGTTCACCGCCAGCGCCGTGAACGGCATCACCAGCGGGAATACCAGCACGAACAGGCTGGCAAGGATCGCACGGTGGCGCCGGGCGAATTCGAACCAGCTCGCCGGTTCGACGCGGGCCTGGGCGACGGTTTGGGAGAGATCGTTCATTCGGTCAGCTCATCAATCCGGCGCGGCCGAAGAAACCCTGCGGACGGATCAGCAGTACGATTGCCATCAGGGCAAAGATCGACACCTTGGCCATTTCCGGGGCGAACAGCGAGGTCATGCTGACCACGACACCCACCAGCAAACCTGCGATGACGGCGCCTCCGATCGAACCCATGCCACCGACCACCGTGACGACAAAAGCTTCCGCCAGAATGGTGGCGCCCATTTCCGGGATCACGCCCTGCAGCGGCGCGGCCAGCAGGCCCGCAAGACCGGCAATCGCGGTGCCGATGCCGAACACCACCAGCCACACCCGCGACACGTCGACGCCGAGCACGCGCACGATCTGTGGATCGCGCGCACCGGCGCGGATGATCAGGCCGAAGCTGGTGCGCTCGAGAAACAGCCAGAGGCCCAGCAGCACGACCACGGCCGCACCGATGACAAAGAGACGATACAGCGGAAAATAGCCGACGCCGATGTCGACGGCGCCCTGCAGCAGTTCCGGCGTCTCGAACGGATAGCCGCTGGTGCCGAACGCGATACGTACGAGTTCGACCATGATGTAGCTGAGGCCGAAGGTCAGCAGCAGTGGATAGTCGACGCCGCGGCCGTACAGGGGCCGCACCAGGAAGCGCTCCACCATCATGCCAACGCTGCCGACAATCAGCGGAACGGCAACGATGCAGAGCCAGAAATTGCTACCCATCGACAGCAGGAACAGCCCGACATAAGCGCCGACCATGTAGAACGCGCCGTGGGCGAAGTTCACCACCGTCAGCATGCCGAAGATCAGCGAGAGGCCGATGGCGAACAGCACATAGATCGCGCCCAGCGCCAGCCCGGTGAACAGCTGCAGAGCGATCAGGTCGAAGCTCAAACCGGCCATGTCAAATCAACCATCAGGAAACTCTCCGGAGAGATGCGCGCCCCGAACGAGGGCGCGCATGCTTGATTCAGGCCTTGTGGCCCAGCGCCTGGCAGGTGCGCAGGTTGGTTTCGTTCGGCGCTTCGGTCTCGATCACATTGAACACATCGGCGTCGCCCTTCTGCGGGGTCACCTTGGATTCGATGATCAGCACCGACTGCACCGACTGGTGATCGCATTTGCGATAGTATTGCGGCCCCTTGTAATAGTCGTATTTCAGCGCTTCGACCGCGGCGATCACCTTGTCGGGGTCGAGGCTGCCGGCGGCTTTGGCGCCCATCAGCAGCGTCTTGACGCCGCCATAACCGAGCGCGCCGTAGTCCGACGGCACCTTGCCGCCATGCAGCTTGCGGAAACGATCATTGAACGCCTTGGCGGAGGCGATCTTGTCTTCGATGCCCCAGTAATACGATGTGCCGCCGATCACGCCTTCGAATGCCTGCGCGCCCGCCGCGACGCGGCCGGTGTAGAGCACGATCGGTGCCACGATCTTCATCGACTTCTTCATGCCGAAGTCCGTCGCCTGCTTCAGCGCGATCTGCTGGTCACGGCCGAAATTGCTGATGCAGAGGATGTCCGGCTTCAGCGCCTGGATGCGCGGCAGCAGTGTCGAGAAATCCGTGGTGCCGAGCGGATGGCGGATATCCACCAGCGTCTCGACCCCGAAGGCCTTGCCGGCCTCCTGGAAGCCTCTGACCATTTCATGGCCGTAGGCATAGTCGGCGGTCAGGAACGCGACCTTCTTGCCGAATTTCGGGAAGGCGTAACGACCGACCGCACCCGCGGTCATGTGCGGATTGAGTGCCTCGTGGAAGGTGTATTTGCTGAAGTCGGCGACTTCATTGATGGTGTCGGACTGGCTGATCGAATTGAAGATGATACCTCGCTCCTTGGTCACGTTGTTGACCGCGAGCTGGACAGCGGCCGACAGGCTGCCGACGATGAAGGAGACCTTTTCCTTTTCGATCAATTCGAGGGTGCGGGTGGCGGCTTCGCCGGGATTGAGCTTGTCGTCGCGCACCAGCAATTCGGCTTTGCGGCCGTTCAGACCGCCGCCTTCGTTGAATTCGGCGATGGCGACTTCGGCGGCGCGCACCTGGTCCTGCGCCTCAGTGCCATAGGGGCCGGTCAGCGGCACCGGAAAGCCGACCTTGATGGTCGCTTCCTGCGCCTGCGCGAGATTGATGCGGAACGGCGACGCCGCGAGCACCGCACCGGCACTTGCCGTGGCCAGAAGCTTTCGGCGTGAGATCAGCTTGGTCGTCCTGGTCATGAATTCCTCCGTAAACAACTCTGATTTTTGGTTCTTGCGTTGGTTCGTTACGATTGCAGTATCAATGGTCAGACACGTCCGAGCGCTTCGAGAATAAGCCGTGGTGTCAGCGGGATTTCCGTGATGGTAACATCGAAAGGTGACAAGGCATCATTGACGGCATTGGCGACACAGGCGGCCGCACCGGCGGTGCCCGCCTCGCCCGCGCCCTTGGCGCCGAGTTCGGTTTCCAGTGTCGGAGAAATCACGTGCGCGACCTCGATGTCCGGCATCTCGCCCGACATCGGCACGAGATAGTCCGCCATGTTGGCGTTGGTCAGTTGGCCCCGCTCATCGTAGATGCAGTGTTCGTAAAGCGCCGCCCCCAGCCCCTGCACCACGCCGCCGCGCACCTGCTCGTCGACCAGTTGCGGATTGATCACCGTGCCGCAGTCCTCCACCACCCAGTGATTGAGCAGCTTGATGAAGCCGGTTTCGGTGTCGACTTCGAGCCATGAGGCCTGGATGCCATTGGTGAAGGCGAATGGATATTCGCGCGGCACATAGTGGCGCGTCGCCATCAGTTCCGGCTGAAAGCCCGGCGGCAGGGTATCCGGCCGGAAATAAACAATCCGCGCCAATTCCTGCAGTTCGATGCGCTGCTGGCCGCCCTGTGCGTCGACCACCGCATTGTCCACGATATCGAGATCGCTTGGCTTGGACTGCAGGATCGCCGCCGCGACATTGAGGATATTGCCACGCAGCACCTTGGCGGCCTGCAACGCGGCCTCGCCGCCGATGCCGGCGCCGCGCGAGGCCCAGGTGCCGCCGCCATAAGGCGTGTTGTCGGTGTCGCCGAGAATAACCCGCACCCGCTCCATCGAGACGCCGAGCACACTGCCGACGATCTGCGCGGTCAGCGATTCCGACCCCTGCCCCTGCTCGGTGATGCTGGTCTGGCAAATCACAAAGCCGGTGGCGTCGAGCCGCACGGCAACGCCGTCCTGGGACGAAATCCGCGCGCCGCCAACGCCGTAGAACGCGGCCCCGGGATTGGTAATCTCGATGAAGCTGGCGATGCCAATGCCGCGGTAGATGCCTTGCTTGCGCAGCGCCGCCTGTTCGGCTCGCAGCTCGTCGTACTTCATCATCGCCAGCAGCTTGTCGAGCGAGGCATGGTGCGACAGCGCCTCGAATTTCAGTCCGGCCGGCGAGCTGCAGGGATAGGCATCATCACGAACGAGGTTGCGCCGGCGGATCTCCACCGGATCCATCCCGATCCGCTTTGCGGCCAGATCGACCAATCCCTCGGTGACCGAGCAGGCGATCGGATGGCCGACGGCCCGGTACTGGCAGGTGACGTTCTTGTTCTGGTACACGACGCGCGCCCGCGCCCGGTAGTTCGGCGTGGCATAAGGGCCGCCGACCAGATTGACCACCTGGTTGGCCTCCACAGCACTGGTGCGCGGATACATCGAATAGGGGCCGACGCCTGTGAGATCGTCGATCGCAAACGCCGTGATGGTGCCGTCCTTGTTGACGCCGATGCGTCCCTCGCAGACATGATCGCGGGCGTGGATGTCGGTGTTGAAGCTCTCGACCCGGTCGGCAACGAACTTGATCGGACGGCGCAACAGCTTCGACAGCGCAGAGGTCGCCATCTCGTCGGCATAGATGTGAACCTTGATGCCGAAGGAGCCGCCGACATCCTTGCACACCACCCGCACCTGCGCCTCATCGAGGCCGAGGTGCTTGGCGGCGATATTCTGCACCATGTGCGGCGCCTGGGTGCCCTGATAGATAGTCAGCCGCCCCTCGCCGGCATTCCAGTCGGCGAGCACGGCGCGCGGCTCCAGTGTCACGCCGGTGTGTCGGCCGAACACGAACTCCGCTTCCACAACCTCGTCGGCTTCAGCGAATGCCTGGTCGACAGCACCGGCATCGAGATTACGCTCGAACGCCAGATTATCGCCGAGGTCAGGATGAATCACCGGCGTTTCCGGATCAAGCGCGGTGCGCATGTCCGTCACCGGCGCAAGCTCAGCGTACTCGACCACGACATGCTCGGCCGCGTCCTCGGCCAGCGCGCGGCTGGTCGCAACAATGGCAGCGACGGCTTCGCCCTGCCAGCAGGCCCGATCGACGGCGATCGCGTGCTGCGGGGCCGACTTCAGGCCCTTGAGATGTGTCAGCACGCCGACCCATGGGGTGATGACCTCGGCCAGCTCACGCCCGGTAACCACCGCAATCACGCCAGGCTTGGCCTTGGCTACCGTTGCATCAATCGCAACAATCCGCGCATGCGCATGCGGCGAGCGCAGATACACCACATGCGCCATCCGCGGCAGCGTCATGTCGCTGACATACTGGCCGCGCCCCTGCAGCAAGCGCGCCAGATTTGGCCGCGGCACGGTCTTGCCGATGTAGGAGTTGGGGCGGTCCAGCACCGATAGCCCGCTCGGCCGGTCGGACACGCTGCTCATGCGCGCCCCACCCGCTTGCGCGCCGTCGCTTCCACCGCGTCGACGATGGCATGATAGCCGGTACAGCGGCAGTAATTGCCCGACAGATGCTCGCGGATCTGCTCACGATCCGGCTGCGGCATCTGCTTCAGCAGATCCTGCGCCGTGATCAGCATGGCGGGCGTACAGTAGCCGCATTGCAGCGCATTGCGGGTATGGAATGCCGCCTGCAGATCAGCGATTTCACCAGTGTCGGACAGCCCCTCGACGGTCTCGACTGACGCGCCATCGAGCTGGACCGCCAGCAGCAGGCAGGCCCGCACGATATCGCCGTTCAGCCGCACCGTGCAGGCGCCGCAGACACCATGTTCGCAGCCGACATGAGTGCCGGTCAGCCCGAGATGCTCGCGCAGGAAATCGGCGAGGTTCAGCCGCGGCAGCACATGGGCCTCGATCAGCTCACCGTTCACCTTCAGCGAGATCGGCAGCGGCGCCGTCATGCGAACTTCCTTGTCCGCAGATCGGGACGCTGCAGCAATGTCGCGACGCACTGCTCCAGCAATTGGCGTGCGAGATAGCGGCGCATTCCGGCTGACGCCTGCTGATCCTCCTGGGGATCAAGCTCATCATCCAGGGCCGCCTGCGCAGCGGCCAGCGTCGACGCGGTCACCGGCCCACCGACAAGATGGGACGACGCATCTGCAAGCAATGGCCGGTCGCCGACCGCGAAGAACGCCAGCCGCAGATCGACGAAGGCATCGCCGGTTATGGCCGCGCTGGCGGCGAGGCCAACGATGGCGTAGTCGCCCTTGCGGCGGGCGTGCTCATGGAAAAAGTGAATGCTCTCCGGCTTGAGCGGAATCTCGACTGCCGTCAGCAGCTCTTCCGGCGTCAACGCCGTCTCATAGATGCCCTGGAAAAAGTCCGCCGCCGGAACGCGCCGCTCATAGTCCTGCCCCCTGACCACGATGGTGGCATCCAGCGCCAGGACGCAGGCCGGCAGCTCCGAGGCGGGATCCGCATGCGCCAGACTGCCGCCAAGCGTGCCACGGTTGCGTATCGCGGGATGCGCGACATGGGCGATCGCCTCGGTCAGCAGAGGTGCATGCCGCGCAATCTCCGCTGACGCCTGCACATCGGCATGGCGAGTCAGCGCGCCGATCCGCAACATGCCGTCGCTGACGGAAATCCCGCGTAACTCCGCAAGCCCGCCAATATCGACAATCCATTCAGGCGCCGACAGACGCAGGTTCAGCGCCGGCATCAAGCTTTGTCCACCCGAGAGCACCTTGGCCTGCTCACCATGCACGGCAAGCAGTTCGAGCGCATGGTCCACGCTCGATGCACGCGCATAGCTGAAAGCCGAAGCTTTCATTCGTCCCGCCTCCCTGCCTCATTTTTATGGATGAGCCTCAATCCCAATTAGAGGGTGGCCCGCGACAAAGGTCAAGCTTGTTTATCGAACGATTATTTACTCGTCCTCAGTTTCGCGAACCGATTACCGCGGGGATCACGACGGGTTGAACCAACCGAACCAAGCGAAAGCCGATACGAAGTCATTGGGATACTACTGACTTCACAGTTCTTCTCGCATCGCACAAACGTGCGGCGATCAGCCGCCTTTCCGGCGCGAACCGGCCGCGTTGCCCGCAATGCGCTTGCGGAAAACCTGCTGCGCCAACGCGGCCTCCGCTTTCAACAGACCGGCAAACAGCGCCGCCGCCGGCGACATCACCTTGCGCGAGGGCTCGATCAAGACGAATTCGGAATAGAACGGCGGCGCATCCAGCGGGCGGATCTCGAAACGCCCGTCATCGAGATCCGCCAGCATCATGACGAACGGCAGGATCGCGACCCAGTCCCCGGCCGCGACAAATTGCAGCGTGCCCATCATCGCGTCGAGATCGAGCCGCTGCGCGACGGTCACCGCATTGGTGCTGAAATAGGTCTCGATGGTGCGGCGCCGGGTGTTCTGCTTGCCGGGCAGCACGACCTTCAGCGGACCGAGCTCTGATAGCCGCACCGGCTTCAAATGGCCGCGATGACGGCCCTTCGCCCGCACCAGCATCTCGCGGTCGCGCACCAGCAGCCGCTGCGATACGCCGGTCGCGCCCTCAAACGCCGGCACCACGGCAAAATCCAGTTCACCTTTCTGGGTCATCTCGGTCAACACACCGGAATAAGCCTCGATCACGCTGATCACAGCGCCCGGCGCCGCGGCAAGAAACTTGTCCAATGCCGGCGCCAGCAGGGAGCGCGTGAACGTCGGCATCAGGCCGATCCGGATGGCGCCGCGCACCGAATTGCCGACAACTCCATGCCCGGCGGCATCCAACCGCTTCAGGACCTCAAGGCACTCCTTATAATAGAGTGTTCCGGCGACCGTCGGCGCGACCTCCCGCCCCTGCCGTTCCAGCAGCGCGGCGCCGAGCTCGGTCTCCAGCTGCTTGATGTGCTGCGACATCCCGGACTGGGTGGCCCCTTCCCGCGCGGCGGCGGCGGTAAAGGACCCGGCTTCATAGACGGCCACGAACGATCTGAGCTGGCGGAGCGAAATCATGATCCATCATACTTTCTAATGCGAGAAAGTAAGAATAATGATTTTTCTAATAGCGTCCAATCACGCATATTGAGCGCAACGACAAACATGCAGGGACGCGCGATGAAGCTGGGCTTTTTCACCATGCCAATCCATCCTCTCGACAAGGACTGGCGGCAGTCGCTTGCGGAAGACCGCGAAGCCTTCCTGTTGGCCGACGAGCTCGGCTTCAACGAGGCCTATGTCGGCGAGCATGTCACCGACAAGGCGGAGAACATCACCTCCTGCGTCGCCTTCCTTGCCTGGATCGCGGCCGCGACCAAGCAGATCCGCCTGGGCACCGGCACCGTGAACATGCCGAACAGCCACCCGGCCGCGGTGGCCGCCAGCATCGCGATGCTGGACCACATGCTGGATGGCCGCTTTATCCTCGGCATCAGCCCCGGCGGATTGCTGTCGGACGCCGAGCTGTTCGGCAACCTGGATTTCAACCGCAACGAAATGTTCCTGGAGGCGATCAACCAGGTGCTGGCGATCTGGGCCGGCGAGCCGCCCTACAACCTGCAGGGAAAATACTGGACGGTGTCGACGGCCCGCACCCTGGTGAAGGAGATCGGCCAGGGCTACATCCCGCGCCCGCTGCAGCGTCCGCATCCGCCGATCGTGGTGACGGCAGTGGCGCCGTTTTCCAAGGGCGTGACTGAAGCCGCCGCCCGCGGCTGGGATCCGATCTCGGCTAACTTCCTGATGCCGGCCTGGGTCAAAAGCCACTGGCCAAACTATGCCGAGGGCTGCACCCGTGCCGGGCGCGCGGTGGACGCAGCCAACTGGCGTGTCGCCAAGAGCGTGTTCGTCGCCGAGGACGCCGCAACCGCCAAAGCCTACGCTACCGATCCGAACGGGCCCTATGTGTATTATTACCGGTCGCTGTTCACAAAACTGAAAAAGAACGGCCGTATCGACCTGTTCAAGACTCGCCGCGACCAGCCCGACGATGAAGTCACGCTGGAGATGGTCTGCGACAAGCTGATCATCCATGGCACGCCCGACAGCGTCGCCGACCAGTTGCTCGCGTTCCAGGACGAGGTCGGACCTTTTGGCACGCTGCTGTACGCGGGCAAGGACTGGAAAGACCGCGAGCTCGGACGTCGCTCCATGATCCTGATGGCGGAGAAAGTGATGCCGCTTATCAATGCGGGCTTGCCTCGCGAGAGCAACGCTGCAGAATAACGTCTGGCCGCACACGGCGCGGCATCAATCAACAATAACAAACAACAGGAATGTGCCTTGGCTCTCTCCGACCGAATTCCCTATCAAGCCATCGTCGATCGTCCGAAACTCGTGCTGCCCGGCGGTAAGAAGCTCGCCGTCTGGGTGATCCTCAATGTCGAGGAATGGCGCATCGAGAACGCCATGCCGCGCACGGTACTCAGCCCGCCCATGGGGCAACCGCTGCTACCCGACGTGCCGAACTGGTCATGGCATGAATACGGCATGCGGGTCGGCTTCTGGCGCCAATTAAAGGCGCTGACGGATCGCAACATCCCCGCGACGCTGGCGATCAACGGCAATGTCTGCACGTCGTATCCGCGGGTGGCGGCGGCGGCGCGCGACGCCGGCTTCGAGTTCATGGGGCATGGTTTCCTGCAGGGGCCGATGCACAAGCTGGACAACCAGGGTGATGCGATCAAGCGTGCCGTCGACACTATCGCCACGTTCGCCGGCAAGGCGCCACGTTCCTGGGAAAGCCCGGGCCTGACGGAAACCGAGACGACCCTCGATCTGCTGCGCCTGAACGGCATCGAGTATGTCGCTGACTGGGTGATCGACGACCTGCCGCAGGACATCGACACGCCGCACGGCTGGGTGACGACCATTCCCTATACGGTCGAGACCAACGACATCGTGGTCCATGCCCTGCAGCATCTGCCGTCGGATCAATTCCTGCGCCGGAGCATCGATCAGTTCGACCGGCTCTATCTCGAGGGCGCCGAGAATGCCCGGGTGATGGCGATCTCGATCCATCCCTACATCACGGGCGTGCCGCACCGGATCAAATACCTCGAGCAGCTGCTCGACTATGTCACCGGCCATGACGGCGTGGCCCTGATGACCGCGAGCGAGATCGGCGACTGGTATCGCGGCCAGCTCGCTCAATCATAACGCGCGGAATGACGTCGATGATCAAAGCAGCCATCGTCGGCCTTGGATGGTGGGGCCAGACCATTGCCAGAAGCCTTGCGACCAGCGATGTGATCCGTCCGGTGCTCGGCATCGATCCGCAGGAGTCCGCGCGTGCAGCCGCTGCTGCGACCGGCCTCGAGACTTCTGCGCGCTTCGAGGATGCGCTGGTGCGGCCGGATATCCAGGCCGTGATCCTCTGCACTCCGCAGCAGCATCATGCCGCGCAAATCGTGGCGGCCGCCAACGCCGGCCGCCATGTGTTCTGCGAAAAGCCGCTGTGCACCACCGCAGCCGATGCTGAACAGGCGGTCGCCGCTGTCGTCAGCAATAACGTGCAGCTCGGGATCGGCCACGAGCGGCGCTTCGAACCGGCGGTCATCGAGCTGCGCAAGCGGTTCGCGGACGGCGAATTCGGCACGGCGCTGCTGCTGGAAGGCAATTTCAGCCAGGACAAGTTTCTCAAGCTGCCGGCGGACAATTGGCGGCTGTCGACTACTGACAATCCCGTCGGCCCGCTGTCGGCCACCGGAATTCATCTCGTCGATCTCGCGATTGCAATCCTTGGACCGCCGACACAGGTATGGGCGCGGCTTGCGACACTGGGTAGCGGCTTTGCCAATGGCGATACACTGGCGATTACGCTCGCTTTCGCCAATGGTTCAACCGCACTCTTGACGGCCGTGCTTGCCACCCCGTTCATGGGCCGGCTCGCTTTGCTCGGCTCGCAGGGATGGATGGAAATCTGCGACCGGACTCATCCGGAGAATCCCACCGGCTGGGATGTCACGCGAACCTATCGCGACCAGGAGCGGCTGACGGCCTATTATCCGCCGCACCCGGCGGTGCGCGACAATCTCGAGGCCTTCGGCCGCGCCGCGCTTGGCGCCACCCCCTATCCGGTCACGTATCCGGAAATGCTCGCCAACGCGCGGACGTTTGCGGCCATCCAGCGCTCAGCTGTCAGCGGCCAGATCGAGGCGGTTTGATTTTTTCGCGACGGGCTCAGCGCCGTGCTCGAAGATTTTGTGAACACCCGCCAGATACACATCGATGGCGTCCGCGATCATCTGCTCCTTGTCGTCGAGCACCACCGCCTCGTAGATGAACTTTCTGATCCCGTAATAGAAGATGCCGCCGTGGAACACCCAGGCCATTTCCAGCTCGGCCGCTGTCGGTTTGCTCTGCGCGGAGAAGCCAGCTTCAAACCGGCATTCCCTGACGATGCGAGTCAAGATCTTGTCACGGACAACGCTGACGTACCAGCGGTTGATGTCGAGGCCCTTTAGGCCTGAGAACAGATAGATCCGCAGCCAGGTCCGGGTGAAGATCGCATCGGTATAGGCGTTGTAGAACTGCTGCAGCCGTTCCCGGATCGGACGCGAGCGGTCGGATAAAGGCTTTTCCCAGCCGCTCTTCAGCGGCTCCAGATACACCTTGTTGTAGACCTCCTTGATCAGGTCGTCCTTGCTGGGAAAGTAACGATACAGCAAGGGCTGGGTCACGCCGAGGCGGCGCGCAAGTTCACGGGTGCCGCCGTTAAAGCCCTCGTCGGCAAAAAACTCGGTGGCTTTGCGGATGAACTCTTTGCGCCGGTCGTCCGGCGACAGGCGCTTCTGCTTCACACGCGCGGGAGCTGATGGCTTCTTTTTTCTCATGAACTCATGAAGACCTGTCGGGCACCGGCCCGGAGCTGAAACGACCGAAACCGCCACGTGCAAACAGCAGCGGCTCAGTCTCGTTGTAAGCGTAGGCTTCGACAGCTCCAAGGAAAATGACGTGATCACCGCCATAATAGCGGTCCGCGCTGCGGCACTGGAAAGTGGCGACGGTACCGGCCAGGACCGGAGCCTGGCCGAGGCCCGGCTCCCAGGCAACGCCGGCGAACTTGTCGTCGGACCGTTTGGCAAACTGCAGCGCAAGATCGCGCTGCGATGCACCGAGCACATTCACAGCGAAATGGCTGGCGTTCTGGAAAATGCCCAAACTCGGGGAATAGACTCCGAGGCTCCAGAGCACCAGCGGCGGATTGAGCGAGACCGACGCAAATGAATTACAGGTCAGGCCCACGAGTTTGCCATCGGGGCCTGCCGCCGTGATGACGGTGACGCCGGTCGCGAAGGTCCCCAGCGCATTGCGAAAATCCCGGGGATCGATCAAGGAATTGTTGCTTGAATACTCGTCGTCCGGTCCGTTTGAAGTCTGCGACGCAGCCACCATCGGTCTGCTCCCTTACAAGGTGAGATTCTCCGACGGCAGATCAAGTGCCACCCGGCCGTAGTTGGTTCCGGCGGCATCGAAACTAAATGCAATGTGCGCATTGACGGCGTGGGCATCACGGAATTGGCGCTGCAGGGCGCCGGTGGTGTAGAGCCCGCGGGCGCCGCTGGCGGAAAACAGCAGGGAAACCGCTTCGGTGCAGAGATTGACGGAGAAGGCGCCGTCGCGGCGGTATCTGGTTTTCTCTGGGATTGGCGGAATGTAGCCGCGGCGAACGTCCGCCATGGCATCAATGCAGGTCCGCCGCATGATCATGCGTGCGGCGTCGATCTTGGCCGACGCCTCCGCGATCTTGATCTGGGTCGTCTGCAGGTCGCCCAGTTTGGCGCGGTTATAGGTCGAAGCGCGATGCCGGGCGATGTCGACATAATCGTCGAGACAGGCCTGGGCATTGCCGAGCGCCGTGCCCGACAGCACATAAGGAAACAGTCCAAACACCGGAAGTGCGTAGAGCGGGCCCGGATTGACCACACTGCCCGGGCTCGGCCCACCGGCCACGTCCTTGACCGCAAGGGTCATGTGATCAGGCACGAACACATCCTTCGCCTCAACGTCGTTGGAGCCGGTGCCCTTGAGCCCGGTGGAGGTCCAGGTATCGATGATACTGTAGTCATCTTTTTTGAGCAGGAATACGCGATACTCGACGCCATCCGCTTCGTCGTCGGATGACACGATGCCCGCCAACATGTTCCAGGTGCTGGAATCGACACCTGACGAAAACGGCCAGCGCCCGGACAAGGTGTAGCCACCCGCGACCTTGCGGGCACGGCCGGCTGGAAACACAAACGACGAGGCGATCAGGGCATCGACGTCGTCGTCCCAGATCAGGTCCTGAGCGCGCTTGTCGAACATTCCCAGCATCCAGTGGTGACTGGCGAGATTGGCCAGGTTCCAGCCGACGGAGGCGTCCGCAAGCGACACCACGTCGGCGAAATCGACCAGCGCGACATAATCGAGCTCGAAGCCCCCGACCCGCTTGGGCTGCAGGATCCGAAACAGGCCAGCCTTGTGCAGGTCCTGTTCGGTCTCCGGCGGCAGCCGGCGCATCTCCTCGGTTTTGGCCGCGCGTTCACGCAATTTCGGCAGCAGCGCGTAAGCCCGCTCCAGCATGCCGGCATACGCCGCATCCTGGCCATTGGCGCGCTGATGGAGATCGAGCCTGTGAACGACGCCTGACATCACGATCTCCCTCAGTTTCAGCGCGCAGTGGTGCTTTTCGGAGCGACTCGCTTCATGTGCGGGCGATCGAGATACAGCGACGCCTTCAGCCCCTCGTCGTCCTGGGTCGCGAACTCCGACAGCAATTTCAATTCCGGAATCCGGGAGCGGTCAAGCGTCCCGACATCGGGCCAATCGATCTCGAGGAGATTGCCGGCGGGATCACGCAGGTACATCTGCACGCATCCATCCGGCAGTTCATTCACGGCATTGCGAAACGTCGTTTCATCGAGCGCGCCAACCGCTTTTGCCTTGTCGTAAGCGGCATGGAAATCGTCAACGTCGACCGCGAAGTGCTGATAGTGCGGAACATGATCGTCGAGTTCGAACAGATGCAGCTGAAGATCGCCGCAGCGCAGATACTTGGTCTCGAAGCCGAAATTATAGGTCGGGATCAGTTCCATGCCGAGCACGGCCTGGTAGAAGCGCGCCGACTCTTCGAGATCCCTGGCGCCGACGGACAGGTGATTAAAGCCGAGAACCTTCATGCTGCACTCCCATGATCCCGTGAGGGCCTATGATTTATCGATCGATAAATAAACCCATCCGATCAGGATTGCAAGCCAATCCGCGCGCGTGCGCGGCACAAGAGACTGAGCACTTGCACAACGCTATGCCGATCACGGCAAGACAATGAAGGATGCGCCGGCGACTAGTCCGGCCGCCCCAGCGCTCGCAACACCTCAGCGCGCGAGGCGCGCGGACGGCGAACACCATGCAGAGACGCTCGCAGATCGGCGAGCCGCTCGGCGTTGCTGTTGGCACGGCTGCCATCCGCATTGAAGAAACTGTTTTCAAATCCAATTCGGCAGTGGCCGCCGAGCGCAGCGGTCGCGACCAGCGACGCGGTTTCCGCAGCACCGAACGCGCAGGTCCACCAGGTGAAGCGCTCGGCGCCACCCTGCTCCCGCACCCTGGCGAGGAACGGCACGAGCTCGGCCGGATCGCTTTCCTGGGCCGTGGCATAACGACCGAGCGGAAAGATCAGCGAGTGATGCTGCCCGGGAACGATGCCGCGCTTGATGAGATCCAGCAGGTTGTCGAGTTCTTCCGCGGCGTAGACGATGTGCTGGACGGCGATGCGCTGCTGATACGCCCATTGATAGAGATCCGCCGCGGCAGCCTCCGCACTCGGATCCGGGATCAGCTCCTTGGTGGCAATGCTGACCGCCTCCGGCTGCACCGCCCGCACCACCGCGATCTGTTCATGGGAATTGTACTGGCCGACGGCTTCGGTGGTGATCTGCACGATCAGCTCTGAACCGGCCGCCCGGCGCACGGCATCGGTTGCGGCCAGATAGCGATTCGCGTCGAGGCTGTGACGCCCCTGATCGTCGCGGACATGCATATGGATGGCCTGGGCACCAGCGGCTTGGCACGCCACGGCCTCTTTCGCGATGGCATCGACCGTGATCGGCAGATTGGGATGTTCCGCGTGCCCTTTGCGCGCGCCATTCGGCGCCACCATGATTGCCAGACCGGTCATATCGTCCTTTGCTCCAGATGCTTTTGATGTGGTGTTTATTCCGCAGCGGTTCCGCCAAAGCAACAGATCTCGCACCGCCCCACCGCGATCTCATGGCGAACCCCCGCCGGCACGCCTCCCTCTTCCCGAATGCTTGAATTGACTTGGCGCATTGCACTGTTTATCGATTGATCATTATAAACAAGAACATGCGGTCAGCGAGACCGACGGAGATACGGCGTTGAACGAGAAAGTCGCAGGCATCATCGGGCTGGGCATCATGGGCGGTGCGATCGCCAAGAACCTGGTCGAACGGGACTGGACTGTCATCGGTTACGATGTCGATCCAGCCCGCCGGACCGAAGCCGTCTGCAACGGCGTGATCACCGCCGACACCATCCGCGAAATCGCCCATGGCACCAGTGTCATCATGACCAGCCTTCCCAATCCCGCTGCCGCCCACGCGGTGGCCGGCGACATTGCCGCTTCCGGCCAGCGGCAGCGGACCGTGATCGAACTCAGCACCTTCACCCTTGCCGACAAGCTGCGTTTCAAGGACATCCTCGATCAGGCTGGCCATATCGCGCTGGATTGCCCACTCAGCGGAACCGGCGGGCAGGCCAAGACCCGCGATCTCGTTGTTTACGCCAGTGGCGACAGCGCCGCGATCGCACGCTACACGTCCCTGTTCTCCGATTTTGCCAAGCAGACCGCCGACCTCGGCGTCTACGGCAACGGCAGCCGGATGAAATTCATCGCCAACCATCTGGTGGCGATCCACAATGTCGCCTCGGCCGAAGCCATGCTGCTGGCGGAATCCGCCGGCCTCGATCTCAAGCAGGTAATCGACATCGTGGCTCCCGGCGCCGGCGGCTCGCGAATCCTCCAGCTGCGCGGGCCGATGATGGCGGAGCGCGTCTATGAACCTGCCACCATGCGGGTTTCGACCTGGAAGAAGGACATGGCGATCATCGCCGAATTCGCTGATGATGTCGGCTGCGACACACCACTCTTCACCGCGACACAATCAATCTATACCCAGGCCATGGCCATGGGATTGGGCGACCAGGATACCGCGGCGGTGTTCGAAGTGTTGAAGGCGACGAACAGCGGACACCGCGACAGCGACTGAGCTGCGACGATACTTCGCGGCGGACGCGGCACAGCTTTCGCGGTGCATCAAAAGTTGCGGTGGCCTGCGCCGATCCCATCAATAGTTATCGCTTGATAATTACCGTTTTTCAGATGATAAATTAATCCACCGTGCCGAGCGCATTTCGGCGCACGGCTTTTGCGAAAGGAGAAACAGGATCACTTCGACGACCGGACGGGACGTACATAATCAATAAGAACGCCTGCAAAAAAGGCATTCGAAAAACAAAACGCCTGACAGGAAACATCGGGGAGACAACATGACATTATCGCGACGAGAGTTCGTCGGCGCCGCGACCGGTGCCGGTATCGCAAGCATGGCCGCGCCCGGCCTGCTGTTTGCTCAAAGCAACGGCCCATTCCGCATTGGTCTTCTGGCCGCCAAAACGGGTCCGCTAGCATCCGGCGGCATCGACATGGAATTGGCGCTGAACATGTTCCTGAAGGAAAGGAACGGCGCCCTCGCCGACCGCAAGATCGAGTTGATCGTCGCCGACACCGCCGGTGTCCCTGCGACCGCGCGCACCAAATGCCAGGAACTGGTCGAAAAGAACAACATCGACTGCCTGATCGGCCCGCTTGCCGCGTTCGAAGCGCTCGCGATCAACGACTATGTGGTGCAGAAGGAAATCCCGACCATCGGCGTCGCCGCGGCTGAAGACATGACCCAGCGCCAGGCTAATCCGTGGTTCGTGCGGGTGACCGCCACCGCGGCGCAGTGCGCCTATCCACTGGCCGAATACGCGGCCAAGGAATTGAAGTACAAGCGCATGGTCACCATGGCCGATGATTTCGCCTATGGCCATGAGATGTGCGCGGGCTTCCAGCGCGTGTTCGAGGACAATGGCGGCAAGATCATCCAGAAGATCTTCCCGCCGCTGACGGCGCCCGACTACGGCAGTTATGTCGCTTCGATCAAGAATGCCGACGCTATCTTCCTCGGCACAGCCGGATCGAATGGATTTCGTTTCCTGCGCCAGTTCATCGAATACGGCCTGAAGGACAAGATGGCTGTGATCGGCGGCATGACCGCACTCGACGAATCCGTGCTCCGCAACATGGGCGACGAGGCGCTGGGCATCGTCACCACCAGTTTCTATTCGGCAGAACTCGACAACAAGGCAAACCAGGCGTTTGCGCCGGCGTTCCGCAAGCAGAACAAATACGACCCCGGCTATTATGCCGCGAGTACCTATATCGCCGGCGAAGTGCTGGAAGCAGCCCTCAAAACAACGACCGGCAAGGCGCGCGACAAGAAGGCGTTGATCGGATCGATCCGCGGCGCCAGCACCGACACCATCCGCGGCGTGGTCAAATTCGACGAATTCGGCAACATCATCGGTAACGCCTATATCCGCAAGGTGACGCGCAAGGATGGCCGTCTGGTGAACTCCGTGGTCAAGACCTATCCGGACGTCAGCCAGTTCTGGACCTATGACAAGACCGCGTTCCTGAAAAACCCGGTCTATTCGCGCGACTATCCGCCGGCCAAGAACCTCGAACCCTGATCGCTTCGTCACAACAGCCGCGAGGCTCTCGTGCCACGGGGCACTGGACCTCGCGGCCTTCTCGACCGCATGGATTGGGTATGCAGTTCTGGATCATTCAGGGCCTCAACAGCCTGTCGCTCGGCGGACTGCTGTTCTTGCTGGCGTCGGGCTTCTCGCTGATCTTCGGCCTGATGCGGCTCGCCAACCTGACTCATGGCGCTTTCTTCATGCTCGGTGCTTATTTGGGAGCGACCGCACTGCGCGCGATCGACGGCCTCAATCTCTGGGTCGCGGCACTCGGGAGCGGCCTTGTCGTTGCCGCGCTGGGCGGCGTGTTCGAACGGCTCGTGCTGACGCGCCTGAAAACCAACCCGCTGGGCCAGGTGCTGGTGACGCTCGGCATGTCGTTCATCATCGCTGACGCCTGCCTCGTGCTGTGGGGCGGCGATCCGATCCCCGTCCCTACCCCCTCCGCCCTGCAATCGCCGACCGGCGTGTTCGGATACGCCTTTCCCACCTATCGCCTGGTGCTGGTCGGCTGCTCGATCGCGGTCGCGATCGGGCTTTATCTGCTGCTGGAGCGCACCCGGGTCGGCGCCATGATCCGGGCCGGCGTCGACGACCGGCAGATGGCGCGCGCCGTCGGCATCCCGGTGTCGACGCTGTTCACCGCGGTGTTCTGCCTCGGCGCGGGCATCGCCGGCGCCGGCGGTGTGCTAGGTGGACCGATCCTGTCGGCCTATCCCGGGCTTGATGCGGATATGCTGCCGCTGGCGTTGATCGTGGTCATCCTCGGCGGTGTCGGCAGTCTGCTCGGCGCCTTCATCGGCAGTTTCATCATCGGCTTCATCTACACGTTCGGGACCGCGCTGTTGCCCGAATTCGCTTACATCATTCTGTTCCTGCCGATGATCCTGGTGATCGCGTTTCGCCCGCAAGGGCTGTTTGGACGGGTCGGCGCATGACCCGGATCGTGCTTGGGCTGTTCGCCGCCTTTTTGCTCGCGCTTCCCTTCGTCGCGGGAGACTTTTACGTCAATCTCGCCAGTCAGATCCTGATCGCGATCATTTTCGCGCTGAGCCTCAATCTGCTGGTCGGCTTCGGCGGCATGACCTCGCTCGGCCACGCCTCGTTCCTCGGTGTCGCCGCCTACATCGCGGCGTTGGTGACCACCCGATGGGGCTTTGGCCATGGCGCGGCGGCGCTGATCTCGATCGTCGGGACGACCCTGACGGCCGCACTGTTCGGCCTGATCGCGTTGCGTGCCACCGGGCTCGGCTTCCTGATGATTACTCTGGCGCTGTCCCAGGTGCTGTGGGGGCTGGCTTATCGAATGTCGTTCATCACCAATGGCGACAATGGCATCTCCGGCATCACGCGTCCGATGCCGTTCGGCCTCTCCATCGAGGGCGCGTTCGCGTTCTACTGGTTCGCGCTGGGCGTGGCGGTCATCGCCTTCGCCCTGATGACGGTGTTCGTCTCGTCCGCGTTCGGCTCATCGCTGAAAGGGGTTCGCGACCAGCCGCGCCGGATGGCGGCGCTCGGCTTCAATCCCTGGCTGATCCGCTGGATCACCTTCATCTATGCCGGCTTCTGGAGCGGCGTCGCAGGCCTGCTGTACGTCTATTACAACAAGTACATCCACCCCACCTCGCTTTCGATCACGAGCTCTGCCGAAGGCCTGCTCGGCGTGATCGCCGGCGGCTCCGGAACGCGGGGCGGCCCGATCGTCGGTGCCACGCTGGTGATGCTGCTGAAGAACTATGCCTCGGCCTATGTCGAGCGCTGGAACATGCTGCTGGGGCTGGTGTTCCTGTTCATCGTACTGGTGATGCCGACCGGGATCGTGCCGGGTGTCCGCAGCCTTGCGGCCCGCATTCGCGGAGATGCGCGATGAGCGGCACCGCCTATGCGCTCGAGGTCAGGCACCTCAAGAAGGCCTTCGGTGGCCTCCCCGTCACCCAGGACGTTACGCTGCTGGTGCGCCCCGGCGAGCGCCGGCTGATCATCGGCCCGAACGGCGCGGGCAAGACCACGCTGTTCAACCAGATCACCGGCGACTTTCTGCCCAATTCCGGCCAGATCAAGCTGTTCGGACAGGATGTCACCTATCTGCCGCCGCACCGGCGCGCGCACTGCGGCCTGTCGCGCACCTACCAGATCATCACGCTGTTCGCCGACGACACACTCGAACACAACGTCACGCTGGGGCTCCTGGGCCTGCGCCCCTCACGCTGGCAGATGTGGCGGCCGCTGTCGTTCTATGGTGATCTTGCCGAGGAGGCCAGACGCGTCCTGCAAATGGTCGGGCTCGACCATCTCGCCGGCCATCCGGTCTCGGAGATTGCGTACGGCGAGAAGCGGCGCGTCGAGCTGGCCATGGCGCTGGCACAGAAACCGAAGGTGCTGCTGCTGGACGAGCCGCTGGCCGGACTGTCGGGCAGCGAACGCGCGACCGTGAAAGCGCAGATCGCTTCAATTCCGCGCGACACCGCCGTGATCATGATCGAACACGACATGGACACGGCGCTCGATCTCGCCGAGACCGTCACACTTCTGAACTACGGCCGCGTCATTGTCGACGGCGAACGCGATGCGGTGATCGCCGACGAAAAAACCCGCGAGGTGTATCTTGGCAACTGATGCGCTGAGATTGACCGAGGTCAATTCCTTTTATGGCGACAGCCATGTGCTGCACGGCGTAAGCTTTGCGCTGCAGCCGGGCTGCGTGCTCGCACTGCTGGGGCGCAATGGCGCCGGCAAGACCACCTGCATCTCGACCATTGTCGGTTTCCTGACACCGCGTGACGGCGACATCAGCCTGTTCGGCACGTCGATCCGCGGCCTGTCGCCGGAACGGATCTCGAAATCCGGCATTGGCCTCGTGCCGCAGGGACGGCGGATCTTTCCGTCGCTATCAATACGCGAAAATCTCGAGGTGGCCCGGCAGCGGCAGAGTGGCAGCGACAAACCTTGGACGCTGGAGCGGGTCTACGAGCTGTTCCCGCGGCTGCGCGAGCGCCACACCCAGCTCGCAGGCACCTTGTCGGGCGGGGAGCAGCAGATGCTGGCGATCGGCCGGGCGCTGATGGGCAATCCGCGCGTCCTGCTGCTGGATGAGCCATCGGAAGGCCTCGCGCCCCTGATCGTCGCCGAAGTCGGCCGTGCCATCCATCGCCTCAAGACTGAAGGACAATCCATTGTCCTGGTCGAACAGAATCGCCATCTCGCGCTCGAAGTGGCGGACCAGGCGGTGATCCTGAACACCGGCCGCTGTGCCTTTGTCGGCCGCGCGGAGGAAGTTCGCAACAATGACGACCTCGTGGCGCAAAACCTCGGCGTCTACCACGCCCCTTGACGATCCGGAATTCAGCCATGACTGACATCGATCAACACAGCGAAACTTGGACCTCTAAGACTTGGGCCTTCAAGGTCAACGGTGCCGACGTTCAGGTCGCTGTTGGCGGCGACACCTCGCTGCTGACGGCGCTGCGGCATGATCTCGATCTCAGGGGCACGCGGATCGGTTGCGCGGAGGGCAATTGCGGTGCCTGCACCGTGCTGGTCGACGGGCTGCCCGTGCAATCCTGCACCACGCCGCTGTGGTCGGTGCAGGGCCATAGCGTGCGAACAATCGAAAGCCTCGGCGCGGACGAATTGCCCGCGACGTTCCTGGCCGAACAGGCGGCCCAATGCGGCTATTGCATCAACGGCATCATCATGACCGTGACGGGGCTGCTGGCCCGGACCCCGCCGGCCAGCCGCAGCGAAATCGTCGCCGTGCTGGACGAGCGGCATCTGTGCCGATGCGGCGCCCATGTCCGGATCCTGCGCGCGGTCGACCGCGCCATTGCAGAACGGGCCGTCTCATGACCGACCTCCCTATCAGCCTCAAAGCCAATCCGCGCCTCGATCAATGGGTATCGTTCGACACCGATGGCGTCGTTACCCTTCGAACCGGCAAGGTAGAGATTGGCCAGGGCGCCGTCACCGCGATTGCGGCAATCGCGGCCAAGGAGCTCGGTATCGACCTCGACCACATCCGGATGACGCCGGCGGACACCGCGGTTTCTCCAGATGAAGGCTATACCTCCGGCAGCTTTTCGGTGGAGCACAGCGGATCCGCCATGCGCTGGGCCTGCGCGTTGGTTCGCACGCTGTTCGAAGAGCAGGCCCGCGCCGTGCTCGGCGATGGAGAGCTGGTGGTCCGCTCCGGTGTCTTCATGCGCGCGGCCCGTAATGAAGGCGTCAGTTATTGGCAGCTCGCCGCCAAGGTCGATCTGGATCGCTCCTGCGCCGAGCTGCCACCGCCAAACCAGTACGGTGGCAGCATCGATCACGACCGCCTGCGGCGGCTCGACCTCGACGCCAAGCTGCATGGCGCGGCCTTCATCCAGGACATGACCCTGCCCGGCATGCTGTACGGCCGGGTGCTGCGCCCGGCCCATCCGCACGACCGGCTGCAATCGTTCGACCGCGCAAGCGTTGCTGCCCTTCCCGGTGTCGTCGATGTCGTCACGGATGGAAGCTTCATGGGCGTGGTCGCCCGGCGTGACGACCAAGCCCTCAACGCTATCCGGACCGCGGACAAGAGCGCGGAATGGACCCGGGAGCGTGCGCTTCCAGCGATCACCGATCCGGATGCGTGGATGGAGGGCCTGACAGCGCAGAGCACTACATTCATCGCCGACGAGACTGCCGTGCCAGACGATGTGCAGCGGCACGAGGCGCGATACTCCCGCCCTTATCTCGCCCACGCCTCGATCGGCCCGAGCTGTGCTGTAGCCCAGTGGGAAGATGGCGCACTCACCGTGTGGTCGCATACCCAGGGCGTGCATCCGCTACGCCGGACACTGGCACGCGCTCTTCGCATCTCGCCGGAGAACGTCCGAGTCATTCACGCGCAGGGGTCAGGCTGCTACGGCCACAACGGCGCCGACGATGTCGCGCTCGATGCCGCGCTGCTCGCACGCAACAGAAATGCCCCGGTCATGTGCTTGTGGAGCCGTGCCGACGAACTGAGCTGGTCACCGTTCGGGGCGCCGATGCGGATCGCACTCGGCGGTGCAATCGACGATACCGGCTCCATCGTGGAATGGACCCATGAGGTCTGGAGCCCGTCGCACAACAGCCGGCCGGGGTCCGGCGGCGACGGCGTCAATCTGCTGGCGGCGTGGAGCCTCGAGGAGCCGCACCCATCCGCGCTGCTCAACGATGTGCCGCGCCCCTATGGCGGCGGTGACCGCAATGCGGTGCCGCTCTACAGGCTCGGCAAACGCAGCGTCACCCGTCATCTGATGCCGCAGGGGCCGTTGCGCAGCTCGGCGATGCGTTCGCTCGGCGCCCACGGCAATGTGTTCGCGATCGAAAGCTTCATGGATGAGCTCGCGGCCGTGGCGCAGGTCGATCCCGTCGAATTCCGGCTGCGGCATCTGGACGATCCCCGCGCCATCGCAGTGATCAAAGCAGCAGCCGAGCGTGCCGGCTGGGATCCCGCCGAGCCCGGCGGCGAGGGTATTGGCCGCGGTATCGCCTTCAGCCGCTACAAGAACGTGGGCGCTTATTATGCCGCGGTCGCTTTTGTCGAGATCACCGAAACGGTGCGATTGCGCCGGGTGGTCGGCGCGGTCGATGCCGGCGAGGTCATTCATCGCAACGGCCTGCTCAATCAGGTCGAAGGCGGCGTCGTGCAGGCCGCAAGCTGGGCCCTGAAGGAAAAGATCGGCTGGACCGACGACGGGTTCGCGGTTCGCTCCTGGGCCGACTATCCGATCCTGAATTTCTCCGAGACGCCCGAGATCGACACGGTGATCGTCGAGCCCCCCAGCCAGGCAGCTCTGGGCGCGGGCGAATGCGCCGCCGGCCCGATCGCAGGAGCGATCGGCAACGCCATTGCCCATGCGCTCGGCGTCCGGGTGCGCGACCTGCCGCTCACAGCCGAGCGGATCGAACAAGCCATCAATGCATCGGTTAACTGAGAGTCACATCATGAAAATTGGCGTCTGTGGAACTGGAAAAATGGGATCGGCGATCGCGCTGCGGCTGATCGAGGTCGATCATGAGGTTGCGGTCTGGAATCGCAACCCGGACAGGACAAAGCCGCTGATCGATGCGGGCGCAAAACAATTCGGCACACCAGCCGAACTTGCCGGCGCCTGCGAGATCGTCATCTCGATGCTGCTCAACGATGCCGCTTCCGACGCGGTCTACAATGGTCCCGATGGGCTGCTGACTGCCGAGCTCAACGGCAAACTGCTGATCGACACCAGCACCGTGCTCCCCGAGACCAACGTCAAACTCGGCAGCGCCGTCGTTGCGGCCGGCGCCGGTTTTGTCGAATGCCCTGTTGGAGGCACCGTAGGTCCGGCCCGCCAGGGCAAGCTGCTCGGCTTCGCCGGCGGCACTGCCGCCGATGTCGCCCGCGCCAAACCGGTGCTGGAGCAGCTCTGCCGCCGAGTGGAGCATGTCGGCGCGGTCGGCGCCGGCGCCACCATGAAGCTCGCGGTCAACCTGCCGCTGCTGGTCTACTGGCAGGCGCTTGGCGAGTCGCTGGCGATCTGCAAGTCGCTCAATCTGCCGCCCGAGAAAGTCATCGACATCCTGTCCGATACGTCGGGAACGCCGGTCGCGATGAAAGGCCGTGGTCCCGACATCGCAAAACTGCTCGCGGGCGAGACCATTGGCGCACCGGCGTTCGCCATCAGCGCCGCGAAGAAGGATCTCGCGACCGCGGTACGCTTTGCCGAAACGCAACATACCACACTGCCGGTCGCAGCCAGCGCACTGGCCTGCTTCGAGAAGGCCGAAGCCGCGGGACTTGGGGACGCCGATGCCGTTGCCGTGCCCGTGTTCTGGGCGAATAGCAGCGCAACATCTCGTCCCTGACCCCATACACGCAACTGGTCCACCCAAAACAAGAGAGTAAAAAAATGATCGAATCCAAGAACCGCTATGGTCTGACCGCCGCACGAATCCATGATGCGGATGGCCGCGCGCGGCGCCCGTCCTCGCCGACCATCGACGTGCACGCCCATGTGGTGATTCCGCAGGCCGCCGCGATCGCGCAGCCGCATCTCGACATCAAGCGCATTCCACTGGCTCACTTTGCGGATGCTGCCACCAAGGAGATCAACGCGCAGCAGGACAAGAACATCACCGGCGTGATGTTCAAGGACGTCGAAAAACGTCTCAGGGATCTCGACCGGATGGGCATCGACGTCCAGGTCGTCGCCCCTGCCCCGGGCCAGTGCTATTACGCCGTTCCGGCCGAGATCGCGGAAAAAGCCCACCGCCTCGCCAATGACGGCGTTGCCGAATACTGCGCACGCCATCCGGACCGTTTCGCCGGCCTCGGCGTGGTGACGCTACAGGAACCGGAGGCCGCGGTACGCGAGCTCGACTACATCATGGGGCATCTGAACCTCAGGGGTGTCGAGATCCTGACCAATGTCGACGGCCAGGAGCTGTCCGATCCAAAATTCCGGCCGTTCTTCGCCAAGGCGGAAGAGCTCGGCGCCTTCATCATGATGCACCCGAACGGGTTCACCCATGGCGAGCGCCTGACCCATTTCTATTTCAACAATGTCATCGGCAATCCGTTCGAGACCACACTGGCGCTGCACAACCTGATCTTCAGCGGCACACTGGCGCGTTTTCCGGACATCAAACTGATGGCCGTGCATGGCGGCGGCTATCTGCCTGGATACTCCGGCCGCATCGATCACGCCTGGGGTGCCCGGCAGGATTCCCATGGCGACCTGCCGCTGCCGCCGACGACCTACCTGCGACAGGTCTATCTCGACACCGTCGTCTTCAGCTATCACCAGCTGGCTTATCTGCTCGACGTGTTTGGCCCGGATCGCATCCTGATGGGGACCGACTATCCCTTCGACATGGCCGAATATAATCCGATCGGCCACATCGCAGGCGTCAACGGCATGGATGAGAGCACGCTGGCGCAGCTCACCGGGGGCAATGCGATCCGAGTTCTCGGGCTCGATCTCTGAGTTGATACGCATCCGGCCGGGAGCGTTCGCGTTCCCGGCTTACTGCGTCGTCTTGCTCCGGTTTTGACGCGTCGGCGCGGCCACCGCGGGCTCGCCGGTGCCATAGACCTCCGCGATGCCTTTCAGGAAAACATCGAGGGTCGTAGCGATGAACTGCTCCTTGTCGCGGAGCACCGGCGCCTCATAGATCACCTTGCGCACGCCGTAGTAGAAAATGCCGTCGTGAAAGGCCCACGCCAGCTCGATCTCGGCTTGCGTCGGCTTCTTCGCCGGCAGTCCGGCCTGGTGGCGGTACTCATTGATGATCGGCACCAGGATTTTCGGCTGCACCACGTTCTTGAGGTACCAGCGATTGATATCGAGGCCCTTCAGTCCCGAAAACAGATAAATTCGCATCCATTTCCGAGTGAAAATCACGTCGGTATAGCCGCGATAAAATTCCTTCAATCGCTCGATCAGGGGGCGCGAACGATCTGTCAGCAGATCGCCCCATGCCGGGTCCCAGCGCTCCAGATAGACCGTGCGATAAACCTCCTTGATCAGATGCTCCTTGCTCGGGAAATAGCGATAGAGCAGCGGCTGCGCGATCCCAAGTTGACGGGCCAGTTCGCGTGTCACTCCGCTGAAGCCGTGCTCCGCGAAAAACTCCGTCGCCTGCGCGATGATCTCCCGTCGGCGCTCGTCCGGCGCCAAGCGCCGGCGCTTCGATCGCACCGCGGGGCGAGACGGTTTGGTGGCTTTGCTCATGAATGGTGTTGTGAACTCTGGAGGAAAGCGAACCGGCGATCAGTGAGCTTTGGCGCTCTGATAGCCGGGCTGTTTGAATGGGTGAGACGCCGCGAACGCCGGATGTTCAAAGCAGCGCTCGCCGAGCTTGTTCACCGCGGGAAAGGTCTTCACATCGACCTTGAAGTAACCCGCACTGATGATCTGGCCGGCGATGCAGATATCGGCAATGGTGGGCGCTTCACCCAAAGCGAAAGGCTTGGCGGGTCGGCGCGACAGCAAGCGCTCATAGGTCGCAAGCCCCTCCGCGGTCCAATGCCCTGCCCAGGCTTCGATGGCCGCAGCATCGGCATTAAACGTCTTCGCCAGATGATTGCGCACCCGCGGCACGATGAAGGGATGAGCATCGGCGATCGCCACCAGTCCAAGGGATCGCGCATAGGCGCGCTCCTTGGGGTCAACAGGCAACAGCCGCGGCTCCGGGCTGATGTCGTCGAGATATTCCATGATCGCCAGCGACTGAAAGATCGTTTGGCCATCGTGGACAAAGGTCGGCACCACGTGCTCGGCATTGACCTCGTCATAGTCCGACTTGAATTGTTCGCCGGATAGAATATCGACCGAGATTTCCTCGAACGGCAGCTCTTTCAGAGCGAGCGCCGTTCGCACGCGAAACGACGCAATCGACCGCCAGAAGCCGTAAACCTGTATCGCCATCGGACACATCCCGCAGGGCCACGTTGTCGCAGCTTTAGCCCGGCTGGATTCCCATGACAATAAAGATACGGGACGGCCACGGACCGAACCCGAGCCGTCATTCTCAACCCGGGATGTGAGCAGTTCCTCTCAGCCTTGCGATCAGCCCGCCGGGATCTGCGGGCTGATCATGGCCGCGCCAAGCGACATGCTGATCCGGCCGTGCCAGCACCAGGGGATAGCCGTACACTTCGGTTCGGCAAGCATCGGGAATGTCGAGGATCATGAACGGCATGCCGGCTTTGAACGCCGCTGCTGCCAGACTGGAGACATCCATGCCGGGGTCGAACCGCAGCAGCGTATAATAAGGCCCCATCGCGTCATACAGCGAGCCGCCATCGGCAAGCCAGATATGGGGAACGCGCGCGCCGGGGACGGTCGAGGGCGTGAAATCGCCCATGGTGTAAGGCGGCGGCGTCTCGCCGTCATAGGCGATGATCGGCGAGTCCTGGTAGAAGTAGCCGAAGTTCAGGCCGGCGCAGCAATACTGCTGGACGTTGAGGTCGTAGACCGATTGTCCGATCGCCGCGCGAACCGCGTCGCCTTCCGGACCTTCGGCCTCGATCGCGGGCGGGACTATCTTGCGCGCCTTGGCCATGGCTTCCGCATGGTTCATGGCGAAATGCGAGACCTGTGCGGTGATCGGAAGCCGCTCCGCCTCATAGGCATCGAGGATCCCCTCGCCTGCCCACCCCTCAAGCCGCGCGGCCAGCAGCCAGGCGAGGTTGGCGGCATCGGCAATACCGGCATTCATGCCATAGCCGGCATATGGCACCCACAGATGACAGGCATCGCCGCAGATGAAGATCCTGCGGTCGCGAAACTTGTCGGCGATCAGGCGCCGGCCGATCCAGTCTTCCTTGGCCAGCAATTCATAACTGAAATCCTTGCCGACGCCGAGCACAGTGCGGATCGCGCCGTCGCGCTCAACCGCCTCGAAGTCCGTCACGCCGGTATTCAGATAGACATGGACGAGCCATGTCTCCCGGCCATCGATCGCATACACGTTGCCGGACTGGCGCGGATTGAGTGCAAACGATCCCCAGGCCGGTGTGCCTCCCCGCTCGCGCAACAGTCCAAGCAGCTTCGGCGCCCGGATAAAGCTCGATTGCACCCGCTGCAATTCAGGATCACCACTCAGTGTCGCGCCGATCTTGCCGCGCACCAGCGAGCGGCCGCCATCGCAACCGATCAGGTAACGGCAGGATATCTCGATCTCTGTCACCGCCGCGCCGTCCTGCGCCAACGCCATGACTCCGTCGGGCGTCTGAGTGACATCGACCAGCGTCGTTCCGTTGAGGATGCGAACATTGGGCATCTCCGCGAGATGCGCCGACAGTACGGGCTCAAGATAGATCTGGTTGATCCGGTGCGGCGGCTCCGGCGTCGGCCACCAGGTGTCCGGCCCATCTGTCGCCGTATAACGCTCCGCGCGGCAGGGAATCGGAATGCGGGTCAGTTCACACCCCAGGAACGATGTGCGGTAAGCCACATCATTGGGATAATCCGCCGGCAGGCCGGCATCGCGCACCTTCCGTGCAACACCCAGTCGGCGGAAAATCTCCATTGAGCGCGCCGAGACATGGTTCGACTTGACGCTGGGCGGCACGCCGCGTTTGCGGCTTTCGAGCAGGATAACGCTTTTGCCGCGCCAGGCCAGATCCATCGCCAGCGTCAACCCGACCGGGCCGGCGCCCACCACAACCACATCAGCTTCCAGCTTCTGGACCATCTCGATCCGGCTCACTGTTCGATCTTGATGTTGCCGGCGCGGGCAACCTCGGTCCAACGCGCGATGTCGGACGCGATGATCCGGGAGAACTCTTCCGAGGAGTTTCCGACCGAATTGATCGTCAGCAAATTCAACCGCTCCACCACGTCCGGGATTCGCGCGATCCGCATGAATTCGTCCTGCAACTTCTTGACGATCTCGGGCGGCGTGCCTTTTGGGGCCAGGATTCCGCTCCAAAGCACCGCGTCGACATCGGCACCCGACTCTTTCATCGTCGGCACATCGGGAAATTCGGCCATCCGCTGAGGCGCTGCAACCGCAAGCGCGCGAACCTGGCCGCCTTTCACCTGGCTGGATACCGGGCCGGCATCGGCAATGGTTGCCGTCACTTCGCCGGTGATCACCGCGACCACCGAGTCGTTGGCGCCCTTATAAGGAATCATCTGCATCGGTGCGCCGGTCTTCTGCTTGAACATCTCCGTCGCCAATTGAAATGCCGCCGACGAGCTCGAATAGTTGGCTTTGTCGGGATTGCTCTTGGCGTAGGTCACGAGGTCGGACACCGACTTGAACGGCGACTTCGCGTTGACGACCAGGATCAGCGGAAACGATCCCAGTGTGGAGATCGGGATAAAATCCTGCACCGGATCGTACGGCAGCTTGGCGTACACGGCCGGATTGATGACAATGGCACCGCTGGCGCCGACCAGCAGCGTGTAACCATCAGGCGCGGACTTCGCGACATAGTCCGTTGCCAAGATCGCCCCCGCACCGGGCTTGTTCTCGATGATGACCGGCTGTCCCAGGCTTTCCGACAGCTTCTGCCCGACAATCCGCGCAATGATGTCGTTGCCACCACCGGGCGTGAAACCGACAATGATGCGGATCGGTCGCGATGGATATTTTGTGATGTCTTCAGCCGCCCAGGCAGATGAGGCCATCGTGACTGCAATAACGGCAATAGCTCCCAAACACGCATAAACCCAAAGCTCTTTGCTCAAGCGTTTCATGTTTCAACCCTCTCAAAAAACAAGGCCGTTGCGATCGGCTCTTTGTTTGGTCGTCAATTTATCCGGGCATCAAAGCGGAGTAATCTGGACATGCAGGACGGCCGCCTTGCCGTCATCCAGCGCGGCCAGGCATCGATCGATGGCTGCGGCCAGATCTTCGGGATTGGCCACGTTTTCACCGTGGGCGCCGAATGCCTTCGCCACGTCGGCGAAACGACGCTGCTCGCCCTGGCGACCGGAGGTCAGGCGGGACTGGAATGAATTTGTCTCCGCCGCGACGCCCTTGGGATAGACCCGCTGGACGGCCGATTTCACCGCCTGCCAGCCGCCATTGTCGAGCACCACGGTCAAAATGGGAATTTGATACTGCTGCGCCGTTGCATAGACGGAGTCCGGCGACGAGAAATGGAAACCACCGTCGCCGATGACCTGAACGACGCGGCGATGCGGCTGTGCAAGCTTCAACCCCAGCGCCATGCCACCGCTGAAACCCAGCCCGCCACCGGCCAGCCCGACATAACTGCCGGGCTGCGTGCGATGGAATTGGTCCTGCAGCAGAGGCGCGTTGCGGATCGCCTCGTTGACGATGATATCGTCCTGCTTGAGCTTGGTGTTGAGGACAGAAAACAGATGGCTGGGATTGATCGCGCCCGATATGCCGGGATTGGCCGATGCCGCCGCACGCCGCTTGGCGAGGGCTTCGCGTGCGCCGCCCCAGCTGGCGATCCGCTCGGCGACCTGCCGGCGCCAGGCATCATCGGCCCGCGCCTCCACCGCATCGAGCACCTGCTGCAGCACCATGGCGCAATCGCCCTGCACACGGATATCGGTCGGGAATCCCCACATCGGGAAATCCGCCTTCAAGGGGTCGATATCGATCTGGATCCATTTGACGGCCTCGACGCGCTTGGCATATTGCGGCACGAACGGCACATCGGTGTCCAGCAGCAGTCCAAGGTCGGCCTGCTCCAGCAGAGGCAGCGGATCGAAGCCGGCGAAACACGGCGAATCCTGCGGGATGTTGAGATCGATCGAATTGAACTCGGCAACCCGGATGCCGCAGGTGCGCGCCAGCCGATCGAGCACGGCCACCGCCTCGGGCTTACGCCCGAGATAGGCTGTGAGCGCAATTGGATTTTTCGCTGCCATCAACTGATCGGCAATCGCGTCAATGCGCGCCTGATCGACGCCGCCAGACTGAACACTGCCATAGCGGGCCGGATCGTAGGACGGCATCGCCGCCTCGTCCCACTGTTCGGCCAGGGTCTCACGCGGCAGCATCATATAGACGGGCCCGGGTGGATCGCTGTGCATGAAGGCATTGGCGCGCGCCAATGCTTCTTTCACCACAACCCCCGACGGCAGCGAGTATTCCCATTTCACGTAAGGACGAACGATGCTGGCGATGTCGAAGGGATCCTGCACGAAATGCACATAGGTATCGCGCGAACCCGGCAGTTCACCATGCAGCGTGTAGGGCGCACGCCCGGCAAACAGCATCAACGGCAGGCGATAACGAAACAGGTTCTGGATCGCCATGCAGGCGTTCGCGGTGCCGGCATCGACATGCACGAACACCGCCTGCCCCTTGCCTGTCGCCAGCACATAGCCACCGGCCATATGAACGGCGACGATCTCATGCGGACACAGGATAATCTGCGGATGCTTGCGGCCCTGCTTGTCCCACAGCGCGATCTCTTCGATCAGGGAGACATGATCGGTGCCGAGATTGGCGAAAATATACTCCACGCCGAGATCAACGAGACCCTCGAGGAAGTAATGCGCGGCGCTGTGAGAACTCATTGACGTTTCCCTCGATGTTTCATGCCGGTGTCCGGCTTTTGTTGTTTTCTTCTGTCATCCGGGCAGACTGGAAGTTCAGGGATCCGCACCTACCGCGCGCTTGAGGATATCAGCCGGATTGCCGCTGGTCCGATCGGAGGCCCAGGCGACGAACTGGTCGGGGCGAACGAGCACCAGCAGCGCGCCGTAACGTTCCCGTCCGCCGGCACGGGTGTCGCTGATGACCTTGAGGGGAACGCGCAATCCGTCGGCCGCGCGCCTGAACTCCTGCGCGAATGCAGCCGGCGCACCGAGATCGAGCAACGTGAAGCCCTCGCCGAGCTCGTCGAAGATATTGCGTCCAGAGGACAAAGGCTGCGGCGCCAAATGATGGCCGGCCCGCGCGGCAAACTCGTGCGACCCGATCGCGCTGGGCTGACCGGTCATGCCTGCCACAATCGATGAGCCCTCGTAATGTGGCTCAAAACCGCTGACCTCGGAGCGCGCGCCCGACTGACGCTCGGTCCAGGCGTGTTCGAACGCGGATTTGTCCTGCTGCGGATTAAACCGTTCCAGGAAATCGCGATCGCTGTGGATCGCCTTCTCGATGAAGTCGCGCGCGGTCGACGCGAACACCGGCCGGCGCTCTTCGCCATATGAGTCCAGCAGCCGCCCCCCGGCCCACCCCTGCAGCGTCGCCGTCAGCTTCCAGCCGAGGTTCGCGGCATCCTCGAGCCCGGTATTGATGCCGTAGCCGCCGTAAGGCGGATGGCTGTGCGCGGCATCGCCGGCGATGAAGACGCGACCGTCATTGTAACGATCGGCGGTCGCGACCCGCAGATCCCAGAAGCCGATGTGATCGAAGTCGACGTCGAACTCGGCGCCGACGGCGGCGTGGAGACAGCGGCGGAAGTCGAAATTATCCTTGGTGGTGTCAGGCGGCACCGGCGCGTGGAAAAACCAGGTGGTGCCGAGATCGACGCGTCCGAAGAACTGCCAGTAGCCTTTCAAGTCGGGATGCAGCACGTTGTAGAACGACTTGCCGGGGAAGCGCTCCAGCAGGCGGTGCAGGCCAGTCGAGCGGAATACCAGCAACACCATCAGCCGGTCGTGATCCGATCGCGTCTGGGTGATGCCAGCCAACTCACGGATGGTGGATCGGCTGCCATCGCACCCGACGACATAATTGGCGCGCAGCGCGCGCCGCCCGTCGCCCTTGCGCGCGGCGATGTCGACACGCACGCCATGCTCATCCTGCGCAACATTTTCGGCGCTCCAGCCGTAGGCTGTTTCGATCGCCGCAATCTCGCTGGCGCGCTGGCGCAACACGGCTTCGGTGGCGTATTGCGGCAGGCGTTCGTTGTCAGTGAAATAAAACGGACGTACGAGCTCGCGCTGCAGCCAGTCGTGGTGGTAGCCGCTCAGCAGCGTGCCGTAGGCGGTCAAACCGCCGATGCCATAGTCCCGCGGAATCGTGCGCGCCGCGCGCAGCTGCTGTTCAGCGCCCCAGAAATGAAAATGCTCCAGGGTGCGCTGGGTGAGATTCTGTCCTTTGGGGATCGGCTGCGGCTCGGTGTAGCGCTCGACCAGGCAGCAGCGGATGCCGCGCTGGCCGAGATCGATCGCCAAGCCCGTGCCGACGGGACCGCCGCCGACAATCACAACCTGGGTGTCGAGGTCGTTCGATGAGGTCATTCTCAGTGGATAGCCGACAGTGAAACCGGCATATCCCGGCGGCGGGATGATGGAATACGCGCCAAGATTGAGTCAAGAATAATCTCAATATATGAGATTATTCGACCGGAAAGCTGTCCGCCCCGATCTGCATGGCCACCTGCTGCACCTCGGGTCCGATCAGATCGATCTGCGCCCCGGTGACCAGGTGGCCGGCCATGGTCAGGCACAGGCTCGCGATCGGATGGCCGCCGGCGTCGAAGATCGGCGCGGCGATGCCGACCGCGCCCGGCGTGACCTCGCCATGGGCGACGGAGAAGCCGGCTTTGCGCACCTTCTTGAGGCTTTTGTAGACCTCCTCCGGCGTCGTCCCGAGACCGACTGCACTGAGATCCGACAGGTTGCGCTCGATCAGCGGCATCAGCCGCTGCCGCGGCAGAAAGGCGATGATCGAACGCGCGATCGCGCCGCGCCCGAGCGGCATCGGGCGGCCGCGCGGATAACTGCTCATGGGATTTTTTGCCGAGGATTCCGAGGCAACGCAGAGGATCTTGTTGCCATACCAGCGCACCAAAAGCGCGGTGCAGGCATGCTTCGCGGTCAATTCCCTGAGATACGGCAGGCCGTTCGCCACCAGCGCATCGGACTTGCGCATCAGGTAGTCCATCTCGACCACCTTGGGGCCGAAGGTGAAACCGGCATTGCGGGTGGGCATCAGGAAGCCGGCTTCACGCAGGGTTTTCAGGTAGCGATAAAGCGTCGGGCGGCTGTAGCCCAACTCCTTCATCAGCTCCTCGGGAGTCCACTCCAGCCGCTGCTCGGAAAACACCTCGAGCACCGCCAGCACCCGTTCCAGACTGTTTGTCGTCTTCATGCCCCTCGACGCCCTCGCCGGCGCCACCCCGAATCCAGCCCCATCATCCCCTCTACACCGCTGCTGGCCGAACCGCGCACAAAAGGCCTTGAAAAGACCGAGGAGATCGAAGAAACATAGAATAATCTCATAATAAGAGATTTTGTAAAATAAAAGCGGGGAGCCTATGACAGCGGTTTCGGCACATTCAGACGCCCCATCCAGCGTGGTGGACGTCGCCGACTTCATCGACCGCCAGCCGGTGGCCGGCTTCCAAATTCGGCTGCTGCTGTTATGCGCGGCCGTGCTGTTCATCGATGGCTTCGACACCCAGGCGATCGGTTATGTCGCGCCCGACCTCGCGCGCGACTGGACTCTGCCGCGTGGCGCGCTGGGGCCGGTGTTCAGCGCCGGCCTGTTCGGCCTGATGATCGGCGCCTTGATTTTCGGCCCGGTCGCGGACCGCATCGGGCGCAAGCGGATCATTGTTGTCAGCACCTTCGCCTTCGGCCTGGGCACGCTGCTGACGATTTTCGCGCAGGACATCTATTGGCTGATCGCTCTGCGTTTCCTCACCGGCCTTGGCCTGGGCGGCGCCATGCCGAACGCCGTCGCGCTGACCTCGGAGTTCAGTCCGCATCGCCGCCGCGCCACCATGGTGATGACCATGTTCGTCGGCTTCTCCGTGGGCGCGGCACTCGGCGGGCTATTGGCCGCAGCCCTGATCCCGGCCTTCGGCTGGCGCTCGATCTTCCTTGTCGGCGGTATCGTTCCGATCCTGTTCGTGCCGGTGCTGGCAAAGCTGCTGCCGGAATCCATCCGCTTCCTGGCGCTGACCGGCCGCGACAACAATCGCGTCGCTGCGCTGCTCGCGCGAATTGCGCCATCGGTCACCTTCCCTGCTGGTACCCGCTTTGGCGTGCATGAGCCGAAGCTCGAGGGACTGCCGGTCGCGCACCTGTTCACCGAGAGCCGCACCACAACGACCCTCTTGTTCTGGGTGGTGTTCTTCATGAGCCTGCTCGACCTCTATCTGCTGTCGAACTGGCTGCCCACGGTGCTCAACGACCTCGGCGCGTCGATCTCGGTCGCGGCAGCCGTCGGCGCCATGCTGCAGGTCGGCGGCGTGGTCGGCACCTTCACGCTCGGACAGGTCATCGACCGGTTTTCGTTTCGCGCGCTTGCGCTCACCTATCTGTTCGCCGCGGTCGCCGTAACGGCGATCGGCTTTTCCGGGCACTCGATCGCGCTGGTCACGATCGCAATCTTCTGCGCCGGCTTCTGTATCGTCGGTGGCCAGATCGCCTCCAACGCACTGACGGCGACTTATTATCCCACCGCGATGCGCTCCACCGGCGTCGGCTGGGCGCTCGGCATCGGACGCGTGGGCTCGATCGTCGGACCGCTGATCGGCGGAATCATGCTGTCGCGTCATGTCGGCACGGAAACGCTGTTCATGGCGGCAGCGGTGCCGGCGCTGGTTGCCGGCGTTGCCGCATTTGCATTGAGCAGGACTACGCTCCACAGTGCATCGACGACCAAATGACTCCTGTACATTTGCAAACGCTAGTACCGCCGATCTGAAGTTCCTGCACCACTTGCCGCAAACTCATCCCAGGAACTTCAGATCGAAAAGCGGTACTAGAATCATAAAGTTGCTAGTGCCCCTGATGCATCCGAAGTTCGTGTCAGAGACTGCTGCGACGTATCAGGAACTTCGGATGCGGGGCACTAGTGTGACTGCCGCGTGCACTTGGATTCTTGCGGTGGCGTTGCTAGAGTTGATCCATCCGAGGCGCAACAAATGAAAAAACTCGCACTGGTCCTCGCTTCTCTTGTGATGGCAACCTTTCCCACCATGGCCGCAGACATCAACATCATGAGCGGCGGCGCGCCGAAAGAGGCGCTCGCCGTGCTGATCCCCCAATTCGAAAAACAGACCGGTCATCACATCAAAATGGCCTACATGGTCATCTCGGCCCTGCAGCAGAAACTGGCTGCGGGCGAGACCCCTGACATGGTGTTTATGCCAACCACGGCGATCGCCAATCTTGCCAAGGAAGGCAAGCTGCGGGCCGAGGGCAGCGCACCGTTCGGCATCGTCAAGATCGTCACCATCGTCAAGGAAGGCGCACCGCGCCCGGATATCTCGACACCGGAGGCGTTCCGCGCCACGCTGCTGAAGGCACAGTCCGTGGTGTATTCGACGCCGACGGCCACACCGAGCGGCGCCCACATGGCCAAGGTGGTGGCGCAGCTCGAGATCGCCGACGCGGTTGAAAAGAAAGTGACCTATCGCCCCGCGCTCGATGGCGGCGTCGAGATGGTCGCCGACGGCAAGGCCGAGATCGGCATCTATCCCTCCAGCGAAGTGATTCACGTGAAGGGTGTCACCCAGGCGGGCCCTCTGCCGGACGCTTTGCAGATGAACCTGATCTATGGCGCGGCGACGACGGTTGCGAATCCAAATCCTGAGCCGGCGCTGGCCTTCATCAGGTTTATGACCAGCAAGGACAATCTCGGCGTGTGGAAAAACGCAGGCTTCGAGCCGCCGGCAAACTAGCCGGCCTCGCCAGATCCCGTCGTTGTTGCTGGAACCTCTCGATCGATAAGCTGCTGCATGACCAAGCTCTGCCTCGCGCCCGATCCAAATCCCAAGCCGCCGGCTTTCACGCTGCCGGACAACGCGACCGACTGCCACATGCATCTGTTCGGCACGGCGCCGGCTTTTCCATACGTCGGAGAGCGCGACTACACGCCGGCGGAAGCGAGCGCCGAGGCGGCGCGCGCGCTCTACAAGACACTCGGCATCCAGCGCTTCGTGGCAATCCAGCCGAGCGTCTATGGCACGGACAATCGCTGCCAGCTCGACTTCGCCACCGCGGTCGGGCTGCCATTCCGCGCCATCGTGGTGCTGTCTCCGGACACCTCCGACCAGGAGATGACCAGGCTGCACGACCAGGGCGTGCGCGGCATCCGCTACATTCTCGCCCATCCCGGCGGCCTCGACATCGCGACACTGGAACGCACGGCCGACCGCGCCCGCGCTTTCGGCTGGCATCTCGAATTCCTGATCAAGCCGGCGCAACTGGTCGAACTCGCGCCGCGCTTGATGAAGCTCTCCTGCCCTGTGTCATGCGATCATCTCGGCTTCATCAAGCCGGAGCTCGGACTGGAGCAGCCCGGCTTCCAGGCCCTGCTGCGCCTGCTGCAGAGCGACCATGGCTGGGTGAAATTCTCCGGCGCCTATCGTGTTTCCGGCAAAGCCGATCACTACGACGCCGTGCTGCCGTTCGCGCGCAAGCTCGCGGAGACGCGTCCCGAGCGCATCGTGTGGGGCAGCGACTGGCCGCATGTCGGCCAGATGCAGGTGATGCCTGCCACCACGCCACTTTTGAATCTACTGCAGGACTGGGTGCCGGATGAGGGACAGCGTAGGCGGATTCTGGTCGACAATCCGTCAGAGTTTTACGGGTTCGAATAAGGGTTGCCGATCCAAACTGGTGCGCGCATCCGCCGCGCTTTCTAGACGCAACGCTCATCTCTGCGGCAGCGCTTGAGAATGCTTCCGAATAAACGCCACCCGCGAGACGCAATGGAGAGTTTGCCTGTTATCTCATTAAGTATTACTTTATAATACACGAGGAGATCGCATGGCCACCAGCTACACCATCGGCAAACACTATGAGGGCTTCATCAAGCAACTGGTGGAGAGTGGCCGCTACAGCACCGCCAGCGAAGTGATACGTGACGGTCTCCGGCTCGTCGAAGAACGCGAAGAGCGACGCCAAGCCAAGCTCGACGCTTTGCGAGCCGAGATTCAAAAGGGTCTCGATAGCGGCACGGCTGAGCCCTTGGACATCGAAGAGGTCATCACCGAAGCCAAACGACGCAAAGCCACTGGCACGCATGCCAAATAGTCAAACGCGCCGCCCACAAGCACGCGAAGACTTTCTCGATATTTGGCGATACATTGCCGACGACAACCAAACGGCAGCGACCGGATTTCTGTCCGCTCGCGTCGCGTCAGCGAGTTGAACTAGTCTGATTAGGCGCTGAGAACGGGTCGTTACGCAGTCATCGCGCTTCCACTGAACAGGCGACGGCTTACACCGAGCTCTGTCACCCAGAACCTTTGGCTTGACTTGCAACTCAATCAAGCTGAGAGTGTATGATGGACAAAAAACAACTCATGCTGGCAAAGATGATGGCTATTGTCCGCGCGAGCTTGATTGCAATTGCTACCGGCTGCTTCATTTCATTGGCATCGCAGCCGGGTTATGCTCAGACATCGTTGCCCCCTGCCATCGACGCCTTCGTGACGGCATCAACCGCGCTTGTTAAAGCCGCGGGGGAGCGTGTGGATCTTGGCCGATCAAGCGATCGGATGAATTTGATCCGAAGTTCGCTTTCGGCAAGCCTGCTGGCGAGGCCGCTACAGGCCAAGATTACCGTACCGATAGATGTGGCGAAGATGCTTTGCGAGGCGAGAGTCAATAACATCGAAGTCGCAGCACGCCGAAATTATTTACAATCCGTCGCGGCGCGTGTTGATGAGGTTGGAAAGCCAGCCAAAATCGACAACCTTGAAACAGCCTTCCAGTCTCTCTTCAATAGCCAGAGTCTGGACATCAGCGTGACTGGTCTACCCACAGCGGATGCGCTTGCAGCAGCTAAGACGTCAATCAGGCAGAGATGCGAGCAGGATTTGCTGACGTTCCCGCGGGCTTACTACGGAAACAACCTTGGCATTGCTGAACTTCCGTCGAATGCAGCCCCCGCTGAGATGGTACCGGTTTTTATAGCTATTGGCGCACTGATCGACACGATCACGAAAATCATCACCCCAGTTGTTGTTGAGGGCGCCAAAATCGTCGACGAACAACGTAGGCGCGATGCCATCCTTTCGTTTCTGACAGCGCCTGGCAATATTGCCCGCATTCAGGATTCCGGCATCGCGCTGTCCAAACAGATTTCGTTGTACATTTGGGACAAACGACTGAAATTGGCCGGCAATATCACAGAACTTTCAACGGTTGTGCGAAATGCGCAGATTGATCTGACAAAGGATGAAGCCTGCAAGAAGCTCACTGCGGCAAGCGGACCGCTGACCGCTGACGGCAAGTCGGCTTCGGATGACTACATTATGTGTTATCGATTTGCTTGGTCGCAGATCGAGTCATCCGTTGCAGCGCTGCTCAAGGCGGCGGACCAATTTGACCAATTGGCAGATGCTGGCGACACCGACAATGCGCGCAAAGCTTTTGAGCCCTTGGCAAAATCTCTTCAGGCCGTCTCGGCACCAGGCGATGATGGCCTCATCAAGTTCTGGAATTGGGCTATCAGACTTGTCGGCTTTGCGCAGAAAGTTGAGACCGCCTTCAGCAGCGATAGCCGCACCAAGATCAGTCAGGCAATTGATGACCTTGTAAAAAATAGATGATTGAAGGGCATTCCAGATGCTGAGCCGCCGTAGTTTCGTCGCAGGATCGTCAGCGTCTGCGTTTGGATGTTTATGCCACACCAGGAATGCCGCGTCGCAGGCCTTTGGCAGCAACCCCATTCGCTTCTGTACTGAACTCGTAATGACGGATGTCAAGTTGGCGCAGTCGCTGGCAGTCGATGAGAACCCACGAAACCAAACTGTAGAAAGCCGCGGCGCCAATGCTGAGGCCCTATCTCTGACCGAGAAAAAATGGAATCCAGACCGTCGGACGCTTAGCGTTGATTTTATAGACAGTCCGCCCTTCATCGATAAGGTGATTAAAGCTGCGGTCGGTTGGCACGACACGATGTCTCTACGATTCCAATTCGGGAAGGGCTCGCCCGATATTCTCGTAAGCTTTGTCGACGGTGGCGGCTCGTGGAGCTACATTGGAACCGACAGCAAGTACTACGCCGGCAAGTCTATTCCGTCGATGAACTTCGGGTGGTTTAACAGCACTACACCCGACAACGAGTTTCGCCGCACCACGCTCCATGAATTTGGGCATGCACTTTCTCTTATCCACGAACATCAGCATCCTGGCAGCTCAATCTCATGGAAAAAAGATGCTGTATACGCGTACTATAGCAATCTCGGATGGGATTCCGCGAAGGTCGATCAGAACATCTTCGGCAAATACGACATTACCCAGGTGAACGGTAGCGCCTACGATCGTACGTCGATCATGCACTATCCCATTCCTGCCGAGCTGGTTATGAACCCGACCGACGTCGTGGGTTGGAACGACAATCTTTCACCAAACGACCGCGTCGTGATGGCCTCTTTGTACAAGCGCACTCCGGGAAAATTGCCTACATGACTCGCAAAAGCTCATTCAAAGTTTGGCTTTGCGCATCAGCGTTCGCTATGCTGGCCAGTCATCTTGCGCCAATCAGCGACGCACATTCGCAAAGTTTTGTTGGACGAGGCTCCCCCACTCAGTTACCGACCGGATGTGGGGGGCTTTGCGCGGACGAGCCGCTTGAGATTCGTAAGATCGAACCAGGGAACAATCCAGTTGAAACTGGTTGCGGAGGTTTATGCGACAACGAAGCGCTCGAGGTTCGTCCAAGCCGTGACACCAGCCCGGTTCAGGCGCCGGTAGGCTGCGGAGGTGTCTGTTTAACCCTTTCGCCACCGCCAGTGAAGCTGGTCGTCGATACACCGGTCGGCTGTGGTAGTTTTTGCAACATAGACGATGACAACTTCGAGGAGCAGGTCAAAACCTTCAAATTTCCCTTGAAGACTTATCTCGGGACAGAATCTCTCGAGATTGCTTCACCACCCGCTGATAAAAATGCATTCACTAACACGTCCTTCAAGCTCGCACGATCGATGCTTGAGGATCAGAAGACTCATTTCGATGATGATTTTCGGATTTGTACGTCTCGCGCTGAAGCTCCCCAAAGCGTCTGGAGAGAAGCTCTTGTTCAGAGGTCCAAGCTGCTTGCATGTCAAAAGGCCGCTGAACTGGTTCTTGAGCAACGCGGCGATAATGCCGTAACCTATTTCCGGTTTCTCAACGGTCAATCTACAGGGCAGTCCGGTTCGCTCGCAGAATTGGCTAGAAATTATAAAGAAGCATGTTTGCAACCGTTGAGCGATTACTACACCACTGCGCCATTTCAGTCTCTTTTCGGTGCCGAGTTCGGCAATGCATTGCTCGACAATGTCGGAGGCTTATCAGGCAGGGCAGGCGCAGTGACTTCGCTCTGCACAGCCTCGATCGTGGCTGATGGCGCGGGAAAACTAAGTCTTTTGACTGCTGCGCACTGCATCGGCTCCATACGCACCATGGGCCAAGGGCAGCAGGTTGCGTCTTTGTTTGACGAATTGGTTTTTACATCGCTTTCAGGAAAAAAAATGCGAGTTGAAGTCGATCAGGATGTGAAGGGCTGGCTTTTCATGCCCGGACGAGATCTTGTTCAGATTCCAGCTTCAGCTGACGTGGAAGCCGTAACCAAGGGCCTCGAGTTCGGTAATCCCAAAAGTCTGCAGGCATGGGATCCTTTGTATATCGTTGGCTTAAATCCAATGTTATCGGCTGTTGCACGCGCAGACCAGTCTGTCACCAATATTCAGCCTTTGCAGGCGGCAACGATTACCTTCTCTGCGCCGTGCCGGGTCATCGGAATTTCAGGCGCGTTGCTGTCTCACAACTGCGAAACGGAAAAGCAAATGTCCGGAAGTCCTGTTTTCGCGATGATTGGCGGAAAACCCGTCGTCGTAGCGGAGCACACTGGCGGAGATAACCAGCCATCGCCCATTGCTGCCTGCGGTTTGAACAGCTTTGCTGCCAGCAATCGCGCAGTCATTCTTCCAAGCAAGAGCTAGCTATCGACGTTTATTTATAGTCGATTCAAAGGAAAAATATCTGCTCGATTTAGATCTATTCACTTAGAAGCGGTCAACACACATAGGGCTGCCGAGACTACATGATCAGGCTGTGCACTCTTGCCGTCTTTTTACTGGCCTTCTTTGGCCTTCCTACGAGCTCACGTGCCGCGCAGAGCTGCGGTAACGAATTGGGTCAAGGATGGACACAGTGCGATCGTGATTGGTGGTACACCGTCACACAAGGCTCCAGGCTTCTTCCGCTCGCTTGGATGAAAGTCTTGGAAGAGCCCGACGGTCCAGGCAAAATCCTCTCCGACACTAACATCACCCGATTCAACTATCTGCTTAACCCTAAGTCCAAACGCAACCCCGAGGGTCTCCCTGTTGGTTTCGCTGTCGACAACGGCGGGAGCGGATCGCCTCAGGCGATGTGTCGGACCTTTGGCAAACTTTGCGAAAGCGGAACGATGACGAAGCCCTGGGTCGGCTTCAACTGTTCTGCGTGCCATACGAACGATATTGCATACAAAGGCAAAACTATTCGGATCGACGGAGCGCCGACGCTTGCCGATTTTCAAGGATTCACCAACCAAATCTTGGCGTCGCTCATCGCAACTTCGTCGAACGATGACAAGTTCCGACGCTTCGCACTGGCGGTTCTTGGGTCCTCGGCCACAGAGGTTGAACGTCAGCACCTCAACGAAGAGCTACAGCAAGTCGTAAGTTGGGAAAAAACGCTTCACAATCAGAACGGTGATTCCATTCAATATGGGTTCGGACGACTGGATGCGCAGGGTCACATCCTTAATAAGGTCTCTTTGATCCTAGACGTAACATCTCAGCTTCATTATCCTGCCGATGCGCCAGCTTCCTACCCTCACATCTGGAACGCTCCTCAGCACGACCTGGTGCAGTGGAACGGCCTCGCCCCCAATAAATTCGAATATCAACTCGGGCCTGGTCTTAAAACGAACATCGGTTCTCTAGCGCGCAATACGGGAGAAGTTATCGGCGTTTTCGCTCACGTCGATGCATCGAACGCTGATTGGCTTGGCGGATACAAGTCGAGCATCCAGTTGGCAAACTTGATTGATATTGAAAGGCACCTCGGCAAGCTACAATCGCCAAGGTGGCCAGAAGACATTCTGGGGAAGATTGACGTCGCACTCGCAAAGCAGGGAGAGATTAAATTTAAAGCCATTTGCGCCGAGTGCCACGCACCGCTTGCGAGAACAGATCTCAAATCTGTTGTTAAGGCTGAGATGCGACCGCTCACGTCAGTAGGTACCGACCTTGCGTTGGCTTGCAACACTTTTGCCCACACCTCGAAAACCGGAGAGACCGAAGGCCGCAAAGTTCTCGTTGTTCTCGGAGACACCATCAAAGCGACTGAACCTACCGCGACCCTACTTCGTCACATGATTGCAGGTTCTATCGTTGGCGAGCGAAGCGAATTGGCAAAGAAGGCAATTAAAGACCTTTTCACGCCATCCGCGCCGCCAACGCCGTTGGAAGCGACAATAAGCGCGGCCGCACCCGTGGAATATCTGCCTGGTGTCTCTGATCCTGCCACCAAAAAGCGCGCCGAAAATTGCCTACGAGCAACAGGCCCAGATTTTAAAGGCAAAAGTCTGGCGTACAAAGCGCGGCCGCTCAATGGCATATGGGCAACCGCTCCGTATCTTCATAATGGCTCGGTACCGACGCTCTATGATCTCCTTTTGCCAACCGACTTACGCAACACCGCGCCGCTAGCAAACGCTGTGATTGCAGATAGCAACGGCGAATCTACGAATGGTGTCAACAAGAGACCAATTTCGTTCTACGTCGGAAGCAGAGAGTTCGACCCAAAGAACGTTGGTTTCGTAACTGCCAAATCAGAAATCAGCTTTGAATTTCGAGTTCGTGACCAATCCAACACTCCGATTTTTGGAAACTACAATTCCGGCCACGAATACGGCACGTTATTGAATGATGAGGATCGCAGAGCACTTGTCGAATACCTCAAGACGCTCTGATATGCGATGATAAACCTTCGCAGTTGGCGCCGCGCCACTTCAAGCCCACGAATTCTGAGCCCCAATCGAGAGCGTGATCGTAACGGCCTTCCCGAGCGTCTCAATCCAACAACCCACCTCTGAATGAGATAACGGGGACAAGCGTTGGCGAGTTAGGCTGAAGCACAAAAGCAATCGATCAGACGGAATACGCTCTGATGTCCTTCGTCAAGCGTATTTTGCATGCGAACTCGGCTCCATGCGATTTCCGCTGGAGTGATGGGAGTGATGATCGTGCAAGGGTGGAGGCGAAGCCTGAAGACGTCGGTGATTAAGCTCTGATGCGCGGGTTCTGATTCGCAGTTCCGAGATTTCGTCCGGGGCTGTCCGTCGTCTACGCGCGCGCGTCGATCAACTGATCGGCTACAAGGCGTAATCGGGAATTCCCCTGCCGTGGCTTCGCCTCCGCCGTTACACGATATCTGCCGGATTGCAGCCCGGATCTGCCGCACGGCCAGCAGCATCTCCTCGAAGACGATACGCTGCTCGCGGTGTGCGAGCTTCTGGCTCACCAGCCAGTTCATATGGGCTCTGGTCCAGGTTCGTTTGCCCGGATAATGCCGTCCGATCCGCAGCAGCAGCGACAACACCTGCTGCCGTTTGGATTTGAGGTCATCGACCGCCGCCTCCCGCCCCCGCACTAGGTCCCGCATCGCCTCATGCCGCTCATCGGGAACCCAGACCGCCGTCAGTTCGCCCGCACGCAACAGTTTGGCCAGATTGAGCGCATCGCGCCGGTTGGTCTTCACCCGATCGCCCGGCTTCTTCGGGATCAGCGACGGAGCCACCACCACACAATCGTGGCCGAGACTCCTGATCAACCGGTACAGCCCGTACCCGGTTGGGCCGGCCTCATAACAGAACGTCAATTGCCGATGCTGCGCGGCAAGCTTCTTCACCAGTTTGCGCGTCGCCGCCTCGGTGTTCTCAATGTCGCCGAAAAAGCGTACCTCGCCGTTCCGCCCACCTTGTGCAATTCGCACTGAATTGCGCAGCTTCGACGTATCGAAAGCCACAAAAGCTTCGCTATGATCCGTCACGACTCGTCCTCCTTGCTTTGAGGCTCTACCCGGGACAATCCGGGCAACCCTCGCTCAGCATCGATGGCGAGTCGCCTCAAGGGAAAGACATACGGTCTACGCTAACTAATCCGCCATACGGTCAGCAGGCTACTCGTCCGTCCCCGCCATGAAATCGAAGTCACATCCCTCGTCCGCCTGCAAAATCGCTTCCGTGAACAGCTTGGCATAACCACGCTTCGGCGTTTTCGCCGGCGGCAACTTCGCCAGCGCTTCACGTCGCTTGGCCAGTTCGGCGTCGTCGACCAGCAATTCGATGCTGCGTGCGGGAACGTCCAGCTTGATGCGATCGCCGCTCTTGACCAGCGCCAGCGGGCCGCCGTCGGCGGATTCAGGCGTAATGTGCAGCACGATGGTGCCGAACGCGGTGCCGCTCATGCGCGCGTCGGAGATCCGCACCATGTCCTTGACGCCCTGGCTGCCGATCTTCTTGGGGATCGGCAGATAGCCGGCTTCCGGCATGCCGGGTGCGCCTTTCGGGCCGGCGTTGCGCAGTACCAGCACGTCGTCCGCGGTGACATCAAGATTCGGATCATCGATCCGCGCGGTGAGGTCTTCCACGGATTCGAACACAACGGCACGGCCGGTGTGCTGCAGCAGCCTCTCGCTCGCCGCCGAATGTTTGATGACGGCGCCGCGCGGCGCGAGATTGCCGTGCAAAATGGCCATCGCGCCTTCCGGCTTGATCGGTGTGCTGCGCGGACGGATCGCGTCCTGGTTCGGCACCTCCTCGGCGTCCCTGACGATGTCGCGGAGCGTGCCGCCGGCCACTGTCTTGGCGTCGAGGTCGAGCAGATCGCCGAGCTGCTTCATCAGCTTGGGAACGCCGCCGGCGTGATGGAAGTGCTCCATGTAATGCGCGCCGGACGGCTTGAGGTCCACCAGCACCGGCACCTCGCGCCCGAGCTTGTCGAAGGCGTCGAGATCCACGCGGTGCGTGGTGCGATTGGCGATGGCAGTCAAATGAATCAAGCCGTTGGTCGATCCGCCGATCGCCTGCAGCACCACCTGGGCATTGCGGAACGCGGATGGCGTCAGCAATTCGCTCGGCTTCGGACCACCTGTCACAGCCATCTCGGCGGCGCGTTTGCCGCTGGCCTCAGCACAGCGCACGCGCTCGGCATGGGGCGCGGGAATGGTCGCGCTCATGGGCAGCGACAGGCCCAGTGTCTCGGTGATGCAGGCCATGGTGCTGGCGGTGCCCATCACCATGCAGGTGCCGACCGATGGCGCAAGACGTCCATTGACCGCGGCGATCTCCTCCTCGTCGAGCTCTCCCGCGCGATGCGCACTCCACAGACGCCGGCAATCGGTGCAGGCGCCGAGCACTTCGCCCTTGTGATGGCCCACCACCATCGGTCCGACCGGAAGCACCACCGTGGGCAGATCGGCGCTGACAGCGGCCATGATCTGCGCCGGCAAGGTCTTGTCGCAGCCGCCGATCACGACCACGGAGTCCATCGGCTGGGCGCGGATCATTTCCTCGGTGTCCATCGCCATCAGGTTGCGCAGGTACATCGAGGTCGGGTGTGCGAAACTCTCGTGAATCGAGATGGTCGGAAACACCATCGGCATCGCGCCGGCCAGCATCACGCCGCGCTTCACCGCCTCCACCAGCACCGGCACATTGCCGTGGCAGGGGTTGTAGTCGCTGTAGGTGTTGGTGATGCCGACGATCGGCCGCTCCAGCGCGTCGTCGGAATAGCCCATCGCCTTGATGAAGGCCTTGCGCAGGAACAGCGAGAACCCGGCGTCTCCGTAGCTGGTCAGCCCTTTTCGTAGACCCTTGGTCATCTGCGTGTTCCTCGTTTCGCTTGCTTCTGGACCAGTCTGGAAATGATTGAAAGTGGGATTATTGTCAATAATAATGGCTTTATCGGCCACGATCCGGCGATAATTCCCCAATGTCCAATAGAATTATTGACAATCTTGATCTCAGTGCGATTAATGCGCCCCAAGCAAAAAACGGAGGGAGCGCAGATGAGACATCAACTGGCTGTAACAGGGGCGGTTCTCGGCCTGGTTTTGACCGGCGCAAGCGCGCTGGTGTCACCGGCCAAGGCCACAGAGATCGTGATGTGGAGCAACTGGCCGGACGAGCCGGCCAAGAAGGACTGGGTCTCCGCGCGGGTGAAGGAGTTCGAGGCGAAGACCCCGCAATGCACCGTCAAGCTCAGCTTCATTCCGAAGGCCGATGAATACGCCCAGGCCAAGTCGGCGGTGCGCACCGGGCAGGCTCCCGACATCTTCTACATGGAGCCGGACCAGCCGGAATTCCTGGCCGGCGGTTATCTTGAGCCGCTGGACAGCTACATCGACCTCAACAATCTCGAAGACTGGGCGAAGCCGGCCTGGACCTCGAAGGGCAAGGTCTACGGACTGCCGGTCGAGGCCTACACGGTCGAGCTCTATTACAACAAGAACCTGCTGAAGAAAGTCGGCGTCAACGTTCCGGACACTGCGCAGCTATCGCAGGCCGAGTTCACCGACCTCGTGAAGAAGGGCGTCGCCGCCAACATCACCCCGGTGGCGCAAGGCGTCGGTGACCGGCCCTTCCCCGGCGGTTTCCTGCTGTTCGAATCGCTGCTGCGCAAGCTTGGCCCCAACGATTACGGCAAGCTGCTCAATGGCGGCCTCTCGTTCAAGGATCCGCGCGTGATCGAGGTCATGACCTGGGTCAGGCAGCTGGTCGATCTCGGCGCTTATCCGAAGAGCTTTTCGACGCTGAAGCTCGGCGAGTCGCACTTCTATTTCTATAACACGCCGGGCGCGCTGACCTTCCCGGATCCGAGCTGGTTCACCGGCCGCGCCTTCGCGCCGCCGGAGAGCGGCGGCATGCCGAAGGAGTTCGCGCTCGGCATCATGCAGTTTCCGAAGATCGACGGCGGCACCTGCCCTGAGTGCAAGACGCTCGCGATCGGCGGCAGCTTCGTGATGTATTCCAAAAGCAAGAACAAGGACTGCGCCGGCGCACTGCTGAAGTCGATGGCCAACGTCGACAACGGCACCAAGTGGATGGAGCAGGTGTCGCTGCAGACCGGCATCAAATCCGACGCCAGCAAGATCCAGAGCGCCCACGCCGACTATTTCACCGAGCTGAACGCACGCAACAGGGGCGCCAAATACTTCTTCGGTACGCCGCTGCTGTACTACCGCGCCAAGTGCGCGGAGACCTACACCCAGGTGATGAACAATGCATTTCCCGCTGGCCTGATCAGCGTGAACGATGCGGCGGACAAGATGGATGCGGCCTGTCACAAGGGCTGAACAAGCGAAAGCTGACAAAGAATGACATCCGTCATGACTCCAAAACTGGCGGCGGCGCGCGATCCAAGCGCGCCGTCGCGCACTTCCTTTACCGACCCGCGCCGCGCCACGTGGCCGATCATCGCGATCTTTGTCGGCCCCGCGCTGCTGGTCTATTTCGGCCTGACCGCCTATCCTGCTTTCCGCACCATCTTCGACAGCTTCTTCACCATCGACGGCCCCGGCGCCATCTCCTTCACCGGCCTGTCGAACTACAGGGATCTGCTGACCGACGAGACATTCTGGGCCGCGGTGCGCAACACCTTCATCTGGTCGTTCGTCGCCCCCGTGCTTGATGTCGCCACCGGCCTGCTGCTAGCCGTCGCGCTGTATGCCGGCGTGCCGTTTGCGCGTTTTTTCCGCGTCGCCTGGTTCACGCCGGTGCTGCTGTCCTATGTCGTGGTCGCCATCCTCTGGATGTGGATCTACAACTATGACTGGGGCGCGGTGAATATCGGCTTACGCGCGATCGGCCTCGATTCCTGGACCCAATCCTGGCTCGGCAATCCCAACACCGCGCTTGGCGCGCTGATCGTCACCCACGCCTGGAAATGGGCCGGCTTCAACATGGTGGTGTGCCTCGCCGCCATCCACTCCTTGCCGTCCGAAGTGCTGGAAGCCTCCGAGCTTGATAACTGCGGCTGGTGGGACAAGCTGCGCTTCATCATCGTTCCGATGCTGCGCCCGACGCTGCTCAACCTCTATATCCTCGCCTTCATCGGCAAGATGAAGATCTTCGACCTGGTCTGGATCATGACCCAGGGTGGCCCGCTGTGGTCGACCGAGACCGTCTCGACCTATGTCTACAAGCGCGCCTTCAACTGGAACACATTCGACCTCGGTTATCCCTCGGCCATCGCGGCGGTGTGGTTTGGCGTGGTCTGCGCGGCGGTGATGCTGCTCAACCGCCTGCTCGCCTCGCGCGAACGCCTGGAGTTCTGATCATGGCCGCCTTCTCCCTTCCCCGGCTGGCCAGCCGTGGCGCGCTGAGCGGGATCATTGCGCTCTATACGTTCTACGCACTGGCGCCGTTTGTCTGGCTCGCCACCATGTCGGTGCGCACCACCGGCGAAATCAGCCTCAATCATTATGCCTGGCCGAAGCCGTTCCATTGGGAGCAATTCCGCAGCGCCTGGGTGGATTCGGACTTCGCCACCTATTTCTGGAATTCCACCGTCGTGGTGGTGGGCGCCGTCATCGTGGTCACCCTGATCGGTGCGGCCGCGGCGCATTGCCTCGCCCGTTTCCAGTTCAGGGGCAACCGCCTGATCTACGGCATCCTGTTCTCGTCGATCATCTTCCCGCCGCAGATCACGCTGATTTCGCTCTACCAGATCCTGGTCGACTACAACCTCTACAACAGCCTGCTGGGCCTGACGCTGGTCTACATCTCGCTGCAGCTTCCACTCACCGTCTATCTGCTGGAAGGCTTTTTCGCGCGGATTCCGCAGGACCTGTTCGATGCTGCCAAGATCGACGGTTATGGCGACCTGGAAATTTTCTGGCGGATCGCGCTGCCGGTCGGCATGCCGGCGATCGCCACCACATTGATCCTGAACTTCATCCAGCTCTGGAACGAATTCCTGTTCGCCGTGGTGCTGATCACCGATCCGGAGAAACGGACTTTGCCGATCGGCATCCGCGCCTTTATGGGCGATCACTTCCAGGACATCGGCATGATCGCCACCGGCGTGATGATTTCGGTGATCCCCGTCATTATCGTCTATGTGTTTTTCTCGGAAAAACTCATTCGCGGCATGACGGCGGGCGCCATCAAATAGAGGACTCCCAAAGGAACCCACATGGCCGTCGTCACCCTCGAGAACATCAGCAAGCGTTATGCGGGACCGTCGGGTCATCTCGCCGTGGACAATGTCGACATCACCATCGCCGACGGCGAGTTCATGGTGCTGCTCGGTCCCTCAGGCTGCGGCAAGTCGACCACGCTGCGGATGATCGCGGGGCTGGAGTCCATCACCTCCGGCACGCTGTCGATCGAAGGCCGGGTCATGAACGATGTGGCGGCGAAAGACCGCGACATCGCCATGGTGTTCCAGTCCTATGCGCTCTACCCGCACATGAGCGTCGAGCAGAATCTCGGCTTCGGCCTGCGCCGGCGCAACATCGCCAATGCCGAGATCGACCGGCGGGTGAAGGAAGCCGCCCAACTGCTCGGGCTCGATACGCTGCTGCAACGCAAGCCGAGCGCGCTGTCGGGCGGCCAGCGCCAGCGGGTGGCGCTGGGGCGCGCCATGGTGCGCGAACCGATGGTGTTCCTGTTCGACGAGCCGCTCTCGAACCTCGATGCAGCGTTGCGCGTCAACACCCGCAACGAGTTGATCAAGCAGCATCATCGTCTGAAATCGACCATGATCTATGTGACCCACGACCAGGTCGAGGCGATGACCATGGGCACGCGGATCTGTGTGATGAACGGCGGCAAGGTGGCCCAGATCGGCGCGCCGCTCGATGTCTACTGGAATCCGGCCGATACCTTCGTGGCGCGCTTTCTGGGATCGCCGCCGATGAACCTGTTCAAAGCCAGCATCGCCGGCGCAGCCGACGGCGCCCAGGCCGCAACCGGCTTCCTCCGCGCTTCGCTGAAACGATGGTCGCCGGAGACGCTGCACCGGCTGGCGAACAAAGCCATCACCATCGGCGTTCGCGCCGAGGATTTGCATCTTGACCAGGCCGCGGTGCCTGTGACCGATCGCGGCTCGATCCGCGGCCGCGTGGCCGCCGTCGAGCCGCTGGGCGCGGAAACCCTGCTGCTGGTGGAGACCGCACCCGGCGTGGAATGCACGGCACGCCTGCCGCGCAATCTCAAGGTTTCACCCGGCGAAACCGTCGAACTGTTCTTCGCGCCCTCCGCCGTCTTCCTGTTCGATCAGGAAACGACGCGCGCCATCAGGAGCGACCTGCAATGACCAAGCCGCTGCATATCGGCCTGATCGGCGCCGGCATGGTCAGCCGGCACCATTTGATCGGTTGGCGCGAGCTCGCCGGCCAGGCAAAGGTCGTGGCGATCGCCGATCCGTCGGAGGACAATGCCGGACAACGCGCTTCAGAGTTCGACATCCCGGCAATTTTTCCCGATGCCGCGGCCATGCTCGACAATGTCGACCTCGGCGCTGTGGATATCGCAGCGCCTCGCGCCCTGCACGCGCCACTGGTGCGTTTGGTCGCGGAAAGAGGCATCCCCATCCTGTGCCAGAAACCGCTGGCGCCGACGCTGCGCGAAGCTGAGCAACTGATTGCGGATGTCGGGACGCGAACCCGGCTGATGGTGCACGAGAACTGGCGGTTTCGTGGTTATTACCGCGACGCGGCGGCGTGGCTGCATGCCGGCAAGATCGGCCGGATCAAGCAGGCGCAGCTCACGCTCATGACCTCCGGGGTATTGGCGGGGACCGACGGCAAGCGACCGGCGCTGGAGCGGCAGCCGTTCATGCGACACGAGAAACGCTTGCTGGTGGCGGAGGTCCTGATCCATCATCTGGACACCCTGCGCGTGCTGCTGGGTGAGATGCAGGTGAGGAGCGCCGGCTTGAGCAGGACCTATCAGGAGCTGGCCGGCGAAGACGGCGCGGTGATTCAGCTCGAAACCGGCGACGGCGCGGCCGTCTCAGTGTTCGCCAGCTTCGCGGCCCATGGCCATCCGGCGACGCAAGTGGACCGGCTCGATATCCTGGGTGAGACCGGCGCGATCCGGCTGGACGGCGATATGCTGCGATGCCTGAGCACGTCGCCGGAAGACCAGCGTTACGATCTGGCCACCGAGTACCAGGGCTCCTACACCGCCACCATCCGGCATTTCATCGACTGCCTGACCCATGATCGCCCGTTCGAGACCTCGCCCGAGGACAATTTGAAAACGCTTCGGCTGGTCGAGGATTGCTACCGCCTGTCCGGATGGGAGGGCGCATGAAGATCTCATCCACCGCCAGCAAGGCCGAGACGGTCGCCTCGTCCCGCGACGACGAACAGACCCAGGTGATCCGGCGGCTGGAGGAAGACATCATCTTCGGCCGCTTCGCGCCGGGCTCGCGCCTGGTCGAGGACACGCTGATGGCGCGTTACGAGGCCAGCCGGCATTCCGTGCGCCAGGCGCTGTTCGAGCTCGAGCGGCAGGGCATCGTGCTGCGCGAGAAAAACATCGGCGCCACCGTGCGCTCCTACAGCAGCGACGAGGTCCGTCAGATCTACGAAGTGCGGGAAATGCTGACCCGGCAGGCGGTTCTGATGATCCCGCTGCCGGCGCCGCCGGCCTTGATCGAACAGCTGCGCGCCCTGCAGGCGCATTATTGCTCGTTCGCCGACAAGGGTGACCTGCGCGGCATCCACGAGGCCAATGATGCGTTTCACCTGGCCTTGTTCGGCGCCTGCGGCAATCCCTATCTGGTGCAGTCGCTGCTCAACTACATGAAGCTGACCCTGCCGATCCGGGCCAAGAACCTGGCCGACGCGGAAGGCCTGCGTATCTCCCAACAGCAGCACGACATGATGATCGACCTGCTGCAGCGACGCGACAGCTGGGCTCTGGCGCAGCTCTGCGTCGAGCACATGCGTTACAGCAAAACCGATTACCTGGAGCGGATCGCTGAAAACCTGTAGCCCGGATGAGCGCAGCGATATCCGGGTCCAGACTCTCCGTGTAAATCCCGGATATCGCTGCGCTCATCCGGGCTACATGTCTCATGGTTCGAGACGCGCGTACCGCGCGCTCCTCACCATGAGGAGATATGACGCGGTACCGATCGCTATCTCACTCCGCTCGGCCGCCGATGGCTGACCGAGACTTCGATGCCGTCATCGTTGCGCAGGATCTGCAAGGAGACATTCTCGCCATAGCGATACAGCGCCATGTCGATTTTGGCTTTGCCGAGCTCGAGATTGCACAGCACCACCATGTCGATGAACGGCGGCGGCAAGTCGACGCTGCTGACGCTGTTGCAACGTTTTCATGACGTCGATGGCGGCCGCATCCTGATCGACGGCCAGGATGTTTCGCGGATCACCCAGAACAGCCTGCGCCATGCGATTGCGACGGTGCCGCAGGATACCGCGCTGTTCAACCGGACCCTGCTGGAGAACATTCGCTACGGTCGCCCGGACGCCTGTCCACCTTGCGCAGCTTCGACCGCATCATCGTGCTCAATTCGGGCAAGGCGGTCGAGGACGGTCCCCCCGATTCGTTGATCAAGCGGGACGGCCATTACCGCCGGCTGATCGAACAGGAAGCGCGGCGCCTGGCGATCCGGGCGGCCTGATTTTCAGCCTCCCGTCGCTCGATCGGAAAAACCAACAGATGGTCGAAAGATAGTCGCGGGAACGACTCATTTCCGACACATCAGGCGTGAGAAACAGGGGCCCAAAGTCATTTTCAAACATAAAAAGAGGTGCCGTGTGTCGCGCGCATTCCTCCCTCTCATCGCCGCGATCTGCCTGGTGTTTTCGCAGCCGGTCCTCGCCCAACCCCAGGCCGCATCATCAACCAAACCGGCCGCTCCCACATCCGACGCCCTGACGCCGGACCAGGCGCGGCGCGCGCTGGAAACACTGCAGGATGACGCCAAGCGCGCCCAGTTGCTCGACACGTTGCGCGCGGTCGCCAAGGCCTCCGCTGCCCCGCAGGCACAGAACCAACCCGCCGCCCCAGCTCCATCGTCCGCCCCGGCACCCGCGACCGAACCTGAGCAAGCCTCGCTGACCGCCGACGGCCTCGGTGCGCAGCTGCTGCTGTCGATCTCGGAACAGCTCGGTGACCTTTCGCGGGAGATCAGCGACGCCGCGCAAAGCGTCACCCGCTTTCCGCTGCTCTGGTACTGGCTGGTGCAGACCGCCTCCGATCCCGTGACCTACAACATCCTGCTCGACATCGCGTGGAAGCTCGCGCTGGTGATCGGCTGCGCGCTGGTGGCCGAATGGCTGGTGGCCCGCGCCATCCGGCGTCCCTACGCATGGCTGGAAACCCATGTGTCGCGCACGACTGAGGCGGCCCACACCGTCATTGTCAGCGAAGGCGCACCGACGGCTGCAATCCGGGCTGGCGCCCCGTTGCGCCGCCGGCGCATCGTCCTGACCCGGGCCTGGCAATCCATGGTTCGCCTGCCGTTCATCACCGGCGGATTCGTGCTGGCACTGCTGCCAATCGTGGCCTTCGCCGCGGTGGCGACACTTGTGCTCAGCTCCAGCATCGACCGCGTGCCGACCACGCGGCTTGCCATCCTTGCCATCGTCAACGCCTATGTCATCAGCCGCGCGCTGATCCGCATCGCCAGGACCATCGCTTCGTCCGGCCCGCTCAGCCTGTTCACCGTCAGCGAGGAGACCACCGCCTACATCGATATCTGGATGTGGCGGATCACCACCGTGGGCGCATTCGGTTTTGCCATTGCCAATATCGCGCTGCTGCTCGGCCTGTATCGTCCCGGATATTTCGCGCTGCTGCGCCTGGTGATGCTGGCGGTGCACTTGTTCGTGGTGATCATCATCCTGCAGTGCCGCCGGCCGATCGCGCGCGCCATCCGCTCCTCCGACGGCGCGAGCGGCCTCATCTCCTCGATGCGCAATCGCCTTGCCGGTCTCTGGCACTATTTTGCCATCGCGCTGGTGCTCGCGGTGTGGGCGATCTGGGCCTTGAACATCCGCAACGGCTATTCGCTGCTGCTGCAGTATTTCGCGGGCACCGTCGCGGTGGCGGTGGCGACGCGGGTGGTTTCGATCATCCTGCTCGGCACCATCGACCGTGTGTTCCGCATCCATCCGGACCTGGTGCAGCGTTTCCCGGGTCTCGAGGCACGCGCCAACCGCTATTTGCCGCTGCTGCGCAAGATCGTGTCCGGAATCATTACAGCCGTCGGCTTCGTGGTGCTGCTCGAGGTCTGGGGCATCGACGCGATGTTCTGGTTCTACAGCGGCCAGATCGGCAGCCGGCTCCTGTCGGCCGTGATCACCATCGGTATCGCCGTGCTGGCCGCGGTCGCGCTGTGGGAGGTCGCCAATGCGCTAATGGATCGCCAGCTCGCCAGTCTCAGCCGCGACGGCCATTATGTGCGAGCGGCGCGGCTGCGGACCTTCCTGCCGATGCTGCGCACCTCGCTGTTGTGCGTCATCGTCACCGTGGTGGCGCTGACGGCGCTGAGCGAGATCGGCGTCAATGTCGCGCCGCTCTTGGCCGGCGCCGGCATCGTCGGCGTCGCGATCGGTTTCGGCTCGCAGAAGCTGGTGCAGGACGTCATCACCGGGCTGTTCCTGCTGCTGGAAAACATGGTCCAGGTCGGCGATACCGTGACGGTGTCGGGGCTGACGGGAACGGTCGAAAATCTGTCGATCCGCACCATCCGCCTGCGGGCCGGCGACGGCGCGGTCCACATCGTGCCGTTCAGCGCCGTGACCAGCATCACCAACTCAAGCCGCGGCGTCGGCAATGCCGCCGTCAACGTCAACGTCGCCTACAATGAAGACACCGACCGCGTCGGCGACCTGCTCAAGCAGATCGCCGCCGAGATGCGCAAGGAGCCGGCATTCCAGCATCTGATCCGCAGCGATCTGCAGCTCTGGGGTGTCGACAAGGTCGATGGCGCGATGGTCACCATCGTTGGCCAGATCCCCTGCATCGATTCCGGCCGCTGGCCGGTGCAACGCGAGTTCAACCGGCGAATGAAACGCCAGTTCCAGGAGAACGGCATCGAGATCGCCAATCCCGGCCAGACGATTGTGATGCAGGTGCCGGCGAATGCTGCGGAGAGTGAGCGGGAGCAGCCGGAGGAGCGGGAGCAAGAGCAGGATCGGGAGCAAGAGCGCGAACCGGTGCGGCGCAAGGCGAGCGCTTAAGCCGCTACATGCTCTGATACGGTTCTTCTCTCTGAGTCATTGCCGGGCTTGACCCGGCAATCCAGCTTGGTCCCAGCACGACGTAACTTTTCAAGAAAGCTGGATCCGCGGGTCAAGCCCGCGGATGACGCAGAATATGACGAGCCATCACCGCAACTTCCCCCGCGCCGCCACCGGCAGCGTGCCGATGATGTCGTCGCCGCGCACCATCAGGATCTCGTCGACCATGTTGACCACCACGCAGACGTGGTTGGGAACGATGCGCACGATGTCGCCGACATTGGGGCGGGTGTTGCTGCGCGTCAGATCGAGGAAGCCGTGCTCCTCGGCAAAGCGCGCGATCTTGGCCTCCGGGTGCTCGAGGATCAAACCGTGGCCGTCGAGACCGCCGGTGTCTGACGTCAACGTCTTCGAGCCGGCATCGAGGATGCCGCGGTCGGGACCGGCGCGGCTGACCACGGTGGCATAAACATACAGCGCACAATCGTCCCAGCCGGCGACGCCGGCGTCGACCTGCATGCGATCGTTGTAGATATAGGTGCCCGGGCGATGCTCGGTGGCGCCCTTCAGCTGTCCCAGATTCTTCAGGTTCGGCGAGCCGCCGGTCGACACGATCGACGGCTCGAGCCCGAGCGCGCGCACGCCGGCCAGTGCTTCGTCGAAAAAGCGCTGCGCCTGCGGCCAGCCGTTCTCGGTCGGATACAGCATGAAGCCGGCAAAGGTGACACCCTTGAGTTCGGTCATCGCCTTGGCCAGCGCAATGGCCTCCGCCGGCGTCTCGACGCCGGCGCGCTTGCGGCCGGTGTCGCACTCGATCACCACCGGCACAGGGCGGCCGGCAACATCGGCCGCCTGCGACAATTGCGATAACACCACCGGATTGTCGGCGGTGACCGTGATCGACGCCCGCTGCAGCAGTGCGCCAAGCCGCTGCATCTTCTCGTCGCCCAGCAGATTGTAACTGATCAGGATGTCGTCGAGACCGCCCTCCACCATCACTTCGGCTTCGCCGAGCTTCTGGCAGGTGATGCCTTTCGCACCGGCATCGCGCTGCAGCCGGGCGAGAAATGGGCTCTTGTGGGTCTTGATGTGCGGACGGTTGGCGACGCCTGCGGCATCACAGGCCGCCTGCACCCGCGCAATGTTGCGCTCCACCCGGTCCATGTCGATGACAAGCGCCGGCGTGCCATAGTCCCGGGCGATCTTTGTAGCCAAAACAGTCGTCATCGATATCTTTCTGGAACGGTCATTGAGCTGGCATGATCAGTCGACGACCTCTCGATTGATCACGTTGTCGCGGATCGGCGCGCCGTCGAGCACGCTGAGGATATTGCGCGCGGTCTGCAGGCCCATGCGATACAGCGCCTCGCTGGTGACTCCTGCCAGATGCGGCGCGGTGATGACGTTGGCAAGCTTGAACAGCGGATTGTCGCCCGGCGCCGGCTCCTTCTCGAACACGTCGAGGCCCGCACCCGCAAGCTGGCCGCTGGTCAGGGCCGCATACAATGCAGCTTCATCGACGATGCCGCCGCGCGCGGTGTTGACGAGATAGGCCGAAGGCTTCAGCCGCTGCAGCCGCGCGGCGTCGAACATACCCACCGTCTGCGACGACTTCGGGCAATGGATGCTGACAAAATCCACTTGTGGCAGCGCGGCGTCGAGATCCGCCACATGCTTGCAGCCGGCTGCTTCGATCTCGGCCTTCGACTTGAAGGGATCATAGACCAGCACATTCATTTCCATGGCCACGCAGCGTTTCGCGGTGCGCGAACCGATCCGGCCGAAGCCGACCACGACCACGGTCTTGCCCAGCAGGTCGAACGGGATCGCCCCCAGCCGCTTGGCCCATTGCCCGGCCTTGACCATGGCATCAAGCTCGGCGGCACGCTTGGCCAGCCACAGCATCATGAACAGCGCCGCCTCAGCCACCGACGGCGAATTGGCGATGCCGGTGGTCATCAGCGGGACCTTGATTTCGGTGAGCGCCGGCACGTCAACCGCATCATAGCCGACACCCATGCGGGTGACGACCTCAATGCCGTCGGCCGACACGATCTCGTTGCGGCCAAAGGCGGTGGCACCAAGTGCCACGCCATGCACCGGCGCATGCTGGCGCAATAGCGCATTGAAATCGGCGGCCGAGATGGCGTTGGAGAATTCGATGGCCTCGATATCGCCCCGCTCCCGGAACAGCGCCCAGCCGTCCTGCGGCATCGTCTCGACAATCAGCAGCTTCTTCTTGTTGGTGGCCATCATCAATCCCTTGTTCTTCCTTGTTATCCATCCCCTGGGACGTCCCGATCGAACCCGGCGAACGTCCATTGTTGTGCCTATATCAGACTGCGCATGGCAGCAATATTCAGGCCATGATAGGCCGCATGCAATGGGACATGTTGCGTTGCGTTTAAGGCTTGGCGTTTGAGGCTTGCCGCTCACGCCGCGACAGGGCAATCTCGCGCTCCCTCCCACAAGCAACAATCCCAAAAGCCGGAGACCTTGTCGTGACCCATCCCGCAACCGAGCCGCTGCCGTCGTCCGTCCTGCAGGCGCTGACCCGCTACGACACGCCGACCATCTGCAATGCGATGGAGGTCATCGCCCCCGAGCGCCGCCTCAATGGCTACACGGTCAAGCCGCTGGTGTGCCCGTTCCCGGACCTGCCGCCGATCGTCGGATATGCGCGCACCGTGACCATCCGCGCCACCACGCCGCCATCCTTGTCGGCGGCCGAGCAGCGCGCGGCGCGGATCGCCTATTACGAGTATATCGGCACCGGCTCGGGGCCGCGCATCACCGTGATCCAGGACCTGGACGGCGCCAATGTCGGATATGGCGCATTCTGGGGCGAGGTGCAGAGCGCCCTGCACAAGGCGCTGGGCTGCCTTGGCGTGGTCACCGACGGCTCGATCCGCGACATCCCGCAATGGGCGCCCGGTTTCCAGGCCCTGGCCGGCTCGATCGGCCCGTCGCACGCCTATGTGCACGCCGACAGTTTCGGCGGGACCGTCAATGTGGCGGGCATGACGGTGCGTTCCGGCGACCTGGTCCATGCCGATCGCCACGGCGCGGTGGTGATTCCGTTCGACCTGGCGGCCAAGCTGCCGGAGGCCGCCGAGCTCTGCGCCCGCCGCGAGGAGGTGATTCTGGAGGTGGCCCGCAGCCCGTCCTTCAGCCTCGACAAGCTCAAGGCGGCGCTGGCCCGCGCGGCTGAAATCCACTAGATCCGCCGTCCCGCACCGGGATAGGCATGGAGGGCGGCGTCGGCTAGCATGGCGCCGCCGCCCTTGTCCTGACCGGAGCGGCCAAGACACTTCCTTGCCGGACCCCATCGATGACCGTCACCGATATCGCGACACGCACCTACAACCACGGCTGGCGGCTCGACCCCATCATCCGCAGCATCATCGATACGGATTTCTACAAGCTGCTGATGCTGCAGATGATCCGGGAGCTGCACCCGGATGTCCATGTCACATTCTCGCTGATCAACCGCAGCAAGAACGTGCGGCTCGCCGAGGTGATCGACGAGAAGGAACTGCGGGCCCAGCTCGACCACGCCCGCACCGTGCAGCTTTCAAAAAAGGAATACATCTGGCTCGCGGGTAACAGCTTCTACGGCAAGACCCAGATGTTCTCGCCGGATTTCATGGCCTGGCTCGCCGACTTCCGCCTGCCGGACTATGACCTGCGCAAGGTCGACGGCCAGTACGAACTCCATTTCGAAGGACCGTGGACCCACACCACAATGTGGGAAATCCCGGCGCTGGCCATCGTCAACGAGCTGCGCTCGCGGCAGGCCATGAAGGGCCAAGGGCGCTTCGCGCTGGACGTGCTTTATGCCCGCGCGAAGGCCAAGCTGTGGACCAAGGTGGAGCGGCTAAAGAAACTCGACGGCCTTTTGCTGTCGGATTTCGGCACCCGGCGCCGGCACGGCTTCCTGTGGCAGCGCTGGTGCGTCGAGGCGGTGAAGGAAGGGCTCGGCAAATCCTTCACCGGCACATCGAACGTGCTGCTGGCCATGGACAACGATCTGGAAGCCATCGGCACCAACGCCCACGAGCTGCCGATGGTCGCGGCCGCGCTCGCCCGCAATGACGATGAGTTGCGCCAGGCGCCCTATCGCGTGCTCGACCAGTGGCGCAAGAGTTATGCCGGCAACCTGTTGATCGCCCTGCCCGACGCCTTCGGCACCACCGCCTTCCTGCGCGATGCGCCGGACTGGGTGGCGGACTGGACCGGATTCCGTCCCGACAGCGCACCCCCGATCGAGGCCGGCGAGCAGATCATCCGCTGGTGGAAGGACAAGGGACGCGATCCCGCAAAGAAGATCCTGATCTTCTCCGACGGCATGGATGTCGACACCATCGAACAGACCCACCGCCACTTCGCGGGACGCACGCGCACCAGTTTCGGCTGGGGCACCAACCTCACCAACGATTTCACGGGATGCGCGCCGGATGGCACCGCCGCGCTCGACCCGATCTCGCTGGTCTGCAAGGTCACCGAAGTCAACGGCCGCCCGGCGGTCAAGCTCTCCGACAACACCGAGAAGGCCACCGGCGACCCCGAGGAGATCGCGCGGTATTTGAAGGTGTTTGGTGATGCGGACCGGGTGACGAGCGCGGTGCGGGTGTAGCAACGCGTCCCGGTTCGCCAGCTGTCATCGCCCGAGGAAAACCTCGCCAAGCAGCGACGAATTCGACCAAGGGACCTGCTTGCCGTTGGTGCTCGCGACCACATCCGCGCGCACGCGGGTCAACATCTGCTGGACGTCGACCCGAGGCGTCTTGATGTGCCTGACAAGCGCAAGGGAAAACGGGCTGTTGGCGCCGTTGCCGTCGAGCGCGACCTGCCCGGGCGCGGTGGCGAAGACCAGCAGGGTGCCCGCCCCGAGCGTTGCACCGGAGCCGAGCCCGGACGGCTGCGCAAGCCCCGACTGCAGCACAATGGATCGGCCGGCCTCTGCCGCTTGCGCGTCCTTGTCTTTTTGCGCAAACGGATTATCCCGGCACGCATCCAGGATGATGATGTTCGTTCGCAGCCGATCATCGAGCCCGGCGAGAATGAAATTGAGGTCGAGCACCTCCGTTGACAGCTCTCTGGCCTTGAGCGGATCGACATCCACCGGCAGCAGGAAGTTTCGCCCGTCGATCTGCATGCCATGCCCGGCATAGAACAGCACGACGAGAGACGCCGAGGCTGTGCGTTGCACGAATTGCAGGATCGTCCGCTTCAGCTCGGCCTTGTCCAGGTCGATTCCTTCGGAGACCTGGAAGCCGAGATCGGTGAGATTCTTTGCCACCAACCGCGCATCGCTGGCGGGATTCGGAAGCGCGGTCACCCGGCGATACGCCGAGTTGCCGATCACCAGGGCAATGCGCTTTTCGGACATTTGCGCGGCCGGACCCAGGGATGGGCCGGCATCGACCGACAGCGCGGTCAGGCGGGCGCGTGCGATCTCCTTCTCGCGGGATGAATCGTCGACAAAGGTCTGGCTGTAGCCCTTGGTGCTGGAATAATCCGCCAGCGCGAGTGCCGCCTTGTAGTCCTCCCGCGCGCCTGCGGCATTGCCCCTCGCCTCCAGGATCAGTCCACGGGAGGTGTGCAGCTTGGCGAGGTCGGGATTGAAGCGGAGCGCGTCGTCGGCATCCTGCTGGGCACGTTCGAGATCGCCCTTGGCGCGCCAGACGTCCGAGCGCTCGCTCAGCGCGCCGGCATTCTTCGGATCAAGCCGGATCGACTGGTCGTAGTCCGTGAGCGCGCGGTCGAGATTCCCCATCTTGAAATACACCGTCGCCCTGTTCTGATAGCCGCTCGCGGCATTGACAAGGGCGGGATTGCCGAGCGCGATGGCCTGCGTGCAATCGGCAATCGCCTCATCGAACGATGCCATCCCTTCGAGCACGTGGCACCTCAGAGCGTAGGACAGGCCATCCTTGGGCTGCAGCTTCACGATCTGGTCCGCATCAGCGAGAGCGAAGCGAAGCTCCTTCTTCTTGATCCAGAGATCCGCCCGCGCGGCCAGGGCGGCCGTGAGCTTCGGATCGACCCGCAGCGCGACGTCGAGCGCCGCCAGCGCCTTGTCGAGTTCCTTCTTTCGCGCATAGGCATGACCAAGCACGACATAAGCGATCGTCAGCTTCGGATTCAATTCGCTCGCGCGTGTCGCGTCGCGGATGATGTCGTCATCCTTGCTGAGGAAACTGTTCGACAGCGCACGCTCGACATAGGCCAGCACGAACGTCGGATTGAGGCGGATCGCCTCGTCGAGGTCCGGAACCGCGAGTTCCGGGCGGCCGGTTCGGTTGTAGCCCTGTGCGCGCTGCCAATAGGCAGCGGATCGGACCACAGGGGGCAGTCCGGCCGTCTCGATAAGCCTGGTGCATCCCGTGACTCGCGCCTGGTAGTCATCGGTCCGATCACACTCCTGCGCCGTCGCCCTGTCGGGCCTTCCCTTGGCCGCGGCCCGGGCCTCGGAGGTGCAGGCGATTGCGACAGCGACCCACAAAAGAGCGGCGAACATCCCGGTCAGGATCGGACCGACCGGTTTCCAAAATCCAGAATTGCCCACCACGACACTCCTCGCTTTACCCCACGATCTACGTCTGGCGGGATGAGCCAAAGGTTCACGTCGATTGCGCAATGCCGGTCTGCGGATGTTGCAGAGGTGATCCAGGCAAGCGATATCCGCTGTCAGGATACACGCCGCAACCTGGAGCATCTGTTGAGATAACCGGCCCCGACAACGAGAGAAGACTCCCGAATTCACCGGGATTGACTATGCTTGCGGCATCATTGCAAAAGAGTGAAGTGCCGCCAGGCAGATCCCATTATCATTGTCTGAACCACAGAAGCCGGATTTGCGACGGGCACAGGAGCGTTTCATGTCCGAGACTGCAGACGTCATCGTTGTCGGCGCTGGCGGATTGGGCGCAGCCACCGCATATTATCTGACGGCGCGCCATAGCCTGAACGTGATGTTGCTCGACCGGCACGGCATCGGCTCGCAGACCTCGCCGCGCGCCGCCGGCATGGTCAGTTGCCTGCGCAAGGGCGAACTGATGATCACCCTGATCAAGGATGCCTGCAGCCGGATCGAGAATTTCACCGCGGAGACCGGACAGCCGCTCGACTGGGTGCATTCCGGCAGCCTGAAAATCGCGCGCCGCCCGCAGGACGTGGCCGTGCTGGAGACAGATCTGGCGCGCGGCCGGCACATGGCGCTGGATGTCGAGCAGGTCTCCCCAACTGAGGCTTGCGATCTCAACCCCTTCCTGAAGCCTGATGGCATCGTCGGCGCGCTGCGGATCGGCGACGACCGTTATTTCGATCCGGCGCAGATTGCGGTCGGCTTCGCGGCGGCGGCGGCGGAACGTGGCGCGCGGCTGCGCCCCGACACCGCCGTCAGCTGCGTCGCCGTCGCGGGCGGACGTGTCACCGGCGTCATCACCGCAGATGGTGCCATCACTGCTCCGGTGGTGGTCGATGCTGCCGGTGCCTGGACACGGCAGGTGGCGGAAGAAAGCGGCCTGCGTGTGCCGCTGGTGCCGACACGCCAGCAGTTGATCGTGACCGAGCCCATCGAGGGTGCCGCCGCCACGCTGCCGATGGTGCGCATCATGGATGCCGCAGTCTATGTGCGGCCCTGCCGCGGCGGCTTCCTGTGGGGCGTCTATGAGGAGGAGCCGCGCTTTTTCGACATGACCGCGCTGCCGGTCAACTTCGACATCGCCGATATGCCGCTGGATATGGCCGTCCTGCAGGCGGCAGCGGTTGCGGTCGCCGACCAGTTACCGGTCCTGAGCACGGCTGCGATCGACGAATTCCGCGGCGGCATCCCGACCATGACGGCCGACGGCCATCACATTCTCGGGCCTTCACCCGACATCACGGGCTTTTATTTCGCAAGCGGTTGCAACGTCGCCGGCCTGTCGATTGCACCAACTCTCGGCGCGTTGCTGGCGGACTGGATTGTCGACGGCAAGCCTGCGCTCGATCTGTCGACGATGGCCGTGACACGCTTTGCCGGCACCGAATGGACCGAGCAGCAGCTCCGACGCGAGGCGGCATGGCAGTATCGCCACTTCTATGGCGCGGTCTGACGGTGGCCGGCAGCGGGGCTACAGGGCCCCGAGCAGCCGCCACCACAGATAATTGAGAGGCACCAGCAACACCAGCGACACCAGCGCGAGGATCAGCGCCAGGCGTGTCGCCGCCGCGATGCTGACGCCGCCAAGTTCGATCGCCACGATGATCGGCGGGGCCTGATAGGGAAAGATCACGGTGGAAAATCCGATGACCTGCGTCATCACCACGGTGGAGAGATTAAAGCCGGTGATGGCGCTGATGTGCCGCGCCATCGGCGTGAACAGCGCCGGCTCGCCGTTCGCGGTGCCCACCAGCGACAACGACGACGCAAGACCGACCAGCGCCGCGAAATTGGCGAACGGAGCGTCGGGGCCGAGCGGCACCACATTGAGCAGGAACCGGCCGAGCAACTGGCCAAGGCCGGTATGATCGACGGTCGCCACCAGTCCGAGCAGCCCGGCCACGTAGAACACGGTGCGGAAGTTGATATTGGCGAAGCTCTCAGGCTCGATGACACCGATCCGCGGCATCAGGCACACCACCGCGGAGGCAAGTCCGATCCACGCCGGCTGAATGTGATGGATCGCGTCAGTCATCCACAACACGAGCGTGATCGCGAGGATGCCGACCAGCCTGATCTCCTTTGCGGTGATCGGTGCCGGCTGTGCCACCGTCTCGAGCTCCCGCACCGGCGACAGCCGGTCCGGAAACAGCCAGAGGATCAGCAACACCAGCACAACGCCTTTCAGCAAGCCGAGCACCGGCGCATGCAGCAGCAGATAAGGCAGGTAGGAAAAATGCAGCCCGTAGATCGTTTCCGCGGCGCCTGCCATCACCAGGTTCGGCACATTGGCGGGCAGGATCGAGGTGGACAGCATGAAGGTGGCAAAGCCCACCGCCAGCACCACGCCGGTGCGGCCGGGACGGCCAGGCCCGAGCCCGACATGATCGGCCAGCGCCAGCATGATCGGAATCAGAAGTGAGATGCGGCCCATGTTCGAGGGCATCAGGAAGGACAACCCATAGCTCAGCGCCACCACACCCGCGATCACCGACGCATAGGACTTCGACAGCGCCTGCGCCAGCGGCTGGGCGATGCGCACGCCAAGCCCGGTCTTGCTGATGGCGAGACCGACGATCATGCCGCTCAGCACCAGCCAGAACGCCGACGAGGCGAAGCCCGAGAACACCACAGGTGCGGGCGCAACCGCCGTCAGCATCGCCAGCGCAAAGAACATCAGCGTGGTGAGGATCTCGGGAATGGCGCCAGTGGCCCAGCAGCCCATGCAGAGCAGGCCGATGCTGGCGGCCAGCGCCACCTGCGGCGTCAGGTTGATGCTTTGACCGGCGAGCAACAGCAGCGCGGCAAGGAATGCCAGCAGCAGGAAACGCCAGGAGATGGCCTGGCCGGTACGGGGAGCGGGCACGGTCATGGTCATATCAACGCCGTCCTTCAAGACTATAACACGCCGAGGCTCCTACAGCGCCGGCGTTTCATCGCTCGCGACCGGCAGAGGCTGCTGTGCCGGCGGTCCGGCATCGCGCCGTAGCGGAAACGGCCCCTCGCCGGCCCGTGCCCGAATCCATCGGCGGTACTCGACGCCGAGCCGGTCGCTGCGCAGGTGCATCTCATCCTTGGGATGCAGCGGCAGCCACTTCGGCCGTTGCGACTCGACGATCTGGCGGTCTTGTCCGAACACCTTGTCCTGGCGCGCGTGGATCTGCGCCACCGTGAGATCCCAGCCGAAATTGATCGCCACCGTCAGGTGCACGATGCAGGTTTCGAGATCGATCGGCGTCACCGCCATAAAGGTGCAAAACCGCTCGGTCTCGCCGGTCTTCTTGTTGAAGTAGGCCGTGGTCGGGCAGAAGCACCAGTATTGATAACGCGCCGTCACCGGAATGCCGCGGTGATCGCCGAACGGCTGGAACACCGAGATCTCGCTGGTGGTGAGGCCGCCGTCGGTCAGGACCACCTCATAGTCGTCCAGTTCGTCCGGATTGTCCGGATTGCCATTGAGATTGGCATGCACGAATGGAAAGTGAGCCGCATCGAGGAAATTCTCGACCGCGCGCAGCGCGTTCGCCTCATAACGATAAGGTCCAGCCTGCACCTTGCGGAAGGACGGATCGTCCCACATGGGAAACGGCGGAATGCCCGCCGACGGCTCACCCATGCAGACCCAGATGTAGCCGTAACGCTCTTCCGCATGGTGGACGAATGCGGTGGCGCGCGGCGACGGCTTCATCGCCGGATGCGCCGGATAGCGCCGGCACGCGCCGTCCGCACCGTATTCCCAGCCGTGATACGGACACACCACGCAGCCGTCCTTGACCCAGCCGAGCGACAACCGCGCGCCGCGGTGGCGGCAATAGTCCTTCCACGCATGAATACGGCCGTGGTCGCGCCACAGGATGATGTCCTCGCCCATCAAGCGGGCCGGGACGATGGCGCCTTCGGCCACCGTTTCGCTCGGTGCCACCACATGCCAGTCATCGATCAGGGCGCGATAGTCGGTGCGCCCGCAATCCCAGGTCGGAGGTATGGTCATATCCGTCCTCATTGCCGAAGGTCAGGCGGAAGGGTTGATCCAGGCCGGATTGGTCCATCCGGACAGGTCGTAGTCGCTCATGCAGGCTCGCACCATGTCGAGCGAATGATCGACGATGCCCTGCTTGGCGGAATGACCAAGCAGATCGAGACGCACCTGCTCGTTGTTACCCGCATAGTTGTATTCGTAGAGTTCATGGCGCCCGCCGAATTCGCTGCCGATCGCATCCCAGATCAGTTTGAACAGCTTGACGCGTTCTTCGGCACCGGAATCCGAACCCCGGTAGAAGCGATCGATCAAGGGCCGCATTTCCGGCGACAGCAGGTCGGCGGCGCTGGAGGGCATTGCGATCGGAGCCCCACCCAGCGTCGTCTCGAAGATCTCCTTGATCTTCGAGTTGAGATAGGTGCCGAAATAGCGCGCGGTGGCGGCAACTTCCAGCCGCGGCAGCACGGTGCCGTTCGGTCCCAGATCGGGCTCGGCGCACATCGCCGTGGTCAGCGACCACATCAGGTTGCGCCATCCGGCGACCTCGGCGACCTTGGTCTGCACACCGCGAAAATCGTAGGTGCCGTTGGAGCGCAGGCCGAGGATCAGCAGACCAAGCAGGAAGTCGAGCTTGACCGCGATCTTGCTGGTCGACTGCAAGGCGTAGCGATTGAGGAACCCGGAGGCCGCATAGAACGAGCGCGCCTTTTCAATGTTGCGGTAGATCAGCACGTTCTCCCAGGGCACGAACACATCGTCGAAGATCAGGATGGAATCGTTCTCGTCGAACCGGCTCGACAATGGATTGTCGAACGGGCTTTGCGCCGATTCCTCGTAGGAGCGCCGGCACATCACCTTCAGCCCGCTGGCATCCATCGGCAGAATAAACACCAGCGCAAAGTCCTCGCCCTTGCCCTTCTCATAGGACACCGCACTGTTCTGGGCGACGAACGTGGCATTCGACAGCGCCGCGCTGGTGCCGACCATCTTGGCTCCGCGAACGATGATGCCGTCATCGCGCTCACGCACCACGTGGACGAACACATCCTCAGCCTCATGTACCGGACGGTTGCGGTCGACCGGCGGGTTAACGATGACATGGTTGAAGAACATGGCCCGCTCGGCGGCGGTCCGATACCAGCGCTGCGCGTTCGCCTCAAAAGGGTTGTAGAATTCGGGATAGGAGCCAAGGGTGGCGATGAAACCGGCCTTGTAGTCCGGGCTGCGGCCCATGAAACCGAACGTCATCCGGGCCCAGTGCGCCAATGCATCGCGCGCCTTGAACAAGTCCGCCGACGAATAGCTCGATGTAAAGTAGCGATGAGTGCGGATACCTTCGGGACTGGTGGTGAGCATCATGTCCGAGGTGGCCGGATCATGCAGCGCATCGTACAGCTTCGCCATCGAGCGGGCGGAATTTCGGAATGCCTTGTGGGTGGTGACGTCGCGCACCCGTTCGCCGGAGATAAAGACCGTGCGCCCGTCCTTCAGGCTATCGAGATAGGACGCGCCGGTCATGAGCATATTGCTATCGGCCGTACACGCGGGCATGTCTTCAGCTACGAGATTCTGCATTGCTGCTGCTCCTTCAGAAGATGATAAGGCGAGGCGGTGGCGGTCAGATCGCAACCTCTAGTTGTGGCACAGAAGTTTCGGCAGCCACCGCGTCGGCAATGCGGTCGAGCCCTTGCGCCAGCGCCTTGTCGGGAATGGTCAGCGGCGGCATCACCTTGAGCACCTGGTCCCATGCCCCGCAGGTTTCAACGATGACTCCAACCGGGAATGCACGCTGCGCGATCCGCCGCGCCATGCCGCGGTCGGGCCAGGCCAAACCCTGCAACAGGCCGAGACCACGCACCTGCGCACCACTCGTCTGCGCAATCTCACTGAGCCGCGTGCGCAGCAGCCTTGCCTTGCGCAGGGTGGCGGCCTCGAACGCCGGATCGCGCCACAGCCGCAACGCCGCCGCGCCAGCGACGAAGGCGAGGTTGTTGCCGCGGAATGTGCCATTGTGCTGGCCCGGCTCCCAGACATCGATATCGGGCCGCATCAGCACCAGCGCCATCGGCAGTCCGAAGCCGCCGATCGACTTGGCGAGACAGACGATGTCGGGCTTGAGGCCCGCCCGCTCAAAACTGAAGAAAGGCCCGGTTCGGCCGCAGCCCGCCTGAATTTCATCGACAATCAACAGCGCCCCGTGGCGATGTGCGATATCCTGCAACCGCCGCAGCCAGGTCACGCTTGCCTCGTTGAGCCCACCCTCGGCCTGCAGGGTCTCGACGATAAAGGCTGCAGGAAGATCGATGCCGCTGCCGGGATCGCCCAGCACATCTTCCAGGTAGTCGAGGGTGTCGACGCCGGCCCCGAGATAGCCGTCGAACGGCACGCGATCCACGGCCGTGAACGGCATTCCGGCCCCGCTGCGCTTGCGGCGCGCGCCCGATACCGACAGCGCACCGAGCGACATCCCGTGGAAGCTGTTGGTGAAAGCGATTACGGTCTGCCGCGACGTCGCGCGACGCGCGAGTTTCAGCGCCGCCTCGACTGCATTCGCCCCCGTCGGCCCGGTAAACTGGATGCGGTATTCGAGTTTGCGCGGAGCGAGGATGGTATCTTGAAACTCACGGATGAAGCCGCGCTTGGCTTCGGTATAGAAATCCAGCGAGTGCGTCACGCCATCCGAAACCATGTAGTCAATGATGGCACGCTTCAACTCTGGATGGTTGTGGCCATAATTCAGCGCACCGGCGCCAGACAGGAAATCAATGTAGGACACTCCGCTTTCGTCGGTCAGCACGTGGCCAGAGGCCTTGCGGAATACAACCGGAACATCACGGCAGTACGATCGAACTTTTGACTCGTACTGTTCAAAAATCCTCACGCTCTCCATCGCGTTCTCCTCATCTTCGGGCCGTGAATACTCGGCGAGTGACGGCCCTCTATCCGGGTCTTGTCACCCGTGTTATGAAACACGTATCATGAGATTTAGGGGGATGTCCACGTCATCCCGCGGGGATCGTCGTCCATGGGATTGCAGGCAGGACAGCACGACGGCAGCAGCGATGGTGCGGACGCACAACCACACGGCCTTGAACCTGCGCATCACCTTATGATTGTCATCGCGCTGTCGCGGATGTTTGCCGCATTGAACCGCCTCGCCGCCCGCGCGCCGCTGGCCGCGCGCGAATATGCGGCGGTGCCGTCGTCCCGCATCGCGCTGCTGCACGCCGAGCTCGCAGGCGAATGCTGGCGACAGGCGCGCGCAGAGACCGCGACGTCAAGCGGCGCAATTCATGTCGCCCGCTGCATCGACGGCCTCGCCGAGGCCGCGGCGATGCTGACCGAGCGCCGTTTCCGCGTCGTCAACTGGGCGGCGGAAGCCGGCGTGATCTGGCTCCAGCTCCAGGCCCTTGCCGTGTGCCTGCGGCCGCTCGTGCCTGGCATCGCGCAACGCCTGTCCGCAGCGCTGACCGGCCAGCCGCCGGCCTGGCCTCAACTCGGCGGCCTGCAGGGTGTGCGCCTGCATATCATTCCGCGCAGCGTGCTCGCCGACGGCGATGCCTCTCATTCCCTCCTACCTATCGTCCACCACGACCGGACCAGCGAAGAAAGCCACCGCACATGACGCGACAGATCTTCGACATCATCGGCATCGGTTTCGGCCCCGCCAACATCGCGCTGGCCGCGGCGCTGGAAGAGCGGCGGGACCGGCACTCCGTGTTGTTCCTCGAGAAGGCCGACGAACCCGCATGGCAGCCCGGCATGCTGCTCGGCGGCTCGGACATCCAGAACAATCCGCTGCGCGACCTGGTAACGCCGCGTAACCCGCGCAGCCGCTATTCATTCACGAACTTCCTGCATGAGCAGGGTCGGCTGTTCGAATATCTCAACCTCGGCATCGAGTTTCCGCTCCGCAAGGAGTATGCGCAGTACGTGGTGTGGGTGGCGCGCAATTTCGACCGCTGGGTTCGTTATGGACGCGATGTCGCTGACATCAGCGTCGATGTCGCGGACGGCCGCGCGATCTTCATCGTCTCCACGCACAGCGGCGAGACCTTCGCGGGCCGCAGCCTGATTGCAGCGCCGGGACGCACGCCCCTCATCCCCGAGCAGTTTACGCAGTTGATGGGAGATCGGGTGGTGCACCTGACCGGATACTTGCCCACGCTGCAGAAATTGACCCGCAACGGGCCTCTGGCGCGGGTCTGCGTGGTGGGAGGCAGCCAGAGCGCGGTCGAACTCGTGCTCGATCTGTCGGCACGGCTTCCCGGCGCCGAGATCGTCAACGTGCAGCGCGGCTTCGGTTTCGCGCTGAAGGACACGAGCCCTTTCAGCGATCACGTCTATTTTCCGGAGCATGTGGACTACTATTTCAACGCCTCGCCACGCAGCAAAGCGATCATCGACGCACAACTCAAACGCACCAACTATTCGTCAGCGGACGGCGACGTCATCCATCGCCTGTATCTCACCATGTATGAGCAGAAGCTCGACGGCGATCCGCGCATCAAGATCCACGCCAACACCCGGATTACCGGCGTTACACAACACGCCGACGAACTCGTCCTCGGTCTTGAGGAGGTGCATCGGCACGATCGCAGCGAACTGCGAACCGATCTGGTGGTGCTCGCCACCGGCTTTCGCAATCTCGGCCCAGGCATCTCGGAAGAGCGCCTGCCGCAACTGCTCGCCCCGATCGCCGACCGGCTTGCAACCAACGAGGCCGGCGTCCTCAACGTCGCTCGCGATTACCGACTTCACCCAAGCAGATCGGACGCAACATTGCCGCCGATCTATCTCAACGGCTTGTGCGAAAGCAGCCATGGCATGGGCGACGCCGGTTCGTTCAGCCTGCTGTCGCTGCGCGCCGAACTGATCGCGCAATCGCTCGATGCGGCCCTCGCCGGTGCCGGGCACGACGCATCACTGCTGCAGGCCTCGTAGGACCGCCCATAGGACCGCCCATGTATCACTACCCGAGCTATCTCGAGACCGATCTGCAACGGCTGATCCCGGTGATGAAGGCCTATCCGCTCGGCCTCATCGTCACCTCCGACGGCACGCAATTCGGCGCCACCCATATTCCGCTGATGATCGAGCCCGCAGCGGACGGCGGGGTCAGGCTGCTCGGGCATATGGATGCGGCTAATCCGCAGCTCGCCGAGCTCGACAATCGGCCCGTTTATGTGGTGTTTTTCGGCCCCGACACCTACATCTCGCCCAGTGTCTACGTCACGCGGCAGCTCCCGACCTGGAACTACGTCACGATCCATGCCGAGGGGCGCAGCCGTGTCGAAGCTCCCGGCGTCGGCATCTTCGACGACATCGCACGCCTCGCCGAACAGTCCGAGCCGCCCGCAGGCTGGACATTCGACAAAAGCGAACCGGCTATCACCCGGCTCGCACCGCTGATCCGCCGAGTCATCATCGACGTCACGCGCATCGAAGGCCGCTTCAAGCTCTCGCAGGAAAAGAGCGCGGCCGACCAGCAGGCGGCGGCCAATCACCTGATCGCCCAGAGCGCGCCGGAGCGGCGCGCGCTGCTCGACGATCTCTGTCGACGGAGGACGAACAATGACCCTGGCTAGCCCTTCCAGCTTTCCTATTCCCCAGACCGTCGCCCCGCCATTCGAAACCGCCGTGATCGCGCGGGTCACCCGCCGGCTGGTGCCATTTCTCTGCCTGGTCTATTTCGCGGGTTTCCTCGACCGGGTGAATGTAGGCTTCGCGGCGCTGTCGATGAACGCCGATCTCGGACTCACCGCGACGATGTTCGGCTTCGGGACCGGGGTGTTCTTCATCGGTTACGTGCTTTTCGAGATTCCCTCTAATCTCGCGCTGCAACACTTCGGCGCACGGCGCTGGCTGGCGCGGATCATGATCGTATGGGGGCTGGTGTCGGGCGCCACCGCGTTCGCCTGGAACGACTGGAGCTTCTACACCATCCGCTTCCTGCTCGGCGCCGCCGAAGCCGGACTCTTGCCCGGCGTCGTGCTCTATTTGACCTACTGGATTCCGGAAAAGGAGCGCGGCCGCATCCTCGGCCTGTTCATGGTTGCGATCGCGCTGTCAGGACTTATCGGCGCCCCGCTCTCGGCACTGCTGTTCAAGCTCCACGGCTTGGCCGGACTTGCCGGCTGGCAATGGATGTTCCTGATCGAAGCAGCGCCGGCGGTGCTGCTTGGCCTGATCACACTGCGCTATCTGGTCGACCGGCCCTCCATGGCGCCATGGCTCGCTCCGGACCAGCGTGAGTGGCTGCAGGCCCGGATGGACCGCGAGGAAGCCGAACGCGCGACGCTGTTCCCCTCCTCGCTGCGGCGCACCTTCGCAAGCCCGAAAGTGTGGGCGCTCGGCCTGGTCAATTTCGGACTGCTGGTCGGCCTCTACACCATCAATTTCTGGATGCCGCAGATCATCAAGGACGCCGGCGTCGCCGATACCATGACGATCGGCCTGATCGCCGCTCTGCCATCGCTGGCAGGTGCCTGCGGCATGATCGTCTGGAGCCGGCATTCGGACCGCACCCGCGAGCGGACATGGCATCTCGTTATTGCCATCACGATCGCCATCGCCGGCTTCGCCGCAGCAGCGATGTCACCCGATCCGATGGTCAGTATCGCCTTCCTGGTGGTGGCTGCGCTCGGAATCTATTCGGCGCTGCCGCTGTTCTGGACGCTGCCGACCGCCTTCCTCAGTGGCACCGGCATGGCCGCCGGTCTCGCACTGATCAACTCGATCAGCAATCTCGGCGGCTATGTCGGGCCGCAGCTGATGGGCTACATCAAGGACCAGACCGCGAGTTTCGCCCCGGCATTCGGCTTCATCGCACTGGTGCTGCTGTCGACCGCGATCATCGTGCTGGCCATCGACCCCGAGGCGGTCCGGCGCCTGGTGCGACGACAGGCGGGAGTGTCAGGCATGCCGGGAACATGACCATGGCCGAGCGCGACAGCTTCCGCGGCGCCATGCGGCGGATGGCGGCAACGGTCTGCGTGCTGTCGACGCAGCACCACGGCGGACGGTTCGGAATCACGGTCTCCTCGGTCGCTTCGCTCACCCTCGAACCGCCGACGCTGTGCTTCGGCGTTCGCCGCACCTCGCCGTTCTGCCAGCCGATGATCGACAGCGGATGGCTTTGCGTCAATGTTCTGTCGCGCGAGCAGGAAGCCATCGGGCGGGTGTTCGCGACACCGCCGGCCGGCGAACATCGCTTCGAAACCGGAGAATGGTTCATCCACGACATGGTCAGCGAGACAGCGGTCGAAGCCATGGTTCGACTGCCATGCCTGGTCCGTGCCCAGGCCAATCTGGTGTGCCGGCTGGACCGCACCATCGCGCACGGCACGCATTACCTGTGCCTCGCCGAGGTCGAGCACGTGCTGGCTCAGGACCGCATCGCGCCGCTGCTGTATTGCGACGGCGACTATCACGAACTGGCCCCGCCGAGCGGTCAACCGCCCGCCTCGGCCCATCACCTCTCATCGCGGAACAGGGCCTGATCGTGGCGCTCCTTGCCGATGAACACGCAACCCATCTGCGCTCCTCCGGGGTTGTCGGCTCGGCTGCGACCGGCAGCCTGTGGCAGGCGGTGACTCCGCACCCCGAGGCGTTGCCGCCACTCTCGGGCCAGCGGCAAGCCGATGTGGTGGTGATCGGTGCTGGCTTCACAGGTCTTGCGGCCGCGCTGGAACTGCGCCGCCGCGGGGCCGACGTCGTCGTGCTGGAAGCGGCGCAACCGGGCTGGGGCGCATCGGGGCGCAACAGCGGCCTCGTCATTCCGACATTGACGCGGCCCGACCCCGACGACATCGTGGCCCGCCATGGCGAGAGCGGCGAGCGTTTCGTACATCTGCTGCGCGACAGTGCCGATCAGTTGTTCGCACTGGCGCGCTCACTCGGGCTCGGTGCGGAGGCAGAGCGGAACGGTTGGCTGCAACCGGCCCATACACCGGGACGCGTCGCGCTGCTGGAGCGTCGCGTTGCGCAGTGGCGCAAATGGGGTGCGCCGGTGCGGATGCTGGACCGCAACGAAGTCCGTCAGGCGCTCGGCTCCGACGCGTGGCAGGCGGGTCTGTTGAACGACAGCGGCGGCACAGTGAATCCGCTGGCCTTGCTGCACGCCATGGTCGCGGCATCCCGCGCCGCAGGCATCACGATCCACGGCCACAGTGCGGTCACATCGTTCCGCCGCAACGGCGATCGCTGGCTCGTGGCGACAGCGAACGGCATGATCACGGCGCGCGGGCTGCTGCTCGCCACCAATGCCTATTCGGCTGAATTCACACCACAGCTCGCGCCACAGATCGCGCGCGAGATCGTTCCAGTCGTATCATGGCTTGCGGCAACCGAACCGCTGCCCGAGCGATTGCGCCGCGATGTGATCCCGCGCCGCGTCGCAATGTCGGACACACGGGGGGACCTGCGTTTCGCGCGCTACGATGCAGACCATCGCCTGATCAGCGGAGGCGCGCTGATCAATCCCGTCGACAGGCCTGCTCGCCTGCGGACGCTGGTCGCGGCGCGCCTGGCGCGGCTGTGGCCGCAGCTCGATACGACCAGAATTGCCTTTGTCTGGAATGGGCTGATTGGAATCACCCCCGATCGTTTTCCGCGCTTCCACCAACTCGGGCCCGATGCTTTTGCCTGGGCCGGCTGTAACGGCCGCGCGGTCGCTCTTTCCCTCGCGGTCGGCCGGGAGTTCGCGCGGGCGTTATCCGGCGAGCGCCTCGGCGATCTCGCGCTGCCGTTCACAGATCCCACACCGCTTCCTGCACATGGGGTCCTGCGGCGGCTGGCTCCCCTGGCACTGCTGAACTATCGCTGGCGCGATGCCCGGGAGATCTAGCCGATATCGATGCTGCGGATTAGGGTATAACAGCCAGGACCGTAAACCGTGATCGATCCGAAGCCTCGAATGCCCCCAGCGGCGGCCCCACCCCGCATCGTGACCATGTTGGTCGATCCGGAGCCGACGACCCTGCTTGCGCTCAGCAATTGTGCCGACCCCACGATGCTGGTGTCGGGCAAAATCCACGAGGGACTGCTGAGTTATGATTTCGACCTGACGCCGCGTCCCCAGCTCGCGCTTGACTGGTCAACCGAACCCTCGGGGCTGCAGCTGACGTTCCGCCTGCGTCCCGGGGTGCGTTGGCACGACGGCACGCCCTTCACGTCGGAAGATGTCGCCTTCTCGCTCATGTTGCTGAAGCAATTGCATCCGCGCGGCCGCTCGACCTTCGCCAATGTCACCGAGGTGGAGACGCCCGATCCGCTGACAGTGGTGATCCATCTGTCTCGGCCCGCTCCCGCGCTGCTGCGCGCGCTGGCAGGAGCGGAATCACCGATGATCCCTCGACACCGCTACGCCGATCGGCCGCCGTCCGCCAGCGACGACCGCCCACCGATCGGCACCGGGCCTTTCGTCTTTCTCGACTGGGTGAAGGGCAGTCATGTGACACTCGCCCGCAATCCGGATTATTGGGATGCGCCACACCCTGCCATCGACCGGTTGGTGATCCGCTTTATCGACGATCAGGCGGAGCGGCTCGCGGCGATCGAAAGCGGCGCCATCAACATTGCCCCCGCCACCCCGGTGTCGGTCACCGCGCTGGACCGACTCTCGCGCAATGAACGCCTGATTTTCGAGACCAATGGGTACCAGTACACCAACCAGGTGATCCGCCTGGAGTTCAACCTCGATCATCCGGTCGTCGGCAAATACGAAGTGCGACGAGCGATCGCGCACGCCATCGACCGCAACGTGCTGGTCGCGCAAGCCTGGATGGGTTACGGCAAGGTCGCGTATGGCCCGATCAGTCCCGACCTGAAGCCCTATGGGGAAGACATTCCGGCCGTGCCGCACCTCGACCACGGTGAAGCGGATCGTTGGCTTGATGCGGCCGGCTTTCCCCGCAATGACAACGGCTTGCGTTTCGCCCTGCCGCTCGATTTCGTGCCGGCCGGCGATGGCTATCAGCGCACCGCCGACACAATCGCCACAGCGCTTGCGGAGATCGGCATCGATGTAACGGTGCGGCAGCAAGACTTCCCGGGCTATGTCCGCCGTCTCTACACCGACCGAGACTTCGCGTTCGCAGTGGCGCGCAGCAACAATATGTTCGATCCTTCGGTCGGCGTGCAGCGCATCTACTGGTCGCACAACTTTCGCAAGGGCGTGCCATTCTCGAACGGCTCACACTATGCCAACAGCGAGGCCGATCGTCTGCTCGAGCAAGCGTCCGTGGAGCAGGACGCAGCGGAGCGCCGAAGGCTATACCGGGATTTCCAGGCCCGAGTGGCGGAAGATCTGCCGGATATCACCCTGCTGGCACCGACACAGATCACCATCGTTGACCGCCACTTGACCGGTCATACCCTCTCAGCCGATGGCACCAACGGGAGTTTCGCGGAGCTGCGAATCGTCGGCTAGTACCCACTTTTGATCAAACGTGATTCAGAATCGGTGGGCACGTACAGTGTTTGCTCGTGTCACTTGGCTATGATTCCGGGTACTAGAGCATGATCTGGAAAGTGCATATCGCTTCGTCGAAAAATTCACGCAACGAAATCCAGAACGCGATGCCGCTTCAACCTGAACGGATCGCTTTCTAGCCTCGCACCGGATGCGATTGATCGGGGTGATCGTCTTGCTGCGGGGGTCGGTGCGGCATCTGCCCCGGCCTATCGCCGACACTCGCGGCGCGGCGATGAGCGACATGCAAACCCTTGCCGACCGGCAGCATCGTCGACTGGAAATCTGCACGCGCAGCCAGCATCTCGAAATAGGCGTGAAGTTCAGCCGCATGGGACTGCGCATTGTCGGCGATCAACAGACAGTCGGCGGCAAGCTTTGGCAGCAGCGCCTCCAGCTGATGATGCGCCCCGATGCGATCTGCATCGAAGAATACACAGTCGATCGGCCCATCCAGTGTGCGGACGACATCGATCGCATCGCCAAGTCTGAATTCGACGACAGCTTCAAGACCAGCACGACGTACATTTTCCATCGCAGCCACCTGCTTGCTGCGCATCCGCTCGATGGTGATGAGGTGGCCCTTTTCGGCAGGCTCGTTCAATGCCATCGCCAGCCAGATCGTACTGAAGCCGTTGGACGTACCTATTTCGAGAACTTCCGTTCGATGCGCGGCCCGCACCAGCAGATACAGCACTTCGGCGGCGGCACGATCCAGGTTCAAGAGACGTCGAGCATGATCCGGTTCAGCCGCATCGAAGGCCACACCCCCGGTTTCCAGCTCGGCCAACACCGCTCTGGCCACATCGGGGTTGCTCATGATGTCGACTCCACGTCAAAACAATCAAAAAAGGCAATTAAACACCGCGAAAACAGACCAATACGAGCAACTTACAGTTGCATGGAATAAGCAGATACCGATGGGGTATAACAGCACTCTCTCCCATCAATCCATCTAATAAATGATCATTCGATATATTATGTAATGGATTCGTCAACGAATTCAGGTCCTCGATGCAACCGAACCAGATGCCCAAACTCCGTCGTAGCACGCTGACTAGCGACGCATATGATGTGGTCCGCGCCATGCTGCTCGACAGCGGCCGCTTTCAGCCGGGTGAGAAGCTCAGCATCGAAATGATCTCCCGCGAATTGGGAGTCAGTCGATCGCCGGTGTGGAGCGCGATTGCCCGCCTTGATGCGGAAGGCCTTGTCGACGTGGCGCCGCGCCAGGGGGTCTATCTCGTCGCCTTCGACGTGGATCGGCTGCGCGGCCTGTTCGAAACGCGGGAGGCTCTCGAAGGCATGGCGACGCGCCTTGCCGCAACAAGGATGACAGAAGCCGAACTCGACGCCCTCGGCACAACGGTCAGACACCAGAAGACACTGTTGTCCGAACGCCACGAAGGCGACTTTGCGATATCCGCGCTCGAATTCCACGAACGGATTCTCGCGGGAGCTCGCAATCCGATGATCGCGCAGCAGCTCAGCGGCATCTACGCGCGAACCAGCGCCATGTGCAGAGGCCGCGCCAGCGAGCGCACGGTGAGGGTGCTCACCGCCAACTACAGGGATCACAACGAGATCCTCAATGCGCTGCGCCGGCGTGACATGGATGCTGCGGAACACCTCGCCCGCCTCCATGTCCAGCGGCTGAGGACAACAATATTGCAGGAAGACACACAGCCGAGCAGACGACCGGTACGGGTCAAATGACGATTGCCAGGGGCCGCCCACCGGCCCCCGCAATTGCTCCGGAGGCACGGCTTTGAGCACGCGCCCCGTGAAGAGTGGCCTTAGCCAGTTGGGCTAGACCTCCAGCTTGTCGCCGCCCTTGAGATCGAGAATCTCGCGCGCCTCGTCCGGCGTCGCAATCTCGAGGCCGAGGCCTTCGACGATCTGCCTGGCGAGGCGCACCTGTTCGGCGTTGGATTCGGCGAGCTTGCCGGGACCGCTCCACAGCGAGTCCTCCAGACCCACGCGGATGTTTCCGCCCATCGCTGCCGCCATTGCCGCGATCGGCAGCTGGTTGCGGCCAGCGCCGAGCACCGACCATTTGTACTGGTCGCCGAACAGGCGATCGGCGGTGCGCTTCATGTGCAGCACGTCTTCCGGATGCGCGCCGGTGCCGCCCTGCAGGCCGAACACGGTCTGCACGAACAGCGGCGCCTTCACCAGGCCCTGATCGAGGAAGTATTTGAGATTGTAGAGATGGGCGGTGTCGTAGCATTCAAACTCGAAGCGGGTGCCTGATCCGGACAAGGTAGTCAGCACATACTCGATGTCCTGGAAAGTGTTGCGGAACACGATGTCCTTGTTCTCGACATGCTTGCGCTCCCATTCGTGCTCGAATGTTTTGAAGCGGTTGAGCATGCCGAAGAACGCGAAGTTCATCGACCCCATGTTCAGCGAGGCGACCTCGGGCTTGTAAACAGCCGCCGGACGCACGCGCTCGTCCACGGTCATGGTCGGCGCGCCGCCGGTGGTGAGGTTGATCACGCAGTTCGAACGCTGCTTGATCACCTTCAGGAACGGCGCGAACGCCTCGGGGCTCTGGTCCGGCTGGCCGGTCTTCGGATTGCGCGCATGCAGATGGACGATGGCGGCGCCGGCTTCCGCGGCCCCGATCGCGGCGTCCGCGATTTCCTGCGGCGTTACCGGCAGGGCTTTCGACATCGACGGCGTGTGAATGGCGCCGGTGACGGCGCAGGTGATGATGACTTTTCGGCTCATTGCTTTGCTCTCTTTGCTGGACAAGATTCTGATATCAATCTTTCTGCCGCGACTTGTGCGCGGCCAGCGCCGCAAGACGCTCGTTGCGCCGCTGCGTCAATGTTGCGATCCGCTCGGGGGTGGCCTGATGCGGCCAGGCCGCGATCACCTGATCGACGTTCGGGCTCTGATACACCTCCGGCCCGGCGGCGGATGCCGCCAGTTCCTTGTAGAAGCCGGTATAACGCGCGCAGTAATCCGGAATGCCGCCGGGCGCATTGAGCTCGATGGTCTCGAACGGTCCGAGGAACGACCAGCGCAAGCCCAGGCCGTCCTTCACGGTGTGGTCGAGGTCTTCGGCCGACACATAACCCTCGCCGACCAGACGAAACGCCTCCGCCAGCAGCGCGCCCTGCAGGCGGTTGAGGATGAAGCCGTTGATCTCGCGCTTGACGGTGATCGGCACCTGGCCGACGGCGCGGTAGATCTCGCGGGCGCGGTCAATCGCCTCCGGCGATGTCCAGGGCGCGCCGCAGAGCTCCACCAGCGGCACCAGATGCGGCGGGTTGACGGGATGGCCGATCAGGCAGCGTGCCCGCCCCGCCAGCCCTTCAGTAAAGCGCGAGGCGACGATGGCCGACGTCGATGACACCAGGAGCGTGTCCGGCGCAGCCAGCCGATCGAGCTCGGAAAAAATCGCGAGTTTGGCGTCGACGGTCTCCGGCCCGTTTTCCTGGACCAAATCGGCGCCCTCGATCGCCTCACCAACACTGGCCGCAACCGACACCCGCGCGGCCGCTGCCTGCGGATCGGCCACCAGTCCATGGCGCGCCAGCGTCTGCAATTCGTCCCTGATCAAAGACGGCGCCGCCTGCAAGGTGGCCGTGTGCGGATCGGTCAATCGCACCGTCCAGCCCGCACGCGCAAACACCATGGCCCAGGCGCGGCCGATCAATCCAGCGCCGACAATGGCCGCAATTCCTGTCTTTTCCGTCATCCGCCTAACGCTTCCTTCGCTTACAGCCACAACACTTTCCGGCGCAGATCGAGATCGTCCCGCAGCGCTTTGGATGGTCCCTGGTGGATCACCTGGCCGCGCTCCAGCGCCACCGTGGTGTCGGACAATGCGAGCGCGAGATCGAGATTATGGTCGACAATGATGATGGCGACCTCCCTGCGCAGCCGGTCGAACGCCTCGAACAGCTGCTCGACCACCGCCGGGGCCAGGCCTTCGAACGGCTCGTCCAGCAGCAGCACCCGCACGTCGCCGGACAGCGCCCGCGCCACCGCCACCATCTGCTGCTCACCACCCGACAGATAATCCGCCGGACTGTTGAGACGTTCCTTGATGCGGGGAAAGTAGTCGTAGATCCGCTCCCGGGTCCAGTGGATGCCGTGGCCGGTTTGGCGCTTCAGTCCGCCGAGTTCGAGATTCTGGTCCACGGTCATGCCGGCGAACAGACCACGCCCCTGCGGCACATACCCAATGCCGAGCCTGGCGATCTCGGCGGAGCTGCGCCCGACCAGCTCGCTGCCGGCGAGAGCGATCGAGCCATTGGTCGCAGGCGCAATGCCGATCAGCGTCTTCAGCAGGGTCGACTTGCCGGCACCGTTGCGGCCAAGCAAGGCGATAATCTCGTTCTGGTGCAGCGGGAAGTCGACGCCCTTGAGGATATGGCTCTTGCCGTAGAACGTATCGACGCTTTTCACCGCCATCAGCAGGCTCGGCGTCGCCGCCGTCTCCCGCTCCTGCGCCGCGATCGCCGCCGTTCCGGAGCCGATATAGACCTCCTGCACTTTCGGGCTGGAGCGTGCGTCTTCCACCGAGCCGTCCAGCAGCACACGTCCCTCGTTCATGACGGTGACATGATCGGCCAGTTGGAACACGCGGTCGATGTCGTGCTCCACCAGCAGCACCGGAATATCCGCGGAGATACGCTTGATGATGGCGCCGATGCGCTCGCGCTCCGCCGCGGCGAGACCGGCCAGCGGTTCGTCCAGCAGCAGGATCCGCGGTGCGGTGGCGAGCGCCACGCCCATGTCCAGCAGACGTTGGCCGCCGTAGGACAGCGAGCCCGCCTCCGCATGCTCGATTCCTGCAAGCCCGAGGTAGCGAATGATCTCGTCGGTATCCGCGTTGATTTCCGAAATCGACAGTGCGGACGTGTAGGGATCGGCGCGGCGCGGATGGCGCGCCTGAACCGCCAGACGGACATTCTCGGCCACCGTCAGTGTCGGGAACAGGTTGGTGATCTGGAACGACCGCCCGATCCCCGCCGCGGTGATATCCTCCGGCGCGCGGCCGGCAATCGAGCGCCCCATCAGGGTCACCGATCCCTGGTCCGGCACGAACATGCCGGACAGGAGATTGAACGCCGTGGTCTTGCCGGCGCCGTTGGGACCGATCAGCGCATGCAGTGTGCGGTCGGCGATCGAGATGTCGACGCCCTGTACGGCCTTGATGCCACCGAAGCTCTTGACGATTTGGTCGGCGACCAGCACCGGCCCCTGATGCGCATCCCTGGGTTTCAGAAATTCGGGCAGCGGCAGCGACTCGATCCGGCGCGCCGACATCGCCGCATCTTCGACCTGCTTTTTCCGGAACGGCGCAATCAGGCGTTCGGCAACACCGGTCAGGCCCGACGGCGAAAAGATGATGAAGCCGACGAACACCAGGCCCAGCCAGAACAGCCAGTTCTCGCTGTAGATGCTGAGAAACTCGCGGAACATGATGTAGAACAGCGCACCGAGGGCGGGCCCCAGGAAGCTGCGCATGCCGCCGATCACCACCATCGCCAGCAGTTCGCCGGAGAAGCTGACCGAGATCGGATCGGCCGAGGTCATGCGGTTCTTGTAAAGCAGGAGAATGCCGGCCAGACCCGTGATGGTCGCCGACAGTGTGAAGGCCGCCAGTTTATAACGATTGGTGGCGTAGCCGAGAAACCGCGCGCGCTGCTCGTTCTCGCGGATCGCGACCAGCACGGTGCCGACGGTGGAATTGTGGAAGCGCCACAGCGCAAACAGCACCACCAGCGCGATGACGGCGACGAACCAGTAATAATTGGTCGACGATTCCAGGTCGAAACCAAACAGCGCCGGACGGGTGATGCCGCCGAGGCCGTTCTCGCCGCCGGTCACCTCGGTCCAGCGGAACGACACCACATACAGCATCGCCGCCAGCGCCAGCGTCAGCAGCGAGAAGTAGACGCCGCGCCGGCGCAGGATGAGGTAGCCGAACGCAGCCGCGAGTGCTGCGACAACGACCAGCCCGAGCAGCGCCGGGCCGAAGAATGAACCCGGCATCAGATTGCGCTGAGCGATCGCAGCGGCATAGGCGGCGAGCCCGAACCAGGCGCCATGGCCGAATGACACCAGGCCGGTGTGGCCGACCAGGATGTTCAGAGCCATGCAAGCCAGCGCATAGACGACGACTTCCGTCGCCGAGGTCATGGTGAGACCCATCGCCAGCAGAACCGGCGGCAGCACCAGCAGGCTGACAGCGGCGACGATGAGCTGATACGGAATCCTGTTCGACATGCGCATCACTCGAAGCGCATGATGCGTTCGCCGAACAGGCCGCGGGGCCGAAACAGCAGCACAAGCAGCATCAGCAGGTAGATCGCGGCAGTAGAAGCCGCGGAATAGCCGACCGCGACCATTACGCCTTTCACCAGGCCAACCAGCAGCGCCGCAACCACGACGCCCCAGAACGAGCCGAGACCACCGATCACCACGACCACGAACGCCGGGGTGATGATCTCGTTGCCCATGGCGGGGTGCACCGAATAGATCGGCGCCAGCAGCACACCGGCGAGGCCCGCAAGCCCGATGCCCAATGCGGCGACGGCGGACATATAGGGCTGCAGCGAAATGCCGAGCGCGCCGACCATGTCGGGGTTCTGCACCCCTGCCCGAACCACGCGGCCGAACGAGGTCCTCTGCAGCAGCACCCACAAGGCGGCCACGCAGACAATGGCAATGCCAAGCAGCACGGTGCGGTAGAACGAATAGATGAACGACCCCATCACGACCTGGCCGCGCAATATCGGCGGAATCGAATACGACAGTGGCGGCGCGCCGAAGATCATGCGCAGCGCCTGCTCGGCCACCATGGCGAGCCCGAATGTCAGCAGCAGCGACAGGATCGGATCGGAGCGATAGAAGCGGGTGAACAGCACACGCTCGATCAGCACGCCGAACAGCGCGACCGCGACCGGTGCCACGACAAACGCGCCGCCGAAACCGAGATAGGGCGACAGCACAAGCGTCAGATATGCGCCGATGGCAAAGAAAGCGCCGTGCGCGAGATTGACGATGCCGCCGAGGGAGAAGATCAGCGACAGTCCCAGCGCGATCAAAAGATAATAGACGCCGTCGAGCAGCCCATTGAGAACCTGCTGTGCGAAAAGCATTGCGGTCAAGCTGTTGGTCCCGTCGGATGACGCGCTGAAGCGCTGAAAGATGCCGGAAAGAAAAACATTCCCCCGGGATTGGGCCCCGGGGGAATGTGGAAGGTTGCACGCTCAGGTCGCGAACGTGCAGGTGTTTTCTTCCTTGGTAGAGGCGATGACTTCCAGATCCTCGTTGGGGCCCGGCACCGGTCCGCTGGACGAGAAGATGTCCCACTGGTTCTTGACCTTGTCGGCCGGCAGCGCCGTGATGGCGTACATCTCGTGCATCAGCTGGTGGTCCGACGCGCGGAAGTAACCGGGACGGGTTTTCAGCACGTCGAACTTGGCGCCCTTCTCGAAGTATTCGACGACCTTGGTCGAGTCCGGCGACTTCAATTCGTTCACCGCCTGCGCCACGATCTTGGCCGCGATGTAGTCACCCCAGGCCTGGTTCTCCGGCGGCTTGTTATACTTCTTGCTGAAAGCGGTGACGAAGGCCTTGGTCTGCGGGGTGTCGATCAGGTGATGCCAGACGCAGGGCCAGGTGCCGACGAAGTTGCCCTTGCCGGCCGCCCATGCCAGCGCGGTGTCGAAGCCGAAGCCGCCGACGGGGAATGTCAGGCCGAACTCGGAATACTGCTTGAGAAAATTGGTGATCTGCGCGCCCGCCAGGTTGAGCACCACCAGATCGGGCTTCGCCGCGCGGATCTTGAGCAGATAGGCGGAGAAGTCGGTCGCGTCGGTCGGCACCAGGTCGTCGCCGGCGAACTGTCCGCCATTGCCTTCCATGAAGCGCTTGGCGACCTTCAACAGGTCATGCCCGAACGCATAGTCCGCCGTCAGCGAATACCATTTCTTGCCCTTGACCAGCCCGTCCTGCAGGAAAGAGCGGCCAACCGATTTGACGTACATCGAGTTCTGCGACTCGACATGGAACATGTAGCGCTTGCAGTCCGAGCCGCGCAGCGCATCCGAGTTGGCGCCGGTGTTGATGAACAGCGTCTTGTTGCGCTGGGCCACCTGCGCAATGGTCAGCGCCGACGCCGACGAAATCTCGCCGATGATACAGGCGACCTTGTCGCGCTCGATCATGCGCTCGGCCTTGGTCGAGGCGGTCTGCGGATTGACGGAGTCCTCTTTAAGAACCTCGAGCTTGCGGCCCGCCAGACCACCGCCGGCGTTGATCTCTTCCACGGCGAGATCAATCGCCATCACGGCGTATTCGCCGAGCGGCCCGAGAAATCCCGTACGCGGCGTCAGATGGCCGATCCGGATCACTTCCGATGTTTGTGCAAGCAGCAGCGATGGGGCCGACAGGCCGGACACGACCGCAGCTCCAGCGGCCCCCTTCAGCAACGCGCGGCGCGTGAAACGACCTTCCTTCAACATAGGCTTTGCCTCCCTGGCGATATCCCGCGTGACGCGGTTGTTGTTTGTCCCGGCAAGCCCGCATTGTGATCGGCGGTTGATATGTCTTGCCGTGATCTGTGATCACAGTTAGAGTGGCAAAACGAAACGGGGTTGTCCAGTCCCTTTATCCAGCCGCCGGAAGCGGATGCTGGCTCGGACCGGGAAAACCCGGCAAACAAGATATCGAAAGGCCCGTTGAGTCCGGCACAGTCCGGACCGAGAGCCACGAGGAAGCAGTCTGCAGGAGTTTGGGCGTGGGTCCCTCCACCACCGCACTGAGCATCGTTGAACCGCTCGACCGCCAGACGCTGGGCGAACGCGCCTATGCGAAGCTTGCGGACTTGCTGATTTCCGGCCGCCTGGCGCCTGGCGAAAAGCTGTCGCTGCGCGGCGCCGCCGAAGTTCTCGGCGTCTCCATCATGCCGGTGCGCGAAGCGGTGTCGCGCCTGATCGCCGACAAGGCGCTCGAAGTCGCCCCCAATCGCGCCGTCCGCGTTCCCATCATGTCGGCGACGCAGTTCCGCGACCTGACGAAAATCCGCATCGAGATCGAAGGTTATGCAGCGGCGCAGGCCGCGACACTGCGTAGCCCGAACGATCTCGCGACCATTGCGGCCGCGGAAGAGGCCATGCGCAGTGAAAGCGAGACGGCCGATCCGGATCTCCCGCGCGCAGTCGAACTGAACAAAACCTTCCACTTCGCCGTCTATGCCGCGGCACAATCGCCGACGCTGGTCGAAATCATCCGCGCGCTCTGGCTCAAGGCCGGCCCGGTCATCAACCTCGATCTGCGCGCCAACCCGAAGCGGCTGGCGACCAGCGGCGTGGTCGCCAAGCACGCCGCCATCCTGCAGGCGATCACGGACCATGACGGCGACGGCGCCCGCGCCGGCATTGCGGCCGACATCGCCGGTGCGTCCAACTTCATTCTCTCGCGCGGCGGTCTCCCCGACTGATACGCCGGCATCTTCCGGAGTTTCCATGGATCTCGATATCAAGGGTTTGCGCGTTCTGGTCACGGCCGGAGCCAACGGAATCGGGCTCGCCATTGCGCGGGCCTTTGCCGCCGAGGGCGCGCGGGTGTTCGTTTGCGACATCGACCAGACGGCGCTGGCGGGCCTCGGCAGCAGCGATCCGGCGCTCAAGACCACGGTGTGCGATGTGTCCAACCGTGCCTCGGTGTCCCAGTTGTTCGAGAGTGTCACGAGCACGCTCGGCGGCCTCGATGTGCTCATCAACAATGCGGGAATCGCCGGGCCAACCTCCAAGGTCGAGGAGATGAACCCGGAAGACTGGGACCGCTGTCTCGAGATCTGCCTCACCGGCCAGTTCAATTGCGCGCGCCTTGCGGTGCCGATGCTGCGCGGGAGCACCAACGCCTCGATCGTCAACATCTCGTCCGCCGCGGGGCGGCTCGGCTTTGCGTTGCGCACGCCCTATGCGGCCGCCAAATGGGGCGTGATCGGTTTCACCAAATCGCTGTCGATCGAACTGGGGCCGGACAACATCCGGGTCAACGCCATCCTTCCCGGTCTGGTCGCCGGTGACCGTCAGCGCCGCGTACTCGAAGCCAAGGCGCAGCAGCGCGGCATTTCGTTCAAGGAGATGGAAGAGACTGCGTTCTCCTTCACCTCGATCAAGGAGTATGTCACCCCGCAGCAGATCGCCGACCAGATCGTTTTCATGTGCAGCCCGCGCGGGCGCACCATCTCCGGTCAGGCGATTTCGATTTGCGGCGACACCCGCATGCTGGGCTGACGGTCAGCGTTCGATGATGTTCAGCGCTCGATTTGGCCAAACCCGATGCTCTCGCGCAACGCAGCGTGCCGCGGATCGACCATGATATCGATCAGCTGCTGCGCGGCACCGGCCGCGGACGCGCCGGTAGTGATCGCGGCGGTATAAACCGTCGCAAGATCATGGCCAGGCGGCAGCGGTCCGACCAATGTCACGCCGGACGTGTTGAGAATCTCGGTCACCTGCGTGCAACCGATCGCGCGCCGCGCGGATGAGACCGACAGATGGCGCATGGCCGTCATCCCGTTCGGAAACATCCGGAGTCGTTTTGTCACCCGGTCCGCGATACCCAAATCCACCAGCACCTTTGCAAAATGAATTCCAGCCGTTGCGGCCTGGGTGTCAGGAGTGAAGATCTCGTCGGCCGCAAGCAGTGCGGTGCGCAGATCATTGGCCGTACCGACGGCGATGGTCGCATCGCCCACCCGCACCGCCACCGCGGTCTCGACACGACCGATGTCGGTCGCGGTGCTTTTGATCACGAGGCCCTGTCCCGCCAGTTCATCAACGACGGCCCGGCTGAGGATGACGAGATCGGCGGGCGCGCCCGCGCGCAGGTTCGCGGCCATGGCACCAACCGCACCAAACTCGCCTGCCACGTCCAGTCCCGACACCACATTGAACGCCGCCACAAGCCGCTCCACGAGGCCCTGAGCGGCGCCTCCGCTCAGAATCTTCAGATCAGTCATGAGTTTTTATTCCATTGCCGCAGCTCGGCAGCCTGCCGACCGGTAAGACCCTTATTGTGTTTTCTCGACAAAACGTTTGCCGACGTCGCCCCATTTGGTGATATCGCCGCGGAGATACTTGTCGAACTCCGACGTGCTCATGGACATCGGCTCGGCGCCTTGCGCCGCCCACAGCGCCTTGATCTCAGGCTGCGCGACCGCATCGTTGATGGCCACATTCAGCTTCTCGACAATGCCCGGTGGCGTTCCCGCCGGCGCCATGACGCCGAGCCAGATGGTCGCCTCGTAGCCGGGAACGCCCGCTTCCGCAACCGTCGGGACATCAGGCAGCACCGCCGGCCGCGCCTTGCCGGTGGTGGCCAGCGCCCTCACCTGCCCGGCATTGATGTTGGGCGCCATGGTGGTGATGGCGTCGATCATCATCTCGACCTGACCGCCGATCACATTGTTGCGCGCTTCGCCGCTGTTCCGGTGCGGCACATGGACGATATTGGTCCCGGTCATGGCTTTGAACAGCTCGCCCGCCATGTGATACGGCGTGCCCTGGCCGGACGACGCATAGTTGAGCTTGCCCGGCTGCTGCTTGGCAAGGGCGATGAACTCCTGCAGCGTCTTGGCGCCAACCGCCGGACTGACCACGATCACCAGATCCGACGAATTCACCGGCGCCACCGGGACGAAGTCCCGCATCAGCTCATACCCCCGGTTCGGCAGCAACGTCTCGTTCGCGGTCTGGGTGTTGGACATCATCAGCAGGGTGTAGCCATCCGCCGGGGACTTCGCGACTTCGAGGGTGCCGATCACCCCGCCCGCACCCGTCCGGTTCTCGATCACGAACGGCTGCTTGAAGCGTTCCTGCAGCGCCTTGCCGATCAACCGCGCCGTCACGTCGGCCGGTCCGCCGGCGCCGAACGGCACGATGATCTTGACCAGCCGCGACGGATAATCCGGATCGCTCTTTTGGGCGCTGGCGCCGGACATAAAAAGACTCGCGACCAGAGCGATCGCAACACCCAACCGATTCATCCCACTCCTCCGATTTTCTTGGTTTTGCAATTTGTTGTTCGGGCTATTGATCACCTGCTCACTCTATCATCCTCGGGCGGATTTTTGCGACCGAAATTGCAGCAGAGACCGGCGTGCGCGCATCTTTTCCGCTTACCGGGAATGATGCTATTCCCGGAGGCAGCACCAGCGTCAGCCCATCAAGGAAAGCCGCCCCAATGGCCAAAAATACCTCGAATCTCCAGATCGATTCCGCCCGGCTCTGGGGCACCATTCACGATACCGCGAAGTTCGGTGCGACACCCAAAGGCGGCGTCCGGCGGCTGACGCTCGGGCCCGAGGACAAGCAGGTGCGGGACTGGTTTCGGACCGCCTGCGAGGCGGCCGGCTGCGAGGTCCATATCGATGCGCTGGGCAGCATGTTCGGCATTCGCCGGGGGCGCGACATGTCGAAGGCCCCGATCGGTCTCGGCTCGCATCTCGACACCCAGCCGACCGGCGGCAAGTATGACGGCATTCTCGGCACGCTTGCGGCCCTCGAAGTTGTGCGCACGCTGAACGACGCCGGGATCGAGACCGAAACTCCGCTCTGCATTGTCAACTGGACCAATGAAGAGGGCTCGCGCTTCCAGCCCGCAATGATGGCCTCCGCCGCCTATGCCGGCGACTTCACCACCGACGACATCCTGAGCCGGACCGACGCCGAGGGTGTCAGCGTCGGCCAGGCGCTCGACAGCATCGGCTATCGCGGCGCCGAGCCGGTCGGGCAGATCAAGCTGAGCTCGTTCGTCGAGCTGCACATCGAACAGGGACCGATTCTGGAAGCGGAGAACAAGACCATCGGCGTCGTCGACCACGGCCAGGGCATCATCTGGTACAACGGGACCATGACCGGCTTTGCCAGCCATGCCGGCTCGACCCCCATGCCGCTGCGGCGCGATGCGCTGGCGACCTTCTCGGAGGTCGTGCTGGCGGTGGAGAAGCTTGCCAGGGATCACGGCCCCAACGCGGTGGGAACGATCGGGGAAGTCGTGGTCGCCAATCCCTCGCGCAATGTGATCGCCGGCGACCTCACCTTCACGATGGAATTTCGCAGCTCCGATGAAGCCACGCTGGCCAAGCTCGACCGCGCGCTGCATCCCGTGGTCGCGGAGATCGCCGCACGCCGCAAGGTGGCGATCGACCTCGACACGCTCTGGCGCAAGGAGCCGACCCATTTCAATGCAGATGTGATCAAGGCTGTGGAGACGGCGACCAACATGCTGGGCTATTCCAACCGCCGCGTGACGTCGGGCGCCGGACACGATGCCTGCAACATGAACGGTGTGATGCCGACCGCCATGATCTTCGTGCCGTGCAAGGACGGTGTCAGCCACAACGAACTCGAGGATGCCACGCAGCCGGACTGTACCGCCGGCGCCAACGTGCTGTTGCACACGGTGCTGTCGCTGGCCGGCGTCGCGCAATAGCGCGAAGCCGTTAAAGCGCGAAGATTTGCACAACCTGATTTGCGAAGCGGATTCAGCAATGCTGGATCCGCTTCAATTTTTAGGGAGAGGCGTTCAGGCGCGCTCGAGCACCAGCCGTCCCTTGACCTTGCCGGCGCGCAGCCGATCCAGAGCCGCATTGGCCTGCGCCATCGGCACCGCTTCGACCGGCATGGCGCGGACACGGCCCTGCTTGACGAGATCGATCAGCTCTTTCAGCTCGCCGAGATTGCCGACATAGGAGCCGCGCAGATTGATGGCGCGCAGCACCAGCAGCGGAATCGACAATGTGATATCGCCGCCGAACAGGCCGACCACCACATAGGTGCCCGCCTTGCGGATCGCAGCGATACCGAACTCAGCGGTGGCATGGGCGCCGACAAAATCGATCGCCGCTGCAATCCCGCCGGTCTTGGCCTGCAGCGTCGCCAGCGCGTCACTGTCACGCGGATCCACCACCAGGCTTGCGCCGGATGCCAGCGCCAGCTCGCGTTTGGCCGGATCGATATCGGCCACCGCGATATTCTTGTAGCCAAGGCCCCTGGCGATCTCCAGACCGCTCAATCCGACCCCGCCGACCCCGAGGATTAGCAGCCAGTCGCGATCAAGCGCGATGTTGATCTTTTTCAGCGCGCTAAATGCCGTCAATCCCGAACAGGCGTAGGTGGCCGCGAGCGTCGGATCGATGCCGGTGACGTCGACCAGATAACGGGGGTGCGGCACCAGGCATTGTTCGGCATAACCACCGGCGCGATGCACGCCGATCGAACACGGCTTGGCGCAAAGATTCTCCTCGCCGCGCTGGCAGATCTCGCAGGTGCCGCAGCCGAGCCAGGGATAGACCACGAAGGTCTTGCCGATCATGTCGTCGCTGACAGGCGCATCCGGTCCCTTGGCGACGAGCCGCCCAAGCACTTCATGTCCCAGCACAACCGGCGGCGTCACGCCGCGATCGGCGAGACTCAGCTTCTTGCCGCCACCGAGATCGTAAAACCCCTCCTGCAGATGCAGGTCGCTGTGGCAGACGCCACACCGCGTGACGTCGATGACGACCTCGGTGCCTTTCGGCTGCGGATTGGCCACCTCGATCTCGGAGATCGGCTCACAGAACAGTTTCACGGCATAAGCGCGCATGGGTTTCCTCTGTTGTTATTGCCGGAGGCGACGCTCCGGGTGTTTCTTGAAACTCGCTTGTTGACCTGCGAAAGTCCGCAGGCCGCAGCTCATCGATCGGAGTATGACGAGATTTCGATCAGACTGCCATCGGGATCGCGGCAATACACCGATGCCAGAACGCCGCGGGCACCCTGCTTGGCGACCGGCCCCTGCTCGATCGCCACGTCGCAGCTTTTCAGATGGCGCACCACCTCGTCGGGCGAGGCCGTGGTCAGAAAACACAGGTCGTCGCTGCCAGCGGCTTCATGGTCGGCGGTGAACCACTCGACCTTGTCCGCCGATACCGGACGCAGATTGATTTTCTGAGCACCGAACGACACCGAAGTGCGCTTCGCCTTGCCCTGCCCAGGATCGAAATCCCGGCGCTCCATGCCGAGCACGCGCTGATACCAGTCCGCGGCAATCTCGACATCCCTGACATTGATGACCAGATGGTCGAGGGCTGTGACGACGACGCTCATGGCGAGTTGCCTCAGGCCTGCTGGTCGCGGAAATAAGGTTCGACGGATCCGCTCAGTTTCATGGTCAGGGGATTGCCATGCCGGTCCTTCGACGTGCCCACCGGAACGCGCACCCAGCCCTCGCTGACGCAATATTCCTCGACATTGTCCTTTTCGACGCCCTTGAAGCGAACACCGATGTCACGCTCGAGCACTTGCGCATTGTAGTGTGGGCTTTTGGGGTCGACGGACAGGCGGTCGGGCAATTGGTCGCTCATGATGGATTTTCCATTTTTCTGGAACCTGATGGACTGCATAACCCGGCGGATCAGGGCTGACAATGTCAGCCTCCCGGCTCAGGCCGGCCCGTCACCCGCGGCCCGTAGCGCGGTCAATCCCTCGCGATAGGTCGGATAGCGCAGGGTCACCCCGAGCTCGTCGAGCAGCAGCCGGTTGCGGACCCGCTTGGTCTCCATGAAAAAACTGCGGCCCATCGGTGTCAGTTCCGCGTCTTCGAACGCAATCTCCGGCGGCGGTTCCACCCCACACAAGGCCGCGGCGAACGACACCACGTCCTGCGGCGGTGCAGGCTCGTTGTCCGCTCCGTTATAGATCGCGCCGGACCGAGGCTTATTGAGCGATGCCGCAACCATCTGCGCGATATCATCGACATGAATCCGGTTGAAGACCTGGCCCGGCTTGATGATCCGCCGCGCCTTGCCCTCCGCCAATTGAACCAGCTGATTACGTCCTGGGCCATAAATGCCGGAGAGCCGAAAGATCTGCACGGGAATGCGATGCGCTTGACCCAAGGCAAGCCACTGCTGTTCCACCACGAGCCGATTGCGAGAGCGACCGTCCGTTGGCGTCGGCACCGTCGTTTCATCGACCCATGCCCCCTCGTGATCGCCATAGACGCCGACCGTCGACAGGTAACCGATCCAGCGCAGCCGGGATGCCTTCGCCAGATCGTCCGCATAGGCCCTGAGCACCGGATCCTCCTGCCCATCCGGCGGCACGGATATCAAAACGGCGTCACTCTCAGCCAGGTCAAAGGCAAGGGCTGCATCGCGGCCGCCCCCCGCAAACACGCGTGCTGAAGCACCGGACTGCGCGACAAGATCGGCCTTCGCCTGCGTACGTACTGTCCCCACGACTTGCGCGCCGCCGGCCGCAAGATGCTGGGCGACGTAGTGTGCGGAATATCCCAGTCCGAAAATGAAAAGCTTCATGCCCTGAGCCCGGCTTTTTGCGTGCAACAGGCCTGATATGGCAGGAATCGCCGTGGGGCGCGATAGGTTCAAGCAAAGCTCGGAGAAGCCGTCAGCTGGACGCCGCCGTCTTGAGCGGATGCGCCCGGCGATGCCAGGCCCAGGCGGTGCGGATAATGGTCGGCAGATCCGAGTGAGCGGCTTCGAACGACAGGACGTCGCGGGCCGCGCCGGGGTTCGCCACCAGCATCGCCGGATCGCCGGCACGCCGCGGCTTCATCACCTGCGGCACCTCGCGACCGGTTTCCTGCGCGATTGCCGCGAGAATCTGCCGGACCGAAAACCCATGTCCGGTTCCCAGATTGAAGCTGCCACCACGATGTCCCTGCATCAGAAGTTTCAACGCCAGGACGTGAGCGGCGGCGAGATCGGTGACATGGATATAGTCACGGACCGCGGTCCCATCCGGAGTGTCGTAGTCGTCGCCGAATATCGAAAAGTCCGGCACATGCCCTTGCAGAGCCATCATCGCACGCGGAATCAGATGGGTCTCGGGATCGCGCTGCTCGCCGATCACGCCTGATACATCGGCGCCGCTGGCATTGAAATAACGAAGACAGAACGCGCCGAAACCATAGGCGTCGCGGTAATCGGACAGAACGCGTTCGATCATCCATTTCGACGTGCCGTAGGGATTGATCGGCTCGCAGCGATCGGTCTCGTTGATCAGCTCGCGCCCGGCATTGCCATAGACCGCGCCGGTGCTGGACAGGATAAAACGGAAGCAGCCGGCCTCCCTCATGCCCTGCAGCAGAGCGAGCGTGCCGGCGAGATTGTTCAGATAATATTTTTGCGGGTCCGCGACCGACTCGCCGACAAGGCTGAAGGCGGCAAAGTGCATCACGGCAACGACATCATGCGTGCGCAAGGTCGCGGTGACTTTGGCGGCATCGCGGATGTCGCCGGCCACGAACGGACCCCATTTGATGTAATCGCGATGTCCGGTGGACAAATTGTCGTAGCAGACCGGATTGTAACCGGCCTCAAACAAAGCCTTGCAGCAATGCGAGCCGATGTAGCCCGCCCCGCCCGTCACCAGCACTGACGGCCTGTCATTCATCGTGGCCCCGCCGCGTCCATCCATCGTGGATAAAGCGTGTTACGCCAAACCGGATTTCATTTCCAGAGATTGCTTAGCCTGAAATCCGATCATGGTTGAAGCAAGCTTGAGCGCCCTCGCCGCTTTAAGCATGACTTTTCGATCAGACTTGAACGGCCGTGTTTAGTGGCGGCGCGTCGAGGCCGGCTCGCCTTCGCCGGCGAACAGCAGATAGATGGCGCGCGGATTGGTGGTCGCATAACGCCAGATCAGGCGCCGCGGCTCCTGCGCGATCCGCCACACCCACTCGAACCCGGTCGCCTGCATCCATTTCGGCGCCCGGGCGCGGGTGCCGGACAGGAAGTTAAACAGGCCGCCGGAGGTCTTGATGACGCCGACGCGATCGAGGCGGCCCGAGAAATCCTGGACGAACTTCTGCTCGCGCGGCACGCCCAATGCGATCCAGAGGATGTCCGGCGCCAGGGCATTGATCTCGTCGATCTTGTCGCTCAACTCCTGGCCATGCAAAAACCCGTGGGAGTGGCCGACGATCTTCAAGCCCGGATGCTGCCGGCGAACATTTTCAACGGCAGCCCGGTTCTCGTCCTCGCTCGCCCCGAACATGTAGAATGTCAGGCCCTGCTCCACCGCCTTCTCGGCAACGACATGAAACAGATCGGTGGTCGCGACCCGCTCCGGCAGCGGCAGCGGCGTGCGCAGGCGCGAGGCCATCACCAAAGGCTGACCATCCGCGCTGATCAGATCAGCGGAGCGGAACAATTGATCCAGATCGGGATCGGTGGAACAGCGCGCCAGCACCTCGCCATTGGCCGAGGTGAGATACAGCGGCCGCCCCCCACCCTTGTGCCGCACGGCGGCATCAATCATGAATTTGGCAGTCTGTTCCATGCCGAGCACGGCCAGCCGCAGGCCACCGAGCGAGATGCGGGGAATGCCGGCAGTTGCAGCACGGCCGATCGAATTCTGACGTCGCTCAAGCATATTCGCGTTCCTGCACTTCATTGGCCCCGTCCAGTTCGTTGAGAACGACGCCCAGTAATTTCCGCTCCGCACCGCTCAGCGCGGCGAGAAGGCCTTCCATCGCCTGATTGATGTCGAGACTCGCGGGCAGCACGGCGAGAAGGCCGTCCGCGACATCCAGCAGGGTTCGATCCCAGGCTGCAAAGGGCGCCGCGGGCCCATCGAGAATGATCAGCCCGCACTCATCGCTTGCGCGCGCGTCGTCGACGATCATCCGCACGGCTTCGGACATGATGGCGGCATCCGCCTGCCTGGAAATCGGTAGCAAGGTGACCCGATTGACGGTTTCGACCGGCGAACACAGCCCGCTCACCGACACCTGGACATCGCCGGGAGCGCCCTGCACGCCGAGCGCTGTGAGACGGCGCGACAGCTCGCCATGAGAGAAGTCCGCATCGATCAGCAGCACATCGATGCCGTCATGAGCCGCCGCCAGCGCAACATTCAGCGCCGCGATCGAACGATCCTCGGTCCGCCCCTGGTCGATCAGCGCCAGCACCGGTGCCTGATGGGACGACGAGCGCCTTGCGGCCGCCACCCGAATCTCGCGCATCGCCTCGGCGAACGGACCCGGAGATCCGCCAATCCGCAGCGTCGGCCATCCCACCCGATTGAGGTCGATCGCGCCATGGCGCGGCGTGTCCGCGTTGCGCCGATAGACGTCGGTGTCACCCAACTGGGTAATGAGCGGCTTGTCCATCAATGCAAGCACAGGCTTCGGCGCGGCCGGCTGCAAGTCTGGAGCCGGCACCCACGGTTGTTCCGGCTCGACCACCGGCGCAGGTGCCACAACCGGCGTGACGACCGGCTCGGCAGCGACCGGCGTCGCAGCGGCTGGAGCAACATCGGTTGGCACAGCGGCAGTGGCTGGTTTCGCGGCAGCTGGTTGCGTAACCGGTGCAGCAGCGGCATCCATTGACGCAACGGGAGCGACGGCCGGTTCTTGAACCCTTGCCTTTGCCGGTGCCGGGGTCATGACCGGCTTCGCCTTCAACCGATCCGCAAGGACAATCAACGCAGCCGATGCAAGAGCCCCAAAGATGAAGCCCAGCATCATCAGCGACGGCATACCCGGCGGGAAGCTGCGCGTCCGTGGCACATTGGCTTCGCCGACAATGCGCGCATTGGAGGTGGTCAGGGTTTCCTGTTCCTCGGTCTCGCGCGAGCGCTTCAGGAACGACTGATAGACGGCGCGATTGGCCTCGACGTCGCGCTCCAGTTCGCGCAGCCGCACCGAAGCCTGGCTCATGTCCACGCTCTGCCGCTTCAGCGCGTCCAGCGAACGCACCAGGCTGTTCTCATACTCGCGCGCCCGGGTCAGGTCGTTCCTGGCCGACTGGGCGAACCGCATCACCTCTTCATTAATGTTCTTCTTCAGGTCGGCGACCTGGGTCTCGATCGACCTGATCGCGGGATGCCGCGATCCAAACTCATTGGCAAGCTCGGCCTGGCGACGGCGGGCTTCCGCATACTGGCCGCGCAGGCTCGCCAGGGTCGGCGACCGCAGGGCTTCGGACGTGGCGCCGCCGTCGGCGGTTGCCGCGATGCCGGCGGTGATCTGGTCGTAACGGGCCTGCGCATCCAGCGTTGCGGCGCGCGCCGATCCAAGCCGGCCGTTGACTTCCGACAGCTGCTGATCGCTGACCAGTGTGTCCTGGGTCCCGACGAAATTGTTCTCAGCCTTGTAGGCGGCAACACGGTTTTCCGATGCGCGCAGGCGCTGCTCGAGCTCCTTCAGGCGGCCCGACAGTTCGGTGGTCGCACGGCGAGCGGATGACGATTGAACCTCGATCGCCTGGGCCAGATAGGCCGCCGCAACCGCATTCGCGAGCATCGCCGCCTTGGCGGGATCGTGGGACCAGACATCGACATCCACGATGAAGGTGCGGTCACTGCGCTTGACGGTGATGTGACGATAGAGCGCTTCGAGTGCCGCCAGGCGAGCCGTGTTGGCCGCGCCCGATTTGGCACCGGAACCGAAGAAACCCATCAGCGACGAGAACAAGCCACCGGCCTGCCCGCCGCCGAACTCGGGATCGGTCTCCAGCTTGGCGCTGTCGATCACCCGGAACAGCACGCTGCTGGAGGTGAGCAGGCGAGCCTGGCTTTCGGCAATCATCGACACACTGGTCGCATCCTGGGTGCGCGGCGCCAGTTCGCGGTCGACCAGCTGCAGTTCGCGCGGGTCGACATAGAGCTGCGCAGTGGCGGTGTATTTCGGTGTCAGGCTCTTACCGATCACGAGCGCCAGGACCGTGCACAGAAGCGCAGCCACCGCGATCCAGGCCAGCCGACGCCACAACAGAGCGGCCATCTCGAGCAGATTGAAGCCGACGGCCCGCAGCGAGCGCTCCGGCTGCGGGTCCATTTTCAAGTCGACGGTGGGGTGATCGTAGGCCAGCATCAGAAACGCGCCTCCGTACGCACCGATCTGGCAGCGATCCGACGCGCGGCGACACCTCGCCTCGCGGAACAATCACACATCGACATTGCCGGACCCTTACGCATTTACCAACTCTTAACCTTACTGATCCCTTAAGCTTTGACTAAAAAGACGAAGAAACGGTTTAAATACCGCCGCTTCTCAACGCTTTACCTATGTTGTGGTGTCGCATCCCTCAGCTCCTGCGCAGCACGAGGTGATAGTCGCCGCGACGCACATCACTCTTGCTGAAGATGTTCAGGATTGCCGCGCCGGCATCGATGATGGCCCCGAGCCACGGCTTGCTATCGCGCAATTCGCCGTACCGCGGACTCTCGTAGGTCCGCTCGAACAGCACTTCCAGACCCTGCCCGCGCGCAAACGCCTTGAGGTGATCGAGCCACACCAGCGGATGATAACAGACCGGGAACGGCGCGTGGCCCGGCTGGCCTGCATCCTTTATGCCCCGGATATGCCGGTAGTACCAGACGTGGAACCAGTGCGGCGAAAACCTGGTCACCACGCCTGACAGCGACGCCGGATTCGGTGCGCCGATCAGGATGACGCCACCACGACGCAACGATTCACTGAAACGCCGCAACGCGGCTTCGACATCGGGAAGATGTTCGATCACATTGTAGCAGATCACCAGATCGAAACAGTCGTGCGGAAAGCGATGAGTCTGGATATCGGCCAGGATCTTGTGCTGAGCGTAATCATTATTCGCCAGCTGATCCTTGTCGATGTCAACCACCGTCACGTCGGCGCGCCGGAGAAGCGATGGCGGCAGGAAGCAGGTCGATCCACCGCCGGCCTCGTAGATGGCAAGCGTCGGTTGAGCGAGCGCATTGTTCAACACCGCATGAACGGCGCGCAGGCTCTCCTTCGCATCGCCGTCCGGCAAGTCCAGCAAGGCTTGCGGTTGATCGGCGATCTCTGTCGTCGGCGCATCCGCCTGCGGCTGCAACCCCTGCCGCAGCGACGACATTCGGTAGGAAGGCATCATATCCATACTCAATCCGGTTCCTGATAACCGCTGGCCCCTTTGCCAAGCGAGACGATGGTTGCGTCTCGATCTGAAGCATGTGGCCCCGTCACCTCAGGGTATCAGCAAGAACGGTGCCGGATAAGGAAACCGCCGACGTAAGTGGTCTTCGCAATTCGTTAACCATTCGCCGCGCGGCGGCCGTCAACATCAACAGGCGATTTCTCCCGGGAGAGTTGCTGTTTCCGCCGTCACGGATGCCGCTGTTCGCATTCGTTACAAGCGATCCTTCGACGGTAAGCAAATATTGGCCCGGAACTGGCATCGTCGGCGTCATGAGCAATCCATCTGACATCGATCAGCCGTCAGTGTCCCGTCCTGAGACAACCTTGTCGCCGAACGTGGACACACTTTGGCACACGCCCGACACCGAGGTGTTCCATCCTTCGGGCTTCGCGCGCGATGTCGTCGCCAGGTCCAGGACGCTGGACGTCGCGGTGGACGCCGTCGTGTGCATCCCGACATTCCGGCGGCCGGAGCACCTGCGCCTGACGCTCAGTTCAATCGCGGCGCAATTGACGCAACGTCGGTTCGCCGTCGTCATTGTCGAGAACGACGCGGCGCAACGCGGCAGTATTCCCGAAGCGATACGCTTCTTTACGGAACATTCCATCCCCGGCCTTTGTGTCGTCGAGACACGCCAGGGCAACTGCCAAGCCATCAATGCGGCGTTCGAAACCGCCCGGGCGGTGTTTCCGAGCGCGACGAAATTCCTGATGATCGACGACGATGAAATCGCATCGCGACACTGGCTGGAGCGGATGGCCGGTGCATCGGAGGCAATGGACGCGGACATCGTCGGCGGCCCCGTGCTGCCGCAGTTCATCGATCACGAAGACGATTACCTCGCCGAGCACCCTGCGTTCCGGCCGGCCTATGCCGCAACCGGTCCGGTCTCGATGATCTATGGCAGCGGCAATTGTCTGATCCAGCGCCGTGCGTTCGAGCGCCTGGCCTCTCCGTCCTTCGACCTTCGGTTCAACTTTCTTGGTGGCGGCGATACCGATTTTTTCATGCGTTGCCGCCGGCAGGGCATGACATTCCACTGGACGGCAGACGCCGTCATCGTCGAAACGGTCCCGCAAAGCCGCACCACCCTGAAATGGCTGATGTCACGCGGACTGCGGATCGGGGCCATCAACTATCATGCCCAATCCAAGGGAGCCCGAACCACGGCCTCGGTCCTGAAGCTATGGACCAAGCTTATCGCATTGCTGCCGCTCTCCGTGGCCCGCGCCGGCGTGCTTGCGGCCCGGAAGGCACCGGCCGCCATTGCGCTGCATCCGATGATGGTGGCGATCGGCGGCGTGCTGGCCGCGCTCGGAATCGAGCAGCAACCCTACAAGGGTTCGGCGGTGGCGCGGGAGCGCCTCAGCCTGTCCTGACTCAGGACTGGGCCATCATGAGGCTGGCCGCGATCTCGTAATATTCTCGCGCGCGCAGTTCCAACGTCATGTTATCGAGAATGTATTGCCGCGGCTGGAATGCTCCCGCCGCGTTGCGCTCGCGGAATTGCGGCCAGGCCGCCTCGAACGCCTGGTAATCGGAAAACGCCATGCCGCAGCGATCGTCCCAGTACGGGATCGATGTCACCGGGCCATATTTGACGCGATCGGGGAAGAAATTTTTATCCTGCCAGAACCCGCTGGGATTCCACGCCAGGATCGGCACCCCAGACGACAACGCCTGCTGGTAGGCAATCCCCTGACTTTCATTCTGACACAGGAAGATCATGGCGCGACTGGACGCCAGCGCGGCCCGATAATCCTCTTCCTGGTAGGATCCGTAGCGAATCTCGGTGACCGCGCATCCGGCTTTTTTCAGATAGGCGCGGATCGGCTGGACCAGATCGGCGACATGACTGTCACGATTCCAGTGCACCTTGTCATACAGCAGGACATCGACTGACTTTCCCTGCTGCGACGGACACCATCGATCCGTATCGATTCCAACCGGCCAGGCCTGGGTGTTCGGCCAATAGGACCGGAACATGTCGGCGACCCACTCGCCGGGAACCAGAATCTTGCGGACATCGCGCCGCTGCAGCAGCGTCGGGTCCTGCAGCGGATGATCGTATCCGGCGACACCGATCATCAGTGGATTTTTCCACTTGATCTTGTCGAACACAAACGACCGGCCGATGATGCAGGCCAGCTCATTCGGATGTTTTCGGATGTAATCGTAGTCATTCACACGATAACGAATGCCGAGCCTGTCCAGGCCGGCACAGAGATTGAGGAAGACCCGGACCTGACCACTGGGCTGTGGCTTGCCGAGCACCAGGCGCCGAACGAACGTCCTGACATAGCGATCCCCGGGCAGCCACCGGTCGTCCTTATCTTCAAAGAAAAGATTAAGGATGAGGCGCCGATCGGCTCGCGTAAGATTTGCTCCAGAATGCACCGCCGATAACTCCGGACGTATCAGGGTTGGTGAGGCAATCTGAGACAGGTTTTGAACATGGGCATAACGCAGATGCTGAAACAACCGGACTCTCGTTCTGAATGCCGGTTTTAGCCCGAAAATTCTTTATTTTATCTTCGCACCTGCCACCCAATTATCTGGCAAGCGTCTTGCTCACAAAGACACGGTATGCCCCATTTCGAAACGACTTTCGATCCACCCGAAAAGCCAGTGACGCAGAAAAGACCGACCTTGTCTGAAGCCTACCTTAACGATATTGCAGAAAAGCGCCGTCGGACCTCCGGCTTTCGGCCGGCGACGATCTATGGTCGGACCGCGCCCCAGACACGTGCAGCACGCCAAGCCTGCGCAACACCAGGAAACAAATCGCGGCTCGATCGATCCGGGGGCGCATCCTACGGTCCGTCGCTGATCTTGTCCCGAGCGTCCGCATGCTGAACCGGCATTTCTCCATCTATCTCGGCGCACACCTGGTGCCGGCGGTGATCGGATTCTTCGCGATCACCATCTACACCAGGCTGCTGAACCCGCACGAATACGGTGTCTATGTCATCGGCATGGGCGTCGCCGGGATTCTGGGCGCGGTCTGCTTTGCCTGGATCCGGCTATCGGTGGCGCGCTATCAGGCGACCTCAGCCGATGTCGACTTCCGAGGCACGGCACTGCTCGCATTCGGCCTCACGATCTTCGCGATCTCGAGCCTTGCGCCCGCGGCTCTGCTGCTGTTCCAGTTCGACGTCAGCATCGACGTCATGATCGCCAGCATTTTTGTAGCTGTGGCAGTCGGCGCCTTCGATATCTCGCAGGAATTTCAGCGCGCCACCTTGCGGCCGATGCGGTTTGCCGTGATTGCGGTGGCGCGAAGCGCCCTCACTTTGATCTTCGGCGTGCTCGCAATCCACTTCGGTTACGGCGGTTTCGGCTTGATCATGGCGCTCGCCTCCGGCGCGCTGATCTGCGCCGTTCTGAACATGGCCGGCAGCAGCCGTGGCATGTCCAGATGGCAAGGCGACCAACTCAAGCAGTTCGCCCGTTACGGACTTCCATTGTCGATCGGCGGCCTCTCGAACGCCATTTACACCACCAGCGATCGCCTGATCGTCGCCTATCTGCTCGGAGAGGGCGCCACCGGACTGTTCGGCGTCGCCGCGGACCTGCCGCGACAATTCCTGGTGATGCTGGGATCGAGCGTCGCCGCCGCGACGGTCCCGATCCTGTTCCGGACCCTGGCCAAGGACGGACGGGCCGCGACGCGGGAACGGTTGAACGACAATGCCGAGCTGCTGCTCGCCGTCGTCTGCCCGGTGGTGGTCTGGCTTGCGCTGGCGGCCGACCAGGTCGCAGGAACATTCGTCGGCCCGGAATTTCGCGACAGCGTATCGTTGCTGCTGCCGGTGCTGGCGCTGGCGCGACTCTGCGGCGTGATCAACCAATTCTACGTCCAGATCAGTTTCCAGCTCGCCGAGCGGCCGCTGCTGTTGCTGCTCCAGGCCTGCTTCACTATGCTGATCAGCATCGCAGCGATGTTCCCGCTGATCCTGTATTTCGGCCTGCTCGGCGCCGCGCTGGCAACCCTGTTCGCGGAGGCCGTCGGCCTCGTCCTCGCCATCTATCTGGCCCGCCTGGCCTTCCCGGTTCCGTTCGACATCCGCCGGCTTCGTGGTGTGCTCGCGGCCACGCTCGCGATGGCCGGTGCAATCTCGCTCGCCAGGATGAGCATCAACGGCACGGGATTTATCTCGCTGGCGGCCGTCAGCGTGATCGGAGGCACGGCCTACGCCACGGCCATCTGGTGCTTTGACGTCGCACGCGTGAAGACGCTTACCCTCACCGCGCTTCGCCGACACCGGCTGCTGGTTCCCGCCCTCGCCGACCGCAAGATCTGAGAGGCACAGTTACGATGTCGGTCTCGGTTGTGATGCCCGCCAAGAACGCCGCCGCCTATATTGGCGAAGCCATCACAAGCGTGCTCACGCAAGGGAACCACCTGCACGAATTGATCGTTGTCGATGACGGCTCGAGCGATAACACCATCGCAATTGTGCGCGGCTTCGATGATCCCAGAATCCGTCTGCTGACCAACGCCGGCACGGGCGTCTCCTCGGCCCGCAATGCCGGCGCACGATCGGCGACCGCCGATTGGCTGATGTTCCTGGATGCCGATGATCGCCTGCGCATCAACGCCCTGGAGATCCTCGTGGGCGCGACGACAACGCGGCCGGACGCCGTGGCGATATACGGCGACTATGACCGGATCGATGGCAATGGCCGGCCGATCGGCAAGCGAAGCCTGCTGCGATATCGGCAGAAGCCTTCGGGCAACGTGCTCGAAAGGCTGGTGGCCGGAAACTTCATCGTCAATGGCGGCATCATGATCGCTCGTTCCAGCGCCTTCGCCGCGGTCGGCGGGTTCGATGAAGCTTTGCGTTATTGCGAAGACTGGCATTGCTGGTGCCGGCTTGCTGCGCTCGGCGAACTCCACTTTGTGCCTGGCTGCCTGATGGACTATCGCGTTCACGGCACCAACACCATGAGTGCGGCGCGCACAGCACAGGACTTCATGCCGGCCGTCGAACGCATCTTCAACGATCGGCTGATTTCACCCCGCCTCCCGGCCCAACGCGTGCCGACGCTTCGCCGCATGGCGGAAGTTCATCTGATGATCTATGCGGCGGCACAAGCCGTCCGTTTCGGCAGATACGCGGCGGCGCTGTCTTACGTATCGATGATCGGACGGACATCCCCGTCTGCGGTGCCTCGCGCCATCACCACGGTCGGCCTGGCCTATTTCGGAACATGAGGCGGCAAGCTGCATCCGGCGGCCTGGGCATACGACGTTGCACCGCACAGGCATGCCGCTTGCAGGAGTTCCAATGCAGATTGGCTGCAGTCCCAATCCCGGGCATTCACGTACCGGACTGGTTCATCTCAATCACGAGCGAGACGGTATGACCAAACCAGGCCTTACAACCAAGCCAAGCCTTGTCGCCGAACAAGGCCTTGTCAGCAAGCGAGCCCCTGGGACCGTATCTCTGATCACGCCGAGCCATCGCAAGGATCTCGAGCGTGCCACCTTGCTGATCGAGAGTATCGACCGCTACGTCACGTCGTTTGAGCGGCATTATGTCATCGTCCACGACGAAGACCTCGATATCTTCAAAAAATTCCATGGCGGACGCCGGGTGGTGCTGCCTGTCTCGCAATTCCTGCCACCATGGCTGCACCAGATTCCGCATCTGCGCTGGCGTGGCCGGTCCTACTGGTGCTCGTTCCGCGCCAAACCCGTCAGCGGCTGGCATACGCAGCAGCTGGTGAAGATCAAGGCGGCCGCGTCACTGCCTGAGGATCGCTATTTCCTGATCGATTCCGACAACGTTTTCTTTCGCGATTTCGATGTCTCGACGGTGGCAACCCCGAACGCACTGCCCGTGCATATCTACCGGGACGGCGTCACCACCAACCATACACTTCATGTGGATTGGGTCCACGCAACCCACCAGTTGCTTGGGCTGGAAGAGCCCACTTTTCCGACCGACGACTACATCGATCAGATCATCGTATGGGATAAATCGACCGTCAACGCGATGATCGCGCGGATCGAAGCGGTGAGCAGCCGTGACTGGGATGAAGCCCTGTGCCGTGTCCGCAAAATCTCGGAATACACGATCTATGGAATCTTCACCATGCGCGACATCGCGACCAAGCCGCCATTCGCGATCACGACCGACAGTTTCAGCCTCACCGAATGGGGGTCAACGCTCCTGAGCAAAGCGGATATTCTCGCCATGCTGGATTCCACCACCCATGAAGTCGCGATCTGCATTCAGTCGTACAACCCGACATCTCTCGCGACCATTCGTGAAAGCCTCAATGAGTTCCATGCCCGCAACGAGCAATCGCCACGGCGGCTGGAGGCCGTTTGATCGATACAGCCCACGCAAAACGGTGTGCCGTGCAGCGTGCGGTGGCAGCGCGTTCAACGGGGCTTGAATCTGGAGAGATAATGTAACCCCGCCACGGCGACCAGGAAGATGAACCAGGTCGGATTTTGCCGCTCGAGAATGAACGTCTCCGTGGTCGCGAGATAAATACCGAACAGCCATATCACTAGAAACAGCCGGGCCAGCGGTCCGTTCTGTCCCTGCGCCTGGATCCTGTGAAAATTGTTAAGGGGCACCCAGACGAAAATCAGAAGTCCCAGGATCATCCCCGGCACGCCGATGTTCAGCGCGAGCTCGATATAGCTGTTATGGCTGTGGGAGGCTTCAACCGCCCACTCAGATCCCTGAGCCGCGATCCTGTCGGAGGCGTTGTCCCAGAAAACAGCGAAGCCGTGGCCAAAGATCGGCTTTTCCCAGACCCCATCCAGGGCAACCCCCCAGACGTCGGTTCGACCGGTAAAGGTCGCGTCGATTGGCAGCTGCGCGGTGATGCTCTTGAGGGCGTCGCTCATGACCGTGCCGACGGTCAGGCAGGTCATCGCGATCAGCGGCACGAAGCAGACGACGCGCTTGAGCCAAAGCCCCTTCGTCGCATTGGCGACCTGAGCGAGAGCAAGCATCACGAGGCAGAGCCCGCCCGCGCTTTTTCCTCCGGCAAACACCAGGAAGACGCCGGCGAGGACCACGATCACGGGCCCGGCCAGGACCGCGCCGGCAAACGTCAGATAGATCCCGATATATGCCAATATCACCATCGTCGGCGCGGCGACGTTCTTGTGAGAGAACGTTCCTCGCCAATCCCCGGCCAACTGCGGTTCGACGATATCGTGGACGCTGTGGATCGCCAGATCGGGAACGATCAGCAGGCCCAGATAGCACAGGGCAAGCAGGGCCAGCGCCGCCGTACCGAGACATGTGTTGAAGTGACGTTGCGTCGGCGGCAGCAGCGGCGTCATCATGGCCAACGCCATGATGCTGGCGGTCAGGGTAAACCGCTGCAGCGAGACCCCCGGGCTCTCGGACATCACGATATTGACGGCCATCCAGCCGGCGAAGCAAAGATACAGCGGCGTCCACAGTGTCTTGAGAGCGGGAGCGTTGTCATGGATCGACAGCGCGACCGCGGCGATCGCAAGCAGCCCGAACGCAATATAGGTCACCGCCAGCTGTCCCGAGACCGCGTCGCGTGCATCCAGATTCCCGAGATAAGGGAACGGTGCCAACGTGACCCAGATGCACAGCAGTCCGGCGACAACCGTCAGACAGCGGCCGGCGACGAGGACATTGACGGTCCTCAGCCGATCCTGGACAGCGCCCGCAAGGGCCAGTTGACGAATGCCGATCATGGACTTGGCGAGAACATGGTTAAGAAAACCTGATGGGAAGCCCGTTTGGTCTGCATCAGGAGGAAAACCGCTTCCTCCCCGATACAGCCAACACGTTAGTGTCCCGTAAGCGGGCAGGACGAATGTACCGGCATCACTCTTGCAAAACAGAGGCCAGAGCCTTCGTCGGCGTCTCACAATGAGACATCGAGAGCACAAACGGATCGCAAGAAACAACGGCAGGAGCGTCGACATGGACAACAAGGACATGGACAACAAGCACGTTTTCACCGCCTGGGACGACACGCACTCGTCATTGTGGGGCAACCAGCCGATCCGCCTGGACCACCGGCTGCATCAATCCGCGCTGTTTTCCCGTGACCAGCTCGCCAGGCTGATCGAAACCTATCCGCGTGAGCATTACAGCCTGGTCCACACCGGCGCGCGGGAAAGCCGACGGTTGTGGCGCGAAGGTGAAATCGGCAATCTGTCCGGCAACCAGGTGATCGACGCGATCTCCCGCGGCCGGCTCTGGCTCAATCTGCGCAATGTCACCGGTGTCGACACGCGTTATCGCGACGTGGTCGACCAGATGTTTGAAGAGATCGCGGCGAAGGTGCCCGGATTCACCGCCCCCACCCACGAGGCCGGCATCCTGATTTCATCCCCGGATGCGCAGGTCTATTATCATGCCGACATGCCCGGTCAGGGCCTGATCCAGATCGCGGGCCGCAAGCGGGTTTATCTCTATCCAGCTTCCGCGCCGTTCATCACGCCGCAACAGCTCGAGGACATCGCGTTGTTCGATGTCGAAGTCGATATGCCCTATGCCGACTGGTATGACCGACACGCCATCGTGTTCGACCTCGAACCGGGACAGATGCTGAACTGGCCGCTGAATGCGCCTCATCGCGTCGAGAACCTCAGCACGGTCAACATCTCGATGACGGTGTCCTACGTCAATCAGGACATCCGCCGCGCCCAGATGGTGCATCTCGCCAACGGCCTGCTGCGCCATCGCTTCGGTTATCAACCCAAGAGTCGCGCCATCAAGGGCGCCTCGTTCTGGAGCAAGGCGGTTCTGCAAAAGCTGCTGCGCAACAGTGCGTGGGTCAAAAAGGAGCGCAGTGCGCGCCGTCCCATCGATTTCAAGCTGGATGCGCATCAGCCCGGACACATCCTCGACCTCGCGGCCTGACATGTCCCTTGTGATGCCCCACATCGTTCAGGCGATGCCGTCGCGACAGCCGGCGACGGCGTTCCTGGTCGACGTCAGCTCCGACTGGCAATCGCCGGCATGGAACACCATGATCGCCCAGGGGCGCGCACTTCCGTTCCAGCATACCGGCTGGCTCGAGGCCTGGTACGCGGCCTTTGCACGGACCTCCCATCTCGAGCCGCTGATCGTCACGATCCGGGACCGTGAGACCGGAGAACTGGCGCTGGCGCTGCCATTGATCGTGCGCAACGAGCGTGGCCTGCGGGTGGCCGAGTTCGCGGATCTCAATCTCACCGACTACAACGCGCCGGTGCTCGGCCCGGCCGCACCGCGCGACCCCGAAGCTGCCGAACATCTGTGGCGTGCGCTTTGCGCCGCGCTCGACGGCATCGATCTCATTCGTTTCAAGAAAATGCCCGTTGCGATCGGCGACCGGCCGAATCCGCTGGCGCTGATTGCCGGCACTCATCCCTGCCAGGTCAACGGCAACCTGGTCACGACCGGTGACGACTTCGACGCCTATCGTTTTTCGCTGGAACGCACGGTGCGCAAGGAGCTGGAGCGCAGCTGGCGGGTTTTCACCCGTCATCCCGAAGCCGGCTTTCGCGCTGTTACCGACACCGACGAAGCTTTGCGCCTGCTCGCCGTGCTGGAGACCCAGCAAAGCACCCGGATGCACGATCTCGGCCAGACCTATCTGCTGAACGAGGACACGTCGGCATCGTTCTATCGCAATCTCATCGTCGCGGGCCTGCATGACGGCTCCACCGTGATGACGGCATTGACCTGCGGCGACGAGATCGTCGCAACACTGCTCGGCGTCAGGAGCGAGCAGCACTACATCATGATCCGGATCAGCAATGCCGGCGCCCAGTGGTCGAACTGCTCTCCGGGCCGGCTGATCATCGCGCAAACGATGGCTCACCTGCACGCCCAGGGCGTTCGCCTGTTCGATTTCAGCATTGGCAACTACGCCTACAAGCGCCGCTTCGACGTTGCCCCTGTTGCTCTGGTCGACAAGACAGCGGCGCTGGGCTGGCGCGGATTACCCAACATCGCCCGTGAAGGTGCGATCCAGTGGCTGCGCCGTCATCCCGCGCTGGACGAGCGCATGCGTCGGGCGTTTGGAAAAGTGCTTCACACCCGCGAGGCCTGAGCGTTTTTGATCGACTCAGGCAGTCGCGGCGATCAGGCGGCGCGCCGACGGTAGCGATCGATCACCGCCATCAGCGGCTTCGGCTTCATGGCATCGTCGAGCGGCAGCGGCCGGTTCAGCCGTCCATCCGCACGCTTGTTGTAAGTCGGAACCCATGTGTACCGGTCGCTCAGCCCCCAGGTGATGATGGTTTCCGGCCGGCAGGCGGCAAACACGGCTTCCAGAAAATCGTCGGCCTTCGCCGCCACCGCGGCGTCCCTCGCCTGCTCCGGTCCCGGCAAGGTGTCGTCGATCACATCGAGTTCAGTGATGAGGATCTTCAGGCCCCATCCCTTCAGTTCCGATACGAACGCCTGCAGCCCGTCGCGGTCGATGGCGCGATCGGCATAGAGATGGGCCTGCAATCCGACCGCATGAAGCGGCACATTGCGATCCAGCAGCCTGCGCACGATATGACGCAGGGCATCGCGGCGCGCCCGGAAGCGCGCGCCGACATATTCAATATCGTATTCGTTCAGCACCAGCATCGCTTTCGGATCCGCCGCTGCCGCGGCGCGAAACGCGATCGGGATATAGTCCTCTTCCAGAAACCGCGACCAGACGAACGGGCGCAGATCCGTGACCCCCACAGGTTTGTCCGGGATCGGCTCGTTCACCACATCCCATGACGACACGAGGCCGCGATAACGCGACACCACCGTGTGGATATGGCCCGTCAGCTCCCGCTCGGCCTCCGCGGCGGTCGAGATGGTGTTGACCCATTCCGGCATTGCGCCATACCAGGCGAGCGTATGGCCGCGCAGAGCGAGATGGTGCTGTCGTGCGAAATCGGCAATGCGATCGGCGTTCTCGAAATGATACTCGCCCCGGTTGCGGTGCAGATCGTCCCATTTCATTTCGCTTTCCGGAACGATGACCTGGCAATAGGTCGCGACGGCGGCCCGGTACGCGGGGTCATCCTGCAGCGCGTAGGACGAGATCGCGGCGCCATATGGCACCTCTGACGTCGGCCCGGCGGCCGGAGCGGCTACGCCGGATCCCTGCCACATGGCCTCCGCTGCGGTGCCGGCGAGCAGACCAAGAGCCGCACGTCGGGTGAGAAAGCTGTCTGTCATCGCGCACCTGTCTCGAACCGGGACTGTCCCGTCCAACGATCACGTGCTGCAATATCGATGCCCAGATATCGATACCTTCGCGGCCTGCCCGAGCGCAAACATGGTTAACGCTGGGTTAAGACATGTCCGGGCCGGGTCAATTGCCGCGGGCGGTGCGCTTCGAGGCGGCCCCATCATCCTGATCATCGCGAACGAGCGGAAACGCCATCCGGAAGCAAGCGCCTTTCGACGTCTCGCCGAGCACCACAATGCGGCCGTTGTGACGACGAACGATCTCCCGCACGATATTGAGCCCCAGGCCCACGCCGCGATTCTGAGCCTGCAGCCGATGAAACGGCTCGAAGATCTGTTCACGGTGCTCCGGCCGAATGCCCGGGCCTTCGTCGGACACAGCGATCGCTCCGGATTTTTCGACCGCCACGCTGATGGTGCCCTTGCGGCCGCCATGGGCGATGGCGTTCTGGACGAGGTTGATCAACGCCCGTTCCAGCGACGCCTGATCGCCAAGCACGGTGATGACAGGCGCTTCTGCAGCGAACGACACCTCGTAACCCGCAGCGATCGCAAGCGGTGCGAGATCGGAGGCCACCCGTCGCGCGAGGTCGACCAGGTCGACCCGCCCCATCTCATCCGGATGCAGATCGAGACGCTGCAGGTCGAGCAGTTGCTCGGCCAGAGTTGCCAACCGCGAGACATCCTCCAGCAGCCGGCTTTTATCGGCGCCATCGGGGAACGATTCCAGCCGGGTCTGCACGATCGCAACCGGTGTCCGCAGTTCGTGGGCCGCATCAGTCAAAAAACGCTTATGCCGCTCATAACCGTGATCGAGCCGGCGCAGGGCGCCGTTGAAAGCCGTGACCAGCGGCCCGATCTCCAAGGGAACGTTCTGCAGCGACACCCGCGCCCCTCGCCGATCGATATCGACACGTCCGGCTTCCGACGCCGCCTCGTCGAGGCCGGCAAGCGCACGGCGAACCACGGCCGGCGTCGCGAACAGCGTTGCGAGTGTCATGAGAAGCAGGCACGGCAAGCCGATCACCGCAAAGATCAAGGCCGCGGCCAGCGCCGCCTTGCCCGCCGGCATCGCCCCTTGCGTCGCCGTCAGGATTTGCACACTCCCCGCCGCCGTATCCACCCGCTTGAAACGCGCGGCAAACCGTTTGGGATCGTCGCTGATCTGCCATCCCAGCCGCCCCTGATTGATGTGATCCAGTGAATGGCCGATGCGCGCGAAGTCCGGCGGCACCGCCCCCTCCGACAGGAGATATCCCTGTGCATCCGTGACAACGAACCAGAGGTCAGGCACATCCGCGCGCACCCTGGCAAGTTGCGGCGTCTGGCGCAGCATCAATCCGCCGTCGGCGCCGCGCTCCACCGCCTTCTGCACCACCTCGATGGCATAATCCTCGTCCCGGTCATCGATCAGATAACCGGATGCCCACAGGGCGCCGACCACCAGCAGCACCAGCAGCGTCAGCAGGATCGCCTGCAGGGCAACCAGCCGTCCGACCAGGCGCGATTTGAGGGACCGCAGCGGAGGCGCGGTCATGGCACGTGCTTCATGAGATAACCGATGCCGCGAATGGCATGGATTTCGAGGCCTGCTTCCGTATCGATCAATTTGCGGCGCAGCCGGGAGATGTGGGTGTCCAGCGCATTCGACTGGATTTCATCGTCGAAGCTGTAGACCGCCTCCTCCAGCGATGAGCGCTGCACGGTCCGGCCGATCCGGCGCAGCAGCGTCTCCAGCACCAGCAATTCCCGCCGCGGCAGATTGAGCGGTTCGCCGGCAACCGACGCAACGCGGTTGTCGAAATCGAAGGTCAGCCGCCCGGCCTGCACCAGATCCGACACCACATCCGCCGGCCGGCGCAGCACCGCGCGCAGCCGCGCGAGCAGTTCCTCGATCGCGAACGGTTTTGCCAGGTAGTCATCGGCGCCGACATTGAGGCCGGCGACGCGATCGGCAAGGTCGCCGCGCGCGGTCAGGACGATGACGGGAATGCCGGTCCGCTTCGCCCGCAATACCGGAATGAGCTGCAGGCCGTCGCCATCGGGCAGCTGGCGGTCGAGCAGGATCGCGGCATACACGTCGGACGAGACCGCCTCGGTTGCATCAACCAGGGTCGAGACATGATCGACGACGATGTCATAACGCTTGAGAGCGGCGGACAATGCCGCCGCCATTTCAGGCTCGTCCTCGACCAGTAGAATACGCAATTTGGTGCACTGCCGTTTTGATCCGCGGACAGACCTTTCACATTCGCATTACGGTAACATTGCGGAGTGGACATTTCGACCTCGCGGCGGCAAAGTCCGCGAAATTGTCAACCTGGATTTCAAACACGATCTGGCAAAACCCGGAAAAAAGCGGGCCCGGCCAGCGGGCCATGAGCTATCCCACCTGCCCAAATCTCGAATGTCCAGCACCCGAACTCCGGGTATGCCGACCCCCCGGCCTCCGAACGTCACGGCAACCATGCCGCCAGCACTCAGGACCTCAAACCATGGATCTCCATCTGCGCGGTCAACGCATCCTCATCACCGGCGCATCCAAGGGAATAGGCGCGGCCGCGGCGGAAACGTTCGCCGAGGAAGGCTGCCATTTGCACCTGGCCGCGCGCAATGCGGACGCGCTCGAAGCCCTCGCGCAGCGCTTGCGCAAGGCCCACGGCGTCGAGATTTCCACCCATGCCGTCGATCTGCGGCAGTCGGACCAGTTGGCCAAACTGGCTGATGCCGCCGCCGACATCGACGTGCTCGTCAACAACGCCGGCGATATCCCCGGCGGCTCGCTCGACAAGATCGACGAGCAGACGTGGCGGCATGCGTGGGATCTGAAAGTGTTCGGTTACATCAACCTGACCCGGCTGGTCTACGCCCGGATGAAGCAGCGCGGCCACGGCGTCATCGTCAATGACATCGGCGCCGCCGGCGAATGGTTCGATGCCAATTATATCACCGGCAGCGCGGGCAACGCCGCTCTGATGGCATTCACCCGCGCGCTCGGTGGTCAGAGCCTGAAGGACAACATCCGCGTCGTCGGCATCAACCCGGGTCCGGTGGCAACCGATCGCTCCATTGCCTTGTCGAAGCGGCGGGCGCTCGATCGCTTCGGCGACGAAGGCCGTTATCAGGAGATCATGGCCGACTTTCCACTGGGACGCGCGGCCAAGCCGCGCGAGATCGCCGACATGATGGCTTTCCTGGCCTCGGAGCGGTCCGGCTACACCAGCGGCGTGATCATGACCATCGACGGCGGCCTCACCGCCAGCGGCCGACGCTGAAACAGACCTGAAGGACAATCCCATGAAGGCCTATCTCTACGGCGCCAATGGCGCGGCCATCGCGGAAGCACCGAAGCCGACACCACAGGGCGTCCAGGTTCTGGTGCGCGTGCACGCCTGCGGGCTCAATCGCGCCGACATCGGCATGACCAAGGGCCACGCCCATGGCGCCGCCGGTGGCGTCGGCACCGTGCTCGGCATGGAGTGGGCGGGCGAAGTGGCCGCGGTCGGTCCCGATGCGCAAGGCGTCAAAATCGGCGACCGGGTGATGGGATCGGGAGCGGCGGCGTTCGCGCAATACACCCTCGCCGATCATGGCCGGCTGTTCCAGATCCCGGGCGGCATGAGCTTCGAGGATGCCGCCACGCTGCCCATCGCGCTCACCACCATGCATAACGCGCTGGTCACCAACGGACAGCTGCAGGCCGGTCAGTCCGTGCTGATCCAGGGCGCAAGCTCCGGTGTTGGCCTGATGGCGCTGCAGATCGCGAAACTGAAAGGCGCCAAGCTCGTCGTCGGCTCATCGACCGATCGCGACCGCCGCGAGCGGCTGAAGGAGTTCGGCGCGGATCTCGCCATCGATTCCAGCGATGCCGGCTGGGTCGACCAGGTGCGCGAGGCCACTGACGGCAGAGGTGTCGATCTCATCATCGACCAGGTCTCCGGCAAGGTCGCCAACCAGAACCTGCGCGCCACCAAAGTGCTGGGGCGTATCGTCAACGTCGGGCGGCTCGGCGGCAGCCATGCGGACTTCGATTTCGACACCCATGCGGCGCGGCGCATCCAGTATATTGGCGTGACATTCCGGACCCGATCGATCGAGGAAGTCCGCGAGATCTTCCGGCAGGTCCGCGCCGACATCTGGCCGGCGGTCGAGGCCGGAAAACTCAAGCTGCCGATCGACCAGGTCTATCCGTTCGGCGACATCGCCAAAGCCTTCGCACACATGGAAGCCAACAAGCATCTCGGCAAGATCGTGGTGAAGCTTTAGGCCGGACCACATCCGGGCAGACGGGTAGCGGCAGGGTCCACCGAGGACGGCACGACTTCAGTGCGACGTGGCTCCTGGAGGGCATTGCTGTCCGCCCCCACTGGCCCCGGTGCATTTCGCAGCGCCGAAGGTAATCGCACCGGTGCTTCCAGTCGCGCTGGGGATGGGGACGATTTCGATCTCGGCGGTGTTGTTTCGCACCAGTTCCGCGGCCGGATTGGGCGCGACGACGCCACACATGCCGCTGCCGGCACCAAGGAGAGAACACGCGCCCAAATCCCTCGGAGCCCAGACACTCGCCGTCGCTGTCGCCGTGGTCGTCGTGAGGATGTAGTTGCCCGCGTCCGCACCGCCCAGCGTGAGGCTGGTGATGTTCACCGTCTTGTTCGGTCCGATATTGGCGTCCGTGAAATTGCCGACGGCGCTGCCGATCGTCAGACTGTCGCCTGCCACAAGGCCAGCGAACATCGCACCGGATGTATTCAGCGTCGCCACCGTGGCGCCGTCATAGAACTTGTTCAGGGCTGTGATGCCGGAGACCGCGGAGATCACCGCTTTGTTGATCGTCAGCGCGCCATCGACCCAGGTGATCGCATAGTTCTGGGCGGAGAGGCCGGACGCGGCGATGCTGTAGCTTCCGGCGTTGCGCGCGCCTTGCGCAGTGCCACCGTAGCTGAGCGCGCCGGAGAGCACGCTTGTCCCCTCGCCGTTCACGAGGCCGGAATAGCTGACGCCGTTGCCGCCGGAGAACACCAGGCCATCGTAGGTCCTGGATGCATTGTTGGCGGTGATGACGAGCGGGGCCTTGTTGATGGTGAGCGCGCCGCCGACATAGCTGATGTCGTAATTGCTCGAGGACAAGCCTGACGCTGTCAGGGTATAGCTTCCGGCATTGACCGCGCCCTGCGCCGAACCGCCGTAGGTGAGCGTTCCGGAGAGGACGCCTGTTCCCTCCCCATTGACGAGACCGGCATAGCTGACGCTGCCGCCGGAGAATGCCAAACCATCATAGGTCCTGGACGCGTTGTTGGCGGTGATGACGAGTGGCGCCTTGTTGATGGTGAGCGCGCCATCGACATAGGTGATGTCGTAATTGCCCGAGGTCAGGCCCGACGCGGTCAGGCTATAGCTCCCGGCGTTCACAGCGCCCTGCGCCGTGCCGCCATAGGTGAGCGTGCCGGACAACACGCTCGCCCCCTCGCCATTGACAAGGCCGGAATAGCTGACGCTGCCGCCGGAGAACGCCAGGCCGTCATAGGTCCTGGACGCGTTGGCGGTGATGGTGAGCGGCGCCTTGTCGATGGTCAGCGTGCCCGCGATCGATCCGACATAGACCGCTCCGCTGGTGCTTGTTGGATCGAGAACACCGGGATCGCCCAGGTTGTAGGTCCCGGCCCCCGTCGCGGTGGTGACGGCGCTGCTCCAGTTCAGCGTGACGTTGCCGGCGTTCACGCCCGTGACTGTCAGTCCGCCCAGGGACGCCAGCGTGCCATAGGTGGTGCCGGCCGCGCCTGAAACGTTGACATAGGAGTTGTAGACGGTGTCGCCGAACACCCGCAGCACCGGCATGCCGTTGTTGGCGCCGCTGACGGATTTGCCCCAGACGGTGGCAAAGTCAAAGCCGTTATTGATGAAGGTGAAGGGATCGCGCAGCTGGGCCGTGGTGAGCATGCTGCCATCGCAGATGTTGCGGCTATCACCAGATCCGCCACAGGCGGAGCTCTGTCCCGATGTCTCCCTGTTCGCATAGCTTTGGATGACTTGGCCGCCATCCCAGTTCAGCCCCACAATCGCGCTGACATTGCTGGTCCCCGACACCGTGCCCGCGAAGTAGCTCCGGTTCACGTGGCTTTCCTGATTCATCCCCACCAGCCCGCCGACCACGTCATTTCCTGAAACCGCTCCCGTCGCGTAGGAATCGAGCACCCAAACGGCTTCATTGCTGTGCCCGACCAACCCGCCGACGAACCTCGTCCCGGACACATTGCCAGTCGCGTAAGACTGGCTTGTCACAGCGCCGTACCAGCTGGCTCCCACCAGCCCGCCGACCGAATCGACACCGGACACGTTGCCGGTGGCGTAAGACCGATCCACCCGGCTGTACTGGTTGAACCCCACCAGTCCGCCGGCAGATGTGCCTGTGCCTGCATTTGAACCTGTGCCCGAAACATTGCCGGTGGCGTAACTGTCGCTGATGAAACTGAGGTTGCTGTACCCCGCCAAGCCACCGACAAAGGTGCTGCCAGATACCGTACCCGTGGCATAAGAGTGGCTCACCGTACTCAGGATATAGTCTGCGTCGCCCGGTCCCACCCACGTGCCAATAACAGCAGCGATCAGTCCGCCAGCATTTTTGTCGATGACGGACACATTGCCGGTGGCATATGAGTTGGAGACGGACGTGCCGACGATACGCCCTGCCAGCCCGCCGGCAGCGCCATAGCCCGCAATCGTGCCGGTGGCATATGAGTTGCTGATCGTGGCGAGCCAGGTGTCGCCGACCACGCCGCCGACCAAGGAGCCGCTGCCGGTCACATTGCCCGTGTTGTAAACGTTGCTGAAGGTGTTGTGACCGGCGCTGCTGGTGCCTTCGTAAACCCAGGTACCGCTCGCCCCCACCAGCCCGCCGACGGAATTGTCACCCGTCACGCTGCCGCCTTGCAGGCCGACATTGCGGATAGTCGCGCCATCGATGTAGCCGAACAGGCCGACGTAATTGGTGGTCGGCCGGTTAATGGTCAGGTTGCTGATGCTGTGACCGAGCCCGTCGAAAATGCCGGAAAAGGCAGTGCTGGTATCGCCGTTGCCGCCGATCGGCGTGAAGCCGGCGCCGCCGTTCCAGCCGGCCGTGGCGCTGGCATCGATGTTCGCGCCCAGCACATAGTTGCCGATGAGATTGCTGTTGATGTTCTGCAGGGCATTCAGATCGGTGATCACCGCATAGGTGATGGCGGCGTCGGATCCCTTCTGGGTCTGGAACAGGCTTCCCGCCGCAAGATTGACCGGCGCATTGATGGCGTAGGTGCCGGTGGCCGTGCTCTGCGCGTATTGCAGGACGAGACCGTCACTGCTCGTGGTGCCAGTCGACGTCAGCGGCGCATTGATGGCGATGCTGTTGTCGGCCCGCAGCGTCAGGATGTGCGAGGCCCAGCTGACGGCGGAGTTAACCGTGATGTTGCCCTCATCGGTGCCGGTGCCCGCGGTGGTGACGGTGACGTCGCCGGTTGACAGCGCCGTCTGCAACGCCGCCGCATAAGTGCTGTCGATGGTGATGTTGACGGGGTCGATCAGCCAGCGCCCACCTTGCGTGTCGACTTTCAGATCCTTAGTGAGCTTCACCTTGGCGGCAGACGTTTCAACCGCGCGCGCTCGCAGCGTTCCGCCGGCATTGACCTCGCCGTATTTCATATCGCCGAGCAGCAGGATGCGGCCGTTCTTCTTGCCGATGCTTGCGACCTGCACGGTGCCGGAATTGTTGACGACGCCCTTCATGGCGTCGCTCGCGCCTTTGGCGGTGAGGATGGCCACACCGCCGTCGGCCCGGATCAGCCCCTTGTTCTCGACCAGCGTCTTGACGGTGGAGGCCTTCACCTCGACTGACAGCAGCCCGTCGCCGTTGAAATCGAGCAGCACGTCGGTGCCGGCTGCGAGCGCGGTGCTGCCGGTGATGGTGCCGGCATTGCTGACGGTCGGCGCGATCAGCGCCACCACATGGCCGGAGATGCTGCCCTCATTGACGATCGTGCCGCCGCTGCCGGTGAAACGATAATTGCCGGCGAGGAAATTCTCGTTGCTGATGCCGAGGGTGGAGGCGACGAAACCGCCGGTCTGCACGCTGCCGCTTTTGCCGATCGCAATGCCGTTGGGATTGATCAGGAAGACCTGGCCGTTGGCGTTGAGGCTGCCGAGGATCTGGGACGGGTCCTGCCCGACCACGCGGTTCAACGCGACCGAGGACGCCCCCGGCTGGTTAAAGGTGACGGAGTTGCCGGCGCCGATCGAGAAGCTCTGCCAGTTGGCGATCATTCTGCCGGTGGACTGATTGATGGTCATCCCATTGCCGGACTGGCTGATGGTGGCCTGCCCGGACACGACCTGTCCGCCGGTCGGCAAGGTCTGGCCCGGCGCAGGCGACGTCAGCAGGGCTGCCGCCACCAGCAGGGCAGCCGCCACCAGGACGTACGCCGCGCGTCCCAGTGCTTTCTGCTGGCGAACTCGTATCGCGGACTGAGTTTTTCGCCGTGGCCACGTTGCGCTCACGCGGCTCTTCGGGTCCGGATCATGCTCTCGATTCATGACGTGCCCCTTCGACTTCAGAACCGAACGGCTGCTTGCAGCCAGACTTGATCGTGCCCCGTGCCGCCGTCGGCATTGGTGCCGGTGACGATGGAACGGCCGGGATTGTCTCCCAGGGTGTGCGCCCAGGTGACGGAGACGTTCAGGTTTTCGCGTGTCCACCGCGCAGCAAGGCCGGCGCTGGCGATCCCATAGTCGTTGCAGCCGCAGACCGTGGTCGGAGGAATGCCGTTCAGGCTGGTGTTGATCCAGACCTGGCCGGCATCGACAAAGCCCGCGAGTTGCAGATTGCCTGCGACCGCGGGCACCGGCGCGTTGTAGCGAAGCTCGACGGTGCCGAGCACGCCCATGTCGCCGCGGGCTTCGCCGACGGGATAACCGCGCACGCCGTAGGGCCCGCCCAGCGCGAAATCCTCCGAGGAGTCGAGGTTCTTATCAGCCCACTGTCCATAGAGGCGGCCGAACAGTGCGAAGTTGCCCGGCAAAGTCTGGAGCCTGGCGATCATCGCATTGAGGCGTTGAAACTGGCCCTGGGTCCGCAGTCCCGCCTGATCGGCGGCAAGCGCACCGGCTTCGCGGGAGAGATCGAGATCGCCATAGGTCCAGCCCAGCGACCAGCTGGTGATGCCGCCGCCGATCAACGCGTCACGCATGTCACCATTCAGGCTGAGCGTGCCGGACACGGACCGCTTGTCCTGCAGCCGGCCCACGACGCTGTCGTCGACCAGCGCCTTCCAGTTCAGCGCGCCGCCGAGCTGCAGATTGAGATCGCGCGAGCGCACCAGGGTGTAGTCCAAGCCACTGCTGACGAAATCGGCATGACCTTCGAGGCCGAGCAGGCGACTGGTGTCATCGACGTTGCGGTACTCGAGATGGCTGTAGGTGGCGTTGGCCACGAACCCGCTGGCCCACAGCGGCATGCTGGTGTTCAGCGACCCGAACTGCTGTCCCTGCGAATACACACCGGAGAGCCTTGTCAGGTCGCCATAGCCCGTCACATCGGTGAGCGCGACCAGGGCATTGCCCTGGGCCCGGCCGACGCTGCGGCTGCCGTAATTGTCGCCCCACACACTGGCCGAAAAGATCGGCGCCTGGTCGACGCCGACGACGAGCTTGCTGGTATTGGGCGCGGCCCCCGGCGTCAGCTTCGCCCGCGCCGAGACACCCGGCAGATCGTTGATGCGCAACAGACTGTCTTCCAGATCCGCCTTGGTAACGCTGTCGGCCCGCACGCGTCCCTCGGCGATCGCCCGCAGCAGAGCTTCGCGCACGCGCGCGCCCTTGCCTCTCTCGAACGCGATCTTTTCGAGCGCACCTTCGACGATGTCGAGGGTGACGACACCAGCGGTGATATCCTGCGGCGGCAGGATGGCGCGGGCGAGCAGCCGCCCCTGTCGCTGCAGGCTGGCGGTCACCTGATCGGCCAGCGCGTAAAGCCGCCGGATACCGAGACGCTTGCCCCTGACCGACGCAACCAGCCGTTCACGCTCCGCCGATGGCAACAGTGCCGTCTTGCCGGTGAAGCGCAACGTCCGCACGATGATGGTTTCGCCGCGCTCCGGGATGGCCGCCGGCCGCTGTTGCGGGCGGATGTCGTCCGGCTTTGGAAGTTGCTCCTGCCGCTGCAATTCCTGCTGCCGCTGCTGTTCGCGCAACAGCGACCCGGCATCCTGCGCCAAAGCCGGCTCCACACCACCCAGCAGGAGACCGACGAAAATAGCTCTGCCCCGCACCGCCCTCACCCCAAGTATTGGCCCCAACAGCCTGGGCACAACCTTCAGGCGCATTCGACGAGATGTGACGCCAAGAAGCTCAGCGCCGCATGCGTTGTCTGCGGATATAACGTCAGGCAGTCCCGGCTGGAGCCATGCCACGGGGCTTTCCGCGGCACCAAGGAAAGTTGCCGGCCCAAACTCGATTTCACCTTGCGCGCAAAAATCGGCCTGGAAACTTCACCCTATGCGCAACCGGCCCTGAGTCATGTCCCGGTTTCGGTGATCAGGCGCCACCATGTCTCGCGCGACACTGTCTGTGCGTCCCATTTGTGACGGTCGCGCGCGAGGCTCCGGAATTCCCGCGGGGTCAGGCCGTGCAGCCGCTGGAAGGCGCGGGTGAAGCTTTGCGGATGCACAAACCCGTATCCTTCGGCGATATCCGCGATCGACCTGCCCTTTTGCGTGGAATCCGCCAGGGCAACGCGCGCATGATGCAGGCGCTGCTCCTGGATATAATTCGAGATGCCGCCAGCATTCTGAAACAGGTAAGACAGCTTGCGCGGCGAGATCCCAAAGTGTGCCGCGATGCTGTCGGGCGTCAGCGCCGGGTCCAGCACGCGCTCGATGACATGGCGGCAGATCATATCGAACAGGGCCAAATGCACGCCGGCCGCCGTGTCCTCGCGCACCGAACCGTTGATCACCGCCGCCGCCAATTCCAGTGTCGGCCGAGCCAAGGCCGCGGCCTCGCTGGCGGTCAGGAAAGCGGCCCGCCGGTACAGCGCTGCCAGATGATCCCGGAACATGCCGACCAGTGCGCCACCGCCGGAGAACACCCGCATGTTCTGTTCGTCCGGCGCATTGAGCAGCGGCGCCAGCGACTGGCGCGGGACGAACAGATGAATGCAGGTATAGTCGGGCGTTTCCGTCATCTGCGGCTGCGCGCAATCGAACGTCATGAAATCGCCGCGGCTGCCCAGCGCCTCCTGCCCCGCGAACCGGGCGCGACATCCGCCGTCGATATAGAACTGCAGAACATAATGGCTGACGCCGTCGCGGCCGATCTGATAGCGGGACCGGTCGAAGCTCTGGGCCTGGGTTTTCGCCGTGCCCAGCACCAGTTCGCCAATCTGATAGTATTCGACACGAGCCTCGAAGCGCTCGGGTGATGAATCCTTGAGCCGCGTCTGCCCCAAGAGGCCTACCTGCTCGTGCCAGAGCGCGAGTGCCTGTTTCGACGGCATGCCCTGCGTATCGATCACAAAATGAGGGACCGGCAATCGATCCGTCGTTTCTTCCTTCGATTCCTGTCCCATTCACAACCCATACCGCCCAAGAACCACCACTTGGATAATAATGGGCGCGCGATTGAAAATTCCAGATATTTCGCAGCGGCGTTATTGCGCATGCGGAAGGTCATGCTCTCGCATCGAAAGGTAAAAGCCGACCTCGATCAAGAATAAGTCGCAAGAGCAATCATTGCTGTGATTGTAGGTCGTTAGCGGCTTTGAAGCGGGCTGAGGGGCTGCTAAACCGGCTGCCATGAGTGCCATCGTCCCCACCGTGAAATCCAGGGTCGCCGCCATTTCCATCGCCGCCAGCGCAAGCATGGCGGCGATCAAATTCATCGTCGGCGTCGCGATCGGCAGCATCGCGCTGATCTCCGAAGCGCTGCACAGCTCGATCGACCTGATCGCAACCATTATCACCTGGGCCGTGGTCCGCGTCTCCGACAAGCCGGCCGACGCGGAGCATCATTACGGCCATGGCAAGCTCGAAAGCCTGTCCGCGCTCGGCGTCATCGCCATGCTCTATATTCTCGCCGGCGGTATCGTCGTCGAGTCGTTCAGCCGCCTGCGCGAAGGTGTCGTGCCTACAACGATTTCGGCGCTGCCGTTCGTGGTGCTGGTGGTCGACATCGCGGTGAACCTCTGGCGCGCCCGCGCCCTGCACAGGACGGCACGGGAGACAAGAAGCCAGGCGCTGGAAGCCGACGCCCTGCATTTCACCTCGGACGTGTTCGGCTCGATCGCCGTGATCGTCGGTCTCGGGCTGTTTGCGCTGGGGTACACATGGGGGGACGCCGCCGCCGCCATCGGCGTCGCCGTGATGATCTCGCTGCTCGGACTGCGGCTGGCGCGCTCCACCATCGAAACCCTGCTCGACCAGGCCCCCAAGGGCGCCACCGAAGCCGCAGAAAAAGCCATCCGCGCGGTTCCCGGCGTCATCAACATCGACCGCCTGCGGGTGCGGCTGGTTGGCGCCACCCATTTCGTCGATGCCACCGTCAAGGTGCCGCGCACCTATCCGATCGACAGGATCGACGGCATCAAGCAGAAGGCCGAGCAGGCCGTCGCCGGCGCCCTGCACGACGCGGATCTCACCTTCACCGCCGTGCCGGTGGCGCGCGACAGCGAAACCGTGCGGGAGCGCATCATGGTGATCGCGCGCAATCGCGGCCTCGCCATCCATCATGTCACAGTGCACGACCTTGGCGAGAAACTGACCATCGGCATCGACCTGGAAGTCGACGGCGACATGTCGCTGGTCGATGCGCATGGCGTCACCCAGCAACTCGAGCATGCGATCCGCGACGAGTTCGGTGCCGACGTCGAGGTCGACACCCATATCGAACCGCTGGAACCGGAACTGCCCCATGGCACCGACGCAGTTCCCGAACAGATCGAAACAATTCAGCAGGCGCTCACACGCATCGCCGCGGACTCCGGCACCATCAGCGATATTCATAACGTCAGGGTACGCGACAGCGACGCCGGGTTGATCGTGAATTTTCACTGTCGGGCGAAGCCAGCAATGAGCGTGACTGAAGTTCACGAGAACGTCGACGCGATCGAACGCGCGTTGCGGCGTTCGTTCCCCGGCGTGAAGCGGGTGATCAGCCACGCCGAGCCCGAGCGCTGACGATCCAATGTCGTCGTTCGACCCGACGCCGTTCCTGTTTCGGACTCATTCCAGACCGTTTTCAAATACCGATTCTCCTTGGGACAAGAAATTTTTTGCATTAACGAATCGTTGACTCTCGACAGGGTCGGCAAACTGGATTCATAATGACTTCGATTCGGAGTGATGCTGCACATCCTTCGGTCAAGGGGCGGCTGGCATTCCGGGGGAGTTAAGGCATGGTGCGCGCACACGCGACGAGCGCGTGCGTCCAATCCGATTCGATCAAAGGATTGGCGCAGTCGATCGCGAAACCGGCCTATCACCGCCTGCTGATTGCCGAGCCCGCACTGCGGCGCGCAGTCCCCACTTTGATCATCGCCTTCCTGTTAACCATCTGCATCGGCGCCTTCGTCCAGGTCGTCGATCAGACCCGGCAGAAGCGCGCGTCCATGAAGCGCGACCTCGCCGCTTTGGCCGATCTGCTCGCCGAACGCCTCGACCACACGGCCGTGACGCGATCGGATCGCGCCTCGCTCGACCGCGCGCCATCGTCGGAACGTTTGCAGAGCCTGCTGCCCGGCCTGATCCCGGCCTGGGGCGTGGCCGGCGGACGGCATGTCATTATCGCGAATGCCGAGCGGCGCCTGCTCGCCCACGTCCCGATCGATGTCGCTACCGACGAGATCGGCAGCATTCTCGAAACCATCAGCGCCCTGCAAGCCCCGGCAGATTCCGGAAGCCAGGCGCCGATCATCGAGCTCACACTGTCCAGCGGCACCAAGGCCCTCGCTACCCAGCGCGCCATCAAATCGATGTCGGGCCAGGTTGTCGTCGTCCAGGAGCAAAACGACTCGCTGTGGCGGTCGGATGCCGCGCTGTCGGTCACGCTGTCGGCGACGACCGGTTTTGTCGTCCTGATCCTGGGCTTTGCCTTCCACTGGCAATCCACCCGCGCCCGTGAAGGCGACATCATCAATGACGCGGTGCGCGGCCGGATCGACACCGCGCTCAATCGCGGCCGTTGCGGACTGTGGGACTGGGATCTGTCGCGCGGCAAGATCTTCTGGTCGCAATCGATGTTCACCTTGCTGGGCCTGGAAAGCCGCAACGACCTCCTGACCTTCGGCGAGGTCAATGCGCTGGTCAATTCCGATGACATCGACTTGTTCGAAATCGCCAATCAGCTGGTGTCGGGACAGATCACCTCCATCGATCATGCGTTCCGGATGCGCCATGTCAGCGGCCACTGGATCTGGCTGCGGGTGCGCTGCGAACTGGCCACTGGCGGCGAAGGCGAAATCCACCTGATCGGGATCGCGGTCGACATTACCGAACAGAAGAGCCTCGCGGAAAAAACCATCGAAGCCGACCTGCGGCTGCGCGACGCCATCGAAACCATCCCGGAAGCCTTTGTGCTGTGGGACGCCGACAACCGCCTGGTGCTCTGCAACTCCTACTTCCAGCGCCTGCACAAGCTTCCTGACTCCGCGATCATTCCCGGCACCTCATTCGAGACCGTCAGCGAGGTCGGGCGGATGCCGGAGGTCCGGACCCGGCGCCGCGAAACCAGCGCACTGGCCCCGGGTGCGCGGACCTTCGAAGCCCAGCTCGACGACGGCAGCTGGCTCAACATCAGCGAGCGGCGCACCAAGGACGGCGGCTATGTCTCCGTCGGCACCGATATCTCGCAGATCAAGCATCATGAACAGAAGCTGGTCGAGAACGATCTGCGTCTGCGCGCCACCGTCGAAGATCTCAAACGCACCCAATCGACGCTGGAGCGGCAGGCCCAGGAGCTGGCCGATCTCGCCCAGAAATATGCCGAGGAAAAGTATCGCGCCGAGGAAGCCAACCAAACCAAGTCCAAGTTCCTCGCCAATATGAGCCACGAACTGCGAACCCCGCTCAATGCCATCATCGGCTTCTCCGAGATCATGGGCAGCGGCATGTTCGGCACCCTGGGATCGGACAAATATCAGGAGTACTGCCAGGACATCCTGATGAGCGGCCGTTACCTGCTCGAAGTGATCAACGACATTCTCGACATGTCTAAGATCGAAGCCGGCCGCATGAAGCTCGACCTGGAGCCGATCGATTTCGAACAGACACTATCGGAGTCGCTGCGGGTGGTGTCCGGACGCGCCGAGAACAAGGGACTGTCGCTTCAGGCGCAGCTCGCCAGCGACGTCACCGTCACGGCCGACCGGCGCGCCATGAAGCAGATCGCGATCAACCTGCTCTCGAACGCAGTCAAGTTCACGCCGGATGGCGGAACAATCACGGTTCGCAGCCGGGCACTGAGCGACTCCGTCGTGTTGATGATCGCCGACACCGGCATCGGCATCACCCGGCAATCCCTGCTGCGGCTCGGACGCCCATTCGAGCAGGTCGAGAGCCAGCTCACGAAATCCTATCACGGATCAGGCCTGGGTCTCGCGATCGCCAAGTCGCTGACGCGCCTTCACGGCGGATCGATGCGGCTGCGCTCGAAGATCGGCCGCGGAACCGTGGTGTATGTCACGATCCCACGCAATTGCACTGAAGCCCCCGCGATCGTTTCCGTGGCTGCCTAGACCTCGCTGCCCAGCAGTTCCAGAAAAATCTGCCGGACATCGACCTGGATTTCGCGTACGCGCGCCTCGAGCACGGAGAAATTCGGCGCATCGCCCGCGCGCGCCAGGATCCGCAGCAGATCCTCACCGGCCGTGGCAGGCTGGAATTTCGCGCTGACGCACAGCCGCAGGATCTGGGTCAAATCCTGATAGAGCCGCACGGCCGAGCGCAGGATATCGGCGGCCGCCGACGACAGCAGACCAAGCCGTGCCGCATTTTCCAGCACCTGCAAGGTGCTGACACTCAGGATTTCGGGTTTCGTCGCAGCGTGGACGAGCTGCAGGTATTGCGCGATAAATTCGATATCGACCAGGCCGCCGGACGCGTATTTCAAATCCCAGATATCGCTCTCGCCCTTTTCTTCGCCGATGGCGCCGCGCATTTCCAGCACGTCGTTGGCGATGATGTCGCGTTCGCGCGGCCGGGTCAGCACGTCGCTGATGGTCTTTTCGATCCGTGCCTTCAGCGCCGGAGACGAGGAGATCACGCGCGCGCGGGTCAGCGCCATGTGCTCCCAGGTCCAGGCTTCGCTCTCCTGATAGTCGGCGAAGGCCCCCAAACGCGACGCCACCGGTCCGGCGCGTCCGGACGGCCGCAACCGCATGTCGACGTCATACAGCACGCCGTAATTGGTCCGTGTCGTGAACGCGCTGATCAAGCGCTGCGTCAGACGGGCGAAATACTGCGCACCATGCAGTGAACGGCTTCCGTCGGAATCCGGATGATCGTCGTCGAAATCGTAAATCAGGATCAGATCGAGATCGGACGACGCCGTCATCTCGCGGCTGCCGAGTTTGCCCATGGCGAGAATGGCGGTTTCCTGCCCCCTGATGCGGCCATACTGGTTGGCGAACAGGGCGGACACCAGGTCATGCACGGTCCGGACGATCCCCTCCGCCACGTCGGCGAACGCGACGCTGGCATGCTGCGCCGACACCGTTCCCGACAAGATCCGCGCACCGATCAGAAACAGGCTTTCCTGCCCGAACAGCCGCAGACGGTCGAGAAACTCCTCGTAGGACGCGGCATCGCCGAGCGTCGCGACAAGCCGCTCTGAAATCTCGCGCTGGTCGGGCATCGCGCCGAAAAAGCGCGGGTCGATCAGGCCATCCATGATCTGCGGCTGTCGCGCCAGCATGTCGCCGAGACGCGGCGCCGCGCCGAGAATCAGCGCAACCAATTTGACGAGGTCGCTGTTCTGGCTGAGCAGCGCGATCAGCCGGCCACCGCGCTGCAACGCCTGCAGGAAACGGTCGAAGGCGGTAACCGCCGCGTCCGGATCTTCGGCCTTGGCGAGTCCCGCGATCAACGCAGGAACGAACTCCGCGAAGGCACGGTGCGTGGCTTCCACCCTGAACGCACGATAGTCACCCCGCAGCCAGTTCTGGATGCTTTCGGCAACCATGCGCGGCTTCTTGAAGCCCAGCCCGACAAGGTGCTCGAGCAGACGCGTGTCATCAGGGCCTGTGCCATAGTCGACCGACGGCAGCTTGGCGGTGCCGGTCGGGTCGCCCTCGAACAGCTTGCTGTAATGCCCCTGCACGCAGTTGAGATGCGCCAGCAAGTCCTCGGAAAATCGGTCGCGATTTTCATAACCGAAGAACCGCGCAAAGCGTTCGATCGCCTCGACATCCTCCGGCAGCGAATGGGTCTGCTCATCGGCGATCATCTGCAGCCGATGCTCGACGCGCCGCAAGAACTCATAGGCCACGGTCAATTCGTCCCGCGCCTCGAATGTAATCCAGTTCCGCTCTGCCAGAATATTGAGGGCTTCGAGGGTCGGCCGGACCCGCAATTCCGGATGCCGGCCGCCGGCGATCAATTGCTGGGTCTGGGCAAAAAATTCGATTTCGCGGATACCGCCCCGCCCGATCTTGACGTTGTGCCCCTCAACGGCGATCTCGGCGTGTCCCTTGAACGCCTGCATCTGCCGCTTCATGTCGTGCACATCGGTCAAGGCGGCAAAATCGAGATGTTTGCGCCAGACGAAGGGAGCGATTTCGGCGATCAACGCTTCTCCCGCTTCAAGATCCCCGGCACAGGGCCGCGCCTTGATCATGGCGGCGCGCTCCCACGTCCGCCCTTCCCGTTCGTAGTAATTCAGGGCCATCGCGGTGGAAATCGCCACCGGTGTGGAGGCCGGATCGGGCCGCAGCCGCAGATCGACCCGGAACACATAGCCGTCGGCGGTGCGCTGCTGCAGCATGCGGGACATTCCCTGGGCCACGCGAACGAAGAACGGCTGCGGCTCGATGTCGCGCGCCAGGGTCGGCGCATCGAGATTGAAAAACACGATCAGGTCGATATCGCTGGAGTAATTGAGTTCGCCCGCCCCCATCTTGCCCATGGCCAGCACGACCAGACCACTGCCCTCCTCCGCGCGATCGGAGTTCGGCGGCAGCAGGCGATCGCGGCCGGCCTCCTGTGCCAGCAGAAAGCGCAAGGCGCTTTGCACGGACATGACGGCGATATCGGTCAGCGCCTGGGTGACGCGCATCACCGGCCAGACGCCGCCGATGTCACAAAGCGCCGTCAGCAGAGCTGCTTCCGACTTCATCCGCCGCAGCAATTGCATCACGTCGGCTTCGCTGTCCGCATGAGCAATCGCGGCGGCGGTTCCCTCGATCAAAGTCGCAAGACGATCGTCCGGCTCGCAGACCAGCAGGCGCGTCACACGCTCGGCGTCAATCCGCACCAGATCAAACAGGTAAGGTGACGCCTCGGCGATGCCGGCAAAGATTGTCTTTGCGTTCGGATAACGTTCGAACAGGGCGCGGATCGAAGCCGCCTGTTCCGGCGTGACATCGCCAAGCCAGTCATCGAAACGTCGCAATGCGGCGTCCGGCGCAGACAAATACGGCACGCTGACAAGACGCGCCGCAAGGATCGAAGCGTCCGCGTCGCCCTTCGCGGGTGAGATCATGCGATCTTTTGTTCCAGCGGCTCCGGAATTGCAAGTCTCGAAGCGGGCTGGCTGGGAAGCGCCAGGGTGGCCCGCAATCCCGGCTGGCCATCGCTGAGCCGCAGATCGCCGCCGTGCAGGGTCGCCACCGCTGCGGCCAGGCTCAAGCCCAGGCCCAGGCCCGAACCGGGCTGGGTGCGGCTGGCCTCGAGACGCACAAAACGTTCCACGGCGCGCTGCCGATCCGCTTCCGGAATTCCGGGTCCATGGTCGGTCACACTGAGAAGCACGGTATCGCCGCTGCGCTGAGCTTCGATCAGAATATCAGGCTTCAGCGGCGCAACGGTCCGCGCCGCCTCGCCTTTGTCCGCCGGAATCCCGTATTTGATGGCGTTCTCGACCAGATTCGCCAGCGCCTGACTGATCAACTCCCGGTTCCCGTGCACGGTTGCGGACACGGCTTCGACGGTCAGGGTCAGCCCCTTGTCTTCCGCCAGCGGCTCGTAGAGCTCCTGGATGCCGTGGGCGACTTCGGCAACGTCGAAATCCACCATGTTGTCGCGCGCCTGGCCGGATTCCGCGCGCGCGATCATCAAGAGCGCATTGAAGGTCCGGATCAATCCATCGGATTCATCGATCGTCCGCTCCAGCGCCGCCCGGTATTCGCCTTCATTGCTCGATTTCGCCAAAGCCTCCTCGGCGCGGTTGCGCAAGCGGGTCAGCGGCGTTTTCAGGTCATGGGCGATGTTGTCGGACACTTCCTTGAGCCCGGCCATCAGCGCTTCGATGCGCTCCAGCATGGCATTGAGATTTTCCGCCAGGCGGTCGATCTCGTCACCGCTGCGCCCAACCGGAAGACGCTCGCTGAGATCGCCCGCCATGATCCGCTGGGTGGTGCCGGTCATCGCGTCGATCCGCCGCAGCACGCGACGGGCGACGAAGACCCCGCCTGCAAGGCCCAGCACCACCACAATCAGAACCGACCACTGCGCGGCCGAGGCGACAATGCCGAAAATTCGGCGCCGCTCCTCGAGATCGCGCCCGATCAACAGGCGGAAGCCGCCCGACATTTCGGATACCCGGACCAGCGCGCGGTGGTCGAACTTGTCCCGCTCGTCCAGGCGACGGTACACCGCCTCCGACCAACCGATGTGATTCATGACGCCCGGCGCCAACGAACCGACATTGCCCGCCAGCGCCTGCCCCGCAGCCGTCGTGATCAGATAGAGATTGGCGCCCGGCCGCAAAGCGCGGTTTTCAATCGCATAGACGAGGCCGCGCAGGCCTCCCCGCGAATACTCGTCCCCCATCTCGATGAATTCGGAATTCACCGTCGTGGTGATCTGCTCGGTGACCAGCCGGCGCGTATTCCAGGCGAAATAGCCCAGCAGCGAGGCTGCAAACAATGCGAACAGGAAAAGATAGACCAGGGTCAGCCGGAACGCAGTGGTCCGGATCAGTTTACCGAAGGCCGTCACGGATCATGTATCCGGCGCCGCGAATGGTGTGGAGCAAGGGCCGGGCGAACCCCTTGTCGATCTTCGAGCGCAATCGCGAGATATGGACGTCGATGACATTGGTCTGCGGATCGAAGTGATAATCCCAGACGTTCTCCAGCAACATGGTGCGCGTCACCACTTGGCCGGCGTGTTTCATCAAATACTCGAGCAGGCGAAATTCACGCGGCTGCAGGGTCAGTTCATCCTGGCCACGCACCACCCGGTGTGACAACCGATCGAGCTCGAGATCACCGACCCGGTAACTGGTTTCCTCGGACGGTCCGCTGTTGCGACGCGACAGCACTTCGACACGGGCCAGCAGCTCCGAGAACGAATAGGGCTTCGGCAAGTAATCATCGCCGCCCGCGCGCAAACCCTTCACGCGGTCATCGACCTGGCCGAGCGCAGATAGAATCAGCGCCGGCGTCCGGTCGCCCTTGCCGCGCAGCGTACCGATGACAGACAGTCCGTCACGCTTGGGCAGCATGCGATCCACGATCAGCACGTCGTAGTCGCCGGTTTCAGCCAGCGACAAGCCTTCTTCGCCATCGGCAGCGAGCTCGGCAACATGGCCTACCTCGCGAAAAGCTTTCACGAGATAGTCCGCCGACTCGCGGTCATCTTCAATAATCAGCAGACGCATCTGTTTATCTGTCGGGGTCAAGAACGCTTCGCCTTCTTCACCATGGCGCGAGGATGATCCTCATGCAAGGCCATGACAGGTTTCCATTGCAGCAGAACGGGCGACGAAGCTGGGGAAACCTCGCCGCCCGCCTAGTCCTTCCGACGGAGGGGGGCATGAGTCCACCGGAAGGTAACCTCAGCGCGCTATCGAAACCGCGCTCTCTGTAGGTGGGGGACGGGCTTTAGGCCCGCCCCCCGGAAAGGACCGTCGGCGGGGGCGACATTGCCGGCGATACTCTCCAACTCGTCAACTATGATCAGCCACGGCCCAGCGGCAGTGCGACAAAGCGCGAGCCGTCACCGGAGCGAACCCTGACCAGCACACTGTTCTTGTTGTCCTTGCGCGCGTCAGCCAGCGCATCGCGGACCTCGTTCGGTGTGGCCACGGTCTTGCCGGCCACTTCGAGAATGACATCGCCTTCCTTGAAGCCACGCTCGGCCGCGGTGCCGCGCGGGTCGACATTGGTCACGACCACGCCGTCCTTGCCGGCCCCTGCGACGGAGCTGGCCGGAGCAATGTTGAGGCCGAGCTTGGGCAACTCCGTGCCGCGCGTGGCGCTGCCCCGGTCGTTGTCGGTGTCCGGATTGGCCTTGGCTTCCTTGGCGTTCGGCAGCTCACCGAGCGTCAGGTTAAGTGTCTTGTCCTGGCCCTTGTGCAGCACGTTGAGCTTCACCGTGGCACCCGGAGCCAGACCGCCGATGGTGCGGGCCAGTTCACGCGCATCGCGCACCGGCTTGTCGTTGACCGCGGTGATGACGTCACCGGATTCGACGCCGGCCTTCGCCGCCGGACCATTGGCCTGCGGCTCGGCGACCAGAGCACCTTCCGCTTTCTTCAGGCCCAGGCTATCGGCGATCTCGGCCGTCACCGGTTGAATCTGGACGCCGATCCAGCCGCGGCTGACCGTGCCCTTGTCCTGCAACTGCTTGATCACGGTCTTCACGGTGGACGCCGGGATCGAGAAAGCGATACCGACGCTGCCGCCCGACGGCGAATAGATCGCGGTGTTGACGCCGACGACCTCGCCCTCCGTGTTGAAGGCCGGACCGCCCGAGTTGCCCTTGTTGACCGGGGCATCGATCTGGATGAAGTCGTCATAAGGACCGTTGCCGATATCACGGCCGCGCGCAGAGACGATGCCCGCGGTCACGGTGCCGCCGAGACCGAACGGATTACCGACGGCGAGCACCCAGTCGCCGATCCGCGGCTGCGCCTCGGACAATTTGGCAAACGGAAAATCATTGCGGCCTTCGACCTTGATCAGGGCCAGATCGGTGCGTGCATCGGTGCCGATCACCTTGGCGGTGTAGGTCTTGCCGTCATCGGTCGTAACCTCGACCTTGTCGGCGCTGTCGACGACGTGGTTGTTGGTCACCGCAAAACCGTCAGCCGAGATAAAGAAGCCCGAGCCCTGCCCGGTCACCATGCCGCGGCCGCCCCGCGGACCACGTCCGCCGGGGAAACCATCGGGACCGCCGAAACGACGGAAGAAACGCTCCATCGGCGAGCCCGGCGGGAACGGCGAGTCCTCGCTGTTGTCGTTCGAGGCCACCTTTTCGTTGATCTTGACGCTGACCGAGATCACCGAGGGTTTCACGTGCTCGACGATATCGGCAAAACCGATCGGCTGCTGAGCGTTGCGGATGGTATTGTTGACCTGCGCATGCGCGGTCGTGGTCAGGACATCGACATCACGCAACGCCGGTCCGAAACCATAAGCGGCAACACCGAGCCCGGTCACAACCGAAGCCATCAGTGCAAGCTTGCGCGCAGAGAACAGCGAGCGGCGCGGCGGCGTGTAAGACGGCAGCGATGAAAAATCGGTGGGGCGATCGGTCATTAATATCTCCAGAGCCTCGGCTGGGGGTGCGGAAGTGCACCTTGGATGGCCTGAAGATGGGGAGTTCGCCCTTACCGCGCCGTGTCGGCGGAATTAATCTTTTGTAATAAACAACGGGTGCGACAAACTGTCAGATTAGACCGGAGTTTCCCGCGGTTTTTCAGCGGCCATCAGCTGTTCCAACTGGGCCTCTTCTTCGGCCGTCAGTTTAGAACTGGTTTCAGGATCCGCACCCGGCGCAGCTTTGGTTTTTCGCCGCCCATGCGTCCACAGCACGATACCGCCACCGACCAGCGCCAGCGGCGGCAGCAGCCAGAGCAGAAGGGTCTCGCTCCTGAACCGCGGTTTCAGCAGCACGAATTCCCCGTAACGCGCCACCAGAAAATCGATCACCTGCGCATTGCTGTCGCCGGCGGAAATCCGCTCGCGCACCAATAACCTGAGGTCGCGCGCAAGCGAGGCTTCGGAATCGTCGATCGACTGGTTCTGGCACACCATGCAACGCAGTTCGCGCGACAGTTCGCGCGCGCGTGCTTCCTGCGCCGGGTCGGCCATGATCTCGTCCGGCTGGACCGCATGTGCCACCGGACACGCCATCAGCCAGGCTGCGACGACGGATCCAACAAGGCGCATTGTCACCGTGCGCAAAGTCTCACTCCGCCGGTTGCAGGACGCGCACGGCCTTGGCCGGCTTCGGCGCACCGACCCGCAGCCGACGGTCCGACAGTGACAACAAACCGCCGCACGCCATGATCACCGCGCCAAGCCAGATGAAGAGCACCAGCGGCTTGTGATAGATGCGTACTGCAATCGAGCCGTCGGCATTGGCGTCGCCGAGCGAGATATAGAGCTGGCTGGCGCCGCGCGTCAGCAACGCGGCTTCGGTGGTGGATGATCCGCGGGTGGTGAAGTTGCGTTTCGACGGCGTCATCACGCCAATGGTCTTGCCGTCGAGCGTCACCGTGAAACGTCCGATCATCTCGCGGAAGTTCGGTCCCTGCTGCTGACCGACCTCATTGAGTGTCGCGTTGTAGCCGCTGATGACAGCGACATCGCCGGGCTTCATCGCAACGATGCGTTCGCTGCTCCACGTGGTCTCGCAGACGACCCCGATCAAGGTGACCCCGAGACCGGCATGCGCCACAACCGTGCCCCAGGCGGACCGCGGCAATCCACGCGCCCGGCGCAGCGAGATCGACATCGAGCCGCCGAACAGAGCAGTACGCTCCGCCAGGTCACTCAATGCGCCGAGAATGACGAACACTCCGAGCCCGATCGCAAGCGGCGCAAACACCGCGCCGCCACGGGTCCAGGCCAGCACCACCGCCACCGCAACAAGACCGGCAACGCCGGCGACGATCAGGCGCTGCGCGGCGCCCAGCAGATCGCCGCGCTTCCACGCCAGCAACGGCCCGAACGGGACGGCGAACAACAGCGGCAGGAACAGCGGTGCGAAGGTCAGGTTGAAGAACGGCGCGCCGACCGAAATCTTGTCGCCATTGATGGTCTCGAGAACCAGCGGATAGAGCGTGCCGATGAACACGGTCGCGCAGGCGGTGGTCAGGAACAGATTGTTGAGCACCAGCGCGCCTTCACGCGAGATCGGCGCGAACAGCCCACCCTGCTTCAGTGTGGATGCCCGCCACGCATACAGTGTCAGGCTGCCGCCGATGAAGAAACACAGGATCAGCAGGATAAAGACGCCGCGCGCCGGATCGGTGGCGAAGGCGTGGACCGAGGTCAAAACCCCGGAGCGCACCAGGAACGTCCCGAGCAGAGACAGCGAGAAGGTCAGGATCGCCAGCAGGATGGTCCAGATCTTGAGCGCGTCACGTTTTTCCATCACCAGCGCGGAATGCAGCAGCGCGGTGCCGGCCAGCCAGGGCATCAGTGACGCGTTCTCGACCGGATCCCAAAACCACCAGCCGCCCCAGCCGAGTTCGTAATAGGCCCAATAGGAGCCCATCGCAATGCCGAGGGTCAGGAAGATCCACGCCACCAGCGTCCAGGGCCGCACCCAGCGCGCCCACGCGGCGTCGATGCGGCCTTCGATCAAGGCCGCGACCGCGAAGGAGAACGAAATCGAGAAGCCGACATAACCCAGATAGAGCATCGGCGGATGCACCGCGAGGCCGATGTCCTGCAGCAGAGGGTTGAGATCGCGGCCTTCGATCGGCGGATTGGCAATCCGAGCGAAGGGATTCGACGTGATCAGGATGAAAAGATAAAACGCGGACGCGATCCAGGCCTGCACTGCCAGCACATGCGCGCGCAGCGACAGCGGAAGGTTGTTGCCGAACGCCGCGACCATGCCGCCGAACAGCGCGAGGATCAGCACCCATAGCAGCATCGAGCCTTCGTGGTTGCCCCACACACCACTGATTTTGTAGATCAGCGGCTTCAACGAGTGGGAATTCTCGTACACGTTGACCACCGAAAAGTCTGACGTCACGTGCAGCGCGACCAGGGCGCCGAACGCCCCCAGGGTAAACACCATTTGCGCAAGCGCGGTCGAGCGGGCGACATCCATCAGCGCCGGATCGCGCAGCCGCGCTCCGAGGATCGGCACCAGGGCCTGGATCAGCGCGAGCCCGAGTGCGAGCACCAGGGCATAGTGGCCGGCTTCAGCAATCATTTCGCCGCTCCCTGCGTGTCGGCGGATTTGCTGCCGACCGGTTTCGGGCCGTAGTCGTCCTTCCAGTGGCCCTGCTTCTTCAGCGCCTCGGCGACGTCCTTGGGCATGTAGGTCTCGTCATGCTTGGCCAGCACGGTGTCGGCCCGGAACACGCCGCTCGCATCGATCGCGCCTTCCGCAACCACCCCCTGCCCCTCGCGGAACAAGTCCGGCAGGATGCCCTGATAGGCGACGGGCAGCGTCGCAGCGCCATCAGTCACGTCAAAGGTGGCGGCGAGATGATCGCCGCGAACCACCGATCCCTGTCGCACCATGCCGCCGAGACGAAACCGCTTGCCCGCCGGAATGTGTTTTTCCGCGGCCATCGACGGTGTCGAGAAGAACACGATGGAGTCGCGCAGCGCATTGAGCACCAGTGCCGCGGCGATCGCGAGCACGGCGACCGCGCCTCCGATCAAGGTCAATCGTCGCTGCTTGCGGGTCATGAGCGGTTTCCGCGGAGACGTGTCTGGTTAGCCATCAAGTCCAAGGCCTTTCAGTCCGTCGTTCAGTTGTTTCAGCCGATCCGCATCGCTCGCAACAGCCGCCCGCGCATCGACCAGTGCCGCGCGCGCCTTGTCGGCCTCGCCCAACACCATATAGGCGCGCACCAGACGCAGCCACCCCTCGACGTCATTGCCGTTCTGCTGCAGGCGCGTTGCCAGCCGATCGACCATGCCGCGGATCATTGCATTGCGGTCGTTCTCCGCCATGCCTTTGACCGACGCGATGTCCTGGTCCGACAGCGCCGGCGCGACCGCCCCCGAACGCACGCCGGGATTTGCCGCTGGACTTGTCGCGTTACCTGCGCCCGCAACACGCGTCAGCGCCGATTGAACCAGCGGACGCCATGGCGCATCGGCCGGCGCGCTCGCGAGCATGGCCTGCCATATTGCAGCAGCGTCGGTGGCACGGCCGTCCTGCTCGGCGGCAAGACCAAGAAAATAACGTGCCTTCACCTCGTCAGCGCTCAACGCAACTGCGCGCTCGAATTCCACCTTGGCTTCGGCGGTGACCACACCATTGGCCGCCGCCGCGATGGCTTCGCCGAGATCGGCCCGGCTTGCGGCAGTCTCGCCGCTGTAGGTGATGGAGCGCCGGAACGCCTGCACTGCATCGTCGAAACGGCCGAGTTTGATCAGGACCGGCGCCAGCACCTGCCAACCGCGGCCATCGGTGGGATTCTTCTCCAGGTGCGCTTCGACCTGCGCCACGAGATTGTCCAGCGACGCCGTTGCCGCCGGCTGCCGGGCGCGCTCCGCAAGCGGAAAATCCGGCAACTGCGGCGATCCCAGCGAGAGATAGAACGTAACAGCGATGAGCGGCAACCCGATCAGGGCCACGATCGACACGGCGCGGCGGAAAGCCAGGCGCGGCGCGGCGAGGGCCGCACCCTCAGAATCGGATGCCGCAATCAGCCGCCGTCCGATTTCGACCCGCGCGGCCGCAGCCTCCGATGCACCAATCAGCCCGGCGCTCTTGTCGCGGTCGATCTCAGCCAGTTGATCCTTGTAGACCACAGTCTCGCTGCCGCCGCGATCGGACTCGTTTCGACGTCCCAGCGGCCACAGCACGGCGAAAACCGCCGCCACCGTCATCAAGGCGAGAACAAACCAGAGCGACATCAGTCAAGTTCCGCGGCGCGCATCACCGAGCTTCGAGGCCCGGGTTACAACATGACTGGAACCGCGGCGCAATTGACTTTTCCGGTAGATAAAGCCCTGAAAAATCAAGAAATCGGCTCAACCCGCGCGGGAACTCTTGCGCTCGCCGGCAATCGCCACATCGGCGGCTTTTCGCATCAAGGACGCGTAGTCGTGGCCGAACAGCACATCGCAGAAGCGCACCGCAGCGTCCATCTGCATCTGCCGGAACGGGCGCGTTTTTGCGTCGCTCGCTCGCAGGGAATCCACCAGCGCCTCGGTCGCTGCTTCGATGTAGTGCTGCAGATCGGAGAACGTCCGCAGCGTCATTTCGTTGATGGCGAGTTCACTGGCGTAAGTGCGACAAACCGCGACGAAATCGATCAGCGCGACGGTCTCCTCGATTTCGGACGGATCGAGCTTGGAGCCGGCATGGATGTCCTTGTCGGGCCGCTGACGCAGCAACCGCCTGACACGGCCGGGCACGCTCTCGATTTCCGACTTGAGCATGCTGGAAATGTCCACCCGGATCGCCGAAAGGCCTTTGCCCCAGGCCGATTCGGTGCGGATGTCGAGTTCGGCCCGCAGACCGCGCACGCCGTCGTGAATGGTCTTGAGATGATGCGACAGGCTGTCCAGGCGGCCCTGCTTCATATCCAGCCGCAGATCGGCGACCATGCGCGACAGATCGTGGAGCACCATGGTCACCGCGATGCTATAGGTCGTGGCCGCAACACGGATCTCGTCATCGGAGCCCGCAACCGCAATCGCAAGCCGGATCACCTGCCAGGGCAGTGCCAGTCGCTTCATCAGCAGCGACAGCGTGAAAGGCAGCACCTGCGGCGTCTGCAGCGAGGGGACATTCATCGCGGTCTGCACCGAAGCGAGGTGAGAGTCCGCCAGGTTGCGAAGGTTGCTCTGGATACGGGCGCCGAATATCTCCAGCGCGTCCCGGCTTTTGAGCACCGCCGCGATCGAGTGCAGATCCTCCATCACGCTCGGGCCGCCGATTCGGCTCGCGCTGCGCTGATCGGCACCACCTCCCGCAGGAGACGTCATCTTGTCGATTGCCGCCACCGTGGCAGCCTGGATCTTGCGAACGGCCTGCTCGACCGCCGGCCCCGATGCGGGCGCCGGCTGGCTCCTGATCGTCGATTCGAATTCCGCGACGTCGCTCACGATCGCTTCGCGCGCCAGCCAGTTCCAAACTGAAGCGAGCGAGCCACGCCGGATCTGGCCTGGTCGCACGGCGGCATTGGTGTCCACCAGAAAGGCTTCAAGGGGACGAAACACCAGCCGGGACGGCTCATCGCCGCTTCGGGGACGCTCATTGTCATCAGAAGCGCGCACGATCAGACGCAGTTGCTCCAGCACCAGCGAAGCAACGGCAACATCGGTGCCGCGCTCGATGGCGCGCTCGAACTCCCGCATCAGCAGCGCCTGGGATTTGGGCGGAAGCTGCGCGAGATAGCCCCTGAGCCGCTCAATCGCCGATGTCGTTAGTCCCATAAGCCGATGATCCGGTCGAATGCCTGTTCACATGCGATGGCCCAAGCGGGCCCGCCCGGGTTTCATACCAGCCCCGGTGTTAAGAACGCGTTGAGGAACAACGGTTTGGGCGCGACGGAAGACCTGTAACGCCTCAGCCCTGCCGCCGCTTGCGGAAGGCCGCGACCTTGTGGCGGTTGCCACACACCGCCATGCTGCACCAGCGTCGCCGGTGTGACTTGGTGCGGTCGTAGAACCACAATGTGCAGGAGGCATCCTCGCACTTGCGGACGAGGTCGAAGTTCCCATTGGCCAGCAGATCCGCGGCCGCTTCGGCCACCGGTGCGAGCAACTGCGCAGGGGTATCCTGCCCGCGCCGGCGCTCAAGGCGCATCCCGGCGCCGTCCACGACCAGCTCAGGATGGCTCGCAGCCTGCGCCATCAGTCGGTTGAGCGGCGACGGATCAATGGCTTCCCCGTTCTTCCGGCGGGCCACCAGGTCACGGACCGTCTCGCGCAACGACCGGCCCGCGTCCAGCAAGCCCACCGTCCGCGCATTGTCCAGGACCTGCTTCGACCACCAGCGCCCGTGGATCAGCCACGCTCCGACATCCGCGTCGGACATCAGGGCATCCCGCGGTTGACCATCGATCTGGGCAATCGTGTTCAGCAGATCCAACGCAGGGTGATCCGCTTCGATCAAGGGATGAAAGTTTCGGTGGCCGTCGTCATCGGCGGATGTGGTTGTTTTCATAGCCAGAAATGTAACCCTTAAAATATCATTTGACAAGTTACAATGTAACCTTAAAAAATACATTTAAAGGTTACAAAGGAGATCTCGATGCCGATCACTTCTCAACTGCCTTCTATTCCCCGTGCCGCACTGCGGACCGTCGAGGCTGACGGAGTCAGCGTGTTCTATCGCGAGGCCGGGCCAGCCGACGCACCCGTCATCCTGCTGCTGCATGGCTTTGCCAGTTCGTCCCATATGTTCCGGGAGCTGATCCCGCGGCTTGCCAGCCACTACCGGGTCATCGCTCCCGATATGCCGGGCTTCGGATTCACCACGGTGCCGGCCGCGCGCAACTACACCTACACGTTCGATGCACTGGCCAAGACCGTGCAGGCGTTCGTAGAGCAACTCGGACTGAAGCGCTATGCGGTTTATGTGTTCGACTACGGTGCCCCGGTCGGATTTCGGCTGGCACTCGCGCAGCCCGAGCGGATCAGCGCGATCGTCTCTCAGAACGGCAACGCCTATGAAGAGGGCCTGGGCGATGCATGGGGACCGGTTCGACGCTACTGGGCAAACCCCATAGCGGAAAACCGCGAGACTCTGCGCGCCGCCTTCACCCTTGAAGGTCAGCGCTCCGACTATCTCGCCGGCGTCAGCAATCCGCAGAGCGTCGCGCCTGAAGCCTATTTTCTCGATACCGCGCTGCTGCAGCGTCCAGGCAACGCCGACATTCAGCTCGACCTGTTCCTCGACTACGCGTCCAACATCAAGCTTTACCCGGACTTCCAGGCCTACTTCCGCGCAGCCAAGCCGCCGCTGCTGGCGATCTGGGGCAAGCACGATCCCTACTTCATCCCACCGGGCGCGGAAGCCTATCGCCGCGACAATCCCAATGCGCGGATGCAATTTCTCGACACCGGACACTGCGCACTGGAGACCCATGTCGATGACATCGCCGGCGCGATCCACGAGCTTTTGAGCGACGGCGCTTCGCAGAGCTGACAGCATCACAAACAAAACCCGCCCGGTGCAAACCGGGCGGTTCATTTTCGGAGACGATGGACCGCGACGTTACGACAGCGCCGTCCAGGTGCCGTCGGGATTGCGGCAGGCGGTGCCGCGCGCGATCTGCGGCTGGCCGTCCATATAAATGGTATGACTGAACGAGCGGCACTTGGTGCCGCGCTGATCGTAAGCCGGGCCCGGAACGATGTTGCCATAGCGGCCGGAATCCGGATTGCGCCAAGCCACCGGCGCGCCCGACCGTCCGGTCTCCAGGGCATTCATCTGTGCCTCATAGGCATAACGCTTGTCGTCGTCGTCCATCGCGGCGCCAATCCGGTTGCCGATCAGGCCGCCGATCGCCGCACCCGCAAGAGCCGCGCCCACCCGCTCACCCGGCCCCTTGCCGATCGCAGACCCGATCAGGGCGCCAGCCAATGCGCCGCCGGCGGTGCCGGCATTTTCTTTCGGTCCGCTATTGGCGGCGCATCCCGCCAGCGCGAACGCCGTGACCGCCAGAACAACGGCTTTGGATTTCAACATGTGTCCCCTCGTGTTGAAGCGTCATTCCCGGCACAACCACATCCCCGTACCGCGAACGTCGCTTAGCGGGCTCAAAACCCGCAGCCAGCAGGAACGAAACGATTCGGGCGGAAGTCCGACAGGTATTGTGGCGAAATTCATGCGGCCGGCAGGATCAGCTCGGCGCGCAGGCCGCCGATCGGCGACGTGCCGAGCGACAGGTTTCCCTGATACAGCGCCGCAAGCTCGACAATGATGGACAAGCCAAGGCCGGACCCTGGTTTCGACTCGTCGAGACGCTGGCCACGCCGCGCGACCTGCGTCCGCTCCGCCGGCGACAAGCCCGGACCATCGTCGTCGACGATGATATGCAGCATCGGCGGCCGGTCCGCGGTCAAAACATTCACCATCACCTCGATGAACACGCGCGACCGCGCCCACTTGCAGGCGTTGTCGACCAGATTGCCGACCATCTCTTCCAGGTCCTGGCGCTCGCCACGAAATTTCGCCTGCTCGTTCCCCTCAACGTCGATGGCGATATCCTTGTCGCGATGAATCTTTTCCATGGTCCGGCGCAAGCCCTCGATGACGGGCGTGACGTCGGTAATGGTCCCCACCACGGTAACCCGGGCGGCGATGCGCGCGCGCTCGAGATGGTGGGCAACCTGATCGCGCATCACGTCGGCCTGCTCCAGCACCTTGGAGGCGAACGGATCGGCGCCGTGCACATTGGCCTCGTTGACGATCACCGACAGCGGCGTCTTGATCGCGTGGGCGAGATTTCCGACGTGGGTTCGTGCCCGTTCGACGATCTCCCGATTGGCGTCGATCAGCGCATTGGTCTCGCGCGCCAGCGGCGCGATCTCCACCGGAAATTCGCCCTCGAGACGTTCGGCGCGACCGGAGCGGATCGCCGCCAGAGAATCCGAAATGCGCTTGAGCGGCGCGAGGCCAAACCGGACCTGGAAGATGGTGGTGAACACCAGGACCAGCGTCAGGGTGAGAAAGGTGCCGCCGAGATAGTAGTCGAAGGTCCGCGTCTCATCGACAATCTCGGTGGCATCGCCGGCAACCGTCACCAGGAACTTGCCGTCGCTGCCGAAATCCACCTGCCGCTCGACAATGCGCAGGCGCTGGTCTTCCGGCCCGCTGACGTAGCCAATGCGAACACCGGCCGGCGTCAGAGTGCCGGTGGTATCGTCGAGCTTCGTGAGCTGCTTGTCCCATAGCGAGCGGGACGAACGGACGTCCACCTTGTCGGAATCGACGCGGGCGATCTGCCAGTACCAGCCGGACAGCGGGATCTCGAACAGCGGCTCGCCCAGCGACTGGAAGGGATGGTCGGCGCCGGGTTCATCCGGCGTCGCGGCTTCGGCGATCAGGGTGCGAAGATAAAGATTGAGACGGCGGTCGAAGGACCGCTCGACCGCCTGACGATAGACCGACGACAGTACGAAGCCGGTGATGACCAGAATAACCACCACCCACGCGGTTGCCGAAAGGAACAGGCGGGTGGCGAGCGAGCTGGTGCCCCGCTTCCGAAGCTCGTGATCCATCGCGGCAATCTCTCACACGAGGTTCGGAAGCAAAAGGGGCACGAGCAATTTTATGCCCCCTCGCGCCGCCTTAGAAGCGGGCGCAATACTAGCGTGCGTCGACCGGGGGTGTGAGCAAGTAGCCGAGCCCGCGCACGGTCTGGATGATGTCGACATCGAGCTTCTTGCGGATCCGTCCGACAAAAACCTCGATGGTGTTGGAGTCGCGGTCGAAGTCCTGATCATACAGATGCTCGACCAGTTCGGTGCGCGACACCACCCGGCCGGAGTGATGCATCAGATAGGCCAGCAAGCGATATTCATGGGAGGTCATCTTGATCGGATTACCGTCGACGCTGACGCGGCCGGTCCGGGTATCGAGCCGCACCGGCCCACAGGTCAATTCGCTTTGCGCATGCCCGGTCGAGCGGCGCAGCAGCGCACGGATGCGCGCCAGAACCTCTTCGAGATGGAAAGGCTTCGGAACGTAGTCGTCGGCGCCGGCGTCGAAGCCCTGCACCTTGTCGCTCCAGCGATCCCGCGCGGTCAGGATCAGCACCGGCATCGCGCGCCCATTGCGCCGCCACGCCTCCAGCACCGAGATGCCATCCATCTTCGGCAGACCAATGTCGAGCACGACGGCATCATAGGGCTCGGTGTCTCCGAGGAAGTGGCCTTCTTCGCCATCGAACGCGCGATCGACCACATAGCCTGCATCGGTCAGCGCGGTGGTGAGCTGACGATTGAGATCGGGATCATCTTCAACGACAAGAAGGCGCAAGATCGTCTCCGCAACATTCGATCGGCAATATCGCCGCGTCCTACATGACCTTTTTTGGAGTGAATGTCCGATGAACGGGCGATTGCGGGCAACCTTACATTTTCTTCACCCGCATTGTCCGGACTTTCGAGAGCGCAGCAAAGCATCCATCCAGCCCATCGAGATCCATCGCAATATCGTCCAGCAACCGAAGCCCGGGCCGACACATGTCACCGGCGACGTCCGTCCGCCGACCGGCACGGACGGACATCGCGTCATTGACAGCCGACGCACGGCAATGCTCTCTCCCGGCATGATCCGCCGCATGTTGCAAGCTGTCCATGTGACTATCGTCATGTTGCTGCCGCCCCAGCCGGCAGCCGCGATGGTCGGCGGCGCGCCCGCGGATGCCTCCGCGACAGCGGTGGTCACCATTGTCGGTTCGCGCGGCAATTTCTGCACCGGCGCGCTGATTGCGCCCGACCTGGTGCTCTCCGCGGCTCACTGCACCATGCCGGGCGCGACCTACAAGATCGTCGACTATGACGCCAACCGGCAACCGCGCCTGCGCGACGTGAAACAGGTGGTGTCGCATCCGCAATTCAACGTGCAGGGCATCCTGGCGCACCGCGCCAGCGCCGATGTCGCACTGCTGCAATTGGCGGCGCCGATGGCCGGACACGCTGTCGCACCGCTCGGCGTTCCGCGCGCGCCCCTGGCGACCGGGAATGCCTTCTCGGTGTCGGGGATCGGCGTCACCGTCCGCGGCGACGGCCGCAGCGGCGGCGTGGCGCGGACCGCAGCGCTTGTGGCCACCGGCCAGCCCGGCTCGCTGCAGATCCGGCTGGTCGACCCCGCAACCAACAATGCCACGGCGGGCCTCGGCGCCTGCACCGGGGATTCCGGCGGTCCGGTGTTTGAGACCCAGAACGGACGGCCTGTGATCATCGGCGTGGTCAGTTGGTCGACCGGGGCCAACAACACCGCCGGCTGCGGCGGCTTGACCGGCGTGACGCCGCTGACGCTCTATCGCGACTGGATCATGCAGACATCACGCAGTTGGGGCGCCGGCCCGGCGGGCACGCCCTAACAGCCGGTCAGGCTCACGCCTGCGGCTTCTGCGACGGCATCGAGGCCGCCTTGGCCTTAAACGCCTTGGACAGGGTTTCCAGGATTTCGCGCGTGGCAACGAACATGAAGGGCCCCTGCTCGGTTTCCAGCGCAATACCGACCAGTGTCGGATCGAGCGTGTTGTCGACCAGTTGATAGCCCTTCAGCGGAAGGGCCAGCCTGTCTTTCGGATTGTCCTGCACGTGTCGCTCCCCGCGGGCTGATGAAATGCGGCTGCGGGCTTAGACAAGAAACCGATCGCCGCCAAGCCCTCAAATGAAGCCCTGAATAGCCGATCAAAGCAGAGCCGGCGAAGTGCCGGCCTCTCGCCTTACTCGGCCATGTCGACCGAGGGCTTTGGCGCCTCGCCGAGCGAGCGCTCCTGCATGCGTGCGATCGACAGCGCGCCGGTGGCGAGCAGGATGGCGGCGGCAATGAACACATAGCGGAATGCCGCGATCATCTCGACGCTCGAGGTCGATCCAAGATCGGGATGTTCAAGCGTGCCTGATGAGTTCGTACCCAGCGCCGCCAGCAGGATGGCGGTGAACAGCGCCACCGAGACCGCAGCCATCAGCGACCGGAAGAAATTCATCGCGCCGGTGACGGTTCCCACCAGATGCCGCGCAACCGCGGCCTGCACCGACACCACCGAAACCGGGAATGCTGTGCCGAGACCGAGCGCCAGCACCGACAACAGCGTCAGCACCGCCCACAGCGGCAGCGGCGTGAGAATCGCGAGCAGCGCCGCCGCGGTGGCGCCGAGCGACAGTCCGAGCATCGAAATCCACTTGTAGCGTTTCATGTACATCATCACCCGGCCGGCCGCGGTGGCGCCCGGCACCGACAGCGCCACGATCGGGATCAGCGCCAGTCCTGCCTCGCTCGCCGTGAGATGATAGACCGCCTCGTAATACATCGGCATGTGCACGGTCAGGCCGACCATCACACCGATGGCGCAGGCCGCAGCGGTGATCGCGTAGGGAACCACCGGGCCGGTCAGCAGCGGCAGCGGCAGGAACGGTTCGTCGGCCCGGCGCGCGTGCCAGATGAAAACACCGGCGAATGCCAGCACCGAGCCCGCCAGCGCCAAGAGCGTCGGCGACAGCCACGCGAACTTGTTGCCGCCCCAGGTCAGCACCAGCAGGAAGGTAATGGCCGCGGCCATCAGCAACAGCCCGCCCAGCAGATCGAGTTGGCGCGGCTTGTGATGGATCGGCAGCTTCTTCAGTTTCGGCAGCAAAATACCGACGGCCAGCAACACCAGCGGCACGTTGATCCAGAAGATCACCGACCAATGCAGATGCTCGGCAATGACACCGCCGAGCACAGGACCGCCGATGCCGGCAGACACCCACACCGTGCTGAAGAACGCCTGGTACTGCGCCCGCTGCCGCGGCGTGATGATATCGGCCAGCACGGTCTGCACCAGCGGCAGGATACCGCCACCGCCGAGTCCTTGCAGGAAACGGGCGAGAATCAGAATGAGCAGGTTGGGCGCCAGCGCGCACAACACCGAGCCCACCAGGAACAGGCCGAGCGCGGTCATCATCATGGCGCGGCGGCCGTAGATGTCGCTGAGCGAGCCGAACACCGGCGCCACCGAGGTCGACGACAGCAGGTACGCGGTGATCACCCAGGACAAATTGGTAACGTCGAAGAACTGCCGGCCGATGGTGGGCAGCGCGGTCGCGACAATGGTCTGGTCGAGGGCCGTGAGGAACATCGCGACCATCAGGCTGAGCACGATGGTGCGGACTTCCTTGTGAGACAGCGAATGCAGCGATGGCGCGGCGCCCTCCGTCACCGGAGGCGGCGTCACCGCGATCTGCGCTTCGAGCGTTTCCTCGTTGACGTCGTTTACGGCAATGCCTGATACGTCCGCGGGAGCGCGGTTGGTGCGTGCAAGGTTGTCCATGGAACTCCGCAGCCTCACGGGCCGCAAATCGCGTTAGAATATCGATCTATTTAACAGAGCCCCGGCGCACCAATAAGGCCGTTTGAAGCATGGGCCTATCCCGCAACGGCATCCCGAACACCCGAATGTGATCGTGTGAATGCCGGCCGACTCACGATTTCGGCCTGACCCGGCCCCGCGCGCGTTTCGGCAACAAAGCGGGCCAGCGCACGATGTGGTCTTCGAGGTCAGCATCATCGACCTCGTCCTCGCTGGCGACGACACGCCCGCGGACCGAGACTCCCGCTTCATGAACGGTATTGGGGTCGCCCGAGACCAGCGGGTGCCACCAGTAAAGATCGCGCCCTTCCGCGACCAGGCGGTAGCCACAGCTCGGTGGCAGCCAGTTCAGGGTGCGGACGTTCTCCGGGGACAGGCGCACGCAGTCCGACACCTTGGCGGAGCGGTTTGGATAGTCCTTGCAGGCGCACAGACCCGCATCCAGCAGGGTGCAGGAGACGTGGGTGAAATAGATCTTCCCGGTGTCCTCGTCCTCGAGCTTTTCCAGGCAGCAGCGGGCGCAGCCATCGCACAGGCTTTCCCATTCGGCGTCGGACATCTCTTCCAACGTCTTGGTTTTCCAAAAGAAATCTGCTTGAGCCGAGGCCGGCCCGGATCGTTCGGCCATAATGCCTCAAACCGGTGATTGCGGGTGCATAGTCTCACTTCTAGGCATCCGGGCAGCCGAGGGGAAGTGGCAAGCCTCGAATCCCAGCTGAAAAAGCCGGGGAACAGCATTAGCCGTTTTCCCGGAATCTCAAGTGGAGCATTGGTTTATGCCCTATGCTCGGCTAGAAGGTGGCCGAGTCCCAAGCGGCGAATTACCGTCGCCATAGGGTTGCCTTATCGCATCCGCATCGTCTCACCGGCGCGCCGTTGGGCTGCCTGAGCGGCGCGAAGTTGGTCGAAGGTTCCGGTGCGCAACGAAACGCCGAACAACTGGACAACGAAAATCCGGCATTTCCTGCTGGATCTCGACGCGCGCATCGATTCCACCCTGTTCTCGTCCGGCGCCGGCATCCGCGAGCTCTATGAGCGGTTCTCGACCTTCATGGACCGCTTCTATGTCGGCCGCTGGAAGCGCTGGGTCTTTATCGAGCCGCTGTCGGAAGCCGCCACCATCGGCCTCGGCGGCCTGATCCTGATGCTGGCGCTGGCGGTGCCGGCGTTTCGCGAGACCGCCGACGAGGACTGGCTGAAGAAGTCCGATCTCGCCGTCACCTTCCTCGATCGTTACGGCAACGTGATCGGCAGCCGCGGCATCAAGCACAACGATTCCATTCCGCTGGAAGAGTTTCCGGACCATCTGATCAAGGCGACGCTGGCCACCGAAGACCGTCGCTTCTACGACCATTTCGGCATCGACATCGCCGGCACCGCCCGCGCGCTGGTGACCAACGCCCAGGCCGGCGGCGTGCGCCAGGGCGGCTCCTCGATCACCCAGCAGCTCGCCAAGAACCTGTTCCTCTCCAACGAGCGCACCATCGAGCGCAAGGTCAACGAAGCGTTCCTGGCGATCTGGCTGGAAACCCGGCTGACCAAGAACGAGATCCTCAAGCTCTATCTCGACCGTGCCTACATGGGCGGCGGCACTTTCGGCGTCGACGGCGCGGCGCATTTCTATTTCAACAAGTCGGCGCGCGACGTGAACCTGGCTGAGGCCGCCATGCTCGCCGGGCTGTTCAAGGCGCCGACCAAATACGCCCCGCACATCAACCTGCCGGCCGCCCGCGCCCGCGCCAACGTCGTGCTCGACAACCTGGTCGAGGCCGGGTTCATGAGCGAAGGCCAGGTGTTCGGTGCCCGGCGCAATCCCGCCACTGCGGTGGACCGGCGCGACGAGAATTCGCCGAACTACTATCTGGACTGGGCGTTCGATGAGATGCGTAGGCTCGTCAACACCCTCCCGAAATCCTACACCGAGCGGGTGTTCGTGGTCCGCACCGCGATCGACATGAATGTGCAGCGCGCAGCCGAAGGCGCGATCGAGAACCAGTTGCGCCAGTTCGGCCGCGACTATCATGCGACCCAGGCCGCAACGGTCGTCTCGGACCTCGATGGCGGCATACGCGCCATGGTCGGCGGCCGCGACTATGGCGCCAGCCAGTTCAACCGCGCCGTCGACGCCATGCGCCAGCCCGGCTCCTCGTTCAAGCCCTATGTCTACACCACGGCGCTGCTGAACGGCTACAAACCGACATCGATCATTGTCGACGGCCCGGTGTGCATCGGCAACTGGTGCCCACAGAACTATGGCCGCTCCTATTCCGGCTCGGTGACGCTGACCCAGGCCATCACCCGCTCGATCAATGTTGTGCCGGTGAAGCTGTCGATCGCGATGGGCGGCAAGGAGGGCCCGAAGGCCGGCCGCGCCAAGATCATCGAGACGGCGCGGAAATTCGGCATCACGGCGCCGCTGCCCGACACGCCCTCGCTGCCGATCGGCTCCGACGAAGTCAGCGTGGTCGAGCACGCGGTGGCGTACGCCACCTTCCCGAACAAGGGCAAAGCCGTGAAGCCGCACGCGGTGCTGGAAGTGCGCACCGGTGCCGGCGACCCGGTCTGGCGCTGGGACCGCGACGGCAAGAAGCCGAACCAGGCGATCCCCGCCTCGGTCGCCGCAGACATGGCCGGCATGATGAGCCATGTGGTCGAAGAAGGCACCGCGCGGCGCGCGCAACTCGACGGCATTCCGGCCGCCGGCAAGACCGGCACCACCAACAATTTCCGCGACGCCTGGTTCGTCGGCTACACCGGCAACTTCACCTGCGCGGTCTGGTACGGCAACGACGACTATTCGCCGACCAACCGCATGACCGGCGGTTCGCTGCCGGCACAGACCTGGCACGACATCATGGTGGTGGCGCATCAGGGCGTCGAGATCCGCGACCTTGCCGGCGTCGGCGCCGGCAAGAAGCTGCCGCAGGACGCTTCGGCCGCCGCATCGAAGACGCCGGAAATCATGCCGGGACCACCGCCGATTCTGACCCGTCGCGGCGCCGATATCCTGGTGCGAGTCGAGAAGCTGCTGGACGATGCCGCAAAGACTGCATCGAAGACGTCGGCAAACGATCCGCCCAAGCCGGGCGATCCCACAAAAAAATCCTCGTCGAGTGCGCCGGCCTTCCCGGATAGTTTTGCTGCGGCAACGCCGGAGCCAACGACCGGCAGCGCCTCCTCAGCGGCGCCGCGCAAGAATTGATCCGGACCAGATGCGGCTGATCCTGACCTCAGTGCTGGCGCTGGTGATCGCAACCGCGGTCGGCCTCGGCGTGACCTGGGTCACGGCCACGCGTGGCGTCAATATCGGAACCCTGACAATCGGGGCTTGGAAGGCCCGCCCCCGCACCGGCAGCAGCGATATCGACCCCTACGCCCGCGCCTCGGTGGCGCGCAGCGGCGAACTTCCCGTGGGCACCGGCGACGGCATCGCCTTCACCGCGACCACCGATGACAGCAAGCGCCCGCTCGACGGCCGCTGCGATGTCGTGGTCAGCGGCGTCACGCCGGCCGCACGATTCTGGACGCTGACGCTGTACGACCCCAAAGGCCAACTCGTCGCCAACGGCATGAATCGCTACGGCTTCACCAGCCAGGAGATCGTGCGCGGCTCCGACGGCGCCTTCGAGCTGCGCATCACTTCGCGCGCCCGCGCCGGCAACTGGCTGCCGACCGGGGGCCTCGACCGCTATATGCTGATGCTGCGGCTGTACGATACGCCGGTCGGGGTTGCGACGCGGACCCAGCGCGACGCGCCGATGCCGACAATCGCCACGGTGGGGTGCCCATGATCCGGCTTGTGCTCACCATTCTCGGCGGCATCCTGCTTGGCGGGATCGTGCATCTGGTCAGCGTGCTGGCCTTGCCGCGCATCGCCAGCCTCGACGCCTATTCGCGGCTGGTGCCGCTGACGACATCAAACGCCGTGACGCAGCTGCCGTCCGCAGAGCCCGGCACCACCACCATGCCGTTCATGGATCCAGCCTTTGCCACCGCGGTGTGCCGCTATGACCTGGCGAAAGGGCCGATCAAGCTCACAGTGCCGGTGAGCCAGGCCTACACGTCAGTGTCGTTCTACACCCGCAGCGACGTCGCCTATTACGCGATCAACGATCGTTCAGCCGGCCGCAAGGTGATCGAGCTCGACCTGATGACCGAAGCCCAGCACGCCGAAGTGCCCGACGACGAGGAAGTCACCGCCGCCGACCGGCTGATCATCGACTCGCCCACCGCCACCGGGTTGATCGTGCTCAAGGCGCTGGCACCCGAACCCGGCTTGATGCCGCAGGCGCAGGCGTCGCTTGCGGCCGCGACCTGCAAGCTGCAGGCCTCACCGGTGGCGGCGCGCTGATCGCGGAAGAGCTCCGCGTCCCTTGTGCAAAGCGCCTGCCGATCTCTCCGCTCCGGCTACGGCGTGCTGGTGTCGATCTTTGTGGTGGCAAAGCTCTGACGCAGCCATTTTGCGGCCGGTCCCGCGGGACGCTGCTTGTGCCACACCACGTCAAGCGCGACGGGGTAAGCACCTTCGTCAAATTCAAGCGCAGGGATCGCAAGTTCCGACGCGATGGAGGAATGCGCGATGATGTGCGCCGGGATCAGCGCCCAGCCGATGCCGTTCTTGAGGATCTGCAGGATCACCCAGTGGCTCTCCACCCACCACACCTCCGCGGCAACGCGGAGCCTGTGGCGTTCAGTGCCTTCGGTTCGGACCGTGACCATGATCTGCCGATGCCGCTTCAGCTCCTCCCAATCCACGCGCGCATTCGCGAGCGGATGGTTTTTGCCGCAGACGAGTTTCAGCGGCACCCAGCCGATGGTGTGGAAGCCGAGTTCCGTCGGCAGGCTCTCCTGGCGCCACATGACGCCAAGGTCGGCCTTTCCATCCAGCACCAGACGACTGACGTCCTCCATGATCGGAAACAGCAGTTCGAGTTCGACATGCGGAAAGCGCGCGGCGAATTCTGCGAACAGTTCTCCGACTGTGGTTTCCGGGTAAAGCTCGTCGATCGCCACCACCAGCCGCTTCTCGACATGGGCCTCGAAGCTGCTGGCCACGCCGATCAGATGCTCGCGCCGATCGAGGATCACCTTCGCTTCCGGCAGCAGCCGCGCGCCCGCCTCGGTCAGGGTCGGATTGCGACCTGCGCGGCTGAACAGAGCGACGCCGAGATCCTCCTCCAGGTTCGAGACGTGGGTACTGACTGCCGACTGCGCCTTTTTGAGACCGCGCGCCGCCGCCGAGAACGACCCCTGCTCGGCTGCCGCGACGAACGCCTCCAGCTGATCCATCGAAATGGCCATCTATCTATTTTCCAGATATTATCTAACTTTATACTAGCAAAAAATCAGATAGAAACCAGCCACAACACCAAGAAAGGGTTTCATCATGTCTATGCGTTCCACATCCGACCGGATCCGGCACGCAGTCCTGTTCGAGCTGGTCGGCATCGCCATTTTCACGCCGTCGGCTGCCTGGCTGTTCAATCAGCCCATCGCCCATATGGGCGTCATCGGCATCGTGTCCGCGACCGTGGCGACGGCCTGGAACTTCGCGTTTAATCTGGGTTTCGACCATGCCCTGGTTCGGTTCACCGGCCACGTCGCCAAGACCATGCCGGTCCGGGTCGCTCACGCGGTGCTGTTCGAGGCCGGACTGATCATCGTGCTGATCCCGATGATTGCCTGGTATCTCGGCATCTCGATGCGGGCTGCGCTGATGATGGATCTGAGCATCGTGGCGTTCTATCTGGTCTACGCGTTCGGCTTCAACATCGCCTACGATCGCGTCTTCCCGGTGCCCCAGCCGAAGCGCCAGCTTCGCCTTGCGCCGGCGAGATGAGCTGGCGACATGCAGTTGCCCGAGCGCGTTCGTGAATCAATTCAAAGCGAACGCGCTCGCCGGTCATCAATGCCGGCCACACCGACAGCGCTCGTAATCCGCCGGGTCGTGGCTGTTGAAGATCGTCACCTCGGCGCGATGCGAGGCATTGAGCACGCGCAGCCGCTCCTGATTGGCAACGCGGGCGGCACGGTCCATATCGGCCTTGCGCTGGAAATAGCCGAGCGCCAGCGGTGCTCGCCGTGGCGGATTTTCGATCTGGCCGTGGAAGAAATAGCTATCGCCGGCGTGCAGCAGCCACTTGTCCTGGCTGCGAATCGCGATGCCGCAATGGCCCGGGGTATGTCCGGGCAACGGGATCATCAGGATGTCCGGCTCGCGGTCGCCCAGCGCCCGCACGCCTTTGAATCCGAACCAGTCCTCGCCGCCCTCGCCATAGAATGACCAGTCGGGCCCGTGCTTCCATTGATCGGTGATGTAACGGCCCTTGGGCGCGGGGATTTGATGCGTCACCGCCATCTCGTATTCCCGTCGCTGCACGTGCACTTTCGCCTTGGGAAAATCGGGAATGCCGCCGGCATGGTCGCGGTCGAGATGGGTCAGCAGCAGGTGCCGCACGTCGTCAGGTGAATAGCCCAGCGCCTTGATCTGCTGAACCGCGGTCTCGGCCGGATCGAGCCGCGGTTTGGTCTGCCGGACCCACTTGAGGCCGAGCCGTGGCGGTTCAGCAATATCGTCAAGGCCGATACCGGTATCGACCAGAGCAAGTCCGTCTGAGGTCTCGATCAGCAGGCAATGGCAGACCATCCGCGCCCGCTGGAAAATGCTGCCGGTGCCGTTCACCAGCCGCCGGCCGATCGGGCACATGGTGCCGGTGTTGAGATGATGCACGCGCATGGTGAGCCCTTTGCCTGACCTGAACTCCCCTTGGCTTGCCATCTCCTGATACATAGGTAAAATATTGTTATCTGATAATCGTCATAGGTCATGACTATGGATATCCGCGAGTTGCGCTACTTCGTGGCGGTCTATCAGGAGCGCAACCTGACGGCGGCGGCGAAGCGCTGTTTCATTTCGCAGCCTTCGGTCTCAGCCGCCATCACTGGCCTGGAAGCGGAGCTCGGCACCGCCCTGTTCATCCGCCACAAGAAGGGCGTGGTGCCGACCGCCGCGGCGGAGGCATTTCACGCGGTGGCTCGGCGCATTATCGACGAGGCAGATGCTGCGCTGAAACTGTTCCGGACACCGGCAACGCGTTCGATACTGACCCTCGGCCTGATGCGCACGCTCGACATTCCGCGCATTATCGCCCTGCTCAAACCGGTGACCTCCGACAGGGATCTGCAGCTGCGGCTGGTCGGCGCGAACGACACCGCCGATGCCCGCATCGTCTCGAAGGGCCTGCTGAAAGCCGGCGAACACTTCGTTCCGCTGTGGATTGACCGCTACGTGGCCGCGCTGCCGCCGTCCCATCCGCTGACGCTGAAGGACCGGCTGCGCGCCGCCGATCTCGCTGATGTGGCGATGATCGACCGCTGCCATTGCGAGCAGAGCGAGTTTTTCCGGCGCGCCGGCGGCAGGCGGAAGTCCGTCGCCATCGCGGAGTCGGAAGACTGGGCGATGGCGCTGGTGGCGGCCGGCGTCGGTGTCGCCATCGTTCCCGAAGGCGTCGCCCGCGCCAATCCGGATGTCGCGATCCGCGACATCGTCGACAGCGATGTCAGTCGGCAGGTCGGCGTGGCCTATAGCGAGGCGAAAGCCCCCTCGCCCGCGCTGCAGGCTTTCCTGGCGACGCTGGCGCCGGTGCACAAGCCGTCACGCCGCACCAAAGCGGCCTGATCAATCACCAGCCGGAGCCGCCACCACCGCCTCCGCCGTCGCCGGACGAGCCGCCACCACCGGAGCCGCTGCTCGAGGAATCGCTGCTGCTGCTGCTCGAGCCGCTGGAGCCCGGTGGCGTCGAGGCCGACGAAATCGTCTGCGAGAGGCTGTTGCCGAGATAGGTCGCGAAGCCAGCCGGGTCGCTGGTGCGATCATAGCTGCTGCTGCTGTTGCTGTACCAGCTGCTGGCGACGGCTGCGACCGACGCCGCGGCGAGCACATCGGCAAAGCGCCTGGCCCACGCATTCTCGACATCGAGCGCGATCGCATAGGGCAGGAAACGTTCGAACAACTCCGGCGTCTTCTCCGGCGGATTGAGCGCATTCAGCCGGTCTTCCTCGGCGACGCCGAGATACTGGCGAAAGCCCTCGATCTGATCGGTGATCTGCCGCCCCTCGACGGTGTGCGCCTTCATCCATGTGAACGCCGATGACGCCAGCGGCACCAGCACCAGCGGCAGCGCAGCCGGCAGCGCCTGGGCCCAGCCATGATGATTATCGGTGACGATCTGATAGCCGTTCACCCCGACAATGGCGGAGAACAAGCATCCAAACGCAAGCAGGGCGAACATGCCAATGCTGTGCGGCCGTCCCGCAGTCAGCAGCAAGGTGAGAACGATCAATGCCGGCAGGAACGACAGCATCCCGATCACGGTCGTGACACCCCGGTCGTTGCCCCAGCCGGCAAACACCGAGATCAGGACCGCGACGATGACCGCCAGCGACGCCTGCAGACCCCGGACCGACCAGGATTTGTTGTCGTGGAACATGCGATCCGCATAGGCCTTTGCCAGCGACTCCGTCAGTGCGGTTTGCGCACGCTGCAGGATCTTGCAGTTCGACTGATCGAGATCGAGCGGCGAGCTGCGTTTGCCGAACAGCGATTTTGCGACCGCCTGCTCGTCGGGATTGAGCAGCTTGCCGCCAGTGCGCGGCACCATCTGCAGCCCATTTTTCCGCTCCGCCAGCTTGAGATGTCCCTGCACGCCGAGGCCGACGATCGCGGCGGTGAATGCCTTGTCGTCCATGCCCATCTGCGACACGTAACGCACCGCCGCCGGCGACATGCCTTTTGGCGGCCCGAACAGCGGAATGATGGTGCCCCCCTGCGGATCATGTCCGACGCGCCGCCATGCGGAGAGATAGTAGCCAAGGATCAGCAGCAGACCCAGTCCGGCGGCCGCCAGCGGCAGGTTGTCCTGTAACCACAAGCCGAGCAGCCTCGACTGGCTCGGCGGTTCGATCACGCCCTTCTGCCAGCCGGCCGCGACCGTCAATCCCTGGTTCGGCGGCAATGCCTGGGTGGTACGGAAGACAATCAAGCCCGGGCGTTGCTCGAACACATAGGCGTTCTTGTCCTTGGCACCTTGCGGGCCGGTGTAAAAAGCGCTCTGCCGAAACGGCACCGCTTCCGGCAGCCGGATGCGGGCTTCCGCCGCATCGATGGGAAACGTCCAGCCATTGCCGGTCGCATTCCAGTACAGCTCATCGAAATCGGCAAAGAAACCAACCTGCCGGGAGGTCCGGTACTTGATCACGAACTCATGCGGGCCACGGTCGAGGATCTTGTCGGCGCTGCCGATCCGGACCCGCACGCCATTCGTGAGCCGTTCGGTCGCGTAGCGTTCGCTCGCTCCGTCCCGCGTCACCGATTGCACGTCGAAGGCGACCTCGACATGGGTGCCGTTCCGGTTGGTGTAGCTGGTGGGAAAATCGCGCAGGATGCCGCGCTTGATCACATTCCCTTCGGCCTGGACTGCGATGGTTTCCGTCACCAGCAGATCGCCGTCGTGCTGCACGTCGACGTCGCTGACAAAACGCGTAATACGCTCGTTCGCGCTCGCCGGCACGATCAGGGACGCCAGGACAACGACAGCCAGCCCCGCCCGCTGCAGATATCTCATCACTCAGCTCCCCGACAAATTGACGGCGGGCGCGGCGGCCGACGCCTGGTCGATCTCGAAGAAATGCTCCTCATGCCAGCCGAGCAAACGCGCCAACAGCACGTCCGGAAACGACTGCACGCCGATATTGAAATCACGGACGGTGCCGTTGAAATAGCGGCGCGCCATCTGCAGCTGATCCTCGATCTCGGCGAGCTGATCCTGCAGGGCGCGGAAATTCTGATCGGCCTTCAGTTGTGGGTAGCCCTCGGCCACGGCGAACAGCCGGCCGAGCGACCCCTGCAGCGCCTGTTCGGCGACGGCCTTCTGCATCGTCTCGGTCACCGCCAGGCTGGAGGCGCGCCTGGCGGCGATGTCCTCGAAGAGGCCCCGCTCATGTGCGGCATAGGCTTTCACCACCTGCACGAGATTGGGAATGAGATCGCTGCGCCGGCGCAGTTGTACATCGATGCCACTCCAGGCCTCGCGCATCATGTTGCGACGGCGGATCAGGCGGTTGAAGGCAAACACCGCATAGCATGCCGCCGCCACGACGATGGCCAGCACGATCCACTCGATTCGCATCGGAAAAGCTCTCGCAGGTTCTCGCCCGCCAGGGTGCGCATGGAGGCGCGACCGCGGGACTGGCCGGGGTATGCGAGACATTAGTTATCAGGTGCGACAAAAAGGTTCAGTATCTGTCGCGCGGCGCACCAAAAAAATGAAGAGGTCAGCCCTTGACGGTCAGAACCTGGCCGACGACCGGTGTCGCGCCGAGCGACGCACCCGATCGCGCCGCAAGATCAGCGATGAAGCGGTCGACCTCCGCCGCCATGCCGTCGGGGGCATGGATCACCAGCCGCTCCAGCGCCCAGCGATAGGACGCGATGCGCTGCTGCAGGCAGATCCCGACCCACTGCACGATCAGGGCGTTTTCCTTCATCCGCGCCAGCGCATCGGCGCGCTCGCGCGGTTCCAGATCGGAGATGTAGCGCATGCTGGCGCCGCGCTTCTGATCGAGATCGGCCACCCGCGCAACCGTCGAAAAGAACGGATCGAGCTGGGTGATGTCGTTGCGCACATCCTCAAGCAGTTGAGCATAGCGCGAGGCATGGGAGCGATGCGGCTCGTCGAGCAACAGGCGGCCGTAGGCGGTCCGGTCGAACCGCGGAGCCTTCTGCCGCCAGGGCGACGGCATCGGCTCATAGTCGCCGAACACGTTCTTCCAGGACGGGCGCGAATGCGGCGCCTCGATATAGAAATAGGCGCGGTCGCGCAGCGCCCGCTCGTAGTCGGTCAGCTGGAAATCCGAGGGACGACGGCCGATGCTGCCGGTCGCTTCCTCGCCGACCCAGCGATGCATGTCGTCACTGCGGGCCGAATCACGGGTCCGGCCGAAATCGCCGCTCGCGCAGCCGCCGAGTCCCGCCGTCAGCAGAACCAGCCCTATTCCTGAAAGCGATGAGATGAAAAGCCGAAGGCTCAAAGCGCTTCGGTGTCGGTCGGCGAGCATGGTGCAGCCAGATATCAGGATCGTGCGCGTTTGCGGCGGCGACGTCCGGTTGCCGTTCCCTGTTCGGGATCGCTGCCACCGGTGGTTTCATCGGCGTGGCGTTCGATCCGGACCACGGGAAGAATCACCACGGTCCCCATGCCTTCGCGCGGCGCTTCATCCAGCCATGAGCCCAGACGGCGCGACACAGCTCCCGTCGGAAAATCGATGATGGTGCCCATAGTTCTCGCCTCCCACCGCATCCTCATCCGTCTCCCAGCGGCGCACGGTCATAAGAACGGTTCATGGTTAATGGGCTCTTAATGGACGTCGCGGTTCGGCGGAAGCGTCGCAAAGTGTGGCGCGCGAGGCGCAATGCAAGCGATCGCACACGACGATACGCGAGAGCATCCGCATATCCTCAACGCATTCAATCGTTAACAGTCCGTTTTCCTTAAGTGCCTGTTAAAACGACGCAGCTAAATTCGTGACAATTATCCCTGTTGCGTATGAGCTATGACGACAATTCCAGCGATCCCCGGTCTCGATGGGTTGATGACGCTGTCGCGCCGCGAAGGCGTCGACATCCGTCCCACATTGCTGCGGGTTCTCACCGACCTCTATGTCCAGACGCCCGCGCACTCGCTCGATGAGGAGCGCCAGTTCGTGGCGCTGACGTCGCGGCTGATCGACGAGGTCGACGATGCCACCCGTGCGGCCGTTCGCGCCCGGCTGTCGGTCTATGCGCCGACCCCGCCGGAGATCGCGGAGAAGCTGGCACTGACATCGGCCGCTCCCTCGTTTACGCTGCCGCGCAGCCTGCGGCCGCAGCTTGCCGTGGACGCAGCCAATCAAAGCCATGTTGGAATGCCCCGCCGCGCCACGCCGCTGTCGATGCAGCCCAACGAGGCGTCCGAACTCAGCACCATGTTCTTTGCCGCCGATGCCAAGGAACGTGTGCTGATCCTGCGCAATCTCGAAAGCACGCGGTTGAAGCCGGCGATGCCGATCGAGACACGCCGCGCCACCCGCGCCGTCGCAGCGTTCGATCAGATGGCACGGGACGCGGATCTGATCGGCTTCATTGCGGAACTGGCTGATGTCCTGGTGCTGCCGACCCGCATGGCGGACCAGATCATCAATGATCCCGGCGGCGAGTCGCTCGCCTGCGCCTGCCGGGCGATCGGCATGCCCGGCGACGCGTTCCAGCGGGTGCTGCTGTTTCTCGATCCCGAGCTCGGCGCCTCGGTGACACGCGTCTATCGGCTATCGCGCCTCTTTGACACTCTGAGCGAACGCCTCGGGCTGATCATGCTGGCCGCATGGCGCGGCGCGAGCATTGCGGCCACCCGCGCCAGGCATCGTCCCCTGCTCCACGACGACGAGCGGCAACGCGCCCGCGTCACGCCTTCGCAGGCCAGGCCTGTTTCGCAGCCCGCCGCGGTGCCGATGCCCGGTTCGGCGAGCCGCAACATCGCCAAGACCTAACGGCTCCAAAAGCTGACAGCGCTACTTCGATGTCAGATCCAGCAGGTGGCGCCCCTGCTTGTCCTCGATTTCGACGATCCAGACATCGGGGTCGAAGCGGATTTCCTTGGTCAGCCGCTCTTCCACCGCCTGCTCGGGCACCGGCTCGGCTGACAAAGGCGTGAACACCCGCTCCACCGGACGGCTGTTGTCATAGGCGGTCTGCGGTGCGGGGGTGAACAGCAACGCATTGCCGTCGAGCAAAGCGAGCTTGACGAACACGGCGCCGGCTTCTTCCGAGCCACGCCGGCGCACCGCGCCAAAGATGCCGTTGACCTGGCAGCGGCGCAGATAGGCCGCCACCCAAATGTTGGATTTTAGACGCACAGCTAAACCATTGATTTATTTGGGTTTGAACATGAAGAAAACCACGAACATACACGGAACTGACGGGGGTTTGATTACCATAGAGTTACCCAAAGGGCGGGCTCTATTTCACCGCCAAACTGGTGGATTGACCAGTCAGGGATTTGGCTCAAACTTACGGAGGAGATGATGGCCACCCCCACTCGCGAAGAACTGCACCTGGCCCTAATTTGGGCCTTCGACAGGCTGTCAACCTATTCGGGATTGGATCGAGCCGAGCAGCGACAAACCGCCCGTGAGATCGGCAAAGTCCTGCTTGGCCAACCACCCCATGCGACGCGATACAAACCGAACTATGACGACGATTCGCAGAAACTGCTGAGAGACACCTGACATGGCGGCGGAAATGATAGAGCGACTTGCCCGCATCTTGGAGCCGCAGGCATGGGCCGCGCTTGGGACTGGCGGCGATACGCTGGCCTATCAAAACCGACGGACGTCGTCGCTGCGAAAGGCTCGATTGTCTATCGAAGCGATGCGAGAGCCGCTGAACGATATGGTGATCGCTGGCATGCAAGCTGGCGGCGAGTTCAATAGGCAATTCGTCGAAGGGCTGTCTGATGAACCAAGGGCTTTTGCCGCATCTCTCGTTGCAGCAGGCGACGGGCGACTTTACCGCGAGGCGTACCGCGCCATGATCGACGAGGCCCTTCGATGACCAAACAGCGGTGCCCAAGTGTGCTGCCAGGCCTATGGCGCGAAGCCGGTGGCCTCGCGGGCCTCGTGCGGCTTTATATTCCTGCGCCGAAAGTCCGGCATTAGGTGGCAAACTCTGAGTTTGCTACCTAATGCCGCGAAAGTCGATATGTTCGACTTTTGCCCTTGACGCCACTATATCAATGTCCTATATTTAGGACACGGATGGGGATGGCCCCGCCGCACTGGGTAGGAGACCCGACGATGACAACCATAGCCGACTTCCACGCCGCCCTCGCCGCCGCAGGCATCTCGTCACAGCAGCCACGCATCGAAACTGACGGCGACTACAAGTACGAATGCTTCGACGATGCCGAGGGGGCAGAGATCGCGTTCATTTCTTGGCACGCTGGTGAGCCGACCTACGTCGTGCGTGACCGCGCGCCTCAGGCAATCACGGCTCGCGATGTCCGAGAGCACTACACCGCCCAGGGCTACGAGGTTCGGATTGGCGACGATGGGCACATCGAGTTTCGTCTCGATGGCGGCGAATGGCGCGAAGGCCGCTATCTCTCGGAGTACCGCATGGTCGACGGCCAGGTGGTGTTGGTATAGCGATGACGGCCTTCCGGAAATTCACCGCCACAATCGAAAGGCTGGCCGCCGAGAACGGCGGCTGGCCCTGCTCGGTCAGCCTCACCCTCTACCGCAGTGCAGATAGGTTTCATCGCTCGTTTCCCGGCGATGACTACCAAGATCACATTCGCCAGCGAGAGATGGTCGTCGCCTGGTGCACAGAGCGAAAAATTGAAGTGATCGACGTCAGACCGGCAGATCTCGATAGGCCAGAAGATCGCGCCATTGCTGCGGCGCGGCCTCCCTATAGGATCGGGCTCGAACTCTGGAGCGACCCTGGTGGTGGCGAGATGGGGGTGGGCTGGACCGTGGTCAGCTTGGCAAAAATCGAATCCGGCAAACTGTGAGCGAGGTCCAGCATGTCCGTCATCAAGTCAGCCAGGTTCGTGCAACCGCACTCACGGCACTCCGTCGTGATCGAAATGCAAGTCGATCACGAGGGCGCCGCGGCCGAATACGTATCCTGCCGCGCCAACACCCAAACATATGCGCTGCGTGAATTCGCCGGCGTTAAGGATGGTCCGCTCGGAGACGACTTAATCAATTATCTCAATGCCGCCGTGCGAGGATCCGGCCGGCTGCGCAGCGCGATCGATTCTGCCAGATCAATGGGCTTTTAGGCGATGAGCAGCAAGCTCCTCAGCAACGTCGGCGAGGCTCTCTACGGGCCTCGCTGGCAGACCGAACTTTCGCGCCGGATCAGCGTATCTGATCGCACTGTGCGGCGCTGGGCATCAGGCGCGGACGACGTGCCCTCTGGCGTCTATTACGAGCTTCTTGGCGCTCTGACAGAGCGCGCGGTGGAACTCGACGACGTGATCGCCGAGGTCAGCGCCATGCTTAAGCTGCCCGCAGGCGGCGAACAGGCACGCAGCATCCCCGTCCCCCAAATCGAGATGAGGCCACGGCGGGATAAGGAGAGTGGAAAGTGACGGTTGCTACTCGCAGTGCGCTCTCACGGCAGATAAGGAAGCATAGAATGATAATTCTGGAGATTCTTTGTGCCGTGATCTACATAGCAAATTTTATCACAGCTTTAATATGCGGCTGGAATGGAAATATTATTTTCAGTCTTCTGTTTACACTGAATTTAGCGCTGCTGGGGGCAATTCTCGAATTGAAGATTTTCAGATGACGCGCGGTGTTTGTTGTGTGGGCATTAGGTTGATGGAGTAGCCACATGGACCGGGAAAAGCGTTGTAATCGCTGCGGGCGAAGTGAAACGGTTATTGAGGTCCAAGACCGTAGTCATGACCGAACAATCTTCGTTTGCATGAATTGCGATTGGTGGGGGACGGAACCTAACCATATGACCCAGCCGCTCCCAGAAAAAGCGCGCATCGAAATAGTATGGCCGGACACCACGAACGTTACGCCGTTAAGGAAATAGCCGGTTATGGCCGATGTGAAGCTGATCCGCCATGCTGAGAGCTACGAAGTCCGCCTAGCGGACGGCACCAGCAAGTATTGGTACTACGACGATGACGATCCGATCAGGCGCGTGCTGATGGGTCGCATGACGGGCAAGGAGGCTGAGGAAGCGGCTAAGGCGTTTGCGCGATTGGCGCGAGACGGGAAGACGGATGGCTAAAACCGGATGGAGCCAGAAATTCTTCATGGAAGAAACCTTCACCACTCCTAAAGGCCGGAAACTCGCCACTCTCGCGGACGCACGAGACTACATTCTCAGCCTGCCAAAATCAGAACAGTCCAAGCCTCATTGGCAGCACGCAGCAGAGAACTTAATCCAGCAAGCAGAGCTTGGACCAGCGTTCGCTCTGTTTACGAATATCGGGATGAGCCAGGCTCTGCAGTTCGGCGAGTCACCGGAGCCGAAGCGGGAGAAGAAACGATTGAGGATCGGGAAGCGATTGCCGCCGAAACTGCCGACACGAAGGAAAATACGCTGATGCGTGAAGCTGGATTCTATTGGGCAAAACGAAAAGACGACGGAGTGCTGACCGTAATCGAACTCGTCACACGCCAGGGCTCGCCATATTGGCAACTGATGGGAACTCTGAGTATTCCCGATGAGGCAGAGATCGACGAGTGGCTTGACGTCATGGACAGAATAGCCGCGCCGCCGTCTCGCGTCGACGCCATCATCAAGTGCTTAGCCGAGATGGATGAGCCGCTATGTGACAGCTTATTTGGGGACAGTATTTGCGGGCTTTGTTCGGCCGTTAGGCCCTACGACGAGCATGACGCGGACTGTCCGTGGGCGAATGCCCAAAAGCTTTCCCCGGCCAAATAAAAAGGCCGCCAGCTCAAGGCGTTGAATAGAGCCGGAAGAATCCGACCCACCCCGAAGGGTCTGCGATGGCGACGAGCGCCAGATTAGCTGAGAGTCCCCTGCACGAAGCACAGAACCGCGCCGCCGGCAGTCAGGAATATGACGCTATGACCTGTGGGGTTGCCAGAGTCATATTTAAGTTTGCGATCCGGAATTTCGAACTCGCTGCCAACCGGGAACGTGAGGTCGACCTAACGGAGCATCCGGCCTGTCATCTGTAATTCGTGCGTAGGTCTTGCCGTTGCGGACGAAAATCTCATCAGCCCAATATCCATCAGCTTCACCGCAGCATGGAATGGCTGGATTGTCGGGCTGCATCAACGAACGATACCATTCACGGATCTTCGGATCTGACGCCTCCCATTGCCCGACGTCGCGAGGCGTCTGCGATAGACGCCGCGCAAAGCAGCGCCAGGGCCACAATAAATCGGATCATGATTATTTACCTACAAGGGTCTTGAAGCCTAGCCAGCAGGCCCCGACAATCCCGGAGACGATCGCAGTCACGACCACCTTGATCGTCAGGCTTTGCGTTTGTTCGACACTCTTTCGCCACTTACGCAGATGCACGAAGTCGGCCCGCAATTCGACGCGATCCTCTTCCTCGATTCCGAACGAGGTCAGCATCGTAACTATCGTCCTGAGAACAATGTCGTCGATGTCGTCCTTGTGTAGCCGCTTCTGTTCGGCCAGCACGGCTGCAACGATTTCTGTTACCTCTTGTTCGGTCATTTCCCATTCCCATTAACCGAGTTGAAATTGCTGGTGCTCTCAAATCGGTTCCAGCCATTGTGAAGTTCACGCTTCTCAGTGGTCAGGGTCGTCGCTGCTCGCCAACGCAACGGCGGCCCGCCTAACGCTTTATGATGTTTGCGATGCCGGAGAAGAACATCCCGGAGACAACAATCATTGCGATCTCCGCAGTGCCCCCAGTCAGAGGGTCGGTCCTCCAGCTATAACCCAGGGCAGGCCCTATCACTTTGTCGCAAGCCGTCGCCTTGAAAAACCAGATCGCCACCCCGTAACAGCAGATCGATGGTGGCGAGAGTGGATGACCAATCCATGCCGTCATTGCCTGCGCTTGCGCGGCAGCTATCCCGGTTGCCGACTGGATCGCAGTGATAGAAACGTCTTTCGATTTATTGTAGGCGGTGATGATCCCACCCGCGAGCGTCGTGAGACCATTAAAGATAAGGCCCAACATCACTCTGCATCCCTTGCAATTCCGCGAAACCGCGCGGCCAGAGTAACGACCGAGATGAACATCAGCACGTAGCCCAGAATCTTCGGGTTCGCGCCCAGGGTCTCGGTGATCTGTGCGCGGAGATCCGGGTCACCCAAGGCGCTGGCAATCGGGTCGATCCATTGCAGCAGTTGGCCGATGCCCTGAAGTGCGAGCCCCCAAACCACGGTGACCGATCGGCCGCACAATGCCCAGACCTTGGCCCAGAAGCCGTCAGCTTCGTCATAGAAGGACTTGAGTGCCGGGATGGCGTGAAGCATCGGACGAACAAAGAGCGCATAGGCGACCACGAGTCCCGGCAGGATGAGAATGGCCCAGATCATGGAGACACCTCGGTCTTAACTGCTGGCGGCGTAACGTCGCCTATGACTGGAGTATTGACGGATGGCGCCACGGCGTCCGGATGCGGCAAGTCCTGCTCGGGTTTCCTCGGCCAGAATTTCCAGGCCAGGAAGACCGCCACCGCTATACCGACTCCGATCAGGACCGCGGTGCCCATCCCCATCCCGGCCTGCGTGGCCGCAGCCGTCGTGGCCGCGGTGCTGGTGGTAACCGACACAACCGCCTTCTTGACGGTGTTCGCGGTCGGGACGCCGGATAGAACGCGCTTCTGGGCTGCGAGCCAGTCAGCATCCGGCGCCGGATATACCTTTCCCGCCTCGTGCCAAGCCTGCGCCTTGAGAAAGGAAATCCCCATTGCGCTCTTCCAGAACGCGTCGTTCATGACCGTATTTTCGGTCAGGCCTGGGACACGCGCCTTGCAGAACGCGATGTACGACGGGACATTGTTGTGCCCAGACCAGGTCGCGATCGCATCGGCAAAACGCTTGTTCCGGTAGTTCTTGGAGGTCCGCCAGAGATCGAGCTGGGCGCAGATCCCGGCCACGAAGGTCGGAAAAACCGCGATGTTGTTGCCCTGCCCCTTGCCATCGTTGAGGGTCACGGCCTTCTTGGCTGCTCCCCACTTGATGGCAAGGGCATTCCCCCACATGGCGCCGGGGTTGCGATAGCGGATCGATGCTGGTTCCATAGGTTCTCCTTGCCGGAAGATGGCTGTTAGTTGTTGGCTTTAATGATGTTTTGGATTTGCCAATTAGGTGCCACCGAGGCGGCCTAGAAGCCGCTGAGGTTGTATGCTAGATCGGTCGAATGAAAATGACCGCAGGCAAGATCCACGCATCTCAAATCGACGACTATGTAGCCGAGTGCGACGCTAGATTTGGCGGTATCCAGACCCCCGAATGGCTCGCCTTTGTCAGTGACTTCGAACTGGTCTGCGACACTAAGGTAGACCTGACCCTCGACCCTTTCTCGGATGACTATTTCCAGCAGCAGCTGGCGCTGCATGGCGAATTAACCGGCAGAGACTTCAACCAAGAGCTCAACGAGCTCGTGCCAATCAACATCAGTGCTAATGCGGCGGGCCAGAACCCCTACAACTCCACGAATATCGCATTGATCAGCCATCATGCCGCCACGCTCGCCATCGCATTGCGGCTTGCTGCGCCGCCAAGCGGCGCGAAGATTCTCGATCTCGGCGTCGGAACAGGAATGTCATCAGAACTTATGGCCTATTGCGGTGCTACCGTCACCGCTGTCGACATCAGCCCGAGCTTTATCGATTTGATCCGAACGCGTGCCGATAAAAGCGGACTTCCCATCACCGCCAAGTTGTCCAGTTTCGATGCGTATGACGATGTTCCAGAGACATACGATATGGCGATGTTCTTTGCGTCGCTCCATCACGGAACGCGGCCCTGGGACATCCTGCGGAAGATCGCGCGTCTAGTAAAACCCGGCGGCAAGATTGTGCTAGCGGCCGAACCGATTCAGAAACTATGGTGGCCATACTGGGGTCTGCGGCTTGATGCCGAGTCTGTCTATGTCGCGCGCAAATACGGATGGTTCGAAAGTGGATGGAGCGAACTGTTCCTGCGCAAGATGTTTCACGATATCGGGTTCAAGCTTGACGTGTCCTATATCGATCCGAATTTGATCGAGGGCGCGGCCATCGCGGTCGGATATAAATCGAACGATATTCCGCCGGTCTTTTCGATCGATCTCCCCGTGATACCGAGGAGATCAAAACTGCAATTCGGTGCGTCCGCCAAAGGTCTACAGTATCTCACTCACGGCTGGTCGGCGGCTTCCGACATATGGGGGACATGGTCGAGCGGATCGAATTCTGGATTTCTGCTCGCGCTGCCTCCTGGTGACGCGTGGACTTTTAACGTTGAAGTCCATCCGATGGTCGGTCCAGACCACCCGAAGCAAGATGTCGAGATCGTGGCAAACGGCGTGCCGATAAAATCGGTCTCCATTGCCGGCAATAATCGCTCCTTCACGATGCAGGAAACGTCGATCTTCCAATTCGATTTCACCCGGCAGCAGATATCGCTGCGGCACAGCTGCCGCACGGTAGAGATGATCTTTCGCTACCCTGATGCTACCAAAGCTCAAAACATCGGACGCGGTTCAGATCCCCGATTGCTCGCTATCGGATTAGTGTCCCTGGAAATAGTCTAACGCTTCTCCAACGCTTCGATTCGCTTGAGCGCCGTCGCCAGCCGCATTTCCAATTCGACCACGCCTACATGCAGCAGCGGAGAGACCTGATCAGGACGCAGCGCTAGGCGGCTCTCGGGATCTGTCGGATCATTCTTTACCAGCAGGCCGATATCGAGCCCGTGCTTAGCAAGGACGTCGCGCCAGACCTGCGCCCCCCATCCTGCATGCCGACGACGGCCCTCGCGTTCAACAGGGAGCAGTTTTTTGATGGTGACAGTACCCATTCGGGGTTTTTTATAGGTGACGCTGACGATCTCCTCCGGTTGCAAAACCTTGATGACCGCGCCAGACAGATCATGCAGTACGCGAGCGGGGATTGTCTCGGTGATTTGCTGCCCGTACTGATCGGTCACCGGAACCACGTCATACAAAGGACGCTGAACGATCCGCGTCTTTTCCACGCGACCGCATGAGCCGTCCGGGCGCTCCTCGATATCGAAATACGTCTCGGTCACATTTTCGCTGAGGTGCCGTTCTTCATCAACCTCATGCTCGACCATTTCATTGCCGCCGATCTTCCAGCGGAAGGAAATGACACCATCCGGATCGGCCGCAACATCCTTCAAAATTGCGAGCGCAATTTCACCAGTTATCGGCGCGCGGTCGTCCTTATCTTTCAAGTCAGACGTCTGAATGGTGCCGTTCGCGGCGTAAATTGCGGACCAGCGATTTGAGACATTACCCATCACAAACGAGTTGTCGACAGACGGGAGAATTGCTTGATTGGCGTTGATGTAGCCAATGCCAGCCCCACCCAAATTGAGCAGATTCGCGTTATCCAGCCAGATCATGCTGCGCAGCGTGCCGCCCGTATCTTTCGACTGAATGACGTGGCTATTGCCTAGGGCAATGCCAACGCTCGATATGAAGGATGCTCCGGTAAAATCGATACCGGCTGAGTGGAGATTGGTCGCGCGCAGGACATGAATCGCATTGCTCTGATCGAGGAAACCGGCTTCCTTGTGTTCACCTACGGCGGCAAAGCCGAAATTCCACGCCTGATAAGACTGCGTCGCAGTGGACTGAAATCCGACCGTCCCGCGCTTTGAACTGCCCGTGCTCACCAAGCAGCCGATAACCTGACCCGTATCGCCGATCGTGTCCGCATCTGCGCCATTGTTATTTACGTCGGATTCAAAGCCGACAATCGTCTTGCCGCCTGTGCCTCCGACACCCGATGCATTGGTGTTTCCGCCGTACAGGTCGCCGTGACCAAGGGTGCCGTAGACGCCCCCATAAATTCCAACCGTGAAAACGTTGTGTGGATCCGAACCACCCTTGTTAGTGCGAACCAGGAATTGGCCGCCGATCGTCGGGAGAGTTGTGCTTGACGCATCACCGGTCAGATCGAGCCAGAACTTGGCCGGCAATCCACCGCCGCCGAAAGTGCCGCTGATAGGCGCTGCCCCGCTCATCGAAATGCCGTTAAGAAAGTACGGAACAATCTTGAACCGCCTACCATCAGCCGAAACGATGCAGTTCACGCCGTCGTCGGGAGTCGATGTGTCGGCGGTATCCTGAAGATAGACATAGCCCGACGTATTCAAGGAGATCATCAGTTGACCGGCAAGATTGGTATTTCGGATCTCCGTCACACTGGCCATGACCTGCGGCACGCGCGCCTTTGCCCACGCCACGAAATCCGGCTTGACGACATCCGTCGCCGTCACGATGCCGGTTATTAGTTCAACTGGATTTGCGGTCATCAGACGGATTCCTCAAGCATGATCTGCCGGCGCGCGAGAACGCTGGCAATTGGATAAACCGGGAAATGCCATCCGCGCGTGAGAACGGAATCAATCATCATTTTCCGACCACAGTCCATGCACTGCCATTACTCCGCACCTGGACGCTATTCGCACCGCCACCTGTCACCGTCGCGCCCCAAGTCGTCGTTGTGCTATCGGTTACATTGGCCAAGGCACCATTATTGGTTGCGCTAGCAGCTGGCAGCGACGCAAATGTTTGAGGCGTGGGAAGAACCGTCCCCGAACCACCATCGGCCGTCGTAGACGTCCCCACAATCAGCGATCCACTTGAATGAAATTTTGCTGCCTGGACTAGATTCCCGCCCGAACCACCCGTTCCACTCGGCGTTACTGATATCGTGATGTATGTAGAACTATCGGTCGTCGTCTGGTCGTTCCGTGCAAACATTGCAATGCGAGCGCCGGGATTATTATAGGCTGATGAATTATTGTAGGCTTGCGCTGAAAGATTGAATAGTTGAGTGCCAGCCGTTACTTGTGTTGGTGACGCTGCGCTACCGAGCGCCTGAAGCGCACGGAAGATACCGCCTTGCGCAGCCCCACCAAACGCCTGCAAGACCAGCATGGCCTGGCCGCCGTCAGCAACTCCGCGAAGCACGGGATTCGTCCCGCTTGGCGCGGACAGTGAGGTCGACGTTGGATTGATATCAAAATTTACGCCCGTAACCGGAGCGTTCGGACCAATCGAGACTAGCCCGTTCGTGTCGATCGTTGCGCGAACAACCTGCGATCCTGTTTTGGCTACAATCTTATCGGACGTGCCGGTACCAGATGTACTTTCGAGAGTGAGGGAATCGCCCGCTGCCGTTCCGCCAATAAGAATCGGCGCGATCAACGATGTGCCGAAATATCCTGTACGCGGTCTGGTTGCTCCACCGGCGCCGATGTCCAGTGTATTGTCGGCGGAGAACAGGAGCGCTCCCGTTAACGTTCCGCCAGTCAAGGCGAGATCTAGCGAAGCGTGGCCGGTCAGAGATGCAGTGACAGTCCCTGCGGCGAAATTTCCGGAGGCGTCTCTGGCAACTAGAGTACTGGCCGTATTTGCTGTTGCAACACCCGTTCCGGTTGGCAGCCCGGTAAAGACCGGAGTCAGAAGCGTGGGAGTGTTATTAAAAACGGCCAACCCACCCGAAGCGCTACCGGTTTCGTCAGACAATACACCGGCGAGTAGCGCGGACGATGTCGCGGCGAACTGCGAAAGATCCGAACCCTTATAGGCTACGGTCCCACCAGCACCGAATGCCGCGGTCGACCCGTCCGTACCAGTAAATGTCAGCGTGTTGTTAACGGTGAGAGTTTTGCCCGCACCAAGCGTCAGAACGCCAGTTCCTGCCGTCCAGGTGTTGCCGTTATAGGTCTTGTTGGTGAGAGCCTGCGAATCCGAAGTGCCAACAATCGCGCCGCTCGGCAGCGCTTTGCCTCCGTCCTGAATCACCTTTCCGCCGGTTCCGTTGAACGTCGCGACATTGCCCGATGTTGACGATGCCGGACCTGTGACGGCGCCATCGATATTCGCCTGGACAATATTCCATTGAGCACCAACGGTCGCCTGATTGCCGCTTGCTGTACCATCGGTAATGCAAAGAAGAGTATCGCCAACTTCGACATTGATACCTGATGCGCCGCCGATCTTGCCAGCGACTGATACCTTGTAAGTCCAGCCGCGATCGGCCGCCGGATAGTTCGGGTTCGCCGAGCAATCAATGACGCCCTTGAATATCATGGCGTCAGCGGCAGCAATCAGCGCGTCCGCGTATGCCTTGACAGCAGCTTGCGTGGGAACGCGCGTCGAACTGTTGGCAGTGAGCGCCGTATCATTATCTACGACATTGGCCGCGAACATGGCCAGGGTCATGCCAGTGATCGTCGGTGCTGTGCCGAGAACTACAGCACCTGTGCCGGTCACACCATCGGAAAGATTGCTTGCTGAGGGCTGCGCAGCGATCGGCAGACCATCGGTCCCGATACCGGTGAGGAACTTATTGGACTGCGGCGCGAAAGACTTGACCCCTCCGAGCGTGGATGCGGTTGGAAGCGGGATCTGGGACGGTGGCAGCGTGCCGAGAATGTCGGCATAGGTCAGTCCGGAAAATCGCAGCGGATCGGCGAGCTTGTAGCGCTTGCCGTCGAACGAAACGAGGCAGGTGACGCCATCGTCGGCCGACGTGGTGTCAAGCGGATCGAACTGCAGCAGGTTGCTTTCCAGCAAAAGATATAGCGGAATGGTCCCATCTGCCGGATCCACGGCAATTAGATTGCTTGCCTCCGATGCGCTAGTGATGGCGTAAGCATAGCGCTGAACAACCAGCTTCCGCTGCAATTCCTTGACGGACTGGCCGCCAACTGGCCACGCAGCTACCGCGTCATGATTGGTAGACATTAAGCGGATTCCTCGATCATGAATTGACGACGAGAGAGAGCGCTTGCGTAGTGATACTGATCATTGCTCGCGCCGGTAAAATCGTTGATGCCGGCCAATAGAACAATCTTGTAAACGTGCGCCGCCGTGTCAGGCGCTGTTACCAAGAACTCTTCATTCACGAAGGGCAAGTCGTTGAATGTTGCTGCGAACGTTCCTGGATCGACGAATGTAATGTTGTTGACCGTGCACCAAGCAATTGCGTTGGTTACAGAGTCTCGGAAAACGGCCAGCACTGCCGGAATATTGGACGTATAGGAACTTGTCCCTGTGTTGCCGGACGCCCATGTGACCCGAGCGCGGTAAGAGATGCGAAGAAGCGCGCCGGCGCGCTTGGCCGTATGAGTGATGGTTGCGGGATCGGGAGTTGCGGTAGCGGTGTTAACAGGGGGCACCGTGTCAGAGTACAGACTCGTGCCGCCGCCCCCAGCAAACCCAGTCGACCCCGTCGTAAGTACAGGACCACTGATCGCAACCCACGAGCCGGCTGCCGACAGCCAAACAGATCCGTTGAATTTTATATCGGCCTTGAGTGACTTATCGTAAACCTCGTCCCCTTCATCGGGATTGATGATCGTGAATGATCCGGTCACGAGGCAAATTGCCAGCTTGCCGGATTGGCCAGACCACGAACCGGTCGGTGACGGCCCTATAATGTAAGCCGTCGGCACAACGGGCGAAGAAGGCGGCGCATTGATTGTCTGGTTTTCTACCTTGAGAAGCGTCGAAGCCTTCGCGCCGATAATCGACGTGATCGGAATGCTGGAAGCGACGAGAGCAATCGTTCCGACACCAGCTATCCAAGACCCATTTTGGTCGCGGTGATAAAACGCGCCCTCGTCCTCAATGAAGATGAGGCGCCCGATCGGATAGATGGCAAAATGCCATCCCGACTCCAGATAGATGGCAATTCGCCCGTCCTTCCCAGACCAATCCACTCCAGTTGCGGCCGGTGGCACCAAGAGCCTGTCGCCAACCTCGGGGCCTGATGGCTGATCTGATATGGATCTCGTGAGAACAGAATCGAACATAAATCAGCTCACATCCAGCGGAGCAAGGACGAACGGCTGTTCGTCGACATTCGGAACCCAATTGAGTTCAATGGAGGGGTCATATTGTGTGAGGGTCACATCTATGGACGTGAAGCCGTCGGCAAAGCCCCAGTCGGTCACGAAGTAGACCCCATTAGCCTGGGCAAAAAGAATGCTATCGAACTTGATGGAGCTGCCGACCAATTCCTCCGACGACTCGGCCAACAGAGAGACATCACATCGAACGACAAGCTGTGCACCAAGCCGCCCACTCTCCAAGAATGCTTTTTGTAGTCGCTGCGCCCGGCGGTCATCTAGCGTGAACGGGAGGTTGAGCGTGGCGTCAAGAATTTCACCGTCCTTGGACTGCAGATCAGTTCTGGAAAGAACCGGCCCATCAACCTGCTGGTACTCACGATCCGGCGCGATAAAGCGATTTTTGATACGGTTTACAAGGTCGCGCTTAGGCTTTGCGGCGCGGTAATCGACATTTCCCGTCAAAATGCCGTCGTGGATAGCAACGACTGGATAGCGAGGCTTGGACGACGACACCCATACCCGACCGGCGCTCTCAAGCACGAACCCGCGGTTCGCCGAGATCATCCCCGAGATCACATCGACCGGGGACTGGTTGAGCGTGATCAAACCATCGATTGTGTAGCGCCTCTGGAAAGTCCCATCCAAGCATCCAATAATGTCGTCGTCGTATTCTGCGGCGGCGGCGACTTTATCCCAATCCATTCGGCCTGGATCGATGCGGCCGCCGAACCTTTGAGTGAGATAGTGGGCTTGCACCAGAGATGAATTATTGCTGAATGACCATGACGCCTCGGCCTCAGCCACGGAATCCGGATCATTCGGATTCCAGTTCAGGATATGGCCGGCGCGTCGAGGGTCGGGGACGGACACGCCCTGCACCAGGAATAGCGGATTTGGTCTCTGGACCTGCCCCCACAACGATGTGAATTCAGTGTAATCACCACCATAGTGATATCGACAGACCGCAGTCGCGATGCCTTGCTGCCGAAACGACGCATCCAGGTTCGGAAAATCGTTGTGGAGGAGCGGGTCGATTGCCTGCGTCGCAGACCCGAGCCGAAAGCATATCTGCAGCCGCCCAGGATAGTTCGGCTGACCTGACACTCCAATCGGCGTCAAGATCGTGTTCGGAACGAGAGAGTCGAAAAATATCTCGTTCGTTCCGATCCACATCTTTTGAATCGCGGTGATCTGCTTCGCCGATAGCAATATCCCTTGATACAAATATGGAGGTTTGACGGATTCGAAGAACAGCGCCCCGCCCTGCTGGACATAGCCATAAGGGATTCGCTTTGACGGGATGGCTTGACGTTCGTTGTACTTGACGGCAGGCGAATTCAAGGCCGCCGAATTGTCGTTCCCGGTGATCGGCGCCTGCCCTCGCTTCTGGAGCGCCTGCGCCGCGTAACTCAAACCGATTGAAAGGCCAATTCCAATAACGGCATTCGTGATAGCTGCGGACGTAAACAGCGACCCAACCAAAGCAATGCCGCTGGTGATCAGCGACACAGGATCGGCTCTCAGAACTTCCCGGTCCTCTCCATTCTTAGTAATAATATCCCTGAGAATCCGCTCACATGCCTCAAACTCCGGTGACGAGCGAGGATCTACCCTGGAGCGCCTAAGCGCATCGGCTGCGATGAATGTTGGTATTTTCATTTTTAGATTACGGACCAGGCGATCCTGACCGAGGACGCCTTAATGGCAGTCCATCCGGATTCGTTCCGCCCGACATACCAGCCAGCCGCTCGGCAAATCACCGTCACAAGGACGCCTCCGATATCGGTGAGTCCCACATCTCCAACTTGCTCTGCGCCTTCGTTGATGCGGCGCCACTTGTGTTTTCGTGCGCAACTTCGACCTATCGCAGCGAGGCCGCCTTTACCCATCTTGCGCTTTGCGCCTATCTTCGTTTTGTATCGCCCACGGAAGTCGGCGGCGGGATCATACCCGCATGCTTCTCGGATGATATTTCCGACCCAAAGCGCACAGTCGTCACGGCCCCACTTCATCTCATGAGCCATCGCGTCGATCATGGCGACCAAGATTGCAGCCTCAAGCCTGGACCGGACCTCGCACATTCAACTAGGCTGGAGATGCCGGGAGAGGCAGGATTTCAAGTCCGCCTGGACCATCAGAATCCTTTGCGGATTCCAATGCGTCCATCTCCTTCTGATGGACAGTCTCAGCCTCGCGGATCAGATCATCGATTGCTGCAATCGCGCCAGCCGCTGCGTTTGCATTTGCGATTGCCTGTTCTCGCTGTGCCGCATAGGCCGCGCGTTTCCGCTGAAGATTCTCGATAACGGTCATGTTGGCGTCCACTGAATGTCCTGATTTTGAAGCGCTGGGATGAGATCAAGCCCAGAGTCATTCGGGAATGTCAGGTGCTGTTCTTCTGTCGTCCACGCCTCGTCGATTGCTCGCTCCAGCGTATAGAAGCCAGTCCGCGCCGTGATCGAGATAGAGACTGTCCCATCGTCTTGAGCCGAGAACGATTGATAATCGAGTTGCGAGTCTACGATCTGGTACGGATTTCGGATGACCGAGTTGCCGACATTGATCCCGGCCAACCACGCCTTTCCAGAGCGATTCCGAACATCGTCATCCAGCATCGCCACGACATCCGGAGGGAGTCCGGCAAGCTGAAACTGGATCTCTTGAATGATGAGATCGGAGGTATGCTTAATTGGGGTAATGGTCCCCAAGGTCGACGAACCGGTCCAATCGATTCCATTCCAGCGAAGTTTTCCTATGCCGGTCCAGAAATATGCATTCCCGCTGGGATGCTCGATCGACGCCAATAGCGCCAACGGCTTTCGCTTGCGGATATGTTCCGCCATCCGCGCGGTCATTGGCGGGGGCATTCAGACGTTCTCGATCGCTTCGATGAGTTGGAAACCGAACGTCCCATGATTGGGGACGGTCATCTCAACATCGGCCTGCGTGTCATCGACGAGATGGAAGACCGATGTTGGAAAATCCAAAGCAACCATGTCGCCGGCAGCTAATCCAGCCCGCAGCGGCGGACGAATTTCGACGCCCGTGCGACCGGAACTATCTGTGTTGCCGGTCACGACAACCTCATGCAGACGAGGCACGCCATCGGCGATGCCGTTCGGTCGGAACTCTAGCAGATCTCCAGGCCGCAAGACTGCCGTCAACGAAACGGGTAACCCGCCGATGGTCACTGATTTGTCGCCACGTCGCGCCGAAGCTGCCATGAAGACCTGAGGAGGCAATAATCCGCTGACGAATCCTGTCCCATCTGTGAATCCTGTCCCGTCCGAGAAAAACTCCGTGGTTTTGTTTGCTGCACGGCTATATTGGGGCCTGAGACGGATCGAATGACCGATGCGCAAAAGACCCGCCTGCCCCCCAAGTCGCGAGAAGAACGCCGACACCTTTTGCCAGAGAAACTTGTCAGTGACGGTTGTGGCAAAAGACGGCATCCATATTTGAGCGTGCGGCCCATAGATACTATTCCCGCCAGCCCACGGCCGCGCAGAGACCTGCGACTTCGACCTGAGAGGGAATGTTGTCATTGTGAATTTGTACCACTCTCGCGGCCACTCATAGATTGGTGTCGTCATCGCAAAAGGCCGGGACTGTTGCGCTGTGTCTTGACCATGATGGCCTGAACATTGCGTTCGAAGTTACGACGATCGTTGGCGACGACGGTTGCCAGTGTTCCGATCTGCTTCGCATCAACACCGCGCGCATCAATCTGGGGCGCGTAGGTGACAACAGCACCGCCCGCGCTGAAAGGGCGCGTCACATCGTTAGGCATAGGCATCCCTACCGGGCCGCCAAGTGCGTACCCACGCTGCAAGCGAACCAAATTATCGATCCCGATGCGCCGCACTGCGTCCTGGTCAAATACATATTCGCCCTTGTGGACGATGCCGGCGGGTTGGTAACGACCGCCTGAGCCCGTGTAGCCACCCCCATCATAAAGACCGCCCGTGCCGGTCAGTGAAAGCCCCGTACCTACTGCACCACCACCAGAGAAGCCAAACAGACCACCCAGTCCACCAAGACCGCTCTGAAGGCCCCTCATAAGAGGCCCAACGATGGTGATTTTGATAATCGCCTCTTCAAGAGCGCGAAGAACGGTCTTGCCGAACGCTGCGAACGCCTCGCCAGCTGTTTTTGTGCCGTCAACGATGTCCGCAAGACTTGTAACAAGATTGCCGGAGATCGTGGAGGAGATATCGCGAACGGTATCATTGAAGCGGATGGCCGTGGCCTGGCTGCTGGCTAGAGCGGCCGGGACGTCATTTCCAAAAATCGACCGCAACTGCTGTGCAATCTGCACGTCCTCCGGCGACAAAAGAGAGGTTTGGCGCCCAAAGCTGATGTCTCCGGCCACCCTGGCTTTGGCCAACGCGTCAGCCGCAGAACCCGCCGCCAGAGATAGGTTCCTGATCTTCTCTGCGACGGCAGCCGAAGCAGGATCGAGACCTGCCGTTATCGCCGCCGTGGTAAGTTGGGCTGACGCCCGCAGCTCCTCAAGCTTGCCGGAGCCCTGCCCCACAGCTTGCGTATCAGCCTCTGTTCTTGCGGTATGCTTCTGTATCGCCTCAACGGCCCTGTCATAGGCATCGTTGACGTCAGCAATGGCCTTAGCTGGATTTTTCGAACTGTCGCCCCTTATGGCCGACTGAACATCTGTCGTCTGCTGCATTGCCCGCTGAATCGCGGCAGGATTGCGCAACCCGGCCTGAAGTTGATTGAAAGCCGGAGAACCGTTGCTTGTGCTGTCAAACCCAGGCTCGCCTCGTAAAATTAGCCCGTCTGGGCGCCCAAATACAGACTCCGAGGCCCTGGCGATCTTGTCCCAGAAACTCGAGTTGCCTGCGGCAGCCAGCACGTCCGGTGTTTTCTTGATTGCATCATAAAGTTGATTTGCATAGCCAATCGCAACAGCGATATTCTGATAAATATCGACCCAGCTTTCCTGATATTGCACACCAAGCTTAGCGAGATCGTCCTGAATAGGCTTGAACTTCTCAGCAATGACTTTCTGTGCGTCCTCCAACCTGGTCTTAAGGTCGATAGCCTGCCCGATTTGCTCGTCAGAAATGATTTTGTTCTTGTCGAATTGCTTTGCGGTATCCAGCATTTTGTCGAGATAACCGGAGTCAGCCCGCAAGTTGTCGGCAACTTTCGATCCGAATGCTCTCTCCGCCAAGTCGATGGCAGCTAGTCGCTCTCCTTTCTGCAAGGCCTGATCGATGAGCGAGACCATTGCCTGCAACTTCTGTTGGTTGTCTGTCGACGCACCGAATGCAGCAACGCCGGTATTGCCTGAGAAATTTCCTGCCTTGACCAACTCATCGAGTCTCTGCTGCAATCGGCTTCCGCCCAAAGCAGCCTGCGACGCGCTAGAGAATTTGTTTAGCGCCTCTGTCGCCTCGTCGACAGTGAGCTTAAGTTGCTCGCCGCCCTTAACAAAGCGCTGAAAGAAATCGTTTGAGACACCGGCCTCGCCGGCTTTCGATGCAATATCGTTGAACTCTTCGATCTTATCCTTTGCGAGTTCTGTCGCGTAGGACATCAGTTTGAATGCCCCGACAATCGCAGTTACCGCACCCGTAGCGAACCCGATGGTCCCCACGAGCGAACGCAGGCCGAGCGCAGCCGAACCAGCAGCACCGCTGGTTGCCAGCACTGAGGCGTTCATGTCCACGAATTTCTTCGCGATGAACTGAGTGACCTCCGACGTCGTCGACTTCGCGCTCTGGATGCCTTTGTTAAAGTCATCCATATTGAGCCCGAGCGGAATTCGGAGCTTTGGAGCGGCCATGTCTTTTGGCTATCCTTTATGCGTGTCCAGGCTCGACGCCATGAACTGCGCAGAGAGCATCGAAATCATCGTTGCTCATGGCCTCTGGTTTAGCGTTATTGAAGCTGTTGTGACCGTCGATATAGGCGACGATCTCCCAGAGGGTGAAATCCTCGATCTGCCGCGGCGAGAAATGGAGCGCGGCCCCGATCCTGATTAGTTCAGAGCGTCGGAGGCGCCCGTCATCGTGGAAGAGCCGGGCTTTTGCGCCTCCGCCGGCATCTCTTTTCCCACAGGATCGTCCGGAACACCGATCATGACGGCCTGCAGTACGCTATAGGCAACCAAAACGCTATGAGCCAATGGATTTTGGTCGACATGGTTCTTGACCGCCTCAGCAGCTTTGGCCGGGGACATACCGCCACCGATCAAGCCGAGGCGAATTGTCTCCCGGATATCGCTAAGTCCCCATGCCCCGGCCTCGATCCGCGCCATGATGACGGCGATACCAGCCTTGCACTTGTCCTCAAGGTCCAGGATCAGACCTACCTTTGCGAGGCAGAAAGTGTCCTCGCCATGAGCCCACTCTATTACTCGAGTTCCGTTTGCGCTCATTTATCTCACGCCTTTGAAATTACTTCTTCAACAGCATCTTCAATATTGCTTTGGATCTCTGGCATAAGCCGACGAGCCGTCGAATAAAAGAACGGCTGCGCAGGCTCGTCTCGAGTTCCATATTCTTGGGCCATAGCGTAATCGTAGCTTACGCCAGAGCCGTCCTTTTGCTTCTCTATACCTTCGGTGTCGCCGCTACCTATGACGACTTCACGCTTGTAGCCCGTGCTTCGATTGTAAAACTTTGTCGTCAAATCGCCGCCGGCAGTTACCTCAAAATCAAGCTCATTGCGCTTGCGCCTGACAACGACCGACTTTGCGAGATTTCCAGTATCACCGCGCGGAGCGGCATCTTGTATCTCACTCTTGAGATAATCTGCCTGCTCTTTAATCTTGGTCGCGATCTCTCGCTTAAGCTTATAAGGAAGTTCATCAAACCAACTCTGAACGTCATCGTCAGGGCCGCCCGCCATCAGGGATTATCGACCCACGGCACGGCGCCGTTGTTCACCATGGTCACGTCAACGGTCACCTTATTGCCGCGGACGCCGCCGAATTTAAGATTCGACAGAATGAATTGACCTGCCCAATGACCGAGAGATGCATCATCCAGTTTAACCTGGACGTCCTTTGCCTCGGCGCTTTGGAACCATTCGTTCCATTTTGCGAAGGACTCGACAGCCATCACCCCATTTCCGGTCACCGTCGCAGAAAGTCCGTTGATGTCCTTTGCCTCCCATGCGGGGGCCTCCGGGTCATCACAATCCGGAATCAGCGTCGTATTCGTGGACGCACTGAACTCAATGCCAGTCGTTGTCAGCCCGCATGGAGCGGCGAAGACTTCAGGGCTCATGCCGTCACCCACTAAAATCAAAAGTTTCGTTCCGGGCAACACTGTCGGCTGTGCCATTGCAGTAGTCCTTTCATAGCAACGGGATCCGGCCGATAGCGGACGGACTGAGGAAATGCGCCGAAGCGCGGGTTAAACTGGGTTGATGAGAGTCCGGAACGTGATGGACACCCGACGAGTTATGCCATCGGGATCCCGGAGCGGCTGATAATTACTTAACTCGAATACGATGACATTGAAGCCGGCGACGGTCAGATTTTGCGGCTTATCGTCCAGCTTGGCGAGGATCGCTGCGGCAATCTCTTTCGCTTCCTTGTAGCCCTTGTAAACCGACCAAACGTCGATAATCGGAAAACACTCCGCACCGTCGATGCACTCGGCCTTGTCCGGAAGCACTTGGCAGTCACCCATGCTTAAGTAGGGCATAGCCGAGTTCTGTACCCGCTCGTCATACACGCGCCCACCCACAACGGCAGGTAGCGCGCCAGGCGCGGTGAGGGCAGCGAAGATTGCCGTTTGCAGCGGGAAGGACGGGTCAAGCATTATTCACTCGGCCCATACGAAACTGGTTTTGGTTCCTGCACGATGCGGCCAGCATCCGCGGCCAAAATAGACCGAACGGCAGCCTCCGGTACGCGGGCGTATACCCGACCTGCTTTGTACTGCACGAACACCCGCGGCTTGGCCCGGTAGCTGTGATCTTTGGTGATCTCGACGTCCTTCATGACGGCGTCGATCCATCCGTCTCGATGATCATTACGATGTCTTTGTTTCGCTGGTCTGGATTTGCGACAGACCTGACATTGAAGGTCTTCCCATCAAGCAGGACTCGAAACGTATCGTTGACCTGGCGCATGGCATCGGACGATCTGACCCACAGCGTCCCAGCCGCAGCATCGGCAATTCGCCCTTGCTGGATCTTCTCTTTCGCATTCTCTGGGGAGAACCGTGCCCAGACCGTTGCATGGTCGACCCAGCTTTCCGAGCCGCCGCCAGCGCCATCCGGGACCGTCTGGAGCAACTGGAATGTTGCCCGCTTGTTGGCTGGCCCGGCGCGCATGGTTAGTCATAGACCCGGTATGGGCCAAGGAGAGCCTGCACTGCCCACGGCAGTTCGATAGCGGTCACACCGACAACCACGCTCTCACGGTTCTCATAGAGTGCGCCAACCATAAGCTTGATGGCGGAGAGAATTGGGCCAGGGACATTCGGTGCCGACGGGCTGACGCCCCCGTCAATATAGCCAGCTCGGAACCGAATCTTGACTGGCTCTGGCCCAGTCCCGATCGCTGGCCACGTCTTCCCGTACCCCAAGACGACCCGACCGTTGTTCGTGCCCAACCCCGTTACGGAATAATTCGCGCCATCAAAGGTCTGCTCAGACCCGGCTGCGTCAGTATATGCCACCGAGACAACTTCGATGAGCGGCGGAAGCGGCAGCGGCACAGACCCGCCGCCGGGGAACCAAGACAGTCGCAATTCCCAGGTCTGCTCGCCGATGGACCGGCGAAGATAGCCATCGCGCCCATCGAGATGCTGTGTAATGGCCGTGGTGTAGGCCTCGATCAGTTCGTTGTCATCCTCGGCATCGACGCGAAGATGCTTCTTCATGTCCGCTAGCGATATCACCTCATCCGGCGCAACAATCAAATACAAATCTGACGTCGGCTCGTCATGTCGATGATGATGGCAATGACGGATCATGCTCAACCTACGCCAAATGACGGAATAGAGTGCCGTCGACCATCTCGCGTTCGTTCACTTGGCTATAGGCCAGCGAGTGCAGCCACTTTTCACGATCCGGGTAGATCGGTTCCTCAATCTTCTTCACGTCCGTTTGGCCCACAAGAGCAGCCGCGCTGTCACGATGGACAAATACAGGGCACCCGAGAACAACACTCTCAACAGCCGCGATAGAACCGTGAGTAACCAAGGCATGGGCTCCTTCGATATCCGATTGGAGCGAACGCTTTGATTCCTTGTCGCGGATGACGAGTTGACGGTCTGTGACGCGCGCCAAGGCATCGATCGTGTCCGCTATCCAGTCGCGTGTGTCGTGAAATCTAGAATAGGTGCGCGTCGGCGCCGCTATGACTATGTGTCGGCCGCCCTTCGCCCACGACTTGACGACGTGTTGTAGTTTCAGAGAATCCCACCGGTCGCTCGGAACGTCACGCACTTCCGTCATCTGAAAACTGCCGATGTGGAAGCGATAGAAACTCTGCTCGATGCTCGGCGCCTTCGGAAGCCACGTTGCAAAAACCCTCAAGGCGTAACCACGGTCCCAATACGCCCAACGCCTGCCGGAACCTCGCCACCCCGCTATCATCTCCCTGAGTTCCGGCGAGCACCCGACGAGCGGCAGGGTATCTGACGGCAAGGCAGCCATCTCGGCAACATTGCCGCGGACAACTCGGCCCACCTTCGCGCCTAGTCGCTCGAAAAGGGATTTTTTGAACGAACTAAGCCCATTCGGAACGTAAAGACAGCACCGCTTAGGATCGATCATGCCGCCCAGTTGTCCCTGACCCAGTCGAGACGCGTGAACTGCGACGGGTCGCGATGGCCAGGGAAGGCAACAATCCGCGCCACCGACGGCAGAGCATCTGACTTCGGCCACGACCTCTTGCGGAATGCATAAATTCCACTTTCAGAGCCGCACTTCCATCCTGCGGCGCCGGGCAGTTTATGAGCCAACCAGCCCTGATCGTCGGGAAATGAATCAAAGGGCACGCCGCGCGCCGCGTCGACACTGAAGTCTGACCAGACCTCGGGGTGCGCGCCTGCCCGCAGCATCATAACCGAACCGTTGAACGGGCACGGGTTTGACTGGTTCGCTCCCTGCAGGATGACGAATGGCTCAGGCCTATCGAACAAATCGTCGAGCGGGCCAGTGATGACCATGTCCAGGTCCATGCAGACGAGACGGTTTGTGATCTCATTTGCCGCCTGCCACGACCGATCAAACATGCGGAGCCTAGCGAAGCAGCCAGGGATTTTAGTGAGGTGAAGATCCTCTTCCTGTGGTGTGAAAACCCGAAATCGGAACGGCTGCCTGAGGTGGCGCGCGACGCCAGCAGCGAGCCGCTTAATGTATTCGGGACCGTACTTGTCGCCCCATGTCCATGCGCAGACTGTCAGGATCTCCACAGGACACCAATCCCGTTGTTCTTGCCTGTCGGGCAGGCCTTGATTTCCTCGTGCCGATAGTTGCCCTTGATGCTGTCCCAGAACTCCGGAACATCGATCCGAGTGCCAACCCAGTCCGGCGCGCGCTTCCAGGCGATGTCGTGGAAGGCCACAATGCGCCCCATCGGGCCGTAGTTGCGCCAGTCCGCCGTGACACCGGCAAGTCTATGGTCCGCATCGAGAAGAACCGCGTCAAACGGCCCGGCGGCCTTAACTTGGCTGATGGCGTAGGGAGCCGTGCTGTTATCCCAGATGACGCGGGCATCATAGCCCAAGCGATTGAGTTCTGTGATGCAGTCACGCAGCGAAGAGCTGCTTTCCTTCCACCGCTTCGTACCATTCGGCATATCCACTGAAACAATGCGTGAACCAAGCGGCAGCGCGCGAGCGATCGTCCAGAGCGAGCCGCCGAACTTCGACCCGATCTCAAGATAAGACCGAACGCCTTCGGACTTCACGATCTCCGCAAGCCGGTTGATCTCTTCCGGGACCTGGAGCGCTTCGGTTTCGAAAAGTCTGCTCACACCCTGCCCCAAATTGCTGCAACTCCCAAAATTTCGCTGATGTAACTGGTGTGGATCCGCTTCAGACCAGCCAGTCCAAGATCGTGATCGAGGTTGGTGATTTCCTTCTCGTTTTCGGCCGGCTTGTCGGACGTGCCCCGCCAGCCGAAATACCGGATCGTCCTCTTGCCGAAATCCACCATCAATTCCGACAGCGCCGCCGCCGGCATGATTCTCCTCAGCTTGTGATAGGTGGCGAGACACAGGACGATGTCGTACCGGCTATTTCCGAAAACCCGGGAGACAGCAGCGACCCCGCCGGTCAAGTCCAGCACCTCAAATCGGGTCTCCACGGCTCGCAGATCGGCGAACAACTCCCGTGCCGTGCCAATGCCCTGCTCGAAATTATCGCACCCATGGCAGACCGTGGCGCCGTTGTTTGCCATCTCGAATGCTACCAAGCCGCGGTTGCATCCTATGTCGAAAACACTAGAGCCTTTGGCCCGAAGAACGAGATCGGTCATACCATCCATGCGGATGTCGTGATATCCGGCGACACGCCGCTGCAATTTGTATTCCGATTCCTTCACGCCGCCACCGCCAGACGTTTACGAGCGGCACTCACTACGTCATCCACGCTGATCTTCTCCATTGCCCTGATGCAGTGCGCGCAGCGCTTGAGCGACCCGCACGCAGTTGCACCGCCCGTTAAATTCGTGTGGGTCGGATACCCCGTGACTTGAGGCGGAATGAACCCGCCAAACAAGACGACCGCCGGAATGTTGACCGCCGCAGACCCGTGATGAAGACCACCTTCCGGCCCAATGTAGAGAGAGGCGTTCCGCAACACCGCCAGCGCGTGCCGAAAACTCGGAGCCTTGATCCTGGCGACATCACGGACAAGAGACGCGCCCGGATACTGAAACTGCCTCACGTCGCGTCCGGAGCGCTTCAGAAGTTCGGCTACGCTGCTGTATCTGAATGAAGACCATTGCTTGTTCGGAGCGACAGATTTGTTTTGAGGAACGCCAGGCTCGATCAAGACGAAGTCCCGGCCTTGCCGATCAGCGAACTCAAATTCATCATCGCTGAAGAACACCTCGCCTGGCACCGGCCGGAATTCGGCATTCCAGACCCACCGGTCACCCTCGCGCCGATTATAGATGCGATGGCCCTTATAGAACTGGACCCACTCCAGATCCGCTGCGCCCTCGCTCCCGGGAGCCGCTATGTTCGGATTGCCGCGGAAGATCTGCGGACTGTGATGGTCCCAGAGGATCTGTCGTCCATCACCGAAAGCCACCCGCTTGCCGCGGGCTGCGGCACCCCGGGCCATGCCCGTGGCCATTAGATTGTCGCCCAAACCCACTCAAGCCGCCCAGTTATTCAGCTGGGCCCGCCACTCGTCGCTGTATGCTGAACGCTCATACCCGGCCATGTCGGGCGTCCCGAGCGTGAAGTGAACAACCTTCGGGTCATCGACTGGCTTGCTGCATCCGGCAAGCCAGTTCCATTCAATCCCAAGTTCCCCAATCTGACCGTCTTCAAGCCAGCAGAGCCGGTGAAGGTCTCGCCCAGGAAGAGTGTTGACCAGATCAAGCGTTAGCGCCCGGTTGGCTTCGTGCTGCGCGTTGAAGACCAGGAACGAAGACCAGTTTTTCCGCGCGTACCGCGTTTGCTGCTGTCCATCCATCTTCATGCCGGCGGACGGCTCATGCTTGTGCTTCACGCAATAGACGGCGTATTTCGGGTTCAGACTGTCGAACAGCCTGGCTACGTTTCCGCGAAACATAACGTCGCCATCGCAGAATAGCGCCCATCCCTCTTTCGCGATATGAGGCACCAGGAACCGCGCGTTGGCGTGCTGGGTCGCGACACGCCCGTCATAATCCTCCCGGATCGATAGGATGTCGACCATTTCGAAACGTCCCTCGCCATTTACCTTGCGAGTCGTCGGCCTGGTGTAGAGACCTGAAGAAATCAAATCATCCAACACAAGCCCGCGAACGGGGATTGGCTGCGTCAGGTGACGCTTGAGCGAGCTGCGCGCCACGGCAAACGCCGCCGCCTCGCGAGGATCCCAGCCTATAAAAACGCTCCGCTGCAACTATAAGCCCCACTGCTGCAAGATTTCTTCGACAGTTTGGATTTTGAAGCACCGGAGAGCGCTATCTGGAGACGCGTTCACAACCTCGATGCCCATTCGCTCAAGCTTGGGTGCCTGCGTGGTAAAAGCGTCTCGCCACCGCATCAGATTAGAGTTCGCCGGGTTGTTCGCTGCATGCCACTTGTTCGGCCCATACCAGTGAACGCCGTTTCCGACGTGCATGTCGAAACCAATGAGCAAGACACGCGACGCGCCGAACTGCGCCGCCAAATTCAGCGCCTGAAAACCGGAATTCCCGCCAGACCCGACGATGCCTGGCCGATCGAACATGAAGACGTCTTGCTGCTCAATTCCGACCCGATGGACATTGGGATATTCGGCGCAAACAGCAGGGTCATGCGCCAGCTTTAAGCCTTCGAATTCACCGAGGCCCTTGCGACCTCGCCACCACGGTCCATCGCATCCGTAAACAACGTCAGCCCACGGCGCGAGACGGTAATTCTCCTTGATCGCTAGGACCGGGAGCCTGCCCCGGAGCGAAGCGATAGGCGCGGACGCTGCTGTCGGCCCTGACGCGATGATGGCGCAGGCGCCACCGCGCCAGTCGCGCCACCAGCTGAGGGCAAAGGGCCTTCACTCGACGCCTTGTTGTCCGGAGACACTTGAACAGTTGCCGCTGCAGGCGCAACGGGCTTGACATGCAACCTATAGGCCAGACCGTGAGCCTCAAGATCCTTGGCGCGGCGCTCATCCCTTGCGCTGAACTCGTGACCGCGAATGATCGCCCCCTCATTGGCGCCCGGATAACCGAAAGACCGCAAGGCTTTCATCTTGATCATGCAGATAAGCCCCTTGAAACGCCGCCTCGCCACGAATGGCGAGGCGGATTTTTGTAGAAGCGAGATCAGGTCGCGGTCGAGAACGCGCCGGTCACCAGCGCTTCGGGCCGATACACGGCGAGCGCCAAGCGCTCTTCGGCGCGAAGGGTCACCATGTTCTTTTCGAAGTCGACCGAGTTCTCGGTGGACAGCAAGATCTCGATCTCCATCCGATCGAAGATCTGCGCCGCCATCTTGAAGGCGCCGACCAGGAAGTTATCGACGGTCTCCGACTGGGTTTCGACCACGGGCAGGTTCCACAGCCGCGGCGCATTGCCATCCTGGGGATTGCCGATGATATAGCGGTTCTGCGAATCTTTGGTCAGTTGGATCCCTGCCCAGTCGGTCGGGTGCAGCACAATACCAGTCGCCGGCCATTCGGCGAGCATCACCTGCAGGATGGCCAGGCGGATGACGTCGATCTTGGTCTGCGCTGTCGGCACGAACGCCGCATTGAACGGCGTCGCGTAAGGCACCAGACCCTTGATGTGAGCACCGGTACCGTCGCCGTTCAGAAGCTCGGCCTCTTCCGCATAGTTGAGGCCGTACCGAGCCCGCGCGTCGATGTAGGAGCGCAGCGCCGGAGCATCGTCCAGAATCTGGCGCGACGCCTTGAACAGATGCGCGATGGTACGCACCGGGGCGTTCTTCAGTTCAAAGGTCAGATCGCTGTAGGGCTTCGACTGTCCTTCGGTAACCACTGCTGCACTGTTGGTGAAGCCGGTTTCCTGGACGTACTCGATCACGCCCTGGCTGGTCTGGCCCGGGGCAATCAGGTCGCGGATGGTCATCGGGCGCTCTGCCGGCGTAATGATGCCGGGGACACGCATCGAACTCACCAGCGAGTTGGCCGGCGACGTGTTGTTGCCGACGGTGCCGGTGACATTGGTGATGTCGGCACGATCCATCGACACCCGGACATTACCCTTGCCGTCGAACTTCTGGAACGCCGCGCTTTCGACGAACATCTGGCCGAGCGATTTCGCTTCGACGATATCGTTTTTCTCGCGCTTCGCCGCCAGCGCCTGCTCGATCTCCGTCAGTCGAGACGCGGTCTCGGTGTGCTTCTGAGCAAGCTCACCGTGCTTGGCCAAAGCCTCGTCGACCTTAAGCTTGGTCTCGGAAGTGGCATTCCCGAGGTTCTTCATCTCGGTCTGCAGGGTTTCGCCGTTCTTCTTGACGTCATCGGCGGCCGACTTCATGTCGACCTCGATCTTGCTGAGCTGCTTGGTGATCGCGCCGATATCTTCGGCACTCACCGCCGCAGTTCCGGCCATGGCCATGGTGAGGCCGTGGCCGATATCGTGCGGCGCAAGGCCGCTGAAAAGAATCGCGCCGACCACAAGGATCGCGACGAGGGCCAACGCCCCCGCATAATAGTTCCGCTTCATGAGAGGAGTCCTTAGATTTTGGGGATGGTGAAGCTGTCGACCCTCTGCCGGAGTTCGGCCAGAGCATTCGCAACAGCGGTTTCAGCCTCATTTTCCCCGGACTCACTCCGGAGAACCGCATGCATTCGCGAGGCAATGCGAGCACGCTGGGTTTTCGAAACGCCGGCATCACGCAGGATCGCTTCGAATTCCGATGGAGGCGGCAGGTCGTTGTCGCCAATGCTGCGACCCCAATCCTGCAACCTGCGCAATTTCAACGCGTCGTCTGACGCATACTGGACCGGATCCCCTCCCATCGCTTTAGCGCGGGAGAGCGCGGGATTGACGTTGACGCCGAAGCGCTCGAGGGTTTCTGACATCGGAGCGACTTTGTCAGCCATACCACGGTCGACGAGTTCGGCGGCGCCGAACATCTGACCCTGGCCGAACCGATCGTTGACCTCTTTGAGACTTACGCCTCGCCCGCGAGCCACAGAGCGAACGAAGGACGACGCCAATTCGTCAACTCGCTGCTGCATAATGGATTTTGCCTCGGCGCCGAGCGGTTCGAAGCTGTTCCCCATAACCTTGTACTCGCCGGAATAGATCAGGGTTTCCTTGATCCCTTCCTTGGCCAGCATCTCGGAGACATCTTCATGGATCGTGTAGACACCAATCGAACCCGCCTGTCCCGACGGCGTCACAACGACCTCCTCGGCCTGAGCGGCGATCCAATACGCCGCGCTGGCCGCGCAGGTGTTGATCTGAGCAACGATGGGCTTGATGCCGCGAGCTGCGTAGATCTCATTGCCGACCTCTTCGACGCTCCTGGCAACGCCGCCCGGGCTGTTCACGTCGAGAATGATTGCCTTGCAGGCGCTGTCGTTGAGCATCGAGCGAAACTGCTTGGTGATGAGTTCGCTGGACGTCCCGCCGCTGAAATCGTCGATGAGATTCATGCGCTCGCCGATAACGCCGTGAATTGGAAGGATACCGATCGATCCCTCTGTCCTCTGAGCTTCACGTTCCCGCTTTTGAGTGATCTTCGCGACTTCCTCTGCGGAATACTGGCCGCCGGATGCCTTGAAGCGCAGGAAGTTCGCAATCGAGACCAGCTTGGTCTTTTCCAGCGCCCACGGCTCCGCTGCGCATTCCAAGAGGATGTTCATGTATTTCATGGCGCGGCCTATTTTGCTGCAGGCGGGCTTGTCGGGGCATCGGGCGTTGGCAGAGAACGAGTCAACCTGCCGGCGTCAGTAAGCGGGATCAGTGTTGAGTTGACGAGCAGGACATCTCCGCCCGGCATCGGCAGCTTATTGTCTGTGCGCCGGCCTTCGTTCGGCGTCATCTGCGCGTTCTGGATCATCTTCGCGATAAACTCAGCCCGCGCCTGGCTATCGATGCGCAGCAGCGCGTTTCGTTCGAACTCAGCGAAGTAACTAGACCGCTCTACGGGGGAGAGCACCCGCTTATTGATAGACCGTTCGATGCTGGTGAGAAACGAATTCAGACCGAGCGTGAGCCACATATTGATGATGGATTCAACGCCGGTGCCCCAAGCGGTCATGCCCTCTGCGTTGTGCCCCACCAAGATCGGAGGCACGCCCATGAACCGGCAGATTTCCTCAACATTGAAGCGCCGCGAAAGAAGCATCTCTGCGTCTTTGGGAGCGATATTGACCTGCTTGAAGTCGAACCCGTTTTCGAGAATGCCGTAATGCGCGCTGGCATCATTCCCCAAGATCGGATCGATAAACGTCTTCGTGAACTGCGTGCGCTGGTCCGGGGTGAGCTTAGGCCCAGTGAAGAAGCCAGACGCCCGCATGCCCTGGGAGAACGTTTTGCCGGCCGATTCCTCCGTGGCAAGCGCGATGCTCAGACCCTGGCGCCCAGCTGCGAGCGGAGACAGCCCCTCATCTGCCCTGCCGAGCGTAAACCCCCGAACCTGAAAGACCTTGTCGCGCGGCAGCCACTCGGTTTTCCCGCGGTCGTTAAACCGAAATTCAAGATCCCCGTCTGGGTTGTTGCAGCGGTCAGGTCGAGTATCGAGCGGCATTGGCTCCAGAGCGGCAAGCGTCTTACCGACGAAACGCTTCTCGGCGTACCCATTGCCGAGCATGGCGAGGCCGCCAGATATTCCACTCCAGAACTCCTGCGACGTCTGTTCCTGATTTGGGTCTGAACCGATCAGATTGGCGATGGGGTGATCGGCGATCTGCTTACGATCGCCGTTGCTGGACTTTTCGTAGAACTTTAGCGGCAGCGCACCGACAACATCCGCATATAGCCGGACAGCCCTCCACCATGCGGATAACTGGAGCGAATTAACCTCATTGACAGGCTTACCGGCCCACGTATCACCGCCGCCATAGACACTCCAGAACTGTCCGTCCCTGAGGCCTATCACTTTGCCGACCCACGAAAGAAGGCTCATTCACAAACACCTTCTGAGTGGGGCGTCACTTCATGACCGCTTCCGAGAGCCAACCGTCGAGATCGGCACCAGCCTTTTCAGTCATAGTTGCCGCACCAGTAGCCATCGCTATCGTCACTAGACCGTCGATTCGACCGCGCGACCGCTTCTTATCGAAAGCCCTATTTTTTTGACCGTCAGCTATCAGGAGCGCATTACCTGCACACCAATAGGTGACAGGCGACGCATCGATCGTGATGCCCTTGTTCAGAATTCTGTCCTCAAGCCGCTCTATCGAACGAGGCATGCAAAGCTGCTTGTCTTCGAAAATAATTCTGGTTCCTTGAGCGTGGCTCACGAGTTTGAGCCCGAACCCCTCCGGTTCTTCAGGGCCCTCCCACTTCCAGACCGGGAAACCGATCTGTTCGCAGGCCGCAATGAAGTCGCCAATGCCCGCCGGGTCGAACGCCAAGAACTCGATGTTGTCATTCTCTGACAGAATCTCTTTGACCTTCGCTGCGACAAACGTCTTGTCGATTACAGCGCCGTTCACAGCCTCTAAATCTACCGTCGGATCCTCAGCCCATTCTTCGTAAGGCGCATTGTCTGACTTCGCTCGATCGGCGAGCCCGTCCTTTGTGGTCCAGTACCAAGTCTTCGCCCAAAGGTGCCCGCTCTCGTCGATCCACACCGCAGTCAACGCGGTCAGGTCGTTCTTCTGCGAAAGATCAAGAGACAGCCAGCATTTGCATTTGCGTAGCGCGGGGAAGTCAACCTTACCTTGAACAGCCGCCCACGCCTCTTCAGCAATCCAGAAGTCAACGGAGCCGGTCGGGATGCCGAAATACAAGCGCTTCACTGACATGGCCGTCGAAAGCAGTGATCTGGCCGTATTCACTTCGCCGCGAACATTCTCGATCGGGAAAGTTATCCCAAGAGCCGGGAGCGCCTTCTTCCAACACGCCTCGTTGTCGAAAACCTTCTCACGGTCCGCTTTGTCGACGCGCGCAATGAACGCGAAGGCCTGATCGTCTATTACCTCGCCCTTCGCGACCTTCTGATACCAGTCCGAGTATTGCGTCCCGACGATCTGCGTCGATGCCGGCGTGTTCGTCCCCAACAACATCAGCGCATCGCCGGGCATTTTAGCGATGGCGCGCTTCCAGGTCTCGATCGACGAATTGCTTTTGAACTCGTGGATTTCGTCTGCTGAGACCAGCGTCGGCTTCGGCCCCGAGATTGCCTCGCCGTTCGCCAGCGACTGAAAAACTGAATTGGTGCTCGGGTGCTCGATCTTGAAAGCGTTGTCCAGAAACCCGCGGATAATTACTTCGCCGCGCGACTCCAGAGTGTCCACGTCCTCCGGATCGGTGCCGGGGATCGGAGCCCGGCACATCGCCGCAGCATCTTTGAACAAGACGTTCGCCGTCGCCTTGTCCTGACCGATGGCGTAGACCTTGGCGCGCTGGATTCCGTAGTAGCCCATCATGTACAGGCCGATGGCGGCCATCAGAGGACTTTTGGCCTGACCTTTGCCGGTTTCCAGCCAACCCGACCGGAACCTCATCCGGCCGCTCTCCATCCTCCATCCGAACAGACTGCCAATGCAGAAAGTGTGCCACGGCAGAAGATCGAAGGGCTTCCCGACCTTTGCGCCTTCCGTGATCGTCAAGACACCAGGGAAGAATCCGAAGGCATGTTCAGCCCGATCTGGCGACCAGTAGATGCCGCGCGTCGCGCCGTCGACCAGATCCCTTAAATGCCTCTCAGCCGCATAGCGGACAATCTCTCCGACGAGAGCCTTCCCATCAACCGCGTCCCTCGCCCATCGCGTGGTCGGGTCACTTGGCAACCGGCTTGAGGTACCCACCGCCGATGAGCGACGGTTTTTGCCGTTGGACTTTCCCGCCATTATTGCGCCGCCGCGGCGTGATCGTCAGTTCCGCCTCGGCAGCTGACGCCATCGCGTTCGCGTCCTTCAAAACTGTGAACCACGGGTTGTACGCCGGCTGCTTCTTGCCCTTGCGCGGGAATACCGCCCCCTCATCCGCGACGTGGCGCATCGCGATCTCGTAAAGCACATAGGAGTCGATGAGGCGCTTAACCTGGCGCTCGTTGGCGTTGGCGAGTTTTTCGGAGCTGCGCAACTCGCCAATGATGATCCGCCATTGTCTTCCAGCGAGGTCCTGATCCAACTCGTCGGTGAACTGCGCCGCCCAATTCGGTTCGGCCAAACCGTCAACGACGGACAGCACCGGGCGCGGAACCTGCTGTGACCTTTGCGGCTGAACAGGTGCCGCTTGCGGCTTGGGCTTGCGGCCCGCTCCCTCACGCTTACCGCCTCGTGGCATCGGTGTTTGATTTCCAAAAAATCAAACAGCAAAAATTACTGAGTGATTTCAATTATCGTAAGCCGGCATCGCAGCTGGCTGGTCTTTGATTGCGATGGGTCACCTCTGATTTTTGGTCCCATTGCGTAGGCACCTTGGCCACCGGTCTTTTAAGGAAAGAAACTGAGACTTTTTCCTACCCCCCCGGTGGGACCTGACCGCGTGACGTTCCATGGATGATCCGAAGCAGTCGGCCGACCATTGATGTCACAACCAACCTCAAAGCCTCGGGCCTCGATGCCCTGCTCTATGGTGTCGTGACAGTCCTTGCAGGACGAAGCCAATGCACCCTCCCAGAACAACACAGCATCACCTTTGTGGGCAACGACATGATGGGCAACGGTGGCCTCGACTACCAACCCCTTGACAGTACAGCGTTGGCACAACGGCTCAGCCTGAAGTTGCCGTGCCCTACGATCACGCCATCGCTTGGTGGAGTACCAAGCCCTCCAAGGCTTGGCATGGCGTCGGGTGGCATCACTCTCCCGATTGCGGATGCGGCGCTCTAGTGGCTTAGGCAAACGCTTCAGGCCAACACGAGATTGGCGACCTTAAAGGTTTCGCGGTGTAGATGGTTTTCGATATCAAACCAGCAGCACTCAACCACCTTTTCGCCAGCAACAACGATAGTCATTGCGGCACCGCCAGACTTCAAACGAACAACGTCTCCGACCTTCATGGAGCCCTCAGCCACAGTCACACGGAGGAGCGACACGGTCTTCCGGATCTGCCTGCAGCATCAGGAGGGAGTCGCCTTCGACTGGTTCCGTTGAGATGGGTGGGCAGCGAAAGCGGCAAATGCGAGCCTTGCCGCCATCCTCAGCCTTAGCCCGAACCGTCGGAAAGGCCACGACCTCACCCATCAGTGTGCTCCGGCAGACCGAAGCAGAGCGTTGCCAGTCTTGATGATGAGGGACCAGAACATGCGCTTCATGGGTTACCTCGTTGTTTTGGTTGCAGGGGCGGGATTCGAACCCGCGGTAACTCGGTTATGAGCCGAGGGCCTTACCGGACTTGGCGACCCTGCGATAATCAGTTTTGCCAAGACCATGGGCTGACACAAGCCGCCCTGCGGGTGAAATGCGGCTCACCGGCATGTGAGCATAGATATCGATTTTGTTCCGTTCGTCGATTAACCACGGGTTAAATTCCTCAATTTCTTTCCCATATCCAGTTCGTACTGGAGCACATCCAAACACGAATTCCCTCTCAGCTTGATCCCGAGCCGCCGACCCTCAGCCAGCAACTCTTGTCTTTTTGCTTCAACCTGAGGATTTCTTGATTTTGGACCTTTGGCCCCACCGCGAGCGCGATTGAACTTCGGATTCTCTTGCCGGATGGCAACGTCCTCAGCCCAAAAAGCCGCCTCGCGCGAGGCGAACCAAGTAACCTCAATTCTCACGATCTTCTCGAACCAATGGGAGTTGGCGCGGTGAGAGAGCGTCCGACTTAAGAATGTATTAGATATACCGACATATAGTAGCGTTCCCGCTTTATCGAAGTGCCTATAGAGCGCACATTTTTGTTCGGTCACCCTGGCGTCTACTCCAAAGATGCCCGCACCGCGCGGATAGCGACCTTCCATGCCTTGCGGTACAGATCGTTGCCATCAAGGGCCTCGATACGCCGCACAGCCTCATTCACAGCTCGACGCGCGGCGTCTGCACGCTCAAGATCGATGCGGCGCTTTAGTTCGTCATCGACCGCATCTCCCGTCACGCAGCCCTCACACTGCATTGGTTCATCTTGGTGTACTGGTTGCTGCCGAGGAGTTTCAGGTCAACACGATGGCCTTTCGAGCTAGTCACCGTGGCGTATTGTTCTGCGAATTCGCCTTCAATAATCTTGATGCGGGCGCCAACGGGAAGTTTGCCGTGCGTGACCTCGTCCCATTCGCCAGCGATATAGCGGCAAAGCATTTTCTCGACCCAGTGGGAGGGGAAGGGTGTGGGATTTCCAAGATTCGATACCATACTTTCGATATCGAACAACGAGCTTACCGAGTTGAACGATTGGCGAGGATGATCGACCTCAACGAATAGATACCGACCCAGGATCGGCCTCTCCTTGGCCCGCTTGACGCGAGCATGTGAAATCCACCTGCGGGACTTCGGATAGAACGATCGGAATCCCATCTGCGCCAAATCAAGTTCAGCGGCTCGGTGGGCATTAGGCCGAACGACTGCACAATACCACTTCGCAGTCTCCGCCAGAACAATCTGTCCACTGCCGGGAGCGTCTGGCGTGGAGCGCTTCAAATAGTCCACAACCTGCCCGACCTTCACATCCAACCAGTTTATCGCGCTCATTGCTTCAGTTTCCCCAATCACATCTGCGCCGATCGACGCCAGCGCGTCTGGCGCTGCTCTTTCCACGAACGCTGCGTGCTACGCCACAAATCGTCCCAGAGACTGGGAAGCGTTCGAGGTCCGCGCGAGCGTCGAAGCTTTGCCTCGCCGACATCGGCGAACCACCTGCGCCTCTCCTGTGTTGTTTTCATGTGCCGCAGCATTGGTGATTTTCCTATGGCAACGTTTCTTCGACGAGAACGCGAAGCATCTCATACGCCTCGTCAGTCAGCAGGTCGCGCAGGCCTTGAAGTCGCCGAGTGAATGGATTCTCGGCCGCGAGCTTATTGAGGAGTTCAGCAATCTGCTCATCGGTCATATTTCCTGGTCCTCGTGCTCTTCGATGCCGAACGCTCCGCCTTCGATGCAATTGAGAAAGGCTTGGTCGGCCATCTCGTGGATCATCGTTGTACCCCGCTCATCCTCGGCGTTTAGCGCATTCACGAAATCCTTGGAGAACTCCGTCATGTCGGTGATTTTGTATCGGGTGTCTACCTTGCCCATGAACCACCATCCATCCAGCGCGGACTGCAATGCTGACATATGAAAAGTGATGACAATCGACTTCCCTTTGATCACCGCTCGTCCGCCGTTTTTGTTTTTCATAGTCAGGCCTCCGTTAGATGTCCCTCTTGCCCGGCTCAGGCCCGACACGTCCGCCCGCGTTCCATTTGATCCACTCGCGAGACCAGTTCAGTCGCGCGCCCTTTTCATCCATCCCTGCAATCACCCGCCCCGGATTCTCAATAGCTGGTAGCTGAGGTTTTGGGACCTCATCTGTTGATCCGTCGGCTGGGTTGCGGATTGGGGTCATGTGAATTGCTGACTTGGACTACAACGGATGAAATTGCTCTGACCGACGGACTCGCCTTTGACGTAGATCGCCAAGTCGTTCACGGACTCCGCTACGGCCCTGACAGATACCTCAGGACCATAGATGCCGATGTACGACGCAAAACCAATTTCGTCGACGCGCAGGTCGCGGCCGGGGCCGTATTCTCCCGACTCCGGATTGTTCTGAGTGACAACAAGCAGCCCCTTACCGTCCGTCCACCTGAACATTTTCCCGTCGCGACGGTCGAACCACAGCCCGTGTCGCCAACAGAACTCTGGCCAGCGGTCACCGAAATCCGTAATATCGAATCCGTGCTCGCTCATGCCGTCACCTTCTCGCTATCGCGCGGACTGGAGGAATTTCCATGCCGAATGTGTTCTTGATCACCTCAAGACGAACGGGCTCAGTGCACCGTCGCCACTCGCTTATGCCGTCAAACTTGACCCACCTCTGCTCAAGTCGCAGTCCAAAGAAGCTGGGAGCCAGACGAAACTCATCCGTTATCGCCCATCCGAGGATAACGAAGTCCCTCGGCGGGGGCGGGCATTCGCGTTCAGTTGGCATCGGCCGTCACCCTCTCGCTATCGAGCGCCGCTCTGTGACAATTCCATGCACACCCAACCCCCGTCGCGCGTGGGATTATAGCCGCTACAGACCTTGCTTTTGTCTTGTTTAAATTTTTCGAGTTTGACCACAATGTCGGAGACGATGTGGCCGGTCCCGTTGAACCAGTCCAAGAAATCTCGCAGGAAGCCCCAGAGCCCATCAATGTCATCGAAGTCGACGGTCCCTTCCCAGAGCCCATGCTCGACTGACTTCATTTGCAAGTGGCATCGATTACCAATTATTGAGACCTCCAAATCAGTCCTATTCCCCTTACGGTTTGCCCTTGGGATAAGGGCCTCTCTGGTTCTACGCAGGTCTTTCTCAAGCTCTGATATACGATCTCGTAATTGCTCTACTTCGCTCATACAGCATCCCCATCTTCGTTGATGTAAGCGCCGGCAAGCCTGTTTGAGATTTCCTCGGCGGAGATGCGAGCACACAACTCTTCGAACGAAGATCCTATTTTGAACTTGATAGGCTGTGTGAATTCGCCATCGTATACAATACATTCATGCCAGCCAGCCGATAGAGCATCAACGCCAGGTTTGGAAAAATAGAAGCCGGGCTTGCGAACGACCATGTCGCCAATGTCTGCTGTGATTGCCGACAGACTATCGACGCTAAGCTTGGCGGCATAGGCTACCCTCAGGTCAGTCGATGCGATGGCCGCTTTCGCAAGTGCAGGACCAGCCAATGGTATAGTCGCCATCAGCCCCAAAAACCCACGCCTCGATTTCGAAACCTCGGTCATCGCCCGTCCCTCGCCTTGCGGCGCCCATAACGAAAGCTTGGCCACTCACCAAGCCGCCCAGGCGATGATTGCGAAAGCCAACGCGTTGCCGCAACGCGCAGATGTGGCAAAAACTCCATTCGCGACCGCGCCCGCAGACCACGTCGATGGTATTTCACAATTTCATATTTCGGCTCGTGCTCGTCAAACTGCACCATTCGCATTGGCGCTAGACGATCACGACTAGACCATGCATATCCCATCACTTCCTCGCCTTCTCTGCCATCAGCCGCCTATCCCACCCCACAAACTCAGCAATGAGTGGATGCTGCTTCACCAATCTCTCAACTTCAGCCCGTGATAGTTCTTCGTAGTGAGCGAACATGGGCCATTGGGTTTCGGTAGCTGAGGTCATAACGCCACATCGCGTGACGCTGCCGGCATTTCGTAGCCCTCACCCCAGCGTGTCAGGATTTCAATCTCGTACTTGCTGACCGCCTTGCGGAGATGGCAAATTCGCACGCCTGCATATCCAGATGGATTGTCTGATATCGTGCTGGGCAAGCAGACGATATCAACAACCTGTGCCTGCGTCAGAAACCCGCCTGGAGCCCTCGAAAAGGCAACCGCGAGTCGGGCTAGCGAGCGCGGCAAGCGCCATTCAGCCGGCATCAGCGTCGACGGTCGAACAGTCTCGTTGGCCTGACGCAGCGCCTCTTCCAACTCCGAAATCCGTTCGCGCAATTGCCGCTCGACGTTCATGCCGCATCTCCAGCTTTCGGACACAGCTCAGCATCTGCAATCATCTTCGCTGAAAGCCGCTCCAGTTCCAGCATCTCGCGATGAAACCCGTCGTCAACCTTCTCGGACCAGTACGTGTCATATTTTGCAGCTTGAGCTATGGCTTTGAGCCTACCTGCGGCGGTGAGCGCTTCTTTGGCAGTGACGACGTCGGCCATGATCACCCTAGCCCTATCAGCCAAACCTACGCGGCCAAGAACCGCGCCAGCAGATCGCAAGCGCTTCGACCACTTCAAGGCAAGTATGCTCATGTCTCGTCGCGCTCCTGACCTACCACCTGCGTTCCTGATACGAACGAGTGAAACATCTCAGCCGCAAGCACGACCTGAGCGGCAAGTTTCTCTGGGGCGACTTGCTTTGGAATGAACAGCGTCACCGCGAGTTTGAGGCATTCAAGCCGATCTTTTTCCTGAGCGATCACGCTGCATTTTCCTCTGCCGATGATGTCTGAAGCTTCTCGCCGAACCCGTTGTAGCCAGGCGGCCACTGCGTTTCTGCCCAGCAGACCGTTTGCTCGCACCCATCGATCGTGAGGGTGTAGACCTTGGGCTCGCGCATGCGGTTGGATTGTCGATACTCAACCAAGGCCGTCATCTCGTCGGTTGTGGAGACGATCTTGACCAGCTTCGATATCCGTTCGCCCGAGCCGGGATCGATGCCAGCGGCAATCAAGATCTCCGGAGGGCAACGGCACGACGTTGAGCGCGGATCATTGCCGGCCCATCGCGGCCACTGCGACTCGTCGGCCATCCATCGCCTTACCGCACCTTCCCAATCCTTGGCCTGTGGGTTTGTAGCCCGCTCTGCCGCGACGAACGCGACAGCCGCGATATCGGCCCAACGCTGCTCACTGAGCCACTTCAGCGCGTGAGCGATGTACTGGGTGCCAACCTGCTGTTTTTCGGTCGCATTGGCCGCGTACCGCTTGGCACCAGCAATCATCAAATCCGGATCGACGCCCGATTTGACCAACGCGTCGAATTTGATCTTGGCTGGGAGTTTGGGGTTGTCGCCGTCTCGGGCTGGATATTCCTTCCAGAAGTCTTCGAAGAAATCATGCACACCCGGCGGCGCATCAGCGGCGGCCGCGGTATGTGGTAGTAGGTCCAAGGTAAAGGTAGAAGGTCCAAGATCAGCATCGATTCCTCGCGAATCCTCGCGAGAGGGCTCCGATCTTTCGCGATATTCCGGCAACCGCGAAGCTGATGGTCTGTCAATCTTCTGATGTTCCAGCCACTTAACGATTTCTAGGTACTGAGACCCATCCACTTCGTATCGCCTAATGCACCTCTTGCCTTCAAGCTCACCAAGCCACCCATCGATAAGGGCCGCTGCATCGTGGTCATATGGGTAGAGAAGGCTCGCGAGCAATCGCGAGGCTGCGCGAGCCCTCCCAGCATCATCCGCAATCGTGAAAAGCTGAATGAAAAGCAGACGCGCGTCACGCGACAAACCCCCAATCGTCTCCGACTGCGGTAGCTCAGGTTTTATGGTTCGAATGCGAGCCATCAAATGCCTTTTTCAGCCCAGTCCATGACCTGTTTGGCGCAACCCATCGGATCTCTCCAAAGCTCAGACCCGGTAAATCGAAATATTTCAAAACCGCTCGTTTGAGCCTCGCGATCCCTCCCGCGGTCTTTCGATGCCTGCTCTTTGGTTCGCTCGTGAAAGTCGTGTCCATCGCATTCCACGATCAGCTTGCGCCAGCCTGGAATGCCGCTATTGGGTTCTCGAATACGACCGCCGTACACATTAAAAATGTAATCGACGCGCCAGCCTGGTAGCTGGGCCTGCTTCTGAATAAATATCCATTCCTTCGCGTCACGGCGGCGCTTTACCGCTTCGGCCTGCACTGCGGTCACGAACATGACCTGCTTGAACCAGCTATCTCGTACATGCCTTGTGTGAAGCACGACGGCCGCACCAAAAAGGCGCTCGATCGGCGTTGTGCCGTAATTGTCGATACGTTCCATTGACGCGCATTCGTATGCGATCTCAGCGGAAACATGCTCGGTGACCTGCTCCTGAAGCAGCGCAAAACCGAAAATGTTTGACATTAGATCATTCCCAAACTCTGCATGTAAGTTTCCAGGATGGTTTCCTGCTCCTGGCGCTCGTTGGCGTCCTGCTTGCGCAAGCGAACGATCGTTCGCAGCGCCTTGACATCGAAACCGTTGCCCTTGGCCTCGGCGTAGACATCGCGGATATCATCGCTGATGGTCTTTTTCTCCGATTCCAACCGCTCTATCCGTTCGATAACGGACTTCAATTGGTCTTTTGCAAAGCTGGTCGATGTGACGGCTTGGCTGTTGTGTCCCATCTCTGAGGTCATTCTGCTGGCTCCCTCGCGTCGCTTGGCACTGAACGCCAAGTTCTGTTTTTCTTGACCAAGCTGATGGTGGAGACGGACACTCCGAAATCTCGTGCGATTGACGGGTACCGTTCGCCGGACGCTATTCGACTGCGGATTTTGGGAATGTCGGATTCCACCAGCTTGGCCCCGATCACAGCGCTGCCGCATATCCTCGTACCGTGCCGCGCTCGGTCCTTCTGGTTTTCCAGTCCACTAGCCCATCGCAGATTGTCGACCCGACAATTCGAGGTGTTGCCGTCATTGTGGGCCACCATGGCCCCAGCAAACGGCGGAGGTCCTAGAAATGCGTTCGCAACTAACCTGTGGACCCGCGCCGTTTTGGTTTCTTCCCCCACAACAATAGATACGTGCGGGTAATCAGCCTCCTCCGCCGGCTGCAGCAGCGCGCGAGGCCCTTGGATGTTGCCCCATGAACTAACGCTGTAGTTTGGAGCCCAAGAGATCGGCCGCCAGGTCTCGGTCTCGACCAAACCCATCAAGAATTCGGCTACGGAGGATGGGAAATGTGCGCGCTCTGGCTTCATTCCGCCCTCCCCGCGCGCAAAACCTCAGCCCGCGCCAGATCCCGCTCAATGGCCTCCGCAGCCTCACCGGATAGACCGCGATGGGCTGCGTCGGCAGCGGCTTGAAGCGCAGCAAACGTCTCACAGCGCAGCGTGACGCTGATACGGCGCGAGCCGGGACCGGCGCCTGCCTGTGTGCCGATACGGGTGGATGCCAAATAGGTCGTGTTGGTCATGTTTGGTCCTAAAACGCGTCGTTTGCAAAACGTGAAACGGGAATTAGCTCGCTTTGGCCTCCCAGGCCGAAATACACACAGGGACGATCGCGCGCGCCAAATCGCGCATCGCGTCGGCATAGACACGGATTTCATATTGAGCGTGGCTATCGCAGCGGAGCGTCAGAAACTTCAACAAGTTCAACAGGTCTACCGTTGCAAACATGTGGCTATACGTGGCCACGGGCAGCACGGATCGCGCCAACTCACGAGGAACGCCACCTGCTAGCAACTTGCGGTATGCAGCAAAGCTGGCAACCGCGGAGGCGCGGAGTGTTTCAACGCACTCGTGCACCAGCGGGTTGAGCCCCCCGACGTCGCGGCCTTGCTTGTTGTCCTTAGACTGGACGCCGATCAATTCTGGTGCCGGTACGTAGAACTCTTCTGGCAGTTCCCGATACCGCGCCGAAAGTTCATTGAACGACCATGTACGATGTCGGTGCCACTGTCGGAAAACAAAAATTGGCGCCTTGACTTCAAAGGTGAATGTCACCGCCTCAAACGGCGTGGTGTGGTGGTTTTTCCACAGGAAGTTGATTAGCTTAGCGTCCGAGCCATTGTCTTCTCCCGCGCGCCACGCGGCGTCGTAGGAAACACGAGCTGCACGCGAGACGGAGAGGTCGCTGCCCATGCTGTCCACGAGGCGGACAAAGCCATGATCCAGTACGCTCCGGAATGTTCGATCTTCATGCACTGCGGCTGCGTGGCGCGCGTCTGCGCCGGTCAAATTTGTCATTGCGGAACCCTTTTCACGAAATCTGCGAGATAGGCCGCATACCAAGCGGCCTTGGCATAATCTTCCGCCCCGTTCTTTTTCAGAGCACGCGCGTTGTATTTGTGGACGTTGAATTTCATCGCGCCGATGAATTCTTCGCGCGTCAGCCAAGCCTCCATGACCTTGATCACCTCGAACGGATTCCCAACACCGCCATAGTGGGCGGGATTATTGACGGCATCCGGCGCGGTCCGCGACGCTGTGCTGGTGGCAACTTGCTCAGCGCTGTCCCCATGCTCTGGTGTGTTCGTTGCGTTGGCGTTCATGCGGGCTCTCCCATGAGGTCTACAAGCGCACCAATGGGGCCAGATGGCGTCCCGTCCGAGTTGCGCGTGATGGCGTGGCTGATGGTTTCGATGGGGACGCCGTGCTGCAGCGCCAGGCTCAACAGTACCGCCGAGTCCCGGGCGAGCGTTTCCGCCTGCGTCCCCGACTTGGCGCAGTTGATGAACACCTCCTGAATCGGAGCGCTGCCGTGCGCGCGGCCGAGGCCGACGATATAGCGTTGTCCCCAATGCTCAAACCGAACGGTCTCGTGTGATCGTCGATTTGGAAGAGTTGTTCGGCTCATTTCCCGCTCTCTGCGCTGCCCGTGCTCTACGGGCTGTGTTGGCCTTGTTGCGCTTGCGCGCCCTGCGTTTCTTCCCGGACTTGAAACGGCTCAAGCCGCGACCTTGCGTCCTTTGAGGATGCCGACGGATTCCAGCGCTTCCGTTGCGATGGTTCCTGCAAAATCTTCGTGCGAATCTTCGGCGATCTTTTGAAGCGCGGCGATCAGCACCTTGACGTTGCCCGCAGTGGGCTGGAATTCGCCAGTCGTGGCCCTGACGTGAGCGTTGGTGACCTTGGTTTTGCCTGCTGCGGCAGCCCTGGCCTTGGCCTCGACGAGAGTCTGTTCGGCCGCGTCGCCGTGCTTCTTGACCACGCTGATGGCAGTGGAGGACGAGACCTCGTCGTTTCTGACCATCTGCTGCACTGCCTGGGGCGCTGAGAGAAGCGTCAGGTAGCCGTCAACGGTTTGTGTGGAGGACCAGCCGAAGCGTTTGGCGATCTTGCCGATGTCCCAGCCGAAGCCGATCAGCCGCTTGATGACACCTCCCATCTCCAGTGACGTCAGCGGCTCGCCCGAATTCGACACGACGAGGTCCGCACAACGGTCAGCTTCGGATGTGCCCTTGGCCTCCGCTATGCACGGGATGGCATCAATCTCGGCCCCCAGTTGCTCGATTGCGATTATGGTAGCGGCGCGGCGGCGATGCCCGGCGACTACAAACACCTTCTCGTCCTTCATCCGGACGGTGATGGGCTGTTCGATGCTGAAACCGTTGTCGGCGATAGACCGGGCCAAATCGTGCAGCTTCGCTTTCGCGTCAGCCGTGGTCAGGTCTCGGATGTTGTAACCGTCTTCGACCAAGATAATGCGCGGGTCGATCATCAGCATGTCGCGCTTGCTGGTGGCGAGTTCACGAAGTTTCATGGTTCGGTTCCTGCAAAAGGGGTTTGCGTCTATTCTGCGGCTTGGATCAGAGAAAACAGATCGCCCGAATTGAACGGGTCCGGCCTATCTTGCGTGGCAATGATGGACACCTTTTTGGGGACCGGCTTCGACGGCGCCTGCGGAATAGTTTCGCCTGCCGCGGCCCGCTCACAGTTCTGGGCGGCCTGACGCCAATACGACGGCTTCAGTTCAGCCCCAATGGCACGTCGCCCCATCTGCAGCGAGACGTAAGGCTCTGACCCGATGCCAGCGAACGGCGAGAACACGGTATCGCCTGGATTGCTCCACAACTCGAGACAACGGCGAATTGGCGTCAGCTGAAGCGGGGCGATGTGTGCTTCGTCCTGCTCTTCCCGAGCTTCCTTGCGGGACAGAACGTCGCTCTGCGCAATGTCCATCCACACCGGTTCGGCGTAGCGCTGCCACACGGCGACGCTGTAGCCCGGCTCGCCAGGGTGGACGATGCACGGAACCATCTTCTGCTGTTGCTCGTCCCACGTCCGACTTTCGAGCGGACCATCCGGCGTCGTCTCGTCACCATAATAGGCGTCGAACTCACCGGACACGGGCTCCGGGTTAACGCCATGTTTGCGCATCGTGACGATGTAATCGGGCACAGCCATCCGAGAGATGGCGGAGTCCTTCTTGATCTGCTTGTGCAGCAGGCCGATGGCCTTGGTGCGCTGCATGGCCGACACCGGGTCTTTCCGGATGACGACTTCCGAGTGGAAATGGAAGCCGACTTCCTGATGGGCCTTGATAATGTCGCCGCGGAAGTCGCGCAGGCCAATGAACCCGTCGCGCAGCTTCGACGTCGGCAGGTTCATGCAATGGATGGATGTGAGTCGCCCCGGCTTTGTGACGCGATAGATTTCCGCGATCAGAAACTTGTAGTGCTGCCAGAACTCGCCATCTGTTCGGCAATTGCTCATGTCCCGCGGATCATCGGAGAACGTGTATAGGCTGATAAAGGGCGGACTATAGATCGTATAGTGCACGGACTCATCCGGCAACGACTTGGTCACGGCAACGCAATCGCCGTTCCACAGATGCCAGTTCTCGCCTGATGCCTGATTGATAATGCTGGTCATGCTGCCCCTTTGAGCCAAGACGGGATGATGATGGACGTCTGGTGCGGGACAGGCGCACGAGCTCCACGGAGGGTCCGGGTCGTCAGATCCCGGGTATGCTTGGACATCTGCTCCGCCATATGCTCGGCCGCAGCTTCCTTGGCTGCGAGGTTATCGACGACGGCGCCCTCAGCGGTCGATGCGATGAACCACGCGTTCACGGGGAGCGCTTGACCGAACCGCCAACACCGCCGGATGGCCTGGAAAAGCTGTTCAAAGCTGTCATTGAGGCCGACAAAGACCATGTCCGCGCAGCGCTGGAAGTTCATACCCCAGCCGGCGATCGATGGCTTGCTTACAAGGACCCGAACAGACCCGTTGACGAATCCCATAAGGCGCTGGGTTTTCAGTTCAGGTGAGTGACTGCCTCGGACCTCGATGGCATCATGGATGGCCTCGGTGAGCATCTCCGACTCGGCATTGGAGTTGCACCAAACCAGCCATGGACGATCCGGCATGGAGTTGACCAATGCAGCGGCGGCGCGGACCCGGTCCACGGTGCTGTCACGACGGGCACGGAGCCGCTCGGAGAGCGTATGTGCGACCGGCAGATCCGACGGGACCGTGATGAATTCCTTATTGAGCGCCGGCAGGTCATAGCCCGGCTCGTCATATCCCAACTCGCGCGGATGTCGCAGCATGACCGACCACGTCGACAGCCATGCCCAGAACTCTTGCTCAGCATGCCCCTTGAGTCGCCATTCGTCGACCGGCTTGCTGCCGTGGTTCTTGACGTTCGTTGCCTTCAACGACCCGTCATGGACGAACCACGTAGCCAGCATTTCCTTGGCGCTGCATACCCCGAGGAATTCGGCGTGGTTGCCGAGTTCGACGTAATCGTTCGGCGCCGGCGTTGCGGTGCACGGCAGTCGGAACGGAATGTCTTTGGTGAACTCGATGAGCTTGGCCCGGGTCTTGCTATCGTGGGCCTTGATGATGCTGGACTCATCCAGCACGATCCCGGAGAATTTGGACGGATCGAAATTGTCGATGCGATCGTAGTTTGTCACGACGATTTTTGATCGCGCATCGTCCTGATGGGCGGCATACTCGACGGATTCGATGTTGAATTTCTGGGCCTCCTGCACCGTCTGGTGGGCCACAGCCAACGGTGCTAGGGCAAGAACGGGCCTCCGTGCATCACGACGAACAGCGTCGGCCCACGAAAGTTGCTGGAACGTCTTTCCCAAACCCGTGCCAGCGAACACCGCGGCGCGGCCTCGCTTGAGGCCCCATGTCACGATATCGCGCTGGAATGGGCGGAGAGCGCCGGGCAATTCGGAGATGACCGACAGCCCGACGGGCGCCGCTTCGATCGATTTGCGGGCGATGAAGTCGTCGTAATTCATGCCGCCTCGGCCCTTCGGTTCTTCGAGATGCAAACCGTCTGGACGTTGATCGCCGATGATTCCCCCGGATCGACAATACGAACCGGGTCCATCGTGCGGCGCAGATAGAAGCGCAACTTTTCTCCCCGCATCATCTGGCATGCACCAAGAAGCTGGCGAACAGGCATGCAGAACGATTTTCCGGCGGCACCAGAAACGTCGCATTCGATTGTCTCGGTGCCATCCCCCGCGCCGACAATCGAGGCCGAGATTTCATCTTCGCCCACTACGACGTCCATCAGTCTTTCGTCGGCAAAGTCGGAGATGACAGCGAGGCGCGACAGGCATTCTGAAAATTCTTCGCTGTCGACATCGAAGAAACTGCCGCCGATTTCTGGGATCACGCTTCGGTATTGCTCAGGGTACTTCCCGTCGATGAGTTTCGAGCAATACGAACGAGAGCCGGACGAAATCCGCAGAACGTTGCTCGCCAAAGTGAGTTCCCCGGCCCCGATCTTGCCTATTTCATCGACGGCTGCTCTTGGAACGATGACGCCCGAAAATCCATCTGCGGGGACGTCGGTGGAAAATCGGACCAAATTGGCCGTAGAATATCCGCCCGAACAAAGCGCGCCCTCGTCGTCGTGGACATACACGCCGGAATAAACCGGCCTGGTGTCCTTGGGGTCCAGCATCGCTGCAGGGCGAACGAAGAGTTGTTCAATGTCAGCCTTCGTAATCTTGAAGGTCTTTCCGTCTCGCGGCTCAAGCCGCTGAGGAAATATGTCCACCAGAAGAACGGGCAGCTTGTAGCGCGAGCGTCCGCATTTGACGGCAGCGAAAAGCCCGTCGACTTCGACCGCGACCGAGGCGCCCGACGGCATTCCGGTGACCAAGCGAACAAGCGGCTCGGCTGGCAGCGCGTATGCGCCCGACTGCAGGACATCAGCCGCAATCTTGGCCTCGCTGCACGAGTCCATGTCGTGGCCAAGCACGGTCACAGCATCGCCATCCGCGTCAACCCGGATGTGGTTGAGTATCGGAAAGTTAGCGTTGTTCTTGGTGCGGGCCTGGACCATCCGAAGCACGGACAGGAATTCGCCGGCGGGGAGTGAGAACTTCATGCGATCCTCCCGATGGCATCATAGAGAGCGATGATCGCCCGACTGGGGCGATCAGTCTGCGGCACGACATAGCGCTGCACGCCAACCCGCTCGCATTCATCGAGGAATGTGGCGATAGCGTCGACCGGGTCGCCTTTATATTTGTCTTCGAGTTCGCTGACCCGGCTCTCCGCCTCGGACAGCTCGACGCTGAGCCTGTCCCGATCCGTCGTCATCTCGGTCAACTCGCCCTCCGTCGCCCTAAGCGTGTCATTGAGACGTCCGATCTCTTCCTCAGAGTCGGCGAAATCCTCCAGGCGCTTGCTCAGCTTCTTGATTTCTTCCAAGGCGGTAGCGAGTTCGCCAAGATCGGATAGATTCATGACTTCCTCCAAAAATTCGGGTGCAGCGAATTCCAAAGCGGCGTGCTGGATTGGTGGCGTCGGTTGCTGATCCCGAAGCCAATGCGTTTGATGACCAGCTTTTTGGCCGCCTTGCGGAATGGATGGCCCCACGCACGCGCGTCATGGGCCTCAGGGAGACCCGCCGCATGGGCCGCAGCGGTGCACTCCTCGCTTATAAAAGTCGAATGGCTCTCGGCATATTTGCAAATCCAATCAAACGCGCGATCAGTCCAGCGCGGACTATTCTCGTCCGCATGGTTCGCAACTGCGGTCATGCCAAAGTCGCGTGCCGCCTTGTCCTGCTGGATGAGGTCAAATAGGCCCGTCATTCCGCAGCCTCGCAAACAGGCCGTGACCATCGCCCGTGTTGCGCCCGTCGATCAGAAACCGGAGGCCAGCACTTCTCAAGGTGATATGGACACCAACTACGACCCTTTACGACTTGATGTCCGCAGTAGCGGGCATCACGAGCTTCGCCGTCGATCCATTTGCAGTTGGAGTCGGCCACATCGTAGATGGTGAGGTTGAGGGATTCGACGCGACTTGGCTTCGTTGTCATTGGGCGCCCTCGGCTTGCATTGCAGCGGTTCTTTGCATCGCTTGAGCGAGAAAATCGCGAGCCTGACTTTTGGTCATTTCGGGAGCGCGACCGAGCTTGTTGCGGTAAACAGCAGACGTTTTGCTCTGTCCCGGCATCAGTTTGATTGTCTTCGGGAGCGCTTGCGGCTTTGCCCGGCTGGCGGACCAGTCTCGAATCTTAGCTGTTGCCGCATCGCGCTGCTCTTGCGTCCATAATGCGCGCGTTTCTTTCTGGCGCTCTGCTGACTGCTGTTTGCGCGCAGCAACAACGATAGGATCAAAAAGAGATTCATCAGTCCGATCAGGCAAGCCAAGGCGCCGAGCTTTCCCGATGACCTTGTTTTTGCCAAAGCCGAGTTGCTCCCCGATCTGCTCGCAGCTTAGCGGCCCGAGCCATAATTCCTTGAGGATCTCGACTTTCTTATCAGTCCACCCAGCGGGGTGGCGGACGCGAAGCCCCATCGTCCTCGCCTTGTCGCGGACCCTGGACTTCGATGTTCCGCCCATAATTGCCGCGATATCGCGACAGCTATTTGTGTCCCAGAGATCGCGGAGTTGAGCCTCGCGCTCTGGCGTCCAACTGATAGGCTTCCTTGATTCAAGGCCGAGCCGTTTTGCAATCTTGCAAACCGTAGAAGCTACGATCCTGTCACCAAAAGCCGCCGCGATTTCTGGGGTGGTGACGCCCTGCTTCCATAGGTCGGCGAACCGAACCAGATCTTCGTCATCAAGTATCGCCGCGCGACCTTTACCGGGCATCACTTATTACCTTCTCATTGAAAGAATTGCGCGCAGATCCGCAAGCTGCTGTCTTACGAGACCGACATCCCGCCGCTCCAAATCTGCAATTTTCCGACAAGCATGAAGGACGGTCGTGTGATCACGACCCCCGTGACGCCTTCCAATCTCCGGGAGGGATCGCATCGTCTTCTCTCGGCAAAGAAACATCGAAAGCTGGCGCGCTCGGACAATTGGGGAGTTTCGCCGATGAGAAAAAAACTCATTTCTGCTTGCTTGGAAGTACCTGATGACAACGCGCTGAACGTCGGCCATTCGGAGCGACGAATTCGCGCCTATTTCGATCGGATCGTCAGATTCCGGCTGCCGACCATCGATAATTGCGTGCGCAAGACTCATGGCCTCATTCGTGACTGATCCCGAGATCGGAGAGGGAGCGGACTTTTTAAGTTTGGGGAGAATGGGCTTTGGTGCCCACCTTGTTACCTGCTCAGTCTTTCGGGCATTCGCTCCACGAATAGGAGTGTCCGGCACGGCTGGTCCGCCCTCTCCGAACCTGGCCATGCGGTGGTGCAAGATCGCCGATCTGAGATCGGGCATTATCGATCCCCCATCTTGCTTGCGCCACCGACGTGCCAGAACCGGCAGTATTTGCAGCGATATGCGACGGTCCCGCGGCGGGCGGATTTCCCCGCCGCTACCTTGGTTGCGAATGGCGTCTTGCCCTCACAGCTTGAACTTTGCGACCCGAACGACTTAGGGTTGATATTCGTCCGCCGACGGATCGGCACGACGCCGACTTCGCGGATGATGTCGTCAGCGTTGTTCATTTCGTTGCGGGTGAGGGCTGGCGCCATCATGGCTACGAACCTCCTGAGGCGGAGCGGCGCGTTTCGCTAACCACACGAAGCCTTGCGCTATCGCCAGCAGCAATTGGCTGGCCGAAGTCCTCGTCAGATCCATCAATGACCGCCTTAAGTCTGGCGATCTCGATTTCCATCTGGTGGATTGCATTCCAGACCGCTGCCTTTCTCTTCTTGCTGAGCGCGCCTGCGATGCGCGCGAGTTCGTCCGCTTCAATTCGACGCGCCTTGCCATACCAAATGTCCCCGGCGCGGGTCGGCGATAGGCCGACATGCGGGGCGATGCGGGCGATAACGTCCTTGACGAATTCGCCCGGACGCCACGGCTGAGAGAACTCTTTCAGCATGATTGCCGCGTCAGTCATTGCCTCCTCCCAAGGAAATGGGATCGGCCAAGGTTTTGAGAGGCGATTGGGCTTTAGCTCCCAAGGCCGTGAGCGCAAAAAACAGCATGAACTTCTCCTTCAGATTTCAGGCGGTTGCGATGTTGGTGGATGCGGACGAAAACTGGATCATGCTCGGAGCACGCATCCGCGACGTGCTGGCGTTCTTGGAAATCACGAGCGAGTCCGCTGCGTATTCAAGAAACGGTTCGGTCAGGAAGCTGGGCAGCGGATCGCAATGGAGCGAGGCGTTGATCTCGGCAACGAAGTCCGAGAGATCGTCCGCCAGCTTCGAAAGGGTAACGGCTGCGTCAAAGCCTGGGGCATTAGGCTCTGGGGACGACGCAGCCGTGTCCGCCGGGAGCGGCGGATTGGTGATTGAATCTCGCGGGCCGGACGCTATCCCGGCTCCTTCTTGGTCGTTGGACCTGTTGGGGCCGCTTCTTAGGCTGGCATCCCCTAGGGGGCTTTCGCCCGCGTGTCTGCTTTCCACGCCGCCGCAAGAACTGGATTCGCCCGACGGCCAAGCCGCCGTCACTGACGGCTCACTCTCTCCGTTACGGCAGAGAGCCCTACACCTGTCGGGCGAAACTGAATTGGTTGCGGCACTCTCTCCGCCCGTCACGTCCATAAACTCAGACGTTGTAGTCAGGCCCGCGCCTGACACGCCTACTCGCAACCCCGTTCCGGCGGTGGTCTGTCTTACGGGACCCTGGGCCCCAGCCGTTCCGGCTTTGCCTTTGGTTGCTTTCGCTTGGGATTCCAAATTCAGTTGCGGGATGCCCCCCGCAATCCGCGCAAGAGCCTCCAGCGCGGAACAAGAGTCGGTCGCTTCGCTGGTCACAGCCACGTTTAACGGCGAAGCGACCGACAGTTTGCCCGCAGAACGCCGAGGGGAGGCAACTGCGGGGCCGGAAACATCCATGAATGAGTTGGGCAAGGCCGCTCGCATTAGCGCCTCCCCGGGAACATGAAAGAGATAAGGATGATGAAACCGCCGGCACTGATCATGCCGGCCAGAGCCGTGAACAGCATGACGGCTGCACCCAGCAACGCAGATGTCGTCCAGACCTCAGAAATTGTGTTGATGGTCTGGGTCATGCGCCGCCCCGAGTCCGGTGCGGATATTCTTCCCAAAGCAGTCGTCCGCGATGGTGCCGAAGGGCTGGCGTCTGGAAATCCTCATCGCCGAAGCCGGATGAGGACTGCATCTCCTGCGAGCGATCGCATGTTTGACGGCGCCAAGCGCTTTTCTCGACTGATTGGGCGATTTTGTCGCGAGTCGCTGTCGTCTGAGCATGCGGCTCGAAATGCTTCATGCGGCGCTCTCCGATTCCGAGATTGCGGCATCGCGAGTTCGAATGAAGTCCTGGACACGGCCAACAACTCCGAGCGTCGGCTGGCGCCCTTTATTCTTCAGGTCACCAACAAAGCTGGGGTCTTTCAGAGATTCCCAGCCGAAGGCAGTGGGGGTCATCCCACTGCGCTCAAGGAACGCGTCGATTTCTGAGATGAATTGCGAGGTGGGGTCCATAAACAGGACGATATAGTACGCTTCCTATTCTGTAAATAGGGATATTCCTCGTTCCCTAAAATATAGGTACTATCCTAAAGAGGTGCATGGACGTGGTTCGACAACTGATTCTCGACAAACTTGAAGAGAAGGGCCTGACAATGTCGGAGGCCTCGCTCAAAATCGGGAAGAATCATGCCTATTTGCAGCAGTTTCTAAAGCGGGGCTTTCCCATAGAATTGCCCGAAAAGTCACGAATCCCCCTTGCCGAGCTACTGGGCCTGTCCGAGGACCAACTCCGCGGGCCTTCGTCAAAATTGCCTAAAAGGGAATACGTTAAGAATAACCCTACCCCCCACGAAAGTCAGGTTGCCGGTTTGGACAATCGTCATAAACTGATACCCAATCAACAAGACGCGCCCGGCCATATGTCGGCGGCGCTATTAGTGGGGGAACGTGATCTGCCGGTCTTTGGGATCGCGCAGGGAGGTAGCGGGGCTTTAATCGTGACATCCGAGCCGGTGGACTATGTTGTCCGCCCGGACCCGCTTCTCAGGGTCAAGGACGGGTACGGTATAATTGTCACAGGTGACTCAATGGACCCTGTCCACAAGCATGGGTCTACAGCCCTCGTGAACCCTCACATTCCTTGGAAAACCGGCGATACATGCGTTTTTCGGTCTCACGCTGATGATGGCTCCGTACATGTCGCCATCAAGGAAATCCGCAGTGCAACCGACGATCTTTGGCGCGTTCGACAATACAACCCCGCCAAGGATTTCACCTTGAGGCGGTCTGAATGGCAGATTTGCCACGTCACTGTCGGTAATTACTTCAGCCGCTAACCACTACCCCATGATAGGTAGCATTGCCCTGTTACGGTCAGGAACATAATATTTTTCCTCAATCTCGGTTTTTTCCTATAGACGAAATAGGTTTCGTACTATAAGTTTCTCCCATCACCCCGACCTTTCGGGGGATGCAATGGGAGAGCGGGAAATGGTTCGCAAATCCAAAAAACTTGAAGTCTCGTTTGATTGCCCCGAGACTGAACGAAAGATTATTCGCGCCATTAGCCGCCGCGCTCGCGACCTTTATCTTGAGAACGGCGTCGATCGCGCTGCCCTCGACATCGCCATGGACATCACTGCCGTTCATTGCAACGGAAACCCTATCCGTCTGAACGACCTGCTGGCGGCCGACGATTTCAATCTGCTGCACGACGTTTCGAAGATCGCGAGCCATCTCGATCGTGAGACAGGCAAGCTCAGCGGCTTCTTCCGTCCCCGCTTTTCGCGGCCAGCCCGACAGGTCGCGTGATGGTCAAGGCCCCAACCAAGAAGTCTATCCGCGAAGCGCTTGCGCCGATGTCGCGCGAGCTTCTGGCCGGAAAGTATCCGCGACCGATCGATCTGATGGGTCTGAAGATCACTTGCGAGCGTCTTTACAACGCGCGCGGGTGCCCCGGCTACGCTTGGAACGTTTCATTCAGCGCTCTTGACCCGAAGATCAACGCTCCGATTGGCCGCATCGTTCACGGCGGCAACCTTTCCACCATCGTCGACCAACTGTATCGCCGCGTCTCACGCGAGCTGGAGTCCACCCAATGAGCCGCACATCAATGTCAGAAGTGGCGGCGCGCGGCGGCGGCCAATGCTCGGCCACTCCTCGCCGATTTTCGCCGGACATGAAGAAACGTTGGCTGCCGACGATCGACGGCAAAGTCGTCACTGACTCACGCTTTCCCTTTTCTGGCTTTGCGACCCGGTCGGAAGCAATCGAGGCTGCGCGGACCTCGCGCCAGAATACCAACGGAGAAAAGAAATGTCGCGTTTAGCTGAACTGGCGGCGGATGTAGAGGTTGCGGGGCGGATTGCTGCTCAGACGAACCCGCAGTGGCAGGATCGAGGCTTTGGCGACAGCCGCGAACTCGACCTGGGGACGCTACGACTCGCAATCACAAACCAGAGCGACCGCCACTGCGGATGGTGCTGGCATGTTTCCGTCGGCGGAATCTATGGCGGCGACACGATCGAGCAAGGCGGCGGGATGGCCTCTGCCGATGAGGCGAAGCGCGCCGTAGAAGCATGGACCCGAACCTTCTGCGAGAAGACACTGGCTGCGATTGTTGCTGCGGAGCGCGCGTGATGGCCACCGAAGAAACCCGTCGCGCTGCAGCCTGCCGGTCATTCTGGTCTGATGATCCGCTGAATGTTCGATTTCGGTCGGCTGTTGGTGGACGTCCATTCAGCCTCAAGGAGTTCATTTCGTTCGTGCTTGCGATGCCTGCGGCTGAGTTCGCCCGCGTCGTCGGCAGATCGGAGGTCGCGTGATGTCGCAACAACTTTTGAAGGCAATCGGCTCCGAGGGCTTGATCCAATATTTTCAGGAACTGGATGCGGCCGAACTTAACGGCAAACTCGTCGACCAGACGGCAATTGCTCATTTGGCCATCGAGCATCGCGGCATGAGCCTCCGTGAGGCTTTCGTCATCGCGAAGGCTTGGCGCGTAACGCACAGCATCGCCCTGCCCGCCGAAGACCGAGCAATGAACGCCCTGGAGGATTGATGACCACCAGATTCGAACTCATCGCCAAGGCCTTCCCGCTTCATGCGCAGAGGATTGCGGAGTGCACATTTGAGTGCGGCGGTGACGCGCGCCTGAATTGGCTGATGGCTGAGTGCAGCGCTAACAGCAAGGCCGCCGCCATCATGTCGGCCTTATTCTATTTCGACGCGACGACTGAGGGCTTCAACTATTGGTTCGCACTCCAGCGCGGCGGAGGCTTTGCCTGATGGGCTACCGTCCACTCCCCAACTGTCAGCATCTCGATAACTGGGGCCGGTGTCGCGTTCACACTGCGCCGCGTTTCATTCGATGGCTGTTTCCGAAGGGTCGCCCGCTCTGTGTGCTCACCGGTCCCGAACTGCAAGACGGCCGCTTGTCCTGTCCAGATCAAGTCAAATTTCCGAGACTGGCGTCACCAGCACCAATGCCGAGGAAAACGTGATGGCCTATCCCAACACCAAACCTCGCCGACAGCGCGACCCCGGCGCAGAGATGATCTGCATGGCGCTCGTCGTGCGCAGCGACGCGCGGCCGGGATCGATTGGAGTGGCTGTGGATGATGATCCCACTAGCCCGACAGTCTGGCTACCGAGGAAGTGCATCGAGATCGAAGCCCGGACCTTTCGAAAGTGGGCAGCAATCGATGTTCCGCGCTGGCTTCGCCGAGATCGCGGCCTGTTCAATGCCAGCACTGGCAACAGCTTCCGTGCCGAGCCTGAGTTCTGTCGGGACAAATCAAAGCCCGAAACCCGGACGCCTGAACAAGTCTCGTCAGACGCCGAACGCGACTTGGTCGAGTTCGCCTGTCGGCAAGCAAACAAGTATCGCGTTCTTCTTGGGCAGCTTCGTCCGATCGGCGGCGGTGATGTTGATGGTGGGAGGCAGAGACGAGCATGAGCAACATTGTCCAATTTCCGTCCGAGCGGGTCACGACTGAATGCTCTGGCTGCACCATGCCAGGCATCACCCAGGATCATCTGCGGCGCAACGCCTGGAACAACTTCTATACCGAGTGCCGCCACCAGCAGATTGACCCTCTGACGTCGCACGAACTCGCTGATGCCTTCATGGCGGACATCGAGCGACGAATCATGACTGCAATGAAGGAGCCGAACCATGCCTGAGCTCATCGCCGTTTTCATCTTCGGAGTCATCGCCGGGGCACTGGTGATGTACGCAGCGATCATCGACCGTTTCGCAGGCCCCGGGCCGGGGCCTACTACCGATCCGACGGAGCATGGGGAATATCCTCTTTGACCGAACTCCGGCAGCGAGAGCCGAGGCGCGAGGACGCCAAGCATCTTGCTTACGTCCGACAGCAGCCATGCTGCGTCACGTTCTGCAACCGGCCCTCGGAGGCGGCCCATATCCGGATGGCCTGCATCTCGATCGGAAAGCCCCCGACAGGGATGCAGGAAAAGCCCGACGATAAATGGACAGTCGGGCTTTGCGCCTACCATCACCGGACCGGCGTCTCGTCGCAGCATAATGTCGGCGAGGAATTATTCTGGCAGACGCACGGCGTGAACCAATTCGAGATTGCCGCTCGACTCTGGATCGAATCCGGCGGCGCCGCTCGGGCTAGCGAATCTCAGCCCGTCAAACGCCCGCGAAAGATTGCAGCCCGGAAGCCTCGCGAGAAGCGGAAGAAAATCCAGGGCGGACAGAGGATCAAATCCAACCCTGTCATTCAGTCGCACGGGTTTAAGCAGCGACCGTCTCAGCTATCGACGTCGGGGGCGCGGACATGAGCCTCGTCCATATCGTCAACTCAGTCATCGCCGCTCTGTTCGTCCTGGGACTCGCTATCTGCGGCATAGCGGTCTGGGGAGACAAGGCCAACGTTGCGACAGGCTCAAGCCCTCAGAATTCGCAGCCCTTGGAAGGTGACGGCAAAAGATGAGCCGGTCAGGTTATAGCGACGATTGCGACCAATGGCAGCTTATCAGATATCGCGGAGCCGTCGCGAGTGCATTTCGCGGCAAGCGTGGCCAGTCCTTTCTGAAAGAGACGCTGGCCGCACTCGATGCTTTGCCGGTCAAGCGCCTGGTCGCTAACGAACTCGCGGCGCCAGACCTTATCTCTTGCTCTCACTGGGGTATCCATGAGGGGGAATCGGTTTGCGCTATTGGTGCAGTCGGTCGCTCTCGCGGAATCGATATGGCAAAGCTGGACCCGGAAGATGCTGAAGCCGTCGCTGGAACGTTCGGAATTGCCGAGGCGATGGCGCGGGAGATCGTTTACGAGAATGACGAGTATTCACGCAGCGAGACGCCAGAGGCCCGCTATGCGCGAGTGCGCGCATGGGTTGTCGGTCAGATCATCCCCACTACAGCGCGAGGCACGGAGAGATGAGTAAGATCAAATGGCCAAGGCGATATCGCACGTTCTGGTGTGTGATCGATGGAAATGGCGCCGCGTTTTTGGCAAGCGCTAATATGAATCGCTCAGGATCGATTATCGCATTTCTCAACGATGCGGATACGAAACATGGCGATTGGCGATGGTGGAAGCGCCATGGCTATTCGTGCCAGCGCGTTGACGTCAAAGTTCGTAGTGCGGTGGCAAAGCCATGACCGCCTCCCCCACCGAGTTACTGGCGTTGGCGGCTAGGGTTGAGCCAATGGTTCTTCAACGGTCCGATTTGGTCCGCAAGTTTGACCAAACTCTAGCCGAGCAATTGAATGGCGAACCAACTTCAGAAGAAGTAAAGGCCGCCGCCGCATTGAAGGCCCTCGCCTCTCTCGCTGGCGAGGTGGGTGGTGGGAGGGGTGCAAAGTGACCCGTCCATTAGCGCTAGATCTATTCTGCTGCGCTGGTGGCGCTGCTGTCGGCTTACAGCGTGCCGGATATCAGGTTGTTGGCATCGATATCGATCCACAGCCGCGGTATCCGTTCGCCTTCATACAGGCAGATGTAACGCAGATTTGCTTCTCCAGGTTCGCTCTGGTTTGGGCATCGCCGCCGTGCCAGCAATTCTGCCGGCTGCGGACGCGGGAAGACCTGTCAGGATACCCAGATCTAATCGAGCCAGTCCGCGCAAAGCTGATCGCTGGCGGCGCCCCCTACGTTATTGAGAACGTCCACGAAGCTCCAATCCGCAAAGACTTGATGTTGTGCGGCGCGATGTTTGGACTCCGAAGCTACCGCCATCGACATTTCGAGTGCTCGTTCCCGATTCAGCAGCCAGCGCACTCGAAACATACAGTCTGCGTGAACCGTCGCGGCGAGAACCGCAGGGAGCATTGGGCTAACGGCGGTTTCATAACGATCACGGGCGATGTCGGCACTTACTGCGGGCCCGAGGCCATGGGGATTGATTGGATGTCGGGTCACGAAATGTCCCAGGCTATACCGCCTGCTTATGCCGAATACATCGGCCGCGCTGCTATCTCTCATTTCAAACCAAAACTTGCACAGGCCGCCGAATGAACTCTTCATCCCCGGAGCCCGCGATGAAGGCAGCTAGTCTTGACGCCATCGTTGCCGAGTACGCCATGCTGTATGGCGAGCCCGAGTATCAATATTTCAAGAAGCATTCAGCTTGGGTCAAGGAGCCCAGAAAGAAAGGAAGCCACTTTACCATTATTGGAAAGGGCGAACCTATTTCGCGCGAAGAGTTCGAAGCAAATATTGCTGAGGGCGAACGCATTCGCGGTGAAGCATTCATGGGACGCTATCCGCAAGTTACTGGCGTTATGAGCGCAAGATGATCAAAGACGGCTGGCGCGAACATTTGATCAAAGACATTAAGAATTACGACACCCCCGCCGGCCGCCGTGCGCTGGCGGATGCGACAAAGCAGGAGTACCGCAAGCCATGACCACCCCAAGCAATCCAGGCGCTGAGATGCTGGCGCCATGCCCGTTCTGCAAGAAGTCGCCTGCACAGAAAGTTGGGCCGCCAGCCTTGGCGCGGTGCATTACGCCCGGCTGTGAGGGAAAGAAGCTTCGCGCGTATACCATGGTGGAATGGGCAGAGCACACCCGCGCCGCCGCGCCTGCTGCCGGGGTGGAGCATGCTCCGGCCAATTGCTCTTGGCCGGCCGGTAGATTGTTTTCCTTTCACAATGAGCCGGGCGAGCACGACCCCTGTTATGTGGTCATGCCTGATGGAGCGATGTTGGCACTGAACCACCACGCGACGCCTGGAATCGACATAGCAAGGTCTCACTTCATCATTTCAGCATGCAATACAGCACTGACTGCCGGGGTGGAGCGTAATGCAGAAGACGAGGCTTACGAGACCGGCGAGCGCGACGGGTACGAAAGCGCCGTGCAAGATTTTGATCTGGCGACGGGCGGCGATGGCGAGTTCAAGGGCAGCACAATCCCTGGCGAGACTATAGACGTTCCCGCGATGAAGGCGCGGGTAATCGCTAGATTTGCTGCCGGGGTGGAGCAACAGCACATCGGCTATATCAGCCCGTCTGACCTCTATGCGCTCAAAGACGCGCATGGTGTCGCGCTGGTCGTTGCTTGCGCTGGATATGACACGGTGATCCCGGTCTATATCGCATCCCTCCCCGCGACGCCTGTCGTCGCCGCTCTCGCGCAGTCAGACAAGGAGGAGTGAGGAATGGCTGACCGCAAGGGCGACGAAACAAAACGGCCTTCGAATTGCGGGCGCCGTGACGGGCAATGGAAACCGTGTCCAAACCTCAAAGAAATAGATCCACGCAATATGAGCGGAGAGACGTATTCCTGCAATGTTTGCGGCGAGCACTACTATCTTGATTACGAGGAAATGCGATGACCACCACCCCGCGCGACGCCATCGCCATTGATGGGCTGAGTGACCCTGAGCACATTTGGCTTCAGAATGACAACGATGCAATCCACCAAGGCTATGGCCGCATGTGGTGTGAAAATAAGGTGTGGCCCGAAGATCCAGAAGACGGGGAGCCGACGAAATATGTCCGGGCAGATATAGCCGCCGACACCATCGACGCTCTCACCGCAAGGGTGAAGGAGTTGGAGGGCGACCGCGATTCATGGAAATTGCAATTTGATAGCGCGTCAGCCGCTGCTTCTGAATACAGCGAGTTCTGGGAAGAGCATCATGGAGACTTTGACCAGTTCGGCAACTACATTCCTTACAGCCAAATTGATGGCGATTTGAGAGCCGCGAACGCCCGCGCCACCCGCCTCCAGCAAGAGCGCGATGAGGCGTATGAACGGGCAGCGAAGATGGCTGAGCAGTTTGCCGAACCATATGCGCTATATTCAAATACTGGCGCGATGATGTTCCGCGCGGTTACAGACAAGATCGTGGCCGCCATCCGCCAACTCGCGTCCAGTCACAACGAGGAGAAGCAGGGATGAGCAGATCTGGATATAGCTATGATCACGATGACGAGAACGGCGCGCTTGCTATGTATCGCGGCATGGTTGCGAGCGCCACACGCGGGAAGCGTGGGCAGGCTCTGCTCAAAGACATCCTGATTGCCATGAACGGGATGCCGATAAAGCAATTGGTCGCAGATGATTTAGAGCGCGCGAACGGCTCTGTGTGCGCGATCGGGGCGGCTGGTCGACTCCGAGGTGTTGATATGTCGATCCTTGATCCGGAGGACGCGGAATCCGTCGCGGGAAAATTCAACGTCGCTGACTGCCTCGCTCGTGAGATCGTTTACATGAACGACGAATTTGGCTTCTCGGGCGAATACGAGTTTGTTGAGGGCGTCAATTATTGGGGCCAGCGCGGACCATACAGAAGGATGCGCAAGGAAACGCCAGAAGAACGCTTCAGCCGCATGCGGAAATGGGTGCGATCGCAAATCAAGGACCCATTGTTCGACGTGATCTGGTGCTGACATGACCCCCATCACACAGCAAGCCGTAGAGGCGGCGGCAAAGCAGTTGGTGCGTTTTGCTCCAATGTATCAGAAGAAAAACGGAGAGCCCGGCAATTCGGCAATGATCGTTGCGAGAGGCATACTCACCGTAGCGCTTGCTGTAGATGACGCGACATCACACGGGTGGTTGCCGATCGAGAGCGCGCCGAAGGATGGGACACACATCCTAGCCTATCGGCGTCCGATTGGCATTCGCGTGACGAACATGACGAACCCGCCAACGGTCGTTCATTGGTTCGATGATCCAGACGAGCCGGGATTCTACACCAGTGTGAATGAGATCGCGCCCGAGCACCCATTTCGGCCCACCTACTGGCAACCGCTCCCCTCCCCACCACTCAAGCCTGAGGCGAGTAGAGGGATGGCACCTGTCCGCATTCAACGCAAGCGCTCCAAAGGATGGCGCAAGCCCGCCGACGCCGCTATCGTCGATCGAACAACGAATTGGGGAAACCCATATTCAGAGCGCGACCGAGGCGGCTGTGACCCGAAGATACTGGTCGAGCTTTACCGCGACTGGATCACGAAAAGCGACGACCCACACGCCGCCAGAATGCGCGCCCGACTAGACGAATTGCGTGGCAAGCGGCTGGTCTGCTGGTGTGCTCTCGACCAACCTTGCCACGCCGACGTCTTGCTCGAACTGGCCAACGCCCCCAGGGAGGGCACGGTGTGAGAGAAGACCAGCCCATCAGCCTGGAAGACGCTTGCCGTGTCTATTTCGGCGGCCGGATCAAGGTTGCGACATTGCGGGCTGAACATGCCCGCGGCAGGCTTGAGATCTCCAAGATTGGTCGGGCATACTTTACGACCATCGAAAAGCTGAAGGACATGGAAGCCAAATGCCTCGTAGATCCGCCGGGCCGCGCCTCTGGTTTGATAAAAAGCGCGGGACATGGACGATCATCGACGGACGCGGGCGACGCCGCACAGGCTTCCGCGCTGAAGAGATTGGAGCAGCGCAAAAGGCTCTTGGGGATTACATCGCGTCGCAGCACGTAATCAAGGACAGTGATTGCCCATTCATTTCTGACGTTCTCACGGCCTACGCCGATGAGCATTTGGCTGGGAAGTTAAGCGAACAGCACGTCCTCTACGATATCAGGAACCTCACCTCATGGTGGGGCGCCAAGCCGGTATCGGACATTACGGCGGCAAACTGCCGGGCCTATGTGAAGCATCGGAAAGCAAAGACCTGCGCGAGACGCGAGTTGGCATTCTTGAACGCCGCAGTGAAGCACTGGCACAAGGAGCACGGCCCCCTGAAGGTCGTTCCGATTGCAACGCTGCCGCCAGCCCCGGCCCCGCGATCGCACTGGATGACCAGGCAGCAGGCCGCCGCGTTCCTATGGCAGGCACGCAAGGCGCCCTATCTGGCGCGGTTCTTTATAATCGGATGGTACACAGGGTCGCGGAGATCGGTCATAGCCGGCCTGCGCTGGTCTATGGTGGATTTCAAGACCGGCATCATGCTGCGGAAGATGCCCGGTGCTCGGCAGGCGGCCAATAAGAAGGCTCCACCGATGCGTATGGGCAAGCGCCTGATGGCGCACCTGAAGCGCTGGAAGCGACTGGACGGAAAGAAAGCCGACTACATCGTTACGTTCCGCGGCAAGCCCATACGGCGCCCGGAGAAGAGCTGGGAGCGGGCTCGCAGGGACGCGAAGCTACCGATCTACATCACCCCACACATTCTAAGGCACACCAGAGCGACGAACATGATGCAGCAGCGCAAGGATCCATGGGAGTCGGCAAAGGCCCTAGGTATGTCCCTGGACATGCTGACGAAGGTCTACGGACATCATCACCCGGACTGGCAAAAAGATGTGTCCGAAACACGTTGAGTTACCGTAGGATTACCCAAAGCACAAAAAAATGCTATATAATACGGTGAAATCTAGCATGCGACTTGGATGTTGGATTTCAATCGCATGCGGCAACGATAAAGCAGCCGACCGGCGGGACAAAGCCGTTTCTGGAGTGTGATCCGGCGCGATAGACCGCGTTAGTCGATCGCCCGGCCGGTGACGACGCCGAGTTCGCGCACCACCCGATCCGAGATCTGGCCGGTGACCGGAAGTTTGCGCTCGCGCTCGAACTTCTGGATCGCCGCCTGCGTGTCGGTTCCGGCAACGCCGGTCGGCTTCAACTGGCCGTAACCGAAATCGGTCAGCGCCCGCTGCACGGATGCGATCCGGCGCGTGGACACGATCAGGTCACCGACCGGATCATTGCGCGTGGAAGCCGGGATCGAAGCCGGCGGACGCATCACACCGGACGCGCCATGCGCCGGCACGGCCCTGGTCGCGGGTTCCGCCGCGGCCTTGAGCTCCATAGGCCGCGCTTCCGCCTCGACAGGACGCGGCCGGGGCAACGGACTTGCGAGCGAACTCGGCGGCTGACTGGGCGCGACCATCGGCGACGGACTTGACGAGGAACTTGCCGATGCACTGGGCGGCGAAGCGGGCAGCGCGCTCAGCGGCGTGGGCTTCGGCATCGATGCCGGCGCAACCGCCGGAAACGGCATGTTGAACATCGGTGCCGGATGCCGGCCGGCCTGCATGAACATGGCATTGCCGACAATCGCAATCACCGCGGCCAGCGCAACGCCGCCGGCCAGCGTGTCCTTCGGACTGTGCAGCAGGACACGCATCACCAGATTGCGCTCGACGTCGACATCGACCACCTCGGCCGGCTTGGACCGGCCACGGCGGCGGGGCGGCTCATCATCGTCGATTACAATAGCTTTAGGCACGCTTCTTCACCTGGATATCTTGATGGTCGGTGCGAGGCGCCGGTGTCAGCGCCGTCACATTGGATGATTTGTGCGGAGTCGGCGTTGCGATCAGCGGCAGCAGAACGGTGACCGTCGTGCCCTCGTCGATCCGGCTCGCCACTTTCATCTCGCCACCGTGCAATGCCACGAGGCTTTTGACAATCGATAATCCGAGACCGGTGCCCTCATGGCGACGCTGATAGGTCGTGCCGGCCTGGAAGAACGGATCGCCGATGCGCTTGAGATCATCACTGCCGATACCGACGCCGGTATCGGCCACCGACAGTATCAGGCGCGCCCCTTCGACCCGCGACGATACCGTCACCGAACCGCCACGCTCTGTGAACTTGATGGCATTCGACACCAGGTTCAGCATGATCTGCTTGAATGCACGCACATCGCCGGTGATCTCCGGCAGGTCGTCCGGCACCCTGGTCCGCAGATCGAGGCCATTCTCCCGCGCTTTCAGCGCCATCAGATTGCAGCAGCTCAGGATGGCTTCGCGCGGCATGAACGGGTGCAGCAGGATTTCGAAGTTGCCGGCCTCCATCTTCGAGATGTCGAGGATGCCATTGACCACCGAAAGCAGATGCTGACCGGATTCATTGATCAGGCCGGCATATTCCTTGCGTCGCTCCGCCGTGATCATCAGGTCATTTTCGCGGACGATCATCTCCGAAAAGCCGATGATCGCATTGAGCGGAGTCCGCAACTCGTGGCTCATGGTGGCGAGGAAACGGCTCTTGGCGGCATCCGCCCGCTCCGCCTCGATACGCGCCGCCTGCAGCGCCTGCTCCTGAAGCTTCCGCTCGGTGACGTCCCGCATCACGGCGACGACCTCGGCCTCCTGGTCGGACGCGTCCGCCCGTGAGCGCTCCAGCGGACGACAGCGCATTTCAACCCAGATCCAGACAAAATCAGCCCCGCTTTGTTCGCCGGTTCGTGGCGCATCGCGGCGGATTCGAAACTCGACACTGGCGGCTTCGCCGCCGCGGGCCGCTTCCGACAGTGCGGTCAGATAGGCCGGACGATCGGCGACATGGACACGATCGAACAAGCCGTGGCCGGCCAATCGCGCCAACGGCACGCCCAGCAACGTTTCAGCGGCCGGGGAAATGAACTGCACCGCGCCGTTGCGCCGATGCCGGGAGATGACGTCGCTCATATTGAGTGCAAGCAGCCGGAAGCGCTCTTCTTCGACCATCAACAGCTTGCTGCTGGTCCGCGCCAGTGATTCCGCGCCAAAGGCCAACACCGCGGCGAACAACGTCGCCGACGCGATGCCGATGGCTTCAAACGCCATGCTGTTCTGCGGTTGAACCTTCGAGGGCGGCAGAACATGAAGCACGTCCATCAACACCAATGCGGCCGCACAGCCCAGCGCAAGCATCACCGCAAACCCAACCGCGCGGCGTGACGCCGACAGGCCAGCTTCGAGTGGAACCGCCACCAGCCAGATCGCCGCGAAAGATGCGATGCCGCCGGTGTGAATCGACACCGCCATGACCATGGTCGCGAGCGCCGCCGACGACAGCATATGCGCGCTCTCATAGCGCCCGGTGCGCGAAAGGTAATAGGCGACGAGAATCGGCGCGATCAGCCAGGCATAAACAGCGACTTCGATTCCGGCAGGCGCGCCGCGAAACGCCAGATAGATCGGCAGCGACGCCAGCGCCGCGAGGCTGCCCAGCAGACGCGGCGCGATAAACGCACGATGCCGCGCGCTCGTCATTGCGTTATAACGCGCAGACGGGTGCAGCAAGGCATCCAGGTGTTCGCGAACTCTGCTCAGAACAATCACGTTAGTCTCGCGCTTTGGCGTGCTCGTCATATAAAGACGCGCCAGAACGCCCCCAATTTTTCGTTGCCGGATCGTGTCAGAGCGAACTTAAGCGAACGCTAAAACCCACCCGTGACCGCGGCCCGGCCTGGTGGCAATCACCCATTCGGCGCCCGGAAACGGCGTATTCAGGCGGAATGGTGAACGCAAAGTTTCCGTTTGCCGCCTGATATGGTTTCGAAAGAGTGCATATTCGAAGCAGCCAGACGATCGCCGCCAACGCAGACCACTTGGCGCATCGCGCATAATGCCGACAAATTGCGATTATTTTTTCCGGAAATTGTCCCGCGCCGGTCAATCGAAAATTTACGGCAAACCAAATCATTCAAATTTTCTGCAATTTGAGCGGATCGTTCAAACGGGGGATTTATCGGCGCCTGCTACTGCTGCTCGGGAAGATTGCGAGATCAAATCGCAACGGGGTGAAACAGTACGACGGGTGGCGAGATGTTTTTTCTGCTTCGCATGGCATTCTGGCTCGGGCTTGTGCTCGTGCTGCTGCCGACAGACAAGTCGCAGGACATGGACAAGGCTGCGACTCCGCAGGTTGGGGCCGCGGATGCGATCTCTGCGGCGACCGCCGCGGTATCCGACATGACTCAATTTTGCACCCGGCAGCCCGGCGCCTGTGCGGTCGGCGGCCAGGCAGCCACCGTGATCGGACATCGGGCACAGGCGGGCGCCAAAAAGCTCTACAACATGATCACCGACAAGCGGCCACCCGATCACACCGGATCGGTCGGGTCGGTCGAGAGCCTTCGCGCCGCGAGCGGTGATACGCTGACGGCCGAGGACCTGCAGGTGGAGTGGCGCGCGCCCAACACCTCGTCCCAGCGGCGAGGCTGAGCCCAACTCCAGCCCACGCCGTCATGACTCCAGGGAACCTCGAGGCCGCCGATACGGCCCGGTACGGCCTGTTTTTTCAGGATCGGCTACCCCGGTTATCGCTTTCGGTGCCCCGCGATCTCATATAAAGCCTCGGGCGACTGAGATGCGGGATGCGATGACGATCGACGAGATCAAGGACAATTTTGCACTGCTGGATGAGTGGGATGACCGCTACCGGTACGTGATCGAGCTCGGGCGCATGCTGGCACCCATGAGCGAGGCCGACCACTCCGCCGAGAACAAAGTGCAGGGCTGCGCCAGCCAAGTCTGGCTGGCACGAACTCTGACGCACGACGGCGGAGGTGCCCAGATCCTGCACTATGTCGGCGACAGCGATGCCCATATCGTGCGCGGACTGATCGCCATTCTGCTGGCGCTGTACTCCGACAAACCGCCGCAGACAATTCTCGAGACCGACGCGGTGGCCCTGTTCGAGGAGCTCGGGCTCGGCGAACACCTGACGCCGCAACGCTCGAACGGCTTTCGCGCCATGGTCGACCGCATCCGCCGTGATGCGCGCGAGACCCTCGCCGCCGCGTAGGCCGCTGTCCTATCGCCGCCGCCGTCGCTGCTGGCCGAGGCCCATCTTCTTTGCCAGTTGCGAGCGGGCCACCGCATAGTTCGGTGCGACCATCGGATAATCCGGCGGCAGCCCCCATTTTTCCCGGTACTGCTCCGGGGTCATATTGTACTGTGTCCGCAGGTGCCGCTTCAGCGACTTGAATTTCTTGCCGTCCTCGAGGCACACCAGATAGTCCGACGTCATCGATTTCTTGACGGAAACGGCGGGTTTGGCCGGCTCGGCCACCGCTTCGCCCTGCCCGGACGCCACCCGTACCAGCGCGCCATGCACCTGGCTGATCAGGCCGGGCAGCTCCGACGCCTGCGTGACATTGTTGCCGACAAAGGCCGACACGATCGTGGCCGTCAGCTCGATGAGGTTTTTTCCCGCGGCGTCGCTCATGGCTCGGATCTTTCGTGAGAGCCTGGATCCGACGCAATCCGCAAGGTCAACAGGCCGATCAATCCGGTCGAATCTGGAAGCCAGCACCGTTTGACTTGCGGATTATGAGGCGATTGCTGTGGCTGTGACAAGAACAACGCTGGCGATGGCAGGATTTATTTCGACGCCACAGCAATTCAACGATCAGTAGCCTGCTACGCACCGCGCTGGTCGAGATGCTGGCGGAGCTCGTCGATGGAGGCAAAGCGGATCATGCCTTCCGGCATCTGCGCCTCGATCGAGCCGTCGGAATAGAGCGAATAGGCCATCCCGTCGACCACGCCGGACTTCAGGACCGTGACCGGTGGCGCTTCGGCGGGCCGGCGGAGCGGCGGCGGAGCAGGCCTCACGTCCTCGGTCGCTGCTGGATCCGAAGCTCGCGGCGTGCGGCGCAACGGGTCGGAGCGTGTCCGCTCGGCGGCCGGCCAGGCATCCTCGAATGACACCTGCGGTTCCGGCGCCGGCGCCTCGCTGGCCGGAACCATGTCATCCGGCTGGGCGGCATCGGCCGGCTCCTGAGCCCGATCTCGTTTGGACGACCTGAACAGCAGATTTCTGCGTTTTTTGGCCGGTTCCGGTTCTGGAACAGATGAGGCGGCGGCGGCTTCCGGTTCAAGCGCTGGCTCCGGGAGGCGTGTACGGTCTCGCCCGCCCGCCTCGTTTTGCCATGGCGGCGGGCTTGGCGCTGGAGACGTCACGCCTGACGCCCCAGCAAGTGTGGGGCTTTGGGCGGCAAACGGATCCGGGTCTTCCTGAGGACGGGCCGGTGCAGCCGCCAGTGCCTGCGAGATGGCTTTGAGTTCCCGCACAACCAGCGCGAGTGCAAACAGCACCAACCCGGTGCAAGCCCCCAGCACGCCGGTAACGATCAGGGTGTTGCCGAAGCTGAATTCCTTGACCGGAAAGCCGAATCCGATCGCCAGCAGCCCGACGACAAAGACGACCAATCCGGCAACCAAGAGCCCAATCATCCGCCACTCCCCGCCCTGCCGCCATCCTGCAGCAGCGCCCCATGCCACGATAACGTCATATTGTCGCAACCGACAATCGACAACGACTGATCGACCCCACGTCCCGGTTCCCTGACCGGGAGCGAATCCCATTGATTCGACTTAACGTCGCGCGATTTTGCGGTGTGAATCGTAACAGGCTGTTAATTCTTTACCGTGCCGCAAATGTTGCACTGCATCAGGGAAATTGCGCCACAATTGACAATTACTTGAAACCAATACCGCGCTATATATGGCCCCTGGGGAAGATGAAGGCCTACAGCGCAAACGCGAGGCCGACGGGGGTCGCTGGGTTAAACAATATCATGTCATCGATAACGACTTCAGTCGTTGAGACGCCACAGCGGCGCTCAATCGAGCAGATTTGTGACGATCTTGCATGGGTCGCGCTCGGCATCGTCATCATTGTCGCCGGGCTGACGTTCGAGGATTACGGTCTCGGCTGGGACGATTACACCCACGCCGAATACGCCGATCTGTTGCTGAAGATGTACGGGTCCGGGTTCAGGGACACCGGCGCGCTGTCGTTCGCCAATCTCTTCATGTACGGCGGCGGCTTCGACATGGCGGCGGCGCTGCTGCACAAGATCGTGCCGTTCGAACTGTTCGAGACCCGCCGCTTGCTCGGCGCGATCGTCGGAGTCATCGGTCTTGCCGTAACCTGGCGGGTGGGACGACGGGTCGGCGGCCCGATCGCCGGCCTTGCGACCTTGCTGCTGCTGGCGCTATGTCCGACGTTCTACGGCCATATGTTCATGAACCCGAAGGATGCGCCCTTCGCGGTGGCAATGATGGTGCTGATGCTGGGACTGGTGCGGCTGGCGCAGGATTATCCCAAGCCTTCCGCCCACACCGTGCTGATCATCGGCATCGGCGCTGGCCTGTCGATCGGATCGCGCATCCTCGGCGGCCTGGCGCTGGTTTATGCGCTGGTCGGATTCATTCCATTGCTGCTGGCCGATGTCCGCGCGCAAGGCTTGCGCGAGGCCGTGCATCGCTTCGCCCATGTCTGCTACGTGCTGCTGCCCGGCCTGCTGCTGGGCTACCTGATCATGGGGCTGATCTGGCCCTGGTCGATCATGGAGCCGGCCAATCCGTTTCATGCCCTGACCTACTTCTCGCATTTCTTCGAGAAGCCCTGGAAGGAAATGTTCGACGGCGCATTGGTGTCGGTTCCGGACATGCCATGGTCCTATCTGCCGACCCTGTTCGCCCTGCAATTGCCGGAAATCCTGATCGGCCTCGGCGTGGCGGGCATCGCCGGCACCTTCATGTCGCTGTCACGGCCGAATGTTGCGCCGAATCGCAAGACCATTCTCCTGATGCTGACGCTCGCCGCCACGCTGCCGCTCGTCATTGCCATGGTCAAACGTCCGGCGCTGTACAACGGCATCCGGCACTTCATCTTCGTCATTCCGCCGATGACGGTGCTGGCCGGCGCAGCATTCGGCTGGCTGTACAACTGGCTCAAGGATCATGGCCGCGGCGCGCAGAGCGCGGCGGTCGCGGTTTTCATATTCGGACTGTTGCTGCCGCTGAACGAGATGATCCGGCTGCATCCGTATCAATACACCCACTTCAACCATATCGCAGGAACGGTGCGCGCCGCGGATGCGCGCTACATGCTTGATTACTGGGGGCTGGCCTTCAAGCAGGCCTCGGACGAGCTGCAGGAACTGCTGGACGAACGCGACGAAGAACCCACCAAGGGCGGCAAGTGGAAGGTTGCGGTGTGCGGACCGCAGCGACCGGCGCAGGTCGCACTCGGCCAGGATTTCAGCATCGGCTGGGACAGCAAGGGCGCCGACTTCGCCATGACGCTGGGCGAGTTCTACTGCAAGGGCCTCACCGCGCCGGTGCTGGTGGAGATCAAGCGCGACGACGTGGTGTTCGCGCGTGTCTACGACATTCGCGGCCGCAATATCTCCGACCTGCTGGCAATCCCTGCGCCCTGACAATTTCTTCTCCTGATCGCATATCGCGCGCGTCAGGCATGACGTTATGGGCGAGCTTGTGGTGTTGCCGCAAGCCGGACCCGCGGATACGCTTGCCTCAATCGGATCAGCGGAACACAAGGGAAAAGCCAGATGTCACCGGCGGAAGCACGCCTGAAGGAAGTTCGCTCCGACATGACCGAGGCGGAATGGACGCAGCGCGTCAATCTCGCCGCTGCCTATCGCCTGGTGGCGTTCTATGGCTGGGACGATCTTGTCGACACCCACATCTCCGCCCGCGTGCCGGGGCCGGAACACCACTTCCTGATCAATCCGTACGGATTGATGTTCGATGAAATCACCGCATCCAGCCTGGTCAAGGTCGACCTCGACGGCAACCTGCTGACCGAGAGCCAGTACAGCATCAATCCGGCGGGATTCACCATCCACTCGGCGATCCATGAAGTCCGCGAGGATGCTGGCTGCGTGCTGCATCTCCACACCCCCGACGGCGTTGCGGTCGCGAGTTGCCTCGAAGGCCTGCAGCCTCTGAACCAGACCGCCCAGCTCGTCACCGGCGATCTCGCTTATCACGACTATGAAGGAATCGCGCTCGACCACGACGAGCGCCCGCGCATCCAGAAGGACCTCGGCGACAAGAACCATCTGTTGCTGCGCAATCACGGCACCCTGACAGTGGGACGCTCGGTCGCGTCCGCGTTCGAGCGCATGTTCCACCTGGAGCGGGCCTGCACCATGCAGGTGCGCACCCGGATGCTGGGCCCGACCGCCTACCCAGTAGAGAAATTCGTGATCGAAAAGAACGAAAATCTGGTCGCGGACCGCGACCGCGCCGAGCGCCGGGCCAACCTGCTGGTGTGGCCACCACTGCTGCGCAAGCTGGATCGTCTCGATCCCAGCTACAAAACCTGAGTTACAACGACGGAATTCGATGCTATAAGAGCTGCATCACCCTCTACACGTCACATCAAAACGCCGCCCAATTCCGGACGGCGTTTTTTACTGTTGCAATCCGCTCAAGCTCGAGGCTCAGGCACGCGGTGCGGCTGCGAATGCCGCGAGAATGCGCGCCCATGAGCGAATGCCCTTGTGGAAGCTGCGCAGGTCGTACTTCTCGTTCGGCGAGTGGATGTTGTCGTCGTCGAGCCCGAAGCCGATCAACAGCGAATCGAGACCGAGCGTCTTTTTGAAATCCGCGACGATCGGAATCGAGGCGCCAGAGCCGATCAGCACCGCGTCCTTGCCCCACTCTTCGGTCAGCGCAACCTTGGCCGCCGCAAGCGGCTTCATGGTCCAGTCCAGTGCAATCGCCGGCGCGCCGGCATGGTCGATGAATTCCGCCGTGCAGTCGGCCGGCAGCAGCTCCGTGACAAAAGCGCGGAATGCGGCGCGGATCGTCGCGGGATCCTGCCCTTCGACCAGCCGGAACGACACTTTCGCGGAGGCCTCCGCCGGAATCACGGTCTTGGAGCCCTCGCCGGTATAACCACCGAAGATGCCGTTGATGTCGCAGGTCGGGCGCGAGATCGCCTGCTCGATCATCAGCCGATCGTTCTCGCCGGCCGGTATCGACAAGCCGATCGGCTTGAGGAACGTCTCCGGCGTGAAATCGAGCGCCGCCCATTGCGCGCGGATGTCGGCCGGCAGATCCTTCACGCCATTATAGAAGCCGGGGATGGTGATGTGGCCGTTGTCGTCGTGCAGACCGCCGAGAATCCGGGTCAGCACGCGGATCGGATTTCGCGCGGTGCCACCGTACACGCCGGAATGCAGGTCGCGATTGGCGGCCTTGATGCGCACCTCGTCATAGACGAGGCCGCGCAGCGACGTCGTGATCGCCGGCGTGTCGCGATCCCACATCCCGGTATCGCACACCAGCACGAAGTCAGCAGCGAGGTCGGCCTTGTGCGTCTCCAGGAACGGGCCGAAATTCTTCGACCCGATCTCTTCCTCACCCTCGAGCAGAATGGTGACATTCAGCGGCAGCGAGCCGGTGACGGACTTCCAGGCACGGCAGGCCTCGACGAACGTCATCAGTTGGCCCTTGTCGTCCTCGGCGCCGCGCGCAACGATGATCTTGCGGCCGTCGGCATGATCGGTGACCACCGGCTCGAACGGCGGCCGGTGCCACAGATCGAGCGGATCGACCGGCTGCACGTCATAGTGGCCATAGAACAGCACATGCGGGGTATCATCGCCGTGCCCGTTGCTCTTGGCCACGATGGCGGGATGGCCCGCGGTCGGCCGCACCTCGGCGGTGAAGCCGAGCGAAGCGATATCCCGCGCCAGATGTTCCGCCGCCGTCTTGCAATCGCCGGCGAAGGCCGGATCGGCGGAGATCGACTTGATCCGCAGCAGGGCGAACAGCCGCTCCAGGCTGTTGTCGAAATCGGCATCGATACGTTCGAGGACAGCAGACAGTTGACCGGTATCAGGCATTTCAATTTTCCTTGCAGATTTTCCTTGTCGCAGCCGACGAGCGCCGCACGCTGCTCATCACAAGCCGAACTTGATGGAATCGCGGCAGCACGCGTGCCGCCGCAACGAATTACCTTCGCAACATGCTGCCGAGCGCTCCACGCACGATTGCGCGACCGACCGAACCGCCGAGCGCGCCGCCGACCGACTTGCCGAGATCGGCCACAACGCCCCCGACGACCTTGTTGGTCACCGAGCGCGTGACGTTACGGGCGATGACCTGTCCGGTGGACATCTTGCCGCGTGGCACGTTGGTTCCAAAGATCGTGCCGACGATCGAGCCGATCTGACCGAGAATGCCACCACCTCCGCCACCGCCGTCCGCGGTTGCCGCCGTACCGGCGACGCGCTTCTGCAACACCTCGTAGGCGGATTCGCGATCGATCTCGGTATCGTATTTGCCCTTCACCGGACTGGCGGCGATGATCGCCTTGCGTTCGTCTGATGTCACCGGCCCGATCCGCGCCGACGGCGGGCGGACCATGACCCGCTCGACCATTGCAGGCGTGCCGTTGCCTTCGAGGAAGGAGACCAGCGCCTCACCTTTGCCGAGCTCGGTAATGATCTTGGCGGTGTTGAGTTTCGGATTGGGGCGGAAGGTCTCCGCCGCCGCAGCGACCGCCTTCTGGTCGCGCGGGGTGAACGCACGCAACGCGTGCTGCACCCGATTGCCGAGCTGGGCCAGCACCCGGTCGGGGACATCGATCGGATTTTGCGTGACGAAATAGACCCCAACCCCCTTGGAGCGGATCAGGCGCACCACCTGCTCGATCTTGTCCATCAGCGCCTTGGGCGGATCGTTGAACAAGAGGTGCGCCTCATCGAAGAAGAACACCAGCTTCGGCTTCGGCGGATCGCCGACTTCGGGAAGCTGCTCGAACAGCTCCGACAGCATCCACAGCAGGAACGTGGCATACAGGCGCGGGCTCTGCATCAGCTTGTCGGCGACCAGGATATTGACCATGCCGCGACCATCCTTGTCGGTGCGCATGAAGTCCTTCAGGTCGAGCGCCGGTTCCCCGAAAAACTTGGTGCCGCCCTGGTTTTCCAACACCAGGAGCTGGCGCTGGATGGTTCCCACGGTCTGTTTCGACACGTTGCCGTACTGGGTGGTCAATTCGTCGGCATGCTCGGCGATGAAGACGAGGATTGCGCGCAGGTCCTTCATGTCGAGCAGCAACAGGCCCTGCTCGTCCGCCACGCGAAACGCGATGTTGAGCACGCCTTCCTGGACGTCGTTCAGGTCCATCATCCGCGACAGCAGCAGCGGTCCCATCTCCGAGACGGTGGCGCGCACCGGATGTCCCTGCTCACCGAACACGTCCCAGAAAATCGTCGAGAACTGATCGGGCTGGAACTTGAGACCCATCTCCTGGGCCCGCTTGACGATGAAATCCTTGGCTTCGCCCACCTCGGCGATCCCCGAGAGATCGCCCTTGATATCCGATGCAAAAACTGGAACACCGGCGCGGGCAAACCCTTCCGCCATCACCTGCAACGACACCGTCTTGCCGGTACCGGTTGCGCCAGTGACCAGACCGTGGCGGTTGGCAAGTGATAATGTCAGATAAGCGGCCTGCTCTTCCTTGCCGATGAAAATCGAGTCGTTGGTATCAGCAGCCGTCCCAGTCGCCATCGTTCTGCCTCATGAAAATGCCGGCTCGAAATTCCCGTTGACCGACCGGCGTTTGTCGGGGTCGATCTTACTGCATTCCACGACGGTAATGAAACTCTCAAACCCAAATCGGGCCGAGGAAATCCATACCGTTGAAACCCGAATACGGAAATCTTCGTATTTTCAGGTTGGGCTGCGAAGTCATCGTGACGGCAGGCCTGCGACATTCCGCATCAATCTTGCGAGCCATCTTGCAAAGCCGCAACACTTTGGAGGCGTTTGGGACGAATCAATGTTTTCGAACACGTACGTCGCTTGAATTTTGCCGCTCGAAAGCTCAAGATGAATTTCATAAGCAAGCAGCCGGCGAGTAACCGGCAGGCGGGGCAGTTATGGACGAGTTGATCGAGCAGCTATCTGCAAAAGTTGGTATTGATAAAGCGGTTGCTGAAAAGACGATCGGCATCATTCTGGGCTTCCTGCGGACCGAAGGCCCGACTGACACGGTTCAGACACTGATCGACAAAATTCCCGGCGCTGCAGCCGCGGTCGAAGCCAACGGCGGCAGCCGTGGCGGACTTTCAAGTGGACTTGGCAGCTTGTTTGGCGGCGGCCTGATGGCGCTTGGTGGCAAGCTGATGGGCCTTGGTCTCGGCATGGGCGAGATCCAGGCAGTGGCGCGTGAGCTGTTCAGGTTCGGGCGGGAGCGGGTTGGCGCGGACAAGATCGACGAGATCATTGCCGGCACGCCGGGCCTGAGCCAGTTCGCCTGATTTCCACTCTCCAGTTCACGTGTCCCCAGTTCAGTTGTCATGACATATCCCATTGCCAAGATTGATGGCCTTTCCGCCCAGGCCGCCGCGAAGCTGAAATCGGTTGGAATTCGAACAACAGAAGGTCTGCTGGACGCCGCCCACACGGTGAAGGGCCGCAAGACACTGGCGGCCGATACCGGCCTCAGTGAACAGCAACTGCTGGAATGGGCCAATATCGCCGACTGCATGCGGATCAAGGGGATGGGCAAGGCCAAGGCCGAACTGCTGCGCGCCGCCGGCGTCACGACTGTCCGGGAGTTCGTTCACCGCAATCCGGAGCGGCTGGCGCAGGCCATGAAGGAGGCCAACGCCAAGCGCAAGCTCGTCAGCGTACTGCCTTCGGAGGCCTCGGTGAAGCGGCTGATCGAGCACGCCCGCAAGCTGCCCTTGAAAATTTCCTACTGAGCCGCCCTCCGTACGGCACCTTATCTTGACTCCTTGGGGCAGACCGCGCAAAGCGACCGCATGATGTCCGCCACCCGTCGATCGTCCAAACCGACCGGTCAGCCGCAGGGATATGACCTCCGGCGGTTGCTGGAACGCCGCACACCGGCGGTCATGGGCGTGCTGAACATCACCCCGGATTCGTTTTCCGACGGCGGCCAATTCGATACACCTGAGCGCGCTTTGGCGCAGGCTGGCCGCATGATCGCGGAAGGCGCCGATATCCTCGACATCGGGGCGGAATCGACCCGTCCTTACGGTGGGCAGCAAGCGGTTTCGGCCGAGGAGGAGATGCAGCGGCTCCGAGCAGTATTGGCGGACGTGGTGGCGCTGGGAACGCCAGTGTCGATCGACACCATGAAGGCGAGGGTCGCGGATTGGGCCCTCGGCCAGGGCGTTGCGATGGCCAACGATGTCTGGGGGCTACAGCGCGATCCGGACATGGCAGCGGTGGTCGCCAGTCATGGCGTGCCGGTCATCGTCATGCACAACCGCGACACCGTCGATCCCGCTCTTGATATCATCGCCGATATCCGGGCGTTTTTCGACCGGACGCTCGAGATCGCCACAAAAGCCGGCATCTCCGGGGACAAGATCGTGCTCGATCCAGGCATCGGCTTCGGCAAGACGCCTGAACAGAGCATGACGGCGCTGGCGCGGTTGACCACACTGCAAGGCTTCGGCTGCCCGATCCTGGTCGGCGCTTCACGCAAACGCTTCATTGCCTCGGTGGTCGCATCCGAACCGCAGCAGCGCCTCGGCGGCTCGATCGCCGCTCACCTGCTGGCGGGGCAAAATGGCGCCAAGATCATCCGCGCGCATGACGTCGCCGAAACCGTGCAGGCTTTGCGGGTGGCGGCCGCGATCGAGGACAAACGATGACGGACACGATTTTCATCCAGGGTCTTCTGATCCATGCTCGCCACGGCGTGCTGGAACACGAGGCGGAGGTCGGCCAGCGCTTTGTCATCGACCTTGAATTGACGACCGATCTGTCGGAATCGTCGCGAACCGACAAGCTCGCGGACACGGTCTCCTATGCCGATGTGGTCAAGGCAGCGACCGCCGCCTTCGCCGACAAGAACTACCGGCTGCTCGAGCGCGCCGCCGGCGCCGTGGCGGAAGCCATCCTCGCGGCCTTTCCGCGCATCAGCGCGGTCAAGGTGACGGTGCACAAGCCGCACGCGCCGATCGCCGCCATCTTCCATGATGTCGGCGTCACCATCACCCGTACCCGATCGTCTCATGACTGAAGTGTTGATCGCGCTGGGGGGTAATGTCGGCGATGTCCGGCAGACCTTCGGTCGCGCGATCCCGACGATCTGCGGCATGGCACAGGCGGGGCTGCTGGCGCGTTCGTCCGACTACCAGACGCCGGCCTGGGGCAACGAAGAGCAGCCTCCCTTCATCAACGCCTGCATCCTTATCGACACCGATCTCGACCCGCACGCACTGCTGTTCAGCCTGCATAAGGTTGAAAAGAAGTTTGGCCGCGACCGAGCGAAAGAGACCCATTGGGGGCCACGCACCCTCGACCTCGATATCCTTGCCTATGGCGATGAACGGATCGACCAGCCGGGGCTGACAATTCCTCACCCGCGCCTGTTTGAGCGGGCGTTCGTGCTGGTCCCGCTGGCCGAAATCGCGCCCGATCGGGTGATCGGCAGCCAAACCGCTCGCGAGGTGCTGAAAAACCTCTCGGTCGAAGGTATCAGCCGGCTACCGGACCGGAACTGATAGACCAAACCGGTCATTGGCAGCGTCCGTCTGGCATGGCATTTTCCTCCCATAACAATCCGTGTGGGAGTTGAACCCCTTAGATGCCGTCCGAGACCGACGATTTACCACTGGCGCGCGAGTTTCCACCCGCCACCCACGACGACTGGAAGAAACTGGTCGACAGCGTGTTGAAAGGTGCAGCCTTCGAAAAGCTGGTCGGCAAGACCTATGACGGCCTTCCCATCGCGCCGATCTATTCCCGCGCCAAGGACAGCCCGGTGGTGGCCGGGCGCGCCAATTCCATGCCATGGCAAATCATCCAGCGGGTTGATCATCCCGACGCATCGGCCGCCAATACCCAAGCCCTGACGGATCTGAAGAACGGCGCCAATGGGCTCGCGCTGAGTTTCGCCGGCGCCAATGGAGCCTATGGCTTTGGGCTGGAACCGTCGGCAGCCGCATTGGAGCGTGCGCTTGAAGGCATCTATCTCGATGCCGGCATCGCTATCGAATTCCAGATCGGGCCGCAGACACGTGACATACCGCAGCACTTCGCGGCGCTGCTGGCCAGGCACAACGTTGCACCGGCAAACGTGGACGCCCGGTTTGGCTTCGATCCGATCGGCGCCGGTGCAGTCTGGGGCAATAGCCCTTACTCATGGGCGGAGATTGCGAAGTTCTTCGGGCCTTCGGTGGCGCAGTTCGCGACCCTCGGCTTCAAAGGCCCCTATGCGGTGGCCGATGGCCGCATCATCCATGATGCCGGCGGATCGGAAGCGCAGGAACTCGCCTTCGTGCTGGCGGTGGGCGTTGCCTATCTCCGCGCCCTCGAAGAGGCCGGCGTCGGCCTCGAGACCGCACAACGGATGATTTATGCGCGGCTGAGTGCGGACGCCGATCAGTTCCTGACGATGGCGAAATTCCGCGCACTGCGGGTGTTGTGGGCCCATGTCGCGCGCGCCTGTGGTCTCGTCCCGCAGCCGCTGTTCATTGCCGCCGACACCGCATGGCGGATGCTGACGCAGCGTGATCCCTATGTGAACGTGCTGCGCGCCACGATCGCGACATTCGCCGCCGGCCTCGGCGGCGCCAACAGCATCACCGTACTGCCGCACACGTTGGCTTTGGGATTGCCCGATCCGTTCGCGCGCCGCATCGCCCGCAACGCCCAGATCATCCTGCTGGAAGAATCCAACCTCGATAAAGTCACCGATCCCGCCGCTGGCTCCGGCGGCATCGAAAGCCTCACTGCCGAGCTTTCGAAGGCGGCATGGTCGCTGTTCCAGGAAATCGAAAAGACCGGCGGCGCATTCGCCGCGCTGGAACGAAATCTCATCCAGGACAAGGTCGCCGCGGTTCGCGCGGCACGCGACAAGAATATCACGCGGCGCAAGGATGTGCTGACCGGCGCCAGTGAGTTTCCAAATCTGCACGAAGCCCCGGTCACGTTGCTGGACGCAAAGCCGGCCACGCTCGCACCTTATGGCGAAGCCAAATTCACCTTCAAGGCTCTCGCTCCCGTCCGCCTTGCGGAGCCGTTCGAACGTCTGCGCGACAAATCGGACACGCTGCTGGCAGCACGAGGGGCGCGGCCAAGGGTTTTCCTCGCAAACCTCGGAACCGCAGCGGACTTCACCGCACGTGCGACATTTGCGAAGAGCTTTTTCGAGACCGGCGGCATTGAGGCCCTCGACGGCGACGGCGGTTCCGATCCCGCTGCCATCGCCGCCGCGTTCAAGGCCTCCAAGGCCGAACTGGTCTGCCTGTGTTCGTCCGACAAGATCTATGCGGACCTCGCGGCGACCACCGCGCAGGCCCTTCAAGCCGCCGGCGCCAGGCATATCTATCTGGCAGGCCGCCCGGGCGAACTGGAAGCCGCGTGGCTTGCGGCAGGTGTCAGTGAGTTCATCATCGCCGGCGGCGACGCGCTGGCGGCGCTAAATGCGGCCTATGACTCGATCGGATGAACAAGATGGCCGACAGATCACCGTTGCTGACTGGTGGATGCCAATGCGGCGCGGTGCGCTTTGCGCTCTACGCCGCGCCGGGAAAGATCAGCATCTGCCATTGCCGGATGTGCCAGAAAGCCGTGGCCGGACCGTTCGCATCGCTTGCGGAAATCCCGCATGGTGATTTCGCCTGGACACGCGGCACGCCGGCAACATTCCGCTCCTCGTCCCGCGCGGACCGCGATTTCTGCGCAGCCTGCGGCACGCCGCTGAGCTACCGCCAAATCGGCGGGCCCATAATCGAGCTCCTGACAGGCTCGTTCGATCGGCCTGACATGGTGACGCCGACCTACGAGGTCGGCATCGAGTCGAAGCTCGCCTGGATCGCGCATTTGCCGGCACTCCCCGGCAAAACGACATCGGAGAACAGCGGAGCCGCCAAGGTTGCCGGCATTGTCAGCTATCAGCATCCGAACCATAATACGTAGGCTGAATACAAAGCACTTTGAGGAACGATGACCAGCATTCCCGATTTCACCCGCGTTGCATTTGGCGAGCCAGATCTGGCGAAAACCATCGCAGCCACCGCGTCATCGGGCGATGCGTGGCTGACGCCGGAAGGCATTTCGGTGAAGCCGGCCTATGGCGAGGCTGATCTCAAGGGCATCGACTTCCTCGACACCTGGCCCGGCGTCGTGCCGTATCTGCGCGGCCCCTACCCGACCATGTACGTCAATCAGCCCTGGACCGTGCGTCAGTACGCCGGCTTCTCCACCGCGGAGGATTCCAACGCGTTCTATCGGCGCAATCTTGCGGCTGGACAAAAAGGCCTGTCGGTCGCCTTCGATCTCGCCACCCACCGCGGCTATGACAGCGATCATCCGCGCGTCTCCGGCGACGTCGGCATGGCCGGCGTGGCGATCGATTCCATCTACGACATGCGCACGCTGTTCGCCGGCATCCCGCTCGATCAAATGAGCGTATCAATGACCATGAACGGCGCCGTGCTGCCGATCCTGGCGCTGTTCGTGGTGGCCGCCGAGGAACAGGGCGTGCCGCCGGAAAAACTGTCGGGCACCATTCAGAATGATATTCTGAAAGAATTCATGGTGCGCAACACCTACATCTACCCGCCCACAAGTTCGATGCGGATCATCTCGGACATTTTCGCCTACACGTCGCAGAAGATGCCGAAATTCAATTCGATCTCGATCTCCGGCTACCACATGCAGGAAGCCGGCGCGACCCAGGACCTCGAGCTCGCCTATACGCTGGCCGACGGCGTCGAATACGTCCGCGCCGGCATGAATGCCGGCCTCGACATCGATCGCTTCGCGCCGCGGCTGTCGTTCTTCTGGGCGATCGGCATGAACTTCTTCATGGAAGTCGCCAAGATGCGCGCGGCACGGCTGTTGTGGGCCAAGCTGCTGAAGCCGTTCAACCCCAAGGACATGCGCTCGCTGTCGCTGCGCACCCATTGCCAGACCTCGGGCTGGTCACTGACCGCGCAGGATGTGTTCAACAACGTGGCGCGCACCACCATCGAGGCGATGGCGGCGACGCAGGGCCACACCCAATCGCTGCACACCAACGCCCTCGACGAAGCCCTGGCGCTGCCGACCGACTTCTCCGCCCGCATCGCCCGCAACACCCAATTGTTCCTGCAGCAGGAAAGCGGCACCACCCGCATCGTCGATCCCTGGGGCGGATCCTATTATGTGGAGAGGCTGACCCAGGATCTGGCGAAGAAAGCCTGGGGTCACATCCAGGAGGTCGAGGCTCTGGGCGGCATGGCAAAAGCCATCGAAGCCGGCATTCCCAAGCTGCGCATCGAAGAGGCATCCGCCAAGACCCAGGCGCGCATCGACGCGGGCCGCCAATCCGTGATCGGTGTGAACAAGTATCGGCCTGCGAATGACGCCCAGATCGACGTGCTGAAGGTGGAGAACTCCACAGTCCGTCGTCTGCAGCTCGACAAGCTGGCGCGGCTGCGCAAGGAGCGCAACCAGGCCGACGTCACCGCCGCGCTGGAGGCGCTGACCCGTAGCGCGAAAGACGGCACCGGCAACCTGCTCGCGCTGGCAATCGACGCCGCGCGCGCCAAGGCCACCGTCGGCGAAATTTCCGATGCGATGGAAAAAGTGTTCGGCCGCCACCGCGCCGAAATCAAATCCATCACCGGCGTCTACAAACGCGAGGCGGCCACCATGTCCGACACCGTCGAGAAGCTGCAGGCGCTGATCGAACAGTTCGAAGAGGCCGAAGGCCGCCGCCCGCGCATCCTTGTCGCCAAAATCGGCCAGGACGGCCATGACCGCGGCCAGAAAGTGATCGCCTCGGCGTTCGCCGATGTCGGATTCGATGTCGACATCGGGCCGCTGTTCGCCACCGCCGACGAAGCCGCGCGCCAAGCCGTCGAAAACGACGTCCACATGCTCGGCGTCTCATCGCTCGCCGCCGCCCATCTGACCGCGGTGCCGGAACTGAAAGCGGCACTGAAGAAGCAGGGCCGCGAGGACATCATGATCATCATCGGCGGCGTGATCCCGCCGCAGGATTATGAAGCGCTGTACAAGGCCGGCGCCGAAGCAATCTTCCCGCCCGGCACGGTGATCGCGGAGGCCGCAGAAGAGCTGATCCGCAAGCTCAACATCCGCCTCGGCCACACCAGCGCCGCGGCGGAGTAAGAGGCAAGGCTAACCGGCCAGCCGATTATCCTTGGAGATCCCAAGCACGGACTGCCCTTCCGCGTCATCGACGCACACCCGATTTCGCCCGAGTCGCTTGGCCAGATAGAGCCGCCGGTCGGCCTTGGCAACGAGGCTGTCCCAATCGTTGGAGCCGGGCTTGCAGACCGCCACGCCGAAACTCGCCGTGACGGTCAAGTCTGGCGCATCCGGGACAACCATCTTGCGCAGGACATTGAGAAGGCTCTCGGCAATCCGTCGGCCTTCATCCGTGCGATCGGCCTGAACGAGAACGACGAATTCCTCACCCCCGTGGCGCGCGAATGAATCGCCGATCCGCAGCCGCGACTGTATCGCCGCCGCCACGCATTTAAGAGCGACATCCCCGACGCCGTGTCCATAGGTGTCGTTGATCGACTTGAAATAATCGAGATCAAACATGATCAGCGCCAGCGGCTTGCCGCTCCGGTCGGCCTCCGCAACCGCCTTGCGGCCCAGATTGTCCAGGGCCCGCCTGTTGAGCAGGCCGGTCAGCGGGTCGGTTTCGGACAATCGTTTCAGTCGGGCGGCCATCTTCTCCTGATCGAGCTCGAAATCCTTCTTGATCCGCTGCTGCTCGCGCAGCATCTGCAGGCTGTCGAACAGTTCCGCCATTTCTTCGCTGCCTTGCGGACGCCGCGGCGGCTCGGTCAGGATGTCCTGCGCAAGCGCAATCACCTGCTCTCGTGCCACCATCAGCGGCTTGAACAGCAGGTGGTGCAGCGCGAGGCCGACCATCAGCAAGACCACCCAGACCGACAGCATCAGCGACGCGGTCAGCACCAGCATGCGATAGGTCCGGTCCTGGGCCTGCAACACCCTCTGCTGCGACACCCGGCTGATCAGCTCGCGCAGCGCTTCGACCGGCGCCATGCCGGGCACGTATTGCCGGGTGAAATCCGCCAGGCTCATCTGGCCGCTCATGGCGACGGCGTTGTCAGCCACATGGCGGGCAAACGGCAACGCCGTCATGAAATATTGCCGATCGACCTCGGCCAGCAGATCACGGACGGACGCGTCGTCCCGCAGAGCACTTGCGTAGTTCGAAGCCAGAGCACGCAGTTCCGTCAGCCGTCCTTCCGTGCTCGTGATCCGGTCATAAAGCTCACGATTCGGCTGATCCGATGATGCGAGCATCATGACGACATAGGATCCGAGCCGCCCGGCATATTCCCGCATGCTGCTGCAGATCGTGCTCAGGATGACTTCGGTTCCGATCGAGGGATGGCTCCGGATGATGGTCTGACCGAGATCGTCACGCAGCGACGTCGCCCGGTCGGCCGCCGTGAACATGGTTTCGATTGCCGCACGCACCCGTGCGCCGTCGCGATGTTCCTGCGGCTGCGACGAGACGGTGTCGATGGCATCGCGCCCGCTCCTGAGCTGCACGCGCACCGCATCGAGGTGTTGTTTCTGGTTCGTCCCATATGAGGACGCGCCATGGAGTGCATTTTCCAACGCTGCAAGCGATTCATCGGTCCGTCGCCGGGCTGCATCAAGCGCCTCCGCAAGTTGCACTTCGGTGGCCGGTCCCGCGCCCATCCGGCTGTTGGCCGGGCCGCGTTCCGCCGAAATCATGTTGGCGGCCAGCAGAGCGAGATGGAAACGCTGCAGTTCACGCGCGCCCGCGCGATCGCGCTGATAGACATCGAGGTTGGCTGCGAACAGCAGGCCGCCGAGCAACAGGCAACCGGCGGCCGTGATCCAGCCGGCCAGTCGGTAAAGTTTTCGGAGGCGAAGCGACGTCATGAAATTGCGCTCGATACGAAATGATCGAGGCAACCAAGCATGATGACCGATGAGAGCCCAATTAATCTCTTTGCTGCAACGCCAGAGAGTTCAGCGGGTGGTAAAAAATTTATGAGTCACGCCGTCCGATATTCATCAACCGATATCACAGGACGCTGGTATACTGTGGATGCTGGGATTTCCGCACCAAACAGATGATCATGAATAACCATTAGCTCGCGGAAGCCGGCTGTTGGATCCCCCTCAGCGCACTTCCGCTTCTTTGGCCGGTGCCTTGTCGAGAACGGCGCGGACGTGACGCACCACATGATCGGCGACAATGGCGTGTCCCTCCGCGGTCGGATGCACGGCGCCACTGTACATGCCGGCATAGACCGGCTGCAAAATGTCGAACAGCGAGAAGCCGGGCGAATGCACATTGGCAGTCAGGAACGCGTCGTTCGGCGTGCGGAACAACCGCCAGCGATGCTGGTATGGCAAATAGGCCGCCGGCGAATACGGTGAGAAATCATCACTGCCGGCCAAGCGCCGCGGCATCGCCATCATGTCACCGTCCGCCTGCGCGCGTTTGGGCTCGCGCGCACACAGGCCGCGCCTGGCGAACTCCGGCTGATGATCGGCAACGAGCTGGAAGCCGGTGCCGCTGCCGGTGGCCAGCGCCGGGCAGCCGCCCGCTTTGGCGTTATCGATGCAAGTCATCCGCGCAAAAAAATCCTTGAGAAAATCGACGGTTTCGCCGAGCCTGACGCGATCGAGCCGCAGTTTCGGATGAACGTCGAGCCCGAGCGCCGGCTCCTTGCCGCACATCGCTCCGCTCTCGTCGAACTGGATCGGCTCGTAGGCGGTCTGCAGCACCCGCGTGGGCGGCACGCCAAAGCCATCCTGCAGCGCGTCGCGCAGGGCTTTCATGCGCTCATCCAGTTGCTCAAGGTAGACCCGCGCCACCTGCGGCGAGAAGCGGATCTGCTGCCCGATCGCACCGGCAATCGGCGCGAGATCGCTGGCGCCTTCGGTCATGGCGTAGAGCATCAGCGCGGAGAAGCCGACATCGTTGCCACCGATCGACAGCAGTACGGTATCGATGGGGCGCTTGCGGTTTTGCGGCGCGCACCAGGATTTGGCGACTGCACGTGTTGAAATCTGGGTGCTGCCACTCGCATAGACCGGCAGGTTGTAACTCGCGGCCATGGTGCGGCCGCCGCGGCACATCAGATCGGCGAGTTGGTCGAGCTGCGCACGCACGGTGCCGTTGGCGACGCCTTCGCGGGCCTTCTTGTCCAGGAACAGGCCTTCGGTGACTTCCGAACCGGTGCAGGCAAGGCTCACCAGGGTAATCGAGCGGTGCGGATTTTCGAGCGCCAACTGCAAGCCGACACGGAACGGATAGCCATATTGGGAGCGGTGGCAGTCGGGGCTCAGCCAACGAGGTCCGGCTTTATCGAAGGCAGCGGTGAACTCCGCCGAGCCCAGGCGATAGCTCAGTCCCTTCGATTCATCCTCGAGCAGCCGGCGCGGCAGCACTTTTGGATCGAATCCCGGCGACGACGCGAGCCCATATTTTGGCGCTTCGTTCGCCGGCAAGCCGCGCATGGCGACCTGATCGTCACGCGCCTGGGCCGGATCATAGACCATCTGCCGGGACGCGCTGAAGGTGACCGGACGATCGGGGTTGCTCTCGCCGGAGGCGAAGGAGTCGCCCATTGCCACGATCATCAGATCGTCGACCACGACCTGCGGATCCGACAATTTACGCCCGTCCGGCAGCGTCACCTCGACCTTGACGCCGGAGGCCGCGCGCTCCAGCGAGAACGGCACGCGGGCAATGACGAGTGTGGCGTTGCAGGCGAGCTTGCGGGTCTCCGTCTTGCCGCCGACCTTGCGCGGGCTCCAGCTCCATCCACAGTCGCCCTGCGGCACCTCCGCGAGACGCTCCGGCGCGAGCTTGATCGCGACCGTATGCGCGTCCGGCAGGATGTAATCCTCCTTGGCGATGCCCCAGGAGTAGCGCCGCTCACAGGTCGCGAGATAACGCCCCTGCTTGCTGTCGTAGCAGACCGCGTCGATGGTTTGTGCCGCCCAGCCGAGCCGCGCGGCGGCATAGCGCCCGCGCGCTGTCGCAGCGCAGGTGTCCGGCGTGCTGGCATCGCGGCAATCGGGATCATTGAGACGGCGCTCGGTGCGCCAGATCACATCGGCCGCCGGCTGCGTGGCCCCGTCGCGCACGGACGGATAGCCGCGCTCATACATGGCAAACGAAGCGGCATTCTTGAAAAACCGGAACGGGCTTTCGACCTGCCAGACCAGGTCCGCGGCCAACGCTGGAGTGCTCGTCTGAACGGCGCCAAGAACGGCAAAAGCAGCCGATAGCCAAATTCGTGCGACGGCCCGCCCCATGCCTGTTCCTCCAGCCCACTGATCCTTGTTGTTAGTGGCGCCTGCACGCCGGAAAGTTCAGGCGCCGTCAACAAATTACCGAGGCTCCGCCAAAGCAATCAAACTATTGAAAATAAACAATAAAATACCCATCGCAAGGATTGAGCCGGCAGCTTTTGATCTACAGGCAGCCGCCACTTCAGACATCAATTCGGTGTGGTCAATGCCGATGCCGGGCGTGACGTGCGCGGCCGTGTCGACTATTGAACAGCATGCCCACGCGTGATCCGGCCATCAACCTGAAGAGCCTCAGTAAGGAGATCGTTGCTGGCCATCGCGCGGCACTCGCCCGCGCCATCACCCTGATCGAAAGCCGCCGCGCGGATCATCAGGCCGCCGCCCGTGAACTGCTGCAGATGCTGTTGCCGGCAACCGGCAGCGCGATGCGCGTCGGCATCACCGGATCGCCCGGCGTTGGCAAGTCGACCACCATCGATGCGCTCGGTATGTATCTGCTCGAGCACGGGCACAAGGTGGCGGTGCTGGCGGTCGATCCATCGTCGGCGCGCACCGGCGGCTCGATCCTGGGCGACAAGACCCGGATGGCGCGGCTGTCGGCGGAAAGCGCCGCTTTCATTCGCCCGTCTCCGGCGGCAGGCACGCTCGGCGGCGTCGCCGCCAAGACCCGCGAGGCGATGCTGTTGTGCGAAGCCGCCGGCTTCGATGTCGTGCTGGTGGAGACTGTCGGCATCGGCCAATCGGAAACCGCGGTTTGCGACATGACGGATTTTTTTCTCGCCTTGATGCTGCCGGGCGCCGGCGACGAGTTGCAGGGCATCAAGAAGGGCCTGGTCGAACTCGCCGACATGATCGCGGTGAACAAGGCCGACGGCGACAACCTGACGCGTGCCCAGGCGGCCGCCGCGGAATACAACGCTGCGCTGCATATCCTGACGCCACGCTCCGAACACTGGTTTCCGCCGGTGCTGACCTATTCGGCCCTCACCGGCACCGGTATCGACCAGCTCTGGCAGAAGGTGCTGGACCATCGCACCGCGATGAATGCCTCGGGCGATCTCGCGGCGCGGCGGCGCACCCAGCAGGTGAAATGGATGTGGTCGATGCTCGAGGACCGGCTGAAGGCACGGCTGCGCGCCGATCCCACCATTCGCGCCCAAGTGAAGCAGACGGAGGCCTCCGTAGCGGAAGGTGGCATGACGCCAGCGATCGGCGCCGACACCATTGCGCACCTGCTCGAGAGCAGCCGGCAAGACCCCAAATCGAGACCCCGCGAATAAGGGACCCGACATCAATGAGCCGGCCGCTGCGCATCCTAATCACCGGCTTTGGCCCCTTCCCCGGCGCGCCGCACAATCCGACGCCGCGCCTGGTGGCACGGCTGGTGGGGCTGCGCCGTCCGGCGCTGGCTGATGTCTCCTTGAGCAGCCACGTCTTCCACGTAAGTTACGGCGCGGTGGACCGCGACCTGCCCACATTGCTGGCACGCCACAAACCGGACGCCCTGCTGAGTTTCGGCCTGGCCCAAAGCACCCCGTTCATCCGGGTCGAGACCCGCGCGCGCAATACCATCACCACGCTGTGGCCCGACGCCGATCACACCCGTGTCGGCCAGGCCCATATCGCGCTTGATGCGGCGACAAGCCGCCGGTTCGGGCCGCACACGGCGCAACTGCTGCGGGCTGGCCTGCAGAGCGGCGCCTGGGTGAAATCCTCGCGCGACGCCGGACGCTATCTCTGCAATTACCTGTGCTGGCGTTCGATCGAAGCGACCGAGACGAACAGCGGCCCGCGGCTCGCCGCGTTCATTCATGTGCCGCTGGTGCCGCGCGATGGCGTCGGCCGCCTGCGCACAACGCAGCGTCATGTCGGCTTCGAGGATCTGGTCGATGCCGGCGAGGCCATGCTGATGACCATGGTTAAACTGGCACGGCAACGCGCAACAACCTTCGTGCCCGATTAACCACGCCCACAACAATCGATCCCGGCCAACGCCCGCCCGTAACCGGCAGCGGGTTATCCTGCGTCACCGGGAACCGCATCATGGACATCGATCGCCGCCGCCTATTCAACGCCTCCGCAGCCGGGCTTGCGGCGGGCGCGCTCGCGCCGTCGGTGGCGCAGGCCGCGCCCTTGCCGTCCGCACTCGGCCGCGACGCCACGCAATACGGCGTGCGCCCCAACAGCCCCGATGATCAGACCCGCGCCCTGCAGCGCGCGATCGATGAGAGCGCACGCGCCCAGGCGCCGCTGGCACTGCCGCCCGGGACCTATCGCACCGGACGGCTGCAACTGCCGAATGGCGCGCAGATCGCCGGTGTTCACGGCGCAACCCGGCTGCAACTCATCGGCGGCCCGTCGCTGTTCGAGAGCCAGGGCAGCAACGGCGTGGCCCTGACCAATCTTGTGATCGACGGCGGCAGCATCGCGCTGCCGCAGCGTCGCGGCCTCGTTCACTTCCTGCAAGGCCTCGATGTCCGTATTCTCGATTGCGAGATCGCCGCGAGCGGCGGCGCCGGCATCTGGCTGGAAAACGTCGCCGGCGAAGTGAGCGGCAACCAGATCCACGACATCGCGACCACCGCGGTGATTTCCTTCGACGCGCTCGGCTTGCTGGTCGGTCGCAACACCATTCGCAACACCGCGGTCAACGGTATCGAGATCCTGCGCAGCGCGATCGGCGACGACGGCACGCTGGTGATCGACAACCGCATCGACGGGATCAAGGCCGGTCCCGGCGGTTCCGGGCAGTATGGCAACGCCATCAACGCGTTTCGCGCCGGCAACGTCATCGTGCGCGGCAATCGCATCACCAATTGCGATTATTCGGCGGTGCGCGGCAATTCAGCCGCCAACATCCAGATCACCGGCAACAGCGTCAGCAATGTGCGCGAAGTGGCGCTGTATTCCGAGTTCGCTTTCGAAGGCGCCGTGATCGCCAACAACACCGTCGACATCGCGGCCGTCGGCGTCTCGGTCTGCAACTTCAATGAGGGCGGACGGCTCGCCGTCGTGCAGGGCAATATCATCCGCAACCTGCTGCCGAAACGCCCGATCGGCACCGCGCCGGACGATGACGCGGGCGTCGGTATCTACATCGAGGCCGATACCGCGGTGACCGGCAATGTGATCGAGAATGCGCCGGCCTGCGGCATTGTCGCCGGCTGGGGCAAATACCTGCGCGATATCGCCATCACCGGCAATGTGATCCGCAACGCCTTTGTCGGCATCGGAGTCTCCGTGGTGCCGGGTGCGGGTTCGGCGCTGATCAATGGCAACATGATTTCGGGAGCGGGCCGGGGCGGCGTAGTCGGCTATGATCACGCCAAACCGGTGACCGGCGATCTCACCCGTGACGGTGCGTCACGCTTCGCTCAGATCGCGCTCGGCACCAACACCGTTCGCTGAGAACAGCACCGGCGGCAGCAGCGAGGGCCGCCGCGGTGGCACCGCTGCAGGCGCAGGCGACGGCCTTTCGCCGGCGAAACTCTGAAGCAGCGAAATCGCCTCCGCTGCATCCTTCGCGGCCGGCGGCTCCGGCGGCATCAGCGGGACATTCGCAGGTGGCACCAGCGGCAATGGCGGCTTGGCGATCGGGTTGAATTGCTCGATCCGGCGCCAGGCATCGACCGCTGCGCGGGACTCCCGCACGTTCATCAGAAAGGCTTCTTCCGTGTGAAAACGCCGCCACCGTCCGGTATCGTAGAGTTCGGTGAGGTAAGCCAGCCGCTGCTCGGCGAGAGCGCGTCCGCGAGCTGCGAAATCTTGGCTGAAAGCAATTCCGGGCCGTCGTGTCATATAAAAGTCCGCAAAGAGTAAAACGGACGCAAGACGCAACGGACGAATCAGTTTTTAACTCCTGCGACTATTTTGTGGAAAGTCGATTCGTTGTCCAGCCCCCGCGGTTGACAACGCGATAAAAAATTACGATTCGATGCCGCAGATAACTTGACGTTCTGCGTCCGGCGTCAGGGCGGACTCAATTTATCGCACGCCGTTCATCGCACCCGCAGCTTGATCGCAGCCCGGAATGATCCACGCACGGCTGAAGATGCGGGCATCAGCGGTCCTGACGAGACGGGCACGCCGGCCGTGGCGACGCCCGACGACGCTGGCGCCCCGGCCGGCGCCGGGATTACGGCGATCGAACGCGACAGCGCCTGGGTGTAGTCGCCGACCGGCGTAAAGGCATTGCGGCTGAAGTCGTGACGGATGGCGTCGCCGCCGTCGGAACGCACCGCGCACACCGCGACCACCGTCTCGATGCCCCGGTCCTTCATCTGAAACTGAAATGGCGCGCCGGTGCCCGGAAACTGGATGGGCACGCCGGCCCGGATGCGGTTGTCCTGCTGATACTTGTTCGGCAGTAACACCGTGCCCTCGCCCTTCTCGTCGACGTCGGTCAGCGTCAGGAAGCAATCGCGCGGGGCGACGATCGTGAACACCGGGCTGTCGCCCTGGCGATAAGTGTCCGCATCCGATGTCAGCGACAGGTCGGTGGTGGAGATCGGCTGCGCCAGCGTCTCGGCGAAGGCCTGCGGCTGCCGGGCGTTGGCGATAAGCACCGGCTGCAGATCGGTCATCTCAGAAGCCAGCTCGCGGAACATCACCTCGAACTGATCCCGTGGCACGGAGCCCTGCTGCAGCCGGCGGACCAGCGGCTTGGTTTTCCGGGTTGCGTCAGTGGACGCCTCCTTGAAGCCCTTGGTATCGACGCCGAGTTCGGCGGCCGCCAACGTCAGGTCCAGATCGTCCTCGTAACGCTTGAACAGCGCGTTGATGGTCTCGACGCCGTTGAGCTTCAACGTCGGGTCGAGCCCGGCGCGCGCCATTGCATCGGCGAAACGCCTGGCATCGCCGTCGATCACGGCGTCCATCTTGTCGTGCGGCGGGTACAAGCCATCCACCGCCTCGCGCGTCTCGCGCGGGAAGGACCTGGTGGCGAGCACGCTGTCGCGGATATCGTCCTTGGCCTTGCGCATGCCCTGGTCGTGGCAGCCCATGCAGGAGATGCCGTTGGTGACGGCGAAGTCCTTGCGAGAGGCATCGCGAACGATCGTTGTCGGCCCCTTGTCGAGCCGCTCACCACTGGCCTTGTTCAGATAGTAGCCCTGAAAGCCGTTCGGCAGGCTGAACACAGTCTCGCCGCCGTCGTGATGGAAACCGTTGCCGTCAGGCCCGAGTGGAAACGCGAACAGATTCTGCCGGTCGCGGTTGCCAGCAAAATCATACGAGGTCCAGAAATAGCCACTGCGCGAGGGATGCCGCTCGATCAGGCGATTGTTCTGGCTGACGCCGGACTTCTGGAAACCGGCACGCTGGGCGACAAAATTGCGGATGTTGCTCTCGACGTTGACGCCTTGATCGCGCGCCAGCGCCTGGAACGTGGGCGGCAGCCGCAGCAGCGCGTCGTAGAGCGGCGGTTGCGATGCTGCGAAGGCGAACCAATCCGCCCGGATATAAGCGAGCGGCGTCTGCGTGGCACCGGACACAGCCCCATTGATCCGCGCATCGGGCTGGACGTTGTAGGGATAGACCGCGAGCAGGTCGCTCCAGTCAGCCGCAGTCCAGCCGAGATCGGCGAGATTGAACCGCAGGATCGTGGCCTCCGGATCGACCGTCTCCAGTTTCACCACGTTCGACGAGCGGCTGAGCGAATTGAGAAGCTTGATGGCGCCCTGGCGATACACCTTCATCGCCGCGGGATCTGCGCAGGTGTTGGCGAGATGGGTCAGCGTCAGATACCGCGTGGTCGCGCGGCGCGGCGCCAATTGCTTGTCGAGGTCGGCGACCATGAAACCGACCATCGTCTCCGGCGTGATTAGTTTGTGACTTTCGCACGACGCGACCGCCTTGCTGCCGAGCGCGGCGATCCAGGTCTCCAGTGCTTTGAGATCGGCCTCGGATAATGTTCCGTATCTGGTTTCGCCTTCATAGTTAACGTCGTACGGCATCTCCTTGTCCGCGATCTGGCGGAACAGCTTCGATCCCAACGGATTGCCGGGCAGCACGTAACTGGGATTAGCGGCGATCTGGTCGAGCTTGAGGATGTTGCCGAAATTCTTCGCCGGCCGCTCGCGATTGATCAGCTTGCCTTGCTGATGGCAACGAGCACAATGCCGGTCCAGCACGTTGAAGGCGGCCGCGGCAACGGGATCCGACGGCGGGAGGATCGCCTCCGGCGCGGCATTCGAGGCGGAGGCGTCCTGTCCCATGGCGCTCCGCGACATCGTGCCACCGCCGAGCAGAACGACCAAGCCGGCCACCAGCGCGAGCCCGAGGGTTTCGCGACGTGTCCTTTCAAGGCGTCCAGACATCAGTATTCCTCAAGACAATCAGCAGTGAGTTCACGACTTGGCGGGATTGAAAGCCATCATGTCGTGATGGCGAGGGCTCGGCAATGCGGGGAAATGACCGGGCCATATTCCCTCAGCTATCTCGGATCAGCTCCGTTGGCGGGCTTCGCACGGGGGCGGTGGCAGAAAAAGACCCGCCCGGGGGGACAACCGGGCGGGTCCAGCCGTATCGGCACGTGGGTGGATGGGCGCTCGCGCCGAACAGCCCGGGAAGGTTTCCCTTCCCACACATGTAAGTCGTGGGAGCCTGCCGAACCGTTCAAAGCCGAAGTGATTTTTTTTGCCTCCCCTGGACGAATAAAAATCCAGGCTGGCCGGCATCGAAAAACGAGCTTTCGCGTTCGTTTTTAGTCCGAAGGAGCTGAAGAATACCGCGTGCCGAAATATCGGCAGGACTACCAAACGGCCTGCAATGGCACTACGAATAACCCGTCATGCTCAACATGACGGGTTTACATCAATGGCAACAATGCACGCTCGGTTGCGCCGCTCAGCGCGGCGTCGACGGACTGGCGCCGGTGGTTGCGGCAGGGCGACCGGACGCCGTTGCAACCGGCGCTCCGGCTGCGGTGACAGCATTGAACGCATCAGCTTTTCCGGCGCCGAACATGTCATCCCGTCCCGGAGTCCCGAGGTCCTGCGCGGTCTTGGTCAGGATGGATCGCACATCGTCCGGCGTCAGCGCCGGATTGCGCTCGATCATCAGTGCAATCAGCCCGCTGATATAGGCGGCGGAGAACGAGGTTCCCGACGTGACCTGATATTTCCCATCGGGGGCCGGAGTAAGGATATCGACGCCGGGGGCTGCGATCGCGATATGGCGACCGCGGTTCGATGCAGGGAACAGCTTGTCGGATGCATCCGTTGCGCTCACCGCAATGACATTGCGATCCGCGGCCGGAAACAGCGGCGGCGACTTCGGGCCCGCATTGCCGCTGGCGGCGACCAGGACCACGCCCTTGGCAGCGGCCGCTGCGAGAACCTTGCCGATCAGCGGGTCTTCAGGGCCAGCGAAGCTCATATTGATGATCCGCGCGCCGCGCGACACCGCATAATCGATGCTCTTGATGATGACGAACGACGTGCTCTCGGCGCTGCTGCCGGACACGCCAAAGGCGCGGATCGCCAGCAGGCTGGCGGACGGCGAACTTCCCATCAGGCGTGAATGCGATGCAATCACCCCGGCAATACCGGTGCCGTGCACATGGGGACCTTCGTTGCTGCCCAGCGCATCGTAGGTGCCGTCGATAACACCGGCGAGTTCGGGATGGCTGACGTCGATCCCGGAATCGATCACCGCGATGGTGACATTATCGCCCTTCGCCAGCGTGTGAGCCTCCGGCAGGCGCAACCGCGACAGCGCATACTGGGCCGGATCGCCCTCAGTGGGCGCCACCACCTGCTGCTGCAGAGTGAAGCGATAGTTCGGCTGCGCCGACTTGATGACGTTGTCGGCCACCAGTTCCCGGATCACGGCACTCACGGACCGGCTGTCCGAAATTCGCCAGCGGTACATGGTGCTGCCGACCAGGGGGAAATTCTGCGACTGGACACGGGTCAACCGATGCCGCCGGGCAATGGCATCGGCTTCCGCGTTGCTTGGATTGCCGTCGACCTCGATCAGGACTTCCTTCGCCACGAAGCGCTGGTCATTGGCGGCGGGCGCATTTTTCTTCGCCTTCCTGACCGATCCATCGCCGCTGGCTTGGCCCTGCGGCGAGCTGGACTGCGTCAATCTGGTCCGGCTCTGGGTGCGGATCGACTCGTCGTCGGAATTCAGGTTCGGCGAATAACGAACCGTCGGGCTGATGCTCGGGCTGATGTTAATGTTAGGCCCACGCGGCCCGACATTGATGTTGTTGATGTTGGGGCCGCGGTTCATCGCCTGGGCAAGCACCGCGGGAGTTGAGATGATCAGCGCAGCGGCACTCACCAGCAACAGGCGGACCGGACGGCGCGCATGCCACCAGCCGCAATTGCCGTCATTGCGATGTTTTGCCATCCGCCCTCTCCGCTATTCGCCCGCTTTGCGCATCCCGGCACGACGATGGCCGGTTTTCGCAAGGACTCGCTTATTCCGCGATTGCGGCGAAACCTACGATCTTCTCGGACTGGATCTGCGTCATCAGGCGCGCAACGTCATCCTTGGACAGGATCTTGTCACCAATCCGCACGCGGAAGGTGCCGGCTTTCGGGCCGTCGACGATCGACGCCTTATAGGTGCCGAGGAAGCTGTTGATGTCGGACATCTTCGCATCCGGCGCGAAACGGACCAGCGCCGTCACGCCGCCGAGCCCTCGTGTCGATCCCTGCTCGGACGCAACCACGATCGGCCCTTTGTTACCGTCAATCACGCGATCATTAACAAGGACCGTGCCGATCACACCCGCCTGCAGCAGCACCAGAGCAGCGCCGGCGGTCGCGGAATATGCCAGCGCCCGCGGGGTCAGGCTGGCAAAGAATGCCGAGATACGGCTCGACAGGCTCTGCGCCATCGACGGCTTGCGCGCCGGCTCGGCGTCGATCGCCGCGAACAGCTTCTGCATCGCCCGCGCCGACGGCGCGCCGAGGCTTTCGTTCAAATGAATGGTCGCGGCGTATTCATCCTGGATGACGGCATACTGCTTTGCCAACACCGGATCGCGCGCCAGCGCTTCGTCGACACGTCGCGCATCGCGCGCATTCAGCGTGCCGGTGGCGTGCCACGGCAGCAGCGCTTCGAGCTCTTCAGGCTCGCTCTCCGGAATTTGCTTGCTTGTCGCGGTCATGGCCAACCTCGTTCGATACCGGCTGCTTTCAGCAGCTCGGCTAACTTCTTTCGCGCGTAAAACAGGCGCGTCTTGACTGTGTTCTCTGGAATACCAACGATCTCCGCCACCTCCTCCACGGACTTTTCGTGGTAGTAGACGAGATCGACGATCTCCCGATGCTCCGGCGAAAGTGCGGTCAAACATTTCTTCAACGCCTCGCCCGTGTCCTTCTTCTGAACAATGACCTCGGGGTCGTCGGAGGTATCCTCGATCGAAGCCGCAGTTTCGTCGTCCAGTTCCACGTCTTTCCGCTTGCGCAGCGCAGAGAGCGCCTTAAAGCGGGCGATCGCCAGGAGCCAGGTCGATACCGCCGAGCGGCCTTCGAACTTGCCGGCCTGACGCCACACATCGAGAAAAACCTCGCTGATGAGATCTTCCGCAATCTGCTCGTTACGCACGAGCCGCAGCGAGAAGCGAAACACCCGCACATGGTGCCTTCCGTAAAGCACCTGCATGGCAAGCCGGTCGCCAGAGGCGATCCGAGCGATCAGGACTTCGTCCGAAGCCGCCTGGGCCGTACTCAACGTCCAACTCGCAAGGTTGGTCGGGTCGATTTGGGAGTAGGTTCGAACGTCACGGGGAAAATCTTCGCTAAATAGTTGTAGATGCCGCACCGGTGGGTGGTGCCGGCGCAAATTGCCCCTGAATCATGAGTCAGGGCAAGGCGTTAAGCTCAAATCGCCAAAAAGGTAAATTAGCACCACAAACCCAATTAATGGGATTCACCGTCCCGCCGCTAGTTCCCCGGAGCGATGCCGTACTCGTGCGGGCCGATCAGGCACAGCTAGAAGCGCAGGACACGCGAGCCCGCCAAGGCCCCTACGGCGGCCACCAGCGCGGTTGCGAGGGTGTACCAGGTGGCGACGAACAGCGGCGAGTCGTCCGTGCAGTGCGCTGCGTAGAGTGTGGCGGCAAGGCCGGCCGAGAAGAGACCGGCGACGGCGCCAGTCAGCGCGGGACGCGTCGGCGCGCCGTGACGCAACGCGATCAGGGATGCGGCCAGGATCGGCAGCGACATTGCCGGGATCGCGGTCATGCAGACCCGCGAATTGTTGCCGATCATCCGCGCACTCCATGACAACCGCTGCGGCACCAGACAATCGGCGATGATGCCGAGCACCAGCAACCCGACAGGAACCACAAGCAACCAGATCCGGCCTCCGACCGGAGCCGCCGGATGGGCCAGGCGCAGGCCGATCGCAATCGCCGGGATGGCAAGCCCCAGGGTCACCACGAACTTGAGATCGAAAAACGGGTTGTGCATGGCGGTGGCGACATCGGGACGAACATGGAGCGCCATCATGAACATCATCGAGGAGACCGCGCCCGCGATGATCAGGCCGACGGCGAGCCACATGCTGACGGAACGGGCGCGCCACTCATTGTCGGCGGCGAGGGTGCGGATGAGATGATCGGTATCCATGCTCAATCCTTCCGAAGCCTGCTGGCAAGGCTTGCAAGTCCACGATGCAGGGCAACGCGAACGGCCCCCTCACTCATCGCGAGCTTTTTCGCGGTGTCCTTGATCGATACGCTCTCCACTGCAATCGACTGCAGTACATCGCGCTGACGCGACGGCAAACCTGCGAGATGAGAAGCCACTTCGCCGGACGGCAGCGTGTCCTCCACCTGTTCCCCGGGAATGATCTCCGCGAAGTCGTCGATATTGACAAAGATCCGCCGGCCACGCCGACGCAGCGCATCGATCAGCTTGTTGCGGGCAATCGTGAACAGCCACGGTGCGAACGGCGCGTTCGCGTCCCAGGTGTGTTTCTTCAAATGCACCGCAAGAAGGATCTCCTGCACGATATCCTCGGACTGGTCGACCGGTTGGCCCGCGCGCGCCAATCCACGGCGTGTCGCGGCCCTCAGGACCGGCGTTACGGCCTTGAGCAGATGGTGGTAAGCGGCGTTGTCGCCCGCATTGGCCGACCGCATCAGGTCGGTCCACTCGTCTTCACGTCCCCGCACGGGCGCTCCCACGTCGATATTCGCGTCCCCTCGTACTTTGTTACGAGCCGGATTTGCAATCACGCAATCGTGAACGCCCTGGATTTCACCGATTCGCGCGGAAGTTAGGCGGCCCTCGGCGGGACGCCCAGCTTTTGCCCTGTAGCAGACGAAAGATTCCCTTTTTTCGCCCACCTGCAGACACGGCGGCGGCGCTCCTTGCCGGTTTGCCGGGGACGGCAAACGGGGAGATTTGCCAATGCAAACCAAGGCCAACGGGCGCTCGGCCTTTATCGTCATCACCGCGGGACTTCTGGCACTGACCACGATGCCTGCGCGTGCCTGCAACACATCCGATTGCGGACGGATCTTGCTGGCGCAGAATGCCGACCCGCAAGGGCAACAAGAACAGCAGGTGCAGCCCGACGCGGCCGCCGCGCCGGAACCGGCAGTCGAGACCAGCAAGGCCAGCAAGAAAAAGTCACGCCACACCAAGGCATCGTCCGGCTCGGAGAAAGCGGCCGAAAAATCCAACAAACTGGCGTCCAAGACGACCGTCTCGGAAAAGAAAAGTCCGGACAAGATGTTCGGTGCCGACAAGACAGCCGATCAGGGCGACCGCGCCTCCAGCAAGGTCGAACCCGGCAAGTCTGAAGCTGCCAAATCTGAAACTGCCAAGTCTGAAACTGCCAAGTCTGACGACAACAAACCGAACGCGACGCCGTGGGCCAATGCCAACGCGCAAATGGGAGCTAGGCCAACGGGAGCTGCAGCCACGACTGTTACGGACAGCCCGCGCCCCGTGACGACGATGGCGGTACGGGTCACACCGCAGGCCGCAACCGCCAATCCGGCACTGACCACCGAGGACGACGCACAGGTCATCGCATCCGATCAACTGAACGAGCTCGATCGTGCGGCGGAAACCGATCAGAAGCCGGCCTCGAAAACCCTCCGGCCGACCTCCCAGACCGTACAGACGGCGAGCGCAAGCTCCGACGATGCGTGGAGCCAGACCTCGCTGATCGGCAAGATCTTCATCGGCTTCGGCGGCCTGCTGACACTGGCCTCCGCCGCACGCATGTTCATCGCCTGACGGCAACATGATATTTGCCAAAGCCGGTCCGCGCCGCGGGCCGGCTTTTCGTATTGCGGTCTCTGTCACCCTCAAGTCTTGCCGCCGATCCCCCGAGCGGGCACATTGCACGCCTGTCAAAGGCTGATCAGCAGCCCCACACCACACATAATTCCGGGACGGATCATGAGCACATTCGAACACATCATCGTCGAACACAAAGGCGCGGTCGGCATCATCCGGTTGAACCGCCCGAAAATGCTCAATGCGCTGTCATTCGGGGTGTTTCGCGAGATCGCCGCCGCCGTCAACGATCTCGAGGACGACAACGCCATCGGCTGCATCCTGATCACCGGCAACGAAAAGGCCTTTGCCGCCGGCGCCGACATCAAGGAGATGCAGCCGAAGGGCTTCATCGACATGTTCAATTCCGATTTCTCCAGCATCGGCGGCGGACGCGTGGCGGAGTGCCGCAAGCCGACCATCGCCGCGGTGAGCGGATATGCGCTGGGCGGTGGCTGCGAACTCGCCATGATGTGCGACATCATCGTCGCCTCGGACACCGCCAAGTTCGGCCAGCCGGAGATCACCCTCGGCACCATCCCCGGCATCGGCGGCACCCAGCGCCTCACCCGCGCCATCGGCAAATCCAAGGCGATGGACCTCTGCCTCACCGGCCGGATGATGGACGCGGCGGAGGCCGAGCGCGCTGGCCTGGTCAGCCGCATTTTCCCGGTGGACAAGCTGATGGACGAGGCGCTCGCCATGGCGGAGAAGATCGCCGCCATGTCGCAACCGGCCGCCGCGATGGCCAAGAGCGCCGTCAACCGCGCACTGGAAACCACCCTGGCGGAAGGCATGAGTGTGGAGCGCGACTTGTTCCGCTCGACCTTCGCGCTTGAGGACCGCTCCGAAGGCATGGCGGCCTTCATCGAGAAGCGCCCGGCCAAGTTCAGCAATCGCTAAAGGACGCCCCCTCAAGCCGCGCGCGTCAGTTCATACATCTCGCCTCGAGCGCGTCGATGAACGAGCGATCCCATCGGCCCTCGCGCATCGCTGCCATGGTGGCTTCTTCCTTGGCGCGCTGGGCCTCGGCTTTCTCGATCAAGGCGGACGCCATTTCGGGCGCGAACGCCAGCAAGCCGTCCTGGTCGCCGACCACGAGATCGCCCGGCTGAACCGTCATGCCGCCGACCGTGACCGGAATATTGATGGCGCCGGGGCCGTCCTTATAAGGCCCGCGGTGATTGACGCCGCGGGCGTAGACCGGAAAGGTACGCTCGCCGATCTCCGCCACGTCGCGGATCGCGCCATCGATCACCATACCCGCCAGCCCGATGGTGGCGCCGTAATAGGACAAAATGCCGCCGATCACCGCATTGGTGACGTCACCGCCCGCATCGACGACCATGACATCGCCGGGACGGCAGAATTCGAACGCGCGCAGGATGGCGAGGTTATCGCCACCGCGGGTGAGCACGGTCACTGCCGTTCCCGCAAGCGGAGCCGGCTTGTGATAAGGCTGCAGGCCCACCGCACCGCGGTTGCGCTGCATGTTGTCGCTCAGCAGCGCGACGGGAATGTCGCGGAGCCTCGTCACGATGTCTGCGGGCGCTTGCGGCACGGATGGATTTTTCTTGAGACCAGAGAACTGCATCAGAACGATTCCTTGGATAGCGATGAGATCAACGCAGATCCGCCACGGCGCGTGCAATACGCCCCGCGCCCTCGGTCAGCGTCTCGATGTCGGTGGCGATCGACAGCCTGAAATAGGGTGACAGCCCGTACGCGGTGCCGGCAACCAATGCGACACCGGCGCGTTCCAGGAAATACAGCACGACGTCGCCATCGGCCTCGAGCAGCTTGCCGTCCGGCGTGGTCTTGCCGATCAGGCCGGCGCAATTGACATAGAGATAGAAGGCGCCGTCGGGCGCCTTGCAGCTCAGGCCGGGAATCGCATTGATCAGGGGCAGCATTGCGTCGCGTCGCTGCCGATAGATCGCAACGCTTCGGTCCACGAAACTCTGGTCGCCGTCGAGCGCGGCGGCAGCCGCGGCCTGGCTGATCGAACAACAATTGCCCGACGACTGCGACAGCAGCGTATTGATCGCCTGGATGATCGGACGCGGGCCGGCGATCCAGCCGATCCGCCAGCCGGTCATGGCGTAAGTCTTGGACACACCGTTGATGGCGAGCGTGCGATCGCGCAGCTCGGGAGCCGCCGTCAGCAGATGCGGGGCGCGCGTGCTGCCATAATGGATGTGCTCATAGATGTCGTCGGTCATGACCATGACCTGCGGATACCTGGCGAGCACACCGGCAAGCGCGCGATATTCATCGGCGGTATAGCTTGCGCCGGTCGGATTGCTGGGCGAATTGATCAGGAGCCAGCGGGTTTTCGGCGTGATCGCGGCCTCCAGCTGCGCCGCTGTCAGCTTGAAACCCTGGGCTTCGCCACAAGACACGGACACGGGCGTGCCGTCGCATGCGAGCGTCATGTCGGGATAGGACACCCAGTACGGCGCCGGGATGATCACCTCGTCGCCGGGCTCCAGCGTCGCCGCGAGCGCGCTGTAGATCGCGCTCTTGGCGCCGTTGGTCGCGATGATTTCATCGAGCTGATAGGTCAGTCCGTTCTCGCGCTCCAGCTTCGCCGCGATGGCACGCCTGAGATCGACGGTGCCTGCCATCAGCGTGTAGCGGGTGGCGCCCTTTTCCATGGCCGCAGCCGCAGCCTGGCGGACATGTGGCGGCGTATCGAAATCGGGTTCGCCGACGACCAGGCTGACGATCTCCTTGCCTTGCCGTCGCAGTTCGTTGGCGCGGTCCGCCGCAGCGGTGCTCGGCGACGGCTTAATGCGTCTGACGCGTTCAGCGATATGGAAAGAAGTCACATCAAACCCCGGTCTTGCTGTCGGGGCGGCAAGCTAGCGTTCGTCCCGGGCGAAGGCCAAGACGAGTTCGGTCTGCCTAGATAGGAAACTCTTATGGGTTGCAGCCATTTCGGGTAGTGTGTGGCAAACTTCTTGCACGACTTCTGCACATGCCGGCCGCGCAACTGCCAGAGCGTGTGCAGCGGGAGGGAGCCACCGGGTGAATCTGAGACGGCTGCAGTATTTCGTGAAGATCGTCGACATCGGCAGCCTGACTCAGGCCGCCGACCTGCTGCATGTGGCGCAACCGGCGCTCAGCCAGCAATTGGCGACGCTGGAAGGCGAGGTCAAGCAGCAGCTGCTACTGCGGACCAAGCGCGGCGTCTCACCAACGGAAGCGGGCAAGGTGCTCTATCGCCACGCCCAGCTCATCCTTCGCCAGTGCGAACAGGCGAAGGTGGACATGACCGCCGCTGGCCGCGGCCTCTCGGGCGCGGTGTCGGTCGGGCTGGCCCCGGGCACCGCGGCGGCGAAACTGGCGCTGCCGCTGTTGCGAACCGTGCGTGCACGTCATCCCGGCATCCTGCTGTACCTCAACGAAACCTATGGCAACACGCTGTCTGAGCTGATCATGAACGGGCGCATGGACCTTGCGGTGCTGTATGGCGGACAGAGCGTGGTTTACGGCCTGTCGTTCATCCCCCTGCTCAAGGAGCAGTTGTTCCTGGTCGGCTCCGAGCAAATGTTGGCGCCGCCGGACGAAGTGCCGCTGCGCATGATCGCAGAGTTGGAGCTGTACCTGCCGCGGCCCTACAATGTGGTGCGCCGCATGGTGAACGACGCGTTCGCCGGCGCCGGGATGACGCCCCGGGTGCTGGCCGAGATCGAATCCGCAGGCACACTCACCGCCGTGATCGCCGACGGCCTCGGCGCAACGATTCTGCCGGAATCGATGGCGCGCGAGGTGGCGGCGTCCTGCAATGCATGGCTGTCCAGGATCACGGACCCGGTGATCGAAGCGCCGCTCGCACTGTGCCAATCCGACCATCTGCCGTTGTCGGAACCGGCCCAGGCGATCAAGGACATTCTGCTGGAGCTCGTCACCGTGCTACCCGGCAGCACGGCCGCAACGGATGGCGGACACGCTGCGGATACCAAGGCTTCATAAGCGCGCCTTATCGGGACAAAGCCATATTGTCTTGGCGCCATCGCCGAGGGGTCGATAGCGTTTGCACGATAACTTTTGCACGCTGCCTGCGTGTCCGCGCGAAAAGCCAAACCCCGGTACCACCGATGGAATTGCAGCAGATCAAGGCTTTCATCGATGCCATGGCATCATCCGACCTGACCGAGCTGGAAGCCAGCAAGGACGGCTGGACGCTCCGGCTGGTGCGGCGGGCGGCGCCCAATCGCGCCGCGAAGGAATCGACGCCGTCGCGCGGTGAGTTGCAGGCGCCGGCAGCCTCCACGACAGCGGAGGATGCCGGCACCGCCGTCCGCGCGCCGCTCTCCGGCATCCTTTATCTCAACCCATCGCCGGACGCGGCGTCATTCGTGGTTGCCGGCCAGGCCGTCAAGGCCGGCGACACGCTGTGCATCATCGAAGCGATGAAGGTCTTCAACACCATCCGCGCCGAGCGGGATGGCATCATTGAAGCCGTGATGGCGAGTTCGGGAGACGAGGTCGACGCCGGGGAGTTGCTCATGCGGTTTGCCCCGCGGTGACCATGTTCCACTCCGTGCTCATTGCCAACCGCGGCGAGATCGCGCTCCGCATCCAGCGCGCCTGCCGCGGTTTGGGACTGAAGACCGTCGCCGTCTATTCCGAGGCGGATCGCGACGCCACCTATGTGCGCCATGCGGACCAGAGCCTGTGCATCGGCCCGGCGGCGGCAAGCGAAAGCTATCTGAACCAGGCCGCGATCATCATGGCTGCCAAACTCACAGGCGCCGGGGCGATCCATCCGGGATACGGCTTCCTGTCGGAAAACGCGGGGTTTGCCGAGCGCGTGGCGCAGGCCGGCCTCACCTTCATCGGCCCGAGCGCCGCTTGCATCCGGGTGATGGGCGACAAAGTCGCCGCCAAGCGCGCGATGCGATCCGCCGGCGTGCCCTGCGTGCCCGGGCCAGATTCGGCGCTGCCCAACGATGCCGACGCAATCCGTGGCCTCGCGCGCGCCATTGGCTATCCCGTGATCGTCAAGGCGGCAGGCGGCGGCGGCGGACGCGGCATGCGCGTGGTGGAGACGGAAGACGCGCTTGCCGATGCCCTGTCGGTCACCCGGGAAGAAGCCCGCCGGTCGTTCGGCAATGCCAAAGTCTATATCGAAAAATTCCTCGGCTCCCCCCGGCATGTCGAGATCCAGGTGCTGGCCGACATGTATGGCAACGTGGTGTGGCTCGGCAGCCGGGATTGCTCACTGCAGCGTCGCCACCAGAAGGTGCTGGAAGAAGCGCCCGCGCCCGGCATCCCGGATGCCCTGCTGGCGGAGGTGGGCGCGCGCTGTGTCGAGGCCTGCAAGCAGATCGGTTATCTGGGTCTCGGCACCTTCGAGTTCCTTGTCGAGGACGGCGCGTTCTATTTCATCGAGATGAACACACGGCTGCAGGTCGAGCATCCGGTGACGGAGATGACGACCGGCATCGATCTGGTCCAGCAGCAGATTCGCGTCGCCGGCGGCGAGCGCCTGGGCTTCTCACAGGCCGACATAAGCTGCCGCGGCCATGCCTTCGAGTGCCGAATCAATGCCGAGGACACCGAGCGGTTCATGCCGTCGCCCGGCCTGATCACGCGATGGGAGCTGCCCGGCGGTCCTGGCATCCGCATCGACAGCCATGCCGGCGCATGCTACCGGGTGTCGCCGCATTACGATTCGATGATCGGCAAGCTGATTGCGCACGGCGAGACGCGCGCGGATGCGCTGGCGCGCCTGCGCATCGCGCTCGACGAAATGCAGGTCGAGGGCATTGCGACCAATCTTCCGCTGCACCGTCGCCTGGTGCGGGACGAGGCCTTCGTCGCGGCAGATGTCGACATCCATCATCTGGAACACAGGCTGCGGGACGGAGGTCGCGGGTGACATCCGACCAGCCCCGCATCAGCCTGCTCGGAACCAGCGCTCTGCTGTTCGAAGCGCCGGGCGAGACCGAGCTTGCGACGCAGCAGCGCATCTGGGCGCTGACGCGCGAAGCGGAGAGCTGGCCAGAAATCGCCGAAGCGGTGCCCGGCATGAACAATCTCATGCTGAGTTTCGCGCGGCCGCCGAAGCACACCGAGGCGATCGAGACGCGATTGCATGCGGCCTGGGATGCCGCGATGCCGCTTCAGGTCGACGGACGGCTGATCGAGTTGCCGGTGGTGTATGGCGGCGCCGGTGGTCCGCACATGGCTGATGTGGTGGCTCACACCGGCCTCGCCATCGACCAGATCGTGGCGCTTCACAGCGCGCCGACCTATGTGGTGTACGCACTGGGAAGCCATCCCGGCTATTGTTATCTCGGCGGCATGGACCCGCGGATCGCGACGCCACGGCGCCAGACGCCGGTCGTCAGTATCCCGGCCGGCGCAGTTTCGATCGGGGGCGCGCAAACCGGTGTCTCGGCTTCCGATGGCCCGAGCGGCTGGAACACCATCGGCAGCAGCACCATGCGCTTCTTCGATCCCGCGCGCGATCCTCCGGCCCTGTTTCGCCCGGGCGACCAGCTCCGTTTCAGGATCGCCGAGGTGATCCGATGATCGAAATCCTCATCACCGGCGCACTCAACACCGTGCAAGACCAGGGACGACGCGGCGCGCTGAAATGGGGCGTCGGCACATCGGGCGCGCTGGACGATCTCGCGCTCTCCGCGGGCAACATCCTGCTGGGCAACGACGCGCACGCTGCCGGCATCGAGATCCAGGTTTTCCCGTTTCAGGCGCGCTTCACCGCGGATTGCGCCTTCGCGATCACCGGCGCCGACTGCCAGGCGCTGCTCGACGACAGACCGTTGCCGCCATGGTGGGTCCAGACCGCGCGCGCCGGCCAGATCCTGAATCTGCGCATCCCGCAGCAGGGAGCATGGCGCGCCAGCCGCAGCTATCTCTGTCTTGCCGGCGGCGTCGACGTCCCCGTGGTGCTGGGCTCCCGCAGCACGCAGCTCCGCGGCGCCTTCGGCGGCCTGGATGGACGCGAGCTTCGCAATGGCGACCGGCTGCAGACGGGAGCTGCGTCCAGCGTCGCGCGCCGCACGAACTTCGGCCTCAATCCGCCGGCCCTCGATCTGCCGCTGATGGTGAACGATCTGCCCGCGGTCCGGGTGCTGCCGGCCGCCGAATACGCGCACTACACCGAAGCAGCCCATCACGCGCTCTGGAACGAGGCCTGGAAGATCACGCCGCACAGCAACCGGTACGGCTTTCGCTTGCAGGGAACGCCGCTCGACCGCCTGGCGCCGATCGAAACCCGCTCGCACGGCATCGTGCCCGGCGTGATCCAGGTGCCGCCGAACGGGCAACCCATCGTGCAGATGCGCGATGCGCAGCCGTCCGGCGGTTATCCCAAAATCGGCGTCGTCATCGCCGCCGACCTCTGGCGGCTTGGCCAGGCGCCGATCGGAAGCCGCATCCGCTTCATCAAGACATGCTGGAGCGAGGCGATCGCCGCCGAAGAGCAGACGACACGCTGGCTGGCGGACGCACGATATCTGGCGGATCTTCATGGCGACCGAGCGGGGGGCCGTTGACGATGTTCGGCGATCAGCTCCGCGACTTGTCGGCCTGGATGGCCGCGGCCGGCATCGACACGCTCGAACTCACGGGCCCCTCCGTCCGGTTGCGTCTTGTCGGCGACGGCGGAGATCAGGCGACGAAGCAGCAGGTCGATGCCCCTGAGCCAGCCTCTGTCGTGACGGCACCGGTGGCTGGGCACTTCCTGCATCATCACCCGCTGCACACGACGGCGCTGGCGCCGGCGGGCACGCAGGTTCGCGCCGGGCACATCGTCGGGCTGCTGCGGATCGACATGCTTGTTGTTCCGGTGCTGGCGCCTCGGGACGGACGCATCGGCGCAACACTGGTTCCGCACGACACTCTGGTCGGTTTCGGCACCGGACTGATCGAGCTTCAGCCGATCGAACGGGAGGCGCAGTAAACGATGGACATCGATCTCAACGCCGATCTCGCCGAGGGCTTTGGCCCGTGGCGCATGGGGGACGACGCCGCACTGCTCGACGTGTTGTCCTCAGCCAATCTCGCCTGCGGCTTTCATGCCGGTGACCCGCCGATCATGCTGCGCACCATCGAACAGGCCCGCGCGCGGGGCGTCGATATCGGCGCCCATGTCGGCTTTCCCGACCGCCAGGGTTTTGGACGGCGCTTCATGCAGATTGATCCGTCCGAGCTCACCGCGATGGTGATCTACCAGCTCGGTGCGCTGGAGGGCATGGCGCGCTGGGCTGGCGCGCGCATGAGCCACATGAGCTTCCATGGCGCGCTCGGCAACATGGTCGCCGCCGATCACGCGCTGGCCGCGACACTGGTGCGAGCAGTTGCACAATTCAACCCGCAGTTGCTCATCATCTCGTCCAGCAGCCGCGCCATCGAAAGCGCGGCCGCCGACTGTGGCCTTCAGGTCGCCATCACCTTCCTCGCGGACCGCGCCTATGACGACGAGGGCCTGCTTGTTCCGCGGTCCCTGCCCAACTCGGTGATCCATGACCAACACCATGTGATCGCGCGGGTGCGGCGGATGCTCGAACGCCAGGAGGTCGTGACTTACAGCGGCAAGCCCTTGAAAATGCAGCCGCGGAGCATCCTGCTGCATGGAGATACGCCCGGCGCGCTGGAGCTTGCGAAAACCGTAAGATGGGAGATCGAGGCCGGTGGCGGCCGGATCGTTCCGGTGTCGCGTCTGCTGGGTTAGAGCGTTTTCCAGCGAAGTGGATACCGGTTCGCGTCAAGAAAACGCGTCAAAAAAAGAAGGCATAAGACCGCCTTATCCCGCCACAGACATTCCATCTTATCGCATCCTCCCGTGGGAGGATAATCTTCCTCAACGATCAGGAAAACCGCGATGCCTTTTTCTGACTACAGAACCGCTCTGGTCACCGGCGCCTCGTCCGGCATTGGCGCCGCCGTGGTCGAGCGCCTGCGCCGCGAGAACCTCGAAGTCCATGCCCTGGCGCGCAGCGCAAAGGCGCTTGAGGAGCTCGCCGCGCGGACCGGCTGCATTCCCCACGTACTCGACGTGACCGACCTCAAGGGCGTGACCGAGCTCACCCAAAAGGTGGCGTTCGACATTGTCGTGAACAACGCCGGCGTCGATCGCCCGACCCCCTTCCTGAAGGCCGATGCCGAAGACATCGACCTCCTGGTCGACGTCAACCTGCGCGCCGTGCTGCATTTGTGCCGCCTGACCGTGCCGGGAATGGTCGCCCGCGACCGCGGGCATGTGGTCAATATCAGCTCGATCGCCGGCGCCTACCATTTCGGCGGCAACACGTCCTATCATGCGACCAAGGCAGCGATCAGCATGCTGTCGCACCAGTTGCGCATCGACGCGTTCGGCCGGCGCGTGCGCATCACCGAGATCTGTCCCGGCCGCATCGCCACCGACATTTTCGCCCATGTCCACGGCGACTCGCCGGAAACGCGCCAGCGGTTCATCGAGGGATACGAGCTGCCGGAGGCCTCCGACGTCGCCGACGCCATCGCCTTCGCGATTTCGGCGCCGGTGGCCGTCAACATCGGCCATATCGAGATCACGCCAACGCTGCAGGTTCCCGGCGGACTGATGACCGCGAAGCCGACGACACGGCCTCCTGAGTGACAGTGATGCAGGGCCTCGACATCACCGCGATCCTGCTCAACCCACAGTTCGCGGCGATGCTGGCCCACGGCTTCCAGATCACACTGGTCGTGGCCATCGGTTCCTGGATCCTCGCCATGAGTCTGAGCCTGCTGCTGCTGGTGATCCGCCTGACGCCAAGCCGGATCGCGGATCGCGCCGTCGGCGCCTACGTCTCCTATCACCGCAACGTGCCGACACTGGTGCAGTTGATGCTGTGGTATTTCGGCATCTTCAGCCTGCTGCCATCGGCCCTGCAGGACTGGCTGAGCACGCATTATGCCGAGGCAACGTTCGCGATCATCGGCCTCGGCCTCTGCCAGGCGGCCTACTTCAGCGAAGACCTTCGGTCCGGGCTGCGATCGGTCGCGGCCGGGCAGGAAGAAGCGGCGCGCGCGCTCGGGCACAGCTACATCGGAACCATGCGCGACGTGCTGTTGCCGCAGGCGTTCCGCAATGCGCTTCCGGCGCTGATCAACCACACCGTGTCGCTGTTCAAGAACAGCAGCCTCGCCATGGCGATCGGCGTCGCCGAATTGACCCATGCCGTGCGGGAAGTCGAGAACCAGAGTTTCCGCACCTTCGAAACATTCCTGATCGCGACCCTCGTCTATCTCGCCTGCTCGCTCGTCCTGATGGCGATCGGCGCATGGCTGGGCCGGCGCGCCAGGCCGGCGGGAGCACACTGATCCATGCTGGTCGAGATCATCCGCATCGTGCAGGAGAACTGGCTGCTGCTGCTGGTGGGGCAGTATCCCAACGGTCCGCTCGGCGGCATCGCGGCAACGCTGCTGCTGTCGGTGCTCGGCATCGCGCTGGCGTTTCCGCTCAGCGTGCTGATGGCGCTGGCACGAATTTCGCCGTGGCGGATCCTGCGCGCGCCAGCCACCGCGCTGGTCTACACCATGCGCGGCGTCCCGCTTCTGATGATCATCTTCTGGGGCTACTTCCTGGTGCCGCTGCTGATCGGACGCGCCGTGCCGGGTTTCGTCACCATGGTCTGCGCGCTGGTGATCTACGAAGCCGCGTTCCTGAGCGAGGTAGTGCGCGCCGGAATCCAGGCTCTCCCCGCGGGACAGATGGATGCGGCCCGCGCGCTCGGCCACAGCAATCTCAGCGCGATGCGCTACGTCATCCTGCCGCAGGCGCTCTACAACATGATGCCGAGCATCCTCAGCCAGTTCGTGTCCACCATCAAGGAAACCACGCTGGGTTACGTCATCAACGTGCCAGAGCTGACTTTCGCGGCGAACCAGATCAACAATCGCCTGCTGACCAAGCCGTTCGAGGTCTTCATCATCCTCGCCATCATCTATTTCATCGTCTGCTGGAGTCTCACGCAGCTCGCGAACTGGCTCGAGCGGCGGATCGCCACAAAACGCGCCGGCCCGGGAAGCGCACAAGGAACCGACTTCGCCCTGCCCGGCGGCAAACCGCTGGCGGCAGAGCCATGAGCCAATCCGGGACCAGCCGTTCGGGAGAACCGCACATGATCGAATTCTCGCACGTCAACAAGCAGTACGGCAATTTCAACGCCCTGATCGACATCAATGCGGCGGTCCGCAAGGGCGAGGTCGTGGTGGTGTGCGGCCCGTCGGGATCGGGAAAATCCACGTTGATCCGCACCGTCAACCGCCTGGAGGAAATCCAGTCCGGCACGCTGACGTTCGACGGGCAGGACGTTCACGCCAGGATGAGCAGCCGGGATCTCAACCGGCTGCGCAGCCGCATCGGCTTCGTGTTCCAGAGCTTCAATCTGTTTCCTCACATGTCCGCACTCGACAACGTCATGCTGTCGCCAATCCGCATCCGGGGGCTCGGCCGCGCGGAGGCGCACGACAAGGCCATGCTGCTGCTCGACCGGGTCGGTCTCGCCGCCAAGGCGCGCTCGTTTCCGGCGCAATTGTCGGGTGGCCAGCAGCAGCGTGTCGCCATCGCCCGGGCGCTGGCGATGGAGCCGCCGGCGATGCTGTTCGACGAGCCGACCAGCGCACTGGACCCGGAAATGGTCGGCGAAGTTCTCGCCGTCATGCGCAGCCTGGCAGCCGACGGCATGACCATGATGTGCGTCACCCACGAAATGACGTTCGCCCGCGAGGTCGCCGACCGCGTCTGGTTCATGGATGCCGGCAGCATCCTGAGCATGGACGAACCGAAGCACTTCTTCAGCAATCCGGACCACCCGCGCGCGCAGCGCTTCCTTGCCGATCTTCGCGCCCGCTAACGCATCACCAGCCATCGGAGACATGTGATCATGCGACTTGAAAGTTCGTTTGGATATCCGGCCATTCGCGTCATGCTCATCGCCGCCGTCGGCCTCGGTACGACGGCCACCGCCCGCGCCGATCAGTTGCAGGACATCGTGCAGCGAAAGGAATTGCGCTGCGGCACCTTTGCCGATGTGCCGCCGTTCGCGGCCCCCGACACAAAAACGCGTGAGATGGTGGGCTTCGACGTCGACCTCTGCGGCGCGATTGCAAAATCCCTGGGCGTGACGGCGAAGGTCACCCCGCTGTCGGTCGATGCCCGCGTGCCCGAGGTCAAGCTGGGACACGTCGACATCACCGTCGCCAATCTCGCCTACACACTGGGCCGCGCCGAGCAGATCCAGTTCAGCGATCCCTATTACATCGCCAAGGAAATGCTGGCCGTCAAAGCGAGCGATCCCGGCTCCAGGAAGGCCGACTTCAGCGGCAAGCGACTGGCGTCGACCAAGGGTTCAACCTCCGAACTTTCGATCAAACTCAACGGCTCGGATCCCCTCACCTTCCAGGACACCGGCTCGGCCTTCATGGCCGTGCAGCAGAACAAGGCCGTCGGCATGGTCGCCAACACCATGACCATCACCAAACTGGTCAACGAATCCAAGACGGCGGGCGTGCAGCTCAAGATGATCGAGGAACCGATGATCCTCCAGCCCATCGGCATCGGCATGAAGAAGGGCGAGCCGGCGCTACTGGCGAAAGTCAACGAAACGCTGGTGGCGCTGGACACGAGCGGCGAGATTAACCGGATCTGGGACAAGTGGCTGGGGATGAGCACCGAATACAAGATGGTGCGCACCGACAAGGTTGCTCCACTCGGCGAACTGAGGTTCACGCCGATTCCTTAAGGCAGCTTCGAGGGGCAACCATGCTTGTCGATACGCGGCAGATCAAGGCAGCGCGCTCGCTCCTGAGATGGAGACAGCTTCGACTGGCTCAGCAAACAGGATTGGCGCTTTCGACCATCCGCCGGCTGGAACGCGCGGAAGGTCGTATCGAGGCCAATTTCGATACCGTGGAAAAGATTCGCCAGGCGTTCGAGAACGCGGGAATTGAATTCATGGGATCTCCTAATCTGGGGGTTCGCATCTGGACCCAGCCGGAGGAGCGCTAGATCCCGGCCGAAAGCTTCGCTCCTGATCCAATGCTGCTTTGCCCCATACACGCGACACACATGACCCCACTGTGGATAACCACACAGTGGGGTTTTTTACGCGGTCATCGTCACGCACGCGCACGCCAGCTCTCGGCTGTCGCAATACGCACGAGTTGGTTTCTCAGAACCGCGAGCGCACAACGTTTGCGCGCACATCAGCTTGAAATGAAGGCGCACGTGCAAACAAAACAGGCGCGCGAAGCGACGGCGACGAACAAAAAGGATCAGTTTTGTCACCAAAGATACTTTATGCATCAAGAAAAATATCCCGTTCGGACTCAGTGTGTTAGCGACGATACAAACGTCGTTTCTTTTGCGCGACACAGCGATATCGGATTGTGAATGTTGTCCGATTGTCATCCCATCAAGATGCGACGAGGGGGCACCTCAAGTCGTTTCGCCCGGGGCTTCGCGGCATGCAACGCGTGACGCGAAGGGGCGGATTCAGCGGGCAAGGAGCTCGATCACACGCGGGCGCGCGTGATCGCAACTCTCCCGGCAACGCAAACTTCGAGGTTTTACACATGACAACAGCCAAGAGTATTCTGTTCGGCACGACGGCGGCGTTCGTCGCGCTGACCGGCGCGCAGGCTGCCGATCTTCCGGTCAAGGCCAAAGCGGTCGAGTACGTGAAGATCTGCTCGCTGTACGGCGCAGGTTTCTATTACATTCCAGGCACCGACACCTGCCTGCGCATCGGCGGCGCACTGCGCGTCGACACCGCGTTCAACGGCGGCAGCTACGATGCCCCCTACTGGGGTGGTGGCGCCAACAGCGCCAATGCCTACAACCGCGGCTACTTCGCGACACGTTCGCGCCTGAACCTGTTCATGGACACGCGCACGGCCACAGAATACGGCGTTTTGCGCACGTACGCCAACATGCAGTTCGACTTCCTGCAGGGCCGCGAGAACATCGCGGGCGGCTTCGTCGAGAACGATCTGCTGTTCATCCAGTTTGCCGGCTTCACCTTCGGCAAGGCGGTCTCGCAGTTCGATCCGCAATGGGCGCTGTCCAAGCCGACGATCACATCGGGCTTTTTCTATGGCTCGAACAATGCCACCGGTATCCCACAACTGGCCTATACGGCGTCGTTCGGCAACGGCGTGTCGGCGTCGATCTCGCTCGAAGACGCTTATCCCTACCGCGCGGCAGGTGTCGTCAACACCTCGCTGGCGGGAGCGACCACGGCGCTGGTCGGCCCGTTCGGATCGACCACCTCTGCCTACGGGACCACGGGCAACACCTTCCAGGGTAATGCGCAGCTCGGCGACCATGTACCGGACATCGTCGGCAACGTACGTGTCGACCAGGCCTGGGGATCGTTTCATGTCGCAGCCGCGGCGCACGAAGTGCACGGCACTTATTACACCCCGAGCGACAGTTCGAGCGGCAAGCCCGACGCCACCTGGGGCTTCGCGGTCAGCGGCGCATTCGAGCTGAAGAACCTGCCCACCGGCACCGGCGACAGCCTGAAGGTGGAAGCGAGCTTTGCCAACGGTGCTGCCAAGTATGTGTTCGGCGGCACCAACGACACCACCGGCGCCGGCCGTCTGGTGAAAATCGGCAGCGGCGCGCCCGGCTTCGCCGGCAGCATGGCGTTCGGCTACATCCTGGACGGCGTCTACGGCGCCGGCACCGGCATTCAGAAGAGCAATGCCTGGGAGGTCAGCGGCTTCTACGAACACTACTGGACGCCCGCATGGCGCACATCGGTCTTCGCCAACTACAGCCGTATCTCCTATGGCTCGACCGGCGATGCGCTGCTGCTCGCGATGGCCAACGGCACCTCCGGCGCGTTCACCACGGGAACCACGCATTCCTCCACCGGCGCAGGCCTGGCCACCGGCAGCTTCGCCATCAGCACGGCGCAGGTCGGGACGCGGACAGCCTGGACTCCGGTCCAAAACCTGACCCTGTCGGCGGAATTCGTCTACAGCCGCCTCAACCAGAACCTGAACGGGACCTTCACCAGCGCCGCGGCCGGAACACCCCCTGGCTACGCCGCCGGCTCGACGTTCCAGCTCAAGAGCCAGAACCTCTACAACGGAGCCGTCCAGATCCTGCGCAGCTTCTGACGCGCAACCAGAGAAAGGGGGCCTTGATCAGCTCTTGTGAATCTCCAGCGACCTCCGGCGATGCCCCGCCGGAGGTTTTCTCTTGAGGCTTTTTCATGCTCGGAATTATCACCGATGTGCACCATGGGTTGACGATCAACCGCTGTCCTGGCGAACGCGAAAGCTACCAGGAGCCTGCAATCGTAAGCCTGACCGCCAGCGGCTCGACCGGATGCACGATCGAATCCATCACACCGTTCTGGCACACTGCGGCCGGCGCGATCTGGGCCGGATAGCAGAGATTGTACAGGCTGTCGGTCTTGATCAGCGAGCCGTAGGCGTAGGAGATCTGGTTGGTCTTGGTGTTGAGCAGGTTGAGCACATCGAGCTGGATTCGCCAGCCATTGTCAGTACGGTAACCGACGCGCCCATTGAACAGGCTGGTGGCCTGGGAGCGGAAGGCATTGTCTTCGGTCAGCGGCGTCGAGGCCAGATAACGCCAGCGCAGCCCACCGAACCAGCCGGTCTTCTCGCCAAGCGTGATGCCGGCGGATGCCACCATCGCCGGCGCGTTGGGAATGTAGTTGCCCGGCGCATTGCCGATCTGAGCCTGCGGATATCCCGCCAGCGATTCAAAGACCTCGGCCTGCTCGCTGTTGTATCCGACAAACCGGGCGTGGGTCAGCGCGAGATCCGCGTCGAGTTCGAGCCACCGCCGTGGACGATAAGTATTGGTCCATTCGATCCCATAGCGCCGGCTCGCCCTGCTCGGCGAGGTGTCGCCGGCATCGCCGGCGAAGAGAATCTCGGAGGCCTGATCGAGCATGAACAGGCTGATGGAGGAGTCGAGGCCCGGAATGATCTTGGTGCGAACACCGACCTCCGCACCTTTCGTCCGCACCAGCAGCGGCGACGCAGACAATTTCGTGGATGGATCGGTCGGAGATTCCGTGATCGTGGTGCCGCGCGCATCATTGCTGTGCATGCCCATGCCGGCGCCAATAAACACTTCGGTCTTGTGGAATGGGCCGAGCACCATGGTGAATTTCGGACTGCCGATTCCGGCACTGGAGTTTCCGGAGTTGTTGGCATTGAACAGCGAGTTGACCCTGGCGTCATAATAATCGCCGCGCCAGCCGAGCGTGGTCCGCAGCCAGTCGGTCCAGCGCAATGTGTTCTCCGCATAGACGCCGACGCTGGCTTCCCGCACCTTGTCGCTGCGGACGTTGGCGAGGAAGGTTCGCTGATAGGTATTGGTCAGAGCAAGGCTAATATCGTCATAACGGGTCTGAATGCCGAACGTCGTTTCCATGGGACGGCCGGCGAACGATCCGTTGAAGCTTCGCGACGCGTTGACGCCGGCGACGATGCGGTCATCGTGCTGATGAAACTGATCGCCGAAAACCGGATCGGCGAGAAAATAAGTGAAGTTGTTGTACAGATTGAGACTGCTCTTGACCGCGAAAGCATTGGCTTTCCACGAACCGGCATCATCGGTGCCAGCAATGCGCGCCGACAACGCAAAACGATCGGTGTTGCCGCCGTCGCTGGGGTCCACCGCACCAAAGCGATCGAGCTCGCCCGACGTGATGGCGCGCTGCGGAACCTGATCGGTCGAATTCCATTTGTTCGAATAAGCCATGCCGGTGATGGAAAAACCGTCCAGCGCCGTGCCCTGGGTGTAGCGCACGAGGCCGTTCAACTTGCGCACGTCATCGGGATTGGCCCAGGGACCATCATAGGTGCCGACTTCGCCGGCAATCAGCAGGTTGCCCTCGCCGAGTTTCGTCGACCCCATGCCGAACAGCCGCCTGTAACCAAAGCTGCCGACGGTAACCTGGGCCATGCTTTTCTCGGTCCGGTCGATCAGGCCGATGTGAAGATGTCCCACCGAGGCGAAATCGCCCTCGTCCGCGAAATAGGGACCCTTCGCGACATCCAGGCTATTGACCGTCTCCGGCATCAGCCAGTTCAGGTCCGCGTAGCCCTGGCCGTGCCCATGGGTGCGCATGTTGACCGGCACATCATCGACATAGATCGCCAAGTCCGTGCCATGATCGAGATTGTAACCGCGCAGAAAATATTGGTTGGCTTTGCCCTCGCCGCTGTGCTGCGTCACGATCAGCCCCGGTACGGCCTCCAGCACCTCCCCCGGCCGCGTGGCCGGGCGCGCGTTCAATGTTTCGCCGCTCACGGTAATTTCGCTGGCCATGTTCGGCGAACCCGCTGGGCCTGAGCCGACATTCGGCGCACTGGACACTGTTGTCGCGGCCTCGACGGCGGGGCTTGGTGGCGACCGCCGCTCCCGCGACGGCGCGGCGGTTCGGGCGCGTCGCTTGCTTGCCTGACGCTGCTTCAATTGTTGTTTGGGCGCCTCGACCGTGACGGCTGGAAGAGCGGTCTCCGAGCCGGACGGCGTATGAGCCTCTGCGGTTTGTGGAAGGACAAGAATCAGGCCCCCCGCGATGGACAGTCTACGCACACCACTCAGCACACCACAGTCCCACAACACCGATTTGCCCCAAGGTTCACTTTTACGACACTGACGTTCATCTAGACAACGGACGACGACGATTTATGACATCGACCTGATCCTGGATCTAATCTTCGACCTCAAACATAACCGTTCGCTCTCGCTGTCAAATGAGCGTCATACGTCCTGAGTAATTCTGCCACAAGGTGAATGCCCCGGTGCGGATTGTCGCTGCGCATCGGGATTTCACGCAATCAGTCAGATCGAAACGTCGCATCGATCTTGCGTTTGCACTGCGTTCCTCCCCTCGACGCGGAACGAAGGCGCTGCCCGGCGCAGTTGTGCCTATCTTCAAGGCAGGGAAAACGATCATGCAATCCGACCAGGACAGCGGTGCAGCGGCTTCGGTCGAGCGATTGTCCGTGAAACCTCGAACTCGGTCCGGCTGGCTGCTGATGCCGATCGTGGCCGCATCCGGCTTTGCGGGGCTTGGCTACGAAATCGTATGGACGCGCCAGCTGAGCCTCGCGCTTGGTTCGGAAATGATGGCCGTGCTGGGCGCGGTCGCGGGATTCTTCGCCGGGCTGGCGCTGGGGGCGTTTGCCCTCGACCGGCCGATCCGGCAGGCCCGCTCCCCGCGAACCGTGTACGCCGTGCTGGAGGCCGTCATCGGGCTTTGGGGCCTGATCTGCATCTGGCTCCTGCCCGCCACCGGCCGCGCGTTGGCGCCGCTGCTCGGCACCGAGCCCGCACCGGCGCTGCTGTGGGCCGCGAGCTTCGCGCTTCCGACACTCGTGCTGCTGCCGGCCACCGCGGCCATGGGCGGAACGCTGACCGCGCTCGAGCGGATCGTGCGGGAGGCCCGCAGCCATTCCCGTGTCAGCGCCGGCGTGTATGGCGCCAATACCGCCGGCGCTGTCGCAGGCACGTTGCTCGCGACGTTCGTCCTGCTTCCCGCGTGGGGACTGTCCGGCACGCTCGCTTGCCTGGCCGCCGTCAATGCCGTGTGCGCGCTCGGTGTGCTTGCGCTGGAACCGGCGACGTCTAGTCAAACACCGGTGCCGGCCGATGAGCCAAAGCCGCAGGACATCGCAGACCTGCGATTGACCATCACCTTGTTCGTCACCGGCCTGCTCGGGATCGTGTTCGAGGTCCTGATCATCCGGCTGGCGGCGCAGGTGATGCAGGACACGATCTACACATTTGCCGGCTTGCTGGCGGCCTATCTGCTTGGCACCGCGATTGGAGGCCTCGCCTGGCAGCGGGCTGGACGCGGTGTCCAGGACACGAGCCTCGGCTGGCTTCTCGCCGCCACCGCGCTGGCCTGCCTGACCACGGCATTTCTCACGCCTCATATTGCCGGCATCGCCGAGACCGCGACCGAGACAGGAATTGTCGGAGAACTGGCTGTCGCGCTGGCATTGTTTCTCATTCCATCCGCCGCCATGGGCGCCCTGTTCGGCCTGCTGGCGCAACGGGTGCGCGACCAGCGCGGATCGCTGGGGTCGGCCGTGGGCATCAACAGCATCGGCGCCGCAATGGCCCCGCTGCTGACAGCGCAATTGCTCATCCCGGGCCTCAGTGCATGGACGGCGCTGATTCCGGTCGCGCTGGGCTATCTGCTCTTGATGCCGTTCCGGCGCGCTGCGCTCGCGTGGTCGGCGCTGCCGCTGGCCGCCGCCCTTGTGCTGTGGATACGCCCGGCGCCGTCGCTCACAAAGGTGCCCGCCGGGGGCCAACTGCTCGCCGTCCACGAAGGGCCGATGGTGACAGCCAGTGTGGTCGACGACGCCTCAGGTGCGCGGTATCTCGAGGTCAACGGCCGTTTTCGTATGGGCGGCACCAGTTCGGCTCGATCCGACACCCGCCAGGCCATGCTGCCGCTGTTGCTGCATCCGAAACCACGCAGCGCGTTGTTCCTGGGGATCGGCACCGGCGCCACTTTGGTCGGCGGATCGCAGATGCCCGGCGTCACGGTGCATGGTGTCGAGCTCTCGCAAGAAGTCGTCGCGCTGCTGCCATGGTTCGCGAATCCGCAAGTCACGACTCCGCCACCCCGGGTGACCGTGGCCGATGCGCGACGCTATGTCGTTGCCGACACCAGCCAATACGACGTGATCATCGCCGACCTGTTTCATCCGGCACTGGATGGCAGCGGCGCACTCTATACCGCCGAGCACTTTGCGGCCGTGCGACAACGACTGGCGCCCGGGGGCGTGTTCTGCCAGTGGCTGCCGCTGTATCAGCTCGATCTGCCGTCTTTGCGCGCGATCATCCGCACGTTTTTGGAGATCTATCCCGGAGGCTCGGCCTGGCTCAACCATTACAGCGTGCGCACGCCGATGCTCGCATTGATCGGCCCGCGGGATGGCGGCACGCTCGATCTGGACAAGCTCAGTGCGCGGCTCGGCGACCCCACGATCAGAGCCGTCGCACGTCCCATCGGGTTCGAGACGCCGATCGACCTGCTCGGGCAATACTTGGGAGGTCCCCGCGTTTTGTCGGCCTTTGCCGGCTACGGTCCTCGCAACACCGACGATTATCCCTTCGTCACCTTCGATGCGCGCCGCAACGTGCAGGCGCTGACGGCGCCGCCATGGACCCTGCTGCTTTCTGTGATGCGCGCCATGCAGCCCGATGCGGCCGAGCTTCTCACCGAGCCCAAACGCGAAACGCTGAGCGAACGGCTCACCGCCTATTGGCGCGCACGCAACCGCTTTCTCGAGGCTGGCGCTGCGCTGCCTGGCGACCCGCGCGGTCAGGCCCTGATCGAAGCGGCGTCGCCAGGACTGCTCGATACGATTCGTCTCAGCCCCGAATTCGATCCGGCGTATGGACCGCTGATCGGCATGGCCCATTCGCTGCTAACCTCCGACCGCGCAGCGGCCGCGCGCCTGCTGCACCGGATCAATGATGCCGCGCCGTCACGCGGCGAAGCACGGCAGTTGCTGTCACGCGCGTTCGGCGAGTGACAGACCGTTCATGGTGCGAACTTGATCCGATAGCCCCAGCAATCCAGGCTGTCCGGGATCGCGTTGAAAGACACCGTGATCCGCTGGTCGCCCTGGTTTCTCGGGACTTCGTGATAGAGATAGCTGGGAAATAGCACGAGATCTCCCGGCTCCGCCTCGGGCAGCAGGTACTTGCCTGCATTGTACGGTCCCACCGCGGCGCTTCGGGTGTGATGGCGAAAGGAAAAATCATATCCGCCGGGTGGCCGCACGAACACCGTTTTGCAGGCGGGATGTGACGGCGTCAGGTAGAAGATGCCCGAAACAAAACTGTTGGCATGGGAGTGCAGCGCCTGGCTGCCTCCCGTCTCCAGCATGTTGGTCCACATTTCCTTGACGGTCCAGCGCAGTTCCTCGCCGAACAGCAGTTTGCCGAAATCGACCAGCTTCGGCACGGCCAATTCGGCGATCTCCCGAAACAGCTTGTTGTCACGGGGATCGGCGACCTCGGTGTGGAACAGCTGATCCGAGCGCAGATTGCTTTCGATCTTGGCATTGCGGATCGCCGCCACCGCAGCGGCATTCAACTCCGGGCTGAGCAGCCCCGGCGACCGCAGCAAGGGGATCGGGAAAAGCGGCTCGATCTCGTCCATGTTTCAAGTCCACCACGTTTTGGGAATGGGGCGGACAATGCGCGCGGGAGCATGACACTGCGATGACAGCAGACGCAGGCTCGACAACAGCCTACTCGTGGGCCTGCAGGACTTTCAGCGTCTCGCCCGGTTGCAACGTGTGACGACGTTCCCGCATTTCCACAGTCGCGCGTGCCGCCGCCTCCAGGCAATCATCGAATTCACCGTTGCCGGCCTCAACCATGGCTTGATGCAGGTCCCGTTCGGCGAAATAGCGGGAGAGATCGTCTGCGGGCAATTCGGCCGTCAGCGCACGCGCCTGCTCCACCGCCGTCACGCAATCGTCCCTGGTCGGTTCGGAATCTGCCCAAACCTGCGTACTTCCGCCCAAAAAGCCGGCGAGGAGCACGAAGGTGAGAGGAATGCTTCGACGCAAGAACGTGTCCGCTTGGTACAACATAAGAAACTTACAGCGAAATTTCAAAAATAGGTGTCTGGCGGGGCGACACCGCCCCGCCAGACATGATTGACCTTAGTCCCGGTCGTGGTCGCCATGGTTATCGGCCCACTTTTCCCACGGGAAGTGGTGGTGATCGTCGGCGAGCTTCCGCGCGAGTTCCGCATTCTTCTCGACCAAGAGCCTGGGCGACCCCTCCGGCCGAATGAAGATCGGGTTCGCATAGAACCAGACGTTCGAATAGGCCTGAACGTCATAGGTCACCCGCTTGACGCCGTTGACCGTCTGAAGATGCGCCGGACAGGCGGGGTCCGAGCAGTTCACCAGCGCGTTGTTCAGGTCGAGCAGCGGGTTTCCGGCGCTGTCGGTGACGTTCGGCGTTGCAACGGGAATGTTCGTGCCGCGGGCACGGATATAGCTCGGGGTCTGGCCCGCGATGAACGTGGTGGTGAAGCTCAGCCGCGTCGCACCATCCTTCAGTGGCCAGCTTCTCATTTGCGTGGCGGGGATCTGCTGAGCGATCACCGTCGTGGGATTGTAGACGATCGCCGCTCCGGCAACGCCGGCCGCGTTGGGCACGGCGTAACCCGGGCCGCCCGGCTGGATGACGCCGGTGATCTTGCCTGAGATCAGGTCGACATGGTCGAGCGACGGCTTGTTCAGCGGCTTCTTCAAGCCGACCGGCACCAGCAGCGGATTGTTGAAGCTGTACGGGCTGTTGTTCTTCGCCGGGATGGTCATTTCCATCTCGACCGTGACCCGTTCGCCCGGCCGCACGACCAGCGTTTCGCCCATCGTCTTCCAATCCCAGTCGCCGCGTCCACGGGCGCGGAACACCAGATCCGGACCGATAAGGTCGGCGTTGACGGAGTAGGAGTTGCCCGACCGCATGCCGTCGACAATCGACTGCGCGCGGAAGCGTTCGGTGTTCGGAACGTAGAGCCTGGTGTACTCGCCCGGGATGAAGTCGGACGTGGTGAAGGAATCGCGCGCGCCGCCGGCTCCGCGATTGTGCCAGTCGGAGCTGACATACATGAAGAAATTGCGGCCTTCGCCGAGCAGGCCGTCCCACATCCCGCCGACCTTCGCGGTGTAGACGCCGCTCATCCCGTAGGTGCCGCCGCCGACCGCGCCGGATCCATAGGACCCCGAACCGCCGCTGGTGGTACCCTGCGCCATATGGCCGGGCGATTCGATGCCGAATGCGACGGTCGGGCCGGCGTTGTTGAAGTTGCGGAAATGCTCGATATTATAGCCGGCATTGCCGCCGGGATTGAACGGACCCTGACGTTCGGTATGGGTCGGGATGGCATAGGACTGCAGTGGGTGGTTCGCCTGCAGCCACGCAATGCCGGCGAGCGCCTTCTGATGGCCCGCCGTGCCGCTGTTGTTGACGTTGTCCTTGCCGGTCCAGAGCTGATTGTTCTTGGGGTCCAGCGGACCAATCGCATCGGTGTCGGCGCGGTCAAAGCGGAATTCGTACTCCGCCATCTTGTCGGCGCTGCCGTGGCCGCGCGGATTTTGCCCGGCGATGACGGCGACGTCGGTATGTTCGTGGCCGGGGACGATCCATTCGAGACCTTCCACCAGCACCTTATTGTACATCGGCGTACGGTTGACGATGATCGGATACTCGACCTCCTTGATCGACTGCCATCGCCACATCGTGGCGCTGCTGCCGGTGCCGTTCGGCGTGCCCTTCAGGCTGGTGATGGTGATGCCGTCGATGGTCTTGCCGAGCGTCTGGTTCCAGGTGGTCGTGGTATCGCCCGGCAGGTTGGCGCTGGTGTCGCTGAAGCGACAGTCGCGATTGCCGGAACCACCGTGGTTTCCGAGGGTGAACCAGTCGAGATCGAAGTTCCTGCCGCCGCCGGCGGCAACGCCGCTCGCGACAGCGCGATCGATCGAATAGCCCGCCGAAACGGAGCCGTCGGTGCAGGTGTTGTGATTGTGCATGTCACCGGCGACATAAGGATTGCCCCGGGGTCTTTCGCCACGCCGATCGTTGTTGTCGGCGCTGGCGGTCTGCGTCAAGGCCAGCGAGACCGAAGCCGCAGTCAGTAGAATTGTCTTGGTGGACGGAAACATGCAGTCGCCCCTCTTGAAGATTTCCGATGCAAGCCAAAAGAAAAACAAAGCACGGCGCCCGGCGCGCAATTGCGCGGACGTTATGCCGCAGCCGACACAATCAGAAATGCGAGACAGTTCGGTGAACGTTTTGTGTTGGCGCCAACACCCCACAACGAAGAATTCCGAATTGCAGGATTTTTTCGTTTTGATTTTTTTTCGATAGACGACTTCATCGCTGAATGGCAGACGAGGTGCTGCATTGCATAAATTTGCCTGCATCGCGGGCCGCAAGAGTTTGTGAAAGAAATATGTCAACGTCAGCGCTGCCGAACGATATGCCCAACCTTCAGGCATCGCCCGTCGATCGTGCCGAACACAGCGCGACTCCGGCGGATCACACAAAGCCCTCTTCCCGGTCCCTCCTGTTTACCGCACTGGACTTTCTGAAGCGCGAACCGTTGCTGCATTTCGTTGTGCTCGGAGCGCTGATTTTCAGCATCGACGCTGTCCTGCATCCGCCGCCGAAAGATGACAAACTCATCACCGTGACCAAGGCGATGCGCCAGTCTTTCATCGACAATTTCGATGAGGACAAGGAGCGCGTTCCCTCCGATGCCGAGCTCGAGAAAATGATCGAGAGCTGGGTCGCGAGCGAAATCCTGTATCGCGAGGGCAAATCGCTAGGCGTCGATCGCGGCGACGACATGATCCGCGACCGCGTCGCCTTCAAGCTGCAATTGCTTATTTTCGATCAGATCCGCGTCCCGCAACCGACTGAAGAGCAGTTGCGCGCCTGGTTCGCCGACAATCACGCCCGGTTCGACGAGCCGGAGAGCGTCGGGTTCTATTTGACGCCGCCGACCGACGAAGCCACTGCGCGGCAGCGACTCGACGACATCGTAAAGCAGCACGAAACCGAGGAACTGCAGAAGCAGACGCGCGCCGTTCTCGGACGCCCGGTGACGAGTCTCGCCGCATCGTTCGGCGACGGCTTTCGCGATGCGCTGCTGGCGATGCCGCAGGAGCAGTGGAACGTCGTGCAGTCAAAGGACGGCTGGCATGTAGTTCGCCTCGATTCCCGGCAGCCGGGCACGCTCGCCAGTTTCGACAGCGTCCGCGACCAGGCCGCCAAGATCTGGCACACCGATGAAACGCGCAAGCGGGCATGGGAAGCCGTCGGCCGCCTGAAGGCCTCCTACAACATCCGGTACGAGCAGTGACGTCTCTCCGACATTGGCCGGCGATCTTGCCTGTGATGGCGATGCTGGTGTTGGCTGCGCTGATCCTGCCCCGCGCGGCGCGTGCGCATGAAGCAACGCTGGGCGTGCTCGAGTTCCGCGAGGTCCGGCCCGGCGCATTCATCGGCCGCTGGACCATGGAGCCGTCAATCGGAGCTGCGCGCGTCGACCTGCGCGTGCCGCCACACTGTTTCCTTCGGCTGCCAGAGATGAATTGTGGCGACAAGGGACTGGTCGGGTCGATCACCATCACCAATCTCGGTGCCGACATGTCGGCAGTGCTGATCAAGATCATTCCGATCTCGGGTGAGCCACGCAGCTACACGATCTCGACCGCGAACCCGGTCGTCTCGCTGCTCGGCGCCGGCGCCCCGACGCTGGAGACCTGGGTCGAGTTGGCCAGGACTTATGTCAATTACGGGATCGACCACATCCTGCTCGGAATCGACCATCTGCTGTTCGTGCTTGGGCTGATCTGGATCGTCGGCAGCGGGTGGCGGCTGGTCAAGACGATTACCGCCTTCACTATCGGGCACAGCGTCTCGCTCGCAGCCGCGGCCTTTGGATTGATCGGCGTGGCGGAACGGCCACTCAATGCCTGCATTGCGCTGAGCATCGTGTTCGTCGCCGTCGAAATCATCAAACAGCAACGTGGCGAGGCCGGATTGACCGCCCGTTATCCCTGGGCGGTCGCATTCAGCTTCGGCCTGGTCCACGGCATAGGGTTCGCAAGCGCGCTGGCCGGGCTGGGACTGGAGCGGCGCCTGCTGCCCGCCGCCCTGCTGTTCTTCAACGTCGGTGTCGAGATCGGACAGCTCTGTTTCGTGCTGCTGGTGCTGGCGTTGTTCTGGGCGCATCGGCGCCTTGGCGCCGTGCTGCCACGCTGGGGCGACGCCCTGCCGGCCTACGCCATCGGCTCGGTATCGATGTTCTGGTTTCTGGGTCGTCTCTTGCGCGTTCTCGCCATCCCCTGACAGGAAGTCGTCGAACCATGTCGTCCCGCGCCGTTTCTCTCCTGATCGTGCTTGCAGTTCTCGCCTTGGCGCAGCCGGCTTTCGCTCACGAGCAAGCCGGCGTCGGCGGCGGTCTTGTCAGCGGTTTGCTGCATCCGCTGACCGGAATGGATCACCTGATCGCCATGGTCGCGGTGGGGATCTGGGGCGCGCAGCTCGGCGCGCCAGCGATCTGGGTGCTTCCGATCACATTTCCCCTGGTGATGGCGTTCGGTGGTGTCTTGGGCGTGCTGAAAATCCCGCTTCCGATGCCGGAAGTGGTGATCGCACTATCGGCGCTGGTGCTCGGCGTGGCGGTCGCGCTGCGTCTGCGCTTACCATTTGCGGCCGCCGCCGTTGTTGTGGCGGTGTTCGCGATCTTTCACGGCCACGCCCACGGAGCCGAGCTTCCGGGCTCCGCCAACCCGCTGGCCTATGGCGTGGGCTTTGTCGTCGCAACCGGTCTGCTCCATCTGTGCGGAATCGCGATCGGCACGCTGACCCGCTGGCCCACCGGCGAGCGAGCAATCCAAGGTCTCGGCGCAGTGATCGCAGTGCTCGGCTGCTACTTCCTCGCGCAAAGCCTGGGGGTTGCCGCATGAAGTTCCGGCTCGCAAGCGTCGCTGTCGCAGCCCTCGCGCTGGTCGCATCAGCGACCACGGCACAGGCGCACATCATCGCCTCGCGTCTCGGCGACTTCTACACCGGCGCTCTGCATCCGCTGACCGATCTGCAGGATCTCATTCTGTGGACCGCCATCGGCGTGCTGGCGGGTTCGCTCGGCGCAGCGCGTGGACGCTGGCTTGTCCCGGTGTTCCCGCTGGGCCTTCTGACCGGACTGGTCCTGGCTGATGGTCTCGGCTTCGTATCCACCCGGCCGGCAATCGACGCCGCGATGATTTTGGTGCTGGGCCTGTTGCTGGTGGCGGCATTGCGGATTCCAGCGTCCTTGCTCTGCGCCATCGCATTCGGACTGGCGGTGATGCGGGGCGCGGCGAACGCGAGTGATCTCGCACCCGAGGCCAATCGGCTGTTGTTCGCGGCGGGGCTTGCTTGCGCTGGCTACGCTGCGATTACGCTCACCATGGCCGTGACACTCGCTTTCCGGCGGGCGGATGCCGGCCCCTCAACGTCCTGGCGGGGTATCGCCATCCGCGCGTTCGGCGGCTGGATCGCGGCGATCGGGTTGATGATGGTGGGATTCGCTCTCGCTTCATGAATGGGCAACGACGAAAAGCGTCATCAACGTCGCCCTAGAGCTTCCGTTCCGATACAATCGGAACGGAAGCTCTGGATTCTTGTTTTGACGCGTTTTCTTCACGCGAACCGGTATCCACTTCGCTGGAAAACGCTCTAATCGTGACAAGCGCCCCTGGGCGTCCTTCACACGATCAGATTGAGGCCGCCACCGCCGACGTCTTGGGAGCGGAGCCGACAAGCTCCGCCCAGCGCCTGACCAGATAATTGTGCTCGTCCATGGTCGTATTCCAGACGGCGATGCGGCTCGCGCGCTGGCGATAGGCGCCGCCGCTGCGGGTCTCACCCTTGCTGATGGTTGTCTCACCATCCGGGCCCGGCAGATCCTGTGCCGCAGGCTCGCCTTCATACCAATAATTCCACTCCGCCGGCGAAAGATGCAACCGCACGCGTTCGGAAACGGACATGTAATACCCCTGCCGGGCCATCACCGCGCCGACCCAACCGTCGAGCCACCAGTTGAGATAGTCATAGGCGATATCGAGGGTGCGCCCAGACAGATGAGCCGACAGGCACATGCCGCCGTGCCAGGCGCGATAGCCTTCCTGTGGCACAGTTTCGCGCACCGGAAAGCCGCGCCGCCGCAGCGCGCTCACACCCGGTGACCACATGCTCTGGATCACCGCTTGCCCCGTCAGCATCATGTCGGCCGACTCCAGCGCCGTCTTCCAGAAGCCGCAGAAATAGCCAGCGCGTTTGCGCTCGCTCAAAATCCCCATCAGGTGGTCGATCTCGGTCGTCGACATGTTTCCGATATCGTCGAAACGCACTTCACCGCGGGCCTGGGCAGCAAGGGCCGCATCGAAGACGCCGATTGCCGGCTCGTCGACGAGAGCAACACGGCCGGCCCAGCGATCGTCGAACAGCGCGCCCCAGGACGCGCTCGGCTCAAGATGTCCGTTGACGATCTCGGTGTTGTAGGCGAACGAATCCAGATTGTGGACTGCCGGCAACATGCTGATATGACCGCTCGGTGCGGAGCCCAACGAGCGGTTCGGTTGCGTATAGAGCTTCGTCACCGGCGCATCGCCGTGCCCGATGGCGGCGCCGGGATGGATACGCCCGGTCTTGGTGAGATCGCTGACCTCACTCCAGCGTGCGATCCGTTTGAGGTCGATTGACTGGATCGCTCGCCAGAACCAGACGATGTCGAGATTGTGGAAGCATTGATCGTAGACGTCGTAGGCCGTCGGTTGCGCGGCGGCTTTGCGTTGCGCGCTGATGAAATCGAGATTTTCGAAGCACAGCGTGATGCCAAGGTCCGCCTCGGCGCGCTTGCGGACCGATTCCAGCAGGGTGATCTCGGTGCCGAGAACGCGCAGCACCGGCCGTCCGTGCAGATGAAGCGCCGGCGCGGCGGGCTGGGACAACCTGGCTTTCGATTTGCGCATCGGCGGCTCGTCAACCTCAATGAGAAGAGGGTATCGAAAGATCGCAGGTCCCGGAAGCGCCCAGTCGCGCGAACACCGCGAAAGATCGCTGGATCAGCTCGGGGTCGATCCCTTCGACGATAAAGACAAGCCGAGACCGGCGATCAGAATCGGGCCAGCAACTGAGATGCGTGGGCGCATGCACAAGATGCTGCACGCCGTGGACAGCGACCGGCCGCGCCTCGCCCTGCAAAGCCAAAATTCCCTTGACCCGCAGAATGCTCGCGCCGTGACGGTTGAGCAGCATGGTCAGCCAGATGCCGAAGGTGCTCCAGTCAAGCGGCTCCTCCACCACGATGGAGAAGGCGTGCGCCTTCGCATGCGCGGCCCCCTCCGGCTCGGCGACGGCCTTGAACAGGCTGCCGCCAGCGGCCAAAAGATCGTCCGCCGAAAGCGGCCCTTCCGCGACCCGCAACAGCTGGGCCGCAGGATTGATCGCGCCGAGCCTCGCCACGAGGGGCGAGATGTGCTCTTCCTCGGCAAGGTCGGTTTTGGTCAGTGCGATGACGTCGGCAACCGCCGCCTGCCGCATCGATTCGATGTGACGATCGAGCTGCGCGAGGCCGTTGACCGCATCGACCGTGGTCACCACGCCCGCAGCGCGAAAGTGATGTCGCAGCACGGGATCGGCCCGCAGCGTCGAGAGGACAGGAAACGGATCGGCAAGCCCGGTGCTTTCGATCACCAGGCGCCGGAACAGCGGTACTGCTCCACGCTCGCGCCGGGAATGGAGATCGCGCATTGCGCTCGCAAGCTCGCCGCGCACGGTGCAGCACAGGCAGCCCGAACTGAGCAGCACTGTCTGTTCATCTAGACGCTCGACAAGGAGATGATCGAGCGCGATCTCGCCGAACTCGTTGATGATCACCGCCGTGTCGTGCAGCGCCGGATCAGCAAGCAGCCGGCGCAGCAGCGTGGTCTTGCCGGAGCCGAGAAATCCCGTCAGCAGCGTCACAGGCGTGAAAGCCGGCGGCTCCCTAAGCATGATTTGCATCGAGGCGGGCGAGAAAATCGGGATCGAGCGGATCGCAGAGCCGGCCCGACAGCCGCTCGGCGGTGGACCAAAGATGGCCGAGATCTCCGACGATCTCGCTTTTGCCCGTCAAGGTGGTCAGGAGAAAGCTTGCGCCCTGCCAGTCGGCAAGGCGCAGGCCAAAGGGTTTCAGCGCGCGATTGGCGACGCGCACACGAAGGGCGCGTTCGCGGCGGCGCTGCACCGGATCCGCGTTTCGCGTGTAGACACCCTCACGCGCAACGGCGTCAGTCCAATGCTCGTCCCCGCCAAGACCGCCACATAGCGCGCACATCGTCCGCCTGCCCTGCCTTATTTCTTGCGCGGAAAGCGCCTGGCGAAATCATCGGCCATTTCGTTCATGGTAACGAACTTCACGCCGGGATGCGAGGCGATGTGATTGTAAAGTCGCTCCAGCATCAGGAGCACCTGCGGTCGCCCGGAGACGTCGGGGTGAATCGTCATCGGGAAGACGGCGTAGTCATATTCGCGATAGACCCAATCGAACTGGTCGCGCCAGATCTCCTCGAGATGGCGCGGATTGACGAAGCCGTGACTGTTCGGGCTCTTCTTGATGAACATCATCGGCGGCAAATCGTCGAGATACCAGTTTGCCGGAATCTCGATAAGATCGGTCTCGTGGCCACGCTTCAGCGGAACCATCCATTCCGCCGGCTTCTTGGAATAGTCGATCTTGGTCCAGCTATCGCCGACCCTGACATAATAGGGCTGGAAGTCGTTGTGCATGAGCGAATGGTCGTACTTGATGCCGCGCTCCAGCAGCAGCTCGTTGCTGACGGTCGAGAATTCCCACCACGGTGCGACATAGCCGGTCGGACGCTTGCCGGAAAGCTGGGTGACCAGGTCGATACATTTGTCGAGCACCGCTGTTTCCTGTTCGCGGCTCATTTCGATCGGATTTTCATGGCTGTAACCGTGAATGCCAATCTCGTGACCCGCGTCCGCAACAGCTTGCATCTGCTCGGGAAAGGTTTCGATGGAATGGCCAGGGATAAACCAGGTGGTCTTGATACCGAGGCGCTTGAACAGTCTCAGCAGGCGCGGACTTCCCACCTCGCCGGCAAACAGGCCGCGGGAAATGTCGTCCGGCGAATCCTCGCCGCCATAGGAACCGAGCCAACCCGCGACGGCGTCGACGTCGACACCGAATCCGACGAGAATTTCTTTGGCCATGGGGAGCTTCCTCTCACAGTTGTTGCGGTCAGGTCCGCAGCTTCGAAAATCAGGGATGGGAGGATCGCGAGCGCAACCCGCTTCACGCCGCGATGACAGTCGCGTTGTGCGGCTGCCAGGCGATCCAGACATTGGACGACGGAACCAGATCCTCCCTTTGGTACTTGTCGACATGAGCCTCGAGCGTCACGCTGCCGCCTTCGCTCAAGGAGATTCCAATCTGCACCAGATGGCCCACCACATCGGCCCGCTCTATCACGCCGGACAGCACATTGCCCTGATACTCGGTCGCCAGCGCCTCACGGGACCCGCGCGTGGACGGGAATATGTCGAGCGACTCCGAGGGAATGACGATCTTCGCCGCCCGGCCGATCTCCGGCCGGTTGTTTGGCGCGCCGACGAAGGCGCCGAACCGCGTCGACAACGTCGCGCGGTCAGCTTCGATCTTGCTCAGCGCGCCATCGATGATGGTGTTGCGCCCGATAAACTGCGCCACGAACGGCGTCTGCGGCCGCGTGTACAATTGCAGCGGGCTCGATATCTGCTCGATCCGGCCCTGGTTCATCACCACGATGCGGTCCGACAACGTCAACGCTTCGGACTGCGCATGGGTGACGAACACGAAGGTGATGCCAAGATTGCGCTGCAGAAGCTTCAATTCGGCCTGGATCGCCTTGCGCAGGTTGGCGTCGAGCGCACCCAGCGGCTCGTCGAGCAGAAGAATGTCGGGTTCGACGACAAGCCCGCGCGCCAGCGCGATGCGTTGCCGCTGACCGCCGGACAATTTATGCGTCAGCGAGTTCGCAAGCCCGAACAGGCCGAGCTTGTCCAGGATGCGGTCGACCTTGGCGTCGCGCTCCGCCTTGGGCAGGCCTTTCACGTCAAGGCCGTACCTGACGTTTCCCCTGACCGTCATGTGAGGAAACAGCGCATAGTTTTGAAAGATCATCGACGTCGGCCGACGTTCCGGCGGAATGTCGTTGATCCGTCGTCCGCGGATCAGGATGTCACCGCTCGTGATATCTTCGAAGCCGGCGATCATGCGCAGCGTGGTGGTCTTGCCGCAGCCCGACGGGCCGAGAAAGCCGATGAACTCGCCCTTCTCGACGTTGAGATTGAAGTCGACGACTGCGGGAGCACCGTTGTCATAGACCTTGCCGACATTTTTCAGCTGGAGATCGAAAGCCACCGCCCTTGTACTCCCACTTGCGCTCACCTCACCGCACCAAACGTCGGGCCGGCTCGCACCGGCCCCTCGCGTCGCGCAGGCGATCACGCGCTCAGGAATTCGTCCCATTTCTGGATCACGAAATCATATTCGTCCGGCCATTGATGCCAGTAGGCGACATTGGCGGCGCGCGTCTCCAGCGACCCGCCGTCGCGCAGGTCACCCTCCTTGATGCCGTTCTCGCCTTTGCCCGCCCACGGCTTGCCCTCGTACCAGAAGGCATATTTTTCCGGCAGCATGACGTTCTTGATGTTGGTCGATGGCGAATAGTAGCCCTGCTCGGACACCGTGATCCCGGGCGGTCCCGACAGCCAATAATCGGCGTAGGCGTAGACGGCCTCCTTGTTCGGCGAGCCGACGATCAGCGAGGGGCCGATCGACCAGGCGCGATATCCTTCCTTTGGAACGGCGTATTTGGCGGGCTTGCCCTGCGCCTTGACCGCCATGACCGCGGGCTGCCAGGCATCGCAGACCACCATTTCGCCCGACGCCATCAGGTTGACCAGCTCGCCGAAATCACCCCACAACGCCCTGAACTGGCCATCCTTCTTTTTCGCGATGAGGAACTTCATCGCCTCCTCGATCTGCTTTTTCGAGGGATTGCCGGGATTCTTGACGTCGGACATGCCGAGCGTGTTCATCGCCATCACCGCCTGTCCCAGCGCAATCAGCGGATCGGTGTTCAGACCGGATTTGCCCTTCCATTTCTTGTCGAAGATCGCAGTCCAGGTGTTGGCTTCCTCGTCACTGAGCACCGTCGGGTTGTAACCGATGGAGTCATAGTTATAGACCGCGGGCACCATCCAGAGTTTGGCCTGGGCGTCGTCGGCCCAGATCTGGCCGGTGATCTGCGCCCTCTTGTCGAATTTCGGCGATGATTTCGTAAACGTGTCGCGGATATTCGCCCAGTTCTTGAGCGCGGTGGCGGGAACGGGCTCGATATTGTTGGTCTGCGTCACCGCGGGCAGGCGTTCGCCGATGGTTTCCCAGCAGTCGAAATCCTTCGAGCCGGACAGGATTTTGGTCTGCGCATCCGGGAAGGTCGCGGCCGTGCCCGATGTGCCTCCCACGCCGGACTTCGCCTTGAAGTCGGCCAGAATGCGATCCTGGACGGTGACGGATAGACCGATCGTGCGAAGCTGTTGCTTCGCGACATCGGCCGCCGCGGCATAAGCGGTCCGCGAGGACAGAAACGGTGTGCCTCCGCCAAGCGCGAGCGCCAGCGCGCCCGTCGTTCCCTGCAACAATTTGCGTCGTGACACTTCCAGCCTATCGACCATGACTCACACCCTCCATTTGAACGTCGGTCAATTTCACGCAAGCAATCGCCCCGCGCTCAATAGCGGCCCACCAGAAGGCCGCCATCGACCACCACGGTCTGGCCCGTCATGTAACGGGCCGCCGACGATGCAAGGAACAAAACGACGTCGGCGATGTCTTCGGGCTCGCCGATCCGCCCCATCGGAATGAATTCGCCGGCCTTTTGAGCGGCGGCCGGTCCGAGCGAATGCTGTTCGGACAAGAGTTGCGCGGTGCGGATATAGCCGGGCGCAATGCCGTTCACGCGGATGCCGCTTCGCGCAAGCTCAACCGCAAGCCCACGAATCAGGCCGACGACGCCCGCCTTGGCGGCGGAATAGTGCACATGCTCGTCCCAGCCATAGGCGATGCCCATGATCGAGGAAATGCAGACGATCGTGCCGGATTTGCGGGCCTTCATCGGAGGAAGCGCAGGCCGCAGCACGCGGATCATGCCCTTGAGATCGACATCGAACGTCTCATCCCACTTCTCATCGGTCAGATCGTCCAGCGGGACCTTACGCGCGATGCCCGCATTCGCGACGATGCAATCGAGCGCACCGAATTCGGCATTCAGGTCCGAGACAAGCCAATCGGCTTCGGCAGTCGAGCGGACATCGAGAAGACGGAACTGCGCCGAGCCGCCGGCGGCCACGATCTCGGCGGCGACCGCTCCCCCCTCCGCCGCCAGCACGTCGGTCGCGACCACATGGTAGCCGGCTTTGCCGAACGCATGGGCGGTGGCCCTGCCGATGCCGATCCCCGCGCCGGTGACAAGGACTGTCGGCTTCTTCGCGGTTGCGCCATCCATCACAGCATCACATCTCCGGAGTTGGGGCCCAGGGTCTGGCCGACGAACAGCGCGGCCTCGGACGAAGCAAGAAAGGAGACCGCGGCGGCAACTTCATCCGGCTCGCCGAACCGGCCGAGCGGCAGTTCCCGCGCCTTCGCCCTGCGCCAGTCCTCCGACAGGGCCATGACCAGCGGCGTATTGATTGGTCCGGGCGCCAGCGCGTTGACTCGCACGCCTTGCGCGCTCACCTCGCGGGCCAGTGCCTTGGTCATGCCCATGATTGCCGCCTTGGCCGCGCTGTAGTGAACGAGTTCAACGCCGCCGATCTGTCCAAGCTGCGAGGCGATATTGACAATGACGCCGTGCCGCCTTTCGAGCATGGGGCTGAGCACCGCGTGCGTGCAGAGAAAAGTGCCGCGCACATGGACCGCAAACATGCGGTCGAAATCCTGAGGCGTCAGATCGATGAATTTCGCTTGATGAACGAAACCCGCATTGTTCACCAGCACGCCGCAATCACCGAAAGCGGCGCGTGTACCCGCGACGATCGTCGCCACGTCTTCCTCGCGCGACACGTCGCCGGCGATCGCCTTGGCCGCATGACCCGCGGCGACGATCGCCTCGGCGACCGCTTGCGCACGCTCGCCGGACAGATCAGCAACCATCACCGCCATGCCGCCGGCGGCAAGCCGGTGCGCAACGGCGCGGCCGATGCCGGAACCAGCCCCCGTAACGATCGCAACTTCACCAGCCATCAGCTTTCCTCCTGGACGGCGACGCGCTTCGCGCGCCGTACCGAAAGCGCCATCAGGATCGCGTAAACAGCGAGCAGCGCGAACGAGAACAGCGTGGTCAGAACGCCGAAGGCGAAAATATTGGGATGAATCTCGATCGAAAACGTGCCGTAGATCGCCAGCGGCAGCGTGAGATCGCGGCCGGACGAGAACAAGGTGCGCGAGAACTCGTCATAAGACAGCGTGAAGGCGAACAGCATCGCGGACAGGACGCCCGGAAAGATCAACGGAAACGTCACCTTCCGAAACGTCCTGATCGGCGAGACGCCAAGCGACCACGAGGCCTCTTCCACCGAGGCATCGAAGCGATTGAAGATCGCAAGTATCACGAGGAAGGCAAACGGGAAGGTATAGACGACGTGCAGGACGAAGGCCGTGCCCCACCACGTGCGGTCGACACCCAAGGCATTGGCGACCAGCGCAAGGCCGAGGCCGACAAGGACACCAGGCACCATCATGCCGAGCACGATGAGATAGAAGACCACGCCGGATCCCTTGAAGCGCGTCCGGAACGCCTGGGCGGACAGGACGCCGAGCACGGTCGACACCACCATGGTCATGGAGGCCAGCATCAACGAGCGTGTCAGAGACTGCTGGATCGGCAGCGGTGCAATGCGCGAGGGTGGCGTTAGGCCGAAAATGTCACGGTACCAGTAGGTCGACCATTCGATGATCGGGAACTGCGGGCCACCATTGGGGCCGGTCTGGAACGACAGGATGGTCAGAACGAGCAGCGGCCCATACAGAAAAACAAGGAACAGCGCGGTGTAGATCGCGAGAGCCGGCTTGATCAGGGGCGCCTGCATGACCTCAGAGCTCCCGCTTGAGATCGACGACGCGCAGGAAGGCCGCAACGACGATCCCCATCAGAACGGTCAGCACCACGCCGACCACCGCGGCGAAGGCCCATTTGAGCGAACCGACCTGGGTGACGATGATATTGCCGAGCATATTCACCTTGCGGCCGGACAGCGCCGAGGCGGTGGCGAATTCGCCAAGCACCATGACGGAGACGAAGATCGCGCCGACGATGACGCCGGGCATGCTGAGAGGCAGAATGATGGTGCGGAAGATCCGAAAGAAGCCGGCACCGAGATCGCGTGCCGCCTCGATCACATTGGGATCGATGCGGCCGAGCATGAAGGCGATCGGCCCGACCATGAAGACGCAATAGATCTGCGTCATCCCGATGATTACCGACAGCTCGGTGAAAAGCAGCGCGTCGATCGGCGCAGAGGTAATGTGGAGCGCCTGCAGAATGATGTTGATTGCGCCCTCCTTGCCGAGCATCGGCCGCCAGGCAAGAACGCGGATCAGGAACGAGGTCCAGAACGGAATGACGCAGAGAACCAGAAGAGCCGTCGACAGCGTCTTGTTCCTGACGAAAAGACCGACGAACAGCGCGGTCGGATACCCCACCACCAGCGTCGTGCACAGCACGATCAGCCAGATGCGGATCGTGGTCCAGAGCGCGCCGACATAGGTGTCGCTGCCGAAGAACGCCTCCCAGCTGCGAGTCGTCAACACCGGCTCGATCTTGAAGGTGCTTTGCGTCCAGAACGACACATAGACGATCATCAGGATGGGGATCACGAGGAATAGCGTCATCCACACCACGCCCGGCGCGATCAACCAGTACGCGGTCGGAAACCGGCGGCGCCGCGGCGGCATCACCGGCGCAGCAACCTCCTCGGCCGCGGCGGACGATAGCACCGTCATGCGCGGCCTCGACCGCGCGATGCCTGACGAAGGCGGTCAGCCGAAAACCAGTGCATGGCTCGCTTTCCAGGTTAGCGTGTACTTCTCGTTGATGGTCAGATCCTGCATGGCACGATGGCTGAGGTGGTTTTCCACCTCAACAATCGATCCGCCCGGCAGCTCGAAGAAATACATCAGCGCCGACCCGGTATATTCGCTGGCGAGATAGCGGCCGCTGACGCTCTCCTCGTCCGGCTCCGGAATCACATCGCAGTCCCGGATCGAAATCATGCCCTGACGTATGGCGTAGGCGGCCTCGGAACTGCTGTTGATCGTCGAGGCGATTTTGAATCGGTGATCGCCGGTGGCGAAGACCTCGGCTTCGATCCTGCCCGGGAAGAGGTTGTAGCAGTTCAGCGACTTGGCGACGCTTGGCGAGGTCGGGCGATTGAACACATCGTCAGGAGCGTCATATTGGGCTACGCGACCGCGATCGAGCACGACGACGCGATCGCCCATCGCCAGCGCCTCAGTCTCGCTTCCGGTGACATGCAGGAAGGTGACGCCAAGACGGCTGCGAATGCGGCGCAGTTCGCCGCGCATCCGCATGCGCAGATTGGCGTCCAATGCGCCGAACGGCTCGTCGAGCAGGACCAGCCGAGGCTCCGTCACCAGCGTGCGGGCGAGCGCCACGCGCTGCCGCTGGCCACCGGAAATCTCCCGGACGCCGCGCGTCGCGAGGCCCGAGAGACCGACAAGCCCGATCATCGCCTCGACACGATCGCGCAACTCACTCTTGCCCAGTGACTCGCCCTTGTTCCGGTTTTTCAGACCGAAGGCGATGTTCTCGTAGACCGACAGATGCGGGAAAAGCGCGAAATTCTGGAAGACGAAGCCGATCCCGCGATCGAAGGCCGGCACGCCGATCATCGGCCGGCCGGAAAATGCAATCGCCCCCGCGTCGGGCTGCTCGAACCCAGCGATGAGACGCAACAGCGCGGTCTTGCCCGAACCGCTCGCGCCCAGCAGGGCCACGTAGCAATCCTGCGGCACGGCGAGACTGACATTATCCAGCGCCACCACGTCGCCGTAGCGCTTGGTCAGTCCGACGATCTGCAGCACCCCGTTGCCCACTGACACACTCACCGGTTTTGTCTGGCTATGAGCTTAAATAATTGGCTTTTGTGTTCAAGAGTAATCTGTAAGCAGCTTGGCGAAAAGATTTGCTGCGCTGCAGCCGACGAATTAATGTCTTCGTTTGAGCACCAACAAAACCGCGCGGCAGGCACAAATTTTATCTATATATTTGAAAACAAGCAATATTTCATGCAGAAACGCAAACGCCATCGCTGCCACAAAACCGTCTGCTGCTGCGACGGCCGGCACTAGGGTGAGCTTCACAGCCCAAGAATAAATGTATTTCGTATTCAAACAACGTTATACAAAGAGCATTTCTGGCCCAGTGCGAGCGAGCTATAAGGCCGTGATGCGATCCTTTTGGCGGCCCCCCCGAGTCGGCGGCGAACAATGAAACGATCAGCCAACGCGCGGCCGGCCTCGCGGCGCTACGAAATGGTCGAGCAAGTGCTGCGCGCGAACATCCTCGGCGGCCGTATTCCACGCGGCCTCGTCCTGCTCGAGGGGCCGATCGCGTCGCTGATGCAGACAAGCCGCGCCCCCGTGCAGACGGCGCTGCTGCGTCTTGAGGCGGAGGGGTTGGTGCGACGCTTCGACGGCCGCGGCTTCATGGTGGCGCGGCCGGGCGAGGCGGTAGAGCCGACGCGACGCGATCTGCGCGAAATCGGGCTGCACATTCCCAAGATGATCGACGACGCCCTGCAGAGCCGGGCTTCCTGGGAACGCATCTATGAAACGGTCGAGACCGACGTCGCGGCCTGTCTGGTGTTCGGGCGCTACCGGCTGATCGAGGCAGAACTCGCCGAGCATTTCAGCGTGAGCCGCACGGTGGTGCGCGACGTGCTGGGCCGGCTGGAAGAGCGTGGCCTGGTCAAGAAGAACCAGAGCTCGCACTGGATCGCCGAGCCGCTGACCGCGCAATCCATCCGCGAGCATTTCGCCCTGCGCCGGATCCTCGAGCCTCAAGCCCTGGTGAGCGCCGCGCCGTTGCTCGAGCATGCGCATCTCGCCGGCGTGTTCGCGCGCTTCCGCCAGGCCGAGGCGGCGTTCGACGGCCGCGGCGAAGACGCAGCGATGCGCGATCTCGAAGCCTTCGAAACCCTGTTGATCGACACCTGCGTGCTCGCCACGCCCAACGATCGATTGCGCGAGCAGATCCGCCACAATCTCCTGCCCGTGCTGGCGGCGGAGCGCGTGCTTCGCCAGCTCGGCCTGCCCGACGACCGCGCGGCGATCACCGAGCATCGACTGATCGTGGAGCTGCTGCTGCTCGCTGCGGTGCCGGCGGCGGCGGCCATGCTGGAGGCGCATCTGGCGGCGGCCGAACGCCGCAGCATCGCCCAAATCAAGATCGTCGCCGTGCTTCCCGAACCGCGATCGATCGCCCCCTATCTGACACAGCTCGAATGAGGTGGGCGCGCGGAGCATGATGCTCAGCCCAGACTGTCGCGGATGTCTTGCATGAACCGCCGGCGGTCGCGCCGCGCCGCGAGCGCCTGATCCATGCCGACCTGCACGAAACGCGTCGGCGTGTTGGGCTGGAGCTGGCCGATGAGATCCATATCGGCCGAGACGACCGTGCCAACCATGAAGTAGCCGCCTCCGGACACCGCATCGCGATGCAGGATGATCGGCTCCTTCCCGCCGGGCACCTGGATCGAACCGTAGGGATAACAGCTGTCGACGATGTTGGATGGGTCTGATCCGGCACCGAACGGTTGCTCGCGTTCCACGAATTCGAGCGGCCGACCACCGCGGAAGCGGTACCCCATCCGGTCCGCCTCGGGGGCGACTTTCCACTGATCGTCGAAGAAGTAGCGATGCGATTCTTTGACGAGACGGTGCCAGTAGAGCCCAGGCAGAACGCGCAGCTCCGCGGGGTTCGCCAGGCGCCGGCGCAACGCCACCGGTACGCTGCGGCCCGCCTTCCCGCGCGTCGTCGTTCCGAGCGGCAGGTCGTCGCCCGCGGCGAGCGGCCGTCCCTTGAAGCCGCCGAGACTGCCGATCGCATAGGTGGAGCGACTGCCAAGCGCGACGGGCACGTCGATGCCGCCGGCAACGGCGATGCAAATGCGCGCACCCGCCTGCAGATAGCCGAAGCTCAGCACCTGTCCTGCCTTCACCTCGAGCGCCGTCCAGCTCGGCTGCTGGTCACCGTCGATCTTGATCGGCATGTCCGCGCCGGTGACCGCGATCAGCGCGTCGATATCGAACGCAAGCTGCGGTCCGATGAACACCGCTTCGAGGCAGGCGGCACCCTCGTCGTTGCCAACCAGGAGATTGGCCGCGCGGAGCGACAACCGATCCATCGCTCCGCCGATCGGAATACCGAGGTGGAAATATCCGGGGCGTCCGAGATCCTGCACGGTGGTCGACAGGCCGGGATGGAGAACCCTAATGGCCATGGAGCGCCTCCTGCAGCTTGGCGTTGTAGCTGTTCATGTCCTGCTGGAAGGCCCGCAAATCGAACGTCACATCGCGGATCGCCGGCTCGAAGCGGCCGGCGGCCACCGCCTCAAGGGCTGCATCGTAGTCGTCGCGGCCAATCGGCTTGAACTTGACGATGTCGCCGGGGCGGAAGAACACCATGAAGTCGCGGAGGTAGCTGGTCTTCTGCTCGGGATCGAAAATCGGCATCGGCGTGATGCCGAACATCTGGTAGCCGCCGGCGCCGCGCACCGAATAGATGCAGGAAAAGCAACCGCCATGACCGATGGTGTGCTTCGGCGTATCGGTGCGCGGCCGCAGATATTTCGGCACCTCGAGCTGACGCGCGCGGTCGACCATCTGATACATGAACGGCAGTCCGGCCACGAAGCCGACCATCGATACGAACCATGGTGAACCGCTGTGAGCAGCAACGAAAGCGTCGACGCCGTCGAGACCGTTCACTCGCGCGGCATATTCAAGATCGCTGCCCGTCGGATCCTGGTGGCGCTCGCGAAAACGCATCAAGGTTTCGTGGGTCCAGGGATCGCGATAGAACACAGGAATCTCGATGATGCGCGTCCTGATGACCGGTTCGGTCTTGTCGGCCGCGCTCTCGATCGCCTTGACCTCCCGCAGCATGTCGGCGGGCGCAATGACGTCGGGATCGAACTTGATCTGGAACGACGCGTTGGCAGGACAGATTTCCGTAACACCCTTGATGCGGCTATTGCGCACCGCATTGGTCATGGACAGGCTTTTGAAGAAGGCCTCGAGCGACATGGCTTCGTCGCATTCGACGAAGAGATGCTCGTCCCCGCCGAAGGAATACCGGTTCTGCATCACGCGACCTCCTTCGCGCCGGCCGGCGCCGTGAACCTGTTTTCCAGCCAGCGTTCCAGGAAGCGGGTGTCGACCCGGCCATAGGCGACATCCGGATCGACGGCGAGCGCCGCATGCAGCGGCAGCGTCGTCGGGATGCCGGTGACCAGCAATTCGTCCAGCGCCCGGCGCAGCTTCATCAGGCACGCGCGCCGGTCGATATCGTGGACGATGAGCTTGCCGAGCAGCGAATCGTAGAAGGGCGGCACGGTGTATCCCGCGTAGAGCATGGTATCGAAGCGGATGCCCTCACCTTCCGGAACGGTCAACGCGTCGATGCGGCCGGGCCAGGGCATGAAATTCTTCAGCGGATCTTCCGCATTGATGCGGCATTCGATCGCGTGTCCATTCACGCGCACGTCGTGCTGTCGGATCGACAGCGGCTCGCCGCCAGCGATCCGCAGCATTTCCTGAACCAGATCAAGCCCCGTGATCATCTCCGTGACCGGATGCTCGACCTGGATACGCGTGTTGACCTCGATGAAGTAAAAATCGCCGCTGGCCTCATCGTAGAGATATTCCACCGTGCCGGCGCCGCGATAGCAGACGGACCGCACCAGCGCCACCGCGCTCGCGCACAGCCGCGCGCGAACATCCTCCGGCAATCGGATCGCGGGGGCTTCCTCCCACACCTTCTGCCGCCGCCGCTGCAGCGAGCATTCGCGCTCGAAACAATGAATGAAGCTCTCGCCGTCGCCGAGGATCTGCACCTCGATATGGCGCGCCTCAGCGATGACCTTCTCAATATAGAGGCTGCCGTCACCGAAGGCGGCGGCCGCCTCGGCCGAAGCTTGCGGAAACTGGCGTTCGAATTCGGCAACGCTTTCGATAATTCGGATGCCACGACCGCCGCCGCCGGCCGCGGCCTTGATCATGACGGGAAAGCCGATGCGGGCCGCAATCGCCGTCGCTTCCGCGATGTCGGAGACGCGGCCTTCGCTCCCAGGCACCGTCGGCACGCCGGCCCTGGCCGCCGCCTGGCGCGCGGCGACCTTGTCGCCCAGCAACCGGATCGCAGCGGCGTCCGGGCCGACAAACGTCATGCCCGCCGCCGTTACCGCCTCCGCGAACGCGGCGTTCTCCGACAGAAAGCCGTAGCCGGGATGCACCGCATCGACCTTGGCAGACGTTGCAGCCGCAAGCACAGCCTCGATATTAAGGTAGGATTTCTTTGCCGCTGGCGGCCCGATGTCAATCGCCTCGTCAGCGAGCCGGACCGCAAGCGAATCGGCGTCGGCCTGGCTGTGGATCTGCACGGTTCGAAGCCCCAGGGCTTTCGCCGCGCGGATAATCCGCACGGCGATCTCGCCGCGATTGGCCACAAGGACCGAGCGGATGTTCATTGCTGGACCTCGGCGATGGTCTGCCCTGCCATCACCGCGTCGGCATCGTCGATGACAAAGCGGATCGCCGTGCCGGCGACCTCCGCCCGCACTTCGTGGAACGACTTCATCACCTCGATGATGCCGATCACGTCATCCGTGACGACCGGGTCTCCGTCGCTCTTGAACGGTGCGCTGTCTGGCGACGGCCGCCGGTAAAACACGCCGGGCAGCGGCGATCTGATATCGGCCTTGGTCATTGTGACACCTATTCGAGATGGGATTTTCGCGTGACTATCTCCGAGACAGGCGCGATACGGATGCCGTTCGAGATCAGCGTCTCGCGCAGGGCGCCGGCGATTTCGAGCGAGCCCGGGGTATCCGAGTGGAAGCAGATGGACTCGAACGCGACCCGGATCTCCTCGCCTTCGATGGTGCGGACCATGTTCGTCTCGCACGCGCGCAGCACCCTGTCCGCGACCGCGCGCGGGTCGAGTTTGTTGGCGTGGCGCGTGAACACAATCGATCCGGAGCGCTGATAATCGCGATCGGCATAGAATTCACGGATCGTCGGCTGGCCTGCTTCCATCGCGACGCGGTAGGTTTCCGAGATGTCCATGCAGAACACAAACGCATTCGGCGCCACGGTCTGCATCAGCCGGACGAACGACCTGGAGAGCGCCTCGTTCGCCGCAAGCTCCATATAGAGGGCGCCATGCGGCTTGACGTGCTGCAGATGGGCACCGTAGCGTCGGGCAAATTCGCGCAACGCGCCGATCTGGTAGACGATGTCATTGATGATCTCGTCGCCATTGCTGTCGATCCTGCGACGTCCAAAGCCCTGGAGATCGCGATATCCGGGGTGCACCCCGATGCCGACGCCGCATTGGGTGGCCAGGCGCACGGTGGCGTCCATCAAGGTGGGATCACCGGCGTGGAAGCCCGCCGCGATGTTCGCGGAGCTGATCAGTTCCATGATCTTGCCGTCGTCGGTACCACTGAGCTGCCACTGACCGAAGCCTTCGCCCATGTCGCAATTGATGTCCACGGCGGTGACTGACACGCAGTAAACTCCCCTCGACCTCGCCTCGCAGCGAACCGCAGCGGCTTCTTTTCGCGACCGATCGAAGGCTAGTCCTCGCAGCAAGCATTGAAAAATACTATTATCAGAACTCTATATTCTGATTATTTGATGCCACCGCTTATCCCAAGACAAATCCGGAAGCATTGAAAAGATGAGATTTTATTTGATGTTTCCTGTTCACTTCTTGGGCGGCACATGCGCAGCAAATCAGCATAATCTGATTTCCAGAATATGAAACGATCAAAAATCGATTGAGCAGAAGGACATCTCCCGACGTGTCGATCAGCTTCCGGCAAATCCGTTATTTCGTCGCAACCGCCGAGCAGGGCCAAATCACCCAGGCGGCAATCGCGCTTGCCGTTTCGCAGTCGGCCATCACGACCGCGATCAAGGACCTGGAGGCCACGGTGGGTGTCGACCTGTTCGTCCGCTCCCCACAGGGCATGGAGCTGACGGAAGCGGGCCGTCAGTTCATGTTTCACGCCTACGACATCCTCAACAAGGTGCAGGAGGTAACGACACTCACGATCCCGACCGACAGCGTTGAGGGAAGCCTGACCGTCGCGGCGACCTATACCGTGATCGGCTATTTTCTTCCCAACCACCTCGAAAAGCTGAAACGGCATTTTCCGAAGCTCGACATCCAGCTTATCGAACTCAACCGAGAGGCGATCGAGGAAGGTCTGTTGACCAACCGATACGACATGGCCGTATTGCTGACGTCCAACGTGCTGAATCCGGATTTGTCGACGGAAACGCTGCTCAGCTCCAAGCGAAGGCTGTGGGTCGCCTCCAAGCACCCTCTGCTTCAGCACGAGTCGGTCGGCCTGAAGGAGGTTTCGGCAGAACCTTACATCATGCTGACGGTGGATGAGGCCGCGCACACCGCTCTCAAGTACTGGAGCAAGACACCGGATCAGCCACGCGTGACGCTGCGCACCTCCTCCGTCGAGGCTGTACGATCGATGGTCGCGAATGGACAGGGCGTCGCGATTCTCTCGGACATGGTGCTGCGCCCGTGGTCACTGGAAGGACGGCGCATCGCAACAATCGTGCTGCGCGATCTCGTTCCCGCTATGGACGTCGGCCTCGCATGGAAACGCAACGCCAAGTTCACCCCCCCGATGGAAGTGTTCCGTTCCTATTTCCGGCAGGCCTTTTATTTGCCCACAGAGCGCTAGCTGGATTTACGATCAGGCTGCGCGCACGCGCCGCAGCGCCGCGCCAACCAAAGCGCGCATGGCCCGCTCGCCAAAGGTCTTCGGCCGGTCAAGTCCGAGCCGCGCCAGGCAATCCTGATCGTCACGCGTCATGCCGCGCCCCGACAGCCCCTGCCAGCCCAGTTCGGCCAGCGCGAGCGGTGATGCGGATGCCTCCCTCAGAAGCTTCAAGGCCGGGATCAACCGCTGTTCGACGTCGGTGAAATCCGTGCCGAACGGAAATGTTGGCAACAGGCCCGCGTCGCGGGCCGGCCTCAACGCCGCCGCGATCCGCTCCGGCGTGTTGTCGCGATACGCGGCGGGAATCTCGTAGCCGCGCGGCAGCTTGCCTGCGTCCTTGGCCTGGGTCATCAGCATACCCTGAAACCGTGAATCCGCGACCGACAGCATGGCGGCGATCACCTCGGCGTCGGACTTGCCGCGCAGATCAGCTACGCCGTATTCGGTGACGATGATGTCGCGCAGATGCCGCGGAATGGTCTGGTGCGCATAGGACCACAGAATGTTCGATGTCGCCTTGCGACCCGTGCCCCGCGCTGCCTCCAACGTCAGGATGGAGCGAGCGCCATCCAGTGCAAAGGCCTGCGCCACGAAATTGTACTGGCCGCCGGCGCCGCTCACCACCTGGCCGCTGTCGAGGCCGTCGGAAATCACCGCTCCCATCAATGTCGCCATCATGGCATTGTTGACAAAACGCGCATCGACCCGCGCCCGGCGCTTGGCCGCCTCGTCACCGTAAAGCTCGTTGGTGAACGACACCGGCGTCATGCGGATCTTGTCGAGATCGTTCGACGACATCTCACGCAACGCGCGATAGAAGGATTTTGGTCCGAGGAAGAACGCAGCATGCAACAGCACACCATCCACCTCGCGATTGATAATGCCGGCCTCGATCAGCGCCAGAAACGCCTCGAAGAACATTTCGCTGACGCCATAAAGTCCATCAGTGAAAGCGCCCGTCTCCCGCGGAGACAATTCCGGCGACAATTTTTCGACAAGGCCGCGAAACGCCTCGGGCTGGCGGTGACGCACGATCAGGCTTTGCGCCAGCGCATCGCCGACCTGGCCGATGCCGATCTGCAGGCTGCCGCCGTCGCGGACCAGCCCCGCGGCATGGAGGCCGATGGCATACTTGGTGTCGCTGATCGGCTCGGACGGCGGCGCGAACAGCGGAAAGTCGCAATCACTGCTGTCCAACACTGCATGAAATTCTTCTGCCGCGAGATCGCCCTCGCCCGGCATGAACGGCAATTCGGTATTCACCTGCGCGATCAGCTTGAACGCCGCGTGGCCCTCGCGCCGCGCCCGCAGCACATCGAGGGTGGTGTCGGTGTTGCAGCTCAGGCTGTAGCGTGGCACCCCATCGACGACTTTCTTCGCGACCAGTTGCGCCACCACATTGAGGCCGCGCGCCAGCAGGTAGGACGACGCATGGGTGTAGTTGGCGGAGATATAGCGCTGCTGCGCCGGCGCATTGTGGATCCATTGCCCCGCGAGAAAGAAGAACTCGATCACCTCGATGTTCGGCGGCAGTGTCCCTGCATGCAGGGCCCGCGCATAGGCGAGGTCCGGATAACCGCCGAACAGCCTGTCGATCACCGGCGCGATGAAACGACGCTCGAGGTCGACGCGGGGCCGCGGCTTCTCCAGTGTCAGTGCAGTAAAGATCGTCAGCCGGATGCTGCGGTCGGCAACGGCACGCGCGAACAATGCATTGATGACGTGGTTGGCCTTGCCGAGTCCCAGCGGCAGCCCGACGACGAGATTGGGACCGACGTCCCGGATGATCTCTTCCGCGATCGTATCGGCCTCGGAAAAGAATTTGGGCATCGGTCTCTCGTGCTGGGATTGCGAACGCGGCTAGCTTAGGCGCCGACGACCCCGACCGTCATGCCGCCACAGACATACAGCACCTGCCCGGTGATGAAGCCGCTGTCCTTGTGCAGGAAGAACGCAACGGAGTTGGCGATGTCCTCCGGCGTTCCCAAACGACGGACCGGCACGGCCTCGATGATGGCCTTGGTGCGCGGACTGTCGGCCGGATTGACCCGGTCGAACAGCTCGGTCTTGATCGGTCCCGGGCCGATCGCATTGGCGGTGATGCCATGCTGTCCCAGCTCGAGCGCCCAGACCTTGGCCAGTCCCTGCAGCGCCGCCTTGGAGCCAGCATAGACCGTGCGCAGCTCCTTGCCGAGTGCCGCGCGCGAGGAGACGTTGACCACGCGGCCGAAGCCTGCGTCCTTCATGCCGGGCAGCACAGCCTGCAGGCACTGCATGGCGCAGCGCACATTCAGGCGCATCACCACGTCGAAATCCTCCAGCGTCTGTTCTTCGATGGAGGCCGGACGCACGGTGCCGACATTGTTCACCAGACGCGTGATCGGACCGCCCTTCAGCGCCAGCGCAAGCGCCTCGGCGGTCTGATCGGCATCGGCAAGGTCGGCGATAATGCCGTCGCCGACACGGTCGATGCTGACAACATCGTAGCCATCGGCCCGGCATCGCTCCACGGTGGCCAGGCCGATTCCCGCCGCGCCGCCGGTGACCAGAACGCGTTCACGTGCCATTGCTGTGTCTCATCGTTGTTTCCTCCACGTCGGACTGCCATGCCGTCCGTGGCGGATTTGCAACGGAGAATGCTTTGTGAGAGCCAGCAGGCACTTGTAACTTTTCTACCCGCCAATTTCACCGTAGGGCTTTGAATGGTCAAGCGATTAGCTGAAATCACAAACCCTTGACTACAGTTCCGTGACACAGATTGTCACAGCGACAAAATTTCTCCACCGGATGGTTTGCTAGAGCTGCCAACCGTCTCTAAAGAGGTCCAGTATCAGGGGCATCGGCGGGGGCGGATGGATCCCTGCAGAGTCTGTTTGGGGTCAATACGGGACAATGGTCAGGCGTGCTTTGAGGAACGATCCCCGCAAGGGAGCCGTGCTTGGATTCGGCGTGGCTTTTGTCGTGCTCTCGGCGGCCGGGCTTGACGCCGCCTCCGCAGAGACCCTGCCCGAGGCGCTGGTGAAGGCGTATCAGGCCAATCCACAGCTGAACGCGGAGCGTGCTCGCCAGCGGGCTACCGACGAGAATGTGCCGCAGGCGCTGGCCGGCTACCGGCCCCAGATCATGGCAAGCCTGAGCGCCGGCCTGCAGCAGGTCCGCGACCTCCTGCCCGGCAACAGCGTCGCCAACGTCACGCTGCGCCCCTGGACCATCGGCGTGACCGTGACGCAGGTGCTGTTCAACGGCTTCAAGACCGCCAACAGCGTTCGCGTCGCGGAATTCCAGGTCAAGTCCGGCCGCGAGGCCCTGCGCAATGTCGGCCAGGGCGTGCTGCTGGACGGCGTCACCGCCTACATGAACGTGCTGGCCAACCAGGCGCTGGTCGAGGCGCAACGCGCCAACGTCAACTTCCTGAAGGAAACCCTCGCCATCACCAAGCGGCGACTCGATGCCGGCGACGTCACCCCGACGGACACCGCCCAGGCTGAGGCGCGGCTGAGCCGCGGGCTGTCGGACCTCAACGCTGCGGAAGTGGCCTACGCCATCAGCAAGGAAACGTATGCCCAGGTGATCGGCCAGTCGCCGGGATCGCTGATTCCGGCCGAAACCGTCGACCGGCTGTCGCCAGCCACCCTTGCTGCATCGAGCACCGCGGCCCGCAGCGAGAACCCGGCCGTGATCGCCGCCAGCTACGACGTGGAGGTGGCCACCACCACCATCAGCGTGGCGGAAAGCAGTTTGTTGCCGCAAGTTTCGGTGCAGGGCGGCGTCAGCCGCAGTGTCGAGAGCGACACGACGCTGGGGTCGTTCCGCACCGACCAGGCCTCGATCGTCGGCGCGGCCAGCATACCGATCTATGACGGCGGCACGGCGGCGTCGCAGACGCGGCAAGCCAAGGAACTGGCATCCCAAAGCCGGATGGTGCTGGAGCAGATCCGCAACCAGGCGCGCACGGCGGTGGCCAGCGCCTGGGTCAGCAACGAAGGCACCAAGGTGGCGCTGCGCGCGGCCGAATCAGAGGTGAAGGCAGCGGGCGTTGCGCTGGACGGCGTGCGGCGCGAGGCACAGGCGGGCCAGCGCACCACCGTCGACGTGCTCAACGCACAGCAGGACCTGATCAACGCAAAAACCCGCCAGATCGTGGCGCAGCGCGACCGGGTCATCGCATCCTATACCCTGCTCAGTGCGGTGGGCCGGCTCGACGTCCGCACGCTGAACCTGAACACACCGGATTATCTGCCCGAGGTGCATTACCACCAGGTTCGCGACGCCTGGCATGGGCTGCGCACACCGGACGGGAAGTAACAGCCCTCAGCGCCCGCGGCGCGAGAACGCGGCGATCAGCACCGGCAGCGTGACCAGGATCATGATCGGCGCCAGCAGCATGCCGGTCACCACCACCACGGCCAGCGGTTTCTGCACCTGCGAGCCGATGCCGCCCGACAAGGCAGCCGGCAACAGGCCGATGCCGGCCACGGCGCAGGTCATCAACACGGGACGCATCTGCAACTCGCCGGTGCGGATCACCGCCTTGATGCGCTCATAACCCTCGTCGATCAGCTGATTGTACTGCGACAGGATGATGATGCCGTCCATCACCGCGATGCCGAACAAGGCGATGAAGCCGATCGCGGCCGAGACGCTGAACGGAATGCCACTGAGCAGCAGGCCGAGCACGCCGCCGAACACCGCCATCGGGATCACGCTCATCGCGAGCAGCGTGTCTCCCATCGATCCGAAATTGAACCACAGCATGGCGGCGATCAGCGCCAGGCTGATCGGCACCACGATGGACAGGCGCCGGATCGCGTCCTGGAGATTGCCGAACTCGCCGACCCACTCCAGCCGCGAACCAGGCGGCAACTGCACCTGCTCGTTGACCTTGTCCTGGGCTTCCTTGATCGCGCTGCCGAGATCGCGCTCGCGCACCGAGAACTTGATCGGCAGATAGCGTTCCTGCTGCTCGCGGTAGATGTAGGCCGCGCCCGACACCAGCTGGATGGTCGCGACCTCGCTGAGCGGAATCTGCGTCACGCCGCTCGGCCCCTGCGCGCCGATCCGCAGGTTCTGAATCGCTTCCGCGCTCTTGCGATACTCCGGCGCGAGGCGGACGATGATCGGGAAATGCCGATCGCTGCCCGGCTCGTAGATATCGCCGGCGCTATCGCCGCCGATCGCGACCCGGATCGTCGCATTGATGTCGCCGGGCGACAGCCCGTAACGGGCGGCGCGGGCGCGGTCGACGTCGATCTGGATGGTCGGCTGTCCGAGCGACGTGAACACCGACAGATCGGTGACACCGCGCACCGTGGACAGCACCGACTTGATCTTGTTGGCGGTGTTGGTGAGCGCGACCAGATCGTTGCCGTAGAGCTTGATCGAGTTCTCGCCCTTCACGCCGGAGACCGCCTCGGCGACGTTGTCCTGCAGATACTGCGAGAAGTTGAATTCGACCCCCGGAAACTTGTCCTGCAGTTTCGCCAGCAACTGGCCGGTCAGTTCGTCCTTGTCCTTGGTGCCGGGCCACTGGCTCGCCGGCTTCAAGGGCGCGAAAAACTCCGCATTGAAGAAGCCGGCGGCATCAGTGCCATCGTCGGGCCGGCCATGCTGGGAGACCACGGATTCGACCTCGGGCCGCTCCTTGATCATCTTGCGCATCTCGTTGACGTAGGTGTTGCCCTCTTCCAGCGAGATCGTCGACGGCAGCGTGGCGCGGATCCAGAGATTGCCTTCTTCCAGCTTCGGCAGGAATTCGAGCCCGAGCAGCCGGATCGCCAGCGCGGTCAAAAGTACGAGGCCGACGGCGGCCCCGAGCATGATCTTCTGGTTGCCGACCGCCCAGCGCAGCAGCGGCATATAGAGGCGATGCAGGAACGCGACGATCCGCGTCTCGGTTTCATGCATGTGCGCCGGCAGGATGATGGCGCTCAGCGCCGGCGTGATGGTGAAGGTGGCGATGAGGCCGCCGGCCAGCGCATAGGCATAGGTGCGCGCCATCGGGCCGAAGATGTTGCCCTCGACACCGCTCAGGGTGAACAGCGGCAGGAAGGCCGCAATGATGATGGCGGCGGCAAAAAAGATTGAGCGGGCCACGTCGGCGGAGGCGCTGTAGATCGCGTGGCTCTTCATGCCCATCATGGTCTCGGGCGAGATCGCGGCCTCTTCGTCGCTGGACAGCGCCGTGGTCTGCGACAACCGGCGGAAGATCGCCTCCACCATGATCACGGTGCCATCGACGATCAGGCCGAAATCGATGGCGCCGACCGACAGCAAATTGGCGGATTCCCCGCGCAGCACCAGGATGATGACGGCGAAGAACAACGCAAACGGAATGGTCGCGCCGACGATGATGGCGCTGCGCAGGTCACCGAGGAAAATCCACTGCAGCAGAACGATCAGCAGAATGCCGACCACCATGTTGTGCAGCACGGTGTGGGTGGTGGTCTCGATCAGGTCCTTGCGGTCGTAGATGCGTTCGATCCGCACGCCCGGTGGCAAGATGCTGGAGCTGTTGATCGAATTGACCAGTTGCTCGACGCGCGCGATGGTCGGCGAACTCTGCTCACCGCGGCGCATCAACACGATGCCCTGCACGATATCGTTGTCGGCGTCCTTGCCGGCGATGCCGAGCCGCGGTTTCTCGCCGATCGTCACCGTCGCAACGTCCCTGACCAGGACGGGGTTGCCGCCGCTCTGCGAGATCATGGTCGAGCCGAGGTCGTCGACGGAGCGGATCAGGCCGACGCCGCGCACCACCGCAGACTGGCTGCCAATATTGACGGTGTTGCCGCCGACATTGATGTTGGCATTGCCGACCGCCTGCAGCAGCTGCGGCAAGGTCAGGCCATTGGCGACCAGCTTGTTGAAGTCGACCTGAATTTCATAGGTCTTGGTCTTGCCACCCCAGCCGGTGACGTCGATCACGCCGGGCACGGCGCGGAATCTGCGCTGCAGCACCCAGTCCTGCAGGGTCTTGAGGTCCATCACGCTGTAGTTGGACGGCGGCCCCACCAGCCGGTAGCGGAAGATTTCACCGATGGCGCTGAGTGGCGAAATCTGCGGCTGCACGTTGCCGGGCAGCGGCGCCAGCTGGCCGAGACGGTTGAGTACTTGCTGCTGGGCTTCGTCATAGGTGTAGTCGAACGAGAACTGCAGTTTGACGTCGGACAGGCCGTACAGCGAGATGGTGCGGATGGTGCGCAGGTTCTTGATGCCGGCGAGCTGGGTCTCGATCGGAATGGTGATGTAGCGCTCGATCTCCTCGGCCGACAAACCCGGACTTTGGGTCACGATGTCGACCATCGGCGGGGTCGGATCCGGATAGGCCTCGATGTTCAGTTGCCGGAAGGCGATCAGGCCGCCGATGAAGACCACGGCGAACAGGCCGAGCATCAGGAAGCGGCGCTTGACCGAAAGGGCAACGAAGCGATCCATTTAGTCAGGATCTTTCAGAATATTGCTGGAGTTTTCCGACGAAACGAACGTCTCGCCGCCACGGCTGGGACTAGCTGCCAGACGCCGCGCGGTCAATGAACAAGCTGCCCTTGGTCACGATCTTCTCATCGGGGGTCAGGCCGCTCTTCACTTCCACCAGGTCGCTGTTGGCAAGACCGACCTTGATGCTGCGCAGCTCGATCGACTTGTCGTCGTGTACGACCCAGACCCGCACCTGGTCGCCTTCATAGATCAGCGCCTGCTTCGGCACGCCGACGGCCGGCCGGTTGCCGCCGGAATAGATCGTCACATTGGCGAACATTTCCGGCTTCAGCGACGCATCGGTGTTGTCCACGGTGGCGCGCACCAGAAGCCGGCGGGTCGCCGGATCGATCGCCGCCGCGACATAGTCGATGCGGGCTTTGTAGGTGCGCCCGGGCGCCGACAGCACCGAGAAGGCGAGATCCTGGCCGACGCTGACGGAAGCCACCTCGCTCTCGCGCACATAGGCCGTCAGCCAGACCGTCGACAGATCGCCGATCACGAACACCGGATCAGCAGCGCCGGTGTTGATGTATTGGCCCGGTCCCACCTTGCGCTGCACGACGGTGCCGGCGAGCGGCGCATAGACCTTGGTCTCGGGATTGATCCGACCCTTGTCCTGAAACGTTGCAATCGCCTCGTCGTTGAAGCCGAGGATGCGCAGCCGGTTACGCGACGCCTCCAGCGCGGTCTCGGCCGAACGCATGTCGTTCTGCGCGCCGATCAGCGTCGCCTGCGACTGCTGATAGTCCTTCAGCGGCGCCGCCTTGCCTTCGAACAAGTCTTTGGCGCGCTTATCCTGAAGCTGCGCCAGCTCGAGCTGGGATTTGGCTTTATTGACCGCAGCGGCCGCCGCGACGAAATCATTCTGGCCCTGCACGGTGTCGGTGGCTTCGATGATCAGCAGCGACTGCCCCTGCACCACCTGATCGCCCGGGCGCGCCAACAGCTTGGTGACCCGGCCGGCGTAGGGCGAGAACACCGGGGTGGAGCGATCCTCATCAACCGCGATCTTGCCTTCGGTGACATTCTCGGCCCGGAATGCACGCTCGCGGCAGGGCTCGACAGTCAGGCTCGCCCATTCCGCAGCGCTCGGCGTGTAGCGCAGCAGGCTGCCCCTGCGGGACTGGCTCGACACCTCGAGCTGGCCATGGGAATTCGCGGCCATGCGCGTCAGGCCCACAGCCGTACCTGCTCCAAGCACAAGCAATGCGCCACCGACCAGCAACCGTTGCCGGTTCAGGCGCTTCAGCCTGTCGCCAATCTGCAATATGAACGAACGTTTATCTTGCACGGGCCGGTCTCTCGCAGGGCTGTTCAGCCCGCTAATAGGGCCGATTTGATGGTGCAGACAATCGAAAAAACACGGGGCAGGAAAGTAATTCGGCTAATGCTTACCGGACCAGCCTGAACCGCACCTGAACCACCTCCGAAGCGTCGCCAAACGGGCAAAACAGCGGATCGCTCACCCGCGCGTCGGCCACTGTGGTGGACTGCTGCCGAGCGGGACAGCGGGCCGCGACCAGGCCGCCGGCGTTTGTGACAGAATCGCGGAATGCCGGACCGCGACCAGCCGGCCGAACCCCGATTCAGCCTCCTCAACCACCGGCCTGATCGCCTCGCTTGTGAGGTCCGCGGTCGCAAGACCCTGCGGGAGCCGGCCCAGATCCCACTGCCAGCGTCCGGTCTGGGCCAGCGACACACGAACGTGCCAGCTGCCGCCTTCGCGCGACTGGCGCAGCCGCGCCATCATGGCACCGAAAGCCATCAGGTATCCGCTGGCGTGATCGAGGATCTGCATCGGCAGTTCCTTGGGTCCAGTTGTACCGGCCGCCACACCCTCGGCATGGTTGAAACCCGCCGCAGTCTGCACCAGAGAGTCGAACCCGCGGCGCCTCGACCAGGGACCGACATGCCCATAGGCCGACAGCGACACATAGACGATGCCGGGGCTGGCCTGCGCCACCTGTTCCGGCGAAAAACCGAGCGCCGCCAGGCCCTGCGGGCGATAGCCCTGGGAAAACACATCGGACTCCGCGAGCAGGCCGCGCAACGTGGCACGGCCCTCCTCCGTCGTGAGGTCAGCGGACGCCGACAGCTTGCCGCGTCCGGTATCGATCACCAGCCACGGGATCGCCGGCAGCTTCGGGCTCGACATCAGCATGACATCAGCGCCGTGCGCCGCCAGCGTGCGGCCGGCCACGGGACCGGCAATCACGCGCGACAGATCGAGCACGCGCAATCCGGACAGCGGACGATCGCCTGCGGGCCACGGGCGCGGATCGGCTTCACCGATTTTTTCGATGGTCAGGACCGGCAAGGACGCGAGCGCCTGGGCCTGTCCTGTGGCCGACCACTCATCATGGGAGCGCATCAGCGACACCACACAGCCGCCGGCATAGGCTGCGGTCTCGAAGGCTTCACCCTGCCACTGCATCAGGGCGCGCTGCACATCATCACGCTCCGGCTTGCAGGCAAGCACCTTGCAGACGGCGTCGCGGTGATGGGGGAAATTGGTGTGCAGCCGCACGAAGCGTCCGTCACCGGTGGTGTAGACACCGGCGATCGCATCCCACGCCGGCGGTGGCGGCTTGCCGTCGACGCGCAGGTAACGTTCACTGCGGCATTCAATCGCCGCATGCTGCAGATCAACAGCAACATTCTGCATTCGCCCAGAACGCGCCTGCCAGATGGAGGCGGCGGCGAGGCCCGCGGCTGCGATGGTGACTTGCGCCGCAGTGTCGACCCGGAACGACGACGGCAGCACCGACTCCGCCCCGCTCAGTGTGATCGAGCCGAGCACTGACGGATCACCGCCGGCCAGCGCCCAGAGCTCAGCGAGGATATCGCGATTGGTTTTCATGTCGTGTCGAGGATAACACGAACGCATCGAATCGGGTGAGCGAGCGGTGGACAAGTCACCAAAAATTGCAAACCAGGTCGTGTCCCTCGCTTAGTGGAAATCACGCGAATTCGGCAGAATGCGAACGTTGCGCGGATGGCGATGCTTTGGTGCGGGCATCGCGGGATCCTCTGGGCGGACCTGCTTCGGCGGATCGGCCAGCCGCGCGCCGGCCGGCAAGACCGGCCGCACCAGGGCATCGTTGGCGAGCGCGACCAGATCCTGCGAGCGGTCGATCAAACGTTCCGCCACCAGATGCACGACGCCCTCGGAGCTCTGGATCCGTCCCTCGATCAGCACCAGCCGCGCGCCCATCACCTCCTTGCGGAAGCGCTCCATGGTCTTGGACCACACCACGATGTTGGCAATGCCGGTTTCATCCTCGATGGTAAGGAACACCACGCCTTTGGCGCTGCCCGGCCGCTGCCGCACCAGGATAACGCCGGCGCAGCGGGTGAAACTGCCGTTGCGCAGGGCCGTCGCATCCTCGCAGGACAGCACCCGCTCCTGCGTAAAGCGCGCGCGCAGGAACTGCATCGGATGGCCCTTCAGCGACAGACGGATGGTCTGATAATCCGCCACCACATGCTCGGACAGCGGCATCGCCGGCAGCGGCTGCGCTGCTTCATCGGGCAACTCGCGCGCAATCGCAGCGGAGAACAGCGGCAGCGGAATATCATCCGGCAGCCGCCGCACCGCCCACAGCGCGGCCCGGCGATCGAGCCCAAGCGAGCGGAACGCGTCCGCATCCGCCAGCAGGATCAGCGCCCGCTTCGGCAGCGCAGTGTCGCGGGCGAAATCCTCCAGCGAAGCGAAGGACCGCTTTGCACGCGCATCGATAATCCGCTGATCCCAATCGTCCTGCGACCATGTTTTTGGATCATCGACATCGCGCACATGGAAGCCGTCAATCTGCCGGAAGCCGAGCCGCAACGCATGATATCGTCCGCAGCGCTCTTCCAATGTGTTTTGTCCCTCGCTGAAGGACACATCGATATCGCGCACGGTGACGCCGTTCTTGTGCGCATCGGCAACGATCTGCGCCGGCGCGTAAAATCCCATCGGCTGTGAATTGAGCAGGCCGCAGGCGAAAGCATCGGGGTGGAAGTGCTTGAGCCAGGACGACACATAAACCAGTTGCGCAAAACTCGCCGCATGACTTTCCGGAAAACCGTATTCGCCAAAACCCTTGATCTGGTTAAAGCAGTTCTTCGCGAACTCTTCCGGATATCCGCGCTCCGTCAGATTGCCGACCATCTTCTGTTCAAAAGTATGAATCGTTCCCATATGGCGGAAGGTCGCCATGGCCCGGCGCAACTGATTGGCTTCGTCCGGCGTAAATTTCGCGGCTTCGATCGCGATCCGCATCGCCTGTTCCTGGAACAGCGGCACGCCCAAGGTCCGACGCAGCACCTTCTCGAGTTCATCGGCAGGGCCATGATCGGGTGACGGCGATGGATAGACGACTTTCTCGATGCCGTTTCTCCGTTTCAGATACGGATGCACCATGTTGCCCTGGATCGGGCCGGGGCGAACAATGGCGACCTCGATCACAAGATCATAAAATTCCTTCGGCCGCAGGCGCGGCAACATGTTCATCTGGGCGCGGCTTTCGACCTGAAACACGCCGAGCGATTCCCCGCGCGACAGCATGTCGTAGACAGGCTTCTGCTCGGCCGGGATGGTCGCCAGTTCCCAGCGTTCGCCCTTGTGGAGATCGATCAGATCGAGGCACTTGCGGATGCAGGTCAGCATGCCGAGCGCCAGCACGTCGACCTTCATCATCTTGAGCGCGTCGATGTCGTCCTTGTCCCATTCGATGAAGGTGCGGTCGTCCATGGCGGCGTTGCCGATCGGCACGAAAGTATCCAGCCGGTCCTGAGTCAGCACATAACCGCCGACATGCTGGGACAGATGCCGCGGAAAGGTGATCAGCTCGGAGGCAAGTTCGACGGCGCGGCGGATCATGGGATTGGTGGGATCGAGCCCCGCCTGTTTGATCTGCATGTCACTGAGACCATCGCCCCAGCTGCCCCACACCGTGTCGGCCAGCGCCGCGGTAACGTCTTCGGTTAGGCCCAGCGCCTTGCCGACATCGCGGATGGCGCTGCGCGGCCGATAATGGATCACGGTGGCGACAATGGCCGCGCGATGGCGGCCATAGCGCCGGTAGACATACTGCATCACCTCTTCGCGCCGCGAATGCTCGAAATCGACATCGATGTCCGGCGGTTCGCTACGCTCCTGGGACAGGAACCGCTCGAACAGCAGATCCACCTTGGTCGGATCGACCGATGTCACGCCGAGCACATAACAGACCGCGGAATTGGCCGCCGATCCCCGGCCCTGGCACAGGATATGTTCTGAACGCGCATAATGGACGATGTCGTTGACCGTCAGAAAATAGTGCGCGTATTCGAGTTTCCGAATGAGATCGAGTTCCTTCCTGAGCGTCGCCGCAAGTTTGTCATCGATGCCGCCAGGATAGCGCCGCTCTACCCCCTCCCTCACCAGATCTTCCAGGTGCTGCTGCGCGGTCTTGCCCGGCGGCACCGGCTCGTCGGGATACTGGTACTTGAGTTCGCTGAGCGAAAAAGTGATGCGGTCGGCAAACCGCATGGTCTCGGTTATCGCGTCCGGGAGTTGCTGAAATAGCCGAACCATCTCGGCCGCAGGCTTCAGGTGCCGTTCGGCATTGGCCTCAAGCCGCCGGCCGACAGCCTCGATGGTGGTTTTTTCGCGCACACAGGTCAGCACGTCCTGCAGGACCCGGCGCGCGCGATGATGATAAAGCACCTCGTTGGTGGCCAGCAGCGGCACCTCGGCGTCTTGCGCCAGATGCCACAGCCGTGCCAGCCGGCGCTTGTCGTCGCCGCGATACAGCACGCTGGCGGCGAGCCAGACGCCGTCCGCGTCACTCTGCTGCAGTGTGCTCAAGACCTTGAGACCCTCCGCGGTCTCGAAGCGATGCGGGAGCGCCACGACGAGAAGCTGTCCCTCGGCAAACCCCAACAGATCCGGAAGCGTCAGATGACACTCACCCTTCTCGGCCCTGAGCTTGCCAACGCTCAGCAGCCGACAGAGCCTGCCATAGGCCGGGCGATCGCGCGGATAGACCAGAATGTCCGGGGTATCATCGCTGAAGACCAGCCGCGCCCCAATCAACAGCTTCGGCTTGTGCTCGACCTCGTCATTGTCGAGTTCGCTGTAGGCGCGCACAACGCCTGCCAGTGTGTTGCGGTCGGCAATTCCAATCGCTGGCAACCGAAGCTCGCTCGCCTCATGAACATACTCCTGCGGTTGCGAGCCGCCGCGCAGAAACGAAAAATTCGTGGTGATGCCGATCTCGGCATAATCAGGCGTGCTCATGCGAACAGACCGTGCATGAACCATTTCGGGGATACCGGCTTGCCGTCGTCGTCAACCGTCTCGGTGCCGTAAAGCCCATCCCGATAGAGCCAGAAGCGCAGACCGGCCTCATCTTCCACCCGGAAATAATCCCGCGTCAGCGCCTGCCCCTGAATCCGCCACCATTCCATGGCGATGCGCTCGGGGCCTTCCGCACGCACCACCGCATGGGTGGCGCGCCGCCATTTGAACCGCGCCGGCGGACCATCCGGCACCTGTGCAATCACATCGATCGCTTCGGGCTTTTCGAACAGGCGCAGCGGCCGCAGCGGCGGCTCGGCCGAAACTCGTTGTGGCCAAATGGCTTGCGATGCGGCCGTGAACTGGTGCTGCGCCGGAACGGCAAGAGACGCCCGCTCCGGAATATGCGTGTCTTGCGGCAGATATACCAGAATGCGCCGGCCGCCGATCCGCGCCGCGATCCGGTCGATCAGCGCCGACACCTCGTCATTATCCTGGGCATGGGCGTCGAGATCGCGCTGCTCCTGGACCACGGTCTCGACATGACTGGCCGACAGCCGGATCAGATCGAAGCCGAAGCCAGGGTCGAGCGGATCGGCCAGCGCATCGAGCTTCTCCCGGAACAATCGCTCCACCATCTTCGTTCGCGTCACCGGCCGGCCGGCTTCGACCGCGATCAGGCGCACCGCGCCGTCGGTGCGGAAAAAACTGGCTTCGAGCCGGCGCGCGCCCTTGCCATGGCGCTCCATCGCCGTCATCAGCATTTGCGCCAGCCGGTCGAGGGTGGCGGTGATGGCGAGATCGGTGGCGATCGGTTCCGGAAAACGCTTCTCCACCATATAGTCCGGCAGCAGCTTGCGCGGCGAGATCGGCGCATCGCCCTGCCCCAGCGCCTGCTGCAACGTCGCCACAAAAGCCGCGCCGAACCGGGCCGCGATTTCGTGCGGCGCGCGCGCAGCGACATCGCCGATGGTCTTGAGACCGGCACGGCGCAGCCCGCGCGTGATGGCGTCGTGGGCTCCCAAGGCATAAACCGGCAGGGAATGGACGGCAGCGGCCTCGCCACCCTCGGGAATCACATGGCCGCGTGTCGCCATCGCCACCGCGCGCGCGCAGCCCGGCGTGCCGGCAATCGCGGCGTTGACCACAAAGCCCTGGCGGTCGAGCGCCTCGCAAAGACTGCGCATCATCGCCGCCTCGCCACCGAACAGATGCGCGCAGCCGGTAACATCAAGGAACAGCCCATGCGGTGGATCGAGCGCCACCAGCGGCGTGAAGCGGTCGCACCAGTCGGCGATGGCGTTCAGCGCCTGCCTGTCAGCCGCATCATCGACATCGAACACCCGCACGTCCGGGCAGATGGCGCGTGCATTGGCGAGCGGCAGTCCGACTTCAAGCCCGAGATCGACCGCAACATCGTTCAGCGCCGTGATCTGCAATGCGTTGCTCTGCTTGCCGACAACCACCCAAGGTTCAGCAGCAGCCTTGGTAGCAGCAACCTTGGTCACCTCAGCCGGCGCGGCGCCTGAGCGTTGCAACTGGCGCTTGATACGATCGGTCGGCAGGCGCGGCAGCCGCAGGCTGAGGATGCGCCGCCGGTTCACGGAAAAGGCACTCATCACATTTCCATTCCATGATCCACTGGCCGGTCTGGCCATGGCGATTACGAACCAATTCAGCGTCGAACACCGGATCGCCCCAAACGCTCCACACCGAGCCGGGTGGAGAGGGAGCGGCGCGAATGACCCAGCGGGTTTCGGCCGTGCTCACCGCGGGCTCCGCCGCGCTGCGCAACACCAGGCAGGTGACACCGGAGGTTTGCGCTGTCAGCGTCAGCTTGCGGCTGGCAACGAGATCGAACTGCCGCGCCCCGCCCCAGACATCCAGCACCACGGCGCCGAGCGCATCGCAGGCGAGCGCATCCGCTGTCACCCGCAGGGCCATGTCGATGTCGGCGGCGGCGACCGTCACGATCAGCCGCGGATCGAGCCCGAGCTGGGCGAGGCCGTTCATCGACACCGGGCCGGTTTCCAGCCCGACGAAATCCTGCCGCACCCACATCACCGGGCGCCGCCGCGCGCTGCGCCAGGCGAGGCCCGCAATGAAGCCGGTGGCCGACGCCGCATGACGGCCTTCCGAGGCGAACACCTCGTGCAGCGCACCGCGCGCAAGGCCGCCCTTCAGCATCGCGTCCGCGCCGCCATGGCCGAGCGCAATACGGTTCACATCGTCATGCTGGCGCGTGGCGCCTGCCTCCAGGCGTCCGATCGCACCCCGCAAATGCGCAAGCGTACTCATGCGTGCGCCGCTCATGCGTCGCTCCTCAAAAATCCCGGCTTCGTCATCGTTGCGGATTGAACGAATGACCGCCGCATTTGTTCATGATATGTTCCAGTAAAGCGGACCGCGTCCCGGGAGTCAATGCCGGGCACCGGACTTTCAATTTTCCACAATCAAACCAATGGATTAAAAGATGGACGTGCAGGGCAAGCTGGAAATCCTCGCGGATGCGGCGAAGTACGATGCCTCCTGCGCCTCCAGCGGCACCGAGCAGCGGGACTCCCGCGACGGCAAGGGAATTGGGTCGACCGATCCGGGCATGGGCATCTGCCACTCCTATGCCCCCGACGGCCGCTGCATTTCGCTGCTCAAGATCCTGCTGACCAACGCCTGCAACTACGACTGCCTGTATTGCATCAACCGCGCCTCCAGCAACGTGCCGCGGGCGCGTTTCACCGTCAGCGAGGCGGTCCAGCTGACGCTCGACTTCTATCGGCGCAACTACATCGAGGGGCTGTTTCTCTCGTCCGGCATCATCCGCAATCCCGACTACACCATGGAACAGGTGGTGCGCGTGGCGAAGAGCCTGCGCGAAGAGCATCACTTCCGCGGCTACATCCATCTCAAGACCATTCCCGACGCCAGCGACGACCTGATTGCCGAGGCCGGCACATACGCCGACCGTCTCAGCATCAATATCGAAGTGCCGACCGAAACCAGCCTCGCCCGGCTTGCGCCCGAGAAGGACGTGCGCGCCATCCGCCGCAGCATGGGCCGGCTGCGCCTGAAACTCGACGAGGCAACGGACTCGTCAGCGAAACATGGCCGCGCAGCGCCGCCTCGCTTTGCTCCCGCCGGGCAGAGCACGCAGATGATCATCGGCGCGGATGCCTCGAACGACCGGACCATCCTGGAGACCAGCGCCAATCTCTACGGCTCCTACAATCTGAAGCGGGTGTATTATTCGGCGTTCAGCCCGATCCCCGACGCGAGCCGCGCGCTGCCGCTGCCGCTGCAGGCGCCACCGCTGGTGCGCGAACATCGGCTCTACCAGGCCGACTGGCTGATGCGGTTCTACGGTTTCGACATCGGTGAACTGACCGAGCCGCTGGAAGACGGCATGTTGCCGCTCGACATCGATCCCAAGCTCGCCTGGGCGCTGCGCCATCGCGATCGTTTTCCGATCGACGTCAACAGCGCCAGCCGCGAACAGCTGCTGCGCGTTCCAGGATTCGGCACGCGAACCGTGAACAGCATCCTCGCGGCACGCCGCGTGACGCATCTGCGTGCGGCCGACCTGGCGCGGCTGCATGTGCCGCGCAAGAAGGCTTTGCCGTTCATCGTGCTGTCCGACCATCGGCCGGCCCCGGCCCTGCTCGACAGCAATCGCCTGCTGCAGTTGCTCCGCCCGCGCCCCGCGCAACTCGGCTTCGGCTTTTAGGGGACTTCAATGCACCACGTGAAACTCGCATCTGAAACCGACTTCGACGGCTGGCGCACCGCTGCACGCGCGCTGGCGATCAACCAAATCGAGCCGGCAGCCGTCAGTTGGTGTGTCGGCGGAGACGCACCGGAGCTGTTCGCGCCATCCCCGCTTCCGGATATCGCCGGACAGCCGGCGTTTCATGTTCCGGCGGCCTTCATCGAGCTCGCCCGCGCCGCAGTCCTGAACCGCGATCCGCAGCGCTTCGGCCTGCTGTACAGGCTGCTGTGGCGTCTGCGATCACACCCCGCATTGATGTCGCTTGCGACCGATCCCGATGTGGCCCGTATCGGCAGCCTTGCCCGCGACGTGCATCACGCTGAGCACAAGATGCACGCCTTCGTCAGGTTCCGGGAGGTCGGCCGCGACCGCGATTCACGCTTCATTGCCTGGTTCGAACCGCCGCATTATATCGTTGAAGCTGTTGCGCCATTTTTCGAGCATCGGTTCGCCGACATGGCCTGGTCGATCCTGACGCCCGATCGCTGTGCCCATTGGGACGGGTCGAAGACCACCTTCACCGAAGGTGTTTGCCAATCGGACGCACCATCGGACGATCGGCTGGAGGATCTTTGGCGCACTTATTACGCCAGCATCTTCAATCCCGCACGACTCAAGGTCAAAGCCATGAAGGCCGAGATGCCGGTGAAATACTGGCGGAACCTTCCCGAGGCGTCTTTGATCAATCCCCTGATCGAACAGGCTGGCCGGACCGCGCAAACCATGATCGAGAGCGCGCCGTCGGAGCCGCGCGCGACACAACAGCGAAGGGAACCAGCAATGGTCCCGACAAAACCCCATGCAGACACGCTGGAGCATCTGCGAACCGAGGCGATGGATTGCCGTGCCTGCCCTCTCTGGAAAGACGCGACCCAGACCGTATTCGGAGAAGGTCCGCGCCATGCGCCGATCATGATGGTCGGCGAACAACCCGGCGACAAGGAAGACCTCGCGGGCAAGCCGTTCGTCGGGCCTGCCGGGCAAATGCTCGATCGCGCGCTGAAGGAGGCCGGCATCGACCGCGGCAAGGTGTATGTCACCAATGCGGTCAAACACTTCAAGTTCGTGCCGCGCGGAAAAATCCGCCTGCACCAGAAGCCGAACACGGCGGAGATCAAGGCGTGCCGCCCCTGGTATGAGCGCGAACGCGCGACCATCAAGCCCGCGCTCGTGGTCGCGATGGGAGCTACTGCGGCGCAGAGTGTGTTCGGCAAGATCACGCCGATCAACACGAGTCGTGGCCGGCTGATCGACCTCGATGACGGGGCCAAGGCGCTCGTCACCGTGCACCCGTCTTACTTGCTGCGGCTTCCCGATGAAGACGCGAGGGCGAAGGAGTATGAACGGTTCGTCGACGATTTGCGGATGGTGGCGGACTTCCTCCGCCACGCGCACGCGGCGTGAGTTGCGAAAACGCGCCGACCGAAGATGGCACAACGCGGAGACCTAGGCGGTGTGAGGCGTCGGTCCCCTGATGATCCCGGTATCTTCCGCGCCCATCGGCTTGAAATCGACGCACATGTCGGCGCCGGGGATCGCGGCCGCACCGGCCCGGGCGACAGCGAGATCCTGCGTGCCGGACCCGGAGCCCGCCGCCACTGCGCCGAGAATGAAGCCATCGACGCGGATGGGAAGACCACCGATCAAATTGGTCCAGCGGTTTCCATGCGCGAGAGTGACCTGGATTTCCACGTCCGCGTGAGCGCCACCGGTCGGCGAGCCCGACAGCGCCGACGTCCGCGCCTTGTTGATGGACGAAGTCACGCTCAGTCCCTTCGAGCCGTCCATGCGTCCGAACGCCAGCAGATTGCCGCCGGTATCGACCACCGCGATACACATCGGCTGCCCGATGCGGGTCGCCTCGGCGATTGCCCCGTTCAGCACCTTGAGCGCGCCTTCGAGCGTCAGCGTCCTGGTGTCCTTGATGTCGGTCATGGTCGCTCCCCGAACAGCCCAATCGAGAACTCCCGTGCCAGGGTGCGCGCCGCGGCGACCAGCGGCGCATCGCCGCCGCGCCAGCCGATGAGGGACAGCCCGACCGGAATCGAACCAGCTGTCGAGACGGGCAGGCTCACCTGCGGAAGGCCCGTCAGGCCGGCGATACCGGTCAGGTCGACGATCCGGTGCACCGCCGCGCGGATGTCCGACAGGCGCGCGTCGCGGCGGATCGGCAGAATGGGCGAGGTCGGCAGGCACAGCATGCGCCGCCCGTCGAGCAAACCGTCAAGCCGCTTCGATGCGCATGCGCGGACAATTTTGGCGGCCGCGAGGTCGCTCGAGGGAATGCGGCCGTCGTCGGCGAACGCGCCGGCCACCTCCGAGGAGAAGCGCGGGTTCACCCGATCGATCCAATCCCGAAAGGTGGCGTGGAATTCGCTCTTCTGCAGGATGCGCTGGTGGCGCGCCCAGTCGAGAAGCTCGCCTTCGGCCAAAGGTGGCACGGTGATCGGCACGGCTTGGCGCAGCCGATCGACGACGGGCTGCAAGGCGCGCCGTATCGGCTCGTCGGCGAGCGCGAAGCAGTCCGCCGCAACGACGATCTCGGGGAGCAAAGCATCGGGAATTTGTTCTCCGAGCAGCACGGCGCCGACCCGGCCGAACGTCAGCGCGTCGCGGGTGAAATAACCGACGGTATCGAACGAGGGCGCCTGGGTCATCATGCCGGCGACCGAGATGCGGCCGTGTGTCGGCCGCAGGCCGTAAATCCCGCAGAAGCTCGCGGGTATGCGCACCGAGCCGCCGGAGTCAGTCCCCAAAGCGACATCGACCAGGCCGCCGGCAACGGCGGAAGCGGAGCCGCTCGACGAGCCGCCCGGTACGTGGTCCGGCGCGCGCGGGTTGAGCGGCGTACCGTCAAATTTATTGATGCCAAGCAGCCCGAGCGAGATTTCGTCGGTGATTGTCTTGCCTGCCAGCGCGGCGCCGGCGCCAAGCAGGGTGTCGACGGCCCAGGCGTCGACCTCTGCCGCCTGATGGGTGGCGGCCCAGTCGGGATTGCCGCAGCCGGTCACGCCGCCCGCAACATCGAACAGGTCCTTGACCGCGAAGGTCAGGCCCGATAGCGGGCCTGACCGGTGCGGCGCCCGGTGAACGATGGTGCCTGGAACGAAGGCGCCGAGGGTGTCTTCGAGCGTATCTTGCACGATGTTGTCCCGATGAAAGCTTGCCGCCGTCTCACTCCTTGTAGAGCTTGCGGAAGTCCGGATGGGTATGAAACCAGTACTCGAAGCCCTGGACGTTCTTCTGCACCGCATAGTCGGCGAAGCGGGTATAGAGCGGGATGCGCGGCAGATCGGTCATGACGATGTCGACCATCTTGTTCAGGCTGGTCTTGTAGATTTCGGGATCGCGGGTGAAGCGCGCCAGGTCAATCACCTTGTCGAGGTCGGGATTGACGTAGTTGGCGGTGTTGAACACCGAATTATTGCCGCCGTGGAAGGTCCAGAAGAAGAAGTAGTCGGGGTAGTCGAGCCAGCCGTAGAATTCGGCGATGACCATCGGCATCGTCTTGCTGGCCATCTGGGCAAACCAGTTCGAGCCCGGAACCTTCTCGATCGTGAGTTCGACGCCGATCATCTTCAGCGCCTCCTGGATCAGGATGGCGGTCGGTTCGCGCACGGTGGATTCGCTGAGATCGATCGACAGCGTGGTCTTGAAGCCGTTGGGGAAGCCGGCCTCGGTGAGCAATTGCTTGGCTTTCGCGAGATCCTGGCCATGCTTGATCGGAACCGGCCATGTCGCGTCGGGGTAGGGTTTTGCGGGGTCGCCATCGAACATCGGCTTGGCGCGGTTATAGAGAGCGGAACTAACGATCTCCTTGTAGGGGATGGCGTAGGAGATCGCTTCGCGCACCTTGGGATTGTCGAACGGGGCGATCTTCACATTCATGTCGACGAACACGAGGTCGTTCTGCACCGGCACCCCGATGATCTTGACCTTCCCCTGCTCCGCCAGTTCGGCGTAGTCCTTCGGCGGCAGGCCGACCGACATGTCGACGTCGCCTTTTTCCAGCAGCGCACGACGCGTGCCGGCCGAGGCGATCTGCCGATAGACGACGCGCTTGAGTTTGGGCAAGGGGCCGGACTTCCAGGCGTCGAACCGGGTGAAAACAGTCTGCTGGCCGGGTGACCAGGATTCCACCTTGTAGGCGCCGCCACCGCAATCATTCCGTGACACCCACTCGAACGCCCACGGGTCCTGGGGCGTCGCATGTTTCTTGGCCAGTTCGGAATTGACGATGACGGGCACCGGCACAACGAGGTCAGGCATCGTCAGCTTGTTGAATTGATCGAACGTGGCCTTGAAGGTGTGATCGTCGACCACCGTGAACTGTTCGGGCTTGACCAGCGATCCCGCCGCCATTTGCACCGCCGGAAAGCCGCCGGCGGCGATGGCGCGGTCGAACGACCATTTGACGTCCTTGGCGGTGACCGGGCTGCCGTCGTGGAACGTCGCATCCTTGCGCAGATGGAAAATGTAGGTCTTGCCGTCGTCGCTGGCTTCCCAGCTCTCGGCCAGTTCCGGGGTCATGACCTTGGCGTCGTAGGACACCGTGCCATCAGCCAGTTTTTTCTCGCCGTGGCTGACGAGCCGGTCATAGGCCTGCCACACCACCATGCGGCTGTGATCGTTGGCGGTCGGCACCATCGTGTCGAGGCCGTTGGGGCCCATTTCGGACACGATGACCATGGTGTCCTTGGCAATTTCAGCCGCGCGCGCGGCAGCGCCGGGCAAGACAACGGACGCTGTGAGCAGCGCCGCCGTAACAAGACTACGATCGAGCTTCATATCGTGCATCCTCTTGGATTTGCGGGGTGGGAAAGCGGAGGCGGTGTCAGAGGCCGAGGTCGCCCAGCAGTTTCGGCCATTTGTGAGCCCACGGACGCGCTTGTTCGAAGGCGCCGGAGGCGGCGAGCACGGTACGGTCCGCCAGATGGCGGCCGATGATCTGCATGCCGACAGGCAGACCGGATTTGGTAAAGCCGGCAGGAATGGTCGCCGCCGGCTGGCCGGTCAGATTGCAGATGAAGGTGAAGCAGAGCCAGTCGCCGGTAGAGACCATCTTCTCTTCGATGATCTCGGGCCCCTGCATGTAAAGCGGGAAGGCCGGCACCGCGAGCGTCGGTGTGATCAGGAGGTCGTAGTTGGCCATGAACCGCCACATGCGGTTGCAGACCATCTGCCGGATCATTTTGGCGTCGGTGAATTCTTCCGCCGTCCACTGCCGCTGCAGCATGCCGACGAGGTGCGGCGACATTTCCTTTTCGCGCCCCTTCATCATGCGGCGCATGCCGGTGAGATCGGTGTCGCCGGCGACGATGGTCCAGAAATGCGGGAACGGATCTTCCCAACCGAGGTGGGCGCGCTCGACCGTACATCCAAGATCGGTCTCGAACACGCGCACCGCTTCGGAGACGACGCGGCGGACTTCCGGGTCGACAGGCGCATAACCCCAGTCTTCGCTGTAGGCGATGCGAAGGCCCTTGATGCTCTCTTTCGTGGCATCGACATAATCGAAGTCGGCGGCCGGGATGGAATAACGATCGCGCGGATCGGGTCCGGTGATCGCCTTGAGCATCAGGGCCGAGTCGGCCACGGTGCGGCTCATCGGGCCGACATGTTCGAGCGATTCCCAGCTCGATACGCCGGGATAGCGTTCATCCCGGCAACCCGGGTAAAGCGGCACCCGGCCCATCGAGGCCTTGATGCCGTACAGTCCGCAAAGTGCGGAGGGAATGCGGATCGATCCACCGCCATCGGAACCGATCGCGAACGGCGCGACGCCGGCCGCGACCGAGGCGCCAGAGCCGGCGCTCGATCCGCCGGACGTCATGTCGAGATTCCAGGGATTGCGCGTCGCCGGAAAAACAGGGTTGTGGCCGACGCCGCTGTAGCCGAATTCCGGCACGTTGGTCTTGCCGATGATGATCGCGCCGGCGTCCTTCAGCCGCTCGACCACGATGTCGTCCTCGTCCGGCACGAAGTCCCGGTAGAGCGGCGAGCCCATCACGGTCAGGATGTCCTTGGTGGCGACGAGGTCCTTGATTCCGATCGGCACGCCGGCCAGCAGGCCGGGATCTTTGCCGGCCGCGATCTTGGCGTCGACCGCGGCGGCGGCGGCTCGCGCCACGTCGGGCGTCGGCGTGCAGAAGGCATGGATGTGCGGCTCGAGTTTCTCCATGCGGCGCAGAACGGCTTCGGTGACCTCGGCAGCGGAAAGCCTCTTGTCTCTGACTTTCGCCGCGACGGTGACGGCGTCCATGCGGCAGATCTCATTGTCAGCGCTCATCGGTTCCTCCATGGGGTGCAAGAGCGAAGTGGCAGGCCGCAAAATGATCCGGGCCGACCTCGCGAAGCGGAGGCATGGCTTTGGCGCACAGATCAGCGCCGTCAGGGCAGCGGCCGTAAAAGCGGCAGGCGTTCGGGTCCGGATCGATCGGGCTGGTCGGGCTGCCATCGAGGCGCGGGCGCGCTTCACCGCGCCGAGCGGGATCGGGGATCGCGGCAACCAGCGCCCGCGTATAAGGGTGGCGGGGCGCGGTGAAGAGAGCCTCTGCCGGCGCGATCTCGACGATCTTGCCGAGATACATGACGACCACGCGCGAACATAAAAGCCGTACCACGTTGAGATCGTGCGACACGAACAGGTAGCTCATCGACAGTCGGGCGCGCAGGTCGGCGAGCAGCCGCAGGATCACGGCTTGCACCGATACGTCGAGCGCCGAGGTCGGCTCGTCGAGGATCAGCAGCGAGGGTTCGACCGCAACGGCGCGCGCGATGCCCACGCGCGCGCGCTGGCCGCCCGACAATTGATGCGGATAACGCTGCAGCAGTTCTTCCGGCAACCCGACCAGTGCCGCGGTGGCAAGGACGCGCTTGTCCATCTCAGTGCCGTTGCTCATGCCGAGCAGCCGCTTCAGCGGGTCGGCGATCGCCTGAAAGGCGCGGAACGACGGATTCAGGCTTTCGGTGGCGTCCTGGAAGACGACCTGGATCCGCCGCCGGCTCGCCGAGGACGCGAACTTCACCTGCGTCATCGCGGTGAGATCCTCACCGCCGAGCAGGACCTGGCCCGCCGTGGGATCGATCAGCCGGCCAAGCAGACGAACCATGGTGGATTTGCCGCAGCCGGATTCGCCGACCAGGCCGACGCTTTCTCCCGCTCCGATCGTGAGATCCACATCGTCGACGGCGTGGAGCCTGGCGCCGCGCGCCGCCCGCTTGATCGGGTAGAATTTAGTCAATGAGCGAACTTCGAGCAGCGGCGTCATGACAGCGGAAACCGGCAGCGCACGACATGCGCGGGCGACAATTCGGTCCAGGGCAGTTCCGCCTCGTCACAGATCGGCTGCCGCCGCTCGCAGCGGCCGCTGAAGCGGCATGGCGGCAACTCGCCGCGCAGATCGGGCAGATGGCCGGGAATGGAATTGAGGTCGTCGAGCCGCGATTCCGGGACCGGCGTCGCGGCGAGCAACTGGCGCGTATAGGGATGGGCCGGACGATCGAGCAGCGCCTCGGTCGACGCGATCTCGACGATGTGCCCGGCATGCATGACGGCGATCCGGTCGCAATATTCGCCGGCAAGGCCGAGATCGTGGGTGATCAGCAGCGTCGACATCCGCGTCGAGCGGCTCATGTCCCTGATCAGGTCCATGATCACCGCCTGGGTTGTCACATCGAGCCCTGTCGTGGGCTCGTCCGCGATCAGGACTGACGGTGTGCAGGCCAGCGCCATGGCGATCATCACGCGCTGGCACATGCCGCCCGAGAGCTCGAACGGGTAGGCTTCCGCCCGGCGTTCGGGATCGGGAATGCGGACTCGCGCCAGTGCCGCGATCGCCGCTTTCCTGAGATCACGACCCGGCAGCCCGGCATGCTCCTGCAGCACGTCTTCGATCTGCTTGCCGACCTTGCGGATCGGATTGAGCGCGGTGCGGGGGCTCTGGAAGATCATCGCCATCTCGCGTCCGCGCAGTTCGCGCATCGCTTCCGGCCGCGCCGCCAGAAGATCGATGCCGCCCATGGTGATGTTGCCTTTGGTGATCTGCGCGGCCTCATCGTTGAGGCCCATGACGGTGTAGGCGGTGACGGACTTTCCGGATCCACTTTCACCGACCACGCCGACGATCTCGCCGCGGCTGACCGACAAGCTCACGCTGTCCAGCGCCCGCACCACACCGTGACGGGTGCGGAACTCCACAGACAGATTGTCGATCTCGAGCTGCGCCATTACACGCGTTTCCTCGGATCGAGCAGGTCGCGCAGTCCGTCGCCCAGCATGTTGAAGGAGAACACCGCGAGCACGAGGGCGGCGCCCGGGAACAGGAAGGCCCACCACTCGCCGGAAATGATGTAGCTGGCGCCTTCCGAGACCATGATGCCCCATTCCGGCGTCGGCGGCCGGACGCCGAGCCCGATGAAGGACAAGCCGGCGGCGTTGAGGATCGCCCATCCCATGTTGAGCGAAGCCTGCACCATCATCGGCGGCAGAATGTTCGGGACGATATGGTTGAGCAGGACCCGCAGCGAGCCGTTGCCGCCCATACGCGCCGCCTCGACATAGCCGAGCTCGCGCCGCACGTTCACCTCGGCGCGCGCGAAGCGGCAATAGAACGGCAGATTGATGATCATGGTGGCGATGATGATGTTGGCTACGCTGTTGCCGAGCGCCACCACAATGCCCATCGCCAGCACAAACAGCGGGAACGCCATGATGGTGTCCATGGCGCGGCCGATGATGCGGTCGGTCCAGCCGCCGAAATAGCCGGCGAGCGAGCCGAGCGTCAGGCCAAGCACGAAGGACAGCAGCACCGCCGAGACCGCCATCCCAAGGTCCAGGCGCGCCGCGACAATGACGCGGCTGAGGATGTCGCGTCCCAGCGCGTCGGTGCCGAACGGATGCAGCGCACTAGGGCGCGCCAGTTTGGTGACGGCGGAGGTGACCAGAGGATCGTATGGCGCGATGTAAGGTCCGAAAATCGCGCACAGCGCCAGCAGCGCCAGGATGATCACGGCCACCAGTGTCAGGCGATTTTCGCCGAAAGCATAACCGGTGTTGCGAGCGAGCGTGACCAGACTCATCGCTCAGCCCTCGAACCGGACGCGGGGATCGACCAGTGTCGCGAAAATGTCGACCGCGAGGTTCAGCAGCACGTAAAGCGTCGCCATCATCAGGACGAAGCCCTGGACCGCGGCGTAGTCGGAGGCGATGACGGCGGACACCGCATAGGCGCCGACACCCTGCCAGCCGAACACCTGTTCGATCAGGACGTTCGAGCCCAGCAGGAAGGAGAACACCATGCCGAGCACGCTGCTGACCGGCAGCAGCACGTTGCGGAATGCGTAGGTCATCAGAATCTTGCGCACCGGCAAGCCACTGGCGCGCGCGGTCCGAATGAAGTCGCTGCTCAGCGCCTCCAGCATGGCCGCCCGCGTGATACGCGCGATCGGCGCCAGTGCGAACAGGCCGAGCGACACCGCAGGCAGAATCAACTGGGCCAAAGAGGCGCGGAGCACGGGCCAATCCCCCGCAATGAGGGCATCGACCGTGTAAGCCCCGGTGACATGCGGCGGCGGTGAGAAGGCAATTTCGTTCAGGCGGCCGAGCGGCTGTGGCGCCCAGTCGAGCAGGAAATAGAACACGTAGACGAACAGCAGGCCGACGAAGAAAGTCGGGAAGGCGGCGCTGACGGAGACCAGTGCACGGCAGACATGATCGACCGGCCCGTTGATGCGGGTCGCGGCCCACACGCCCATCGGGATGGCGATGCTGATCGCGAACAGGAGGGCGAAGGACGACAATTCCAGCGATGCGGGCAGCCGTTCGAGCAGATCGGTCAACACCGGCTGGCCGGTGGTGAGCGAACGGCCGAGATTGCCCTGCGCGAGGTCCACGACGTAGTGCAGAAACTGCACTGGAAGCGGACGGTCGAGTCCCAGAGTGGTGCGGATATTCTCGATCGAGGCGGCGTTCGCGGCGGGTCCGGCGAAATACGCCGCGGGGTCACCCGGCAGGGCGTGGGAAATGAAGAAGGTGAGAACGATCACGCCGACCAGGCTCGGGATGGTGCCAAGCAGACGTTTCCAGACGAAAGTCATCAGCGGCTTGCCTGCCGTTATTCGTCGGTACGACGGCTTTGCCGAAGCGCATCGACGTGTTCGGGCCCCATCGACGTCGGACGCAGCCAGGGGCAATTGGCATGCATCACAGTCACGTCAATCTAAGCAAGCACTATGCCAGCCCTGTTTTTGGGACCTTTGAATGCGGTAGGGACAATAAACAGAGCGTTAGCAGCTCAAGCTGCTGTTACGACAACATCTGGAATTGCGGTGATCTTAATCGTCGCCGCTTCACTTTTCGCCACATGCATGAAATTCATGCACTGCGAGCCCGATCTTTCGGCTCAGTGAACTTGCGGGGTGTTGACCCAGACAATCCGCGCTTCGTCCGGTCCGACATTGCGGTAGCTGTTGGTCAGATAGGCTTTGAAGAAGAAGGAATCGCCCGCCGTCATCAGGTAGGCGGTGTCGTCGATGGTGAGTTCGATGGTTCCTGACACGAGATAGCCGACCGCTTCGCCCTGATGGGTGATGAGGTCGATCTTCTCGCCTCCCGGGGCCACCACATGAACATTCGCTTCGAGCAGGTTGCCGGCCGCCACCGGCACCAGCCGCTCATACATGACCCCGGTTCCGCCGCGCAGCGCATCGACATGCACCTTGAGCCGATCCGCGGGTTTCTGCACCAGCTTGTATTCGCCGATGGTCAGACCAAAGAACGAGGCCATGTCGCGGTCGAGCGCCTGGACCATCTTGTCGAGCATCGGCAGCGACGGCATGACCTTGCCGGCCTCGATCTTGGAGATCATGCTCTCGTCGCATCCGACGGCCTGCGCCAGGTCCCGCATCCGCAGCCCCTTGGACAAGCGGGCACGCCGGAGACGCGGACCAATACTCAAGGTGCTGTTTTCAGAACTCACGCAACTTTTTCCAGCGATTTCGACCGAACAAGTATATGCATCGTAATCACATGATTTACCAGCATGTTCTGGCAAATCGAGAGGGGAAGCTGGGAAACCGGACCTTTCGCCGCGCAAAGGCGAGGCTCGCCCTCGACGTGACGAGCGAGAGTCGTTGGCTTCTATCGTCCAGGGGGCCTTGGGTCTCACCACCGTCAACCGCTTTGCCTCGAGCGGCTGCCAATCAAGTCAGGGGCTCGCGAGCCAAGTCAAACAGGCCGGGTGCACGAGCGGTAAGTTGCCAAGTCAGCTTGTGGCCCGTTGCAGACATTCATTCAGTGGAACGGCTTTGCTCGGTCAGCACCAGAAGGCGACGACGGCGGCTAGCGAGACCGCCGAGGCGTAGTTGCGTGCGAGCTTGTCGTAACGGGTGGCGACGCGGCGCAAAGCTTGTTCAGCAAGATCACGCGCTAAGAATTGAAGCGTCTCACCACTCTCAGTGTCGTCCCCGGCTTGACCGGGGACCCAGTATACGCAAGCGTTTGTGATATGCTCCGCGCTTACGCCACTCACACCGGGCGTACTGGACGCCCGCGTTCGTTCGCGGGCATGACAGCAGAATGTGGGAAGACACCTCGGCACACAAACAGGGAATCTTAGTGCCTATGGGACAAGCCCGGTGATGACAATGTGGGTGGAGTGTCTTCCGGTAGCTAAGCCGCCAGCGTTCCTTCGACCAGCTTCACCCAATACGACGAGCCGTGGACGATCGCGTCGTCGTTGAAATTGTAGGCCGGGTGATGCAGCCCCGCGCTGTCGCCATTGCCCATGAAGATGAAGGCGCCGGGGCGTGCTTCGAGCATGTAGGCAAAATCCTCGGCCCCCATGATCGGCGTTGTATTGGCGTCGACGTTCGCCGCACCGACAATGTCCGTGGCGATCTTCAGCGCGAAGTCGGTCTGGTCGGGATGATTGACCACGACCGGATAGCCGCGGTTGTAATTCAACTCGATGCGGGTGCCGGTGGCCTGCGCCACGCCTGCCGCAACGTCCTTCATGCGCTGCTCCACGAGATCCCTCACCTTGGGCTTCAACGTGCGGACCGTTCCCAGCATGTCGGCCGTCTGCGGAATCACATTGCTGGTGTGACCGGCGTGGAAACTGCAGATCGACAGCACAGCCGATTCCAAGGGATCAATGCTGCGCGAGACGATGGATTGCAGGGCGACGACCAGTTGCGCGCCGGCCAGCACCGGATCGACGCCCTTGTGCGGCATCGCCGCGTGCGCACCCTTGCCCTCGACCTTGATCACCAGCTTGTCCATCGAGGCCATCAGCGGACCTGGACGAATCGCGAAGCTGCCGAGCGGGATGCCCGGAATATTGTGCATGCCGTAAACCTGGTCGATCGCGAAACGATCCATCAGGCCGTCCTTGATCATCGCGGCGGCTCCGGCGCCGCCCTCCTCCGCCGGCTGAAAGATCATCACGGCATCGCCGGCAAAATTGCGGGTCTCGGAGAGATAACGCGCTGCGCCCAGCAGCATGGCGGTGTGGCCGTCATGGCCGCAGGCATGCATCTTGCCGGGGGTCTTCGACTGGTAGGGCAAATTGGTTTCTTCATGGATCGGCAGCGCATCCATGTCGGCACGCAGCCCGATCGCCTTGACGTTGCGGCCATCGGCCGGCTTGCGGCCCTTGATCACCCCGACCACGCCGGTCTGCCCGAGCCCGGTGACGACCTCATCGCACCCGAATTCCCTGAGACGATCGGCAACGAATCCAGCGGTCCGATGCACATCGTAGAGAAGCTCGGGATGGGCATGCAGGTCCCGGCGCCAGGCCATGATGTCGGGCTGGAATTCGGCGATACGATTGACGATAGGCATAATGACATTCCAAAGCAGAGCTGCCTGCGGCAGCCAACATTCGATCCGTCATCTCTACCATGGGTGCATGGTCAGCCCAATATCCGGCAGGCGCCAAAAAGCAGGCGAATTGACCGAAAAATGGGATGATATCGTGTTTTTCGAGCGCGATACTCTACGATTTCGGCATCAAACCGGGCGCATTGTCGGGCCACTTCGCGATTGTCGCCTCGTCGATATTCAGATGCTGGGCGACCAGCGCCGGCGGCGTATGGGTCAGCCAGTTGGTCAGTGACACCTCTTCATAGCGAGAGGCGCGGAACACCCCGATGAATTGCAGATCCGTATCGCCGATATTCTCCACATAGTGTCCGAAATTGCGCTTGACGTAACCGATATCGCCAGCCGTGAAATCCGTGGTCCTGGCGTTCGGTCCGGTGTTGAAAACCGTCATGCGCGCCTTGCCCTTGATATAGTACTGCCACTCGTCCGCGTTCGGATGCCAGTGCATCTCGCGCACGCCACCGGGGCGGACCGTGACCAGCGCGGCTGAGATCGATGTGGAGACGGTGAAGTTGCTGCTGTCGGCCACCCGCACATCACCACCGGCGTTCTGCTTCGTCGGCGGTGACGACGCAAGCGAGAAGACGAACGGATGCGGCGCTGCGCTTGCATTCCTGCCGGCCGCCTTGCGATCGGCGGCGAGGTCGCCGGGTAAAGTCCCTTGAAAGATCCAGAGATTTTGCAGCGGGATTTTCGCGAATGTCTCCGCCGGCACACCGAAATTCTTGGCCAGCACCTCCGGCGGCGTATGGGCGAACCAGTCGGACAGCAGCAGGGTGTTGAACTCGTTGGCCTTGCCATCGTCGAAGCAGATCACGAACTCGCAGCCGTCCGGTCCCAGCCCCTGCAGCGAGTGCGGCGCGCCGGCGGGGAAATACCAGAGGTCGCCCGCTTTGACGTCGGCGACATAAGGCCGCCCATGCACGTCGAGAACCGTCACACGGCAATTGCCGTAGGTCATGATCGCCCACTCGGCGGCCTGGTGCCAATGCAGTTCGCGGATGCCGCCGGCCGTCAGCCGCATGTTGACGCCGGAGATCTCCTCCGAAATCGCGAAGTCAGCCTGCGTCACCTGGCGCGCCCAGCCTCCGTTCTGAATGCGCTTCGGCGCGATGTTGAATGACGCCCAATCCAGCGGCAAACCGCCGATGTGGGTGGCCGGTGGAGATTGGGACGAGGGAAATTGACCGGCGATCGCCGGGTTCTGCGGGCCGGGGTCGGTCAGATTTCCTGGTCCCCTGGCGTTGACAGCACCTTGCGGCGGTTGGTCGGGATTGCCGAACGAGGCGGCACTTGCAGCCGAAGCGGTCATGACGGCGCCTGCCGCCGACACTGCCAATAGATCTCGTCTTGAAAACATGGCGATCACCCCTGATGAAAATCAACTCACCAGAGACATAAGCCGCTCGCGGTCCCGTACCATTAAATTACGATTTAGAGGACTGAAGGGAGACCATGAACCGAGATCGGTGCAGCACCGTTGTGCGTCAAATCGGTTTCCCCCCTCGCCCGAAAATGCTCTAACGCCATGATCAAAAAGCGGACATGCCACGGGATCGGGAATGACCAGACGGCTTGAGGGAGACTTCGACTACATCGTTGTGGGTGCAGGAACGGCAGGCTGCATTGTCGCCAACCGCCTCTCCGCCGATCCCCGCAAGCGGGTGTTGATTCTGGAGGCCGGCGGCAGGGACAACTGGATCTGGTTTCATATCCCGGTCGGTTACCTCTTCGCGATCGGTAATCCCCGCTCCGACTGGATGTTCAAGACCGAGCCCGAGCCCGGCCTCAACGGCCGCGCGCTGGCCTATCCCCGCGGCAAGGTGATCGGCGGCTCGTCGGCGATCAACGCCATGATCTCGATGCGCGGCCAGGCCGCCGATTACGACCACTGGCGGCAGCTGGGCCTGACCGGCTGGGGCTGGGACGATGTGCTGCCCGCCTTCAAGACGCTGGAGGATCATTTCCTCGGCGCCAGCGAGCACCATGGCGTTGGCGGCGGCTGGCGCATCGAGGCGCCGCGGTTGTCGTGGAAGGTGCTGGATGCGGTGGCCGATGCCGCGGCCCAAATGGGAATTCGACGCACCGGCGATTTCAACACCGGCAACAACGAAGGCATCGGTTATTTCCACGTCAACCAGAAGCGCGGCCGGCGCTGGTCCGCCGCGCGCGGCTTCCTCAAGCCGGCCCTGACGCGTCCGAACCTGCGGCTCGAAACCAATGTGCTCGCCGATCGCCTGATTGTGGAGAACGGTCGCGCCGTCGGCGTGCGCTTTATCCAGGGCGGAGAGATTGTCGAAGCGCGGACCAAAGGCGAAGTCATTCTGTGCTCGGGCTCGATCGGGTCGACCCAGGTGCTGCAGCGCTCCGGCATCGGACCGCGGGAGTGGCTGGCGCCGCTCGGCATCGATACGGTGCTGGCGCGCGAGGGGGTCGGCCGCAATCTGCAGGACCATCTGCAGCAACGCGCGATCTACAAGGTGAACGGCATCCGCACCTTGAACGAGACCTATTATTCGCTGCCACGTCGCGGCTGGATGGGGCTGGATTATCTGCTGCGCCGGCGTGGACCGCTGACCATGGCGCCCTCGCAACTCGGCATCTTCACCCGCTCCGATCCACATCAGGAGCGCGCCAACATCCAGTTCCACGTGCAGCCGCTGTCGCTCGACAAATTCGGCGAGCCGCTGCATCGCTTTCCTGCCATCACGGTCGCAGCCTGCAACCTGCGGCCAAGTTCACGCGGCAGCATCCGTTTGCGGGACGCCAAGCCGGACGCCGCGCCGATCATCGCACCGAACTATCTCGATACGTCGGACGATCGCCAGGTAGCGGCGGACGCCATCCGCGTCACCCGCCGGCTGATGCGGCAGGCCGCGCTCTCGCCTTATCGTCCCGACGAGTATTTGCCCGGCCCCACTATCGGCGACGACGATGCCGCACTGGCCAAGGCCGCCGGCGACATCGGCACCACGATCTTCCATCCGGTGGGCACCGCCAAGATGGGCCACACTGATGATCCGATGGCGGTGGTCGACGAGCGACTGCGCGTTCACGGCATCGACGGGCTGCGGGTGATCGACGCCTCGGTGATGCCGACCATCACCTCGGGCAATACCAATACGCCGACCGCGATGATCGCCGAGAAAGGCGCAGCGATGGTGGTTGCGGACGCGCGGTAAGCAATAGCAACTCGCAGACGAATGAGTGTGGCGGACGATGCGTCGGGCGTTATCCGGAAAATAGATGGCAGTCAGGCATGTCGGCTTTGGCCCAACCGGAAGTGCCGTCTAGTTGACGCCCCTAGCCTTGCCATCCTTCTTCCAAAGCGCCTCGTCGTATTCAGCTTGCGAGAGGCTATCCCTGATCCGCGTGAACGCTTGCTCAGCCTCAACTTGGGCCTGCTCAAGCGTGGGAGCACGGCCTCGGCACCAGTCAGGCATGTCCATCATCGGGAAGTTGATGGACCACATCCAGTGCTCCACAGGTGACGCGGGGACAAGCAGGGTTAGCGGAGCGATTGTGCCGACGTTGTCGCCATCTACAACCGGCCAATAGGTGGTGAGATCGAGGGTCGTCTCCGGCCACATCGCGATGGCGTTCGTCTCCAGCCGCATCGTGAGGGCGTATGTCATGCTCGTGACTCGCATTTTTGCCGCCGCAATCAACGCATGGTTACCTTAACGGCCGCATCCGGACAATCTCCAAGGAGAATTTGCAGGCGGCGAACTGTGGAATCGTCGTCCGCAACGGGCCAAAGCGGACAAACACCATCGATCGCCTGGCATCCATCGGCGATCAAGGGCGAAGGGATAATTGAAGAATGCACCCCGGCGTCGGGCGTTTCTGAAGATGCCCCGTCAACGACGCTGGCTGAGCAGCCGGAACACCCGTTCACAACTCTGTTATTGCGACCCGTCGCGCTCTTCGCCTGCCTCAACTGGCCACTTCGCCCTTGTTGTTGTACCCTGAGCGGAGCAACTGCACGATCGCCAGGAGGAATTCGCATGACCGCCGTCGTGTTCAACCGTCGCAACCTCCTCGCCGCCGGCGGCTCCGTCGTGGCAACCGGAGTCCTTGCAACCGGGATTTCCGGGTTCCTGTTGCCCGCCCGCGCGGCAGGCCTCGCACCGACCGATTCGATGTCGGGCGGGGCGAACAACTACCGCAAGGGTGCGCCGACTGTGGATCGGATCGGCAAGGGTGGCTTCTGGATGAGTGGCACTGTACGCCGCGCAGGCGACGGGGCTCCGCTTGCCGGGCAGCGCATCCAGATTTGGGCGCACACCACCGAAGGGCAGGAACACGAGCCGCAGAGCCATGGCGCCACGCTCACCGACAAGAACGGGGTGTTCCGTCTCGAGATGCCGCAGATCATTCCGATCTTTGGCCAACCGCATGGTCACCTGGCCTATGACAGCGGTGAATTCAAAACCGTCTTTCTGCGTCCCGTGATGCGGAGCGCAAAAGAGACCAGCCTGGAAGCGCACTTCGTCCTTCAACCGGCCTGACCGAGTTGGACGCAAAAAGAATGAGATTGGCCCGGGTGACCATGATCTGGGCCACCCTTACCGTCGCCGTTTGCCTGCCGATCGCCGCTGCCGCGGCGAGCCCGCTGCTCGCATGGCGCGGTCCGATCTACATAATCGCCGGCTTCGCGGGGATTATCGCACTGGGTCTTGTGCTGGTTCAGCCTTTGCTGATTGGCGGATACTTGCCTGGACTGTCAGCTTATCGCGGGCGGCGCGCGCATCACTGGATCGGAGGTGCGCTGGTCGTGGCGGTGGTGATCCATGTCGGGGGACTTTGGTTCACCAGTCCGCCGGACATGATTGACGCCCTCCTCTTCTCATCGCCGACGCCGTTCTCCCTTTGGGGTGTGACCGCGATGTGGGCCATCTTCGCCGTCGCGCTTTTGGCAGCACTCCGCCGGCGATTGGGACTGCGACTGCGAACATGGCGCATTGCCCATATACCCCTTGCGGTGGTGATCGTCATAGGCAGCGTGGTCCATGGCATGCTGGTCGAGGGCACGATGGAGACGATGTCGAAGGCGGCGCTTTGCACGCTGGTCCTCGGCGCGACCATCAAAGTCATGGCTGACTTGTGGAGAAAGCGATCGACGTCGCGCGGAGAAAGCAGTGTGCGACAGTAAAGATGCGAGCCGGGTCGTGATCGCAAGACGCGCGCCACAGCAATGAGACCGTGAGCGCACCCAACTCCACCGAAGCCGGCGAGCCAGTCGGGCACGCCAGGCCACATCTACACACTTCACACGCCGGCTCGGCGGTACGATCGACATCAACGTTGTCATCTTTCCCAGCGCAGCGGACGTTTCCAACGGCCATTCCGGCGGCCGGCAAAATTGCACTGAATACAATACTTATATTGCACCGAGTCACCGCTCGGAGCATTCTAGTACCCGGAATCATAGCCAAGTGACACGAGCAAACACTGTACGTGCCCACCGATTCTGAATCACGTTTGATCAAAGTGGGTACTAGCACCATCGAACCGGACAACACGCAGCGATGAACCCGCGCGCCGGGGCGCGGCAATCCTTGGAGATTTTTGGAGAGGAGCAATGGAACTCACGGTCACCACGGTCCTGATTGCGTTTGCCGGCGTGTTCCTGATCTGCTTCATGAAAGGCGCATTCGGCGGCGGATTTTCCATTGTCGGCATTCCGCTGTTGTCATTCGTAATGGATCCGGTGACGGCTGGCGGCCTTCTGGCGCCGTTGTTCATCGCAATGGACCTGTTCGCACTTCGCTACTGGAAGCCTTCGACATGGTCGAAGCCGGATCTTGCGATGCTGTTGCCAGGGCTCGTGATCGGCATCGGGCTCGGCTATCTGCTGTTCCGCGCGATGGACCATCGTGCCGTAGCGATCGTGATGGCGATGGTGACCTTGCTCTTTGTCGGTCTGTGGCTTGCCGGAGGCTCGGAGGTCACAATTCGTCCGCGGTCGACACCGAAGGCGATCACGGCCGGTCTCGCTTCGGGCGTGACCACCATGGTCGCGCACTCCGGTGGGCCGCCGCTTGCGATGTACCTGCTGCCGCTCGGCCTCACCAAGGAGATCTACGCGGGAACGACGAGCATGTTCTTCACGGTCGGCAACGTGACCAAGGCGGTGCCGTGGCTGCTGCTGGTGAGGCCGACAGGCAACGTCTGGATCGTGATGGCGGCCTGTCTGCTCGCCATACCCGCCGGCGTCTGGCTCGGCTGGCGACTTCACGGCAGGCTGGACCAGCAACAGATCTATCGGGCCTGCTACGGACTGCTGGTCGTGACGGCGTTGAAGTTACTGTGGGACGGTGTGTCCGGCTATCTCGCATAAATTGGACTACGGCGCGCTCAGCGCGCCGCAGCCACCGGAGCCGTCTTGGTTGGAGAAGCCTTGGTTGGAGAAGCCTTGCCCGGCACCACCAGATTGACGATGACAGCCACCGCGATGTTCAGCGACAGCGCCAGCAGGCCGGTATACATCGTGATGGCCGTGTCGCCGAAATGCAGTGTGTGCAGCGGCTTGAGCCCGTCGGCATAGGCGAAGTACGTGCCGCCGAGGAAGCCGACCGCCCAGCCCGCGAGCAGCGCCGGGGCGCGGAACCAGCCGATGAACAGCCCAAACACCAGCGCGGGCAGCGTCTGGATGATCCACATGCCGCCAAGCAGTTGCAGATCGAGCGCGAACTGGATCGGCAGGACGATAATCGCCAGCAACGCACCGAGCTTGACCACCAGCGAGGTCACCTTCGCCACCTGCGCTTCACCGGCATCGCTGATGTCCGGATTGACATAAGCACGCCAGAAATTGCGGGTGAACAGGTTGGCGGCGCCTATGCTCATCACCGCGGCCGGCACCAGCGCGCCGATCGCGATCGCGGCGAACGCGAAGCCGGCGAACCAACTCGGGAACAAGGTCTGGAACAGCGCCGGCACCACGTCGTTGTTGCTGGAGAGTTGCAGGTGCGCCGCATGGCCCATGTAGCCGAGCAGCGCCAGCAAGCCGAGCAGCAGCGTGTAGGCCGGCAGCAGGATCGCATTCTTGCGAATGGTGTTGGCGCCGTTGCTGGCGAATATGCCGGTCAGTGTGTGCGGATACATGAAGGCCGCCAGCGCGGATCCCAGCGCCAGCGTGGCGTAGGCGACGTACTGATTGCCGCCGAGCAGAATGCTGCCGCTCCCCTTGGCCTTGAACGCGGCGTCGGCCGCGTTGAACACCGCGGCGTAACCGCCGAGCTTCGAGGGGATCAGCGCCACCGCCGCGATCACGGCGATGTAGATCATGATGTCCTTGACGAAGGCAATCAGCGCCGGCGCACGCAGCCCCGACGAATAGGTGTAGAATGCCAACACCAGGAAGGCGATGATCAGCGGCAGTTCACCGCTGAGACCGAGCGCCTTGATCACGGCCGCCATGCCGATCAGCTGCAGCGCGATGTAGGGCATGGTGGCGATGACACCGGTCACGGCGACCGCAAGCTCCAGCGCCTTGGATCCGTATTGGCCGCGCACGACGTCGCCTGCCGTGATGTAGCCATGGTCCTTGGCGACCTGCCACAACTTCGGCATCACCGCGAACACGAAGGGATAGACAATGATGGTGTAGGGCAGCGCGAAGAAACCGTAAGCACCCACTGCATAAACCAATGCGGGCGCTGCAATCACCGTATAGGCGGTGTAGAAATCGCCGCCGATCAGAAACCAGGTGATCCAGGTGCCGAAGTTGCGGCCGCCGAGCCCCCATTCATCGATGCGCGCCAGCGTCTCCGGCTTGCGCCATCGTGCGGCGAAGAACCCCATGATGGTGACGAGGACGAAGAAGAAAACGAAAACACCGAGTGCGACCGCATCGATCTCAGTCTTCATGCTTCACACTCCTGTATGCGAGCCAGATCAACAGGGAGGTGATGGGCACCCAGGCGAGCTGATACCAATAGAAGAATGGAAATCCGAGAACCACGGGATCATGGGTGTTGTAGAGCGGCACCCAGAGCAGGCCGATGTACGGAAGAACAAGCAGCCAGAGCCACCGGTTGGTTTTCATGATGATCCGGTCCCCGCAACAATCATGTCAAAATGTTGGAGACTGGATAGCCAGAGTGTCGCAGCAGGTAAAGAGCCGTGGCTGCAGAAGCGTCGTGCGGAACCGCACCGATGATCTGCCATGCGTCTCGCAACGACATCGTTGTGCAGTTGCGAGAACTGCACAACGATGCGGAAAACTACGGCCTGATCGCCATCGTCACCGGTCCCGGTGCGCGCACCGGTTCCGCCAGCCGCGCAAAGTCACATAACAGTGATCGTGTTTTGCGCGGGTCGATGATTTCTTCTACCCAGAATTTTTCGGCCGTGCGAAACGGCGAACGCAATTTGTTCAATCGATCTTCGATTTCCGCAAGCTTGGCTGCGGGATCGGTTGCCTCATCGATATCAGCGCGATAGGCCGCTTCGATGCCGCCTTCCAGCGGCAGCGATCCCCAATAACCCGACGGCCACGCATAACGCAGCGACAGCCGACCAGCCGGCTGGTTGGCGGCCCCCGCAACGCCGAACGCATTGCGAATAATGACGGTGCACCACGGAATCTTCGTCTGGTTCATCGCCGTCATCGCGCGCACGCCATGACGGATGGTGGCGGCCTTCTCGGCTTCAAGGCCGATCAGGAATCCCGGACAATCCTGCAGGTAGACCACCGGCAGATGGAAGGTCTCGGCGAGATCGACAAAACGCACGATCTTCTGGCAAGCTTCCGCGGTCCAGGCGCCACCGTAGTGATAGGGATCGCTGGCGAGCAGCGCGACGGCCCGGCCATCGAACCGCGCGAAGCCGGTGATGATCGAGCGCCCGAAGTTCTGGCCCATTTCGAAGAACGAGCCCTTGTCGACCACCGTCTCGACAATGCAGCGCATCTTGTAGACCTGCCGACGGTTGCGCGGCACGGCTTTCATCAGGCTCTCGTCGGCGCGTTCCGGATCGTCATCGCAGACGATGGTCGGCGGCAAGCCGTAGACCGAGGACGGCAGATACGACAGGAAACGCCGCGCGCAGGCAAACGCCTCCTCCTCGGTGTCGACGGCATGATCGACCGCGCCACTGCGGGTCTGGATCTCCCAGCCACCCAGTTCCTGCTTCTCGAGCTTCTGGCCGAGGCGCGCGACCACCGGAGGCCCGGCGACGAACATCGCCGAAGTCTTCGTCATCACTGAATAGTGGCTCGCGGCCAACCGCGCGGCACCAAGGCCCGCCACCGATCCGAGGCCGAGCCCCACGACGGGCACGACCGCCATATTGGCCATGGTGAAATAGAAGCCACGCGTGCCGCCGACACCGCCGGGCAGATTTGCGGCGCCGGTGGTCTCGATGGTTTTCACCGAACCGCCGCCGCCGGAGCCCTCGATCACGCGAATGATCGGCAGCCGGAATTCCGCCGCCATGGTTTCCGCCATCAACGGCTTCTGCGGGATCGACGCATCGGCCGAGCCGCCGCGCACGGTGAAGTCGTCGCCGACCACCACCACGGGCCGGCCGTCGATGCGACCGCGGCCGAACACACAGTTGGCCGGCGTCAGGGTCTTGAGCTCGCCCTTGTCATCGTATTCGGCGCTGCCGGCAGTCGCGCCGACTTCATGAAAGCTTTCGGTATCGACCAGCTTGTCGATCCGCTCGCGGACCGTCAGCCGGCCGGACTCATGTTGCCGCCTGACCTTGTCGGGGCCGCCCATCTGCTGCGCGAAGGCTTTTCGGCGCGCCAACTCGTCCAGCTCCGGCTTCCAGTTCATTCCGTTTCTCCCAGCCGCCGGTGACGATAAGCGATTGTTTTTTTATGGATTGGGACGCTGTCGTCTCGACGAAGGGATTGTCCTCGACGCTGTCCGACATGTTGAGCACGGCCTGCGACAGTTTCAGCAGTTTCGGCGCGACCTCGACGCGCAGCCGGGTTTCATCATACATCGCCGCGAGCAGCCCGATGGTGATCACCAGGAAGTCGCGGTACTGCGGCGACCATAGCGGCACCGAAATGCCGGTGACATGCGGATTCCACAATCCATTGGAAATCACGTAGCCATTGTCGCGCAGCGAGCGGCGGTTGGCCTCGATCCGCGGCTGCAGCAACCGCGCGTCGTCGGGAATCTCGCGCTGCATTTCGGCCAGCAGCGCGGCACAGGCATCGGGATGCAGCGCCGCGGTGTAGCCGTGGCCCGCCGCGGTGCGCGCGATGTCGATCCGGCTTCCGGTGGTCGACTGCAGGCCGACCGCATCGTGCGCCCGCGCATACTCGAGATAGACCATGTGGAAACGATCCGGCGCGACAAAGCCGATGGTGCCGGGAATCTGTTCGGCGACATCTTGCATCAACAGGCGAACCAGGGAGCGAAACCGCAGCCCCCGCATCATGGATGTGCTCATCGCAACGGCGCCGGGTCCGAGCCGGTACTTCTGATCCTGCGGCAGATACACAAGCTGGCCCATGCGGGTCAGTGTGTGGGTTAGCCGCGACACTGTGGAGCGCGGCAGACGGCAGCGGTTGGCGATCTCCAGATTGCCCAGCCGCGCTTCGTGGCCCTCAAAGCAGCGCATCACGTCGAAGGCGCGCGACACCACCTGAATGACATCGTTTTCCGCAGTGCCGTCACTGGCGAGCCCACTCTGCCGGCCCAGGCGTTCGGATCGTCGTCCCATTAGACCGTGCTCCCGCTGACCGTGACGGGATTCGCGCACCTGACTGCGACTGGACTTGGCATGCTTCTTCCCATGATTTTCCGTTATACGGAATAAAATTTCCGCTTGTGGAATAGGCTACCTCAGGCAATCTCCGGCCACAACAACAACAGCGCCGGCGCATGGGCACCCGCGCCAACAGAATGGTCTGGGGGAGGACACGTGGCTGACATCAAGATCACGAGCGACGTCGCGGGACGTGTCTGCGAATTGCTTCTCGGCACCGGCGCAACCGTCGCCAATGGCGACGACATTGCGTTGGTCGAGGCCATGAAAATGGAAATACCAGTCGCCTCGACCGTATCAGGCAAAATCAAGTCGGTGCTGGTGAGTGTCGACGACATGGTGGCCGAGGGCCAGACCATCGCGGTGATCGAGACGTAACACGACACGTCGCTGCCGTGCCGCGATCCAGTCGGGATCGCGGACCCGGCACCCGGTCAAATCAAGGCCAGTTGGATGTGCGACAGGCCGAGGCGATGGCCCGCGCGGCTGAATCAGACTGGGCGCCGGACAACTGCCGCACCAGACAAGCATAATAACCCTTGTTGCTTTCGTGCAATAAGGAGTCGCCGTTGAGTGCGAGCCAGTTGCAGGCGGAACGAATGTACTGGACAGCCACGGCGGATCTCGTGTCGTGGATCGCAGACAGCACGCATTGAGCCTGCACTTTCATGCTGTTGGTTTGCGCGATGACGGATCCAGAGGACAAAAGAAGCGTTCCGGCAACGACAATGGCTGCGAGAGCCGTCAACAGCACGCGTGATTGACCCGCCAGTTCGCGCAGCGCCGTCTTCAGGACCTTGCCATAGTTGTTCTTCGGCAACTCGGTGAGTTCGACATAACGCTTCGGTCGCTTGAAACGCGCAATGTGTGCAAGGCAGTGGGCGTCGAGCGCGACCTGGTCGAACACAGCCCCCGGCGCAATAACGAGATAGGCGACGATGTTTTCGCCCCACTCCGGATCGGGCACGCCGATGACGGAAACCTCCTTGACCGAGGGATGCGCCAGCAGCACCTCCTCGACCTCGCGCGGGTAGATGTTGGTGCCGCCGGAAATGATCACGTCCTTGGAGCGGTCGGACAACGTCAAAAAGCCGTCGGCATCGAGCCGGCCGACATCACCGGTGCGCAGCCAGCCGTCGACCAGCGTCTCCGCCGTAGCCTTCGGATTGTTCCAGTAGCCCAGCATCACCGGTGGCCCCTTGGCTTCGATCTCCCCGACCTCGCCCGCCGGCAACGCTTTTCCGTCGGGGCCGGTGACCCTCACGGATACCGCGCTCTGTGCAACGCCGACCGAGGCCAGACGTTCGACATAACGCGGGTGATCGACATCACCGTGACGCACCCGCGACAGCGATGTGATGGTCATCGGCGATTCACCCTGACCGTAGATCTGGACAAAGCGCTGGCCCATCACCGTCATCGCCGCCTTGATATCGGCGAGATACATCGGACCGCCGCCATAGACCACGGTCTTGAGCCCTTCACCGGTCTCACCGCGAACGCGTGCGGTGGCGACCAGCCGCTGCACCATGGTGGGCGCGGCGAACATCGACACCGATCCGATCTGGCGCGCCAGGGTCAGTACCTCGTCCGCATCGAACCCTCCCGATGGCGCCACCACATGCCGGCAGGCCATCCGCACATGGATGAAATTGTAAAGACCGGCGCCGTGAGAAATCGGCGCGGCATAGAGCACTGCATCGGACGGCTGCACGTCGTCGACATCAGCGAGATAACACAGCGACATGGCAACGAGATTGCCGTTGCTGAGCATCACACCCTTCGGCCGCCCCGTGGTGCCGGAGGTATAGAACAGCCACGCCAGATCGTTCACCTCGCGTTGCACCGGCGGCGCGATCACTCGCGCCTCGCGCAGCGCCGCAAAAGCGGTGCTCCCGACATCGATCAGTGTCAGCCCGTTCGGGAGGTCTTCTCTGACCTCGCCAAGCGCCGGCCCGGTCTCGCCATCGACGAACGCCAGTTTGGCTTCCGCATTGCTGCAGATCCACGCGGCTTCCCGGGCGTGCAGCTTGGCATTGATCGGGATCGCAGCGGCGCCCGCCCACCAGATGCCGTACAGGCACTCCAGGTATTCGGTGCAATTGTGCATGAACACCGCCACCCGATCGCCGGGTTGGATGTCATGTGCCCTGAGATTGGCGGCAATCGACGCGGCGCGCCGCGCGAAGGTGGCGTAGTCGGCCTTGAGCTCGGTGCCGCTCAACAGCGCGGGCGCTGAGGGCGACAGCCGCGCGCTGGCCGCGAGCCATTCGGCAACATTCATAGGTTAGCGCGTCGGCTCAAGGATCGAAACGTAGTTCGCGACCGCAGCACCGCCCATGTTGAAGATGCCGGCGAGCTTCGGACTGGCAAGCTGCATGCCTTGCGGCGCTTCGCCGGCGAGTTGCATCGCGCTCATCACATGCATCGAGACGCCGGTGGCGCCGATCGGATGCCCTTTCGCCTTCAGGCCGCCGGACGCATTGACCGGAAGCTTGCCGCCGATCTGGGTCCAGCCTTCTTTGATGGCGCGGGCGCCCTGCCCCTTCGGCGTCAGTCCCATCGCTTCATATTCGATGAGCTCGGCGATGGTGAAGCAGTCATGGGTTTCGACGAAAGACAGATCCGACAGCGTGATGCCGGCGGACTGCAGCGCCCGTCCCCAGGCCACGGAGCAGCCTTCGAAATCGATGATGTTGCGCTTGGACATCGGCAGGAAATCCTGCGCATGTGCCGTGGCGCGGATCGAGATCGCCCGGCGCATCGACTTTGCGGTCTCGGCATCCGTCAGCACCAGTGCGGCGGCGCCGTCCGACACCAGCGAGCAGTCGGTGCGCTTCAGGGGACCCGCCACAAATGGATTCTTGTCGCCTTCGGAGCGGCAATAGTCGAAGCCGAGATCCTTGCGCATCTGCGCAAAGGGATTGGCGACGCCGTTCTTGTGGTTCTTCGCGGCGATCATCGCCAGTGCATCGGACTGATCGCCATAGCGCTGGAAATACTGCTCGGCGATCTTGCCGAACACCCCGGCGAAGCCCGCAGGCGTGTCGCCGTCTTCCGGCAGATAGGAGGCGCGCAGCAGGTTGCGGCCGATCTCCGGACCCGGCGTCCTGGTCATCTGCTCGACGCCGACCACCAGCACGATTTTCGCGGCCCCTGCGCGAATGGTTTTGATGGCCTGATGCACCGCTGCCGAGCCGGTGGCGCAGGCGTTCTCGACCCGCAGCGCCGGCTTGAAGCGCAGCTCCGGCGAGGCCTGCAGCACCAGCGACGCCGTGAAATCCTGCGCCGAGAAACCTGCGTTGAAATGTCCCAGCACGATTTCATCGACGTCGCCCGGCGCGATGCCGGCGTCCGCCATCGCATCGGTCGCAACCCGCACGACCAGGCTTTCGATTGTCTCAGCCTCCAGTTTCCCGAACGGCGTGTGTGCCCAGCCGACGATCGATGCAGTCATGCTATCCTCCCGGAACTCGTTGTCAGACAAACCGCCGCGCGGGCGCCCATCGTTGACTTGCACGGGACTTAATCATTCCCCTCGGACGACATCAACCTGCAGGGTGACACTCCCACCATGCACGCCGGCTTGCTCTGTCATGTGTCGGTGGGCATTGCCCGCATGGCGAGAACCGATAGCATCGCGTCCTCATGCGACAATGGGGCTCCGCTTTGACCAATTCCTCTCCCACTCTGAACGATCTGTCCCAGGCGCTTGCCGATGGCAAGATCACGAGCCGCACGCTTGCGGAGGCCTGTCTGGAACGGATCCAGGACAAGGATGGCGAAGGCAGCCGCACATTCCTGCAGGTGGATGCGGACAAGGTCCGGCAGACCGCCGACGCCATGGACAAACTGCGCGCCGCGAACGCCGCGCCCTCGCGGTTCGCGGGCATTCCGATCTCGGTCAAGGACCTGTTCGACGTGCAAGGTGACGTCACGCGTGCCGGCTCCAGGGCGCTGGCCGACTCCCCATCCGCGGCGCGAGATGCCACCGTGATCGCCCGGGTGCGGCAGGCCGGCTTTGTCATCATCGGCCGGACCAACATGACCGAATTCGCCTATTCCGGCCTCGGCATCAATCCACATTATGGCACCCCGGCCAATCCATGGCAGCGGGCAACGCCGCGGGTGCCTGGTGGGTCGTCCTCAGGCGCGGCGATTTCGGTGTCGGATGGCATGGCCCACGCGGCGCTCGGCACCGACACCGGCGGCTCCTGCCGGATTCCCGCGGCGTTCGCCGGCATCGTCGGCTACAAGCCGACCGCGCGTCTGATCCCGCAGGATGGCATCGTGCCGTTGGCGCCCTCGCTCGATGCCGCAGGTCCGCTGGCCCGGTCGGTTGGCTGCTGCGCGAGTGTGCACGCGCTGTTGAGCGGACAGCCCGAGATCGAGCTCTCGAGACTCGACCTCTCCGGATTGCGTTTCGCCATTCCGCAGACCTTCGCGCTCGACGATCTCGACAAGCCGGTGGCGAGAGCTTTCGAAGCTGCGATTGACCGGCTCTCGCGGGCCGGCGCGCGCATCGTCAACGTGCCGTTCGAATCGTTCCGCCGGATACCGCCGATGAACGCCAAGGGCGGTTTCGCGGCGATGGAAAGCTATGCCTGGCATCGCGCGCTGATCGACAAGAAGCGCGCGGTGTACGATCCGCGGGTGGTCAACCGTATCGTCAAGGGTGCCGATGGCACGGCCGTGGACTATCTCGAGCTGCTGGCCGCGCGCAAGGCGCTGATAGCCGCCGCCGACGCAGAGCTTGCCCCGTTCGATGCGTTGTTGATGCCGACCGTCGCCATCGTGCCGCCGCGGATCGCCGATCTGGCCGGTGACGAGGCCTATAGCCGAGCCAACATCCTGTCACTGCGCAACACCAGCCTGATCAACGCCACCGACGGCTGCGCGATCTCGCTGCCGATACACGAACCGGACGACGCGCCGGTCGGGTTGATGCTTGCCGGCCGCGGCGGTGACGACCAGCGGCTGTTGGCGCTGGCCGCGGCGGTGGAGACGGCGCTGGCAGTTGCGTAAGCGGAGTTCAGCTAGTACCCGGAATCATAGCCAAGTGACACGAGCAAACACTGTACGTGCCCACCGATTCTGAATCACGTTTGATCAAAAGTGGGTACTAGCGGCGTTCCGGCGTCGCTGCGACGGAATCGCGTTCCACCAGTGCGCATTCCAGCTTGGTGATCGGATGCCGCCCCCTGCCGGCGCGAGGCGCCCCCTCGAGCTGTTCGATCGCCCATTGCCCCATCGCCAGATGCGGCAGGATCGCCGTGGTCAGCGCCGGAAACAGATGCCGGGAGATCTCCTCGTCATCGTAGCCGACCACGGAGATATCGTGGGGAATGCGCAGACCGGCCTCCTTCAGCGCCTCATAACAGCCGATTGCGGTCCGGTCGTTCTGGCAGAAGATGGCGCTGGGGCGTTCGTTGAGCGACAGCAGCTTCCGTGTGGCCGCATAACCCGCGCTGGCTGACCAATCGCCCTCCACCACGAGATCCGGATCGAACGGAATGTCCGCGGTGGCCAGCGCGCGCCTGTATCCGGCCAGGCGTTCCTGTGCCGCCTGCATCCATGGCTCGCCGGTGATGGTGGCGATGCGGCGATGACCGTGCTCGACGAGATGATGCGTCACGCGCTGACCGCCGGCGATCTCGCTCGGGATCACGGCGGGAAATGCCCGATCGGCGGTGTAGCAGTTGAGCAGGATGACCGGGATATCGAGATCGTGGAGAAACTCCGGCGCGGTGATCTCTCGCGTAAAGATCGTCATGTAGATCAGCGCGGAAATCCCGCGCGCGGTGAGCGACTGGATCGCGCGCGGCTCCATCACGGCATCGTTCATGGTCTGGGCGACCAGCAGCACATTGCCGGCATCCCATGACGCCTGCCGCGCCCCCTCGATGGCGACAACGGCCTCGGGGCTGGTGGCGAGCTGATCGACCACAAATCCGATGGTGCCATCGAGCATTGAGGATGGGACCGCGGCGCGGAGCGCAGGCATCTCCGGCGGGCTGTAGCCAAGCACGCGCGCCGCCTCGATCACCCGCTCGCGTGTCTGCGGCGACAGCCGGATACCTTGCGTGTTGTTGAGAACGAAGGAGACCGTTGCCTGGGAGCAGCCTGCGGCCCGGGCGATGTCGGTCATGGTGACACGCCGGAGCTGGCCGTCATCCCCGGCTTTTCGCCGCGACCGCTTCGAGGCGGCGCGCGATGTCGCTCTTGGCCTTTCTCTTGGAGCTGTCCCGGAGGCTGGCCCGGGCGAGTCCTTGGTGTCGTTCATCTCCATTCCGTCGCAGTTTCATTTCGCTAATATATATTAGCATTGAGCAACGGGCGACGACAACAAGCGGCACCAAGGGCCGCCCGGCTCCCGTCGATCGGTTCAGCGCCAAATCAAGCTTATGATATAAATACATATTTATCGAAAACCGAATTCACCGCGCAGTATCGACGGGTGCGGCGCAAAAAGTAATACTTATTTACTATTATAAATAAACCGCCTAGCCTCCCCCTTGCAGGTTGGACGCAGCATCCACCCGGACCCGCCCTGGGGAGGAACAATAGCCGTCCGCATCCGTAAAATGGCCCGGCACCCAACGCCGGAGCGAATGGGAGGAGTGACATGAAAACCATCATCACGGCCGTCTTCGCCACCACCACGCTTCTGCTCGGCACGTCTCTCGCAACTCAGGCCCAGGACAAGCCCACGCTGGCCTTTGTGGTGAATGGCGCCTCCGACTTCTGGAAAGCGGCCGAAGCCGGCGTGCGCAAGGCGCAGGCCGAACTGCCGGCCTACAACCTGACCCTGAAATATCCGGAACAGGCCGCGGTCGCGATCCAGCAGCGGCTGATGGACGATCTCGTCGCCGCCGGCGTCAAGGCCATCATGGTCTCGGCCGTGGATCCGAAGACCTCGACCGAAGCGCTGAACAAACTTGCGTCGCAGACCACGCTGTTCACCACCGACAGCGACGCGCCGCAGACCAACCGCATCGCCTATATCGGCTCGTCCAACGTCGATGCCGGCAAGCAGGCCGCCGAGATCGCCAAGAAGGCGATGCCGAACGGCGGCAAATGTTTGGGCTTCGTCGGCCTGCTCGGCGCCGACAACGCCAAAGAGCGCATCCAGGGCATGAAGGACGGCCTCTCCGGCAGCAAGATCGAACTGGTCGACGTGCGCGGCGACGACATCGACCAGACCCGCGCCAAGGCCAATGTTCAGGATGCGCTGGTCGCGAACCCGAACATCACCTGCATGGTCGGCTTCTATTCCTACAACACGCCGCGCATCTATGAGGCGCTGCGCGACGCGGGCAAGCTCGGCCAGATCACGGTGGTCGGCTTCGACGACGATCCGATTACGCTCGGCGGCATCAAGGAAGGCACCATCGCCGCGACCGTGGTGCAGCAGCCGTATGAGTGGGCCTATCAGGGCATGAAGCTGATGGCCGCCTATCTCAAGGGCGACAAGTCCGGCATTCCGGCGAACAAGCTGATCATCGTTCCGACCAAGATCATCGCCAAGGGTGATGTCGATGCCTATGCTGCCAACCTGAAGGCCATGGCGACGGGAAAATGACGGCCGGGACGTAACCGCTGCCACGTTGAAGACACCGCGAGAGACAGTATCCGGTCTGCGTCGATAGCGCGACCGGATACTGCCGCGTGATCCATCCGGCCAAATCGCTCATGCTGAACACGTTATCCGAAGACAGCACCGCCACCGCATCGCCCGCGACGACCTTCCTCGATCTGCAGGGCGTACGCAAGACCTATCCCGGCGTTGTGGCGCTGGACGGCTTCTCCATGCAGGTGGGCGGGGGTGAAGTGATCGGCCTGGTCGGCGAGAACGGGGCCGGCAAATCGACGCTGATGAAGATCCTCGGCGGCATCACCACTCCCGATCAGGGCACCATCACCATCGATGGCGTGCCGCATCAGGGCCTGACGGTCGACAGCAGCATGAAAGCGGGCATCGCCTTCGTGCATCAGGAACTCAATCTGTTCGACAATCTCGACGTCGCCGCCAACGTCTTCCTCGGCCGCGAGCGGCTGTGGGGTGGGCCGCTGCGGCTGATCGATCGCACCGCGCTGCGCTCAGCCTGCGCGCCCTTCCTCAAGCAGGTCGGCGCGAACTTCGGCCCGGACACGCCGGTGGCGTCGCTGTCGCTGGCCCAGCAGCAGATGGTCGAAATCGCCAAGGCGCTGTCGATGCGCGCACGCCTGGTGATCCTGGACGAACCGACATCGAGCCTGCCGGTGGCCGAGACCGACAAGCTGCTCGATGTCGTCGCCGGGCTGAAGCGCGATGGCATCAGCGTGATCTTCATCTCTCACCGGCTGCACGAGATCGAACGCGCTGCCGACCGCGTTGTGGTGATGCGGGATGGTACCCTGGCCGGGATGCTGCCGAAGGACGCCGTCCATCACGACACCATGGTCAAGTTGATGATCGGCCGGGCGCTGAAGGCGCGCGATCTGCCGCCGGCCCGGCAGCCGGGCGCGGTGGTGCTTTCGGCGCGTGGAATCCGCACCTCGGCCTACCCGCTGCGCAGGGTCGATCTCGAACTGCGACAGGGAGAAATCCTCGGCCTTGCCGGCCTTGTCGGCTCGGGCCGCACTGAACTCGCGCGGGTGCTGTTCGGCATTGATCGAAGCCTCGCGGGCACGCTGCATCTGGACGGCCGCGACCTGACATTGACATCGGCCACGCAGGCGGTGGGGCGCGGCATCTTCCTCGTTCCCGAGGACCGCAAGCTCGCCGGTGTGCTGCTCGACCTTCCGATCTGCCAGAACATCTCGCTGCCGGACCTGGACCGGCATGCCAGCCGGTTCCTGGTGTCGGCGGCCAGCGAAGCGCGGCTTGCCGAGACACAGCGATCCGCGCTTGGCATCAAGGCGCCATCGGTGACGACGCTGACCGGAACGCTGTCCGGCGGCAACCAGCAGAAGGTGGTGCTGGCGAAGTGGCTGGCGATGAAGCCCAGGGTCATCATCCTCGACGAACCGACGCGGGGCATCGACATCGGCGCCAAGGCCGAGATCTACACCCTGATGCGCAACCTCGCCGACGCCGGCGTCGCGGTGCTGATGATCTCCAGCGACATGGAGGAAGTGATCGGTGTATCCGACCGGGTCGCGGTCATGCACGAAGGACACATCTCCGGCTTCCTCGGAGGCGAGCAACTGACCCAGGAGAACGTGCTACTGCTCGCGGTCGGCAAACCGGCACGATGATGCAAACATCAAACGACATCCGATCACAGCGGCGATCGACGAGAAACGAAAGAGGAAGAGGAAGAGATGAGCAAGAAGGATCTGGGCCTGCTGATCCTGATCGTGGTGGTGGGCATCGTCGTCACCATTATCAATCCAAGATTCCTGCTGCCGATCAATCTCGCCAACACCTCCAACCTGATCGGGCTGTTCGGGGTCCTGGCGATCGGGCAGGCCTTCGTCATCATTACCGGCGGCATCGAGCTGTCGGTCGGCTCACTGGTGGCGCTGCTCGGCGTGCTGTTTGTCGACATGATCGCGGTGCGCGAACTGCCCTGGCCCATCGCCCTGCCCCTCATTCTGCTGCTGGGCGCCGTGATCGGGCTGGTGCACGGCTGGCTGGTCGCCCGGCTCAAGCTGCAGCCCTTCGTGGTGACGCTGTGCGGCCTTCTGATTTACCGCGGCATCGCCCGCTTCTACACCACCGACGGCACCGCGGGCTTCGCCTTCGGACAGAGCTTCCCGACCCTGGAATTCCTCACCGCCGGCCGCACCTATGGCGTGCCGAATTCGTTCATTGCGCTGCTAATCATCGCGCTGGTGATGTGGGTGGTGCTGCACCGCTCGGTGTTCGGGCGCTATCTCTACGCCATTGGCAAGAACGAGGAGGCGGCGAAATACTCCGGCATCCGCACCGACCGGGTGGTGATGAGCGCCTATGTCATCTGCGGCGCGCTGACGGCGCTCGCCGCGGTCTACTTCGCCATGTACACGCGCTCGATCTCGCCCGCGAGCCACGGGCAGTTCTACGAGCTCTACGCCATCGCGGCCGCCGTGCTGGGCGGCTTCTCGCTGCGCGGCGGCGAAGGCTCGCTGGTCGGCGTGGTGCTCGGCATCGTGCTGCTGCAGGAGTTGCAGAACCTGGTCAACCTGCTCGGCATCCCCTCCTCGCTCAACTTCGCGGTAATGGGCGGGGTGATCCTGATCGGCGTGCTGATCGATCAGCAATGGAGCGCCTTCCGCTCGCGCCGCATCGTGGCGGACGCGGCGCGCGGCGGCATGCAGGAGGCCGCATCCTGAGGGGACGCTACCCCCGGGCGAACAGCGCGTTGAGCTCGCCGTGAGCGATGGATCGCCCGAGAAAACTCATGGTGCCGCGATCGCGGATTTCACAGGCGCTATCGCGCAAGAAGCCGAGAGCCGAGCGCGCGATGGAGCCGCCGAGGCTGACCCGCTTCACACCGGCGTCGATGAGGGCATGGGCGTTGCCGGCAATGTTGCCCAATCCCATCACCACATTCAACGGACCGGCGATTTCCTTCACCAGCATGGCATGAACAGCGAGATCGCCGGGCCCCGGCGTGTAGGTACAATCGGCGCCGGCCTCGAGAAAGAGATTGGCCCGCTTGATGGCCACGCCTGCGGCGCCTTCCCTGAGCACCGCAAAGGCATCGGTTCGGCCCGTCAGTACGAAACTGGATTTTAAGGCCACGATACGCTCGCGGGCCGCGACAATGCGCTCGACCGCTAGCGTCTCGTCATAGAGTTCATTCGAGAGCGGCCGCTTGTCTTCGATATTGCCGCCAGCGAGGCCGGCCGCAATCGCATCCTCGATCGTCTGCGCCACATCCTCCGGGCGGTCGCCGTAGCCGGCCTCGAGATCGCCGTTGACCGGCAGATCGACCGCACTGGCGATCGCCCGCATGCAGTTGAACATCTCGTCCCGCGACACCGAGAGCCGCCTGTCGGCGACATGGTAATCCTGCCGTCCCAGCGAAAACGCGATGCCGGCGCTGGTGGTCGCGATGGCCTTGAAGCCGACGGACTGCAGCACGACAGCGCTCCCCGCATCCCAGGCATTGGGCATGACGAACCCGGGTTCGCCCTTTGCATGCAGCTTGAGGAAATCTCTGGCGTAACTGGCTTGCATTTTGATCCCTGAATAAACGCTCGATTTCGACGGCCGCCCACCTTCTAGGCCTTCAAAGTGGGTGCCGTCTAATGCATAATATAGGTCGATATCATCAGTTATTTGCATATAGAGGAACGATGGACTCCGACGCACTGATTACGTTTCTTGCGGTTCATCAGGTCGGCGGCATTTCGAAAGCCGCGATCAAGCTGCGACGCTCGCAGCCAGCCATCAGCCGGCGCATCGCGTTGCTGGAGCAGCAGCTGAAAGTTCCTTTGTTCGATCGCATCGGAAGTGGCCTCGCGCTCAGCGAGGCCGGCCGCATCCTGCTGCCGTTCGCCGAGCGCCTTGTCGCCACGCTCAAGGATGCCGGCGACGCAATGACATCCTTTCACAAGGCAGAAACCGGATCCGTGTCCGTTGCGGTGGTCGGTACGCTTGCCGACTTGAAACTGACCAAGGTCTTAAAACGCTTTCAGCTGGAAACACCCGACGTGCAGATCAAGCTCCAGACGGCGACAAGCGCCGATGTGAGCGCGCTGGTCCGGCGGGGCGAAGCGACCATCGGTCTTCGTTATCTCAACGATCCGTCGCCAGAGGTCGAAAGCCGCGACCTCAAGCCGGAGGCCCTGGTGATCGCCTGCAGCGCCGATCATCCGACGGCGGGCCGCCGGGTCAGCTCGATCGCGGCATTGAGGCATGAGAGATGGCTGGCGTTTCCACGCCGGCCCGGCGGACGGGATGACGCCGAGGCGATTATCGCGGCGCATTTCACGACGCACAACATCTTCGATGTCGCCTTTACGCCTGTCGACAGCCTCACCGCCCACAAGCGGCTGATCGAAGCCGGCTACGGCATCGCGCTGCTTGCGGACAGCGCGATCCGGGAGGAAAGAGCCCGGGGATCAATCGCCGTGATCTCGGTCCGGGGCTTCAAGGCGACAAACCCCGTCAAGCTCGTCACCCGGAAGGACGGTTATCTCAGTCCGGCCTCACGACGTTTCATCAAGTACGTCATGAGCGAGTTCTAGCAACGTACGGCGTTATCGCAGGGCCGGCGCAACCACTCTGCTGCCTCCCGCGGTCGTTCCGATGGCGATGCCGGCGAGGATCATGGCTGTTGACACGACAAGAGCAGCGTCAATCGTCTCTCCGAGAAAGATCGCTGAAATCGTGATCCCGACCACCGGCGTCGCGAGAACGCCGAGTGATGTCGTTGTCGCCGATACATGGCTGTTCACAACGGCCATGGCCCAATAGGCGAGCGCCGTGCCGATGACACCGCTGAAGCCGAACGCAACCATCAGCTTGGCATTCCAGACAACCTGCGGCTTTCCCTCAAACACGACGGCCATGATGGCCAGGACCACGGTCGCCAGCAGCGCCTGCCAGAGTACCAGCTGAAAGGGCGTCGAAATCCAGCGATGCACGCGCGTGTAGAGAATACTGACGGACCAGGCCAGCGCCGCCAGCAGCAACAGGCCGTTGCCCAGCAGCGCGCTCTGGTCGCGCCAGTCGAACGCACTCGGATTGAACATCAGAAGTAAACCGGCGACGCCGAGGGCGACGCCGGCGGCGCGTCGTGGGGGCATCGGCTCCCCGAGAAACATCCAGGCCGCGGGAGCCACCCAGAGCGGCGTGGTATAGCCGAGCACAATCGACCGGCCGACCGGCACATATTTCAATCCGGCGGCCATCAGTGCTGCGAACGCCACCATATGGAACAGGGAAATCACCAACACGATCGGAATGTCGCCGCGTCGTGGCACGACAAATTTTCCGGTTATCAAAAGCGCCGGCGCCAGCACGGCGACGGCAATGCCGGTTCGGATCGTCATTGCCCACAGCGGGGATACCTGCCCGACAATCACCTTGGTGACGACCCAGTTGATTCCCCAGGCCAGCACCACGAAGGCGAATAGGGCGATCGCGGATCTCGATGAGGGTGTTGGAGCAGTCATGTCGTCTCCGCAGCTTCAACACGCCGGTCATCGAGCGCCGCCCGATTGCAGCCGAGGCCGATTTTGGCTGGTCACACCACCGTGCGGTGGCGTTCGATGCAGGTGCGCAACACCTCGTCCATCGGCTTCGACCACCAGTCGTGGGAGAAGATTTCTATCTCCGAATAGCCTTCGAAGCCTTCGGCTTCGACAGCCCTGCGCAGTGAGGGAATGTCGATGGCGCCGTCGCCCATCATGCCGCGATCGTTGAGGATGTCCTTCGTGGGCACCATCCAGTCGCAGACATGAAACGCCAGCAATCGCTTCTTGCCGGTACGTTTGATCTGCGCATGGATCTCCGGATCCCACCAGATGTGATAGACATCGAGCGCGACGCCGAGCATGCCTGACGACGCCGGATCGAGCCGGTCGCAGAGGTCGAGGGCGTGCTTGGTGGTGTTGACGCAGGCACGATCCGCCGCATAGGCCGGGTGCAGCGGCTCGATGGCGAGCGGCATGTTGACCGATTTGGCATACTCCAGCATCTCCGCGATGCCGTCCTCGACCTGGCGATGCGCGGCGCCGAGGTCCTTCGAAGGGGCACTGCCCGGCCGCGAATATTGCGGTAGGCCGCCGACCACCAGCACGACGCAGGGCGCATTCAGCGCCTTGGCCTCATCCACCGCGCGACGGTTGTCGTCGCGCATGTCCTGGCGATGCGCCGCATCGGATGGGAACATGCCACCACGGCAGTAGCCTGACAGTTCGAGGCCGGCGTCGCGCACAGCCTTGACCGCACGCTCCAGCCCCACGGTCGCGACCTGATCACGCCACGGAGAGACCGCGCGGATGCCCATCCGCGCGCACGCATCGACGATTTGAACAAAATCGCCCTGCTTGCGGACTGTCGCCGTGTTCAGCGACAGCCAGCGATGATCTTTCGAAAAATCCCGCATCTCAGCCTTCAATGCCTCGCGTTGCCAGCACCGCCTTCATGCGCGCGGTGGCGCGCGCCGGGTCGGCGAACAGGCCGGCCTGGTCGGCAAGACGGAAGATCTCGGCCAGATGCACGGTGGAGCGCGTGCTCTCCTGCCCGCCGATCATGGTGAAATGGTCCTGGTGGCCGTTGAGATGGGCCATGAAAACCACGCCGGTCTTGTAGAACCGGGTCGGCGCCTTGAAGATGTGGCGTGACAGCGGCACCGTCGGCCCCAGCACATCGTGGAATTCCTTGACGTCGCCCGCCGCCAGCCGCGACACGGCATAGGACGCCGCAGGCGCGATGGCGTCGAAGATGCCGAGCAGCGCGTGGGAAAAGCCCTGCTCGTCGCCGGCAATCAGTTCGGCATAATTGAAATCATCGCCGGTATACATCTTCACGCGCGGGTCGAGGCGACGGCGCATGTCGATTTCGCGCTGCTTGTCGAGCAGCGACACCTTGACGCCGTCGACCTTGGCGGCATTGGCATTGATGATGCCGACCGCGGTGTCCATCGCGACATTGAGATCGCCGGTGCCCCAATAATCCTTCAGCGCCGGATCGAACATGTCGCCCAGCCAGTGAATGATCACGGGCTCGCGCACCTGCGACAGGATGCGGTTGTAGACCTTGGCGTAGTCGTCGGCGTTGCGGCCGATTTTGGCCAGCGCGCGCGACGCCATCAGGATAATCTGGCCGCCGGCCTTTTCGACGGCTTCGACCTGCTCTTCATAAGCACGGATCACATCATCGATCGTTTTGGCATCTTCCGGCGCCAGATGATCGGTGCCGGCACCGGAGGCCACCAGCGCGCCGCCGCGCGCCTTCGCCGCAGCCACCGAGCGCTGGATCAACTCCAGCGATGTCGGCCAGTCCAGCCCCATGCCACGTTGTGCGGTATCCATGGCTTCGGCGACACCGAGGCCGAGATCCCAGACATGTTCACGGAAAGCGATGGTCTTGTCCCAGTCGATCGCAGCGGTCAGCCACGGATCAACATCGGCGCGCGGATCGGCCACCACATGGGCGGCCGAATACACCACGCGATTGAGCGTGCCTTCCAGCCTGGCTGGAAAGGCCTTGGGCACGGCCGGATGATAGGTCTCAAGCGAGCCATCGGCGCGCGGCAATTGCAGCGACAGCCCCGATGCTGACGTCGTGTGCTTGTTCATGACAACCTCCCTCAGGCGCTGATGGCCGGCACGTCGATCCAGCGGCGCTCGCGCCAGCTCTGCAGGGCGCATTCGACCAGTTGCACGCCCTTGGCACCTTCCAGCAGCGTGTACCTGTACGGCGCGTCCTCGCAGACGTGGCGGATGAACATTTCCCACTGCTCCTTGAAGCCGTTGTCGTAGACGGCGTTGTCCGGAACCTTCTGCCAGTCGGCGTAGAAATCGTGGGTGCGCTTCTCGTCCGGGTTCCAGACCGGCCGCGGCGTGCCCTGGCGCGCCTGGATCACGCATTCGGTCAGCCCGGCCACCGCCGAGCCGTGGGTGCCGTCGACCTGGAACGTGACCAGGTCGTCGCGGTAGACCCGCGTCGCCCAGGACATGTTCATGTGGGCGATCACACCGCCCTTGAGCTTGAAGGTGGCGTAGGCGGAATCGTCGGCGGTCGCCTTGTACTTCTTGCCGCCCTCGTCCCAGCGCTCGGGAATGTCGGTGGTGCCCAGGCACGTCAGGCTCTCGACTTCGCCGAACAGATTATCCAGCACATAACGCCAGTGGCAGACCATATCGAGGATCATGCCGCCGCCATCCTCAGAACGATAGTTCCATGATGGACGCTGCGCCTGCTGCCAATCGCCTTCGAACACCCAGTAGCCAAACTCGCCGCGAACCGAGAGCATGCGACCGAAGAAACCGGAGTCGCGCAGCATCTTGAGTTTCTTCAGCCCGGGCAGGAACAGCTTGTCCTGCACGGTGCCGTGCTTGACGCCCTTGGCGTTGGCGAGCTTCACCACCGCCACGGCCTCTTCCAGGTTGGTTGCAATCGGCTTCTCGCAATAAATGTGCTTGCCGGCATTGATCGCCTTGGTCAGCAGGCCGGGACGCGCTTGCGTAGTGGCGGCATCGAAGAAGATGGTGTCGTTCTTGTCGGCCAGCGCCTTGTCGAGGTCGGTGGTCCAGCGCGTCACGTTCCAGGATTTCGCCAGCCGCTCGATCTTGTCGGCGTTGCGGCCGACCAGAATCGGATCCGGTACCACGCGGTCGCCATTGGCAAGCACCACGCCACCCTGGTCGCGGATCGCGACGATCGAACGGATCAAATGCTGGTTGAGGCCCATGCGGCCGGTGACGCCGTTCATGATCACGCCAAGACGTTGTGTCGCCATACTCAGTGCTCCTGAAGAAGTTTGGTCTGTGTTGATTGAAGGGACGAAAGCGAAGTCCAGTCCGGATGCACGCCGGAGGCAAAGCCGGCCGCGTGCAGGGAAGATGTCGACAGCGTGCCATCCTGGATCGACAGGCTGATACCGCCGCCATGGTCGGCGTAAAGATCGGGATGGGCCTGCGCGAACGCCATGGCCTCGTGCGCCGGCGCATCGCCAAAACCTGCGACGTAGTGATGGCCATTGCGCTCGGCATCAGCGAGACCGAGAAAAGCGCCAAGCGCCAGATCCTGTTGCACGCCGAGTCCGGCCTGGCAGGTCAGATCCTCGCCCGTGATGAAGAAGGTGTCGTGGTCGCCGCTCCATGTGGCCGCACGGGTCGCGTTCAGGAGCGATTTATAAAGCCCCTTGCAGGATTTCGACGACACGCCGCGATATCCCAGCGCCTTCGCCGCGGGAAAGGCGCCATAGGAATCGTCGGCCTCGTCGATGATGACAGCGACTTGCTCGAGTCCGTGCAACGGAGTTCGGGCAGTGACGTCCCGCGGCATCGGTTGTTCGATGTAAAGCAAACGCTGCGAAATCGCCCTCAACGCGATATCCTGCTTTAGCCGACCGACCAGATCGTGAAGCGCAGCGATGTCGGCGTATTGCTCGTTGGCGTCGAGGCTGAGGCGGACGTCACCGGGGAGCGTTTCAATCTCCTGCGCAATGGCCGCGAGCCGCGCCGCATCCGCCTCGACCGTACCGCCAAGCTTGAGCTTGAAATAATGCGTCCGTGTCGCGGCACCGATCGCACTGATGCCCTTCGGGCCGCTGACGTCATCGTCGAGCCCGACCGTGTGGCGGATCGCCACCCGGGGTGACGGCCTGCGGCTGCCGAGAAAGCGCGCGATCTCCGCGTCATCGAGGTCCGGTGTCAGCCGGTGATCGATCCCCGCGACATTACCGGCCATGCCTTCGAAAAAACCGATGCCGAACGCACGCAACAGCGCATCGAGAACGGCCTTGTCGATCTCCGCCGGCCCGAACGCGGCCGCCAGCGGCGGAATGTCCTCTTTCGCGCAGGCCGCGAATTGTGCTGCAATCCGCGCCGCATGCAGGGCAAACGGCGTCTCAAAGCCGTCGGTCGTCAGATAAAGGTCGCGGGCAATGGCGAGGGAACACCGCAGTTCATTGATGGTGTCGTCGATGCTGAGCTGCGGCCGTTTGTCGAACCATTTCGGCATCATCATCTCGGCGCTGGCGCCGACTGCTGTTCCCCTGCCCTCGACCTCGATCTCGACCCGCACGAATGCCTGCGGCGCACGGTCCACGGTCACCGCGCCGAACCGGAACGGCTTTTCGAACCGCATCGGACGCTCATAAAGCGCGATATCGCGTATGGTCAGTCGTGGGTTCATAGGGTCGTGCGTCATCGCCTGCTGCGCTTGACGATCCGGTCCGATCGAAAAGGGCGCGTTAAGTTGTTAAGTTCGAGCGCGCCGGTCGACGCGCGGTCTTGGGTCAGGGCTCGCTCAGTCGAGCGTGCCCTGCTTGTTTTTGGCGCGCTTAATCAAGCGCGCCCTGGGACTGGAAGTGCCCGCGGATCTTCTGAGTCAGTGCGATGAATTGCGGGTCGGCCATGATGTCGAGTGTCCGCGGCCGCGGCAGCGGTACGTCGTAGATCGCCGCGATCGCACCGGGACGTTCGGTCATCACCAGCACACGATCGGCCAAAAACACCGCTTCCGGGATCGAGTGGGTGATCAGCAGGACCGTCTTGCGGGTTTCGCGCTGGATGCGCTGCAGTTCGACATTCATGCGCTCGCGGGTCATGGCATCGAGCGCGCCGAACGGCTCGTCCATCAGCATGATCTTGGGATCGTGCACTAACGCGCGGCAGATCGAGGCGCGCTGCTGCATGCCACCGGACAATTGCCATGGCAGCTTCTTCTCGAACCCCTCGAGGCCGACCATCTTGAGCAATGCCTTGGCCCGCGGCAGGTACTTGTCGCGCGGCAGGCGTTTCATGTCGATCGGCAGCATGACGTTGCCGAGAATGGTCCGCCACGGCAACAGCAGCGCGTTCTGGAACACGATGCCGACATTGCCATGCGGCTTGGTGACCTTCTCGCCCTCGACCAGCACTTCACCGGTCGACGGTGGCAGCAGCCCAGAGATCAGCTTCAACAGCGTGGACTTGCCGCAGCCGGACGGCCCCACCACGACGAAGAACTCGCCGTCATTGATGTGAAAGTCGAGCGGCCGCAACGACGGCACGTCGCCGTCGCGGCTGCGATAGGTCTTGGAGACGCCGGAAATCTGGATTCCCGGCGTTCCCCGCATTTCGGTCTGGACCAGATAGGGCCGAGACTGAACCTTCGATGTCATCGCCATGATGTGTCGGTGCCGTGCTCAGATTTCAGGGCGTCTTGTTTCAAGGTGTCTTGTTTCAAGGTGTCTTGGGCGGCAGATAGTCGTTGGTGTAGAACGCCTTCGGATTTTCCAGTGCTTTGGAATCCAGGCCGCCGTACTCGACCATCAGGCTGACCGACTCGGTCATGTTCTTGTCGGTGACGCGGAACGGACGCTCGCCCTTGGTCTCCGGCGTGCGGTAGAGCGGAATGGTCAGTTCGAAGCCCTGGGTCAGGGTGTCGATCTTGCCGCCCTTCGGATTGGCGGTGAGGATCGATTGCGCCGCGGCCTTCGGATCCTTTTCAGCAGCCTCCACCGCCTTTGTCGTCGCCGCCATGAAGCGCTTCACCAAAGCTGCGTTCTGCTTGACATAGTCGGTGTTGGCGATGATGCCCGAGGACACCATGTGGATGCCGTAGTCGGCGAACTTGATCGGATAGACGTCCTTGCCGGTGGCGTCCTTGATCTTCATCGACTGGTCCATGACATAGCCGAGCAGCAGATCGGCCTGGCCGTTGATCACGGCGTTGAGCTTGGTCTGGCCGTCGCCCGCCACCGTCTTGAAGTCGGCTTCCTTAAGACCAGTGCGCTTGAGGAACAGCGGCCAGATCTGGGTCATAGAATCCGCCGGCGTGATCGCAACGGTCTTGCCTTTGATGTCTTCGGGCTTGCGGATATTCTTGTCGACAAATCCCATTGCCGACATCGGGCTGGTCTGCAGCAACACGCCGGTCGCAATCACCGGCGCGCCCTTGATCGCCGCGCGCATCATGGTGGGAACGTCGACATAACCGAAGTCCGCGGTCTTGGCGGCCACGGCCTGGGTGGTTGCCGCGGATCCGCGGCCTTCCTGGATTTCGAGATCGATGCCTTCGGCGGCGTAGATGCCTTTTTCCTTGCCGTAATAGAACGGCGCATGCTCGCCATAGACATACCAATTGAGCATCAGCACCACCTTGTCGGCGGCCGCAGCCGGTGTAACGGCGGACACGGCCGCCCAGGCCAGCGTGGTGATCGTAGCAATCAGGTATTTCATAACCGTCCTCCTCCAACTGATGCAGCCGTTCTGTGGGCTGCTTTTGCCGAAATATTATGCGGCGATCACGAGATCGCCGCGCTGGCTGACATGCCAGGGAATCACGAGCCGCTCGATGCGGTCGACGATCCAGAACAGCACGACGCCCATCAGCGCCAGGATCACCAGCGCCGCGAACATGGTCGGCAGGTCGAATGTTCCGATCGAGCGCTGCAGCACATAACCGATGCCCGAGTTCGAGCCGACGAACTCGCCGACCACGGCACCGACCACCGCAAGCGTCACCGAAACTTTCAGGCCGGAAAAAATCGCCGGCATGGCGTGGGGCAGATTGACCGCGCGGAACACATGGAAGCGGCTGCCCTGCATGGCGCGCGCGAGATCGACCATGTCGGGATCGACCGACTTGAAACCCTGCACTGCGGAGACGACCACCGGAAAAAATCCCAGCAGGAACGCGGCGATGATCTTCGGAATGATGCCGAAGCCGAACCAGACCACGAACAGCGGCGCGATCGCGACCTTCGGGATCGACTGCGAGAATACCAGCAGCGGATAGACATAACTTTCGACGGTCTTGGAGCCGGCAATCAGCATGGCGATGGGAATGCCGAACAGCGCCGAGAACAGGAAGCCCGCCAAGGTGGCGTAAGTGGTCGGCCACGCCTGCTGCAGCAGTTCCGGCCATGATTCCCAAAGCACCTTCACGACATCGAAGGGTGACGGGATCTGGTAGGCCGGAATGTGGAACAGACGGATCGAGAGATCCCAGAGCAGGATCAGAAACGCCAAAAAAAAGAACGGGCGAACCCAGCCGCTGCGCAGCAGCGCGCCAAAGCCCCCGGGGCTTGTCGGATCGCTCATGGTGTCCCCTCCCGCCGTGCCGACCAACGGGCCGGATAGAATTTAACTCGTTGGATAAATACTACCTCGCGAGCGACGAATGTCAAATGCGGCGGTTCGCCGCCGGACATGAACTAAAGTCGATTGAAAGACAGCAATGCTGACGCGACCGTCAGGGAACCGCGAAAAAGGAGCCGTAAAAATCAGACGACGGTCGTAGTGAGCGCGCCGGTCTTGGTCACTTTTTTCTTTGGCGAATTGGACTTAGCCGCCGACGGCTTGGCCGGCCCGGATTTGGCTGAATGGGCCCCCGGTTTGCCGGTCAGGGCCGCCAGCACCAGGCCGACAATATGCTCCAGCCGCTCGTCCTTGGCTTCCGGAGACAGCAGGTTGCGCCCGAAAATGACGCTGAGGGTGGCGCTGTTGGACAAATAGAAAAAGCACAGCGCGGCGATGGAGATGTAGAGCTGCACCGGATCCATCGCGACCAGGAAATCGCCGCGCTCGACGCCGCGGGTCACCACCGTGCGGATCATTTCGACAAACGGCGAGTGCATCGACTTCACCTTGGTGGAGCGCTTCAGATGCGCCGCGCGCTCAAGGTTTTCGGTGTTGAGCAGTGCCAGGAATTCCGGATTGCGGATGAAATAATTCCAAGTGAAGCTGATCAGACGTTCGATCGCCGCGGGCGGATCAAGATGCTCGAGATCGAGCGTCCGCTCTTCCACGCGGATCGCCTCATAGGCGCCTTCCAGCACGGTGAGATAGAGATCTTCCTTGTTGCCAACGTGGTAGTACAGCATCCGCTTGTTGGCGCCCGCCTCCTCCGCAATGCGGTCGACGCGCGCGCCGGCGAGGCCATAAGCCGCAAACTCATTCTTGGCGGCCGCGAGAATGCGAAGCCGCATTCCCTCGGGATCGCGCTGCCATTTTGCGGGGCGGCCGGCTTTTGCCAAAATCGAATGTCCTTTAAATGAGGCGAGTTACGAAACTCACCTCACGCTGTAGCACGTAGCCGGCCGCTTGAGAACGACCGGCACGGTGCCGCAATGGACAGAACCGGGAGCGTCGGGTCAGTGGATTTCCGGCTCGGGTGTCGGCGCGCGGTCGGACGGCGTCTCGAGAAAATCGAAATCGCAGCCTTTGTCGGCCTGGCTGACGTGCTTCAGATAAAGCAGGCCGTAACCGCGTTCGAACTTCGCCGGCGGCGGAACCCACGCCGCCTTGCGGCTGGCCAATTCCGCATCCGAGATCAGCATGTTCAGTTTCCGTGCCGGAACATCGAGCTCGATCATGTCGCCGTCGCGCACCAGTGCCAGCGGTCCACCGACGGCCGCTTCGGGCGTGACATGCAGCACGCAGGCACCGTAGCTGGTGCCGCTCATGCGCGCATCGGAAATGCGCACCATGTCGCGGACGCCTTTTTCCAGCAGCTTTTTGGGGATCGGCAACTGTCCCCACTCGGGCATACCGGGCGCGCCGTGGGGGCCGGCATTCTGCAGCACGATCACGCAAGTCTCGTCGATGTCGAGCGCGGGATCGTCGATCCGCTTCGCCATGTCGTTATATGTGGCGAACACCACCGCGCGTCCTGTGTGACGATGCAGCCTGGTCTCCGCCGCCGGCGGCTTGATGACGGCGCCATCCGGCGCCAGATTGCCGCGCAGCACCGCAAGACCGTCGCGCTCGACCAGCGGCTTGTCGCGGGCGCGGATCACATCATCATTGAACACCTCGGCACCGGCGATGTTTTCGCCAAGCGTGCGGCCGTTGACGGTCAACTCGCCGCCATCGATCAGATCGCCAAGCTTCACCAGCAGTGCCCGCAGCCCGCCGGCATAATAAAAATCCTCCATCAGGTATTTGCCCGACGGCCGCATATTGGCCAGCACCGGCACCCGGCGCGCCAGTTCATCGAAACGATCGATGGTGAGATCGACCCCGACGCGGCGCGCCATCGCGATCAGATGCACGATGGCGTTGGTCGATCCCGACAGCGACAGCACCGTGGTGACGGCGTTGTCGAATGAACGCGAAGTCAGAATGTCGCCCGGCTTCAGGTCCTCCCACACCATGTCGACGATGCGGCGGCCCGACAGCGCGGCCATCTGGCCATGCCGCGAATCGGATGCCGGGATCGAAGCCGCCCCCGGCAGCGTCAGCCCGAGGGCTTCCGCCGCGCTGGTCATGGTCGAGGCCGTGCCCATGGTCATGCAATGGCCGGCGGAACGCGCGATGCCGTCCTCGACGCCCTGCCAATCGCTCTGGGTGATCTTGCCGGCGCGCAGGTCGGCCCAGTACTTCCAGGTGTCGGACCCGCTGCCCAGCGTGACGCCGTTCCAGTTACCGCGCAGCATCGGCCCCGCGGGCACGAAAATCGCGGGCAGGTTCATTGAAATGGCGCCCATGATCAGCGCCGGCGTGGTCTTGTCGCAGCCACCCATCAGGACAGCACCATCGGCCGGGTAGGAGCGCAGCAATTCCTCAGCCTCCATCGCCAGCAGGTTGCGATAGAGCATGGTGGTCGGCTTCTGGAACGGCTCGGACAGGCTGATCGCCGGCATCTCGACCGGGAATCCGCCGGCCTGCCAGACGCCGCGTTTGACCTCCTCAACCCGCTGCTTGAAATGGCTGTGGCAGGGGTTGATGTCGCTCCAGGTATTGATGATCGAGATGACAGGCTTTCCGGCATAATCCGAGCGGTGATAGCCCATCTGGGCGGTGCGGGAGCGATGCCCGAACGAGCGCATGTCCTGCACGCCATACCAGCGGTGGCTACGCAGATCCTCGGGGTTTTTCCGTGCCTTGTCGTTTCCCATATCCCTGCCTGTGATGTTTCCGCCGGTGGTATTTTTGATCAGCCTGCGTAACTCAGCGGTTGCGCTCGGGCAAGGCGACGGGGCGCGCTGTTGGATTGTTTCTGGTAATTGCTGCGAACAGACGTGCCACCGGTCGCGGCCGCAACCGCCGGTTTTGCTTTCAAGCAGAAGTGATACGAAAGGCTAACGCACGGCTCGTTTCAGCGTGTTGTTGTTCACTGGCAACGTGAGAAAGTCGGAAAAATTAGGGCTGAATATTACATTTTTGCAAGAAAACACGTTCGTCATTTCGCATTGCAGCGCGTTCAGGCTTAATGCGCCGCCCGGTTAATTTCCGGATGTTGGGAATCAGAAAGACGATCAATGACGGCTCGACGGTTATTTCTTGTCGGACTCACGCTTCTTGTCTGCGTGGGCCTCTACTATGGCTACGGGCGCTTCTATGGAACGCCTGAGCGGGCTTCGAACGCAGCGAAGGCGCGCGCGGTCGCCGCCGTGCCAGTTACGGTCACCACCGCCCAGACCAAAACGTTCCCCGTGGTGCTGAGCGGGCTCGGGACGATCCAGGCCTTCAATTCCGTCACCGCGCGAACCCGGGTCGACGGCGAAGTCGTCAAGATCCTGTTCAAGGAAGGCCAGACCGTCAAACAGGGCGACCTGCTGGCCCAGATCGACCCGCGCCCCTACCAGGCCTCGGTCGACCAGGCCACCGCCAAGAAAGCGCAGGACCAGGCGACGCTGCACAATTCCGAACTCGACCTGCAGCGCTATTCCACCCTCGCCAAGCAGGACTTCGCATCGCGCCAACAGCTCGACACCCAGACCGCTGCGGTGGCTCAGAACACCGCTCTGGTCGCGGCTGATACCGCCGCGCTCGAGAACGCGCAGACGCAACTCGACTACACCAACATCCGCTCCCCGATCACGGGCCGCGTCGGTTTCCGACTGGTCGACCAGGGCAATATCGTCAACGCCTCGAGCGCGACCGGAATCGTCACCATCACCCAGGTCCAGCCGATCACGGCCCTCTTCACCCTGCCCGAAGGCCAGATCAGCGACATCAACAGCGCAATGCAGAAAGGCCCGGTGACGGCGCTCGCCTACAGCGCCGACGGCAACCGCAAACTGGCGGACGGCACGCTGACGGTGGTCAACAACCAGGTCGACCCCACCACCGCCACCATCCAGATCAAGGCCACGTTCGAGAATCTCGACAATGCGTTGTGGCCCGGTCTTGCGGTCGTGGTGCGTGTTCCGATTCAGACCCTGGACAATGTGATCGTGCTGCCGCAGGCGGCGATCCAGCACGGCCAGCAGGGATTGACGGCGTATGTCATCGGCGGCGACCAGAAAGCCAGCCTGCGGCAGGTCGAGATCGGTGCTGCGAACAATGACAGCGCCGTGGTCACCAAGGGCATCGCCGCCGGCGACCGCATCGTGGTGTCCGGACAATACCGCTTGCAGAACGGCACGACGGTCTCGGCGACCGACGCCAACGCCACTATCGGCCAGAGTACACAGCGATGAGCGACGGCGGCCTCTCAGGACCATTCATCAAACGCCCGATCGCTACCTCGCTAATGATGGCGGGGGTGCTGTTCGTCGGATTGATCGCCTACCCGCTATTGGGCGTCGCTCCGCTGCCGCAGATCGATTTCCCAACCATCCAGGTGTCCGCCAGCCTGCCCGGCGCCAGCCCCGACACCATGGCGTCGTCGGTGGCGCAGCCGCTGGAAAACCAGTTCGCGCAGATCGCCGGGGTCGCGGAACTGACCTCGACCAGTTCGCTGGGGTCGTCCTCGATCACCATCCAGTTCGATCTCAATCGCAACATCGACGGCGCCGCCAACGACGTGCAGGCCGCCATCAACGCGGCCAGCGGCCAGCTGCCGAAAACGCTGCCAAGCCCGCCGACCTATCGCAAGGTCAATCCGGCCGACTCGCCGATCCTGCTGTTATCGGCGACATCGGATTCGATGCCGCTGACCGAATTGGACGACAACGTCGAAACCAAGATCTCGCAACAGATCAGCCAGTTGCCCGGCGTCGGCCTGGTCACCATCGGCGGCCAGCAGAAACCCGCCATCCGCATCCAGCTGGATCCAGCCCGGCTCGCCACCAAGGGACTGTCGCTCGAAGACGTCCGCACCCAGCTCGTCGCCACCACGGTCAACAGCCCCAAGGGCGCGCTTGACGGCACCACGCGCAGCTACACGATCTACGCCAACGACCAGTTGCCCGTCGCCAAGGACTGGAACGACGTCATCATCGCCTATCGCAACGGCGCGCCGCTGCGCATTCGCGACGTCGGACAGGCCATCGCCGGCCCCGAGGACACCAAACAGGCGGCGTGGGCGAACGGTCAGCGCGGCGTGTTCCTGGTCATCTTCAAGCAACCCGGCGCCAACGTCATCGAAACGGTGGACCGCATCAAGTCCGCGCTGCCGCGCCTCGAACTGGCGCTGCCGCCCGCCATCAAGATCAACATCCTGAGCGATCGTACCCAGACCATTCGCGCATCGGTGTCCGACGTGCAATTCACGCTCGCGATCACCATCGGCCTGGTCATCCTGGTGATCTTCGCCTTCCTGCGTAATGTCTGGGCTACCATCATTCCGGCTGTGACGGTGCCACTGGCCTTGCTCGGCGCCTGCGCGCTGATGTGGATGAGCGGCTACACCCTCGACAACCTGTCGTTGATGGCGTTGACGATTTCGGTCGGCTTCGTGGTCGACGACGCCATCGTCATGCTGGAGAACATCACCCGCTATATCGAAGAGGGCGAGAGCCCGATGAAGGCTGCCTTCAAGGGCGCCGGCGAAATCGGCTTCACGATCTTCTCGATTTCGCTGTCGCTGATCGCGGTGCTGATCCCGCTGCTGCTGATGGGCGGCATCATCGGACGCCTGTTCCGCGAATTTGCCATTGTGCTATCGATGACCATCGTGGTCTCGGCCTTCGTGTCACTGACATTGACGCCGATGATGGCTTCGCGGTTCCTGAAGCCGCACAGCGAGGAGCATCACGGCCGCCTGTTCAATGCCAGCGAACGGGTTTTCGATGCCATGCTCAATGGCTACAAAAGCGTGCTGGATTTCGCCTTGCGCTTCAGGCTGATTACACTGGGCGTCTTCTTCGCGTCACTGGCGGCGACGATCGCCCTGTTCGTGATCATTCCGAAGGGCTTCTTTCCGCAGCAGGACACCGGCCTGATCAGCGGCCAGTCGGAAGCCGCCCAGGAAATTTCGTTCCAGGACATGATGCGCAAGCAGCAGCAACTCGGCGCCATCGTGCAGGCCGACCCCGCAGTCGCCAGCGTCGCGATGTCGGTCGGCGGCACCGGCGGCAATTCGCTCAATACCGGCCGCTTTTTCATCACCCTGAAGCCGCGCGACGATCGTGACGTCAACGCCGACCAGATCATCGCGCGGCTGCGTCCGAAACTCGATCAGGTCGAAGGCGCCCGGCTGTTCCTGCAGGCGGCACAGGACGTGCGAATCGGTGGCCGCGCCACACGCACGCAGTACCAACTTGCGCTGCAGGATGCCGACATCAACGAACTGAACACCTGGGCGCCGAAGATCCTCGACAAGCTGAAGACCCTGAAGGAATTGCGCGACGTCGCCACCGACCAGCAGACCCAGGGCAACACCCTGACGCTGACCATCGACCGCGATCAGGCCTCGCGCCTCGGCATCCAGCCGCAGGTGATCGACGACACGCTGTATGACGCGTTCGGCCAGCGCCAGGTGACCCAGTACTTCACCCAGACCAACACCTATCACGTCATCATGGAGGTGCTGCCGAAGCAGCAGGGCGACGTCGAAACGCTCAACAGCATCTATGTGAAATCGCCGACAACCGGACAGAACGTGCCGCTGTCGTCGTTCGTGCGCTGGACCACGCTGCCGGTGCAGCCGCTGTCGATCGGCCACCAGGGCCAGTTCCCGGCGGTGACGCTGAGCTTCAACCTCGCGCAGGGTGTGGCGCTTGGTCAGGCGACCGATGCCATCGAACAGGCCCAGCGCGACCTGCAAATTCCGGGCGCGTTGACCATGCGCTTCCAGGGAACGGCACAGGCATTCCAGCAATCACTGAGCACCGTTCCGCTGCTGATCGTGGCGGCACTGATCGTGGTGTATCTGATCCTGGGCATCCTGTACGAAAGCTACATCCACCCGCTGACAATCCTGTCGACCTTGCCGTCGGCGGCACTCGGCGCGCTCGCAACCCTGATGCTGGGCGGCTACGACTTCAGCCTGATCGCACTGATCGGCGTCATCCTGCTGATCGGCATCGTGAAGAAGAACGGCATCATGATGGTCGATTTCGCCATCGCCGGCGAACGCGATCAGGGCATGTCGAGCGAGGAAAGCATTCGCCAGGCCGCGATCCTCCGCTTCCGCCCGATCATGATGACCACCATGGCGGCACTGCTCGGCGCCGTGCCGCTGATGTTGGGTCACGGCACCGGCTCCGAACTGCGCCAGCCGCTGGGCTGGTCGATGGTCGGCGGCCTGATCGTCAGCCAGGCGCTGACGCTGTTCACGACCCCGGTGATCTACCTCTATCTCGACCGTCTCTCGAACTGGATGAGCCCGCGCAAGCACGAGGCGCCGCCGGAGATCCCCGCGGACCACGACGACGATTATCCAGAGAAGCTGCGCTCGGCGGCCAGCCGGTAGAGTGGCAAACGACAGCCCGCGGCGACGCCGTCGCATACCGCGGGTCAATTATTTCATCGATAGTCACATGCCGGCGTGATGCGCCAGCTCGACCGCGACGTTGCGCCACTGCACGCAGGGAATGTCCTCGGCGGCGATGTGCACGGTCTTCATCATGCGCACTTCGCGCCAGTCGCCAGGCGTGTTGGTGAAGCTGTAGCCGGCCTTGCGCGCCAGCGACTGCATCTGGTTGTTGGTGCGCAGCGTATCGCCGAAAACGCGATGCACACCGAACGCCGCCGCACGGCATTCGAGATTGGAGAGAAGCGCAAAGCCGATGCCCTGCCCGCGATGCGCGTCATCAACCGAAAGGCCGAACTCGAGGGTGCCGGCCGTCTCGTCCACCCTGTAGCGCGCTTCGCCGACAATGGTTCTGATGCCGTCGATCGTCATCTCGGCAATGACCGCAAAGCGATTGTCGTCGCCGATGTGCAGCAGCACATCGAGCTCATGATTGGACAATCCGTTGCTGGCGCCGGTGAAGCGATTGTAGCGCGCTTCCGGCGACAGCGTCTTGAAGTAGGCCTGCAGCGCGGGGCCGTCCCGCGGCTCGACGAAGCGCACCGTGACCGACTGGCCGTTGCGCAGCCGCAGCACATCGGAGAACCGGCGCAGGTCCTGCCGGCTCCAGTCCAGATGATCAGCGGTTGACATCGCAGCCATGGCAGCGCTCGTTCGGTTGCAGTTCGGCTCAATCAGATCTTGATCTGGGGTGAACGTCAGCCGCGCCAGAACGGCTTTTCGATCTCGTGGGCGACGTCATCCCAGGACAATCCCACGTCATTCAGATCGCGGTCGGTCCAGGCGGCGAGTTCACCCCGCTCGACGTAGCGGCGGTGCCAGGTGTGCAGGACCTCGCCGACTTGGCCCAAGAACCCTGACTCATGATGATTTGTCATTGCTTGATCGGTACGAACGAACATAATGACCTCCTATGGCAATCAATTGACCGAAAATATCTGCCTCAGAACCCACATTGACAAACGACACTTTGTCCTCCAATTCATGATATAATCTCATACATGAGGAGGGCCCATGACCACCCGGTTACCTTCCCTGAACGGTTTGCGGGCGTTTGAGGCGGCGGCCCGCCATCTCAGCTTCACCAACGCGGCCGCCGAGCTGAATGTGACCCAGACCGCGATCAGCCATCAGATCCGGCGGCTCGAGGAGGAACTCGGGATTGCGCTGTTCGTCAGGCAGAACCGGACGCTCGCGCTGACCCCGGCGGCGCGGGACTATCTCCCCGGCATCCGGGCCGCATTTCAGGACCTGCGGCAGGCGACCGACCGCCTGCTGCGCAAGGACAACGAACGCGTGCTCACCATCAGCACGCTGGCCTCCTTCGCCGCGAAATGGCTGCTGCCGCGGCTGGCCTCTTTCCAGGAGGCGCATCCCGGCATCGATGTGCGCATCACCACGTCGACCGAACTGGTGAATTTTCAGAGGGACAATGTGGATGCGGCGATCCGCTACGGCCGCGGCCAATGGCCGGGCCTGCACGCCGTGTGGCTGCTCGCGGATGAGCTGTTTCCGGTCTGCAGTCCGGCACTGCTCAAGGGCGAACGCCCCCTGAAGCAGCCGGAAGATCTCGCCCACCACACGCTGCTCTACACCAGCCTGACCAGTGAGGACTGGCGCCTGTGGCTCACCGCCGCGGGCTTGCCGATCGAGACCATCGCGCATCGCGGACTGACGTTCGATATGTCCTTCATGACGATCCAGGCCGCGATCGATGGCCTCGGCGTTGCCATCGGCCAGACATCCTACGTCCAGGACGACATCGAGAAAGGGCGCCTGGTCGTTCCCTTTGACATGGCGATGCCCGCCGACGCGGGCTTCTACATTGTGTCACCGGAGGCGACGGCCAACACACCGAACCTGGCCGCATTCCGGAAATGGCTGGTCACCACAGCAAAGCATGGCGACCAGACTTCGCAGTCTTATCCCGCAACCGTGGAGAAGTCAGGCTGACGGCGCTCGGCGAACGCGGCGAATGCTTCGCGCGCTTCCGCGGTCTTCAGCCTCTCCTGGAAGATCGCGCCCTCGCGATCCATCTGCGCGGAGATCGCCTCAACCGGACGCATCAGGGCCTTGGTATGGGCCAGCGCGCCGAGCGGCCGCTTGGTCAGGGCTTCCGCGGCACTCCGCGCCTTCGCACGCAGCTCCGCCACCGGGACCACGGCATTCGCAAGACCGATTGACGCCGCCGTTGCCCCATCGACCGGCTCGCCGAGCGCAAACATCGCATAAGCACGGGCATGGCCGACACGTGCCGGCAACAGATGACTGGATGCGGCTTCAGGCACCAGCGCCAGATTCACAAACGGCGTCATCAGCCGCGCGGTATCGGCCACATACACCAGATCGCAATGCAGCAGCATGGTGGTGCCGACCCCGACCGCGTTGCCTTGCACGGCAGCGACCAGCGGCCGCGTCGCCTTGGCGAGATTCTTCAGGAAACGAAACACATGCTTCTCGCCCTCGTGCGTGCCCTTTGACTGCGCGCTGAAATCGGCGAGATCGTTACCGGCCGTAAAGCTGTCGCCGTCGCCCTGGATCAGCACTACGCGGATCGCCGGGTCCTTCTCCGCGCGATCAAGCGCGTCGGCCAGCGCGCCATACATCGCATTGGTCAGCGCATTTTTCTTGTCCGCCCGCGCGAGCGTGATGGTCAGGATGCCGGCCTCGACATCGGTCTTCACATGGTCAGTCATGGGTTGCTCCTTCGGAATTTTTGGGGAATTTTGTCTGCAGGCTGGTGAGCCAGCGCGCGACGATCTCGATTTCCTTTTCGGAAAAGCCTTCCATCATCTTGCTGTTGAGCATTTGCGTGCGCGCCACCGCACGCTTGCGCACGTCAGTCCCCCTTGGTGTCAGATGCACGCGCGACGACCGCCCGTCGTCGCCGTCGGGCTTGCGCTGCACCAGGCCGGCGCGCTCCATCCGGTCGGCCAGCCCCGTCATCGCCGACGGCACCAGATCGAGCGCCTCGGCAATCTCGCCGATCAGCGCGCCATCGTTGCGGCCGAGATAAAACAATACTCCTGACTGCGCCGACGTCGGGCCCTTTTCCTCGACCATCTGCTGCTCCACCCAGCGCTGCAGCCGGCGCTGCGCAACGTTCAACAGAAAGATCAGCCGGCGATCGGGAGGCGTCATGGCCCGGAGAATATATTTCGCATGCGAAATATCAAGCCATGCGTATCGAACGCACGAGCATGGCTGCCCCGCCGCCAGCTAACTAAATGAAAACAGCAACGTTTTGCCGCGCGATGGCAATCGCCTTGCCGCTCGCATTCCATACTGTCAGGGTCTGGCTGGAGTAGCCATCGACGATGTTTTCCGCAGCGGAGCGCACCAGCCACCAGCCGTCTTCGGTTTCGAACCGGTCGGTGAGAAGATCGATGGTCCATGTCATGGTGCTGATCGGCGCGAATTTTTCGAACATCACCATCGCTGCCGGCGGCGGCGCGTCCGCAAGCGCGATCAGCCCGGTCACGGAGCTCGGTGCCGAACCGCGGTGACTCAACCACATCAACAGCGTCGGATCGTTCGATCGGTCCAGCGGGTAACCACCGCCTGCGCGCCGGCTCTCGAAGTGCTGCATAAAGCTGATCAGGGGCTTGTCCGGAAAGAACGGCGGGCACGCGTCCCAGCGCGGGACGATGGGCGCAACGATCGTCTCATGATTCAGTGCCGACTGACGGGCCGCGCCGAAGCATAGCGTCGCGCGCGTCGCGAGCCCGCCCTCTCCATTCAGATCCACCGCGACAAAAGCCGTCGACTTGCCACGCCGCAGCATGGCCGGTTGCGCAGTGAGACGCCCCGCGGCCGGCCCAACAAATGAGAACTGTGCCGACCGCAACGGTGGCAGATCGGGAATGTCCCGCAGCGTACTCTCGACGCAGATCGCCGCCGCGAGGCCGCCATAGATCGTGCGCCCCTGCAGCCAGTCCTCGGTCACCGTGATCGCGTGATGATCCGCGTCCCTGGTGAGCCCCTGCATCAACGTCGACAGATCAATCATGTCCCGCCTCAAATCCATCTCACCGGCACCGAGCGATTATCTCGCCGATTGCCTGAATTCGAATTTTCGTATGATAAATATCATACTATGCCAAGCGTTCAGGTTGTCCGCTCCGGTATGCATGCCGGGGTTGCCACGACCCAGGCCAAGCCACAACTCCATGCCTTGAGGTACCGCGAGCGAATGTTTCCGCCGCACCACAAGCCCCAGTCGGGCTGCTCAGAGGAATTGCATACAATAGGGGATATTTGATTGTTTTATGGGCAGAAACGAGCTTGCCTGCTTTTTGAACTGAAACAAAGAATACAAAAATCAAAATAAATTCAATTAGATAAATGGATTCGCCGTTTTCAGAACCATTGGCACAAAGCTTGCGATCCCCTTAACGAGCCCCGCCTGGCCCGGCGAGGTAACGCATTGACCGGCGATCGCCCCACCAGGACGCCAAGGGAGCATTCCAATGCCAATCCACACCATTTCAAGACGACATCTGTTGCAAGGCAGCGCAGCCCTGGCGCTCGGCGCCACCGCCGGCATCCGACCGGCCGCCGCCAAGGACACCACCATCGGCTTCATCTATGTCGGCTCGCGCGACGACTATGGTTACAATCAGGCCCACGCGCAGGGCGCCGCCGCCCTGAAGAAGCTCGCAGGCATCAAGGTCATCGAAGAGGAGAAGGTGCCGGAGACCGACGCTGTCGAAAAGACCATGGAGTCGATGATCAATCTCGACGGCGCGACACTCATTTTCCCGACCTCGTTCGGCTACTACAGCCCGCACATGATCAAGATCGCCAACAAGTTTCCGAAGCTGCGCTTCGAGCATTGCGGCGGACTGTGGAGCGAGAAGGATCCCAAGAACGCCGGCAGCTATTTCGGCTATATCGACGAGGCGCAATACATCAGCGGCATCATTGCCGGCTACACCAGCAAGACCGGCAAGCTCGGCTTCGTTGGCGCCAAGCCGATCCCGCAGGTGCTTCGCAACATCAACGCATTCACGCTCGGCGCAAAACTCGCCAATCCGAAAGCGACCACACAGGTGATCTTCACCGGCGACTGGTCGATGCCGGTGAAGGAAGCCGAAGCCACCAACAGCCTGATCGATCAGGGCGTCGACGTCCTGACCTGCCACGTCGATGGTCCCAAGACGATGGTCGAGAACGCCGCACGGCGCGGGGCGATGGTGTGCGGCTATCACGTCAATCAATCGACGCTGGCGCCGCAGGCCTATCTCACCGGCGCCGAGTGGAACTGGGAGGTGCTGTATCCGCGCTTTGTCAAGATGATCGCGGACGGCGAGGCCATTCCGAATTTCTATCGCGGTGGCCTGAAGGAAGGCCTCGTCAAGGTCTCGCCCTATGGGCCGCTGGTCTCGGAAGCCGCGCGCAAGCATGCCGATGACATCAAAGCGAAGCTGACGGCAGGCACCTACACCATCTTCAAGGGGCCGCTCAGTGACAACAAGGGCAACGCGGTGATCGCCGCAGGGACCGAACGCGGCTCGACCGATGTCGAACTCGAGAAGATGAACTATCTGATCGACGGCGTGATCGGAGCCGTTGCGTGAGCGTCGAGGTCGACAAGCCGATCGCGACGACAACCGGCTCGACCGGCTTTCGTCAGGGACTTGGCCACCGACTTGGCGAAGCGTCGGAATACATCGTCATTCCGGCGCTGGCGCTCATCGCCGCACTGGGCCTGTTCGGCCTTTTCGTGGCGCTGTTCGGCAAGAACCCGCTCGACCTCTATTTCTACATGTACCAGGGCGCGTTCGGCACCTGGTTCTCCTGGCAGAACACCCTGACCCGCGCCGCGCCGCTGATCCTCACGGCGCTGTGCACGGCCCTGCCCGCGCAACTCGGCATGGTCATCATCGGTGGCGAAGGCGCACTCCTGATCGGCGCACTGACCGCGACCGGTGCCGCGCTGGCGCTGCAATCCGCATCGCCTCTCGTCGTCCAGGTCGGCATGGCCTGCGCCGGCATGATCGGCGGCGGGCTCTGGATCGTGCTGTCGGGCGCGCTGCGGCAGTATCGCGGCGTCAACGAAACAATCTCCAGCCTGCTGCTGGTCTATATCGCGCTCGCGGTCCTCAACCATCTGGTCGAAGGACCGATGCGCGATCCCTCCAGCCTCAACAAGCCGTCGACACGCGAGATCGGCGCCGTGAACATGATCGGCACCATTCCGGGCACCGATATTCACTGGGGACTCGTTTTCGGCATCATCGCGGCGGTGCTGGCCTACGTGCTCATTTTCCACACCACGTTCGGCTTTGCCGCGCGCGTGGCCGGCGGCAATCTCCGTGCCGCCAAGATCGTCGGGCTCGGGGTCGGCAAACTCATCCTGATCACCTGCTTCCTCGCCGGCGCCGCCGCAGGTCTGGCCGGCATGGTGGAAGTCGCCGCGGTCCAGGGCCGCACCAATGCCAATCTCGCCGTCGGTTATGGCTTCACCGGCATCCTGGTGGCGTTCCTGGCGCGCCACAATCCGCTGGCGGTGATCCCGGTGGCGATCCTGCTCGGCGGAATCAGTGCCAGCGGCGGCCTGCTGCAACGGCGGCTGGGCTTGCCGGACGCCTCGGTGCTGGTGCTGCAAGGTCTCATCTTCGTCTGCGTGCTGGCGAGCGACACGCTGTACGGCCGGCTCGGCAATATCCTCAAAGGCAGGAGCTGACCATGGCAGACGCGGCCTCGATCGGCCTGTGGACGGTGCCGCTGGCGGTGCTCGGCGGCGCCATCCGCGTCAGCACACCCTTCCTGTTCGTCAGCCTCGGCGAGTGCATCACCGAGCGCAGCGGCCGCATCAACCTCGGCCTTGAGGGCACGCTGGTGATGGGCGCGATGTGCGCCTACGGCACTTCCTACCTCACCGGATCGCCCTGGCTCGGCGTGCTCGCCGCGGGCTTTGCCGGCGCGCTGCTGGGGGCGCTGCACGCCGCGATCTGCGGCCTGCCGCGGGTCAACGACATCGCTGTCGGCATCGCGCTGATGCTGTTCGGCACCGGCCTCGCCTTCTTCCTCGGCAAGCCGCTGATCGAGCCGACCGCGGCGCATCTGCCGTCAATCGAATTCGGCTGGTGGAGCGACATCCCGCAGGTGAAGGCCGCGCTGCGGATCAATGTGCTGTTCCTGATCGGCGTCGCGCTCGCCCCGATCCTGGTATGGGCGCTGCGGACCACCCGCTGGGGCATGCTGGTGCGCACCGCCGGCGAAAGCGCCGACGCCGCGCGCGCCATGGGCTATTCGGTCAACGCCATCCGGATGCGCGCCACGATGCTGGGCGGCTTTTTCGCCGGCATCGGCGGCTCGTTCCTGTCGCTGTTCTATCCGGGAAGCTGGAACGAAGGCCTCTCCAGCGGCCAGGGCGTCACCGCCGTGGCACTGGTGATCTTCGCGCGCTGGGACCCGAAACTGTGCCTCGCCGCCTCGCTGCTGTTCGGTGGCGCCGCCGCACTCGGGCCGGCGCTGCAGTCGGTCGGCGTGACGTCGGGCTACTATCTGTTCAACGCTGCGCCTTACCTGCTGACGCTGCTGATCATGATCATCACCTGCTCGCCGAAACGCACCCTCACCGGCGCGCCGGCCGAGCTGTCGATTACCAGATAACGCGAACTGCGGAAGTCGAACCAATGACCGAGACCCACGTTGCGTCCGAACCCTACGCCTGGCCCTACAATGGCGACCTGCGCCCGCAGAACACCGCGCTGATCGTGATCGACATGCAGACCGACTTCTGCGGCGTCGGCGGTTATGTCGACAAGATGGGCTACGACCTGTCGCTGACCCGCGCGCCGATCGAACCAATCAAGCGGCTGCTGGTGACGATGCGCGCCAAGGGTTTCCACATCATCCACACCCGGGAAGGCCATCGTGCCGACCTCAGCGACCTGCCGGCCAACAAGCGCTGGCGCTCGCGCCAGATCGGCGCCGGCATCGGCGACGCCGGCCCGTGCGGACGCATCCTGGTGCGCGGCGAGCCGGGCTGGGAGATCATCCCGGATCTCGCCCCCCTGCCCGGCGAACCGATCATCGACAAGCCGGGCAAGGGATCGTTCTGCGCCACCGATCTCGAACTGATGCTGCGGGTGCGCGGCATCGACAACATCATCCTCACCGGCATCACCACAGACGTCTGCGTGCACACCACCATGCGCGAGGCCAATGACCGCGGCTTCGAATGCGTGCTGCTGGAGGACTGCTGCGCCGCCACCGACCGCAGCAACCACGAGCATGCCATCAAGATGATCAAGATGCAGGGCGGCGTGTTCGGCGCGGTCGCCTCGTCCGGCGCCATCATAAAGGCGATCGCCTGATGCCGATCGAGCTCCACGCCACTCCACCGGATACGATCGGCGTCGAAGCGATCGCCATGACCAAGCGGTTCGGCGACTTTGTTGCGCTGGACAATATCTCGCTGAAGGTGCGACCCGGTTCATTCCATGCGCTGCTGGGCGAGAACGGTGCCGGCAAAAGCACGCTCGTCAAATGCATCATGGGCTACTACCAGCCGGACGAAGGCGACATCGTGGTCAGCGGCCGCGAACAGACCATCGGCAATCCCCGCGCGGCGCATGCGCTGGGGCTCGGCATGGTGTATCAGCACTTCACGCTGGTGCCGGCGATGACGGTGGCCGAAAACCTGGTGCTGGCGCGCGACACATTGCCCGCTGTGATCGACTGGGCGAAGGAAACCCGCGACCTCGAAGGCTTCCTGCAGCGCATGCCGTTCAAGGTCCCGCTGCATGCGAAGGTCTCGGCTATTTCCGCCGGCGAGCGGCAGAAGTGCGAGATCCTCAAGCAGCTGTACCTGCAGCGCCGCTTCCTGATCCTCGACGAGCCGACCTCGGTGCTGACGCCGGCGGAAGCCGACGAAGTGCTGGGATTGCTGCGCAAGATGGTGGAACGCGGCGAACTCACCATCCTGATGATCACCCACAAATTCCGCGAGGTGATGGCATTCGCCGACGACGTCACCATCCTGCGCCGCGGCAAGCTCGCAGGCCAGGGCCGTGTCGCCGACCTCACCCCCGACATGATGGCCCGCACCATGATCGGCGCCGAGGAATTGACGGTGCAGCCGTCGCGGACCGGTGAATTCGGCGCGGCACGACTGGAGATCGACAGGCTCAACGCCCTCGACGACGCCGGCGCCATTGCCGTGAACAATGTCTCGCTGGCAATTCGTTCGGGCGAAATCGTCGGCGTGGCCGGCGTCTCCGGCAACGGCCAGCGCCAGCTGGTCGAAGTGCTGGCCGGCCAGCGCGAGGCGGAAGGCGGCGAGATCCGGATCGGCGGCGACAGTTATCATGCGACTCGCGAGGAGATGCGGCAGCACAAATTGTCGTTGCTGCCAGAGGAGCCACTGAAGAACGCCTGCGTCGGCAGCATGAGCGTCGCCGACAACATTGCCTTTCGCGAATTCGACCGCGCGCCATTCGCGGCCGGCGGCTGGTGGCTCAATCGCTCGGCCTTCCGCGACAACGCCGCCGACAAGATCGCGCAATACAAGATCAAGACCCGGACGCCGGACACGCCGATCTCGGCGCTGTCGGGGGGCAACGTGCAGCGTGCGGTGCTGGCGCGCGAGCTCGGCGGCGACGTCGAGGTGCTGGTCGCCGCCAATCCCTGCTTCGGCCTCGATTTCGCGGCGGTGGCGCAGATCCATGCGGAGATCATGGCGGCACGTAACCGCGGCGCGGCAGTGCTGCTGGTCAGCGAAGACCTGGACGAACTGCTGGAGTTGTCGGACCGGATTGTGGTGATGTTCCACGGCCAGCTGGTCTACGAGGCTCGGGCCAGCGAGGCCAATCTCACTGAAATCGGCCGGCATATGGCCGGCCATTGACGGTCCGTCCGGGCATCGTTCCGCCAATATTTTGATTTGCGACCACGGCGAGAATGACACAGACTGTGCACGGTTGAGCGAAAAGAAACATCGCCAACCTCTGGATATCCAACGCAACACGCATTTCGACTGAGAAGAGCTTTTTGAACCAACCATCCCGCGCGGTCATTCATTGCATGGAGACGCACGATGGAATTTTTATATGACAACGTCAGGAATGCCCGGTTTGGGCTTCACTCCGCCAAGCGATCGGAGGGGGGACGCAGCGTTTTTGTTCTCCAGCTTGTTAATTTGCAAACCAACGCCATCGACAAGGAAAAGATATTCCATAGCTGGCAGGAGTATTCGAACTGGTACCAGCAGATGCATATGATGCTGCAGAACGCACCATAGAGCGTTTTCGAGCGAAGTGGATACCGGTTCGCGTGAAGAAAACGCGTCAAAACAAAAAGCTAGAGCCTCTGTTGTGATTCAACCAGAACGGAAAAGGCTCTAGAAACGCTATGTGCTGGATAATCCCCGCACGGGCCATCACTTGCTCAATGGGAGGCGCTCAGACCAGAGCGCTTTCCACGGGGATGACATCGACGCCGACATCCAGCTCCTGCGCGCCCGATCCCAGGAACACCCCGTAGATCGGGGAGACGTCGGAAAAATCCCGTCCCGTCGCCAGCACGATGTGATCGTTGCCGACGTCGATGGCGTTGGTGGGATCGATGCCGAACCAGCCGACATCGTGCCCGCACCAGACCGAGACCCAGGCGTGCGAGGCGTCGGCGCCTTCCAGTCGCTTGGTGCCGGGCGCGGGAATGGTCCGGATATAGCCGCTGACATAGGCCGCCGGGATGCCCAGCCCACGCAGCCCGGAAATCATGATATGCGCGAAATCCTGACAGACGCCGCGGCGTTGCGCGAACGCCTGGTCGAGCGGCGTCGAGACTTCTGTCGAATTCGGCTTGTAGGCAAACTCCTTGCGAATGCGGCGTGCAAGGTCACGCGCGCCGTCGACGATCGGCATTCCCGCCGGGAAGCTGAGCGCGGCATAGGCTGCAACATCGGGCACCAGCGCAACGCGCGGGCTGGGAAACAGATGATGCACCGGCGACGCCGCATCGAGCGTGTCATCATCGATCGCGGCTTCGGCGATCACGCGCCAATCCGCGCTTGCCCCGGCCAGCAGCGCCACGGGCCGCAAGACCTCCACCCGCGCGGTGGCTTCCACCTCGAGATCGACCAAACCAGTATCGATCAACGCAATAGTCACGTCGTTGCCGAAAAAATCCCGCTCATGGATCAACTGCCGCGGCTTCGGCCGGATGGTCAGGGCATGACGCAGGCAACGCTGTCCGACGCCATCGCCCGGCGTCAGGCGCAGCGCCAGTTTCGCGGAACTGACCCGCGCTTCGTAGGAATATTTCGTGACATGGCGAATATCGTAAATCACGCCAGACCGCTCGCGCTCTTGGTTTTCAGGCCATCCGGCCGCTGCAGGAAGTAACGGGATGCGATCGCGTCGGCGAAGCGCATCAAGGTCTGTTCGAATGCCAGCACCGACGACGGCTCGATATCGTCGGCCGCGGCGCTGGCGATCTCGCCGGCAAACAGGTCGATGAAGCGCTTGGGCTCTTCGGGGATGCCGTCGTCATTGAGTGTCGGCAGCGTGTCCAGGTGGTCGCGCAACAGGTTGATCTGGAAGCTGACCGAGCGCGGGTTATAAGGGTCGAGCAGCGCCATGTCCCGCACTGGCGCGAGCGCCACACCGGTGAGATAGCGCGAGTGATAAGTGATCTGGGAATCGATCAGGTCGAGCAGAATCTCGAGATCGTCGGCGCTAGCCTTGTCGCCGGCGAAATTACGCACAAACCGGCAGGTGTTGATCGCACGCTCGACACGGCGTCCGATGTCGAGAAAACGCCAGCCGGCAACCCGGTTGATGTTTTCCTGGGCGAGGCCCGAGATTGCGGCCAGCGTCACCAGCGCGCGGTCGGCCACCTCGAACGCTTCCGCTTCGGTGGCGAGATCGCTCGGCTTGAGCACCAGCTGCGCCTCCAGCTTGCCAAGCAGCTTCCAGCTGTCGACCGACAGCCGTTCGCGGATCACCGAGGCGGCACCATAGGCCATCCGGACGTTGGACAGCACCGAGCCGTAGTTGGCGACCGAGCCGAGCGCGGTCGCAATGATCGACAGTGAACGTTGTCCGATATTGTCGGCGGGAACCGCTCCCCACGCCACCAGCAGTCCCGCCAGCCGCTGCAGCGGCCCAGCGGCATCTCCCACCGCGAGATCGACATCGACGCTCTTCGCGCACAGGCAGCGCACGATCCGCAGCATCGCCTCGGCACGCTCCAGATAGCGTCCGAACCAGAACAGATTGTCGGCGGCGCGGCTCGGCAGATTACCAAGGATGCGCCGGATACTGACATTCTCGTTGGACGGCAGCAGTGTCTCGACCGGCACCGGACTTTGCGACAGCACCCAGACGTCGGCCGACTGCACGCCATCGCCCATGCTGACCGCGCGCGCATCGGCCTTGTCGGAAATCAGGCAGAAGCCGCCGGGCATCACATGCCAGCCGTCCGGCGTCGCGGCCGCGAACACCCGCAGCACGAACGGACGCGGCACCAGACGATCGCTCTCGAACACCGGCGCAGTCGACAGCCGCACCAGTTCCTGTCCGACAAAATCCAGCCCGCGCGCCTTGATCGCGGCCTTCACCTTGTCCGCCGTCGCCTTGCCGAGATCCGGCATGACCAGGTTCTGGCGATCAGCAAATCCGGGCACACGGTCTTCGAACGCGCCCGCGATCGACATGGTGTCAAAATTTTCGAGGACTTTGTCGCGCGCACGCTGCTGTCCGCACCACCAGGTCGCGATATTGGGCATCGCCAGATCTTCGCCGGTCAAATGCCGGGCGATGCGCGGCATGAAGCTCAGCAGCGCACGGGATTCGATGAAGCCTGAGCCCGGCATGTTGGCGACGACCACACTGCCGTCACGGATGGTCGAGGTCAGCTGCGGCACGCCGAGACGCGAGATGCCGTTCAATTCCAGCGGATCGATGAAGTCGGCATCCACCCGCCGCCACAGCACATCGGCGCGCTTCAATCCCGCGATGGTGCGCACATGCACCTTGCCGTCATGAACCACGAGATCGTCGCCCTCGACCAGCAGGAAGCCGAGATAGCGCGCCAGATACGACTGCTCGGAATAAGTCTGGCTGTAAGGGCCGGGTGTCATCAGGCAGATACGCGGATCGGAGCGATCGGCCTTGGCGGCGAGCCCGCCGCGAAAGGCGCGGAAGAACGGCGCGAGACGCTGCACGTTCATGCTGGCGTAGGTCGAGTGATAGGCCCGCGACATCGCCAGCCGGTTTTCCAGCGCATAGCCGGCGCCGGACGGCGCCTGCGCCCGATCGTTCAGCACCCACCAGCGGCCGTCGGGGCCGCGGCCGATGTCGGCGGCATAGAGATGCAGCCAGCGACCGCCGGGAGGATTAATCCCCACCAGCGGCCGCAGGAATTCCTTGCTGCCGGCAACCACCGCGGCCGGCAACACGCCATCGGTCACGAGCTTCGCCGGCCCATAGATGTCGGCGAGCAGCGTCTCGAATATCGACGCGCGCTGTGCGATGCCCGCGGTAATCTCCTGCCACTCGTTCTGCTCGATCAGCAGCGGCAGGCTGGAGACTGGCCAGATCCGCTCCTTGGCTTCATCGCCGACGCGGTAGGAAATCCCGAGGTCGCGGATGTGCCGTCGCGCCACCGCCAGCGAGCGGTCCATGTCCTTTTCGGAGAGATGGCCGAGCAAGGTTCGCCAATATGGCTTCGGCTTGCCGTCGGCACCGATGAATTCATCCGGAATGCCCGGCAGCGGCTTATAATCCGCGTAGGACGCAGCCCAGCTGTCCTCGAAAGAGGCCGGCTTGGGTTGGTTCCCTGCGGCGGGATTCATGCATTCACCAGTTCGCGCGTCGCCTGAGATCAAGCGTCAAGGGAAACTCCCCGACCGGCTCCGCAGCGGGAGAATCGACGGGGCCGCCAGTATGGCCATGATCCTGGAAGCGCGCCAGCCGCCGTGCCTGCGCCTCGTATGAATTTACCGGGAAGGTATCGTAACTGCGGCCGCCCGGATGGGCGACATGATAGACGCAGCCGCCCAGCGAGCGGCGATTCCAGCTGTCGATCAGATCGAAGGTCAGCGGCACATGCACGGGAATGGCCGGATGCAGGCCGGTGGCCGGCTGCCAGGCCTTGAAACGCACGCCGGCGACGGCTTCTCCGGAGACACCGGTGGAGGTCAACGGCAGTCTGCGGCCGTTGCAGGTCACGACATGGCGGCCAGGCACCAGGCCATTGGCCTTGATCTGCAGGCGTTCGACCGACGAATCGACAAAGCGAACGGTGCCGCCGCCGACATCCTCCTCGCCCAGCACATGCCAGGGCTCCAGCGCCTGCCGCAGCTCGAGCTTGACCCCGGAATATTCCACCGCGCCGTAGAACGGAAAACGAAATTCGCGTTGCGCTTGAAACCACTCCGGCTCGAAATGATAACCCGCACTATCGAGGTCGGCGAGGACGTCGAGGAAATCCGCCCAGGCGAAATGCGGCAGCATGAAACGATCATGCAGGGCCGTTCCCCACCGCACCAGCGCGCCGCTCTGCGGTGCCTGCCAGAACCACGCGATCAGGGCGCGCAGCAGCAGTTGCTGGGCCAGACTCATGCGCGCGTCCGGCGGCATCTCGAACGAGCGGAATTCGATCAGGCCGAGGCGGCCAGTCGGACCATCCGGCGAATAGAGCTTGTCGATGCAGATCTCGGCGCGATGGGTGTTACCGCTGACGTCGGTCAGCAGGTTACGGAACAGACGGTCGACCAGCCACAGCGGAATGCTGCCGGCTTCCGGATCCGGCACCTGCGCCAGCGCAATCTCGAGTTCGTACAGACTATCCAGCCGCGCCTCGTCGATCCGCGGCGCCTGACTGGTCGGGCCGATGAACAGGCCGGAGAAGAGATACGACAGCGAGGGGTGACGCTGCCAATAGACCAGCATGCTGCGCAGCAGATCGGGGCGGCGCAGGAACGGGGAATCCGTCGGTTTCGCACCACCGAACACCACATGGTTGCCGCCGCCGGTGCCGACATGACGGCCGTCGATCATGTATTTGTCGGTGCCGAGGCGGCATTGCCGCGCGTCCTCGTAAACACCTGTCGTGGTTTCCACGGCCTGCCGCCAGGTCTCGGCCGGATGAACGTTGACCTCGATGACACCGGGATCCGGCGTCACTTTGATGACATTGAGACGGGGATCGACCGGTGGCGGATAACCTTCGATATGGACTGGGCAGCCGGTCTCTCGCGCGCTGCGCTCAATCACGGCGATCAGCGCCAGATAATCCTCGAGACGCTCCACCGGCGGCATGAACACGCAGAGGATGCCGTCGCGCGACTCGACTGACAGCGCGGTGCGCACATAGCCGCCAACATCGGAGGCGCCGGGTGGCACCGCTCCGCGCGACGCCTCGCGAGCGCGTGGCGGCTTCTGAGTCTGCAGTCTGGCCAGTTCTTCCATCGACGGCAGCGGCGGCAGCGGCTGCGTCGGATCCTGTTCATGGGTGTAGGGAAATTCCGACGGCGGGACCCAGGGCAAGCTGCCAAGCGGCAGCCGCAAGCCGATTGCGGAATCACCCGGCATCAGAAACAGGCGACCGCGGCGCAGCTGCCACTTCTCGCTCCGCCAGCGCCAGTCGCGCGCTTCGGCATTCCAGGGCTGAACCGGAAGCACAAAGCCGACCGGCTTCGACAGCCCGCGCTCGAACGTCCGCAACATCCGCGCGCGCGCTTCCGCGTCGTCGATCTTGGAATCCAGCACGTCAACATTGGCCGGAAGCTCACCCTCCTTGAGCAGCCAATGCGCCGGATCTTCAAAAGCGGGAAGAACGTTCTCGGCGCCAATGCCGAGATTGGTGGCAATACCCGCGGTCAGTTGCTCGGCCTGCTCGACCGTCGCCTGGTGCGAATCGCGCTCATTGGCAACCAGCGCCGGATCGGACCAGATCGGCAGGCCATCCTTGCGCCAGTACAGCGCAAACGCCCAGCGCGGCAGGCTCTCTCCCGGATACCATTTGCCCTGGCCGTAATGCAGGAAACCGTTCGGCGCAAAACGCGTGCGCAAGCGCCGGATGAGATCGTCGGCGAACTGGCGTTTGGTCGGGCCGACCGCCCCGGTGTTCCACTCGGCACCATCGAAGTCATCGATCGAAATGAACGTCGGCTCACCGCCCATGGTGAGGCGGACATCCCGGGATTTGAGATCACGGTCGACGATATCGCCCAGCGCGTCGAGCTTCGCCCATGCTTCATCGGAAAACGGCCGGGTGACCCGCGGCGCCTCGTGAATGCGCGTCACGTTCATCTCGAAGCCGAATTCGGTTTTCGCCGGCTCCGTCATGCCCGCGATCGGCGCCGCCGCGCGATAGTGAGGCGCCGCGAACAACGGAATGTGGCCCTCGGCGCACAGCATTCCGGAGGTGGCGTCAAAACCGATCCATCCCGCACCCGGAATGTAGATTTCGGCCCAGGCATGCAGATCGCAGAAATCATGATCCGTGCCCTGCGGACCATCGAGCGGATCGATGTCGGCTTTCAACTGGATCAGATAACCGGAGACGAACCGCGCCGCGAGACCCAGACGGCGGGCGATCTGCACCAGCAGCCACGCCGAGTCACGGCACGAACCCGAACCGAGCGACAGGGTTTCTTCCGGCTCCTGAACGCCGGGCTCCATCCGGATCACATAGGCGATATCCTTCTGCAGCCGCGCATTGAGGGCGACCAGCATGTCGACCGTGCGCGGGGCTCGCTTGGGCAAGCTCGCCAACAGAGCCGCCAAACGCGGGCCGGCCGGCTCCGGCGTTCGATACGCCGCGAGTTCGCCGATCAGGTCTTCCGGATAGGCGAAGGGATAGGATTCCGCGAACGGTTCGACGAAAAAGTCGAATGGATTGACCACCGACATGTCAGCCGTGAGATCAACCTGAATCGAGAACTCTTTGGACTTCTCGGGGAAGACAAACCGCGCGAACCAGTTGCCGTGGGGGTCCTGCTGCCAGTTGATGAAGTGTTCCGACGGCGTGACCTTGAGCGAATAACTCGGGATCCTGGTGCGGCTGTGCGGCGCCGGACGCAGGCGAACCACCTGGGGGCCGAGCGAGATCGGGCGGTCGTAGGTGTACCGCGTGAGATGATGGAGCGAGACGAGGATGGACAAAGGCGTGGGTCCCGCGTTGAAGAGAAAGAGAAGGTATCCAGAGTTCAGCGCAAATCGGTGACTGTCAACGTGGCGAAGCCACCAAACCCGGCTAATCCATTGAAATTGCCTGACTTTGCGGCAGCCTGCTCATAAAGCAGCCAAAATGAGCTAAAATCCACGGCAGAATCGCCAGCGGCTGGCCACCAGCCGGGACAGCGACCTCAAACCCGAGATTGATGGATGTACGGACGCGATCCGTGATGGAACTGGGCATATTGAGGCCTGTTATCACGGGCCTCGTTACGGGCCGGTTACGCGTATCGGGATAGTTATAGGCGACAGGGAATTTCAATACGATGAGGCTGTTCAAGTGCGCCGTCTGCGCGCAACTGCTGTATTTCGAGAATACCCGCTGCGAGAAGTGCGGGCATGTCCTTGGTTATGAACCCGGGCAGAATAGACTGCTTGCGCTCGACCCGCATGAGCCGCAAGACACCGCCCCTCAGGATCGCAACTCCCCGAAATCGCCGCCTCAAGCACCGGAGTCTCAACAACCCTCCCCCGCCGAACCCCTGGCCAACCTGTGGCGCGAGGTCCCGGCATCTGACGCGACCTACAAATTCTGCTTCAACAGCAAATTCGGCATCTGCAACTGGCTGGTCGATGGCACCTCATCCGAAAATTTCTGCGTGGCTTGCCGGCACAACGGCATCATTCCCGATCTGTCACAATCGCAGAATGTCGCGAACTGGCAAAAGATCGAGGCGGCCAAGCATCGGTTGTTCTACACCCTGCTGCGTCTGAATCTTCCACTGCAGACCCGTGCCGAAAATCCGGAAGGGCTGCTGTTCAACTTCCTGGCGGATTCGCCGTTCGATACCAACGCAAGGGTGATGACCGGCCACGACAGCGGATTGATCACGCTGGCCATTACTGAGGCCGACGATGTCGAGCGGGAGCGACGGCGCTCACTAATGGGTGAGCCGTACCGCACCCTGCTGGGACATTTCCGGCACGAGGTCGGGCACTACTTCTGGGACCGGCTGGTCCGCGACCGCGACGGCCAGGATGCCTTTCGGGCGGTGTTCGGCGATGACAGCCGGAATTATCAGGAGGGGCTGCAGATCTATTACAGCCAGGGCGCGCCGCAAGACTGGCAGGATCATTTCGTCAGCGCCTACGCAACGTCGCATCCCTGGGAGGATTTCGCGGAAACCTGGGCGCATTATCTGCACATCGTCGATACGATGGAGATGGCCCGCGCCTTCAACCTGCATGTCGAACCGCGGATCGACGACAGCGGGCAGCTCGAGGCGACCATCGATTTCAATTCCTACAAGATCGCGAGTTTCCAGATCATCGTGGATGGCTGGCTGCCGGTGTCGTTCGCCATGAACAACATCAACCGCTGCATGGGGCAGCCCGACCTCTATCCATTCATTCTTTCACCGGCGGTGATCGACAAGCTCGCGTTCATCCATGAGCTGGTGCGGGAAAAGCCGTCTCCGGTCAGCGTAGAGCAGGCGGCGGAAGCGGCAGCCAATTGATCACCCAGTGTCCCCCAGTGCACCGCTAGGCATATTGCTGTGCCATGATTGCTGCTGCATGCAAAATTGACGGTACTCAAGTCGAAAAACGTTGCTAGCATCGCCGCCGACTGAAATCCAAATAACAAGGATACCCGGTGGGATCACATCAGGAGCTTTTGCAGGCGACCGCCTGCGACATCGTCGACCGCCTGCACCGCAATGACATCACCTCGCATGACCTGCTTGATGCGCTGGAGGCGCGGATCGCCGAGGTCGATGGCAAGGTGAATGCGCTCCCCACCCTGTGCTTCGATCGCGCGCGTGCCCATGCCGATGCGCTGGCAAAAAAGCCCGGGGATCAGCGCGGCCTGCTCGCTGGGCTGCCGATCCCGATCAAGGACCTGACGGAAGTCGAGGGCGTGCTCACCACCCAGGGGTCACCGATCTTTCGCGACAACATCCCGGCGCAATCCGACGTACTGGTTAAGCATCTCGAAACCAACGGCGCGGTTGTTTACGCCAAATCGAATACCCCGGAATTCGGCGCCGGCGCCAACACCTTCAATGAGGTGTTCGGCGCCACACGCAACCCGTGGAATTTATCGCGCTCCGCCGCCGGATCATCGGGCGGCGCCGCAGCAGCCCTTGCCAGCGGCACGGCCTGGGTGGCCCACGGCTCCGATATGGGCGGCTCACTGCGCAATCCTGCAAGCTTCTGCGGCATCGTCGGACTGCGGCCGAGTGTCGGCCGCGTAGCGCATACGCCGAAGGCCAAGGTCGACCGCACCCTCGGCGTGCAGGGACCGATGGCCCGCAACGTCGAGGACGTCGCGCTGTTGCTCGATGCGATGAGCGGCGAGCACGCCGCGGACCCGCTGTCGCTGCCGCAATTGTCGACGTCATTTCTCGCTGCGGCGCGATCAGGCAATCGCCCGCGCAAGGTGGCCTATTCACCCGATCTCGGCATCACTCCGGTCGACCCCGAGGTTGCGGCCATCACGCGCCAGGCCGCGCAGAAATTCGCCGACGCCGGCGTCATCGTGGAGGAAGCCCATCCCGACCTGCGCGAGGCGCACGAGTGTTTCCAGACCCTGCGCGCGTTCGATTTCGCCGTCAGCAAAGCCAAGCTGCTGCGTGACCATCGCGACCTGCTCAAGCCCGAAGTGATCTGGAACATCGAAAAGGGCCTGCAGCTCAGCGTCGAACAAATTGAAAAGGCCGAGGCGCAGCGGATCGCCATGGCGGCGCGCGCGCTGGCGTTCTTCGAGAGCTACGACCTGCTGCTGGCGCCGGCGACCATCGTTGCCGCCTTCCCGGTCGAACAGCGCTATCTCGCGGAATGCGCCGGCAAAAAATTTGAGAACTATGTCGAATGGCTGGCGATCGTCTACGCCATCACGCTGGCGTGCTGCCCGGCATTGTCGATGCCATGCGGCTTTACCAAGGAAGGGTTACCGGTCGGACTGCAGGTCATCGCCGCACCGCGCGCCGAAGCTCAGCTTCTCGCTGGCGCCAAGGTGCTCGAGGATCTGCTGGATCTGCGCGGCATGACGCCGATTGATCCGAGAGGCTAATTCGAGGACCCCATTCAAGACGGATCGCTGCAGAGCAAAGCGGGATGAGATCGCTCTCATCCCGCTTTTTGTTTCAGCGCCGTTCGACCGATCACTCGGCCTTGTCGATATTCCAGAACACCGGCGTCGCCGGGCCGCCGACGATGCCCGTCAGTTCCTTGCGCCAGACGCTCGGCGCCTCGTACTGACCGAGCGGAATATAGGCAACCTTCTCGTAGACCTCCTTCTGAATCTCGGCGGCGATCTTCTTCTGCTCGTCCGGCGATTCGGCGCGAACGAATGCATCGCGCAGCGATTCAATCTTGGCATCTTCGAACCAGCCGAACCAGCCGCCGGTGGCCTTGCCCCGGCCGCTGAGAGACAGGTTTGCGACGGGGTTCAGCACGTCGGGACCTGCCCAGTTGGTGAAGAACATGTTCCAGCCGCCCTCTTTCGGCGGCTTCTGGCTGGCGCGGCGCGTCACCACCGTCTGCCAGTCCGTCGCCTGGAGGTCGACCTTGAAACCCGCTTCGCGCAGCTGCTGCGCCACGATGATCGGCTGCGCCTTGAGAGTCACCACGTCGCCCGGCGCCATGATCACCACTGGCGTGCCGTCATAACCGGATTCGGCCAATAGCTTTTTGGCTTCCGCCAGGCCGTTGCCCTTCACCAGCGTCTCCGATCCAACGTCGGTCGCAAGCGGCGTGTTGCAGCCGAACACAGCGCCACAGATCTCGTAGTATTTCGGATTGCCGACCAGGGCATCAAGCACGTCCTTCTGCTTGATCGCCAGGAAGGCAGCGCGACGCACCTTGACGTTGTCGAACGGCGGATGGAGGAAATTCATCCGTCCCACGGTCTGGAAGCCGAGCTTGCTCAAGGTGTCGACCTTCATATCCTTGTTGGCTTCGAGCAGCGGCAACAGGTCGAACGAAGGGTTCTCGATGAAATCGATATCCCCGGACTGGATCGCATTCACCGCAGTCTGCGCGTCGGGCATCGTGATCCATTCGACGCGGTCGACTTTCACCACCTTGCCGCCCGAGGTCCAACTCGGCGGCTCGGAGCGCGGCACATAATCCTTGTTCTTCTCGTAGACGGCTTTTACGCCGGGCTGGAATTCCGCCTGCACGAATTTGAACGGACCGGAGCCGATCTGTTCCGGGATAGCTTTGTCCGGCGGGGTCTCGGCAATGCGTTTCGGCATCATGAAGGGCACCACGGAGGACGGCTTGCCGATCGATTCCAGCACCAGGCCGTAGGGCTCCTTCAGCTTCAGCGTGATGGTCTTTTCATCGGTGGCTTCGATGCTGGCGGTGAAGTCCATCAGCTTCTGGCCCATGCCGTCACGGGCACCCCAGCGCTTCAGCGAGGCCACACAATCTTCCGCCGTCACCGGCTTGCCGTCATGCCACTTCAGGCCGTCGCGCAGCGTGAAGGTGTAGGTCAGCCGGTCGTCGGAAACCTTCCAGTTCGCCATCTGCGGCTGGACCTTGAAGTTGGAGTCCATTGCCAGCAGGGTGTCGTAGACCATGTAGCCGTGGTCGCGGGTGATATAGGCAGTGGTGATGATCGGATCGATCACCCGCAGGTCGGAGTGCATGACCGCGGTGATCGTTTTGGCTTGCGCCCATGCCGGCAACGCCAGCAGCGCGGAGGCTATCAGGCCTCGCATCGCCAATCTCGCGAACGCAGACGAATTCTTTCCACGCGAAACAACAGACATCACACCTCTCCTGGATTGGATCCGCATCCTGTTATGGCTTGATCCCGTCACGGCTTGAGCATGACGGCGACGAATTGGGGCCTGCAGCGCGACACTAAGATGTTGAGCGCTCTGATGATTTGAGAGTTGCATCAACCTCGCGGGGCGTCAATCGCGATTTCACCGGTGCTCATCATCATTGGCCGAAGTCGAGCGGGTTGTCGCAGATGTCGTGCAGGCCGCATTGCAAAATTCGAATGGGATGAGCGATTGTATATGGGTGGGGGATCGATATCCTCCCGCCGCCACCCACCAAACAAGCCGAACAATAACAAGAGAGAGCCCCGCGTGATAAACCCCGCCAAACTTCCATTCGATGCCGAAGTCATGCTTCAGGGCCTGCGCCGATGGGTTGAGTGCGAAAGCCCGACCTGGGACGCCACCGCGGTCAATCGTATGCTCGACCTGGCCGCGCGGGATCTCGCAGTTGCGGGCGCCAGCATTGAGCGGATCGCCGGCCGCAGCGGCTTCGGCGGATGCCTCCGCGCCCGCTTTCCCCATCCCAAACAGGATCAGCCGGGCGTCCTGATCGCCGGTCATATGGATACCGTTCACCCGGTCGGAACGCTGGACAAGCTGGCCTGGCGCCGCGACGGCAGCAAATGCTACGGGCCCGGCATCTTCGACATGAAGGGCGGCAACTACCTCTCGCTGGAAGCTGTCCGGCAACTGCAGCGCGCTTCGTTCACGACGCCCCTGCCCGTCACTTTCCTGTTTACCCCCGACGAGGAGGTCGGCACTCCGAGCACCCGGGACATCATCGAGGCCGAAGCGGCCCGCAACAAGTACGTGCTGGTGCCGGAGCCTGCGCGCGGCGAGACCGGCGTCGTCACCGGCCGCTACGCCATCGCCCGCTTCAACCTCGACGCCGTGGGCAAGCCGAGCCATGCCGGCGCCACGCTCTCGGCGGGCCGCTCCGCCATTCGCGAAATGGCGCGCCAGATCATCGCCATCGACGGCATGACCACCGACGACTGCACCTTCAGTGTCGGCATCGTGCATGGCGGCCAATGGGTGAACTGCGTCGCGTCGCGTTGCACCGGCGAAGCGCTGAGCATGGCCAAGCGGCAGGGCGATCTCGATCGCGGCGTCCAAAGGATGCTGGCACTTTCGGGAAGCGCCAATGACGTCACCTTCACGGTGACGCGCGGCGTCACGCGCCCGGTCTGGGAGCCGGATGCGAAAACCATGGCGCTGTTCGAGACTGCGCGCGGCGTCGCGAAGACTCTCGGCGTCGATTTGACGCACGGCAGCGTCGGTGGCGGATCCGACGGCAATTTCACCGGCGCGATGGGCATCGCCACTCTGGACGGGCTCGGCGTCCGTGGCGCGAATGCACATACGCTTGAAGAACACATCGAGGTCGCAAGCCTCGCCGAGCGCGGCCGTCTGATGGCCGGACTGCTGGCGGTGCTCGAATAAACAGTCTCCTCACACGCCCAACACCGAGGCAAACGCTGGGCGAAATTTAGCCTTGTCTGCTTTGGCAGTGCACCATACCGTTTGATCGTCCATCGCGACGATGCGGGAGAGATTGAAGCGAAAACATTGTTTGTTTTCGCTTCAACGCCGACGGAGCAACCGCCCCGGAAACTCTCAGGCACAAGGACCGTGTCGTCAGGACGATCTGGAGAGAGACGTCATATCCACGATATGACGTCCACCGAAGGGGATATCCGTCGATGAGCCATGCATTGAGCAATGGCTCGGGCGGATCAAGCTCTCAGGTACCGTGACAGATGGGGCGCTCCCGCTGGCCTTGCCGGCGCTCGGGGCGACTCTGACCTGTGGGAGCCCTGAGACAACATGCCTCACATCGCCTTCGTTTTGCGCGTCTCTCAGCGGCGCAACGCTTGCTTATGCGCTGCTGAAACGTGGCGAAGGCGATGAGACATCTTTCTTTCGCTGCCACCTCACTCAACGACCCACGCGACTTCAATCAGGAGATGTGATGTCTTTTACTTTGCGAGGAACGAGCTCAACGGCCGGCGCCAGAGGCGCGCTGCGAGGGCTGCTTGTCGCGGCAACGCTTGCGGTACCGAGCTGGGCGCAGGCCAAAACCATCCGAGCGGTGATGCACTCCGACCTGCGGGTGATCGATCCGATCATCACCACCGCCTATATCACCCGCGACCATGGCTACATGGTCTACGACACCCTGCTGGCGATGGACTCCAACTTCAAGGTTCAGCCGCAGATGGCGGACTGGAAGGTATCCGAGGACCGGCTGACCTACACCTTCACACTGCGCGACGGCCTGAAATGGCATGACGGCAAGCCCGTGACGGCGGAAGATTGCGTAGCCTCGTTGAGGCGCTGGGGTGCCCGTGACGGCATGGGCCAGAAGCTGATGGAGTTCACCGCGAGCCTCGAGGCCACCGACGCGAAAACCATCACGCTGAAACTGAAGGAGCCCTACGGCCTGGTGCTGGAATCGATCGGCAAGCCGTCGTCGGTGGTGCCCTTCATGATGCCGAAACGCATCGCCGAGACCCCGCCGGACAAAGCTATCCCGGAACAGATCGGCTCCGGGCCGTTCAAGTTCGAACAGGCGGATTTCCAGCCTGGAGTCAGGGCGGTCTATGTGAAGAACAAGGATTACGTGCCGCGCTCCGAGCCGCCGAGCTGGACCTCGGGCGGCAAGGTGGTGAAGGTCGACCGCGTCGAATGGATCACGATGCCCGACCCGCAGACCGCGATGAATGCAATCCAGTCCGGAGACATCGACTTCATCGAAACGCCGCTGTTCGACCTGCTGCCGGTGCTGGAAGCCAACAAGGAGCTGGAATCGCGCGTTCTCAATATTCTCGGTTATCAGACGCTGGGACGGATGAATTTCCTCTATCCTCCATTCGACAATGTCAAGGTGCGTCGCGCCGCCCTCCTCGCGCTCAACCAGAAAAACGTGCTCGACGCGCTGGTCGGCAACCCGAAATACTACAAGGTCTGCGGAGCCATCTTTGGCTGCGACACGCCGTATGCGACCGATGTCGGATCGGAATCCCTGGTCAAGGGCGACGGCATGGCGGAAGCGAAAAAGCTGCTCGCCGAATCCGGCTACGACGGCACGCCGGTGGTGATCATGGCGCCGGGCGACGTGGTCACGCTGAAGGCACAGCCGATCGTCTCCGCGCAGTTGCTGCGCGCGGCAGGCTTTCAGGTCAACGTGCTCGCGATGGACTGGCAGACGGTGGTGACACTGCGCGCCAGCCAGAAGCCGCCGAAGGAAGGCGGCTGGAACATGTTCTTCACCAACTGGGTTGGTGCCGACATTCTCAATCCCGTCGTGCATGTCACTCTGAACGGCAAAGGCAAAAGCGGCGGCTGGTTCGGCTGGCCGGACGATCCCAAGATGGAAGCTCTGCGCGATGCCTTCGTGCGTGCCGAATCTCCCGATGAACGCAAGAAAATCGCAACGGACATTCAGCAGCGAAACTACGAACAGGTCACCTACATCCCGCTCGGGGAATACAGGGTTCCGAGTGTCTGGCGGAAGGAATTGACCGGCGTGCTCGACGGCGCGGCAACGCCGGTGTTCTGGAATGTCGACAAGGCCGACTAAGCGGCCGCAACAGCCCGATGAACGACACGGGGCGAGAGCGATCTCGTCCCGTTTTCTTTTCAGATCATGCCGGCGCTTTTTCTTGCGATCACCGCACTGCACAAACGAACGGCAATGTGGGATGGAAATTTAGCCTTGCCCAGTTTTGAGGCTTATCCTATGGATTGCATGTCCAAATGACGATGCGGGAGAGATCGAAACGAGAGCCGAGTGTTTTTAAAGCACAATGTTTTTGTTTCGACGCCGACGGAGCAACCGCCCCGGAAACTCTCAGGCACAAGGACCGTAACGTCAGGACAATCTGGAGAGAGACGGCCTGTTCACAATGGGTCGTCCACCGAAGGGGATAATCCGTCAACGAGCCCTTCGCTCGTGCGGATCAAGCTCTCAGGTACCGTGACAGATGGGGCGCCTCGACCGGTTTTTGCCGGTGTGGGGGCGACTCTAACGCACGGGAGCTTCGAGACACATGCCTCACATCGCCATCGTCGGCGCCGGGATCACCGGCGTAACGACTGCTTACGCCCTGCTTGAACGCGGCTATACGGTCACTGTCCTCGACAGGCATCGTTACGCAGCGATGGAAACATCGTTCGCCAATGGCGGCCAGTTGTCCGCCAGCAATGCCGAGGTCTGGAACAGCACTTCGACCATCCTCAAGGGCCTGCGCTGGATGCTCACAAGCGATGCCCCGCTTCTGATGAATCCGAAGCCGAGCTGGCACAAATATTCCTGGATGAGCGAATTCATCGGGAACATCGGCAACTACCGCAAGAACACCATCGCAACCACGCAACTCGCGATCGAAGCGCGCCGACATCTGTTCGCCATCGCCGAACGCGAGAACATCGCGTTCGATCTCGAGCGCCGCGGCATTCTCCACATCTATCACGACAAGACAGGCTTCGACGCCGGCCTGCGCGTCAATACGCTGCTGCAACAAGGTGGACTCGATCGCCGCCCGGTGACACCGGACGAAATCCGCAGCATCGAGCCGACACTGCAGAAAACCTATTACGGCGGCTTCTTCACACCGTCGGACGCGACCGGCGATATTCATAAATTCACCCGTGGCCTTGCCGAAGCCTGCATCCGCCGCGGCGCGACGTTCATTCACGAAGCCGATATCGACACCATCGCCCGTGCCGGCTCCGGTTTCAGCATCGGCTGGAACGACATGGCAGACGAGGGGTCGGCACCGTCCCGGGGCGAGCTGCAAGCAGACGGCCTCGTCATCTGCGCCGGTGTTGCAAGCCGCGATTTCGCAGCCATGCTCGGCGATCGGGTGAATGTCTATCCGGTAAAGGGCTACTCGATCACGGTGCAGCTCGATGCATCGCAGAGCCGACACGCCGCCCCCCGGGTCAGCCTGCTCGACGAGGCCGCGAAAATCGTCACCAGCCGGCTGGGCACCGATCGCTTCCGGGTGGCCGGCACCGCCGAATTCAACGGCTTCAATCGTGACATTCGTGACGACCGCGTTCGACCGCTGGTGGACTGGGTGCGCCATAACTTTCCCGATATCGACACCTCGAAAGTCATACCCTGGGCAGGGCTCCGCCCCATGATGCCGAGCATGATGCCGGTGGTGCGCCCCGGACGGACACCCGGCGTGTTCTACAATACCGGCCACGGACATCTGGGCTGGACCCTCTCGGCCGCAACGGCTCAGATCATCGCCCATGTCATCGAGGGCTGGCGCGGATCCAACGTCCCACCCACTTCGCCATCCCTCAGTCTTGAGCATGACGACGTGGGAGCGTCCTCCGCAGGCTTCAAACAGGCTTTATCACCCCTTGATAGAACGCCGCCGTTAGCACACTATTTGCCCCGAAATCATGGCCTCTCTGGCCAGTTTTCCAACCAAAAATGACGAGATACGCATGACACACATCGTGGGGGGACCATGAGTTCGTTGCGACACGGCCTCGGCTTCACAACCCTGTGTAGCCGGAGATAGACGCCAATGCTCGGCTATCTCATTCGACGCCTGTTAGCCGCTATTCCCGTCATGGGGGTGGTCGCGCTGTTCGTATTCCTGCTGCTGCGCCTCACGCCCGGCGACCCCGCGGCGATCATCGCCGGCGACATGGCAACGCCGGAACAACTGGAACGCATCCGCACTTCTCTGGGCCTCAACGAACCGCTGACGACACAGTTCGTCACCTGGGTCGGCAAGATCCTGCACGGCGATCTCGGCGTCTCGCTGATTTCGAACGTCCCCGTGCTGAGCATGATCGGCCAGCGGCTCGAGCCGACCATCAGCATCGCCCTGACCACCATGATCCTGGCGATCCTTATCGCAGTGCCACTCGGCGTGATCGCCGCGTGGAAGCATGGGACCTGGATCGATCGCTTCGTGATGGGGCTGTCGGTACTGGGATTTTCAGTGCCGGTGTTCGTGGTCGGTTACGTCCTGGTGCAGGTGTTCGCGATCGACATGCGCTGGTTGCCGGTGCAGGGCTTCCGCAGCATCACACGCGGCTTCGGCCCGTTCTTCGAACGCGCGCTGCTGCCGACGCTGGCGCTGTCGTTCATCTACATCGCGCTCATTGCCCGCATGACCCGCGCGTCGATGCTCGACGTGCTGGGTGAAGATTACGTCCGCACCGCCCGCGCCAAGGGCATTGCGGAAGGCGGCGTGCTGATGAAGCACGCGTTGCGCAATGCGGCAGTGCCCGTCATCACCGTGATCGGTACCGGCTTCGGCCTGTTGATTTCAGGCGTGGTGGTCACCGAAAGCGTGTTCAACCTGCCCGGCATCGGACGCCTGACCGTCGATGCGGTGCTCGCGCGCGACTATCCTGTGATCCAGGGCGTCATTCTTCTGACCAGTGGACTTTACGTGGCGATCAATCTCCTGATCGACGTCGCCTACACATTCCTCGATCCGCGGATTCGTTACTGATGGCCATCGAACCTGTCATGGACTCCCCTGTTCCGCTGACGATGCCCGGCGGCTCACGGCTGAAATTCCTCGCCTCCGGCCCGATCGTCACCACCGCCACGGTGTGCCTGACGCTTGTCGTCGCATCGGCGATTTTCGCAACCTGGCTGGCCCCGCACGATCCACTGCAATTGATGCCATCGCTGCGACTGAAGCCGGCCAGCGCGGAATTTCCGCTCGGCACGGATGCCTATGGCCGCGATCTGCTGTCGCGCATCCTTTACGGCGGCCGGATCTCACTGCTGATCGGAATCGGTGCCGCCGTGATCAGCATCGCGATTGGGCTGTCGATCGGACTGGTGTCGGGCTTCTTCAAATGGATCGATGCGGTCGTCATGCGCATCATGGATGGCCTGATGGCGATCCCCAGCATCCTGCTCGCCATCGCCGTGATCTCGCTCTCCGGCGCCAGCCTCAAGACGGTTCTGGTCGCTATCGTCATTCCGGAGATCCCACGCGTGGTGCGGCTGGTGCGTTCGGTGGTGTTGTCCGCGCGCGAAGAACCTTATGTCGAGGCCGCCTTTGCCATGGGGTCGAGCCTGCCGAAAATTCTATGGCGGCACCTGATGCCCAATACCATCGCGCCGCTGATCGTCCAGGGCACATACATCTGCGCCTCCGCCATCCTGACCGAGGCGATCCTGTCGTTCCTCGGCGCCGGTATCAGCCCGGAAACGCCGACCTGGGGCAACATCATGGCCGAGGGCCGCGCGTTCTTTCAGATCAAGCCATCGCTGATCTTCTGGCCGGGCCTGTTGCTCTCGATCGCAATTCTGTCGATCAACCTGATTGGCGATGCCACACGTGACGCGCTCGATCCGCGCATGAAACAGCGGGAGGGCGGCAAATGAGCATGGCACCTGTTCTCGATATCAAGGATCTGGTCGTCGAGCTGCGAGCACGACGGGGCGGCGAGCGAATCATCGACGGCATTTCCCTGCAGGCGCATGCCGGCAAGACCCTGTGCGTGGTCGGCGAAAGCGGGTCCGGCAAATCGGTCACATCGCTCGCAACCATGGGGCTGCTGCCGAAAAAGTCACTGGCAGTCGCTGGCGGCAGCATCACACTGGTTGGCGAGGCGATCCGTTCCGCCAGCGATCGCCGCCTGCGGCAGCTGCGCGCCACCACCATGGCAATGATCTTCCAGGAACCGATGACGGCGCTTAATCCGGTGGTTCCGGTGGGCCGCCAGATCGACGAAGTGCTGCGCACGCACACGACGCTCGATGCGCGTGCCCGGCGCCAGCGCATCCTCTCCATGATGGAACACGTGCGACTGCCGGATGTGGAGCGGATCTTCTCCTCTTATCCGCACCGTCTGTCCGGCGGTCAGCGCCAGCGCATCATGATCGCGATGGCGCTGATCCTCGAACCGAAACTGCTGATCGCCGACGAGCCGACCACAGCGCTCGACGTTACCACGCAAAAGCAGATCCTGACCCTGATCCGTGACCTGCAGAAGGATCACGGCACCGCGGTGCTGTTCATCACCCACGACATGGGTGTGGTGGCCGAGATCGCCGATCAGGTCGCAGTGATGCGGCACGGCCGCCTCGTTGAACAAGGCGCCTTGCAGGACGTGCTGCGCAATCCGACCCAGGATTACACCCGCAACCTGTTGTCGACGGTGCCAAGCCTGATTCCCCGCGCCGCGCGAGAGGCTACTCAGGAACCCGTGGTGCTCGACACCACCGGTCTCAGCAAGGTCTATCGCGAGCGGTCGCTGTTCGGGGGCGTGCGTGAAGTTGCCGCCGCCAAGGATGTGACGCTGACGCTGCACAAGGGCCGTACCCTGGGCATCGTTGGCGAGAGCGGATCGGGCAAATCGACCGTTGCCCGCTGCATCGTACGCCTGATCGACCCAACGTCGGGCGGCATCCGGCTTGGCGGGCACGAGATTTCGTTCCTGTCGCGCCGCCTGCTACAGCCGCACCGCAAGCGTATCCAGATGATCTTCCAGGATCCCTATCGCTCGCTCAATCCACGGCTCACAGTCGGAGAGACCATCGCGGAGGGTCCTGTCAATTACGGAACGCCGCATCAGACCGCGCTGGCGCGTGCGCGCGAGTTGCTGAAGCTCGTGGACCTGCCAACCGACGCAATCTCGCGCTACCCGCACCAGTTCTCCGGTGGCCAGCGCCAGCGTATCGCCATTGCGCGCGCACTCGCCATGGATCCGGACGTGCTGGTCGCCGATGAGGCGGTCTCCGCACTCGACGTCTCGGTGCAGGCGCAGGTGTTGAAGCTGCTCGACGATATCCAGGCCCGGCTCGGCATTGCGTTGCTGTTCATCACCCATGATCTGCGAGTTGCAGCCCAGATCTGCGATGACGTCATGGTGATGCAGCACGGCCGCATCGTCGAACAGGGCCCAGCGGGCGAGATTCTCACCCATCCGCAGCAGGCCTACACCAAGCAGCTACTGGAAGCCGCACCCGGACGAGACTGGGACTTCGCGAATTTTCGTCCTATGATCGTCCAGTAGATCCATCCCACAAACGCAAGTCAGAAGACGCGAAAAGCGCAAGGTAAATTAATGTCGGCATTCCGGATCGCCGTTGGCGGCTTCCTGCACGAAACCAACACATTCGCTCCGACCAAAGCCGAATACGACGGCTTTGTGCATGGCGGCGGCTGGCCGGCGATGGAGACCGGCGCGGACGTCACCCGGAAAATTCGCAACATCAATGTCGGGCTCGCCGGCTTTATCGATGACGCCGAAACAAACGGCTGGGAGCTGGTGCCGACAATCTGGTGCGCGGCCAGCCCCTCCGCGCATGTCCGCAAGGGCGCGTATGAACGCATCGCCACCAGCATCGTCGACGGCATCGCCGCTGCAGGCAAGCTTGATGGTGTCTATCTCGATCTGCACGGCGCCATGGTCACAGAGCATTTCGACGACGGCGAAGGCGAATTGCTGGCACGCGTGCGCAAGGTGATCGGCAAGGACCTTCCGCTGGTTGTCAGCCTCGATCTGCACGCCAACATCACGCCTGCGATGGTCGAGCATGCCGATGCACTGGTCGCTTATCGTACCTATCCGCATATCGACATGGCCGACACCGGGCGGGCCGCGGCCCGTCACCTGGCACTGCTGCTTGGATCAAAACGGCGCTTTGCCAAAGCGTTCCGGCAAATGCCGTTCCTGATTCCGATCAGCTGGCAGTGCACCAGCGTCGAGCCGTGCAAAAGCATCTATGCGCACCTTGCCGAACTCGAAAGCGAGACCGTGCCGACGCTGTCATTCGCACCCGGATTTCCCGCAGCCGACTTCCCCGACTGCGGTCCGGTCGTCGTTGCCTACGGCAAGACCCAGGACGATGCCGACAAGGCCGCCGATATCATCTGCAAGCTGATCGCCGATCAGGAAAACGCATTCGATGGCAAGATCTTCGCGCCTGACGAGGGCGTCGTCCATGCGATGGCGCTGGCTGCGACCGCGACCAAACCGATCGTGATCGCGGACACCCAGGACAATCCCGGCGCTGGCGGCGATTCCGACACCACCGGCATGCTGCGCGCGCTTTTGAAGAACGGCGCCACAAAAGCCGCCATCGGCGTCATCGTCGATCCGGAATCCGCGCGCGCGGCGCATGCCGCAGGCGCTGGAAATACCGTGACGCTTGCGCTCGGTGGCAAGTCGGGTATTCCCGGCGATGCACCGTTCAAGGAGAGTTTCGTGGTCGAGAGCCTGTCCGATGGGCGCTTCGTTGCCCCCGGCCCCTATTTCGGCGGCAGCCAGATGAACCTCGGCCCCTCGGCCTGCCTGCGGATCGGCGACGTGCGGATCGTGCTCGGATCGCGCAAGGCACAGCTCGCGGACCAGGCCATGTTCCGTTTTGTCGGAATCGAGCCAACCGCGCAGTCGATCCTGGTCAACAAGAGTTCGGTGCACTTCCGCGCCGATTTCGAGCCGATCGCAGAGACCATCATCGTTTGCGCGGCGCCCGGCGCGATGCCGGCCGATACCGCGGCATTGCCGTGGACGCGGTTGCGCGCCGGCGTCCGCATCAAACCGAACGGCCCGGCCTTCAAGCCGCAATAATCAGATCAACAATTGAATCGGACAAACCATGCCTAATCTCGATCGCATTGACAGCTTCGCTTCCGAACTCACCGCCATTCGTCGCGACATCCACGCCCATCCCGAAATCGGCTTCGAAGAGCACCGTACATCGGGAATCGTCGCCGATAAGTTGCAGCAATGGGGCATCGAAGTGCATCGCGGCGTCGGCGGCACCGGCGTCGTCGGGCTGTTGAAGGGCAAGGGTGGCGGCAGCCGCCGCATTGGACTGCGCGCGGACATGGATGCGTTGCCGATGGAAGAGAAGACCAACCTGCCCTGGCGCTCGACCATTCCGAACCGCTTTCATGGCTGCGGCCATGACGGCCACACCACCATCCTGCTGGGCACCGCACGCTACCTGGCGGAAACCCGCAATTTCGATGGCACCGCGGTGTTTATCTTCCAGCCTGCCGAGGAAGGCCTCGGTGGTGCCCGCGCGATGATCGCAGACAAGCTGTTCCAGCGCTTTCCCTGCGACGAAGTCTATGGCCTGCACAACGCCCCCGATCTCGGGCCGCGGCAGCTCACGGTGTTTCCGGGGCCAAGCATGGCCGGAGCGGACTTCTTCGACATCACGATCTCGGGTTATGGCAGCCACGGCGCGATGCCGGAGCGCTCGAAGGACCCGGTGGTGATCGCGATGGCGCTGGGCCAGGCGCTGCAAACCATCGTCAGCCGCAACGTCGATCCGCTCAAGTCCGCAGTGCTGTCGATCACCCAGATCCACGCCGGCTCGGCCTATAACGTCATTCCCGGCGAAGCGAAACTCGCCGGCACCGTTCGTGCCTTCTCCGACGACGTGCGCAAGCTGGTGCGCGAGCGCATGCGTACGATCTCGGCGGGCATCGCCGCGGCTTTCCAGGTCGAAATCGACGTCAACATTCGCGACATCTTCTCGGTACTGGTCAACCACGAGGAACATGCCAACGCGGTGGCCGAAGTGGCACGCGAAATCGTCGGCAGCGAGAATGTCTCGACCACGCCGAGCCCGAAAATGGGCAGCGAGGATTTCGCCGACATGCTGCAGGCGGTGCCCGGTGCCTATTTCTGGCTGGGCCACGAAGGCTCGGTGCCGGTGCACAATCCCGGTTTCGTGCTCGACGACGCTATCCTTCCGGTCGGCGCCAGCCTGTTCTCGCGCATCATCGAGACGCGCCTGCCGCTGTCCGCATAAGCAAAAGCAAAAGCCAGCGCCGGCGAAAGCCGGCGCTGTGTGCTGTCATGATTTGTCGGCGTACGTAACCCGCAGTTCGCGTTTCAAGAGCTTGCCTGCCGTGTTGCGCGGCAGGTTCTGCGTGAAGAAGAACTGCTTCGGCACCTTGAACGGCGCCAGATGTTCGCGCGCATGCGCCGTGAGACCGGCCTCGTCCGGCTCATGGCCCGGCCGCAGCACCACGATGGCGGTGACAGCCTCGATCCATTTCGGGTCAGGCAGCCCGATAACGGCGACTTCCGACACCGCGGGATGCTTGAACAGCACCTCCTCAACCTCACGGCCTGCAACCACGACCCCGCCGGTCTTGATGATGTCCTTGACCCGGTCGACAACGAAGATATAGCCGCCCTCGTCCATGTAGCCGACGTCGCCAGAATGAAACCAGCCGCCCTCGAACGCCTCCGTGGTCTCGTCGGGCTTGTCCCAATAGCCCTGCAGCAGTTGCGGTGAGCGGTGGATGATCTCGCCTTGCGTCCCCGGTGGAACGTCGCGCATCTCCGGGTCGACGATACGCGTCTCCACATTGATGATGGGACGGCCTGCGGAGGCCGGACGCTCGTCATGCTCCTCCGGCCGCAGCACGGTCGCGAGCGGCCCGATCTCGCTCTGGCCATAACAATTGAAGGCGCGAATCCCGGGCAAGCGCTGTCGCAGTTCCTGCAGCACCGGTACCGGCATGATCGACGCGCCATAATAGACATTGCGCAGCGACGAGAGATTGCGCCGATCAAAATCGGGGTGCCGCAGCAGACTGATCCACACCGTGGGCGGGGCAAAGAACGATGTGATCCGATGTTCCTCGATCAGGCGCAACACGAGATCAGGCGCCGGCGCCTCGATCAAATGGGTGGTCGCTCCGACCAGGAGTTGCGGTATCGAGAAGCAATGCATTTGCGCGGAATGGTAAAGCGGCAACGCCGCCAGCGCGATGTCTGCCCCGCTAAATTCAAGCTCGATGATGCAGCTGGCATATTCCGCCATCAATGCACGATGGGTCATCATCGCGCCCTTGGGCGCCGCCGTGGTGCCGGAGGTGTAGAGAAACTGGGCGAGATCGCCGTCGGCGACATCAGCGGTCTCCAGACAGGCCGCAGTGCTATCATTTGCAATCGCCAGCACATTGAACTCACCGGCCTCAGAGCTCGTGAATCGGCCGTAGAATTCGACACCGGCCTCTGCGCGAATGGATGCGACAGTCGCGGCAAGTTCGGCGTCGTAAACCAGCGCTCGCGCGCCTGATTGCGTGACGATGTATTTCAGTTCGCCGCTTGTCAGCGCATAATTGATCGGGACATGCACCAGCCCGGTTCGATTACATGCCAGCCAAAGGATCAGATAGGCATCAGAATTGCGGGCATAGGCGGCGACGCGGTCGCCCTTTTTCAGGCCGAGCGCGACAAGCCGGTGAGCGACCCGCCCTGCGGCAATCTCCAGCGACATAAACGTCCATTGTCGGTCGGCAAAGGTCAGTGCAATGCGATCGCGAAATTTGGCCGCAGCCCGCCGGGTTCCGTCGGCAATCGTGTTGCGGCGCAATTCAACCGGTCCCGGATGTCCACCCTGCATTCCCGCTCTCCCCTGATCGTTTTTTCTTGAAGCGATCGGAGAAGATTAGAGCATGATCCGAAAAAGTGGAAACCAGCTTTCCAGGCGCGCGTCGTGCCTCAACGCAAGAGGGAGCGACTGCTTCTCGGCAGTCGCTCCCTCTGCTTACGATTCGAACGATGTCAGGTCGGCTTCAGCTCTAACGACGCGATATCCTGCGCCCGGTCCGACTTGGCGGCCGCGCGGTGATCGGTCGCGATCGCCACGTACACGGCCGGCAACACGAACAGCGTGAACAGCGTGCCAATCAGCATGCCGGCCACCACCACAAGACCGATCGAGAACCGGCTGGCGGCGCCAGCACCGTTGGCGGTCAGAAGCGGAAACAAGCCTGCGACCATCGCCGCGGTGGTCATCAAAATCGGCCGCAGCCGGACCCGGGCAGCCATCTCGATCGCAGACCTGCGGTCGAGACCTTCCTTCAGCTGCAGTTCGTTGGCGAACTCGACCATCAGGATGCCGTGCTTGCTGATCAGGCCGACCAGGGTCAACAACCCGACCTGGGTATAGATATTGATGGTGGCCACGCCGAAGAACAGCGGAATCAACGCACCGCTGATCGCCATCGGTACACTGATCAGGATGACAAACGGATCTCGCAGGCTTTCGAACTGCGCCGCCAGCACCAGGAAAATGATGATCAGCGCAAAGCCGAAGGTCACGGCAAGCTGATTGCCTTCCTTCACATACTGGCGGGAGTCGGCCAGGAAGTCGTGATTGTAGCCCGCGGGGAGCTTCTTCGCTTCGCTCTCCAGGAATTCCACCGCCTTGCCCATGGTCACGCCGGGCATCGGCACGGCCTGGAAGGTTGAGGAATTGAGCTGGTTGAAGTGGGTCAGCGCGTTCGGATCGGTATCGGTCTGGATCGAGACCAGCGTCGACAGCGGCACCTGCTGGCCGTTGGGCGCTGACACGTAATAGCCACCCAGCATTTCCGGCGACAGCCGCAGACCACGCGGCACCTGCGGGATCACCTGATATGAGCGCCCCTCCAGGTTGAAGCGGTTGATGTAATTGCCGCCGAGCAGCACGGCGAGCGAACTGCCGATCTGCTGCATGGTGATCCCGAGCTCGTTGGCCTTCGAACGATCGATCTTCACCCGCACAACGGGCTGATTGTAGTCCAGATCGCTGTCGCTGACGATGAACAGCCCGCTCTTGCGCGCTGCAGCCTTCAGCTTCTGCATGTCTTCATAGACAGCCCGGAAGTCCTTGGTGGAGCTGATCACCATCTGCACTGGCAGGCCGCCCGGTCCGCCGGGCAGCGCCGGCAGATTGAAGGCGAATGCCTGTACACCCTCGATCTTGCTCAACTCGTTCTGAACGTCCTGCTTCATCGCCGTCGATGATCGCTTTCGCTGATCCCACGGCTTCAGGATCATGCCGGCGATGCCTTGCCCGGTCGTGGGCAGGCCATTGAGGACGAAGCGCAGGTCGGTTTCCGGAAACTTGGCAAACGCCTTATCGAGCTTGTCGCCATAATAGTCGACATAGTCGATGTTGGCATATTTCGGCGCCTTGGTGATCGAGAACAGGATGCCCTGGTCCTCCTCGGGCGCGAGCTCCTTGGACGTATTGACGTACATGAAGCCGACAAGGCCGAGGATGGTGATCGCAAACAGCCCGGTAATCGGCCGGTAGTCGAGCGAGCGGTCGAGTTGGCGACCGTACCAGCGGGTCACCGAACGGAATACCCGGTCCACCGCCTTGGCGAAGCGGCCCGGCTCCGAATGAGTCAGCAGCACCGAGCACATCATCGGCGACAACGTCAGCGCGATGACACCCGACACGATCACCGATCCGGCCAGCGTGAACGCGAACTCCTTGAACAGTGCGCCGGTGACGCCGCCGAGGAAACCAATCGGCGCATACACCGCGGCGAGCGTAATGGTCATCGAGATGACTGGGCCTACGATTTCGCGCGCGCCGACAAGTGATGCCTGTACTGGAGATTTGCCCTCCTCCAGATGGCGATGGATATTTTCCACCACCACGATCGCATCGTCGACCACGAGCCCGATCGCCAGCACCATCGCCAGCAGGGTCAGCAGATTGAAGCTGAAGCCCATGGCCAGCATCAGCATGCAGACGCCGATCAGCGACAGCGGGATGGTCACCACCGGAATGATGACCGAGCGGAACGATGCCAGGAACAGGAAGATCACGACAATGACGATACCCACCGCCTCGATCAGGGTCTTCTGCACCTCGTCGATCGACGACTGAATGAAATTCGTCGAATCATACGCGACTTTCATCTTCAGCGACGGCGGAAGATTGCGTTCGATTTCCGGAAACAGCGCACGCACCCCCTTGACGATGTTGAGGGGGTTGCCCTGTGGCGTGGCGTTCACACCGATGAAAATCGCGTGCTCGCCGTCCATCGCGACGCTGGCGTCGGTACTCTGAGCGGCGAGTTCGACGGTGGCAACGTCCTCGATACGGACCAGTGCGCCGTCCTTGGCCTTCACGGTCATGCGCCTGAACTGGTCGAGGTTGGTCAGGTCGGTGTTGGTCGACACATTGCTGACGGTGAGGTAGCCCTTCGACTGTCCCGCGGCTGCCTGGAAATTGTTGGCCTGGATCGCAGCCGCAATGTCACCGGCCGACACGCTGCGGCCGGCCATCCGCGCGGGATCCAGCCAGATACGCATCGCGAACTGCTGGTTGCCCAGGATCTGCGCTTCCGCGACGCCATCGACCGTGGACAGGATCGGCTGCACCACACGCGTCATATAGTCGGAGATCGCCGAACCCGTGAGTTCGTCGCTGGAGAATCCAATGTACATCACCGAGGTGGTCTGGCCGGTCGATTTCAGGATCACCGGGTCGTTGGACTCTTTCGGTATCAGGTATTTGACAGAATTGACCTTGGCCAACACCTCGGTCAACGCTTGGTTGGGATCGAAGTTCAGCTTCACATACACCGAGATCGTGCTGACGCCCTGCACCGACGACGAGGTGATGTAGTCGACGCCCTCGGCAGAGGCCACCGCCTGCTCGATCGGCGTGGTGATGAAGCCCTGCATCAGATCCGGTGACGCGCCGGGATAGGACGTCGTCACCGTGATCACGGTGTTCGACAGCTTGGGATACTGCCTGATCGGGAGATTGAGCGCGGCGTTCAGGCCGATCAGCAGGATCAGCAGGCTGACGACGACCGACAGCACCGGGCGCTTGATGAAGATATCGGTGAAAACCATGATGTTTGCCTGCTACTGCCCGATCAATACCGCGGCGGATTGGCTGGCTGCGGCGGCGGCGGATTCGACGAGATCACCACCGGTCCACCGGACTGCAGCTTGAGCTGGCCAACAGCGACCACGCGATCGCCGGCCTTTAGACCCGACAGGATCACGGTACGTCCGTCGACGCGCTTGCCTGTGCGCACAAAACTGCGCTCGGCGGTCAGGCTGCTCTCGCCCTTGTCGTTCTTGGTCTCCTTGATGACGAACACGGAGTCACCATAGAGCGTGTAGTCGACCGCCGTCTCCGGCACGGTGATGACGGGCGCCTCCGGCGGCAAAACCACCGTGGTCGACGCGAACATGCCCGGCTTCAGGCTGTGATCGGTGTTGTCGATGGTGGCCTGGATCCTAATGTTGCGGGTATCGGAATTGATCTGCGGTTCGATGGTCGTGATTTTTCCCTCGAACACGCGGTTGGGATATGCGTCGACATTCACCTTCACCGTCTGCCCGACGGCCAGAATGGCGCGATCCTTCTCAGCCGCCGTGAAGTTGAGGAACACCTTGGACAGATCGGTCAGCGATACGATCTGGGTGCCAGCGCTGAGATACTGCCCGACTTCGACGCGACGCACGCCGAGGTCACCACCGAACGGCGCCTTGACCAGCTTCTGCGAGATCACCGCTTCGGTCTTGGCGATCGCGGCATTGGCCTGATCGAAAGCTGCCTGGTTCTGATCGACCGTCGCCTGCGGGCCGAACTGGCGCGAGGCCAGCGACTTCGAACGCTCGAGTGCAAGCGCTGCCGCCGTCGCCTGCGCCTTGAAGCTGAGGAGATCGGCCTGATCGGGCTCGTCGAACAACTGGACAAGCGGATCGCCCGCCTTCACGCGTGCACCGGCCTCAAACATGATCTTGGTGATGCGCCCGGCCGCATCGGTCGTGACGTCAACCTGATGCACCGCTGCGAGATCGCCGATACCGGTCAGCAGATGCGGAATGACTTCCGATTTCGCCTCCACCACCGATACGTTGCTTGGCGGCGGCTTCATGGTGGCGAAGAACTGCGCGATCATGTGGTTGCGGAAGGCATTGAAGCCGACCAGCGCGCCGACCAGAACAACCAGCGCGGTGCCGACGATCAAGAACCAGCGCCCCATACGAACGGGTCGCACACGCGGCTTCTCCTCGATCGACTTGTCGGGCGATTTGGCCGGAATATTAGCCTCCGTAGAGATCGTCATGTCATGCACTCTCTGAAACCAATGGGGTCTCGATGGGCCGGGCCTGCAAAGCGCGGGCGAGATAGGTCGCAATTGCGCGCTCATTAAGGCCCAGTCCGCGAAGGACGAATTCACTCACCTGACGCCGCAGACTCTCGGTATCGCCATAGGACAGCGTCGGGAGTGACGGGATTCTGGACAGCGCCACCATGTGGATCAGCTGGTGAGCGAACCAGAACAGATTGATCGGCTTGCCACTGGTCGGCGACGCGTCGCCCACCTCTATGGCTCGATGCAGCGACGCAGCGAAGATCGGACCGATGATGTCGGCGATCTTCTGATACAGCAGCCTGGCGAACTCGCCATCTTCCAGATGGGAGGAGATCAACAGCTTCATGCGCTGGAGATCCTCATCCTCGGGACGATCGACCGCTTCCAGGAAATGCCGGATCATCTCCCGCACCAGATAGACCAGCGTCTCGGTCGACGGCTCAAGCGCCTGCAAACGCTGCAGCTCCGGATCGGCCTCGCAGGCCTCGTCCAGAATTTCGGCATAGAGCGCTGATTTCGTTGCGAAATGCTTGAACAGCAAGGCTTCGGAAATTCCCGCAGCCACCGCCACGCTTTTGGTTGTGGTCCCGGCAAAACCGTGACGCGCGAAGCAAGCCTTGGCGGCAGCAAGGATCGTTTCCCGACGGGCTTCGCTCGTGAGTCTGATGGGCGGCATATGATGAGTAAGCACTCACTAAGCACCAAAAGTCAACCAATTTTTGCACGTGCGAGCAGATCCAGGCCCGAAACGAGCCGTTTGGCCCTGAAATCCGGGATCGCCTGTAAGGGTTGGCTAACAGAAGTCGGCTTCAGTCGATCGGCCAAGAGTGCCCTCCGTCGGATCCTGGACCGTGCTTACGTCGATCAATCTGTTCGATGCCGTCATTTATGCCGCCGCGCTGGTCACGGCCCTCACCGGCTTTAGCGCCGGCTTGATCCGCAGCCTCGCCGTCATTCTCGGTTACGCGGCGGCCATGCCCCTTGCAATCACGGTCACACCCCTCTTTTCCCCCGCCATACAAGGTCAGACGGCGTCCCCCTGGGCGCAGAACTCGCTGGTATTTTTTGCGGTGTTCCTGATCGCAGGGGTGGCGATCGGGGCCCTGCTGCGCTTCGCTGTCAACGACATGCTGGGCCCGAGCGTCACGCTGCCGGATCGACTCGCCGGATCAGCCCTCGGAATCGTCCGGGTCGGCCTCGTCGCCGTCGCTCTCGTGGTCGTGTTCGACCGGATCATTCCGAACGATCGCCAGCCGACATTCCTGCGCGAGTCCAGTCTCAGGCCGCTCCTGTCCAACGCGGGCCAGCGCGGGCTCAAATCGCTGCCGCCCGAACTCGCGAGCTACATCGATCAGCTGAAGAAAGAATACAGAATTTAGCCGCAGCGAAAACGCCGCGCTGGCTTGCCCACAATCCGGCTTTGACGAACCGCTCCAGTATGCGAGGAAGAACCGCTTTCAAGGAGAGTGGAATATGGTTGTGCGCGCAGGACGTGAATTCCTTGCTATCCCCGGTCCGACAACGATGCCCGACGAGGTGCTGCGCGCCATGCACCGCCCGGCCGCCGACATCTATGACGGCGGATTGCTTGCGCTGACCGAAAGCCTGCACGCCGACCTGAGCAAACTATTTCATACCAGAGGGCGCTCCTACATCTATATCGCCAACGGCCATGGCGCCTGGGAGGCCGCACTCACCAACGTCTTGTCGCGCGGTGACAAGATCCTGGTGCTGGAGAGCGGACGCTTCGCCATCGGATGGGGTGACGCCGCGGAACGGCTCGGCGTCGAGATCGAGATTCTGAAAGGCACCTGGGACCGCGCGGTGCGGCCTGACGAGGTCGAAGCCCGGCTGCGGCAGGACAAGGAGCGCCGCATCAAGGCGGTACTGACCGTGCAGATCGACACCGCGTCGGGTGTGGTTAACGACATCCCGGCGATCGGCCGGGCAATCCGTGCCGCCGGCCATGACGCGCTGTTCATGGTCGACGCGGTGGCATCTCTCGGCTGCATGCCGTTCCAGATGGACGACTGGCACATCGATGTCGCGATGTCGGCCTCGCAAAAGGGTTTGATGACGCCGCCCGGCCTCGGGTTCGTGGCCGTGAGCGAACGCGCACGTGAAGTCCATCGCAAGGCCGATCTCAGGAGCCCCTATTGGGACTGGACCGCGCGTGACGGCCAAGAGCATTATCAGAAATACGCCGGTACACCGCCGGTGCACCTGCTCTACGCACTGCGTCAGGCGCTCGATATGCTGTTTGAGGAAGGCGCCGAAAATACTTTCCTGCGTCATCGGCTGCTGGCGGAAGCTGTCCGCCGCGCGGTCGGGGTCTGGTCCGAGAAAGGCGCGCTCAGTTTCAATATCCTGGCGCCGTCGGAGCGATCCGACACAGTCACCACGGTCCTTGTCAGGAGTGAGCGGACGGCGAATGACCTCAAGGACTACTGTCGTGACAAGTGCGGCGTGGTTCTCGGCAACGGCATCGGCGCGCTGTCGGGCCAGGCTTTCCGGATCGCACATATGGGTCACGTCAACGCTCCGATGATCCTGGGCGTTCTCGGCGTCGTCGAGGTCGGCCTCAATGCGCTTCGGATCCCGCACGGCGAAGGCGGCGTGCTCGCCGCAACCCGCTGGCTTGGCGACAACGTGCCAGCTTGATCGAGAAAGCAACGCTGCCATCCGCTTTTGCGGAACAACAGCGCTGTGTTTAAAAGCTGTCCGCTGACACAATCAATGCTGGAACGTCGCGCCTTCGAGGCGCGCGCCAAAAAGACAAACGACAGGGAGGACACATGACCTACAAGTTCGTCGACGTGAAACGCAACGGCCGGATCACGGTGGTGACGCTGAATCGGCCGGAGGTCATGAATGCCCTCCACACCGACGCCCATTTCGAATTGCATGACGTGTTCGATGCGTTCGCTGCCGACCCGGAGCAGTGGGTGGCGATCGTCACCGGTGCAGGTGACCGAGCGTTCTCCGCCGGCAACGATCTAAAGTGGCAGGCTGCCGGCGGCAAACGCGGCTGGAACACCAGCGGCTTCGCCGGCCTGACAGCACGGTTCGATTGCGACAAACCGATCATCGCCGCCGTCAACGGCGTCGCCATGGGTGGTGGTTTTGAAATTGCGCTGGCCTGCGACCTGATCATCGCGGCCGAGAACGCGACATTCGCCCTACCGGAGCCCCGCGTAGGTCTCGCGGCACTCGCCGGCGGCCTGCACCGCCTGCCGCGCCAGATCGGGTTGAAACGCGCGATGGGCATGATCCTGACGGCGCGTCACGTCAGTGCCCGCGAAGGTTATGAGCTTGGCTTTGTCAACGAAGTCGTGCCGAAGGGCGAATCCCTGAAGGCTGCCGAACGATGGGCCGAGACGATCTGCCAGAACAGCCCGATGTCGATCCGGGCTTCGAAGCAGACCATCAACAAGGGCATGAACGTGTCGCTCGAGCAGGCGATCGCCGAGCAGCGCGACTATCCGGCGGTGAAAGCGATGGCGGCGTCCGAGGACTACATCGAAGGCCCGAAGGCATTCTCCGAAAAGCGCCCGCCGCAATGGAAGGGTAAATGAATCTTGCAGGCGATGCGCTCGTCATCTGGCGCATCGCCATCGAGCAAAAGATCGAAGCTTACCTGCCGGTGAATTTCGCGGGGCGCTTTTCCAGGAACGCCGTCACGCCTTCCTTGAAGTCCTCCGCGGCGCCGGCCTGCTGCTGGCACCGGCGTTCGAGATCGATCTGCTGTTCGAACGAATTTTCCAGGCTGTCCCAATAGAGCTTGCGGATCAGCGAGAGCGCGACAGTCGGACCGTTGGCCAGGTCGCGGGCGAGCTTCAGCGCCTCCTCCATCAACACCGCATCATCGTGAACGCGGTTGATCAGCCCCCAGGACAGCGCGGTCTCAGCTGGGAGCCGCTCGCCGAGCAACGACAGCTCGATGGCGCGGGCCTTGCCGACCAGCCGCGGCAGCAGCCAGGTCGAGCCGCAATCCGGAACAAGTCCGATGCGGCGGAAGGCCTGCAGGAAATACGCCGAGCGCGCGGCCAGGACGATGTCGCCCATCAAGGCGAAGCTCATGCCAGCACCCGCCGCCGGGCCGTTCACCGCCGTGACCAGCGGACAATGCAGGTTTCGCAGGCGGCGCAGGAACGGATGAAACGCTGTCTCCAGGGTGGCGCCGGCATTGCGGCGCACCGAGCCCTGCTGGTTGTTGCGCCCCTGCAAATTCGCACCGGTGCAGAAGGCACGGCCCGCGCCGGTCAGCACGATGCACCGGACATCGGAGCGACGCTCGTCGATGGCATCGAGCACATCGCCGAGGCCCTGCAGCATGTCGACCGACACCGCGTTCATCACCTCCTGATGATCAAGGCGAATGATGGCGACCGGTGCGTCGATTTCCAGGCTCACATGTTTGAATTGCATCGCGTCCTCTTTCGGCAATCCGCGCTTTCCGCGCGACGTTTCCTCAACGGGTTCGACCGCGATATTCGATATTCGAGCGGCCGTTGTCCATGGCCATCGCCCTGCAATGCAGCCATGAATTGGATCGGCGATACCGCCGTGCGGAATTGATCCGCGATCAGAGCGGAAGCATGGTGGTGTACTTCAGCTGGCGCAGCGCGAAGTCGGACTGGGCGGTTGCGACCTTCGGATGTGCAAGCAGCTTGTGCATCAGAAAATCTTCATAGGCCGCGACGTCCTCGGCACGGATGATCAGCACATAATCGTGCGGACCGGTCACGGAAAAACATTCGAGCACATTGGGCTGATCGGCGATGAAGCGTTCGAACGCCTCGCGCGATTGCGTGCTGTGATCGCGCAGATTGGCGTGCACGAAAACGCAGACGCCCAGTCCGATTTTCGATGGATCGAGCAACGTGACCCGCGACGCGATCAGACCGGCCGCCTCGAACTCCTGGATACGCCGCCACACCGTCGACTGCGACATCGCCAATCGCTCGGCGAGATCCTTCAGCGACAAGGTCGCGTCGCGCTGGATTTCGCGCAGCAGCCGGCGGTCGGGTTCGGATAGTTTCATTGAAATAGTCTAGTCTCTTTTCAATCATTCGTGAACGGAATATTTCACTTTTTCGCCACCTGAGAAAATATCGAGACATAACCTGCCGGGCGTTTTACCGTGGCAGCGAACCAACGGGAGCGGGCAATGACCACGACGACAAGCACGGCAATGATCACCGGGGCGGCGGGAAATCTCGGACGCGCGGTTGCCGCCGTGCTTGCGGATGATTTCCGGCTTGCGCTGGTGGGCAGCAGCCTGGCGCATCTGCGCACGACATTTCCGCAGGCGCCCGCGACATGGCGTCTTGTCGATGTCGACCTCACCAAGCAGGAAGCCAGCGACAAGCGCCTTGGCGAGGTGATTGCCGACATCGGGCCCGTCGACGTGCTCTGCAGTATCGCCGGCGCATTCCACATGGGCGAGCCGGTGCACGCGATGGCCGCGAGCAGCTTCGACGCGATGATCGACGTCAATGTGCGCACGCTCCTGAACGCCGTGCGGTCCGTGGTACCGGGCATGATCGCGCGCGGCCGCGGTCGCGTCATCACCGTCGGCGCCTTGTCCGCCCAGCGCGGCGGGGCCGAGATGGGCGCCTATGCCGCAGCCAAGAGCGCGGTGATGCGGCTGACGGAATCGATGGCCGCCGAGCTCGGCCCCAAGGGCATCAACGTCAATTGCGTGCTGCCGAGCCTCATCGACACACCGCAGAACCGCGCGGCGATGCCCGATGCCGATCCTGCCGGCTGGGTGAAGCCGCAGGATCTTGCCGCGGTGATCGGCTTTCTCGCCTCCGAGCGCGCCGTCGCCGTCAACGGCGCGCTGATCCCGGTGACCGGGCGCGGATAGCCTTAGAACGAGCCCGGCGGCAGCCGGTAGACGTCCGGGGTCTTGGCGTCGGCGACATAGAACAGCAGCAGCGCGGTCGGCGTCAGCACGCGCTGATTGTTCTCGCCCTGGGCGATGCTGCCCTGCAGGATCAGCATCGTGGTGCGATCCTTGTCGTCGCTGCCGCGGAACATCAGGATGCCGCCGTTGATCGGCATGTTGGTGGCGATGGTGTCCTGCTTGTAGCCCTGCGACACGAAGTGCGTGCGCAACACCGTGGAGTTGGAGAACAACTGATCCGGCGTCATCTTGTCGTCGGTCGCCTTCGACCAGGTGACGCCGACCTGGATCAGCTTCTTGGTCTTGAAGCCGAACACGTAGGACACTTCCGACGCGCCGCCGCCGGCCAGCACCTCGGGCGCCTTGACCAGCAGCACATGGGTCTGCTCGCTCTTGTTGTCCTCGGAGCGGATCGCCTCCGGCTTGACGCCGAGATCCTTGATAATGGCGCTGCGCACCTCGGCTTCGGTCATGCCGAACCTGGCCGAGCGAAATCCTTCGACCGCAGCCGTGGCTCCGCTGATCGGCGGCTGCGACGTGGTCGCGGCCGGCGTGACCGGCGCAGGCGCCGGCGCATCTTTCCGCGCGGCCTGTGCGTACACGGCACCAGTGCCGCAGGACACCAGCAGCAAGGAAGCAACACACCAGGCCAGACGTTTTTTAACAACTCCAATCACTACAAAGTCTCCTTGTCGATCTAAGTGTTGCACTCGCTAAGCGTAGCACTGTCTCGCCATCATAGCGTCTGGGCAACAGGGAACAGCAACAGCGGCCGCAGGATACCGCGGAAATAGGCCTGGTAGCGGGGCTGCCCCGGAACCACGTTGTTGTCCCAGGGGAAGCCTATGCTGGACTCCAGCGTGAACGCGACATGCGGCGTCCAGGACAGGCCTGCGCCTGCGGACGTCAGTTCGGATGGGGCGGGAATGTCGAGAACACCTCGCCGCGATCGATGAAAGCAAAGACATCGAGGCCGGTGATGTATTGCGTCAAATTGTTGTGCAGTTCGAAGTTCGCATAATAGCCGCTATCGCCGGCCACCGAATTGGTCGGTTCATCCGGTGCCAGGCGCGGCGAACAGATCCGTCGCTCAGGTCCGGGACCGCAGATCCATGATTCGAATGCCGCTTTCGATCTAAAGGCCCAGGAACGAGCTTGCGGCAAAGGGTGCAAGACCTTCAGCACCCAGCACCCGACTAAAGGCGAATAGTGCCAAAGGTATAGCCAAGCGGATACTACTAGTGGTTGCTGCCGGGGAGCTCTCGCCCGGTGGGAAAAATCAAAAAGAGTGCCCGCATGACGCCGGATCCCGTCGCCCTCTTCGCTCTTGTCATCCTGCTGCTTCCGATTGCGTATTTGCTGCTGGCAGCGCCGGCCTTCCTGCTGGTGAAACTGGACATCCCGGCCGTCGCCCAGCTGTTGCGCGGCATGTTCAATGTCTACTTCGTGATGCTGAGCATCGCCGGTGTCATCGCAGCGGTCGCCTTTGCCACGGAAGGGCGGATCGCTTGCGTCATCGGCATTGGCTTGATCGCGGCTTTCGCGTTTTGGGCACGCGGCTGGTTTCTACAGGAGATGGATGCCCAGATCAGGCATCAAGGCGATGCCGATGCGGCGCGCCGGCTGCGTCGGCTGCATTGGGGCGGCATGGTGGGCAATGCGATCCAGCTTGTCGCCATCATGAGCGCCATTCCTTATATCGCGCCGGCTTGATCGGATGGCCTCACATCTCACGCCGTCATTGCCGGGCTTGACTTGACCTCAGCGACTTGACCGCGCCAAGTCGCCGGGCAATCCCGGTGATAACGCTGAATGTGGCGAACCGCGTTTACGAACTCTCCAACATCATGGACCGATTTTCGCGCGCGCCGATGACTGCACCGCCGCGCTCCGCTCGAACCGCGCTGCAAACGCGCCCGACAGCCAGTCGATGAACACCCGCACCCGCGGTGACAACTGGCGGCTGTGGGGATAGAGCACGGATACCGGTGTCGGCGACGGTGGCGTCTCGGTGAGAATTTCGACCAGCGCACCCGAGGCGAGATCGGCCTCGACATGATAGCGCGGCACCTGGATCAGGCCGAGCCCGAGCTTCGCCAGCGCGACATTCGTTTCTGCACCGGTCACTGAAATCGCGGCAGTCAGCGTCAGATGACGCAGTTTGCCGTCGACGGTGAACTCGAGCGGAAAGAAATTTCCCGTGGTCGAGGAGACGAAGCCGATCATGCGATGCGACGACAGATCGTCCGGCGAGACCGGCGTGCCATAGATGGCAAGATAGCCCGGGCTGGCGCAGGTGACTTCCTCCAGCATGGCGATGCGGCGGCCGATCATCGCGCTATCCCTGGGCTCGCCGACCCGCACCACGCAATCGACACCCTCGCGGATGAGATCGACCAGCCGATCGCCCTCGCCGAGATGCAGCTTGATGTCGGGATACGCAGCCAGGAAATCCGGCAGCGCCGGCAGGATGAAGTGCCGCATCAAGGTGCCGTGCACATCGATCTTCAGAAGACCATACGGCTTGATTCCGCTGAAGGCTGCTTCCGCGTCTTCGATGTCGGCGATGATGGCCAGGCAGCGCCGATAATAAGCCTCGCCGTCCAGGGTGGCGCTCACATGCCGGGTGGTCCGCTGCAGCAGCCGGACGCCGAGGCGTTTTTCGATGTGCTGGATGGCCTCGGTCACCGTCGAACGCGGCAATCCCAGATCCTGTGACGCCAGCGTGAAACTGCGCCGCTCCACCACGCGGGCAAAAACCCTCATGGAATCAAGAGTATCCATTCAACTCATCTGTTCGCTATTTCCGAATAGTATTGTCAATTTATAGGAGATTATCCGATATTACGAAAGGTCTATTCCATCTCCATCGCAATCACACACCCCGTTGGAGACCGACCATGACCAAGACCTCCCCAAAAGTCGCCATCGTCACCGGCGCATCCCGCGGCATCGGCGCGACCGTCGCCGAACGCCTCGCCGACGACGGCTTCGCCGTGATCATCAACTATTCCAGCGATGCGGCACCCGCCGAAGCGCTGGTGCGCAAGATCGAAGCGGCCGGCGGCCGCGCCCTGGCCGCCAAGGCCGACGTCAGCGACCCGGCCGCGGTGCGGCATATGTTCGATGCCGCGGAGGCCGCGTTCGGCGGGGTCGACGTGCTGGTCAATAATGCCGGCATCATGCCGCTGGCGACCATCGCCGAGATGGACGACGCGACCTTCGATCGCACCATCGCCATCAACCTGAAGGGAAGCTTCAACACCTTGCGCGAGGCGGCGCGGCGGCTGCGCAACGACGGCCGCATCATCAACTTCTCGTCCAGCATGGTCGGGCTGTTGTTGCCGACATATGCCACCTACGCCGCGACCAAGGCCGGCATCGAGGCGATCACCAACATCCTCGCCAAGGAATTGCGCGGCCGCAACATCACCGTCAACGCGGTCGCGCCGGGACCGACGGCAACCGACCTCTTCCTGCACGGCAAGCCGCAGGAGGTGATCGACCGCATGGCGAAGCAGCCGCCGCTCGAGCGGCTGGGCCAGCCGGAGGACACGGCCGACGTCGTCGCTTTCCTCGCCAGCCCCGCCGGCGGCTGGGTCAACGGCCAGACCGTTCGCGTCAATGGCGGGATCATCTGATCCCGTCCCTCCCCCTTCATTGCACACCACGCACAACTTGAAAGAGCACAGCCATGAACAACGTCATTGTCATCACCGGTGCATCGAGCGGCTTCGGTCTTTTGACCGCCCAGACCCTCGCCCGTGCCGGCCACACCGTCTATGCCAGCATGCGCGAGACCACCGGACGCAATGCGCCCCGTGTCGCCGAACTCAAGGCTTATGCGACCGAGCATCATGTCGACCTGCGCACGGTCGAACTCGATGTTGCCTCGCAGGCGTCAGCAGACGCAGCCGTTGCCAAGATTCTCGCCGACAATGGCCGTCTTGACGTGGTGATCCACAATGCCGGCCACATGAGCTTCGGGCCGGCGGAAGCCTTCACGCCCGAACAATACGCCGAGCTCTACGACATCAACGTGCTGAGCACCCAACGCGTGAACCGCGCGGCGCTGCCGCAATTGCGCCAGCAAGGCCATGGCCTCGTGGTGTGGGTATCGTCGAGCAGCGCCCGCGGCGGCACGCCGCCCTATCTCGCGCCTTATTTCGCCGCCAAGGCGGCGATGGACTCGCTGGCGGTGAGTTATGCCGGCGAGCTGGCACGCTGGGGCATCGAGACCTCGATCGTCGTTCCCGGCGCCTTCACCAAGGGCACCAACCATTTCGTCCACTCCGGCTCACCTGCCGACAAAGCCCGCGCCGACGACTACGCCAACGGGCCGACCGCCGACATTCCGGACGTCGCACTGAAGGGCCTGGCGTCGCTCGAGCCTGACGATGCGAACGCGGCCACCGTTGCCGACGCGATCGCCTATGTGGTGGACCTGCCGTTCGGCAAGCGCCCGTTCCGCATCCACATCGATCCGTCGCAAGACGGCGCCGAGATCGTCAACGGTGTCGCCGACCGCGTCCGCGCCGAACTGCTGCGCCGGATCGGCCTCGCCGACGTGCTGATCCCCCGCGTCATCGGCTGACGCCCATCCCCAACTTCATGCCCAAGGAGGAAACCCGTGACCACACCAACCGAGACGAATCGCCTCGTTTTCCCGCAACTCGCGCGGTTCTACGCCATGGCGACGCCACTGGCCTACGCGGTGCAGCGGGTCGCCATCGGCGGAACACTCATGACCCACGGCCTGCCCAAACTGACCGGCAGCGCGCATGGCTCGATGGCCAATCCGATGGCCGGCTCGATCAACCTGATCGCCAACAAGCTGTACCTGCCCGCCGCCGAACATCTCGGCGCCTTCGTTGCCTATCTGGAAACCTTCGGCGGCGTGGCCCTTGCCGTCGGCCTCTTGACCCGGATCGTGGCGCCGATGTTCGCGGTGCAGATGGCCTGCATCTGTCTCGCACTGGGGCAGACCTGGCCGCCAAACTGGCCCTGGATCGACCGCGGCATCGAATATCCGTTCCTGCTGGGCTTGTTCCTGCTGCACATTGCCTTCGCCGGAGGTGGCCGGTTGTCCGCAGACCGCTTGGTCGGGCGGGAGATCTAGCGCCAGCCGATGGCCGGTCTGCGCGGAACCACGCTTCAACAGCGCGGGCCGGCCATGCTATGCAGGTGTCATGAACGCACGCGCAAAAATCGACATCAAGCATTCCACCTGCCCGCACGATTGCCCCTCGGCCTGCGCCCTGGATATCGAGGTGATCGACGGGTCCTCGATCGGCCGGGTCCGCGGCTCGAAAGTGCAGACCTACACGGCGGGCGTGGTCTGCGCCAAGGTGGCGCGCTATGCGGAGCGTATTCATCATCCCGAGCGGCTAAAGTATCCGATGCGCCGCAGCGGCCCGAAGGGATCCGGGCATTTCACCCGCATCTCGTGGGACGAAGCGCTGGACGAGATCGCGCGGCGGTTCGACGAGGCCGAGCGCGACTTCGGCGCGGAGTCGGTCTGGCCTTATTACTATGCCGGCACCATGGGGCTGGTGATGCGCGACGGCATCAACCGGCTGGCCAATGTGAAGCGCTATTCGCGCTTCTACAGCACGATCTGCTCGACGGTGGCCTGGGCGGGTTATGCCGCCGGTGTCGGCAAGGTCGCCGGCGTCGACCCGCGCGAGATGGGCAAGTCCGACCTGATCGTGATCTGGGGCACCAACCCGGTGTCGACCCAGGTCAATGTGATGACCCACGCCTCGCGCGCCCGCAAGGAACGCGGCGCGCGGATCGCTGCGGTCGACATCTACGACAACGACACCATGAAGCAGGCCGACATCAAGATCCTGCTGCGCCCGGGCACCGACGGTGCGTTCGCCTGCGGCGTGATGCATGTGCTGTTTCGCGACGGCCTCGCCGATCGCGCCTATCTCGACACCTACACCGATTGTCCGGCGGAGCTGGAGGCTCATCTCGCCACGCGGACGCCGGAATGGGCCTCCGCGATCTGCGGCGTGCCGGTCGCCGAGATCGAGGCCTTCGCGCACGCCGTCGGCAAGACGCCGCGCACGTTCTTCCGCCTCGGTTACGGCTTTACCCGCAGCCGCAACGGCGCGACCCAGATGCATGCAGCGCTGTGCATTCCCGCCGTGACCGGTGCCTGGCAGCACGAAGGCGGCGGCGCCTTCTTCAACAACGGCTCGATCTGGAAGTTCGACAAGACCCTGATCGAAGGCCTGGACGAGATCGATCCCAACACCCGGCGGCTGGATCAATCGAAGATCGGCCGCGTCCTGACCGGCGACGCCGAGGCGCTGCGTGGTGGTGCGCCCGTGAAGGCGATGGTGATACAGAACACCAATCCGGTGAACGTCGCGCCGGAGCAGGCGCTGGTGCGCCAGGGTTTTGCGCGCGAGGATCTGTTTGTCGCGGTGCATGAGCAGTTCATGACCGAGACCGCGCTGATGGCCGACATCGTGCTGCCGGCCACCATGTTCATGGAGCACGACGACCTTTATTACGGCGGCGGCCACCAGCACATTTCCGTCGGTGCCAAGCTGATCGACCCGCCCGGCGAATGCCGCTCCAATCACCAGGTGCTGCAGGAGCTCGCCAAACGGCTGGGCGCCGAGCATAAGGCGTTCACTATGACGCCGCGCGAGATCATCAACGACACGTTGAAGGCGAGCGGGCACGGCGACATCGAGAGCCTCGAAGCCGACCTCTGGCGCGACCTGCAACCGGATTTCCGCGCCTCGCATTATCTCGACGGCTTCGCCCACACCGACGGCAAATTTCATTTCAAGGCCGACTGGACGTCGGTGCCGGTGCCGCGCAACCAGTTGATGGGCGCGTGGCAGCAGATGCCGTCGCTGCCCGACCACTGGGCCGTGATCGAGACCGCGGACGAGCAGCATCCGTTCCGCCTGGCCACCAGCCCGTCGCGCAGCTATCTCAACAGCAGCTTCAGCGAGACACCATCATCGCAGGCGCGCGAGGGCGCGCCGACGGTGATGATGCATCCGGCCGACGCCGAACGGCTCGATGTGACCGACGGCGACCTGGTGACCCTGGGCAATCCGCGCGGCGAGACCACGCTTGCGGTGAAAATCTTCGACGGCCTGCGCCGCGGCGTGCTGGTAGCGGAATCGATCCATCCCAACCGCACCCATGCCGGCGGACGCGGCATCAATGTGCTGACCGGCGCCGAAGCCGTGGCACCGCATGGCGGCGCCGCGTTCCACGACAACAAGGTGTGGGCGAAGAAGGCGGCGGCGCCAGCGTAGGCTGCCGTAGAGCGTAGGCGGATTAATTCTGCGGCGTCATATCTCCTCATGGTGAGGAGCGCGGAACGCGCGTCTCGAACCATGAGGCCCCGAATTGCGGCGTCCGTGGCCTCGTCCTTCGAGACGGCGCTTCGCGCCTCCTCAGGATGAGGAGTTAAGTTTGTGTGTGACGCGGCAGAACCATTCCGCCCATGCCCTACTTCTTCGCCACCATCGGGCAACCGCCCTGATCGAGCGGACGGAAGGCTTCCGCCGCCGGAATGGTTTCGATCAGCTTGTAATAATCCCAGGCGCCCTTCGACTCCGCCGGCGTCTTGACCTGGAACAGGTACATGTTGTGGATGTGGCGGCCGTCGGCGCGCACCTGGCCCTCGCCGAACAGCGGATCCTTCGACGGCATCTCCTTCATCTTGGCCACCACGATCTGAGCATCCGAGCTGTTGGCGGCCGCTGCCGCGCGCAGGTAATGCAGCGTGCCGGCATAGACACCGGCCTGGTTGGCGGTCGGCCGCTTGCCGCTCATCTGGGCGGCAAAACGATCGGCGAACTTGCGGGTGCCGTCGTTCATGTCCCAATAAAAACCTTCGGTGAGATACAGGCCCTTGGCGTCTTTCAGGCCGATGGCATGCACGTCGGTGAGCTGCATCAAGAGCGCCGCCAGATCCTGACCGCCGGCGGTGAGGCCGAACTCGCCGGCCTGCTTCACCGAATTGATGGTGTCGCCGACCGCATTCGCCAGCGCCACCACCTTGGCCTTGCTGGACTGCGCCTGCAGCAGGAACGAGGAGAAGTCGGATGTGCCGGTGGGATGGCGCACGGTTCCCAGCACCTTGCCGCCTTCAGCCTTCACCACCGCGGCGGCATCGTTTTCCAGCGCGTGGCCGAAGGCATAGTCGGCGGTGACGAAGAACCAGGTGTCCTTCTTCGCGCGCAGCAACGCGAGCGCGGTGCCATGCGCCAATGCCCAGGTGTCGTAGGTCCAGTGCACGGTGTTCGGCGAACACTTCTCGCCGGTCAGCACCGCGGTACCGGGGCCCGACGCGACGAACGCAGTCTTGCTGCCGCGCACGGTCTCCTGCACCGCCAGCGCCACCGAGGAGAAGGGAACATCGAGGATCACATCGACCTTGTCGACATCAAGCCAGCGCCGCGCCAGTGCGGCGCCGATATCGGCCTTGTTCTGATGATCGGCCTGGATCACCTCGACCGCAATGCCGGGCTTCTCCGCCTTGAAATCCTCGACCGCGAGTTTGGCCGCGACCACGGAGCCCAGCCCCGTCGAGTCGGCGGCGAAACCGCTGAGATCGGTCAGCACGCCCAGCTTGATGGTGTTGTTGGCGATCTCGGCATTGGCCGCGCCCACGACCATCCAGGCCATCGCAGCGCCCGCAAGCGCCCGCTTCATCACACCCGACATGTTTCCTCCCTCTGTTATGACTTTGCTGGTTCTGATTTTGATGTTGGTCCCGTCGACACTCACCCGCCGCGCAGTCCCGCAAGAACAGTCTCGGCGACATCGATGCGGACCGTACCCTTGGCCACCAGCGCGCGCGCCACCGCGTCGACTTCGTCGCCGACTGCGCCCGCCATCATGGCGATGTTCTGGGCATGCAGGTCCATATGGCCTTTCTGGATGCCGACGGTCGCCAGCGCCTTCAGTGCGGAAAAATTCTGCGCCAGCCCGACCGCGGCAATGATCCGCGCCAGCCGTTCCGCCGTCCGCACGCCCAGAATTTTCAGGCAGGCCTGGGCGGTCGGGTGGATCTTGGTGGCGCCGCCGATCAGGCCCACCGCCATCGGCAGTTCGATCGAGGCGCTGAGATCGCCTGATGCGGTGACCTCGTAATGCGTGAGGCTGGTGTAACGACCCGAACGCGCCGCATAGGCGTGCGCCCCGGCCTCGACCGCGCGGGTGTCGTTGCCGGTGGCGAGCACCACGGCGCTGACGCCGTTCATGATGCCCTTGTTGTGGGTGGCGGCGCGATAGGGATCGGCGGCGGCGAAATGATAGGCGCTGAGGATGCCGTCGCGCACGTCCGTGCCGCCGATCTCGGCGAGCTTCCACGTCGCATGCGCCCGCGCCAGCCGGCGGTCGGCGAGATTGGACAGAATGCGCAGATAAACGCGACCGCCGCTCCACGTCGCGATATGCGGTGCAATCTTTTCCGCCATGGTGTTGACGGCGTTGGCGCCCATGGCGTCGCGGGTGTCGACGATCAGGTGGCTGACCAGCATCGGACCACTGCTGGTGTCCAGGATACGCACCTCGATGTCGCGGAAGCCACCGCCAAGCTTGACGAGAAGCGGATCGCAGTCGTCGCAGATCGCCTTGATGTCGTCGCGCCGCTCCAGCAGGCGCAAGCGCGCGGCAAACGGATCCGGTACGTTCACCGCTTGCACCTGGGCGATCATCAAGGTGCCGGACATCGAGGTGGTGAAGCCTGTCTCATAGGTCTGGCGCGCGGCGTTGCAGACAGCGGCGACGACCGAGGACTCCTCAGTCGCCATCGGCACCAGCACGTCCTCGCCGTCGACCTTCATGTTGGTGGCGATGCCGATCGGCACGTTCATGGTGGCCACCACGTTCTCGATCAGCTTGTCGGCGAGCGGCACCAGAAGATTGCCCATGTCGGCAAGATGTGCGCGGGTCGCCGCGTCGAGATCGGCGAATGCCGCCACCAGGTCCAATCGCTCCGCGGGCGATTTGCGGTGGAAGCCGCCGATCCGCGAACTGCGGTTGTGACCGTGACCGGTGGTCTGCATCTGGTAGCCCTCGTCATCAGCGCCACTGGGCGGCGTCGGTGTGGCAGGAGCGGCAAGGCCGAACGCAAGGTGGTGGCCGTCATCGCCACGCGCGCCAACACGCCGTGGGCCCCGCCTCCCCATCGTCCGGCCTTCTTGCGGGCCTGCGATGGTCGCGACTGTATGCAATGAGAGGTACAGAACAAGGAACGCTTTGCACATTTTGGCCAAGGTCCGTACCATTCGTCCGATGGGTACAGTTGGACCAGAGCCCGGCGCGAAGTCGCGCATCGACACCGTCATCGAGAGCTTCACCGGGCGGATCGAGCGCGGCCTGATGCGCGGTGGCGAACGGCTGCCGTCGATTCGCGCGGCGGCAGAGGACTTCGGCGTGTCGAAGAACACGGTGGTGGATGCCTATGAGCGGCTGGTTGCCACCGGGCTGATCGACAGCCGGCCCGGATCCGGATTCTATGTGGCGACGCGCCGCACCAAGGCCGCCGCCTCACCGGCACCGGACAAGGTCGATGCGGTCGACAGTGTCTGGTTGCTGCGCGAGCAACTGGAGAAGCGCTACACCGTGCGGGTCGGCGACGGCCGCCCGCCGCCGGCCTGGATGGAGGGCTCGGAGGTCGGCCGCTATCTGCGGCCGGTGAACAAGCCGGGCCAGCGCAGCATTCCGGAAAGCTACGGCAGCCCCTACGGCCTGTTACCGCTGCGCGAGCGCATCGCGACGCTGCTGGCGGAACGTTCGATCGCGGTGACGCCGGCGCAGCTGCTGCTGACCCATGGCGCCAACGATGCGCTGGACATGATCGTGCGGCATTTCATCGAACCGGGCGACACGGTGCTGGTGGACAGCCCCGGCTATTATCCGCTGTTCGGCAAGCTGCGGCTGGCGCGGGCGAAAATCATCGGCGTGCGGCGCAATGCTGACGGCCCCGATCCCGACGACCTTGCAGCACAGGCGGCCGCGAGCGGGGCCAAGCTGTTCTTCACCCAGTCGCTGGCGCACAATCCCACGGGATGCTCAATCAGCCTGCCGGTGGCCTATCGGGTGATGCGGGTGGCGACCGACAACGACCTCACCATCGTCGACAGCGATCCCTTCGCCGACGTGATGCCGACCAACAGCGCGCGGCTAGCGGCGCTGGACCAGCTCGATCGCGTCATCCTGGTCGGCACCTTCGCCAAGACACTGTCGGCCAGTCTGCGCTCCGGCTACATCGCGGCCCGCACTGACATCGCCGCCGCGCTGGCCGACCTCAAGATGATCACCCGCACCAACAGCTCCGGTTATGTCGAACAGATCATCCACGATTTGATCGTCAGCGGGCGCTATCGCGGCCATGTGAAGCGGCTGACCGCGCGCATTCTCGAAGCCACCCATCAGGCCCATGACACGCTCAAGCGCCTGGGCCTGCCGGTATTCGGCGATCCCGGCGGCGGCTTCTACATGTGGTGCGCGCTGCCGCCTGACATCAGCGACAAGGAGCTGTCGCGAACCGCCGCCGAGCGCGGCATCCTGCTGGCGCCGGGATCGGCGTTCGATCCGGACGGCCGCTCCGGCGGGCCCGCGATGCGGATCAACATCGCCTATCTCGGGGATCCGCGTTTCGAGGCGTTCATGGCGGAAGTGACGGGGTGAGCCGCGCCGGCCATTGCCAAATTATGTCTACATTCGTATACTTTTTGCATGATGACCGCGTCCAAGAGAGCCATGAAAAAACCTGCGACAAAGATCGCCGGCAAAAGCAAGACAGCCGGCAAAACGAAGCCGCCGGCCCGCAGCCGCAACGCCGTCGCCACGCGTGCAGCGATCCTCGATTCGGCGCGGCAGGCGTTCGCGCGTTCGGGATATGACGGCGCCGGCGTGCGGGAGATCGCGGCCGGGGCCGGCGTGACGGCGATGCTGGTCAACCGCTACTTCGGTTCGAAAGAAGAGCTGTTCGCCGAGGTGATCACCACGAGCATGGCGACGCCGACCATCCTGACGCCGCAGACTTTGCAGGCGCTGGCGTCAGCTGATATCGGCAAGACCTTCGCGTCCGCGCTGGTCGGCATCACCACCAGCGGCACCACTCCGCTCGAGGGGTTCCTGATCATGATGCATTCGGCCGCGAGCAAGCGAGCCGCGGAAATCGGCCGTGAGCAGATCGAAAAGCACTATCAGAAGACGTTGAGCAGCGCCTTGAGTGGAGAGCTGGCGCCGCAACGCGCGGCGCTGCTGTTCTCACTGGTGGCCGGCGTGCAGGTGATGCGGCAGATGATCGGCCTGTCCGCACTCGCAAAGGCCGAGCCGGCCGCCCTGATCAAGCTGCTGGCGCCGCTGTTTCAACAGTTGATCGCGGGGAACGACAAAACCTGAGTTAGCCGGCCAGCATGCCGGCAAGTGCACGGAAACGATCGAGCTGGTTCGCCTTCAGCTCGCGCGCCTCGTCGCGGCCGACAAACACCTTGAACATGATGCCGCCATCGACATTGAGGAAGGCGATGAAGGCCGAGGCCTTGTTCATGAAGGGGCGTTCGACAAAGGCGACGCCGCCGCAGCGGGTGTGCCGGAAGTGGCCATGCAGCCCCTTGGGCTGCATCAGGTTGAAATAGCCGCGTCCGATCTCGCCACTCGGAATCGATCCCGTGAACTCGAAGATCGCATCATCCGTGTGCACGATCAGGGTAACCTCGCCCCATTTGGCGACGTCCTGCATCGCATCGACAAAAGCGTCGCCGCTGCCGATCCGCACCATGCCGGCGGGCAGCGCTTCCAGCACCGCACGCGGGGTGACGCCGCGTTCGCGCGCGACGTCCTCGATCACGGCGCCGGGGTTGGCCGCCATATGGGTCTTGAGATCGTCCAAACCGGCGTTCACTAGCTTGATCCTTCAAACGGTCGCGGCGGCGTCAGGCCGCCACGCTCGACTTGCGCTCGGACTGGATGATCTCGAAACCCTCGAACTTGGGATGGCCGAGATAGAGGCTCTCACCGGTGCTGTTGCCGGCGCGCGCATGAGCCGCACGGAATTCTTCCGACCGCGTCCAGGCTTCGAACGTCGCCTTGCTGGTCCAGATGGTGTGGGTGGAATAGAGCCGGTGATCCTCGGCCTCCGGCCCGCGCAGCAGGTTGAATTCGACGAAGCCGTCCATCCGGTCGAGATAGGTCTCGCGGCTGGCCCAGACCTTTTCGAAGGCCTCTTCCGAGCCCTTTTTGACCTGGAAGCGGTTCATGGCAATGAACATCGGAAATCTCCTGTTGAGTTGGTGCCATCTTACATGGCTGCCGGAAAGAGACAAAGAGCCGCGCCTGGACATCGGCGCGGCCCTGGAAGCAGAGCAGTGAGGCGATGGGGTCGTCACGCTCCGCCGAAGTGAACCTTCAAACCGCCTTTGTAGGTGATGCCGGGACCGGGACTGGTCCACAGGATATCGTTGACCGTCTGACCGTCGGCGGACGGACCGGGGATGGCATAAGGGCGATAATAACGGTTGGCGATGTTGTCGATGGAGAAGTTGAGCGTGATGTCCGCCGTCGGCTGGTAGGCCAGATACAGATTGACGATGTCGCCCGAGGTGGCCGGGATATAGCTTGCCGGCACGTCGGTGTTGGAGGCGAAGGAGATCCACTGCGCCGACACCGTGAGACGGCGATCGAGGAAGCGCAGGCCTGCGGTGCTGACGACCTTTTTCGGCTGGATCAGCGTGGCAAGGCCGATATTGGTGGCGGTGTTCTTGCCTTCCATCACGTTGCCGGCGACCGCGGCGAACCACGATCCGGCATCATAGCTGATCTCGCCTTCGAAGCCCTGAATGCGCGCGTTAGTAATGTTCTGGTACTGGTAGTACTTGCTGGACGGGATGCCGAAGAACAGCGACGGTTCCGGCGGCGACGCAACCAGATCGATGTAGTCATCGATGTCGTTGCGGAACACGTTCAGTTTGGCACGGAACGAGTCGCCCGCAGTGAAGATGCCGTCGTACTTCAGGTTAACGCCGATTTCCTTGTTCTTGCCGACCTCGGGCCGCAGGTTCGGATTGCGCAAGAAGCAGAACAGGCCGCTGTTGCCATCAGGGCAATTGAAGAAGATCGGGCCGCCGCCGGTCGAGTGGGTGCCGAAAATCAGGGTTTCGGTGATCGATGGCGCGCGATAGCCCTCGGCATAGCTGACGTACGGCGTGAAGCCCGGCACTGGCGTAATGCCGACCGTGATCTTCGGCGACAGCCGATCGCCACTCGATGTGGTGCCGCCGGATTCCAGCTTGTAACGATCATATCTGGCCGCACCAATGACCTCGAGCCATGTCGAGTAATTGGCTTTCCACTGGACAAAAGCGCCCGACACCGTGCGCTGCCCGCTCGGCGTGGTGACGTTGGAGTTGCCGCTCTTGTCGAAGGTCGACACATTGTCGAGGAAACCATCGACGCCATAGGTCAGGGCGTTGCGCCACTCGCCGATCGCAAATCGCGACGTGTTGTTCAGGTCGATGCCGGCAGTGTTGAGCAGATAGCTGCGGTTGTCGCCAACGCAGCCCGAGATGTTGTTGCCCGGATTTGCCAGCGTACAGGCGGGCGGAAAGCCGCCAACCGTAATCCGGTTGTTGTAGGTCTTGACTTGGTCGTTCTCGGTCCGGTTCGCATAGAGCGTCGCATTCCAATCGAACAGGTTGTCGTCAGGCTTGCTGTAACGCCAGTTGATGGTGCCAGTGTAGTTCTTGGCATTGGAGTCGTAGACCGAGGTGCCGGCAAGCAGCGCCGGCGGCGCCGAGGTGGTCGTCGACCCACGGTTGAGCTGGCCAATGGTGTAATTGTAATCCTGGAAGATGCCGCCGATCTTCACGGTGTGCCCGTCCGCCGGGCGCGTGGTCACCTTCAGCATGCCCGCGGCAAGCTCATTGCCGGTATTGCCGATTTCCGTGCCGGCGCCGTCCTTGTAGTTACCCTGGTTGCGATAAACCGCACCGCCGAACACATCCAGCGTGGGATCGACGCGGATGCCGCCGAACATCGAGCCGACGCCGCCGAAACCATTGGATTTCACGGTGCCGCCGAGATCGACACCCCAGCGCTCGCCGGGGCGCAGCACGTCTTCGATGTCCTTGGTGCGAAACGAGACAAGGCCACCGATCGCACCGGAGCCATAGATGTTGGAGGTCGGGCCGCGCACCACATCGATGCCGCCGATCAGTTCCGGATCGAGGAAGAACGAGCCATTGGCGTTGTGGCCGGTGCGCTGATAGTTCTGCCGGGCGCCGTCGACCAGCACCGCGACACGGCCGAAATCCTGCAGGCCGCGAATGTTGACGGAGGTCGAGGCATCGTCGCCGCGATCCTGCAAGCTCACGCCGGGCAGCGTGCGCAGCACGTCGCCGACGCGGTTGGGCTGCAATCCCTGAATCTGGCCTGCCGTCACGACACTGACCGGCGCCAGCGCGTCGATCGCCCGCTCCTCGGTCTTGCTCGCCGACACAGTGATGGTGTCGAGGGTCTGCACGTTCGACGAGCCCGCCTGCGCATTGGCGTTGCGCACGGCTTCGGTCGGCTGCGGTGCGGGTTGCCGCTTGGCGGTGCGGCGTTTTGCTGGTTTCGGCGCGTCCGGCTTGGCTTGCTCGGCGCGCGGCGCCTGCGGTTGTTGCGCCGGCGCACTCTGCGCGCGACCCAATGACGCACCACCCAAACTCAACGCCAGCACAGATGTGCCCCAGACGAGCACATGCGTGCTCCCGGCCCGATTAGCCATGACTGCCCCCACTTGTTCTCAGACTGGTCGTGGCTGGCGGGCGGCCGGTGATGCGGCGGCTGGCTGGCTAACGCGCTCAAATGACGAGCACAAACCAATGTTACTTTTTCGTAAGTCCGGCCCGGTGCACGGTCAAGCTCGCGCTGCTGCAGTTTATATCAATTGTAAATTGCGGTGCTTGGAGGTGGCGGTTCGGAAACCGTATATCCAGTGCTCATTGGGGCATCGATACCACACAATGGGCCAGGACACCCGGCACGACATGCAACGCGGCGCGGCAGGCACAGCCGCCGCGACAGCGCAGGCGGTTAGCGAGAACCGTCAGATCGCTCTCACCGCCAACCGTATTGACGCCCGCGACCTGTTTGTCGCGACACGCGAGATCACCATCGCCCATGGCGAAGAGACCTACCGGCTGCGGCTGACCTCCCAGAACAAGCTGATCCTGACCAAATGAACCGACGCCGCTCCTACATTGCATCCGCGCTGATCGCGGCACTCGCCCTGACGGCAGGCGCGGTCACAGGCTTTCGCCCCTCATTGGCCGTCGATGCGCCAGCCGTAGCGCAAACGGCGCCGTCGCCGACGCGGATCGTTTCCATCGGCGGCGCCGTGACGGAAATTCTCTATGCCTTGGGGCTGGAAAACCGGATCGTCGGCATCGATGTCACCAGCCTCTATCCTCCCGAGGCGCTGAAGCAGAAGCCGAATGTCGGCTACATGCGCCAGCTGTCGCCGGAAGGCATTCTCGGCCTCAATCCGCAGTTGATCCTCGCCATCGAGGGCTCCGGGCCGAAGGAAACCGTGGCGGTGCTGAAGGAAGCCAAGGTGCCGCTGATGACGGTGCCGGAGGTGTTCACCGAACAAGGCATCCTGGACAAGATCGGCTTCATTGCCGGACAGATGAATGTCAAGGAGCGCGGCGCCTGTCTCTCCGAGGCCGTCACGCGCGACCTGTCATCGATGCGCGCCCTGCGCGACCGCGTCACCAGCAAGCGCCGGGTAATGTTCGTGATCTCGCTGGTCAACGGCCGCTCCATGATCGCCGGTCACAAGACCGCGGCGGACGCCATCATCGACCTTGCCGGCGGCATCAACGCCGTTGATGCGTATGACGGCTACAAGCCGGTCAGCGACGAGGCGATTGTCGCGGCCAAGCCCGACGTGATCCTGACCATGCAGCGCGGCGCCGATTCCGTGACGTCCGAGATGGTGTTCGCCAACCCGGCCTTCGCCATGACGCCTGCGGCCCAGACCAAAGCCTTCGTGGCGATGGACGGGCTCTATCTGCTGGGCTTCGGGCCGCGCACCGCGGCCGCCGCCCACGACCTCGCCGGCCGGCTGTATCCGGACCTCTCCTCGGAAAAAGATCACTGGACATCCCGCGTTCTCGCGACCGATTGTCGAAGCTGATGTCGGCAGCCGAGACGAATGTGGCGGGGGCCCAGCTCCCCGCACAAGCAACGCCGCGTCCGCGCGCGTTCCCGGTGATCGTGCTGCTGACGGCGGGCCTGATCGCTTGCGCGATCATCGCCGCGACCATCGGCGCGGCCGGAATCCCGCTGGCGCGCCTGCCCGCAGCACTAGGCCTCGCCGCCTCGACGACTGAGCCGGCCGTGCTGGCGCGCGATGCGCTGGTGCTGTGGTCGATCCGGATTCCACGCATCGCGCTCACCGCCATGGTCGGCGCCATGCTGGCGGTGGCCGGTGCGATCATGCAGGGCTTGTTCCGCAATCCGCTGGCCGATCCGGCACTGGTCGGGGTCTCCAGCGGGGGCGCGTTCGCGGCAGCGGGCACGATCGTGCTGATGGACAGCTCCTTTGCCAGCAAGCTGCCGTTGCCGCAGTTCGAACTGCTGCCGGTCGCCGCCTTCATCGGCTCACTGCTGACCACCTACATTCTCTATCGGATCGCCAGCCGCAACGGCCGCACGTCGGTCGCGATCTTCCTGCTGTCGGGGCTCGCCATCGCGGCGCTGTGCAACGCTGGCATCGGGCTTCTGGTGTTCGTCGCCGACGATCGGCAGCTGCGCGACATCGCCGTCTGGCTGCTCGGCTCGTTCTCCGGCGCGACCTGGTCGAAGGCCGCGGTGATTGCGCCTGTGATGGTGGTGGTGCTGCTCGCCACCGCGCTGATCGCCCGCGGGCTCGATGTGCTGGTGCTCGGCGAAGCCGAGGCGTTCCACAGCGGCATCAATGTCGAGCGGCTGAAGACCATCGCCATCGTGCTGGTGTCGGCGATGACAGGAGCTGCGGTGTCGGTCTCGGGCATCATCGGCTTTGTCGGCATCGTGGTGCCGCATTTGCTGCGTCTGGCCATCGGCCCCGGACATCGCCTGCTGCTGCCGTCGTCGGCGCTGCTCGGCGCCTCGCTGATGGTCGGCGCCGATACGCTGGCGCGCACGCTCGCCGCCCCCACCGAAGTCCCGATTGGCGTGCTGACCGCGGCCATCGGCGCGCCGTTCTTCCTGATGATCCTGCTGCGCCAGCGCGCCTCGGCCCTCGCATGACCGTGGCCTACGCGCTCACTGCCGTCGGTGCCAGGGTCAAGACGGCGACACTGCTGGACGACATCTCACTCAGCGTCAGCGCCGGCGAAACCGTAGCGATCGTCGGCCCCAACGGCGCCGGCAAGTCGACCCTGATGCGCATCCTGTCCGGCGACTTCACTGCCTCCTCTGGTTCGGTCCAATTGCGGGGCCGCAACATCGCGGGCTATCGTGCTGACGAACTTGCTGCCGCGCGTGCCGTGCTGTCTCAACATATCCAGGTGACGTTTCCCTTCACCGTCGACGAGATCATCCGGATGGGCGGCGGCCAGCAGCCCCGCGCCGTGGTGGATCCGCTGGTCGCCGCAGCGCTCACGGAAGCCGATCTCACCGCCTTCGCGCATCGCGAACTGCCGACCCTGTCGGGCGGCGAACAGCAGCGCGCGCACTTCGCCCGTGTGCTGGTGCAGCTCGCCTGCGGCGAAACAGGTCACGGACCCGGCGCGCTGCTGCTGGATGAACCGACATCGAGCCTCGATCTTCGTCACCAGATCAACCTGCTGGAATCGGCGCGACGCCGCGCCGGCCGGGGAACAGCGGTGATCGCCGTGCTGCACGACCTCAATCTCGCCGCGCGGTTCGCCGACCGGATTGTGGTGTTGCGGAAGGGCCGCCTGGTTGCGGACGGCACGCCCGCCGAGACCATCACTGACCAGTTGCTGAAACACGTGTTCGAGGTCGACGCCAACGTCGGCCGCACGCCCGAAGGATTGCCGTTCGTGCTGCCGCAGCAGATGGCGCAGATCGCGTAAGCCCTTAAAGAAACGCCGACGCCAGCGCCGGCGATTCTTCCAGCGCATGCGCCATGTATTCCAGCGCGCCCTTGACCTGCGCCCGGCTGGTCGGGCCACCAATGCAGACCCTGACCGCTTCGGGCGGCGCGCCGTTCGCTACGAAGACATCGCTCGCCACCACGCCGATGCCGGTGGAGCGCATATGCTCCACAAACGAGGAGCGCGTCCACGGCGCCGGCAGCGGCACCCACATGTTGAAGCTGAGCAGATCAGCGCGATAGGAGTCCTTCGGCAGGATTTCCAGCGCGAGCTTCTGCCGCGCCGCGGTTTCCGCCCGGATGAACCGCAGCAGCGTGTCGGCAGTGCCGTCCTCGATCCAGCGCGTGACCAGCGCAACAGTGAGCGGGGATGCCATCACCGTTGCCGAGCGCAGGGCCGAGGCGAACGGCCAGGCCGAGCGTGTATCAGGCACCACCACATAGGCCGCCCGCAGTCCAGCGCCGATGCATTTGGCAAGGCCGGCGACATGCCAGGTCAGATCCGGCGCGATCGCCGCAAACGGCGAATGGCCGTGGCCATGTTCGGGGATGAAGCCATAGGCGTCGTCCTCGATGATGGGCATGTCGAATTGGCGCGCGATCGCGACGATCTCGCGGCGACGCTGGTCCGGCACAGTCAATGTGGTCGGATTCTGCAAAGTCGGATTGAGATAGATCGCCTTCGGCTTGAGCTTCTTGCAGACGTCCATCAGGGCTTGCGGCTCGACGCCATTGGCGTCCATCGGCAATCCCACAAGATTGAGGCCGAGCTGCGCCGCGATCGAGCGGATGCCGGGATAGGTGATGGCTTCGCACAGCACCGTCTCGCCGGACTTTGCCAGAATGCTCAGGATGCCGAGCAATGCCGGATGCGCGCCGGGTGACACGAATACGCGTTCCTGCGCCGGCACCAGCGCCCGCCGCCCGAGCCAACTCGACGCCGCGTCCTTGTCGGCCTGGGTGCCGCCAAAACCCTGGTAGCGCAGCAGAGAGACGATATCGCGGGTGACGTAATCAACGCCGGCCTGCATCCGCGCGATCAGCTCCGGATCGTCCGGCTCCGGTGGAAGGTTCATCGAGAGGTCAACGGGCCGCGGCGGCAGCGCCGCCGTCAGGCGCCGCGGGCGCGGCTTGTCGCGCACGAATGTTCCCTGCCCGACCTTGGATTCGATCAGCCCGCGCTTCTGCGCTTCGACATAGCCGCGCGCGACCGTGGTGAAATCGATGCCGAGACGTTTGGCGAGCTTGCGCTGCGGCGGCAAGCGATCGCCGATCACCAGCCGCCCGGCGGAGATGTCGTCGGCGATGACATCCGCGATCGCGAGATAACGCGGCTTGTCGCTGTTGGAGAGATCGGGACGCCAGTCGGCCATGCGATATCCGAAGATCAATTGAAGCCATATTGACTGTATATTGTTGCATGATGGATCGCAAACTTGGCCGGCTCAGCGCGCGCATCTCGCGGCGTCCAGGCAAGTTCCCGCAAACCGCTTTGCTCAACGAAATAGCTTGCTGCCTAGCGTTTTTAAGCACCCTGAAAGGTATTCCGGAAGCAGCCCGTCAAGTTTCCATTCAACATTGATAGCATACTTGAATGCAAATTGAATGTTCTGATGCTTCGATGTGCAAATCGGCATCTGGCACATTGATTGCAATTCTTGATCTCGATCCGGGAGGCCGGACGAGAGCAAGGAGTGGACGATGCCCGCAGTCACAGTGCCCGCGCGACAGAAAGGCGACTTTCTGGTCGATTACGAAGAGAAGGTGTTCGAGGACGTCAAAGCCAAGCCCGGCGAAAAAGCATTGGTGACGTTTCATACCGTCGCCTTCGAGGGCTCGATCGGCTTCGTCAACATGCTCCAGGCCACGCGCCTGATGCGCAAGGGCTTCGAAACCTCGATCCTGCTGTACGGCCCCGGCGTCACTCTCGGCGTGCAGCGCGGTTTCCCGAAGATCGGCGACGAAGCGTTTCCCGGCCATCAGAACTTCAACAACACCCTGACCAAGTTCATGGCCGAAGGCGGCAAGGTCTATGCCTGCCGGTTCGCGCTGCAGGCGCTGTACGGCCACGGCGAACCGTCGCTGATCCCCGGCATCACACCGATCAGCCCGCTCGATGTACTCGACCTGATCCTGCTGCACCGCAGGGACGACGCCTTCCAGCTTCATACCTGGACACTTTAGGTCCGGACACTCTGATCGGCCAGCGCGGCGGACGAGGGAGAACAATGATGTCAGGCCAACGAATGGTCAGGGTCGCCGCGGTGCAGATTGCGCCGGACCTCGACACGTCGACCGGCACGCTGGACCGGGTGCTTGCGGCCATTGCGGAGGCCGCAGGCAAAGGCGTGCAGCTCGTGGTGTTTCCGGAGACATTCGTTCCCTGGTATCCCTACTTCTCTTTCATCCGCCCGCCGATGCTCAGCGGCGCCGACCATATCCGTCTCTACGACAATGCCGTGGTGGTGCCGGGTCCTGTCACGGACGCGGTCGCGCAAGCCGCAAAACGGCACAACATGGTGGTCGTGCTCGGTGTCAACGAGCGCGATCACGGCTCGCTCTACAACGCCCAGCTCGTTTTCGATGCCGACGGCAGCTTGCGGCTGAAGCGGCGCAAGCTCACCCCGACATTTCATGAGCGGATGATCTGGGGCCAGGGCGATGGCGCCGGCCTGAAAGTGGTCGACACCGCGGTCGGGCGCGTCGGCGCGCTGGCCTGCTGGGAGCACTACAATCCCCTCGCCCGTTATGCGCTGATGGCGCAGCACGAAGAGATCCATGTCGCGCAATTCCCGGGGTCGCTGGTCGGCCAGGTGTTTGCCGACCAGATCGAAGTCACGATACGCCACCACGCACTGGAGAGCGGCTGCTTCGTGGTCAACGCCACCGGCTGGCTGACCGAAGAGCAGATCGCAAAGATCTCGCCGGACGAAAGCCTGCGCAAGGGCCTGCGTGGCGGCTGCATGACGGCAATCATCTCGCCGGAGGGCAATCACATCGTGCCGCCGCTGACATCAGGCGAAGGCATCCTGGTCGCCGATCTGGACATGGCACTGATCGTCAAGCGCAAGCGGATGATGGACTCGGTCGGCCACTATGCCCGTCCCGAGTTGCTGTCGCTGATCATCGACGACCGGCCGACCGCGCCGATGCGCGGCGCCTATCCAAACCGTTCCATGCCCGCCACCGGAGATCTGTCCGATGAAACCGCTGATGTCGCACGACCTGCCAGCGCCGATGCCGACGGAGCAACTGATCAACGAGTTGCAGTCCTTCGGAGTTCGTCTCGTTGATCCGAAGGCCAGCAGCGTAAGCCGCCGCGGCGGCGCCGGGCCCTCCGACCACACGCCATTCACCATCGACGGCGCCACGGTGATGGTGCCGGTTCATAACGCGCCGGCATTCGAGAGCCCGTATTTGGTCGACAAGCCGGACGCGCTGGGCAACAGCCGGATCAGCCGCGACGGCGTTGAACTTGGCAAGGTGTCGTTTCCGCTGCGACCCAAGTTCTACGATCTCTCCACCGCCGACGGCATTCCCTATTCGAAACTCGCGACACTGCACGGGCGCGACGTGCTCGCAACCACCGTGCTGCAGAGCTGCATCCGCTACCAGAGCCGCACCAAGACCTGCCAGTTCTGCGCCATCGGCCAGTCGCTCGCCGCCGGCCGCACCATCGAACGCAAGACGCCGGCGCAGCTTGCCGAAGTCGCCAAGGCCGCGGTCGAACTCGACGGCGTCAAGCACATGGTTATGACCACGGGCACCCCGCCCGGCAGCGACCGCGGCGCGGCCATCCTGATCGAGAGCACGAAGGCAGTGAAAGCCGCAGTCGATCTGCCGGTCCAGGTGCAGTGCGAGCCGCCCGACGACGACATCTGGTTCCAGCGCATGAAAGATGCGGGCGTGGACTCCCTCGGCATGCACCTGGAAGCGGTGACGCCGGAGGTGCGTCGCCGAATCATGCCGGGCAAGGCGCAGGTTTCGGTCGAACGTTATTTCAGCGCATTCGAGGCGGCGGTGCCGGTGTTTGGCCGCGGTCAGGTGTCGACCTACATCCTCGCCGGTCTGGGCGACAGCAGCGCCGATATCCTCTCGATCTGCGAGCGGCTGGTCGGCATCGGCGTCTATCCCTTCGTGGTGCCGTTCGTCCCGATCGCCGGCACGCCACTGGAAAGCCATCCGACACCACCGCCCGCCTTCATGCACGGCATCCTGCAGCCGCTGGCGGCCATGTTGCGGTCGGCTAGCCTGAACTCGCGCGACATCAAGGCCGGCTGCGGCAAGTGCGGCGCCTGCTCGGCGCTCTCGACCTACGAGCAGAGGACCGACGCATGATCTTCGAACCATTCAAGCCGTTTCTCGCCGCAGGTTTTCAGGTGAAGTTCGCCACCGAACGCTGGGAGCAAGCTGCGGCCGCCAGCCTTCGTCGCAAAGTCTTCTGCGGGGAGCAGCAGATTTTTACGGACGACGATCGCGACGCGATCGACGACGTGGCGATCCCGCTGGTGGCCGTCTCGCTGCTCGGCGTTGCCGCCGATGACGTGGTTGGCACCGTACGCATTCATCCCGACGAGACCGATGCCGAGACCTGGTGGGGCTCGCGGCTTGCTGTGGAAAAGAGCTACCGCCGGCTCGGCGCCGTCGGTGCAGGCCTGATCCGTCTGGCGGTCTGCTCAGCCCATGCCCGTGGCTGCCGGCGCTTCCTCGCCAACGTGCAGAGCCAGAACGCGTTGCTGTTCCAGCACATGCACTGGCGCTCCCTCGGCGAGTTCGACTGGTTTGGACGCCCGCATCATCACATGGAGGCGGACCTCGACCATTATCCGCCCTTCGTCACGCCCGAGATCGGCTTTCTGTCGCTACCGAAAATGGTGGCCTGAGTCATGGCGACCCGGTTTGCGCTCGATCAGCTTGCGGAGCGGCTGCGCCAAAGCAAAGGCCTGGCTGCAAAAAGCGACATCGCAACAGTCGCCGCCTCGCTCGGCTTGTCCGGCGCGGACGCAATCCCGGTCGGCGACGACTGCGCGGCGATCCCCGACGCCGATGGTTTCACGTTGTTCGCCATCGAAGGCTTCATGAACGAATTCGTCGCCACCGATCCCTGGTTCGCGGGCTGGTGCGGCGTCATGGTGAACATCTCCGATGTCGCCGCCATGGGCGGACGGCCGCTGGCCGTGGTCAATGCGATCTGGGCCGATGGGGCTGGTAATGCCACGCCGGTGCTTGACGGCATGAAGGCGGCTTCACGCGCATTCGGCGTGCCGGTAGTTGGCGGCCACAGCAACATCCGCACCGACCGCGGTCAGTTCGCCGTCGCCATTCTTGGACGGGCGAAGCACCTGCTGACCAGCTTCGATGCCGAACCCGGCGACCACCTGATCGCGGCGATCGACTTGCGTGGACGCTACCGCGAGCCATTCTCGAACTGGGAAGCGGCCACCGATGCACCGGCCCATCGCCTGCGTGGTGACCTCGACCTGCTGCCCGCGATCGCCGAGGCCGGGCTTTGCAAAGCCGCCAAGGACATCAGCCAGGGCGGCATCATTGGCACCGCGGCCATGCTGGCGGAATGCTCGGGTGTGGGCGTCTCGATCGACATCGCTGCCATTCCGAAACCGGACGGGATCGCGCTCGAGCACTGGCTGCAGACTTTCCCGAGCTTCGGCTATCTGCTGTCCGTCCGCCTCGATCGCCTTGCCGAGACGCTGGCGCGTTTTCATGCCCGCGGCATCGCCGCTGCTGATATCGGTGAGATCAATGCCGGCGCAACGGTTTCGATCCGTGACGGCGACACGCAAGAAATCATCTGGGATTTTGCGCGGCAGCCCCTGATCGGCTGCGGTTCGCCGACGGTCGGCCGCAGGAGGGAGGTCGCATGACATCGATCCCGCTCCGGATCGCGATGCTGGCGCATTCAACCAACGCACGTGGTGGCGTCGTCCATGCGCTCGAACTGGCCGAGGCGTTGACCCGTCTCGGACACACCGTCGCGGTGCATGCGCCCGATCCTGACGGCAACGGATTCTTTCGCCAGACGCGTGTGCCGACCGTCTCGGTCAAGGCCGCGCGGACCACCGGCGACGTCGCCACCATGGTCGAAACCCGCATCGCCGAGTATGTCAGCCATTTCGAGAATTCGGCCCATCGTGGCTTCGATATCTTCCATGCGCAGGACGGCATCTCCGGCAATGCCCTGGTGACGCTGAAGCAGCGCGGCCTGGTCTCGCATTTCGCCCGCACCGTCCATCATGTCGACGACTTCAGCGATCCGCGGCTGCAGGCCCTGGAGCAGCGCTCGATCGCCAGCGCCGACCGCATCTTCGTGGTCAGCCGGATGTGGCAGCGACAGCTTGCGGCAACATCGGCGTCGCCCATCACGGTGGTCGGCAACGGCGTGGATGCCTTGCGTTTCGCGCCCAAACGCAGCGACCTCGACACCGCGCTGCGCACCCGCCTCGGGCTGCGCGAAGGACCGGTGCTGCTCACGGTCGGCGGGATCGAGCAGCGCAAGAACACCATTCATATCCTGGAGGCCTTCCGGCAATTGCACGCCGTCCGCCCTACGGCGCAACTGCTGATCGCCGGCGGTGCATCGGTGCTCGACCATCAGGCCTATCAGGCCGAGTTCAGCACGCGGCTCGACGCCGCAGGCCTGCCGCGATCGGCCGTCATCCGCGCCGGCGTGATCGCTGATACGGACATGCCGTCGCTCTACCGGTTGGCGGACACGCTGGTCTTTGCCTCGGTCCGGGAAGGGTTCGGACTTGCGGTGCTGGAAGCGATGGCCAGCGGCATTCCGGTGATCGCCTCCCATATCGCTCCGTTCACCGAATACCTCGGCGACAATGATGTGGTCTGGTGCGACCCGCTCAATGTCGGCTCGATCGCAAACGCGATGGCGACCATCCTTGCCAAACCACTGCGGACGCGGCTCTCGCTCAACGGCCTGGTGGTGGCGCACCGCCATGACTGGCTGCAAACCGCGCGGGCTCATATCCCGGTCTACGACGGCCTACGGGAGTTGCACCATGCCTGAAATGTATTTCCACGTGCGCTGGCCCGATGGTGCGACCGAGGTCTGTTATTCGCCGTCACTGGTGATCAAGGACCACCTGCTGATCGGCAAGACCTACCCCCTGCCGGACTTCCTGCGGCGCAGCCGCGCGGCGCTGACCATCGCAAGCGAACGGGTGCGTGAGAAATACGGCATGCCCTGCACCCGGGCACTCAGCCAACTGGCACGCATTGAAGCGACTGCCGGCCGCTTCAATGCGGCGCCGGACTGCCATGTCACCGTGACTGCATTTGAAGACTAGAGCCTGGAGATCGACATGTCCTCTGCACCTCACTATCCGGCCATCGTTATCGGCGGCGGACAGGCCGGCCTTGCAATGAGTTATCAGCTCGGCCAGGCCGGTATCGACCATATCGTGATCGAGAAGAACACCATTGCCCATTCCTGGAAGACCCAGCGCTGGGATGCCTTCTGCCTGGTGACACCGAACTGGCAATGCCAGCTTCCGGGTTATCCTTATGCCGGCCCCGATCCAAAGGGGTTCATGCTGCGTGATGAGATCGTCGACTATGTCGAGAGTTACGCCAGGTGGATCGACGCACCGGTGCGTGAAGGCGTCGCCGTCACGCGATTGGTTCGGGCGGCTGATGGGCGTTTCGTGCTCGACACCACCGCCGGCGCCATGACCGCCGACAACGTCGTGCTCGCGGTCAGCGGCTATCACATTGCGAACGTGCCGCGCATGGCGGATCGGATCGCGCCCAGCGTCCTGCAGATGCACTCCTCGGCCTACCGCAATCCCGGCCAGCTGCCTGACGGCGACGTTCTTGTGGTCGGCAGCGGCCAGTCCGGCTGCCAGATCGCCGAAGACCTGCATCTCTCCGGGCGCAAAGTCCACCTTGCGGTGGGCAGCGCGCCACGCTGCCCCCGGGTCTATCGGGGACGCGACGCGGTCGAATGGCTCGACGACTTGGGACAGTACGACCTGCCGGTCGACCAGCATTCGCTGAAGGAGAAGGTGCGCAAGAATGCTAACCACTATTTGACCGGACGCGACGGCGGCCGCGATATCGACCTGCGCCGCTTTGCACTGGAGGGCATGCAGCTTTACGGCCGGCTCAAGGACGTCCAGGACGGACGGCTGCAATTCGCTGATGATCTAGCAGGCAATCTCGACAATGCGGACAAGGTCTACAACGGAATCTGCGGCCTGATCGACAAGCACATCGCCGAGAATGGCATCTCGGCTCCGGATCAGCAACACTATACGCCGGTGTGGCAACCTTCAGGTATTCCAACTGAAGTCGACCTCGCAACATCCGGCATCGGCAGTATCATCTGGACCACCGGCTTCCGCTCGGACTGGTCATGGGTGGATCTGCCGATGTTCGACGGCGCGGCATACCCCACGCATGTGCGCGGGGTCACGTCGGTCGACGGCGTCTATCTGATCGGAATGCCCTGGCTCTATACGTGGGGATCGGGACGCTTCGTTGGCGTTGGGCGGGATGCGGGTTTCGTGGCCGAGCGAATCGTGGAGCGCCGCGCTGCGGCGGATGCGCCGGCGGCGATTGAGAGCCCGACGCTGGCAGCGAGTGCGGCGTGAGATAGGAAGCGCAACTACAAGTGATGCGCGCGGCGCTTCCACATCACATATGTCATCACCGGGCTTGTCCCGGTGATCCCGCTTAGGAAGGCACTGCGTCCTTAAGCGGGGTTGTTTCCGCGACTTCGGCAAAGCTGAAGTCGCTGAGGGCAAGCCCGGCAACGACAAAGGAAGGTGATTGCTCGCCGCCCTCAACCCTCCTTGAACCCATACTCCGGCACGTTGCCGCTGGCGCCGTAATACTTGAACGGCAGGAACTTGCCGGACATGGTGATCTTGACGCGGTCGCCCTTCGGGTTCGGCAGGCGTTCCATCACCATGTCGAAATCGATCGCCGACATGATGCCGTCGCCATATTCCTCCTCGATCAGTGCCTTCCAGGCCAGGCCATTCACCATCACCAGTTCGTAGAAACGGTATATCAGCGGATCGGTCGGCGGCATCGGCGTGCCACGCATCGGGGTCTCGTTCAGCATGGCGATTTCGGATTTCGACAGCCCGAACAGCTCGCCGGCGTTGGCGGCCTGCGGCTTGGTCAGCTTCATCTGACCAAGGATCGCGCCGGTGATCAGCACCTCGGAATAACCGCCGATCTTTTCGCAGATGTATTTCCAGGTCCACTCGTTGTCGCGCTTGATGTCGAGCAGCTTTTCAGTGAGGTCGGAACGCTTCATGGTGGTATCTCCCGTGATGATTAGCTGGCGTTGAGATGGCTCGCGCCGGACGATGGCGGCGCGCGATGGCCGGTGGCGATGATGGAGGGTTCGACCAGCCCCGGCCGCACCACCGGCACGTTGCGCGGATCGTGGTCTTTGGTGGCTTCGACGAAGGTCTTGCTGCGGCTGACCAGGAAATCCACGATGTGGTTGCGGGTGGCGTAATACAGCGGATGGCGATGCAGATCGATCCGCGCGCGATCCTTGGGCAGCGGGTTCTCGACGATTTCCGCCAGCACCGCGCCGGGGCCGTTGGTCATCAGGAAGATCTTGTCGGCGAGATAGATCGCTTCATCCACATCATGGGTGATCATGAAGGTGGTCTGGCCGGTTTCCAGGCAGATGCGCCGCACCTCGTCCTGCAGCGTGCCGCGGGTCAGCGCGTCCAGCGCCGAGAACGGCTCGTCCATCAGCATGATCTTGGGTGTGATGGACAGCGCCCGTGCAATGCCGACGCGCTGCTTCATGCCACCGGAGAGCTCCGAAGGGTGTTTCAATTCCGAGCCGGTCAGCCCGACCAGGTCGATGAAGGTCTGTGCGTGCTCCCTTACCTTGGCCGTATTCCATTTCGGCCATTTCGACGACACCGCGAAAGCGACATTGCCGCGCACCGTTCGCCACGGCAGCAGGGCGTGGCTCTGGAAGATCACCGCGCGGTCAAGACTGGTGCCTTCTATCGCCTGCCCGTCGACAATGACAGCGCCTTCACTCGGCTCGTCGAGGCCGGCGAGAATGTTCAGCACCGTGGTCTTGCCGCAGCCGGAGTGGCCGATGATGCAGCCGAACTCGCCGCGCTGCATCGACAGCCACAGATTCTCGAAAATGGTGGTGGTGCCGCCACCGGTTTTGGCCGGATAACGCTTAGCGATGCCTTCGATGGAAATGAACCCCGCCATCACATCACTCCGGGAACGTGACCAGGCGCGTGACGCGCGCCAGGATCTGGTCGAACAGCATGCCCACGATGCCGATCACGAGAATGGCGATGATGACGTTGGTGATGGAGAGATTGTTCCACTCGTTCCAGACGAAGTAACCGATGCCGGTGCCGCCCACCAGCATCTCGGCGGCAACGATCACCAGCCAGGCGATGCCGATGGAAATCCGCATGCCGGTGAGGATGGTCGGCGCCGCCGCCGGCAGGATCACCGTGAAGGCACGGCGCAACGTGCCGACCTCCAGCGTGCGCGCCACGTTGATCCATTCCTTGCGCACGGAGGCGACACCGAACGCGGTGTTGATCAACATCGGCCAGATCGCACAGATGAAGATGACGAAGATCGCCGAGATGCCGGAATCCTTGATGGTGTAGAGCGCCAGCGGCATCCAGGCGAGCGGCGAGATCGGCTTCATCACCTGGATGAAAGGATCGAGCGCCCGGCTCAGCAGCGGCGACATCCCGATCAGGAAGCCGAACGGAATGGCGACGATCACGGCGAGGCCATACCCCAGCAGCACCCGGGCGATGGAATATCCGAGCTGGATGCCGAGGCCCTTGTCGTTCGGTCCGTTGTCATAGAACGGACGCCTGATGTGCTCCCACAGCTTGGCGCCGACATCGAGCGGGCCCGGCATCGCCGACTTGCCCTGAGTCGCAGTCGCGCCCATCAGCCGCGCATACTCCGGGCTCATCGCGGCGGTGGTGCCGGTGCCGCGGGTCGCCAGATGCCACACGCCGAGGAAGGCCGCGAAGATCGCAACCGACAGGATAGCGGCGCGCAATGTCAGCGAACTGCCCACCTCAGCTCGCCTTTCGGATCTTGAAGCTGGCGAGATAGTCCTCGGGCTTGGCCGGATCGAACGGTTTGCCCATCACCGAGAACGACTTGGTGGTGTTTGCCGGCGGCGTCAGGCCAACCTCTTTCATTAGCTTGGCCGTGTCGGTGGCCAAATAGACCTGGCTCGCCACCGCCGCGTAGTCGACGTCGCCCTTGATCTGCCCCCACCGCTTCATCTGGGTCATGATCCACACCGCGAACGACTGCCAGGGGAACGGATCGAAATCGACCCGGTTCGGCTGCGTCACGATGTTGCCGAGACCGTCAGCAAAAGTGCCGGTCAGGATCTGCTCCAGCACGATCGGCGGCTGATTGAGATAGTTTGCGGGTGCGATCGCCTCGGCGATCTGCTTGCGGTTCTCCGCCTTGTGGGCGAACGCGGTGGCGTCGATGATCGACTTCAGCAGCGCCGCGTAGGTGTTGGGCATCGTGGTGACGAATTCCTTCGACGCCGCAAAGGCGCAGCACGGATGCCCCTCCCAGATATCCTTCGTCAAAATGTGGATGAAGCCGACACCGTCATAGACGGCGCGCTGGTTCATCGGATCAGGACCGAGGAAACCGTCGATGTTGTCGGCGCGCAAATTGGCCACCATCTCCGGTGGCGGCACCGCGCGGATCTGCACGTCGGTGTCGGGATCGATGCCATGCTCGGCCAGGTAATACCGCAGCAGGTAATTGTGCATGGAATAGTCGAAGGGCACGGCGAACTTGAATCCCTTCCAGTCCTTGGGATCGCGCTTGTCCTTGTGCTTGATGGCGAGCGTGATGGCCTGGCCATTGATGTTCTCAACCGCCGGCATGGTGTAGGGCTGCGGATTGGAGCCGACGCCCATGGTGATGGCCAGCGGCATCGGCGACAGCATGTGAGCCGCGTCGTATTCCTTGTTCATGGTCTTGTCGCGGATCACCGCCCAGCCGGCGGTCTTGATCACTTCGACGTTCAGTCCCTGCTTGGCATAAAAGCCCATCGGCGCCGCCATGATGATCGGCGTGGCGCAGGTGATCGGGATAAAACCGACCTTGATATCCTTCTTCTCCAGGGCCGCTCCTTGCGCAAACACCTCAGTCGCGGTCTTCAGCGGAAAGAATTGCGAGATCGCCGCAAGCGCGGTGGAGGCGCCGACCGATTTCAGGAATGCGCGGCGCGCCACATCCTTCGGAAACATCGCGCGCATCACCGCGGAGGCAACCACGCCCTCATACTGCTGCTCCGAACTTTCGACCGGCGCGCATTGCAGGGCGAGTTGCGCTTCTCGGTCGTGTTCGGCCCTGGTGCGATGGAGGCCGCAGCCGCAACCGGTCGCCTGCAAGGAATGGTCGGCATCAAACGGATCGTCGAAAGTGGACATGAGAGCTCCCCTGCGTGGATCTGACCTGGGACTCTCTACGCAAAGCCCATGCCAGCGCAGCAGAACTCGGATTCCTCAATCATCTCAATGGGACTGCGACAATCTGCACCTCACGAAATTTCGTGATATACGATATCTCGTCATTTCATTTACGAAAATCCGTAAGAGATCATGAGCACCGTCGGCACCGCCTTCGACTTCTCCGCTCAGCCGCAGCTGCTGCTCGATCCCTTCGCGGACCAGATCCTCGACGCCAATCCGGCCGCCTGCACCCTGCTCGGCTACGACCGCGCGCTGCTGCGGCAGATGAAGATCAGCGCACTGCATGCCGGCCAATTGCCGGCGCTGATCGTGTTCACCCAGGCGGTGCTGGCCAAGAGCGCCTACTGGACCACGACGCTGGTGCCGCGCCATGCCGCCGGCAAGGAGCTGCGCAGCGAATACAGCGGCTCGCTGATCCCCCGCGACGGCGCAACGCCGCATCTGCTGCTTGCCATCAGCGATCTCGATGAGCGGCGGCGGCGCTCGGTCGATGCGGCGGCGGATGACTATATGGGCGGCGGCATCGCCGCCTGGCAGCGGGTGGAGCGCGTGTTCCGCGACATCGAGCGCGAGAACCGCTTGATCCTGCGCGCGGCGGGCGAAGGCATCTACGGCGTCAACGCCGAGGGCAAGACCACATTCGTCAACCCGGTGGCGGAGCGCATCCTCGGCTGGTCGGCGGATGAACTGGTCGGCCGCGACATCCATTCGATCGTGCATCACACCCGCCACGACGGCAGCCATTATCCGCACGAGGAATGCCCGATCTACGCAGCCTTCCGCGATGGCGCCATCCACAAGGTCGACGATGAAGTGTTCTGGCGCAAGGACGGCGCGCCGGTCTGGGTCGAATACACCTCGACGCCGATCCGGGACCGCGACCTTGTGGTCGGCGCCGTGATCGTGTTCCGCGATGTCAGCCAGCGCCGCGAGGCGGACGAGAAGCTGCGCGCGGCGCTGGCGGAAGTCGACCAGTTACGCGAACGGCTCGAACTGGAGAACGCCTACCTGCAGGAAGAAATCCGCATCGAAACCAATCCGCGCGGCATCATCGGCCGCTCGGAGGCAATCCAGACCATCCTGCGCCAGGTCAAACTGGTCGCGCCGACCGATGCGTCGGTGCTGATCACGGGCGAATCCGGCACCGGCAAGGAGCTGATCGCCCGCGCCATCCATGAGGCCAGCCAGCGCCAGGACCGGCCGCTGATCCGGGTCAATTGCGCCGCGATCCCGCGCGAGCTGTTCGAGAGCGAGTTCTTCGGCCATGTCAAAGGTGCTTTCACCGGCGCGCTGCGCGACCGCATCGGCCGGTTCGAACTGGCCGACGGCGGCACGCTGTTCCTCGACGAGGTCGGCGAAATTCCGATCGAACTGCAAGGCAAGTTGCTGCGGGTGCTGCAGGAGGGCCATTTCGAGCGGGTCGGCGAGGAACGCACCCGCGCCGTCGACGTCCGCGTGATCGCCGCCACCAACCGCGACCTCAAGCTGGAGGTGCAGCGCGGGCGGTTTCGCGAGGATCTCTATTTCCGGCTCAACGTCTTCCCGGTGGAATCGGTGGCGCTGCGCGATCGCCGCGAGGACATCGCGCTGCTTGCCCAACATTTCCTGATGAGCGAGAGCAAGGCGCTGAAATCGGATTTGCGGCTGTCAGAGGCCGACGCGCGAAAACTCGCGCGCTACGACTGGCCGGGCAATGTGCGCGAATTGCAGAACGTGATCGAGCGGGCGGCGATCCTGGCGCAGAACGGACGCTTGCGCATCGACCTGCCCGATCCCCCAGGATCTCACGCCACGCCGGTGGCCGATCCACGCAAGGGCGAGACGCGGCCCGTCATCCTGACCGAGGACGAAATGCGCGAGCGCGATCGCAGCAACATCGCCGCCGCCCTTGACCTGTGCGGCGGCAAGGTGTCCGGCGCCGGTGGCGCGGCGGAACTGCTGGCCATGAAACCAACCACACTTGCCTCCCGCATCAAGGCCCTCGGTCTCGGTGGATGACGAGGCGGCAGATCCACATCGATGGCATTGAACCAACATTTCTGCTCTGCTCGCAGCCAGGCATGCGTAAGGGGTGAGCTGATGGCCCACGACGATGAACAATTCCTGCGCCGTTCATTCGCGGTCGCGCTCGCGGCCCGCGCCCACGGCAATCATCCATTCGGAGCCATCCTGGTCGACACATCAGGCCAGGTGCTGATGGAGCGAGAAAACGGCCACCTGCCGTCACGGGACGGCACCGCCCATGCCGAGCGCCTGCTCTGCACCGACGCCAGCATCGCCTACGACGCCGACATTCTGCGCGGCGCGACACTCTATTCCTCGGCAGAACCCTGCGCGATGTGTGCCGGCGCCATCTACTGGGCCGGCATCGGCCGGCTGGTGTACGGCCTCAGCGAACATCGCCTGCGCAGCTTGACCGGCGATCATCCAGAAAACCTGACACTCGACCTGCCATGCCGCGAGGTGTTCCGCACCGGACAGCGCGACATCGAGGTGGTCGGGCCGCTGCTGGAGGACGAGGCCGCCACAGGGCACGCCGGCGCCTGGGAGCCGCGCGCGTAGAAAAAGGTTGTTCAGCGCGAAGTACGGCGCCTCCCATTGCTGTCATGCCCGCGCACGCACGCGGGCATCAATTACGCCCGGCGTGCATGAGGAGCCGCGATGCTCGTGACCAGCGCCTGCGTTTACTGGATCGCCGCTTCGCGGCGATGACAGCAGAGAATGAGGAACGCTCCGGGGCACATCACCGCAAACCTGATGGCGCCGCGGCAAAGACCGCGGCGCCATGTGTCGCTGACAGACTTGGACCTGACAGACTTGGAGCTAACAACCTTGGAGCTGACAGCCTTGTCGCTAACAGCCTCGGATCAGAACTTGACCGTCACGCCAGCATAGAGGGACTTTTCAGTACAGCTCTTGTTGTTGGTGGCCGCAGCCGTTCCGGCGTTGAAGAAGCAGACGCCGTTATTGGTGTTCTTGTCGTCAAGACCGAACTTGTTCTCCCAGTAGCGATAGGCAACCCAGACGTCGAGGAAGTGGGAGTATTTCGGGCCCCAGATCAGCTTGCTGGTGTCCATGGTCAGACGGATCGGCTCGCTGTTGATTTCCATCTTGGTTTTGTTGCTGTCGGGGAGCGTGTAGCTGCCGTAAGCACCGCTGCCCTTCGGGCCGTAGAAGCCGGCGCGACCGCTGATGGCGAAATACTGCAGGTTTTCCGGCAAGAAGCCGAGATCCATGTAGTAGTTCATTTCCACCGCCCAAGTGCCCTTGAAATGGGTGTTTCCATCAGGAATGCCGGTGAAGCCAGCCGGAACAAAGCCCGGAGTCACGAAGGTGTTGTGATTCCACTCCTGGTAATACAGCGGATTGACGTTGAAGAAGCCCTTGTACGGCAGGTTGAAGGCAAACTGCAGACCGGCCACCACGTCTTTCTTGTTCGGGGCCAGGAACTGGTTTTCCGTCTCGCCATCCGCACCGACCACGAACGACACGTTCTGCAACGGCCCCATGGTGAAGGCATGGGTGTCGAAAATCTGATTCCAGCCGAAGGTGCTGCGGATCAGCCCGTAAAACTCCATGGCGCCGGCGCAGGCGTTCGGAACGCCGACGGTTCCGATGCAGGGAGACGCCGGGTCCCGATGATCCGACTTGAGCAGTTCGAGGTTGATGAAGTTGGTGCCGTAGGCCCAGACGTCGAAGTGGGTGAAGGCATAGACCTGCTTCGCGGTCTTGTCGGCAAAGCCAGGCGAGGTTGCGGTGAACTGGTAGGCGTAGGTCAGGCGGTTGTCGTTCACAAGAAAGAACGGCACGTCGATAATCGGCTTGGCCTTGACCGGCATCGGCGCAAGGTCGGCAGCGAACGCCGAGCTGAATGCCGTCACGGCAAGCCCGGCCGCAAGAGCGATTGATTTGTAAAACATCGAGCTGGTCCCCCAGAGAAGTTGCGACAAACTAAAAGCTGTCCCGGTCAGTTTGCGCGGGGGCGCCAAATGGCAAAGCCCGAAAGTTCCGCAGAAAATGCTCAGTTCTTGAAACCGGCGCAAAATACATCGGCACATGGGCTCGCGAGGCCATCGCCGACGATGGGCGCGACGGCGACGCCCAATACAACGGACGACATGCCGAAAAGCCCGAATTATTGCGGCAATCTGGCGCATGTGAGGGGGCGCGACTGCGACAATTTATGCCTTGCTTTTCTAATCCAGAAGCCAGCAGCGGCCATGCTCAAAAAACAGACTGATGCCAAAACCGCCCCGCACGATTGCCGGCCGACAGTTACAATTCTGCAACAGGTTGCTGGGGCAACCATCGGCTTCCCCATTGCCGACGACATGTCATCACCGCCATCCATGACGAAGCGATCACGGTCAGCCCCGGTCCATTGCCGGTGTTCTGGGCAGGTGATGACGCCTTTTCACCACTTACCTTCGATTCCGATTTGTCACAGTATCGCCGAAGCTTACCCCGTTCGCACCAGTGAGTTGTCCGCATTCGATGTCCGCCGCACCGACCATCGCACCACATCCCGGTGATTTGCCGCTGCTCCAGGCGGTCGGCATCACCAAGCGGTACGGCGATTTTCTCGCCAACGATTCGGTCGATCTCGATGTGCGTCCCGGCGAGGTCCACGCCCTGCTCGGCGAGAATGGCGCCGGCAAATCGACCCTGGTGAAGGTGATCTACGGACTGATCCAGCCCGGCGGCGGCGAGCTGCGCTGGGAGGGCCAGCGAATCGAGCTCGCCGGGCCGGCGGCGGCGCGCGCGCTCGGCATCGGCATGGTGTTTCAGCACTTCTCGCTGTTCGACAACCTGACGGTGGCCGAGAATGTCGCGCTGGGATTGTCGACCGATGAATCCTTCGGACAGATGTCGGCGCGGCTGGCGGAGGTTTCGCGGACCTACGGCTTGCCGCTCGATCCCAAGCGCGAGGTCTGGCAGCTCTCGGTCGGAGAACGGCAGCGCATCGAGATCGTCCGGCTGCTGATGCAAAATCCGCGGTTTCTCATCCTCGACGAACCCACGGCGGTGCTGACCCCGCAGGAAGCCGACCAGCTCTTCACCGTGCTCGAGCGCCTGACATCCGAGGGACGCGCCGTGCTCTACATCAGCCACAAGCTGGACGAGGTGAAGCGGCTGTGCGATGTCGCAACCATTCTCCGGGCCGGCAAGAAAGTCGCGACCTGCAACCCCCGCGCGGAAACCGCCGGCTCGCTGGCGCGGATGATGGTGGGGGCCGAAATCAAGCAGGTGAAAGCCGCGACCGGCCGCGCGATCACCGTGCCCCGCCTGGTCGTGAATAACCTCAGCGCCGCGCCCGACGAGCCGCACGGCGTCCGCCTCGCGGACATTTCGATCGAGCTGAAAGGCGGTGAAATTCTCGGCATTGCCGGCGTCGCCGGCAACGGCCAGGACGAACTGTTCGCCATCCTCTCCGGCGAGCGGCGCCTGCCCGACCCCTTGACCATCGTCATTGATGGCCAGTCGGCCGGGCATCTGTCCATCACCGAGCGGCGCAAGCTCGGCGCGGCATTCGTGCCGGAAGAGCGGCTGGGACACGGCACCGCGCCACGGATGCGGCTGTCGGAAAATGCCCTGCTGACCGGCCACGCCACCGGCGCCATGGTGCAACACGGCTTCATCAACGCCAAGGCCACGCTCGCCACCGTCGATCGCGCGACGCAGGCCTTCGACGTGCGCAAGGCGAAGCGCGATCCGGAAGCCGCCAGCCTGTCCGGCGGAAACCTGCAGAAGTTCATTGTCGGCCGCGAGATCCTGCGCGACCCCGGCATCCTGGTGGTCAGCCAGCCGACCTGGGGCGTCGACGCGGGCGCCGCCGCCGTGATCCGCCAGGCGCTGCTCGATCTCGCCGCGCGCGGCTCCGCCGTGATGGTGATCAGCCAGGATCTTGATGAACTGTCCGAAATCGCCGACCGCATCGCAGTGATGTTTCACGGACGGCTGTCCGATTCATTGGCGGCCGCGGACGCGGACCGCGAAACCATCGGACTGTTGATGGGCGGCAGCGCCGCGACAAAGCAGGAGGAGCCGCCGCATGCCGCTCGTGCTTGAGAAGCGCACCGAGCGCTCCACGGCGATCGCGCTGGTCTCGCCGCTGATCGCCATCCCGCTGACGCTGGTCACCATGAGCATCGTATTCGCGCTGATCGGCAAGAATCCGATTGCCGCGCTGTCGGCCTATTTCATCCAGCCACTGACCGACAGCTATTCGCTGCAGGAGATCGCGGTGAAGGCCTCGCCTTTGGTGCTGATCGCGGTCGGACTTTCGCTCTGTTATCTCGCCAACGCCTGGAACATCGGCGCCGAGGGACAGCTCGTGATCGGTGCGGTGGCGGGAAGCTGGATCGCGGTCAAGACCCAGGGAACCGACGCCGGCGCCTGGGTGCTGCCGGCCATGCTGCTCTGCGCCGCGATCGCCGGCGCACTCTATGCCCTGATCCCGGCAATCTGCCGGGTGCGGTTCGGCGCCAGCGAAATCCTGACCAGCCTGATGCTGGTCTATGTCGCCGAACTGCTGCTGGACTATCTGGTCCGCGGCCCCTGGCGCGATCCGAACGGCTTCAATTTTCCCACCACCGCCGAATTCGATCCCGTCGCCACGGTGCCGCTGCTGATCGAAGGCACCCGGCTGCATGCCGGCGTGCTGTTGACCATCGTGATCGTGGTCGCAATCTTCGTCCTGCTCGGTCGGACCATCAAGGGTTTCGAAATCCGCGTGGTCGGCGCCGCGCCGCGCGCCGCGCGCTTCGGCGGCTTTAACGCGAACCAGCTCGTCATTCTGACTTTCGCATTGTCGGGCGCGCTCGCCGGCGTCGCGGGGATTATCGAGGTCGCCGGGCCGATCGGCCATCTGCAGCCGGGGATTTCTCCGGGCTACGGCTTCACCGCGATCATTGTCGCCTTTCTCGGCCGGCTGAATCCGGTTGGAATACTAATTGCAGGACTGTTTCTCGCGCTCACCTTCATTGGCGGCGAACAGGCGCAGATCGCGATGAAAATTCCGCTCGACATGACCAAGGTGTTCCAGGGCATCCTGCTGTTCTACGTGCTGGCCTGCGATTCCTTCATTCTCTATCGCATCCGATTGATGACCTCACAGCGAGCGGCAGCCGATGGGATTGGTTGAAGCCATCATTCTCTCGGTGATCGCCGCATCGACGCCGCTGCTGCTGGCGGCGACCGGCGAGCTCGTGGTGGAGCGCGCCGGCGTGCTCAATCTCGGCATCGAGGGCATGATGATCGTCGGCGCGGCCTGCGGGTTCGCTGGCGCGCTTTACACCGGCTCGACCCTGATCGGTGCGCTTTGCGGCATCGGCGCAGGCGTCGCGCTGTCGCTGATCTTTGCGGCGATGGCGCTCGGTCTCGCCGTCAACCAGGTCGCGAGCGGCCTTGCATTGACGATCCTGGGCGTTGGACTTTCGGGATTGATCGGCGCCGGCTTCGTCGGGGAACGAATTGCGATCGCGCCCCGCCTCAACATCCAGGGCCTGACGAACATTCCATTGATCGGACGGATTTTGTTCGGCCAGGATATGTTCGTCTACGTCTCGGTCGCACTGGTCGTTGCAACCTGGTGGTTCCTGTACCGCAGTCGCGCCGGCTTGATCCTGCGCGCGATCGGCGACAATCACATCTCGGCTCACGCGCTGGGATATCCGGTGCTCAAGATCCGCACCCTGGCCGTGTTGTTCGGCGGCGCCTGCGCCGGCCTCGCAGGCGCCTATCTGCCGCTTGCCTACACGCCGTTCTTCATTCCGGGAATGACGGCAGGCCGCGGCTGGATTGCTCTTGCACTGGTCGTGTTCTCGTCGTGGCGTCCGGCACGGCTGGTGATCGGCGCTTACCTGTTCGGCGCCGTGACGATTCTGCAATTGCATGCGCAGGGCGCCGGCGTCGGCGTTCCCTCGCAGTTGATGTCGGCGCTGCCTTATCTTGCCACCGTCATCGTGCTGGTCCTGATATCGCGCGCGCGCACCGGTGGCTCGACCGCCCCAGCCGCGCTCGGCAACGTGTTCGTGCCGGATCGCTAATTTTTTTCCGGAGCGTGTGCGGCGGGAGCCGCGCTCTGGGTGTGTTTGTTCCCCGTCGTCGTGGAGAGAGCTTATGAGAAAAACCTTATTTGCCGCCGCAGCTATTCTGCTTGCGAGTGCAACCGGCCTGACCGGCGCATCGGCTGCCGACAAATTGAAAGTCGGATTCATCTATCTGGGACCGGTCGGCGACTTCGGCTGGACCCACCAGCATAATGTCGGGCGCGAGGAACTGATCAAGGCGCTCGGCGACAAGATCGAGACCACCTACCTCGAGAATGTCGCCGAAGGGCCGGACGCCGAACGCTCCATCGAGCAACTGGTCCGCGCCGGCAACAAGCTGATCTTCACCACATCGTTCGGCTACATGGATCCGACGCTGAAGGTCGCCAAGAAATACCCCAATGTGCATTTCGAGCACGCCACCGGCTACAAGCGCGACAAGAACATGGCGACCTATTCCGCGCGCTGGTATCAGGGCCGCTACATCCAGGGACAGATCGCCGCGAAGATGTCGAAAAAGGGCCTGCTTGGCTATATCGGCTCCTTCCCGATTCCCGAGGTGGTCTCGGGCATCAATGCCACCATTCTCGGCGCGCAAAGCATCAACCCCAATATCAAGGTCAAGATCATCTGGGCGAACACCTGGTTCGATCCCGGCAAGGAAGCGGACGCGGCGAAAGCGCTTTTCGACCAGGGCGTCGACATCGTCATGCAGCACACCGACAGCCCGGCGGCGGTTCAAATCGCCTCCGAGCGCGGCGCGCTGGCCTTCGGCCAGGACTCCGACATGATCAAATTCGGACCGAAGACGCAGCTGACGTCGATCATCGATACCTGGGGCCCCTATTATATCGAACGGGTCAAGGCGGAGCTCAACGGCACCTGGAAGTCGGAAGACACCTGGGGCGGCATCGAAACCAAGATGTTCGTGATGGCGCCCTACACCAACATGCCCGACGATGTGAAGAAAATGGCCGAGGACACCCAAGCCGCTATCACCAAGGGCACGCTGCATCCGTTCAAGTGCCCGGTGCTCGCGCAAGACGGCAAGGAGGTCGAGTGCAAGGGCAGCGGCCATCTCGCCGACGGCCAGATCCTGGGGATGAATTTCTACGTCAAGGGCATCGACGACGCGATCCCGGGCAAATAGCCACTGCCGTTTCGTTATCGGCAAGAGCCCGGACGATTGTCCGGGCTCTTGTTGCGATCAGATGATCCCGCTCATCGCAGCCGCCGCCGCGCTGTGACGCCGGATCAGATCGGCGACATTCAACCCCGGAATCGCACCGTCTTCGACCACCCATTTGCCGCCGACCATGACCCTGTCGGCACGATGCGCGCCGCATAGCACCAGCGCCGCCAGCGGATCGCCGTGACCGGAGAAGCGCAACTCGTCCAGCTTGAACAGCGCCAGATCAGCCATCTTGCCGACGGCAATCCTGCCCAATTCCGGGCGGCCGACGCAGGCTGCCGAGCCTTCGGTGGCCCAGCGCAACGCATCCTTATGGCTGACGCGGGTGACGCCATAACGGGCGCGCTGCAGCAGGAAAGCGGAGCGCACCTCCTGGATCAAATTGGAGCCGTCGTTCGATGCCGAGCCGTCGACGCCGAGCCCGATGGCCACGCCGGCGTCTTCCATGTCGCACACCGGACAGCACCCGGATGCCAGCAGCTGATTACTGCAGGCGCAATGACTGATACTGGTTTTCGCCTTCGCCAGCCGCTGCATCTCGGCGGCGTTGAAATGGACGCCGTGGGCCAGCCATGTGCGCCCGTTCAGCCAGCCGCAATCCTCCAGATAATCCAGCGGGCGGCAGCCGTGCAGCTGTTCACAGAAGCGGTTTTCGTCCTCGGTCTCGGCCAGATGGGTGTGCAGGCGAACGTCGAGGCGGTCCGCCAACGCCGCCGTTGCGCGCATCAGCGACGTCGTCACGGAAAACGGCGAGCATGGCGCCAGCGCAATCTGGACCATGGCCGTGTCGCCGCGCTCGTGGAACTGCGCCACCACGCGCGCGCTGTCGGCCAGGATGGTCTGCTCGTCCTGTACCACACTGTCGGGCGGCAGCCCGCCGTCACGCTGCGAACGGTTCATCGATCCCCGTGTCAGCAGCACCCGCAACCCCAGCCGCCGCGCGACGGCGACTTCGATATCGACCGCGTACTCGAGGCCCGCAGGAAAGACATAGTGATGATCGGTGGTGGTGGTGCAGCCCGACAGCAACAGTTCCGACATCGCCACCGTGACGGCGAGATCGAGATAAGCCGGCGTCAATTTGGCCCAGACCGGATAGAGCGCCTGCAGCCAGGGAAACAGCTCGCGGTCCATGGCGGCCGGGAGTGCCCGTGTCAGGGTCTGATAGAAATGATGATGGGTGTTGATCAGGCCGGGCAGCACCACATGAGCGGAGGCATCGCACACAGCAACGTCACGGGCCACCGGCTGCTTGCCCCTGCCGACCAGTTCGACAACACGCCCGCCGTCGACCACCACACCGCGTTCGGCGCCATCTGTCAGGATGGAAAGAGGATCCTTGATCCAGATCGGTCGATCAGGTGTCGGCATAGGACATCTCCGGAAGCCCGGCCGAATGAGCTCGGCGGGCGTACTGTGGCTATTTTTAGCCACGTCGCTGCCGTCAGACAATTGGCTCCGGATTTGCAAGTCTTTACGAAAGATCGCTTGAATGCCCTGGTGCCGTTTGCGAACCTGACGCCTGCATGGACCTGAACACCATTACGGAGGTCGCGCGCCCGCTGTCCCGGGCGCAGCTGCCCAATTGGACGGCAGGCGATGCATGGCTCGCAGGCGGCACGTTCCTGTTCTCCGAACCGCAACCGCATCTCACCCGCCTGATCGATCTCACCGATCTGCAATGGCCGGCGCTGACCAGGAGCGAGCACGGCCTCGCCATCGCGGCGACCTGCACCGTCGCCGAACTTGCGGGACTCTCCGCCAGCTCGAAGTGGCGCGCGGCCCCGCTGTTCGAGCAGTGCGCGCGCGCCTTCCTCGCCTCGTTCAAGATCTGGAAGGCGGCGACGGTCGGCGGCAATCTCTGCCTGTCACTGCCGGCCGGCCCAATGATTTCACTGGCCACAGCGCTGGACGGCACCTGCACCATCTGGACGCCGGATGGAGGCGAGCGCCACGTCAGCGTGCTCGATTTCATTACCGGCGCGGGACGCAATACACTTGCGCCCGGCGAACTCCTGCGAGCGATCACGCTGCCGGCCACCTCGCTGGCGGCACGAACCGCGTTCCGGCAGATCTCGCTGACGCCGGTCGGCCGCTCGGCGGCGCTGTTGATTGGAACGTCGCCGCGCGACGGCACGTTCGCGCTCACGGTGACGGCGGCGACCGTCAAGCCCGTTCGACTGCAATTCGAGACGATGCCATCGGCGGCGACACTGCGCGATCGCCTCATCAGCGCGATTCCCGATCCGCTCTATCACAGCGACGTTCACGGGCGACCCGCGTGGCGCAAGCAGATGACGCTGCGGCTGGCGGACGAGATCCGCACTGAACTGGCGGGGCCGCCATGACCTACATGATCAACGGCCGGCCGTTCGCGGCGACACCACGCGCCGGCCAATGCCTGCGCACGCTGCTGCGCGAGCTGGCCTGGTACGGCGTGAAGAAGGGCTGCGATGCCGGCGACTGCGGCGCCTGCACGGTGCTGCTCGACGGTGATCCCGTGCACAGCTGTCTTTTTCCCGCGCATCGCGCCGATGGGCACGAAATCACCACCATCGAAGGTCTGGCCTCGGGCGACAGTCCCCATGCCATGCAGCAGGCGTTCCTGAATGCGCAAGCGTTCCAGTGCGGCTTCTGTACTCCGGGCATGATCCTGACCTGCGCCTCGCTGAATCAGGCACAGCGCGCCGACCTGCCGAACGTGTTGAAAGGCAATCTCTGCCGCTGCACCGGTTATCGCGCCATCGACGACGCGCTGGCCAATCGCAGTGAGGTGGAAACCGACGGCACAGGCGACGCCTTCGGCCGCAGTGTCGCGGCGCCGGCGGCGGCGCACGTGGTCCGCGGACAGGCGCCCTACACGTTCGATACCACCATCGCGGGCCTATGCCACATCAAGCTGCTGCGCTCGCCCCACGCCCATGCCCGCATCCGGGGGATCGATACATCTGCAGCGCTGGCGGTGCCGGGCGTGATCGACATCCTGACCTTCCAGAACGCGCCGGCAACGCTGTTCACCACCGGCGTGCATGAATTCACCCGCGACGATGCCCTCGACACCCGCGTGTTCGACGACGTGGTGCGGTTTGTCGGCCAGCGCGTCGCCGCCGTGATCGCCGACACCGAAGCCGCGGCCGAGGAAGGATGCCGCTGGCTCAAGGTGGATTACGAGGTGCTGCCGGCGGTGATCGATCCGGAGCTCGCGATCCTGCCGGGTGCACCGATGGTCCACGACAAGCCGGACTGCCGCATTGTCGACGCCACGCGCAATATGCTGGCCGAGGTCCGCTATCATCTCGGCGATGTCGAGGCCGGCTTTGCCGCGGCGGATTTTGTCTATGACGACACCTTCACCACCCAGCGGGTGCAGCACGCGCACCTGGAAACCCATGGCGGCCTGGCCTGGCTGGACGCGCACGGGCGCATCAATGTGCGCTCCAGCACCCAGACACCCTTCCTCGCCCGCAAGCTGCTGTGCCAGATCTTCGATCTGCCCGCGGACAAGGTGCGTGTGGTGTGCGCGCGGCTGGGCGGCGGCTTCGGCGGCAAGCAGGAGATGCTGGTCGAGGATGTCTTGACTCTTGCCGTGCTGCGCACCGGGCGCCCGGTCAAGCTCGAATTCACCCGCGAGGAGCAATTCATCGGCGCCACCGTGCGCCATCCCATGCGGGTGCGGGTGAAAGCCGGAGCACGCCGCGACGGCACGCTAACGGCGCTGCAGATGGACGTGCTCTCCAACACCGGCGCCTACGGCAATCACGGCCCGGAGGTGCTGTATCACGCCTGCGGGGAATCGATCGCGATCTACAATTGCCCGAACAAGAAGGTCGACGGCATCGCCGCGTACACCCATACGGTGCCGAGCGGCGCGTTCCGCGGCTTCGGCTTGCCGCAGACAACATTTGCCATCGAGTCCGCGATGGATGAACTGGCGCGCGGCCTCGGCCTGTCGCCGTTCGAGATTCGCCGCAAGAACATGATCAGACCGGGCGATCCCATGACATCGCCGGGCAGCGAGCACAGCGACGTCGTCTACGGCAGCTATGGCCTGGACCAGTGCCTCGACCTGGTGGAAGCCGCGATGAATGTATCGCGCGGTCGTGCCCTGCCACTGGCCAAGGAATGGCTGACCGGCGAAGGCATCGCCATGACCATGATCGACACCATCCCGCCGTTCGGTCATTTCGCCGATGTCAAAATCACCCTGCGTGACGACGGTGCCTTCGACCTCGTGGTCGGTACCGTCGAGTTCGGCAACGGCACCAGCACCGTGCATCGCCAGATCGCGGCCACGGCGCTGGCGACCTCGGTCGACAGCATCCGCCTGCATCAATCCGACACCGACCATGGCGGGCATGACACCGGTGCCTATGGCAGCGCCGGCACCTTCGTGGCCGGGCGGGCGACCGAGCTGGCCGCGAAGGCCCTGCGCGACAGCATCCTGCTGTTCGCCTCCACGCTGGAGAAAGCCGGGCCCGAGACCTGCCGGCTGGATCGAGATCTCGTCGTCTGCGGAGCGCGGCGCATTCCACTCACCGAGATCGCCGCGGCTACGCGCACCCAGGGCAACGCGCTGTCAGGGCACGGGCACAGCAATGGATCGCCGCGCTCGGTCGCCTTCAATGTGCAGGGATTCCGGGTCGCAGTGCATAGCGGCACCGGGGAGCTGCGCATTCTCGACAGCGTGCAGGCGGCGGACGCCGGCCGCGTGGTCAACCCGATGCAGTGCCGCGGCCAGGTCGAAGGCGGCGTCGCCCAGGGGATTGGCGCTGCGCTATACGAGGAGGTCATTCTCGATGCCGAAGGGCGCGTGGTGAACGCGAAATTCCGCGACTATCACCTGCCCTCGTTCGCCGACCTGCCGCGCACCGAGGTGCTGTTCGCGCAGACGTCGGACACGGTCGGCCCGCTTGGCGCGAAATCCATGAGCGAGAGCCCCTACAATCCGGTCGCCGCCGCACTCGGCAACGCCATCGCCGATGCCACCGGCATCCGTTTTCGCGACTTGCCGTTCAAACCGGACCGGCTGTTTCCGGCGCTGGCGGAGAAGTTTGGAACCAGCACCTCGACGTGAGCCGCATCCAACCGGTTTTCAATTTTCAGAATCATGCCCTAGGCTGAGGTCAGCCCTGTCGTGGCTTGAGGTTGCAGCATGGAATTCCGCCAGATCCGATATACCCTTGCGGTGGCCAAGCAGCGCAGCTTCACCAAGGCGGCGAGCCGCCTGAACATTTCCCAGTCCGCGGTCAGCGAACAGGTGCGCCTGCTCGAGGAGGAGGTCGGCTTTCCGCTATTCGCCCGCACGCCGCGCGGCATCGAGCTGACTGACCGCGGCCGCACCTTTCTCTACGAAGCCGAACGGGTGGTCGGCGATCTCCTCAGCCTCTCCGACACCGCGCGGCGCCTCAAGGGCGCCATCTCGGACACCCTGACCATCGGCATGGGCTCCGGCATGGCGCAGATCTTCATGCCGCGGCTGTTTCCCCGCCTGCATGAGATCCTGCCGGGCGTGCGGCTGGAGTTGCTGACCGCGCCGACCAAGAACATCTTCAACGAACTGCACGAGGAGCGCATCGACGCCGGTCTCGCCATCGAGACCGATCCGGACCGGCTGCCCGCGGGCCTGGTGTTCTTCCGACTGACCACGGCGGAGCTCGCGCTGATCGTGCCGCCCAAGCATCCCCTTGCCCGCTCGAAGGCGCCGGTCGATATCGGCCGCCTGCTGGCCGAGCCGATCATCATGAGCGAACTGACGGTGGGATATGGCCAGGCGGTGCTGTCGCTGTTCACCGATCTCGGCACCCGCCCCAACATCCTGGCGATCGCCGATAATATCGAGACCATCAAGGTGATCGTGCAATCAGGCAAAGGCATCGCCATCGTGCCCCGCGCCTGCGCGGAGAACGAGGTCGCGCTCGGCGTGCTGAAGGCACTGGCGATCACGCCCAGCCGCAGCGTGGCGCTCAGCCTGTTCCGCCGCCGGCAGCCGCTGTCCCGCCGCAAGGAATCCTTCCTGACCTCGCTGCAGGATGCCTTGAAGGATTCCTGACGGCCCGGAGCGCCGGAACCGCCCCTTATCGGAGAAACCGATAGCCGCATCAAAAATTGATTTTTGACTCGGATTGCCGCAGCCACCCATAGTTTGGACCGCGATGCACCGCCTTGTTCGCCCGGCGAACAGCCGCATTCCGCCGGAAACATGGGCTTTCCGGCCATTCCGGAGGAGCGATCCCGTCTCATGACAGCCGCCGCAGCACCCCGTTTCCGGATCGGTATCGATACCGGAGGCACTTTCACCGATATCGTTTCAGTCGATAGCACCACCGGCGCCATGCACGTGACCAAGGTCTCGAGCACGCCCACCAATCCCGCGATCGGCCTGGTGCGCGGCGTCAACGACATTCTCGGCGCCGCCGGTGGCAGCGCCGACGACGTCGCGGGCCTCGCCCACGGCACGACGGTCGCCACCAACGCATTGCTGCAGGGGCAGATCGATTCGCTGGGGCTGATCGTCACCGCGGGCTTTCGCCACATCCTCGAGATCGCCCGGCAATCGGTGCCGGAGGGCTATGGCAACTCGTATTTCTGGGTGAAGCCCGATCGCCTGGTACCGCTGCAGTTCGTGCGCGAAGTCGGCGGCCGGCTGGATTTCCGCGGCAACCAGCTGCACCCGCTCGATGAGGATAGCGTGCGCGAGGCGGCGCGCTATTTCCGCAAGCACGGCACCCGCGCCATCGGCCTCTGCCTGATTCATTCCTATGCCAACGACGCCCACGAGCGGCGGGCGGCGGAGATCGTCGCCGAGGAATATCCCGAAGCGACGCTGTCGCTGTCGTGCGCGGTGCTGCCGGAATACCGCGAATACGAGCGCGCGGTCACCACTCTGGTCGACGCCTTCGTCAAGCCGTACATGGAGCGCTACCTCAAACGCGTGCATGACGAATTGGGCCCGCTGAAGGACAAGCCGTTCCTGGTGATGCAGTCGAGCGGCGGCGTGGCGAGCACCGATCAGGTGGTGAAGAAGCCGATCACCACGGCCCTGTCCGGCCCGGCGGCGGGCGCGCTCGGCAGCGCGGTGATCGCTGAAATCGCCGGCTTCCCGAATCTGGTGACGCTCGATGCCGGCGGCACCTCGACCGACCTCTGCCTGATCGAAGGCGCCAAGCCGCATATCACCAATGGCGGATCTGTCGGCCCCTTCCCGGTTCGCATCCCGATGATCGACATCGAGACCATCGGCACCGGCGGCGGCTCGATCGCCTGGATCAGCCGCGAAGGACATCTGAAGGTCGGCCCGCGCAGCGCCGGCGCCGAACCCGGCCCGATGTGCTATCCGCGCGGCGGCAACGAGCCGACCATCACTGACGCCAACCTGGTGCTGGGACGCATTCCTCCGGCGCTGATCGGCGGCGGCATCGCGCTCGACATCGAACGCTCGCGCCGCGGCATCGCCGCGCTCGCCGAAAAGCTTCCGGGCAACATGAGTGTGGAGCAGCTCGCCAGCGGCATCATCGAGATCGCCAACTGGAACCAGGCCAACGCCATCCGGCAGATGACGATCCAGCGCGGCATCGATCCACGCGGTTTCGCGCTGTTGTCGTTCGGCGGCGCCGGGCCGGCGCAATCCGCCGCGGTGATGGACCTGCTCGGCATGAAGGCCTGCATCGTGCCGCCCAATCCCGGCAACCTGTCCGCCTTCGGCCTGCTTGCGGTCGACTGGCGCACCGATCACATCGTGACCAAGGTAATGCACGAGGACAGCATCGATCTCGCAGGGATCGCCGCGCACTATGCCGCGCTGGAGCACGAGGCGATCGAGACGCTGAAGCGCGACGGCATCGATCCGTCACGGATCCGCATCGTGCGCGAGGCGGACGTGCGCTATGCCGGCCAGTCGATGGAGGTGCGGGTCACGGCACCGGGCGGCGCGCTCGACCAGGGCTTCCTGACGGCGCTGATCGACGCTTTCCATGCCGCGCACCGGCGTACCTTCGGCTATGACTATGCGGGACGGCAGAAGGTCGAACTGGTCAATTTCTGCGTCTCCGGCTTCGGCATGATCGAGCGCCCGACCATGCCGAAACTCAGCGAACGCAGCGCCACCCCCGCCCGCAAGGCGGTGCGCCCGATCTATGTCGACGGCGCCTTTCACGACACGCCGATCTATGACCGCGCCGTGCTGTCGCCGGGCTTCCGCCTGGAGGGACCGGCCGTGGTCGAGGAATTCGGATCGACCACGGTGGTCTTTCCCGGCCAGCATCTCGACGTCGATCCGCACGGCATCCTGATCATCCGCCCGACGAAGGCACAGCTCGAGGTCGTCCGATGAGCCTGACATCCGCAAAGCCATCCAAGCCGTGGCCGACCGCGCCGGCGAGCGTCGCCAGCAACGTCGACCCGATCATCCTGCAGATCATCGAGGGCACGCTGAACTCGATCGAGGCGGAGATCGAATACGCCATCGAACGCACCGCGCGCTCGCCGATGATCCGCGAGGCGCACGACTACCGCGTCGGCCTGTTCGACCGCTATTGCCGCAAGCTGACAGGACGCTCCTATTCGGCAATGCCGAATGCGGTGGTGCGCGACTTCCCGCCGGAAACCATGCGGCCGGGCGACGTGTTCCTGATGAACGACACCTATCTGACCGAAGGCAGCATCGGCCACCTGCCCGATCTGTGCAGCACCGTGCCTGTGTTCCACGAGGGCGAGGTGGTCGCCTACATCCAGGCGTTCGGCCATCACGACGACATCGGCGGCAAGGTGCCGGGCTCGATGCCGGGCACCGCCGCCACCGTGTTCGAGGAAGGCCTCGCGATTCCGCCGGTCAAACTCTACAGCGAAGGCGTGCGCAACGAGGCCGTCTACACCATCATCAAGCGCAACACCCGGGTGCCGGAGATGCTGGCGGCCGATCTCGACAGCGAGATGCAGGCCTGCATCATGGGCGCGCGCCGGATGGCCGGCCTGTTCGAGCGTTTCGGCCGCGCCCAGGTCGAGGCCTGCTTCCAGGCCATCCTGGACAAATGCCGCGACATCTACCGCAACGAGCTGCTCGCCAAGATCGCCGACGGCGAATACGTCTGGGAAGACTATGTCGAGCATGACGGCGTCACCGATCCCAAACTGCACAAGCTGGTGATGAAGATGATCAAGAAGGGTGGGCGCATCACCCTCGACTTCACCGGCACCGATCCGCAATCGACCGGCCCGATCAACTGGCCCGCCGACTATGCCGACGGCGCCTTCCTGATCAAATGGATCGCCCCCATTTTGCGCAATCTCGCCGATACGCCGGAGCGCGCCGCCGAGATCCATGTCAACGAGGGCGTGTGCGAGGTGTTCGACATCGTGTTCCCGCCCAAGGGCACGCTGATCACGCCGGAATGGCCGGCGGCGACCAATGCGCGCTCGTTCGTGCTGCTGCGCGTGCTCGGGCTGCTGGCGGGCGTGGTGGCGCAGGCCGTTGACGGCCGCATGCCGGCAGACCAGGAAACCATCCGCTACACCGGCTTTTACGGCACCGATGCCGACGGCAACTCGTTCCTGTCGCGCGAGGTGCTGGGTGGCGGCTCGGGCGGGCGCTATTACGCCGACGGCAATGACGCCATTCACATCGTGCCGGATTCACGCAACCAGCCGGCGGAATTCACCGAGACCCGGTTTCCGCTGCTGGTCGAGAAGCTCGCGCTCAACACCGATTCCGGCGGCGCCGGCTTGCGCCGCGGCGGGCTCGGCTATGAGAAGCATTATCGTGCGCTGGTGGATTGCCGCACCATCGTTACCGCCGACCGGGTACGGCTTGGCTGTTATGGCCTCAATGGCGGCAAGGCCGGCGCACCGTTCTGCGTCACCGTCGACCTTGACGGCGAGGCACGCGATCTCGGCGGCCTGGTCGACGGCGAGCCGGTGCTCGCGGGGCAGATCGTCCGCGTGGTCACCACCGGCGGCGGCGGCTGGGGCGATCCGCTGCAGCGCGAACCGGAGCGGGTGCACCAGGACGTGATCGAAGGCCGGGTGTCGCCGGAGCGTGCGCGAGAGGATTATGGCGTGGTGCTGATCCGCGCCTCCGGCCTCGACGATGGCGAAATCGACCACGACGCCACCGAGAAGTTGCGGGCCGACAAGCGAGCCCAGCAGTCGCCATCGCCGCCGATGATCGACCGCGGCGCCGGATACGACCTGATGCTGAGCGGGCAAGCGAAGCCGCGCATGAAAGCCGGGGTCTAGGCAATTGCCGACGGGCGGATGAGCTGCCTTGTCGCGGGTCCGGGGGCGGCGCGCGGCATGGTCCTTGCCTCAGGAATCGGCAGATGGGGACCAGATTTGCTGGTTCCCAGCGGTTGTCGGTGATTGAACAGGGAGAATTGCGATGGGAATTGATGGCAAAAGCACCCGGCGGCAATTGATGGCTGGCCTCGCCGGCCTGACGGCGGCGGCAGCGCTGCCGGCGGCGGCGCAGGACAAGCCGGCCGACAAGGTCAAGGTCGGTGTCTTTCCCCTGAGTTCGTCGCTGCCGTATTTCGTGGCGCTGGAGCGCGGGTTCTTCAAAGAGGTCAATATCGATCCCGAAACCATCAAGCTGATGGGCGGGCCGGCCAATGTCGCCGCCCTGATCACCAACCAAATCGAGGTCTCGGTGGTGCTGGTGATGCTCGAGGGCATGAACGCCAACGTGAAAAAGCCGGGCGTCGCAACCTATATTTCCGCGAACAGCCAGACCAAGACCTGGCAGATGGAACAGTTCGTGGTCCGCACCGACTTCAAGGCCGAGACCATCAAGGATCTCAAGGGCGCCAAGCTGATGACCGCGCCGGGGCCGGCCAACTTCAACACCGCCAAGGCGGTGCTGGCCAAGAACGGGCTCAAGGACGGCGACTACTCGATCGACCAGCTCGACATGGGCCAGCACATCAACGTGATGAAGGCCGGCACCTTCGACGGCGGCTATACGCTGGAGCCACAGGCCACCATCATGCGGAAGATGGGAATCGCCCGCACACTGGAAGCCGGCCTGATCTCGAAGTACATTTTGGGCGACGAAGCCGCCAACAGCTATGCCGCGGGATGCGCCCTTTCCGCCGACTTCATCGCGGGCCGCCCCGACGTCGCCAAGCGCTTCGCGACCGCCTGGGGCAAGGCCATCGCCTACATCAACACCCAGCCCAACGAGGCGCGCAAATACCTTGCCAAGAACACGCTGACGCCGGACGACGTGGTCGATGACGTGCCGATGCTCGGCTACGCCATGGTCAAGGATATGTCGCCGAAGCAAATGGACGAATGGCAGAAGCTGGTCGATTTCGGCACCGAGATCGGCGTGGTGCCGGAGAAGATCGACATCAAGAAGTTCGTGGCCGCACTCTGACCTGGGGCACGACCATGGCGGGGCGAACGGCAGCGGCACTATCGACGGCGGATTCTCTCGGGGCACAGCGGCTCGCAACGGTGAACCGCACCGCGCCCCATGTCACCATCCGGGGCTTGAGCAAGCGCTTCGACGGCGCGGTGATCTACGACAATTTCGATCTCGATCTGCCGCGCGGCAAGCTGATCTCGATCTTCGGTCCCAACGGCTGCGGCAAAAGCACGCTGATCAACATGATCGCCGGCCTGATCCCGGTCGACGCCGGCGAAATCCTGTTCGACGGCATGCGTCTGGACCAGATCAAGTTCGGCTACGTGTTCCAGAACTATCGGGAGGCGATGTTCCCCTGGCTGCGCGCGGTGCAGAACATCGAATATCCACTGAAGAAGATGGGCCTGCCGAAACGCCAGCGGCGCGACCGCATCGAGCGGCTGGTGGCCCATCTCGGCGTGAAACTCGACCTCAATCTCTATCCCTACCAGATGTCCGGCGGCCAGCAGCAGCTGGTCTCGATCATGCGCGCCTTGATCGTGGAGCCGGAAATCCTGTTCCTGGACGAGCCGTTCTCCGCGCTCGACTACGAAATGACGCTATTCATCCGCGAGCAGTTGCAGCGCATCTTCATCGAGACCGGCACCACGACGGTACTGGTGTCGCACGATCTCGAAGAGGCGGTGTACCTCGCCGACCGCATCCTGCTCCTGTCGCGCCATCCGGCGCGAGTGGCGGACTTTGTGCATTACGATGCGGCGCGGCCGCGCGACGGCGCAACCTTGTCCGATCCCGACTTCGTCCGCGTCAAGGCGCATTGCCTCGAGATCTTCCAGCGTGAAGTCCGTAAAGGATGATGGGATGAACGCGATGAAACGCTTCGATTCCTTTCTGCCGCTGATCGGCGTGGTCGGGCTGATCGCGGTCTGGTCACTCACCGTCCAGTTCAAGCTGGTCGATCCTGTGCTGCTGCCCGGGCCGATGGAGACATTCCGCGCGCTATGGAAAGGCATGACCGGCGGCGCGCTGGGCGTGGACTTCGCCAAGACGGTGTGGCGGACCGTCATCTCGACGGCGATCGCGACAGTGATCGCCATTCCGCTCGGCATCATGCTCGGCTCCTGGGAACGGCTCTACCGCTCGGTCGAGTTCGTCATCGACTTCTTCCGCTCGACGCCGGCCTCCGCCATGTTCCCGCTGTTCCTGGTGCTGTTCGGAGTCGGCGACAAGACAAAAATTTCAGTCGCGGCTTTCGGCGCGGTGCTGGTGATCCTGTTCAACGTCGCCTACGGCGTGATGAATGCGCGCAAGACCCGCCTCCTGGCGGCCAAGGTGATGGGTGCGTCGCGGGTCGGCGTGCTGGTCGATGTCATGCTGCTGGAATCGCTGCCACAGACCTTCGTGGGCTTGCGCAACGGCGTGTCGCTGGCACTGGTCATCATCGTGGTCGCCGAAATGTTCATCGGCTCGCAGGACGGCCTCGGCCACAGCGTGTTCGAGGCCCAGCAGCTTTTCAACATGCCGGAAATGTATGCCGCGATCTTTGCCGCGGGTGCGCTCGGTTACGGGCTCAACCTCGTGTTCCTGCTCATCGAACGCTATTTCGTCCATTGGTCGGGGAAGTAGAGGCGCCAAGATCACCAGCGACGCCGCACACAAACGCCGCAAGCGACGTCGGCGGACGGACCAGAAGCCAGCGCAGCACATTCGAATTTCCGGCGAGTCCATGGCGCTCGTAGTAGCGGAACATGCTGATCAATGTGTCACGCTCCGCCGTCGCCATGCCGCCGGCGCCCGCCCGTGCGTCCCACGCCTTGACCGACTCGGCCTCGGCGCGAACCGTCCGCCCCAGTGCTTCACTCAGAACCTCAGCGACGTCCGTCTGGTTCAAGGGCGCGGTGCCGACAAGCTCATAGGTCGCGTTCTCATGCCCCGGCTCGGTCAGCACCCGCGCGGCAACTTCGGCCACATCGGAGAGATCGACGAGGCTGATACGGCTGGTGACGGGATAGGGGACCCGAAGAATCCCCTCCTCCACAATGCTGCGCCAGCCGGCAAGCAGGTTCTGCATGTAGGCGGTCGGCTGCAGGATCGTGACATCGAGTTCCGCCGCGAACAGCAGGTCCTCGACCCGCATCTTGGTCCAGTGATGCGACATGGCTTCGATCTGCGGATGCAGCACGGAGTGAAAAACGAACCGCCTGGTGCCAGCAGCCCGGGCCGCCGCAATGGCATTGCGGCCGAACAGGATTTCGTCGGGGCTGACATTGGGACAGATATGGTAAATCGCCCGGGTTCCTTCCGCCGCACGGCGCAAGACATCAGGATCCGCCATCGAACCGACCAAGGTCTCGCGAGCGCCAAGCCGAATCATCGCCTCGGTGCTCTCGGCGCGATGAACCAGGGCACGGACATCATGGTGCCGCGCGACCAATGCCTGCGTCACCGCCCTGCCCGTCTTGCCGCTCGCGCCTGTGATCAGGATCATGGATCAGCCGTCGATGGAATTGGAAAACGCCGCAGGCCTCACGAGGGTTCCCGCGCCCTGGTCAGGTCCCACAGTTTGCTCGGGCTGAGCGGAATTTCAAGAATTTCGATCTTTCGGGCCCTCAGCCCCAGGGCATCCTCGATTGCCTGAGCGAACAGCGGCCCCACCGGAATGGCGCCGGCCTCGCCGGCGCCCTTGATGCCGAGCGGATTGAGCGGCGACGCCGTCACCGTGTGGTCCAGCTCCATGCGCGGCACATCAAGAGCCGTGGGCAGCAGATAGTCGGCGAGCGAAGCGTTCAACAACTGTCCCTCGTCGTCGAAGACCAGTTGTTCGTAGAACGCATTGCCGATGCCCTGCGCCACGCCGCCATGAATCTGGCCCGCGAGAATCAGCGGGTTGATGACGGTGCCGCAATCATGCACCACGACATATTTCCGGATTTCAAGATCGAAGGTTTCGGGGTCGACCTCGACGATCATTGCATGGACGCCGCTGGCGGTCGCACCGCGCGGCGGCCCGAAATACTGGGTGGCCTCGAGCCCGGGCTCGGTGCCGGGCCGCACTGCGCCGCGCATCGGATTGGCTTTCATAGCCAGCTCCCCAAGACGGATGGAGCGCCCCGGCACACCGACGATGGAGACCTCCCCGTTCTCCAACACCAGATCGGTTTCAGCACATTCGAAATGCTCGGATGCGAGCCGCAGGATTTTCTCGCGCACCACCTTGGCGGCTTCGTTGACAGCGTTGCCCGCGACCACGGCGCCGCGGCTGGCGAAGGTGCCGGCGCCCCAGTGGAAGCGATCGGTATCGCCGGTGACGATGTCGACGTCGCGCACGTCGACGCCGACCTGATCGGCCACGATTTGCGCGAAAGATGTGAAATGCCCCTGCCCCTGGGTGCCGATCCCAGTGGCGACGCTGACCTTGCCGTTGGCCTGCACCTGGACGCGCGCGCCCTCGTAAGGGCCGATGCCGGTGCCCTCCACGTAGCAGGCAATGCCGATCCCGACATGACGGCCTTCGGCGCGCAAGCGCAGTTGCTCATCATCGATAAAATCCCGATAACCGATCGCGTCCAGCGCCTTGGTGAGGATTGGCTGGTAATTGCCGCTGTCGTATTCCAGCGGCGCGAAGTCCTGGTAGATGATCTCATTGTTGTAGGGGAACGCATCGGGCGGAATGAAGTTGCGGCGGCGGATCTCGGCACGGTCGAGGCCGAGTTCGTGCGCGGCGATGTCGAGCAGCCGCTCGATCACGAACACGCCGTGCTGCCGGCCGGCGCCACGATACGGCGTCACGATCGGCAGCGTGGTGAACACCGCCGTGAACGTACTGTCGTAGCTCGGCACCACATAGGGACCAAGCAGCGTGCACTGGCTGTTCAGCGGCACCGTCAGCCCGTAGGGATCATAGGCCCCGGTATCGAACAGGAATTCATCCTTGATCCCGAGGATGCGGCCATCGCCATCGAGTGCGATCTCCGCATCGTGGATCTGGCTGCGCTCATGGGTGGTCGCGACGAAATGCTCGAGCCGGTCCTCGATCCACTTCACCGGCCGCTGCAGCTCGATCGCGGCCCACGGCACCACCACTTCCTCGGGATAGAACAGCATCATTTTTGGACCGAAGCCGCCACCGACAAAAGGTGCGATCACCCGGACCTGTCGTTCGCTCAAGCCGAGCATGCCGGCCAGGCCGTTGCGGATGAACACCGGCCCCTGGGTGGTGTCCCAGACGGTTAGTTGACCCGCACGCCCATCCCACTGGGCGACGACGCCGCGGGTTTCCATCGGTGACGACGCACCGTGGTCATAGGTAAAGCGGCGGCGGATGATATGGCTGGCGCGCTTAGCGGCCGCGGCATAATCACCCTTGGTCTGCCGCGCTCGCGCGGCGACGTTTGAGCGCAAGTCGTCGTGCACCAGCACGGATTGCGCACCCAATGCCTTCTCCATATCGACCACCGCCGGCAGCGGCTCGAGGTCGACCTCGATATCGGCGAGCGCGTCTTCGGCGATGTAGCGGCTCTCGGCGATCACGATCGCCAAGGGCTCGCCGACATGGCGGACCTTGTCCCGGGCGAGTGGCACCTGGCTACGCTGGTTGAATACGATGCCGGGGATCGGCGGCGGCGGCACCAGCAAAGGTCCCGGCTGCCAGTAATCGCCGAGATCCCCTGCGGTATAGACCGCGATGACGCCCGCACGGCGGCGCGCCGCTTCGACGTCGATGCGCTTGATGCGCGCGTGCGCCACCTGGCTGCGCAGGAAGGCCGCATGCAGCATCCCCGGCAATTCGACGTCATCGACGAACAGGGCCTGCCCGGTGAGCAGCCGCTGATCCTCGTTGCGTTTGACCGGAGCGCCGAAGTAACGCGTCGTCATGCCGGCCCCTCCGCCGGCTTCGCGGCCAGCAGCATCGCATCGACGATGTGCTGGTAACCGGTGCAACGACAGAGGTTACCCGAGAGGGCTTCCCGAATCTCCGCTTCGCCGGGCGACGGATATTCATCGAGGAAAGCCTTCATGGTCATCAGGATGCCCGGCGTGCAGTACCCACATTGCAGTCCGTGGCATTCCTTCATCGCCGCCTGAAGCGGGTGCAGCGTCTCCGGATCCGGCGCCAACCCTTCCACGGTCATCACCTCGCGGCCGTTGGCCTGGACGGCGAGCATCAGGCAGGAGCGGATTGCCTCACCGTCGACCAGGATCGTACAGGCGCCGCAAACGCCGTGCTCGCAGCCGACATGGGTCCCGGCGAGCAACAGTTCGTGCCGGATGAAGTCGCTGAGCAGCATGCGCGCCTCAACTCGCCGTTCATAGCGCCGGCCATTTACCGTGACGGCGACGTCATGCTGGTCGAAGCTCATTGCGCGCCGATCCTCTCCACGGAGGCCGGCGTCATGCGCGCACGCTCGATCGCTATGTTGAGCGCGCGTCGCGTCAGCACCCCGGCAAGATGCCGCTGATAGTCCTTGCTCGCATGAATGCTGCCGAACGGGTCGACCTCGCGGGCGGCCTCCTCAGCCGCGGCCGCGATATCGTTCTCACCCACGCGGCCTCCAATCAAAATCGAGGCGGCCGCGGCAGCCAACACCGGCCCATCGCCGGCGCCGCAATAGGCCAGCCGGGCGGCAGCGCAGCTGCCATCATCCGCCAGCGTCAGGGTGGCGGCGATCCCCATGATGGCGAAATCCCCGCGTCGCCGCGCAATCTCCATGAATGCCGTGCCGCAGCGCGGCGCGGTCGCCGGCAACTCGACCTCGACCAGCATCTCGTGGGCTTCGAGCGCCGTGCACAGCGCCCCGACAAAGAACATGCGGGCATCGATCCACCGCTCACCGGCGCTGGACCGCACCCGCATCCGAGCCCCCGACGCGAGCATGATCGCCGGCAGCTCGGAAGCTGGGTCGGCATGGGACAGATTGCCACCGATGGTCCCGCGGTTGCGGACCTGCGGATGCGCGATATGCGGCAGCGCTTCGGCGATCAGTGGCGCATGCTGCGCGATGCCTGGATTGCGCTGCAGCACACGATAACGCGTCAACGCGCCAACGCTCACTTTGCCGTCTCGAACCGACACGCCATCGCAGTCCGCAACGGTGTTAATGTCGATTAGAACCGCCGGCTGGGCCAGGCGAAAATTCAGCGCCGGCACCAGGCTCTGGCCGCCGGCAAGAAAGCAGGCGTCGCTGCCATGCTCGACCTTCAGCGCCACGGCCTCCTCGACCGAATGAGCGACGATGTATTTGAACGGGGCCGGCTTCATGATGCCATGACGAGGTTCAGACCATATCCACCGGCTGCGTGTCGGCAGGGAGAGTATGCGAACGATGACCGCCGCCTGTCAAAAGCGATCAGCCAATTCCGTTATCGGAAAATCAGATGGCGACATTCCGACAATCTATCAGGCCCATACTTATAATTGTGTCGTTCTTGAATAAACTGTGGCTGCGCAATCCGCATCGCGGCCGGCCAGTATGCGGGCGTTGGGACGCTACTTCGACGACGAACGTTGCAACGGAAGCGCAATCGGTGAGCGAACGTCGAAGGCGAGCGAGACGGACTTTGGCAGGGCAAACGATGTCGCTTCGGTCGAGCTTATTACCTGCAGTTAACGTGGACGGCGAGGTCAATCGACTGGACGCCGGCTCCGATCCATCGCAAAATCCGATCGTGCCCGATCGTAGCCCCGCCGTCGCCATTCAAAACACCTCGCTCGTGTTCGAGACATCGGACGGCAGGGTCGACGCGCTGTCAAACGTCGATCTGCAGATCGCGCAAGGTGATTTCGTCTCGCTGATCGGCCCGTCCGGATGCGGCAAGACCACGCTGCTACGGATCATCGCCGATCTGGAACGTCCGACCTCCGGAACGGTGCGGGTCAATGGCATGTCCGCCGAACAGGCCCGGCAACAGCGCGCCTACGGTTATGTCTTCCAGGCCCCGGCACTGTATCCCTGGCGCACCATCGAGCGCAATCTGATGCTGCCGCTGGAGATCATGGGATACTCGGCCGCCGAGCGCAGGGAACGCGCGCAACGCTATCTCGCGCTGGTCAATCTGTCGGGCTTCGAGCGCAAGTTTCCCTGGCAGCTGTCCGGCGGCATGCAGCAGCGCGCGTCGATCGCAAGGGCGCTGTCGTTCGACCCGGCGTTGCTGCTGATGGACGAACCGTTCGGAGCGCTCGACGAAATCGTCCGCGATCATCTCAACGAGCAGTTGCTGCAGCTCTGGTCCAAAACCGGCAAGACGGTAGTCTTCGTCACCCATTCAATCCCGGAAGCCGTGTTCCTGTCGACCAAGATCGTGGTGATGTCGCCGCGCCCGGGACGAATCATCGACACCATCGACTGCAATTTTCCACGCGATCGGTCGCTCGACATTCGAGAAACGCCGGAGTTCTTGTCGATCGCCCACCGGGTCCGCATGGGCCTTCGCTCGGGGCACGCCTATGACGAGTAGTGCCGTTACCCTGCCCCGCCCATTGCCGCGCAGTCGTCAATGGCTGATCGACCGCGTGGCGCCGGTGCTGGTGGTGGTCGGTGCATTGCTGGTGATCTGGTACGTCGCGGCGATGCTGATGAACGCGACGATGGTGCGGGATAGCTTCGAGCGCGAGGAAACGCCTTACGGAATCGCCGACCTGATTGCCGGCACGCTGAGCGGAGAACGGCCGGTGTTGCCGGCACCGCACCAGATCGTCGCCAGTTTCGTCGATTCCGTCGTGAACTATCCGCCGGATTCGCCGCGCAGCCTGATCTATCACAGCGCGGTCACGCTATCGGCGACGCTGCTCGGCTTCCTGCTCGGAAGCCTGTTCGGGATCGTGCTGGCGGTGCTGATCATCCATCTGCGCACCCTGGAGAAAAGCCTGCTGCCGTGGATCATCTGCTCCCAGATGGTGCCGATCCTGGCGGTTGCCCCCATTGTCATCGTCGTGCTCGGCTCGATCGGGATTCGCGGGTTGCTGCCGAAATCAATCATCTCGGCATATCTGTGCTTCTTTCCCGTCGCCATCGGCATGGTGAAGGGATTGACCTCACCCGATCCGATGCAGCACGACCTGATGCGCACATGGTCGGCGACGCGCACCGAGACATTCTGGAAGCTGCGTTGGCCGTCCGCCGTTCCATTCCTGTTCGCCAGCCTGAAGGTTGCCATCACGATTTCGCTGATCGGGGCCATTGTCGGCGAACTCCCCACCGGCGTGCAGGCGGGAATCGGGGCCCGGCTGCTGGCCGGCTCCTATTACGGGCAGACCGTCCAGATGTGGGCCGCGCTGCTCGCGGCCTCGCTGCTCGCGTCGAACCTGGTGTGGTTGGTGAGCCTCACCGAGCGTCGCGTGGCCCGCATCATGGGAGTGCGGACATGACCGCCCGATGGCAGCGAACGATCGCCGGCCTCGCCGCCCTGGCATTGCTTGCGGCGATCCTGCTGCCCCTGTCGAGCGACGGTCCGGAAAACCGTTTGCCCGCGAATTCGGCCTTGCTGACACTGACCTTCAGCGCTGCGCTGCTGTTCCTGTGCGCTGGATGGATGACATCGCCCGCGGCAATCGGGCTTGGTCTCGCCGGCGTCCTGCTCGGTTGCGGCGAGGCTCTGTTGCTGCTGGGCAAACCCGGCATCGCCGGACAGGCGGGCCCCGCCTTCTGGGCGCTGGTGATCGGCACCTGGCTTGCGGCCGGGCTGTGCGTCACCCGCCTCGCGGCAATCAAGCCGACCCGCCCGGCGGCGCGGCGTGCCCTCGATCTTCTGGTGCCGCTCCTGTTTGGCGCCTTCGTGCTCTATCTGTGGGAGGTGGCCGTCCGCGGCTTCGGCGTGCCGGCGGTCCTGATGCCGGCGCCGAGCGCGATCATGGCGCGCCTTGCGGGCTCACTCCCGGTGCTCGGCGAAGACTTCATCCAGACTTTCGTCCGCGGCGTCCTGACCGGATACGCGATCGGCTGCAGCGCTGGCCTTATCGTCGCCATTCTCGCTCATCGTTTCGCCTTTCTCGGCCGCGGCCTGCTGCCGCTCGGCAACTTCATCTCGGCGCTACCGATCGTCGGCATCGCGCCGATCATGGTGATGTGGTTCGGTTTCGACTGGCCCTCGAAAGCCGCCGTCGTGGCCGTGATCACGTTCTTTCCAATGCTGGTGAATGCACTGGCCGGCCTCTCCGCCGCGGGAGCGATCGAGCGCGACCTGATGCGCTCCTACGGTTCGACCTACCGCCAGACGCTCACCCGGCTGTATCTGCCCGCAGCGATGCCCTTCATCTTCAATGCCATGAAGATCAATTCGACGCTGGCGCTGATCGGCGCGATCGTCGCTGAGTTTTTCGGTACGCCGACGCGCGGCATGGGCTTCCGCATTTCCATCGAAGTCGCACGCATGTCGCTCGACATGGTGTGGGCCGAAATCACGCTGGCGGCACTGGCCGGTATGGCATTCTACGGGGTCGTCGCGCTGGTCGAGCGGGCGACGACCTTCTGGCACCCATCTTACCGTACCTGATTTGCTACCGTACCTGATTTGGTCATCCACTGGAGGACGTCGACATGAGAACGAGATTGGGGATCGCTTCGAGCATAACACTCGGCCTGGCGCTGATGACGACCGCGCACGCGGCCGACAAGGTCACGCTGCAATTGAAATGGGTCACACAGGCACAGTTCGCCGGCTACTACGTGGCCAAAGAGAAGGGCTACTATAAAGAAGCCGGCCTCGACGTCACCATCAACCCCGGCGGGCCGGACGTCGCACCACCCCAGGTCATTGCCGGCGGCGGCGCCGACGTGGTCATCGACTGGATGCCGTCGGCGCTGGCGTCGCGCGAAAAGGGTGTTCCGCTGGTCAATATCTCGCAGCCCTTCAAGAAGTCCGGGCTGCAGCTGACCTGCCGTGCCGACACCAACATCAAGGCCCCGACCGATTTGAAAGGCAAAACGGTCGGCGTCTGGTTCGGCGGCAACGAGTATCCATTCCTGTCCTGGATGTCGAAACTCAACATCAAGACCGATGGTTCAGCTGGCGGTGTGAAGGTTCTCAAGCAGGGATTCAATGTCGATCCGCTGCTGCAGAAGCAGGCCGAATGCGTCTCGACCATGACCTACAACGAATACTGGCAGGTCATCGACGGCGGCTACAAGCCGAGCCAGCTCGTCATCTTCAAGTACGCCGACGAAGGCGTCGGCACGCTCGAGGACGGTCTGTACGTCATCGAAAGCAAGCTCAAGGATCCGGCATTCGTCGCCAAGATGGCCAGGTTCGTCAAAGCGTCGATGAAGGGCTGGGATTTTGCCCGCAAGAATCCGGACGACGCGGCGAAAATCGTTCTCGCGGCGGATACCACCGGCGCACAGACCGAAAAGCATCAGAAGCGCATGATGGGCGAGATCGCCAAGCTGCTCGACACCGGCGATGGCAAGCTCGACCCCAAGGACTACGAACGGACCGTCGCCACGCTGCTGACCGGCGGATCGGATCCGGTGATCACCAAGGCTCCCACCGGCGCGTGGAGCCACGCCGTCTACGACGCAATCAAGTGACGGTCCGGCATGAATCCCTCCCGCGACGGGAGCGGATACCGCTGCACTGGAGCGAACGCAAAAGCGATACGGCGGCAAAACGCCGTATCGCCCGCGCCACCAGCGCAGACACCCCATAGGCTCTCATGCCATGCAGCGTGTCAGGGCCAAAGGTCTCTATGTCATAGCCTCACGCCGTGGACAGCTTCCGAATCCATGGGCCTGGGAGATCCGCCGGAAGGGACAACCAATGGGCGCTCGGTTGTGGGCCGGCTATTTCCGCTCCGAGCAGGCCGCTATCAAGGCCGGACAGGACGCGCTCCGGGAATTGCTGTCGCAGTGGTGTGATGCCACCGATAACGGCTTGCCGGACAACGACGACACACCTCACAAATAGATCGCTGTCGAATCAAGCGATCGCCAGCTGACCGGCTGATATCGTCAGGGCGCACAGCGCCCCATAAGCCGCGGCCTCGTCCCAATGATTGAGCGTGGTTGCGAGCGGTGTTTCACGCTGCAGCAGTGCACCCGCGACACATATCGTTGCCGACATCAGGGACAGGACGGCGAACCCCTGGGCGAAGCCGGCATTGCCGAGGCTGGCAAACACACCGAGGATCGCGAGCCGCAGACCAAATCGCACCATCACATGGGTGGACCTGATCTCATTCGAGATGTGGGGGAACTGGGCCATTGCAATCGATGACTTCGGTAGCTGGTGATCGCCTGACGTCGCGGCGCTCAACTCACATGAAATTGTCGCAGCAGACCAGGTCTTCGCGCCGCGCGGCAATGCGGGGCACCCAGTGGGTGTGGGCGTTCTCCACGGGCTCGCTTTGCCGGGCGGCTTCGACCACGGCGGTGAGAATCGCAGCCGCGCAATCGGGATGGCTGGTCTCGATCGCCTGATCCAGCCATTCCGGCAATTCACGCTGGCGCGACAACGCGCAGTGCCACAGCCCCTCATCATAGGTGAGGCGGCGCAGTTTCCATTGTGGCAGTTCACTGGCGATCAGCGCCAGCGCCGCATCGAGCGGAGCGCCCGCCGCCACAAGAGTCTTGATCCGCGCCGACGTCGAGCGGTCCGGCGCCGAGGATCGTCCACAAACCATCTCCGCAACGGAAGCGAGGAGATCCACGGTGAGTGTTTCACTCGCGCGCAATTGATCCAGGACACCGGCCAATCGCTCGGTGCGATCGACATGAAATGAGGCGTGCATGGACATGGCGAACTCCTCTTCGGCAGAGCGATCGACAAGCCGCGATCACACCCAACAAGGTGAGCAAATCGCCGTTCGAAAACGAGAGGAGTGCGAGGACGATAATATAATGATTTCATAAACGCCCTCCGGTGATCAGGCGCAGCGCCTCGCCGATGGCGCCGCCGTCGCATCACGTCACTCCGCGGCCTCCGACTTTATGCGGATGCCGCCCCGACGGTCCGCCTACATAGAATTTCAGATGTTCGATCGATAGGAAAACTATAGGTTTTGCAGTTGCTTGCGGCGGCCAAACGGCCGGCCTGCAGGCAGTCCCGATCCGCGTCTTTATGGGATTCCTATAATGTTGCGGTTCCTCCCATCTCGAAAACCTATGTCGCCGCTGCCATTCCAGTCATGGCGCGCGAACTGTCGGCAATCGGCATTCGTTTTGCGCTGAGAACAAGACCCGACGGGGCTTGATCCCTTCGGCTTTTCCGAGCGGGACCACGCTTCATCACATGAGAAAGCACGAGCCGCAACCGGCGGTGATCGCGCTGAAGGAGCATTCCATGTTGGACGTCATCATGCTGGCCCTTGGTCTGGGCTTTTTCATGCTGTCGATCGGCTACGCCTACGCCTGCGACCGGCTCTGAGGAGAACGACCATGATTTTCGATTACACCCTCGCCGGCATCGTCTCCGCCGGACTGCTGTTCTACCTGACCTACGCTCTGCTGCGGCCCGAGCGGTTCTGAAAGGCACACGACCATGACCTTAATCGGCTGGATTCAGATTTTGCTCTATTGCGCTGTTGTCGTCGCGCTGGTGAAGCCGCTCGGCGCCTACATGACGCGCGTGTTCAATGGCGAGCGCACATTCCTGTCGCCGGTCCTGCGCCCAGTCGAGGCCGGGCTGTACTGGATCGGCGGTGTCGACGAAAAACGCGAGCAGCACTGGCTGACTTACACCGTCGCCATGCTGCTGTTCCACGTAGGCGGCTTCATCATTCTTTACGCCGTGATGCGCCTGCAGGCGGGGCTGCCGTTCAATCCGGCGGAGCAGTCGGCGGTGGCGCCGGACCTGTCGTTCAACACCGCCATCAGCTTCATCACCAATACCAACTGGCAGAACTATGGCGGCGAGAGCACCCTCTCCTATCTCACGCAGATGCTCGGCCTGACGCACCAGAACTTCCTGTCGGCGGCGACCGGCATCGCGCTGGCGGTTGCACTGATCCGCGGCTTCTCCCGCTCCTCGATGCGCACCATCGGAAATTTCTGGGTCGACGTGACGCGTTGCACGCTCTATGTGCTGCTGCCGATCTGCATCGTCTACACCTTGTTCCTGGTGTGGCAGGGCATGCCGCAGACCCTGGGCGCTTATGTCGATGCAACCACGCTGGAAGGCGCCAAGCAGACCATCGCAGTGGGTCCTGTGGCCTCGCAGGTGGCCATCAAGATGCTGGGCACCAATGGCGGCGGCTTCTTCAATGCCAACGCCTCCCATCCGTTCGAAAATCCGACCGCGCTGTCGAACTTCGTGCAAATGATCTCCATTTTCACACTCGGCGCGGCGCTCACCAACGTATTCGGCCGCATGGTCGGCAACCAGCGCCAGGGCTGGGCCATCCTCGCCGTGATGGGCGTGCTGTTCATCGTCGGTGTGGGCGTGACTTACTGGGCTGAAGCCTCCGGCACCACTGGCCTGAACGCCCTCGGCCTCACAGGCGGCAACATGGAGGGCAAGGAAGTCCGTTTCGGCATCGTCGCCTCCTCGATGTTCGCCGTGATCACCACCGCCGCTTCCTGCGGCGCGGTCAACGCCATGCACGATTCCTTCACCGCGCTCGGCGGCATGATCCCGCTGATCAACATGCAGCTCGGTGAACTCATCATCGGCGGCGTCGGCGCCGGCCTCTACGGCATGCTGCTGTTCGTGGTGCTGGCGATCTTCGTGGCCGGCTTGATGGTCGGACGCACGCCGGAGTATGTCGGCAAGAAGATCGAGGCGCGTGAGGTCAAGATGGCGATGCTGGCCATCCTGGTGCTGCCGCTGATGTATCTGGGCTGGACCGCCGTCGCGGTGGTGCTGCCCTCGGCGGTGGCGTCGATGGCCAACGCCGGACCGCACGGCTTCACCGAGGTGCTCTATGCCTTCACCTCGGCGACCGGCAACAACGGCTCGGCCTTCGGCGGCCTCAGCGGCAACACGATGTTCTACAACCTGACGCTTGCCACATCGATGTTTGTCGGCCGCTTCTTCATGATCGTGCCGGCCATGGCGCTGGCGGGATCGCTGGCCCAGAAAAAACTGGTGCCGCCATCTGCCGGCACCCTGCCGACCACAGGCGGACTGTTCGTCGGCCTTGTCATCGGCGTCATCCTCATCATCGGTGGTCTCACCTTCTTCCCGGCGCTCGCGCTCGGGCCGATCGTCGAACACCTCGCAATGAACGCCAACATCCTGTTCTGATCATTTTCTCTGCTCGGAGTACTCTCCATGGAAACCCTCAAACTGCAGAAGCAGGTCCCGGTCTCGGCGATGCTCGATCCGAAGATCGTGCTCCCTGCGATCGGCTCTTCTTTCGTCAAGCTCGACCCCCGGCTGATGATCAGGAACCCGGTGATGTTCGTGGTCGAGGTGGTCGCCACACTGACGACGGTCATCTTCCTGCGCTCGCTCTTCACCGGCGGGACCGATATCGGCTTCACCTTCCAGATCATTCTCTGGCTCTGGTTCACGGTGCTGTTCGCGAACTTCGCCGAAGCCGTCGCCGAAGGCCGCGGCAAGGCCCAGGCCGAGTCGCTGAAGAAAACCCGCACCGAAAGCAAGGCCAAGCTGCTTACCGGCATCGACAAGAGCTATCGCGTCGTAGCCGGCACCAGCCTGAAGGTCGGCGATATCGTGCTGGTGGAAGCCGGTGACAACATTCCCTCCGATGGCGAGGTCATCGAGGGCGTGGCGTCGGTCAACGAGGCCGCGATCACCGGTGAATCCGCGCCCGTGATCCGCGAATCCGGCGGCGACCGCTCGGCGGTGACCGGCGGCACCCAGGTGCTGTCGGACTGGATCAAGGTGCGCATCACCGCGGCACAGGGCTCGACCTTCATCGATCGCATGATCAAGCTGGTCGAAGGTGCCGAGCGCCAGAAGACCCCGAACGAGATCGCACTCAACATCCTGCTGGCCGGCCTCACCATCATCTTCGTGTTCGCGACGGTGACGATCCCGAGCTACGCGTCTTACGCGGGCGGCTCGATCTCGGTGGTGGTGCTGGTGGCGCTGTTCGTCACCCTGATCCCGACCACCATTGGCGCTCTTCTTTCAGCCATCGGCATCGCCGGCATGGACCGCCTGGTGCGCTTCAATGTGCTGGCTATGTCGGGCCGCGCGGTGGAAGCCGCCGGCGACGTCGACACCCTGCTGCTGGACAAGACCGGCACCATTACGCTGGGCAACCGTCAGGCGACCGCGTTCCGTCCGGTGCGCGGCGTCACCGAGCAGGAACTGGCCGATGCGGCGCAACTCGCCTCGCTCGCGGACGAAACGCCGGAAGGCCGCTCCATCGTGGTGCTGGCCAAGGAGCAGTATGGCATCCGCGGCCGCGACATGGCCGAACTCGGTGCCACCTTCATCCCGTTCACGGCGCAGACCCGCATGAGCGGCGTCGACACCGGCAGTTCCTCGGTTCGCAAGGGCGCCGTCGAGGCGATCCTCACCTATGTCAACGGACCGGCGCCGCGCATGGCGGCGACGGCGGGCAGCGCTGTTCGCGTGCTGCCGACCACCAGCAGCGAGACCGCCCGGGAAATCCAGGCGATCTCCGACGAGATCGCCAAATCCGGCGGCACCCCGCTGGCGGTGGCGCTCGATGGCCGGCTGCTCGGCGTCATTCACCTCAAGGACATCGTCAAGGGCGGCATCCGCGAGCGTTTTGCCGAGCTGCGCCGCATGGGCATTCGCACGGTGATGATCACCGGCGACAACCCGATGACCGCGGCAGCGATCGCAGCCGAGGCCGGCGTCGACGACTTCCTCGCCCAAGCAACGCCAGAGGACAAGCTGAAGCTGATCCGCGACGAACAGGCCAAGGGCAAGCTGGTCGCCATGTGCGGCGACGGCACCAACGACGCCCCTGCCCTGGCGCAGGCCGACGTCGGCGTGGCCATGAACACCGGCACGCAGGCGGCACGTGAAGCCGGCAACATGGTGGACCTGGATTCCAACCCGACCAAGCTGATCGAGGTGGTGGAAATCGGCAAGCAATTGCTGATGACCCGCGGTGCGTTGACTACCTTCTCGATCGCCAACGACGTCGCGAAGTACTTCGCCATCATCCCGGCACTGTTCATCGCTTTCTATCCGCAACTGGAGGCGCTCAACATCATGGGGCTCGCCAGCCCGAAGAGCGCCATCCTGTCGGCGATCATCTTCAACGCGCTGATCATCATCGCGCTGATTCCGCTGGCACTGAGAGGCGTCGCTTACCGTCCGATCGGCGCCGGCGCACTGCTGAGCCGCAACCTGCTGATCTACGGCCTCGGCGGCATCATCATCCCGTTCATCGGCATCAAGGCGATCGACCTCGTCGTCACCGCCTTGCACCTGGCCTGATCGGTCAGAGGAGAAAAAGTCATGTTGAAAGAAATCCGCCCCGCCATCGTGATGCTTGTCGCGCTGACCGCCATCACCGGCCTCGCCTATCCGCTGGCCATGACCGGCATCGCCGGTGTGCTGTTCCCAAGTCAGGCACAAGGCAGCCTGATCGAGAAGGACGGCAAGGTCATCGGCTCCGCCCTGATCGGCCAGGAGTTCAAGGGCGATCAGTATTTCCACGGCCGGCCGTCGGCCACGACCGCGGCCGATCCCGCCGATTCCACCAAGACGGTGCCGGCGCCCTACAATGCGGCGAACTCCGCCGGCTCGAATCTCGGACCGACCAGCAAGGCGTTGATCGACCGGGTGAAGGAAGACGTCGACAAACTGAAAGCCGAGAACCCGTCGGCACCGGTGCCGGTTGACCTCGTCACCAGTACGGGCAGCGGCCTCGATCCGCATATCTCGCCGGAAGCGGCCTACTTCCAGGTGCCCCGCGTGGCGAAGGCCCGCAAGCTGCCGGAGGATACCGTGCGCAAGCTGGTCGACGACCGTGTCGAAGGCCGCCTCGCCGGTATCCTGGGCGAACCCCGCGTGAACGTTCTGGCGCTCAACCTGGCGCTGGATCGTGCAGCTGCGAATTAGGCTGCTAGGCCGGCACCGTGACGAGGGTTAGAATGCCTGATGGCAATGACCACGCGCGATTCTGAACAACGACCGTCGCCGGACGCCCTCCTCGAGGCCGTCCGGCGCGAGGAAAGCCAGGGCGGTCGGTTGAAGATCTTCCTGGGCGCCGCGCCCGGCGTCGGCAAGACCTACGAGATGCTGCAGAGCGCCCATGCCCGGCGCAAGTCCGGCATCGATGTGGTTATCGGCGCCGTCGAAACCCACGGACGGCTGGAAACCCAGGCCCTGCTCGACGGACTCGACATCCTGCCTCGCAAGCGGCTGGAGTATCGCGGACAGTATCTCGAAGAGATGGACCTCGACGCGCTGCTGGCGCGCAAGCCGCAATTGGCGATCGTGGATGAGCTCGCCCACACCAATGCGCCCGGCAGCCGGCATCCCAAGCGTTATCTCGACGTCGAGGAACTGCTGAACAACGGCATCGACGTCTACACCGCCGTCAACATCCAGCACATCGAAAGCCTGAACGACGTGGTCGCGCAGATCACGCGGGTGCGCGTGCGCGAGACGGTGCCGGATTCGGTGTTCGATCTGGCCGACGCCATCGAGCTCGTCGACCTGACGCCGGACGACCTGATCCAGCGCCTGAAGGAAGGCAAGGTCTATGTCCCCAAGCAGGCCGAACGCGCGCTCGAACATTATTTCTCGCCGGGAAACCTGACGGCGCTGCGCGAGCTGGCACTGCGCCGCACCGCCGAGCGGGTCGACGAACAACTGCTCAACCACATGCAGGCGAACGCGATCCCCGGCCCGTGGGCCGCCGGCGAGCGCATTCTGGTCTGCCTCAGCGAAGACCCGCGAACAGCAGGTCTCATTCGTTACACCAAACGCCTGGCCGACCGCCTGCACGCGCCCTGGACGGCGATCTGCATCGAGACCCGGCGCAGCCTGCAACTGACCCAGACCGAGCGCGACCGCCTCGCCGACATGCTGCGGCTGGCCGAAACCCTTGGTGGCGAGACACTGACCATCCCCGCCGTCGGCCGCCGGATCGCGGACGACGTCCTGAGTTTCGCCCGCGCCAACAATGTGACACAGATCGTGGTCGGCAAATCGAACCGGTCCTGGTGGTTCGAACTGGCGCGCGGCTCGGTGGTGCACGAACTGGTGCGCGCCGCCGGCAACATCAGCGTTCATGTGATCGCCGGCGACAAGCTGGACGCGGACGCCGTGTCCGCCGCCAGAGGCATCCGCGCCGCCGAGCCTTCGGAGCCTTTCAAACCATTACCCTACGCCATGTCGCTGATGTTCGTTGCGATTGCGCTGGGCATCAGCATCCTGATCCGCCCGTTCTTCGGCATCGAGAACGTCGACCTCGTGTTCCTGACCGGCGTGATCGCCGCCGCGGTCCGCTTCGGCCTGCTGCCCTCTCTGCTCGCCAGCATCGCCGCGTCGCTGTGCTACAATTATTTCTTCCTGCCGCCGATCTACACCTTCACTATCGCCGATCCGACCAATATTGCGGCGTTCTTCTTTTTCATGCTGCTCGCCTTCCTGGTCTCCAACGTCGCGGCGCGGGTGCGCAGCCAGGCGGTCGCGGCCACGGAGCGGGCCCGCACCACCGAGTATCTCTATTCGTTCAGCCGCAAGCTCGCCGGCACCGCCGCACTCGACGATGTGCTGTGGGCGACGGCCTACCAGACCGCCCTGATGCTGAAGGTGCGTGTGGTGCTGTTGCTGCCGGAAGATAGTCTGATCACGGTGAAGACCGGTTATCCCCCGGAAGACGAACTTGACCAGGCCGATCTCGCCGCCGCCAACTGGGCCTGGAGCAACGACCGCCCGGCCGGACGCGGCTCGGACACCCTGCCCGGCGCCAAACGCCTGTTCCTGCCGATCCGCACCGGACGCGGCCCAATCGGCGTGGTCGGCATCGACGACGACCGCTCCGGCCCGATCCTGACACCCGACCAGCGCCGGCTGCTCGACGCCCTGATGGACCAGGCGGCGCTGGCGATCGAACGCGTTCACCTGGTCGAGGACGTCGACCGGGCAAAACGTACGGTCGAAACCGACCGGCTGCGCTCGGCGCTGCTGACCTCGATCTCCCACGACCTGAAGACGCCGCTTTCCTCGGTGCTGGGATCGGCCAGTGCACTACGCGACTTCTCGACCAAGCTCAACGACAGCGAGAAAGCCGACCTGCTCGGCACCATCATCGACGAGTCCGAGCGACTCAATCGTTTCATCGCCAACCTGCTCGACATGACCAAGCTGGAATCCGGCGCGGTGGCGCCGAATTCGGCGCTGCACGACCTCAGCGACATCATCGGCAGCGCACTGCGGCGGGCGAGCAAGATCCTGGCGCAGCATCGCGTCGAGCTGGCGTTGCAACCGGACCTGCCGATGCTGGAGCTCGACGCCGTGCTGTTCGAACAGGTGCTGTTCAATCTGCTGGACAATGCGGCGAAGTACGCCCCCGCCGGCAGCCTGATCGAGGTTCGCAGCTGGCGGGACTCGGACACGGTCTGCCTCCAGATACTGGATGAAGGCCCAGGCATTCCGCCGGACGACCTGTCGAAAGTATTCGACAAATTCTATCGCGCCCAGAAGGGCGACCATGTCCGCGCCGGCACCGGGCTTGGCCTTGCCATTTCCCGCGGCTTTGTCGAAGCCATGCACGGGACGATCACTGCCGGGAATCGCAACGATCGCAGCGGCGCCGTGCTCACCATCCGTTTGCCGATTCCGAAAACCAAAACAAAACTGGATACCGCAGCATGAGTGCAGCTCCTCTCAAGATCCTCGTGGTCGACGACGAGCCCCCGATCCGCAAACTGCTGCGGATGGGCCTCAGCACCCAAGGGTACGAAATCCTGGACGCGCCGAACGGCAAGACCGCGCTGGAACTGCTGGCGAAGAAGCCGGACCTCGTGATCCTGGATCTCGGCCTTCCCGACATTCAGGGCCACGAGCTGCTGCGCATGATCCGGGCGCGCGACGACAGCATTCCGGTCGTGGTGCTGTCCAGCCGCGGCGACGAGGCCGGCAAGGTGCAGGCACTCGATCTCGGCGCCGACGATTATGTGACCAAGCCGTTTGGAATGGATGAACTGCTGGCCCGCATCCGCGCGGCGCTGCGGCATCAATTGCAGGTGCAGGGCGAGCGGCCAATCTTCCGGACCGGTGACCTCTCGGTCGATCTGGTGCGCCGCATCGTCAAGATCGGCGACAAGGACGTCAAGCTGTCGCCGAAGGAGTACGACCTGCTGCGCATCCTGGTGCAGCATGCCGGCAAGGTGCTGACGCACCGCTTTCTCCTTGGCGAATTGTGGGACGACCTGACCGATGCGCAATACTTGCGCGTCTATGTCCGGCAGCTGCGGCAGAAGATCGAGGGCGACGCGGAACAGCCGCAATACATTCTGACCGAAGCCGGCATCGGCTATCGGCTGCGCGCACCAGACTGACGAAGATCGACGCGCCGACTGGAACAAGTCATGAAGATTTCAGATTTTCTGCTCCCTACCGATGTCATCATCGACTGTCGCGCGGCCAACAAACACCAGTTGCTGCAGAAGCTCGCGCACAAGGCCGCGCCCACGCTCGGCCTGCCCGCGGAAACCATCCTGTCGGAGCTTTTGAAGCGCGAGGAACTGGGATCGACCGGGGTCGGCGGCGGCGTCGCCATTCCACACACCCGGCTGGCGGCGGTGAAAAAGCCGCTTGGCGTCGTGGTGCGCATGAAACAACCGATCGACTTCGAGGCGATCGACGGTCAGGCGGTGGATATCGCCGTGTTGCTGCTGTTGCCGGCCTCGCCCGAGGCCGATCAGCTTGTCGCTTTGGCGCTAGTGGCCCGCAAGCTGAAATCAGCCGAGACCCTGACCCTGCTGCGCAGCATCAAGACGCCTGCGGATTTTTACGCAGCCCTGACCGATTGAACATCGATCAGTGAATGCCGACGCCAAGCAGGCGATCGATCAGGCCACGATCCTGCTTCAGCTCCTCCGACGATCCACCCCACGCCTGCCGTCCGCGCTCGATGACAATGACGCGGTCGGCGAAATCCAAGGCGCGTTCGATCTGCTGTTCGACCAGAACCACGGTCATGTCGCCGGATGCCGCCAGGCGCGCAATCATGCTCATCAGTTCGTCGCAGATCACCGGCGCGAGCCCTTCCAGCGGCTCGTCCAGCAACAGGATCGACGGCTTGCCGAGCAGGGTTCGCGCCATCGCCAGCATCTGCTGTTCGCCGCCCGAAAGCTGTAGCCCGAGGTGCCGCCGCCGCTCACCGAGCCGTGGAAACATCTCGTAGGCCTCGGTGAGATCGGCCCGCGACCGCCCCTTCAGGCCGGTCGAGAGATTTTCCTCCACGGTGAGGGAGCGGAAGATATCGCGGGTCTGCGGCACATAACCAACGCCACGCCGCGCACGCGACGAGGTGCTGCTGTCGGCGAGATCATGGCCGTCGACCTTGATCGCACCGCGATGCCGGGTCGACAGCCCCATCAGTGTCGCGAGCAGCGTGGTCTTGCCGACGCCGTTGCGGCCGAGGATCGCCAGGCGATCCCCCGCCGGCACGGCAAAGGACATGTCGGTGATGATCTGCGTCGGCCCGTAACCGGCGCTGAGGTTGTCGACGTCAAGCCGTGCGGCGGCCATCGGCATAGCTCCCGAGATAAGCGCGGCGGACTTCGACATCGGCGGTGACGGCGGCGGGTGTTCCCTCGAAGATCAGCCGGCCGCCGGCAAGCACCAGCACCCGCTTGGCGAAGCGAAACACCAGGTCCATGTCGTGTTCGATCATCAGCACGGCGATGTCCGAGGGCAGGCGATTGATCGCCTCGAGGATGCGCGGCGCCTCGTCATGCGGCACGCCGGCGGCGGGTTCATCAAGCAGAAGCACCTTGGGATTGAGGGCCAGCCCGATCGCCAGCTCCAGCAGGCGCTGCTGGCCATAAGCGAGTTGCACCACCGGCAGCCGGGCCAGATGGCCGATGCCGAGTTGTTTCAACAAGTCCTGGCATTCGGCGCGAACGTCGGACGCAGCCGCGGCCAACGACAGGAAGCGACGTGTCATCCGTCGGCGCTGCATGACCGCGAGCGCGACGTTTTCCTCCGCCGTCAGGCTGGTGAAGAGACGAGTGATCTGGAAGGTGCGAACCAGGCCGCGGCGCACCCGCCGGGCGATCGGAAGACGCGTGACGTCCTCGCCATCGAACACGATCTGTCCGCGGCTCGGCGGCAGGTCGCCGGACATCACATTGACCAGGGTGGTCTTGCCGGCACCGTTCGGTCCGATCAGGGCGACACGGTCGCCGCTGGCAAGGCTGAATGAGACGTCACGATTGACGTGCAGGCCACCGAACGCCTTGGACACGCCATGCAGCGCCAGAAGCGTGCTCATGACCGTCCTCCGCGGCTGCGCAATTTCGACCACAGCGCCGCGGCGCCATGGGCCAGACCGCGTGGCATGAACACCACGATCAGGATCAGCAGCAGACCGACCAGCGTCATCCAGTGGAACGGGTTGGTGGCGGAGACGATGTGTTCGAAAATCTGGAAGATGATCGCCCCAGTCAGCGCACCCCAGAGACTGCCAGCACCACCGAGCACCAGCATCACCAGCACTTCGGCCGACCGCTCGAAGCTGACGCTGTCCAGCCCGACCACCCCCGTTGTGATGGCGGTCAGCGCGCCGCCGATCCCGGCCACTGCGCCGGACACGCCATACATCACGATCAGCCGCGGATACACCGATGCGCCGATCATCTGTGCGCGCAAATCGTCGTCCTTGATGCCGCGGCAGAGCAGGCCGAACGGCGACCGAACAAACCGCAGCAGCAGCGCAAACACCACGCCGAGCACGACAGCCGAAAACACGTAAGCCGTGCGGCTGTACATATCGAAGGCAAAAATGCCGAAGACTTTTCCCGGCGTGATGCCGGAGAGACCGTCGCTGCCGCCGGTCAGGATCGACAATTTGTTCGAGAGCGCTGCAACGAGCTGGCCGATCGCGATCGACAGCACCAGTTGCGGCAGACCGCGGAACCGGGTGATCAACGCACCGGACGCAAGCCCGACAACGGCGCCGGCGGCAAGGCCGACCAGCAGGAGCAGCAGCGGATTGGTGATTCCGGCGAGACAGGCATTGCCGACCACATAGGCACTGACGCCGAACAGCGCCGCCTGCCCCAGCGTCGCGACGCCGCAATAGCCGGTGACCAGATCGAGCGAGAGTACCAGCAGCGCGATGCTGATCAGGCGGGTGAGAAACGCGAGATCGTCGGGAAACAGAAAATATCCGGCGATCCCGAGCACGGCGATCACCGCAATGCCGGCGAGTTCCGTCGCCAGGGGCAATCGCTTGTCCGGTACGACAATGGTCGTCGATGACATATCCATCTCAGTGCGCCCGCCCAAGCAGCCCATGCGGGAACAGGAACACGATCACGATGACCGCCAGATAGAAGAAGAACTCGCCGAATTCGGGGGCGAGATACTTGCCGGTGGTGTCCGCCAGCCCCAGCAGCAGCGATGCCGACAACGCGCCGGCAATGGAGCCCGCGCCGCCCACCGATACCACCACCAGGAAGGTGACCATGTAGCGCAGCGCGTAGAACGGTTCGATCGGCAGGAGTTCAGCGCCGACCACGCCGCCGAACGCCGCAAGGCCGACAGCCAGCGCGAATGTCGCCGAATAGAGCATCTCGGTGCGGATGCCCAGCGCCTCGGCCATGTCGCCATTGTCCACGGCGGCGCGCAGGCGAACGCCGAACTCGGTCTTGTCGAGCAGGAACCACAAAGCCAGCGCAGTAACGGCGCCGCAGGCGATCACGAACATGCGGTGGGTCGGGACCATCCGGAAGCCGATGTCGAGCGGACCGCTCAGAGCGGGCGGCAGCGGGATCGATTTCAGGGTCGGCCCGAACACGAAGTTCACAATACCGATGACGAAGAAAGTGATGCCGATGGTCAGCAATAGCTGAGTGAGCGCATCGGATTTTCGATAGATCCGGCGATACAGCAGAACCTCGAATGGTATCGAGATCGCGATGGTGCCGACGACAGCGATCAGGATCGCGACCGCATAAGGCAGGCCCATGGCGCGCAGAGCATAGGAGGCAAGGTAGCCGCCAATCATCGCGAACGCGCCATGCGCCAGGTTCACGACGCGCATCAGGCCCATCATGATCGACAGGCCGATCGAGATCATGAACAGCACCATGCCGTAGGACACGGCATCGACACCAATGCTGAGGATCGTTCGCAAGCTGTTATCCTATCGGGCGGCCACCGGCGAGCCGAGCATTAAATCGGCGCCTACGCAGTCCGTAGCCCGGATGAGCGCAGCGACATCCGGGTACATGCTCAAGATCAGGTCCCGGGTATCGCTACGCTCACCCGGGCTACACTGTCCGTCACTTCAAAGCAAAACACATGCCGGTCTCGCGACCAAACGCCGCGAGACCGGCTTGCGTTATCAGTTCGCGCTCATCGCCCAGTCGGGCTGCGCATCGAAGGTCTGGATTTCCTTGTTGATGAGCTTGCCGTCCTGCTTGGCGACTTCGCGCAGATAGACGTTCTGGCGGATGTGCCGGGTGGCCGGATCGATCGAGACCGGCCCGCGCGGGCTGACCCACTTCAAACCTTTGACCGCCGCGAGCGCCTTCTCCGGATCGCGCTGGCCGTTGGTCGCCTCGATCATCTTGTAGATCAGGCGCGCGCCGTCGTAGGCCGCGACCGAGGTCATGGTCACTTCGTCGAGCTTGCCGCCGCCCTTGACCAGTTGGTCGAGGAACGCCTTGTTTTCCGGCGAGGCGTGGGACACGGCATAATGATAAGTCGACAGGATGCCGATGCCGCTGTCGCCGATGTTCGGCAGATCCGGCTCGGTGACGACGTCGCCAGTCGACATCAGCTTGACGCCTGCCGCCTTCAGGCCGTTATCGATATAGGCTTTAACAAAGCCCAGGGTCGGCGGACCGGCAGGCAGGAAGGTGAAGATGGTGTCGGCACCGGAATCCTTGATCCGCTGCATGATCGGGCTGAAGTCCGTGGTGTTGAGCGGCATGCGGATCGCCTCCGCAACGCTGCCACCTTCCGCCTCGAAGGTCTTGCGGAAGGCCGTCTCCGCATCGATACCCGGACCGTAGTCGCTGACCGCGATCGCGACTTTCTTCGAGCCATTGGCCTTGGCGACCTTGGCCGCCGGCACCGTGTTCTGCCACATCGTAAACGAGGTGCGCACGATATAGGGGCTCTTTTCGACGATGGCCGAGGTGGCGGCGTTCATCACCACCAGCGGTGTCTTGGCTTCTTCCAGCAGCGGGGCAACCGCCATGGCATCCGGGGTAAAATAAAGCCCGGCGAGATACTGCACCTTGTCCTTGACCAGCAGTTCCTGGGCCAGCGCCTTGGACTTGGCGGGATTGGGGGATTCTTCGTCGCGATAGATAAACTCGACCTGATGCTCGCCGACCTTGGCGCCGTTTTCGGCAACCCAGGCATCGATGCCCATCTTGAAATTCTTGCCGAACAGCGCGTACGGCCCGGACATGGTGCCGATCACGCCGACTTTGATCACATCCGCTGATGCCGCCGTACTCAACAGGCCGAGCGCGGCCAATGCGGACAACAGTTTCACAGGCTTACCCATTCAGTCCCCCTTTGAAGTCAGATCTGCGTCAGAACATTTCGAAATATTCGCGCTGCTCCCATTCGGTGACTTCCGCCTGGAAACGGTCGATTTCCGCATTCTTGATGTGGACGTAATAATCCACCAGCTCCGCCCCCATGGCGTTGCGGAAGAACGGATCCTCTTGTAACGCGAACACCGCCTCACGCAATGACTTCGGCAGCAGGCTCGCCTTGGTCTCGTAGGGTGTATCCGCCGACGGTCCGGGATCGAGCGCCCGATCGACGCCGTCGAGGCCGGCCAGGATCTGCGAGGCCATGTAGAGATAGGGATTGGCCGCGGGCTCGCCGATCCGGTTTTCCAGCCGGGTGGCCGGATCGTTCGGGCCGCCCAGCACCCGGATCATGACGCCGCGATTGTCGCGGCCCCAGATCGCGCGGTCAGGCGCCAGCGAATAGGACCGATAACGCTTGTAGCCATTGATGGTAGGCGTGGAAAACACCGCCGAGGCGCGGGCATGCTCCAGAAGACCCGCCATATAGCCGCGGCCGAGGGGCGAGAGGGTCTCCCCCTCGGTCGACATGAAAGCGTTCTTGCCGCTCGCGCGCGACACCAGCGATTGATGCAAATGCCAGCCCGACGACATCACGTTCGGAATTCGCGGACGGCACATGAAGGTGGCGTGATAACCGTGACGCTGGCAGATCTGCTTCACGGCGCTGCGAAACAGCACCATGATATCGGCCGGCGCGAGACCCACCGTGGGCTGGAATACGAATTCGCACTGGCTCGGGCCGTATTCCACTTCCATCGAACGCAGCGGCAGCTCCAGCGCCATCACATCGCGCCGAATCAGTTCCAACGCCGGCTCCATCTGGTCGTAGCGCTGCTCGGTCAGGTACTGATAGCCCTGCGACAGCAGGCTGACGACCGGCGGCTCGCCCGGATAACCCGGACTGCCGGCGTCGCTCGGCGCCAAGCGCGCATTCTCGACCTTGAAGATATGGAATTCGACTTCAAGACCGGCCATGAAGTCATAGCCGCGCTGCGCCAGGCGCTCGATCACCGATTTATAAAGACTGCGCGTGGCAAACGGCACCGGACGACCGTCGGCAAAATAGAGATCGCAGAGCATCCAGCCGGTGGTCGGCGCCCACGGCAGCACACGAAACGTGCTGGGATCGGGGATCATCAGCACATCGGCTGCGCCCTGCATCTCGCGCATGCCGAAGCCGCCGCCGGCGGTGAACACCGGAAACACCGTGCGATGCGAGGTGTCCTTCGCCAGCATGGTGGTGGTAATCGAGCAGCCGCTTTCCAGCGAGCTCAGCGCTTCGCCTGATATCAGCGTCTTGCCACGCAGGATGCCATGCTGGTCGGGAAACGACAGGCGGATGGTGTCGAGCTTGCGCTCCTCCGCCAGCTTGCGCAGGCGGACCGCTGCGTCCTTCTGCTCCTGCGACCAGAGACCATGTCGCGCGACGAAACTCACCGAACCCCTCTCCCCTGACATCGGCGCTTATTCCGCCGCAGTGATGAGATGGGGGACCTTGTCGGCGATCTCAGCCGGCACCGGCGCGGCCCAGGGGGCGCCGCGGCGACGCTTGACGTCGACCTCCATCCAGTAGGTCTCCCAGCCGCGGGTCGGCCCAATGCCGTCCATGGTCGCGGGACCCTGAATGCTGCGGGCATGCGGCGCGTCGAGATGCAGCAAGGGCTTGCCTCCGGCGACCGCCTTTTCGATCTCCTGACGCAGCAGGCGACGGTACTGAATGATCGCCTTGTCGGACTGCCCGAGATGCTCGCGGGTCCGATCCTGGATTGGCCCCATCGATTCCACGGCCCACTGGTCGTGCACGTTGATGTCGAGGCCCATGCCGGTATAGGTCTCGGTCGCCTGCTCGTGCGGATCGAAACCGTAGTCGTTGTTCTTGTTGCGGCGCGACCTGTAGTCCGGCAATTCGTAGAGCTCCAGCCGCTGGTCGCGCATCTTCTGCTTGTCGACCGGCTTGGTGTAGCTGGTGAAGATCGCATACCAGTAACAATGGGTGTCATCCACCGGCACATGCCACTGGGTGATGGTCATCTCGGTGCTCATCGGAATGACGAAACCGTGCGGGAACAACTGGTTGGTGACCCGCACATGGGTGCGCTGCTCGTCGAGCTCGCGCAGCGCGATCAGCCGCAGGCCGTATTCGGTGCGCTCCACATTGATGATGGGGCGATCATACTCGCGCAGGATGCGGGTCATCGGCAGGTCGCTGTCGGCGGAGGCGCCGCGGAACTGCTTGCCGTAGGACGCCGAGGTGTCTTCGTCCTCGAAGAAGCGATGCAGGAACGAGGCGTGCGCCGGATCGATGCCGACCTCCAGCGCCTGCAGCCAGTTGCACTCGAACAGGCCCTTGAAGGCAAACGTATAGGCGTCCGGCGCGACAAAACAATCCAGTTCCGGAAATGCCGGCGGCTCGCCTTCGCCCAGATAAGCCCACAGCATGCCGCTCTTCTCGACCACCGGATAAGCGCGCTGCTTGATGTTCTTGCACAGCGGCGATTCGGCCGGCTCCGCCGGGGTCTGCAGACATTCGCCGTCGACACTGAATAGCCAGCCATGGAAGGCGCAGCGCAGGCCGCCGTTTTCGAGCCGACCGAACGCGAGATCGGCGCCGCGATGCGGACAAGCGCGATCGATCAGGCCATAACGCCCGGTCTCGTCACGAAACAGCACGAAGTTCTCGCCGAGCAGCCGCACCGGCTTGATCGGGCGCTCGCCCTGCAGCTCGTCGACCAGTGCGGCCGGCTGCCAGTACATCCGCATCAATTTGCCGGCGGGATCTTTCGGCCCGACCCGCGTGATCAGATCATTCTGTTCCTGGCTCATCATGATGGCGTCCTCCCAAATTACAGATACTGGTCTTGCTGTCAGCGTTGAAAAACGATCTTGCCGCCGACCATGGTCATGTCGGCCTGGATGTCCTTGATCTGGTCGTCCGGGACCGTCATGTAATCGCGCGACAACACGACGAGATCTGCGAGTTTTCCGGGCTCCAGCGAGCCCTTGGCATTTTCTTCAAACATATAACGCGCGGCTGAGGTTGTGTAGAGACGGATCGCCTGCTCGCGACCAATGGCCTCGGAGGCGCCGTACACCTGACCCGCCGGATTTTTCCGCGTCACCATGATGTACATGTTGAGAAACGGATTGGCCGGATTGACCGGAAAGTCGGTGCCCGCCCCCAGATTGTCCATGCCCATGATGTCGATCAAGGTCTTGGTCGGCACCGCGCGATCCGCGATCGCGCGCCCGAGGAAACGCTCCACCGTCGCAGCCTTGTCCCACATGAAGACATTCTGGAAGTCGACCCGCACACCCAGCTTTTTGGCGCGTGACATCTGCTCCGGCAACATCAGGCTGCCATGGATCAGCACAAAACGTCTGGCGCCGATCGACTTCTCCTTGTCGGCGGCCTCATAGGCATCGAGCACCTGATCGATGCCCAGATCCCCGACCACATGCACACCGACGCGCCAGTCATAACGATTGCAGATCGCGATGAGCTGCTTCAACCGCTCGGCCGTCACCGCGGTGATGCCGTGATAATTGTCGTGGCTGTCGGGATAGACCTCACGCATCAGCGCGGTCTTCAGCGTCATCCCGCCATCATAGAAGATCTTGATGCCGCCGAACTTCAGCCAGTCGTTGCCGAAACCGGACGAAACACCATTGCCACTCATGATGGCCTCCCATGCCGCCAGATCCTCCGGCGGCTGGGGGCGAAACATCACGCCGACACGCAGCGTCGAGTCGCCGGCAACCGCAAGCTGCTGCAAGGCATGGATATCCGTGGCCTCGGTTGCGCCCTCCACCGCGCTGGTGATGCCGTAGCTGTTCAAGGCGCGCATCGCGATCTTGAACTGTCGCGCCTGGTCTTCCGAACTCCAGGGCGGCACAACGCCGGAAACGCGCGCGATCGCGGTCTCGACCAGCACGCCGGACATTTCACCCTTGGCGTCCTTTTCAAACGAGCCACCCGACGGGTCCGGTGTTTCCCTGGTGATACCGGCGCGCTCGAAGGCGAGACTGTTGGCCATGGAAAAATGCCCGACCGTCTGCAGATAGACCGGATTGGCCGGCGCGACACCGTCGATCTCCTGGCGCGTGAGATAGCGCTTTTCCGCAAGCTGTGACGGCGGATGCCAGGGGCCACCGATGATCCACTCGCCCGGCTTCTTGTTGGCGACGAAGACCTTGATCAGGCCCAGCGCGTCGGCCACGGTTTTCGCGGAACTCATGTTGACGACATAATCGCCCATGCCCGCGGCCTTGAAATGGGTGTGAGTGTCGATCAGGCCGGGGACAGCGGTCTTCCCAGCGAGATCAATGGTCCGGGTCGACGGACCGGCCAGCTTGCCGATCTCGTCACGCGATCCGACCGACACGATCCGGCCATCCCGGATCGCCAATGCATCGGCCACCGAAGATGTTCGGTCGAGGGTGAGTATCTTGCCGTTGACCAGAATGGTGTCCGCAACGGGCAGCGGCGATGTTTGCGCAGACGCGTCCAAACCAAGCACCTCAAGGCAGGCGACAACAGCCGCAACCACAAATCCGCACCGCGATCCCTGTCTCAAGACCAACTCCCAATTCGATTTTATTTTGTTCGTTTAGCGAACTTTTGTCCGATTATAATCAAAAATTATTCCAAAGCAAGCCTCTTAGAACGGCTCAAAAGGCGTCAGAGTGCGGCTAATCCTTGTGCAATGCAGCCAATTCAGAAGCAGCGGCCATTTTTCAAAATCCCGCTTGATCGCTTTTTATAACGAACATATGTACGATCATCGAACAATATTGGAGACTGCCATGCCCCTGGTTCGATTTGTGGAGCCGAACGGCGCCGAGCGCACCCTGGAGATCGTCACCGGCACCAGCGTGATGCAAACCGCGATCCGACATAGCGTCCGCGGCATCGAAGCGGGGTGCGGCGGCTGTCTCGATTGCGCCACCTGTCATGTTTATGTCGACGACTCCCAGCTTCACGCGATGCCGCCAGCGAGCGCGCAGGAAGATGCGGTGCTCGCCGCGGTCGCAGCCGAGCGTCGCCCGACCAGCCGCCTCGGCTGCCAGCTGTTCGTCCCGGTCGGCATCGAGACCCTCATCATCCACATCCCGGAGACTCAACTGTGAATGGATTGGTTGTCGTTGGCGCCTCGTACGCCGGTGTCCAGGCTGCGCTGAGTGCGCGCGAAGCGGGCTATGCCGAACCGATCCGGCTGATCGTGGATGAAACATCCCTGCCCTACCAGCGGCCGCCGCTGTCGAAAGGCTTTCTGCTCGGCGAGGCATCCGAGCAAAGCCTGGTGCTGCGCGACGAAACCTTCTTCCGCGACAAAGGCATCGAACTTCTGCTCGGCACGAGCGCCGTGCGCGTCGATCGCCAGGAGCGGCGCGTCGCGCTTGCCGACGGGGCTCGACTGGATTTCGACAGACTGCTGTTGGCGACAGGATCGCGGGCGCGACGGCTGAGCGTCCCCGGCGCGGAGCGCGAAGGCATTCATTACCTTCGCTCGCTCAGGGATGCGCAGACACTGAAGGCCGAACTGGACGCAGCCGCCTCGATCATCATCATCGGCGGTGGCTTCATCGGGCTTGAAGTGGCCTCAACCGCGAGCAAGCTCGGCAAGAACGTCACCGTGATCGAGGCCGCCTCGCGGCTGCTCGAACGCACGGTCTCGCCCGTGGTGTCACAATTCCTGCTGGCCCTGCACCATCAGAACGGCGTCGACATCCGTCTATCGGAGACAGTCGCGCGCCTCGACAAGGACGGCGACAGATGGACGGTCACAACCGGCAGCGGGGCTGCCTTGCACGGCGATATCGTGCTGGCCGGAATCGGCGGCCTGCCCAACATCGAGCTGGCAACGGAGGCCGGCCTTGCCTGCGACAACGGCATCCTGGTCGATGCCCACGGCGCGACCAGTGATCCCCTTGTCTTCGCGGCCGGCGACTGCACCAGCCATCACAACAGCTTTGCAGGGCAACAGACCCGTCTGGAGTCGGTGCAGCATGCGCAGGACCAGGGCAAGGCGGCGGGATCGGCGGTCGCCGGCAAGACCAGCCCCTACACCAGCGTGCCCCGGTTCTGGTCGGATCAATACGCGGCAAAGCTCCAGATGGTCGGCCTGTCTCACGGACGCGATCACCACGTGATTCGGGGAGAGCCGGATCAGAGCGGCTTTTCGGTGTTCATGTATCGCCAAAACAGGCTGATCGCGGTCGACAGCGTCAATCGCCCGGGCGAGCAGCTGATCGCCCGCAAGCTGATTGGCGCCGGGGTGTCGCCCTCGCCCGCGCAAGCCGCCGATTTGTCGTTTGATCTGAAGGCCCTGCCGCTCCCGCGCGCGGCGGAAGGTGCACGACCCTGAAAAGTGTGCTGACGTCCCCGCCGCAGGAGGCGATTCCTGAGACGGACAACAGGCGAGCAATGCCCCGAATCAAGCGAACGGCCGAAGAAGAAGACGCCCGACGCGAGAGCCCGGAGTTCATCGAGAGCCTGGACCGCGGCCTGCGGGTGCTCGAACTGTTCGGTGCCGGCGACCGTCCCATGACATTGAGCGACGTCGCCAAGGCAGCCAACCTGCCGCGCGCCACTGCGCGACGCATCCTGCTGACGCTGGAAAAAGGCGGCTTTGTCGCTGGTGACGGCAAGCTGTTCTCGCTGACGTCGCGGGTGCTGGCGCTGGCGTCCGCGTACCTCTCATCGAATCAGATCGTTTCAGTGGTGCAGCCGATGATCGACCGGGTGGCCTCCGAAACCCGGGAGGTCTGCTCGCTGGCGATCCTCGACGGCGAGCAGACGGTTTTCATTGCCCGCGCGAGCCCGGCGCGGGTGTTCTCCGCAGGGATCGATATCGGCTACCGGCTGCCGGCGTTCTGTACCTCGGTCGGCCGGGTGCTGCTCGGGCGCCTGTCGAACGAAGAGCTGACCGCCACCATCGGCCGCATGACGGTGGTGGCGCAGACGCCGTTCACCGTGGTCGACAAGGATGTGCTGCTGGCGGCGATCATCACCGATCGCAGCAAGGGTTATTCGCTGGTGGATCAGGAGGCGGAGGACGGCTTCCGTTCGCTCGCCGTGCCGGTGCGTCGTTACGACGGCGAGATCGTCGCCGCCATCAATGTCGGCTCCCATGTCGACCGCATCTCCACGGGAGAGATGATCGACCGCTTCCTGCCGCCGCTCAAACAGGCGGCCGCCGGGGCGCAGCCGCTGTTGCTTTAGATCACGGACGGCGCCCATTCTTCCTTTCGAAGCTGGTAGCCGCCGTTGTCCTGCCGTCTGACGCGCGCGAAACTCGGCATATTGAGATGCATACCGGCGATCAGCAGGTTCTCTGCGCTTGCCATGTCCAGAACCTTCAGCCGCGTTTGTGCCGCCATCGCCGGATCGCTGTCGAAGGCGATGGTGACGTCCGGTCGGGCCACCTGAATATCCGGATAATGGACGATGTCGCCCCATATCAGCAGGCGCTGTCCGTCGGACTCGATCATATAGCCGGTATGACCGATCGTATGTCCGGGGAATGGATAGGCGACAATACCGGACAGAACCTCTCCCATCTTCTCGAAGGTGCGCGTTCTCGTTTTGAAAGCGTCGAAGGCGTTTCGCGCAAGCTGAAAGACCGGCCGGGTCCCGGCCGCCGCCCGGTTGAGATTCGCATCGTCCCCCCAGAACGCCAGCTCGCTCCGGTTGAGCACTAATTCGGCATTCGCGAAGTGGGAAAAGCCGAGTTCGCCGGCAAGACCGCCGGCATGATCTGGATGCGCGTGCGTCATCAGGATCGTATCGATTTCGGCAGGATCGACGCCCGCAGCCACGAGCGAGGTCGCAAGACGCCCGCCCCATCCTGAAAATCCACCGGCTCCGGCGTCGATCAGGATCGTGTGCCCGCGGCCTTGCACCACATAGGCATTGATGTTCATGACGGACTGCGCCGTAACGCCGGCCTCGCTCATCATGGCTGAGGCGGTTGTCGCGTCGATATGCGACAAAAGGCCAAAGTCGGCTTCGAGATAGCCATCGCTGATAGCTGTGACGAGAAACTCCCCGATACAGCGGCGATTGAGCGCGGGAGCCTGACCCATCCGAGACACGGGACGCCCGTCAGCGGCCTGAACCGGCTGCAAGCCGATCGTTGCAGCGCCGCTTGCCAGCAGGCCGATGCCGCCAGCTGTTCGAAACAGGCGGCGGCGCGAAAGTGCGTGTCGGGAATGAACGGCGGCATCCCGTTCAGATGAATCATCGTGCATGATCATATTTCTTTCGATGGTGGCAAGAGAGGGATGTGGACCGCCCGCGAAGATCGCTCATTGGAGATGTTTCCGTCCAAGACTAAATTTGATAAAGTTAAGATGGAAAAGGTCTCAATGCTCGATCTGCGCCAGCTCAGCTATTTCGTCGCCGTCGCCGAAAGCGAAAATGTCGGCCACGCGGCGGCGCGCCTGGGCATGTCGCAGTCGCCGCTCAGTCGACAGATCATGCAACTGGAGGCCGATCTCGGCCTCACGCTGTTCGAGCGGTCTCGCCAGCGGATTCACCTGACACAGGAAGGGTGCCAGTTCCTGACGGAGGCACGTGCCCTCCTGGCCCAGGCCGAGCGCGTCGAGGCGGAAGCCCGCGGCCTTGGACGGGGCGAAGGCAGTCTCGCGACGGTCGGATATACCGAAGGTGCCGTTCATACCGGGGTGCTGACGCACGCCATACGACGGATGCAAGCACAGCATTCCGGCGTGACGCTGACGTTGAATGCGATGCGCTCAGGCCGGCAGATCGAGGCCATCAGGACTCGCGAGATCGATGTCGGCTTTCTCTACACGCCTCCCGACGACGCCGATCCAGACATCGTTCATGCCCTCGCCTTCGACGATCCGTTGATACTGGCGATCCCGAGCGGTGATGCCCTGGCCAAGCGCAAGAGCGTTACGCCGGCGGATCTCGACGGCCGCCCCTGGATCGCCTCGTCGCGATACAGCAATGTCGCCACCCGCGACAGCTTCCTCGCGACATGTGCGGCCTCCGGTTTCACGCCCGATATTCGCTTCGAGGCCGATGAGCCGTTGACGATGCTTGGCCTCGTCGCAGCGGGCCTCGGTTTAGCGCTGACCCAGGCAACCCTTCGATCCCTGAAGTTGCCCGGGGTCGCCTTTATCCAGGTCCCGTGGTTTCCGCTGTCGGTCAAAATCCATGTCGCGCGGCGGCGTTCGGACAATCGCCGTCATATTCTGGCCCTCACCTGTCCCGCCCGGCAGCTGTTTCGAACAGCAAAGCGCTGATGCAGGACAGCACCTCAGGGCCTGAGCGGACATGCACAGAAAATCGGTGCGCCCCTGTCCGGATCATGCTCTAAGCCGCAAGCACGCCTTGAATCTGATCGCGAATACTCTCTTTGTCGCGGCCGCCCGTCACCGAGGTCAGCTGAATGTCGATCGCGATATTGGCCGGCCGCCTCAGCACCACGATCCGGTCACCGATCTCCAGGGCCTCATTGATGGAGTGGGTGATGAACACGGCAGTCTTGCCGTTCTCCCTGACCAGCTTGACAAATTCGGCGCGCAGCTTGCGGCCGGTCATTTCATCGAGGGCGGAGAACGGCTCGTCGCAGAGCAGGATGTTGGCATCGGTGGCGAACGCACGGGCAATCGACACCCGCTGCCGCATGCCACCCGACAGCGCGTGCGGATAATCGTGCTCATGACCGCGCAGTCCCAGGGTTTCGAGCCAGCGCTGCGCGGTTGCGCGGCGCTGTTCCGCCGCGATGTCCAGCATCTCCAGTCCCAGTTCGACATTCTGGATTGCGGTACGCCACGGCAGCAGGCGATCGCCCTGAAACACGATCGCCATCCGGCCGCAAAACCAGTCGAACTCGCGGAATGGATTGCGGCCATCGACCGTGACGTTGCCGCTGCTCGGCTCGGTCAGCCCCGCGATCAGATTGAAGATCGTGGATTTGCCGCAGCCGGTCTTGCCGAGCAGCGCCAGCATCTGTCCCTTCGCCACCTGCAGGCTGAGGTCGTCCACCGCCACATATCCCTTTGCGTGTCCCGCCTTGCCGAAAATCTTCGAGACTCGATCAAGGTTGATCACAACTTCCGGGTCCTGGCTCACCGTCATAACGCGCGCTCCGACACCGCCCGATAACGAAACGCGATTTTCTCGATCCATGACAGCACCGCCTGCACGATCAGCACGAAAAACACCAATTGAAGCGTCCAGGCCAGCGCGCCGGCCATGTCGAAGACCTGCTGCTGTTGCAGCAGCTGATAACCGACGCCGCCGGTTGCGCCGACCAGCTCCGCCACCACCACCACGCGCGAGGCGTTGCCGAGATTGACCTTCCAGGCCGTGAGAATATCGGGCAGCACCGCCGGAATGATCATGGCGCGGAACAGCTTGGTGCGCGACGGACGGAAACTCATCACCATTTCGACGAGATCGCGCGACATCGCTCGCAGCGCGCCGAGCACTTGAAACGTGAACGCGGGCAGCGTGGTCATTACCATGATAAAGAAGATGCGAAGCTCGACGCCGTGAAACCAGATGATGGCGAACACCACCCAGGACAGCGCCGGAATGCCCTGAAACAGCGTGAGGATCGGCGACAGGAAATCATCGGCCGCGCGCGACCTCGCCATGATCACGGCCAGCGCCGCTCCGATGACGAAGGCACCGGCGAGACCCGCCAGGATGCGCAGCACGGTGGCAAAGACATCGCTGAACTGCGACCAGCTTGCGAGGATGCCGAGGCACCGCCAGAACACATCCACCAGCGAGGGAAACAGGAACGGCGGAAAGAACAGCGCCGCGAATTGCCACAGGCCGGCGACCACCGCAAACGGCAGCACATATCTGGTCAAGGCGCGCGCCGTGGCAGCCCCAAGCCGGGCAGCGTCAGACGGCGGATAATCCGCGCTGGGGACCGTCATCACATCGGATCCCGGTAGATCGTGACGGGCGACGGCTCCGAAGACAGGAAGCCTAGCGTCTTGCCGGCGTTGTAGACCGCCTTGATCTCCGGCCCGAGATCGCCCGCGCTTCGCACATGCATGCCGAGACGATCGTTGGCCCGCACCAGTTCGGCGATCGCCTTGCGGTCGTCGCTGCTGCCCTTCGCCGCGATCAAGATGGCCGCCTCGTCCGGGTTCGCAGCCACCCAGGTGGCCGCCTCCTTGTAGGCCGCGTAGAGCCTGGGGATCAGCGGCTTGTTCTGCTGGATCCAGTCGAGATGGGCCGCCAGACCAAGATAGGGAATGCTGGTGCTGCCGGCGAACTGCTGCCAGCTCTCCTTGATCTTGAGATCGAGCAGGCGAACACCCGGCTTCTTGGCGTGCAGCGTGGTGTAGGCCGGCTCCCACAGCTGGACAGCGGTGGCACGATCGGCCAGCGCATAACCGACAAGACCCGGCGTTGCCGTGTTGACCACCGAAAACTTGGCGGTATCGGCACCAAGCTGGCGTGCAAACCAATCAAACATCACATAGTTGGTCGTGCCCTTGGCGGCGGCAATGTCCTTGCCCTCGAGATCCTTGATCGCATTGATCTCGGAGCGCGAGGTCACCACGCCGCCCCAGTAGTCGAACAGGTTGAACAGATAGGCGACCTTGACACCACGCAGATCCGCAAGGCCCACGGTGAGCAAGGCGGCGCTGCCGCCGACCTTGAATTCTCCGGAATTGAACTGCGCGGTATAGGCATCCGGCGTGCGCTCCTCGAAGGTGATCGCAAGCCCGTTCTTCTCGTCCAGCTTGCGCGCCTTGATCACCGGCGGCAGGAAGGCGCCGAGCGACGGCGGCCCGAATACTACGATGGAGATCTTGTCGAGCTGCTGCGCCTGCACCGGTGCGGCAGCGATAAACGCCACAAGCGCAAGCGCCATGGTCCGGATCATGTGTCGTCCCTCCCCTCGATTATTGTTGTCTTGAAGCTTTTTGTTGGAGCGGCGCGCAGCGCGCGCCTGATATCAGTCGCTGATGCCCATCTCCTTGAACACCTCCTTGGCGATGCGGAAGCTGTCGAGGCCCGCCGGCACACCGCAATAGACCGCAATCTGCAGGAACACCTCGCGCAGCTCGTTCTTGGTGAGGCCGTTGTTGAGGGCGCCACGGACATGCAGCTTCAGTTCATGCGGCCGGTTGAGCGCCGAGATCATGGCGAGGTTCAAAAGGCTGCGGCTGCGCCGATCGAGCCCGGGGCGATTCCAGATTTCGTCCCAGCAGAATTCGGTAGCGAGCTTCTGCATCGGCCAGTTGAAATCGTCGGCCGAGGCCAGCGAGCGCTCGACATAGGAATCACCGAGCACGGCGCGCCGGGTCTGCAGGCCCCGGTCGAATTTTTCGCCACGCGGCTTCTGGTCTTCCATCACATTACTCCGTTGTTTTGCTTGATTGCCTGCCTGCTCGTCAGGCGGCTTCGAATTCAGCGAGCGGCGCATTCCAGGCGTCGTAGCCATAGACCCAGTCCGGATCGGTCGGGTTCTTCAGCCAGGTGTTGGTGCGCGAACTCAACTGGACGCGGGATGTCCGGGGCTTGCGTGTCGCCTCGAAACGGCGGAAGGCGTCGGCAACACCACCGCGCTCGACGCCTTCCAGGCATCGCGACAGCACCGCGGCATCCTCGATCGCCATCGCCGCGCCCTGCGCCATGTAAGGCGTCATCGGATGGCAGGCGTCGCCGAGCAGCGTGATGTTGCCCGCGCTCCAGCGCGGCAGCGGATCGCGATCGACCAGCGCCCATTTGTGCACCGACGGACAGGATTGCAGCACATGGCACACCTGCGGATGGAAATCAGCGAACGCCTGGCGCAGTTCATTAACGTCGCCCATGGCGGACCAGGACTCCACCGTGAAGCCCGGCTCGGGTTGGCTGGTGACGAAATAGACCTCGCTGCGATCCGGCTTGACGTAATAGATGACGATATGCCGATCCGGCCCCCACCATTTGGTGCAGTCGTCGATCGGATAGCCGCCCAGGAGTTCGGCCGGAAACACGGTCCGATAAGCGATGCGGCCGGTGAAATTTGGTTCGTCGCGGCCGAACAGGCGTTTCTTGACGAAGGAGTGGACGCCGTCGGCGGCAACCACCGCATCGGCGGTGACCGCCTTGCCATTGGCAAAGTTCAGCGTCACCTGCCCATTGGCCTGCTGCGCGATATCGATCACCCGATGATCAAGGTGGACGTGCTCTGCCGGCACCACGCTGGCGAGCGCGGCATGAAGATCGCCGCGATGCCCAAGCAGATACGGCGCGCCGTAGCGCTCTTCGGCGGGCGGGCCGAAAATCATGTCGAAACGGACGTCGCCGGTGTCGTACTCTTTATTGTTCCACGAGCGCGGGTAGAATGCCGCCGCCCGCAGCACCGGCTCGAGGCCGAACGCACGCAGGACCTTCATGGCGTTGCAGCCGATCTGGATGCCGGCGCCCAGCCGCGTGAACTTCGACGCCTGCTCGTAGACATTGACCTCGACGCCGGCGCGACGCAGCGCCGCCGCCGTCGCAAGCCCTCCCAAGCCCGCGCCTATGATCGCCACCGAGAGCTTCGCCATCGTCTTGCCTTGTCATGCTGTTGACCCGCCGCGACTATCGGCGGCGGGCAGCATGCTCCGCAAACGACTAATTCTGATGGAGCGTGAGTTCCGCTCACAGGCGGCGCGTTTCATTTCCCTCAAAGGACGATCCGTCCATCCTGTCCAGACCGATCACTGGCAATGCAGCATCACGTCGCTGAACCGACGCTCTCCTTGGTATCTCATGGAGATACGAAAGCCTTGTAATACGTATCTCAATGAGATACGTTTAGGCATGATCCGAAGCTTCAGGGGAAAGTTTGCCGAGATGATCCTTCAGGGTCGCAGAGTCCCGAAGGGTTTCCCGACCGATCTTGCCAAGGTAGCTCGCCGAAACTGATTATGGTGAACGCCGCCGACCTCCTTGAGGCCTTGAACTCGCCTCCAGGAAACCGTCTTGAAGCTCTTAAGGGCGACTTGTCGGGCAAGCACTCGATACGCATCAACGATCAGTGGCGGATCGTGTTCAGGTGGACCGATGCGGGCCCCGAAGACGTGGAGATCATCGACTATCATTAGCCAGACCCGGCCGATTGTGGCCACCGAAAGGATATTTTTATGGCAAAGAAACTCCCGCCGGTTCATCCCGGCGAAATCCTGCGGGAAGAATTTCTCGTTCCGCTGAAGCTGACGCCTTATGCGGTCGCGGCCGCGCTTAACGTGCCGCGCACCCGGATCGAACGCATCGCGCGCGAAGAAAAGCCCGTTACGGCCGATACCGCGCTGCGGCTTGGTAAATTCTTCAAGACTGGCGCAGCATTCTGGATGAACATTCAGGCGCGCTTCGACCTTGAAACAGCCGAAGACGTGCTCGCGCCCGAGATCAAGAAAATCGCGTCTTACGAGGCTGCATAGAGCGGTGCAGATCGCGCGTACCGAGTGTCTTGCAACGAATGCCCTAACACCAGGCGCTGCGAACAGCGCCTGACGCCGTGATCAGCGTTTGGCTTTGGAGATGTTCAGGGCCACGGCAGCGCGGATGAGGGCCTTCAACGCCTTTTCGTTGATCTTGTCGCCCTCATGAACATCAATGGCGCGCCTAGTGTTGCCTTCGAGGCTGGAATTGAACAGGTCAGATGGATCCGCCAGCGCGGCGCCCTTGGCGAAGGTCATCTTCACGGCGGCTTTATAGGTCTCACCGGTGCAGATGATCCCGGCGTGCGACCACACCGGAACGCCTCGCCACTTCACCTCCTCGACCACCTCCGGATCGGACTCCTTGATGATGGCACGGATGCGGGCCAGCACCTGGCCTCGCCAGTCACCCAGCTCCTTTATCTTTGCGTCGATCAGCCGAGACGCCGACTCTTCTCCCGGAGCTTCCTTCACACTCTTGATCTTCTTCGCGGTTGTTGTCGACTTTTTCATGTCGCGTCCTCGCAATCCTATCTGCGCCAAGCGGCCGTATACGGCAGCACGAACATGTACAGACCAGAGAACAGCAGCAAGAACAGCGGTAGCAGTGGGGAGTAGACGATCACGGCGGGAGGCTGCCCCCAAACCATGGCGACGAAATTGGCGATCACCGTCGCCGTGAAGATGATCGACAGCCAGCGATGTGTCTGCCGAATCCACATGTTCCAGTTCATAGAATCTCCCTCCTCAACACGAGCCAAAGTACAATCCGGCAGACATCACTCCGTCCGCGCCAGCACCTGCTCCAGGTTTGTGAAAAACTGCTGCCAGCCCGGCTTGGCCCCGCCAAAGGCCTGCTTCTGATCGGGACGGAAGCCCGATTGCTCCATGCGCAGATGGGTGCCTTTGCTTGTCGGCGTCAGCGTAAACGTGACGACGCTGGTCAGGTTGAAGGCCGCATCGTCATGCGCAAAATTCCAGGTGTAGGACAACGTCTTGTGCGGTTCGACCGCAAGCACTTCGCAGTCCAGCACGCCGCCCCAGTCCCCGCGCAGGTTGAAACGATGCCCCACCGCCGGCTTGAAATCGTTTTTCATCAGCCACTCCGCCATCAGATGAGGTTGCGTCAGCGCGCGCCACAGCTTCTCCGGCGGAAAAGCCATCTCGCGCTCGACAACAACGGTGCGCGTTTCGGTCGACGTTGCATTCATTGGTCCATCCTTTTCAGTAGATCTTCGAGCTGATCGAACCGGCCTTCCCAAAATCCGGCCATCTGGCTGGTCCAGTCGATCAGCGGCGCCAGCGCGCCGAGTTGCGCGCTGTAGTGGGTCTGGCGTCCCTCGTGGCGGTCGCGCACGAGTCCTGCCTGCTTCAGGACTCCGAGATGCTTGGAGACGGCCGGCTGCGAGACCTTGGCCCGCGCCGTCAAGGCGCCGACCGTCTGTTCTCCGTCACGGCACAGCCGCTCGAAAATGGCCCGCCGCGTCGGATCGGCGAGGGTTCTGAAGAGCACATCGTGGGTAGCCGGCATCTGACCTATAACTCACTGGTTATTGATCAAACCCATAACCGGAGAGCTATATGTTTGTCAACCGGGAACACGAACGCCTTGGAGGTTCCCTTGGCAATCTCGCCAGTGATGAGGCATCCCACCAACAAAAATCCCGCCACCAGTTTCTGGAAGCGGGTTGAGAGACAACAGATCCGGCAGCGATATGCGCGTCAGCGCCGAGGACCGAAGGCAGACGGAGACATGCCGAGCAGCGAGAGCGAGTTACCCTCCGTCTCAACAGGTCCCAGTTGGGTGTAACCGACCTCGAGCGACAGATTGAGATTTGGCGTTGGCTGGAATGCGACACCCGCACGCGCGTTATAGACCGGCAGCGTTCCCGACGTCAGATCGAAGCCGGCGAACGGCCCGCCCGCGCCGCTCCTGTAAGTCGAGGTGTTGAAGCCGGCATAGAACGTGACCGGCGCATTCTGCAGATTGTAGCCGACCTGTGTACCTTCGTAGGAGAACGAGTTCCCAAATGCGCCGAAGTGATTGAGGCCGCTGATGCTGAAACCCGCGCCGCCGCGCTCGCTGCTAATGAACCAGCCGCTCGGAAAATTGGTGCGCGTGTACGACATGCCGCCGCCGGCGTCGCTGAAGTCAAAGCTTGGAAAGTCGCGGTACATGTTGGCGCCGTGGCCGGCCCAATTGCTGGTGAAGCCGATGGGCCAGCCCGGGATCCAGTATCTCACCGGCGCGCTCTGGGCATGGGCCGTTTGCCCACCCAGACAGAGCGCCGCCACTACGATTGAGAGAGCTAATTTGCCTGAGAAAATCGACATCCGCGCGACCGACATATTCGCGTCAATTATAGCCGTCAGATCCCGAGAACGCCAGCGCGCCACCGTCGCAGGCAGATCACAAGCGCATGGGCGCAGCTTGCTTCCGCTCTGCACCTCAGTATACGGTTCCCGCATGTTCACATCCACATTCTTTCCACTGATCTGAGCGCCCAAGGCGTTCCCCAATCGGATCAATACGGCCGCGCCGACGCGCTGGCCGAACGGAGAATGTGTTATGCCCACAACCGAACACCTCGGCCTGACCTCTCATGAGGTGCAGGATTTCATCGACCACGGTTTCGTCAAAATTGAAAATGCCTTCAGCACCGAGCTTGCACAGCAATGCAGGAACGAGCTGTGGGCGGATATTGGCTTGTCGCCAGACCAGCCCGACACCTGGATTCGCCCCGTCATTCGGGTAGGATCCAAGGCTTCGCCTCCCTTCATTGAAGCCGCCAACACAGACCTGCTGCACAAGGCCTACGATCAACTCGTGGGCGTTGGCCGCTGGCTTGCGCCCAGAGGACTCGGAACCTTTCCGATCCGCTTTCCCTCACCGGACTCTCCTGGTGATGATGGCTGGCATGTGGATGTGAGTTTTGGTCTCGACAATCCGGATTTCATGGAATGGCGTGCCAATGTCAGGAGCAGCGGACGCGCCTTGCTGATGCTGTTCCTGTTGTCGGATGTCGGTCCAAACGATGCGCCCACGCGGATACGAAAGGGATCACACCCGACCCTCGCGAGGGAGCTGCTGCCTTATGGCGACGCCGGCGCGACGCTCCGGCAGCTCTCCGCCAATGGTTACGTTTCGACTGAGGATTGCGAGGTTGAACTGGCAACGGGCGCGGCAGGCACCGTCTATCTGTGCCACCCATTCCTCGTTCATGCCGCGCAACCGCACCGCGGGACGCAGCCACGCTTCATGGCACAACCACCACTGCTGCCGAGGGGTGAGTTTGATCCGGCGCTGCCACCCTCGCCGGTTCAGATCGCCATTCGTCGAGCTTGCGGGCTTACATTATAAAAAACAAAACCCAGGACCGCCGAACGGTCCCGGGTGATCTCTGGGAGACGAGATTGTCGCGACGACGAGCACTGCTGACTAAGCCGGCTCCAGGCCGAGCGCCTGCGCGCTCTCCATCCAGACCGGCAATTCGCGCTGATACAGGGCGTTGGTCTCCTTGAAGCCGATCGTGGGTTCAAGCACGAAAGTGGCGAGCACTTCCTTCACTTTCGGATCCTGGTTGGCGGCCACGCAGAGCGCCGCCAGCCGATCGACGATCGGCTGCGGGGTCGCCTTCGGCAGCGCCCAGCCAGTGAACCCACTCACCGTAAAGAACTTCGATGTCGCGCCCTGTTCAGGCAGTGTCCGGACATGCGGGAGCGCGTCAACCTTCTTCGAACTCACCGCGAACGCGGTGCCGAGTTTGCTTTGCAGAACGGGTTGAGCGGCCGTGTAGCTGCCCATGGCCACGTCGAGGGTACCTTCCATCAGTCCTGTCCACATCGGCGCCTCACCGCGGTAGTGCACCGGCTCGATGTTGAGACCATACTGCCTGTTGAGTTCGTTGATGGTGATGTGCGGGGACGAGCCCGCACTGTAGGTGCCGAAGTTCACCTTGCCGGTCTTGCGCGCGAAGGCGATGAAGTCGTCCAGCGTCTTGATGCCGGTTTTCAGGTTCGCGATCAGAGGCAGCCCGGCGCCCGGGATGACACTGACCAGCGTCAGGTCCTTGTCCATGTCGTAGCCGGGGTTCTTCATCATGACCCGGTTCATCACATAGGTGGTCGAAATCGAGCACAGGATGGTGTGGCCATCCGGTGCCGCGCGCGCGACATCCATCGCGCCCAGGGAGCCCGAGGCGCCCGACTTGTTCTCGATGACGACAGTCTGCCCGACCTGTTTGGTGATGAACTCGCCAAAGGCGCGTGCCAAGAGATCGGTCTGTCCGCCCGCCGGGTAGCTGCAGATCATGCGGATTTGCCGCGAGGGCCACGCAGCCTGCGCCGAAGCGCCACGTGCGAGAAAAGGCAACGCAGCGGCTGCCGCACCGGCCGTGATGACGTGACGACGGCTGAATTTCGCCAACATTAAGTCCCTCCCTGAATTTTCAGCGAGGGTAGCCCATCGTCGGGCCTGCGCCATGGATCGAAGGCGGGACAGATTGGCGCAGCCGCGCGCCGGCTCCTTGTCCTAATATTTCCATCCCATGGTATCAGCCCAGGCCCTTGTCGCCTGTTCGGTCTCGTGGCCGGCGTCTCCGAGCCATCCGCAGAAATCCTTGATCGCCGGCCAGTCCCGGTTCTCCTGGCGAAACAGCGCGCTATAGGAGCGCTTGCGCAGGCCGAGCGCGCCGAACGGAAGACACAGCTTTCCGGCCCTCAGTTCATCGATGATCAGGAATAGCGGAAACAGGCCCACGCCCAGCCGCTCCTGGGTCGCCTGCAGCGCGAAGTACATCTGCTCGAAACGCAGCACCACCTGCTCGGCCTGCATCTCGCCACCGGCCGAGGCAAACCACTGCCGCCAGTCATAGGGCTCGGTGAGGTAGGTGATCAGGGTGTGGCGCTGCAGGTCGGACACCCTGCCCAGTTCGCCGCGCTGCAGCAGATCGACATGGCAGACAGGCGCGATCAATTCGGTCATGAAATGGGTCGACGACCAGCCGTTGATCGCCCCCTGCTCGCCGCGGATCGCCACATCGAAACCCGCTTCATTGGCGTTCACAGGGCCGAGCGCGGTGGTGAGACGCAGCTCGATGTCCGGCCGCTTGCGCTGAAAGGTGGCCATCCGTCCGATCAGCCAGCGCATGGTGAAGGTGGGCGGCGCATTGATCCGCAGCACCGTCGGCGCGACATCTTCCTTGATGTCCATCGAGGCCAGCGCCAATCGATCGAGGATGGCGGTGACCTCGACATAATAGTGCTGGCCGGCATCGGTCAGGCTGAGTTGCGACGGCGCGCGGCGGAACAGCTTGACCCCGAACCAGTCCTCCAGCAGCGCGACCTGCCGGCTGACCGCGCCATGGGTCACATGCAACTCTTCAGCCGCCTTGGTGAAGCTGACATGACGCGCGGCCGCCTCGAATGTCCTGACCGCGTTGAGCGGTGGCAGTTTCCTCATCTGTTATCCGGCTATCCCATGCTGGCCTGATCGTATTTATCGACAGATCAGGCACAGAGCCACCCCCTGTGGTCCATGATCGCATAGGGGCATTCGCAAACTGCTGATGTGTTCCGCCGGCAAATCGGGCTCCATCACCGGATGGATCAGACGTCTGCAACACCCCATCAATCGACAATCCCAGCACGACCGGTCGTCGTCGCGCTGATCGTGCTGGCGATCTCGTTCGTGCTGGCCGCCCTCGGCCGCGGCATGAGCGAAAGCTTCACCGTCTTCCTGCTGCCGATCTCGAACAATTTCGGATGGGATCGCGGCCAGGTCGTCTCGATCTATTCGCTCACGGCCCTGACCAGCGGCCTGGTGGGGCCGTTTGTCGGGCGGCTGTTCGACCGTTCGGGGCCGCGGGCCGTGTTCACGGTCGGCCTGCTTGCGTTGGGCGGCGCCTTCCTGATCGCCGCCTATGCGCAGCAACTCTGGCAATTCCAGTTCAGCCTCGGGCTGTGTGTCGGATTGGGCCTCGCCAGTATCGGCAACGTGCCCGGCTCGATCTTGCTCGGACGATGGTTCGGTCCGCGGCTGCCGGCCGCGATGTCGGTGATCTATTCCGCTACCGGCGCAGGCGTGCTGCTGATGCTTCCAGTTTCCCAGGTGCTGATCGATCATCTGGGCTGGCGCGGCGCCTACCAGGCCTACGGTTATGCTGTCCTGTTTGTGCTGCTGCCGTTGCTGCTGGTGCTGCCGTGGCGGCTGTTCGCCGCGGGATCGCCGCATGTCACAAGGCCGGCCGCAGCCGATATTGCAGGCGACGGCTGGACCCTGCCCGCCGCCATGCGCCATCACGCCTTCTGGGCCCTGTTCGCGACGTTCTTTTTCACCGCGATCGGAATGTATTCGATTTCAGCGCAGGTCGTTGCCTATCTGGTCGATGCGGGCTTTCCGCCGCTGCAGGCGGCGACGGCGTGGGGTTTCAGCGGCGTGGTGCTGCTGTTCGGGATGCTGTCGATCACCTGGCTTGATGGAAAGATCGGCCGGCGCCGCTCGGTGCTGTTGAGTTATGCGATCTCGATCATCGGGATCGGCCTGCTCTGGCTGCTGAAGACATATCCCAACATCTGGCTGCTAACCGGCTTCGTGGTCTGCTTCGGCAGCATGATCGGTTCGCGCGGCCCGCTGCTGACGGCCACCGCGATGAAGATCTTTCGCGGCAAACATGTCGGCACCATCTACGGAAGCATTGCCATCGGCAGCGGACTCGGATCGGCGCTGGGTTCGTGGAGCGGCGGCCTGATCCATGACTTCACCGGCAGTTATGACGCACTGCTCGCGTTCGCCTTTGTCAGTGTCATCCTCGGCATGCTGCCGTTCCTGGTGGTACCCGCGCTGCGGTGACGGGACACCATTATTGCAAGATCGAGATTTCTGACTTGCGCCTTGTGCACTAAACCGCAGTACGCCCACGGATCAATCTTTGTTGCTTTGCCAGATCGCACGACAGATCAGACATTCGAGCAAATCGCCCGGATTCGGAGATCGAGATCATGCACATTCGGATATATGCCCTGGTTGCAGCCGCCTGCCTCTCGTTCGCTGTTATCGCCGGCCCCGCGTGGGCCCAGCAATCGGCGCCGGCGTTCAACGACGATCAGCGGCGCGCGATCGGCGACATCATCAAGGAGTACCTGATCCAGAATCCGGAGATCCTGCAGCAGGCCAACGCCGAGCTGGAACGCCGGATGCAGCAGGCGCAAAAGATCGCCCAGGGCAAGGCACTGAAGGAGGCACGCGAGACGCTGCTGTCCTCGCGCGGCAGCATCGTGATGGGCAACCCGGATGGCAAGATCACGATGGTCGAGTTTTCCGACTACAACTGTCCGTACTGCCGCAAGGCGCTGGACGACGTCCAGGCACTGATCGCAGCCAATCCGCAGCTGAAAGTCATCGTCAAGGAATTCCCGGTGCTCGGACCGGAGTCGGTCGAGGCCAGCCAGGCCGTGCTCGCGGCGACGCGGCAGCTCGACAACCAGGCCAAGCGCGCACAATACCATGACGGCCTGATGCGGCTGCGCGGCCGGGTCAATGGCGATACCGCGCTGTCGGCAGCCGGCAAACTCGGCGCGGACGCGAGCGCAATGCGGCGGGACATGAAGACCGACGACATCGCCGCCATGATCAAGGAAAACATGTCGCTCGGCGACCAGCTCGGCATCACGGGAACGCCGACCTTCATTGTCGGCGACCAGATCCTGGTCGGCGCCGTCGGCCTCGAGCAGATGCAAAAAGCGGTGTCGACCGTGACGGAGTAGCGGCGCCTCTGTCGCCGCTCAGGCCATCGCGGGCGCCGGCTTCGGAAACGGCACCAGCACCACCGCCATCGAAACGCAGCCGATCTCGCCATGGATATCGAGCAACGTCGCTTGCCCTGTTCCGAGGCCGGCCGCAGGCTGCCACCAGGTGCGCGCACGAACGCCGATCCACGGGCCGACCGGGCGCTTGAACAGCTGCACCGTCAGGTTCGGATTGGGATCGGCGACGACATTTTGCAGGGGACGCGCCACGCCGTGGCTCCAGTCAGCGGGACCGAGCACGCGCGACAGCGCACCGGCGCCCTCGATGATGTCGTGGTCGAGGCGAAACCAGGCTACGCCATCACCTGCTCTCGCCTCCATGGCATCCATGAACCAGGGCCCGCCATGGGCGGCGCGCACGGCGCGTGCCGGATAACACGTTGGATCGACCGAAGCATCCCGAGGCTCGGTGAGTCCGGGAACCTCGACACCGCGTTCACGCACAAGCGTGACGCGCGCCGTGGCGCAGGGCTCGGCTTCACCGACCGCCCACAGCGTGTTGTCGACCACGCTGACGCGCCCGCCCTCGGTCACGATGACTTGTTTCGTCCGCAACCACGCCATCGGTGTCGGCCGCAGAAAATGCGCGGTGACGCTGACCGCCCGTCCCCACTGCCGGTCGGCCGCGACCGCCTCGATTTCAGCGGTCAGAAGACTCGCGACCGCGCCACCCTGCAGGCCGGTGAACGGACCCGCCGCAAGTGGCTGGGGTTGCCAGTGGTGGGGGATATCGAGCGGTTGAAAAATCGGCACGGACCAGTTTTCCCGAGTGAGCAGGATTGTTTGTTCGGGAAATCTGATCGATGCGGCGGCAGGAAGCAAAGGATGCCTCGTCACGTGGGATGAGGATTTTTCACCCCATCACCACGGGCCAAGCGACAGCTAGCGCGCCTCCTCGAAGCCGGCGAGCACGGACGTGAGATTGGCGCCCAGAATATCCGAGAGATAACCACCCTCCTGCACGAACACGGTGGGCAGGCCGAGCCGCGCAATGGCGGCGCCAATGCGGCGGAAACCGGGGGTGGTGACCGCAAGGCCGGCAAGCGGATCGTGCTCGGAGGCATCGAGACCGAGCGCCACCACCAGTGCAGTGGGCGCGAAGGCCCTGATCGTCTTCTCGGCAACACCGATTGCCTTGATGTAATCATTGTCTCCCGTGCCTTTTGGCAGCGGAATGTTGAGATTGGCGCCGAGGCCCGGACCGGCGCCGCGCTCGTGCGCATAACCCCAGACGAACGGGTTGAAGAGTGTCGGATCAGCGTGAATCGACACCGTCAGCACATCGGGACGCTCATAGAAGATGCCCTGGGTGCCGTTGCCGTGGTGCACATCGACGTCGAGGATCGCGACCCGCTCGTGCTTGAGCCGCAGATGGGCGGCGGCGACGGCGCTGTTGTTGAGATAACAGAAGCCGCTGGCGAGATCGCGATAGGCATGATGTCCTGGCGGACGGCACAGCCCGTAGGTCGCATCCTCGCCATCCATCACCAGTTGGGCCGCCGTCGTCGCAACATCGGTGGCCGAACACGCCGCAGCCCAGGTGCCGGGGCCGATCGGACATGAGGTGTCGATGGTGTGCCAGCCGAGACGGCCGACGATGTGGCTGGGATAGGTCGCAGCGTTACGCACCGGATGAACGTTGGCGATCATCTCAGGCCCCGCATCGCCGAGCGCGCTCCAGGCGTCCCAGGCCTCTTCGAGGAACAGCAGATATTCCGGGCTGTGCACGCGGGCGCGCGGCCCTTGGCCGAACACGGTCGGCGCGACCAGGGAATGCTTCCCTGCTTTGAGTCCCGCAAGCAACCGGTCGGCGCGCTCGGGCTGCTCGGTGGTGCGCTTGATGACGCCACGCACCAGAAAGAATTGCGGGTCGTGGCTGCGATGCAGTTCGGTATAAACGGCCTTCACACGGAAACTCCAATTGCCAGGGAATTGCGATGATGGTGTCGGTGCATCAGGTCTCGGACGGCTCCGTCCCGCACCATTCCGCGACAAACAGTGCCATCGCCGTGGTGATGCGCTTGAGCGACGCGATGCTGACGCGCTCGTCGAAGCCATGGATGTTCTGCGAATACGGACCGTAGCAGAGCGTCGGGATCTTGTCGTAGAGCGCATAGACGCGGGCATCGAGATAACCGGCGGTCATGAAGCTCTTGAGCGGCTGCCCGGTCGCATCTTGATGCGCGCGCGCCAGCACCGCTTCGGCGTCTGATCCCGGCTCCAGCACATAACCTTCGGCAAAAAAGCCGTTGAACTCGACCGATGGCGGGTTGTTTGCGAGGAAATTGTCGGAGCGGGCGAAGGCCGCGATCCGATCGGCGATCTCCCGCGAAGCCTCCTTGGCCGACACGCCGGGATAGATCGCAATCCGGCAGCTGAGCTTGCACCAGGCCGGCACCGACGAGGCCCAATCGCCACCCTCGATCTTGCCGATGTTGAGATTGATCGGATGCGCCTCAGTCTCGAAATGGGCGCGCCCGGCTTTACGCTCGTTCCACTCGGCTTCGAGCCGGCGCAATTCACCCATGATGCGATAGGCCGCGTCGATGGCGTTGGCGCCGGCGCCCATCTCGCGCACATGCACCGGCAGACCGCGCACCTCGACCTCGAACCAGAGCACGCCGACATTGGCGCGCACCAGCATTTCATCTTCCGGCTCCGGGATCAGCGCGGCATCGGCCTTGTAGCCACGCAGATGGGTCATCAGCGCGCCATTGCCGGTGGATTCCTCCTCGACCACCGACTGCACATAGACCGTCGCGGCTGGCTGCAGCCCGATGCGGCGCAAGGCATCAATCGCGAAGATATTGGCGGCGTGTCCCGCCTTCATGTCGGCACCACCACGGCCATAGAGCCAGTCGCCCTCGATCACCGGATCGAACGGCGGATGGCTCCACATGCCTGCCGGCCCCGGCGGAACGACATCGACATGGGCCTGGAGAATCAACGATCGCCCGGTCTCGTTGCGCGGGCGATGAATGCCGACCACGATCGGCGCCGCGGAATGATCCTCACTGAACACCGCGCCGCCCGGATGCCGTTCGATGGCACCGCGGTCCATCTCGAAACGATCCATCGCATAATTGCGCTCGCGCAGCGCACGAAACACGAAATCCTGAACCGCATGCTCAGCGCCGCGCACCGAGGCAAAGCGGATCATGTCCTGGGTGAAGGCGATCTGCGCAGCAAACCCCTGATCGACCGATGCGGCGACGCGGTCGCGCAGCTGGGACTCGATGGTCATGAAAAGCGTCTCTCCGTAACAGCCGGGATCGCAGCGGACATCATGGTGCGTCGTTGTCGATGTTCTCGCCGTTGTCCTCGGCTTTGTTGTCAGCTTCGCTCAGCATGGGAATGTCCCGCACCAGTTTGCTGACCTGGCGCCAGGCGTAACCGATGTGATGATCGACGTGCGCCACGATGCGTTCGGGATGCCCCGCCTCGATCGCCGCCAGCACCGGCTCGTGGGTGCGGGCGATTTCGTGCGGATCGTCATAAAGGCGGCCGATCAGGCCGATGGTCATGCGCAGCTCGGCAGCGAGATCGTCGAACAGCCGCAGCAGCCTTCGGTTGTCGGCGATTTCGCAGACCAGCCGGTGAAACCGATAGTCCTCTTCCACCTGCCGCGCCGGATCGTCGAGATCGGCGGTCTGGTGCAGCACGTCGATCTGCCGGCGCAATGCGTCGCGCGACTCCGGCGTGAGATTGCGTGATGCCAGCACACTGGCATGGCGCTCGATGCACAGACGCAAGTCATAGATGTCGTCGATATCCCCAGCCTCGAGCTTGCGCACAAAGAAGCCGCGCCGCGGGCTCGCCACCAGGAGCCCCTGCTGTTCCAGAAGCCGCGCCGCCTCGCGGACCGGCGCCCGGCTGACGCCGAGTTCGCGGGCGACGCCCGCTTCCACCACCTTGGCGCCCGGAGCCAGCCGGCCCTGCATGATGGCCTGGGTGAGGATTCGGGCCACTTGGCCGACAAGATCGCTGTCGGCGATGGCGGGCAATCCGACCGGAGGAGACATAAGGCGCATGAAACGGACCCGTTTCGGGCCTGTTTGGGCCCATTTAACGAAGTGTACAGTAATTAATCGTCGATTGTCGACAGTTTAGTCTTGATGTCTGGATTATGACCGTGCCAGTTTTAGAGCCATTGAAAGGTGAACCATGACCCTCACTGCCCAAGCTCGCCCTGTCGCCGTGAACTCCGATGCCCAGATCCGCATCGACCTCGCCGCCGCCTATCGCCTGATCCATCGGCTCGGCCTGGACGACAGCATCTACACCCACATCTCGGCTCGCCTTCCGGGTCCGGAGCACCGCTTCCTGATCAACCCGTATGGCCTGCGCTTCGAGGAGGTCACGGCATCCAACCTGGTGACGGTCGATCCCGACGGCCAGGTGATCGACGACCCGATCGGGCTCGGCATCAATCCGGCCGGCTTCACCATTCACAGCGCCGTGCACGCCGCGCGCCCGGATGCGATCTGCGTGCTGCACACCCACACCGTCGCCGGTGTCGCGGTGTCGTCGCAGCAGGACGGGGTGTTGCCGCTCAATCAGTGGTCGATGCAGTTCACCGATGCCATCGCCTATCACGACTATGAAGGCATCGCGCTCGATCTCGATGAGCGTCAGCGCCTGGTTGCCGATCTCCGCGACAAGTACGTGATGGTGCTGCGCAATCACGGCATGCTGACCTGTGGGCGCTCCGTCGCCGAGGCCTTCAAGCTGATGCATAATCTGGAGCGCTCCTGCCGCGCGCAGCTCGCGATCCAGGCCGCAGGAGCTCCCGTCGCGCGCCTGTCCAACGCGGTGGCCGTCAAGACGGCCGGCCAATATGCGAGCTTCTACGACAGCATCGAGATCAAGGGTAAGCCGGACAGCGAATGGGCCGCCTTCAAGCGGATGCTGGAACGCACCGATCCCGACTTCATGAACTAGATCATCCGCACATTTCAAACGCGTCAGTCGGACAATTTTGCAGGCAATGGGGAGAATGGCATGCTGAAGCAGATCTTGGTTGGGCTGGCCTTGACCAGCGCGTTAAGCGCAGCGGCTTTTGCGCAAGAACCAAAAGCAGGCGGCGTCATCAACGCCGTGATCCAGCCGGAGCCTCCGGGCCTGATGGTGGGGATGGTGCAGAACGGACCGACCCAGATGGTCGCGGGCAATATCTATGAAGGCCTGCTGCGCTACAGCCCAAAACTCGAACCACTTCCCAGCCTGGCCGACAGCTGGACGGTCAGCGAAGACGGCAAGGTCTACACCTTCAAGCTCAAGAGCGGCGTCACCTGGCACGACGGCAAGCCGTTCACTTCGGCCGACGTGCTGTTCTCGATCGACTTCCTGAAGCAGACCCACCCGCGCGCACGTGGCAATCTGGCCCAGCTCGACAAGGTCGAGGCGCCGGACGCCACCACCGTCGTGTTCACACTGAAACAGCCGTTCGGCCCCTTCCTCGGCATCTTCGAGGTCGGCTCGCTGCCGATGATCCCGAAGCACATCTATGAAGGCACCGACTACAAGACCAATCCCGCCAACAACACTCCGATCGGCACCGGCCCCTTCATGTTCAAGGAGTGGCAGAAGGGATCGTTCATTCGCCTGGTCAAGAATCCAAACTACCATATCAAGGGCAAGCCCTATCTCGACGAGATCTACTGGCATGTGATTCCGGACGCAGCGGCGCGATCGGTGGCGTTTGAGACCGGCAAGGTCGACGTGCTGCCCGGCGGCTCGGTGGAAAACTTCGACGTGCCGCGGCTGACCAAGCTCAAGAACGTGTGCGTCACCGGCGCCGGCTGGGAATTCTTCAGCCCGCATTCCTGGCTCTGGCTCAACAACCGCTCCGGGCCGACCGCGAACAAGAAATTCCGGCAGGCCGTGATGTTCGCGCTCGATCGCAATTTTGCGAAAGACGTGATTTGGAACGGCCTCGGCAGGGTTGCCACCGGGCCGTCCGGCTCGTCGATCAAATATTATTCGAACGCGGTGCCCGAGTATTTCTACGACCCGGCCAAGGCCAAAGCCCTGCTGAAGGAGGCCGGCTACAATGGCGAGAAGGTCCGCCTGCTGCCGCTGCCTTACGGCGAAACCTGGCAACGCTGGGCGGAAGCCGTGCGACAGAACCTGCAGGACGTCGGCATCAACGTCGAGATGATCGCGACCGACGTTCCCGGCTGGAACCAGAAGACGTCCGAATGGGACTATGACATCGCCTTCACGTACCTCTACCAGTACGGCGATCCGGCCCTCGGCGTCGGCCGCAACTATGTTAGCAGCCAGATCGCAAAGGGCTCGCCGTTCAACAACGTCGAAGGCTACACCAACCCCGAGATCGATCAGCTGTTCGCTGACGGTGCGGTGGCGTTCCCCGACACGAAGCGGACGGATTTCTACGCCAAGGCACAGAAGATCCTGGTCGAGGATGTGCCGGTGGCATGGCTGCTGGAGCTGCAGTTCCCCACTATCACCCGCTGCAATGTCAAGAATCTCATCACCACCGGCATCGGTGTGAACGACGGCTTCCGCGACGCCTGGATCGACAAATAGGTCCATCCGGGACTGTCCCGGCGGCGACCCTATCGCCGTCGGGACTTCACCGACATCAGCCGCCTCTCTCGAAGGGATCTCCGTGATGCTGTCATTCGTCGCCCAGAGAGTGGTGAAGGCCGTGATCGTGCTCCTCGCCATCGTGGTGCTGAATTTTTTCCTGATCCGCATGGCCCCCGGCGATCCGGCGGTGGTGATGGCCGGTGAGGCCGGCGCCGGCGACCAGATCTTCATTTCGCAACTGCGCGAGAAATTCGGCCTCGACCAGCCGCTGCCGGTGCAGCTCTTCAAGTACGTCCGGGGCATCGTCAGCCTCGATCTCGGCTTCTCGTTCCGCCAGCAGATGCCGGTCTCGAAACTGATCCTCGATCGCCTGCCCGCCACGCTGCTGCTTACCGGCACCGCCTTCGTGATTTCGCTGGCGCTGGGCATCCTGTTCGGCACCCTCGCCGCGCGCTTCGCCGGCACCTGGGCCGACAGCGCCATCACGGTGCTGGCGCTGATCTTTTATGCCACGCCGCTGTTCTGGGTGGCGCTGATGGCGATCCTGTTGTTCTCGGTGACGATGGATTGGCTGCCGAGCTTCGGCTACGAAACGGTAGGCGCGAATTATACCGGCCTCGCCCATGTGCTGGATGTCGCCGCCCACCTGATCATGCCGGCCACGACCATCGGCCTGTTCTTCATGGCGACGTACGCCCGCATGACCCGGGCCTCGATGCTCGAAGTCAAGCGGCTGGATTTCGTCAAGACCGCCCGCGCCAAGGGCTTGCGGGATTCCGTCATCCAGCGCCGCCATGTGCTGCGCAATGCGCTGCTGCCGGTGGTGACGCTCGCCGGCCTGCAGGCGGGCACGCTGGTGGGCGGCGCCGTGCTCACTGAGACCGTGTTCGCATGGCCGGGCATCGGCCGGCTGATGTACGAGTCGCTGCTGCAGCGTGATTACAACCTGCTGCTCGGCGTCTTCGTGGTGTGTTCGGCCATGGTGCTGGCCTTCAATCTGGTCACCGATCTGGTCTATCGCTCGGTCGATCCGCGCATCGAGTACGCCACATGAAACAGGTCTGGCGAACGATGTCGCGCAATCCCGGCGGGCTGATCGGCCTTGTGATCCTCGCGATCGCGATATTCATCGCGGTGTTCGGCCCGCTGCTGTTTCCGACCTCGCCCTGGCGCATGGTGCAGCGGCCATTTCTGCCGCCGTTCGCGGTGGCAGGGCTTCCGCTCGGCACCGACGCGCTGGGACGCGACGTCATGGCGGGCGTGATCTATGGCGCCCGCGTCTCGCTGCTGGTCGGCCTGGTCTCGACTTTGGCGGCTCTGGCGATCGGCGTCCCGCTCGGCGCTGCCGCCGGCTATTTCGGCAACCGCATCGACGACGCCCTGATGCGATTCACGGAATTCTTCCAGACCGTTCCAAGCTTTGCACTGGCCATTGTGCTGGTCGCCATCCTGCAGCCCTCGATGGTGTCGATCGTCATCGCCATCGCCATCGTGAGCTGGCCGCCGGTGGCGCGCCTGGTCCGCGGCGAAGTGCTGTCGCTGCGCAGCCGCGAATACGTCCAGGCCGCAATCGTGACCGGACAGAGCAACAGCTGGATCATCTGGCGCGAGATCATGCCCAATGCGCTGTCGCCGGTGATCGTGCTGGCCTCGCTGATGGTCGCGACCGCGATCCTGCTGGAATCGTCGCTGTCGTTTCTCGGCCTCGGCGATCCCAATCTGATGTCGTGGGGTTACATGGTCGGCGCCGGCCGCACCGTCATCCGCCAGGCCTGGTGGATTACGGTGTTTCCCGGCATCGCCATCCTGGTCTCGGTGCTGGCGCTGAACCTGATCGGCGAAGGCCTCAATGATGCGCTGAACCCGCGCCTCGCCAAGGAAGGGCGCTGAAGATGGCGACCAACACCGTCGTGACCGTCAAGGACTTGAAACTGGCGCTGCCACCCGGCGGCGATCGCGCTTATGCCGTCGATGGCGTGTCGTTCGATCTGACGGCGGGCAAAATCCTGTGCGTGGTCGGGGAATCCGGCTCGGGCAAGTCGATGTGCGCCCATGCGTTGATGGGATTGCTACCGAACAGCATCGTCGCCGAGGCCGGCGAGATCCGCTTCGACGGACACAACGTACTCGGCCTCGACGAGAGCGGCTGGCTGGCGCTACGCGGTTGCCGCATCGCCATGGTGTTTCAGGAGCCGATGACGGCGCTCAATCCCTTGATGCGGATCGGCGAGCAGATCGCCGAGATGTTCGAGGCCCACAATCTCCTGACGCCGCGGGAGCGAAAGCAAAGGGCTGTCGACCTGCTGCGCGAAGTGGGGCTGCCGGATCCGGAGCGCTCAGTGCGCGCCTTTCCGCATCAATTGTCCGGCGGCCAGCGCCAGCGCGCCATGATCGCCATGGCGCTGGCACTCGAACCGGCCGTGCTGGTGGCCGACGAACCGACCACCGCGCTCGACGTCACGACCCAGGCGCAGATCCTCAAGCTGATCCGCGACCTGCAGCGCCGCCGCCACATGGCCGTCATGTTTATCACCCATGATTTCGGCGTGGTCGCCGACATCGCCGATCGCATTGTGGTGCTCCAGCACGGCAAGGTGGTCGAACAGGGATCCGCCGACGATGTGTTGCGGCGCCCGCAGCATGCCTATACCCGTGCGTTGCTTGCCGCGGTGCCGAGCCTGCAGCCGCCGGCGCGGGCTTCGCTGTCCGATCAGCACAAGGTGGTCGAGGTGATTGGCCTGGACAAAACCTATGTCAGCGGTGGCGGCTGGTTTCAGCCCAAACGCCATGTGCAGGCCGCAAAGAATGTGAGCTTCGACATTCACAAGGGCGAGACCCTCGGCCTGGTCGGAGAATCCGGTTCCGGCAAGTCGTCGGTGGCCCGCCTCGTGGTGCGCCTGCTCGAAGCCGACCGCGGCTCAGTTCGACTCGGCGACATCGATCTGACGGCCATCGACGGCAGGGCGTTGCGCAACCAACGCCGCCGCATCCAGATGGTGTTTCAGGACCCGTTTGCTTCGCTCAACCCACGCCGCAAGGTCGGCCACATCATCACCGACGGGCCGATCGCGCACGGGGTTGATCCGGACGTCGCGCGGCGGCGCGCCCATGAGCTGCTCGGCCTGGTGGGCCTCAACGCCAGCGCGATGGAGCGTTTTCCGCATGAGTTTTCCGGCGGCCAGCGCCAGCGCATCGGGATCGCACGTGCACTGGCGCTCGAGCCGGAAATCCTGGTCGCCGACGAAGCGGTCTCCGCGCTCGACGTCTCGGTGCAGGCCCAGGTCCTCAATCTCCTGGAGGATCTCAAGACACGGCTCGGTCTCTCGATGCTGTTCATCACCCACGACCTGCGGGTGGCGGCGCAGATCTGCGATCGGATCGCCGTGATGCAGCGCGGCACGATCGTCGAGTTGAAGCCGGCGACCGCCCTGTTCGCGGTACCGGAGCATCCCTACACGCGGGAGCTGCTTGCAGCGGTGCCCGGCCAGATATCGCCGTCGAGGGCTGCCTGAACCATGCGCTGTGTCTTCCTTAGCAAAAGTCTCGATCTGCGGGACTATCTCGGCACGGAAATCCCGCACCTCGCTGACCGCATCGAGCTCGTGGACCATCGCGACGACGGCACGGACGCGGACATTCAGATGGCGATCGCCTGGAAGCCGCCAGACGACGCGTTCGCGCGCTATCCCAACCTACAGGCGGTCTGCTCGATCGGCGCGGGCGTCGACAACATCCTCGCCTGCCCGAGCCTGCGACCCGATATCGATGTGGTGCGCGTGGTCGATCCGGCGCAAGCGCAGATGATGTCGGGCTTCGTGATCTGGCATGTGATCTGGCATCAGCGGCGCTTCGCCACCTATCTGGCGCAGCAGCGCGATCAGATCTGGCGGCGCCTGCGGCAGCGTGCCGTGCAGGAGGTGCCGGTCGCACTGCTGGGGTATGGGGAAATCGGCCAGCGGGTCGCCGCCGACCTCGCCATGCTGGGCTTTCCGGTGATGGCCTGGAGCCGCACCGAAAAGCCGATGCCTGCCGGCATCATCGGCTATCATGGCCACGACGGACTTGCTGATATGCTTGCGCGCACCGAGGTGCTGGTCAACCTGCTGCCGCTGACACCGCAGACCCGGGGTCTTCTGAACCGTGAGACCTTCGGCCGCATGCGCCGCGGCGGCTATCTGATCCAGGTTGGCCGCGGTGAACACCTGGTCGACGCCGATCTGCTCGCGGCTCTTGAGAGCGAACAACTGGCCGGCGCGGCCCTCGATGTGTTCGTCCCCGAGCCCTTGCAGCCGAACCATCCGTTCTGGCGGCATCCGAAGATCATCGTTACGCCACATGATGCGTGCGACGTCAGTCTCACGGCGGTCAGCGCGACCCTGCGTGCCACGGCGGATGCCGTCGAGGCCGGCCGGCGCCCGCCACACGCCGTCGATCGTGCGCAGGGCTATTGAACGATTCATGCAGAATTCGCCGGATCGATTGTGAATGCATACCCCCTGCGTGTCTGCGAGCAGGTTCCTGAGTTGAACACTTGCCCTCGGCGGCATACCTTCGCCGGACCGTCGCCCGCTCTTCAATGACTGCAAAGGACATCACCATGGATACCCAGCCCAATTCACCTGCCGCGCGCGACCGGAAGTATCATCTTCACTCCTATACCGACGCCCGCCGTCACCAGGAGGTCGGCCCGCTGATCATCGAGAAGGGCCAGGGGATCTATGTCGAGGACGACAGCGGCAAGCGTTATATCGAGGCCATGGCTGGCTTGTGGAGCGTCGGCGTCGGCTTCTCGGAGCCGCGGTTGATCGAGGCCGCGACGCGACAGATGTCCAAGCTGCCCTACTATCACAACTTCGGACACAAGGGGCATTCGCCGCTGGTCGACCTGGCGGAAAAGCTTGTGACCATGGCGCCGGTGCCGATGAGCAAGGCGTTCTTCACCAACTCCGGATCCGAGGCCAACGACACGGCCATGAAGATGATCTGGTATCGCTCCAACGCCTTGGCGCAGCCGCAACGCAAGAAGCTGATCAGCCGTCTGCGCGGTTATCACGGCGTCACCATCGCATCCGCGAGCCTGACCGGGCTGCCGAACAATCATCTATCGTTCGACCTGCCGATCGCCAACGTGCTGCACACCTCCTCGCCGCATTACTGGCGCGAGGCGCAGCCTGGCGAGAGCGAGCAGGATTTCTCCTCGCGGCTGGCGGACGATCTCGAGAAGCTGATCCTCGCCGAAGGGCCGGAGACGATCGCCGCCTTCTTCGGCGAGCCGGTGATGGGCGCCGGCGGCGTCGTGGTGCCGCCCGCCGGCTACTGGCAGAAGATCCAGGCCGTGCTCGCCAAATACGACATCCTGCTGGTGGCCGATGAAGTAATCTGCGGCTTTGGCCGCACCGGCAACATGTTCGGCAGCGAAACCTACGCCATCAAGCCCGACATCATGGTGATGTCGAAGCAGATCTCGTCGTCCTATCTGCCGATCTCCGCACTGCTCATCAACGACAAGGTGTTCGAGCCGCTCGCCGACGAGAGCAACCGGATCGGCACCTTCGGCCATGGCTTCACCGGCGGCGGACACCCGGTCGCGGCCGCCGTCGCGCTCGAGAACATCAAGATCATCGAGGAGCGCGGCCTCGTTGCCAATGCCCGCGAGGTCGGGGCCCACATGATGAAGGGCCTGCGCGAACTGGGCGCGCACGAGCTGGTCGGCGAGGTTCGCGGCGTCGGCCTGATCGGCGCGATCGAACTTGTCGCTGACAAGCCCGGCAAGTCGCCATTGGGCAAGGCCGGCGCGCTCGGCGGCATCGTCAACAAGCATCTGCAGCAGAACGGCGTGATCACCCGCAACATGGGCGATGCGCTGGCATTCTGCCCGCCGCTGATCATCACCAAGGCCGAGGTCGATACCCTGCTGGCCGCGGTGAAGCAGTCGCTCGATGCAACGCTGAAGGAAGTCAAAGACTGATCCTCTCGTAGGGATCGAGAGCCACAGCCCGGGCACCGGCCACAGCCGGCGCCCGGGCTTTTTATTGATGAACAAAATTGCACGCGGGATGCATTGGTTGTTAGACTGAGTGAGCAATTCACGAGGTCTTCTCACTTCGGATGAAATCTGCTCACCCATATCCGGTCGTTGCGCTGCGATCGATCCCGCCGCTGGCGGCGCTGCAAGCCTTCGAGCGCGCCGCGACACAACTGTCGTTCCGCCGCGCGGCGCGCGACCTGGCGCTCAGTCCGTCGGCAATCAGCCATCAGATCCGCGGGCTGGAAGCGCAGTTCGGCGTCAAGCTGTTTGTGCGCGGCGCGCGATCGGTGCGCCTGACCGCTGAAGGCGAGCGTTACCTGGAGCAGGTCTCGGCTGCTCTCACCGCGCTGGACGGCGCGGGACGCGAGTTGATGACCCGGCGGCGCGCCGATCGCCACGAATTGTGGGTCAGCTCACTGCCGTTTTTCACCAGCACCGTTCTGCTGCCGGCGCTGCCCGACTTCCATCGGCGCCATCCGGACCTGACGCTGCGTATCGAAGCCACGCATCAATATGCCGACTTCAACAGCTCCGGCGTCGATGTCGCCATCCGCTATGGCCGCGAGCAAGCCACCGGCCTGAAATTCGAACCGCTGGTCGAGGTCAACGCCCTACCCGTCTGCGCGCCGTCGGTGATCAAGGCAGGCCTGCGCACACCAGCTGATCTCTCCCGCCACGTTCTGATCCATCTGATCTCGCAGCCGCAGTCATGGCCACGCTGGCTCGGCGAGATGGGGCTTGCCGATTTGCAGCCGCGCGGACATCTGTGGCTCGATACCGTACCTGCAGCGCTGGAAGCCGCCGAGCATGGCCTCGGCGTGACGCTGGCGATGGCGCCTCTGATCCGGCGCCGCCCGGGCTTCGGCAGCAAGCTGATCGCCCCCTTCAAGGTCCAGGCCGGCTTTCGCGAAAAGCTTTATCTGGTGTCGCGCCCGGAACAGGCGCGCGACCGGCGCATCAGCGCGCTGCGGCGCTGGATCGTCGATGCCGTGCGGGCCGGCGGCCAGTGATCCCATTGACGGTTTCCTGATGCTTTCCTGCCGATCTCTTCGCAACTGCGTTATCGGCCTGCGCTGAAGGCACGCACTTGATTCCCCCACACCGAGCGTCCATCCTGCCGATGGGCCGGGATTTTGCTTTTCGACTTTGTTTTTCGACTCCGCCCAAATTCCTGTTTTTCTTTGGGCTATTATTCGGGTTCTCGCTTTCGAAGTCGGAGGTCCCAGGCACCAAGCGCAACGTCGGCCATCGGCGATTCCAAGACAAAACGGCAGTTAGATCGTTCTCCTCGTCGATGCGTCGGCATAAACACGGAGGAGGAAGCTCGTGAAACGTCGTGAATTCCTGACAGCAACCGGCGCCGGCCTGGCCGCCAGCACGGTCGCCGCGCCCGCCATTGCCCAATCGATGCCCGAGATCAAATGGCGGCTGACGGCCAGTTGGCCAAAGTCGCTGGATACGCTCTATGGCGGCTGCGAATTCTTCTGCAAGCGCGTCGCCGAGATGACCGACAACCGCTTCCAGATCCAGCCGTTCGCCGCCGGTGAAATCGTCCCCGGCCTGCAGGTGCTCGACGCGGTGCAGAACGGCACGGTCGAGATGGGCAATACGGCGCTGTATTATTACTGGGGCAAGAATCCGGCGTTCACGTTCGGCACATCGTTGCCGTTCGGACTGAACACGCGGCAGCATCTGTCGTGGATGCTGTTCGATGGCGGTATGGCGATGCTCAACGACCTGCTCGGCGAGTACAACTGCCACGGCATTCCGACTGGCAGCACTGGCGCCCAGATGGGCGGCTGGTTCCGCAAGGAAATCAAGTCCATGGAGGATTTCAAAGGCCTCAAATTTCGGATCGGCGGTTTCGCCGGGACGATCATCGCCAAGGTCGGCGGCGTGCCGCAGCAGATCGCGGGCGGCGACATCTATCCGGCGCTGGAGAAAGGCACCATCGACGCGGCGGAATGGGTCGGCCCCTATGACGACGAGAAGCTCGGTTTCGCCAAGGTCGCGAAATACTACTATTATCCGGGCTGGTGGGAAGGCACCGGCCAGGGCCACAACATCGTCAACATCCCGAAGTGGAACGCGTTGCCGAAGCACTATCAGGCGATCCTCACCTCCGCATCGCATGACACATTCACCTGGGTTACCGGGAAGTACGATTACGTCAATCCACCGGCCTTGAAACGATTGCTCGCATCCGGCGCAGTCCTGCGCCCGTTCCCACAGGAGGTGCTGGAGACCTGCTACAAGGCCGCAAACGAAATCTATGCGGACCTTTCGCAGACCAACAAGCATTTCGGCAAACTGCACGCCAGCCTCGCCAATTACCGCGGCGACTCGCTGATGTGGATGCAGGTGGCCGAATTGAGCTTCGACAGCTTCATGATGCGGATGCGCACAAGGGTCTGAGGTCAGAGCCCGGTCAACGACAAAGAAAGCCCCGGACAGTTTTCCGGGGCTTATTCGAGCGATGCGCAAACCGCTATTTGGCAGCGATGCCGAGCGGAAACGATTTGAACTGCTTACGCACGTCGGTGCCGACCGGGCCACCGACGACGATGCCAGCGAACACGCCGAGATCGGCGAAAAACGCCGGCTTCAAGCTACCGAGCTTGCTTTCATCGACCACCAGCACGCTCTCCATGGCGCTAGCGATCGCCGCCTGCTTCACCGCAACTTCGTGAAAATTGGAGCAGCTCGCGCCGCGCGCTGGATGAACCCCGCCGGCGGAAATAAAGGCCTTGTTGATTCCAATCCGGCGCAGATAGGTCAGCGCCTCGTCGGACGAAAACGACTGCGACGAGGTGTGATACAGCCCGCCCAGCAGCATCACCTGGGTGTTCGGCCGCTGGGTGACCCGCTCGGCCACGTTCATGGAGAAGCAGATCACCGACAGCGACAGATCGCGTGGCAGGCACTCGGCAAGCGACTGCATGGTAGAGCCGCAATCGATGAACAGGGTGTCGCCGTCGCGCACGGTTTCCACCGCGCGCCGGCACGCTAGGAGCTTGTGCTGAGCGTGCTGGTCGATCTCCTGCTCGATGGCGTATTTTCCAACCGTGGGAAACGCCGCATCCACCACATAGCCGCCGAGGCAGGCGAGCGGGGCATCGGACGATGCGAGATCGCGGCGGATGGTCATTTCCGATACGTTGAGAAGTTGCGCCGCGGTCCTGAGATGAAGCCGGCCGCTCGCGTCGACGGCATGCCGCAACCGCTGCAGGCGTAAAGCCCGGGCGTCCCCTGTCGGAGCCGTCTCATTCGATCCCACAGCCATTTTTACGTTCGCTCTGCTGACCTGTTGACAGCAATCTCACATGATGTGAGTATCGAAACACATTATGTTATAATAATAACATCTTCGCTATCTGGACGATAGTAGGGCCATGTTCGGGTTTTGGCGAGCTTCACATGCGAGGCCGCTGCAATCTGCTGGACCGGACGACTTCCGAGCGCGGACAGGGAGAAGAAAACATGTTGCGATCAAAACATCCGTTGCCCAATCGGGGCCTCATCTTGCCGTTCGGGCATGGCGATCGCTGACAACCAACCCCGATATGGCGAACACGATGCACGTTTCGGCAGCATCGCCTTCGCCATCGGCGCCGCCCGCGGCCGCGCTTCCCCCTCCCTCCCCCGCGCGGCCGCGGCGGTGCTTGAACTCCACGGATCAACTGCGTTCGAATGACCAGCCCCAGCCACATCTCTAATTCGACTGGCGGCGCACCGCGCGGCGCCGCGCACCTGCGGCCCGTCGACGCTGCAGCGAATGCGCCCCCCCGTAATCCTGGACGCGCGCTGGAGATGGAGTGGGTTGACGAGATCCGCATCAATCTCTCCGCAGCTGAACGTCGGATTGCATCGCTGCCAGGCCGGCGCACGGTCAAGAAGGACGCACAGGCGGCGTGGCTGCTCAAGGCCATCGCCTGCATCGACCTCACCACGCTCAATGGTGACGACACCACGGAGCGGGTGAAGCGGCTCTGCGCCAAGGCGAAGATGCCGGTACGCGCCGAAATTCTCGACGCGCTCGGATTCGCAGAGCGTGTGGTCCATACCGGCGCGATCTGCGTTTATCACCGCTTTGTTGCAACCGCCGTCGACGCGCTCAACGGTTCCGGGATTCCGGTTGCCGCGGTGTCGACCGGCTTTCCGGCAGGCCTCGTGCCACACGACATCAAGCTGAAGGAGATCGAAGCCTCGGTCAGGGACGGCGCCAGCGAAATCGACATCGTGATCACCCGCGAGCATGTGTTGACCGGCAACTGGTCCGAGCTCTATCGCGAGGTCAGCGATTTTCGCGCCGCCTGCGGCGATGCCCACATCAAGACCATTCTCGCCACCGGCGATCTCAAGACCCTGCGCAATGTGGCGAAGGCCTCCATGGTCTGCATGATGGCGGGCGCCGACTTCATCAAGACCTCGACCGGCAAGGAAGCCGTCAATGCCACCCTGCCGGTGACACTGGCGATGGTGCGGATGATCCGGGCCTATCAGGAGCGCACGGGTTTCAAAGTCGGCTACAAACCCGCCGGCGGCATCTCCACGGCCAAGGACGTACTCACCTATCAATTCCTGATGAAGGAGGAACTGGGTCGCGACTGGCTGGAGCCGGATCTGTTCCGGATCGGCGCGTCGAGCTTGTTGGCCGACATCGAACGCCAGCTCGAACATCATGTCACCGGCCACTACTCGGCCTTCAACCGCCACCCCGTGGGATGAGGCCGAGATGACCGTCGCACATTATTACGACACCATGGATTACGGCCCCGCCCCCGAAGGCGACGGCGAGGCGCGTGCCTGGCTGAAAAGCCATGGCGGTGTGTTCGGGCATTTCATCGCCGGCGATTTCAGCGCACCGCAATCGGCCAAGCATTTTGTGACACTGGAGCCCGCTACCGGCAAGCCGCTGGCAAAGCTCACACAGGGCTCTGCTGGCGATGTCGATGCCGCCGTCAGCGCGGCGCGCAAGGCGCAGCCGCGCTGGGCGAGGCTCGGTGGCCATGGCCGCGCGCGGCATCTCTATGCGCTGGCGCGGATGCTGCAGCGTCATGCCCGGCTGTTCGCGGTGCTGGAAGCGATCGACAACGGCAAGCCGCTGCGCGAGACCCGCGATCTCGACGTTCCGCTGGCGGCCCGGCATTTCCTGCATCACGCCGGCTGGGCGCAGTTGCAGGAGCGCGAACTCCCCGATCATGTTCCCATTGGCGTGGTCGGGCAAATCATCCCGTGGAATTTCCCGCTGCTGATGCTGGCGTGGAAGATCGCGCCGGCACTGGCGCTCGGCAACACCGTGGTGCTGAAGCCCGCCGAGTTCACCTCGCTCACGGCGCTGCTGTTCGCCGAGCTCGCGACGCAAGCGAGGCTGCCGCCCGGTGTCCTTAATGTGGTCACCGGCGAAGGCGCAACAGGCGCGGCGCTGGTCAGCCACCCCGGCGTCGACAAGATCGCGTTTACCGGATCGACCGAGGTCGGCCGGCTGATCCGCGCTGCCACCGCGGGCACCGGCAAGTCGCTGACGCTCGAACTCGGCGGCAAGTCACCCTTCATCGTATTCGAGGATGCCGACATCGACGGCGCCATCGAAGGCGTCGTCGACGCCATCTGGTTCAACCAGGGCCAGGTATGTTGCGCCGGCTCGCGGCTGCTGGTTCAGGAAGGCATCGCTGAGACCTTCCGCAAGCGGCTGATCCGCCGCATGGAGACGCTGCGGGTGGGCCATCCTCTCGACAAGGCGATCGACATGGGCGCGGTGATCGCGCCCGTCCAGCTCGCGCGCATCGCAGCGCTGGTCGAGACCGGCGTGAAGGAAGGCGCGCAGAAGCATCAGGCAAATACGGAGCTGCCGGAGGGCGGCTGCTTCTATCCGCCGACCTTGCTCTGGGGCGTGCATCCGGCCTCGACCGTGGCGATCGAGGAAATCTTCGGGCCGGTGCTGGTGGCGATGACCTTCCGCACCCCGGACGAGGCGGTGACGCTGGCGAACAACACGCGTTATGGCCTCGCCGCCAGTGTCTGGAGCGAGACCATCGGGCTTGCGCTCGATATCGCGCCGAAGCTCAAGGCGGGCGTGATCTGGGTCAATGCCACCAACCTGTTCGATGCCAGTGTCGGCTTCGGTGGTTACAGAGAGTCCGGCTTCGGCCGCGAGGGCGGCCGCGAAGGTGTGTTCGAATATCTCAAACCCAAGGCGTGGGGCGGACGCAGGCCGCGTCCCAAATTGCCGGCACTGCCGGAGCCGATTGCAGCGAATGACGCCAAGGCGGCAGCGTTCGATGCCCCCGCGCTCGACCGCACGGCAAAGCTGTTCATCGGCGGCAAGCAGGCGCGGCCCGACGGCAACTATTCCCGCGCTGTGCTGTCACCGAAAGGCAAGCGGCTCGGCGAGGTTGGCGAAGGCAACCGAAAGGACATCCGCAATGCGGTGGCGGCCGCGCGCAGCGCCGAGGCGTGGGCGAAAGCGACCGCTCATAATCGCGCCCAGGTGCTGTATTATCTGGCGGAAAACCTCTCGGCGCGATCGGCCGAATTCACCGCACGGATAACGAGCATGACCGGCGCCACACCGGCCAAAGCAAAGGCTGAAGTCGATGCGACGATCACGCGCCTGTTCAGTTATGGCGCCTGGGCCGACAAATATGAGGGCACCGTGCACACCCCGCCATTGCGCGGCGTCGCGCTCGCCATGCATGAGCCGATCGGCGTGGTCGGCGTCGCCTGCCCCGACGAGGCGCCGCTGCTCGGTTTCATCTCCCTGGTGGCACCGCTGATCGCGATGGGCAATCGCGTGGTCACGCTGCCGAGCGAACGGCATCCGCTCGCCGCCACCGATTTCTACCAGGTGCTGGAGACCTCGGACGTGCCGGCTGGCGTGGTCAACATCGTCACAGGCCACCATGACACACTGGTCACGACACTCGCCGAGCACGACGACATCGATGCACTCTGGGTGTTCGGCGCCAAGGAGAATTCGACACGCGCCGAAAAACTCTCGACCCACAATCTGAAGCGCACCCTGGTCGACCATGGCCTCATGCTCGACTGGCAAGACAGTGCAGCCAGCGAAGGCCCGATCCTGCTGCGCCATGCGGTACAAGTCAAAAATGTATGGATTCCCTACGGTGAATAGTACCAGCTAAACTGGAGCCGATGAGATAGAAGTTGGACCGGGGAACGCCGGCCAGCGCATGAAAAACGAGGGGGAAAAACATGCTCAAGACGATCGATCCATTGCTCAACGCCGATGTTCTCTATGCCCTGCGCGCCATGGGTCACGGCGATCGCCTGGTGGTATGCGACACCAATTTCCCCGCCGACTCCATCGCCCGGCAGACGAGACTCGGCTATCTGCTGCGGATCGACAATGTCAGCGCGGCGCGGGCGCTGCGCGCAGTGCTGTCGGTGCTGCCGCTCGATACGTTTGTGGACGATGCGGCGATCCGCATGGAGATCGTGGGCAGTCCCCAGGAGGTGCCGCCGGTGCAGCGCGAGGTGCAGGCCGAGATCGACCGCGCAGAAGGCCGCGCCTGGACACTCGTCCCCGTGGAACGCCACGCCTTTTATGAGAAAGCCAAGCAGGCCTATTGCGTCATCGCCACCGGCGAGCGCCGTTTCTATGGCTGCTTCCTGTTCACCAAGGGCGTGATCGCGCCAGACGCGGAGTGAACCATGAGCAGGGAGGGAGCCGTTGCGATCCTCGGCATCTTTGTCGCCGATCTCGCCTTTCGTGCCGGGCGCCTGCCGGCGGTCGGCGAGACCATCTTAGGCTCGGGATTCGGTATCGGCCCCGGCGGCAAGGGATCGAACCAGTCGGTCGCCGCCGCACGCTCCGGCGCCGCGGTCTCCTTTATCTCGCGGATCGGCCGTGACACCTTCGCCGATATCGCCTTGAAGACCTGGACCGCGGAAGGCATCACCCCGCGCGTCACCCAGGTCGACACGCCAACCGGCGCCGCATTCATCTACGTGCACGAGACCCGCGGTGATAACGCGATTATCGTGGTGCCCGGCGCGGCCGGCGAGCTCTGTGCCGCCGACGTCGACGCCGCCGCGGACGCGATCCGCGACAGCCGGGTGTTCGCAACCCAGCTGGAGCAACCGGTCGACGCCGCCCGGCGCGGCCTTGAAATCGCCCGTTCAGCCGGCGTGATCACCGTGTTTAATCCCGCGCCCGCCGGCACCTTCGATGACGTGCTGTTCGGACTCAGCGACTATGTCGTGCCGAACGAAAGCGAAGCCGAGGCCCTGACCGGGATTGCGGTCTCGGATCTTGATGGTGCCCGCCGCGCCGGGGACGCATTGATCGCCAAAGGTGCCGGCACCGCGCTGATCACGCTCGGCGAGCGCGGCGCATTGTTCCACCGCAAGGGCTGTTCGATCCATGTCCCGCCGTTCCGCGCCGGCGCCGTGGTCGAGACCACTGGCGCCGGGGATGCCTTTGTCGGCGGCTTCGCCGCAGCGCTGGCGCGCGGCGCCGATCCGGTCGAAGCCGCCATTTTCGGATCGGCGACCGCGGCCATTTCCGTGACCCGTGTCGGCACTGCACCCGCAATGCCGCACCGCGCCGAGATCGAAGCCCTGCTCAGAGACCAGCGCGCGTCATGATGCGCAACGATCCGATCAAGCATCTCTTTATCTGGCCGGCCGTCCTGGTCGTGCTGGCGATCTCGATCTTTCCGCTGATCTATTCCCTGACCACGAGTTTCCTCAGCTTCCGGCTGATTCCACCGATACCGCCGCGGGTGGTCTGGCTCGGCAACTACACCACCCTGTTGCAGGAGCCGCGGTTCTGGAACGCGTTGTTCATCACCACCTTGGTGGCGGTCATCGCGGTCACCCTGCAATACGTCATCGGCTTTGCGGTGGCGCTGGCGCTGAATGCCCGAGTGCCGGGCGAACGACTGTTCCGCGTCGGGCTGTTGCTGCCGATGCTGCTCGCACCTGTCGCGGTGGCGCTGGTGGCGCGCATGATCTTCAACCCGACCATGGGACCGCTCAACCAGCTACTCACGCAATTCGGCTTTCCCAACCTGCCGTTCCTGACCAACGGCCACTGGGCGCTGGGATGCATCATCGCGGTCGAAGTCTGGCAGTGGACGCCGTTCATGATCCTGATGCTGCTGGCGGGATTGCAGACGCTGCCGGAGGATGTCTATGAGGCGGCCGAGCTGGAGAACGCCAGCCATTGGCAGCAGTTCTGGGGCATCACTTTTCCGATGATGTTGCCGATCTCTGCAGCCGTGGTCTTCATCCGCCTGATCGAGAGCTACAAGATCATGGACACGGTGTTTGTGATGACCGGCGGCGGTCCGGGTGTCGACACCGAAACGTTGACGCTGTTCGCCTACCAGGAAGGCTTCAAGAAATTCAACCTTGGCTACACATCGGCGCTGAGCTTCCTGTTCCTGATCGCCATCACCGTGATCGGCACAACCTACCTGGTGCTGCTACGGCCGCATCTGGAGAAACGGCGATGAGCACACGCTCCCTCACCGGCCTCTCGCCCAGCGCCCGCCGCCTTGCCGCCTTCGGCTGCATTGTCTGGTGCTTCATCACCCTGTTCCCGCTGTACTGGGTGGTGGTGACCGCCTTCAAGACCCCGCCGGGCGTGGTCGGCGGCCCCACCTACATTCCGTTTGTCGACTTCACACCGACGCTGCAGCCGTTCATCGATCTCTATCAGGGCATCCGCGGCGAGTTTTTCCGCACCTTCCTGAACTCGACGATGGTGGGCTTATCGTCTGCAGTGATCGCCACCGCCATCGGCGCGATGGCCGCCTATGCGCTGGTGCGTTTCGAATTCAGAGTCCGCCTCGTCTCGGGCCTGGCTTTCTTCGTGCTGGCGCTCGGCGGCTACCTGGTGTTCAACGCCACGCTTGGGTTGACCCGGCCGCAGAGCCTGCTGCTGGCGTTTCCGATCGCGCTTGTCGCCGCCATCCTGGTCAACAGGCTGCCGTTGCCGGGGCCGATCCTCGGCAATGAGGACATCCTGTTCTGGTTCGTCAGCCAGCGCATGTTTCCGCCGATCGTTACCGCATTCGCGCTCTATCTTCTGTACACCGAAATCGGCCGAATGGGCTTCCAGCTGGTCGACAGCTTCATCGGCATGACGCTGTGTTATGTGGCGTTTTCGCTGCCGATCGTTGTCTGGCTGATGCGCGACTTCTTCGAGGCGCTGCCGATCGAGGTTGAAGAGGCCGCAATGGTCGACAACGTGCCGACCTGGCGCATCTTTCTCGGCATCGTGGTGCCGATGTCGATGAACGGGCTGATCGCGACCTTCCTGATTACGCTTGCCTTTGTCTGGAATGAATTCCTGTTCGCGCTGTTCCTGACCAACGCCAAATGGCAGACGCTGCCGATTTTGGTAGCCGGACAGAACAGCCAGCGTGGCGACGAATGGTGGGCGATCTCGGCCGCCGCCCTCGTCGCCATCGTGCCGATGATGATCATGGCGGCCCTGCTCGGCCGCATGATGCGATCGGGCGTGCTGCTCGGGGCCATCAAGTGACGACGACTACAAAGGCGAAAATCGCACAAGAGAAAATCGGAGGACACACCATGCTGAGAAGGACTTTGCTCGCCACAGCGGCAGCATTTGCAATAGCTTCCGCCGTGACCCCGGCGCAGGCCGCCTGCAGTCCGGACTATACGGGCGTCACGCTAACGGTGGCGTCGCAGACCGGTCCCTACATCGCCTCGGCGCTGAAGCTTGGTGCCGATGCCTGGTCGAAACAGACCTGCGGCAAGGTCAATGTGGTGGAATTCCCCTGGTCGGAACTCTATCCCAAGATCGCGACATCGCTGACATCAGGCGATGCGACATTCGACATGGTCTCCTTCGCACCGGCCTGGCTGCCCGACTTCGTCGACTACCTCAGCGAAATGCCGAAGGCGATGCAATCTGGGCCGGATTGGGACGATGTCGAGCCGGCCTATCGCGAACGGCTGATGGTATGGGGCGGCAAGATCTATTCGCAATCGATGGACGGCGACGTCCACACCTACACCTACCGCATCGACCTGTTCGAAGATCCGAAGGAGAAGGAGGCGTTCAAGGCCAAATACGGCTATGACCTCGCGCCGCCGACCACCTGGAAGCAGTATCTCGACATCGCCGAATTCTTCCAGCGTCCCGATAAAGGGATGTGGGGCACCGCGGAGGCGTTCCGGCGCGGCGGCCAGCAGTTCTGGTTCTTCTTCAGCCATGCGGCCGCCTACACCAACAATCCGAATTATCCCGGTGCGATGTTTTTCGATCCGGAAAGCATGGACGCGCAGATCAACAACCCCGGCTGGATCAAGGGACTGGAGGAATACATCCGCGCCTCCAAGCTCGGACCGCCCAACGCGCTCAATTTCTCATTCGGCGAGGTCAACGCGGCGGTGGCCGGCGGCCAGGTGGCGGAATCGATCGGCTGGGGCGACACCGGCGTGATCGCCGCCGATCCCAAGCAGTCGAAAATTTCCGGCAAGGTCGGCTCCGCGATGCTGCCGGGATCGAATGAAATCTGGAACGCGAAGACCAAAGCCTGGGACAAATTCCCCGAGGTGCTGCCGGGGCCGTTCATGGCGTTCGGCGGCTGGCAGATCGCCGTGCCGAAGGCGGGCAAGAACCAGGCGGCCGCCTGGAGCTACATCAAGACGCTGACCAGTCCCGAGGTGTCGGGCCAGGCAGCGATCACCGGCGGCACCGGCGTCAACCCCTACCGCAAGTCGCACACCACCAATCTCGAGCTGTGGAGCAAGATCTTCACGCCGCGTGAGGCGAAGGAATATCTCGGCGCACAATCGGCCTCGATCAACTCCAAGAACGTCGCCCTCGACGTGCGCCTGCCCGGCTACTTCTCCTACACCGAGGTGGTGGAGATCGAACTCGGCAAGGCGCTGGCGGGACAGGTGACGCCGAAGCAGGCGCTCGACACCGTGGCCAAGGAGTGGAACCGGCTGACCGACGAATTCGGCCGCGACAAACAACTCGCCGCCTATCGCGCGGCGATGGGTTTGCCGGCGAAGAAGTGATGCACCGCCGGAAGATCTGAAAGATCGGTGCGTTTCTACAAAGTAGGCCGTCATGCCCGGCCTTGTGCCGGGCATCCACGACTTTCTCAGCATCACTGCACGAAAGACGTGGATGGCCGGGACGAGCCCGGCCATGACGGGGTAAAAGCACAAGGCACAGACATGGCCCACGTCGAGATCGAGAACGTCAACAAGTCCTACGGATCTTACAGCGTCATCGAGGCGCTCGATCTGAAGGTGGCTGACGAGGAATTCGTGGTGCTGGTCGGCCCATCCGGCTGTGGCAAGACCACGACACTGCGCATGATCGCAGGACTGGAGACGGTGACCAGCGGCAGCATCCGTATCGGCGATCGTGACGTCACCGACCTGCGTCCCGGCCTGCGTAACTGCGCCATGGTGTTCCAGAACTATGCGCTCTATCCGCACATGAGTGTGGCCGAGAACATTGGTTACGGCATGAAGGTGCGCGGCACCCCGCGCGCGGAGATCGATCGCGAGGTCAGGAACGTCGCCCGCATCCTGGAGTTGGAAAAATACCTGGAGCGCCGCCCTAAACAATTGTCCGGCGGCCAGCGCCAGCGGGTTGCGATCGGTCGCGCCATCGTGCGCAGCCCCGACGTGTTCCTGTTTGACGAGCCCTTGTCCAACCTCGACGCCAAGCTGCGGATCGAAATGCGCACCGAGATCAAGGCGCTGCATCGCCGCCTCGCCAAGACCATCGTCTATGTCACCCACGACCAGGTCGAGGCCATGACCATGGCGGATCGTGTGGTGGTCATGAACGGCGGCAAGATCGAGCAGGCCGCCGATCCGATCACGCTGTACGAGAAGCCACGCAATCTGTTCGTCGCCGCCTTTATCGGCGCGCCCAGCATGAACTTCATTGAGGGCAGCCTCGCCGCAAACGATGGCGCCCTCGTCTTCACCGGCGCATCCGGAGTGGCGCTGACGCTGCCGAAAAGCCGCGCCAATGTTTATGGTGGCCACGTCGGTAAACCCGTCGTGCTGGGAATCCGGCCGGATCACATCGCCCGCGATGTGGCCGCAGGTTCATCGGTCCGCATGATGGTGAAAGACGTCGAACCGCTGGGACCGCACACCCTGGTGATCGGCACAGTCGGCGGCGCGCTGTTCACCGTGCAGATGCCGGTCGGCGTCAGGGCCAAGCCGGATGAAGCATTCGATATTCCGCTCCACCTCGATCAGGCCCACCTGTTCGACAAGGCCAGCGGCGACGTGATCCCGGTTTAGCGACCCTGCCGGGTCGACTTCTTTCCCTCTGCGCCGAAACAAAACAATTCGACCGGGTCGTGAAAACCCTTCAGATGGTGAAAGCCGGCCGTGGCAGGCTGCGACTCCGGCACCATTTCAGCAAACCGAGGTGATGCCAGCAACCGGTGAAACCCCGCACCGCAGACCGACTGGATGCGGCTGATCAGGTTGACGTCCGGCCCGATCATGGTGAAGTCCATCCGGCGCCCGGAGCCGATGTTGCCATAACTGACCGCGCCATAATGCAGCGCAATACCGGCCTCGAGCCTCTCCTCACCGGCCCGGTGATCGATATTGTCCAGGACCGTCAGCGCCACCCGAAAAGCTGTCGCGCACGCCGCCCTGGCATCGTCGTCATGAAAGAACGCCAGCACGGCGTCGCCCATGAACTTGACGATCTCACCGCCGGCCGCCGTAATCGACGGCACCACCTGATCGAAATAGTCATTGAGCAACGCAATCACCCGCGGCGCCGGCAACCGGTTGGACAGCTCCGTGAAGCCTCTGAGATCGCACAGCATCAGCGCCGCCTCCAGCGTCTCGACCTGGCCGCGGCGGATACGGCCGGCAAGGATACGCTGCGCCGTGACCGGGCCGACATAGGTGTCGAGCAAGGTGAGTTCGACCTTGCGTAGTGTTCGTAGCTCGCAGAGATTGCGCAGCGCCGGGACGATGCGCTCGAGCGCAAGACGCTCGGTCGCGGTAAATCCCCCTCGCCGTGCGGTGCAGAACGTCACCGCACTCAGCGGTCCGTCCCCGCTGTTCAGCGGACGCACCATCATGTCGACGAGACCGCGCTCGCGATAGACGTCGATCAGCGTCCAGTTGCGGGCTTCCCGGCGATCGAGGCGCACGTCCAGCGGTTCATTGTGCTCCATTGTGAAGTGCACCGGGCTGTGGACGAAGTCCGCGCTGGCCTCAATGCCATGCTCCCGGTCGAAGATCTCGACCGAACTGTTGGGTGACCAGGCCACCGTGCGGCCGAGAATCTCCGGATGCAGCGTACGCAGGTGCAGCGCCAGCCGATCGATCGGCAGTCCCGCGGCGAGAAGCCTGCGCCCCAGACCCGCGACGAGGCCGGCATCGTCGGTATCGTGGCATTCATCGCTGGCAAGCCATTCAACACAACGCAGCAGTGCATGGGCGAGTGGAGCGCGCCGGTCGTCGCGTGGATCCATTAGACTGGCGGTGGGGACCATGGCTTCACCTTGAGGTTACGCCGATATCATCGGCTTGGGCACGTCGTTGGGGTGGCAACAACATCAATGGGCACCGCTACCGCCGACCTGCCCCGCCGGCTTCTTGAGCATCAGGGTTGCAACCAGCGCCAGGACCAGCACAACGCCGAGCAGAAAGAAGGTGTCGCTGAAGGACATGATATTGGCCTGCAGCCGGACCCGGGAGCCGATGGCGACGACGGCCTTGTGCCAGGCCGTTGCCTGATCGGAGACGCCGTGATTGAGGAAATAAGTGGTCAGCTGATCGATCCGTTGCCGTGTTGCTTCCTCGAACAGCGACACTGAATTGGTCAGCACATTGGAGTGAAACTGTTCGCGCTTGCTCTGGAAGGTCTGCAACGCGGCGATCCCGATGGCGCCGCCCAGGTTGCGCATCATGTTGAAGAGCGCAGACGCGGAGCCTGCATTCTCCGGCTCGATGCCGGCGGTGGCGACGGCGGATAGCGGCGCGAACGCCAGCGCCTGGCCCACCGCACGCACGACATTCGGCCAGAACAACTGGTCGGAGGCATAGACACCGGTCATGTAGATGTTCATGAAGTTGGAAGCCGCGAACAGAGCGAAGCCGGTCACGATGATCAGGCGAACGTCAAAGCGTTGCATCAATCGCGGCACCAGCGGGATCAATACGAGCTGGGGCAGACCGGTCCATGCCAGCACCATGCCGATTTGTTCGGAGTTATAGCCCTGCACCCGGGACAAATAGAGCGGCAGGATAAACACCGAGCCATAAAGCGCGATGCCCATCAGAAAGTTTGCGGTGATGCCGAAGCCGAAATTGCGACGCAGCAGCAGCCGCAGATTGAGCAGCGGGCGCGGGCTGCGCAATTCGATGATCAGGAACAAAGTCAGCGAGACCGCGGCGATCACCGACAGCCGAACGATGAAAGGCGAGCCGAACCAGTCGTCCTTGTTGCCTTCTTCCAGCACGGTCTGCAGCGCGCCGAGACCGATCGCCATGGTGAGAATGCCGGGCCAGTCGCCATCCCGCAGCAGATGCAGCTGCATCGGCTTCGCCTCCAGCGACACCCACAGCATCGCCACCATGATCGCTCCGGGCACCAGATTGACGTAGAAAATGTACTCCCAGCCCCAGTTTTCGGTGAGATAACCGCCGATGGTCGGGCCGATCGCCGGTGCGAAGGTGGCGGAGAGTGCGAACAGCGCGAGGCCGATCGGCTGCTTGGCCTTGGGCAGCAGGGTGATGATCAGGGTAAACGCCATCGGGATCAGCACGCCGCCGGTAAAACCCTGGATGGCGCGCAGCACGATCATCTGCTCGAGATTTTGCGCCAGCGCACAAGCCGCCGAGAACACCAGAAACAAGATAGCATTGCTCAGCAGATAAAGACGGATCGAAAACACCCGTGCCAGCCAGCCGGACAGCGGAATGACGATGATTTCCGCAATCAAATAAGAGGTCGAGATCCAGCCGCCATCATCGATGCCAGCGCCGATGCCGCCCTGGATGTTGGCCAGCGAAGCGTTGACGATCTGGATATTGAGCACGGCCATGAAGGCGCCGAGCGTCGAGCCGATCACTGCGATCCAGGTGATCAGTGAACTTTGGGGAGCGGCCGCAGGTGCCGGTTTCGCTGTTACGGGAAACGCCGGTGCAGCAATTTGGGCGGTCATGGCAAAACTCCGTCTCTCCTGTGCCGGCAACCATGCCGCACACAGGCCTTCGCGATAATCGAGGAAAGACCGAAAGGATTATCCAGCGGGACTGGAAGGCCCGGCGGTGTTGGCGTCGCGTTCGATCGGAAGGCGGCATACGCCGCCCGTCGGCTTGGGCGAAACCGACGCGCCAGCCAGCTCATTCGCCTGCGGGACACCGTTGTCCGCGATCGCCGCAGCCTTGGTGTTGACCGTCGGCTCGACCGACATGCCGGCGCGCAGCAATCCCGCCATGCGCTCGTCGTCCAGTGTGATCTTCACCGGGATCCTCTGCACGATCTTGGTGAAGTTGCCGGTGGCGTTGTCCGGCGGCAGCAGTGCGAATTCGAGGCCACTCGCTGGCGACAGGCTGTCCACATGGCCGGTGATGTGCGCCCCGGGGAAGGTATCCACCTTGATTTCCACCGGCTGGCCATCGCGCACATGGGTGAGCTGGGTCTCTTTAAAGTTGGCGACGATATAGGTCGCATGCAGCGGCACCACCGCCATCAGTTGCGTGCCGGCGGTGACGTACTGGCCGATCCGCAGCGAGCGCGCGCCGACGGTGCCATTCACCGGAGCGACGATGGTGGTGTAGGACAGATTGAGCTCCGCCTGATGCGCCACCGCGCGGCTGCGTTCGAGCTGGGCCTGGGCCTGTTCGCGGGCGGTGGCCAGCACCGCCACCTGTTTCTCCGCCGCCACTAGTCCGGCTTTGTCGCGCTGGAGCTGAGCCGCGGCCTGCGCACGGATGGCTTCGGTCTGCTGGGCCCGCTGGATGGTGCCGGAGCCGGTTTGCATCAAGTCGCGATAGCGTTCCGCATCCGACACCGCAAAGGTCAGCGAGGCCTGGGTCGCATCGATCGCCGCCTTGGCCTGATCGACCAGCGACTGCTGCAGCACAAGCTGCGCATCGAGGTTATGGATCGCGGCCACTGCCGCATTCACGTCGGCATTGGCCTGGGCCAGCGCCGCACGGAAATCACGATCGTCGATCCGCGCCAGCACCTGGCCCGCTGTCACATGCTGGTTGTCCCGCACCAGGACGTCGGCGATATAGCCGGCGACCTTGGGCGCGATCGTAGTGTAATCGGCTTTGACATAGGCATCGTCGGTCGATTCCAGATAACGGCCGATGGTCCAGTAATCGTGACCGTAATAACTTCCGAGCGCAGTGCCGGCGAGCAGCGCAAGCACCAGCGCACCACGCTTGATCAGTGTCCGGCGCGATACCACGGGGGCCTGGGCCGGTGGGGTGGCTCCCGCGGCGTCGGTCGCCTGCTGGAAGCTGTCGGGGCGGGGCATCTCAACCATCGTCGTCTCCTGTGGCCGAAGCGGCCGTGATCTGATGGTCGCGAAGATGCAGTGTTCCAGCCGATCTGATAATCTTGGAAAATCGGGAAGGATTATCAATCGGGAGCGGATAATCAGGATCCGATCATGCGAAAATCTTCAAATATTTGAGTGAGTTATGGATCGGCTGACGAGTTTGACGGTGTTCGGCCAGGTGGTCGAATGCGGCGGGTTTTCCGCCGCCGGGCGGCGGCTCAACATGTCCGTCACCATGGTCAGCAACCATATCCAGTCGCTGGAGGACCGGCTCGGGGTGCGGCTGCTCAATCGCACCACGCGCAAGGTCAGTCTGACCGAAATCGGCCAAGCCTATTATGAACGATCCCGGCAAATCCTGATCGATCTCGATGAGGCCGATCGCGTGGCCCACGCGCTGCAGTCAACGCCACGCGGACTGTTGAAGCTTTATGCCACCTCCACTCTCGTGCGCTTCCTGTCGCCGGTCATCGGAGAGTTCCTGACCGCCAATCCCGCGGTCTCTGTCGACCTGACCGCCGGCGAACCGATGATCGACCTCATCGAATTGGGTTTCGATCTTGCGATCATGGCAGCGACGCCGCCGGATTCATCCCTCGTGGTCCGCAAGCTGACGCCATGGCGACACATCGTGTGCTGCTCGCCGGCCTACCTTGAGGCCAACCCGGCCCCCGAGCAGCCCGCCGACCTGATCAACCACAACTGCCTGAGATATGCCTATTATCCGTTCGGCCGCGATTGGCGGTTCGAGGGGCCGCAAAGGCAATCGATTACGGTGCCGGTCACCGGCAACACCGTCAGCACCAGCGGCGAGTTGTTGCGCACCCTGGTGCTATCAGGCAAGGGCATCATGCTGGCGCCGAGTTTTCTTGTTGGCGATGATGTGGAGGCGGGACGCTTGATCCGCCTGCTGCCGAACGTTCGTCTCCCCGAGCTCGCGATCAACGCGATTTATCCACACCGGCATCATCTGTCGAGCAAGGTGCGATCGTTCATCGACCTGCTCGCGGAACGCTTCACCGTCCACCGCAAGTGGATGAATCCGGCGGACGGCGCCTGACCATTAACGGCGGGACCTGGCGTAGCGCCAGCCGCAGATAATCAGCGGCAGGCCGACCATCAGCCAGGACGCGTAACGTCCGATTCCGCCTTCGACCAGCAGCGCAAGGATCAGGCCGGCGAACGACAGCACGCCGATCACAATCGGCGCGCCGAACACGCCACGCCAGTTCGGCGCGGCACCAGGCGAGAGGGATGGCTTCATTCGGCTGCCTGGGCGATTTCGGGAGCGGCAAGCAATTGCCGCCCGCGCCGCTCCTTGCGGCGTTTCACCAGCCAGAGATAGAGCCCGCTGCCGAGCACGATGATGGTCAGCACGTCCAGCACCGCCCAGATGATCTTCAGCACCATGCCGCCATAATCGCCGAAATGCAGCGGCTGCGAGATCAGCAGCGCTTTCAGATAAAGCGGCAATTCGCGGACTTCGCTGGCCGCACCAGTCTCGCCATCCACCAGCACCGGCTTGAACATGCGCGCAGTCAGGGTGCTGTCACCACGCATGAACACGGCGAAATGATGCGAGCTCGAGAACGGCGTGCCGGGAAATGCAATGAACGCCGGTGTCATGCCGGGAGCAGCGGCCTTGGCATTGTCGATGACGTGATCGAGCGAGGCGAGATGGGCGGGCAGCGGTTTGCCGGCATAGGGCGCGACCATCGCCGCCAGTTCAGTCGATTTCCACTGATCGAGCATCAGCTCGGCCCAGGTGTTGATGACACCGGTGAGCCCAACCACCGAGACCCAGGCGACAGTGGTGACGCCGATCAGATTGTGCCAGTCGAGCCAGGCGACGCGGCGGGATTTGCCATTGCGCACCGTCGAAAACTGCAGGCGGCGGGTGAATGGCCAATAAAGCACGACGCCGGACACCACCGCGACGAACATCAGCAAACCCATGCCGCCGAGGAACAGTTTGCCGGGCTGGCCGGCGAACATGTCGGTGTGCAGTTTCAGAATGATCAGCATCGGGCCGATGCCGACCTGCGCCATCGACTTGGCGCGATAGGCATCGAAGGCACGGACGACCGCGTTGTCGGGCTCGCCATTGGGCGCGCTGTTGGTGAACACGAACACGCTGCCCGGTTCGTCCTTGTCCCAGGAGACGTACTGAATGACCTTGCCCGGCGCCGTCGCCAGCGCCTCGGTCGCGACCTTGTCGATCGACGCTTTTGGCGTGCCAATCGCCACTGCTTCCGGCTGCGGCGAATATCCCAGCGCCTCGTCGATCTCGTGGTGGAAGATCAGCGGCAGGCCGGTGATGCACAGCAGCAGCAGGAACACGGTCGAGACCAGGCTCGACCATTTATGCACCAGCGACCAGATGCGGACGGTGCGGGCTTTCACGTCCAGGCCTCCGTGATTTCAGTTCGCGCTCAATGCCTTACCACTTGTAGGCGAGACTTGCTGTCGCCCGGCGGCGGTCGCCATAGAAGCAGGCATTGGTCGATGCGCAGCTCGCGACATAGATCACATCGGTGATGTTCTGCACATTGATCTGAGCGCGCCAGTTATCCCACTCGTAGTGCACCACCAGATCGCCGAGCACGCGGGCCGGCACCACCAGCGTGTTGGCCTGGTCGGCATAGGACGCACCGACATAACGGACGCCGGCACCGAAACCCAAGCCGGTCAGCGAGCCAGACTTGATGGTATAATCGCCCCACAGCGACGCCAGCTGCTGCGGCGTGTTGGTGGGTGTTTTGCCGATCAGTGCCGAGTTGAAATCCTGGCTGACGAACAGATGGTAGGCGGTGAACGAGCCCGTCAGTTTGAATTCGCGCGTGAGATTAGCGACCGCCTCGAGCTCAATGCCACGCGACGTCACCTCGCCGCTCTGGTTAGGCAGCAGGATGTTATTCGGATCGGTGGTCAGCGCGTTCTTCCGCTTAAGGTCGAACAGCGCCACATTGACGTAGCCGTTCATGCCGGCGGGAGCGAACTTGACACCGACTTCCGTCTGTTCACCCGTCTCCGGCAACAGCAGCTGCCCCGTGCCTCCATTGACGCCGATCACGGGATTGTAACTCGTCGCATAGGAGACATAAGGCGCAAGTCCGATATCGCTGGTGTAGATCAGCCCGGCTCGGCCACTGAACTTGCTATCGTCGCGGCTCTGGGTCGCGCCGGCGACATGATCGTTGTTGTCGGTCGAGACCCAGTCGTTGCGGCCGCTCAGCACGAGAGTCCAGCGGTCCCACTTGATCTGGTCCTGCACATAGAAACCAAGCTGCTTCTGCGTGATGGTGCGATCCGTTCCGAAAGGACCGGTGAACACGGGGAAATACCCATAGGCTGGACTGAGCACGTTGATCGACGCACCTCCGGCGAAGTTTTGGCGATCGTCGATGGAATAATGCTTCAAGTCCAGTCCAAACAGCGCCGTGTGGCTCAAGGCGCCGGTTGAAAAGCGATATTCGAGTTGGTTGTCGAGATTCGCCTGATCGGCGATGCCGATGGTGTGGAAGTTGCCGCGGGACAGATTGCCCGCCGCATCGGTGCCGAGACCGAACAGCGTGGAGTAATCGACGTTCACATGGGCAAACCGTGCGTTCTGGCGGAAAGTCACGCTGTCCGACAGATTACGTTCGAATTGATAGCCGATCATTTCCTGCTCGCGCCTGAAGAAATCGACGCTGGGATCGCTGCCGAAGAAGTTCGTGGGAATGCGACCGTACGGGGCTGCGACCACGGTGCCGACATATGGCAGGAAGTTCTGGCCATTGGTTGTGCTCTTCGAGGCCGAAGCCAGCAATGTAAAGCTGGTGTCGGCGTCCGGCTTCCAGGTCAGCGACGGCGCGATGAAATAGTTGTCATCCTTGATGTAGTCGGTCTGGGTGCCGCCGGCCTGCACCTGGCCGACCAGGCGATAGAACAATTGGCCGTTGTCGGTCTTCAGCGGCACCGGGCCGCCGAAATCGAATGAGAGATAGCGGTTGCCGTACTGGTTGATGCCGGCTTCGACATAGCGGATCGGCTCCGCTGGCGGCATCTTGCTGACCACGTTGACCATGCCGCTCGGGCTGCTGCCGCCGTACAGCACAGCTGACGGTCCGCGCAGAATTTCGATCCGCTCCATGTTGGACGTTTGCAGTTTCCAGCTTGCGTATGAGGTGTAGAACAGCTGCAGTCCGTCGAGGAACGTGCTGTTGTCATCGGACTTGAAGCCGCGGATCAGGAACCAGTCGTTACGGGTATCTGCGCCGAAGGTGCCGCCATAGACGCCAGCTGTGTAGCGCAGAATCTCGTCGAACTTGCCGGGCTTCTGGTCGCGGATCTGCTCGGCGCCGATCACCGAAATCGCCTGCGGCGTTTCCAGCAGCGGCGTGTTGGTCTTGGTTCCGCTCATCGAACGGCCCGCGACATAGCCGGTGATGGCGCCGCGCGGATTTTCCACGGCGGGGGCACTGGGGTTGCGAACCGGCGGGCGGCGGGGTGCCACCGCAACGCGCTGCGGGCGCGCCGCACGGCGCGGCGCGGCGGTGACACGGCGACGGGTGGTCGGGGCATCGACCGTCACTGGGCCCAGCGCGGTGCCGCCCGATGGCGACGTACCTGATTGCTGGGCGCTCGCGATCTCGAGCGTCGCCCCGCACATCAGAAACACGCTGGAAAGAAAACCAATTCGCAGTGACTTACACAGCTTCGACACGTCCCCAACTCCACCTAGCAATTCAGCGCCCTCCACATGATGACATGCGCACGACCCCGCATACGTCGGTGATGCCGGCCGTTCCAATTGAATCCTTCCAGGCAAGAAATAATTCTCGGGAATGCGGATTTTGGGAAACAGTCGTTTTTAATTATTCTAATTCTAAACTGCGCCGACGAGCCGCGAAGCTTGCCACCTGATCCAGCCACGATCATCGTTATGCAGACATCGCTACACCTTGATGAACTGGCAGCCGCACTCCTTGATGATGTCCTTGGCGATGTCGCGCAGTTCGCGCTCTTCCGCCGCGAGCTCCCTCGCCAGTGTCTCCGCCCGCCGCGCCAGGAACTTCCACACCAGTTTCTTGGGGTCGCCTTGCAGGCTGTCCTTGAGCGCCTTGAGCACCGCCTGCAGATCGTTGCGCTTGGCCACCACCACGAGCTTCTTGGCGGCGAAGCGCGCGATCGCGGCCAGACAGGCCGCCGTGCCATTCTGCGAGCGCCGCTTGCACTGCTCGACGGCCTGATCCAGCGCATCGATCACCAGGATGTTGTCCAAAATCGCAGCCTCGCCGGCGGCGATCGCATCCTCGATCGCCTGGTTCACCCGATTGCCGAGCTTGCCGGATTCGATCACAAGCTCGGTGAGCAGGATCAGGGCAATCACCGCCGCGATCGCGAGCAGGAACGCGGCGATAGCGGCTCCGGCGCCCGCCGCCACCAGCGGCAGCGCCGCGAACACGATCGCCGGACGGGTATGGCGCGGCATGCTGTCCATCAGCGCCACGCCGTGGCGATAATCCGTCTCGAACCGACCGGTGGGCGGCGCGCCCGGCTGCACCAGCGGGATCACCCGCGCACGCAACACATCGAACCGCGCCCGCTGGGTGGGAGAAAGATCGAGATCGTCGCGCGCCAGCAGCAAGTCGAGCCGCGCGAGGACGCGCAGCACGTCGGCGGCCAATTCAGCCTCCACGCCGACCATGGCGTCGTCCAGCGCGCGCATGGTCATCTTGCCGGTGATGATGTCAGGGGTCGTCTGATAGGCGGTGTTGATGATCCTGTTCTCGGTCTTGTAGCGCAGCACCGCATCGGCCGTGGTGTCGCCATAGAGGCCTGCGGCCTGTTCGCCCTCGCTGATGCCGCAAGGCGGCTTGTCGAGCAGCAGGCTCAGCGCCGCCTGGATCTTGCGGACATGGGTGCCGCGCGCGCCTTTGACGACATGACCGGCATCGACGGTCAGCGCCGCCTGCAAGGCTTTGTCGCCGCAAAACAGATCCGAGCGCAGACCGGTCATCTGTCGCCACTCCCCCACCAATGCGGATTTGGCGCGTTGTCCTCACGCGAACCGGCCCCACGCCCGGATAAGATCCCAGGCATGCTTCGCTCGAAAACGCTCAACCGAACAGATGATAAGTCTTGAGAGTGCAGCCACAGGTTCACGCGGGAACGCAGGTTCCATCATCCCGCATATGATTCAAATGATCTGCATGCGAGAGGTGCAAATTTTGCGGGTCTCACACCGCAAAAATCGAGCCGACCACAACGAGCCCGGAGATCAGCGACAGTTGCGCCGACGATGTCGGATCAAACCGCAGGGCATGGTCATCGCGCAACGGAAACGCGGCGCCATCGATCTCGATGAAGCTGTCACCCGCAGGCGCGTAAATCACATGGCTTCCCGCTGCCAGCCCCCGGGTCCCTGGCTGCGTCAGCGCCACAAGATCGATGGCGAACGCGGCAGCATTCGCCATCAGGTTCACGACGTCGACGGGGCCAGTTTCAAGGCGGGTGACGATGGCCAGTTCGCCGGCGAATCGAACCGGCGTGAAGGCCCGGCGCTCATCGAACTCGGCATCCGCCGCCTCCAGGATCAAGCCCTCGCCCTTGACCACCATCTGCATGCGCGTGATGCCAGGCAGATGGGAGAACGGGCCGGGCGCCACAATGGCCGTGCGGCCGAACTTCCACAGCAGGCTGTCCCAGTCGCGCGGTGCATCGGCGCGATAGGCGTCGGCGATGTCGATGAGGGTCCCGCCGCCATTCTTCCAGGGCAGACGGCGATAACCCTCGGGATCCAGTCGGGTGATTGTCAGTGTCATCGCCTGTTGTCGCTTCTGTGTGACAAGATGGCAAGCGGCAGCCAATGAGCATGACCCAGAACACCTTGAGCCACGTCAAGCGCTTTCAGAAGCGGTTACCCCGGCGCAAAACAGCTATGTAGACGCGCGCATTCCGATGTTACGATTGCATCTTGCCCGTCTTTCTCCCGACGTCCCCAGCCTCCAGGAGCCAGCCTTCATGACCGTCGCCGCCAGCCAGCCGCTTCCGACCGCTACCGAAACCGACCCGGAACGGCAGGGCTGGATGAAGGGCCTGCCGCCCTCGGCGGACCGCGCGGTGATGTTCCAGGACGAATCGTTCCGCAACTTTCCCCAATTCCGCTGGGCCTGGAGCAACCTGCGCCAGTTGGTGCCGACCGTGAACGTCTGGCGCGGACCCGGCCCGGCATCGCAACTGCCGCGTGCGGAGCGCGATATCGGCGGCTCCGTCTCCACCACCATGGACGGCCGCCCCATGACCTTCGCGCGGATGCTCGAGGAGACCTACACCGACGGCATCGCGGTGCTGCACCGGGGCCAATTGATCCATGAGCGCTATTTCGGCGCGCTGAAGCCGCACAAGCCGCACATCGCCATGTCGGTGACCAAGTCGTTCACCGGCACGCTGGCGGGCATTCTGGTGGCCGATGGAAAAATCGATCCGCAGGCGCCGGTCGCAGAGTATGTGCCCGAGTTCGGGCGAAGCGCGTTCGGCGATGCCCGCGTCCAGGAGGTGATGGATATGACCACCGGCCTCGCCTACACCGAGGTCTACACTGATAAGAGCTCGGACGTGTGGGGCCTGCGGCGGGCCAATGGCATGGCGCCGATCGAGCCGGGTTATGACGGTCCGACCACCAACTTCGATTATATCTGCGTGCAGAAAAAACAGGGCGAACACGGCAACGCGTTTGCCTACAAGACCGTCAACACCGACGTGCTGGCCTGGATCTGCCGCCGCGTCAGCGGCCAGACGCTGGCGGAGCTGCTGTCCGAGCGAATCTGGACGCCGATGGGCGCGGAGGAAGATGCGCACTATCATGTCGACCGCGTCGGCACTGAAAGCGGCGGCGGCGGTCTCTCCACCACCCTGCGCGACCTCGCGCGTTTCGGCGAGACCATGCGCAACCACGGCCGCTTCAACGGCCGCCAGATCGTCCCGTCAACCGTGGTCGAGGACATCGCCCGCGGCGGCGATCCCGAAAAATTCAAACCCGCCGGTTACACCACCCTGCCCGGCGCGTCCTATCGCAATCAATGGTGGGTGAGCCACAATGCGCATGGTGCCTATATGGCGCGCGGAATCCACGGCCAGGGCATCTATGTCGATCCCACAGCCGAAATGGTGATCGCGCGTTATGCGTCGCATCCGATGGCCGGCAACATGGCCAACGATCCGGTGACGCTGCCGGCCTATATGGCGCTGGCGAAGGAGTTAATGGCGAAGAGATAAGGCCCGCATCGCAAGATGTGGATGTCCCTGCGACCCGGCAGGCCGAGTCGCAGGGAACAAGCCCGACCATGATGAAGCGAGCAATGAACGGCCTCGTCATCATGCTTCGGCGGTGTACGGATAACCGCTCTGAAAAACCAAAGCCCGCGGTTATTTGTGAATCATCGGCCGCTTCGGCGTCGGCGCCGGCTCGTCCGGTGCCCACAGCCGATAGCTCAGCGTCGCAAACACCGTGAAGCCCTGCGGGATGGCAGACTGGTCGACAGGGCCTCCGACCGTGGACCCGGACGCCTTTGCCGAAACCTCCTGCGTGCCCCACAACGACAGGCTCGCAACCCCGAAGTCATAGCCGATCAGACCGCCGACCGCCCAGATATCGTATTTGTTGGCGTTGAGGATGGCGTTGCCATAGAACGCGCTGGACTTGTCCTTGGTAATTTGCCCCTGATAGTAGGCAACCGGTCCGAATGTCCATTTGCCGACCGTCTTGGTCGCCGTGAAGTCGGCGTGGAGAATGTTCCCCGTCGTATAGCCGGTGACAGTGCTCGCGGTATTGAATTCTCCGTAGATCGCTGCGGACAGGTTCCAGCCGTCGGCCAGATACGACACAATAATTTCCGGCTGGAATGTCCAGTATGGCGAGCCGACGTTGCCGGTGCCGGCAACGCCGGTCTTGGTGCCGTCGGGCACATAGATACCGAGACCGGTCTTGACCGCAAACCCGCTCTCGCCAAGCATCCAGCTCAGCTCGATCGGCACGATATAGGTGTTGAACATCCCGCTCGATTGCGTGTTGAACGGAGCCCCGAGGCTCTGTGCGACAAAGGGTTGCACGATCAGCGCGTCATAGGTGGCGCCGAGGAAAGTCCAGCCGGGAACGAACAGGAAGCCCTGCACGTCGACGAACCCCTGCGCGCCGACCTTGTTTCCCACCGTCTTCGTCACCGGTCCGGCGAGATTGCCCTGGAACGTATATACTTGGTTGAACATGTAGATGCCGGGTGGCGGCACGCCGGCGCTGGCGCCGATGAACGAGCCCGCCTTGGTCTGTGCCGCCGCCGCTTCATAGGCATTGGCGGGTGTCGCTGCGATCGCCGCGACACCCGCCGCGGCCATGAGAGCTGTCGTAAACCTCATCTGCTATCCCCCGTTTCAAAATGCTTTGAATCACTCACCTCGCATGCTGAAGCGGCATTCTCGGAAAATGTCCGAGCGAAGCTGTCCCGCATCAATGCGAGCAGTTTCGGCGACGCGCCTGACCAGCGCCCCGGAATGCTTTTCAGAATGATAGTGATCATTATCTAATATGGATCGAGGTGCAACATGGAAATGTCATCGATCTGAAGACTGCAGCTGCTTTTACCGGGGTGTTGCACAAAAACATGATGTGCTTTTGCGAAGGCCTCGCCGAGCAACATTCAGAAAAATATATCGCGCTGCGAACATCGCGTTCCGCAACGCTTCAAGCTGCACATCCCGACATGCGTGCCGGCGCACGCCGCATCAATACTTGAGCACAAGCTCCGCGATCGCCGCCGTCGCTTCGATGAACCCCTGCGGACAACTGCTCGCGGCAAGGCGGAACAGGCGTTGCGCGTCCTGCCGCCTGTCCTTCAGCAGCGCCCATTCGCCGCCATAGAACGCTGCTTCACAGGTCTGCCCCTGCGTGGCCTTTGGATCACTGTCCGCGGCGGCGGCCAGGGTCTGCGCCGAACTCAACTCGCCGAGAAACTGGCGGATCACCGGAGCCGGCCATGCCGTCATATCCAGGTGTCGCGCGGTTTGTGCCAGACGGCTCGGAGCCTTGTTGCGGCGTTCGGCAAGCTCGAGCCACAAAGCAGCATAAGCGTTTTTGGAATCGAGCTCATTCGCCTTCCTGAAATCGGCCTCCGCGTCCGCAACCGAACGGCCGACAAAGAAATAGGCGACGCCCCTGTTCAGATAGGCCGCGGCGTAAGCCGGATCGAAACGGATTGCCGCGGTGTAGTCGGCGATGGCGCGCGCATTGTCGCCCATGCTGTAGGACACGCTGCCGCGGTTAAAATAGGCTTGAGCATTGTTCGGATCGAGCCGCAGCGATTCATTGAGATCGGCCAGGGCCCGGGCGAACTCATTCCTGCTCTTGTAGACGGCGCCGCGATCAAAATAGGCCAAGGCATAATACGGATCGAGCCGGATCGCAGCATCAAAATCGGCCAGAGCGGGATCGGGATCGTTATTGTTCCTGTAGAAGTTACCGCGGCTGTTGTAGGCCCAGGCGCTTTTTGGATCGCGCCGGACGGCCTCGTCATAGTCGCCAAGGGCGCGCGCCTTGTCGCCTTTGCCGAGATACACATTGCCCCTGTTGATATAGGCGGCCGGGGCATCGGGATCGATCCGGATCGCCGCGTCGCAATCCGGCAGCGCACGTTCCAGCTGCTGCCTGGCCCACCACCATCCACAGCGATTGCTGAAAGCCGCCGCACGGCGTGATCCGGCCACGCCGGAATCGGCGATGACGCGATCGCAGGCCGCAATGCTCTGATCCACCCTGTCGAGGCCTCCGATCAGCTTGCACTGCTCAAGGTCGCTTTGGCTGTCGGCACGTGCCGGAGCCGGAACCACGGTCAACACGGCCAGGCCAGCAAGCAGCATCGAGAAGCGCATGTCCCCTCCATCGTGGCCTCACGGCACGGTCTTGATGTTGCGCACGAAGATCGAACCCAGCACCAGGATCGTCCCCGCGACCGCACAGAGTGTGGGGTAGCCGCCGAACTGGATAACCAATGGCGCGGCGAGAACCGGCGCCAGTGCATAGGGGCCCGCGATCGCGAAATTGATCACGCCGAGGTCCTTGCCGCGATTGCCGGCCGCGGGCAGCACCTGGGTGATCATGGCCTGGTCGACCGCAATATAGGCGCCATAGCCGAGCGCCAGAATGGCGGTGACGCACTGGACGCCCAGCCAGGTGTGCCAGACCGCGAGCAGCAGCATGGCGGCGCCCTGCACCAGTCCCGACACGATCACAAAAATCTTGCGCCGCCCACGGCGGTCGGAGAGATAACCGACGGTGGTCGCCGTCAGCAGGGAGCAGCCGGTATAGATCAATGTGAGGATGAACACGCCCTCCTCGGATCGCTTGCCCGGAAACACCTGCTCGTAGTGAACCACGTCGCGCAGGAAGAACAGCAGATAGAGCGTGAACATCGCCGAGCCGAGCTGCATCATGAAGCGGGTGATCCAGGCCCAGGCGAAGTCCGGATGCTGCCGCGGACTGATCCAGAAGCCGGCGAGGAAATCACGCCAGCGGAATGGCGCCAGCGCGGCACGGGACAGCACGGCATCCCGCGTGGTCAGCACGAACGGCAGCGCCAGCAGCAGGACCATCGCGGCAAGCGCGACATAGCCTTCCGACAGCCCGGTGAACACGTAAGCCGCCAGCACCACGCCGACGATGGTGCCGGCAGCCGGCATCACGCCCATGAAGGCGCTGGTCACCGCGCGCTGCCGCACCGGCACATGATCCGGCACCTCCGCGGTCAGCGACGCCTGCATGCCGTTCATGCCCGCCATCGCCACGCACCACAGCACCACCATGCCAAGCAACGTAGTCTGATGGCCGAGTAAAATGAGGGCGATGGCAGCGATCGTGGCGCCGCCGATGGTCCAGCCATGGCGGCGGCCAAATCGCGATGTGGTGCGATCGGACAACGCTCCGATGAGCGGATTGGCCAGCACCGCGGCGAGAGCGCCGAGGCTCGAGATCAGCGCGAACGCCGTCTCCTTGCTGTCGGGCGAGATCAGCGCGGCCTGCCGCGGCAGCAGCAGATTGCTGATCCCAAACATCCCGGTGTAGAGGCCGAGACTGGCCAGTGTCAGCAGGCCGATGAACCGCTTGCGAACGGGCATCACCGGCTCGGCGAGCGCCGCCGATGCGTCGGGACGTGGTGCTGCCCTTCTGAATTCGGCCACCTCCGTCGACAGCATCATTGCGGCCTCCCGCCGGCGAACACCGGAGGCCGGCGATGCGCCCACGGCCGTGCCGCCTCGAGCTCATAGGCCAGCTCAAACAGCATCCGTTCATCGCCTTCGCGGCCGGCGAATTGCATCCCCACCGGCAATCCACCTGCCGTCCAGTGCAGCGGCACACTCATGGCCGGCGCTCTTGCGACATTGTGGATCAGCGTATAGTCGGCGAATTCGCCAAAACGCGTCAGCAAGGTGTCGACCGACATGCTGCCGTCAATATGACCAACCGGAACCGACGGCCGCACCAGCGTCGGAGACAGGGTCACATCATAGGCAGAGAACCAGCCGACATAGGATTTCTGATACTCCCGCATTCTGGCTCTGGCGTTCTCAAGCTCGCCCGCGGGCAACCGCGCGGCCATCTCTGCCATCTGCAGGGTGAAGGGCTCCAGCATCAATTCATCCGGCTTGCGCCCGATGCCATCGCGAAGCAGTCCGATCGATTGCAAAGCGAGAGAGACCAGTGCGACGATTTTTGGATTGATGGCGAGGCGTGCCAGCCCCACGGCCTCGCGCGCCCCCGCCATCCAGAACTTGAAAAAGTCGTCGTTCAGCGCAGCGCCGTCGAGCGGCCAGGTGGTTTCCTCAACCGTGTGGCCGAGCTGTTCCAGCAGCCTGGCGGTGCCGTCCAAGCCGGCCCGCACATCTGCGTCCGGCTGCCGGCCGCCGATGCTGTTAATCACATAGCCGACACGCAAGCGGCGCTTCGACGGTGCCGTCACGGCGCCGATCGGCGGCAACAGCGCGTCCGCGCCAACGCGCTCCATCGCCGCGAACAATGCCGCCGAATCGCGCACGCTGCGCGAGATGCAATGCTCAGCGGTGACCTCGAGCCCACCGGCGGTGTGCTGATCGCCGATCAGCCGGCTGGGTGACGGCTTCAGGCCGAACAGGCCACACGCCGAGGCCGGAATACGGATCGAACCGCCGCCGTCGGCGGCGTCCGCCATCGGCAGCACCCCGGCCGCGACCGCCGCCGCCGCACCGCCCGATGATCCGCCCGACGACAGGCTGAGATCCCAGGGATTGCGGGTCGGCCCAAACGCCAACGGCTCTGATGTCGGCAGGAAACCGAACTCGCCGAGCGACGATTTGCCGATCAGCACCAGCCCCGCGGCTTCGAAGGCTTTCACCTGCGGAGAGCTTTCAGCCGGCAGCGGCGCCATCTCCGTGGCGCGCGCGCCCCAACGGGTGGCAACGCCCGCGATGTCATACATATCCTTGATGAGATAAGGCACGCCGGCAAAGGGACCGCCCAAGCCGCCGGCTCGCGCCCTTGCCCGCGCCTGATCGAACGTCGCCGTGACCAGGAAATTGAGTTTCGGCTGCATCGCCTCGGCACGAGCGATGGCGTCATCGACAGCTTCCAGCGCGGTGATGTCCTTGCGCCGGATCATCGCGGCAAGTTCGGTTGCGTCCGGGGTCACCGGTATTTTGGCGGAACTGTCGCCATCACTGCTGGCTTCATTTGCGGACGATGCCGCTAACACGTGATCGCAAATTGGCATCGCTTGGTTTCCCCACTCGCGCGGTGACCGCAGATCTCCAATTAAATAGTTATAACTATCGTATGTCAATAGGAACGGCAGCGCCGTTGAACGTGGTTACCCGGGCGACTCGGCTCCGCCGGGTCGCACACACAAGTGCGGGTATGACGACAATGGCGCGCGAGGCTGAGGGTGCTTGCATCCGCGACTTAAGGTAGCAATCACTACCTTGTCATGCGAACCTTCGCCTGAATCGTGCAAAGCACCGATCCCGATGTCGCAACACCGTTTTGTGCGCTCGGCTTTTTTTGATAAGACACGGGAATTCCACGCGAAAGCGCACTCCCTTTGGGTTTGACTGACAACCATGGCAAAGACACGAACCATCAAGAAGACGAAACCCGCGCCCGAGCGGGCGACACCGCAGCAGGAGCGCGCGATGCAAACCCGCGACCACCTGTTGGACGTGGCGGGCGAACTGCTGGGCGAGGTCGGCATCGAGAACATTTCCACCAACATGATCTGCGCCCGCGCCGGCATGACGCCGCCGGCGCTTTATCGCTACTTCAAGGACAAGCACGCGGTGCTCGAGACCCTGGGGCAGCGCCTGATGGACCGCCAGAACGAGGCGCTGTTGCGCTGGGTGGAGCGCTATACCCCGGACGGCATCGACACACTCACGACCCATCTCGAGGACCTGATGCGCGAGACCGCGCGCATCACCAAGGCGGAACCAGGCGGCGCCTGGATCGAGCGCGCCCTGCGCGCCTCGCCGAAGCTCGCCCATGTCCGCGTCGCCTCGCACCGCTTTGTCACCGACCGGATCACCGACGCCTTTGCTCCGTTGCTTCCCGGTGTCCCCCGCAAGGCGCTGTGGCGCCGCGTGCGGCTCACCGTGGAATTCGGCTACGCCACCGACGAAATGCTGGACGAAGAAGATCTCATCCCCCGCAACGACATTATTCGCGATGCAGCGCGGATCCTGAACCTGGCCATGCTGGACCTGCAGCGCCGCGACGATTGATCGCCACATCGATCGGTGTCGTTGTCAACACCGTTGGCGTTGATACGCTGCTTCAGAACGGCCGAGGCCTTGAAGACAATGACACGCCGCAGCAGGATATTGGCCTCCTCTCCCGTTTTTGGATTGCGGCCGATCCGCTGGCCTTTCCCGCGCACGATGAAGGAGCCGAACGACGACAACTTCACAGTCTCACCTCTCTCAAGGCAATCGGTGATTTCCTTGAGAACGAGTTCCGCAAACGCAGAGGACCCGTGGCGGGACAAGCTCGCCGCCCGGTAAACCGCGTCGTGCAGATCGACGCGCACACTGTGCTTCTGGTTCCGGTCATGGCTGTTCCAATATGGGCTTATCCAATATGGGTTGATCCAATTCGTCGCTCCGGATTCAAGTGATATCCGTCTTCAGGAAACGGCGCGGCGGCGCGCCGCGATCAGGAACAGGCCGAACAGCACCAGGCTGGCGGTCACCGCGCCGATCGAGAACACCGGCACCGCGCGCGCGTCGTCGCCGACCACGAACATCGACGCGGCCAGCGGGCCGATCGCGGCCCCGAACAGCTGCGCCGCCGGAATCAACAACGCCGTGTTGCGTGACGAATCGGCGTCGACCGTCTGCCCGATCATGAAGGGAATGACGAACATCCAGATGAAGCCGATCACCAGCACGGCGCCCCAGAACTGCGCGAGTGTGGGGCTGATGCCGAGCACGACCGAGGCCGCGAGCCCGAGCAGCGAGCAGACCAGGATGGCCGCGCGATAGCCGATGTGAGCCTGCAGCCAGGTCGCGGCGAGCGCGCCCAGCACTTGCGCAGCAAGACTCGCCGAAACCATGAAGGCGACCGTCTGCGAATCGATGCCGTTCTGCCCGCCCAAGGGCTCCAGAAATGCCCAGATCGCACCGACGAACATGAAGAATGCGAAGATGCTCAGCAGCGCCAGGATGGAGCGCGGCGTCAGCACGCCGTCCATATTGCCTTTTTGCTTGGGAATCTCGCCATATTCGGCGGGCACCAGCCCAGCGAGAACGATCGACGCCAGGCTCACGACCGCGAGCACCAGAAAACCGGTATTGGCCCCGACGGCGCCCGCCTCATGGATGATCCACTTGCCAACCCCGAAGACCAGCAGGCATTGCGCCAGAGTCTGCAGCGCGATGAAGATGCCGCCGATCCGCTCAGCGCGGCGGGACCGGGCAATCAGCTCGATCGACACCGCCACCATGCCGCCCTCGACTACGCCTGCAAGGGTACGGACCAGCAGGATCGCATGGGGCGTCTCCGCAAACGACACCGCTGTGTTGAGCGCCGCCAGCGCGAGGAGCAGGATCGCGGACTTGAGGCGCAGATGGCGGGTCGAGAACAGCATTGCGGCGACCGCGGAGCCGATGCCGATCGCAACGATTTCGGCGGTAACGACCAAGGCGAGCATGTCGAGATCGATGCGGTGCTCGTTGAACAGCGCGCCGAGCAGCACCGGCTGCAGGCCGAGAATGAGCAGACCGACCGACCCGATCCACAACGCCGCGCCAACCTGAACGGCCGTGGGATTGCCGACCAGCCAATCTTGATTCTGCGCCGAAACCGGACTCGCCGCCGCCGAACTCATTGCAGTCATCCAAGTACCCTCCCCAACATCTATGAAAGATTCGAGATCAGTAGCCCGGGTGAGCCAACGGCTCCGCGCAAAGCGCGGCCCGATGACAGGCTCCGCGACACCCAGGATCCAATCGCACCGTCCGACCCCGGATATCGCGCTGCGCGCTCATCCGAGCTACGGCTCATTCGTTCATCCATCCAGGATGTTCGAAGCGAATGCCAAGTCTAACCGCGCAGCGCCGTCGCGATGATGCGCGGCAATTTCGAAAAGCCCGGACGATACTGGAAGCTGGTCATCAGCCGTCCCAGTACATCGGCCTTGCGATTGGTCACGAACCAGGCCGGCCGTGGAAACGCCCGGAACGGCGCCTCGATCACGGTGCGCTCGGCCTTGTCGAACATAAAGCTGTTGTGCACGAACCCGATCCCACTCTGGACGTCGTCGAGCGTATGGCCCGGGAAGGCACCCCACGGCGTCTGGATCAGTGAGGAGCCGAGGCCAGACCAGGCGTTGATGGCGATACCGCCGTAGCGCAGGGTGGCAATGATCTCCTCGAACCGCTTGCGGCCGATCTGGCGCATGGTCTTCGGATGAATCAGGATATTGGCGCCGAGCGTGCCGTGCAGCTTGCTGTTGGCATAGTCAACGGCGGCACGCAGATAATACTCCGCATCGACACCCGCGATCCGCACCACGCTCATCGCCGGCGCGAACACCTCGTTGGTCTCGAGGTAGCTGTCGCTGCCCGGCCGGCAGAAGGTCAAAACGCAGGCCGGTGCGTCGTTGCGCGCAAGCTCGTGCACGCCCTCGCCATGCGCGCGGAACTGCGCCATGCGCTCGGAGGCGCCGGGGTAATACAGCGGCCGTGGCGGCGCGGCCTTCATGGTGGTTTCGATCGCGCTCAACAGCGCGCCGGACTTGTCCCAGCTCTCGGGCAACACCAGCATCTGGCAGGCGATACAGTTGAAACCGGAATTATTCAGCTTTTGCGTCACGATCTGCTCGGCCTGAAACGCGATATCGCTGGCACTCCAGGGGCCCTGCACTACGATGGTCGGACTGACGCCGCCGAGTTCCGAGGTGATGCGCCTGGTATTGCGCGGCGTGCCGTTCTGCCTGTTGGCGGCGCCCTCTTCACCCGGCCCCCAGACGATGGCATCGTGGGAAGCGGCCGCGCCGGTGATGTGGATCTCGTCCACCAGATCGTGATTGCAGAGATAAGCACCGGTGTCGGCACCGCCGCGGACAATGCGCAGCGCACCGAACGCGATCAGGGGCCGCAAGGCGGGTTGCAGGAAGTCGATGAGATAGTCGTTGACCGGATTCAGCTTCAGAATGACCACCTGGTGCTCGACCAATAGCTTATGAAAGCAATCGAGCGGCGACAACATCGCAACATTGCCAGCGCCCAGCACCAGCGCGATCTTGCCGCTCCTCTGCTCGGGCGGTGTCGCATAGGCTGACGCGGTGTTGTCGGCCAAATTAGCCGCAGTGACGCCCGGCTGCATCCAGACATCGGCGGTCACCCCGGCCATCAACAGCTTGTCCCAGATCGAATGCGGCATCACACGTGCGGCGATCTGCCCGTTCGGCAGTTCGCGCACCGGAATGGTTTTCAGGAACTGCTTGCCGTCCATCTGCGACAGCGTTTCGATGAACAGGTTGCAGGCCCCCATCACCGTGTAGGGGCCCGCCAGCCATTCTTCGCCCTCCAGCGGCGATCCGGCCGGAATGCTCTTCTTGCGCGCCGCGGTCTTGGCCCAGGCCTCGGCCACCTCCATCAGATGCTCCTTGATTTCGGCCAGCATCGCAATGCGCTCGCCGATCGACGTGCGCGCCCAGGCGTCCTTGCGCTGATCGAGCTCGGCGAGCGCAGTCTCCAGTTCGTCGAGACGTGGGTTGGTCTTGAGAGCAAGAGCGGTCATATCGCGTGTCTCCGTTCGTCCAACGTGGGTGTGCTCAGGATGGTGGAAGCACCGGCCAGGTATCGACGATCCGTTCACCGGAATAGACGGTGATCGGGCCGAATAGTTGCAGCACGAATTCGCTCTGGGTCGGGCGCAGAAAGGCGAAATCGTCGGGCTTGACGTCCGCGTCGTCCGGAAGGCCGGCGAATTGCTGATTGGTGGAGTGCCAGAATTGCTGGCTCGGCGTCAGCCCGGGCGGATGCACCGGCTTCGCCATCCAGCGTCCGCCGTAAAGGAAACAGCCGCGCCGGGGAAATTTTCCGAGCTTCTGCAGAATCCATGAGCGGTCATCGAAGCCGGGCACCTGCGGATCGACCACTTTGAGGATCGGCGTTGCGATATGCACCGCGGGCTTCAGCCCCGACAGGCTCGGCACGTCGAAATCGGTCGGCAGCACGAACGCCGATCCCATCGACAACTCATTGGCGCCGATGCCGCTGTCATAGAGCAACGCGGTCGAGCTGCCGCCGATATTGAGGATAGTGCGCTGGTGCGGCGCCAGGCAGGCCACGAACTGCCGGATCAGGCTCCTGGCTTTCCCCAGCGCGGCCTTCGGCCCTCCGAACAGGCCGGGCACGTGGCCGATATGGGCCTCATACGCCATGACCCCCTGGCAATGCAGCCGGGGGTATTTTTCCTGCGCCTTCAGCGCGAGCAGCAGCGCATCGGGGTTGCGGTAGCCGCCGCGGTGCAGGCCGACATCGACTTCGAAACAGAAGCGCAGATCGATCCGCAACTCTTCCGCCAGCGCATGATAGGCCGCGAGCCGCTCGTCGGTGTCGATCAGCCAGACGATGCGCGAGCCCGGACCGGCGGGATCGGCCAGCGCCCCCTTGGTCAGCGCATGGCGCGCGGCGCCCACCGGCATCGGCTTGCCGAACAGCAGATCGGCCGACGGAAACTCCGTCGCCACGGCCGCGCTGACCGGCAAGTGAAATGTCATGACCAGGTCGGTAGCGAGCGCCTTGCGGATGTGGGCCAGAAGCGGCAGGCATGGCAACGACTTGTCGACGATGCGGACCTGCAGTCCCGGCGCCAGCCGGGACTTGATCCTCGCGATATTGGCGTTCAGCCGATCAAGATCGAGCACCAGACATGGCTGGTGAATCTCCGCGGCGTGCAACGCCGCCGAAAGCCCCGCGAAATACGAATCCGCGCTCACTGCTCGACGCCGAACAACCGCGCCATGTACGGCGACACAAACCGATTGTCGGGATCCATCTCACGGCGCACCGCCATGGCGTCGTTCCAGCGCGGATAGACGGCGCTCAACTCTTTAGCAGTCAGGTTGTGCATCTTGCCCCAATGCGGCCGCCCGCCGTACTTGCGGAAGATCGGCTCTGCCGCGGCGAAGAACGGCAACGGGTCTTCCGGCGCGCCATGATGGATCGCGATCGAGCAGCTCGGCCGCTTGTAGAACGGACTGAGCCAGATCTCGTCAGGCGCCACCACCCGCACCTCGATCGGGAAATACACTTCCGGAAACCGGGTCTCGAGCAGAGCGATGATCTCGCGCAGCGCTCTGGGTCCCTCCTCGATCGGGAGATGGTATTCCATCTCGTTGAACTTCACATTGCGCTCGCTGGCGTAGACCTTCAGCCAAGCCTCGACATAATCCTCCGGCGGCAGCTTGCCGATCGCCGAGCCGATCAGGCTCTTGCGCAACCACGGCATGCGCTTGAGATAGTTGCGCAGGGTTCGCAGCGTCTTGACCGCCTCGTTGTCCGTGTCCTGTGGACGGGCTGTCACCGGGGCGTCAGTGATCTCGCTGGTCAGCATGATGGCCTGACCCGAGAACGGGATATAGAAGAATTCGACCGATCGCTGCGCCGTCATGATGCTGTGAAAGCGATCCAGCACCCCCGCCACCGGCTCGGCCCAGCGGCGACGGCGCAGGCGATAACTCGCGACATTGCGGATGGTCACTTGCGTGACCGCACCGAAGGCGCCGAGCGAGGCACCCACGGCATTGATCGCGTCGGGATTCGTGGTGCGATTGAACTCGCGCACCGCGCCGCGACCGTCGGTAATCTGAATAGCTTCGAGCAACGTCGGATAAGCGCCGAGCGTCGCACCCGAACCGTGAGTCGAGGTGGCGAGCGCGCCGCCGAACGCCTGGGTATCGATATCGCCCATGTTCGGCAGTGCCTGGCCAATGTCATTCAGCAGCTTGGTCATCGGCCCGATCTTGGTACCGGCACCAACAGTCGCCTGCAGTTTCTGCGGATCGTGCGCGATCAATCCCTGGAAGTTGTCGAGCGACACGATCGTGCCCTCGCTCTGCACCAGACGCGTGAAGGAATGCCCCGTGCCGACCATCCTGATGGGGCCCGGCGCGGTCCTGATGATGGCCGAGAGATCATCCTGATTGTCCGGCCTGACCATGCTTCGCGGCTGGGCCGTAACAAAGCCCGACCAGTTCGACCATTGGTGTTTCACGATCTGCAACATGTCTTCCCGCCAAGGGTGGCCACCGAAACGGGGCACTCCCCTCGGGGGCATCCGAGGAGGAGCACGGCCGCTTGCCGGCTCGCCAAATATGATAGCGATCATTATCTTTTTGAATTTCCCGAGTCAAGGCCGGACCTCGGCGGTCGCCCGGCCCTATCGCAGCCACGGCCACAGAGGCACGTGCCCGAACCCGTCACACGGAACGCGTCGCATGGCCGGCAACATGGCCAACGATCCGGTGACGCTGCCCGCTTACATGGCGCTGGCGAAGCAGTTGATAGCGGAAGATTGACCCCCGCGCCGATGCAGATCACGTGGCGCCTTCACACCACATGTGTCGTGCCTGCGTGCGTTGCGGCAGTATCTGCTGCTGACGAAAAACGGCGCGGCATCCGGACTTGCCAGCATGCGCCGAATGATCGTCCGCCATCATTCCACGTCGTCGTGGCCGCCGAAACGACAAAAGGGCTGCGGTTCGCACCGCAGCCCTAAAAGCAGATCCAAACACGATGGGATCGAAAACTTACTGGCAGATGTAGCGTCGGCCCTTCACCAGATAGGTGTTCGACGCCGGATCATAGGAGCGGTAGCGTTGGGCACACGAGGCCTGGTGCTGCTGCTGGGCGGCGGCCTCCTGCTGCGCGGCGGCGCTGGCTGCACCCGCGGCAATCACGCCGCCGACGATGCCACCGACAAGACCGCCAACTCCGACGCCGTCGTCATTGCAGTAGCCGTGACGGCACCAGACCTTTTCCGTCAAGGCCGGAACACTTACTGCGAGACCCGCGCCGGTCTGCAAGGGAGCTGAGATCGCGGATGCCGAAAACATCGCAGTACCGACGATGGCCATTGAAACAATCTTCAAAAAACGCATTGCGTCTCCTATTCGATTCCAACGGGCACAGGTCCTCACCTGCTCCCGATTCGTTTTTGACAATGATTGTGGGCGCGCATGGCCTCGGCCCAATATGAACGCTATTCGAACATGTCCGCCGGTTCAATGACGTGCGGTGCACGGAACCGTTGAAAACGCCGGAACTGTGTCATTTCGAGAACGCGAATTTCGCAAGGCGAAATGCGGGGACGCTGATCGCGCCGACATTCTGACAGGCCTGCACGTCACCAGCGGCGAAACAGCATCTCCTGATGCCGAGGAGCGTATCAGCGCGGCTCGGCACAGCGGAACTAACGCGGATCCGGACCGACGCGCTCGACCACGATCTCGGTATTATCCGCCCCGCCGGTGAAGACCGAATGGCGCGTCGTTGTGATGAACCACAGCCGGCCGTCGATCCTGATCTCCGCCTGCAGGGCGTAACTGTGGCCGCGGCGAATGCGGGTATCGTCGAAACGAAGCCTATACGGAAGCGGCACCTGCCCCCGCGGCCTGATCACCGTTCGCGCCAGCACCTTTGAGGGTGCGTCCGCCAACGACACGTCGAGCAGGCTCACCTGCAGACGCGCCGACGGCGGCAGCGCGATCCGCTCGCGATAGACCACGGTGCCGCTCAGGGTTTTGGGCGCCGCCAGCGCGGGCAGCACATGACAGGCTGCGATGAGACCCAGGATCAAGGCCGCCCGGCGCGAAAATCCGATCATCACGGCGTCCTTCCTGCGCGCAGTTTCGACCGCTGCACGAGCCTGCAACACGACCACGACATTAGCACAGGACCGCACCGTTACCGCAGAAACCTGATCCAACCCGGCAGGCAAGAGGGCTCCGAGGAAGATTACAAATCGACCATCACGGTCATTGCAGTTCAGCGATGAAGCGCGCTCGGTATTCAGTTGGACTGATGCCGATCTGCCTGCGAAAGTGGTGTCGCAGTGTATGAGCACTCCCAAAGCCGACTGCGCCAGCGACGTCATCCATGCTCAGCTTTTCCTGACACAGCAGTTGCTTCGCCCATGCGACGCGTTCTTCGATGAGCCAATCGCCGGGCGACGTGCCTGTTGCTTCGGTAAACCGGCGCAGAAAAGTACGGACGCTCATCCGACACTCCGCCGCCATCTCATCCACGGTCCAGCGTGTCCGCAAACTGGCGCGAAGCTTGTCAAGAAGCGGTGCAATCTCGGAGCCCTTGCGTTGAGGTACCGGCCGCTCCAGAAACTGGGCCTGACCGCCGGTGCGGTGAGCGGACATGACAAGACGCCGGGCGACCGAATTTGCGGCGGCTGCGCCGAAATCCTGCCGGACGATCTCGATCATCAGGTCGATCCCCGCGGCGCTGCCAGCCGACGTGAAAACACGACCATGCTGGCGATAGAGCGATGCATCATCGACTTCGACATCGGGATGGCGACGCCGAAGCTGATCCGCATAACGCCAATGCGTTGTCGCGGTGCCCCCGTCCAGCAGGCCAGTTGCCGCCAGCACAAAAGCTCCCGAACAGATCGACGCCAGGTGCGCGCCTCTCGCATGGGCATTGCGAAGCCTCCGACAAAGCGGTTCGGGCACCGGAGCATCGGCACCGCGCCAGCCGGGGACAATGATGAGGTCGGCCTGCTCGATCAAAGCAGGCGCCCCGTCCGCCACCAGTGTGAAGCCGCCGTGGGCGCGCATGGGGCCTTGATCGACCGGGCAACTGGCGAACCGGTACCAATTCGATCCCATCTCCGGCCGCGCCAGGCCAAATATCTCGGCAACAACCCCGAATTCGAACGTGCACAAGCCGTCATACAACAGCGCAACAACAAGGGGGCCCGATGGGATTGGCATGATCTTTACGTATATTGGCATTTACGCCAATTGCAAGCACGGGCCGGAAGCCTGACAAAGACCCGACAACGAAAGGAGACCTGTCATGCCGACGTCCGTCACCGCCGTCAGGCCAGCGGCCAGCGATCGTGCCCTTGCGCATTTTGGCGCGGAGTTCGAGTTTGAGACAGACTGCTGGGACGTTCATGACTCGATGAACAAAGGTGCGGACTTCGTGCTGCTCGATGTTCGCAGTTCGGCCATGTTCGCCAGGGGTCATGTCCCCGGTGCGATCAATCTGCCGCACGGCAAGATCGTCAGTTCCCGGATGGAGCAGTGGGGCGCAGACACCATCTTCGTCACATACTGCGCCGGGCCGCATTGCAACGGAGCCGCGCGTGGCGCATTGCGCCTTGCCGAGCTCGGAAGGCCGGTCAAAATCATGAGCGGCGGCATCACCGGCTGGCTTGACGAAGGGTTCGCGTTGGCGGCGGGATCGTGATCATCCGCAACGCCGTGCGCTCTGCGAAGACTTCGGCAAGCCAACGGATTTGCCATCGACGGCCTTCAGCAGGTCGACCCAACTCATGCCGCCGGCGCCGGCCGGCGGATCGGGCTCCGGCGCGAGCCAGTCTCGCCCCTTCGGCATCGCGTTGGCGAGCTTCCAGCGCCGCACCTTGATGCGCAGCCGCGCCCGCGCCACGTTGTTCCGATCGAACACCCGCACATCTTCGCCATTGGCCTTGCGCCGCAGGCGCCAGTCGCCGCGGCTGTCGTCGGCGATATCGAGCATCTCGTCCATCACCTTGAAATAGCCGACCAAACGCGCACGCCTGACACGCGCACCGAACCCGCCGCGGTTTCGCCGCACCCAGCGGCACACGGTCTTCAGGTTCGGCATGCCGGCGTCGCGACAAATCTCGGAAAGCGATTGGCCCTCGCTGAGGCGCACGCAGATCGCCTCGGCAATATCGGGCGCATGACATGTCGGCCGCCCTCGCCTGCGCAGCCGTCGCGTACGATCTCCGAAGCCATCGCGGTTGCTGCGCGCCCAACCTCTCACGGTGTTGTAGGCGGGCATGCCGGGGGTGTGACAGATGGTGCGCAGCGGCCGGCCACGGTCGAGCTCCACGCAGATCCGGTCGGCGATCTCGCGACTGTAACCAAGACGTCCTTTCATGGCGGAAACTCCTTTGCGCCGACGGCCCGCCCGATCGCAATCAACATCAAACAGTCCCAACAAAAAACGCCCCGGCGGCGAAAGCCGTGGGGCGCGCGATGGTCGCGACCATCTCTCTATCGAGAAACGTCTGGTGCGATTGTGTCGAGTTTCGGCGATTCACCGTTACGAGGCAAGCTGCGGCGAGCGAAAGGTGTGGCCAACAAGCCGAAAAAATACGTATCTGACCGCTTCACAGGGATCCCCAAGCCGTGGCACGGCAAACGTCATCTCCGTCGTTGCCTGTTTCGACGGACCACGATGTCGCCGGCGACCCGCTGACCGCAACTGCTGCATTGCCACGTCGATTCTCACCGGAAAGGCTCCGACGAGTTTGCCTCCCCTGGCAGTGCATGGACTGGCGGGGCGACATGGCGGCCGGCGACACGTATGCCCAAATTACCGACGACGACGCCGTTTTGCCCGCGACCAAACTTCCGGATCACAAGGCCAAGCACCCAAACCAGAAACCCGAAGGACATGAGGATCAGTCCGCCGACAAGGAGGGAGGTTCCAAACGGCGTTTCCAGGACCAGGATGCCGAACAAGACGGTGGCTGCGCCACCGCCGGCCATTGCCAATCCAACCCAAAGCAGCAGCATGCATCCTTGCCTTTCCGCTACCGAAGCGACACGCGGTGACAACTGCCGGCACCGAATTTCCCATGCCGCCATTCCTCTTGCTCATCCGCTTCAGTTCATGGTCGGATCTGAATAGATTTCGCGAGCGCGCTTTGTCAGCGTCGCAAGGCGCATGGTCGGGCTGACCTTCAGCAGACCTGCGCGCACGAGCGAGAAAACGACCTGCCGTGAGTGAAACGGTCCCCACTTGCTCGTGGCATATCCGCGCGGATAGTGTCGCAGACGTCCGACGAACGCCGAATCCAGCGCCGCTTTCTGCCTCGCGGTCACGGAACGGCCTTTAGGGCTATTTGTCGCGTCGCCCAAATCGCCTGGCTGCTGACGCAGCGCTTCCAGAAGTGCGACCTTCATCCGCCACCTCATCGAAGGATCGTGAACACTTGTGCCGTGCCGGCGTCTGCTGGCGCGCCGATCAGCATTGCGCGTGGGAGCATGCCCGTGCGACGTCAGGCGGGGACATCGCTCTGGTCGCCGCCCAACCGAACAGCCCTATTTCTTGATGCAATGGCCCTGCTACTCGCATACCTATCCCCTATGCTTGGCCCTGCCCCATCCTCTCAGAGACCGTATTTCGTGCGGCGGAGACATCTGACGAAAGTCACAATCGAACATGACGAAAGTCATATTTGTTTGCGGTCCGTCCAGGCGTACGCCAAACTGATGAGGCTCGTTTCGAGCTGGTTGAGAGACGGATGATCGACCTCGACGCTGAGTTGCTTCCGGCTGCAGAAGCCAACGTCATAGGGCTTGCCGTCGTTGGAGCCGACAGAACGACGCGGCGCAAGATCGGAGGCCTGGTCGAATGGCTGCCTGCGATCGGCGTGGACTGCTGCCAGTGCATGCTGCTTGCGGGGATGGAATCCGAATTGGCTGCGCTGGCCGAAGGACAGCGGGAGGTCATCGCCCTGTCGAGTGTCCGAGGCGCGTCACTCGGGCTGGATCATCCCGTCACGGCGGTCGTCCTCTGGAACAGGGAGCAGTCGCACTATCTTGTGATTGCGATGCCCGATTTTGCCGCGCGCCAAGTCGAAGTGCTGCTCGGAAGCGAACGCCGCGCGCGGCGCCTGATGGAGCAACAGCTCGAGGCGGCAAGTTCGGAGGTGCGTTTTGCCTCGCTTGCACGGACGCGGCTGCGCCTGGCGCGCGACCTTCACGACACGCTGGTGCATTCGATCATGGCGCTTTTGACCCAGATTCGGCTGATGCGACACTTCCTATCGACCGATCCCGCGCGCGTCTCCGATGGTCTTGCGACAGCCGAAGAAGCCGCAATCAGCGGCCTGGCGCGCGCACGCGATGCCATTGCCCGCCTGCGGATGCCCGATGAGCCCGAACTTTCTCCGGACGTCGAAGGCATGCTATCCGATTTTGCGACACGCACCGGCGCCGAGGTGTCGGTGGACATCAGTGATGAAGCGCGCAGCGGGCTGCACACCTACGGCATGACGATCCAGCGCATTCTCGGCGAGGCGCTGCGCAATGTCGAGGCTCATGCGAAAGCGCGGCGGGTCCGGTTTCGCGCGGTCGAGGAGCAGGCCAGCAGCGGCAGAAGAATGATTGTCGAGATCCGGGACGATGGATGCGGCTTTGACCGGGCGATTCCCAAGCCAGGGCACTTCGGATTGATAGGAATGGCCGAATTTGCTGAACTCGCCGGCGGCGACTGCGCGGTGGAGAGCGCGCGCGGGAAAGGAACACTGGTTCGGATATCGCTACCCGTGACTGCGCCGCCCGGGACACTGTCTTCAGGTACGCTGACATATTGAGCAATCGGACGCCGGGAGTGGAGCGCGAAGGGCAACGATAAGGATGATGGGGCGGCTCGTGGACAAAATCGAAAAGGTGCGGGTGCTGATCGCCGAAGATCAGACCCTGATCAGGGAAGGCCTTGCCACCCTCCTCGCACAACAGAACGACGACTTTGAAATTCTCCCGGGCGCAGCCGACGGCGAGCAGGCGATCGAATTTGCGCGTCGATATCGGCCCGACGTCATCCTGATGGATCTGCAAATGCCACGCGTCGACGGCATCACGGCGACCCAACGGATTCTCCGCGAGTTCCCGCAGACCCATATCGTCGTCCTGACCACGTTCGAGACGAATGACTTGATCTTCGAGGCCGTCAGCGCAGGCGCGAAGGCGTATCTGCTGAAGGACGCCAGGATCGATGAGATCGCAACGACGATCCGCGCGGTGACGAACGGCCAATCGGGGCTTTCGCCCGGCGTGGCCGCGCGCATCCTCGACGAGTTCAAGCGGTTGCGCCGCCCGCATCCGGCGGCAAAACCGCGCCTTCACGAGGGCCTGACGGCCCGCGAGAATGAAATTCTCAGGCTGATTGTCGAGGGCAAGAGCAATACCGAGATCGGCGAGCAGCTGCATTTGGCTGAAGGGACGGTCAAGAACTATGTCAGCACGATCCTGACCAAATGCGAGGCGAAGAACCGGACGGAACTGGCAATAAAGGTAATTACTCACTAATATGAACGCGTTGGGAACGTGGATTTTTCGAAATCGGGTCCACCGCGGATTCACCTTTGTCCCGACCGATAAAACCTCTATGTTTGCAATGAATTAATTCAGACTGGTGCTGGATCGCGATCGTCTTGGATGACGGCAGGTCGGGATAGCGACAGTTTGGTAGCGTCGGAGAACTGAGGAACGGCCATGAAGGGTATCGAGCAGAGACACAGCACAAAGGACACTGCGAGGGACGTCGCGAGGGACGTTGCGAGCTCGGCCGCTCCAGGCAACGGATCCGAAGCGACCACGCATCGCGAGGCGACGATCGATCAGGTTCGCGATCTCCTGTTTGGCGGAGCGCAGCGGTCGATCGAAGGCAATCTGGCCGGCCTGCGGGAGGAGATGCAGGCGTCCCTCAGTCGGCTGCAAGCGGACTTTGCGAAGGAACTGGCCGCGCTTCAAGCGAAGGTAACCGAGCTCGAGCGGGACACGGAGCAAAAACGGCTCGCTTCGCATCGGGACATCGGCGCCGCAATTTCAGAGCTTGGCGCAACCATCAGCGGACTGGGATCCGGCCACGCGGGAAGATAGCATGGGCGCTGCTGTCGGCCAGAACCGCGAGATCGAGCAACTCAAGACATTGCTGTTTCAACCGGAAGCGGCGCGTCTGCAGACGCTGGAAACCGATCTCGCTTCGCTTCAGCAGTATGTGGGCAACGCCGACCGCCTCGAGACGGCAACGGCAAGCATATTGATCGCCGCGCTGGAGCAAGCGGAAGTCAACCGGCCACGCGAACTCGCCAATGCCATCGCCCCTTCCGTGGTTTCGGCGATCAGGAGCGAGATCAGGAATTCGCGCGATCTGATGGTCGATGCCCTCTACCCGATCATCGGGCGGCTGGTCAGCGCCGCGGTGGCCAATACCTTCAAGGAACTCGTTGCGTTTCTGGAACAGCGCGTCAACGCCCTGACGTCCGCGGAGCTGTGGATCGGCCGCATCAAGTCGCTGGTCACCGGCCGCCCGATCAGCGAGTTCGTCCTGGCCAACGGCAACCCGCCGCGGGTCAACCGGCTGCTGATCGTCGAGCGCGGCAGCGGGCGCCTGATCGCCGACTGGAAGCGCGAGGAGACCGCCGACGAGCGTGCCGACCTGCTCAGCGCAATGGTCGCGGCAATTCTGGAATTTTCCGTTCAGGCGCTCGCCGGAGAAGGCACGCTGCGAACGCTCGACTTCGGCGGAAGGCAAATCGTGCTTCGCGAATCGCCGCGGTTCATCCTCGCGGCGGAATGCATCGGATCGCTTCGCGCCGCCGACGACGCCCGGATCAATTCACTTTTCTTCGATACGATCGAGCGACTGGACCGCGGCACGAGCTGCGATGCCGCGATGCTCGCCGCGCTGGCGGCGTCCATCGAAACCGCTCCCCTCCCGCACAAGACGACGAGCCGGCGAGGAAGAATCATTCTGTTCAGCCTGCTCGCTCTCGGCGCTGTCGCGCTGGCCTGGCTGGCCGGACTGTTCGTGACCCGGACCATGCTGGAGCGGCGGACGGATGCGGCGCTGCAGCAGCTTGTCGGGAAGCAGCCGCTGCTGGCGTCGTTTCCGCTACGGCTGGACTTCGATCATCGCAATCGAAGCCTCTCGGTCTCCGGCATCGAGCCCAGCCAGGTGGAGATCGCTCCGGTGATCGGCGCGCTGACTGAGGCGGCGGCGCCGTACCGGATCATCGATCGGATCGGCATCGTGCCCGGACTGGACCAGTCGACAGCACTGCATGCCGGTGTCGCGGCCCTGCAGCAGTCTGTTGCCCGCGCGCAAGCCAGCATCGATGAGACGCGCGGCGCGACGGCCGAGGACTCGAAACGCCGAAACCAGCAATACGCCGGGCTGAGCCAGCAATATGTCGAGCTGAGCGAGCAATATGCCAGACTGAGCGAGCAATTCGCCCGATTGCAGTCCGCCGTCGACGGTCCTGCCCAACGGCTCGACCGCTTCATGGCCACGACGGCGATCTTTTTCGGCAATGGTGACGAATTTCTCGATAACGGACAGGCCGAGCAGCAGATCCGGGAGCTGGCAGGGCTGCTCGCGACCAACGATCTGAGAGTTCGAATCGTCGGCCATGCGGACGAGAGCGGATCGGAATCCGGCAACAAGATCCTTGCCCGCAAGAGAACGGAACAGGTGGCGCGGAGACTGACGGCTCTCGGGATCGAGCCGTCGCGGCTGTTTCCCGTTTCGCGCTCGGCATCGATGCCGCTCACCGAGAAGACTGGCGCGATTGGTGGAAACCGCCGGGTGACTTTCGAAAACGTGTTTCAAGCGGAAGTGCCGCGCTGATGCTTACCGCCAAGGTCATGCTGCTCGGCGACATGGGTGTCGGCAAGACATCGATCATGTACCGCCTCGTGTACAATCGTTTCGAGGGGCAATACAAGACAACGTTGGGCGTCGAACTTCTCAGCTATGACGTCTCTCCCGCATCAGCGGACGGCGAGCCGATGCGCCTTGTACTGTGGGATACGGACGGCGATTTTGGAACGCAGATCTTCGACACCGTCTACGTGACCGGCGCCTCGGCCGCGATCGTCGTCTCGGATGTCACGCGGCCGCAAACGGTCACGCGCATGATCGAATTGATTCACGGCTTCGAGACACGATTTCCGGGACGGCCCTACAGGGCTCTGGTCAACAAGATCGATCTTCCGGAGGCTGCAGGAAGCACCGCGCGCATCGGGGAGCTCCCGCGATCGAACGTCAAGTTCGTGAGCGCGAAGACCAGTAGCGGGATTGCGGAGAGCTTTGCGGAGCTCGCGGAAACCATTCGCCGTCGACGGCTCTAGTACCCACTTTTGATCAAACGTGATTCAGAATCGGTGGGCACGTACAGTGTTTGCTCGTGTCACTTGGCTATGATTCCGGGTACTAGATTCTTGTTTGACGCGTTTTCTCCGCACAAACGCTTCGCGTTTGTCGCGGGGGAACCGGTATCCACGTCGCTCGAAAACGCTCTAATCCGCAAATATCCCGGCCCAACAAAGAACCAGAAAGACGCATAGCGCCCAGGAGTCGATGCCGAGCTGAAGATAGGCAAGGAATTGCAGGCAGCACAGGCACCAAACCAGAATCCCCCTCGGCATTGCAAACCCACTCACATAAGACCTGCACGTTCAGTCACAGATCATCGGGCAGCCATTTTCCGGCTGAAACTTCGGACAGGCTCACCATCGGGACGAGGACGCCATGTTGATCAGCCGCCCCGGCGCGCGGGGGGCGGTGGATGCCGGGGCGGCTGACTCCACCGCTCTGGGGAGGGCGGCGAAAACGTCTCAGCATGGACCGATGCCGCAAGCTTTCCGGCCTCGATGCTGGTGGACGTGTTGCTGGGGATGACATGAGCGAATTCTGAATCTATGCCGTGACGTGCGGAAGCCCGTCCTGCTGATCAGCTTCCTTCACCCAATGTAGATCACATCGCTCGGGCTTCCCGGAAGTGACGAAAGTCATCTTCCGCTCTCATGGCAACAGGCCCATCGTCGGACACGGCGTCGCACCTTGAGCAAGATCGCCGGACCTTCAGCGCCCGCAAGCAGGCCGGCCCTCCTCCGGCGCCTGCAAGGCACGGGTGACGACGAAACGTTCGATGTCGAGGGACATGCACTGCAATGAAGGGTCACGTCGCTGATATCGCCGTTGGCATCATGATCGGCACGGTCTTCGGCGCCATCCTCACCCTCGCGCTGAATGCTGTTGTCGCCGCGTTCATCCACCTGTTCGTGGGTCGCTCGCTCAACACGCTCAAGCACGAGGCGCCCCCGGCTGCGGCGGAACCGCCGAAGCCGACCAGGCGGCAGGAACTGCTCCATCGCGCGATCACGCCCATCGCGGCAGTTCTGGCGGCCGCCATTTGGACAATGGGCCTCCATGGGACCACCGCGCGAGCGGACAATCCTGCCGACGAGCGCCGGCCACAGGACGCACCTGTGCAGCGAACCGTTCTCCCTGCGCCGGCGAGGGTCATCCTGCCGGCACCGTGGGAGCCGGCCACGCCCACCCGTCCCGCGACCGCGCCAGTGGAGTCCGCGGGTTCAAGAAAATAGCGCTGCTCCCCGGCTCGATTCCATTTCGGCTTTCCGATCGCTCGGTGTTTCCCGGCCCGGCCCGCGGCGGCGTCGAAAGTGACCAAAGTCATCTTCAACCCGCATGGCGGCCAGCCTATTGTCGGGACGTATCTCGAACAGACGAGATCACACACCGCGGGACGGTGCCGTCAAGAAAAACGTCGTCATGGGTGCAAGCAGGAGGCCTTTGTGAACCACTCCTTCTACAGTGCGGATCGCATGACACATTTGAAGATTGTGCTCGTTGCGCTGGTTGCCGCCACGGCGATTGCCGGTGTCGGGATCGCATCCCACGTCAGCAGCGACGACAACGTGCAGGCACACGTGATCAGGGCCGGCAAGCCGGTGGTGCTGACCGACAGCACAAATCTGGTCGTGCGATAACCAAAGCAAGGGAATTCGCTTGGCCGCTCCGCGGATATCGGTCGACAATGACTGATCGGACGACTTGACCAATGCCGCCAAGCGACGCGTCACTTTCCCCATGAGTGACGGCATTGAGAAAACGCCCGCTCCCCACGGGCGTTTTCTTTGCCGAAATGGATCAGCTTGCCGAAACGCCGTTGCCCGGTGCCGCCGAAACGATATATGCCCGGCTTCAGCGGTGCAGCGACCAGGCGGCCGCAGCCACCCGGTCAATGCCCTCGCCGCCGTCGGCTTCAAGACCTATTATCCGGACACGACACCACGGTCGTCCCGATGTGCCCGGCGCAAACCATGGCGGTCGGGTTGACGCCCACCCGCGACCGAACACGACGCCGCAATCAACAAACACAGGATGGAAACAACGATGTCCTCACGCATGCTGGAAGGCCAGGTTGCCCTTGTCACCGGAGCAGGCCGCGGCCTTGGGCGCGCGTTCGCCGAACGGCTGGCCGCGCTGGGCTGCCACATCGCCGTTCATGGCATGCGCGAACATGGCCCGTCCGAATTCGGCGGAACGCAGACACTGACCGACGTCGCCCGCGCGATTGCCGACACCCACAAAGTCCGCACCGTGAAACTGCTGGGCGACATGACCGACATCGGCGATATCGAACGGACGGTGCGGAACGCCGAAGCGGAGCTCGGCGCGATCGATATCCTCATCCACAATGCCGGCGGCGACATCGCGGCCAAAGGCGGCAAGCCCGATCCCAATGACGTGGTGAACATCAAGGCGGAGGACGTGCGCGCGGTGATCGACCGCAATCTGCTGAGCACGATCTTCGTGTGCCAGCAGGTGGCGCGCGGCATGATGGAACGGCGGCGCGGCCGCATCGTCACCATCGGCTCGGTCGCGGCCTTCAAGGGCCGCACCAACGCCTCGATCTATGCGACCGCAAAAGCCGGCGCCATGCATTTCACCCGCTGTCTCGCCGACCAGATGCGGCCTTATGATGTGACCGTGAACACCATCGCGCCAGGCGACACCCGCACCGAACGTTTTGTGAATACGCGCGCGGTGGATCCGGCGAAGCTGGCCGAAGCCGGCACGCTGGACCGCATCGCCACGGTGGACGAAGTGGCGCGGCTGGTGGAATTGTTCGCAGGCCCGATGGGCGCGTTCGTCTCGGGACAGGTGCTGCGCGTTGATGGCGGCGGGCAATTGTGGCCGGCATGAGCGGGCGCTTAGCGTTGCGCCCAAAGCGATAAGCACCCAACAATAAAGCGAGCTTGCCTTTTACGACCGATCAGTCTAGATATCCAGCATGGCACGAGAAATCCCATTGCGGGTTGCGCGCGGCCGCCCCCGCGAGTTCGATACAGACGCAGCCATCGAGCGGGCCATGGGTGTTTTCTGGTCGTCCGGCTATCACGGCACATCGCTGCCGGATCTGCTCGAAGCGACCAATCTCTCGCGGGGCAGCCTCTACGCAGCCTTTGGCGACAAGCACGGCCTCTTTTTGCTCGCCCTGGACCGTTATATCGACGACGCGTTGACGCGCCTCGATAGCGAACTTGATCCGCGAAAGAATGCCTCCAAGAATGCCTCCAAGAATGCTTTGGCGAGTCTTCGGGCCTGCCTTGCCGGGTATGTCGAGCGCGCCGGTGGAGCCAGTGGCAAGCGCGGATGCCTGGTGGTGGCAACCGCCATGGAGCTGGCCAGCCATGACATCGAGGTCGAACAGCGTATCCGGCGCTTCTTCAAGGCGATGGAGACCCGGCTGACCGCGGCACTGACGCGCGTACAGGCCGAGGGGGACTTGGTCGATGGCGTCGAACCCGCGACCGTCGCCCGTTTGCTTGTCTGTCTCATCGAAGGCATGCGCGTCGTCAACAAGACAAGCCCGGACCGGAGCCTCTCGCAAGCCGTCGTCCAGATCCTCATCGACCGTTTCGCAAGGTAGATCGCATGGACAGAACATCGTTTGGCGCGTCGATATATAGACCATCCGGTCTTCAAATCTAATTTCTCCGTTCAATTCAACGAAAGGACCCACAATGAGTACTCAGCTAGACGGCTTCCGTCACCAGGTGCTGCGCGCAGGCGACGTCAACATCCATGCTGTCGTCGGTGGCAATGGGCCGCCACTCGTTCTCCTCCATGGCTTTCCGCAGACGTGGTGGGAATGGCGCAAGATCATGCCGGCGCTCGCCGAACGACATACCGTGGTCGCCCTCGATTTGCGCGGAGCAGGACATTCCGACTGCCCGCAGGGTGGCTATGACAAGGCAAGCCTTGCCGAAGACGTGCACGGCGCGATGGGAGCACTCGGCTTTACGCATTACGCCGTCTGCGGCCATGATATCGGAGGGATGGTCGCCCTGGCCCTGGCCTTCACGCACCGCGAGGCCGTGACGCGCGTTGCGATCCTGGATGTGCCGATGCCGGGCTGGAGCGGGTGGGAGGCCACTTTCGTTGACCCGAAGGTCTGGCATTTCGCGTTCCATATGAAGCGCGACCTGCCCGAGCGACTCATCCATGGTCGCGAGCATGATTACGTCTCCAGCTTCTTCTTTGAACGCATATTCAACCATGATGCGTTTTCGATCGAGGAAGTGGAAGTCTATGCGCGCGCCCTCGCTCAACCCGGCAACACCCGCGGTGGCCTGGAGTGGTATCGTGCCTTCCCGACGGACCACGCCAACGCTCTCGGCTGGAAGCGGAATCCCTTGACGATACCGGTCCTCGCACTGGGAGGAGACCACAGGTGGGGACCGAGGATCGTCGCCATGCTGCAGGAATTCGCCACCAATGTCTCAGGTGGCAGCATTCCGGAGTGCGGTCATTGGCTCGTCGAGGAACGGCCAGCGGAAACAACCGCAGCACTTCACAAGTTTTTCGCGTCATAATGCTTGGAAGGATCGGCACTGCCGTGTCGCGATCGCCGCGCTCGGCAGAAGCGCAATAAGAGGCCGGCGGCCGTGGTGCTGTCCGGCCTGATCCAGATCAGCCAGCGGACCGATCACGGCTCCTCAGGGAATCTCGTAGACCGACACCTCGCCGGCGATTCCGCTCAAGGCGACCCGCCTGACTGTGGGTGTCAGTCCGCTCGCCTCAAGCAGGCCCCTCGCCTGGGCGTTCTCCACCACCGACTCCGTCACCACGATCGAGCGTGAATCGGCAAGGCCCTGGACCCGCGAGGCGATGTTGACGGTCTGGCCGAAATAGTCCTGCTGTTCATTGAGCGTGACCGCGAGGCATGATCCTTCATGGATGCCCATTTTCAGGCGCAGGCTCTGATGCTGGCGCTCGGCGCCGAGATCGCTCATCGCCTCGCGCATGCGGATCGCAGCCGCAATGGCGCGGTCCGGCGTCTCGAAGGTTGCCATCACGGCGTCACCAATGGTCTTCACCACGGCGCCGCGTTCGGAGGCGATGATGTCCTGCAGCAGCCTGAAATGCTCGTTGACCAGATCGAAGGCGACGAGATCGCCGACCCGGTCATAGAGCCCGGTGGAATCCTTCAGATCGCTGAACAGGAAGGTCAGGCTCAGGATCTTGAGGCGCTGGCCGATGGCCAGCGTATCGGTGCGGTAGATGTCGCGGAAAGTCTGATTGGTGAGCAGGCGCCTGGCATTGAGAATGGGTTTGCGTTGCTTCAAAAGATCATCCAGCGCCTGGTTCGCCACCCAGACAGCCGGCAGCACCCGGCTGTCGGTGCGGTTTTCCAAGGCCAGACGCAGCGGCCCGGGACGCAGGGCAATGGTCTCGACCGGGACCTGCAGCTTGTTGAAGACAACGGACAGGCTCTGCCGCTCGCTTGTCTCCTCGCCGCTGATCTCGAGGAACTGGGCCGTATGGGTCACGGGATCGAACACGATCACCGTGCCTTGCGGTATCTGCAAGGACAGAATGGCCCGTTCGCCCGGCGGCAGGTCGACGGTCTCCAGCGTAACCTCCCGCAGCAGCTTCTCCAGATCGGCCGGAAGATCGATCGCCGAACTCCAGAAGATCTGCTGATAATAGTCGGCCGCCGACAATTCGTCGGGGCTGTGCGCCGCGATCTTGCGCACACGCGGACTGACCGCGAAGGTTACCTCGACCAGATTGTCGAGGCTGGTCTCATAACCCGCGGCACAAAAAGCACAGGTGTACTGCGCCCGATCCAGGGTTTTCAGGCTTTTGTTGGCTGAAATCACACCGGCGCAACTCGGACACATGACATTCCATGTCATCTCGAAGAGGCCGAGCCCCACCGCATTGAGCAGGGCCGCGATGACGCGCTCCTCGTCGAGGCCGTGCCGCGCGGCGATATCGAGGGCGTTGATTTTATTCAGGGCATGATCCGGAGCCTCCCGCACCATGCGCTCAAGCAGATCCACCACGCCAGCGTCGGCTGACTGACGCAAGGCCCCAAACAAACTGTCTGATACGCTCATGCGGCGATGCTACACGTAAAGAGGAAAAACCGGAAACTTTGCCGAGCTGTTTCGACGCGAAAACGCTCTCGTGCTCCGTAACCGTTCTCACATCCAGAATCTTGATGTCCGTTCTTGGACATAGAGACGATTGCGCAGATTGCGAGCCCGGCGACGCGATTTAATCGCGGATGCCTTTTGGCTTCGGATGTCCTTGCGCAACTATCTCAGTCCCTTCAGAATCTGCACCGGCACCGGCGACCACAGCGCAAACCCCTTCTCGTCGGAGATCGCCTGTCCGTTCATTGCCTGTTGCCCGCCCCCCGGCAGCCGCAATCACTTGTACGCGTTGACAGCCTCCACAACGTAATCCACTTCATCCTGGATCATGTAGGCGAAACAGGGAAGATTGATCACGGAGTTCGCGATCCAGGTGGCATTCCCATCGGAGATCTTGCCGCCGATATAGCCAGTCGCGCCCGGCTGATCGCTCATGGCGCCGGGGTAGACCGAGCCGTAACCGATGTTCTTCGACTTCAGAAACTCTATGAAAGGCGGCCGGGTCGACGGCTGCATCACCGCGACCGAGAGATAGCCGTTCTCGCGGACGTTCGCGGCCGGGCCGATGAATGTGAGCGCCGGATGTGTGATCCGCTCGCGATACTGCGCGCAGACGCCGCGACGGCTGTCGACGCGCGCATCGAGATGCTTCAGCGCTTCGAGCATGAAGCTTGCTTCGTAGGCGCCGAGACGCGAGTTCCAGCCGACCAAACCGTGCTCGTAATGACTGATGCGGCCGTGATTGATCAGGGTGCGACAGGCTTCGGCCACCTTGGCATCCCGGAAGAAAACGCCGCCGGCATCCCCGCTCGCGCCCAGCACCTTGGCCGGATAGAAACTGGTGGTGGCGACAGTCGCCGTGCCGATCAGGCTTTGTCCATCGATCAGGGTGTCGATGGCCTGGGCGCAATCCTCGACCAGCGTGACGCCGCTCTCAGTGCAGAGCTTGCGGATGGCGACGGTTTCGGGACAGGCCCAGCCATAGAGGTGGACCAGCAGAACCGCCTTCGGCCGGAATGTTTCGATGCCGCGCTTCACGGTATCTGCCGTGAGATGCAGGGTCTCCCGGGAGACATCGAGGGTGCAGGGAACGGCCCCCACATTCACGACGGCTTCGAATGTCGCCCAGAACGTCATATCCGGGATCAGGACCTTGTCGTCCTTGTTGACGCCGGCGGCGCGCAGCGCCAGCTGGATCGCGTCGGTGCCGTTGGCGCAGCCGAGTGCGTGCGCCGATTGTGTCCGATCCTTGATCGCCTGTTCGAACTGGCCGATGGCGGGGCCGCCGGCAAAATGGCCGTTCCTGATCAGCTCGGCGGCTTTGGCCACCACGGCGTCGTAGAAACCGGCTTCATAACGCAGGATGTCGATGAACGGGACTTTCACGATGTCTCTCTGATGGGTGAAACGGGCCAGCCGCCCGCATGCCAAAACTCACGGCAGGACGCAAGCCGGCATCGCCAGTCCAGCCGCCCCACCTCCGCCGCATCCCCCATGGATGCCATGCCGGAACGTGGGTTGTGCAACGCAACATGTGGACTTAAGTGGAGGGCTTCTCCGGCAAGGTGCCCTGCGTGTCCGAATTGAATGCCAATGCCGTCGTCTCGACGGTCCACCGCCCGATGGGCTTTGCCGAATTCGTGATGATCATCGCGGCCATCATGGCGCTCAATCCGCTGGCGATGGACATGATGCTGCCAGCGCTGCCCAATATTGGTGCAACCCTGCGCATCACCGACGGCAACCGCCTGCAGGCGGTGCTGGCCGTGTTCCTGGCCGGCTTCGGTGCCGGACAGCTGATCATGGGCCCGGTGTCCGATCGTTTCGGCCGCCGCCCGGTGCTGATCGGCGGCATGGTGGTGTACTGCGTCGCGAGCCTGCTGGCGATCGCCGCACCCTCCTTCGAAACGCTGCTGCTGGCGCGCGCGCTGCAGGGCCTTTCCACCTCCGCCACCCGCGTGATCGCGACCTCGATGGTGCGCGATTGTTATGCCGGCCGCCGCATGGCCGGCGTGATGTCGCTGACCATGATGATCTTCATCGCGGTGCCGGTGCTGGCGCCGTCGCTCGGACAACTGGTGATGCTGTGGGCGCAATGGCGCGGCATCTTCATTGTGCTGATGCTGTATGGCGTGGGCGTGCTGACCTGGAGCGCGCTGCGGGTGCCGGAAACGCTGCCCGTGACGGCGCGCAAGTCGCTGGCCATCCCGCAGGTGCTCGATGCGTTTCGCCAGACCGTGACCAACCGCCAGACACTCGGCTACGCGCTGGCCGCCGGCGGCGTGCAGGGTTCCCTGTTCGCTTTCGTATTCTGCTCGCAGCAGGTGTTAACCGGGATCTACAAGCTCGGACATTATTTCCCGCTGGCGTTTGCGGCCGCCGCCATCGGTGTCGCCATCGCCGGCTTTGTCAACGCGCGCCTGGTCGGCCGTCTCGGCATGCGGGTGATGTCGCACAGCGCGCTGATCGGCTTTGTGGTGGTGGCCGGGACCATGCTGGGCGCGGAACATCTCGGGATGCTGAACTTCCCGCTGTTCCTGGCACTGTCGACGCTGATGATGTTCGCCTTCGGCCTGTCGTTCGCGAATTTCACGGCGCTCGCGATGGAGCCGCAGGGCCACATCGCCGGCACCGCCTCCTCGCTCTACGGCTCGATCACCACCCTGCTCGGCATCAGCCTCGGCGCCATCATCGGCCAGAGCTATGACGGCACGCTGGTGCCGTTCACCACCGGATTTTTCCTCTGCACGCTGAGTGCACTCGCAGTCGTGACGGTGGTGGAAAAAGGCCGGCTGTTCGTGCCGCATCACAAGGCGGGCTGAGTGGCGGCTGCATACATCGCCCTACTGGCGAGATAGGACAGCTCCAATTCGCTTCGGAACAGCTTGAGTCGGGATACATCGTCCAGAGGCGTGACGCTGATGTCGTACAAGCCCCATCCAGAGCAATATGGTCAAGCGTGCGACCGACATAGAACACAGCCCACTTGGAGCGACCGTCCGATCGAACAGTCCGATCATGAACGACTTGACGCTTCTGATCCCGGACGACGATACGAACCATGGCGGTCAATTTGCCGGGCGACTGCGCTAAGTCGCTTGGCTGCCGCTGAGGTCCTCCCATCAGATTATCAATGACATCCCGCTGCGCCAGGTTATCGAAGTAGGCCTATAGGTTCAGGTGATAGTCCGGTTCAGGATGATGCGGGACCGAAATGTGACCGACTCTCCCTCGACCAACTGCACCGGAATGGCCTGTCGTGGAATGTCGTTGTGGATCAGTCTCATCAACGTCAGGTATGGAGGGGCACCGAACAGCCATGCCACGCCAACCCGAAGCGCAACCGTGGCGCGAAGCGCAATCGCCGCCCGACAAGCATCTGCACCCACAGCCGTCTCATGCTCAGCTCTATTACCTCGTCAGCTCTTGTCATCGCGCCATCAGAACAATAAACGGCACTAAACAGATTGAAATCGTCAGCGGATACATCAACAGCTTTGTTCTGAGCGAGAAAGGCGTGTTGGTGGGATCCGCTTCAGCCGCAAATCTGATTTCGGAGAAAACGAACACGAAATTCAGATTATATTTTCTCGAGAGACCGGCCAGGGAGTCGTTGATGAGGCAATAAAACTCAAACAGAATGAAGATAAGAACAACGTACAACCCGGTTTCCGAGTCCATTTTTTCCAGAATTTGGCTGATGTCCTTTTTCAGGATTCCACGCAGCGCGAAGCCCAGAAGCGAGGCTGTCGCAACTGCCGCGCAAAACAGGATGAGACCCAATTTGACAAGATTCTTCATGCCGAGAGTCCGTTGAGCACAGTTCCAAGCGTGAACCAGCCGCACCGGCAACGAATATTGTCTGGACCTCACGAAACCCTCAACGGGCGAATACGCAACCGCTTGCAACGACACCGTGAGTTAAATTTATCGGGCTGAAAACAACGCACTTTTCCTAAAATTGGCGCGGAACGCGCGTCTCGAACCCATGAGGCCCGCGGCACCTCGGGCCTCACTCCCGCGTCACACTCGCGTCGATCAGCAGCTTCGCCACCGCCACCGCCGATTGCGCCGGGCCCGCTTCAGACTGCTGGCCGGTGGTGTAGATGCCTTCGATCAGCAGCAACAGGCCGTCACCGAGCACATCGGGCTTGCGCGCGCCCATGGCGGCGGCGAGCTCGCGCAAGCGCTTGCGGAAGGCCTGCTTGTGGGCGACCGCAACCCGGCGCGCCGGATGTTCGGGCGCGGGATATTCGATCGTGGCGTTGCTGAGGCCGCAGCCGCGATAGCCCTCAGCTGCCGCGCGGCGGGCAAGCTGGCGGATGTAGGCCAGCACATGCTCGCGCGGGTCGCTGTAGCTCTTGCCCTCCGGCTTCTCGAAACTGATCCAGAACTCCTGGTCGTAGTCGCGCAGATAGGCGGCGGCGAGTTCGTCCTTGGACGGAAAGCTGCGGTAGAGGCTCGGCTTGGTGACGCCGGCCTGCTGCACGATCTCGTCGACGCCGACGGCACGAATGCCCTCGCGATAGAACAGCTCGCGCGCCGAGGCGCGGATCTTGTCCACCGCGCGGAGCGAACGCTCCGAAGACGGGTCTGCGGATGGGTCCGGGGCGGATTGGGTGTGCTTGCTCATGAGGCGTCCAGGGCTTTCGAAACGATTGCTCGCAAAAGCGGCACGATCGGCGCTTGACAATGTTACTGACCGGTACGTATACAAGCGCCATCGCAATACGTACCGGTTAGTAACATGCAACATCCCTCATCTTCAAGACCCTCGATGTCGCGACGCCCGTTCGGCCAGAAGTATGCCTTCGTGGTGGTGGCCGTGATCTTCCTCGCCCTGCTGTCGGCGGCGGGCCTGCGTTCCTCGCCCGGCGTGCTGATGCTGCCGCTGCAGAAATCGTTCGGCTGGAGCGTCGACATCATCTCGATCTCGGCCGCCGTCGGCATCTTCCTGTATGGCCTCGCCGGACCGTTCGCCGCCGCGGTGATGCAGAGTTTCGGCATCCGCCGCACCGTGCTCGGCGCACTGGTGCTGATGTCGGCCTCCACCGGCGCGAGTTATTTCATGACCGCGCCGTGGCAGCTGTTCCTGACCTGGGGACTGCTCTCGGGCCTCGGCTCCGGCGCCGTGGCCAATGTGCTCGGCGCCACCATCGTCAATCGCTGGTTCACCACCAACCGCGGCCTGGTGATGGGGTTGCTGACTGCGAGCACTGCGACCGGCACGCTGATCTTCATGCCGGGCCTCGCCGCACTGGTGCAATGGGGCGGCTGGCAGCCTGTGGTGCTCACCGTGTCGGCCTGCTGCGCGGCGCTGATCCCGCTGATCTACTTCCTGGTGCCGGAACGGCCTTCGGCGATCGGCCTGCGCTCCTACGGCAGCACGGTCGACGACGTGGCGGCGCCGCCCACCACGCAGAACCCGTTCGCAGTTGCGATCGGCAACCTGGTGCGCGCCGCGAAGACCCGCACCTTCTGGTACCTGTTCGCCACCTTCTTCATCTGCGGCTTCACCACCAACGGCCTGGTCGGCACCCACATGATTTCGTTCTGCGGCGACGTCGGCATTCCCGAGGTGCAGGCCGCGGGCCTGCTGGCGATGATGGGCATCTTCGATCTGGTCGGCACCACGCTGTCGGGCTGGCTCACCGACCGCTTCGACCCGCGCAAGCTGCTGTTCGTCTATTACGGGCTGCGCGGGCTGTCGCTGATCTACCTGCCTTACTCGGATTTCTCGCTGCTTTCTCTCTCGGTGTTCGCGGTGTTCTATGGCCTCGACTGGATCGCGACGGTGCCGCCCACGGTGCGCATCGCCAACGAGATGTTCGGTGACAAGAACGCGCCGGTGATTTTCGGCTGGATCGTCGCCGGCCATCAGCTCGGCGCGGCATCGGCCGCCTTCTTCGCCGGCATGATGCGGTCGACACAGGGCAATTACCTGGAGGCGTTCATCATTGCAGGGATGACCGGCGTGGTGGCCGCAGTGCTGTCGCTGATGATCGGCCGGCGGCGGGCGGAGCCGGTGTTGGCGACGGTGTGAGGGTCGAAGCAGCGCTACACCCGCGACACCAACGGGGAAAGGGCATTGCCCATCGACGCCCAAAGACCGTCATGCCCGCGCTTGTCGCGGGCATCCACGTCTTAGGAGCATCGCCGCAAGAAAGACGTGGATGGCCGGGCCAAGCCCGGCCATGACGGAGTGGGGATGCTCCCGTTAACCATTCCTAACCGCTCTGCCCTATGATCGCCGAATCATCGGGAGACCCACGCATGCTGCTCAGGCCCACGCTCACGACCATCGCGCTGATTGCGACCACGATGGCGGCGGTTGCGGCTGATTTGCCGGCAGGGTCGAAGATCGGCGAGATCTTCGCAGGTCCGCCGAAGACCCGGCACGCGGCCTATCGCGAGAGCGATCCGTTTGTTGCGATTTTCCCGAAGGAGCAGAACTCACCGCGGGTGCCCGGCTATTACGGGCGACCCGGCGATTTCTATTATCGCACCTATTACGGCACGCCGCCGGATGTCATCCATGGCCGCCTGCCCTATGCCTGCTGGTGGTCCGGCAGCTGCTGACGAGGCGAAATCCTCTCAGTACCGATAAGGCTCGATCTCCAGCAGCGGGAACGCACTGAATACCGACGGTGCGTTGGTGGCCGTCGCGGCATGCAGATAACTGCCGTCGAGCTCGGCGAAGGTGTTGACACCAAGCAGACCCAGACAGCGCTGCACCTCGTCCTCCAGCAATTCCAGCATCCGCACCACGCCGGCTTCGCCGGCCGCGGCCAGCGCCCAGCATTGCAGGCGGCCGAGACCGACAAGGTCGGCCCCCGCGGCGATCGCCTTGACGATGTCGGTGCCACGGCAGAACGAGCCATCGACCATGATTTTCGCGCGGCCGGCGACGGCTCGCACGATTTCAGGCAACACCTGCATGGCGCCGCGGCCGTGATCGAGCTGGCGCCCGCCATGGTTCGACACGTAGATCCATTCGACGCCGTGATCGAGCGCGATCGCGGTGTCTTCCGCGGTGGCGATGCCCTTGAGGATCAGCGGAATCTTGTACTTGTCCTTGATCAGCTTCACCGTGCGCCAGTCCAGCGCCGCCTGGAAGGAGCGTCCCGAAACCCGGCTGCGGCCGGAGGTGACGTGGCGCTTGGCGAGATCACGCTCGCGCCGGCTGTAATGAGTGGTGTCGACGGTGAGGCAGAACGCGCTGTAGCCCCGGGCGATGGCGCGCGCGACATGATCCTCGACATAGGCGTCGTCACCGCGGACATACAGCTGATAGATCCGCAAGGCATCGGGGCCGGCGTCAGCGACTTGTTCCAGGCCGGGCTCCGACACCGAACTCAGCATATGCGCGACACCGAAGCGGCCGACGGCACGCACCACGGTGGCGGCGGCGCCGGAGTGAAACGTCTCCAGCGAGCCGACCGGCGCCAGCATCACCGGCAAACGCAGCTTGCGGCCGAACAGCGTCACCGACGTATCGACATCAGCGACATTGCGCAGCACACGCGGGCGGAACGCGATCTCGTCCAGCGCCATGCGGTTGCGGCGCAGCGTGGTCTCGGTCTCGGTGCCGCCGATGATATAGTCCCAGGCGTTCTGATCGAGATTGACCCGCGCCTTTCGCACGAGTTCGTGAAGGTTCTGGAATTCGTCGGCCACGCCGCTGATCTCGACATCGCCGGTCGGCGGCGTGGTGCTTGTGTCCTGCATGGTGCATCTCCCGCGCCCGCCCCTTGTTCCGGGCGTGTGCAGGTTGTGTAAAGAAAGCGGCAGAGGCGATCCAGCGCGGCTACCGCATATCGGCCCATCCAGCGGCGCGGGTCACGCCAACGAAACCAAGCGCGGCGATCTCAATCCAGCTTGGCTTCCATGCCACGCTTGACGCCGGGTCGCGCCATCAATGTCTCGTACCAGCGCTTCACATTGGGGAAATCCGCCAGCGGCACCTTATGCCGCTCGTGCCGCCAGGCCCAGCCGAGAATGGCGAAGTCGGCCACCGACAGGTCGCCTGCGACGAACGCACGATCCGCAAGCCGGCGATCGAGCACGCCATAGAGCCGGCGCGTTTCCGTCGAATACCGCTTCAAGCCGTAGGCGCGGTCCTGCTCATTGGCGAGCGCAATGAAATGATGCACCTGTCCGGGCATCGGACCGAAGCCGCCCATCTGCCACATCAGCCATTCCAGCACCGGAATGCGATCGAGCAGCGAAACCGGCAGGAACTTGCCGGTCTTCTCGCCGAGATAAAGCAGGATGGCGCCGGATTCGAACACGCTGACGCGCTTGCCGCCGGGACCGTCCGGATCGACGATGGCTGGAATCTTATTGTTGGGGCTGATGGCGAGGAACTCGGGCGCAAACTGCTCGTCCTTGCTGATGTTCACGGGGACGACACGATACGGCAGCCCCATCTCCTCCAGCGCCACGCTGATCTTGCGGCCGTTCGGCGTGTTCCAAGTGTGCAGTTCAATGGTCATGATGGCGTGCCCCCGCGACCCGTCTTCGCCAAGGCTTCGACGGGTTGATGCCTAAACCCTCCGAAGCGCAGCGAAGGAGGGAAGCTGGGAGTCCACTACCCCGAAACATCGGGGTCTCACAACAGGCGTATCCGCATGCCGATGTCGCCGTTTCGTCGTTGGTCGACCGCCGTCATTCCCGCCGCAGGGTGCCGCTTGCCAGCGCGTGCTCGACGCAGCCGCGGATGTGCTGCACCAGGATCTTCTTCGCCTTGGCGATGTCCCGTGACAACGCGCAGTCGAGCAGCGCCTGGTGCTGCTTGGCGGTCTCACTGCCGCGATACTGCAGGGCGTAGCGGAAATACTTGTCGAAGATGACGGCGTGCGCGGCCATCAGTTCGCGCGAGCCGCAGGCCGAGATCAGCGCCTGGTGGAATTCGCCGTCATAACGACGCCGCAGTTCCGGCACATCGGATTTTGATGCGATCTGGCGTTCGGTGGCAGCGAGCTTGTGATGGGCCGCGACCACGCGCCCCTCCCACTCCATATCGCCGATGCCGAACGACTGCTCCATGGCGTGGTGCTCGAGCAGGATGCGCAGTTCGGCGAGCTCCTGCAGGTTCTTCACTGAGACCGGCGCCACCTCGAACCCCTTGCGGCCCTCGGCGATCACAAAACCTTCGGAGGCCAGACGGTTCAGCACCTCGCGGAGCGTGCTGATGCTGACGCCATAGTCTTCCTTCATCGCCTCCAGCCGCAGTCGCTCCGACGGCGTCAGCACGCCAAAAATGATGTCGTCCCGGATCCGGCGATAGCCGGCGTCACCAGCCGAGCCGGTATCGGTGACTGCAGAGGCGTTCACGATCAATTCCCTTTGGAATCACTGCAAGGGCGCAGCCGGCACAGGCTAGCGGGTCGGCACGCCTGCGGCAAGCGATGATCAGATAATACTAGTTTCATATGATTGTTTTAAAATCATATGTTGACTCAGTAATTGCCCTATGTTGAGAGTCCACTGCCGCGGGCGCCTGCGAAGGCTGGCACCGGGCCAACAAATCGTCGACCAAGGGAGGAGACCATGAAGACCGGCGCAGCCTCGCTCGCCCTGTTGCTGGCCCTGACCGGCCCGCTCGCCACCACCGCCTTCGCGCAGGACGTGCAGGAACGCACCATCCGCTGGGGCCATCTCAACAACACTGATCATCCGGTCAGTCTCGGGGTGAAGAAATTCGCCGAGGTGCTGGCGGCCAAGAGCGGCGGCAAGCTCAAGATCAAGGAATTCGCGGCCTCCCAGCTCGGCAACGAGATGCAGCAGCAGTCGGCGCTGCGCGGCGGCACCCAGGAGATGCTCTCCGCCTCCACCACGTCGCTGGCGACGGTGGTGAAGGAATTCGGCGTGCTCGACTTCCCCTTCATCGTCAGCACCACCGACCAGGCCGACGCGCTGGTGCAGGGCGCTTTCGGCAAGGCGATGCTCGAAGTGCTGCCGGCCAAGGGCCTCACCGGCATCGGCTATTGGGGCCTCGGCTTCCGCAATGTCACCAACAGCACGCGCCCGATCACCAGGATCGAGGATTTCTCGGGGCTGAAACTGCGCGTGATCCCGAACCCGGTGTATCTGGAATCCTTCACCGCCTTCAAAGCCAATCCGGTGCCGATGAACTTCAGCGAACTCTATTCGGCGCTGGAGACCCGCACCGTCGACGGCCAGGAGAACCCCTACACGGTGATCCTCTCCAACAAATTCTTCGAAGTGCAGAAATATGTCTCCGCGACCAACCACACCTTCACCGAGAACATCATCCTGGTGAGCAAGGTTTTCTGGGACAAGCTCTCACCGACCGAGCAGCGCATGATCCGCGAAACCTATGAGGAGACGCGCGGCTACCAGAAGGAGCAGACCCGGCTGCAGACCGAGAGCGCGCTGAACGAACTCAAGGCCAAGGGCATGCAGTTCAACGAGATCGCCCCGGCGGAACTCGACCGCATGCGCCAGGCGGTGAAACCAGTGACCGACAAGATCTCCGCCGAACTCGATCCGGAGAAGGTCAAGCTGTTCAACACCGAGCTCGAACGCGTCCGCAAGGACGTCAAGTAGCCGCTCCGGCATATCGACCCTAGGGCGGACAACCCATGGACCGGCTTCTCGACCTCTACTGCCGCGCCCTCAAAGCCATCATCGCCGTCATGCTGGCGGTGATGGTGGCGCTGGTGTTCGGCAATGTGGTGCTGCGCTACATCTTCAATTCCGGCATCACCGTGTCGGAGGAACTGTCGCGCTGGCTGCTGGTGTGGCTGACCTTCCTCGGCGCGGTGGTGGCGCTGCGCGAGCACGCCCATCTCGGGGTCGACACGCTGGTGCGCCGGCTTTCGCCCGCGAGCAAGCGCATCTGCTTCATTCTCAATTACGGGCTGATGCTGTTCGCCGATGCCTTGCTGCTGAAGGGCAGCTGGGCCCAGACCCTGATCAACTGGGGCGACCGGGCGCCGGCGACCGGCCTGTCGGTCGGCATTTTCTACCTCGCCGGCGTGGTGTTCGGGGTCTCCGCCGCGGTCGTGCTGCTGTTCGACCTGATCCGGGTGCTCGGCGGCGACGGCAGCGAGGCCACCCTGGTCGCGGTCAAGGACTCCGAGGAGCACTGAGCGGCGGCACGCTTCCGACAAGGCAGGACCCACGATCCGATGACCATCGCCGTCTTCACCCTTTCGCTGCTCGGCGCCATGGCGCTGGGCATGCCGATCGCCTTCGCGCTGATCATCTGCGGCGTCGCGCTGATGAGCACGATCGACATGTTCGACTCGCAGATCGTCGCCCAGAACATCATCAACGGCGCCGACAGTTTCCCCCTGATGGCGGTGCCGTTCTTCATGCTCGCCGGCGAGATCATGAACAAGGGCGGGCTCGCCAAGCGCATCGTCAATGTGGCGATGGTCGCGGTCGGCCATGTCCGCGGCGGGCTCGGCTACGTCACGATCCTGGCGTCCTGCATCCTCGCCTCGCTGTCGGGCTCGGCCGCCGCCGACGCCGCGGCACTCGGCGCGCTGCTGGTGCCGATGATGGTCGCCGCCGGGCACGACAAGGCACATGCGGCCGGCCTCGTCGCCGCGGGCGGCATCATCGCGCCGGTGATCCCGCCGAGCATCGGTTTCGTGCTGTTCGGTGTCGCCGCCAATGTGTCGATCTCGAAACTGTTTCTCGCCGGCATCTTTCCCGGCCTGATGCTCGGCCTCGGGCTGTGCGTGGCCTGGTGGTGGGTGGCGCGCCACGAGAACCTGACGCCGCCGCCGCGCGCCTCGCTGAAGCAGATCGCCACCGCGGTGGCGGACGGCTTCTGGGCCTTGATGCTGCCGGTCATCATCATCGTCGGACTGCGGTTCGGCATCTTCACGCCGACGGAAGCCGCCGTGGTGGTCGCGGTGTATTCCCTGATCGTCGCCACGCTGGTCTACCGCGACCTCAAGCCGTCGCAGCTCTATGGCGTGCTGGTGTCCTCCGCGGTGACCACCAGCATCGTGCTGTTCCTGGTGGCGGCGGCGCTGGTGTCGTCCTGGCTGATCACGGTGTCGGAAATCTCCGCCCAGGTGGTCGAGCTGCTGCGCCCCTTCATGGGCAACAGGATCCTGCTAATGGCCGCCATCATGGTGGTTGTCGTCATCGTCGGCACCGCGCTCGACATGACCCCGACCATCCTGATCCTCACCCCGATCCTGATGCCGATCGTCAAGCAGGCCGGGATCGATCCCGTCTATTTCGGCGTCCTCTTCATCATCAACAACGCCATCGGCCTGATCACGCCTCCGGTCGGCGTCGTGCTCAATGTGGTGTGCGGCGTGTCGCAGATCAGCATGGAGGATATCATCAAGGGGGTCTGGCCCTTTATGATCGCGCAGCTGATCGTGCTGTTCGCCATGGTGCTGTTCCCGTCCCTGGTCACCGTGCCCGCGCGCTGGCTGGCCGGCTGACACACCCGGCTGATCCGGCCGCAACCGATAGGAAGATTGCAATGTCCGCACGCCTGATGATCCTGAACGGTCCGAACCTCAATCTGCTGGGGACGCGTGAGCCGCATATCTACGGCACCACCACACTGGCGGCGATCGAGGCGCGCTGCCGCGACACCGCCGCACTGCTCGGCGCGTCGCTGGCCTTCCACCAGTCCAACCACGAAGGCGTGCTGATCGATCACATCCATGCCGCCCGCGAGAGCGCCGACGCCATCATCATCAATCCGGCGGGATTTTCCTTCACCTCGATCTCGCTGATCGACGCCCTGAAAATCTTCGGGGGACCGATCATCGAGCTGCACATCTCCAACATCCACGCCCGCGACGAGCTGCACCGCCATTCCATCACCTCCGGCGCCGCCACCGCGGTGATCTGCGGCCTCGGACCCTACGGCTATGTGGCGGCGATGCTTGCAGCGGTGCAGCGGCTGGGCGCCCTGCCCGCGGCGCTGCCGGCACCCTTGCGCGAGCCCGTCGCGTCATAAAGGAGCCGCGATGTTCCGCGCCCTGTCCTCGCTGCCGTCGCACGAAGCCTATGACGTGGTGGTCGCCGGCGCGGGCGCGGGCGGTTTGGCGGCGGCACTGTTCGCGGCCATCGCGGGCGCCAGGGTATTGCTGGCGGAGCAGTCCGATATGATCGGCGGCACCACGGCGCTGTCGGCGGGCTCGGTATGGATTCCCAACACTCATCTTGCAGGGGATGCCGACGACGATCCCGCGCAGGCGCGTCTCTATCTCGACAGCGTGATCGGCAATCATGCGCCGGCGGTCCTGCGCGAGGCTTTCCTTGCCAGCGGCCCGCAGGCCATCGCGCTGCTCGACGCGCGGAGCGAGGTCAAATTCCGGCCTTACGCGCTGCATCCCGACTACGAGCAGACCCAGCCCGGGGCCACGGCGCGCGGCCGCGCGCTGGAACCAGTCCCCTTCGACGGCCTCCGCCTCGGCGCCGATCTCAACCGCATCAGGCCGCCACTTCCGGAGTTCACCATCCTCGGCGGCATGATGGTCGATCGCACCGACATCCGTCATCTGCTCGGCATGACACGCTCGCCCGCCTCGGCCTGGCATTCGGCAAAATTGCTGGCACGTTATGCCCGCGACCGCCTCAAAATCCGCCGCGGCTCGCGCCTGGTGATGGGCAATGCCCTGGTCGGCCGGCTGCTGATCTCGCTGAAGCAATACGATGTCACCATCGTCACCGGCACAACGATAACCGGGCTGACTGCGACGGACGGTGCCGTGCGCGGCGTCACGCTCGCCGGCGGCGGAACCGAGCGAGTGATCGCCGCGCGGCGCGCCGTGGTGCTCGCCGGTGGCGGCTTCATCGGGGACGACGACCAGCGCCGGCAATGGCTGCCCGCGGCCGGTTTCCTGCCGAGCGCCTGTGCGCCGGGTCAAGGCGGCGCGCTGCAGAAACTCGCGCTTGGGCTCGGCGCGCGCATCGCCGAGGGCAACCGCGATGCGGCTTACTGGGCGCCGGTGTCGCTGCGCCGCCGCGCCGACGGCAGCACCGCGGTGTTCCCGCATTTCGTGATGGACCGCAGCAAGCCCGGCACCATCTGCGTCGATCAATCGGGCCGGCGCTTTGTCAACGAGGCGACATCGTATCATGAATTCGCCCGCGCGATGCTCGCGCGAGACCGCGTACAGCCCTGCATTCCCTGTTTCATCATCGCCGACGCCCGCGCGCTGCGCGCCTACGGCCTCGGTCTGGTGCGGCCCGGCGCGCGCAACCTCGCGCCGTTTCTTGCCGACGGTTATCTGGTGGAAGGCCCCGATCTCGCCGCGCTGGCGCGCAAACTCGACATCGATCCCGCGACACTTATGCAGACGGTCGAGCGGACCAACGTCTTAGCCGCGAGCGGCCATGACGCGGATTTCGGTCGCGGCAGCACGCTTTATCATCGCGTCAATGGCGATCCGGCTGTCGGCCCCAATCCCACCCTCGCCCCGCTGGCGCAGCCGCCGTTCTACGCGGTGCGGCTCCAACCCGGCGACATCGGTGCAGCCAGGGGCCTTGTCGTGAACGAATGGGCGCAGGTTATGCGGGATGGCCGGCCGATCACAGGCCTCTATGCCTGCGGCAACGCGATGAATTCGATTACCGGCGGCACTTATCCGGGACCAGGTATCACGCTGGGCCCCGCCATCACCTTCGCCTATCGCGCCATGCGTCATGCATTGCCAAAGGCATGACGCCGAGAAAGGACCGAGACGATGACCCAGGGACAAGGCTTTCTCACCATCTGGAGCGATATCGCGCCGGAGCATGAGACCGATTACCTGCACTGGCTGACCCGTGAACACACCGCCGAACGGGTCGGCTGCGAGGGCTTTCTCGCCGTCCGGGTGTTTCGTGCGCTGCCCGCCGAACTGCAGCGCTATGTGATCTGTTACGAGCTAGAGCGCGCCGACGCGGTGGACGGCCCCGATTATGTCGCCCATCTCAACGATCCCACCCCATGGACACGGCATACCCTGCCGCGCCTGCAGAATTTCGTCCGCGGCGGTGGCACGGTCGGGTGTACAGCCGGCCTCGGCGAAGCCGGCTTCGCCTATGTGCTGCCGCTTGCGCAGCACCTGCCGGAGGATGGCAAACCTCTGGTTAGGGCATTGGTCCGGCACGACCGGGTGGTGGCCGCACGCTATTGCGTGACGGACTTGGCGCGCACCGCGGTGAAAACCATCGAGAAGAATCTGCGCGGGATCGATCAAGCCGGAACAGAGCGCTCGTTCTCCGGGGTGCTGCAGATCGAGGCGCTGGATGAAGACGCCCTGATTTCGACGCGCGAAACCCTCAAACAGTTGTTGGACCCTGCGAACGTCGATCCGACGATCTATCGGCAGGTCTTCCGGCTGAGTCGGAGGCATCTCGAAAGCCGCGCATGATCTTGACGGTGCGATGACGCACAAGATGCGTTGCATATCGCTCGAAGCACACGCTCCACGCACATTTGTCTGTTTTTTCCGCACGCGCAGCCCGCGGATACATCGCGATGACGGGATTGCGGGCAGCACGCGCGTGCTTAGAGCGATTCAAGTTTGGTGATGTTCTTTTCGTTGCCCACGGCTGGTAGACGCGTCCGCGTCAAACAAATCTCCAGTGTGGAAGTGAAACGACGTGACCAACGCAGACTGCCAATGCCCGAACGCCTCCCGCCATTCATTCGACCGGCGCCGCGGGCCCTGGCTGATCGGAGCGGCCTTCCTGCTCGGTGATCTCGCCTTCAACACCACGATCACCCACGCACAGTCGGCGCTGCCGGCGGTGACTGTGGAAGCGCCGACACAGGGTCGCAAGCCGGCACGTCCGGCCAACGCCACCGCACGACGCGCGCAGGCGATTCCGGCCCGCAGGCGGGACACCCATCGCGCGCCTGCCGCGCCGACAGCGTCGGAGCGTGCAGCGGCGGCCGCCGCCGCGCAAACCGAAGCCAGGCTCGGCTATCGTCCGTCTCCGAGTTCGACCACCCTTCGCACGGGCGCCTCACCGCTGGAGACGTCGCAAGTCGTCAATGTGGTGCCGGCGCAGGTGATCAGCGATCAGCTGCCTCGCAACCTCGACGACGCGCTCGTCAATGTCAGCGGCATCACCCAGACCAACACGCTCGGCAGCACCCAGGACGCCGTCATGCGACGGGGCTTCGGTGACAATCGTGATGGTTCGATCATGCGCAACGGCATGCCGCTGGTGCAGGGCCGCAGCCTGAATGCCGCGGTCGAAAGCGTGGAGGTGCTCAAGGGGCCGGCGTCGCTGCTCTACGGCATCATGGACCCCGGCGGCATCGTCAACACCATCAGCAAGCGGCCGGAACTCACGCAGCGCGGTTCGATTTCCGTGCTGGGGTCGACGTATGGGGGCGGCAAGAACGGTGGCGACATCACGCTCGACCTCACCGGCCCGATCGGCGACGGCGGCCTCGCCTACCGGTTGATCGCCTATGGCGTGAATGAAGACTACTGGCGCAACTTCGGCCGCCGCAACGAGGGGCTGATCGCACCATCGCTGGCCTGGTACGGCGAGAACACGACCGTACAGCTCAACTACGAGCATCGGGATTTCTATTATCCGTTCGACCGCGGCACGGCCCTGAACACGACCACCAGGAGGCCGCTGGACATTCCCGCAACGCGGCGCATCGACGAACCCTTCGACAACATGTGGGGCCAGTCCGACCTGGCGCAGATCACGGTGGACCACAAGATCAACGAAGACTGGAAGGTTCACGCCGGCTACAGCTACAACCGGGAAAATTACGACGCCTATCAGCTTCGCGTCGTCAGCGTGAATCCCACGACCGGCATCGAGACCCGCAGCAACGACGGGACCCTGGGCGCCCTGAGTTACGACAGCTACGGCACCGCCTATGTGCAGGGCGGATTCTGGATCGGCGGCATGCGCAACGAGGTGCTGCTCGGCGCGGATGCCGAACACCGCCTGATCTATCGCCGTGACCTGTTGCGCCAGACCCCCGTCAACAAGAGTTTTAACGTCTACAATCCGATCTACGGCCTGGAGCAGCCGTCCAGCACGGTCTCTGCGCCCGACAGCGACCAGACCGACAACCTGCACGACCAGTCGCTGTATTTCCAGGATACGCTGCACGTCACCAAGCAGCTCTCTCTGGTCGGTGGCGTGCGTTACGAAGGCTACCGGCAGATCGCGGGCAAGGCGCGGCCGTTCCAGACCAACACGGATATCGACGGCGCGAAGGCCCTGCCGCTGGCAGGCGCCGTCTACAAGCTCACCGACCAAGTCTCGCTATATGCGAGCTATACGCAATCGCTGAAGCCGACATCGGCGATCGCAGCTCTTGTGGGCGGCGGCGGCTTTGTGATCACCGGCAACCTGGCGCCCGAGGAAGGCACCTCCTGGGAGACCGGCATCAAGTTCGATTTCAACAAGCGGCTCTCCGGCACCGTCGCGCTGTATACCCTCGACAAACGCAACGTGCTGGTGTCGCAGCTCAACAACGCAACCGGGCTCAATGAGTTTCGTGCCATCGGCGGCGCACGCTCGCGCGGCGTCGAAGTCGATGTCACCGGCCGCCTGAACGACAACTGGAGCATGATCGGCACCTATGCCTACACGGATGGGGCCGTTACGGATGATCCCGTCCTCGCCGGCAAGCGCCTGCAGAATGTCGCGATGAATACCGGATCGCTGTATCTGGTCTACGATTTCCGCGATGCCCTGCCCGGCCGGCTCCGGGTGGGCGCGGGCGCGCATTATGTCGGCGACAGGCCCGGCACCGCTGACAACGCCTTCGTCCTGCCGGCCTATACGGTGGCCGATGGGTTTGCGACCTATGAGACCAAATACGAGACGCTGCCGGTAATCTATCAGCTCAACGTCAAGAACATATTCAACACGGTCTATTATCCGTCGGCCGTCAACACCCAGTTCATTGCAGTCGGCGATGCCCGGCGGGTGTCGCTGTCGGCAACAGTGAAGTTCTAAGCCCGATGCGCCGCTCGCGACAACCTGCCGGCCGCACCGCTGCAATCCTGCTCGTACTGTCTGCAACCTGGTTCGGCGGTGGCATCACCGCCGGGCGTGCCGAGGAGATCACGCTCTACACCACGCGAGAGGCGCAGCTGCTCGCGCCGGGGATCGCGGCGTTCACCAGGGACAGCGGCATCACGGTCAGGCCGGTGTTCATCGAAGACACCATGGTCAAGCGCCTGACGGCGGAAGGCGAGACCTCGCCGGCCGACGTGCTCCTGACCATCGGGCTCGACAAGACAACCCAATTGTCCGATCGCGGGCTGACGCAGGCGTTCGCATCGGCAGTTGTTGAAGCGGCCGTGCCGCCCTCTCTGCGGGGCCACGACGCACAATGGCTTGCGCTGTCGGTGCGGCCGCGCATGGTAATGGCGCGCAAGAATACCGCGCTTGCCGCAATCACTTATGAAGATCTGGCCGACCCGAAGTGGCGGAGCAAACTATGCATGCGCGCGGCGCTGCATCAGAACAATGTCGCGTTGATTGCGGCGTTCCTTGCCCATCACGGGCCGGACGCCACCGAAACCTGGCTGCGCGGCCTGAAGGCCAACCTGGCACACAAGCCGGCCGGCAAGGACAATGACGTGATCCGCGAGATCGCGCAGGGCAGCTGCGAGATCGGCCTCGGCAACACCGTGGCGCTGGCGCAATTGCGGGATGGACGCGAAGGCCGCGACTGGGCCGGCTGGGCCGATGCGGTCAAGGCGGTGCCGACATCGTTCAAAGGTGGCGGCGGCCATATCAATCTGACCGGCGCCGCGGTGGCGAAACACGCACCGCATCCGGCGGCGGCGCGCCAATTTCTGGAGTTCCTGGTGACGCCAGCCGCGCAGCGGATCTATGCGGCGGCCGAACTGGAGTATCCGGTGGTCCCGGCGGCGGGTCGCGATCCGATCGTCACGGAGATCGGAACATTCCCGAGCGATACCTTGCCGATCGATCAGATCGCGGCCCATCAGCAGGCTGCAATCGCCCTGATCAAAAAAGTCGGCTTCGACGATTAGGGCAAACTCAGCATGCGCGGTATCCTTATAAAATTCCGCTCTGCCCCCCTCACCCGACATATTATTTGCGACGCGTGGGACGAGCTCACGCTGGCTGCTCAATATAGAACGATTACAAACTGCGCATGGCCTTCGCCGGGTGGCCGCACGAACGACGGTCCGGTATGGTCTGATGACGCCGTCGACGAGATGGCGCCGCCAAGCCGCACCGAGACCGGTGCCGATCCCTTCCCTCACCGAGACCGTCGTTTTCATCCATGATCAAGCGCTCGATCAAGGCTGCGCTGCTGCAGCTGCATTCCATTGTCGGCCTCGTACTGGCGCTGGTGCTGACCGTGATCGGACTGACCGGGGCCACAATGAGCTTCGAGGACGAGATCGGGACCAGCCTGAATGCCGGCATCATGCGTGTGGAGGCACGCACAACGCCGAAACTGACGCCGGACGAGCTGGTGGCACGGCTGCATGCGGCTCAAGACATCGGCCAAGACATCGGCCAAGACATCGGCCAAGACATGGGCCAAGACATGGGCAAGGTCTCGGCGGTGACCATGAGCAGCGATCCCACCGCGTCGGTGCGCATCCGCTTTGCCCGCGACGACCGCGGCGAGCGGCCATCCTCGGTGTATGTCGATCCCTATGACGGCCAGTTGCTGGGATCGCCGCGCGGCGAGGCGTTCTTCGCCACCGTGCGCAGGCTGCACCGCTGGCTGCTGCTGCCCGGCGACTCCAACGGCTATGGCCGTCAGGCCACTGGCGTGGTGGCGATCGGCCTGATCATGATGCTGATCTCGGGCCTGGTGCTGCGCTGGCCGCATCGGGCCAGCAGTGTGAAAATGTGGCTGAAGCCGAACCTCGCCTTGCGCGGCCGCGGCTTCCATCGCTCGCTGCATGCCGTCGCCGGCACCTGGGTGTTCGTCATCTATCTGGTGATGACTCTCACCGGCCTCTGGTATTCGTTCGACTGGTACAAGAATGGCGCCGTCTGGTTGTTCTCTCGCCCGGAGGTTTCAGCCGCGAAGCTGCAGCCGAAGGCACCGCCGGCCGGGCGCATGCGCTCCACCGATGCCGCGCCCGCTGCAGCGTCCCTGACATTCAACCGTGTCTGGTCGGCGTTCCTGCACGAACAAGGCAGCCGCTATACGACGGCTTTACTGACCTTGCCGGCCGGCAGCGGCACGGTGGTGCGTATCCGATCGTGGCCGAAGGATTCGTCGCATGAGGCCGAGCGTGACGAATTCCGCATCGATGCCGTTACCGGCCGTATCGTGTCTGCAGAGTTGTATGCCGACAAAACAGCAGGCGAGCGGATGCTGGCGAGCGTGCTCGACATCCACCGCGGCAGCATTTTCGGATGGCCGGGCAAACTGCTGTTCATGCTGGCGGCGGCGCTGATGCCGCTGTTCGCCTTCACCGGCTTGATGCTGTATCTCTCGCGCCGGCGGTACAAGCGCCGGTCGCAGCCGAGGCTCGGGAGCCTGGTTCCGGGCGAATAAGAAAAGGTACGCGCAACGCGTCAGGACAGCATCGCAATCACCGCCTGGATCTGGGCGGACGCTACCGCGACCAGTCCATCAAAGGAGGTGTGGCCGTGGGCCGCGGCCTTGAGAATGACCTCAGCCATCGCGGCCTTGACGCCGAACACCGATTGATCGGCGGGGATCCTGGCCATCACGGCTTCGAGAGCGGCGCGCATGGTCTGAACAAGCTCGGGATTCATGGCTGTCCTCCATGGTCCCGGATCATACGCGACGGACGAGACACGCCGACTCACAGCCGCGTGTCATTGCTCAATTTTAATGCTTATCAATTTCAGCGTTTGTAATTTTCACGTCATAAAACGCGACGCGTGGTTTCGCCTCAGCTGTGCAGCCCCGGCGCCTCGTGGCCCGTGCGCGCGACATATTCGGTGTAGCCGCCGCCATACTGGTGGATGCCCTCGGGGGTCAGCTCCAGCACGCGGTTGGAGAGTTCGGCGAGGAAGTGGCGGTCATGGGACACGAACAGCATGGTGCCTTCGTAGTCCTTGAGTGCCGAGATCAGCATTTCCTTGGTGGCCATGTCCAGATGGTTGGTGGGCTCGTCCAGCACCAGGAAGTTCGGCGGATCGAACAGCATCAGCGCCATCACCAGACGCGCTTTCTCACCGCCCGACAATACGCGGCAACGCTTCTCGACGTCGTCGCCGGAGAAGCCGAAGCAGCCGGCCAGCGCGCGCAGCGAGCCTTGTCCGGCCTGCGGGAATGCATCCTCCAGCGACTGGAACACAGTGCGCTCGCCTTCCAGCAGGTCCATCGCGTGCTGCGCGAAGTAACCCATCTTGACGCTGGCGCCGAGCGCCACGGTGCCGGTGTCGGGCTCGGTGGAGCCCGCGATCAGCTTCAGCAGCGTGGACTTGCCCGCGCCATTGATGCCCATGATGCACCAGCGCTCACGGCGGCGCACTGAAAAATCCAGCCCCTGATAGATGCTGCGGCTGCCATACCCCTTGTGCACGTTCTTCAGGCTGACCACGTCGTCGCCGGAGCGCGGCGCCGGCAGGAAGTCGAAGGTCACGGTCTGGCGGCGCTTCGGCGGCTCGACCCGCTCGATCTTTTCCAGTTTCTTGACCCGGCTCTGCACCTGCGCGGCGTGGGAGGCCCGCGCCTTGAAGCGCTCGATGAACTTGATCTCCTTGGCGAGCATCGCCTGCTGGCGCTCGAACTGCGCCTGCTGCTGCTTTTCGTTCAGCGCGCGCTGCTGCTCGTAGAATTCATAGTCGCCGGAGTAAGTGGTGAGGCCGCCGCCGTCGATCTCCACGATCTTGCCGACGATGCGGTTCATGAACTCGCGATCATGCGAGGTCATCAGCAGCACGCCCTCATAACCCTTCAGGAATTGCTCCAGCCAGATCAGGCTTTCCAGATCGAGATGGTTGCTGGGCTCGTCCAGCAGCATGGCGTCGGGACGCATCAGCAGAATGCGGGCCAGCGCCACGCGCATCTTCCAGCCGCCCGACAGCGCGCCGACATCGCCCTCCATCATCTCCTGGCTGAAGCTCAATCCCGCCAGTACTTCGCGGGCGCGGCCATCCAGCGCATAGCCGTCCAGTTCTTCGAACCGCGCCTGCACCTCGCCATAGCGGGTGATGATGCTGTCCATGTCGTCGGCCATTTCCGGATCGCCCATGGCGGCTTCCAGCTGCCGCAGCTCCGCCGCGACCTCGCTGACCGGACCGGCACCGTCCATCACTTCGGCCACCGCACTGCGGCCTGCCATTTCGCCCACGTCCTGGCTGAAATAGCCGATGGTCACGCCGCGATCGACCGCCACCTGGCCCTCGTCCGGCAGTTCCTGTCCCGTGATCATCCGGAACAGCGTGGTTTTGCCGGCCCCGTTGGGACCGACCAGGCCGACCTTTTCGCCCTTCTGGAGCGCCGCGGAGGCCTCGATGAAGAGAATCTGGTGGCCTTGTTGCTTGCTGATGTTGTCGAGACGGATCATGGGGGCGCGGGAACCTGGACAGGACGGATTTGCGCTGTCTTTAGGCTATGTTGCGCTGCGGTGAAAGGGTTTTCCGGCTGCCGGTCACTTCGCCGGGGACGGCGCAACGCACAGCCTCCAGAGCGACCAGACGCGGTCCAGCACGGCCAGATTGGTGGCATCGGCCCGGGCGGCCTCATCCGGTGTCAGATACGTCACCTCGCCGCCGAGCGCTGCGGCTTGCGATTGAAGCCGAGCATTGACGTCGGTGTAATAGGCCCGGAATACAGCGACCTTGACGGACGGCCCGACGGTCACATCGCCATGGCCACGCATCAGGACCACCGATTTGTCGCCGAGCGCCCGGGCCAGCGACTGGCCGATGGCCGGGCTGCGCACCAGCATGTCGGTTTCGCCGAAGTCCTTGCGAATGTCCCACACCGGCGCGCCGGCACCGAGAAAGGCCGCGTTGTGATAGACCGGCCGCAGCGGCAGCCGGCTCACCGTGAAGGGGATGACACCGGGCGAATGGGCATGCACCACCGCTGTCACGTCCGGCCGCGCCTTGTAGATCTCGGCATGAATGAAACGCTCGAGGAAGACGGCACGCCCGCGCGCATCCACGGCATTGCCGTCGCGGTCGAACTCCATGATATCGGCGGCGGTGACCAGCGCCGGCGCAAGCGAGCGCGACATCAGGAAGTGATCGGGATTGCCGGGGGCACGTGCGCTGACATGGCCGAAGCCGTCGAGCACGCCGAAGTCGGCGAGGATGCGGCTGCCGGCAACGAGATCGTCGATCACAGCGGCATCTGTGGGGGTGGAAGCCGGGGGAGCGGCCTGGGCCTGCGCAACCCCGGAAAGCAGCAGGACGGCGAATACAAGACCTGCTCCGACACTCATGCCGGTGGATCGAGCCAGGAAATGACCCAATCTTGCGGCCATGTTCACTCCGGCTGGGACACCATCGCCGCGGTCCAGTCCACGCTGTAATACGCGCTCGCCTTGCTCGCGAGCGCCGCGGCCAGAAGGCAGACGATCAGCACCAGCACCTTGGTCGAGAAGATTTTATGGAACAATTTCATCTAGCGTCCCGAATTCGAAGTTCGCACCATTTTCCGCACCCCTGAACGAACTTCGAATTCGATAAGGACGCTAGCAACTTTATGATTCTAGTGTGCTTTATGAATGCGAAGTTCCTGAAAGAGCGCGCCGCAAAGGCACAGGAACTTCGCATTCAGCACACTAGAACTCCGATCCGCCTCCCTATAGGGCAACGGCCGGTCCGGCACAATCGGGCTGATCCGGCCCCCGACAGCTAGAAATCCAGCTTGTCGCGGATGCTGTCGATCCCCGCCTTGGCGCAGGCCTCGTCCTTGTCGCCGCCGGGCGCGCCGGACACGCCGATGGCGCCGAGCAGCGTACCGCCGGCCTCGATGATCAGACCGCCGCCCAGCATGGTGACCCGCGGGAGAGTGGCGAGGCGCGCATCGAGCGTGCCAGCCTGGATCGACTTCACCATGTCGGAGGTGTTGGCGCGGAAACCGAGCGCGGTCCAGGCCTTGTCGGTGGCGGTGCGCGGCGCCGGCAGGCCGGCGAACCGATCGCGCAGCATCACCTGCGGCTCGCCGAACCGATCGAGCACCGCGACGGCGATCTGATAGCCGTCGGTGCGGCAGCGTTTCAGCGCGGCCTGCGCAGCTTCGAGCGCGACATCCGGTGACAACGATTTGTAGGTGACGGTTACTTCCTCTGCTCTCGCCACACTGGCGAGCGCGACGGCGGCAAGCGATACTGCAATTAGTCCCTTCAAGATTCCCTCCGCGTCCTCACGGCTTGAGATAACTCCAGCCGTCTTCCTGCAATTCCATCAGCCGCACCGCGCCCGACGGCACCAGGCTCGCCTGTGGAACGATGGTGATGGCATGGCCCTCACGCTTCTCCATGCCTTCCTTGGTGTTGTTGCAGGCCGCGAACTTGATCGACGACGGGAAGGAAAACTCCGACATCTGCCGCAGCCGGTCCTTCACCGGCGAGGTGTCATCGCGGAACATGTGCAGGCCCGGCCCATAGGCCACCACCTCGATCTGCACGTCCTCGCCCTTGGCCTTGTAGTATTCCATGATGTTGGCGGCGTTGTTCAACGCGAGATTCATGATCGCGGGATCGTTCTGGTCAACCTGGATGGCGACCTTGTGCGACTTGGTATCCGCGGCGGCTACGCCCGCGACCGCGGAAGCGAGCAACAGCAGGCCTGCGAGCGTCGTGACGATTGTCCTCGTGATGGGCATCGGACTTCCCTCCCCTTATTGTTATGGGCGGACAATCGTGTAGCCGCTTTCGGCAAGGCTGAGAAGCTGGGCCACACCGGCCTCGACTTCGATCGCATTGGGATTGACCGCCAGGCGCTGCCCGGTCTCGCGCGCGATGGTGTCCAGGGTGTTGCCGCAGATATCGAACCGCACGCCCTGCGCCACCAGGCTGTCGACCAGCTTGCGGTTGGCATTATCGGCCTTCAGCAGATCGATGCCGGGGCCGAAGGTCACGACTTCAATCGCGACCTTGTCGGGACCGTAATACTTCAGGAGGTTGTAGGCCACGCTGATGACCAGCCCCTCTTTCTTCGGATCGCTGTCAGAGAGCTGCAGCGCGAGGTGGTGCTCGGCGAAGGGCTTGTCGGCGGGTTTAGCGTTCTGCGCGAGGGCCGTGCCGGGCGCGAGCACCAGGGTTGCGAAGCACGCAAGTGCGACAACTGCTCTGCGCCGATTGGTCATTGTTGTTCCGCCCTGATGTCTCTCTCGGTCATGGCCGGGCCTGTCCCGGCCATCCACGTCTTGCTCGCTCATATGCCGTCAAGACGCGGACGCCCGCAACACGCGCGGGCATGACGCGGAATGTAACGTAACGCCCGAGCGCCAGGTTTCATCACCCCGCATAACCCGGATTGCCGTCGACGCCCTTGATCTCGACATTGAGATTCTCGTTTGCCTTGCCCGCGCCGCCGCGCAGATAACTCGCCACCGTCTCCCATACCGGCTTGCCCTTCTGCTCGTTGACCGAGGCCCAGCCCGCGACCTTGTAGGATTTCGCGGCCTCGATCGGCGCGCCGCCGGCAAGCCTGAGATCGGAAATGCGCTGGCCCATCGGCTGCGCCGGGGCGCAGGCGTAGGACAGTCCGCCCATCCGCACCATGTCGCCGCCCTGCTGGTAATAGGGGTCGGCATTGAAAAGATTGTCGCAGACGTCTTCCATCACCGCCTTGATCTGCTCGCCGGTCATCGGCTGCACATAGACCTCCGGATAGGTGATGGCGGTCTGGCTGAGCACATCCTGCATGGTGAGCGCAGCACCGGGGAGCACTGTCGGCCCCCAGCGGAAGCCGGGCGACAGTGCGATCTCGGTGTCGAGTTCACGTCGCAACGCATCGCAGATCAACTGGTCCATGGTGCCGTTGAAATTGCCGCGGCGAAACAACAGCCGGTCGGCCACCGCGACCTGTTCGTCGAACACCTTGGCATGGGGTGCGCGCAGACCCGCGATCAACGCCTGCATCTGGGGATCTGCCTTGAGCCGATCGCTGAACACCGGCAGCAGGCGATAGCGGATATCCTTCACACCGCCCTTGCCGATGTCGAGATCGAGCACGCCGAGGAATTTGCCATTGGAGCCGGCATTGCTGACCAGCGTCCTGCCGCCGGCATTGGTCACCGCGAGGGGCTGCGGCACCGCATCGTGGGTGTGGCCGCCCAGGATGACATCGATGCCACTGACGCGACTGGCAAGCTTGAGGTCCACATCCATGCCGTTGTGGGAGAGCAGCACCACCGCATCGACCTTTTCGACCGTGCGCAGGCGATCGACCAGCTTCTGCAGCTCATCGTCGCGCACGCCAAAAGTCCAGTTCGGCACGAAACGCCTGGGGTGCGCGATCGGCACGTAGGGAAACGCTTGGCCGACAATGGCGAGACGATAATCGCCCATCTGCCTGACGGTGTAAGGCTTGAAGACGCGCCCGGAGTCCTTGTCGAAGGCCTCGGCATCGTTGAAGGCGGCTTCCTCGGTGAGGAACACGTTCTGCGCCAGGAACTCGCCCTTGAAGTCGCGCAAATTCCGGCGCAGCACCTCTTCGCCGTAGGTGAACTCCCAGTGCCCGGTCATGGCATCGATCCCGAGCAGGTTGGCGGCCTGCACCATGTCGGCGCCCTGCATGGCGTTGGCGAGGCCACTGCCCTGCCAGAGATCGCCGCCGTCGAGCAGCACACTGCGGCCGGCCGACACCGCCGCGCGCAGGCCGTCGATCAGGGTCTTGAGATGGGCGAAGCCGCCCATGCGGCCGTAGCGCCTGGCGTCGCGATCGAAGTCGAGGAAGGTAAAGGCATGAGCCTGCGCGCTGTCGCGCACCACGCCGAACTGCGTCAAGAAGGCCTCACCGACCAAATGCGGCGGTCGGCCGGCCATGGCGCCGAGACCGATGTTGATGCTGGGTTCGCGGAAATACACCGGCAACAACTGCGCATGAGTGTCGGTCATGTGCAGCACACGCGCATTGCCGAACGGCGCGAAATCGTAGAGCGCGTCGGTTTGTGCGACGCTGGGGCGTGGCAGGCCGGCGATGGCGGGTGCAGCCAGCGCGAACTTGAGGACATCACGTCGATGGAATGGCATTTCTTAAAGTCCTCGCGGTGGCCCGGCAATCCAGCTTTCTTCGATTTCAATAACCGCTGCAAAGCTGGATCACCGGGTCAAGCCCGGTGATGACGCAGAGAATGAGGAACGCGCATCGCGCATCAGGAATGGATCGTGTCGTTCACAAAACCAAATCAACGCAACTCGGAATCCCGCCAGGCATCCTTCTCGCGCAGCGACTGGGCGACCGAGGCTTCGGCCAGCGCCTTGGCGTCCAACGCGAGCTTGATCGCCTTGTCGAACTCGCCGGCTTCGCCCGCCTTGCGCGCGGCGGCGAGTGCGGCAAAGGTCACCGTCCACTGGTTGCGCAATTCGCCGGCGCGTTTGTTGGTGGCCTCGGCTTCGGCGAGGGCAGCCTTGAAGGCAGCGTCCGGCGCTTGTGCATGAGCCGACATACCGGTGCTCAGCACGGTAGCTGCAACAGCGAGAACGATCAGGCGACGCATGGCAAACTGCCTCATGGCCGCGCTCCCGGTCCCGAGATCGGCAAGCCGTTGCTGAGATACGACAGATAATATTCGAGATTGCGATACTCGGGATCCTGCGGCTCCAGCGGTGTGCCGCGGACCTGGCTGTTGCAGGTGGTGAAACGGCGGCTGGTGGTGCCCATGCCGCCCCACTCCGAGCGGTAGATCGGCATGGCATTGAGAATACCCAGCGCCGGCGCCAGCACCTCGGCGCGAATGCGCTCGCCCGGGCTCTGGATGTGGCAGCTGGCGCAGGAGAAATTCAGCTGGCCGCGGCGCTGATAGAAATACTGCTTGCCCGCTTCATAAGCCTGCAGCGCGCGCGGATCGTTCGGGATCTTGACGTCCATCGGCTTGCCGCGCGAGGTCAGCGCCATGTAGGCGGTCACCGCCGCCATGTCGTCCCTGACATAGGAGTACGGTTTCTCGCCGTTCGCTTCCAGGCACTGGTTGACCGCAAGCTCGAGCGTGATCACCTGACCCTTGGCGGTGTCGAAATAGGGATAGTTCTGGCGAATGCCGACGCCCTTGTCGGGAAAGCAGTCCGCCAGCGTCTTGCCGTTCTTGAACAGCTGCGCCATCAGCTCCTTGCCGCGATCGACTGCGAAGTCGTAGGGCGGGAAGTCTTCCTTCTCGATCCATTGCTTGCGCATATCTTCGTTCATCGAATAGGGACCGTTGACGAAATCCTCCAGCGGCACCTTCGGGAATTTCTTGACGAAGTAGTCGCGGAACACCTTGAAGTCCTGCTCGGGCGTCGTGGCGTCGAGCGCCATGGAGGGACGTCCGGCGATGACGCTAATAGCTGCCGCCATCGCGGCGAGCCTCAATGCAAATCTCGCGGCTTTATGCGCCATTGTCACGTCCCCTCCCGAGTTTTTTCGTCATTGCCGGGCTTGACCCGGCAATCCAGCTTCTTGCCACGTGTTTGGCGAAAGCTGGATACGCGGGTCAAGCCCGCGTATGACGCAGTATTTGCAGCAAGCGTCGACGATCAATCACGCCGTCAGCCGATCTTCGCGGTCAGCGTGTCGGTCGCGCCCTTGTTGTCGATCCAGGTGATCTTGAGATCGTCGCCCTTGGCGCCGCCCTTGAAGGAGAACTTCACGAACGGATCCTTGGAGACCGCCGGGCCCCACAGCGCGGTGAACACCACCTTGCCGCCGACTTCAAAAGTCACCGTTTCGATGTGATGGGGCGGGATCAGCTCACCCTTGGCGTCCTTGACGAAGCCGGAGTCCATCGGATGCTGGATCAGCGCCTGGACTTCGGTGGTGTCGGTGCCGGCGGTGGCGCGAACGCGGATTGTCGATGCCATGATGGATGTTCCTTATCTCAGCCGCCGCAGCCGCCGACGGTGACTTTGACTTCCTTGGAGGTGCTGTAGAGTGTGCCGCCGGATTCCACGACTGCAACCACGTTGCTGGTCTTGGCCATCTTCAGCCGGTTCGAGACCTGCGGCGTGGTGCCCTCGGGAATCCTGTAGGACGCCGCCAGTGCGTTGGGATTTTCCGCGACCATGATCGAGATCGAAGTCACGCCGGGCAGCGTGGTCGAGACGCTGATCGGCACCACCGCGCCATTCTCGGCGATTTCCGGGGCGTCGAGCTTGATCTTGTCGGAGGCCTCCGTCGGTTTGCCGCCATACAGCGTCTTCAGGGTGTCGGCTTCCGACTTCTGCTTGAACGCGTCGCCCGGCCAACCGGCGGCATCGGCCGCAAAGGCCGCGACCGCGCGCAGCGCATTCAGGCCCGCGCCCACCACGGCGGCAAGCGCGAAGCCGCGCAACACGCCGCGGCGCGATGCCTGGCTTTTCAACAATCGTTCCATGGTCAGTCCTCCCGGATCGAAATCAAAGGGTGTAGAGAAATTCGACCACCGCCGAAATCTCTTTCTCGTTCAAAATCAGGTTGCGCCCGAACGGCGGCATCACGGTCAACGGATTGCGTTTGGTCTCGTCGGTGACGATGCCGATCAGTTCGTTGCGGTCGGGAAAGCGGGCCTTCATGTCGTTGAGCGGCGGCCCGATGGTGCCGGGCAGATCGCCACCCTTGATTTCATGGCAGGTCAGGCAATTGCCCTTGCCGCGGTCAAACGCGAGGGCGCGGCCCTCGGCGGCCGAGGTCTGCACCCAGGATGGCACCGACGACGGCGGAGTCTGCGACTGGGCCTGCGCCGCACCGCTGCCGAGCAGACAAAACGCGAGAGCAATATGTCGGGCACCTATCATGCGCAAAGACCTTGCTGGTTCCTTCGAGATACTCATTTCGGCTGCATGTCGTCGAGCGGACCGGTGGTCCGCGGCGTGAGGTTCTTGCCTTCCGCTGTCGACACGATCTGGATGGCTTTCGGATCGAAACAGTTGCTCATGCAGGGCTTGTTGACGGTGTCGGGACGCGGATCGGTCCAGCTGAAGCTGTCGTGGTTGGGCATCTTCACCTTGGGCAGGCTATCCTTGTCGGCGACAAAATCATCGGGAACGATGTCGTTGAGGCTGAGGATATACGCGGTCAGCGCGTAGACGTCATCTGTCGGAAGTGTGTGCGGCGACGGCATCGGCATGGCGCGGTTAATATAGTCCCACAGCGTGACGGCAAAGGGCCAATAACTGCCGACTGTGGGCTCCGGCCTGTCGCCGGTCAACGTTCCCTTGCCGCCGACGAGTTTGGGGAAACGCCCCTCGCCTTCGCCGAACGTGCCGTGGCAGGCCGCGCACTGCTCCGCGAACACATCCGTACCGCGCGCGACGTCGCCCTTGCCCAGAGGCAACCCCGCACCGTCATCGCCACGGGCGTCGATGTCCCAGCCGGCAATCTCCGCTGCTGTCGGCGCCCGGCCATAACCCAACGGCCCACGCTCGCCGGCCAGCGCCGCACTCATCGAGACGAGGACGCCGAGCGCACCGATCACACCGCGCCAATCAGCCGGTCTGAACATCGAAAATGCTCCCGTCGGCCTTGACCTGCCAGGTCTGGATCGAATTGTTGTGGTAGACCGAATTGGTGCCGCGGATCTTTCGCAATTGCGAAATCGTCGGCTGCACGTAACCCGTCTCATCGATCACGCGCGATTCCAGCAGCGCCGGACCGCCGTCCCATCGCCACGGCAACGTGAAACGTGTCAGCGCCTTCGACAGCACCGGCTCCTTCAGCTCCGCCTTGCGCCAGTTGGCGCCGCCGTCGGTGGAGACATGCACCTCCTTGACCTTGCCGGCGCCGCTCCATGCCAGCCCGCGGATTTCGTACAGGCCCGGACCGCCCAGCGGCTTCTCCGGACAGGGGAACGCGATGACGGATTTCGCGTCGATCGCCCAGGTGAAACCGCGGGATTTTCCGTCCGGCATCAGGTCGGTGTATTTCGAGGTCTCCTCGCGGGTGTACCAGGGCTTGTCGCCGACCTTGATGCGGCGCAGCCACTTGATGCTGACATTGCCTTCCCAGCCCGGCACCACCAGCCGCAGCGGATAACCCTGTTCCGGCCGCAGCGCCTCGCTGTTCTGCGCATAGACCACGAGGCAGTCGTCGAGGCATTTTTCCAGCGGCAGGCTGCGGGTCATGTGCGCGCCGTCGGCGCCCTCGACCAGCGCCCACTTGGCTTCCTTCTTCAATCCGACTTCGCCGAGCAGCGTCGAGAGTTTGACCCCGGTCCATTCCGCGCAGCTGATCATGCCATGGGTGAACTGCAGCGAATTGAGCTGCGCGGCGCGCCACTCCATGCCGCCATTGGCCGGGCATTCGATGAAATGGATCCGCGAGGTCGATGGAAACCGCAGGATATCCTTCATGGTCAGGATCAGCGGCCGCTCGACCAGACCATGGATCATCAGCCGGTGCTGCGACGCCTCCACGTCCGGTCGTCCCGCGTGATAACGTTCGAAGAACAATCCGTTCGGCGTGATGATGCCGTGCAGGTCCTGCAGCGGCGAGAAGCTGATGGAGGATTCCGTGCCCGCCGTCAGCCACGGCACGTTGCGGCGGATGACACCGGCTTCCGCATCCGCCGGCTTGCCATAGGGGCGATCGACCACGCCGGCGCCGATCGACTGCGACCAGGGATGATCCGCCGGCGGCGCGGCCCCCTCCGCGCTGGCGCCGCCGCGCACCAGCATGGACGCCGCCAGCGCGCCGGAGGCCCGCAGCAGCGACCGCCGTCCGACCACCCGTACGGCACCGGACGATTCTTCATCGCCCGCGGTCGCCGTCAGCCCGCGCCAAAATCTACTCCGCACTTCGCTCCCCTCGACTGCAATCTTTTCCGATCGGCAGCTTTTTTGGAATGTTTCACCATCGCGTATCCGTGACTGCTAAATTAGTCAATGCTAAAGTAGGTGAAGCTAACATACATAAATTCGCCGCCCCGCACTGCAGCACACCGGACCCGTCTCATGGATGCGCAAACCAGCCGCGACGCCAAAGCGCAGGACGCCGAGCGCAAGCTGCTGGCGCAGCAGGCCGCCGACGTCTCCCGGCTGCTCAGCCTGCTCGGCAATGCCAACCGGCTGCTGATCCTGTGCTACCTGATGATGCGCAAGGAGATGAATGTCGGCGAACTCGTCGCCGCCGTGGATCTCAGCCAGTCGGCGCTGTCGCAGCATCTCACCAAGCTGCGCGAAGACGGACTGGTGACGGCCCGCCGCGATTCCCAGCACGTCTTTTATCGCATCGCGGATCCGCGGGTGACCAAGCTGATCAAGGTGCTGAAGAAGCTGTATTGCGACGATGTCGCATGAACGGTCGCGCATGAATATTCGCCTTCTCGCCGCGCTGGGCGCGCTTCACATCGCAGCACTCGCGCCGGTGACCGCGCAGAGTGAACCGCCTGTCACCTACGCACCGCTAACGCAACCGCTGGACATTGCGCAGGTGCCGGGCCAGTCGATTTTCTACAGCGTCGGCAATCCCGGCGTGCCGGGCAGCGTCAACGAGGGCAACACCTCGAACGCGGGCTATGTGATCACCGAGAGCGGCGTGGTGGTGTTCGACGCGCTGGGCACGCCGAGCCTGGGCTGGGCCCTGCTCAACGACATTCGCAAGCACACCGACAAGCCGATCCTGTTCGTGGTCGCGAGCCACTATCACGCCGATCACATCTATGGCCTGCAGGCATTCAAGGATCACTCGTCGGCCGAGATCATCGCCCAGGAGCGCGCGGCGGAATACAAGGAAAACGAGGAAACCGCCGACGAGCGCGCCAGCCAGCGGCTGGACCAGCGCCGCGGCGCGCTTTATCCCTGGGTCGACAAGAACACCCGTGTGGTGCCGCCCGACATCACCTTCCACGACCGCGCGACCCTCGCGCTCGGCGGCAAGCGTTTCTCGCTGTTGTACGCGGGCCCCGCGCACTCCGGCAGCGACATCATGATGATGGTGCAGCCCGACGGCGTGCTGTTCGCCGGCGACATCGTGCAGAACAGCCGCATCCCGTTCATGAACGGCGACGACGTCGACACCGCGCAATGGCTGCGCGCGCTCGATGACGTGCTGAAGCTGGAGCCGACCTTCATCATCCCGGGCCACGGCAAGCCGTCGGCGGCGGCCAAGGAAGCCATCGCCTTCACCCACGACTACATCGCCTATGTGCGCGCCGCGATGGGCAAGGCGGTGGAAAGCTGGACCGATTTCGATACGGCTTACGCCGCGACCGACTGGTCGAAATACAAGGACTTGCCGGCGTTCGAGAACAACAACCGCGGCAACGCCTATCGGATCTATATCGAGCTGGAAGGCGCGCAGTTCAAAAAATAGATCTGCGCTGTGAAGCGGATCGGTCGCGGCCTGACCGCGCCGTCAGGCCGATGTCGGCTGCAACGCCGGCACCCGCAGCCGGCCGCGCAGGCCCGCCGTCGCGCCGACCAGGATTCCCGCCACCGCCACGAACGATCCGATCGCCAGCGTCGAGAGGCCGGTGAGGCCCTGGCCGATGGAGCAGCCATAAGCGAGCGCACCGCCGGAGCCCATCAGCGCCGCACCACCGATCGAGCGCAGCATGTGGTTGGCCGAGGTGTAGCCTTCGACACGAAGTCCGCGGGTCAGCAGCGCGGTGAGGAAACTGCCCAGCACCACGCCGGGCACCAGCGCAGTGCCGAAACTCATGGTGAGGCCGGTGGAGAGCATGGCGTACTGCAGGGTGTCGGCGAGCGGCGCGACGAAGGTCAGCGACGTCACCGGCACCGGGTTGAAATCGTCGGCGCCGAGATAGCCGGTGGCAAACCAGCCGGCCGCGACCAGAGCGCCTACGGCGAGACCGGCCGCGATCTGGGTGCGATCGCGGCGAAAACGCCCGTTGGAGAATGCGAACAACAGCAGCGGCACCACCACAATCAGCGCGCCCAGCAGATGGGCGAGCGGCTCGCTCGCACCCGCGCGCGTGATCACCGCCGGCACCGAGTTGAAGGCCGGCGTCGCCTGGGTCCACTGCAGCAGCGGGATGCGCAGCGGCGCGAGCAGCCCCTTCAGCGTCATCTGGGCGGTCACCGCGATCACCATCACGACCACCAGCGAACGCAGGTTGCCGCGCCCGAGCAGCACCAGGGCGCGCGAGGCGCAACCGTTGGCCAGGATCATGCCGTAACCGAACAGCACACCACCGAAGAACATCAGCGGCGCGGAGAACTGCGGCTGCAGATAGATCGTCTTGCTGAAATCCACGAGGCCGGTAGCGGCGAAAAGCTGGGTCGATAGAACGGCGAGCGCGATCGCCAGCGCAAAACCGCGGATCCGGCGGCCGTCATTGTTCTGCAGCCAATCCCGCACACTGCTGTTGAGGCAGAAGCCGCTCACCAGCCCAACCGCGCCAAACGCGAGGCCGATCAGCAGGCCGAGAGAGATGACGATGCTCGATGGGTCCACGCGTTCGCCCGCCAATTTTTGTTAAGCCATTGCAATGACTTATAAATATGCGGAGGTGTGAGAGCGGTCCATCGGCGGCGGGAAATAAGATTGATATCATCCCGATGCAGACAAATTCAGTAAATTTATTCTCCAGAATGGCAATTCAGGGGAACATTAATCTTCATTCGACGAAAATCATCAGTGTCGCGAGATAGCCATTTCACCGCGACCGGACGGAACATCCACGCAACGGTGCCCGCCGCGACAGGCGTGCCGGCAAATCGCGCCAGCAAACACACAGCGCAAAACGGAACGAGGTGCGACGGCGAACCGGCGCACCTCGCGACGTTGTGTATTCTCGTTCAGCTCAGGCGCGGTGATGCGCCGGCCAAATCAATACGGACAGACCAGCCGGCCCCAGCGGTTGTAGAAGCAGCCTGGGGTGACGATGCCGAAGCCAGGGCCCCAACCGCGACCACGGCCCCAGCCGCGACCGCCGCCACGACCCCAACCGCCGCCACGTCCGCCGCCACGGAAGCCACCACCACGTCCACCGCCACCGCGACCACCACGCGCTTGCGCCGATGTGGTTCCGGCCGCGGTGAGGATCGTCGAGGCGCCGACAATGCTGACGCAATAAATGCCAACCAGCGCCACTGCAGCAATGCAGCGTGCGAGGAAAGGCTTTTGGGTGTTTGAAGTTGCCATTTTCAGGATCTCCCGGTCATTTCAAATCGCCTGTTCGGATGCGCTGGTCGTTGTGTTTGCATAGGAACGGACGAACTCGGTCTTGGTTTCATGCGCGCGAGAAAAAATCAAAGCATTAATATAGCTTAGCACGAGTCCATAAAACGTGAGGATAGGGTCGGCACCGCAACCGGTCAAGTTGTCGATGGTTACGGTTGCAGCCCTTCTCCAGACGCTCTATCGGCGAATCCTGTGCGCGATGCACAATTGCCTTGGGTGTTGGTCGCGGGAGTTGCTGCAATGGTTCAAAAGGTTTTTTCCGGATGGCAGCATGATCGCTATTCTGAACGGTGCCTCGAACATGAACGCAATATGAATGAAGATGAATGAATGTGCTGCATTGCACCGAGGGGAATCGAAAGCATTCGGCAGGACAAGCAACGATACAGCAGGACACCATCCGATCGGTTGAACCGATCATTTCGCAGGAACGTCATACCCTATTCCCACGCCCTTCCTCGCAAGCAACAATCACAAACCCCCTTCCAGAAAATGGCCCGATGCCCAAACAACATACGTATGTCCTTGGCCTGAACACCTACGATCACGACGTCAGCGCCTGCCTGCTGCGCGACGGCGCCATCGCTTTCGCGATCTCCAAGGAACGCATCACCCGCGAGAAGCACGCCAGCGGCTTCTACCAGGAGGTGATCGACTACTGCCTGAAGGCGGAGGGCATCGGCTTCGACGACATCGATCTGATCGTGCGCAATTGCTACATCCTGCCGGTCGCCGAGATGGAAGAGCGGCTGGTGTATCAGGACATGCCGTCGTTCCTGCCCGAGCATGAGCGCGACGGCGCGCCGAAACATCCGCTGTACCTGTCGCGCTCCGACAAGGTGGTGCAGATCTCGCATCATCTGGCGCACGCCTACAGCGCCTTCGCCGTTTCGCCCTTCGAGGACGGCGTGGTGATGGTGGTCGACGGCGTCGGCAGCTATCAGTCCGACGTGCTCGAGCCCTATCCGGCCTCCGACACCGCAACGCCGCTGGCGCGCGAATCGGAGAGTTACTACACCTTCAACGGCACCAAGCTCGACTGCCTGAAGAAGGTCTGGATGGAGCCCGACCGCGGCTTCCTCAGCGATGAGTTCTACAACATGCCGGGACTGGGCGCGCTCTACAGCCGCGCCTCGACCTACGTGTTCGGCGATTGGAACAAGTGTGGCGAGCTGATGGGGCTCGCGCCCTATGGCCGCCGCGACCAGGTCAAGTCGCTGATGCAGATCGACGGCGAAACCTTGAAAATCCCGAACTGGTCGACCGATCTCAACCGGCCCTTTGTCATGGACAGCGACCAGAAATGGGAGAGCAACCCGGCGATGCGGCACTGGGAAGACCTCGCCTGGCGGGTGCAGGACGATACCGAAAACGTGCTGCTGGCGCGGGCGCGGTGGCTGCGTGAAAAAACCGGGGCGAAGAATCTGGTGATCGCCGGCGGCGTGGCGCTGAACTGCGTCGCCAATGGCCGGGTGGCGCGTGAATCAGGCTTCGAGAATATCTGGATCCAGCCCGCGGCCGGCGACGACGGAATCGCGATCGGCTGCGCCTATTACGGCCATCTCGTCGTGCAACAGCAGCGCCGCAACTTCGTGATGGAGCATTCCTACGTCGGCCGTCCCTACACCGATCAGGAGGTGGAAGACACCACCAAGAAGTGGATCATCGGCATCCAGACCACGGCGACCCGCAGCGCCAACGTCGCGGCCGAAACTGCGAAGCTTCTGGCCGACCAGAAGGTGATCGGCTGGTTCCAGGATCGCTCCGAATTCGGCCCGCGCGCACTGGGCAATCGCAGCATCATCGCCGACGTGCGCAGGCCCGAGATGAAGGATATCCTCAACAAGCGGGTCAAACACCGCCAGGCGTTCAGGCCGTTTGCACCGATCGTGCTGTACGAACGCGCCAAGGAGGTGTTCGAGGGCGAGGAGGATTCGCCCTTCATGCTGATCGCCAAACGCGTGCGCCCGGAGTGGCAGAGCCGGATTCCGGCGATCGTCCATGTCGACGGCACCGCGCGGGTGCAGACCGTGCGCGAGGCCACCAACCCGACGCTGTATCGGCTGCTGAAGGAATTCGAGGCGCTGACCGGCGTGCCGGTGCTGCTCAACACCTCATTCAACGTCAAGGGCGAGCCGATCATCGAAACGCCGCGCGACGCGATGGCCTGCTTCCTGCAGACCGGCATCGATCACCTGGTCATGCACGATACGATCGTGTCGAAGAACAAGCTGCACCCGATCGTGGCGCCGCTGGTGAAGACGTATATGGATGTAGCGACGATCGTGCTGTCGAACGTGAAGTGATCATGGGCGGGAGCTCCCCACACAACTTGCGTCATCACCGGGCTTGACCCGGTGATCCAGCTTTCTTCAGCCCGCAGCATGGCATAAGCGCTTAAGCTGGATGCGCGGGTCAAGCCCGCGCATGACGCAGCAAGGAGGATGCGCCCTCCATCTAACGACGTCGTGCGCCCTATCTACCTTGAAATTTCGCCGGGCGTTTTTCCACAAACGCCGCCGCACCTTCGCGCAAATCTTCGGTGACAAACGCACGGGTCTGGGCGGTCGCCTCGTTGTCCAGCGCCGAGCCCAGCGACGAACCCCAGGCGAACTCGATCTGGCTCTTGATCAAATCGAGGCTGATGGGCGGGCCGTCGGCGAGTTTTTGCGCGATGGCCAGCGCTTCGTCGAGCAGAGCCGCATCGTCGACGGTCTTCCAGATCAGGCCCCACGTCTCCGCCATCTCCGCGGTCAGCGGCTCACCGAGCAGCGCCAGCGCGCGGGCCCGCGCGATGCCGATGGAGCGCTGCAGGAACAACGAGGTGCCGGCATCGAGCGCGGCGCCGAGCCGAACGAAGCTGAGCACGAATTTGGCCGAACGCGCCGCAATCACGATATCGCCGGCCAGCGCGATGCCGACGCCGGCGCCCGCCGCCGGGCCGTTCACCGCGACCACGATCGGGACCGACGATCCCCGCAGCTTCTCGATCAACGGGCTGACCCCGTTGCGCAGCAGCGTCCCCACCTCCGCACCGGACTCGAAGGTGCTGCCGCCGATCAGTTGCGCACCGGAGCAGAAGCCCTTGCCTGCACCGGTGAGAACGATGGCACGGACGGTGGAATCCGCCAGCGCGGCATCGAGCGCAGCGCTGAGGTCCCTCAGCACCGTGCCGCCGAGCGCGTTGTACTGCTCAGGATTGTTGAGGGTGAGGATCACGATCGATCCGCGCCGCTCGGAAAGGGCCATCGGCATCTCGGAAACTCCTATTGCTGCGACTGACTACAGCGACCGTGCGATCAGCATTTTCATGATCTCGTTGGTACCGCCATAGATCTTCTGGATCCGGGCGTCGACGAACATCCGTCCGATCGGATATTCCTGCATGTAGCCGTAACCACCATGCAGTTGCAGGCAGTCGTCGACGGTCTCGACCTGCTTCTGGGTGGTCCACCATTTCGCCATCGAGGCCGTCACCGCGTCGAGATCGCCGGCAATCAGCCGCTCGATGCAGAAGTCGACAAACACCCGCGCGATCATCGCCTCGGTCTTGCGTTCCGCAAGTATGAAGGCCGTGTTCTGGAATTCGAGGATCGGCTTGCCAAACGCCTGACGCTCCCGGGTGTAGTCGACGGTCAGCTTCACCGCGCGCTCCATCGCCGCGACCGCGCCGATGGCGATGATCAGCCGCTCCTGCGGCAGCTGCTGCATCAGCTGGACGAAGCCCTGGCCTTCTTCCGCGCCGAGCAGGTTCTCCGGCGGCGCCACCGCGTCCTCGAAAAACAGCTCAGAGGTATCGGCCGCCGCAAGCCCGATCTTGTCGAGGTTGCGGCCGCGACGGAAGCCGTCATTCTCCTTGGTCTCCAGCACGATCAGCGACAGCCCCTTGGCGCCGGGGCCGCCGGTGCGCGCCACCACGATGATCAGGTCCGCGGTCTGGCCATTGGTGATGAAGGTCTTCTGGCCGTTGATGACATAGGTGTTGCCCTGCTTGCGCGCAGTGGTGCGCACGCCCTGCAGGTCGGAGCCGGTGCCCGGCTCGGTCATGGCGATGGCGCCGATCAGGTCACCGCGCGCCATGCCCGGCAGCCAGCGCAACTTCTGCTCCTCGGAGCCGTAGTTCAGAATGTAGTGCGCAACGATGCCGCTACTGACGGTGACACCGTTGTTGAGCTCGGGGACGACGCTTTCGAGATCCTCGAACACCGCGGCATCGGTGGCGAAGCTCGCACCGAGGCCGCCATACGCTTCCGGCACGCTCGGCAGCAGCGCGCCCATCTCGCCCAGCGCCCGCCAGGCGGAGCGATCGACCACCTTCTGCTTGCGCCATTGTTCGGCGTGAGGCGCCAGATCCCTGGCGAGGAATTTGCGGAACTGGTCGCGAAAGGCGTCCAGTTCTTCGGTCATCCAGGAGGAGCGGTACTGCATGAAACCCTCGCTTCAGATATCAGATAATCAGCCCGCCGCCGCAGACGACGACCTGACCACTGATGTAGTTCGATTCAGGGCTGCAGAACAGGTACACTGCATCCGCGGCCTCCTCCGGGGTGCCGCCGCGTCCGAGCGGGATCATCCGGGCCATGGCGTCGAGCATCTGCGGCTGCACGCCGACCTTGATGTCGCGGCCGGCGACGTCGATGGTTTTCTGCTGGGTTTCGATCGGCTGGGTCAGGCGGGTGTTGATCAGGCCGAAGGCGACGCAATTGACGTTGACCTTGTAGCGCCCCCACTCCTTGCACAGCGTGCGGGTCAGGCCGACCAGCGACGCCTTGGCCGAGGAATAACTGGCTTGCCCGGCGTTGCCATAGAGCCCGGCGATCGAGGAGATGTTGACCACCTTGCGGAACACCTCCTGACCGGCTTCGGCTTCCTTCTTGGCGAAGATCCGGATCGGCTCGGCGGCGGCGCGCAGAATGCGGAACGGCGCCACCAGATGCACGTCGAGCATGGCCTGGAACTGCTCGTCGGTCATTTTCTGGATGGTGGCGTCCCAAGTGTAGCCGGCATTGTTGACGACAATGTCGAGACCGCCGAATTTTTCCACAGCAGCACCGACAAACCGATCGGCGAAGCCGGATTCCGATACGCTGCCATTAACGGCGACCGCGTCGCCGCCCATCGCCTTGATCTCCGCGGCGACGGCATCGCCCGGCTCGGCGTCGAGATCGTTGATCACGACCCTGGCGCCTTCGCTCGCAAGCTTCAGCGCAATGGCACGGCCGATACCGCGGCCCGATCCGGAAACCAGCGCGACTTTTCCCTTGAGTTTGGTCATAAGGTATCCTCGTTCAGAGCACGATGATGGCTTCGCCGGCGAGCTTGATCTCGCCCTTTTCGTCCTTGGTCGTCAACGCGAGGCGCGCGCATCGTTCGCCCTTGTTCTCGAGCAACTCGGCAACATGGCCCTCGCAGGTCAATTGCGCACCGAGCTGGGTGATCGCGGCAAAGCGGGTGGAGAATGCGCGGATGCGGGATGGGGCAATGGCGTCGGTCAGCGCCTGACCGAGATACCCCATCACCAGCATGCCGTGCGTGAACACGTCCGGAAAGCCCGCCGCCTTGGCGAAATCGATATCGACATGGATCGGGTTGTGATCGCCGGACGCGCCGCAGTACAGCGCCAGCGTGTGCCGGGTGATCGGCGGAAATGTCTTGTGAACGATGCGGTCACCGACCGCCGGATTGTTGCCGCTCATGCCGCCACCTCATTTCGCACCGCGATGGTGCGCGCGGTATCGGCGACATGGGCGCCGTGCTGGTTGCTGACCGCGGTCTGCACCACGATCAATGTCATCGCGCCGCCTTTCTTGTCGGTGACGCTGACCACACGCGAGCGGAATGTCAGGGTATCGCCGACCACGATCGGCGCGTGATAGATAAAACTTTGCTCGCCGTGCAGCACCCGCGCCAGATCGATGTCCAGCATCTTGAGGAACTCGAACGGCTTGTCGTTGTCCATCATCTCGAGACAGAACAGATAGGTCGGCGGCACTGGAATGGCGGCGAAGCCTTCCGCCCGCGCCGCCCCCTCCTCGCGATAGACCGGGCTTGTCTCGCCCAGGGTGTTGAAGAAATAACGCAGGCGTCCCGGCTCGACGCGCGCAGTGACCGGTGTGAAGGTTCGCCCGACGGCGGATTGATCGACCATCGTTAACCCCTCAGGCGCGTTCGTACAAAGTGACGACGCAGGCGCCACCGAGACCGAGATTGTGCTGCAGCGCCAGCTTGGCACCCTCGACCTGGGTTGCCGCCGCGCTGCCGCGCAGTTGCCGCGTCAGCTCGTAACACTGCGCGAGCCCGGTGGCGCCGAGCGGATGGCCCTTCGACAGCAGACCGCCGGACGGGTTGGTGACGATCCGGCCGCCATAAGTGTTGTCGCCATCGTCAATGAATTTTGCCGCGCCGCCCTCGGGACACAGCCCCAGCGCCTCGTAGGTGATCAGCTCGTTGTGAGCAAAGCAGTCGTGCAGTTCGACCACGTCGAGATCCTCGGGGCCAACGCCGGCCGCCTCATAGACCTTGTTCGCGGCGGCGCGGCTCATGTCGAAGCCGACCACCTGCATCATATCGCCGGCGCCGAAGGTCGAGGGCGTATCGGTGGTCATGGCCTGGGCCGCGATCCGTACATCCTTGCGCAGGCCGTGCTTGCTGGCGAATTTCTCCGATACCAATAACGCGGCCGCGCCGCCGCAGGTTGGCGGACAGGCCATCAGCCGCGTCATGACGCCGGGCCAGATCACCTGGTCGTTCATCACATCGTCGGCGGTGACTTCCTTGCGGAACAGCGCCAACGGATTGTTCATGGCATGGCGGCTGGCCTTGGCGCGCACTTTCGCGAACGAGGTCAGCGGCGTGCCGTATTTGGTCATGTGGCTGAGGCCGGCGCCGCCGAAATAACGCAGCGCCAGCGGGATCCCGGCGGCATCGACCAGCTTGTCGGCTGCGGCATCGAAGTCGTCGAAAGCACTGGGACGGTCGGTGAATACCGCGCCGAGCGCACCGGGCTTCATCTGCTCGAAGCCGAGCGCCAGCACGCAATCCACGGCGCCGGACTGGATCGCCTGTCGCGCCATGAACAGCGCGGTCGAGCCGGTGGAGCAGTTGTTGTTGACGTTGACGATCGGGATGCCGCTCATCCCCACTTGATAAAGCGCACGCTGGCCGCAGGTGGAGTCGCCATAGACGTAGCCGACATAGGCCTGCTCGACCGCGCTGTAATCGAGACCGGCATCGGCGAGCGCCAGCTTCGCGGCCTCGGCGCCCATCACATGATACGGCGCGCTCTGCCCCGGCTTGGCGAACGGGATCATCCCGACGCCTGCGACATACACCTGAGACGACATCCGAGATCCTCCCATAAATTACCCATTGGACTTTTTCTTACCCTTGGGTAATATACGTGCCGATCCAGCGAGTCAATCCGACCCAGGCGAATTTGATATGGACACCCGCGCCCCTGCCGATCCCTCCCCCTGGCTGCCGTTCGAGAGCCGCCGCCGCGCCCGCGACGAAAAGCGCGAAGCGGTGCTGCGCACCGCGGTGCAGGTGTTTCTCGAACAGGGCTATCATCGCGCCACCCTCAACGACGTCGCCGAGCGGCTGAACATCACCAAGCCGGCGCTCTACAATTATTTCGGCGGCAAGGACGAAATCCTGTTCGAATGCTGGGCGGTGGGACAGGAGCGCGTCGATGAATGCATCGCGTCGATCAATGCCGGCGGCGGCAGCGGGCTCGACAAGCTGCGCAAACTGGTGCGGGGCTACGGGGAAATGATGGCGACCGATTTCGGCGCCAGCCTGGTGCGGTTCGACGTTCGCGATCTGACTGAGAAGAACAGCAAGACCGTCCGCGCCGCCAAAAAAGGCATCGACCGCACCTTCCGCAACTACATCGCCGAGGGCATCGCCGACGGTTCGATCAAGCCGTGCGACACCAAGCTGACGGCTTTTGCCATCGCCGGGTCCTTGAACTGGATCGGGCACTGGTATCGCCACGATGGCGCGCTGTCGCCGCAGGCCATCGCCGACGACTTCGCTATCCGGCTGACCGAAGGGTTGGCTTTGAAAACATCCAAAACAAAGACGCTGAGATCGAAATCATCCAAGTCAAACATCAAGTCAAAAAAATAAAGAAGGCGCAAAGCCCCCGCCATAAGCAAACAATCGGGAGGAACAACAGGATGAATGTCACCCACGGCTTGCGACGTGCCTTGCAGATCAACGCCCACGACCTCGCCACGGTATGTGGCGGCCGACGGCGCACCTGGCGCGAGATCGGCGAGCGCGTGCCGCGCCTCGCCGCCGGGCTGCGCTCGCTCGGTGCCACGGAGGGCGAGCGGGTCGCCATCCTGTCACTGAACTCGGACCGCTATCTCGAGCTTTATCTGGCGACCGCCTGGGCCGGCACGGTGATCGTGCCGCTCAACATCCGCTGGAGCCCGCTGGAGAACGAAGACGCGCTACGCGATTGCCGCGCGCGCATTCTCGTGGTCGACAAGGCATTTGCCGCAACGGGCGCCACACTGGCGAAAGCCATTCCCGACCTCAGACTGGTGTATGCCGACGACGGCGAGGCCCCAGCCGGGATGGAGAGTTATGAGACGCTGGTGACGCGCAACGAACCGATTGAAGATGCGATGCGCGTCGGCTCCGACCTCGCCGGCATCTTCTATACCGGCGGCACCACCGGGCGCTCCAAAGGCGTCATGCTCAGTCATGGCAACCTGATGGCCGATGCGCTGAACGCGCTGGGCGAAGGCCTGTTCCCGGGTTCCTCGATCTACCTGCATGCCGCGCCGATGTTCCACCTCGCCAACGGCGCCGCGATGTACTCGCTGATGCTGAGCGGCGGCTCCAATGTGATCATCCAGAGCTTCACCCCCGAGGGGGTGATGGCGGCGGTGCAGGCCGAGCGGGTCAATGTGGTGCTGCTGGTGCCCACCATGATCCAGATGCTGGTGGATCATCCAGCGCTGGCCTCCTATGACATGACCTCGCTGAAAGATATTACTTACGGCGCCTCGCCGATCAGCGAAGCCGTGCTGGATCGCGCTTCGGCCGCATTGCCGCAGACGCGCTTCACCCAGGCCTACGGCATGACCGAGCTGTCGCCGATCGCGACACTGTTGCACTGGACCGATCACATCGGCGATGGCCGCGCCAAGGGCCGTCATCGCGGCGCCGGGCGCGCCACGCTGGGGTGCGAGGTGCGCATTGTCGACCCCGACGATAAACCCGTCGCCAACGGCGAGGTCGGTGAGATCGTCGTGCGCGGCGACAATGTGATGATGGGCTACTGGGAGCGGCCGGAAGAAACCGCCCGCGCCGTGGTCGACGGCTGGATGCACACCGGCGACGGCGGCCGGATGGACGACGACGGCTTCATCTATGTGGTCGACCGGGTCAAGGACATGATCATTTCCGGCGGCGAGAATGTCTATTCCATCGAGGTGGAGAATGCGCTGGCACAGCACCCGGCGGTGGCGCAGTGCGCGGTGATCGGCATTCCCAATACCCAATGGGGCGAGCAGGTGCACGCGGTTGTGGTGACCAAGCCCGGTGTGCAAGTGACCGCCGAAGAGCTGATCGCGTTCAGCAAGACCCTCATTGCCGGCTACAAGTGCCCGCGCAGCGCCGACATCAGCGACAAGCCGCTACCCCTGTCCGGCGCCGGCAAGATCCTCAAGCGCGAACTGCGGGCGCCGTTCTGGGAGAACCAGCAGCGCAGCGTGAGCTGAAACGCAAGGCCGAACCTCGCAGCGACCGGACACCTTTGCTCCCGCCGCGGGGAGCGCGCGTCCGCGAGAACGCAATCAGGACCCGACACCGCGTGCGTCACCAACGCCCCCGGTGGCGCCTTGCGATGCATCCGGCTGCCGTTCATTTGGTCATCAGCCCTATTGAACCATAATCAAATCTATTTAACATAAATAAAAATACACCCCGTCGGCGAAGCGAGGACGATGATGTCTATGCGACGTGCGATCTCGGTTGCAGCGGCGCTGGTGCTCGCCGCAACCGGGACGATGGCCGCCTGCGCAGAGCAAGCAAAGCCGGACCATGTGAAGGTCGGCGTGTTTCCGGTCGCAGCCGCGCTGCCGTATTTCGTGGCGCTGAAACGCGGCTATTTCACCGAAGCCGGCATCGATGCCGAAACCGTCGCGCTCGGCTCGCCCGTGCTGATCGTGCAGGCGATGGTTGCGGGCGCGATCGACGCGACCTCCAATCTCGTGACCATCGAGGGAGCCAATATCAACGTCCGCCGTCCGGGAACGCTGAAATATATCTTCCTGATCGGGCAGAATGCCGACCACATCTTCGAGCAGTTCGTCGCGCGCGCCGACAGCAAGATCCACAGTCTCGCGGATCTCAAGGGAGCCAATCTCTTCACCTCGCCGGGGCCGGCGAATGTGAACCTCTCCAAGGCCATCCTGGCCAAGGCCGGGTTAAAAGAGGGCTTGGACTACCGCATGTCGGAGCTGCCGATGAATCTTCAGCTCGGTGCGCTGAAGGCCGGCAACTTCGACGGTGGCTATACGCTGGAGCCGGTCGCCAGCATGATGACCAAAAGCGGTGTGGTGCGCCGGATCGAAGCCGGGGTGATCTCGACCTATCTGATCGGCGACAAGACCGCCGATGCCTATGCCGCCGGCGCAGCGCTATCGGACGCCTTCATCGCGCAAAGGCCGGATGTCGCGGCTCGCTTCGCCCGGGCGATGTTCAAGGGCATGACCGACGTCGCCCGCGATCCATCCGTGCGGGATTATCTGGTGACGGACATGACCGTGGCTCCCGAGGTGGTCGCCGACGTGCCGATGCCCTATTTCATCGGGACCCGTGATCTCGATAGCAAGCAGATCGCTGATTTTCAGAAATTCATCGATTTCGGCGTCGACATCAAGGTCGTGGCGGGCCCGATCAACGTCAAGACGATGATCGCGCCGTTCTGACAACGGGGCGACGGCGCACGGCCTGATCGCTCAGCATCCACTGCGTGCGACAACCGGATGCTCTCACTCCGCGGCGTCGCGGGCCGGCACGCCCTGCTCGATGTCGAACTGCAGGATATCGTTGAAGCGGTTGAAGGCACCGCATAGCGCGATGCGCCAGGTCAGCTCAACAATCTGCGGCTCGCTGAAATGCAATCTGAGCCGCTCGAAGATCTCGTCCCGGGTTCGATTCCAGTTGTTGGTGACGGCGATCGCGTACTCCACCACCAGCTTGTCGAGGTCGTCGAGCTCGGGATGATCCTTGTAATCAAGCAGCCGTTCCGCGCCCTCTTCCGAGACGCCCTGGATGGCGAGCTTCGGCGCGTGATGCGAGACGCAGTAGGTGCATTTGTTCAACAGCGACACCGTGACCAGCGCCAGTTCGAGGTGGCGCCTGGACAGCACCGCCTCGTCGGCGAGATCGACCAGGAGCGACCAGACATGCCTGAAGATCGGCGGCCGCTGGGCCATGACACCGGCCTGGTTTTCGAACGACCCATAGGTGGTCATCTTGTCCCAGAGCGGACGCAGTTCGGCTGGCAAGTCGTTTTTGGTCTTGATCGATATACGCGACATTCTCTCGGCTCTCTCTTGATCCTGGATTGCTGCGGAGAGTGTCAGGTCGAGCGTACGGGATCAAGCCATGGCCCGGATCGGCGCGAAGCGCGATATCCGGGGAGTTGCCCTCCCCGCATATCGCTTGCGCTCATGCGGGCTACGGATGCGTTGTTTTACGCCTTGTGAAACACCAGCGTGCGCAGCTCGATGCTTTCGCGCGGCGGGACGTTGGCCGGCGTGGTCGGGTCGATGAACGCGGTGTGCGGCCCGAAGCGGGTGCGACCGTCGGTGGCCGAATCGTAGCACTTCAGCAGCAGAGCTTCATCGACACGCATCTCCGGCACATAGAACCAGCGGTGCTCGGGATTGTATTTGACCGAATAGGTTTCACCGCTGCGGTTGGGATAGATCAGGTCGGAGGCGACGAGATCACCGGGCGCCACCGTGGTGCCGTCGCACATCGCCAGCGGCGCGTCGCGCAACGGCCCGCGGATCGGCCGCCACAAATTGATCACCTGGACGCGGCCTTTCAGCAGTTCCTCGGCATCGTCGGGCACGTGCTCGAAGACGCGGTTGCGGCCGGACACGGCGGTCTGGTCGACATGCACCCGAGTGGCGGGCTGGCGCGGCCCGGCGCCGCGCAGGTCGGTGGCTCCCTCGACGCGCTTGCGCACGGTGTGATCGAAGATGACGACGCGATCGGCGCCCAGGGTCTTCTTCAGGAAGGCCTCGATCTCAAGGTAATACACACGCCTGATCTCGTCCTCGTCACCAAAATCCTTCACGGCGGTTTGCTGCTGAACCAGCGCAAAGCCCTGGCGGTCGAGCGAAACCGTGTCGGCGATGGCGCGCACGTCGAAGATCGGCAGGGTATGCGGCTCCGGGAGCGCGGTGGATTTCGGCTTGCCCGGCGGCGGATCGAAGGCATAGGTGCGCGGCTTGCCCGGCGTCGGCGCCAGATAATTCAGTTCCGCGGTGACGAACGGCAGGGATTTGATTGTTGTTTCTTGCAGTCCCATGGTGGTTCCCGATCTGCTTCATGTTGGGCGGATATGTCGCCAAATCTAAATCATGGTGACGCCGCCAAGACCGGCAAGGTGCTGGCAAATAAAAGCAAGGACATCGCAACAAGGTGCCCAATCGGGGAACGATTTGCCGTCTGAAGGCGGCGATGGAGAATGGTCCACGGCCTTGTTCCGGTACCCGGCCCAGGGTGTATGTGCCTCCCGAGCTCACGGCCGCACGGCTGGTGTCTCCATCGGCATGCCGCGGGCGCGCGACATCAAATAGAGCTCAAGCTCCACGAGTTCGGGGGCGCCGTAGTCATAGGCCTGGGCGCGCACGCCGGTGATGCAGCTGCGCAGCCGGCGCTGCAGCGACCCCAGCGACTGCCACTCCAGGCGGTACAGCGGATAACCGGTCGGATGCGCCTGGGTGATGGCGGAGCCGGCAAGATGCTTGTCCCAATTATCGTCATGGCAATTGGTACAGGCGAGATTGAGCTGGCCCTGGCGGCGCATGAACCGTTCGCGGCCGGCAGCGATGAATGGCACCAGACGCGGATCGCTGCCGCCGTCGATCGCAATGCCGCGTGACTGCGTCCCGATCAGTGCGGTCAGCGCCAGCAGTTCGCGGCTTTCAGAGGCGAACGGCGTCGCCTGCTGATGCCGGGTGCGGCAGAGATTGACGCGCTCCGCGAGATCGACCGGGCGCGCGAGCACAGGATCGAACGCGGGATAGCGCGCCGCGACACCGCGCATGCTGGCCTTGGCGTCGCCATGGCAGTCCGCGCATGCGCGCCCGGCATCGCCCGCTTTGGCCGTCCACAGCGCCTCGCCATCCAGCACCCACAGCATTCCGGGATTAGCGGTGTCGTCATTCTGGATTGCCTGGGTGGCCGGCGACATGAAGCTGAAGCCGGAGCGGCGCTCGGCCGGTGAAATCTCGGCGGTAAAACCATGCGTGGCTGCGAGCAGCATGACGCCCAGCATCACGGCCGCGATCGCGCCAACGGCCTTCATTCGACGGCGATGGTCGCGGATGCGGTTTCCAGAAAACCCTTGTCGCCGACCCATTGGAATTCGAAGGTGCCGCTGTCGGTGGCGGTGGTGAAGAACGAGATGAAGGGATTGGCGGAGATGGCGGGGAAGAAGTCAGCGCGAAACACCTCGACGCCGTTATAGCGGCAGACGAAGTTGGTGATGATATCGCGCGGGACGGCCTCGCCGCTCGGGGTGTGGCGAAAGCCGGTCTCCATGATGTGCGACATCAGAGCCTTGATCTCGACGACATCGCCGCGTTGCGCCTTGGCGGGAACATTGATCAGCGCCGGCATCAGCTGGCCTCCTCGACGCACGCTGCCAGTGTCACCACCACGTCGGCGGTGGTCGACCAGAACGAGCCGTCGGACAGCTTCGCGATCGCGGTGATCCGCTGGGTGTCGGCGAGCCGGATCCGGGTGGAGACCTGGGCACGGCCGGCACGAACACCGAGATAGAAATTGCCGACATTGGGCTGCGGGTTCTTCTCGTTGAAGACATGAATGCTGACGACATGGTCATCCGCGGTCATCGGGCTCGCCACCGACACCGTCAGCGGCACGGTGTTGCCATTCTCGACCAGCGGCGGCACGTCCAGCTTCACTTTGCCCGGCCGCACGGTGGCAGTCCCGACCACGTCGCGGATCGCAGCGTTCTGCATCTGCGGCGTCGCCACTGCCGGTCGCAGGCTGACCATGGCGCCCGCGCCGAGCACGGCGCCGCCCGAGAGAGCCAGGAATCGCCGGCGTGTCGCGGATGTCGTTGAAGGTGTCGTCGGATCCGTCATCGGCGTATCGAACTCCTATTCGCGCAGTGTCGCAAGATAGGCCACCACATCCTCAATCTGCTGTGCCGACAGAATCGGCTTGTCTGTCCAGGCGGTGCCGACGCGCGCCAATCCGTCCAGGCGGTAATAGGATGGCATGATCGTCGCGGGATTGAGGTGGGAGGCATCCACCAGCCGCAACCGTAGCTGCCCCTTCGACCAGCGGCTGCCGGTTCCCGCGAGATCCGGCGCAAGATCGCCCTGGAACGCCTTGTCCGCAAATGGCCCGGGGTGGCAGAGCACACACGTGTTCAGGCGATTGGCAACAATACTCCGGCCCTGTGCAGGATCACCGGGCTGGCCTGTGAACGACGTCGGGATCGCATCATCAACCACGAGATAACTTAGCAAGTCGGCCGCATGCGCGCCGCCGGACAGCAGCATCGCTATTAGAGCCATGTGGCACGGTCTAACCAAAAACTTCCGCCGTGATGGTGTCGAACCAGGATTGGGCATAGACCGCCTCGCGGGCGCGGAATTCGCGCGGCGCATCCACCGGGCTGGTGCCGCCGGCGCCCTCGACATCGGCAAGCAGGCCATTCTTCGGCTGATAGACGCCGGCGACCGAGAAGCCATAGTCCGGCGCGGCGAGGCTGTAGCAGGTGTTGATCAGTTTCGGTGCCGCCGGCGCGCCGCCCGCAAGCAGCGTCGCGACCGCGGCCGCGCAGGCCTTGGCCTGGGCATTGGCCGAGAAGGCGGATTTCGGCATGCCGCCGGCGATGCAGGCGTCGCCGATCACATGGACGTTCGGAGCCGTCTTGGATTCGAAGGTCACCGGATCTATGGCACACCAGCCGCTTGCGTCCGCCGCACCCGCAAGCGCGGCGATGCGGCCGGCTTTCTGCGGCGGAATCACGTTGGCCACCTGTGCCGTGTGTTTGCCGAATTCGGTGACGAAGGTTTTGGTCGAAGGGTCGACCGACGTCACCTTGCCGCCTTGCGACAGCGACACCCATTCGATCATGCCAGGATACAGTTCAGTCCAGGCGTTCTGAAACAGCCGCTGCTTGGAAAAAGCGTCCTTGGCATCCAGCACGATCAGCTTGGAGCGCGGCTTCTTGGCTTTCAGATAATACGCAATCAGGCAGGCCCGCTCATAGGGCCCGGGCGGACAGCGATAGGGATTGGCGGGCACCGACATCACCACCAGGCCGCCGTCGTCCATGGCTTCGAGCTGCCGGCGCAGCAACAGCGTCTGCTCGCCGGCCTTCCAGGCGTGCGGCATCACCTCCACCGCGGCTTCGTCATAGCCCGGCAACGCATCGAAGCGCAGGTCGATGCCCGGCGACAGCACCAGCCGGTCGTAGCGCAGCGAAGATCCATCGGCCAGCGTGACCGTTCGCCCCTGCACATCGACGCCGGTCGCCGCCTGCGCCGCAACTGTGATGCCGGCGGCAGCGATCTTGTCGTAGCCAAACCGCTGGGCTTCGATGGCGCGGAAACCACCAATGACGTCGTTGCTGAAGGGGCAGGCCGTGAAGGTCTTGTTCGGCTCGAGCAGCGTCACCTGCAGTTTCGGGGCGAGCCATTTGAGCGCCCGTGCACAGCTTGCCCCACCGAAGCCGCCGCCGATCACAACCACGTTGGCGCTGGCCTGCGCGAATGACGGCCGCGCCAGTGCCAGCGAGGCGGCAGCCCCGCCCACAAACGCACGCCGGGTGGTGCGATATCTCCTGCTCATCGCCGCCCCCTATTTCTGCCCAGCGAGCCACGCCGCGATCGGGCGCAGCTCGTCGTCGGAATAGCCCTTGGCGATCCGCCCCATCACGGTGGCGGGCCGCGAGCCGTCGCGGAACGCCGCGATCAAAGTGAGGATCTCGCCGGCATCGCGGCCGGTGATCCGCGGCACCGCGGCTGCCGACGCGCCATGGCAGCCCGAGCACGACGCCGCGCCCGTCGGTGGCAGCGACGCGGCGCAGGCCGGCGCAGCCGATGCGCCGACTGCCGCGATCAGAAGCACCATCGACAAAAATTTCATGCAGAACGTCCGATCCGATGCGGCAGCCATGATGGCTGCCGCATGTCAGTCACGTCGCCCCATCCCATTACGCGAACAGGATGTCATGGTTCTTCAACGGCACCGAGCGGATGCGTTTGCCGGTGGCGGCGAAGAATGCGTTGAGCACCGCAGGCGCCGCAACGCAGATGGTCGGCTCACCGACGCCGCCCCAGAAGCCGCCGCTCGGCATCAAGATCGCCTCCACCTTCGGCATCTCGGCGATCCGCATCGAGTTGTAGGTGTCGAAGTTCTCCTGCTCGACACGGCCGTCCTTGATGGTGATCTCGCCGTAGAGCAGCGCCGAAAGACCGTAGACGAAAGAGCCCGCGACCTGGCGTTCGATCTGCGCCGGGTTCACGGCGTAACCGGGATCGGTGGCCGCGACGATGCGGTGCACCTTGATCTTGTTGCCGTCAGTCACAGAGATTTCAGTGGCGGCGGCAACGTAACTACCGAAGCCCATATGCTGGCAGAGACCGCGGAACACGCCCTGCGGCGGCGGAGTATCCCAGCCGATCTTTTCCGCAACCGCGTTGAGCACGGCGAGGTGCTTGGGATGATTGGCCATCAGCTTGCGCCGGAACGCGAGCGGATCCTGTCCGGCCGATTTGGCGAGCTCATCCATGAAGCATTCGAGGTAAATGGCGTTGTGATTGACATTGACGCCACGCCAGAAGCCCGGCGGCACATGCGGATTGCGCATGGAGTGATCGATCAGGAGATTCGGCACGCTGTAGCCGAACGCCGCTTCGCCGGTCGGATTGAGGCCCTGGAACGTGACCGTATCCTTGCCGTTCTGCAGGTTGTTGGGAAACACACTGGCGATGATCGACTGACCGGAGATGCGCATATGCAGGCCGGTCAGGTTGTTGTCGGCATCGAACGCGCCGGTGAGCTTGCACTGGGTGATTGGGTGGTACTTGCCGTGCAGCATGTCTTCTTCGCGCGACCACAACAGCTTGACCGGCGTGCCCGGCATCTGCTTGGCGATCGCCACCGCCTGGCGGACATAGTCGGTCATGCCGCGCCGGCCGAAGCCACCGCCGAGCATCACCTTGTGCACCTCGCACTTCTCCGCCGGCAGGCCGGAGGCTTCCGTGGTCGCAGCGAAGGCCGCTTCGCCGTTCTGGGTGCCGGTCCAGACCTCGCACTTGTCAGGCGTGTAGAGCACCGTGGCGTTGAGCGGCTCCATCGCCGCATGGTTCTGGTAGGGATAGGAATACACCGCCTCGACCTTGCGGGCAGCACCCGCGATCGCGGCCTTGACGTCGCCGTTCTGATTGCCCACGAACGCCGGCTGCGCCGGGTCGAGGCCTTCCTCCAGCCATTTGGCGATCGAGGCGCTGGTCACCCTGGCGTTGTCGCCCTCGTCCCAGACGATCGGCAGGGCATCGAGCGCGGTCTTGGCGTGCCACCAGGTGTCGGCCACCACCGCCACCGCGGTGTCGCCAACCCGGACGACTTTCTTGATGCCCTTCATGCCGGCAATCTTGGCCTCGTCGTAGCTCTTCAGCTTGCCGCCGAACACCGGGCAATCCTTGATCGCAGCATTGAGCAAACCCGGCAGCTTGATATCGGCGCCATAGATCATCTTGCCGGTGGTCTTGTCCTCGGTGTCGAGCCGCTTCAGCGGCTTGCCGGCAATGGTCCAGTCCTTGGGATCCTTGAGCTTGACGTCGGCCGGCGGCGTCAGCTTGGCAGCGGCTTCCGCCACCTTGCCGTAGGTGGTGGTCCGATTCGACGGCGTGTGAGTGATGATGCTGTTGGCCGCGGTGCATTCGGTAACAGGGACTTTCCAGCTCTCGGCGGCGGCCTGGATCAGCATCATGCGTGCGGCGGCGCCGCCCTTGCGCACATAATCCTGCGAGGTGCGGATGCCGCGGCTGCCGCCGGTGGAGAAATCGCCCCACACCCGCTTGCGTGCCACGCTCTCGCCGGGGGTGGGATATTCGGTGGTGACTTTCGACCAGTCGCACTGCAACTCCTCGGCGACAAGCTGCGCCAGCCCGGTGAGGGTGCCCTGCCCCATCTCGGAGCGGGCGACGCGGATCACGACCGTATCGTCGGGCCGGATCACGACCCAGGCGTTGACCTCGGGCGAACCGTCCGCGGCGCGAACCACGGTCGGACCACCGAAGGGAATGTCGAGCCCAAGGGCGAGACCGCCACCGGCGACGGTGGCGCCGACCACGAAAGCCCGGCGGCTGAGCGAACGAGTTGCTGTCATCATCTTGTTCATGACGGCCCCCTTACGCGTTCGCCGCGGCGTGGATCGCTTCGCGCACCTGCGCGAAGGTGCCGCACCGGCAGATGTTGGTAATGGCCTCGTCGATGTCCTTGTCGGTGGGCTTCGGCTTCTCCTTCAGGAGCGCCGCCACCGCCATGATCATGCCGCTCTGGCAATAGCCGCATTGTGGAACATCGTTGGCCACCCAGGCCTGCTGCACCTTGTGCAGGGGACCGCCCGCGGCCAGCCCCTCAATGGTGATGATCTGTTTGCCGACCACGTCAGACACCTGCATGCTGCAGGATCGGGTGGCTTCGCCGTCGATATGGACGGTGCAGGCGCCGCATTGTGCAATGCCGCAGCCGTATTTGGTCCCGGTCAGGCCGACCAGCTCCCGGATGGCCCAGAGCAGCGGCATATCCGGCTCTGCGTCGATATCGTAGGTTTTCCCGTTGATCGTGAGGACTGGCATCGTTTCTTCCTCTTGCCCGGCGACATGTTCGCCCCTGGAAGTCCGATGGTGACCCGGGATCTGGAATTGTTCAAATCAAGATTTCTCGTGCGCCTCTGCCCCGTCTCGTCAGGCGACGATTGGTACCTTTGGTTCAAACTGAGCGGCGCAGGCGCGCCCACGTCCATAAATAAAGTAATGCAATCAAAAGCACCGGCTGACGACGGGATGATGTCATTCCGCCTTGATGCCGGCCTCGGCGATGACCTTGCCCCACTTGGCCGTCTCGGAGCGGATGAAGTCGGCAAACCCCTGGGGTGACGAGGGCGACGGCTCCGCGCCGAGCAACTGGATCTTCTCGATCACACCGGGATCCTTCAGCGCCTTGACGAAAGCGGCATTGAGCCGGGTGATGATCTCGGGCGCTGTGCCCGCGCGCGCAACCACCCCGAACCATCCGACCGCGGCGAAATCCTTCAGGCCGAGTTCGGCCAGTGAGGCCGTAGCGGGCAAGAAGCTGACGCGCTTGGCCGCCGACACACCGAGCGCCTTGAGCCTGCCTTCGCGGATCAGTTGCAGCGATGACGGGAAATCCAGCACTGCGAGCGGAATGTGCCCCGCAAGCACATCGACGGCGGTGGGCGCAGAGCCGCGATAGGGCACGAGCTTGACCCTGGCCTGCGCCTTCTGGGCGAACAGCGCAGCGGTGAGATGCATCGCGGTGCCGTTGCCGCCATGGCCGATCGACAATTCGTCGGGTTTGGATTTCGCAAACGCGATAATCCCGTCCACCGAGGACACCGGCGCTCGTTCCGACGCCACCAGCACGAACGGGATTTCGGCCAGCAGCGTGATCGGCGCCAGGTCCTTGAGCGGATCGAACGGCATCGCATTGTTCAGATGCGGGTTGACCGTGAGCACGCCGGCCGCGGCGACGCCGAGAGTGTAACCATCGGCCGGCGCCTGCACCACCGCCCCGATGCCGATATTGCCGCCAGCCCCAGATCGGTTTTCGATCACGATGGGCTGCTGCAACTCCGCCGACAAAATCGGCTGCAGCGCCCGGATCACCACGTCGGCACTGCCGCCCGGCGGAAAGGTGACGATCAGCTTGATCGGCTGATCGGGATAGGCCATCGCCGGCCGTGGCCCCATCGCCAGGACCAGCAACAGCAACGATAGCCATATCTCAGAGCGACATGCCGTGCGTCCGCGGAATCCGCGCATCTCGTTATCCTCCCCAAAACGGCCGGTTGTCCGGCTCATGCAGCGCGTAAGGCGCCTCGTATTCGGTCGATCAGTGCATCGGCATCCGCCGGGGCAGTGTTACCGCGCCAGGCGATATGCTGATCGGGCCGCGCCAGGATCAACACCTCGCCGCAGACACCTGCCTCGGCGGCGTCGATATCCAGCAGCGTCATCGGCAGATTGCGCTTCGCAGCCGCGCCGAGCAACGGCGTCGCATCGACAGCCGGATCGCGCCGGATCAGCGTGTACAGCGGCCCGAACGCGTCATAGAGCGAGCGGCGGTCCCGCAGCCACAGATGCGGGACCCGCGCGCCCGGAACGGTCGACGGCTCGAAACCTCCCATGGTGTAGGGCGGCGGTGTCTCGCCGTCATAGGCGATCAGCGGCGAGCGATCATAATAGTAGCCGAAATTCAGGCCGGCGCAGCAATATTGCTGGACGTTCAGATCGTAAGCCGCCTGGCCCAACGCCGCACGGGCGGCATCCGCCGCGGGGCCATCGGCCTCGATATCCCCGGGCACATCGCGACGCTGGCTCATGATCGCCAGCGCATGGTTCATCGCGAAATGCGACACCTGTTCGGTGATGGGCTGGCGTTCCGCCTCGTAGGCATCAAGGATACCGGCTGCGGCCCAGCCGTTGAGATGCGCTGCCAAGAGCCAGCTGAGATTGGCGGCATCCGCGATGCCGGCATTCATGCCGTAGCCCGCATACGGAATCCATAAGTGTGCGGCATCGCCGCAGATGAAGGCGCGGCGGTCACGAAAGCGGTCCGCGACCAGACGACGGCCAACCCAGTCTTCCTTGCTGATCACGCGGTACGGGAAATTCTCGTCAACTCCAAGGATGTTGCGGATCGCCCAGTCGCGATCGACGGAGTCGAATTCCAGTTCGTCGGGCTTGAGATGGTTGTGCACCAGCCATTTGTCGTGGCCATCGATCGCAACCGTGGTGCCGCAGCGGCGCGGATTGAGCGACAGCACCATCCAGGCCGGCGTATGCGCCGCCATCAGATGCTTGAGCTGCGGCGCTTCGATGAAAGTCGACTGCACCCGTTGCACCACCGGCGTGCCGGTCAGGCTGGCGCCGATCAGCCGGCGCACCATGGACTTTCCGCCATCACACCCGATCACATAGGATGCCGAGATATGAAAGGAACTATGGGCGTCAAGCTCGCGCGCCGTCGCCACCACCTCATCGTCCGTCTGCGTGAAATCCTCGATCTGTGTGCGTGACAGGACGCGGATTCGCGGATGCGACGCCGCATTGCGAAACAGGATCGGTTCGAGATAGATCTGGTTGATGCGGTGCGGCGGCTCCGGCGTCGGCCACCAGGTGTCCGGCCCGCCGGTGGCGACATAACGTAACGCGCGGCTGGGAATCGGGATGCGTGACAATTCGCGGCCGGTCGCCGTGGTCCGGTACGAGCAGTCGTTGGGAAAGTCGGCTGGCAGGCCCGCATTTCTGATCTCGCCGACCATGCCGAGCCGCCGGAACACTTCCATTGAGCGCGCCGACACATGATTGCATTTCACGCTCGGCGGCTCGCCAGGCCTGCGGACTTCGGCGACCACCACGTCGATGCCGCGCGAGGCGAGATCCATCGCCGCCGTGAGGCCGACCGGCCCCGCGCCCACCACCAGCACCGTTGTCTCGATCTCCAGCATCGTTGTCCCTCGGCGCGCCCAGCGCGATTCACGCCACCGGTTTGATTCTAGGCTTTGGGAGGTTCATAAATGTAGGTGGAAAATTTTGATTAATTCATGAGAGATTCATATGAATGCATCGCTGCGGCACCTGCAGGCTTTCATCCTGGTCTACCGACTCCGCAGCCTGACGCGGGCCGCGCAGGAGATGAGGGTGACGCAATCGGCGGTCAGCATCCTGATCCGCCAGATGGAAGAGATGTTCGGTCTGCGCCTGTTCGACCGCACCACCCGCGTGCTCAACCCAACTCCCGCCGCAGTCGCGGCCTTTCCGCTGGCGGAACGGATCGTCGGCGATGCATCGGGCCTTGCACAGCAGATGCGAGACCTGGCCGAGGCGAAAAGCGGACGCGTGGTGTTCGCGGTATCGGCAGGGGCTGCGTCCGCCCTGCTGCCCGACATCATCGGGGCCTTTCGCGAAAGACATCCCGCGATCGAGATCGTGATGTACGACGTTGCGGCCGATCAGCTGACGACGAGCGTTGCCGCGGCCGACGTCGAGTTCGGCATCGGCAGCGTCGAGGAAGGCGGCCCCGATCTCACTGTTGAGCCGCTGATGCGCGGCCGTCTCAGCGCCATCGGGCGCAAGGACGGCAGCTTCGAAAACCGGCGGCAGATCAGCTGGGACCGGCTGGCCGGCATGACCATCATCGCCATGCGGCGCGATACGCGGATCCGCGCGCAGATCGACCATGCGCTGACTCGGCAGCACAAGCGGCTGTCCCCGACCTATGAAGTCTCGCTGATCAACACCGCGCTCGCCATGAGCGCACACGGCATCGGCATCTCCATCCTGCCCGCACACATGCTGCCACCGTTGCAGTTCCCCTCGCTGGTGGCGGTTCCGCTGGTCGAGCCGACGATCGATCGACCGCTGTCGCTGATCCGGCGCTCGGGGCGAAGCCTGTCGCCCGCTGCCGAAAACTTCATCAAAACGGCTCGGCAGCAGATCCGATTGCGCGGCGCACACAAGTCATCGTCCTGACATCCCGGTTCATGCACGGGAACTTGATGGGAAGGTCCCGTGCCTGGTGATCAGCTGATCACATTTGATGGAACGGCGCTGCACACCCGCCGGACCCGGCTGACGAGTCCGCCTGAGCTGGTCTAGTCTCTGCCTGCCGACCCGACATCAAGTTCGGGCGCATTCAGGGAGACAAAGCCGTGAGCAGCAACCTGACAGAAGAAGAACTGGCCGCACTGATGCCGTCCGAATTCTGCGAATACCGGACGCCGATTCCGACCCAGATCGTATCCAGCGATGAATTCTATCCCGATCCCCAGAACGAACGGCAGCGCGAGGTCGAGAACCGGATGCTGGCGATGGCCGACGAGCTCGGCGGCAAACAAGGCCTCGACCGACGCCGCTTCTTCCAGAGCGCGGCCGGCATGGCCGCTGCCTATCTTGCCATGAACGAAGTCTACGGCCCGCTGTTCGACGTCAGCCGGGCTGAGGCCGCGACGCCGGCGATGGCCCAGGAGCGCGCCGACGCGCTCAAGGACCAGTTCATCATGGACATGCACACCCATTTCCTGCGCGACGACACCCGCATCATGAATTTCGTCGCGATGCGCAACGCGGTCGGCAAGGCCGGCTGGAACAAGCAGCTCGCGGATCGCGAGCAGACCATCGAGGACCTGAAGTTCAACAACTACAAGAAGGAGATGTTTCTCGACAGCGACACCAAGATCGCGCTGATCTCCTCCGCTCCCTCCGACATCGAGCAGGACTGGTTCCTGACCAACGAGCAGATCGCCGCCGCCCGCAAGTCGATCAATGACGAAGCGGGATCGCGCCGGGTGTTTGCGCATGCGATCTTCACACCGGGCCAGCCAGGCTGGCTCGACAAGCTGGACGCGGCGCTGGCGCTGAACCCGGAATCCTGCAAGGGCTACACCATCGGCGACAACACCCACAAGGAGATCAGCCGCTATCCCTGGCGGCTGGACGACGAGAAGGTGACCTACAAAGGCTATGAGAAGATGGTCGCCGCCGGCATCAAGAACGTCTGCGTGCACAAGGGCCTGTTCCCGCCGGGAGTCGAGAAGCAGTATCCGAACCTGCGCGGCTTCGCCGACGTCGCCGATGTCGGACAAGCGGCGAAGGACTGGCCGCAGCTCAACTTCGTCATCTACCACTCGGCCTACCGCCATGTCGGCGGCGATCCGAAGCAGGCGCTGGCGGAATTCGAGCGCACCGGGCGGATCTCCTGGACCAGCGACCTCGCGGATATCCCGGCGCAATACGGCGTCAACAACGTCTATGGCGACGTCGGGCAATTGTTCGCGACGACGCTCGTGGCCGAGCCCAATGTCTGCGCCGCACTGATGGGAACCCTGATCAAGGGCCTCGGCGTCGATCACGTCTGCTGGGGCACCGACGCACTGTGGACCGGCGGACCGCAGTGGCAGATCGAGGGCCTGCGCCGGCTGGAAATCCCCGAGGCGATGCAGAAGAAACACGGCTACGCGCCGCTCGGCGCCGCCGACGGGCCGGTGAAGACCGCAATCTTCAGCGGCAACAACGCACGGCTCTACAACATCAACCCCAAGAAGGCGATGCTGGATATCAAGGGCGACCGCTTTGCCGCCATGAAAGCCGACTACGAGAAGAACGGCGTGGAGCCATCCAACACGCGTTACGGTTACGTGGTGCCCAACGGGCCCGTCGATCACACCGTGTTCGCGTAGGCGATCCCGTCTAGGTTACATCAGATGCCCCGGCCACGCGGCCGGGGCATCACGATAGCCATACAGAACGTGCTTCCATGCTTCTTTGACTATGACCGGCGATCATACACGTCCTGAAATAGCAGCATGCGCGCCAGATGGCGCTCATTGTTGCGCGGGAAGCCGCATTGCGGCGCAAATTGATCGGCTTCACGATAGGTGCCGAACAGCCGATCCCAGATCGGCAGGTCACCATAATTCCCAGCATGGATGCCCAGCTCATGGTGCAGCGAGTGCATCTCCGGAGTCTGGATGACATATTTCAGCCAGCGCGGAGACTTGAAATTGGAGTGATAGAAGAACTCGCCGACCGCGGCGAACATGTTGAACCACATCGAGCCCTCGATCGAGCAGCCCAGCAGCGGAAAGAGGATGACGGCCGCAAGCGCGCCGTCGGCCAGGATCTCGATTGGGTGCTTATAGAATGATGTGATGGTCCCGATCCGGGCCGGAGAATGGTGAACCTGATGAAACAGCACCCACCATCCATTCATGTGACGGATCCGGTGCCACCAATAGCAAAAGAACGTGCCGATAAACCAACTGGCAAATCCCTCGAGCACCGGCGACTGCAACGCCCTCAGATCGAACAGCGACGCATTTCCGAACAGGTGGATCCAGAGTCTGCAAGTGGCCAGGGTGATGCCGACCTGAAACAGCGCAATCAGCAGCGCACGGCCGTACCATCCCGGCGCATTGGGCAATTCCCGGCCTGGCGCAAGCCGCTCCAGGGTCATGAAAGCAATGGCTGCCAATACGATCAGCAGCGATGTGAGGATGAGGGATGTCATGGCGGATCACCTCGTGTGAGGATCCGGAACCAGCACCGGCGCCGGATCGCTGAGTGCCGTCATCACAACAGCACCCGAGCTTCCGCCGGTCGATGACACGTACGTGCTAGAGGAGAATCCCGAATCGGGATGGGCCTTTCGGCAAGACCTTGACCTATTTCAGAGCCGCGATCAGCTGACTGCGCTTGCTGATGCCCAACCGATCGTAGATGCCACGAAAATGATTTCCCACGGTATGTTCGGAGATCCCAAGACGTGACGCGATGGTCTTGTCAGGTAGTCCGATCAGCGCCAAATCGACCAGCTGCCTCTGGCGATCGGTCAGCCTCGCAAGGTCGATCGGAGACTTCGCGACCTGTTCGGTCGCAAGAAACAACGCGTGAAGCACCGGAGCGATCAGATTGAGCGAAGCCCGCGTGTTGACAGGATCATCCGCTGTAACGCCGGAGAAGCTGATATAGGTGCCGGTATTGGCGAAGGGATCAATGACACCATGGGCAGCGATGACGCCAAGCGAGAAGTGCCTGATTTCCTCGAGTTCGCGATCGGTGGCGAAGGCCGGCGGGTGTTCGGGATCCAGGATGAAGGCCGCGCGATTTTGCACCCACCACGCGAAGCAGCCTCGCAACGTCAGGTCGAACGCATCTTCGAGGCTTGCAACGAAGTCAGGCTGATGGCCTGACGTCAGCAGGTTGCGCATGCGGATGCGGCCGCCAGACAGGCGGCCATAGCCCCCGAGGAAGCGCTGAAAAGGAAAAAAGCGGCGCAGCGGCCCTTCGACCCAACTCAGAATGTCAGCCTCAGTCATCGATCCCGAAGGAACTGCGTTCAGCGCCTCAATCCAGGCCTTCAGATTCCGATCCGACCGGTCTGCCAAGACTCTCTCCGCTTCGTCCGATCTCAAAACAGACGCTGCGTTCATCCTAGAGCAAGTCCAGGGATCCCGCATCAGCGAAGAGTCCGATCACCCCGACAGGAAGACCTGTGGAGATACGCCCTACTCCGGCAGCAACACCTCAATATGGTCCCCCACCACGCGGGTTCGGAACGTTTCCAGATCGGTTTCCGCAGGGCTCGACAGCACCTCTCCTGTCTTGATGTCGAAGCGCGCGCCGTGGAGCGGACATTCGATTTCACAGCCCTCCAGAAATCCGTCCGTCAGCAGCGCCTGCTCATGGGTGCAGATGTTCGATGTCGCATAATAGGTGCCGTCCACCAGGTAGACGGCAATCTCGTGCTGCCGCAGCGAACAGCCCACCGGCTCGCCGGCTTTGACGTCGGAGACCGCAACCGCGATCTCCCATTTCCCGGCCCCATCGCTATCGGACATTGTCACTCTCCTAAATGCTGTAGAAATCGACAACCGTCGGAATGCAGTCGTTCATGATGATAATCTTCTTGCGGGCGATGCGGTAGCGGCCATCCGACAGGATAAGTCGATGCCGGTAGGTTCCGAAGTGCAGATGCTGCCTGCGCGTACGCGGATCGAACACATGCGTCGTCCAGCACGATCTGGCATCGATGTTTCGATCGTCGATGTCGGTGAGAACGACATTCGAGATCATGTGCAGCGTCCGTGGCAACGGCAGCGCCGTGATCGACTTGCGCGACTGGATGCGGCCGATCCGCTCCTGCAATTGGGCTCGCGACGTGTGATAAATGTAAGACACCTGCGTGTCCGGATCGGTCACCAGCTCATACTCGTCGAGCCAGGACGGCACCCAGTATTCCGCATCGGCTTCATAGAGCTCGGCCCATGCGCCCCATTCCTTGTCGTCGAGATGCTGGGCTTCGTCGAACAGCAGTTTCTCGGCCTCCGCGTGATTGTGCCCGGTCTCAAACCGGCGGCCATCCGCCTTTTGGTCAGGCATCGGCCGCCTCCCCTGTCGCATGCTGCAGCAGCCGCCGCCATTCGCGGTAACCGGAATGGAAATTGGTTTCGCCGCCGAAGCCGGGCTTGCCGAAGGCGTAATCGACCGGGGAGATGCCGAGTTCGCTGACATGATCGCCGGGCAGGCCAATGCCGGGATCGAGACCGCGCAAATGCCCGAGCGTGTCGCCGGCCTGAGCCGCATAGCCGGTCTGGCAGAATTCGTACATCACGTTGTCGTCGGAGGTGGCGAGCCCGCTCGGATTGAAGAAGTCCTCATAGGCGCGGATGCGAAAGCGGCGCGCAGCCGGACTCTCGCCCACCGGCGCCAGGCAATGCGACGTCATCTCGGTCTTGTCCGCCGACAGCGGCCGCCAGGTGCGCAGTTGCGCCGAACTGATATCGATGATCTGCAGATTGGGGAAAATGGTCAGGTTGCGCTGGCGCAGCATCCATTTCAGCCTGGTGTCGCCGACCCGTGCCTTCACCTCGGCGAGGCCGTCAGGATCGGAGGCCAGCGCCCGCCCGTAACGCATCTGCCGCTTGATCGACCAGTTGACGGCGTGGCCGTTGCTGAAATTGAAGCTTCCCTGCCCCTCGACCTCGTCCGCACGCTCCGACGTGAACCCGGTGGCATCGCCGGATTTGGTCCGCTGCGCCAGGATGTCGACGTAGGAACTGTGCGTGGAATTGAAATGGTAATAGTCGAGCCCGTTCTCGAACTGCAGTTTCCAGTTGGCATCGAAAGTGTAAGTGATGTCGCCGGGAACGAATTCGAGCTGCCCCACCGGGCTCTGGTCGGCCACGAGGTCGATGAAGGCGCGGGCGTCGCCGAGGTAATCGGACAGCGACGGCACGTCGGCCGACAGGCTCGCGAAGATGAGACCACGGTAGCTCTCGAGCCGGGCGACCGGGAAGAGATTACGATCCGCGTTGTCGAAATCAGCCGGATACTGCCCGTCATCCTTGTCGGTGACCGAAATGTTGCGGCCGGCGCTGTCGTAGGCCCAGCCATGATAGCGGCAGACATGAAACTTCTGCCGCCCCCGCTTGAACGGACAGACCATCGTGGCGCGATGCCGGCAGGTGTTGAGGAAACAGCCGATGTTTCCCTCGCCGTCACGCATCAGCAGCACCGGCTGCCGGCCGATGAATGTGGTGATGTAGTCATGCGGCCGGGGAATCTGCGTTTCGAGGCCGACAAACGACCATGTCGCCTCGAAGATGTGCTTCATCTCCAGATCGAAGATGTCCGGATCCGTGAAGGCGCTTCTGGAAACATGGAAGGCCTTGTCGGACGGACGGTCGTCGATCAGACCATCCAGAGGCGTGTGCACGTTCATCTGACGCTCCTCACAGGGTGCTCGCAAATCCAGTCACCACATCAGTTCAGGTGGATGTTGGCGGCGGAGGCGATGGTCTTCCATTTGCCGATCTCGCCGGCCACGAATTGATCGAACGCCTGCGGCGTGGAGCCGACCGGCTGCATGCCGAACGTTTCCGCCTTGGCCGCGAACGCCGGCGACTTGACGAAGGCGATGAGATCATCCGACAGCGCCTTGACCAGCGGATCGGGCGTCCTGGCCGCGACCACCAGCCCGAACATCGAATTCGCTTCGTAACCGGGATAGGTCTCGGCGATGCAGGCGTATTGCGGCGCGTTGGGAATGCGGGTGGCGTTGGTGACGCCGAGCACCTTGATGGTCTTTTCCCGCACATGCTGTTGCACCGAGTGCCAGACGTCGAACATCAGCGGCACGCGGTTGGCCAAAACATCGGTGAGCGCATTGGCGCTGCCGTTATACGGCACGTGCAGCATCTTGATGTCGGCCGTCTTCTGCAGCAGTTCCGCGGCCATGTGGGTTGCGGTGGCCGGCCCCGGCGTCGCGTAGGCCAGCGGCTCCTTTTGCGCGCGCGCAACCTTGACCAGGCCGGGAATGTCGTCGGCCGGGAATGACGGATTGGCCACCACCACCATGTGCGCTTCGGCCAATTGAGTAAGCCCGCGCAGGTCGCGCTGGGTGTCGAACGGCATCTGGTCGCGCACCGCCGGGTTGATGACATAGGCGGTGATGACCATGCCGATGGTGTGGCCATCAGGCACCGACTTCGCCACCGCATCGGTGCCGAGCAGCGTGCCCGCGCCGGGCCTGTTCTCGACGATGACCGGCATCGACCATTTCGCCGCCATCGCCTCGCCGATGATGCGAGCAATGACGTCGGTCGGCCCACCGGCCGTGAACGGCACGATGAGGCGGACATTGTGCGAGGGAAACTTGTCCTGCGCCGAGGCCTGGGCGCCATAGCCCATCACGGCAAACGCAGACGTTGCGGCGAGAAACCGCCGGCGGTCGATCATGGTGTCCTCCCTTTGGATCTTGTCGGGCTTCTTGCGAGCCTTGCGAGACTGATGCGCGGTCCCCTTGCCGGCGACCTCATGAAGGACACTATAGTTGTTTTTACACCTATTGCAACGGGAGGCGCATGGGCGCTGCCGGGCCGATCCGTGCTTAATGACGGAGAAGATTCGCCAGAGGTATCGGAATGGAGAAAACCAGGAAGGCGACGTCGGGGACCGGCAGCACGCCGGTGCCGCAAGCCATCGACTTCGAGCGCTACGTGCCGACCGTGGTGTCACGGTTGTCGATGAAGCTGCGCGCCTCGGCCAAGGATTATTTCCAGGACAGCTACGGCATCACCCTGCTCGACTGGCGCATCATGTCCTTCATCGCGGCGGAAGGCCCTTCCAGCGCCTACGACATCTGGACGCTGGGTACGCTCGACAAGGCCGCGGTCAGCCGGGCGCTGCGCATCCTCGCCGAGCGCGGCCTGATCGCCATTCGCAACGACAGGAAAAGCGCCCGCCGGCGCTCCACGGTGGCGCTGACAAAGGCCGGCCGCCAGCTGCACGATCGCTCCTTCGACGAAATCGTGCTGCGGCACCAGCGCCTGGTCGGTGGGCTGACCCGCGAGCAGATCGACGCCTTCATCTGGACCGCGCAGCATCTGGAAGGCCGCATCGCGTTGATGGCGAAGGACACCGAGCCGCCGCTGTCGACGTTCAAACCGACCAAGGCTGCGTTTTCCGACGAGGTCAAATAGCTGCGATCCGGGCGTAACGAACGGCCACAATCCATTGCAACCCAGCCATCTGGGAAAGTGATACGGGGCATCCCGAATATCGATTTGATCGCGCGAAAGCTTCGGGCTACCCCAAAGGGGCAGTTTTGCAACGCGGAGCAGACGAGAACGTGACCACGCCCGATCAATCCCAACGCGCGATGCGGCCCGTGACGATCGCCATCGCAGGCGCCGTGTCGCTCGCGACCATCATGGGTATCGGCCGGTTTGCGTTCACGCCGGTGCTGCCGATGATGCTGGCGGACGGCGTCATCGACCTCAAGCAGGGCAGTTGGCTTGCGACCATCAACCTGATCGGCTATCTGCTCGGTGCGCTCGGCTGCATCGTGTTGCCGTCGTTTCTTGCGAGCCGGAAGCGGCTGCGCATCTCCAGTGCCGGGATCATCCGTTGCGGCCTGTCGGTGACAGCGCTGCTGACGCTGGCGATGGCCTTCCCGCTCCCCATGCTTTGGCCGGCCTTGCGATTTCTGGCCGGCGTCGCCACTGCGATCACCCTGATCTACACCGCCGGCTGGTGCCTGGCCCGGCTGGCACGTGCGGGGCAGCCCGCGCTGGGAGGCATCATCTTCACCGGGCCTGGCGTCGGCATCGTGCTCTCGGGCATCGTCGCCAGCGCGGCGACATCCCTCAAGCTCTCCTCGTTCGGCGCGTGGCTGGTGTTCGGCGGCCTCGCCGCTGTCATGACCGCGCTGACCTGGCGCATCTTCCAGGACGACGGCGGCGCGCCGGTGCCGGCCGCGGCAGCACCGGTGGCACGCGGCGGCTGGAACGCCGAGCAATGGATCTTTGCGCTGGCCTATGGGCTCGCCGGCTTCGGCTACATCATCACGGCGACATTCATGCCGGTGATCGCCCGCGAAGCGCTGGGCGCATCGCCCTGGATCGACCTGTTCTGGCCGATCTTCGGCCTCGCCATCATCTGCGGCGCGCTGCTGGCAAGCCGGATCCCGCACCATATCGACCTGCGTTACCTCCTGATCGGCAGCTACATCGTGCAGGCTATGGGTGTGCTGATGTCGCTGCTGTGGCCGACGGTTGCCGGCTTCGTGCTCAGCAGCATCCTGGTCGGCCTGCCGTTCACCGGCATCACCCACTTCACCATGCAGGAAGCACGTCGCCTCAGTCCCCACGGGGCGACAAGCTTCATGGCGCTGCTGACCGCTGCTTATGGCATCGGACAAATCGCGGGACCGCCGCTGGTCGGCGTTCTGCTTAATCACACGCCAACCCATGCCGCCGGTTTCACGCTGGCGCTGCAAACCGCTGTCGTGAGCCTGGTCGTGGGCTCGCTGCTCTACGCGTTCAAGATTCGCAGTTACCCCCTCGCTCAAACCGGAGGATAATCACATGTGGCCGGACCGCCGATTACAGGACCTGCTGGGCATCGAATTGCCGATCCTGCTCGCGCCAATGGCAGGCGTGGTGTACGCCGATCTCGCGGTGGTGGTGGCGGAAGCCGGCGGTCTCGGAGCCTTGCCGTGCGCCATGTTCAGCCTGGAGCAGGCGCGCGCCGAGTTCTGCGCGATCCGCAAACGGACATCAAAGCCGATCAATCTCAACTTCTTCTGCCACCAGCCGCCGCAGATCGACCAGGCCCGCGAAGCCAGATGGCGCGAACGCCTGAAAACTTACTATGACGAACTCGGCATCGCGCCGGACACGCCGATCCCGACCTCCAACCGCACGCCGTTCGACGCCGCGTTCTGCGAACTGGTGGAACAAATCAAGCCGGAAGTTGTCAGCTTTCATTTCGGACTGCCGGAGCCTGAGCTGGTCAAGCGCGTCAAGCAGGCCGGCTGCAAACTGATCTCGTCCGCGAGCACTGTGGACGAAGCGATCTGGCTGGAAGCTCACGGCTGCGACGCGGTGATCGCGCAGGGATCCGAGGCCGGCGGCCACCGCGCCATGTTCCTGACTGACGATGTCGCCACCCAGATCGGAACCATGGCGTTGCTGCCGCAGGTGGTCGATGCGGTGAAGGTGCCCGTCATCGCCGCCGGCGCGATCACCGACGCGCGCGGCATCGTGGCTGCGTTTGCGCTGGGCGCCTCAGCAGTGCAGATCGGCACCGCCTACATGTTCTGTCCGGAAGCAAAGATCGCGGCTCCGCACCGGCAGGTGCTGAGGGACGCAAGAAACCATCCGACCGCGATCACCAATCTGTTCACCGGACGTCCCGCACGCAGCTTCGTCAACCGCGTGATGCGCGAAGTCGGTCCACTGTCCGATCTTGCCCCGCAATTTCCGCTTGCCGGCGGCGCGCTGATGCCGCTGCGGGCGAAGTCCGAGCCGCAGGGCTCCGGAGATTTCATGTCGCTGTGGTCGGGACAAGCCGCAGCGCTGGCCCGCGAGATGCCGGCGGGTGAGTTGACGACGACGCTGATTGCCGAGGCAAAGGCGCTGACGAAGCGTCTGGCATGAAAGCGCGCGGCACTTTCAACGCGGCATCCGCGTAATCGCGGCGCGCACCGCCGCCAGCGGCGCGCTGTCGTCGAAGTCGACCTCGCCATCACGCACGCGCACGCCGAGATCGCGCCAGAGTCCCTCGAGGTCGGGCGCCACCGGCTTGCCGCCCATCTCGTCGTGAAGCCTGCTCAACACATCCAGGCCGACCGCCTTGTCGGCGGTCGCAAGAATGCGCTGGAGCGGCCAATCGACTTCGTGGCTGCCGCCGGCAGCAAGGACGCCGCGCATGGCGTCCTGCAAACCCAGCCTGTTGTCGGTTCGTTTGCGAATTTCGATGTCGGCCAGCAGACAGAACATCGCGCCGCCCCAGTATTTGCGGCCCCAGGTCCCGGTATTGTCCAACCCCTGATCGCCGGCCCGTGGCAAGCCCTTCGGCATGTCGCGCACCATCGCCCCCCAAATCTCCTTGGCGGTAAGGTCACCGGACTGAACCCGCGCCACCGGCTCGATATAAACCGCAAGCCCTTCGGACAGCCAGGTATTGCGCTCGTCCACATCGGGCAGGGCCGTGTGCACCATCTCGTGCACCAGCACCCAATCGCGCCTGAGGGCCTCTTCGGTCGCGTCACGCCCGAACGGAATGCGGATGGCGGCACCGCGGTAGCCCCACGTCGTCCCGCCCATCACGCCGCGGCCGTCCACGGGCACCAGCAAAAGCCTGAGCGATCGGACCGGAAAGCGGCCGTAATAGGTCGACGCGGCTTGTGCCGACGTCCGCACCCAGCCGAGAATGGTCTCCTTCGGCAGAGCGAGAGCACCGGGCGCGAAAGCCACGTGGATCACACCGTTCGGAACCACAATGTCGGTCTTGTCCAGGCGATCGAAAGCGTCATACGGCATCCTGTCGCCGCGCATGAACTCGGATTGCGCCGCGACGTGTGAGGTCACCACCGCTCCGGTCAGGGCGGCAATGACCCCGACCACCACGAACCAGCGCGCGATCTTCAGGACCATCATTGGACCACGCGTCCGGCAGTGAAGGGCAGAACCTGCTGTTCGATTGCAGCCGCGATGAAAATGGCGGCCGCCTCGGCGAGGTCGTCGAGCATAGCCGCCAGCAGCATGTTCCCCTTGGCCGCCGTTGCCAGTGTCGGATCACCGAAGCTGCCGGAGCGGCTGTAATTGTCGGACGCGGGGTCCGACGGCGTCAGCGCACCAGTCGAGGCACGCGACGACCAGGGACTTGCCTCGGCGCGCGGCATGTCGACGACATCGGGCGCAAGCGCGAGCATGATCGATGTCTCCAGTTCGTCGGCATGGCTGCCATATGGCTGTTCGGCAAGCGCCTGCGCCTGGTGCCGATAGCGCGGCCCGTCGTGGATCCTGAGATGCAGCACCGCGCCGCGATCGAAACCCGACAACGCCCGCGCGATCGGCGCAATGGTGCTGATGCCGGTGTCGACCACCAGGAGCTTGCGGCAGCCGAAGCCGAGAATGCCGCCGGCGATCTCCCGGATCACGGCCTCGAACGTCGTTTCGGTCAAACTGCTGCTGCCGGCATAGGCGGCGAAAGCGGGATAAGCGCCGTAACTCACGGTCGGCCAGATGATCGCGCCAAACCGATCGGCCAGCCGATCAGAGAGCCATTCGGCCTGAATCTGATCGGTGTTCATCGGCAAATGGAATCCATGTTCCTTGGCGCCGGCGCCGACCGGCAAGATCGCCGCCGCACCACTGTCGATGCGCTGGGCGACCTGATCCCAGATCATGCGTGCAATGGCGTTGACCGTGCTCACATCGAGTTCTCACCGCGGCGGGCATTCAGGACGATACGACGATCACGCAGGCTGCGGCGGCGGTGTCAGAAGCTCCGAGGCGACCCACCCCTGCAGGTAGCCGGCGCCACGCGCCGCGGCCCCGTCGGGGTCGTCATAGGTCGCGAGCATCGAACACAGCACGCCGAAGGGAAGACCGCCGCTGGCTTCATCCCACATCATCGCTTCCTCGGCGGACAGTTCGCGAAACATTGGCGTAACGCCCTGGCGCCAGACCAGGATGCGCCCCGGCGCGTCAAGGCTAACTGCATCCGGTGGGGTCTCGTCGTTCTTCAGGGCGAGCCAGACCGCGGCAACGTTGGTCGCGACATCGAGCCGGCAGGACGACGGATGCGGGTGAAACGTCAGGTCGTTCCAGGCTTCAGGCGCAATGCCGGCGAGATCGGCAAAAACCAGCACAGGCGCATCTTTGGCGTCGAAGGCATCGTTCAGAGCCTTCTCCAGATCAGCGAGTTCCGCAAGGATCGGGTATTTGCTATAGGGCTCGCTCGCTTTCAAGAATTCCGGAAGCCCCTGAGAAAACCAGCGCAAGTTCGGGCGCTGCGAGGGCTTCGCCGCCACATAGGCCCTGCCCATTTCGTCGAACATCTCGTCGCCGAGATAGTCGTAAAGCAGCTTGTGGTCGTTGCGCATGGCCTCGACCAGCCGCGAGGCGTAAGCATGCCTGTAGACGCCGAACAGGACGTCGCGTTTCTCCTTGTCGCTGTCGAGGATTTCGGCAAGGATGGAGTCGTCGTCGGTCAGGATGCCGCGTTGAAAATCGCTTTGCAGCCGCGCGAAATCGCTCATCCAGCGGGCCTCAAGTCGACGCCCGGCAGAAGCGTTTCCGCCATCTCGCGGGAGCGGCCGACCTCGGCCACCAGTTCATCGAGCGGCGGAATATTGTCGTCGCGTTCGATCATGGTCGAGACCCTGCCGAAGCGCCGGACCGCCGCGGCATACAGCTCCCAGACTTCATCGCACACCGGATGATCGTGGGTGTCGATGATGTGAGTGCCCATATGGCTGTGCCCGGCCATGTGAAACTGAACCACGCGATCCGCCGGGATGCCCTCAAGGAAGGCATGGGGATCGTAACCGTGATTGAAGGCGCTGACATAGACGTTGTTGACGTCGAACAGCAACCAGCAGCCGGACCGGCGGGACAGTTCGCTGAGGAACTCCCATTCCGTCATCTCGGAATTGTTGAACTGCACATAGGTGGAGACATTTTCCAGCACGATGGCGCGGCCGAGAAAATCCTGCACCAGCTGAACACGGCTGACGACATGGTCGAGGGCTTCGTTGGTGTAGGGTATCGGCAGCAGGTCGTGCAAGTTCTTGCCATGCACGCCGGTCCAGCACAGATGATCGGACACCCATTTCGGCTCGACATGCGCGGCGAGATCGCGCAGCCCCTGCAGATATTCGAAATTGGGCGGAGCGGTCGACGCGATCGACAGCGACACGCCGTGCATCACCACAGGATAGCGCTCCCGGATCTTGTCCAGAACGCGCAACGGCTGCCCGCCAGGCAGCATGTAATTTTCGCTGATGACCTCGAACCAGTCGATCGGCGGATGTCCGCTCAGGATCTCGTCATAGTGCTGGGCCCGCAACCCCAGGCCGAATCCAAGGAACGGAGGTTTGTCGGATACCCGCGGACCACCCGGCGGCCGCGACGCCGGATCGGCGCTCTTGTCCATCGGTGGCATCTTGCTGGAGATGTTCATGCAGCATCCGATCGCGGATCAATCCAGAGGCACGCCGTCGTTGTCCGGAGCGCCATCCTATCAGAGAAACCGGAGGCCGGACACCGTCGGCCCAGCCCCCGCTTCGCTTCTCAAACCAAGCCGGCGATTAGGACTTTTCGAACTTGCCCTTGGCAGCCGAGCACTTCGCCTTGGTCATTTCCGCAAAGCCCTGGCCCTTGCAGGCATTCTGCCCCTTGCAGGCGTGATTGCCGCCCTTGCAGGCGCTCTGGCCCTTGCAGGCGTTGGCGCCGACGCAATGGCCGGTGTCGGCGGCGTAGGCGACGGTGGTGATGCTGGCGCCAGCCAGGAACAGCGTTGCGGCGGCAGCCGCGAGGGTCGCTCCGGATTTCGAACTCAACTTCATCGCAGGTCTCCCGTACATGTTGATGACGATGTGGTACCGGTGTGATGGACGGGTCGTCCGAGCCACATCACTCGAACGATCCCCTCTTTGAGGGCGGGACGCAGCTTGCCGGGTCCCGCACCGTCGTCTCACATCAGGACGCGACGAACTTGCCGCCGGCCTTGGCGCAGCCCTTCTCCGACATCATCGAGAAGCCCTGGCCCTTGCAGCCATTCTGCCCCTTGCATGAATTGGTCAGGCTCTTGCAGGCGCTCTGGCCCTTGCAGGCGTTGGCGGCGATACACTTGCCGTTCGCGGCATAAGCGGTGGTGGGCGTGGCAACGGTGGCGCCGGCGAGGAAAAGAGTGGCGGCGGCAACTGCGAGAGTGGCACCTGATTTGGAATCCATTTTCATAACGATCTCCTCAAACTCGGTTGATGTTAAAAAGCGGTTCCATGAATCGTGATTTGGGTGATCACGGCCCCGCACAGCGAACGTTTTCGGATGCCGTCCAACCGCGAATGCCTGGCGCGGATCGCCTGGCGATCAGCGTGGCTCTCGTTCAGAGATCATCCACATCAAGCTACGGAGCTCGTTTCATTTGGTTACAGGGATTCGAAAGAAAATTTTATTTTGCTGCGCTGCGGCGTAAGGCATGTGCTGCGGATCGGTAAAATTGTGCATGAAATGACGCCGTGATAACGAGGGAGACAGCCCCACTCTCTCCGCGTCATGCCCGACCTTGGGCTGTCTTGGGCCGGGCATCCACATCTTTCTTGTTACGATGCCGTCCAAGACGTAACAGCGACTCGACGAAGCCGAGTCGCTGGGAACAATCCCGGCCATGACGCCGTCGGTAGGAGACGTCTCGACATCATATCAGGATACGAGGGCTTGACCTCAGCGGCCTGGGCTGCCCCAAGTCGCCGGTATCCAGCTTGAGCGCTTAATTCGCCGCCGCGCGCTGCGGCCTCAGCTTCGCCATCTGTTTCACCGTGGCCTGCAACTCTTCCGCATTGAAGGAAGGATATGAGCAGATGCGGTTGCTGCAGGCGAAGGCCGCGGGCTCGCCAAGATCGGGATATTCGACATCGGGATTGGGCAACTTGCCTTCGCGCAGATCCAGCCACTCCAGGCGCTTGTAGCGCGCCGGATAGGCGCGCGCCGTTGCATGCAGCTTCTGCGCGCGCGGATCATCCTTCGCTCCGACGATGGTCATGTGGGTCGGCTCCACCGCCAATTCCTCATCCGCCAGCAGCACGCCCGGGAAGGGTCGTGGCATATCGATGATGGCGGCCGTGAGATAACGCATGGCGTGCTCGGCATTGTGCTTGTAGACATCCTTGGCGAAATAACGATCGAGCAGGTTCATGAAACGGGCAACCTGGATCTGGTCGTCGATCAGTTTTGCCGGCTTAGCGAAGACGCCGATTTTCGCTTCGCTGGTTTTCGAGGTCAGAAAGCCACCCGTGGCGTCCTTGAAGGTGGCATCGATCATGTCGCCGGCCTGGCCGGCACGCATCAGCCAGTCGCGGTTGCCGGTCGCGGCATAGAGATCAAGAAACGCCTGCCCCATGGCAAGGGTATCGCCAAGAAACGGCCCGCCGCGATCCTTGTCACCGTGATTGAAGCCGCCGTCGGGCCGCGCGCGACTGTCGATTGCCCACTTCGCGGCGCGCTCCGCCGTCGCGAGCACCTTTGGGTCGTTCGTGACATTGAAATAAGCGGCAAGACCGCTGATCGCCCAACCGTTCTCACGGGCATAGAGATTCTTGTCGAGGCGCGGCAATCCGAGCTTGCGACGCGCGGCATCACCGAGCGCGTAATAGGCGTGACCATCCATGTCGTGGTTGAGATCGGCATCCTGGCTGACATAGAACGCGCCGTCCGGGCTGATCAGAAAGGCCGCAAGATAGCGTTCGACGTCACGCGCTGCCGCGAGATATTTCGGGTCCTTCCACAGCGCATAAGCCTGGCTGTACTGGCGCAGATATTGCGCCTGGAACGACATGATCTTTTCGAAATGCGGCTTGGTCCAACTACCGCCTTCGGAATACTGGAATACGCCGCCCCAGACCGGATCGATCAGCTTGAGTGCCGCGTCGAGGGTTTGCCGCGCGCGCTTGACTGCCGTTGCATCGCCGGCCTCCGCGCGAGCGACGGCATAATCCATGCTGTCGGCATCGATATACTTCTGGGTGTCGCCCCAACCGCCAAGGGTCTCCTCATACGACCCGTCAAAGGACTTCGTCAGCTCCGCGCGCTGCTCCTTGCTGAGGAGGTGCGCTGCCGATGGCTTGATCTCGAAGGCTTCGCCGACCGACGGACCGGGCGACGGATCATCGATAATCGCCTTGAGCAGGGCCTGCATCCGCTCCGGCTCGATATAGCCGCGGATCTTGGCGATTTCGGTGCCGTCGGAATTGAACACGATGGTCGCCGGCCAGCCCCAGTCGCCATAACGGCTGGACAGGTCCGGATTGGCATCCTGATCAACCCGCACCGCAATGTATTTCGCGGCCAGCAGGTCGATCACAGCGGGATCGGAATAGGTCGTCTTTTCCATCACGTGGCACCAGTGGCACCACACCGCTTCGAGATCGAGGATCACGAAGCGTTTCTCGGCCTGCGCGCGCGCAAACAGATCCTCGTGCCAGCCATTCCATGTGACGGGCTCGGCAGCCCCCGCAGGAGACACGGCAAACGCGACGGCGACCGTCAGTGCGTGGAGCAGTTTCATCGTGCCTCCCAAACTCCAGCGATCAGCGCCGCCGGTCTCCGAGAGCTACGCAGCGCCACGGGCGGCGGCTCAGCCTTTTGGCGGTCTCACGCAATCGTGAGCGAATGCGCAGGGCTTGCGACGAGAACCACCATCGCCCAATACGTTACCTCGACGCCTCGCTTCGCCCCGCCGCGCGCAGCAGCAGGTGATCCAGCGAAATCTTGCCGGGCCCGACGGCGGCCAGCCAGAGGAACGCAGCCATGTAGGTAACTTCCTCGAAGCCGAGCAGCGTCTCCAGCGATTCGACATCGCCCCATTTGGCCGATTTGATCGCGACCACCATCACCGCCGCGAGCATGATGGCGGGGATGCGGGTGAACAGGCCGAGGATCAGCATGAGACCTCCAAAACACTCCACACCCGAAACAAACGGGGTCAGGATGCTGGGAAAGGGAATGCCCCAGTCGGTGAAATTCTGGATCATGGCGGGCAGATTGTTGAGCTTGCTCCAGCCGGTCAGCATGAACACATAGCCGACCACGAGACGCATGATCAGCGGTCCGATCTCGGCGAAGATCATCCCGACACGCGCGGGCAGGACGATGAGAAAGTCGACAATGGCTTTCATAGTACCCCCTTTGATGCCGCCGGCACGGCTCGCGTCGACGCCTGGTTCGATCGACGGCGGGCCGCTGTTGAACGCGGATGACAGTGACGTTTCGTCCCAAATCGACTTTTTGTTACGCGGCCTCACCCGATATTCGCCAGTGCGGGAAACGTCTCAATCAGCCAGATGCTGATGGTCGACATTGTTCCCGTGAGAAATCCTATTCCCGTCAGCACCATAAGCACGCCCATGGCCCGCTCGACGCTGGCCAGATGACGCTTCAGCCGGGCCAGCATTGCGGAGAACCGCTCGATCATGAATGCCGCGAGAAGGAAGGGAATACCAAGGCCCGCGGAATAGATCGCGAGCAATCCGGCCCCCTTTGTCACGGTGGCCTCGGCGGCAGCCACCGACAGGATCGCGGCCAGGATCGGCCCGATGCATGGCGTCCAGCCGAACGCAAAGGCGAGACCCATGACATAGGCGCCCCACAACCCAACCGGCTTGGCCATCGTGGCACGGCCTTCGCGCATCAAAAGGCCGATCCGCGTCAGTCCAAGAAAGTGCAGGCCCATGATGATGATCACCACGCCGGCCACGATCGACAACTGCGCCGACCAGGCGCGAACCAGGCCGCCAATAAGACTGGCGCTGGCGCCCAGCGCCACGAACACCGTGGAAAAGCCGAGCACGAACATCAACGCCGACATCATCACCGCGCGCTTCGATGCCACGGTCTGGCCGCCCTCGGCGACATGTTCGATGGTGGCGCCGGTCAGATAGATCAGATACGGCGGCACCAGCGGGAGAACGCAGGGTGACAGGAAACTGACGACCCCGGCGATCAGCGCGGCTGCAATGGAGACATCGTGCGTCATCGGACCACCGGATCGCCGTGCCGGCCGCCATCACTGCCGCCGGTCCTGATGATACGGTGGAGACCGGCTCGGGGTTTCAATTGATGATCCGGAGTGAGGTGTTGCTCCGCATCATCCGCGGACTTGACCTCAGCAAGGAAGATGGATTGCCGGATCAAGTCCGGCAATGACGCAGTGGGGATGATAGGCCTTGCCGCAACGCTAGGCCCTGTCCGTATATCTGCAGGTCCCGCTTACACCTTGAGCGGCGCTGCGACCGCCGACAAGGCACCGCCGAAGCGGGCTTCCATGGCACGGCGGGTGACGATGGTGTCATTGCCAGCATCGACCTCGACATCGCTCCAGCGCACCGCGGCGCCGTGAGCGACATCTTTCGTCAGCCGCACCTTGTGGGCGAGCCCGATCGGCAGCGCACCGGCCTTCAGGCTGTCAGCGGCCGGCATCAGCTTGCCCCAGACGGTGTAACCGCCCTCGCCGTCCAGCATCTCGCCGGCGCGCAGCGCACGCTTGGCGATGGCTGCGACATCGCCGCGAAAATCCTGCGGCTGCCCGGTCGGCTCACCACGCAGCGCCGCCGAGAGCACGGAGATGTTCAGCTCCAGCCCGATCAGGTGATACGGCTTGTACATCGCCGCATAACGGCCGCTGCTGTCGGTCTTCAGACCATATTGGCGGAAACAGTCAGCGGCATAGTCGTTCGGCGCTTCCAGCACCACATAGACGCCCCAGCGCAGGTCGCGAAACACCGGGCGGCCATCACGCTCCAGCGAAGAGATCACCTCGACCACGCCGGATTTTTCCAGCACGCCGCCCTGGTGGCGCGGACGCATCACATGCGGCAGGTCGTCGACGCCGCAAGGCGGAAACAGCAGCCCGCTTGCGGGCACGTCAAGACCGGTCGCGTTGGCAATCGCCGCCATCTCGATGGCCGACTTGGTGCCGTCGAGAAAGGAATTGAACATCTGCGGGTTCATGCCGGCGGATTGTGCCTCACCCGCGGTCAGGCCGTAGTGTTTCCAGACCTCGGCGGGCGTGACGTTGTGATAGATCGGCAGGTACTTGGTGCCTTTGCCGGCGGCGACGACGCGGAAGCCGGTGGCGCGCGCCCAGTCCACCATTTCGGCGGTCAGCGCCGGCTGGTCGCCATAGGCCAGCGAATAGACCACGCCGGCACGGCGCGCTTCGTCGGCGAGCAACGGGCCAGCGAGGACGTCGGCCTCGACATTGACCATGACGATATGCTTGCCGGCGGCGATCGCCGCACGGGCGTGGCGGATGCCAACCGCGGGATTGCCGGTGGCTTCCACCACCACTTCTACGGCGTCGCTTTTGATCGCGGCTGCGCCATCGTCGGTAAAGGTGGTCGCCGAGATGCGCGCGGCATCCCAGCCGACAGTGCGGCAGGCCTCGCGCGCGCGCTCCGGATCGAGATCGACGATCACGGATACCTCGAGCCCCGGCGTGTGCGGCACTTGCGAGAGGAACATGGAGCCGAATTTGCCGGCTCCGATCAGCGCCACGCGAACGGGCTTGCCCGCCGCATGGCGCTTGCTCAACAGTTGATGCAGATTCATGTTGTGCGTCGTTTCTCTGTGCGACGCTTATTCTGCGGCCTGGCGGGGACTGCGCGCAAGCCGCAACAATGCATCGTCGTCCACCGGCCTGATCGGCGCGAAATCCTGGTGCGCGATGAACTCCGGCCGCGTCGGCGTGCGGATGTGGTTCGACACCGCATTCAGCGTCAGATAGACGATCTTGCGCGGATAAGGCGTGATGTTGCCGGCCGAGCCGTGCACCAGATTGCCGTGGAACATCAGCACGCCGCCCGGCTTGCCGGTCGGCGCCACGATACCGCCTTCCTTGACCAGCCGCGTCACCGTCTCATCGTCAAGCGTCCACAACGGATACGACGTGGTCGCGATATCGTGCGAGGCTTTCAAGTCGCCCGCGGTCTGGCTGCACGGCACCAGCAGCAGTGGGCCGTTGATCGGCATCACTTCGTCCAGGAACACCGAGATGTTCATCGCCCGCGGCTCCGGCATGCCATCATCGCGTTTCCAGGTGCCGTAGTCCTGGTGCCACTGCCAGACCTCACCAGTAAAGGCGGATTTGGCGTTGATCTTGTACTGATGCATATAGAGTTGTTCGCCGAAAATCTGCTCCACCGGTCCGATCAGCCGGGGATGCGCACCGAGCAACCGGAAGGCTTCGTTATAGGTATGCGCGGCAAACGCCGTGCGCGGCGCGCCGGTTTTCTCGCGCCAGACTTCCGGGCGATGCTGGTCATAGATCGCAAGCGCCTCGCGGCGAAGCAGATCGACTTCCTCAGGGTTGAAGAGCTCGGGCAGGAACAGCCAGCCTTCGGTGTGGAACGTCTCGATCTGCTGCTGGGTCAGTTTCATGGGGGCGTCCTCCTGATGTTCTTGGTCGATTTTATTTGGCAGTCTTGTCGTGCAGAAGCGGTCACGTCCGGATCGGGGTCAGGCGTTGTTCGGTGGCACGTCCGGCGGTGAGGGCATGGCCTCTCGCGGCGCTCTCGGCGGCGTCCGCATCGCCGGCAAAGATCCGCGCGGCAATGGTCTCGTGCTCGTGCCAGGCGCTGGCACGATAATCGAGTTCGGCCAGCACGGTGGCCATCGAGCGGCGCATGTGCGGCCATTGCGGCGACACCGTTTCCTCAATCGCCGGGTTGCCGGACAGCCGATAGATGGCGCGATGGAAATCGACATCCCGCGTGATCAGCGTCGACAGCGACGTGGATGCGTCGATCTCGCGCCCGGCTTTCAACGCCCGATCGAGTTCGGTGCAATCGGCGTCGTCCGCCTTCACGCGCTCGGCCGCCAACCGCGCGGCAAGGCCATCGATGGCGCCGCGCACTTCATAAAGCTGGCGGATGCGGACGGGATCGAGTCGGGTGACTTCAAAGCCCTTGCGGCCGCTTTCAGCCACCAGCCCCTGGCGATGCAGCAGATGCAGCGCGTGGCTGACCGGCTGACGCGACACCCCGAGTTGCTCGGCGAGTTCGCTCTGCCGGATGCGCCGGCCCGGCGGCAGGGTGTGGTCGGAAATCCCTTCGAGAATCCGGGCGTAGACCTGTTCGATCAGGTTCGGGGCTTGATCCAGCGGAAACATGGGCCACCATTTTTGAATTCGGAATTCCGAACTCAGAATTCGAATGATATGCCTCACTTTATATATATGTCAAGATCGCGGCTTGTCCCGCCGGCAACCTGGATCACCCCCTTGCCGGGTCTGGTTCCGATGTCCCGGCGCGATGTCGGTGACTTGATCTGGCGACCGCCCTGTCGCAGAGGTCGATGACGATCTCCGGCGATTTCACTCTGGCGTGCGAATGGCGACCTGGCGCGACGATATCGATGCCCTGATGTTTGAGACCGACGGCCAGCATGGCTTCTGCATGGTGCATCGGCATGCCTTCCGCACCCTGCTGCGGTCGCTCCCCGCACCGAACGACTGCCTGGCTTATTTCAGGACTCATGAGCCCGCGTTTCAGGCCGCGGCCTCCGCCAAGATCAGCCGCAAGAACCTGGCCGAAGGCGTCAACTTCCATCTCACCAGCCGCGATGTGGCACGTGCCCTGAAAAAATAATCGTCGCGAGCACGCCCGGCATCGATTAGAACGGTGCCGTGAATTGAGGAGCCCGACATGCAGCAATCCCAGACCGCTCACCTGCCCGTTGCCACCAAGGACGCCAGCGTGGTGCTGCAGGCCGTGATGGCGATGGCGCTCGGCCTGTTCGTGATCGGCATGGTGGGCTTTTCCCACATCGACGTGGTGCACAACGCGGCCCATGACGTCCGGCATTCCAACGCCTTCCCCTGCCACTAAGTCAGTCACGTGATTTTTCGTTCAATCGTCTTTTCGGCCATGGTCGCCGGGTTCATTGTCGGCGCGCTGATCACGGTGGTGCAGCAGTTCGGCACCGTGCCGCTGATCCTGAGGGGCGAAACCTACGAGAAGACCGCGGAAAAGCCGGCGGCCTCCGCCAACAAACCAGCCGTCACTGTCGGACATGCCGACCACGACCATGCCGGCCACGACCATACTGAGGCGTGGGAGCCGCGCAACGGCTGGGAGCGCAACTCCTATACCGCCGCGGCCAACATCCTGACCGCGATCGGTTTCGCGCTGCTTTTGGCGGGAGTTTTCGCACTGCGCGGCCTTGTCGTGACATGGCATGAAGGTTTGCTGTGGGGGCTCAGCGGCTTTGCCGTGTTCACGATCGCGCCCGGTCTTGGCCTGCCGCCCGAACTTCCGGGCATGCCGGTGGCTCCGCTGTTGGCGCGCCAGATCTGGTGGGTCGGGACGGCGGCGGCAACGGCCGGCGGACTGGGCCTGCTGTTTCTCCGGCGCGCGCCGTGGGCCGCAGTGCTCGGCATCGCGCTCCTGATCCTACCGCATGCGATCGGCGCGCCACAGGTTGAGAATGCCCACAGCATCGTGCCGGAAACCCTGTCGCATCGCTTCGTCGTTGCCGCCACGGTCACCAGCCTGCTGTTCTGGAGCCTGCTCGGCAGCGTAACCAGCGTGGCCTATCGATACTTTTCAGCACCGGCGTCTGTCACAATTCCCGCGGCATAACGAACCCGCACGACCGAACCGTGTATGACACTTTCAGCGTGTTGACGCTCGGGTAGTGACCACCTATCGTCATTTTGACGGTTCCCTTCGGGGATCAAATGGGAATGCGGTGCGGGCCTGACCTGATATCGGGCCTCATGCCGCAGCTGTCCCCGCAACTGTAAACGGCGAGCCATCGTCACATGCCACTGGGCCGCAAAAGCTCGGGAAGGCGACGAAAGCGAATGACCCGTGAGCCAGGAGACCTGCCGTCAGTCGTGGTCACACGCGAGCACATCGGGCGGGGGCGTCCTGGTGGGAGCCGAACCGTTGCCGGAAAGGTGACGGGGAGACTGCGTTCGCGGTGACGTGCCACGTAACCGCGAGTTGCCTGATGATCCCGCGTTCCTATGCCGCGCTGAGACGAAGCGCCGGCCTGCTGTGCTCCCTCACCTTATCTTCCATGCTGATGCCATCAGACGGCCGGAGTCAGACCGCCACGCGGCCCGGCTCGCTCGACCCGATCGAGATCTCTCCGGCACCCGCCGCCCGCAACAAGCCGGCGCGGGCCAGCAACACACGCGGGCGTGCCGCTGCCGTCGCTTCGCGGCAGGCGGCCCGTTCAGCCGGCGGCACCTCTCCCCCCACGACGTCACTACAAGCAGCCGCGGCCAAGCCGGCGCTCGACCTGACGCAACGCACCGCGACTGGCAGCCGGCTCAACCTGACGCCACTGCAAACGCCGGCCAGCGTCGAGAGTATCAGCGCGCAGACCATCAGCGAGCGAGGCCAGCACAACGTACTCGACGCGGTGACCCAGAACGCCACCGGCATTACTGCGACTCCGCAGCCGGGTAACGGCGGTATCTCCTTCACTTCTCGCGGCTTCTCGGGCGCCAACTCGGTGATGACGCTTTATGACGGCACCCGTTTCTATCCGGGGGCCGGCACCATCACCTTCCCATACGACACCTGGTCGGCAGAACGCATCGACGTGCTGCGCGGCCCGGCGTCGGTGCTGTATGGCCAGGGCGCGATCGGCGGCGTCATCAACGTGGTCCCGAAGAAGCCGCTCGATGTCCAGCGCAACGAAGCCGAGCTGTCGCTGGACACCAATCTGACGCGGCGACTGTCGGTGGACAGCGGCGGCCCGATCAGCCCCAACGTCAGCTATCGCCTGGCCGCCACCGGCAATATGTCCGACGGCTGGGTCGACCGCGACAAGACCTCGAACCTCGCGATCTCCGCCGCGGTGCGGCTGCAGGCGGCGGACAACCTCGCCTTCACCTTCTCCAACGACTACGCCGACCGCAGGCCGTCGCGCTATTTCGGTGCGCCGCTGATCAACGGCACGTTGGACGACTCACTACGGTTCAAGAACTACAATGCACTCGACAGCCGCATCCGCTATCAGGACAACTGGACCCAGTTCAAGACCGAGTGGGATGTCAACGACAGCGTCACGGTGCGCAACACGATGTACACCCTGACCACCCGCCGGCACTGGCGCGATATCGAATCTTATTCATTCAATCCAGCCACCGGGAAGATCGATCGCAGTGACTATATCGAGATCCTGCACGATCAGACCCAGGTCGGCAACCGAATGGATGCCACCATCCGCGGCCACCTGTTCGGCTTCAAGAACGAAACCGTGGTCGGCTTCGACGTCAACCGGATTGCCTTCACTCACACCAACAACTCGCCCTATGCCGGTGCGTCGTCGGTCGATCTCTATAGTTTCAATCCAGGATCATTCTTCGACACCACCAGCCCAACCGCTCTCGGCTTCCGTTCCGTCACTAACCAGTATTCGGTGTTCGCAGAGGACCGGCTGACGCTGTCCGATCAGCTCACGGTGATCAGCGGGGTGAACTTCGATCAGCCAACCATCAACCGCACCGACTACCGCAATCCGGCAAACAGCTTCGAGACCGCGCTGTCGGGCACGAGCTGGCGGACCGGCGTGGTCTACACCCCGATCAAGGATCTCGCGTTCTACGGCCAATACACCGTCGGCACCGATCCGGTCGGCACCCTGATCACGACGAGCGCTGCGCAGAAGAACTTCACTCTGACCACCGGCAAACAGATCGAGGTCGGCGTCAAACAGTCGTTCTGGAACGGGCGTGGCGAGTGGACGCTGGCCGGCTATGAGATCGTCAAGAACAACCTGCTCGCTGCCGATCCGATCAGTCCGAACAAAGTTCAGCAGATTGGACAGCAATCGTCGCGCGGCATCGAGGCCTCGCTCGGCCTGGTGCTGGACTACGGCTGGCGGCTCGACGCCAACCTGGCGCTGTTGCGCGCGAAGTATGACGACAATCCCCAGTCGGTCGGCGGCGTGCTGGTCAATTATGCCGGCAACGTTCCGACCAACGTTCCGCAGCAGTTGTCGAATATCTGGGCGACATGGGACTTCGCACCGAACTGGTCGGTCAACGGCGGCGTGCAGATTGTCGGCAAGACCTATGCAGACAGCGCCAACACGCTCGCCATCCCCAGCTACGCCGTTGTCAATGCGGGCCTGCGCTGGAAGCCCGATGCCAACACCACGGTGGCGCTGCGTCTCTACAATCTATTCGACAAGGTCTATGTGACGTCGGGCAATACCGATCAGTGGATGCTCGGCATGCCGCGCACGGCGGAGCTCTCCGTCAATGTGAAGTTCTGAGACGATGCGGCGCAGGCTGATCCGACAGGCCCGGCGGTGGCTGTACATCACCCACCGCTGGATCGGCATCGGCACCTGCCTGTTGTTCGCGATGTGGTTCGTCTCCGGCGTCGTGATGATGTACGTGGCGTTCCCCGGCCTCACCGACAGCGAGCGCTGGGCGGCGTTGCCGCCGATCGCCTGGGACAAGGTGCAGGTGACGCCGGATCGGGCGATGGCGGTCGCGGGGCTCAAGACCTACCCCCGCGATCTTCGCCTCGCCATGCTCAATGACACGCCGGTCTATCGGTTGCTGGGCTGGGACGGCGTGCGCAAGACCGTGTCGGCGGTCGATGGCCAGGTGATCGACAGCATCGCGCCGGAACGCGCCCTTGCCGTAGCGCGATTTCATCCCGGCGCGATAGCTCCACAAATGGTGGAGACGGTCGAGCGCGACCAGTGGTCCGTGACCGCACGTTATGACCCGCTGCGGCCGCTCTATCTGATCGCGCTCGGCAACCGTGAGGGAACACAACTCTATGTCTCGTCGCGCACCGGCGAGATCGCGCTCGACACCACGCGGACCGAGCGGGTGTGGAACTGGCTGGGATCGATCCCGCACTGGATCTATCCCACCGTGCTGCGCAAGGACGGCGCCGCCTGGCGGCAGGTGGTGCTCTGGGTCTCCGGGACCTGCATGGTGGCGGCGGTGACCGGCTTCTGGATCGGCATCCTGCGAATGCGGCTGCGCCGCCGCTATGCCGGCGGCGCGGTGACGCCCTATCGCGGCTGGATGGCCTGGCATCACATCGCCGGGCTGATCGGCGGCATCTTCCTGCTGACCTGGATGTTCAGCGGCTGGCTGTCGGTCAATCCCGGCGAGTCCTTTTCCGGACGCGCCACGCCGCGCGACGCTTTGGTGCGCTATGCCGGCAACGAGACGCCGCACATTGTTGCGAACTTTCAATCCAGACCACGACCCGGTGCAGTGGAAGCACGATTTGTCTGGCTCGGTGGCCGACCGTTGATGGTGCTGACCGATGGCGACAGCCGCCGGACCGTCGCCGATCCGGTCACGGGCGCCGCGATATCGCTCTCCGACGATGAGATCGTCGACACGGCGAAACGGTTGCTTCCAGAGGCCGTGATCAACCTGCGCCAGCGACTCACGCAACCCGACGCCTACTGGTATTCGCATCATCAGGCTCGTCTCTTCCCGGCGTTACGAGTTGGCTTCGACGATGACGCTCACACCTGGTTCCACATCGATCCACGGACCGGAGACATCCTCGGCCGCACCGATGACAGCCGCCGGACCTATCGCTGGCTGTTCAACGCGCTGCACAGCCTCGATTTTGCTTTGCTGCTGCAATATCGCCCAGCTTGGGATGCGGTGGTGTGGCTGCTGTCGCTGATCGGGCTGATCACGTCGGTCAGCGGTATCGTGATCGGCTGGCGGCATCTGGTGCGTTAGCGACCACGACACGGCCGTCGTAGCCCGCATGAGCGAAAGCGAAATGCGGGACGGTCCTCGCGGTGATCCCGGGTCTCGCTACGCTCACCCGGGCTACGCGTCAAAAGAATTTTCCGAGGAACGTCGCCGCATCATCCGAGATACCGACGATCTTGTTGGTCGCCTGGCGATAGAATTTGAAATTGAGTTCGGTGCCGGGCCGGCCATCGCCCCAGTCGGTGAGAGGCTTGAGGTCGGCGCGTCCCAGTGGCCGTTTTGCAAGCGCGGTGCGTTTGATGGAGACGCTCACGCGCGGCGTCTGCCTGATAACGCCGCGTTTCTTCGTGACCGCTTCCACTGATGTGACAAGCCGCGCGCGATGAGGCCCTGCCCACCCTCATTCTCGCTGGCGAACACAAAAATCGTGTCGCCTTCCGAGATATCCTTGCCCCCATACATGGTCTTTTGCGCGATGAATACAAACGCCTTCGCCCGTGGATCGTCAATCTCGGCCTTGATTGCGAACGCCATGCGCCGTCACTCCCACCGCAACGGGAACCACTCTCATCTCGCCCGCTGAAACCGTCAATCGGCAGCTCGCAGCACCGGCTCCGCAGATATCGAGGCATGATAATGACGCATCTTCAGCAGCACCGCGAGCGCTGCGATCGTCGCCGGCACCGCCAGGACGCCGATGATGAGCTGGAAACCCCAGCCCAAGCTGAGCAGGATGCCGCCCATGAACGCACCGAGGATGGCGCCGAAGCGGCCGATGCCAAGCATCCAGCTCACGCCGGTGGCGCGACCGACGGTCGGATAGAAACCCGCCGCCAGCGGTGACATCGAGGTCTGCGATCCGCTCATAAAGAAGCCCGCCATGAACACCGCGGCGCTGAGGACCACGAGATTGGCCGAGACCTGCGCGATCACGACCAGCATCACGGCCCCGAGCAGATAGGACACCGCGATCGACACATGCGCGTTGGTGCGATCCATGCACCAGCTGACGACCAGCGCGCCGATGGTGCCGCCGAGCTGAAACATGGCGCCGATCACCACCGCCTGCTCGATGGGAAGGCCAGCCGATGTGATCAGGGTCGGCAGCCAGCTGGTCAGGAGATAAATGACAATCAGGCCCATGAAGAAGGTGACCCAGACTGCGATAGTGCCGAAACCGAGGCCGTTGTCGAACAACACACCAAGCGACGGACGCTCGCTGGTCCGGGCTCCACCGTTGACGAAGCGGGTATTGTCGCCGATCCGCAGGGACGGATCGATGCGCCGCACGATCGTCGCGATCGCGTCACGCCGGCCGGTGCCGCGGGCAACCAGATACTGGATCGATTCCGGCAGCGCGACGGCGAGCACCAGTGCCAGCAGCAGCGGTGCGACGCCGCCGGTGACGAACACGCTCGGCCAGCCGAAATGCGGGATCATTGCCGCGGCGACAAAGCCGCCGCCCGCCGAACCCAGGGTGAATCCGGAGAACATCAGCGTGATCAGCAGTGAGCGCCGGCGAGCCGGGCAATATTCGGCGGTGAGCGTGGTCGCGTTCGGCATGGCCGCGCCGAGGCCGATGCCGGTGAGGAAACGAAGCACGGTGAGTTCGGTGAGGCCGGTGGCCACCGCCGAAACCAGGCTGAACACGCCGAAGAAGGCCAGCGCAGCGATCAGCACCCATTTGCGGCCGACACGATCGGCCAGGGGGCCAGCCACCAGCGCGCCGACCGCGAGCCCGAAGAAGCCGACGGTGAGCAGCTGCTTGAGATCCGGCGGCGGTAATTGCCACGCCTTGCTCAGCGCCGGTGCCACAAAGCCGACGGCCGCGGTGTCGAAGCCGTCGAGGAACGCCACCAGGAAGCAGAGCGCGAGCGTCAGCCATTGGAACGGCGAGACCGGACGCTCATCGATGAAGTGCTGGACATCGAGCGTGGCGGATTGAACGGCAGGCATGGCGTATCCTCGGTTGGCCGCGGACAGCGGCGATCGATCGCCCGGGGTTGAGGCCCCGGGTCGGATCATGAATTAGCGGATGAATGAGATCGGCGACGGCGTCCGTCAGGCCGGCGCGAGCCACGCCCGTCCTTCTGCGTACAGCGTCTCGACTTCGGCGTTCCTGAGCCCCGGCATGTCGCGCTTGACGCGATAACCGATCTCTTCCTGGATGTAAGCGAGATGCCGATAGCCGACCGGATATTGCGCGAGCTTGTCCTGGTCGAGTTTGAGCACAGCCGCGGGATCGACCGGATCGATGCGATCCTTTTCATAAATCGGCTGGCGGCGCACCAGCCCCCATTTGCCGCTGCGCTTCTCGAGGAAATCGTAGAACCGGCCGGTGCAGACCACATCGCATTCGATGCCATGGACCGGCCCACGCTGGGAGATGGTCATCTTGGTTTGCGCGATGGCCCTGGTGTCGGTGAGATCGATGCTGGTGCCACCAAGGAAATGCAGGATACTGACACCCTTGGCCCAGCCCTCCTGGGTAACGCGAATGAAGTCCGTTGCCGAGCCCTGAAACCAGGTGGCCGACATCCAGCCGTCCTCATGCCACACCGTGGCGAAGCGCTCCCAGTCACCAGCGTCGCGCCACACCGCCCAGTTCTCGACGAGGTCGCGGATCGCAAGCCGATCCAGCAGATGCGAGTCGTTCATATGTGTTTCCTCTCTTTGTCGCTGCCGGCAGTTCAAAGCTCGCGCTTCAACGCCGCATCGATGGAATACCTGCCCCGTTCAACCCGACCGCGCGGCCTCTGAAGAAACCTCTCGACAAGCACGCGTTGTTGGGATAGGTTTTAGTATGAAAACTGGTAGTTCTTATGAAACTTGACCCCACCTCATCTGTCAAGTCTGCGGACCGCGCGTTCGACATTCTCGAATACGTTGCGGACGCGGCCGAGCCGCCGTCGTTCTCACAAATGCTGGTGGATTTACGCATTCCGCGCAGCAGCCTGTTTCATTTGCTGAACAACCTGCTGGGGCGCGGCTACCTCGAACAAGATTCCGTGACCGACCGCTACCGGGTCGGCGATCACGTGCGCCAGCTGGCGAAGAAAATCTCGGGGCCACCGCTGGCGACGCTGGTCGCGCCGTTCCTCAAGCAGCTGACCAACGAATTGAACGAAACAGCCGGATTCTATGTCGGGGACGGCAACACGGTCGAAACCATCGCCTCCACCACCAGCAGCCAGGCGCTGGCCTACACCATGAAGGTTGGGGAGCGTGCGCCGCTCTATGCGGTTTCCAGCGGCAAGATCACGCTGTCACGCATGTCGCCCGGCGAGTTCGATGCCTATCTCAAGGACCTGAAGTTCGAAGCGGTTACGCCGCAGACCATCACATCCAAACGAGGGCTGCGCGAAGATCTCGCGATCGTCCGGCAAACCGGTTTCGCCCACTCGCGCGAGGAGTTCACGCCCGGCATCACCGGCATGGCCACCGCAGTCGAGCATAACGGCCGCTTTTTCGGTGCGCTGAACCTCGCCGTCCCCACGGTCCGGTTCAACGACGAGCGGGAAGCCGTCTTCCGCCGCCAGCTCGCCATCGTGGCCGCGGCGCTCGGCCAGATGCTCGCGTCACGGACGTGACGACCGACAGCCACCGCTCCGTCAGTCAAGGTAGATCCGCTTGCTAGCGTTGTGCTTTCCGAGCTACTGAAAACTACATCGCGCGATGGTTGCCATGACAGATATTTTTGATCTTGCGAACTTTCTCCCCTATCTGCTCAATCGCGCTGGCGTCAAAATCGGATTGTCCTTCGCACGTGACATCGAGCCGCTCGGCGTCACCCTTCCGATGTGGCGCGTCATGGTCGCCTTGTGGGAAAGTGGCGACCAGCGCCTGGGCGACCTTGCCGAGCGCACCAGCATCGATTTCTCCACCCTGTCACGCCTTCTCCTGAACCTGCAGCGGCGGCAGTTCGTGGCGCGGCGCCGATCCGGCGTGGATGGCCGCGCCTTGAGCGTAAGCCTGACCGAAAAAGGGCGCGCCATCACCGAACGGATCATTCCGATCGCCCGCCACTACGAAGACGTCGCAACACAAGGCCTCGGCGAGGCCGACCAGAAGCGCCTCCGGAAGATGCTGGTGCGGCTGTTCACCAACATCCAGACCTTCGACGCCGAATACACAGCCCGGCAACAGACTGAGGTGAAGAAAAAGCCCGCGCGTCGCAAAGCCAAAACCCGGGCCTGATGCGCCTTCAACCCAGCCCCTTCCCTAACTTCGCTGTGCATCACAGCACAGCACGCCAATGCAGCCGATCAGTATTGACCGAGCGGAGTCAAACCGAGAGCCTGCTGGCCATACATGGTCCCGACGGCGTCCCAGTTCATGCTGATGTGCCGCCCGACGGCATTAGCATCGCGCCAGGCCCTCTGAACGGGATTGCTCAAGTCAAGCCCCAAGCCTCCGGTCGACGCGTTCAAGGCCTCGCTGGCCCGGATAGCGAGCGACACCGCAAAGGCCTGCCCGCGGCGGCTCTTGATGCGATCCTCGATTGTGACCTCCGTCCGATCATGAACCGTCGCCGTGCGATCGCGGAGATCGCGCAGCAGGATTTCGCGCGCCGCATCGGTGCAGGCCGCAGCATCCGCCACCCGCAGCTGAATGGTCGGAAATTCTGCCATGCGGTTGTTGCTGCCGGCCACCGCGCCGCGGGTGACCCGGCGGCTGGTCACGGCGAGATAATCATCAAGCGCCCCGGCCGAGGTCCCCACCGCAACCGACGCGAGGCATGACGGGATGGCGCACAACATCGGTATCGCGAACGAAGGATTTTCTGCGTAAAGCGCGGCTCCGGGGGTCTGGCCCGACGTCGTCTGCGGAAAGGTCAGACTGCGATGCACCGGCACGAACACATTCTCGAGCTGCAACGTCTTGCTGCCGGTCCCAGCGAGCCCGACGACATCCCAGGAGTCCAAAACCGCGTACTGCGCGGCCGGAACCAGCAGGAATGCCGGTACCATCGCAGCACCTTCGGTCTCGGCCGGCAGCAATGCCGCACACAAGCCCCAGTCCGCATTTTCGCATCCGCTGGCAAACGACCATCGGCCGGAGATGACATAGCCTCCCTCGGCAATCGATGCTTTCGCGGCCGGAGCGTAGGACCCGCACACCAAAGCGTTCGGATTTTGGTCCCAGACATCGTGCTGCGCCTGGCTGGGAAAGGCGGCCACCAGCCACTGGTGCGCGGACAGCAGTCCTCCGACCCAGGCTGTGGACGCGCATGCCTTTGCGAGTTCGATATTGAGGTCGACGAGCACGTCGAAATCATGCTCATAGCCGCCGAAGCTGCGCGGCCTGACGATCTCGAAATAACCGATGCCGCGCAGCAACGCGATATTGTCGTCGGGAACCCGCTGCAGCATTTCCGTCGACCGTGCGTGCGCCTTGATCGCGGGCGCGATGTCGGCCAGCCGCTGCTTCAATTCCCCGAGAGTCGGCCGCGACAGAGAATCGCTGATGCTCTCGTTTCGCGCAATCCTTGCTGATGCCGCCATGGGGGTCCTCCGTGACTGTTGTTGTTTCGAGATTTTTCGCCGAGACGCCGGATTCTCAGACCGCCGAGCTGTCGACCGGGATCGACGAACAATAAGCAGCGTCCTGATAGATCAGCGGATCGATCGGGTCACGGGCATGCACCCGCTCCACCTCTCCGATAAAAATCGAATGCGATCCGAACGGAATGGCTGCGACTTTCCGGCAGAACATGTTCGCCTGCGCGTTGGTCAGGAACGTTATCCCGTCGGTCGAAATGTCCCACGCCCCCACGCGAAAACGCTGATCGGGTGGCATGCCCCCGCTGAATGCTGCCGACAAATTCACCTGCTCACTGCGCAGGACGTTTACGCAGAAACCCCTGGCCAGCAGCAGAATGTCATGAAGCAGCGTCTTGCGATTGAGACAGACGATGAGGGACGGCGGGTCCATCGACAGCGAGGTAACGGCGGTGACGGTCATGCCGTGCCGCAGCGTTCCTTCCGCCGATGTGATCACGGTGACGGCGGCGGGCACGCGGCGCATGGCCGTCTTGAAGGCGGTGCTGACGTCCTGAACTTCGGGCACGATCGCCATGATTTTCCCCCGACATCGTCGTTCTTGTGTTTGAATATTATTTGCAAATGCAAATAATTGTCAAGCGTGGCTTGAGACAGCCGCGCGCGGCCACGCCGCGGCGGCGACCTCAACCCGTTGCAATTACTTGCAAAATCAAAAGATTTAAGGAGACAGGACGCAGCGTGAAAGACCGCTCAAGGCTCGAAGGCGCTTGGCATCAGGACGACAGGACTCGGTCTGTAGCCAGCATGCGCGAAGCGACATGCGGGAGCAGCGTTCAAAGGGTCCGGGGGTTCGCTTCGCTCACCCTGGCTACGGATGGTCGATACCAGCGTCAGGCGCCGATCGCCTCGACCAAGGCTGCGGTGACGAGATCGATCGACTGCAAGCCATCGACACTCGTGAGCAGCCCCCTGTTGCTGTAGTAGTCAATCAAGGGGCGCGTCTGATCGCCATAAGCGGTCAGGCGGACGCTGAGCGCGTCCTGGGTGTCGTCCTTTCTGACCGGAAGACCATTGGCCTTCGCTTCGGCCGCACGCCGCAGCACGCGATCGAGCAACACCTTCTCATCGACCTTGATCTCCAGTACGCGGTGTAGCTCGTGAGCATTGATCGCCAGAACGCCGTCAAGCGCCTCGGCCCGTCCCACCGTGCGCGGGAAACCGTCGAGGATGAATCCATCCGCCGCATCGGGCTGCTCGATCCGCTCGACAATCACGGCCACGACGACGTCATCGGGAACAAGCTCGCCCCGCTTCATGATGTCATCCGCCTTGTGGCCGATCGGCGTGCCGGCGGCGACCGCGGCGCGCAGCATGTCGCCGGTCGACAATTGGGGAATGGCGAACCGCTCGGACAACCGCTCCGCCTGAGTTCCTTTCCCCGCCCCCGGCGGCCCCAGCAATACGATCCGCATCCTGTTCTCCCCTCGAACCGATTGTCCCGATGTCAGCCTATGCCATCGCGCCGTGGACGCAATGCATCAGTCCTAGTGCCCCGCATCCGAAGCTCGTGATACATCGCAGCACTCTCTGACACGAACTTCGGATGCATCAGGGGCACTAGCAAATCTATGATTCTAGTGCCGCTTCTCGATCTGAAGTCCCTGGGACGAGTTTGCAGCAAGTGGTGCAGGGACTTCAGATCGGCGGTACTAGTCCCTGAGAAGGAACCGCGTCACCACATCGATCTGATCCGCCGCCATCAGCGGCGGCACATGGCCGCAATCGTCGAAGCTGAACACACTGGTGTGCCGGTTGCGCTTCTTCATTTCCTGGGTCAGATCGAACGAGAGCAGATCCGAATGCGCGCCGTGCAGCACCAGCACCGACCCGCCGACCGCTTCCCAGTAGTTCCACAGATTGAGCGGATAGAACCAGGTCGAGCGGAATGCCGTGGCGATCGCCGGGTCGCACAACATCCGGTAACGCTGCTCCCCGTCGTCCCGCAACACGCTATGCTCGGCGAGATGGCGCCAGTGCGCGTCAGCGAGCGCGCCATAGGGCGCCAGCACGTTCCGCAAATAAGCTTCCGCCTCGTCAATGGTGGCGAACGACGACGGCATGCTGCCGATGTATTGACCGATCCGCTTCAGTCCGGTCGCCGACACATACGGGCCGATGTCATTGATCACCAGCCTGCGCACCATGCTGCCGGAGAAGCCGGCCATGATCATGCCGATCATCCCGCCCAGCGACGTGCCGACCCAATCCACCTCGCTGACGCCAAGGCGAGCGATCAGCGCATTCATATCCGCGCAATATTGCGGCAGCGCATAATCGTCGGAATTGGCAAGCCAGCCGCTGCGGCCACGCCCCGGCAGATCCGGACAGATCACGCGCCGCCCGGCGGCCGCCAGGCTCCGGGCGAGATAATCGAAGTCCCGCCCCTGCCGGGTCAGGCCGTGGACACAGATGATCGGCCTGGCATCATCGAGCGGCCCCCAGTCGGTGTAGGCGAGATCGTGAAAACCTTTGGGCGATAGACCATGCAGCCTGCCGACGCGGTGCGCCGGGGCGGGAGTTTCAGGGTCGATTGCACGCACAGCCACACTCATAGCAGTATCAGCGTCTTGACTCATCGCTCTCTCGTCAGGCGGGGATGGCCCGCCGATGGGCATCGGCGAAACCCTGGGCCTCGGCTTGGGTTTCGAAAATATGCGGCGCGACATGACGATCAGCCAGGCCTTCGCCCAGCTTCAGGCGCATGAAAGCGCTGGTGGTGTAGCGCGACGCCGAGCTGTAATAGCGCTTCTCCAGATAGGCGATCATGGAGAAATACGTGTCGCTGACAATCGGGTCGAGGTAGAAGCCGTCATAGTTGGCGACCAGTGCCACCGGCTTGCCGACGCTCTGGCACAGACGCTCGACCTCGCGCCGCACCAGGTCGACGTCATCGAAGGTCTTGACCTCGAAGCCTTCGAAATTGACGAACATGGTGTTGCGCTCGGTATCGTAGCTCAGTCGGTCAGCCAGGCTGCGGCCCAGCAGGGCATGCATCAGGCCCATCGGGCCGTCGCGGAAGATGCGCGCATCCATGGGCCGCACGTTGCGAATCAACGGCTTGAAGTCCATCTGCCCCAGAATATCCCGCTCGATATCGATCCCCGGCGCGACCTCGATCAGTTCGACGCCGGCGGGCGTCCGTTGCAACACGCAGCGCTCCGTGACGTAGTACACCGGCTGGCCGATCTCGGCCGCGTAATCGCCGCTGAATGTTACCTGCTCCACCTTGTCGATGAACTTCTTCGAGGAGCCTTCGCGCAGAATGTGAACGGCGCCGTCTTCGATCGCGATTTTCAGGCCGCCGCAGGTAAAGGTGCCGGCGAATACCAGTTTCTTGGCGCTTTGGGAAATATTGATGAAACCGCCAGCGCCTGCGAGCCGTGGCCCGAAGCGGCTGACATTGACATTGCCGGCGGCGTCCGACTGCGCCATGCCCAGGCAGGCTAGATCGAGCCCGCCGCCATCATAGAAATCGAACTGCTGGTTCTGGTGAATCACCGCATCCGGATTGAGCGCGGTGCCGAAATTCAGGCCGCCTTGCGGCATGCCGCCGATGATGCCCGGCTCCGCAGTCAGGGTCAGGTATTTCAGCATATGCTCTTCGGTCGCGACCGCGGCAACGCTTTCCGGCATGCCTATGCCGAGATTGATCACCCCGCCGGGCGGCAGCTCGAACGCGCAGCGGCGTGCAATGACCTTGCGTTCGTCCAACTCGAGCGGCTGAACGCGATCCATCGGCACCCGCTGCCGCCCCGAAAAAGCATGGCTGTATCCGGTGCCATAGGTCTGCACATGGTTCTCGGGCTCAGCCACCACGACGCAGTCGACCAGGATGCCGGGGATCTGCACCTCGCGGGGATTCAGGGAATTGGCGGCTGCGATCCGCTCCACCTGGACGATGACAAAGCCGCCGGAATTCTTCGCCGCCATCGCCATGGCGAGATTATCCAGGGTCAGCGCTTCCCGCTCCATGGTGATATTGCCGGCGGGATCGGCGGTGGTGCCGCGCAGCAGCGCGACATTGATCGGGAACGCCTTGTAACGCAGCCATTCCTCGCCATTGATCTGCAGCAGCTCGACCAGATCTTCGGTGGTCGCTTCATTCAGCTTGCCACCCTCCAGCCGCGGATCGACGAACGTGCGCAAGCCCACCTTGGAAATGGTGCCGGGACCGCGTGCGGCGATGCTGCGGTACAAATGCGAGATGCAGCCGAGCGGCAGATTGTAGGCCTCGATGCGATTGGAGAGCGCGAGTTCGCCGAGTTTCGGCACCAGCGCCCAATGGCCGCCGATCACGCGTTTCAGCATGCCGTCCTGGGCCAGGCGATTGAGCCCCCGCTCCTTGGAATCGCCCGGCGCGGCCGCAAACATCAGCGTCAGCGCAGCCGGATGGCGATTCTCGCGGTAACGTTTGGCCAATGCGATCAGCAGTTCGTCCGGTGTCCCCACACCGACAAAGCCGGACGTACAGACGGTGTCGCGATCCCTGACAATGGCGACGGCTTCATCGGCCGAAACGATCTTGTTTTTCATCATCGCGATATCAATCCCGCGCTGCCAGCCACCCGGAAATGTCCTTGCTCAAGACCCCCTGTGACTTGCTGGAGACGAACAGGCCGACATGACCGCCCGGCAATGGAATTTCGGAATAGTCTCCACCGCCGACATGACCGCGCAGCGCCTGGGAGCAAGTCGGCGGGATGATGTGATCGTTGAGCGCGTACACGTTCAGTACCGAGGCCGAAATCGCCCCGAGGTCGACGCGGCGGCCGGACATCTCAAACTCGCCCTTGACCAGCTTGTTGTCCTGATAGAGATCCTTTAGCCACTGCTTGGCGGCTTCGCCCGGATGGGCGGGCCGGTCGGCGAGCCATTTTTCCATGCGCAGGAAGTTCATCAGCTTGGCTTCGTCATCGACGACATCCAGCAGGTCGACATTGTATTTGGTCAGCGACCGCATCGGCGTCATCATCGAGAACACCGAGCTCATGAACTCGCCGGGAAGCCCGCCATAGGTGTCCACCAGCTTGTCGACATCGGCGCTGCTGAGGCTCCGGGTCCAGACATTAAGGAAGCCATGGTGGATTGCCGGATCGTCGCGATCGGCATGAAAGTCGATCGGCGTGATGGTGAGAACGAGATTTTTGACCTTGTCGGGATGCAGTGCCGCATAACATGTCATGAACACGCCGCCCTCGCAGATGCCGAGCAGCGTGATCTTGTCATGGCCGGTCTCGCGGCACACCCGCTCCACCGCCGCATGGATATAGTCGTCGACATAATCGTCGATGGTAAGCCAGCGCTCGGTCCGGTTCGGCTGGCCCCAATCGACCAGCCACAGATCGAGCCCCTGCGACAGCAGGCTGCGCACCAGCGAGCGATCCGGCTGCAGGTCCGCCATGGTGTAGCGACCGATCAGGCCGTAGGCGACCAGCACCGGCGTTTTGACCGCCTGCGGCGCGATCGGCTCGTAACGAAACAGCTCCACCTTGTCGCGGCGCATCACCAGCTTCTTGGGCGTGGCGCCGACATCGACATCCTCGTCCTTGATCTCGGACAACAGTTTGGTCGCCTTCAGCATCTTGTCGGCGAATTCGGAAAATTCGCGCGCGCTGCGCTCCACCGTCCCCTCGTTGCTCACGATGCGGCTCCCTTCTCGCTGTTCGCGTCGACCCGGCGTGCCAAAGCCCGCACTTCGCGCCGCAACTCGGTGAGCTGACGCGTGACGTCGTCGAAGTCGCTCTGGGTCGGCAGTCCGAAAATCCTGGCGATGGTTTCGTTGATCTCGGTTTGCCGTGCGCGAAATTCGGTCGCGGACTGCAGTAGTTCTTTCTGGGCGCTGAGAAAATCATCCGAGCGCTGGTTGCGGATCATCTCGTCATTGGCAAGGGCATTCCAGGCGCCGAGGCGGTCGCGCCAGCCATCGGCGGGTTCCCCGCCCTTGGCGCCCGATGCCGCGTACTGCTCGGCCGCGCGTATCCAGGGACGCGAGGCGATCACATTGTAAGCGGCGAGCTTGCGCTGCATCTCGCTCCAGGCCGCGAAGGTGCCGGCGAGCTTGCGGTCGAAATCCATCACGTCGGCGAGCCGCGGCCCCTGCGCCAGGCGCTCGATCGCCTCGCCCAGGTCATTGCCGGCGCCGGAGCGGCTTTCCGCCGCGCGGGTCATGATGAACGGCAGCACCGATTTCGACCAGGCGTCGCCCATCTGGGTCGAGGCTCCGGCCATCGATTTCCAGAATTCGCCCCACTGCGCGGTGGTCTGCGCGATGGCGTCAATGCGGTCGTCGCCCTCGCTCATGGGACCGCCCGCACGGAACGGTTGCTGCGCTCGTCATAAGCGGCGCTATAGATGGCGTAAGCGTCGTCATAGGTGAGAGGCCGCGGGTTGTTGACCAGCAGCCGGGTCTGTTTCATCGCGTCTTCCGCCAGCTTCTTCAGATCGTCCTGGCCGATGCCGACGGCGGCGAGCGACACCGGCACATGGCAGTCACGGCCGATCGAGACCATCTCATCAATGAAGACCCGCGCGCGGTCGGCCTGCGAGGTGGCGCCCGACCCGGGTTTAACGAGCTCGGCCAGCTCCGCATAAAGCGCCTCCGCCGCCGGCAGGTTGAACTGCAGCACATGCGGCAGCACCAGCGCGTTCGACAATCCGTGCGGCACATGGAAAATGGCGCCGATCGGATAGGCCAGTGCATGTACCGCGGCGACGGGAGAGTTGGCGAAGGCCATTCCCGCCAGCATCGACCCCAGCAGCATCTGCGAGCGGGCCTCGATATCCCGGCCGTTACGGCAGACCTGCCGCACATTGGCCGCCAGCAACGTCAGCGCCTGGCGCGCCAACTGGTCGGACATCGGGTTCTTCTTGACCTTACTGGTGTAGGCTTCGATGGCATGCACCATGGCATCAATGCCGGTGGCGGCGGTGACATTGGCCGGCAGCCCCAGGGTCAACTCCGGATCGAGCACCGCCCAATCCGGAATCAGTTTCGGCGAGACCACGCCCTTCTTCTCTGTCGTCGGCGTGGTGACGATAGCGATGGGCGTGACTTCCGAACCGGTGCCCGCGGTGGTCGGCGCCAGGATCAGCGGCAGCCGCTGGCCCTTGGCGAGGCCGACACCATAAATGTCGTCAAGCCGGTCCGGCGTCTTGGCCAGATAAGCCACGAGTTTGGCGGTGTCGAGTGCGCTGCCACCACCGATCGAGACCACGAGGTCGACCTTGTTGTCCCGGCACTGCCCAACCGCGGTCTCGATGACATGCGATGGCGGATCAGCCACCACATCTTCGAACACCGTCAGCGAAATCCCGGCTGCGGTGATAGCGGCTTCGGCGTCCCTGGTCAGTCCGGCGGCGCGCACGCCCTTGTCGGTCACCAGCATGACGCGTTCAGCGCCATACTGCTGGACGAGGTCGGCGATTTTGCGCGAAGCGCCGGCTTCAAACAGAATGTTGGACGGCGACTGGAAGGTGAAAGGCGTCATGATGCGTGATCCTGCTGTGGTCTGACAACGTAGGCGAGCCGGTCAATGCCGTCGCAAAACAATCATCTTCTCCTGGCTCATTTCTCTCATCGTGAAGGGAATGCCGCCGATGCCATAACCCGACTGCCGATGACCGGCGAACGGCATCCAGTCCACCCGGAAGGCCGTATGGTCGTTGATCATCACCGCGGATCCGGCAAGCCGCTCCGCCGCACGCAGCGCCTGATCGATGTCTTGCGAGAAGATGCTGGCCTGGAATGCCACCGGCAGGCTGTTGGCAATCTCGATGGCCTGATCCAGCTCCCTGAATTTGTAAACGCAGGTCAGCGGACCAAACACCTCTTCCCGTGACACCTTCGCATCCAGGCTCGGGCCACGCAGGATCGCGGGGGCCAGCGTCGTCTGCGAGAGCCGTTCGCCGCCGACAACCAGTTGCGCGTCGCCGGCCACGGCTTCGCTGATCCAGGACGCGACCCGATCCGCTTCCCGCGGCTGGATCAGCGGACCGACATCTGTCTGCGGAGATTGCGGATCGCCGACATGCAGAGCTTTCACCGCCGCGGCAAAACGCTCGACAAACTGGCTCTCGATATCCTCGTGAACAAAGATGCGCTGGGTCGACACGCACACCTGTCCTGCATGGTAATAGCCGCCCTTGACCAGCAGCGGCACGATCCGCTCGATATCGGCACTGCGATCGACAATGGCCGGTGCGGCGCCACCATGCTCCAGCGCGGACCGCGTGCCGGGCGCCAGCATGCTGTGCAGCCGCCAGCCGACCTTGCCCGACCCGATGAAACTGAGGAACGAAACACGCGGGTCCGTCGCCAGACGTTCCGCCAGGTCGACCTGCGCGGGCACGAAACTCTGGCACCAGGGCTCCGGCAGCCCCGCCTCCCGGACAAGCTTGACGAACTCCAGGCAGCACAACGGCGTCGCGGAGGCCGGCTTGACAATGACCGGGCATCCCACCGCGATCGCAGGCGCGACCTGATGAACAATCAGATTGAGCGGATGGTTGAACGCCGAAATGGCGAAAACGACGCCGATCGGCTCCTTGGTGGTGAAGGCCCACCGGCCGTCGCTCGCCGCGGTCAGCGCCATCGGAATTTCGCGGCCGCTGAAATTGCGCAATTCATCGGCAGCGTTGCCGACACCGTCAATGGCGCGGTCCACTTCGACGCGCGCGTCGGTGATGGGCTTGCCGCCCTCCTCCGCAATCAAATGACTAAAATGGTCGCGTCGCTCTCGCACCAGCTCCGCCAGCCGGCGCAGGATCTCAATGCGCTGGAACGGCTTCAACCAGCCGCCGCGATTGCGGAACGCACGCTCGGCCGCGCTCAATTTCAGTTCGAGCGCGGCGGCGTCATCGGTGGCAATTTCGGTGACAGGTGATCTGTCGAAGGCACGCACGACCGTCAGCATCACTCAGCCCTCCGAACCGACGATCCGCTCAAGTCCCGGGTGCTACGGGCAAGCGGGCACGCAGCTCATCGACAAGGACGCGCATATTCTCGGAATAGTCGATCGGCACCGCGATCAGATGAACGCCGCCGCTGTTGAACGCATTCTCCAGCGTCGGGATGAAGTCGTCCAGCTTCTCGACCCGTGCCCCCTTGGCCCCGTAGGACTCCGCATACTTGACAAAATCCGGGTTGCCGAAGGTAAGGCCGAAGTCCGGGAAATTATCCACTGCCTGCTTCCAGCGGATCATGCCGTAGGCGCTGTCGTCGAGGATCAGCACGACCAGGTTCAGCTTGAGTCGGACGGCCGTCTCCATCTCCTGGCTGTTCATCATGAACCCGCCATCGCCGCACACCGCCATGACGCGGCGCTTGGGATAGAGCATCGCCGCCATCATTGCCGAAGGCAGCCCGGCGCCCATGGTAGCGAGCGCGTTGTCGAGCAGCAGCGTGTTGGCGACGAAGGTGCGGTAGTTGCGCGCGAACCAAATCTTGTACATGCCGTTGTCAAGCGCGACGATGCCATCACTGGGAATGACCTGGCGCACATCGTGCACCAGCCGCTGCGGCGTCGGCGGCCAGCGGTCCTCGGTGTTGCGATCGGCGATCCGGCTCAGGATGCCGTCGCGCAGCGACAGCAGCGCGCCGGCGCGTGGCAGCTTGCCCTCGACACGGTCGGCCAGCAACTCCAGGCTGGGTCCGACATCGCCGACCACTTCGGCATCCGGAAAATACACCTGCTCCACGTTCGCCGGGGTGTAGCTGACATGGATCACCTTCGGTCCGTTCGGCCCCATGATGAAGGGCGGCTTCTCGATGGTGTCATGGCCGATAGCGATGATGAGATCGGCCTTGTCGACCGCCTCATGCACATAGTCGCGCTCCGACAGCGCCGCGGTGCCCATGTAGAGATTGGTGCCACCGGGCACGGTGCCCTTGCCCATTTGCGTGGTGAAAAACGGAATGCCGGTGCGGCGCACGAAGCCGGCCAGCCCGAACGTCGAGCGCGGACGGCTGGCGGCGGCGCCAAGCATGATCAGGGGACGCTCGGCGCGCATGATCATCTCGGCGGCGCGATCGAGCGCGGCGCGGTGGGCCACCGGAATCTCGATCGGATGGATCGGTACCATCGGCACGTCCGCCACCTCCTCACCGGCGATATCCTCCGGCAGTTCCAGATGCACCGGACCCGGGCGCTCTTCCATCGCCACCCGGAACGCGTCGCGCACCAGGGTGGGAATGCTGGCAGCGCTGACGATCTGCCGCGACAGTTTGGTCAGCGGCTTCATCGACGCGATGACGTCGACGATCTGGAAACGCGCCTGGCGGCTGCTCATGATCGCCTTCTGGCCGGTGATCATCAGCATCGGCATGGCGCCGAGATGGGCATAGGCAGCGCCAGTGGAAAAATTCAGCGCGCCGGGGCCAAGCGTTGAAATGCAGACGCCGGGCTTGCCGGTGAGCCGGCCATGGGTGGCTGCCATGAACGCAGCGGCCTGCTCGTGGCGCGTCAGCACCAGCTCGATCTTGGAGTTGCGCAGCGATTCGACGACGTCGAGATTTTCCTCCCCCGGCACGCCGAAGATGCGGTCGACGCCTTCATTTTCCAGCGCTGCAACGAGCAGATCGGAGCCCTTGGTCATTCTGAAGTCCTCTTGCTAGGTCGTCATCGATCGGTGAATTGGAATAAGTGTCGTCATCCGTTCGCCAGCCGCTTGATGATGGCGGCCGCGAAATCGTTGGTGCTTGCCTTGCCGCCGATATCACCGGTGCGCACGCCGTCGACTTTCAGGGTCTGGTCGACGGCGGTCTGCAGTCGTGCGGCGAGATCGGCCCTGTCGACATGTTTCAGCATCAGACAGGTAGCCAACAGCAAGGCGAGCGGGTTGGCAATGCCCTTGCCCGCGATGTCGGGTGCCGAGCCATGAACCGCCTCGAAGATCGCGGCCTTCTCGCCGATGTTCGCGCCGGGCGCCATGCCGAGGCCGCCGACCAGCCCCGACATCTGGTCGGACAGGATATCGCCGAACAGATTGGTGGTGACGATGACGTCGAACTGCCAGGGATTCATCACCAACTGCATGGCGCAGGCATCGACGATCCGGTCGTCCATTACGACCCGCCCCTCGTATTCTTTCGCCATCTCGCGCCCGACTTCGAGGAAAATGCCGGTGAGCGCCTTCAGCACGTTGGCCTTGTGCACGACAGTGACTTTCTTGCGCCCATGGCTCAGGGCGTATTCAAACGCATAACGAATGATGCGCTTGGCCCCGGCGCGGGTGTTGACCCCCGACGAAATCGCCACCGCATGCGGATCGTCGCCGACTTCGATGTAATGCTCGAACGCCACATAGAGGCCTTCGAGATTCTCGCGGATCAGAACCAGGTCGATATCGTCGTAACGCTGGCCCGGAATCATGGTGCGGACCGGGCGCAGATTGGCATACAGATGAAATTCCTCACGCAGCCGCACGTTCACCGAGCGGAATCCGCCGCCCACGGGCGTGGTCAGCGGTCCCTTCAGCGCAAGTTGTGTGCGGCGGATGCTGTCGATCAGCGCTCCAGGCAACGGATCGCCGGCGCTCTTGATTCCGGCCAAGCCGCCCTGCTGCACATCCCAGGCGAATGGCGCACCGAGCACGTCGAGGATGCGGACGACCGCGTCCATGATTTCCGGGCCGATGCCATCGCCGGGAATCAGCGTTGCCGGGATTTTGTTCTCGATGTTTGCGAAGACCATGGCGGCAATCTCTCCGTGGCTGGACGATAATCGTTTGCGGGACTTAAGTTGCGTGAACGTTCAATGGACGGCTTCCAGACTTGCGGCAGGCTCCCGCCGCTGGCCGCGACCGAGCAGCATCACAAGAATGCATCCGGCAGCCGACAGCCCGGCGAGCGGCAGCAGGCCCAGCGCGTAGCTGCCCGTGGCGTCCTTGATGGCGCCGAGGAGGTAGCTGCCGAAGAACCCGCCAAGATTTCCGATCGCATTGACCTGGGCGATCGCCGCCGCGGCGACGCCTGCCGACATCCATTCCGTCGCCAGCGCCCAGAACGGGCCCTTGACGATGTAGGTCGCGGTGACCGCGACGCAGAGCACAAGGATAGTCGCGGACAGCGAGTCGACCAGCGGCGCGACAGCGAGGCTGCCGGCGAGCAGAAACAACGGCAACGCCGTATGCCAGCGGCGTTCCTGCGACCGGTCGGAACTGCGTCCCCACAGGATCATCAGCACCGATGCGACGCCGAACGGAATGGAGTTCAGCAATCCCGTCTGCATGTTGGTCAGGCCGAACGACTTGATGATCTGCGGCTGCCACAATGACAGGCATTGGCTGGCGCCGGACGCACCCGCATAGATCAGCGATGCTGCCAGCACGTATTTGTTGGACATCACCTGCCAGAGCGACAGATGCTTCGCCGTCGCCTTGGGCGATGAATTCTCGTCGGCGAGACGGCTCGCCAGCCATTGCCGTTGGGGATCGCTCAGCCAGCGCGCGCTCGCCGGCCCGTCGGCGAGGTAAAAGAACGAGATCACGCCCAGGATGATGGCCGGAATAGCCTCCAGCACGAACATCCACTGCCAGCCATGAAAACCGAGCGCACCATCGAGCTGCAGCAGCGCCGCCGAAATTGGCGAGCCGAAAAAGCTCGAGAGCGGGATCGCTACCATGAACAGCGCGACGATGCGGCCACGATACTTCGCTGGGAACCAGTAGGTCAGGTACAGAATCACGCCAGGGAAGAAGCCCGCTTCCGCAGCGCCCAGCAGCAGGCGAACAGCATAAAACGAATAAGGACCGACCACGAGCGCCATGCAGGCCGCGACAATGCCCCAAGAGATCATGATCCGCGCGATCCAGAGCCGCGCGCCCACCTTGGCCATTGCCAGATTGCTCGGCACCTCGCACAGCACATAGGTGATGTAGAACAGGCCGCCGCCGAGCCCGAACGCGGCGGCGGACAAGCCGATGTCATGGTTCATCTGCAGCGCGGCGAAGCCCGCATTGACGCGATCGACAAACGCGATGAAGTAGCAAAGCATCAGGAACGGAATGATGCGCCAGGTCACCCGCCGCATGGTTTCGACTTCCAGGGGCGACGTTTCCGCTGTGGCAAGGGTTGCCATGATCTGCAAATCCTCGAAGAAGTTTGAGAACGCCAGGAGGCGGATCGCGAGATCCGTCCGCCGGCGTCAGGGGGTCATCTGAAGTAGCCGAGGATGATCAGCACGGCGGTGACCGTGATGGCGCCTCCGATACGGGTCGCGATCTGGGCGAACGGCATCAGCTGCATGCGGTTGGCGGCGGTCAGGATCGCGACGTCACCGGTGCCGCCCTGCCCGCTGTGGCAGGCGTTCACGATCGCGGTCTCGATCGGATACATGCCCATGAAGCGACCGACGAAGAAGCCGGTCACCATGATGGTCACGACCGTCGAGACAATGGTGATGATGTTGGCGATATGAAACGCCGCCACCAGCTTGTCCCACGGCGTCAAAGCGACGCCGATCGCGAACAGCAGCGGATAGGTCATGGTGGTGCGCACGAAATCGAACACCACAAGACCGCCCTGCTGTAATTGCGGCGAGACCGCGCGGGTCAGTTTGGCCAGCACCGCCAGAAACAGCATGGCCACCGGCGCCGGCAGCCCGAACAGATGGTGACAGATCACACCGAGCAGATAGAGCGTGATCGCCGTGAGCCCGGCGGCCGCGATCACCGACACGCCGACATGGCCGACGCCTTGTTCCTTGCCGTCTTCCTCACGCACCGCCTGGATGTCGATCTCGCCCTCCTTGAGCGGCTGCAGCCGCCCTTCACCGGTGAGATGGGGATACTTTTTGCCGACGAAATTCAGCAAGCCGGAGAGCAGGATCGCGGTCAGGCTGCCGAGCATCACCGGGGGCAGGACCTGGGCGAACACCTCGCCCTGGGGCACGCCGGTCAAGGCTGCGTAGCCGATCGACAGCGGGATGGCGCCCTCGCCGACCCCGCCGGCCATGATCGGTACCACCACGTAGAAGAAGGTGTGATGGGTGCCGAGCCCGAGTGCGGTACCGACGGCGGTGCCGACAATGGCGGCGGCGATCGAGCCAATCACCAGCGGCGCGAAAATCTTGACAAAACCCTTGATCAGCACGTCGCGATCCATCGCGAAAATGCTGCCGACGATAATCGAGGCGATGAAGAGATAGAGGAAGTTGGTGGCCTTGGTGAAGTCGACGATCGAACGTTCGATCTGGGCTGGGATCAAATGATAATAGGCCAGCGCCGAGGGAATGAAGGTCGCAAAGATCGCACCGGCGCCGATGCTGCGCAGGATCGGAGTGCGTTTGCCGATCTCGGCACAGGTGAAGCCGCCCAGCACCAGGACCGCGATCATGGTCGGGCCGTCGGACTTGACCTCGCCGGTCAAGACCAGCGTGGCAACGAGAATGACCAGAACAATATAGATCGGGAGGGGGATGATTCCGACGCGGAAGTCCACCAGCTTCCACCACCGCTCCGGCCAGAACCGCGACGACGGCTTGTCAAGAGAATCCGGAGTCGATTGAAGATCACCCGCCCGTGTCGGGATTGCGCCCGCATCATGTGCCGACATGTCGTTTCCCCTGATGTTTTTAAGCGGAAGGCCGGTCACGCGCGGGCTGCCTGAACGGCAGGAATGCTGACCCTTCCATCTCTATTTAGACGCCACGATAGATCGGCTTACCTGTCACTAACCTGTCGCGCCGGCTAACCGAAGTTTATCAGGTCTCATTGTCCCTGGAGCGTCTTCTTCCATTGCGCCAGAAACCGGTTTCGCTTGGCCCGGTCGAGGTATGTCAACAGATCGATGTTGAGTGCAATCGGCCGCAGCGACTTTGCGACCCGATCGGGGACGGCCGGCTGAATATCGGTGCGCACCGAACTCAGGGAATGCCCGGCCAGTTGTGCCTGCCCCGCGCGGGACAGCAGATAATCCATGAACCGCCGGGCCGCGGCGGGGTGCAGCGCGGAGCGGGGAATCAAGGCAATGCGCGACATCAGCAGGGTGTAATCGGCGGGAAAGACGATGCCGAGATCCGGATCCTGCTTGGCACGTTCAAGCGCATAGGCGCCGAGCACGTTGTATGCCAGGACGAATTCACCTGTGATCACACGATCGATCATCGGGTTGGACGACGTATAGAGTTTCACGCCGGCCCGCCCGAGCGCGGACACGAGCTTCCATGTCAGCGGCGTGATGCGGACATCCTGGGTGATGAACAGCAATCCCGTTCCGCTGAGTTCCGGATCGTAAGTCGCGATCCGGCCTTGGAAGACAGCGGGGTGATCGGTCAGGACCTGCAGCAGCCCGGCGCGGTCCTTCGGCACCATGTCGTCGCGCAGCAACCGTTTATTATAGACCATCACCACCGGTTCGGTGGTGATGCCATAAGCGATGTCCTTCCACTGCGCCCAGGCCGGAATGCTGTCGGCCTCCGCGGAGCGATATTCCGATGCAAAGCCGTCATTGGCGAGCTTGATCTGCAGGTCCATCGCCGAGCTCCAGACCAGATCGATCGGGTCTTTCGCGTCGGCCGGCCCGGCCACGCCGTCGAACAGGCTGGTCGACAGGGTCTTGGAATAACGAACGGTGACGTCCGGATTGAGTTTCATGAACCCGGCGATCAGGTCCGCGGCCTCGGGACTGTTGGTTGTCGATTTGACGAAAAGATCGACCTTCGCCGCAGCCCCGGACTCGCTCGCGTTTTCAGCCGCCGCGCAGCCTGCCACGAACACGCAGGCGAAAACGAAGGCGCGGGCGATGGTGCGATACATCAATGCAGCTGGATTCCGTGATCCGATGGACGACATCAGGCTTTTGACCTAACGGTAAATTTGAACGTACATTACCGACTTGGCAATGGTGCAGTGCGGCGACCGTCTTGCGAATTCTCATCATCGAAGATGACTTCTCTCTGGTGGCCGGCCTGAAGAAGGCGCTGGCGCCGGCGGGCATTGCGGTCGACCACGAAGCCAGCGGCGCGGGCGGAATCGAGATCGCGCCGTCGGAAGCCTATTCGCTGATCGTGCTCGACCTCGCACTGCCGGACATGTCGGGCGAAGAGGTGCTCAGCCGGCTGCGCGGCCGCGGATCGGACGTGCCGATCCTGATCCTGACCGCACAAGACGCTGTGGCCGAGAAGGTCAAATGCCTGAATCTCGGCGCCGACGACTATCTGACCAAGCCATTCGATCTCCACGAATTCGAAGCGCGGGTGAAGGCACTGGCACGGCGCGGCAAGGGGCGGCCCGCTCCGGTTCTCAAATGCGGCTCCCTGGTGTTCGAGACTTCGACGGCGACGGCCAGTGTTCGTGACATCCCGTTGTCACTGCGCCGGCGCGAAGCCGCCGTTCTCGCTATCCTGATGTCCCATTCCGGCAAGCTGGTGCGCAAGGATCGACTGATCTCCGAGGTGTTCGGCTTCGACGAGCCGGTCGCGCCAAATGCGATCGAGCTCTACGTCGCGCGCCTGCGCCAGAAACTCGGACCGGATGGCCCGCCGATCCGGACCATTCGCGGACTTGGCTATCTGCTGGAGGAGAGGTGACGCAGCACGCTCCCTCGCTTCGCCGTGTCCTGCTTATCAATCTGTTGGTCCCCACGAGCGTCCTCGCGATCGCGCTTGGCGTCGCCGGCGCACTCTTGATTGACCGCACCGTCGAGACGGCGTTCGATCGGGTGCTGGACGGCTCGGTCCGGGCCATCGCTGAGCGCATCACGGTGGAGGACGATGAAGTGAGCGTCGACCTGCCCCAAGTCGCGCTGGGCATGCTCGAGACCCGCGCCAACGACAGCGTCTATTACAGCGTCTCCTACAACGGGGTCCCGGTGACCGGCTACCAGGACCTGCCGCTCGCCGAGTTGCCACGGCAGGCGCGAAGCGCGGTCACACATTTCGATTTCATCTACAAGAACGCGCCCATCCGCCTCGCCGCCCTCGCCCAGCCGGTCTATGGCAAGCCGGAGCCGGTGCTGATCGAAGTCGCCGAAACCCGCAACGGACGCAACGCCACCCGGCGCGAACTGCTGCTAGCGCTGGCTGGCCTGGAAGCCGGGATCATCCTCACCGCTGCGCTGCTCGGATGGCTCGCCGTCAAACGCGGACTCGCCCCGCTGGTCGATCTCGGCCGCGAGATCGACGCCCGCCAGATCAGGACCGGCGAACGCCTGCAGCCGCTCAATCTCGCGGCAGTGCCCGAAGAGGCGCTTCCGCCGGCGCGCGCGATCAACCAGCTGTTCGAGCGGCTCGAGGCCGCGATCAAGGTTATTCGCGACTTCATCGGCGACGCGTCGCATCAAATGAAAACGCCGCTGGCCTCGTTGCGGGTGCACCTCGCTTTGCTCGAGCGCAGCGGACCGCGGCCGGCCGACCGGGACACCATAACCGAGATCGAGAAATCGACCCGGCACCTGGACCGGTTGGTGGCGCAATTGATTGCGCTGGCGCGCGCCGAGGAAAGCGCCATCAATGACGACAGCGGCCAGGCGCGATGTGACCTGGTGGCGGCAGCGGCGGATGCGGTCAGCGCGCTGGCGCCGATCGCCGCAACCAAGGATGTCGAGATCGCGTTGGAAGCCGGAACGCTGCCGGTGTTTGCACAGATCGAACCGACGGTGCTGCACGAGGCGCTGATCAATTTGATCGACAATGCGATTCAGTACAATCGCAGCGGCGGCTCGGTCATTGTGCGCGTGCTGGCTGGCGAGCGAAACGCGATTCAGGTTTGCGACGACGGACCGGGCATTGCACCCGAGCTGCGCGCGCGGGTGTTCGATCGGTTCTATCGGGTGCCGTCGGTGGACCGGCCGTCCGGTTCGGGCCTTGGACTGTCGATCGTGCGAACGCTGCTGCAGCAGAGCTCCGCCGCGATCCAATTGGCCGATGGTCCCGATGGCAAAGGGCTCACGGTCACGATCGACTTTGTCGCGTCGATGCATGCCCCTCAGCCATAGTCCGGCTCACTACGTCATGTGAAGCTGATATCGCTGAGATCGATGGCGACCATGACCACGTCGGTCAGCGCCCGGCCATCCGGCCCGCGCCGGTAGGCCCGCCGCCTGGTCTGCACACGGATGCCATCAGCATCGACGGTGTCATCGACATACTGAGCAGCATCGAAACCGCCAGCAACGTCGACATTATAGTCATGGCGGCGGAGATTCAGCTCAGAATCGAAAAAGAAGTCCTGCTTGTCGCTGTGCGTGGCGATGCCAGCGGGAAACGTCGCGCGCAGCCGGCGCCACACCTGTCCGCCTTCATTCCACGGTTCGACTTCCTCGACCCCAACGCCGGGCAACGCCAGCAGGAACGGCGAGGTCAGATAGGTCCATAATGCATAGCCGTTGAAATAAGCGCGATGCAGCGGAGACCATGGCGTGGTCATCTCGTGGCCGTCAAACATGGCGCGCGGATTGGAACGCTCCGCGACGATCGTTCCGTCCAGCTTCTCGATCGCGATGCGATCGGCGCTGAACGCTGTCTTCTGGTCCGGCGCACCGAACGGCGTCACCGACGCACGCTGCTGACGGAGCCCAACCGTCATCCGACGCGGCGCCTGATCCTGCACCAGGCCTTTGATGCCCCAGAACGCCCCATCGGTCACGATGGTCGCGCGCACTTCCGTGAAGTTTCTCCAGCGCGCGAGGCCGCCATGGGCCGTGAGAATCCTGTCCAGCAATTCGTTCATGTCGATGCCCCCCATTTGTGGCTGGGATGTCGACCCCAGCCACTGCTGTTTTGCGATTGAACCCGGCGTCTCAGGCAGCCGCGCCGATCTTGACGCCATAACGTTCCGCCGGCGTCTGCCGCGACAGATTTGGCTTCAGCTTCTGCCGCGCCGCCTCGTACGCCTCCCAGTCCGCCGCATCCGGCAATGAGGGGATGGTGACGAGCTCGCCCTGGTCAAAGCCGGCCAGCGCGGCGTCGACCATGTCCTCGGCTCGCATCACGATCTGTCCCGGCAGATGCTCCACCGGCGTGCCGGCCAGTTGCCAGAAATCCGTTGCGGTGGCACCGGGCAGAACGGCCTGCACACGCACATTCTTGTCGGCGAGCTCATGCTTGAGCGACTGCGTGAACGCCAGTACGAAAGCCTTGCTGCCGCCGTAGACGCCGTTGAGGAGCTCCGGCGACACGGCAACGATCGAAGCGATGTTGATGATGGTGCCGCCGCCCCGCGCAACAAATCCTGGGGCCACCGCATAGGTCAGGTGTGTGAGCGCACGCACATTCAGCGTGATCATGTCATCCATCTTGTCGATATCGGACGCGAGCAAGGGGGCGGTGGCGCCGACACCGGCATTGTTGACCAGCAGCGTGATGCTGGTGTCGGTGCGCAGCAGCTGCTCGATCCGCGCGAGATCGGCCTTGTCGTTAAGATCCGCTGCGACGACCTCGATGCTGCGACCGGTCTCGCTCGCCAGCCGCTTTGCCAGCGCATCGAGACGTTCGCGCTTGCGGGCCACGAGGATCAGGTCATAGCCGCGGCGCGCCAGCCGGTCCGCATAGATGGCGCCGATGCCCGAGGACGCGCCTGTCACAAGCGCGGTGCCCTGCTTGGCTGAGGTGACGCTCATTGTCGTTCTCCGTTGTTTTTGCCGGGCGGCCCGGACCCGGAATTGGACCTCAGGACGTCGCCCTACCCGTCCAAGCTAGGCGCTCTGGCCTTTGTCTTAAATGTCATATATACACCTTTTTAGGACATTCCGGTTTCACGGCCAGTGAAGAGACCACGCCATGCAAGAGATTGGTTTTGTTGTCTTTCCAGGCTTCCAGGTGATGGGCTTTGCCGCCATCACGGTGTTCGAGGTCGCCAACCTCGCCACCGGGAACGAGATCTACAGAGTGCATCTGCTGTCCGAACATGGCGGCCCGGTGCGGGCCTCGGCCGGCTTCAATGTCGAGACCGAAGCGTTTGGCGTCCGCGCGTTCGACACAGTCATCATCGGCGCCGGCACCGACCTGCATTCCACCACGCCGGGGCTGGTCAAATTCATCCAGCAGGCGATGACATCGGCGCGACGGGTGGCGGCGCCCTGCACCGGCGCATTTTCGCTGGCGGAAGCCGGCGTTCTCAACGGCCGGCGCGCCACCACCCATTGGGCCTTCGCGCGTGAGCTGCGAATGCGGTACCCCGAGATCGACATCGACGAAGACCGCATCTTCATCATCGACGGCCAGGTCTGGACCTCGGCCGGCATGACGGCGGGTGTCGATCTTGCGCTCGCCATGGTCGAGAAGGATCTCGGCGCGGAGGTCGCACGATCGGTGGCGCGCAAGCTCGTGGTTTATCACCGCCGCGCCGGCGGCCAGTCGCAATTCTCGGCGCTGCTTGAGCTCGAACCGAAGTCGGATCGTATCCAGAGCGCGCTGGATTATGCCAAAAACCACCTGCGCAACGAATTGTCGGTGGAGGAACTGGCCAATGCCGCGCGCCTCAGTCCGCGCCAGTTCAGCCGCGCCTTCCGCGCGGAAACCGGACAGTCGCCCGCCAAGGCGATCGAGAATTTACGAGTCGAGGCCGCACGGATGATGATGGAGCAGGGACGGCTTTCGATGGATGTGATCGCCAACGAGACCGGCTTTGCCGACCGCGAACGGATGCGCCGCGCATTTCTGCGCGCATTCGGCCAGCCGCCCCAGGCGATGCGGCGCAATGCCAAGGTGATTGCTGAAGTCGCTTAGAGCGCAGTCTCATAAAATAAGAGATTGACGCAGAGTCTGTTTTCGAGATGTGTGAATCCTGTAGGGCTTGTCCCGGCCATCCACGTCTTTCTTATTCGCGATGCTGCTAAGACGTGGGCCCGGCACAAGGCCGGGCATGACGCAGAAAACGATCGCAACCGCCCTCGATCAGAACGGCGAATCCGGGAAATAGAATTCCTTCGCGTTCTCCTTGGTGATCAGCGTCGCATCCAGGATGTAGCTGCCGCGAACCGGGACCTGGCCGTAGAGGTTGGCGACGGTCAGCTCCAAAGCGGTGCCCACCATGGCCGGCGGATAAAGCACGTCGACCGGAATCAGCTTGTCGCCGTCCAATACCTTCTTCACCATCTCCTTGGAGCCGGCACCGGCGATGACGTACTGGATATCCGTGCGTTTGGCCTGTGCGATCGCCTGCAGCACGCCCACCGCCATGTCGTCGTCCTGGCACCACACCACGTCGATCTTCGGGAACTTGGTCAAATAGTCTTGCATCACCTTGAAGGCATCGTCGCGATTCCAGTTGCCGAACTGCTTGGCCAGCACCTTCACATTGCTGCCGGCGACGGCCTTGTCGAAGCCATCCTGGCGCTGCTGGTCGATCGGGATCGGCAGGCCGCGGATCACCGCCACCATGGCCTCCGGTGTGCGTGACTTGATATACTCGCCGGCCGTGGCGCCGAGCGCGGGGTTATTGCCGGCGACATAGAGATCGCGCACGGAGTTGTCGTTGTTGCTGGGCGCACGATCGACCAGGGTCACGAACACGCCCTTGCCCTTCACCCGCTTGATGGCATTGACCAGCGGATCGGGATCGGACGGCAGGATCACCAGGGCGCCGATGCCCTGGGTCGCCAGGTCTTCCAGTGCATTGGCCTGTGTCGCCGCATCCGGCGATGTCTTGACGATCACGTTGAGGCCGGGGTGCCGGGCCATCAGCGCCTTGGCGACACGCTGGGCATGAAAGACCACGCCGGCTGTCCAGCCGTGATCGGCGGCCGGGATCGATACGCCGATCGTCACCTTCTTGTCTTGCGCGTGAGCCGCGCCGGCCAGCGTAGCCAGAGCGACCGTCAAACCGATAAGTGCCTTCCGCATGCCGTCCTCCCATTCGACCCGGACCTTTTGCATTATCGCCAGGCGACCCGGTTGGCCTGACTCATTCAGGATTTTCGCATCAGCGACCGCTGCACCAGCATCGCAATGATGATGATCGCCCCCTGGATGGCGCCAATCAGGTACTCGCTGACGAAATTCGACAGCAGCATGATATTGCCGACGATTTCGAGAATGAACGCACCGCAGACTGTGCCCCAGATACGCCCGACGCCGCCGCGCAGCGCGGTGCCGCCGATCACCACCGCCGTGATCGCCTGCAATTCCCAGAGTGTGCCGCTGGTCGCCGAGGTGGAGCCCAGCCGCGGCACGTACAACAGAACCGCGATGGCTACGCAGAGGCCCTGGATGACATAAGTGACGGTGCGAACCCGATTGACCGAAATGCCGGAATAACGCGCGACCTCTTCGTTCGAGCCGACCGCGACGACATGGCGGCCAAAACGCGTGCGGTAGAGCACGAAGGCGCCGATCAGAGCCACGGCGAAGATGACAATGATGGGCACCGGCACGCCCAGCACCGCGCCGAAATAGGCCGGGTGATACAGGTTCTGGATTTCCGGCGAACGCAAGGTGATTGCGCCACCTTGCGACAGCCAGGTGGTGAGGCCGCGGAAGATCCCCATGGTGCCGAGCGTCACGATAAAGGGTTCGATCCCCCCGATCGTCGTAATCCATCCATTGGCCAAGCCGCAGACCGTGCCGATGGCCAGAGACAACAGCATCGCCGCGACGAGCATCATCAAGGGATCAGCGATGACACCGCTGTTCATGAACATGATCATCAGACTGGCGACGAATGCCATCATCGATCCGACCGATAGATCGAGCCCGCCGGCAGCAATGACGAAGGTCGCGCCGACGGCGATGATCGCGATGAAGGCGCTGCGGGTCGCCACATTGAGCAGGTTATCGAGGCTGATCACGTTGGGATTGGCGAACGCACCAACGGCCAGCAGCAGCGCGAGCGCAACAAATGGCGCAACGGCCCTGAGGTCGACATCGATCGGAAATCGACGTGCAGTCGTATCCCGGGCTAAGGTGTCGGCCATGGTCATTCCGCCACCAGGGCGGCCTCCTGCGATGTCGCTCCGGTCGCCATCATGACGATGTCATGCTCGGTCATCCCTGCTCCCGCGACGTCACCAACCGTGCGACCCGCGCGCATGACAACGACGCGATCACAGAGGCCGATCAGTTCCGACATCTCGGACGAGATCACGATCACCGCGCGCCCCTGCTCCGCCAGCGGCGCGATGAACTTGTAGATCTGCTCCTTGGTCCCGATGTCGATGCCGCGGGTCGGCTCGTCGATGATGACGATGTCGGGGTCGAGCATCATCATCTTGGCCAGGAACAGCTTTTGCTGGTTGCCGCCGGACAGCTGGCCCGCGAGCATGCCCTGACGCGCGGCGCGGATGTCGAATTCGGCGATCGCCGTGTCCAGCGCAGTACGTTCGCGCGCGCGATCGACCTGCAAAGCGCCGATAAATTTCTGCAGCGCCGCGAGTGTCAGGTTGACGCGCAGGTTCTGGGCGAGCAACAAGCCTTTGCCCTTGCGGTCTTCGCTGAGATAGACGATGCCGGCCTGCATGCTGTCGTGAACGTTCGAAAAATGCACCGGCGAGCCGTTGAGCCTGACCGTGCCGCGGCCGCGCTTCAAGCCCACGATGCCTTCCATCAGTTCGGTCCTGCCCGCGCCGATCAGCCCGGCAAAGCCGAGGATTTCGCCCTTTCCGAGTTTAAACGAGGCATGGCTGACAAAGCCGGGAACGGAAAAATCCTCAACCTCCAGCACGCGATCCTGAGCGATCGACACCTCTCGGGCCGGATAGAGTTTCGACACATCGCGGCCGACCATCAGCCGCGCCATGTCGGCTGGTTGCAGATCATTTGCCGAACGGCTGGCGACCAGGCGCCCGTCCCGCAGCACCGTCACCTGGTCGGCGATGGCCTTCACCTCCGGCAGGCGGTGCGAGATGTAGAGAACCGCGGTGCCCTTCGCGCTGATGTCGCCGATCACCTCGAGCAGAGCCTCGGTCTCGGTCGGAGTCAGCGAGGCGGTCGGCTCGTCGAAGATCACAACGCGGCGCGGCACCAAAAGCGCCCGTGCAATCTGCACCAGTTGCCGCTGTGCGATCGACAGCCGGCCAACCAGCGCTTTCGGATCCAGCTCCGAGCCAAGTTCGCGGATCGCGCGTGACGCACGGGCGTTCATCGCGCGATCGTCGACCACAAGGCCTTTGCGCAGCTCACGCCCAAGAAACAGGTTCTGCGCCACGGTGAGATCCGGCGCGAGCAGGATTTCCTGGTGCACCAGCACGATGCCGCGCCGCTCGGCATCCGCCGGGCCGTCAAACGTCACCAGTTCGCCGTCAAGCCGAAGCGCGCCCGACGTCGGCACCAGCAGGCCGGCCAGGATCTTCATCAGGGTCGACTTGCCGGCGCCGTTCTCGCCGATGATCGCATGCACCCGGCCGGCATCGATGGACAGCGCGATGTCCTTCAGCACCTCGACCGGTCCGAAGGACTTGCCGAGCCCGTCGGCTTGCAGAAGCGGCGGCGATGCCGATGGGGATGTGAGCGTGTCCGGCCTCATGCGAGCCTGGTCCAGACGCTGCCCTTGCGGGAAGATTCGACCGCGGCCTCGATGAACAGCATGCCTTCGAGCCCATCCTCCACGGTCGGATAGAGGACATCCCGATCGGGCGTGCCGCCGGCACGTGCCGCGCGAATGGCGCGGGCGGCCTCGGTATAGATGGTGGCGAATGCTTCGAAATAGCCTTCCGGGTGGCCGCTCGGCAGGCGCGTCACACGGATGGCTTCAGCACGGGCACCCGCGCCGCCGCGCGTCAGCAATTGCTTGGGTTCGCTAAACCGCGTGAACCACAGATAGTTCGGATCGGCCTGCGTCCATTCGAGACCTGCTTCGGTACCGTAGACCCGCAGCTTCAATCCATTTTCGTTGCCGACCGCCACCTGGCTCGCCCACAGCATGCCGCGCGCGCCGCCGCGATACCGCAGCAGGATCTGCACGTCGTCGTCGAGCTGCCGTCCCGGCGCGAAGGTTGTCAGTTGCGCCAGCAGTTCCTCGATTTCCAGCCCGGTGACGAACGCGGCAATGTTGTAGGCATGGGTGCCGATATCGCCGATGCTGCCGCCTGCGCCGGAGCGCTTTGGATCGGTGCGCCATTCCGCCTGCTTGCTGCCGGATAGCTCTGCGCGCCGGGTGAGCCAATCCTGCGGATATTCCACCTGCACCAGGCGGATGGTCCCGAGCTCGCCGCTGGCAACCATGGCGCGCGCCTGCCGGATCATCGGGTAACCGGTATAGTTGTGGGTGAGACAGAAGATCTTTCCGGAACGGCCCACCAGATCCACCAATTCCCGCGCCTCCGCCACGGTCGTGGTCATAGGCTTGTCGCAGATGACGTGGATGCCCGCATTGAGGAAGGCGCGCGCGGCGGGCGCGTGCAGATGGTTCGGTGTCACGATCGACACCGCCTCGATGCCGTCGGGACGCGCCGCTTCGGCTTTTGCCATCTCCTCATAGGAGGAATACGTGCGGTCCTCCGCAAGCCCGATCTCGCGCGCCGAGAGCTTGGCCCGTTCGGCGTCGGACGATAGCGCGCCCGCCACCAGTTCGAACTGATCGTCGATCCGCGCCGCAGTGCGATGGACGGCGCCGATGAAAGCCCCCTGCCCGCCGCCGACCATGCCGAGACGGATGCGTCCGCTATGGGCCTGCTGCTGACGTCCTGCGATGGTCATTCCGCGCGCTCCTCTCGATCAAAGCCCAATCTCTTAGAGTCCAAGCATCTTGCGATTGGCTGCGTCGTCGGAGCCGGCGCCGGCGAAATCATCAAAGGCGCGTTCGGTCACTCGGATGATATGCCCGGCGATGAACTCCGCGCCCTCGCGCGCGCCGTCTTCCGGATGCTTGAGGGCGCATTCCCACTCCAGCACGGCCCAGCTGTCGTAGTCGTAAGTCGCGAGCCTGGAGAAGATGCCGCCGAAATCGACCTGCCCGTCGCCCGGCGAGCGGAAGCGCCCGGCGCGATTCACCCAGCTCTGAAAACCACCATAGACGCCCTGGCGACCGGTCGGATTGAATTCCGCATCCTTGACGTGAAAGGCCTTGATGCGCTGGTGATAGATGTCGATGTAGTCGAGATAGTCGAGTTGCTGCAGCACGAAGTGCGAGGGATCGTACAGCAGATTGGCGCGCGCATGCCCGCGCACCCGCTCCAGGAACATCTCGTAGCTGACGCCGTCGTGCAGGTCTTCGCCGGGATGAATCTCGTAACAGATGTCGACGCCGTTCTCCTCGGCGCAATCCAATAGCGGAGTCCAGCGCTTTGCCAGCTCATCGAAGGCGGCCTCGACCAATCCGGCCGGTCGCTGCGGCCATGGATAAATATAAGGCCACGCCAGCGCGCCGGAGAATGTCGCATGTGCATTCAGCCCTAGATGCTGCGAGGCGCGCAGCGCCCGCTTGACCTGGTCAACCGCCCATTCGGTGCGCGCCTTCGGATTGTCGCGGACCTCGGCCGCTGCAAAACCGTCGAAGGCGATGTCGTAGGCCGGATGTACAGCCACGAGCTGGCCCTGCAGATGGGTCGACAATTCGGTGATGACGAGGCCATGGTCGGCGGCAATTCCCTTGATCTCATCGCAATAGGTCCTGGAGTCGGACGCCTTGACGAGATCGAACAAGCGCCCGTCCCAGGTCGGGATCTGCACGCCCTCGTAGCCGAGCGACGCCGCCCAGCCGCAGATCGCATCGAATGAATTGAACGGCGCGGCATCGCCGGCGAACTGCGCCAGAAAGATCGCCGGGCCCTTGATCGTTTTCATTGATTGCTCCTCCGGGCATCTCGAACCGATTTGTAATCGATTACATTTTTGCCTAGATTGCCATAGGCATTGACCGTGTCAATCCTGCCGTGAAGGGATGACAACACGCCAAGAAGGAACCAGGACGATTTCCGTTGATGGATAAGCGGTTGAACAGGCCAACGATCGGCGATGTCGCGGCACGCGCGGGGGTGTCCACCGCGACGGTCAGCCGCACGCTTGCGACCCCCGAGCAGGTCACGCCCAAAACCCGCGATGCCGTTTTGAAGGCGGTGCGCGAGACCGGCTACGTGCTGAATCTTGCGGCGCGGCATCTGCGCACCAACCGCGCCCATGCGGTGCTAGCGGTTCTGCCCGACGCCTCGAACATCTTCTTCTCGCAGGTGTTGCGTGGCATTTCCGATACCCTGCACCAGGCCGGCTATAGCCTCGTGATCGCCGACACCGCCAACGACCCGGAGCGCGAACGCGAACACGGCGAGTTCATCCAGGGCGGACGGGTCGATGGTGTGCTCCTGCTCAATGGCAGGCTGCTGCCTTCCCTTTCCGCAAAACGTGGCCGCACCATCCCCACCGTGAGCCTGTGCGAGCGGATCCCCGGCTCGCACCTTCCCCATGTCGAGACTGCCAACCGCGAGGCGGCGCGCGCCATCACCGAATGCCTGATTGCGCAAGGGCATCGCCGGATCGGCTATATCGCGGGGCCACCCACCAACGTGCTCGAGCATGACCGGTTCGCCGGCTATCGCGATGCACTCACGGCGCGCGGCATCGCATTCGATCCGCAGCTGGTCTGTCCCGGTGACTATTCGATTAGGGCTGGCGAAGCCGCGGCGACGGCCTATCGGGCGCTTCCACAGCTGCCGGACGCGGTGTTCGCCTCCAGTGACACCATGGCGATGGGCCTGATCCGGGGTTTCACCGCTGCGGGACTCTCGATCCCCGACCAGATTTCGATCGCGGGTTTTGACGACATCGAATTTGCCGCCGCCTACAATCCCGCCCTGACCACCGTGCACCAGAACCGCCACGACATCGGCGCGCGCGCGGCCGGCATGCTGATCGACCTGATGGCGGGCAAAAAGCTCAGCCAGCGCGAGATCCAGCTCCCCGCGGAGATCGTGATGCGCGAGAGTACGCGCGCGCGATAAGGACAGTGGCTTGCGACTCACCGCGGGGGTTCAACCCACACATCGCTCTGCTTGATCCGCTCGATCAGCAGCCGGGGATCGAATTTGCGGAAGGTCGCCGGAATTTCGAACATCTCCGCCGGCTGCGGCGCTTGCCGGAGATTGGCGGCCGAGATGGTCAAACCGTCGTCCATACGGATCTTCAGCGGAAATCTCAGCTCCGGATCGATCCAGCCCACGATGGTTCGATGCGGCGGCACGGTGGCGCGCACGACATCGACGCTGCGGCCATCGATCGTCGCCTGACCGGTCCGTTCACAGTGCCAGCCTTCGCCCTGCTCTGTTGCGCCTGATAGTTTTGCCATGTCCTGCCATTGCCGGCAGGGATCGGATGGATCAACCGACACGAACATCTGAGTCAACCGGCTCGATTGCCTGGCATCCATGAACGTCCGCACCACCGGCCGTGCGAAATAGGCGTGATCGGTCGCCTCGACCAGGAAAAACCCGTCGGCGAAATCCGGTGTCTCGATCCGCACCTTGTCGCCCGACACCCACAATTTCGCGGTTCGCGACTCCGCGCCGCCGTGATCCGACATGGTGACGAGATCGGCTGAGAATTGCTGAGCCGACGCCGACGCGCTGAACAAGCCGCCGACAACACCGAACAACACAGCGCAAGCGAGGGTAGGATATCCAGGCATCGGATCCAGCCTTGATTGACGTTAAGAAAACCGTGACGCCGGCCGAGCCGTCAGGCCCGGTCGGCGTCACAAGATCAGGGTCATGCCTTATTGAACGAGGGCCTGGGTGACGGCGTGATCGAAGTCGAAGGCGTCGAACAGATCAGACAGCGCCGGGCTGTTGGTCGGCACGTACGGATTGTTCTTCTTGACGATCGGGTTCGGGAAATTGTCGCGGCTGCGAACGGTCAGCGGCTGCAGTTTCCAGTTGCGCTCGATGAACTTCAGGATCGACGCGTGGTCCGCGTAACCGTGGTTGACCTTTCCGCCAGTCGAATAAGGCGAAACGATCAGCAGCGGAATGCGCGGCCCGTCACCGAAGAAGTCCATCGGCTGAACAAAACCCGAGTCCCAGTAACCGCCGGCCTCGTCCCATGCAACGAACACCACGGTTTCCGCCTTCAGCTTCGGATTGTCGTCCAGCGCCGCGAGCACGTTGAGCACGTAGGCCTCGAACAGATCGACCTTCGAGCTTTGCGGATGACCGTCGAGCAGGCCATCGGGCTTGCCGAACGACACCGCAGGCAGGGTGCCCTTTCCGATCGACGTGATCAGATCAGCCGTGTCCTTGATATGCTCACTGCGGACCGCGGGGTCTGCCATGATCGACTTTGCGTACTGGAACGGATTGCAGATCTGGCAATAGGCCACGCCGAGGGCATGGGCCGGGTCCGCAAGCGCTGCCGCACTCAAATTCGGACTGGTCGGATTCGCCGCGACAGCTGCATTCGAGAGCGCCACGGCGTCATTATACGCACCGCCGTAGTAGGCCCACGAAATCTTCTTCTCGATCAGGGCGTCACCGATCGTCCGCACGCTCGACGGAGGCAGGTTGCTGCCACCGGCAAGCGCACCGTTCGGCAGGTAGCCGGGATTGGTGTTGTTGAGCATGTAGTAATAACGCGGCTTGCAGTTCGGTTCCGCGGCATAGGGCAGATGCGAGAGGAAGTTCACGATCGGCTTGACGCCGGGCTGGAACACGTCGGCGCAAGCGCTGAAATTGCCGTCGACGGTGTACTGGTTGATGGTGTTCGGCTTCGGATTCGGATTCGCGATCACGTTGGCGGGCGGCGTCACGGCGTTGCCGTTGCCGTCGCTCCAGAATGCCGCGTCGCCGGTGCCGAGCATGAAGTGGTTGGCACCGGTGCCACCATGGAACGACTGATGGAAGTTGTCGCTCAGGGTGAAGCGGTCAGCCAGCGACTTCAGGATCGGAGCCTGCTCCTGCTCCGCATTGTAGAAGCCCATCGAGTTCCCGAGGCTCTTGTTGGTCGCGGAATAGGTCGCCATCACGAACGGGAACAGATCGTTCTTGCAGCCCGAGGGATTGTCCTTGGATGCGTTGTCGATGCTGCAGTCACCCTGCTGCCAGTCCTGGTAGAAGCGGTGAGTGGTGTCGGCGGTGTAGTCGTCGTCGGAGAGGATCGGCCCCTGCAGCGGGAACGGACCCGCCAGAGTGCCGGCGCCGGGAACGCGGGTATCCAGCGAGTTCGCCGGCAGGTTGGTGGCGCCTGTGGTCAGGATATCGAGATCGGACGGATCCATGTCCTTTTCGACGCTGGCTTCGGCGACGGTCTTGAACGGCGGCGAGGTGTCGCTCTGCTGCGACGGCGTTCCCGACGTGTTGGGCTGCGGCATCAGATTGGCCGGGCTGTACGGGAACTTGGCGACATTCGGCGCGCCGACATAATAGGCGGACTGAGCGGCGGCCGAGTACTGCTGCGCCAGCGCATAGTTCGGGCCGGGCGAGCCGTCCTCGTTGACAATGCCCTTCGACAGCAGGTTGGAGATCGTCTGCCCCTTGCCCTTCGGACGATACACACCGAAGGTGTGATCGAGACCGCGATTTTCGCCGATCAAAACGATAACGTGCTTGATCGGAGTTTCGGTCTTCGCATCGGCGTCGCCGCCATGATGGCGATCGTTATCATGATCGCGACCGAAATCCGGCAGCACGCGATGATGCGGATGGTGCGGACGCTTGTCCCAGCTGCTGCGGCCCCACTCAGCGCCGTAGCTGGCATTGGCAAACGTCATTGTCGAAACGAGACAGAGCGCAGTGGTCGCGCGCAGCCTTCTCTTCACATCGAACGTGATTTTCATAGGTCGACCCCAAAGGTAAAAGTTAACCTTTGCAGCAGTAATGATCGAACATGACGCGTGCGTTTCGTTGCTGTGAAACGCGATGAAAAACTTAGAACGATCCCAAAATATTTTTCGTTGAAGACATTCCAACGAACGAGACGTTCGCAAAACAAAAATCCGCGCGATTCAATCGCGCGGATTTAACTCACAAAATAAAGGGATAAACGTGATTCTCGATCAGCGCGCGGAATTTTTGCTCTGCAAAATTTCTCGCAACGCAGTGTAGTGCGCGTCGTGCACTTCAGGATTGAACAGCGAAAATTTTTCGGCATTGCTCAGCAATGCAGGAACTGCTGCGAACATCAGGTAACGATAGCTTTTGTATTCGGCGGCCGCGTCAGCGAAGCGCCCTTCGCCGGCGGCAAGATCGATTCGACGCAATGTCAGCACGAGTTCCTTGAGCGACAGGCGCGCAAGCCCGCGCTCGTTCTGTCCTCCCGACACATTGGTGTTCTTGCGATCCGGATAACGCTCGGTCAATTCGCGCAACTCGTTGCCGAGCGTGTCGACAGCAAGCGAGATGATCTCCTTGTCCTTGGCGGGGATCGCAGTTTCCAGCACGGTTCCGAAATCGTTGATCTCCTTGAGCACGGCGCCGGCGCCGTCGCGCTCATAAGGCTGCACGCCGTCGCCGACCGCAGTCAGGTAGGCAACCAGATCGCGCCGGTCCTGCACCGACAGCCCGAGCTTGAAGATGCGATCGAAATACTCCACGACCTGATCGTAACTGTCGAAGCGGCCGTCATGAAAATACGGCGCATTGAAATCGGCATTGCGCAAGGTCGGCGTCTTGAACAGCCCGCCCGAACCGATGTCGTGCTGCTGATGATCGACAAACGCAGCTGACGGCACGTGGCAGCCGGCGCAGCTCAGGCCGGGATTGTGCGGAAACGGCTTCATGAAGAGCGCTTCGCCGCGGCGCTCGGCGTCGCTGATTTGCCCGGTCAATCGACCGCCCGGCCCCAGATTGGGGTTGGGCAGGAAATCGATGTCATGGATGTAGGCCACGATGGCATCGAGCACGACCGGCGTCGGCTCCGACCCGGCAAATTCATTGACGATGACGTTGCGCACGAAATCACGCAGCGATCCCATCCGGCCGTCGTGGCCATAAGGCGCGAGGTAGCGCGCGCCACGCAGCGACGGAATCCTGATCGGATCGAGCTTCTGGTTGTCGGCCTTCGGATTGAACAGCGGACCGGTGGTGTCGAAATTGCCGGGGCGCGTCGACATATTCGGAACAAAGAGCTTGGCGTTGCCGGCGCCGTTGACGTGGCAGGTCTCGCAGCTCATGCCGGCCTGCCGCGCGACACCGCCCAGGATCGACGGCGAGCTGAACGCCAGGTTTCCCAGATTGACCAGGTAAGACCTGCGCGCATCCACCGTATCGGATTTGAACACCTCGCGCGGCTTGTCGAGCGCATCCTCGTTGAGCTCGGTCGATTTCGGCAGCGTTGTCTGATCGCCATCGACCGGAAATGCGTCGACCTGCTGATGCCATCCAACCAGCATCACGCCGAGCGCAACAACGGACAGCCATGATTTCCGAATCATCATCGCGACGCAGCCTCCAGGGTCGGCCGGCGCAGTCCGAGCTTTTGCGCGGCCATCTGCAGAGCGACGATCAATTCCTCGGTGGTGCGGCGCAGCTGCGGGATATCGACATGCTGCAAATCACGCACGACCAGCAAATTCTTCAGATCCGAGATCTTTCCGTCTGCCGTATCGGCCAGCTTGCCGTCGCTGGCCCGCAACGAGGCGGCAAAGATCGTGTGGTAGGCAAAGTCGATGCCGGCCACGTTGTTGCGCATGTCATCCAGCGATGTGCCGCTGATCCGGGACTCGCCGCCGTCAGCCTTGCTCTCACCCACCTCGTAGGTCAGCCGCACCGTGCCGTCGAGAAGGCCCTGCGGGGTCAGCGGCATGTCGCGCAGTTTCTTGTGCAGATCGTCGAGATGCCCGACCAGCGCATCGGTTTCGCTCATCGCGTCCGTGCTCTTTGCGCCAAAAAGCTTGGCCTCGATGGCATGAAAGCCGGTGACGCCGTTCGGCCAGGCGTCGATCTGCTCGTCCAGCTCGGGAACGAAACCGGCGGTGAACACTTCCGACCGTTCCCAGCCGGCCCGCGCCGAAAGCCAAGCTTTCCTGGCTCCTGCCAGATCGCTGGCCGCCAATCGCGCACGTAAATCACGCACACCCGCCAGCGCCTGCCCGATTCCCTCGATCATGTAGGGCCGATAGCGCTCCGCCGCGTCATCAAGCGGCGCCGCACGCACCGGCTGCATGTGTCCCGCAAGCACAACGAACAGGACGCCGGCTAGAAATCCGGGACAACGGCGAATCATGATTCTCAAAACCCATCGGCAGCGCAGCGCAGGTGCTGCGACTGAGTGTCGCTGATGTGCAATATTGTCGCATTCCTTTGCTGTTTTGTGACGAGACGGTGTGCTCGACAGTTTTCACACCACCAAAAATTTTTATTTGACCGTGCTCGCGCAGCACCGAATGACCCGCGCAAGACGTCGCGTGCGCATCTACTTCCCTTATCATTTCAAACAGAAGGCTGACGCAGCGCGCGGCAACTGCGATTGCGAAATCCAGCGCCACCTCTGACTCACCTACACTGCGTGTCATCGCTCTGAAAAATTTTTCGCGCATGAGGTCAATGCCTGCGACCAAAAGACCCAAGCACTCAGTTTTCATCAAACCGCAATAAATGGGGCAAATCTCAATGCGCTTGCCAACACTTCTCGGATGCGTGTCGGTTCTGGCACTAGCAGCCGCGACGGCGGCCGTAGCGGCCGACGACTACCGCGGTCATGGTAACAATGACCCGCTCAACAACGACCCGCGCCGTGTGCACACGGCGACGCCGATCAAGCACCTGGTCATCATCTTCCAGGAGAACATCTCGTTTGACCATTATTTCGGCACCTATCCCAAGGCGCTGAACTTGCATGGTGAAACGCGGTTTGTGGCGTCACGCAACACACAGAAAGTCAACAATCTCGTCACGCCGCTGGATGTAAATCACGACTTCCGGCCGCTCAACGGCGTCGACCTGCTCAACCACAATCCCAACAATAACGCCGATGGACCTGTCGCGCCCAATAACACCGTGAAGAACGCAGCCGGCGCATCAAACCCGTTCCGGCTGTCGCCGTCACAAGCCCTCACGGCCGATCAGGGCCACTCCGAAGGTCCCGAGCAGAGCGCCTACAACAACGGCCACATGGACGGCTTCCCAGCCTTCGTCGGCCGCGGCGGCCCGCCGCCCACCGGAATCGGCACCAAGGCGCTGGTGATGGGTTATTTCGACGGCAACACCGTCACCGCGATGTGGAACTACGCCCAGAACTACGCCATCAATGACAATCACTACACCTCGCAGTTCGGCCCATCGACGCCCGGCGCTCTCAATCTGATCTCCGGACAGACTGATGGTTTCTCCTTCACCTTGAACGTGCTCGACGGTTCCGGCGGCATCATCAACGGCAACCAGGTGTATGCCGACACCTCGCATCTGCCGAGCCACCTGACCATGGTGGGTGACGACGATCCGATCGACGATGTCTGCTCAAATCCGAAGGGCGCGCAGGTCACGATGGCCGGCCGCAACATCGGCGACATGCTCAATGACCGCGGCCTCACCTGGGGGGCGTTCATGGGCGGCTTCGACCTGAGCCTCGTCAACGCCAACGGCACCACCGGCTGCCTGCGGCAGACCAACCCGGCAGCGCCCGGCGAGCCAGCCTCCACCTCGGTCGACTACATCCCGCATCACGCCTGGTTCCAGTATTATGCGTCGACCCGCAATCCCACTCACGCCCGCCCGAGTTCGGTGCAGGCGATCGGCCACAGCATGATTCCGAACACCAACAAGGCCGAGCCGGCCAACCACCAGTATGACATCAACGACTTCTTCACGACACTGAAGGCCGGCAATCTCCCGGCGGTCAGCTTCCTCAAGGCGGCGGCGTTCGAAGATGGCCATGCCGGCTATTCGGATCCCACCGACGAACAGCATTTCATCGTTCGCGTCGTCAATGCCCTGCAGAAGAGTCCGGAGTGGGAGGACACCGCCGTCGTCATCATGTATGACGATTCCGACGGCTGGTACGATCACCAGATGCCGCCGATCGTGAATCCGTCGTTTACCACCGGTGACAACCTCAACGGCCTTGGTGTCTGCAAGGACAGCAACGGCTCCCAGCAGGGCATCCGGACTCCGACCACGCCGCTCAACGGCGCGTTCGGTCAGCCGGCGTACGGCCGCTGCGGCTACGGAACCCGCATGCCGCTGCTGGTGGTGTCGCCGTTCGCCAAACGCAACCATGTCGACCACACCCTGACCGACCAGAGCTCCGTGCTCCGCTTCATCGAGGACAACTGGCTCAATGGCGAGCGCATCCAGCCCGCTGGCTCGTTCGACACCATTGCCGGCTCGATCGAGAACATGTTCGACTTCCATGGCTGGGACGAACGGGGTCCGCGCAAGCTGATCCTGGACGAGAACACCGGCGCGGTGGTCTATGCCTCTCACGGCGACGACGATCATGACCATCACGATCATGACGGCCACCGCTAGGCTGTTTGCTTAAATAGGGGCTCATCCACGGGACTGGTGGATGGGCCCTCTGTGTTCCGGCCGCCGGGGGCTTGCAATCGGCGGCCGGGCCTGTTTCTGCTGCGGCAGCAACCTGGCCCCGAGCCCGCACGCATGGATATCGCCACCGGATTTTTTGCCGTCCTCTGCCTGCTGGGCGGCGTGCTCGCCTGGATCGATATCCGCCACGGCATCATTCCGAATGAACTGAACCTGACTATCGCGGCGCTGGGGCTTGCCAAAGCCGTCCTGCTCGGCGGCTGGCACGCCGGCCTGCTCGCGGTCGTCACCGGCGTGGCCATCGGCGTCATCGTGTGGCTGTTCCGGCGGCTGTATTACGCGCTGCGCCGCGTGCAGGGCCTCGGGCTCGGCGACGTCAAGTTCCTCGCCGCCGCCGGCACCTGGATCAGTGTCTTCGAACTGCCGATGCTGCTGCTGGTCGCCTCCCTCGTCGCATTAATCGCGATCGGCGTTTTGCGCCTGACCGGACGATCGATGACACGCCAGACCATGATCCCGTTCGGGCCGTTCCTCGCGCTCGGCCTGCTGGTCACCGTAGCGCTCCAGCTCTGGCCACGCTGACGAGCGATCCCGTCAGATCTTCACAGCGCGAACACGCGACGCGCATTGCCGGACAGAAACGCCTCCGACTGCTCCGGCGACAATCCCAGGCCACGCAGACCCTCCAGACACTTGCGTGGCGACAGCATCGGCCAGTTGGTGCCGAACATCACGCGCGACCTGCCTACGCCCTTCATCCAGTCGACGAACGCCGGCGGCAGCCGGTGCAGCGCATAAGCCGATGTGTCGACATGGAAATTGGGAAACTTGATCGTCAGCGTCACCAGTTCATCCAGCCAGGGGAAGCCGACATGACCGCCGACTACCACAAGCTCGGGAAAATCCAGCAGCACGTCTTCGAGATAGGGAATAAGCCGGCCGGTCTCCGATCGCTTGAGCGGCCCGGTGTGGCCGATCTGGGTGCAGAATGGCACGCCGGCCTCGATGCAGGCAGCGTAAATCGGATAATAGCGCCGGTCGTTCGGCGGCAGGTCCCACAGCCAGGGCACCACGCGCACGCCGACGAATGTTTTCCGGTCCACCCAGCGGCGAATCTCCCGCACGGCCGACATCGGGTTGTGGAGATCGACGCTGGCGAGGCCGCGAAACCGCGTCGGCGCGGCCGCGATCTGGCGCGCGACCTCCTCATTGCTGATGAGATCGCCCTCAGGGCCATGCCACGCCGAGAGCAGCGTGATGTCCACGCCGGCGGCGTCCATCGCCTGAAGCGTGCTGTCGACGCTCTCCAGCATCCCCTGCTCGCGTCCGGTCCAGCGCATCAGCGTCTTCAACCAGGGCCGGTTCGCCATCCGCTCCGTGGTGATCTGCGCCCACACGTCGATCGCACCCATCGCACACCTCCAAATTACTTCATTAGTGAAGTATAAGCCGATGGATGCCGACACGCAAGCGGGTTATTGAAGTGGCATGTCCTCCGCTTCGAAGACGCGCGTTTATCACCGCCTGCAGCTCGCGGCGCACCGGGCGCAGAAGTCAGCCGACCGCGCCCTGATGGCGGCCGCCGACATCACCACGGCGCAGTCCGCGGTGCTGCTGCTGACGTCAGCCAAGGACGGCGGTGTCACCCAGCGCGAGGTCGCCGCCCAACTCGGTGTCAATGAATCCGGCATGACCGCCATGGTCCGCCGTTTGCTCGACATGGGCTTGCTGGAGCGCATCCGCGACGAGACCGACGCGCGCGCCTGGCGGCTGCAGCCGAGCGACGAGGGGCGCGCGGCGCTGAAGCGGATGGAGCAGCCGTTCCGCCGGATCAATCAGACCATCGAGGCGGCGCTGAAGCCCGATGAGATCGCGCAACTCGCCGATTACCTGACCCGCATCGCCAGTGCATTCGAGGACGGCTAGCGGCGGACTGCAAGAGTGCAGCCGTTTTCGGACCTCATCATCGCCGGCAACTCGCGTGATCGCCGCAAGCGGCATATAACGATGCCCGTTCGAGGTTATCTTTCAGCAATGCGGTTGAAACCATGCCGGGTGGCATCGCCAGCAAGACATATGGAACCGTCAGCGCCGACCGCCAGAAAGAGATGAGCGGCCTGGAGTTCGTTCGGGGATTGGTCGACGGCACACTGCCTCTGAACACAATCGCACAGACCCTGGGTTATGATGTGAGCGAGGTGGAGCGTGGGCGCGTCGTGATCACCGCGGAGCCGAGCAACCTCCATCTCAATCCAGCCGGCACTGTGCATGGCGGCTTCACCGCCACTTTGCTTGACAGTTGCATGGGGCTCGCTGTCCAGTCGACCCTGGAGAAAGGCATCGGCCAGACGACGCTTGAGTTCAAGATTTCGCTGGTGCGGCCGATCACGCCTGAGACAGGAACGATCAGGGCCGAGGGTGTTGTGTTGAATTGCGGCCGTCGCGTCGGCACCGCCGAAGGACGCGTCACCGATGCCAGGGGTCGCCTGCTCGCCCATGGCACGACCACATGCCTGATTTTCGGTAGTACATAGCCTGGCGTGGTCATATACGCGATCCCAGCCTTGCCACTATGAAGCCTAGCGGGCCGGCGCTGCGGATTGTTGCGACGACAGCGGCCTGACCGCGCTCACCGGCATCAAGTGAACTTCGCCCTCACCCGTTCCATCGGGTTGCGGCAATGTCATGACGGCTGCCTGCTGATCCCTGACCAGCGTGGCTTCGCGGCCCCGAACGGAACGCAATTTCCATCCCTGATAGTCCTCGCCGACTTTCAGCCGCAGCGGCGTCTTGGTCGATTGATCGAGAAAAATCCCGAACCCTTCATCGCCGCTGGCAATGGTGCCGACCAGTTCGAGATCCGGGCGTTCCGGCTCCCGCGGTGGCGGCGGTGGGCGCGGCGCTTCGGCAACGAGGTCGGCGGCGACCGCGGTGGGCGGCGGGCGCCGCGATGGCGAAAAGATCGGTCGCTCCCGTGTCACCGGCAATTGAGCGAGAGGAAGCGACCACAACGGATTGGCGCTCAGCGGGCGTTGGGGGGCCGGTGCCAGTGCCGAGGGTCGTGGCATCACCATCGACGGCACGGCCGGCGCGGGATCCGCGGCATCGATCCTGGGCGAAACCGGCAATCCCGAGATCGGCGCATCGTCGGACAGATCAATGTCCATCGGATTGGTCGATACGGCGAAAGCTGCCTGCGCCCCCAGTGCCGACAGCCCCACAATCACGACATAACGCGCGAGCTTTCGGATCATTTCGCGCCCCGCCATTGGCCGGACACCGCCAGCAGGATGCGCAGCCGTCCCTCGCCGGCCGATGATGAGGGCGCCTGCACCGTCAATTGATCGACAAAGAGGAACGGCATCGCAGCCTCCAGATCGTACAGCAGCGGCTGCAGCGCCGGCTGGTCGATTTCGCAACTGGCGATCACGCTGATGAAGCCGGCCTTGGCCTGACCATTTTGGGACTGGCTGCCTTGCAGGTCGACTTGCGACGACAGCACATTGCCTCCGACCTTGGTCACCGCGCCGGCAACCCGCTGCAGCAGCGCGGCGCCCGCGACGGTGACCGTCGCGCCTTCCAGGAACGCCGAGCCCGCGGGCATCGCGGCATTGGCGGATCCGCCCGCGACCGCGGGACGGCCATGCCCTTCGAGCTGCGCCAGCATCGCGGCCGACGACGCGACCGCCGCGCGCTGATCGAGAAGATCGGAGATCGCACCGATAGCCGTCACCAGCAGCAGCACCACAACCCCGGCATAAACCGCCACCGCCAGAATTGGCGATGTGGTCAGTGTCTTCCTCATGAGAACGGTCGCGTTCATGTGCCGGATCCGAAATAGGGCTTGAGGCGCGCCTCGATGTGGAAACGCTCGGCGGGATCGTTCTGCGAGCGGGTGGTCGGCGCGAAGAACGTGGCCTGGCTGAACTGCGGCGACTGCTCCATCAGCCGGACCAGCGACGGCGCATCCTGGGTCAGACCGACGACCTGGACCTTGTCGCCTTCGATGCGGAATTCGGTGACATAGGTGCTGTCGGGCAGCACACGCGACATCGCTTCGAGCACGATGACACTGGATGGCGTGGTCTGCTTGCGCTTCGCCAGCAGATCCAGCGCCGATCCACCGTCGGCTCTGTTCAGACGCAATGCCGCCCGTCGCTCCGTGATGCGGCGCTGCAATTGCTGCTGCTCGGCGTCGAGCCCGCTGCCGAGATAAGCCGCCACCAGCATCGAGGCGACGGTCGCAAGACCGCCACCCAGCAGGACGAGACGCAGCAGCCGCGGCACGTCGATCCTCTGTCCGGCGGTCCGCTGCAGCGATGTTTCGAACATCTTGATTCTGGCTGAACCGCCCTCACCGCCCGCGGGTTCTGCAAATGCCGCAACCGATGCCACGCGAAGACCGGTAGCGAACTGGACAAGCGGCTGTATCCGCGCCTTTGATGTTGCGGCGAGTTGCAACTGGATGCGCTCGTTGGCAAGCTCAGCCGGCGGACTCCAGCCAAATATCGCATCGCCCGCCGCCCACGGCGTCAGGCGATCGATCTGCGAGCGGATCATGCCGTCGAGGAAATCGACGGCACGCTTGGGAAAATCGAGCGAGCGCAAGAGCACCTGATCGGGCTTCAGCAGCACATCGAGGCGGCTGCCACGCAGCGCAGCGTCCCAATCCGCCGATAGCGCCGGTTCGGGGTGGCCGTTCGCCAAACGGAAGACCGCGTCGGGCAACACCGCGCCTTTTGGACCGGCGGTTGCGGTAGCCGTAAAGGTGTTGTCCTCACCTTCGACCAGTTGCACCTGACGCGGACGCACCACACGACCCACGGCCGTATCGATGGCCGCAGCAACGGCGGTGATCCAGTCACCGAACAGGATCTTCGCATCCTCAATTATTGCCATCAGAAGTCCTCCGGCTTGCGTGAGCGCGTATCGGAACGCCGTCCTGCCATGCCAGCACGCGATAGGGATCGTCGTCGTTGCCCCGGGTAATGACCGCCTCTGACGCGGCAAGCCGGCCGTCGTCGAACCTGATTGTGGTCAGTACCCGATAGGCGTCGCTGAGCTGCAGGGGCGTATCCTTCGCCGCATCTGGGTTTGTCGAGGGACCGTTCGGCGAGCCTGAGCGCTGCCTCGGGGCGAAGTCCTGATCGGATGGTGTCGCGCCGGACACCGCGGCCACCACCTCCGGCGCCGCAACCGTCTTGTCGACATCACTCACGCCGCTGAACACCGTCACGAAGGACAGCGCCCGCTCGACCATGGCCGGCGGCAGACCAAGGACCAGATGCAGCTCATTGACGTGAGTAAACAAACTCTGACGTGGCGGATAAGGCAGGCCGGCGGCGGCATAAAGCGCCGCCTCCTGATTGGCGGTATTGGCAATCGGGCGCGTCCGCCATCCAACGATACGCTCGGCATATTCCTTGGCATCCTCCTTGCGCGCGCCCAGCACGACGAACAAGCCGGCCAGCGTCTCTTTCGACCCAACGTTGAGGTCGATGCGGGCCGCTTCCGAGGTGAACGCCACCTGGACGCCGGCGCCATTCATCCGAAACCGGAATGACCCGCTCGGAGGGCGCTTCTTGTCACCGGCTAACAACAATTGATAGGCGGTGAGTTCGAGGCTCGCCGACACCAGTGCTTCCGTGCGCAGCCCGCGGTCGCCGACGGCCAAGGCCTGCGCCGAATTGGACATATAGGCGGCGAAGATGCCGGCAAGGCCGGCGAGCGCCGCCAGGATCCACAACACAGCGACAATCACAAAGCCCTGCTCCGAAAAGCTCTGTTTAAGAGAGAATCGCCTGGAGATATCTTGCGGGCATCGTGTCATAACGATCTCCTCTGCCCGGTCGTGGCGTCCTCCGCCGAGGGATCACGCTGGCCCGGCACCTTGCCGCAATCGCCGCCGGCCTGTGCGCAATCGCTGCTCGCCGGCGCCTGCACATGGACCGGCGTCACCGTCGAGACCGAGAGCACCCGCTCGGTCGCGGCATCGCGCACCGTCAGCCGGACCGCGACCGGCAAGCGATTGCTGTCGCGCCAGCTGCCTTTCCAGACCCGATCCTTGCCGGCATAGGCGAACGACAGGCGGAATGGCGCCCGCAACAGCACGACCGGATCGCCGAAAGTGACCTGCTCGGACAGCGTCGACGCCGCGGGCAGAGGCCGGAACGGCGTGCGCGAACGCACGGTGGCCAGTCCCTGGCGATCGGAGCCCTCGCCGATCCGCACCACTTCGAGACCCGGCTTGGTGTTCGGGCCAAGCGCGACACGCACGAAGGTCACCGACAATTCGGTGCCGTCGAACAGCGGGCGCGGCGTGTCGCGATTGGCGGAGACATATTCGGCCGCCGCGAGATCGGCGCCGATCCGTTGCAGCGCGATGCCGACCGCCTCGCTGCGCTGGATACGGTCGAAACCGCGGTTCCAGTTCGGCAGCCATTGCGCGGTGATGTGAGCCAGCGCCGAGAGCAGCAGCCCCATCAGCGCCAGAGCCACCAGGGTTTCGATCAGCGTGAAGCCGCTCTCGTCCCTTCCCGCTTGAATACGCACGCCCGTCATTGCGTGGGCCTCCGCATTAGGCGAACCGTCGAGACATCGACGGCCGCGCCAGAGGGCGATCGGACCCGAACCTTGACCAGTTCGGGCATCCAGGCCACGTCCGCGCCCGGCACCACCCAGTCTTCGCCCAGTGGCGAGACGTCGATCTGCCATCGATAATCGCCGGTTCGCCCGGACGACGTGCCGGAGGCGAGATCGGCGTGGGGTGCAATCTCCGACGTCATCACGGCTCGCGTGGTCTGCATCAGCGCGACATGGCGCTCCATCGACCCGACGCCGCGCATGTTGGTCGCCATCACCGATCCGATCGCAACAATGCTCACGGCAACGATCGCCAGCGCAATCAGCACCTCGATGATCGTGAAGCCGGCTTCGCTGCCCTCAATTGATGGCGGTGTTGCGCGAGACAATCTCGATCCTTCCGGTCAGCCAGTTGACGCGCACCTCGTAGCCGGCATCGAACCGCGTCAGCGCGATGGTGCCGCCGCACGACATGCCGTTGGCGAAAAAATCGATGGTCGACAGCGCCGCACGCCGGTTGCAGGTCTGCGGCAGCAGGGTGTCGAAGCGAACATCGTCGGGAATGCGCAGCACCGCCGACGTCGCGCCGGAACGGATCGAGCGCGTGCCGGCGTCGACCAGGGTCGCAACGTCGATCTGGCGCCGGATTGCCGCATTACGATCCGCCTTCAGCAGTGTCGCGGCTTCCAGCGCATAAGCCTGCAACCGCGAGCGTGAGGTCTGGCGGGGAATGAAGGGCAGCAGCACGGCCGCGAGCATGGCGATGATCGCCAGCACGCACACCATTTCAAGCAGGGTGAAGCCCTGCTCTGCCCGGTCACTCATTTTTCGCGCTGGTCTGGGTGTCGGAGGAAAGATCCGCCGCAGTGCCGCTGCCGCCCTCCTGACCGTCCGCTCCGTAGGAGACGATTTCATAGGGCCCGCGCTCTCCGGGCGCGCGATAGACATAGGCATGGTTCCAGGGGTCGGCGGGCACGTTGCCGCCCTTCAGATAGGGGCCGTTCCAGGCGGCGACGCCGGGTGTCCGTCGCACCAGGGCAGCCAATCCTTCCGAACTCGACGGAAACCGGCCGGCATCAAGATAGAACAGGTCGAGCGCGCTGCCGAAGCTCTGCAACTGGATCTTGGCCGCCTTGACCTTGGACTCGCTGAGATAGTTGAGCACGCGCGGACCGATCAGGCCCATGATCAGGCCGATGATGGTGATTACCACCAGCATCTCGACCAGCGTAAAGCCCTGCTCGCTCTCTCTGCTACGCACCGAGCGTCTGTCGAATTGACCTGCCGACTTCATCGCAAACCTACTTTCATGTCGTATAGTCTCGTCCTAGCCGACGAGTTGGGTGACTGACAGCAGCGCCGTCATGACCGAAACGATCAACCCGCCGACAACCGCACTGATAAAGACGATGGCGAGCGGACCGATGATTCCCACGATGCGGTCGAGATTGCGCTGCAGTTTCGCTTCATAGAATTCGGCAACTCGTCCGGAGAGAGTCGGCAACTGCCCGGTTTCTTCGCCCAGCCGCAGCATCCGCAGCGCCATCGGCGGCAGGCTGTTCGAGGCGGATAAAGCATCCGACAGTTTGCCGCCATGCCGCACCCGATCGGCGACGGCCATCCAGGCCGACGCGCTACCGGTCACCGACATGATGTCGACAAGGATACGTAGCGTGGCCGTGAGATTGACTCCGCTGCCAAGCAGCACGCCGAGATTGCGGCAAAACAGACTGGTGCGGTAGAACTGGAAGATGCCGGCGATGCCAGGTATTTGCGAGATCGCATTCACCATCGCCGCGCGGGTGTCTGGCCGGCGCAACAGCCACCACATGGCGGCAATCACCGCGACCGACCCCAGCATCATCACGGCGCCGTTGTCGCGAAGAAAATCGGACAGCTTCATGAAGACGCTGAGCGCGGAGTCCGATTTGGAGCCGAAGTCCTGCAGCACCGAGGAGAATTGCGGCAGCACGAACAGGATGAAAAACAGCATGACGCCGACGGCGGCGACCAGAACGAACGCCGGATATTGCATCGCGTCCGTCAGCTTGCGGCGCATCTGTTCGGAGCGCGCGCGTTCGGTTCCCAGCATTTCCAGCACCTGGTCGAGAGTGCCTGATACCTCACCGACTTTCACCAGCGCCACATACATCGCGGGAAACAGCGCCGGATGGGCCGCCACCGCGCTTGCGAAATTCTCGCCACTGAGCAGCGCGGCCCGCAATTTCGCAACCACCGGGCGCAACCGCCCGACATCGGCATCGCTGGCGAGCAGTTCCAGCGCATCGTCGAGGCGCGCGCCGGCTTTCAACAGCAATGCCAGGTCACGGGTAAATGTCGTCACTTCGGCCGCGGACGGCTTGTTGAACAAACTGAATCCGCCGGACGACGCCGCAGCTGCGCCCTTCTCCTCGATGGTCTCGATCGGCAGCAGCTTGAGATATTCGATGCGCTGGGCGACCTCCTTCGCGGTCGGCGCCGACAGCGTGCCGTGCACGATCTCCCCGTTCTGTGTCAGCGCCCGGTAGCGGAAATTTGGCATGATTGGCCTTACCGCACGGTGGTGACGCGGAGGATTTCCGCAGGCGAAGTCAGACCGGCGCGGCATTTGGCGATGCCGTCGTCGAGCATGGTGGTCATCCCCTCGCGGATCGCGGTCTGGTCGATCTTCAGGCCGTCGGTCCGCTCGCCGATCAGTTCCCGAATCTCGTTGCTCAGTTCGAGCACCTCGAACACACCGAGCCGGCCGCGATAGCCGGTGCCGCCGCAGCGCTCGCAACCGCAGGGATCATGCAAGGTTTCGCCGGCCTGAAAGCCGAACGCACTGAGCCGGGGATCTTCGGTGATATCGGCCGCAGTCAGAACTCTCGGTGTCTTGCAGCGCTCACACAACTGGCGAACCAGACGCTGGGCGATCACCGCACGCAGGGTGGAGCGCAGCAGATAGCCTTCGACACCGAGATCGAGCAGGCGGGGCACCGCCGCGGCGGCGGTTTCGGTGTGCAGCGTCGTCAGCACGAGATGCCCGGTCAGCGCGGCGTGAACGGCAACATGGGCGGTCTCGGTGTCGCGGACTTCGCCGACCATGATTACGTCAGGATCCTGGCGGACGAACGAGCGCAACGCCGCGGCGAACGTCAGCCCGATGGCGGGCTTGATCTGTGCTTGATTGACGCCGGGAATTTCATACTCGACCGGATCCTCGACGGTGAGGATTTTCCGGGTCGGTTCGTTCAGGATCGACAGGATGGTCGCCAGTGTCGTGGTCTTGCCGCTGCCGGTCGGACCGGTGATGACGATCAAACCGTGGGGCAGCTTCAGCAGCCGCCGCAGCTTGACGTCGTCGGCCGACGAGAACCCCAGCTTCTCGACCACCAGCAGGCCACGATCCTTCGGCAACAGGCGGATCACGGCGGATTCGCCGTGCTGCATCGGCATGATCGCAACACGGATATCGATGTCGGAGCGCCCCGCCCGCAGCCGCGCCGCGCCATCCTGCGGCAAGCGCCGTTCGGCGATATTGAGATTGGCGAGAATCTTGATGCGGGAAATCACCGCCTGCGGCAACACACCGGCTGGCGCCGCCACCGGCCGCAGCAGGCCATCGATCCGCATGCGAACAACAAGCCCGCTCTGAAAAGGCTCGATGTGAATATCGCTGGCGCGCAACTCGACAGCTTTTTCCAGGAGATCGCTGACGGCCCGAACCACCGGCGCGCCACTGGCGAGATCGCGCAGGCTCTCGATGTCGTCTTCGCGCGGCTGATGGGCTTCACCGGCGCCATGGGTCTCGACCGCCTCGTCGCCGAGGCGCTGGTTGAACGCGACGTTGAGATCCTCGACCGACGCCACCTTGATCGCAATATTTGCGCCGAGCACGATTTCAGCCGCCCGTCGCGCCGCCAGATCGGTCGGATCGGCCATGGCCAGCACCGCGCGGCCATCGTCGGATCGATAGGGAAACACCATCATCTCGCGCAGGAAGCGCTGCGAGAACGACGCCGCCAGAGGAGCCGCGGACAGGATGTTTTGCAAAGCGACCCGCTCGAGCTTCAAGAACCGCGCTGCCTCGTCGGCGAATTCATTCGCGGTCAGGTCGGTCAGTTCCCACAGTTTGCCTGCGAACTGTTCCGCGCCGCCGCGATCCACCGGCGCATCGCCAGCCGGCGCCAGACGATTGATCTGGCGAAGGTGCGCAACGAATTGCAAGGACTCGTCGCTGGTCATGCGTCTTTCCAGGCGTAATCGATCGCTCCCGCGCCCATGCGTCGGGTCGCGGAGTGTCGGATCGCGAAGCTTCGGCCGGCCATCCTGCCGGTCTCGGTGGAAGGTGTTTTATTGATCCGAAGTGTGACACCTGTACGAAGCAGGCCACTTGGCGCGTCTTAAAAAAAATTTACCACAGCTCATTGATACGAATTTCTAGCAGGATGTTTGACGCAAATTGCTGGAACCCGGCGAGTGTAGCCTGCAACCCGCATCACCAATTTATTACTGTCATACTCCATCGCTAAGGATTGCCTACACGTTTGGATCAATCGCTCGCATGATCCGTCAGGCCGAGCATTAGAGAGCGGCACAAGCATGGTATGCGTCGGCAACCGAAGCCGGTACCCGACGGCGGGTCGAAGCATCTGCACGGCATTCGTGCTGCTGTGTGTCGGCCTGCTGGCATCCTGCAACTCCGCGACGGTGACGTCGAACACCTCAGGCGATATCGATGTGCTCGACAAGGTGCGCTCGATCGACACCCTGCCCCGCAATCCACAGCCGATCGGCAATGACACCACGAACACCGCGTCGCGCAGCCGCGCGGCCGTGTTCGAAGGCACCGAGGTCTCCGAGATTCCCGAGGCGCGACCGCGGCCGACCGCAAGTGGAAGCGGCTTCGACCTGAATTTCGAGAACACGCCGGTCGCGACCGTGGCAAAGGTGGTGCTGGGCGACATTCTGGGCACCGGCTACACCATCGATCCGCGGGTGCAGGGCACCGTGAGCCTAGTGTCGGTCAAACCTGTGCCTAAATCGGACATCCCTTTCGTGCTGGAAAACGCGCTGCGACTCAGCGGCGTCGTGCTGGTCCGCGACACCGCCGGTTATCGCCTAACGCCGCTCGGTGATGCGGTCGGTGCCGGCCGTGTCGACGGGGTTGCCGCGAACCCGGAACCCGGCTACGGCGTCTCCGTCGTTCCATTACAATATGTGTCTGCGCCGACGCTGCTGAAGCTGATGGACAGTTTCGCGACCAAGCCCGGCATGGTGCGCGCCGATTCCACCCGAAACATCCTGCTGATTCAGGGCAGCGGCGCCGAGCGTCGCACCGCAGTGGATACCGCACTGAGCTTCGACGTCGACTGGATGCGTGGCCAGTCGGTCGGAATCTACCCGATCTCCAGCAGCAGCCCCGAGCCGATCATTGCCGAACTCGAGAAGATCGTGGACTCCGGCGAAAATGGCCTCAGCCAGAACGTCATCAAATTCCAGCCGGTCAGCCGCCTCAACGCCATCATGGTGGTGAGCCGGAAGCCCGCCCTGCTGCAGACCGCCGCGACCTGGATCAAGCGGCTCGACCGCTCCGACACCGCCCGCACCAGCGTGCACGTCTACCGGGTAAAATACGGCGACGCCAAGCAGATCGGCAAGGTTCTCTCCGACATGTTCATCGGTGGATCGTCGTCGGGCTCGCTCGACAGCTCCGATAGCCAGATCGCCCCGGGATCCGGCACGTCGTCGAGTTCCAGCACCGATCGCCTGTCGATGAATCAGAACTCGCAGTCATCACCCGGTGGATTCGGCGCCCGTGGCGGAGCCGGCGGCAGCGGCACATCGGGCTTCGGGTCAGGCTTCGGCGCCTCGCCGGCAACGGTCCCGGCTGCCGCCGCGGCCGGCACGGGAACCGACACCACCGCCCGAAGCTCGGGTTCGGGCTCCCCGATGATGCAGGGCGTGCGGATTACACCTGACGTGGTCAACAACACCCTGTTGATCTATGCGGACCAGCAAAACTACCAGATCATCGAAGCGACGCTGCGGCAGGTCGACCAGCCGCAGCTGCAGGTGGCGATCGAAGCCACCATCGCCGAGGTCACCCTCACCAACGAGCTGGCCTACGGGGTCCAGTTCTATCTGAGGAACAAAAACGGCTCGCTCCTCAACACTCAAGCGGCATCCGCGCCGGCCACCACCACCGACCCCGTCACCGGCGTTGTATCGGCCGCGGGATCGCTGACCAATGCGTACATCAACCAGGCCTTTCCGGGATTCAACTTCCTGGTCGGTTCGGCGACACAGCCCAACGTGATCCTGGATGCCCTGCACACCGTCACCAGTGTCAAGGTGCTGTCCAACCCGTCTCTGGTCGTGGTCAACAACCAGAAGGCAACGCTGCAGGTCGGCGACGTGGTGCCGGTGTCCACCGGCAGCGCCACGGTGCTGACCACCAGCAACACCGTGGTCAACACCATCGACTATCGCAACACCGGCATCATCCTGAACGTGTCGCCCCGCATCAGCGTCAACGGCACCGTGCGGCTCGACGTCGAGCAGGAGATCAGCAACGTCTCCACCGCGACCGCCGCCAGCCTGACGCCGACGGTGTCGGAGCGGAAGGTCAAGAGCTCGATCTCGGTCGCGAACGGCCAGACCGTGCTACTGGCAGGCCTGATCAGCGAGCAGCAGAACGGCAATCGCAACGGCATTCCCGGGCTGGACCAGATTCCCGGCCTCGGCGACGCCTTCGGCCATCAGGACAAAAAGACCACCCGCACCGAGCTGATCATCTTCATCCGCCCGCAGATTATCCGGGATGGCACAGACGCTCATTCCGTGGCGGAAGAACTGCGGTCGAAATTGCGCGGCAATATCGGCGTCAGTTCGGTATCGGGCCCCAGTATTCGCTGACGTCGCGCACCCCAACGAGTCGAAGGATCAATCCCGTGTTACGCGCCGCTTCCGTACTGTTGTTGGCGATTTGGCTGCTCGGCATTGCGCCGATACAGCCGGCTGGCGCCGGCGGGCTGTCGCGCGGAACCAGCGCTTATGCGCAAGGTGACTATGTCCGTGCTGCGAAGGAGCTGTCCCCGCTAGCGCGGCGCGGCAATGCGCGAGCACAGGCGATGCTCGGCTTCATGTACGAGCACGGCTTCGGCGTACCTCAGGCCTATGAGGTGGCCGCCGATCTCTATATGCAGGCGGCACAACGCGGCGATCCGTTTGCGCAATGCGCGATCGGGCTGCTGTACGACAAGGGCCATGGCGTCCCGGAAAACGTCGAGCTCGCCTACATGTGGCTGTCGCGGGCGACCGCCCACGCACCCAGGCGCCAGCGCGACTATTATCAGCGGCTGCGCGATGCGGTGGCATCCAAGATGACACCGGGCCAGATTCGCGAGGGGCAGCGGCTGTCCTTGATGGTGTATTGAGGCCGGTCAGCCGGCCGGCGTGAAACGCGCGACCAGATCGTACAGATGCCCGGGATGGGTGATGCGCACCGCGGTGATCGGCTCGCCGCCGCGCCAGGTCCGCCGCTCGATCACCAGGCATGCGGCGCCGACATCGATTTTCAGCGCGGCCGCCAGCCGTTTGTCGGCATTGCCGGCGGTGATCCGGTGCTCGGCTTCGGTCCACGGCACATGGCCGACCAGCCAGGTGTTCGGTGGCGTCACCGTAAAATCCTCTTGCTGGGCTTCGGGCACGGCGCGCAGATTGATCAGCCGGTCTTCCAGCGCGAACGGCTGGCCATGCGCATCATGGCGGCACTGCAACGCCAGCACCGGCGCACGCACGGCAACGCCGAGCCGGGCCTTGTCATGTGACGAGGCCGGACGCTTGGTAAATTCAAGCAGCCGATAGCCATATTGCTCACCACGCTGCTCGACCTCCGCCTTCATATCCGGAATCTGCAGGATGGCGGACTGCACCCGCGGCCGCGCCACGAAACTGCCGGCACGGCGACGCCGCTCGACAAGCCCCGCCGCCGCAAGCCCGGACAACACCTTGTTCACGGTCATGCGCGAGCAGGCATAACGCACCATCAGCTCATGCTCGACCGGTACGCGATGTCCCGGGGGCCACGCGCCGGACAGGATCTTGCCTTCGAGATCGCTGCGAATGCGCTGGTAGAGCGCGGTCACCCCGTTCGTCACCGGCTTCGGTCGCATCGTCATGCCGCAAGCAGCCGTTCCAGCCGCTGACGGAAGCGCGCGGCAATCTTGTCCTTGTCGTGATGCCGACCGCCAGCCACGACCTTGCGGCCACCAACCCAAACGCAATCCACGGCCGCCCGCCCGGCGGCAAAAATCCAGCTGTCGAGAATCGCATCATGCGTGCGGCCGGCGAAGGCAATATGCCCGGTTTCGAGGCTGGCGATGTCAGCGAAATGTCCGACGGCCAGTCCCGCCTCAGCGCCGAGCGCCTGCGCCCCACCCGCGAGTGCGCCATCGAACAGCGTGCGGCCGGTCGAGACCGACGCTCCGGTGACGACATTGCGCGCCCGGTTCCCGAGACGTTGTGAATATTCCAGTAGCCGCAATTCGTCGGCAGCCCCGATCAGGACATTGGAATCCGATCCCACGCCATAACGTCCGCCGTGCGCGAGGAACTCGGGTGCATTAAAAATGCCGTCGCCGAGATTGGCCTCGGTGATCGGGCACAGGCCGGCAATGGCGCCGGCCTCGGCCATGCCGCGCAACTCGTCAGGCGTGGTGTGGGTGGCGTGGATGAAGCACCAGCGACGATCGATCGGTGCGTGATCCATCAGCCAGGCGACCGGCCGCTGGCCACTCCAGGCCAGGCACTCCTCGACCTCGCGCGTCTGCTCGGCGACATGGATGTGAATCGGGCCGTTCTCGGCCAGCGGCACGATCGCGATCAGCTCATCGGGCGTGACCGCACGCAGCGAATGCGGCGCGATGCCGACGATGGCGGCCGGCTGTCCGGCAACCGCTTGCCGGCTCTCCTCCATCAGCCGGGAAAAACGATCGAGATCGTTGATGAAACGCCGCTGGCCAGCATCCGGCGCTCGCCCGCCAAAGCCAGCATGGGCATAAAACACCGGCAGCAACGTCAAAGCGATGCCGGTGGCCTGTGACGCCGTCGCGATCCGCACCGCGAGCTCGGCGATGTTCTGGTACGGCGTACCGGAAACATCATGGTGTACATAGTGAAATTCACCGACCCGGGTGAATCCTGATTCCAGCATCTCCACATAGGCCTGCGCGGCAATCGCCTCGATATCGTCCGGCGTCATCCGCTCGACGAACCGGTACATCACCTCGCGCCAGGTCCAGAAACTGTCGGACGACGATCCCCGCACCTCCGCGAGGCCGGCCATGCCGCGCTGGAAGGCGTGACTATGAAGATTCGGCAGCCCCGGCAGCGCGAGCGCGTGATGCTCGTCGCCCGGCTCGGGCCGACTGTCCGGCGCGATATCTGTGATGCGGCCGGCTTCGATACTCAGCCTGACATTCCGCGCCCAGCCCTGCGGCAGCAATGCGTCTTTGAAGAACAGCCCTGTCACGGCAGGCTCCCTATCCCTGGCGAAGCTCTGGACAGCTTTCAGCGGATCTAATATGTATAGACAAATAGACGGCCTGCCAAGCACCCGTGAGCTTCGACCATCATGACCGTTGTTGATCGCATCTGGCACCGGTGTCGCCTTGCGACGCTGTCCCCTTCCCGGCAAGGTCTTGGGATCGTCGACGACGGCCTGATCGCCGCGCGCGACGGCCGCATCGTCTATGCCGGCCCGGCCGCGGACGCCCCCGCATTCGACGCAAAAGAGCGGATCGACTGCGGTGAACGCTGGATCACCCCGGGCTTGATCGATTGCCACACTCATTTGGTCTATGGCGGCAACCGCGCCCACGAGTTCGAGCAGCGCCTGGCCGGCGCCAGCTATGAGGAGATTGCCCGCGCCGGCGGCGGCATCGTCTCCACCGTCAAGACGACGCGCGAAGCCAGCGTCGACGACCTGGTGGCAACAGCCAAGCCGCGACTTGATGCTTTGATCGCGGAAGGGGTCACCACCATCGAAATCAAGTCGGGCTACGGCCTCGAACTCGTAACCGAACGCCGGCAGCTTCAGGCCGCACGACGGCTTGGCGAGGAGAACACGGTGTCGGTCCGCACCACGTTTCTCGGGGCGCACACCACCCCGCCCGACATGAAGGGCCAAAGCGCCGCCTATATCGATCGCGTCTGCAACGAGATGCTGCCGGCAATTGCTGCGGATGGCCTGGCAGACGCCGTCGACGCCTTCTGCGAGACCATTGCGTTCTCGCCGGAAGAAACTGCGCGGGTTTTCACCAAAGCCCGCGAGCTCGGTCTTCCAGTGCGCCTGCATGCGGACCAGCTTTCCAACCTGCACGGCGCGGCGCTGGCCGCAAAATTCGGCGCGCTGTCGGCGGACCATCTCGAATATGCCGATGAGGCCGGCGTCGCGGCGATGAAGGCCGCCGGCACCGTGGCCGTGGTGCTGCCCGGCGCCTACTACTTCATCCGCGAGCATCAGGTGCCGCCGATCGCTCACATGCGCAGCAATGGCGTGCCGATTGCGCTTGCGACCGATTGCAATCCCGGCACCTCACCGCTGACCTCGATCCTGCTCACCATGAACATGGGCGCCACGCTGTTTCGGCTCACGGTCGACGAATGCATTGCCGCGGTGACGCGGGAAGCGGCACGCGCGCTCGGCCAATTCGATGAGGTCGGCAGCCTCGAGGCCGGCAAGCGCTGTGATCTCGCGATCTGGGATATCGGACGACCCGCCGAGCTGGTGTACCGGATGGGGTTCAATCCGCTGCATGCGCGGGTCTACCGCGGCCAATAACCATCGACGTTTGCACCGGCGGCGACGCACTGCCGCAGAGGCCACCGATATCAAGGGATAACCAACATGACCCGTATCGACAATGCCCGCATCATCCGCGCCCCGCGCGGCAACACCCTCTCCGCCAAATCCTGGCTCACCGAAGCGCCGATGCGAATGCTGATGAACAACCTCGATCCGGATGTGGCGGAAAAGCCTGGCGAGCTCGTGGTCTATGGCGGCATCGGCCGCGCCGCGCGCGACTGGGAAAGTTTCGACCGCATTGTCGCGGCGCTGCAGCGGCTGGACGCCGACAAGACCCTGCTGGTGCAGTCCGGCAAGCCGGTCGGCATCTTCCGCACCCACGCGGACGCGCCGCGGGTGCTGATCGCCAATTCCAACCTGGTGCCGCATTGGGCCAACTGGGAGCACTTCAGCGTACTCGATCGCAAGGGCCTGATGATGTACGGCCAGATGACCGCCGGCTCCTGGATCTATATCGGCAGCCAGGGCATCGTGCAGGGCACCTACGAAACTTTCGTGGAGCTGGGACGCCGGCACTATGGCGGCGACCTCTCCGGCAAATGGATTCTCACCGGCGGCCTCGGCGGCATGGGTGGCGCGCAGCCGCTTGCCGCCGTGATGGCCGGCGCATCGTGCCTGGCCGTCGAGTGCCAGCCGTCGCGCATCGAGATGCGGCTGCGCACACGGTATCTCGACCGGCAGGCCACGAGCCTCGACGAAGCGCTGGCCATCATCGCGCAAGCAGGCCGCGACAAAAAACCGGTGTCGGTCGGCCTGCTCGGCAATGCCGCGGAAATTTTCCCCGAGCTGGTGCGCCGCGGCGTGCGGCCGGATGCGGTCACCGACCAGACCTCGGCGCACGATCCGGTCAACGGTTATCTGCCGAAGGGCTGGACCATCGCCGAGTGGGAGAGACGCCGCGAGAGCGATCCCAAGGGCGTCGCGACCGCCGCCCGCGCCTCGATGGCCGAACACGTCCGCGCCATGCTGGACTTCCATCGCATGGGCATTCCCGTGGTCGACTACGGCAACAATATCCGCCAGATGGCGCTGGAGGAAGGCGTCAAGGACGCGTTCGACTTCCCGGGCTTTGTGCCGGCCTACATCCGCCCGCTGTTCTGCCGCGGTATCGGCCCATTCCGCTGGGCGGCGCTGTCAGGCGACCCCGAGGACATCTATCGCACCGATGAGAAGGTGAAGGAGTTGCTGCCCAACCATGCGCATCTGCACCACTGGCTCGACATGGCGCGGCAGCGCATTGCGTTCCAGGGCCTGCCGGCGCGAATCTGCTGGGTTGGCCTTGGCGACCGGCATCGTCTCGGCCTCGCCTTCAACGAGATGGTGGCGCGCGGGGAATTGAAAGCGCCGATCGTGATTGGCCGCGATCATCTGGATTCCGGCTCGGTCGCCTCGCCCAACCGCGAGACCGAAGCGATGCAGGACGGCTCCGACGCGGTCTCCGACTGGCCGCTGCTCAACGCGCTGTTGAACTGCGCCAGCGGCGCGACCTGGGTGTCGCTGCATCATGGCGGCGGCGTCGGCATGGGATTCTCCCAGCACGCCGGCATGGTGATCGTGTGCGACGGCACGAAAGAGGCTTCGGAACGGATCGCGCGCGTGCTGTGGAACGATCCGGCCACCGGCGTGATGCGCCACGCCGATGCCGGCTACGACATCGCGATCGATTGCGCCAGAGAGAACGGCCTCGACCTGCCGGGCCTCGCCTGAGACTCTGTTACTTGGTCTCGTCGCTGGAGGTCGCTGGACGCGCCAGCGACCGATCAAGCGCCTTGAGCGCCTGAAGCATCACAGCCGCACCGGCGGCGATTTCATCGCGATCCGACCATTCCTCCGGGGCGTGGCTCTTGCCGTTGCGGCACGGCACGAAGATCATCGCGGACGGGCAGATCCGGCTCATGAACGCGGCGTCGTGGCCGGCGCCGCTGGCGAGATCGGTGGCGCTGAGGCCAAGACTTTGCGCGCCCTGATGCAGGGCATCCCTGAGAACTGGATCGCAGGTCACCGGTGATCCCTCAGACAAGGTCGTGAGGGCCGCACGTGTCACCTTTGCCGCGACCGCATGTTCTGTGCTGGCGCGATCGATGATCTCGACAAAACGCGCGGTCGTTGCCAGGTGGGTGGTACGCACATCGATGACCAGGCGGCAGCGGCCGGGGACCACATTGGAGGCATTCGGTTCGACATTGAGAATGCCGACGGTGGCGACGAAATAGCCCGATGTCTCGGCCGCCAGTTGCTCGGCAACATCGCGCACCGATGCGACGGTGCGGGCCGCCGCCACCAGCGCATCATGCCGCAAGCCAAGCGGTGTGGTGCCGGCGTGATCGGCGGCGCCATCGAAGATGACCTCGATGCGACGAATGCCGACGATCGAGGTGACAATGCCGAGATCGATGGACTGGGATTCCAGCACAATGCCCTGTTCGATGTGCAGCTCCAGGAACGCCCTGATATCGTCCCGCCGGGCGGTATCGAGACGATCGGGATCGCCACCGACACGGCGCAGCGCGTCGCGCAGCTTTTCGCCACCGGGCTCCGTCAATTCCAGCATCTTGCCGTCGAGCAGGCCAACCATGCCGCGGCTGCCGACACAGGACAGGCCGTATTCGCTCGGCTCTTCCGCCAGGAAATCGACTACCTCGATACTATGCGCAAGGCGAATGCCGGCGTCACGCAGCGCCCGCACCACTTCCAGACCGGTGGCGACTCCGGCGATGCCGTCAAAACGGCCACCGGACGGCACGGTGTCGCTATGCGAGCCCAGCGCGATGACACCGAGCGCGGGATTGGTGCCGTCAAGCCGGCCGATCAGATTGCCGGCGGTATCGATATGCGTGGTCAGGCCGGCCTCCGCGAAACGCTTCACCAGCAGTTCGCGCCCCTCCAGAAACAGCGCAGTGAATGAGCGCCTCGTGTAGGGCCGCGCCGGATCGGTGATGTCAGCCAGCGCCATGACATCGCTCCAGAGGCGGTCGGCATCGAGCGGAAGATTGGCCTTCATCCTGTTACCTCTGCAGTTTCATCAACGTGTCATACCCGGCCAGATCGTCACCGGTTTCACGATCGATCACAAACAAATCATCGAAAGCCTGCTGGATACCACCGAAGTGATGGGCTAGTCCGGGCCGCCGGCTATTCCCTCCTGCAGGACTTCCTGATGTTCCGTTTTGCTACCCTGTTCGGTCTCGCATTGTCCACCGCTGCGGGCCTGTGTGCGCCCGCCTTCGCGGCGCCCGCCGACGAGCCGGCCTATGGAGCGGAACTGCAGGGCTTTGAATACCCCTACCCGGTCGCGCGTTACAGCTTCAGCTCGCAGGGCCAGCAACTGGAGATGGCTTATCTCGACGTCAAGCCGTCGACGCCGAATGGCCGCACCGTGGTGCTGCTGCATGGGAAAAACTTCTGCGCCGCCACCTGGGACGGCTCAATCAAGGCGCTGACGGCGGCGGGTTATCGGGTGATCGCGCCCGACCAGATCGGCTTCTGCAAATCGAGCAAGCCGGAGCGTTATCAATTCACCTTCCAACAGCTCGCCGGCAATACCCGCGCGCTGCTTGCCTCACTCGGGATCGACCATTCGGTGATCATGGGCCACTCGACCGGCGGCATGCTGGCGATGCGTTATGCGCTGATGTATCCGGCTGATGTCGACCAATTGGTGCTGGTCGATCCGATCGGCCTCGAAGACTGGAAGGCGAAGGGCGTACCGTGGCTCAGTCTCGACGGCTGGAACGAGCGCGAAAAGCGCGTCACTGCCGACGCCATTCGCGCCTATGAGCGCTCTACTTATTACGCCGACACCTGGGATCCGTCATACGAGCCCTGGGTGCAGATGCTGGCCGGAATGTATCGCGGTCCCGGGCGCGAAGCCGTGGCGTCGAGCTCGGCGCGGCTCTATGACATGATCGCGACCCAGCCGGTGTTCTATGAATTCGAGCGTATCGGCATGCCGGTGCTACTGCTGATCGGCGACAAGGACACCACCGCGATCGGCAAGGACACTGCGCCGCCGAACGTGCGCCCGACACTCGGCAACTATCCGGTATTGGGCAAGGAGGCGGCCAAGCGTTTCCCGCGCGCGCAACTGATCGAATTTCCCGATCTCGGCCACTCGCCGCAGATCCAGGCGCCGGCGCGCTTCCATGACGCCGTGCTGGGATGGCTGCAGCACCCGGAAACCGGCGCGACGCTGACAAGATAGAGAACGAGCTTCGGTCCGAAACAACAAGACAACCGGCAGTCACCTTGCCGGGACATGGCGCATCCGGAGAAAAACGCCCCGGAAATATTTCTTAACATTTCGAACATCAAGACGCCGCGAGCTGCGGCGAAAGATGACACCGCCTGCTCCGACGAGAGTCCGCAACCGAGACCTCGCGGAGTGGCAACAGGGCGAAGTGTCATCCCATGGCCAGAGATTTCGAGACCCAGGGCAAGCTGCTCATCGCGCTTGCCGTGCTGCCGTTCGTGGCCAACTGCGCCGCGGTCCCTCTTGAACAGAAGGGCGCCCTCTCGTCCTATGACCGCCTGGCTGCCAGCAACGGCGTCCTGACCCAGGCGAAGGTCAGCGTCAGCAAGGAGGACGTGCTGGCGGCAAAGACGGTTCGCATCATGCCGACCACCTTCGCGCTCTCGGCGCTCGACGCCAAGCTATCGGATACGCAGCGCGCCCTGGTGGCCAATGCGGTCAACCGATCCCTGTGCATCGGCTTAAGTGACCGGTTCGAGATCGTGGCGCTTGCCCAGCCGGCCGACCTGACGGTACACGCCTCGATCACGCGGATCATTCCGACCGACGAGAACGCCGCCGCCGCATCGAAAGCGCTGTCGGTCGCCACCACGGTGGCGACAACAGCGCTCTCGGTATCCGTCCCCATTCCATCGGTGCGGGTGCCGATCGGCCTCGGTGGCCTCGCGCTGGAAGCGGAGGCCGTCGACGCATCACGCACACAAAAAGCGGCGATGATATGGGCCCGTGGAGCGGATTCCTTCACCAGCCAGCCCCGGGTCTCCCAGGCCGGCGACGCCTATGACCTCGCATCGTCGTTCGGCGAGGACTTCAGCAAACTGCTGGTGACCGGTGCCAGCCCATTCCAGACCTTGCCGTCGCTGCCGTCCATGCAGCGCATCGGATCGATGCTCGGCACGGCCCCCAAACAGTCCGTGTGCGACGGCTTCGGCCGGTCCGGACTGACAGGCATGGTGGCCGGTCGACTCGGAATGCCGCCGGAATGGACCGACAAGGGGGCCGAGGTCGCCGTCAGCGAGAGGAAATAGAACTGCAGTTCACGCAGCGCTCAATGCGGGCGAGCAGGCATCACCACACGATGAGTCCTTCAAAGGCGGCAGCACAATCCGCACCATCAGTCCCTGGGGCGCGCGATCATCGAGCGTGATCTCGCCCGCGTGATCCCGCACCACATCGCGCGCGATCGAAAGCCCGAGTCCGAAGCCGGACTGTCGCGCCGTGGCAGCCCGAGAGGAATCCACCTTGAAGAACGGTTCGAACGCTTTTTCCCGGAATTCGAGCGGTATGCCCGGCCCGTCATCGGCAACGGCAATCTCGATCTCATCGCTGTCACGGACCCGAAGGCTGACCCACACCTCGGTGCCGTGCTTGATCCCGTTTTCGATCAGGTTCGTCATCGCCCGTCTCAGCGCATTGGGACGGCAGAGATAAACCACCCGGTCCGGCCCACGGTAAGATACGGGGTGGCCAACGTCGCTGAATTCAGAACAGATCGTCTGCAGCAGGCTGGGCAGGTCGATTGAAAGCGTGGCTTCGACCCGCCGGTCATCCCGCAGGTAGGTCAGCGTCTCGCCCAGCATGTTGTCGATGGTTGCGATCTCGCGGATCATGTTCTCCTGCACCGCGGCCGAGCTCGGCCATTCGGCGTACAGCCGCAGCCGGGTCAGCGGCGTTCGCAGATCGTGGCCGATCGCCGCCAGCATCCGGGTCCTGCTCTCGACGATGGAGCGAATGCGGGTGCGCATGTCGTTCAACGCCTGTGCCACCTGGACGATCTCGCGTGGCCCCTGTTCGGGCAGCACCTGGTTGTCATTCATGGACAAGCCGAACGCCCGCGCCGCATTCGCAAATGAAGACAGCGGCGAAATGATCCAGCGCGCGGCGTAGATCGCCGGACCGATCAGCAGGATGACAACGATCATCATGATAACGGCGCCTCGCATGGTCAGCACCTGGAACAGGCCCATATCCGGCGGCAGCCGAAACACCAGATTGCCTTGCTTGAGCCGAACCAGGATCATGGAGACATCGTCATCCAGCGCCACTGCCGTCCTCAGGATCACAGCTTCTTTCGCGTCGCTGAGCCTGTCGAGCATCGCCATCAGTCGCGCCTGCCCGACAGGTGTCGGCGAGGTTGCGAGCTGAGCAGCGGATGCCTTCTCGACACGTATTCCGGCATTGCCCGCGGACGTGACGAGCGTATCGATCTCAGCGTCCGGCAGCGCGCTGGCGAGCTGGGAGAAAATCGCGGCCCGCACGATGGACGTGGTCTGGATGAAGCGCGGCGACGGCGGAAGAAACTGGACAAGACCGGCAATGATCACACTGACCAGCGCGAGGGAGATGATGATCAGACCGCTGACCTGGCCCCGGATGGTTTGCGGCAAGATCCGCCATACCAATCGCGTCATTGCAGTTCGACTGCCGGCGTAAACAGATAGCCGCCGAGGCGCACGGTCTTGATCAGCACCGGATCGCCCGGCTCCGGTTCGATCTTGCGGCGGATCCGGCTGACATGGACATCGATGCTGCGCTCGATCGGACCGGCGAGACCGCCATAAGTCAATTCGAGCAGTTGCTCGCGGGACAGGATCTTCCCGGGGTTGCGGCAAAATGCGGCCAGCAGATCGAACTCGGCACTTGTCAACGAGACGCGCGCGCCGGCGGGATTGAGCAATTGGCGCGCGGCGCAATCGACCTTCCAGCCGGAGAAGCACAGCGCTTCCATCTTGTCCGGATGAGCCCGCATGTCGCTCTGGCTGCGACGCAGCAGCGCACGGATTCGCGCGACGAACTCGCGCGGACTGAACGGCTTGGTCATGTAGTCGTCGGCACCGATCTCAAGTCCGATGATACGGTCGACTTCTTCCTTGAGCGCGGTCAGCATGATGATCGGAATTTCGGAGGTATCACGCAGCCGCCTGCAGATGCTGAGCCCATCCTCGCCGGGCAGCATGATGTCGAGCGCCAGCACATCGACCTGATGCCGCGCCAGGCAGGCATCCATGTCGGCAGCAGACGCCGCCACCAGAACCCTGAATCCGCTCTCGCCGAGCACGTCGGCGAGCATGCGGGATATCTCCGCGTCGTCCTCGACGAGCAGAACGCAGGCGGGTGGACTTAGGGGTGCCGAGGTCATCGATTTCGAAGTCCAGCGCCGGTGGTGAGTCATGGTTTGCGAGCCGTTTGTTGATCCCCGGGGATCAGGTCTCGCCTGCCAATATGGCCGAATATGGCCGGGCACAGGGCTCACCGTCCACTCAATCAAGGCAAAAACAGCCCTCCGGAAACATTTCTTAATACCGCCGAAAGCAGAGACCGACCTGACGCGTCAGGCCCTAACCCGCTAAGACCTGACGCATTAACCTGCTATCCTGGCATCCTGCCCTGAACCGAAGCGGCCTCACTGGCCCGCATTCGGACGCAAGGCAGCTGGAGGTCACTATGCGACGCATTGTCTTTCGGCATGAATCGAGACTCCTCTCCAAACTCTCTTTGCGGCCGCTCTCGCGGCAAACACGATGTGCCAACCGGGCTCGCACGACGTTTTTGATCGTCGGTCTCTGATGGTCATCGCATCGACCGGCAACTCTCGTTTTTATCACCGTGACGGCCCCTACGATCTGGCAACCATCGTACAAGCGGCGCACGGCAGCGCGTTGCACAGAGATGTTTGGTTCAGCGGCGTGGCGCCATTGCAGCACGCGACCGTCAATGAGGTGAGTTTCCTGGACAACCGGCGTTATGCGGCCACGCTAACGCAGACATTGGCGGGTGCGGTCATCGTGCACCCGGACCTGGAACACAAGGTCCCCGACACAACCACCGCAATCGTGACAAGCGAGCCTTACGCTGCGTGGGCGCGGGTCGCGGCCCTGTTTCATCCGCGTCGCGCCGCGCGACCGGGCATTCATCCCTCGGCGATCGTCTCACCCCAGGCCACCATCGACCTGACAGCCGAGATCGGGCCATTGTCGATCATCGAAGACGGCGCCGAGATCGGCCCCGGCTGTCAGATCGGCGCCAATTGCGTCGTCGGCCAAGGCGTCGTCATCGGCCCCGATTGCCGAATTGGTGCACAGACCAGCATCAGCCACTGCCTGATGGGAGCCCGGGTGCACGTCTATCCCGGCGCGAAAATCGGCCAGGACGGTTTTGGCTTTGCGACCGTCGGCAGCGGATTTCTGTCAGTCCCTCAACTGGGGCTCGTCCTCATCGAGGATGACGTCGAGATCGGTGCGAATACGACCATCGATCGCGGATCGATACGAGACACCATCATCGGCGCAGGCTCCCGTTTGGATAACCTCGTGCAGATCGGTCACAACGTCACGATCGGCCGATGCTGTGCGATCGCTGCTCAAGCCGGCATTGCGGGATCGGTGACCATCGAGGACTTCGTCCAGATAGGCGGCCAGGCGGCGATCGCCGGTCATGTACGGATCGGCCGTGGCGCCCGGATCGCCGCGCAGGCCGGCGTCATGTCCGATGTCGCGCCGGCATCGGCCGTTGTCGGCAGTCCGGCCCAGCCCAGAACCGAATTTTTCCGCCAGGTCGCCACGCTCAAGAAAATCACACGACGTCGGGAAACCTGACGTCACGAGGAGCTGTTATCGCCGCCGATCCCGCTTCGCCGGGCGCGGCTGCTCTGTCGCGCGTTGCCTTGATCGAACAGGGGTTTTGTGAACAGTATCTGATAACGTCATTCAACGCTTAAGAGACCATCATGGCCATTGAAACTGTCGGCATTATCGGCTCCGGATTGATGGGGACCGGCATCGCGCAAATCTGCGCCGTCGCCGGCCTCAAGGTGATTGTCCGCGACATCAACGAGGACGCACTGGCGCGCGCAATCAAGTCGATCACGGCCAGCCTGTCCAAGCTTGTCGAAAAGCAGAAGATAGAGGATAGCGTCAAGACCGCGGCGCTGGCCTCGATCACCACCACCACCGAGATGAAAGCGTTGGCTTCGGCCGATTTCATCATCGAGGCCGCGACCGAAAATCTCGGGTTGAAGCAGACCATTCTCAAGGAGATGGAATCCATCGCGTCTCCGTCCTGCATCATCGCAACCAACACCTCCTCGGTCTCGGTCACCAAGCTCGCGGCCACGCTGTCTAAGCCGGATCGTTTTATCGGCATGCACTTCTTCAATCCCGTGCCAGTCATGAGCCTGGTCGAGATCATTCGTGCGGTGCAGACCAGCGAAGCCACCTTCGCGGAGACCGAGGCATTGGCCCGCCGTGTCGGCAAGACGCCGATTGGCGTGAAGAACGCGCCCGGCTTCGTCGTCAACCGCATCCTGTGCCCGATGATCAACGAGGCGATCTTCGTGCTGCAGGAAGGACTGGCGTCCCGCGAGGAGATCGACGCCGGCATGAAGCTCGGCGCCAATCACCCGATCGGACCGCTGGCTCTGGCTGATCTGATTGGCCTGGACACCATGCTCGCGGTCATGAACGTGTTCTATGCCGACTTCAAGGATCCGAAATACCGTCCGGCGCCGCTGCTGCAGGAAATGGTCGATGCCGGCTACCTCGGCCGGAAAACCGGCCGCGGCTTCTATCAGTATTGAGACGATAACGCCTTCGGTCGTTACGCCTTGTTATCTCCGGAGATCCGGGACGTGAAAACATTTTGCCGCCGCGTCGCTCTCGGCCTCGTCATGGGCCTTGGTCTCGCTCTGCTCACGGTACCGGCCATCGCACGGACCGTCACCGACTCCGCGGGGCGGCAGGTCGAGGTTCCCGACAAGATCTCAAGGGTCTTTGCCGCCGGACCGCCGGCTTCCACCCTGCTCTATGTGCTGGCGCCACAAGACATGGTGGGCTGGGTGCGCGCGCCACGGGACACTGAGAAGCCGTTTCTGCTGCCGGCGACGCGCGAACTCCCAGAACTCGGCCGTCTCACCGGCCGGGGCGACACCCTCAATCTCGAGCGGTTGGTCGCCGAGAAGCCGGACCTGATCGTCGATTTCGGCAGCATCAACGACACCTATCGATCCCTCGCCGATCGGGTCCAGACACAGGCCGGTATCCCTTATCTCCTGATCGATGGACGCTTCAGCAACACGGCGGCAGCGCTGCGACTGCTTGCCGATGTACTCGGCGTCAAGGAGCGCGGCGAAACGCTGGCGCGCGCCACTGAAGAAATCTTCGGACAAGTGGATCGCGTGCTCGCGCAGGTCCCTGCCGACAAACGGCCGCGCGTCTATCTGGCCCGCGGTCCGGAAGGACTCGAGACCGGCTCGCGCGGCTCGATCAACACCGAGATCATCGAGCGCGTCGGTGCCATCAATGTGGTCGAAGGCCTGCGCGCGAAGGGCGGCATTACGCCGGTCTCACCGGAGCAGCTGATCGCATGGGCACCTGACACGCTGATCACGCTCGACCGCGGCTTCCGGCGGAGCGTGGCGCAGAAGGCGGAGTGGCAGCCGGTGCCTGCGGTGGCAGCCGGCCGCGTCTTCCTGGCGCCAGGTCTGCCCTATGGCTTCATCGACGCGCCACCATCCGTGAACCGGCTGATCGGCCTGACCTGGCTGCTGCATACACTCTATCCGGACAAGGCACCCGGCGACCTGCGCGAACAGGTGCGGACATTCTATCATGTGTTTTACCAGGTCGATCTGACCGACAGTGATCTCACCCGGCTGCTCGACAATTCCGGAGGCTGAGGACCCCGTCTTGCGCACGGCAACTGTCTTCGTTCTGCTGACGATCCTTCTTGTCGCGATGGCTGCGATCGCGTCAGGAATTGGCCCCTATCATATTTCGCTGCCGACGGTGCTCGATGCTATCCTGCAGCGGCCCTTCGGTGACGGATCGAGCCCCGTCGACACCGTACTCTTCAACATTCGTTTTCCGCGCGTCGCGGCTGCAGGTTTCGTGGGCGCTGCGCTCGCGGCCGCCGGGGCGGCCTATCAAAGCCTCTTCCGCAATCCGCTGGTCTCTCCCGACATTCTCGGCGTCTCGACCGGCGCCGGCCTCGGCGCTGTGCTCGGCATCCTGCTTGGCTTGCCTGTGATGGCGATCCAGGTGTTCGGGTTCATTGGCGGTCTGGTGACAGTGATGGTTGTCGCGACACTCGCCCGCGCACTGCGCGGCGGAGGCGACGTGCTGGTTCTGGTGCTGGCCGGCATCGTGGTCGGCGCGCTCGCGGGCGCCGCCATCTCGCTGGTCAAGGTGCTGGCCGATCCCTACAACCAGCTTCCGGCGATCACGTTCTGGCTGCTCGGCAGTCTCGCCGGCATCAAGGCGAGCGACATCGCAGCGACCGCTCCGCTGGTGGCGCTTGGGCTGGCACCGCTGCTGCTGCTGCGCTGGCGCATTGGCGTGCTCTCGCTCGGCGACGACGAAGCCCGCGCACTGGGCGTCAACGTCAGCGCATTGCGGATCGTGGTGATCGCCGCCGCGACCCTTGTTACCGCAAGCGCGGTGGCGATCTCCGGTGTGATCGGCTGGGTCGGACTGATGGTGCCGCACATGGCGCGGATGCTGGTCGGGCCGCGCTTCGACCGATTGCTGCCCGCGGCGATCCTGCTCGGCGCGTCCTTCATGATTGGCGTCGACACGCTAGCGCGCTCGGCCGCGCGCATTGAGATTCCACTCGGTGTGCTGACTGCCGTGATCGGCGGACCGGTGTTCGTCTGGCTGCTCGCCCGACGCCGCCGGGAATTGTTGCCATGACGGCGCTGCTTGAGGCCCGCAAACTGTCGATCGGATATGGCGCCACGCGGATCGCCGCCGGCCTCGACCTGTCACTCGCGGCGGGCACCGTCACCTGCCTGCTGGGGCCGAACGGCATCGGCAAGACCACGCTGTTCAAGACCCTGCTCGGCCTGATCCCGCCCCTCGCAGGCTCGGTTCAGATCGATGGCAAAAACCTCGAGCAGCTTGATCGCCAGGCCATCGCGCGCCAGGTCGCCTACGTTCCGCAGGCGCGCCCACCCGAGTTCGCCTACACCGTGCGCGATCTCGTGGTGATGGGACGAACCGCCTATCTCGGTCCGTTCGGCGTGCCCGGGCCGCGCGACCATGACGCAGCGACCACAGCTCTCGAAACACTGGGCATCGCAGCGCTGGCGGAACGGGATTCGACACGGATCTCGGGTGGGCAGCAGCAGCTTGCCCTGATCGCCCGGGCGCTGGCGCAGGAGGCCCACGTCATCGTGATGGACGAGCCGACCGCAAGCCTCGACATCGGCAATCGCAGCCTGGTGCTCGACACGGTGCGCCGGCTAGCGCGCAGCGGTCTTGCGGTGGTGCTGTCGACCCACGACCCCGAACATGCGTTCGTGGTCGCCGACCATGTCGCGATCCTCGGGCGCAACGACCGCTTCATCACCGGGCCGGTCGAAACCGTCATGACCTCGCAGGAGCTGTCGCAGCTTTATGGTTTGGCGTTGCGCGTCGAGCAGACCCCGTCCGGCCGCCATGTGGTCGGCCCCGACCGAACGGAGATGGCCCCACCAGCAGTGTAGGCCGGTTCGCCCAACGCGATCGCGTCTACCGCTTCGCCTTCTGCAGGTCCGGAGCGTTCACGGCAGGGATCGCGACACGGCCGGGGCCCGTCACCGACAGCGCCGCGGCCGCCTTCTCGTTCTCCATGATCTTGGCCATCACCGCCTGTCCGGCGCGCTCGAAGATCGCCCGGTTCTCGATCACGAATGTCTGCGACTTGCGCAGGCCATCGATATACCCGTTGATCTCCGGCACCACATAACGCGCCACCATGTCCCAGCTGCGACGGGTGTTTTCCGGATTGGCCCAGTCGTGGGCGAAGCCGATGACCACGCCAACGCCGCCGCTCGCCTCCATCAGGTTGCGGATCATTGTCACCAGATCATCGGGCGTGCCGATCACCGAGGCGGCACCTTCGACAAAGGCGGTCTTGTCCACCGCGTCGTCGGGCGAGGCGAATGCTGTGAGCCCGGGCCGCTGCAGGGTGCCAACGTTATACTCATTGTGCCAGCGCATCAGTCCGGGGCCGGCTTCGCGCCGCGCCTGCTCCCGCGTCTCGGCGACGTGCCAGCTCAAGAGCACGCGCCAGTTGGCGCGGCTCACGGTCTGGCCATGCTTCTTCGCCGCATCCTCGGCAAAGCCCCATTGCGTCGGCAGCGCCATCAGCCCCTGGGTCGACATCGAGCCCAGCGAGATGATGCCGATGCCGTATTTGCCGGCGAGCGTCATGCCCGAGGGAGAGATCTGCGACGCCACCACGAACGGCATGTCTTCCTGCAGCGGCCGCATCTGCAGCGCGGCGTCGTTCATGGTGAACCAGTCGCTTTTCGCCGTCACGCGCTCGCCATTGAACAGGCGGCGGATGATGGCGATGGCCTCGTCCTGGCGATCACGCTGGGTCATGGGATCGATGCCCAGGGTGTGCGCATCGGAAGCCAGCGCACCGGGACCGGAGCCGAAGATGGCGCGGCCACCGGTCATGTAGTCGAGCTGCACCATACGCTGCGCCACATTGAAGGGATGGTGATACGGCAGCGAGATCACGCCGGTGCCAAGCTTGATGCGCTTGGTGCGCTCGCCGGCCGCGGCCAGGAACATTTCCGGCGACGCGATCATTTCCCAGCCCGAGGAGTGGTGCTCGCCGCACCAGAACTCGTCATAACCGAGCGCATCGAGCTGTTCGACAAAGTCGAGATCGCGGCGGAACTGGAGCATCGGATGCTCGCCGATCGGATGATGCGGGGCGAGAAAGGCTCCAAACTTGATGCGCGGCATGACGGGGATTCCTCGTATTTTGTTATTGTTGCAGAGGTATTCGTAAGCTACCCGCTGCGGCGGCGCAATAAACCCCGATGCGATGCAGGGCGGCATCTGTGTCGGATTGACACGGTGCTGTGAACCGCAAGCGCGACGCGGCGACGCATCCCAAACCCTTGAATCGCCACGGATCGGTCCCAACCTGTTCCGCACGAGGAAAAAATCATGAGTTATCTGCGAACAGCGATGCTTTTGGCCGGCCTTACCGCACTTTTCATGGGCGTAGGCTACCTGATCGGCGGCAGCGGCGGCGCGATGATCGCGCTGTTGATCGCGGCTGCGACCAATCTTCTCGCCTACTGGAATTCGGACCGCATGGTGCTGTCGACATACGGCGCCCAGGAGGTCGATCAACGCACGGCACCTGACCTCGTGAACATGGTGGCGGATCTGGCCCGCCGGGCCAAGCTGCCGATGCCGCGGGTCTACCTGATGGACAACCCACAGCCCAATGCGTTCGCCACCGGCCGCAACCCGCAGAATGCGGCGGTGGCCGTGACCACCGGGCTGATGCAGTCGCTGAGCCGCGAGGAACTCGCCGGCGTGATCGCGCACGAGCTTGCGCACATCAAGCATCATGACACGCTGCTGATGACCATCACCGCGACCATCGCCGGCGCGATCTCGATGGTGGCGCAGTTCGGCATGTTCTTTGGTGGTAACCGCAACAACAACGGCCCCGGTATCATCGGCTCGATCGCGATGATGATCCTTGCGCCGCTCGGCGCCATGCTGGTGCAAATGGCGATCAGCCGCACCCGCGAATATGCGGCCGACAATCTCGGCGCGCGCATCGTCGGTCAGCCGATGTGGCTGGCATCAGCCCTGGTGAAGATCAGCAATGCCGCCCACGCCGTGCCGAACATGGAGGCCGAGCGCAATCCGGCCACTGCGCACATGTTCATCATCAATCCGCTGTCCGGGCACGGCGTCGACAACCTGTTTTCGACGCATCCATCAACCGAGAACCGCATCGCCGCGCTGCAGCAGCTTGCCGCCGAGTTCGGCTCGGTGCCGTCGGCGCGTCCGACGGCCCGTGATTCCCGTGCGGGCGGCTCGTCGCAATCACGCGGCCCCTGGGGTTAAGGCACCGGACTATCCCGGCCACGCTATCAGCCATGCCGCATTGATGACCGCTGCGAGCGCTCGTGATGCTTGTCCGCAACCTGCAGCCCGTGATCGAGCGCATCCAGAAGCTGTCCAGATTCGTGTTCGGAGATCACCAGCGGCGGCGCCAGAAACAGCGAGGTCTGTTCGCCGCTGGTGCCGATCACCGCGCCGGCCTCCAGGGCGCGCAGTGCGACCCGCGATGCGATCGGCTGCTCGGTGGTGTCGGCACTCCATAAGCGCCAGTCCGGTCCGTGCAGCTCGACCGTCCAGTGCAGGCCCTGCCCCGCGACACGGCAAACACTGGGATGCCGCCGCGCGATCTCGAGCAGACGGCGCGCGAACAATGCCTCCAGCGTCCGCACCCGCGACAGGATATCCTCTTCCACAACAGCACGCAGATAGGCGCTGACGGCGGCCATACTGATGGGATGACCGCGCAGCGTGCCGTAATTCTGCCAGCTCGTGCCCTTGAGCTGTTCGACGATCGCCTTCGACACCACGACGGCCGCGACGGACGCGGCACCGCCGCCGAGCGATTTGCCCAGTGTCACAATATCCGGTCGGCTGTCAGCGCCCTGAAACGCAAACCAGCGCCCTGCTCGTCCGGCGCCCGTCACCACCTCGTCGGCGATCCAGATCGAACCGGCCTGGCGTGCATGGCCAGCGACTTCGTCCTGATACGCGCCGTCGTAGTAGATGCCGCCCTGGGTATAGTCGATGATCGTCGCCGCGGTCTCCGACAGGGTCTGCGCGGCACCGGCGAGCAATTCCTTTGCGGACGCGGCATTCGGCGGGGCGCCATAAATCGCGCCCTCCGGAGCCGGCAAAATCCGGACCGGCGCCATGGCCGCGGGCCGGCGCGACCCACCGGCATGCACGGCAAGGCCGCCGTGCCACTGCGGCTGCACCGTCATGCTGCGCGACAGGCCGACCAGACCATGATAGGCGCGCTCCCGCGTCGCGAGCGGAGTGCGCTGGGTCAGAGCCTGGCACAACGACAGCGCCATATCGTTGGCTTCGCTGCCGCTGATGCAGAAACGCACGGCACCGACCCAGTTTTCCTCGCCCTTGAACGCCGTACCGATCAGATCGTCCGCGGCCTGTTCACGCCCGATCCAGGTCCAGCCTTCGTTGACCACCGGCGTATCCGCGGCGCGGCGGATCGCTTCTACCATCGCCGGGTGGCGATGGCCGAGACCGCCGCCGGTGTTGCTGCCGTCGATCAGGCGGCGGCCGTCGTCGAGATGGAAATAGACGCCCTCGCCGCCGACCACCGTCAGCGGCGCGCTGTCGCCGGCATTGAGGCCGGTCCGCAACAGTCTGCTCATTGCTGTCTTTCCATGTCTGCCACGCGATAACCACCACCGCCGCAGCTCTCGATGGTGACGAGATCATCCCGCTGCAACACCAGATTCGACTTGCCGTCGATCTCGATATTTTCGCCTTGCCTGACCAGCGAGATCCGGCATGCCTGCCCCGGCGCGCCACCCTGCAAGCCGAATGGCGCGATCACCATGCGCTCGACACACGTCGTCAGATGCATGGAGGGTGCCAGCACGCGATAGGCGCGCACAACGCCGTCGCCGCCGCGATGCCGGCCGGCTCCACCGGATTGCCGGCGGATCGCCTGTCGCTCGACACGGATCTTGTAGTTCGCCTCGATCACTTCCACCGGAGTGTTGGAGGTGTTGGCGAGATGCACGCGGGTCGCGGACACACCGGCGCGATCGTGCCGCGCACCCTCACCACCGCCATGCACTTCGTAGAGCATCTTCCAGGAACCGTCCGCCCGTGGCTCGGCGAAAAACAGCATGCCGGAGGTGGTGGCGCCGCCGGCCGACAGGCGCTCCGGAATCACGTCCTGCATGGCGCGGAACACTGCGTCGACAATTCGCATCGAGGTCTCGTGGTTGCCGGCCGCAACCGCCGCGGTCCAGCCCGGCTCCAGGATGGAGCCCGGACGGGTGATGATGGTAAGCGGACGGAGCGCGCCGGCATTCTGCTGCATGTCACGCCCGCTCATGATGCGGGCGGCGTAGGCCACCGCGGAGCGGGCGATGAACGGCGTAGTGTTGCAGAAATTCGAGACCCGGTCGCAGCTTCCCGACAGGTCGAAGGTGGCCTCATCGCCCGTGATGCTGATCTTGACATGGATGCGTGCGGGCGCGCCGCCGATGTCGCCGTCGTCGAGAAAATCCTCACCCTGATAGACCCCGTCAGGCAGCTCGCGGATCGCGTCCCGCATCTCGATCTCCGACAGATCGTGCAGGCGCGACAAGGAAGCAAGGAACATCTCCGTGCCGTGTTGCCGGCAGAGCTCCACAATCCGCTTCTCGCCGGCTCTGGTGGCGGCGATCTGTCCGAGCAGGTCACCTTCGCAGGCCTGGGGATCACGCACGTTAGCGATCAGCAGCTGCAAAATCGGTGTATTCACGCCGGCCGCGGTCGCAATCAGTACCGGCGGAATCCGGATCGCCTCCTGAAAGGTATCGATCGCCTTGGCAAAATAACTCCCGGGCCAGGTGCCGCCGACATCGGGCCAGTGCGCAAGGCTGATCGCAAAGGCCACGATGCGGCCATCGACAAACACCGGCCGCACCACCTTGACGTCGTTGAGATGATTGCCGCCGAGCGCGCCGAGGTTGTAGATCAGCACGTCGCCATCGTTCAGACCGGCTGATGGGACGACCTTCAGGAGCTCGGGAATGGTATAGGCCATCGCACCGAGATGGATCGGGATATCGCGCCCCTGCCCGACCAGCCCTCCTTTCGCATCGGTGATCGCCGATGACAGGTCGCCGGCTTCGCGCAGCAGCGGCGAGCGGGCCGAGCGTGTCATCACCAGGCTCATCTCCTCGGCGGCCGCGGACAGGCCGTGCCGGATCACTTCGACGGCAAACGGATCGAGTTTCATGTCGCCACCCTGGTGAGGAAGAGGTTTCCAAGAGCATCGGGTTTCGCCTGCCACCCCGGCGGCACTACCACCGTTGACCAGGCGTCTTCGATGACTGCCGGCCCGCTGACCATATCCGCAAGCGCCGCCCGGTCCACGATCAGAGTTCGAACCTCCGGTGCATTGTCGAACGAGCATGTGCGCCAAACGGCGGAAGCCTGTCGCACCGTGGTCGCCGGCCGACCAATCGCGGTCGTCGACGGCTGGCGTGCCTGCACCCGCACTGATTCGATCACACAGCTCTCCCCAGTCGCGTACCCGAACAGCTCGCGATGCCGGGTCAGGAAATCGTCTTGCAGGCGCGCGACGTCGAGCGGCAGTACGAACGGCACCGGAATGGCATCGTTCTGTGCGGCATAACGCATCAGCGCCACCAGCTCGATGCCGATCGAGGCCTTTGCGATGCCATTGGCGATAAGCGGCTCCGACGCAAGCCCGATCAATGTGTCGATCCGCATTGACACCTCAGCGAGATCGACGCCGTCCAGCGCCACGCGCAGTGTCTGTTGCTGCAGGAAGCTGAAGTCGGCCGTGAGGCAGCCAAGTGCGGAAAACGCACTGGAGGCGGCCGGCACCACGATCGCGCCGATGCCGTAGATCTCCGCAAGCCCGGCCGCATGCATCGGTCCGCCGCCGCCGAAGGCAAGCAGCGTGCAATCGCGCCCATCGATGCCGCGTTCCACCGTCACCCGGCGCAGCGCTCGGGCCATTGTCGCATTGGCAACCCGGACAATACCAAGCGCCGTCTCGGTCAGGCCCAACCCGAGCGCCTGGGCGATCGGCGCGATGACACGCTCGGCAGCCGCGACGTCGAGGCCGATCTCATCACCGAGCCTGGTCTCCGGATTGAGATAGCCGAGCAGCGCATTGGCATCGGTAATGGTCGGCGCGGTACCACTGCGGCCATAGCAGGCGGGGCCTGGCTCCGATCCCGCGCTCTCAGGGCCAACCGTCAGTCCGCCGGGGCCGTTGCGCACGATCGAGCCACCACCGGCACCGATCGAATGCACCGCCAGCATCGGTTGACGCAACGGCCGGTCGCCAAGCATGCGCCCGTCGGCCATCTCGGCCTGGCCATCGACGATCAGGCAGACGTCGGTGGTGGTGCCGCCCATGTCGAAGGTCAGCATGCGCGCCGTGCCGAGCTGGCGCGCAATGCCGACCGACGCCGATACGCCGGCGGCGGGGCCGGACATCGCCATCACCAGCGGACGGCGTTTCACCGCGGAAATCGGAATCATGGCGCCGGCGGAATGAAACACCTGCAGTCCCGGCCCGATCGGCAACCGGTGTTCCAACTCGCTGAGGTACTCGACTGCGATCGGCATCGCCGCCGCATTGAACACGGTCGACGATGTCCGCTCGTATTCGCGCGCCTCCGGGTTGATCTCGTGGGACAGCGAGACGTGCGGCACGATGCCCGCAAGGCGCTGCGCCAGTTTCTTCTCATGCACCGGATTGGCATAGGCATGAAGCAGGGCCACCGCCACGCTTTGCACACCAGTCGCTTTTAGCCAAACCAGCAGCCGCTCGATCTCGTTCTCGTCCAGCGGCTTGAGCACCTCGCCGTCATGATCGAGCCGCTCGGCAAGGCCGAAGCACAGGTCGGGCGGCACCAGCGGGGGCGACTTCGGCGGAATGTCCAGGCGATAAAGATCGCGCCGGCGATAACGCGCGATCTCCAGCACGTCCTCGAAGCCTTCTGTCGCCACCAGCGCAACCTTCGGCAGCCTGCCTTCCACAATCGCGTTGGTGATCCGGGTGGTGCCGTGGATGAAACGCTTGACCTCGGTCTTGCGCAGCCCGACGGCTTCGATCGCTTCCAGCATCGCCTGCACTGGCGCATGCGGACGCGACGGCACTTTGGCAATGCGGGTTTCCGCGGTGTCATGCCGGATGGCGATGATGTCCGTGAAAGTGCCGCCGATGTCGGTGCCGATTTCCCAGAGTCTGTCCACGTCGATTGTGCCCCGTTTACTTGCGGCTGAGATCGCGAAAATCAACCTGGCGGTGGAACCAGTAGGTATAGCCCTCCAGGTTCAGCGCCATCACGGCCTCCTGATTGGCCTGCCACAGCAGCACCAGCGGCATCTCCCGGACGTATTCCGCAATCATCTGCCTGCTCATGTCTTCGTATCTGGCCGCGTCCAGCTCGAAACGTGCCTTGGCGCCGAGGTCAGCGACGGTGGCGTCGTTCCACGAACTGTAGTTCCAGCGCTGGTTGGCGGTGAAGAAGTTTCGGAAGAAATAATCGGTGGTCGGCAGCCACGCGTTGGAAGACTCCGTGAAGAACGGCAGCTTCTTCTCGGTGATGTTTGTGCTCATCTGCGCATCGGGCAGCTTCTGGATTTCCACTTCGACCCCGACTTTGGCCAGCGACTCCTTGATCAGGGCGGCCATTGGTTCCGTGATGGACGCCGAGCCGACATTGATGGTGAAGGTGGTCTTGAAACCACTGGCGAACCCCGCCTCGGCCAGTAACTGCTTCGCCTTGGCGAGATCGGTCGTCACCGGCATCGGCTGCGGGAAGTTTCCGCTTGGCGGCTGCGTCCAGGCAGCGTTGAACAGTGGAAAGCCTCGCTTGAAGATCGCGGCGCTGAACATGCCGTCATAGGGCAGCGCGGCCGCGACCGCCTGGCGCACTTTAACATTATCGAACGGCGGCATCTGCGTGTTGAAGACGATCATGGTGAAGCCGTTGCTCTGCGGCGTCGAATCGACCCGAAGCTTGCCGCCCGACTGCAGCGACACCACATCGCTGGCCTGCAGATCGATGGCGATATCGGCGTCACCCTTCTCGATCAGGTTGGCGCGGGTGGCGGCTTCCGGAATCGTCTGCTCGATCACGCGCTTGAAAAACGGCAGCTTGCCGTCGCGCCCGCCGGTCCAATTCTCATTGCGCCGGAGCACGATCTGCTCGCCGGGCTTGAAGGCTTCGACGGTGTAGGCGCCGCTGCCGGCGGTATTGGTCTTCATCCAGTCCTGCGCCCACGGATCTTCCGCCGTCGCATGCTGCCGGGCGAGCTTGCTGTTGATGATGGGCGCCAGCGGCGTCGCCAGATTGGCCAGCGCCAGGCGGTCGGGCTTGGGCAGCGTCACCTCGACCGTGCGGTCGTCAACAACCCTGAACTGCTCCGGCATGGTCAGCGATCCCGTCCCGATCTGCCCCGCGGCAAGCGACTTGGCACTGACGGCGCGATCCAGCGACCATTTGACGTCTTCGGCGGTGACCGGCGTGCCGTCATGCCATTTCGCAGGACGCAGCTTGAAGGTGATCTTGAGGCCGTCCGGGCTCACCTCGTAGCTTTCGGCGAGTTCGCCGCGGATCCTGGCGCGATCGAACACCCAGACATTGCCTTCGCGCTTGCGGTCGAACGCGACCAGCCGATCATAGATCGAGACCGACACGCCGAATGCCTCGCGTGTCGCCCCCAGCATGGTCGGATCCAGGGTGTTGATGGTGTTGCCCGTCACCTGGCGCAACGTCTCCGCGCGCGTCTGGGCCTGCACGGCAGCGGGCGCGGACAACAGACATGCCGCGATCAGGATCTTCAAGACGAAACTGCGATCAGCCATCATCACACTGCTTCTCCTGCTGGATCATCCCGCCTGAATTTCTGACAGATCCATTGCGCCGCGGACCAGAGCCAGAGTTGCTGTAAACTCGTAGGCCAGCCGGATAGACATGTCGCCCTGTTCCTGCTCTGGCGACAGTTGCACATCTCGGTGCAACACTGCCTTCAGATACGGCATGCCGTCGCATTATCAGGCATCGCTGCCGAGGCATGTCGCGATCCTGGCGATCAGCCGGAACACATCATCGGTTTGCAACCGTCCGTAGCCGAAGACCAGGCCTTGCCGGGTCGGCGGCTCCAGATGGTTCTGCGACAGCGGCTGGACGTGAATGCCCACCTGCCGGATCAGCGTCGCCGCCTCCACGTCGCTCATCCGCGCCCGCATACGATCGGTGAACAGGGCCACCAGGTGCAATCCGGTGGCCGCCGCAGACACGGTCAGGTCGTTTGGCATCTGCGCGGCGATGGCGTCGATCAGCGCCTGCCGCCGCGCGGCATAAACCTTCCGCATCCGCCGCAAGTGCCGCAGCAGATGTCCCTCGCGCATGAACTCCGCCAACGCGAGCTGGCCGATACCGGACGTGTGCACGTCGATCCGCGCCCGGCCCTTGGCGAAGGTGTCGACGAACCGCTTATCTGCGACCATGTAGCCCAACCGCAGGCTCGGCATCATGATCTTGGAAAAGGTGCCGAGATAGATCACCCGCCCCTCGCGGTCGAGCGACCGCAGCGACGCGATCATGCTGTCCTGATGCCTGAACTCCGAATTGTAGTCGTCCTCGATGATCCGGAGATCGTTCTTGTTCGCCCAGTCCAGGAGTTCGAGGCGCCGCTCCAGTCCCATGCTGACGCCGAGCGGATACTGATGCGATGGCGTCACCACGATCAGCTTTGCCCGTGGCGCACGACGAATGCCTTCGGACACGCGCAGGCCCTGGTCGTCGACCGGGATCGGCACCAGCCTAGCGCCGGCGGCGGTCAGTGCCCACCGTGCCTCGACAAAACCCGGCTCCTCGACCCAGACCTCGTCGCCAGGATCGAGGATCATCCGACTGCAGACATCCAGTGCGCCGGAGGTGCCCGAGGTCACCACCACCTCGTCTGGCGTACAGACCAAACCGCGCACCGAACCCAGAAAGTTCGCGATTTCACGCCGCAGCGACGGATGTCCCTGCGGCGGAAGGTCGAGACAATCTGGATGTCGTGGATTCTGCCAGCTCTGACGCAGCAGCCGGGACCATTCCCTGAAGGGAAAATGCGAGATATCCGGTGCGCCTGGAGCGAATTCGGACGCCCAGTTGGTCTCGTATTCGGACGCCAGCAGCGACCGCCACCGCGCGGAGATGTGTGCGGTCGTGCCGCCGGTCGACGCCCCCGCGGCGGACGCGGCTGGAACGGGCCGCGCATGGGCAGCCGTGACCGACGCCACCTTGACGCCGCCGCGTGGCGTCGATTCCAGATAGCCTTCGGCATAGAGCAGATCCCACGCCGTCAGCACCACCGTTCGCGAACACCCCAGTTCTCGCGCGGTTTCCCGCGACCCGAGAAACTGCGTTCCCGCCGGAAAAATACCCTGGAGGATGCAGCTGCGCAGATAGGCGGCGATCTGCAGATGAAGCGGAACCGCCGAGGCGCGCTCGATGTGGATTCCGGCGATGGATACGCGCTTATTCAGGAGGCGGGACTTTTCCATGTGGGGAGGATTTGGCCTCCGAACGGACCACTAAAACCTGGCTGGGGCGGGAGGATTCGAACCTCCGCATGGTGGAATCAAAATCCACTGCCTTACCACTTGGCGACGCCCCAACGGGCCTGGAGGCGGCGGGGCTTGGGCCGCGCAGATATCCTCAGGCACCGCCGGTGTATAGGGGGAAATCGGCCATTTCAAGCACGCGATCATGGGTTTTACGGACTGAAGGCGGTTGTTCTCGGCTCTCCGTGACAAATCCGCCCGCGGCCCTGGCTGCCGGGGCGGCCTTGGGCCGCTTTTGTTTGAAGCGACCCCGCCGGCATGGCAATTTGCGGACAACGGGGACCGTCTGGCCCTTCACATTATATGTGGCATACAGGGCACTTATCCCGATAAATGGCACGAAAGAGCCGGCGGTCACCGCCGCCCATCAGGAGAGAACACGCTCATGACCTACCGCGCACCGATCAACGACATGCTGCTGGCACTCAACCACGGCGCCGGCCTTTCGGCAGCGGTCAAGGGCGGCCATTACGGTGATTTCGACGCCGACATGACGGCCGCCATTCTCGAGGAGGCCGGCCGCTTCGCAACTGACGTGCTGGCGCCGCTCAATCGCGAAGGCGACAAGGCCGGCATCAAGCTGAACGACGGCAAGGTGACCACCGCCCCCGGCTGGCCCGACGCCTATCGCCGCTGGACCGAAGCCGGCTGGAACGCGGTGTCCGGCTCCGAGGAATGGGGCGGCCAGGGCCTGCCATTGGTCATCAATGCCGCCTGCACCGAAATCTGGAGTGCGTCCAACATCGCCTTCGGCCTTTGCCCGCTGCTCACTGCCAGCGCCATCGAGGCGCTGGAGGCGCACGGCAGCGAAGAGCTGAAAAAGATCTATCTCGCCAAGCTGGTGTCGGGCGAATGGACCGGCACCATGCAGTTGACCGAGCCGCAGGCCGGCTCCGACGTCGGCGCATTGCGCAGCAAGGCCGAGCGTGCTGCCGACGGCAGCTATCGCCTCAGCGGTACAAAGATCTTCATCACCTATGGCGAGCACGATATGACCGATAATATCGTGCACTTCGTGCTGGCGCGCCTGCCAGATGCGCCCGCCGGCACCAAGGGGATCTCGCTGTTCCTGGTGCCGAAGTTCATGGTCAATGCCGACGGCTCGCTCGGTGCCCGCAACGACATCTACGCCAGCGGCGTCGAACACAAGCTCGGCATGCATGCTTCGCCAACCTGCACCATGACCATGGGCGACAAGGGTGGCGCGATCGGCTACCTGATCGGCGAAGAGAACCGCGGCATGCTCTGCATGTTCACCATGATGAATCAGGCCCGCCTCGGCGTCGGCCTGGAAGGTGTCGGCATTGCGGACCGCGCATATCAGCAGGCTCTCGCCTTTTCTCACGAGCGCCGCCAAGGCAAGGCTGTCGGCAGCAAGGACGCATCCGATCCGATCTTCGTTCACCCCGACGTCAAGCGCATGCTGATGCAGATGCGCGCACTGACCGCCGCGGCGCGAACCATCTGCTACGCCACAGCGGTCGCCATCGATGTCTCGCAGCGCGCGACCGATGCCAAGGTGCGCGAGGCCGCCGCTGCCCGCGCCGCACTGCTGACCCCGATCGCAAAGGCGTTTTCCACCGACATCGGCAATGAAGTCACTTCGCTCGGTGTGCAGATCCATGGCGGCATGGGCTTCATCGAGGAAACCGGCGCGGCGCAGCACTATCGCGACGCGCGCATCACCTCGATCTATGAAGGCACCAACGGCATCCAGTCGATCGATCTCGTCACCCGCAAGCTCGCGGCCCAGGGCGGCGCGGCGGTGTGGGCGCTGATGGACGAGCTCACAAAAATCGTCGAACAGATAGAGCGCTCCAACGATCCGGCGTTCGGCACAACTGGGGCGAAACTACGCGATGCGCTGGGTTCCCTCGACCGCGCCAGCCGCTGGCTGCTGGAGCGCGTGACATCGGCGCCGAACGATGCGCTTGCCGGCGCGACGCCTTATCTGAGGTTGTTCGGATCGACACTTGGCGGCTGCATGCTGGCCAAGGAAGCGCTGGCCACGCCGACCGACGGCCAGAACCAGTACGACGGCCAACGTTATGCCACGCTCGCACGCTTTTTCGCCGAGAACATCACGGTGCAGGCAGGAGGACTCGAACGCATGGTGATCGACAGTGCGGACGCGGTGAACGGCGCCGACGCGGTGCTGGTGACATAAGGCTGTCCGCCATCCTTGTGTACACGCAGACGCAAATTGGACATGGCCAATCCCGACATCTTGGCCGATGATGGCTCCCGCCCGGCGGATTGCGAAAGACTGGACTGATCATGGCCGACCACATCATTGTCACCGACGAGGACGCGACCAGGATCATTCGGCTGCGGCGCCCGGAAAAAAAGAATGCGCTGACGCAGGACATGTACAGCGCCATGAGCCGCGCGATCGATACTGCGCAGAACAATCCGGCGATCCGCTGCCTGATCATCACCGGCGGTTCCGGCGTGTTCACCGCCGGCAACGATCTGGACGATTTTCTGCAGGCCAGCCGCGACAAGTCCGAGCGGCCGACCAACGCCATCAAGTTCCTGCATTCGCTGGTGCAGAATGTGAAGCCGCTGGTCGCGGCGGTCGACGGCATCGCGATCGGCATGGGCACCATCATGCTGTTCCATTGCGACTATGTGCTCGCCAGCACGACCGCCACCTTCTCGACGCCGTTCATCCAGTACGGACTGGTGCCGGAGGGCGCGTCAAGCCTGCTGATGCCACAGATGATGGGCCATCAGCGTGCCTTCGCCATGCTGGCGATGGGCCGCGCGTTGAATGCTGAGGACGCCCACACCGCGGGCTTTGTCAACGCGGTGGTCGCACCCGGCCATGCCGAAACCGAGGCCCGGAAAGCCGCGCGCGAGATCTGCGCGCTGTCGCCCGAGGCGGTGGCAATTACCCGAAAACTGCTTAAATTACCGCCTGACGAGATGGTGCGCCGGATCGAACACGAAGGTCATCTGTTCGGCGAGCGCATGAGGTCGGACGAAGCCATCGCAGCTTTTGACGCGTTCTTTGCGCGCAGGAAGACCTGATGGGCCAGATGAACGCTGGAACCGGTTCACCTTCTTTTCGACCCCAACCGATGGGATTGACGCACTGATGTCCACACTTCTGGTTACACATTCGGCCTGCCTCGATCATGTCGTGCCACACGGCCACCCGGAACGCCCGGACCGGATGCGGGCGATCGAACAGGCGCTCTCGCCGGACAAGTTCAATTCGCTGCAGCGGATCGAGGCCCCGATCGGATCGCTCGACCATGTCGCGCTCTGCCACAACGAGCACTACGTCAACGAGCTGCATCACATCGCCCCGTCCGAGGGGCTGGTCTACATCGACGGCGACACCTCGATGTCCCCCGGCACCTGGGAAGCGGCACTGCGCTGCGTCGGCGGCGCCATTGCCGCGACCGATGCCGTGCTCGGAGGCAAGGCGTCCAACGCCTTCGTTGCGACGCGTCCGCCCGGACATCACGCCGAGGTCGGCAAGCCGATGGGCTTCTGCTTCTTCGACCATGCCGCGATCGCGGCACGGTATGCCCAGCGCAAACACGGCCTCGGCCGCGTCGCCGTGGTTGATTTCGACGTTCATCACGGCAACGGAACCCAGGACATTTTCTGGTCGGATCCGACTGTGATGTATTGCTCGACCCACGAAATGCCGCTGTTTCCGGGCACCGGGGCGGCCTCGGAACGGGGCGAGCACGACACCGTGGTCAATGCGCCGCTGCGCTCCGGCGAGGGCGGCGATAAATTCCGTGAGGCCTTCACCGCGCTGATTCTGCCGCAGTTGAAGACGTTTGCCCCGGAACTGATTGTGGTGTCCGCCGGGTTCGACGCCCACTGGCGCGACCCGCTGGCCAATATCCAGCTGCAGGAAAGCGATTATACGTGGGTAACGCAGCGGCTGATGGATCTCGCATCCGAGACCGCGGGGGGGCGAATTGTCTCGGTGCTCGAGGGAGGATATGACCTTCAGGGTCTGAAAGATTCGGTGAATGCGCACGTGACGGCATTGATGGGCGCTTGACAGCCCGTCGCACCCCGCCGTCAAGGATCGCATGGAAGCCGAAGATGAACGGCTCGAGGACACAGGTATGGCCGAGAATATCAATGCCGACGTCAAGCGTTTGAGCTTCGAGCGCGCGATCGAGGAGCTCGAATCGATTGTGAAGCGACTCGAAGAGGGCAAAGTTCCACTTGAGGAATCTGTCGCCATTTATGAACGCGGCGAAGCCCTGAAGCGACGCTGCGAGGAACTTCTGCGCCAGGCCGAAGCGCGTGTCGACAAGATTACCACTGATGCGTCCGGCCAGGTGGCCGGCACCGAACCGCTGGACGTGCAGTAAGCACAGCCTCCTCGTACGCGAAGGAACATATTATCCTGCCTGGCCCGCGGCACCATTTCGCTGACAGCCAAACAGACCGCCGCCATTTCGGGGACCTGCGTGCGAGTTGAGCGTCGTCACATCATCTACGTGCAAGGCTACGATCCCCGCGGTCTGGCACAGTACTATCGCATGTTCAGGACCGAGCTGCGGAAATTTACCGCTCTCTCCGGCGTCAAGTCCAATGTCGGCCGGCCCGTTTCGGACGCCGCCAACCCGATTGCAACCTGGACCATCGACAGCCAGGGCCCCGACTGGCAGACCCGCACACGCTACGATTTCCTGCGCTGGGAAGACCTGATCAAGCCTGATCTGGAATGGCCGATCTGGCGCACGGTGATCCATGCGGTCGCGATTTACTGCCAGTTGATCGCGGCCGGCACGATCACCAAATTCCGCAAGGCGCATTGGCGCTTCGCCTCGTTCATCAGCTATCCGCAATTCATGCTGGTGGTCGAAGCGCTGGCCTGCCTGCTGATCACGCTGCTGTTCGAACAAGCCCTGCGGCTGGCGGGACTACCGATGCTGATATCGGTGATTGCGGCGGCGGCATGTTTTGTCGCTCTGCTGGGATCGCTGCTCAAGCTGCTCGAGAGCCGGACCTATGTGCTCTATTTGATGGCCGATACGATTTTCACCTGGCAGTTCGCCCACCGCAGGCGACCGGACTGGGACCAGCGCATCGCGCAATTCGCGCAACGTCTCGTCACCACCGTCCGCGGCAGCGACGCCGATGAAATCGTGATCGTGGGCCACAGCTCCGGCTCGTTCCTCGGCGTGGAAATCCTGTCGCAAGCGCTTGCGATCGATCCCGATCTCGGGCGCCACGGGCCACGCGTGATGCTGCTCACCCTCGGAGGCAACCTGCCGATCATCGGCTTTCTGCCGGTGTCGCATCGGTTCCGCGAGGACCTCAAGCGTCTGGCGGTCGAACCGTCGATCGACTGGGTCGATTGCCAGTCACGCAAGGACGTCATGAATTTCTATCCGTTCGATCACGTGACCGGTCACGGCATCGATGTCGGGGCCGCGAAACGCAACCCGAAAATCATGACGGTGCGTTTTCGCGATATCATTGCGCCGGAAAACTACACCGCATTTCGTCGCCATTTTTTCCGCATTCACTTCCAGTTCGTGATGGCGAACGAGCGACCGAACGCCTACGATTTCTTCATGACGGTGTGCGGACCTGTCAGTCTGCGCGATCGTGCCGACCATCCCGCCGCGGCCCTGGCCATCGCCACCGGCGACGGCGCCGCCCGCAGTGAGGCCTGGCGGCAGTTGCAGGCGTCGCCGACCGACATCGCCCCGGCAGACGGCGCTAACTAAACAGACACTTTGTGACAGGTCTGCAAACCAGCCATGCGGTTCCGGGTAGTCGGCGGTTGCCGCCTGTCGGGCCGGGAACCGGCTATCTGTCCGGAATTTGAACCTTTTTTGGCTTTGGCTCGACCAAAGTTCACTCGCCGCGGAACCGGGTTCCCGCCCGCCAGATTGGCATGTTTCCAAATATTGGTATAAGCCTCTGGATCATCTTGCCATTTCGAGATTTGTCGTGGGTCGACAGGCCCCTCATGACCTTAAGGAAGGCCAACCCATTGTCCACGTCCAGCTCAACCCCCCTCCTCGATCGCGTCCGAACTCCCGATGAACTGCGGCGGCTGAAGCCCGAGCAGTTGCGCCAGGTCGCCGACGAATTGCGCCACGAGACCATCAGCGCCGTGTCGGTGACTGGCGGCCATCTCGGCGCCGGCCTTGGCGTCGTCGAGCTCACGGTTGCTCTGCACTATGTTTTCAACACGCCCGCGGATCGCCTGATCTGGGACGTCGGTCACCAGGCCTATCCGCACAAGATCCTGACCGGCCGCCGCGACCGCATCCGCACGCTGCGCACCGGCGGCGGGCTGTCCGGCTTCACCAAACGCTCCGAAAGCGAATACGACCCGTTCGGGGCGGCGCACTCGTCGACGTCGATTTCCGCTGGCCTCGGCATGGCCGTGGCGCGTGACCTGTCGCACGGCAAGAACAACGTAGTGGCCGTGATCGGCGACGGCTCGATGTCCGCCGGCATGGCCTATGAGGCGATGAACAATGCCGGTGCGATGAACTCGCGCCTGGTGGTCATCCTCAACGACAACGACATGTCGATCGCCCCGCCGGTCGGCGCGATGTCGGCCTACCTGGCGCGATTGATGTCCGGCCACACCTACCAGTCGATCCGCGAGATCGCCAAGAACATCGCCCACAAGCTGCCGAAATTCTTCGAGGAGCGCGCCATGCGCGCCGAAGAGTACGCCCGCGGCATGGTCACCGGCGGCACGCTGTTCGAGGAGCTCGGCTTCTTCTATGTCGGCCCGATCGACGGGCACAATCTGGACCACCTGCTGCCCGTGCTGACCAACGTGCGCGACGCCGTCAACGGGCCGATCCTGGTTCATGTCGTGACGCAGAAAGGCAAGGGCTACGCCCCCGCCGAAGCCGCGGCCGACAAGTATCACGGCGTGGTCAAGTTCGACGTCCTGACCGGCACCCAGGTCAAGGCAAAGTCCAACGCACCGGCCTATACGTCGGTGTTCGGCCAGAGCCTGATCAAGGAAGCCAAGAAGGACGACAAGATCGTCGCCATCACCGCGGCGATGCCGGGCGGTACCGGCGTCGACATGTTCAACAAGGAATTCCCGGAACGCACTTTCGATGTCGGCATCGCGGAGCAGCACGCTGTGACCTTCGCAGCCGGGCTTGCGACCGAAGGCTACAAGCCGTTCTGCGCGATCTACTCCACGTTCCTGCAGCGCGGCTATGACCAGGTCGTCCATGACGTGGCGATCCAACGGCTGCCGGTGCGTTTTGCCATCGATCGCGCCGGCCTGGTCGGCGCCGACGGCTCGACCCATGCGGGCTCGTTCGACAACGCCTATCTCGGCTGTCTGCCGGGCTTCGTGATCATGGCCGCGGCGGACGAGGCCGAACTGGTCCACATGGTCGCGACGCAGGTCGCCATCAACGATGCGCCGAGCGCGCTGCGCTATCCGCGCGGCGAAGGCCGCGGCGTGGAAATGCCGGAATTCGGCGTGCCGCTCGAGATCGGCAAGGGACGTGTACTGCGCGAGGGCTCCAAGGTAGCGCTGTTGTCGTTCGGCACCCGCCTCGGCGAATGCCTGAAGGCGGCAGACGAACTCGACGCCCATGGCCTCTCGACCACCGTCGCCGACGCCCGCTTCATGAAGCCACTCGATATCGATCTCGTGCTGCGGCTGGCGCGCGAGCATCAGGTGCTGCTCATCATCGAAGAGGGCTCAGTCGGCGGTTTCGGCTCGCATGTGCTGCAGGCGCTGTCCGATCACGGCATGATGGACAACGGGCTCCGCGTCCGCATGATGGTGCTGCCGGACGAGTTCCAGGATCACGACACACCCGCAGTGATGTATGCAAAAGCCGGCCTCGACGCCAAGGCGATTGTCGCCAAGGCGTTCGAAGCGCTCGGCAAGGACAGCAAGACCGAGACCATCAAGCTGGCCTGACAGGTACGCTCCGGAAATTTTCCTCGAATTTCGAGGGAAATTTCCGAACCAGACGCCACGTCTGACCAGACATCACGCCTGAACGACATTCGGGACACTCACATGCGACAACGTGCAGACCTCCTGCTGGTGGAGCGGGGTCTGTTCGCAAGCCGTGCGCGTGCGCAGGCCGCGATTGAAGCCGGCCTCGTCACCGCCGACGGCCGTGCTGTGGCCAGATCGTCCGACATGATTGCCCGCGACGCGGTGCTGGAGGCGGAGCCGGCGCATCCCTGGGTGTCGCGCGGCGGCACCAAGCTTGCCGGCGCGCTTGACCGCTATCCGATCGCCATCGACGATCATGCCTGCCTCGACGTCGGCGCCTCCACCGGCGGCTTCACCGACGTGCTGCTGGCGCGCGGAGCACGGGTGGTTTATGCGGTGGACGTCGGTCACGGCCAGTTGCATGACACGTTGCGTGGACACGCCCGGGTCCGTTCCATGGAGACCACCGACATCCGCAGCCTCACCCCCGACCATCTGCCGGAGCGGCCCGACGTCGTGGTGATCGACGCGAGTTTCATTTCCCTGAAACACGTGCTGCCGGCCACGCTGTCGCTCGCGGCAACGCCGACGCACTTGCTCGCGCTGATCAAGCCGCAATTCGAGGCCGATCGGCGGCATTCCAAAAAAGGCATCATCCGCGACGCGGCCGTGCACGACGCCGTCTGCGGCGACATCGCCGAGTTCGTGCGATCACTTGGATGCAAAGAGATCGCGGTATTTCCGTCGTCGATCACCGGCGGCGACGGCAACAGCGAGTTTTTCATCGGAGCCCGGCATGGCTGAGCACCTCCTGATCGACCATGTCGGCCATCGCGGCGACGGCGTCGCCTTCGTAGAGGGGCAGGCCACCTTCGTTCCCCGCGCGCTTGCCGGCGAAGAGGTGATGGTCGATCCGGCCCCCGGCCAGCCCGACCGCCGTCAGTTGCTCGAAATCACGCGCCCAAGTCCGGACCGGACCGCTCCGTTCTGCCCACACTTCGGCCACTGCGGCGGCTGCGCGATCCAGCACTGGCAACCGCAGGCCTATCGCGCCTGGAAACGCCAACTGGTCCTCGACACACTGCGTCAGGCCGGTCTCGACTGCACAGTGAATGAGCTCGTCGATGCGCACGGCGCCGGCCGCCGCCGCCTCGTCGCCCACGCCCGCCGCGGCCAGCAAGGCCATTTGCGAGTCGGCTTTGCTGCCGGCGGCAGCCACGAGATCGTCGCGATCGAAAAGTGCCCGATTCTCGTTTCCGCGCTCGACGGTGCATTCGACACGGCGCGTGCGCTCGCGAACGCGCTCGGGTCAGTCGGCAAGCCGCTCGACATCCAGATCACGGCCACATCCAACGGCATGGACATCGATATTCGCGGTTCCGGTCCCCTCGCCGCACCTGCCATGGCGGAGCTGTCCAACCTCGCCGCCCGCCATCGGATCGCTCGCCTCACCCGGCACGGCGAGCTCGTTGTGATGCACGGTGCCCCCGTGGTTCGCATGGGACTGGCCGACGTCACGCTGCCGCCGGGCTCTTTCCTGCAGGCCACGGTCGCCGGAGAAGAAGCACTTGCAACCCTTGTTACCGCTCACTGCAAGGGCGCAAAGCACATTGCGGATCTGTTTTGCGGCGTCGGCCCGTTTTCGCTGCGGCTTGCGGAGCGAGCCCGCGTCACCGCCTGTGACAGCGATGCCGGCGCGGTGGCCGCGCTGCAAAAGTCCGCGCCGGCCACCCGCGGCCTGAAGCCGGTCAAGGCCTCAGTGCGCGATCTGTTTCGCCGGCCACTGGTGCCACAGGAATTGCGCGAGTTCGACGCGATCGTGTTCGACCCACCGCGGCAGGGCGCCCAGGCCCAGGTGAAGCAGCTCGCAGCCAGCAAGGTTCCGATGATCGTCGCGGTGTCCTGCAACGCGGCAACGTTTGCGCGCGATGCGCGGGTCCTGATCGACGGTGGCTATCGGTGCGAGGGCGTTACACCGGTCGACCAGTTCCGTCACACGCCGCATATCGAACTGGTGGCACGCTTTACGCGGTGAGTTAGCGCCGCTTGACCGGAAGCAATGCTATCGCCCCCAGCGATCCTGCCAGATCTGCTCGCCGATCATGCAGGTGATCCTCGGCGCATTGGCCGCCGCAGGCACGATCCGGTGCTCGGGAACGCGGTTGGCCACCTCGAGAACCAGCTTGGTGCGAATCGCTTCCCTGAATTTATCGCGGGTCTTGATCGGCACCACGAACGATCCGGCGCCGCCGATGACACAATCCTCATAATAGAAATCCAGGTTCTCGATATCCATCGTCGAATAGGACGGCTCCTTCAGCATGATCGGCAAGCCGTTGATGGTGATGCCCTTCTCCAGCGCCGCATCGCGCGCGATGGTCACCGGCGTGCCGTTGTTGTTCGGCCCGTCTCCGGAGATATCGATCACCCGGCGCAGGCCGCGATGTCCGCTGTCGTCGAACAGCGGCACGGCAAAATTGATGGCTCCGGAAATCGAGGTGCGGGACGCGCGGCGCAGCGGCGCCTTGAGGATTTCCGCCGCCACCGCATCCGCCGTTTCCGGACCGTCGATCACACGCCACGGGATCACGATCTTCTGGTCGGTGGAGGCCGCCCATTCGAAATAGGTCACGACCACCTTGCCATTCGGCCCGGTCTTCAGCGCCTGCAAGAATTCCTTGGATGTAATGGCCTGCGCATAACCTTCGCGTTGCAGCGCGAGCTCGTCCATGTCCATGGAGTAGGAGACATCCACTGCCAGGATCAATTCGACATCGACGGACGGCAGGTCGGCACTCTTGTCGGCGCGCACTCCGGGATTTGGCGCAGCCACACCCGCGACATCCGCGCTCATGACCGCACTCGCGATCAACGCCGCTCCGATCGAGACACACCAACGCATCGTGGCCTCCCGTCGTTAACGCCGCAATCGTCGCACGCCGCAGGACAACCGAGAAGCAACATTCGCGTGGGCGAGGTTTGTCTCATGTGGATGATGCAATGATATATCTAAATATAAGGTACTATATTACCGCAATGCATTAACGAATTTACGAACAATTCATTCAAATTGCTCACAATTTGGGCGCGACCCTGATGTCATGGGACGCGGCAAGGACTTAAGGCCGGCTTGCTTCGGCCACCCGCTTCGCAGCGAAGCCGACCGATCCGCATGCCGTCCCACGACCAGCCGGTTCGACTGGAAATTGTTGCCAAACTTTCCGCGCCGATCGCGCTCACACTTGAAGTCGGTCGGCCCCGAAGCGGCCCGAGCGAGACGTCAGAACGACGAGGACGCCGATAATGTTTTCCAAGCTATCGATCCGAGCCAAAATCATTGCCGTGGTCTCGTTCCTGTTTGTCGCGATGACTTTCATGGGCGTCTTCGCCTTCGTTCAGTTGCGGGCGATCAACCAGTCGGCACAGGAAATTCAGACCAACTGGCTGCCGAGCGTTCGCTGGCTGAGTGAGCTGCGCATCCAGTCGTCGCGCTACCGCGCCATCCTGCGCGACCATCTGCTGATCAGCGACGTCAAGGCCAAGGCCAGCATCGACAAGGCGCTCGACGATCGCGTCAGGGAATATGAGCGCGCCACCATCAAGTATCAGGCCTTGATCAGTTCGCCGGAAGAAACCGCGCTGTTCAGCGATCTGACCAAGCTGTGGCAGGACTACCGCACCGCCGCCAATGAAGTGATCGAGCTGTCAAAAAAGGGCGACTTCGCCCAAGCCGTGCTGGTCAACACCGAAAAGGCGACCCCGCCGGGGCGCGCCATGGATACCGCGCTGTCCAAGCTCGTCGCGATCAACGACAACGCAGCGGAGATCGCCGGCAACAAGGCGAACAGCGACTATGCGTTCTCGACGCGGGTGCTGCTGGTGACGCTCGGCCTCGCCATTTCGCTGAGCCTGTGGGCGGCCGTCTATCTGGTCCGCGACATCACTCGTGGCATCGGCTCGGTGATCAAGCCCATGCAGGCGCTTGCGGACGGCGATCTCACGACTGAGATCCTGCGCCAGGGCGAGCGCACGGAGATCGGCCAGATCGCGGACAAGATTCAGGTGTTCAAGGACGCGCTGATTGCCAAGAAAGCATCCGACGCCGCGGCGTCGGACGACGACGCGCTGAAAGTCAGCCGCGCCCAGAAGATCGACCAGGTCACCCGCAATTTCGAAGCCATGATCGGTGACATGGTTGCAGCGCTGTCGGCGGCCTCCACCGAGCTCGAAGCCTCCGCCGGAACACTGACCCATACATCCGATATCACCCAGCGGTTGTCGGGCTCGGCGGCATCGGCATCCCAGGAAGTGTCGCAAAACGTCCAGTCGGTCGCCGGCGCGACCGAGGAAATCACCTCGTCGGTGCAGGAAATCAGCCGCCAGGTCCAGGAAGCGAGCCGCGTTGCCGGCGACGCGGTCCGCCAAGTCCAGCAGACCGACGCCAGCATCATGGAACTGTCGAACGCGGCGAGCAGGATCGGCGACGTGGTCAAGCTGATCACCGCGGTCGCCGAACAAACCAACCTGCTGGCGCTGAACGCCACGATCGAAGCCGCGCGCGCGGGCGAGGCCGGCCGTGGCTTCGCCGTGGTGGCATCGGAGGTGAAAGCGCTGGCCTCGCAGACCGCGAAAGCGACCGACGAGATCACCGCCCAGATTGACGGCATGCAGTCAGCGACAAGGCTGTCCGTCGACAACATCAAGAAGATCAGTGGCACCATCGGTCTGATCTCGGAGATCTCGGCGACCATCGCCGCCGCGGTCGAGGAACAGGGCGCCGCGACCCAGGAAATCGCACGCAACGTCCAGAACTCCGCGCAACTGAGCGTTCAGGTCGCAAATGACGTCAGCGAAGTCAGCCGCGGCACCGGCGAAACCGGTTCGGCATCCGCCCAGGTGCTGTCGGCGGCACAATCGCTGTCGGTGGAAAGCACACGGCTGAAGACCGAGGTCGACAAGTTCCTCGAGGCGGTCCGCGCGGCGTAAGCACCGCGGGACATTGGCCACTTTCCCACCTTTCGGCCCACCGTCCGACACATGAGTCCGTCATGGCACTTACAGCCGGGCGGAGGACGAACTTTGCGGTCGGTATGTCTGTGCCGTTTACCAAGATTTTAGCTAATTGATTAACAATCCGATAGCGGATGAGGAAGCCGACGGCTTCGGAATTCGACTTGAATGCCCAATCACACAATCCCCGCGACGTTCAGCCGCCGGATGCATCCGGCCGTCAACAGGTCAGAACGACCTCAAGGATCTCCCGATGCTTTCGAAGTTTTCCATCCGCACCAAGATCACGGCGGTCATCGCTGTGCTGCTGATCCTCATGACAGGCATGGGTGCCTTCGCAATCCGGCAGATGCATGCCATCAACGCCAGCACCGTTGATATTCAGACCGTCTGGCTTCCGAGTGTTCGCGTTCTCGGGGAGTTGCGTGCCAATACCATCACCTACCGATCCGTGGTCCGCGCCCATGTGATGGCAACCGACGAGGCCGGCAAGGCCGCTCAGGAGAAGCGCCTCGCCGCGATGATGGAAGCCATGGACAAATCACGCCGCGCCTATGAACCCCTCATCGCCTCGCCTGAGGAACAGGCCCTCTACGATGAGTTCAGGAAAACATGGACTGATTTCTCTTCCGGCGTCCAGGATCTGCTGGTCATCTCGCGCAAAAGCCAATTTACCGAAGCACGCGATTACAACGACAGCAAGGTCAATCCGCTCGGGCTGAAGGCTGACGAAATCCTGAAGAAGGACATCGACCTGAACAATCGCGGCGCCGATACCGCGGCAGCAGAATCCGCCAGTTCGTTCTCGCTCGCCTTCAAGATGGTCGTCGCGATGCTGGTGCTCTCGATCGTCTTTGGCATCGCGATCGGCTTCTATCTTATCCGCGACGTGTCGCGGGGCATCGCCTCGATCGTGACCCCAATGCGGGCGCTCGGCACCGGTGATCTGACCGCTGAGGTCCCGCACCAGGGCGAAGCCACCGAAATCGGCCAGATGGCGGATACGCTGCAGGTGTTCAAGGACGCGCTGATCGCCAAACGCGCAGCCGATGCCGCGGCGGCCGCGGACGCCGAAGCGAAGATCGCCCGCGGGCAGCGGGTCGACGGCATCACCCGGCAGTTCGAAACCCTGATCGGCGAACTGGTCGGCTCGCTGTCATCCTCATCGACCGAACTGGAAGCCGCCGCCGATACCCTGACGACCACCGCGGAAGCGACCGGCAAGATTTCGAGCGAGGCCGCACTGACCTCGGAAGAAGTCTCCAGCAACGTGCAGTCGGTTGCCAGCGCCACCGAGGAGATCACCTCGTCGGTGCAGGAAATCGGCCGCCAGGTGCAGGAAGCCAGCCGCGTTGCCGGGGAAGCGGTCCGGCAGGCGCAAAAAACCAACAGCAGCATCGTCGAACTGACGACAGCTGCGGCCCGCATCGGCGATGTCATCAAGCTGATCAGCGCGGTGGCGGAGCAAACCAACCTGCTCGCACTCAATGCCACCATCGAAGCCGCACGGGCCGGCGACGCCGGACGTGGCTTCGCGGTCGTCGCATCCGAGGTCAAGGCACTTGCGGCGCAGACCTCAAAGGCCACCGAGGACATCAGCCAGCAGATCGCGGGAATCCAATCCGCGACCGAAGCGTCGGTGCAGACGATCAAGGAGGTCGGCGCGACCATCGACCTGATCTCGGAGATCTCCTCGACCATTGCAGCCGCGGTCGAAGAACAGGGTGCGGCCACCCAGGAAATCTCCCGCAACATCCAGCATGCTGCGCAGCGCAGCAACAGCCTCGCCGGCAACATCAACGACGTCAGCCGCGGCGCCGGCGAGACTGGCTCGGCATCGAGCCAGGTGCTGTCATCGGCGCAGATGCTGGCGAACGACAGTGGTCGCCTCAAGATCGAGGTCGAGAAATTCCTGGCCACCGTGCGCGCCGCTTGACCCGACGTTCACGACCTTGATTACAGCCGGCGGCTCACCAAGCCGCCGGCTTTTTTGCGCCTGATCAGTTGCAGACGTCGACACGCCGCCAGCGCCAGCCGTAGGACGTCAACACCCGCCGCACCTGGTAGCAGCCATCGGTGGAAGGATAATCCCAGTAGCCGGTGTATGGCCCGACGAACGCGAAGCGCCGGAAATGGTGATGATGGTGGCGGTAACCCGGACCGGCTACGCGCATCCCACCTCCGACAAACGACCCCGCAGCCATCGGCCTGATGACGCCGGCGGGCCGCCCCATCCCAAATCCTCCGGCGCGCAAGCCTCCGCTTCGCATGCCGCCACCACCTCCACCATGGCCGCCGCGAGCCAGCGCGTCGGCCGGTATTGCGGCGACACCCACTGCGGCCACGGCGACAAGGGCCAACACAGTCTTGATCATCATGTCACTCCAACATCAAGCAGCCCCGCTCGATGTGAACACCTCGCGCAAAGAAATATTTCGCGCCGGGACAATGGAGCGGGGATTTTTACCTGATCGGGCGTGCTTGACGCGCAGCGCATCGGTCAGTGATCAGGCGATCAGGCGATCGTATGACGTCCGGAAAGCGGCGGATCAGCCGCCGACCTGTCCGCGGTGCCGCAACAGATGGTCGGCCAGTACGCAGGCCATCATGGCCTCGCCGACCGGCACGGCACGAATGCCGACGCAGGGATCGTGACGTCCTTTGGTCAGGATGTCTGTCTCGGCGCCCTGACGGTCGATCGTACGACGCGGCGTCAAAATCGATGACGTCGGTTTGACGGCAAACCGCGCGACCACGGCCTGCCCGGTCGAGATACCACCGAGAATCCCGCCGGCATGATTGGAGGTGAAAACCGGGCCATTGTTGCCCATGCGCATCTCGTCAGCATTCTGCTCACCGCTGAGTTCGGCCGCACCGAAGCCCGCGCCGATCTCGACGCCCTTGACCGCGTTGATGCTCATCAGCGCCGCAGCGAGGTCGCTGTCCAGCTTGCCGTAGATCGGCGCGCCGAGACCAGCGGGCACGCCCTCCGCCACCACCTCGATCACCGCACCGATCGACGAGCCGCTTTTGCGGATGCCGTCGAGATAATCCGCATAGAATGCGGCACTGTCCTTGTCGGGGCAGAAAAACGGATTCTGGTCGACTTGCTCCCAGTCCCAGTTGTCGCGATTGATCTTGTGCGGCCCCATTTGCACCAGAGCGCCCCGCACCGTCACGCCCGGCAAGACCTTGCGCGCGATCGCGCCGGCCGCAACCCGGCTCGCGGTCTCGCGCGCCGACGAGCGCCCGCCACCACGATAGTCGCGCAGGCCGTACTTCGCCTCATAAGTGAAATCGGCATGTCCCGGTCGGAACTTGTCCTTGATCTCCGAATAATCCTTCGATCGCTGATCGGTGTTCTCGATCAGCAACGCGATCGGCGTGCCTGTCGTCACCTGCTCGCCGGTGTCGTCATTGATCATGACACCCGACAGGATCTTCACCGCATCGGCTTCCTGCCGCTGAGTGGTGAAGCGCGACTGTCCGGGGCGGCGGCGATCGAGATCGCGCTGGATCTCATCCAGCCGCAGCGGAATTTTCGGCGGGCAGCCATCGACCACGCAGCCGATCGCCGGCCCGTGGCTTTCGCCGAAGGTCGTCACGCGGAACAGCTGGCCGAAAGTATTGAATGACATTGTGTCGATCGATCCGGATTGCAGGGACTAGATCACGCTCTCACGCGTATTTGCTACAGGCCCCATCGGCAAAAACGTACACCACTCCCTGTTCGATGGTCAGGTCCGATGCGCCTTCCGGCGTCTCGACGCCGAGTGCGACCAGAAGCGCCCGGGCGGTGCCGCCATGGGCCACGGCAACCGTATCGGCTTTCAGCGAGTCATACCAGTCGCGCATCCGCACCGTGACCGAGGCATAACTTTCGCCGCCCGGCGGCGGCACGCCCCATTTGTCGCTTTCACGCGAGGCGAAGATCTCCGGATCGGACGCCCGCATCTGAGGCAGCGTCGAGCCTTCCCAGCGGCCATAGGCGATTTCGCGCAGCCGATCGTCGATCGCATAGTCTGCCAGCGGCAACTGCAATGCCCCGCGCAGCAATTCCATGGTCTGGCGCGCCCGCCCCAGCGGGCTTGCAACAAACGGCAGTGTCTCGACGCCGCGTTCGTCGCGGCTGAACAGGTCACCCAGGATGCCGCCGGCCTGCACCGCCTGCTTGCGTCCAACGTCGTTCAGCGGAATATCCTGACTGCCCTGAAAGCGGCCGGTCGCATTCCATTCGGTTTCGCCATGGCGAATGTAATAGACAACAGGCTTGGACATCACGCGGCGATCTAGTCCTTGCCGAGCGAAATGTCCGGTGCGTCCGGACGCTTCATGCCGACAACATGATAGCCGGCGTCGACATGGTGCACTTCACCGGTGACGCCGCGCGACATGTCGGACAGGAGATACAGCGCGCTGTCGCCGACATCCTCGATCGTCACCGTGCGCCGCAGCGGCGCGTTGTATTCGTTCCACTTCAGAATATAGCGGAAGTCACCGATGCCCGATGCCGCCAGCGTCTTGATCGGGCCGGCCGAGATGGCGTTGACGCGAATGTTCTTCTCGCCGAGGTCGGCGGCCAGATAACGCACCGAAGCTTCGAGCGCGGCCTTGGCGACGCCCATCACGTTGTAGTGCGGCATCCACTTCTCGGCGCCGTAATAGGTCAGCGTGATGATCGACCCGCCATCGGTCATCAGCTTTTCCGCGCGCTGCGCGATCGCGGTCAGCGAGTAGCAGCTGATCAGCATTGTCTTGGAGAAATTGTCGGCGGTGGTCTCGAGGTAGCGGCCGTCGAGCTGGTCCTTGTCGGAGAACGCGATGGCGTGAACGACGAAGTCGATCTTGCCCCACTGCTTCTCGAGCTCCGCGAACACCGCGTCGATGGTCGCGGCATCGGTTACGTCGCAATGACCGAGCGTGATGGCGCCGAGCTCTGCTGCCAGTGGCTCGACACGCTTTTTCAGCGCGTCGCCCTGCCAGGTCAGCGCGAGCTCCGCGCCTGCGGCACGGCAGGCCTTGGCGATGCCGAAGGCGATGGAACGGTTGTTGGCGACACCCAGAATGACGCCCCGTTTGCCCTTCATCAGACCCGACACATCCGCCATTCGCTCACATCCCTGCCTCGATATAGACGTCTCTCAATGACACAGCCCTCCTGGGGCTTCAAGCCGGCGAATAGCGCGTATCATCCCTTAACCGGCGGAATAGCTGCAGCTTTCAGGTGTTCTGATCGGTATACGACACTAACGGCCCGGGACCGTCCATGAGCGCCTTCCGCCAGAGCATCGAAACCGTCATTCCGGCACTGCGCCGGTATGCCCGTGCGCTGACCCGCGACAGCGATATCGCCGACGATCTCGTGCAGGACACGCTGGTGCGGGCGCTGCGCTCCGAAAAACTGTTCGTGGGTGGTGACCTGCGGAGCTGGCTCTACACCATCCTGACCAATCTCAACCGGAACCGACGCCGGTCACTTGCGCGCAAGCCGTCGATGACCACGCTTGTCGACACCGCGATCGACGCCAGCGGCACGGAAGCGGAAAGCCGGGATATCGCAGCGGCGCTCGCCACGCTCGTGGAAGACCAGCGGGCGGTGCTGTTGCTGGTGGTGCTGGAGGGACTGAGTTACCGCGAGGTCGCCGACATCCAGAGCGTGCCGATCGGCACGGTGATGTCGCGCCTCGCCCGCGCCCGCGCCCATGTCAAAGCCTACCTCGAAGGCGAGCGCCCTGCGCTGCGCCGGGTGAAATAACGATGTTCAGAAGATCAGGGGACCACGATCATGACTGAGCCCAACATCCCCGTCACGGAAGATGAACTGCACGCCTATGTCGACAACGAACTGCCTGCGGAACGCAGCCAGGCCGTGCAGGAGTGGCTGACAGCGCATCCCGAAGACGCCGAACGCGTCCGCGCGTGGCGCGCCTTGGGCGACGAGTTGCACCGACGCTATGGCGGCGTGGTCGACGAACCGGTGCCGCAGCGGCTCGATCTGGATCGGCTGGTGACGCGCCCGCGCACTTGGATCTGGAGCGCCGTGGCCGCCACGTTGCTTGCGTTCATTATCGGCAGTGGTGCGGGATGGATGGCTCACAATGCCTGGGCAACCGAACTCAGCCCCAGCGAAGCGCTGCGTGACGAAGCGATCACGGCGCACAAGCTCTATACCGGCGAAGTGCGCCATCCGGTCGAAGTCACGAGCAACGAGCAGGAGCACCTGCTGTCGTGGCTGTCACGCCGCGTCGGCACCACGTTGCGCGCACCCAATCTGGCAAAATACGATTTGAAATTGCTGGGCGGACGGCTGCTGCCCGGCATCAGCGGCCCCGCCGCGTTGTTCATGTATGAGAGCGCATCGGGCGAGCGCATCACGCTGTACTGCACACCCGTGAAGGCGCCGAACAGCACGCTGATCTACAAGGACGCCGACGACACCGGATCGGTGCAGTGGATCGAGAACGATTACGGCTGGGTGGTCAGCGGTCCGGTCAACAGGGACAAGCTGAAGGTCGTGGCCACGGCGGCGTATGAGCAGCTCGAAACCCGATAAAGGCGGCGCAAAAGCGGACGTTCAGTTCGAACGGCCGCTGTCCCGCTGGCTGGCAAGCCACTCCGACAGAGGCGTGGCGGCCTTCGGCTTTGAACTTTCCTTGGCGCCCTTCGACGCAGCCTTCTTTTTCGGCGCTGCCGTCACGGCCGGCGCGCGCGCGGCCTCCTCGGCTTCCTTCGCCAGACGCAGGGCGCGCAGGCGCTCCATGTTCTTGCGCACGGCGACGGCGCCGGCCTCATAATCGGCCAGTGCCTTCGCGCCCTCAGTGGACGCAATCTTCTGCTTTTCGAGACGTGCCGCTTGGGCGGGATTCGACGGTTTGCTGCTCATCCACTGCATATAGGCTTTTATACGCCAATTACCAGCATCTGGTGTGCCGCTTCATGCCTTCCCGGCTTCTGCTCAGAGGCAGGGAAAACATCGTAAGCCGATGATTTCAATTAAGTTTTTGATCCATCCCGGCGCATTAACGCCGTTGCGCGGAAGATGAATATCAGACTCACCGCACCGGCCGCCCCGATCACTCCATCCCGCTGCGCGGGTTGTAGGGATGCTGGCTGCGCCATTTCTCCATCAGGGCCTCCAGTTCAGCATCCGAGCCGTCCGGCAAGGCAATCCGCACCGCGATGAAAAGGTCGCCGGCGGTGCCTTTGGCTTTTGGCATGCCCTTGCCCTTCAGCCGGAAGGTCCGGCCGCTGGTGGTGTTCTTGGGGATCGACAATTCCACCGCGCCGTCGAGCGTCGGCACGCGGACCTTGGCCCCGAGCACCGCCTCATAGAGCGTGATCGGCAGGTCGGCGCGCAGATTGTCGCCGTCTACCTTGAACACCGGATGGGGCGCGATGTTGAGGGTGATCAGCACATCGCCGGGCGGATGTCCTGGCGCGCTTTCGCCCTGCCCCTTGAGCCGGACCTGCTGGCCCGCGGTGACACCTTTCGGAATCCGGACATTGAGTTCCTTGCCGGTCGGCAGCCGAATGCGTTTCTCGCCGCCGTGCACGCTCTCTTCGAGAGACACGTTCAGCGCGACGCTGAGGTCGAGATCGGGGGCGGATGGCGCGTCGTATTCGAAGGTCCGCGCGCCTGCGCCGCCACGGCCACCGCGCACGCCACCGGCCGCGCCGCCGAACATGCTGTTGAGGATGTCTTCAAAGCCACCGCCGCCGGCACCCGGCCCACCGCCGCGGAAGCTGTACTCGAAGCCGCCGGGACCGCCGGCGCGGCCGGCACCGCCGCCTCCGGGAAACCCCTGGAAGCGTGGCTTGCCCTCGGCATCGATCTCGCCGCGGTCGAACTGCTTGCGCTTGTCCTCGTCGCCAACGATCTCGTTGGCCGAATTCACTTCGGCAAACCGCCCGGCAGCCTTCGGATCGTTCTTGTTGGCATCGGGGTGATGCTTCTTGGCGAGCTTGCGAAACGCGCTTTTGATCTCGGCAGCGCTGGCGTTCCGCTGCACCCCCAAGACCTCATAGGGGTCGCGCATCCGTCTCGTCTCCTTCGGGAAATGAAATCAAAGTCCAGAATCGAGCTGATTAGCCCTTCAGCCCCTCATCTGGGAAGCCCGTGGCATTTCTGCAACGGGTTCGAGGGGCCCATCAGCTCCGTTTCCAGGGCTGCATGGCGCGGATTTCCCAGCGGCTGCCGGCTTTGCAGGCTTCGCCCTGCAGCCAGGCCTCGGAGCGGCCCTTCACGTAGCTCGCCAGGAAATCCCGGCAGGTGCGACCCTCGGCGGTATAGGAACTGGCGAGCGGCGTCACCGATCCCCGCGCTCCGGTTTTGGGGTTTTCCCACGGCTGGCTGGAATCCTTGGCACCGCGGGTCAGGACGTCGGACGCCGCGTTGCGCGCGAATGCCATGTCGCTGTCGGTCGGCCCGTCATCGGCCGCGGGCGTCGGCGCGGGTTGCGACACCGGCGTGATCGAACCGGTGACCTCCGCCGGATCCACGACAGGCTCCGCCTTGGGCGTGGCCATCTGGCTCTGGCCGATCCGGTAGGAACAGCCGCCGCAGGTGGCCACCACAATCGCGGCCAGCACCGCCATCGCCCAGCGCGCACCGGATAGGCTATCGCCGTTCGATCCCCTATATAGGAGCGGTGATGCGTTCCTGAACGCTGGCCGATGCAACACGGGTACTCCACGCAAATGACTGATACGCCGACCATGGAACACCAATCCCAGTTAACAGCCGGTGATTTTACGGCGGCCGAGGAGCCGCTTGGGTTGTTTTCGGCCTGGTTTGCCGAGGCGAAGGTGTCCGAGCCGAATGATCCCAATGCGATGGCGCTGGCGACCGTGGGCGATGACGGGCTGCCGGACGTGCGCATGGTGCTGCTGAAGGGCTATGACGCTGATGGTTTCGTGTTCTACACCCACATCGCGAGCCAAAAGGGCCGCGAGCTTGCGGCCAATCCGAAGGCGGCGCTGTTGTTCCACTGGAAGTCGCTGCGCCGGCAGGTGCGTATCCGGGGTGCGGTGACGCCGGTCACAGCGGAGGAAGCCGACGCCTATTTCGCGACAAGGCCGAAACAGGCGCAGATCGGCGCCTGGGCCAGCAAGCAGTCGCAGCCACTGGAAAGCCGCTTCGCCTTCGAGCAGGCGATCGCCAGGGAGACCGCCAAACACCTGATCGGCGCCGTGCCGCGGCCGCCGGGCTGGAGCGGCTACCGGATCGCGCCGCTGGCCTTCGAGTTCTGGCACGACCGCCCGTTCCGCCTGCACGACCGCATCGAATTCCAGCGCAACTCTGAAGGCGGCTGGAGCAAGACCCGGCTTTATCCCTAACGCCAACCGGGCCTTGATGTGGCCTCGAACTTGCCCTCTGACACTGCCCGCGCCTGCAACCGAGAAACGAGACTTACCCCCCAATGGCCACCGCTCCCTCCAACACCCCGCGCCGCACGCTGCTTCTGACCGGCGCGAGCCGCGGCATCGGCCATGCCACCGTGATCCGCTTTTCCAGCGCCGGCTGGCGCGTCATCACCTGCTCGCGGCATCCGTTTCCCGAACAGTGCCCGTGGGACGCCGGCCCGGAGGATCACATCCAGGTCGACCTCTCCGACCCCGACAACACGCTCGACGCCATCAAGGAGATCCGCTCGCGGCTGGAGACCGGCGAACTGCATGCGCTGGTCAACAATGCCGCGATCTCGCCCAAGGCCAATGGCGGCGGCCGGCTCGGCACGCTCGACACCGACATGGAGACCTGGGCGAAAGTGTTCCGCGTCAACTTCATGGCGCCGATCATGCTGGCGCGCGGCCTGGTCGATGAACTGAAAGCCGCCAAAGGCTCGGTGGTGAACGTGACGTCGATTGCGGGCTCGCGCGTGCATCCGTTCGCGGGCGCGGCCTATGCGACATCAAAAGCGGCGCTGGCGTCGCTGACCCGCGAGATGGCCTCGGACTTCGGCCGCGTCGGCGTCCGCGTCAACGCCATCGCCCCCGGCGAAATCGACACCTCGATCCTCTCCCCCGGCACCGACAAGATCGTGGAGAGCCAGATCCCGATGCATCGCCTCGGCACGCCCGATGAAGTGGCCAAGATCATCTATGTGCTGTGCACGGAGACGAGTTCGTATGTCAACGGCGCGGAGATTCATATTAATGGTGGGCAGCATGTGTGAGGTGGGGCGCGGCTGTAACGGCTGATGAGTCGGAAGGCCGTGCTCCAATTTCTGCGTCATCACCGGGCTTGACCCGGTGATCCAGCTTCACTGAAGCTGCCGATAGAAAGCTGGATTGCCGGATCAAGTCCGGCAATGACGGAGTGGGGATGATGCGCATCGCCCCCACCGGCCATGACGCGGAATAGGGCGCAGCGCCTCGCTCCGTAGTCCCCCGCCTACAACAAATCCTCGACGATCTCCTGCGGCGTGGCGCAGAGGCGGTCGGCGCCGGCTTCCACAAGCTCGGCGTGGGTGCCGTAGCCGTAAAGCACGCCGATGGTGCGTTTCAGGGCGTTCTTGCGCGCGCCGATGATGTCGTGCTTGCGGTCGCCTATCATCACGGCGCTGGCCGGATCGACGGTGGCTTGCGCCAGCGCGTAGGCCAAAAGTTCGCCCTTGTCGCCACGGGTGCCGTCGAGCTCGGCGCCGAACACCCGCTCGAACGGGGCGCGCAGGCCGAAATGATCGATGATGCGCTCGGCGTACACCGCGGGCTTGCTGGTGGCGACGAACAGGCGCGCGCCGGAGGCCTGCAGCGACGACAGCACGGCTTCGATGCCGGGATAGACGCTGTTCTCGTAGAGCCCGATGTCGGCGAAGCGTTCGCGATACAGCGCGATGCCACGGTCGGCCTCGTCTTCATTGCCGAGCAGCGTGACAAAACTCGCGCGCAGCGGCGGGCCGATGCACCAGGTCAGTTCGTCCTGCGTGGGCACCACGCGACCCAGACGTTGCAGTGCGTACTGGATCGAGCGGGTGATGCCGGGCTTGGGATCGGTCAGCGTGCCGTCGAGGTCGAAGAAGATGCTGTCCATGGGATGCCGCTACAGCCACTTCTTCCACTTGAAGAACACATACGGCAGCACCGCGGCCAGCACCATGGCGCAGAGCGCGAAGGGATAGCCGTGCGACCATTCGAGTTCGGGCATCAGCTTGAAGTTCATGCCGTAGATCGAGGCGATCAGCGTCGGCGGCATCAGCACCACGGCCATCACCGAGAACAGCTTGATGATGTTGTTCTGCTCCAGATTGACCACGCCCAGCATGGCGTCGAGCACGAACTGGATCTTGTTGTTCAGGTATGAGGCGTGATCCGTCAGCGACTGCACGTCGCGCTGCATGGTCTTGAACACCGCCTTCTGTTCCTTGCTCCAGCGGCCGTTGTCGGTTTCCACCGCCACGAACGAGATGAGACGGCCGACCGACACCAGACTCTCGCGCACCTTGGAGACGAGGTCGCCCTTCTTGCCGATGATCAGCAGGATCTGCGAATAACTGCGGGCGTGGCCGCGCTCGGCGGAGGGCTCGAAGATCTGGTTGGAGACGCTGTCGACGTCGGCGCCGGCACGCTCCAGAATGTCGGCGTCCCGGTCGATCACCGCATCCAGCAGGTCGATCAGCACGTGGTCGCCGGTGATGCTGGCGGCGCAGTTGCGGGCGAGCTTGCCGGCCACCAGCAGGAACGGCTTCGGCTCGTCATAACGCACCGTGACCAGGCGATGGTCGGTCAGGATGAAGGTCACCGGCGTGGTGCGCGGGCTGCCTGAGTCGGTCGCGCACATCAGCGTGGCGGTCATGTAGCGGGCAGCGTTCTCGATGTAGAGCCGGCTGGAGATCTCGATCTCCTGCATGTCCTCGCGGGTGGGGATCTCGATGCCGACCAGCTTCTCGACCGCCTTGTCCTCGCCGGGCGACGGGGTCTTGAGGTCGATCCACACCGCCTCCGGCGGCAGCGCATCGAGGCTGAGATTGTCGATCCTCTTCAGCGTTCCGTCGGTGGGGACGTAGGCGGTCAGCATTCGTGAAACTCTCCAACTCGCGGCACATCGGCCGCCCCGTCCGGGACCTGAATACCGTCTCAGGCGATCCCTGCCAAAGCACAAATCACGACGATTCGTGCAAGCGTCCGATGGTTGAGCCCCCGCCTCTCTCCTCATCCCGAGGGGAGGGACGAGGCCACCGATGTGGCGGTGTACGGGCCTCATGGTTCGAGACGCGGCCATAGCAGCCGCAGGCTGCGTAAACTTGCCTGCGCGGCCGCTCCTCACCATGAGGAGAAAGTGGCAAGCGCCTGGATAGCACCCCAGGTTCAAAACCATTGTTTTGCAACGCAAACATGACACCGCGGGTAAGCCTTGCCGGATTTGCTCAAACCCGCGGCAACTGCCGCGAAAACTCCGCGGCATAAATGCCACAGGTTGTCCCTTGCATCGCGTCGAAGGGGCGGAACCGCTGGAATTACGACGCATTTTCGCGATAATCGGGACCAGCGGAATCGGCGGCTGGGGGCTGCCAGTCCAGCCAAAATGCGCTGGAGATTCAACGGGAACGTGGTCCATGCGGTCGTTCGGGTCGATAGTCGGATTGGTGGCCGCCGGTGTGCTGCTCACAAGCTGCATGCAAGCGACCTATGAGCAAACCAGTGACGCCGCCTTCACGCCGAGGGACAAGGCGTATCTCGCCAAGGTGAGTTACCAGAAGACCCCGGTGGCCGAGCCGTTCCGGCGCGCCATTGTCGATTATCACCGCAAGGAATCGCCGGGCTCGATCCTGGTCGATTCCGACAATCACTACCTCTACTACGTGCTGGATAGCGGCAAGGCGATCCGTTACGGCATCACGGTCGGCGAGGAAGCCATGGCGTGGTCGGGGATCGCGACCGTCGGCAACAAGGCCGAATGGCCGGCCTGGCATCCGACCAAGGGCGAGATCGAACGTCTCGGCGTACCCACCTTCGTCGCCGCCGGGCCGGACAATCCGATGGGCTCGCGGGCGATGTATCTTTATGCCGGCGGCAAGGACACGCTGTTTCGTATTCACGGCACCAACCAGCCGGAATACATCGGCGCCTCGATTTCCTCGGGCTGCATCCGCCTGACCAACGAAGACGCCATCGATCTCTACAACCGGGTCAAGGTCGGGTCCGTGGTCGTGGTGCTGCAGCCCAAGCAGGGCGACTCGCCGTACAATTCCAAGATGGCGCTTTACGGCGGGGGCAATGGCTACTGAGACGGTTTGTGCACATACAGCCAATTGCGCGCGTCAAAAGTGATGTGATGCGGTCACACCGCACCACAAAGTGATGCATTGCACACGTTCCAGGAGGCGAAAGGCTAAGCTTTTTAAACCGGATCGCGTAACAAGATGCTCGCGGTGGGCGAAGCTGCAACAAGACGGCGAACTGCAAGCAAAAAAGACGGCAAGCAAATAAAACGTAAGACGGTGTGGGACCGGACTTAAACAGACTTTGAGATCAACTGATCGTTTGGGAATGATGTGATGTCTATCGGAAGCAAACTGGGTCTGCTGCTGGTCAGCCTGACACTCGCCGGCTGCATGCAGGCCACTGTTTATGAGAAGTCCCCCGAGGCCAGCCTGAAACCGCGCGACAAGGAACAGCTCGCGAAAGCGCGCTATGAGAAAGTCGCCGTGGCCGAGCCGTTCCGCCGCGCCATCGTCACCTATCACCGCAAGGAAGCGCCGGGCTCGATCCTGGTCGATTCCGACAACCATTACCTCTACTACGTGATGGATGGCGGCAAGGCGATCCGCTACGGCGTCACCGTGGGCGAAGAGGCCCTGGCCTTCTCCGGCATCGCCCGCGTCGGCAACATGCAGGAATGGCCGAAGTGGACCCCGACCGCGGACATCCACAAGCGCATCGAAGGCCTGCCGCAGCAGGTCGCCGGCGGCGTCGACAACCCGCTCGGCGCACGCGCGCTGTATCTCTACCAGGGCAACAAGGATACGCTGTTCCGGATTCACGGCACCAACCAGCCGGAATACATCGGCTCCTCGATCTCGTCCGGCTGCATCCGCATGACCAACGAAGACGTCATCGACCTCTACAGCCGCGTCAAGCAGAACGCAGTGGTGGTGGTGCTCGAGCCGAAACAGGGCGACTCGCCGTACAATTCCAAGCTGGCGCTGCAGGGCGCGGGCGGTTCGCCGTACTGATGCGGTGAGGCGAGGCTGAGATTGAAGAAAGCGCTGGATGAGTCCGGCGCTTTTTTTGTTTTGGGGGGCGTGACGAAGGCGCTTTGGCCGTGTGTGCGATGCGCCACATCCCCACTCCGTCATCACCCGTCGGTGATGTGGTCGGACTGAACATCAAGCCCGGTGATGATGCAGAAATTGGTGATGCGCCTCGACTCCATCAGGTTAGGCGTCCCGCCCCCCTCAAAACTTCGGCAGCGGCAGTCCGAAGAATGACGGTTGCTGGCGGCGTTTGCGTTTTTTCTTGGCGGGCGGCGGTTTGGCGGCGGCGGGAGGTGCGGCGTTTGGCTGTGGCGGGGTGGGCTCGGCCGGCTGCGCTGAGGTGTCGGGCTGCGCGGTCTCGCTGGCGGCAGGCTCGCTCGTGTCCGGCTGAGACGGCGCGGACTCAGCCGGTGTCGGCGACGTTGCGGCTTCGGGCGTCCTGGATTTCGGCGCTCTGGATTTCGCGGCCGCTTTGGCCGCCTTCGTTTTCGACTGTTTGGACTTGGCCGCCGGCGCGGCGGGCACGGGCTCAGCGACCTCAGCCTCGGTGGCTTGCGGCTCGGCCTGCTGCTGTTGCGCGGGCGCCGGCTGGGACGGCTGTTGCTGCACGGGCGCCGATTGCTGCTGTGCCGGATGCTCCGCCCCCGCCACCTCGCGTGGCGGCGCCTCATCGGGACGCTCCGCCGGCAGCAGCGGCGCGACGGCGGGCAGCGGGTCGTACACGTTCCACTGGCAGATGCGGTAATTGCCGCGGCGCTCGGCGAGGTCGAGGTGGATGTGGTCCTCGTGGTACCAGTCGGAGCCCGGGCCGAGCACGGTGGCGAAACGTTTGCAGACCGACAACAGCACCTGCTCACGCACCTCGCGCGACTCCGAACGATCGGTCAGCGAGATGAACCTGCCGCTGGCGAGTTTCACGCCGCGCACGTCCAGCGCATTGGCTTTGCCGTGTTCGGAGAGTTGCGCGCCCTTGATGCGGTTGCGCCCGCGGCATTCGAAGGAATCGAAATTGTCGACCTCGCTGAGGCCCGATCCAAGCTTCTCCGCCAGCGCGGCCATGTCGGAACGCACCCAGTCGGCGATCGCGCTGGCCATGGTGCAACGGAGAATCGCCGCCGGCTTCATCGGCACCCGCTTGCCACCGGCCAGCACCACCGCCTCGAGCCGCACCAGGTCCTCGCCGCCGCAGGCGCCGGGGCCGCGGATCGGCGGGAGGCTGGGGGCGATCGCGATGGCCTCGGTCAGCGCCAAGCGACAGGGCGACGGCGGTGGCTCGGCGGGCTTGTGAGCGGCCTTCTCATTGGTGGTCTGCTCACTGGCTTTCTCGTCCGCGGACGACGGCTCGGCCTCTGGCCCACCGCTCCGCGGGAGATTATTTTTCTCCCGTTGCCCCCCTCTGGAATCTTGCACGCCAGGCGCATCCACCGGCCGCGGCTTCGGCAACGGCACGGCGCCTCGGCCATCGGCCGAGTACGCCCAAAACATCGGCAACAGAACGACGGCGACAGTCGCGAGAGCACGGCGGTATGAGGCGAAAACACCGTGATCCGTCACCCTGAGGTGGCCATCCACAGGATGGCCCTCGAAGGGCGACGGCCGCGGGCTCTCGGGCCGTCGTCCTTCGAGGGCCGCGCTACGCACGGCCACCTCAGGATAACGGGAAAAATGGCGGAGCCAGTCTACACCAACAGCCAATGTCCTTTGGCCGCAGAGCGTTAGCCGAGATGCCCATTTGCCACATCCCCCGTCCGTACTAGACTTCATTCCAAATTCAATCCAATTCGAATCCCCGCCAACAGGGGATGACATAAACAGCCTGCCAGGAGGAGACGTCGGATGCTCGGTTTGATGCAAAATTGGCCACTGCTGACCCATCGGATTATCGATCACGCAGCTCGGATCCACGGCAAGCAGGAGGTGGTGACCCGCTCGGTCGAGGGACCCATACATCGGACCAATTACGCCGAAATCCGGACCCGTGCGCTGAAAGTTGCGCAAAAACTCGATCGCGAAGGCATCAAGCTCGGCGACCGTGTCGCCACCATCGCCTGGAACACCTGGCGTCATCTGGAATGCTGGTACGGCATCATGGGCATCGGCGCGGTCTGCCACACCGTGAACCCGCGGCTGTTCCCGGACCAGATCGCCTGGATCATCAATCACGCGCAGGATCGCATCGTCATCACCGACCTCACCTTCATGCCGATCCTGGAGAAGATCGCAGGCTCGCTTCCGAGCGTTGAGCGCTACATCGTGCTCACCGACAAGGCGCACATGCCGCAGACCACATTGAAGAACGCGGTCGCCTATGAGGACTGGATTGCGGATGCCGACGGGACCTTCAAGTGGAAGGAGTTCGACGAGAACACCGCGGCCGCCATGTGCTACACCTCCGGCACCACGGGCGATCCGAAGGGCGTGCTGTATTCGCACCGCTCCAATGTGATGCACGCGCTGATGGCCAACACCGGCGACTCGCTGGGCGCTTGCGCCGCGGACACCATGCTGCCGGTGGTGCCGCTGTTCCACGCCAACAGCTGGGGCATCGCCTTCTCCGCACCCTCGATGGGCACCAAGCTGGTGATGCCCGGCGCCAAGATGGACGGCGCATCGATCTATGAGCTGATGGACACCGAGAAGGTGACGTACACCGCCGGCGTGCCGACGGTGTGGCTGATGCTGCTCAATCACATGGCCAGCAACAAGCTGACCCTGCCGAACCTGAAGATGGTGGTGTGCGGCGGCTCGGCGATGCCGCGCTCGATGATCAAGGCGTTTGTCGACATGGGCATCCAGGCGCGCCACGCCTGGGGCATGACCGAGATGAGCCCGATCGGTACCCTCGCCGCACTCAAGCCGCCGTTCGACAAACTCGAAGGCGACGCCAAACTCGACATCCTGCAGACGCAAGGCTACCCGCCGTTCGGCGTGCAGATGAAGATCACCGACGACGAGGGCAAGGAACTGCCGTGGGACGGCAAGACCTTCGGGCGGCTCAAGGTGAGCGGGCCTTCGGTGTCCCGGGCGTATTTCCGCGTCGACACCAACATCCTGGACGACGACGGCTTCTTCGACACCGGCGACGTCGCCACCATCGATGCCGACGGCTACATGCGCATCACCGATCGCTCCAAGGACGTGATCAAGTCAGGCGGCGAGTGGATCTCGTCCATTGATCTGGAGAATTTGGCGGTCGGCCACCCCAAGGTGGCGGAAGCCGCCGTCATCGGCGTGGTGCATCCGAAGTGGGACGAGCGGCCGCTTTTGATCGTGCAACTCAAGGAGGGCCAGAGCGCCACGCGCGAGGAGATTTTGGCCTACATGGACGGCAAGATCGCCAAGTGGTGGATGCCGGACGACGTGGCGTTCGTCACCGCGATCCCCCACACCGCCACGGGCAAGATCTTGAAGACGGCGCTGCGGGACCAGTTCAAGGATTATTCGCTGCCGACTGCCGCGGCGTGAGGCTTTGCTGAGACGATGAAGTAGCCCGGGTGAGCGACAGCGACACCCGGGACAGGCCCGCCCCGGATATCGCGCGAGAGCGCTCATCCGGGCTACGAGGCTGAGAGACACGCAGCGCCTCTCCACACTCGGTGTCATCGCCCGGCCGAAGGACCGGGCGATCCAGTATCCGGGAGCAGATGTGAGAGAAAGGATGCGCCGGCAAAGCCCGGTGGCCGCCGCTTCGGACTTCGGCGTTTGGACCATGAGCGTCACCGCCTACTGGGTCCCAAGCGACTCGGCTACGCCGAGTCGCAGAGGTCAAGCCGGGGGACGACACTGAGGGAATCGGAACACCTTGCAACTCATCACCGTCACCCCTTGTTTTTGCCACCCCGCCGTGGTCTCAACCGCCATTCTTCAGCCCCGGCCACCCGCCGGGCCCGCATGATTGACGCTTCAGGATTGACCAGGACTCCCATGGCCCGCAGGTTTGCCGCGCCCTATCAGCTGGAACCGGTGTCGGTGCTTGCCACCTGGGCACGGTATCTGGCGGTGTTTGCGCTGGTGGCGGGCGCGGGGTCGATCATCATCATCCGGTTCGGGTTCCTGGAATTCCGGCCGGCGCTGATCACGTTTTTCGGGGCGCTGGGGCTGGCGGCGCTGTCGATCCTGGTGGCGTTCGCGGCGTTTGCGGCGATCTGGCAGAACGGCTCGCGCGGCATGGGGCGTATCCTGGTGGCGCTGCTGCTGGATATCGCCATCCTCGCCTACCCGGCCTATCTCGCGGTCCAGTACCGCAAGCTGCCGGCGATCCATGACATCACCACCGACCCGATCGACCCGCCGCGGTTCGATGCGCTGGCGCGGCTGCGCGCCGGCGACGGCGCCAACCCCGCGGCTTATGCCGGGCTCTATTCCGCCGAGCAGCAGCACACGGCGTATCCGGACATCGAACCGGTGACGCTGGAGGCGACGCCGCAGAAGGCGTTCGACGAGGTGCTGAAGCTGGTCAACAAACGCAAGTGGCTGATCATCGACGAGCGCGCGCCGCAGCCGCCGCGCCTGGTCGGCCGCATCGAGGCGGTGGCGCGCACACCCATCATGGGCTTTCGCGAGGACGTCTCGATCCGGGTGCAGCCCGACACCGACGGCGCCCGCGTCGATATCCGCTCGTCGTCACGTTATTTCGAGCACGACCTCGGCACCAACGCGGCGCGGGTCAGCAAGCTGATCGATGATCTCAACGATGCGGTGGACAACGCCACCTCGCGGGCGATGAAGAAGCAGCTGGCTCCGGCGAAGGCGGCACCGGCGCCGAAGGCGGCCGTGAAGCGGACGCAGTGAGGGATGGGTGGGCGGAGTGTTATGCGAGACACGCAGCGCCTCCCCACTCTCCGCGTCATCCGCGGGCTTGACCCGCGGATCCAGCTTCCTTCGACACACGCATTGAGCGCTTAAGCTGGATCACCGGGTCAAGCCCGGTGATGACGGAGTGGGGATGGAAGCACCCCGCCACCCACTCCCGTCATGCCCGCACCTGTTGCGGGCATCCACGACTTAACGGCACCTCAGCAAAGCAAGACGTGGATGTATCCGCGACTTGGCCAAGCCAAGTCGCTGAGGACAAGCCCGGCCATGACGCCGAATATGGAGAAACGCCTCACACCAGCCGATACACCCCGCCGATCACCGGATCGCCTGATGTCGCCACCACGTTGCGGGCGACGAGGTCTTCGAGGTGCGCCAGCACGGAGTAACCCGCAGCCCCCGTGAGCCGCGGATCGATGCCGATATAGATGGCGCGCACCAGGGTCTGGATATCGGCTTCGCCTTTGGCCAGGCGATGCAGGATGGACGCCTCGCGTGCCTTGCGATGGCGGATCAGGAAACGCACGAAGCGGCGGGCGTCGGGGATGGTGGGGCCGTGGCCGGAGAAATAGACGTCTTCCTCGCGCGCGGCGAGGCGATCCAGCGAGGCCATGTAGTCGACCATGGATCCATCAGGCGGCGCCACGATGGAGGTGGACCAGCCCATCACATGATCGCCGATGAACATCAGCTTGCGCTCGGGCCAGGCGAAGGCGATGTGGTTCGCGGTGTGGCCCGGCGTGTACACCGTCTCCAGCGTCCAGCCGTCGCCATGGATCAGCTCGCCGTCGGCGAGACGCACATCGGGGACGAAATCGCGGTCGGCGCCGGATTCAGTGGTGATCTTTTCGCTCTCATAACGCGGCCGCGAGGCGCGGTGTGGTCCCTCGGCATAGACGGTGGCGCCGGTGGCGGCCTTGATCCGCGGCGTGTTCGGTGAATGATCCCTGTGGGTGTGGGTGACCAGGATGTGCGTCACCTCCTCGCCCTGCACGGCGGCAAGCAGCGCCTGCGCATGCGCCTCGTTGTCCGGCCCCGGATCGATGATCGCCACCTTGCCGCGGCCGACGATGTAGCTGACCGTGCCGGTGAAGGTGAAGGGCGAGGGGTTAGCACAGACAATGCGGCGCACGCCGGGGACGGGTTCGTCGACGATGCCGGGGGCAAGAGGGAAGTCGCGGTTGAAGGGGATGTCGTCGGTGTCGGGGGTGGTGGTGTCGGCCATGAGGACGGCTCCGGCGTGATGTTGTTTTTCTCCGTCATTGCCGGGCTTGACCCGGCAATCCAGCTTTCTCGGCAAGTTCAGTGAAGATGGATCATGACCGCGACTTGGCGCAGCCAAGTCGCTGAGGTCAAGCCCGGTGATGACGGAGTGGGGATGATGCGCCTCGACATCCACCACCGTCATGGCCGGGCTTGTCCCGGCCATCCACGTCTTGCTTGCTGCCACGTCGTCAAGACGTGGATGTATCCGCGACTTGGCGAAGCCAAGTCGCTGAGCACAAGGCCGGGCATGACGCAGAATGTATGGCAGGGCTTTGCCCCACTCTCTGCGTCATCACCGGGCTTGACCCGGTGATCCAGCTCCAAACGCACCGCATGTGGTGAGCAAGCTGGATTGCCGGGTCAAGCCCGGCAATGACGGAGTGGGGAGGAAGCGCCGCGGCACTCACCGCGTTCCTCACCCAAAGCCCCTCACGAAAACGCCTGGATCCCCGTGATCGCACGGCCCAGGATCAGCGCGTGCACATCGTGCGTGCCTTCATAGGTGTTCACCGTTTCCAAATTCTGCGCATGGCGCATGACCTGGAATTCGCTGGAGATGCCGTTGCCGCCGTGCATGTCGCGGGCGACGCGGGCGATGTCCAGCGCCTTGCCGCAGTTGTTGCGCTTGACGATGGAGATCATCTCCGGCGCCATCTGGCCGGCGTCCATCAGGCGGCCGACCTGCAGCGAACCCTGCAGCCCGAGCGAAATCTCGGTCATCATGTCGGCGAGCTTCTTCTGCACCAGTTGCGTCGCGGCGAGCGGGCGGCCGAACTGCTTGCGGTCGAGGGTGTATTGCCGGGCGCGGTGGAAGCAGTCTTCCGCGGCGCCCATGGCGCCCCAGGAGATGCCGTAGCGGGCGCGGTTGAGGCAGCCGAACGGGCCTTTCAGTCCCGAGACATTCGGCAGCAGGTTTTCTTCCGGCACGATCACGCCATCCATCACGATCTCGCCGGTGATCGAGGCACGTAAGCTGAGCTTGCCCTTGATCTTGGGCGCGGACAGACCCTTCATGCCCTTCTCAAGCACGAAGCCGCGGATCTGGTTGTCATGCGCGGCTGATTTCGCCCACACCACGAACACGTCGGCGATCGGCGCGTTGGAGATCCACATCTTGCTGCCGGTGAGGCGATAACCGTCCGACACTTTTTCGGCGCGGGTCTTCATGCCGCCGGGATCGGAGCCGGCATCCGGCTCGGTGAGGCCGAAGCAGCCGACCCATTCGCCCGAGGCGAGCTTGGGCAGGAATTTCTTGCGCTGGGCGTCGTCGCCATAGGCATAGATCGGATACATCACGAGCGAGGACTGCACGCTGTTCATGGAGCGGTAGCCGGAATCCACCCGCTCGACCTCACGCGCCACCAGGCCATAGGCGACATAACCGGCATTGGCGCAGCCATATTCCTCGGGGAAGGTGACGCCGATCAGGCCGAGCTCGCCCATTTCGCGGAAAATCTCGCGATCGGTGTGCTCCTCGAGATAGGCCTCGGTGACGCGCGGCTGCAGCTTCTCCTGGGCATACTGGCGCGCGGTGTCGCGGATCATGCGCTCGTCTTCGGTGAGCTGGCTCTCGAGCAGGAACGGATCGTCCCACTGGAACGAGGCCTTCTCCGCCTTGTCCTTGGTCTGCGCACGCACGCTCATGGGATGTCCCCTTTCCTGCTGAAATGTTTGATCATTTAGGCCGGGCCGAACCCGCTGCCTGTTGGCGCGCAGGTTACGGCCTTAGGCTAAAGTTGCAAGGGCCCCAAGGCGCAGAGCCCTATGCACGGGTTGTTTGTATACGAATGAATTTGGTGGCGGAATTATTTTAGACTTAAAGGAATTGGATGGCAATGGGGGGATGGAGCGTGTGCCGGCGGCGTGTGGTCGATGTGTGCCGGGCGCCCTCTCCACCGCACTCCGTCATGGCCGGGCTTGACCCGGCCATCCAGCTTGTTGGCAGCAGACGCGTTGAGAAAGCTGGACCCGCGGGTCAAGCCCGCGGGTGACGCAGAGGAGATGATACGCCCCGGCCCCCAAGGGCCGCCCCCTACCCCTCAAACGGCTCGCTGCACACAATCTCGATCCCAAACCCGCCGAGGCCCTTGTAGTCGTGGGACGACGACGACAGGTTGCGGATGGAGCAGACCCCTAAGTCGCGCAGGATCTGGGCGCCGACGCCGACTTCGCGCCATTGCCGGTTGCGGTCGGCTTCCGCCGAGGACGGGGTGTCCAGCGGCTCCACCGGGACGCCGGCGGCGCCGTCGCGCAGGTAGACCAGCACGCCGCGCCCCTCCTTCTTGATCGCCTCCAGCGCCTTGATGACGCTCTGGGAGCCCATGAACACATCCTTGATGATGTTCGGCTTGTGGAAACGGGTCAGCACATTCTTGCCGTCGCCGATGCCGCCATAGACGAAGGCGACGTGATAGATCGGATCGAACGGCGAGCGGTAGGCATGGCCTTCCAGCTTGCCGATCGGCGAGTCCACCGTAAACGTCGAGACGCGTTCGATCAGCTTCTCCCGCGCCTGCCGGTAGGAAATCATGTCGGCAATGGTGACGTGCTTGAGATTATTTGTCTTGGCGAAGTCCGCGACCTGGGCGCCCTTCATCACGGTGCCGTCGTCGTTCATCAGTTCGCTGATGACGCCGACCAGCGGCAGGCCGGAGAGTTTGCAGAGATCAATGGCCGCTTCGGTGTGGCCGGAGCGCAAGAGCACGCCGCCGTCCCGCGCGATCAGCGGAAAGATATGCCCGGGGCGGGCGAAATCGGCGGCGCCGACATTGGGATTGGCCAGGGCGCGGCAGCAGGCGGTGCGCTCCTCCGCCGAGATGCCGGTGGTCATGCCCGGCTTGTAGTCGATCGATACCGTGAAGGCGGTGGAATGATTGGAATCATTGTGCGCCACCATCGGATCGAGCCGCAGCCGACGCGCATTCTCGGTGGTGATCGGGGCGCAGACGATGCCGGAGGTGTGGCGGACGATGAAGGCCATCTTCTCCGCGGTGCACAACGACGCCGCGACAATCAGATCGCCCTCGCCCTCGCGATCCTCGTCATCGGTAACCACCACGATCTCGCCGGCGGCAAAGGCTTTCAGGACCTCGGGAATAGGATGGGGCATAGGGGCTCGCTCAAAGGTCAATCTGGGGTATCCGTATGGCCCAGGATATGGGGTGGCGCAATGGGCGGGGAAGCCGGGGGGGGGGCCGCTTGCATGGCTGGGTGGCGGGGGCGTGTTTAAAATGGGAATTTGCTCGCTTGTCCCTGGCCGCCCTCGGCCTGCCCACGGCGCCGCGACAAGCGTCGAGAGACCGACCCCGGTCCCTTCGCAACTCATCGCGTCTCCGGTCGTCGAGAGGAATGGCCCAGCAGCCATCAGCAAAAGGAGAACAAACGACCCTAGAAGAAATCCAACAAACAAGCCGCCTGACGCCGCCTGCTCAATGCGAGCTCTGTCAGCCGATTACCCTCTCTGTACAGGCATCTTGAGCGCTCGCGTTAAAATGATCGAGGCGATACACTTTTCGTCGCTGCAGTGATTAGCCGCAGAGCGAATTCACGACGCAGCTACTAGACGCTTCGCGGACCCTGCTTCGCTTTGATGAGCCTCGGCTCGTCCCTACTGATCAAGCTGCGGCTCTCCCTGCTCTGTAATTGAGGTTTTTCCGGCTTCGAGTTCAGCTGGTCCGCTTTGCGCGGGAGTCGGCTCTTGAGCAAGGTTTTCGACATATTTCTTGATCTCCCGGTTGGCCTTTTCCTGAGCCTTACGCTCTCGCGCTTTGGCATTTCTGTATTCTACATCAAGCTTTCCAATAACATGGTCACCTAGTTTAACGGATTGTCCGAGTCCGGGACCAATCAACCACATATCCGTAGCTCGCCCAACGCCCGGGGCAACCTCTGCATTCTTTTTTGCAAAGTATGACAACAGAAGCGTCTCGGGCAGCGGGCTATTCCAAGCATGCCGCGAATTCATAAACGAAGTCTCTGCGTGTCGCGCACCACTTCCTATCGAAGCGAAGCCGATCGCGTCGTCACACCTGAATTCATCGTTCTGAATCGTAAATATGTGGGGGTGAATACCAAGAATGTCGACGTCAACGCCGGCTATGATTGCATGAACGGAGGGCACATCGAATCTTATAAGGTCTCGCGTAATCGTCTCCACAATTTGCTGATCCATGCCGGCTTGGCGCTCAACAAAACTTTCGCTCGTAAGTCCTAACGGCCGGAGTATTGCGGTCTCGGCCCTTCGTCGCTTTGCCTCAATGCGCGCCTCAACGTAAAGATTGACGACATCTTTGATCTCCCACCAGTCAGATGGATAGCTGTTAATCCGCGCCTCAATAATTTTGTAGATATCTGTCAAAACTTCAGTGTGAAAAGCGCTGTCACCACTGAGCATGATCGAGATAGAGTTTGTCAGGGCAGTGGTCTTTTCGAGAACCGGTTCGAATTGAATGTCGCCGGATGTCAGCATTCGATCCGACGTCAGTATGATGAACCCTTGAGATCGTGCAGCAATACAAACCGTCATCTGTTACGAGCCTCATTGAGAAAAATCGCGGCTGGGCACTACGGTGATGGGGTGGACGGCGCCCCGAACGGCATCGATGTGCCAAGATGGTCGTTGTCACAACCCATCTGAGGGAGCCGTCCATGGGCAAGTCTACTGATAATGTTGCGTCTGTCACCACGATTGGTCTCGATCTTGCGAAGAACGTCTTCCAGATCCACGCGGTCGATGCGCGGGGAGCGGAGATCGAATTACGGTGCACTTAACACACCGAGATCGTCATTCTCGCACTACGGAGCGCCAGACAAACAGCAAACGCTCGGAGTTAAACAGTCAGGACTTCGAAAAGCTCATCGTCTTTCATCGAACTCCTTGCTGACGTCAACAATCTTCACCGACAGCCGTTCTGCTAGGAGCCTAACGATCGAAGTTGGACGGCAATCGATGACAAGCACCGCTTGTGCATTAGGCGGTTCGGCAGCAGCGAGCTGCATGGCGCGGAGCGTTGCCCGATACTTCACACATTGAAAGATGCCGCGCTGAACTTCATCGTCAGAAGCTTCGCTTGTCTTCACCTCAACCGCCAGACGCGTTTTTGCATTAGTGAAGAGGACGTCGAGTCGATCACCAGACGCTAGCCAACATTCCGACTTTCCTTTCCCGAATTTTCCGAACGAACTGACGGCATCGGGATGGTTCACAACCCAGTCTTTGAGCTTTTTGTGTAACGCCGACTCTGGACCGCCGGCAAACCTTGACCGATTTGGCGTTGGTATCGGTTCTCCTCTGCCGCTGTCGAGACTCCCAACTACAGTCTTTGAAATTTTGAGGTGCCGACCTATCTGGTTCCAGCCGGTAAAATTGAACACCTGCTCCATTGCTGACTGAGCGTAGCTATCGCGCTCGTCTTTGTTCAAGCGCTTGATCTCTCGCGGAGTCATGCCGAAATGCTTGGCGAGATAGCTGTCGACACCATGGCTCGGCAAACCAGACTTTTTGCTCACAATGATAGCATTGAGCAGGGGAACGTCATGCCCCAGGTCTTCAACCAGCGCTTCGCACACATCGCCGACTTTTCCTGCAACATAGCGGTAGGTTAAGGCCATAACCAACGGCTCACCTCGCATATGTACGGCATGATTTAGATCGCCGTAAGTAATCGGATCGCCGCCCATTGCGCTCGCCAGTACGATAGGAAAGGCAATGCGCGTAGTCACGTCCGTCCACTCGTCGCCACCCCGCAGAAGTTCGATTGCCGACATATCTCGCCCTCGATCATTGATTTGATGGTGACAGCAACAGCAACATGGTCGCGTCGACGTTGCTGCTTGGAAACTACCCAGCAATCGATCCGACTACTATCTAGCCAATCCCAAACGACGCGTGCTCATAGTTGGACTCCCCACCCGAAGATTTATGAAGCCAGTCGAATTTGCTGCAGTGTTAGATTGTTCAGGGCGCGTACGGCCTCCTGGGAATATCTGGCGCCGTTATCGCCCCGCGGACCAAGGGCAATGTTCAATGTGTGGGTCTGGGTTGCTGTTACGCCGGCCAGATTGCCGATTGGCCCGCGAAATCGTACGAGTGTCCAGGTCGGTGCAATTGACGCTCCCGCAGTCACAACGAATTGGACCGAGTGCGAGACTGAATCGATCGGAGGATCAGGAATCCTCTTCGTGACATTGCCCGCATTTTCACCTGCCGCTTTGGATTGCTCGGCTGCGTCGGCAGCGAGATCAACCACATCATCTGCGTTTGTTTTCGCTTGGTTGGCCTTGGTGTATGCCTCGGGACTCGTATCGCCTTCCTTCATGTTCGTCGCAATGTCGACGACCAGATCGTTCTTCGTTTTGGCTCTGGTTGCGTCATCGCGCGCCTTTAGGGCTTGCTGTCTGGCCATTACTGCAATTGCGCGAGATTGTCGCAGGAATTCCGCGTCTTCAACATCTCTGAATGGCGATTCTTTAAGGGAAAGCTCAGCAGACGTCGCGGCACGCTCCGCTTCATCGGCGGATTTCTTCGCGGCCGCATAGGCGTCTTTTGATAGCTTCGCAGCCTCGTCTGCAATCTCTTTCGGCTGTTTGGTGGCAGCGACGTTTGCCGATTTCGGGACAGCCGGCGCGATTGCCGCGGCTTTTGCAGTCCCTGGAGCGGGGTGATCGCCCGCCTGAAGATCTCTCGTGGCCACCGGCGACAAAGCGGAATCAACCCATTCGCGCAAACCAAGATCACCCGCAAGGTTGCTCCGCAGGCCGGGATCACAGGGATCCGGAAGACGATATTTCGCACTACGAACAAGCAGGCCCCGACGCCACCGCCGTAACTCAAGAAGTGAGAGCGAAAAACTGATGGCCTCGGTTCTTATTGCCTGACCGGACACCGAGGCGCCGGCGCCAAACGAAAATTGCTGGGCAACTCCGCTAACGGTGCCCAGCGGCTCGACATACGCGCCGACAGGAGTGACTGATCCCAGATTGTTGGCGATCAACGTCATATCGACCTTGGCAGTCCATTGCTGGAGCCATCGGAACTGCGGTTCCTGAATTTTTTCGCTAAACGAGTCAGCCAATTCACACTTTACGCGTTCGACGATGTCGCGAATTGGTATGGCACCCGTGGCTTCAGATAGTGGCGGCACCGTCGAACACGCCACGAGCAACGAGCCGATCATCAACAGAAATACGCACGAAAAGATGCGCATTGGAGCCCCCACCCCTGAAATCACGCAAAGTATGCGACTACTATGGATTGTGCTTGGCAGAAAGATCAACTTGAATCTTAGCAACCCGCCGCTCTCCCTACGTGGCCCGCTGGCCATGGCTTGAGCGCCCCCCTTGCTGAGCCTGCGCTATAGCTCTCTCTAAAAAGGGGTACTCACATGAACCGACGCAATGTTCTCGGCCTGACGTCAACGACAGCCATGGGCCTTGCCCTGGCACCCGTACGCACGTTTGGACAGTCGCCCCCTCCCGCCTCCCTCATGGCCCCCCTCAGCGCCTACATGTCCGCCGCCGCCACCCGCCCCTCCCCGCCGACGTCACCGAACAAGCCAAGCACCACCTGCTCGACACCCTCGCCGCCATGATCTCCGGCTCCGAGCTGCTGCCGGGACAGGCGGCGCAGCGCTACGTCAGCGCGTCCGCCGGCCGCGGCGCGGCGACGGTCGCGAGCTTTCCGCTCACGGCGGCGCCGGCGGATGCGGCGCTGGCCAACGGGGTGATGGCGCATGCGGACGAGACCGACGACTCGCACAACGAGTCGCGCTCGCATCCGGGCTCCTCCGTGGTGCCGGCGGCGCTGGCTATGGGCGAGGATGGCGGCATCGACGGGACGCGGCTGTTACGCGCGGTGACGCTGGGCTACGACATCGGCACCCGCGTGGTGATGGCGATGGGCGGCGCCGCGTTCAGCTATGAGAGCAGCCTTGCCACCCACAGCATCGCCGGCACCTTTGGGGCGGCGGCCGCGGCCGCCTGCGCCGCCGGGCTCGACGCGCAACAGATGCGTTTCGTGCTGGACTACACCGCGCAACAATCCTCCGGGATCGTCGCCTGGCGGCGCGACACCGACCACATCGAGAAGGCGTTCGTGTTCGCCGGCATGCCCGCGCGCAACGGCGTCACCGCTGCGCTCTTGGTAAAATCCGGCTGGAACGGAGTCGACGACATTTTTTCCGGCGCGGACAATTTCTTCCAGGCCTATGCGCCGAAGGCCATGCCCGCGCGGCTGGTGGAGGCGCTGGGCGAGCGTTACGCGATTACGCAGACCGACATCAAGAAATGGACCGTGGGATCACCGATCCAGGCGCCGCTGGATGCGATGGCTGCGATCCGCGGCCGGACGCCATTCACGGCGGATGAGGTGCGCGAGGTGAGCGTGCGCGTGGCGCCGTCGGTGGCCGCGGTCGTGGACAACCGCGACATGCCCGACATCTGCCTGCAACACATGATGGCGGTGATGCTGCTGGACGGCACGGCCTCGTTCCACGCCGCCCACGACAAGCCGCGCATGCAGGATGCCGCCGTGCTGGCCCAGCGCGCCAAGGTGCGGCTGATGCGCGACGAGGAGCTGGCGAAACTGCTGCCGGTGCGCGTGGCCATTGTGGATGTGACGCTCACTGACGGACGGGTGCTGTCGGAGCGCATCACCGCCGTGCGCGGCACGCCGCGCAACCCGATGGAGCGCACGGAGGTGATGGAGAAGGCGCGGGATCTCATCGCGCCGGTGCTGGGGCGGGGCAAGGCGGAGCGGCTGATCGCGACGATCTATGCGATCGAGGGTGTGGGGATGTGCGGGGGGGTTGAGGGGTTGTTGCAGCGGGGGTGAGTGCACCGCAACCTTATGCGCATATGCGTCATCCCACTGGATCTGTTCGCAAGGCCGCGAAAGTGCGCGTTACAGATCCCGACACTAGTCTTTAGTAGTAGCATACCCCCTTGCGCTCCCCCACGGGTTGAGAAATGATCTTACTCAGGTCTGGGGAGATCACGAAAATGCGTGTTCTGGGAATCGTGGCGCTGGGCGCTGCGCTGGCGGGCTGTGCGTCGAGTTCATCGGAAATCGCGCCCGCCTATGTTTCACCGGTCATGTACCAGCAATACACCTGCGCGCAGCTCGCCCAGGAAGCGCAGGGCGTGTCGGCGCGTGCGGCAACCCTGTCCGGCGCCCAGGACCAAAAACGCACAAACGATGCAATCGCAACGACGGCAGCTGTCGTGATCTTCTGGCCAGCGGCTTTCCTGGTTGGCGGCGACAAACAGACCGCGGCAGAACTCGCGCAGATGAAGGGACAGATGGTCGCGATCGAGCAAGCGTCTATCCAGAAGAAGTGTGGGATTCAGTTTCAGGGGCAGCGGCCGCCTGGCACGTAACAACCTCTACTCCAGCGCATTGGATGGAAAGACCGGGTTTACGGTGGCTGCGATCGAGGGCATGGGGATGTGCGGGGGTTGAGACCGCTGCTGCAGCGGGGGTGAGTCGGCTGATGCGCGCGATGACGCCAGGCTACGACATCGGCACCCGGGTGGTGATGGTTACCTCACAATCGCCGGTGTGATCGCAGCAACGGACGTCGGGGACGACGGAATCTCTCCGAGCTTGATCGTCAATCCGGCATAGAACTCGTCCTGCCTGGTCAGCGTGCGCGGCGTGTTGCCGTTGGTATAGCGTGCCTGCAGGAAAAGGTTGTCCTTGTAGATCGGATAGGATGCGGTGACCTGTACGTAATCGATGTTGCGCTTGCTGGACGGATTGAGCGTCTCAGCGAGATAGATGTACTTCGCTTCAAACGTCAGCGATTTATCGATGACGTCCGGCCAGAGGTTGTCGAATATCAGACTTGCGGAGATCTTCGTGCCGGCCCAAAGATAATTGTCGCCGGGCGTCAGCGTCTTGAACACCCCGTCATCGGCCACATGGAAATAGTCGAGTGCTAACGTCGGGCGGAAGTTCAGCCACACATTCTCGGTCAGTTGCGTCGTCTTGCCGATAAAGCCCAGCGTCATGGGCTGCCAGAATGCCTCAAAGCCGAATATGCTCGCTTTTCCGTCGAAGTCCGTCGTGTAGACGGCATCAGCTTTCACGTATTGGCGAATCAAGTACGAATTCGGGCTGAAGTATTCGAACTCGAAGCCACCCTTGGCCGACTGCGAACCGGTGTTCTTCGAACCATTTTGAATGCTGCGATCGAATTCCATTCCCGTCAACAGAGCTACCCGGCTGAGGTAGCTGTTGGCTTTCAGATTTTCAGTCGTGAGTTCGCGGTCCCAGACAAATCCCGCGATCACCGCGCCCTTGATGGCCAGCGCACTTTGTTTCGCGATGCGGTCATCGGTGTAGGACACCAGTGCGCCGGCATCCGATACTTTCGTGTCATTCGTGATCGCGGCGCCAGTCGGATAGGCGTCTCTCACAAGAAACACCGGGGCCGGCTTGAACGGATCTTTCTTCGGTGCCGGTGGCTTCGGTTTCGGCTTCGGCATCACCGCGACATCGCGCTGGAATACCTTGACTTCCTCGCTGTCAATGCACCCGTCCCGATCGAAATCATACTTTTTCAGAAGCTCCTCAAGGCCATCGGCCTTCAGGCAATATTCCGACGTCGCAGCATTGGCAGCATTGGCAGCATACGGCAATGCGCAAACGCCGGTGATCATCATTGCCCGGATGGAATGACGCATGGCCGTGCCTCAGTTCTTCTGCGGATTATGGCGAACAACTGCTCCAATAAAATCCGCGACGAACGACGCCGACTGCGTCTCATAGGGCTGGATCCACTGCTTCATGGTATACCCCGCCTGGTAGTAATAGTTGTCCAACAGGACCGCCATGGTGCGCTTCTCGTCCACTTCAAAGTGGTAACGGGACAATGGATAGGCGGCCGCTATCGTGTTCGGATCGACGTTCTTGAAACGACCGATAACGATCCTGACGTCACGATCGGCCGCGATCGGCGAATATCCACGCACCTCCAACCCTTCAAGATGCTTGTGCTGATCGTGAGCAGACGCGTTCGGATCAAGACCTTCGAGAATATCCCTGCTGATCCTGCTGTTCGCCGCAATTTCGGCCTCCACCGGCGCCTGGTTGAAATCGACGACAATGCCAGCGGTCCGCAGCGCGGACGATGCAGCGTCCTTGAACGCTTCGGAATAGACCCGCGCCCGCTCTTTCTTGTCCGCTATCTTATCCGATTGCTGTTTCGCGTACTGCGCAAAGTCGGAGCCCCAATTTTCGTTCGCCATGACCGCCCCCCGCTTTCCATTTTGTGTTCGGTTGATGCCCATCCGCTCAAATCAATGCATCAAGATGCATGCAGCATCGCCTGGAGCGACGAACGCTCCGCGCGCTGTTCACTTGAACTCGACGATGTGACTTGAGGCCCTTGCTGTCAGTTGAAATCAATAAAACGCGTCACGCAGGTGACGAGGAAAATACAAGTCACGAATATTCCGCGCTGGAAATGCAGCAGAAATAACCCATCGAAAAATGACCAAATTATTAAACGCCAAGGGATGACGAAACGCAACTACAGCAAAAGAGATTTTTTGGGTGTGCTTTTGCGAACACTCCCGTTTTGTGTGGCTCGACCGCCGCATAGAGACGATGCGTCGCGCCGCCCACCGCCGTCATGGCTTCAGCCCCCAGGGACGGCGGCAGTAGGGGCAGCCGTCGCTTTTCGGCGGCAGGCCGCGGGAGCGGCCGTCGATCTCCTTCAGCAGATCTGCCCAGGTGTGGTGGGGCTGCTCGGGCCTGGCCTGCACGTCGAGGCTGCTCTTGAACACGCGCGGCATCACCTTGGACAGAATCCAGCAGCGCGCGGTGACGCGGGCGCGGGAGCGCATCACATTCTCGCGGTTGAACACCCGATGCACGCCGCCACGCGCGCTGCGGCGCTCCATCCAGTCGTTGCGGGCGTTGTCGGCGATGTCGAGGATGGCGTCGGCCATGACGAGATAGCCGAACTCGCGTGCCTGCCAGTAGCGCGCCGCAAAGCCGTCGCGGTCGGCCTTGACCCAGCCAAACACCGCGTCAGCGGAGGGCATGCCGGCCTCGCTGCAGACATCGCTGAGGGTGCGCCCGGCGCTGAGCTGGCCGCAGATATCGTCGGCGATCTCGGGCGTATAGAGCAGCGGTACGCCGCGGGAATGCGGATAGGTCTTGTAACGGTCGCCGAAGCCGGCGCGGTTCTCGCGCACCCACTGGTGGACGGTCCACGCGTTGGGCATGCCGTCGTCGGTGCAGATGTCCTTCACGGTGCGGCCGCGCGCCAGTTCGTTGCAGATGCGGTTCGCAATGGCGGCGCTGTAGGGAACGTATCGCCTGCGCATGGGGATGCTCCTCGGTCAGGTACGCGGCTCGCGCGGACAATAAAAAGCCCGCGCCGGGCGGAGGCCGGAGCGGGTGCGAGCGTGACGAGAGTCGGCGATTTGGCGTTACGGCGCAAGGGTGGGGATGTGGATATTGTGGCTAACTCCGTGGGTGGTGCAGGCGCGGTGGGGATGATGCGCCTCGCCACCCTCCGTTGTCATGCCTGCGGACGCAGGCATCCAGTACGCCCGGTGTGCGAGAGGAAACTCTGCGCACATCACGCCGGCCTGCGTTTACTGGATCACCCGCGGGTGATGACACCGTGTGTGGAGCGAGGCTGTCGTCACCTCATCCCGCGATCGCGAGCCGCTTCTCGAAGCCGTTCGGCAGTTCGATATCCACCTCCAGCGTGGAGACGCTGTCGCCGCGGTCCATGCGGACAATCACCTTGTCGGGATCGAGGTCGACATGGCGGGAGACCACCGCGAGGATTTCCTCGCGCAGCAGGTTCAACAGATCCGGCTGGCCACGCTGGCCGCGTTCGTGGGCGAGCAGGATCTGCAGCCGTTCCCGCGCCACCGGCGCGGAGGCGGTGCGCGGCCGCAGGAAACGCAGGATGTCGAGGCTCATGCCGCCCTCCGTCCCAGCAGCCGCTCCATGAAGCCGCGGCGCTCGGCCGGCACCGTCATGGTGATGGTCTCGCCGGCGAGGCGCTTGGCCGCGTCCATGTAGGCGCGGGCGGGCGGGCTTGCCGCATTGTTCAGGGTGACGGGAGAGCCGACATTGGAGGCGCGCAGCACGTCCTGGCTTTCGGGAATGATGCCGAGCAGGGGCGTGGCGAGGATCTCGAGAATATCGTCGATCGAGAGCATCTCGCCGCGCGACGCCCGGCCCTGGTCGTAGCGGGTGATCAGCACATGCTTCTTGACCTGCTCGCCCTTCTCCGCCTTCACGGTCTTGGAATCCAGCATGCCGATGATGCGGTCGGAATCGCGCACGGAAGAGACTTCCGGATTGGTGACGATCACGGCTTCGTCCGCATAACGCATCGCCAGCGTGGCGCCGCGCTCGATGCCGGCCGGTGAGTCGCAGATCACCCAGTCGAATTTTGCGCGCAACTCATCGATGACCTGCTTGACGCCCTCGTCACTGAGCGCATCCTTGTCACGGGTCTGCGACGCCGGCAGCAGCCACAAATTCTCCAGCCGCTTGTCGCGGATCAGCGCCTGCGAGAGTTTCGCCACCCCCTGCACCACATTGATGAGATCGAACACCACGCGGCGTTCCGCCCCCATCACCAGATCGAGGTTGCGCAGGCCGACGTCGAAATCGACCACGACGACCTTGTCGCCGTTCTGCGCCAGCGCCGCGCCGAGCGCGGCCGTGGTCGTGGTCTTGCCCACGCCGCCCTTGCCTGATGTCACGACCAAGACCTTGGCCATTCGTTGTCTCCTTGGAAGTTGAATTAATTGAGCGGTGTGATGCGCATGGTTTCGCCGTCGAGCCACGCCTGCGCGGCCCGCCCCCGCACCATGGCGTTGATGTCTTCGGCGGTCTGGTAGTAGCCGTCGATGGCGAGAAGCTCCGCCTCGATCTTCTGGCAGTAGATGCGCGCGGCGGCATTGCCGTTGATGCCGGCCATGGCGCGGCCACGCAGCGCGCCATAAATATGGATCGAGCCCCCGGCCACGATCTCCGCCCCCGACCCCACCGCGCCCAGCACGGTGACGTCGCCTTCCGAGAATACGATGCATTGCCCCGAGCGCACCGGCGCCTCGATCAACAGCGAGGTCTGCGGCGGCGGCTTCAGGTCCGGCTTTTTCTCCGGCAGCGGGTCGATCACACAGTGGCGCCCGCCGGTGAGCAGCGGCGGCAGTTTGGCATCGACGCGCGAGGCATCCACACCCTCGATGCCGAGCACGCGGATGCCGCGCTCTTCGAGGCTGGCGATCAGGTGCGCGATGCCGTGGCTGGACAGATCCAGTGCCGCGAGATCCAGCACGATCGGACGGCCGACGAAGAATCCGGGCGAGCGCGCCAGCGTCGCGTCGATCTCGTCCAGCCAGTCCACGATGGGCAGCACCGGCGAAAACACGAACGCGACATAGGACCGGCCGCGCAGCCGCACCAACTGCCGTTGCGGCTCCACCTTTGCATCCATGAGGGGCGACTCTCTTGACTGGTTGTCGATTGGTTAACGCGAGATTGGCCACGCATGGTTAATGAGCGGTTAACGGCTGTCATATTTTGTTAAGGAACCGGGGGATGGAACGCGGGGCGCGCGCCTACGGCGTTCGCCCCGGCGCGGTTTCCCGCATCAGGGTCATGGCGATCAGGCCGACGGTGCCCGAGAACAACAGGTACCACGCCGGCGCCAGCGCATTGCCGGTGACATGCAGCAGCCAGGTGACGACGAGTTGCGCGGTGCCGCCGAAAGTGGTGATCGCTGCCGCATAGAGAATGGCGAAGGCGCCGCCGCGGATGCGTTTGGGCAGGCTCTCGGTCATTGCCGCATAAAACGCGGTGTAGGGAATGGTGCCGATCAGCGACAACACGCCGAAACCGCCGAGCAGCGCGGCGGGGCTCTTGGTGTCCACGATCCACAGAAACACCGGATAGGTGAGCAGCAATGCAGCGAGTTGCGGCCACACCATCAGCGGGCGGCGGCCATAACGATCGGCCAGCCAGCCGCCGAGCAGCGCGCCGGCAAAGCCCAAAGCGTTGCCCGCAACCGAGGCTGCGAAGGCGAGCGACGGCGCCACCTGCAGCGTGGTCTCCGCATAGGTCGTCATATATTTGGTGACATAAGTGGCGATGGTGCCGCTGGCGAGAATCAGCAGACCCAGCACGAACACCCGCGTATGGGCACGCCAGACTCCGGCTTGTGCGCCGACCTGCGCCTCCGGCATCGCATGCGCCGCCTCCTCCGGCAGGTGCATGGTCTCGGGCATCCGCGTGCGCATCCACAGCCCGAACGGCAGCGTCACCGCGCCGAGCAGGAAGGCAATGCGCCAGCCATAGGCATCGAGCGCGCTGGAACTGAGTGTCGTCGACAGCACAAGACCGACCACGGCGCCGATGGTGGCGGCGATCTCCTGGCTCGCCGGCTGCCACGACACCGCAAAACCGCGGCGATGCGGTGGCGCGGATTCCAGCAGATATGCCGTGGTGGGGCCGACCTCGCCACCCAGCGAAAACCCCTGCACCATGCGCGCCAGAATGGCGATGATCGGCGCGGCAATGCCGATGCTTTCATAGGACGGCGTCAGCGCCAGCACGATGATGGCGACGCCCATCATCGTGAAACTCAGGATCATCGCAGGCTTGCGGCCGGCACGATCCGAATAGAGCCCGATCACGATGCCGCCGAGCGGCCGGGTGATAAAGCCGGCGCCGAAGGTGGCCAGCGCCCCCATCAGGCTGGCGTAGGCGCTGTGGGAGGGAAAGAAGGTGCGGCCGATCTGCACCGCGAAAAAAGCGAAGGTGATGAAATCGTAGAACTCGAGCATGTTGCCGATGGTGGCGCCGAGTGTGGCACTCACGCGGGCGCCGGGCACCTCGCGCACCTGTTCGCGTACCTGCACGACGTCCTCAGTCATCAGCCCCTCGATTCACCGGCACGCCATCATGCCATCGCGGCGCATGGACGCCAACCGCGCAGGGACCATTGAAATGGTTCCTGCGCGTTCCAGCACAAAGCCGATGATCCTGCCTTCGTTGCACCACAGAGTGCCGTATGAGTGTCGCGCATGAAATGGTGTCACGTGTTTTCGGGATTGTTCTTCGCCGCATTCGGTTCCACCCCCGCAATGGCGGAGATGTCGAAAGGTGTCGCGCGCAGTGCGGGTTCGTTCTTTGCCGCCGCCGTGTCGTGCGAACAGCGCGACCGGATCCAGGGCGGCCAGACCGAGGCGCTGCGCGCCGGCCTCGATCGTTATCTCACGCAGGACAACAGGCGCTGGCTCCAGCAGGGCTTCGACAAGGGCACGCGGCGCGCGCAGGTGTTCGTTCCGGAGACCGGATGGACGCCGTTCACACCCGACGAGGCCGGCTGCTACCGGGTGCAGGGCGTGCTCGACGATTACAAAATGCAGCTCAGCGATTAGGGGAACCCGCGCCGGACACATTTTCTCCCTGATGTTTTGCGCCCATGTTGCCCAAACGTAACAGTGGCCTATCGGCGCTGTGATACCCTGCCGGGGCAGGAACGGCACGGATTGTGCGATTCAGGTTCGTGCCTCTTCCTGGTGTTTCGTCTTTGGTGCTCCTTGCTTTCGTGCCTTTTGGGGTTTCGCGGGGGATCAGGAATGAACCGACGTATCCGGCTGCTGACGGGGGTCGTCAGCGTCGCCTTGCTTGCCGCGCTGTCGAACGACGCGGCGGCCGCCGTCCGCCACAAGCCGACGCCCCGTGCCGCGACCAAGCCAGCCGCGGCCAAGGCCGTTGCGAGCAACTCGTCCGCGCACAAGCCGGCTGAAAAGAAGTCTCGCGCCAGTAAGACTGTTGCGACCAAACCCGTCGCCAGCAAGTCTGTCGCCAGCAAATCGATCGCAACCACCTCGACGACCAAAGCGATCCCGATCCCGAAGCCCAGACCGGTGATCGACGCTGCCGCGCCGACGACAACAACGCCGCAGCTCGCCGGCGATCCGGCGCTGGTGAAGCAGGCGCTCGATCTCGTGCGCAAGGGCGAGATCACCGAGGCCACCACCCTCAAGACATCGATCAATGATCCCGCCGCCCGCACCCTGGTGGAATGGCTGATCCTGCGCAATCCGAGCAGCGACGTGACGTTCGGCCGCTATGCGGCGTTCATCTCGGACAATCCGGACTGGCCGGCGGTGCGGATGCTGCGCCGGCGCGCCGAAGACCGGCTGTGGCAGGCGCGCGGCGACGCGGCCACGGTGCGCGGCTTCATCGGCGACGCGCCGACCAGCAGCAAGGGCCGCCTCGCGCTGGCGCGCGGGCTGCTCGCCGAAGGTGACCGTGACGGCGCGGCAAAGCTGGTGCGCGAGGCCTGGCGCTCGCATGAACTGTCGGAACGGCTGGAGACTGAAACGCTCGCCGCCTTCGGCGATCTCCTAACCCGCGACGACCATCGCGCGCGCATGGACAAGCGCATTGGCGCCAAGGATCTCGCCGGCGCGATGCGCGCCGCACGCCGCCTGGGCGGTGACGATGTCGCGGTGGTGAAAGCCTGTTCCGCCGTCGCCGGCAGCGCCAGCAATGCACTGGCGCAACTCGACGCGGTGGCAACCGACGCGCGCCAGGACCTCGGCTACGTGCTCTGCCGCCTGCAATGGCTGATGCGCAACGATCGCCTGCAGGACGCCGCGCGGCTGATGCTGTCGGCGCCGGCCGCGACCATGGCTTCGCAGGAGACCGACGAATGGTGGCGGCAGCGGCGCGTGCTCGCCCGCAAGCTGCTCGACCTCGGCGACAACACCACCGCCTTCCAGGTGGTGCGCGACGCAGCGCTCCCGGCCAATGAGAATTACCAGGCGGAAGCCCGTTTCCTGCCCGGCTGGATCGCACTGCGTTATCTCGGCGAGCCGGCCACGGCGCGGGCACTGTTCGCCGATATCGACGACGGCTCGATCAATCCGATCGTGCTGGCGCGCGCGAACTACTGGCGCGGCCGCGCCGCGGAAGCGCTCGGCGACAGCGAGGGCATGCGTCGCTTTTTCGAGGCCGCGGCCGCCCACCCCACCGCCTATTACGGACAGCTGGCGCGCGCGAAACTCGGCCTCGACAGGCTGGAGCTGCGATCGCCGGACACCGCGCCCCGCGAGGACATGGCGCCGGCCGACGACCGCGTGCGCGCCGCCGACATGCTGTACACCCTCGGCGAGCGCGACACGGTGCTCGGCTTCGTGGCTGATTTGGGCGAGCGCAGCACCGACACCGCGTTGCTGGCCGCGCTGGGCGAGCTGACCGCGCGTCGCAACGATGCCCGCGCCATGCTGCAACTCGGCAAGACCGCGCTGGCCCGCGGCCTCGCCCTCGACACCTATGCGTTTCCCGCCATCGGCATCCCGCAGCACACGCCAATTGGCCCGGAGATCGAGCGCAGCGTGATCTATTCGGTCGCCCGCACTGAGAGCGCATTCGACCAGAAGGACATGTCGCCGGCCAAGGCGGTCGGCCTGATGCAGGTGACGCCGGACGCCGGCCGCGACACCGCCAAACGCTTTGGCGTGACCTATGACTGGAACCGGCTGGTGTCCGATCCCGTCTACAACACCCAGATGGGCGCGGCCGAACTCGCCGCCCTGCTGCGCGAATACCGCGGCAACCACATCATGACGTTTGCCGGCTACAATGCCGGCCGTGGCCGCGTGCAGCAGTGGATGCGATCCTACGGCGATCCGCGCGATCCGAAGGTGGATGCGGTCGACTGGGTCGAGCGCATTCCGTTTGCCGAAACCCGCAACTATGTGCAGCGGGTGATCGAGAACGTCGCGGTCTACCGCGTCCGTCTCGATGCGGCACCGCCGGTGGTGGCGGAGCGCGATGCCACCCGCGCGGTGAGGCGGGAGGCCAGCGCCGTCGCGGACGCACCGTAGCCGGCACTGGCACAGTGACCAGCAGTGCGTTGGCGCCGCCATTTCCGCATCAGGCGATCTATTTGGTACGGCGGCCGAACGACTCCGCATAGGCCTCGGTGCGGGTGTTGATCAGCGGGTCGTCCGACGCCTCGATGCCGCCGGTCAGGTTGGTCGGCATGAACAACAGCTCGTTTTCCACCTTTTTGGTGTCCAGCGCCTTGGTCACCGCGATTTCGCCAAGCTCCACCGTGGGCCGGCTGTCCGGCCAGACCTTGGTGGCATCGGTGGTGGAGTCGCCATCGGCCGCGACGTGAACGAGCAGCCGGAACTTGACCGGCGCTTTCTCGACCGACGCGCGCAAATTGTCGGCCAGCGCATTCGGGGAGCGCTTCGCGGCATCCTCATCGCTGACATAGGCTGCCTCGTTCACCGGCACGATGCGATAGCGGCCGAACTTGCTGGCACCCTGCGCATTGCTGAACTTGAACGCATTGACGCCGAAATACGGCTGCGTGCCGTAGCTGACCGCGACCGGGCGCGGTGTCGTGACAAACGCCAGCGCCGCAGGATGCGCCCCCAGGAATGTCTCCACCGGCGTGGGTTTCGGCGCAGAGGGACCGCTGTTGCCGACCGCCTTCAGCAGCGCCAGGAAATCCTCGCCGGTCGCCACCGGAAAGCCGTTGGCCGAAATGCAGACGATGTCGGCCTCGCTGCCATCGGGCAGCCGGAACTTGATCGCCATGCCGCGCACGCCGCCGACGGAAAGGTGGGTGTCGGGCGCATCCGGCACGCCGCCCGAATTGGAGAACCGGATGGTCAGCGGCGTCGGCGCACCCTTGAGGAACACCGCCGAACTCAGCGTTTCGGCGCCCGGCGCTGGCGTGAAGGTGCCTTCGAACACCGCGCCCTTGGCATGGTTGGCGCGAACGCCGGGATGGACGCCGTACAGTGCGTTCATCTGATCGACGAGCTGGACGCCGAGTGGTGCGTCTTCAGCGGCACAGGTCACGCCTGTGGCGACCAGAGTCGAGATGGCGATGCTCACGGCTGCACCGAAAAATGATCGCATGATGTTCTCCTGACCTGCCTTTGACGAAAATCCGTAACCCGGACGATCGCTGCGTTGATCCGGGCCGCACGTCTTCTACGTTGCCGCTATCCCGCCCGTTACCTTATCCAAATGTGAAGGCATAAGCATGAACGCCTGCGTCGAGGAATTCGATCTGGAAGGTGCGATCCGTCACCTGCCCGGCCTGCCGGACCAATTGATAGAGCCGCTCCTCCTTCACGCTGCCGAAGCCATCGGCATCGATGTCGGTGCCGTGATCGGCGCCCGGCGGCTTGCCGTCGATGGTGACGCGGAAACGCACCGGCTGTCCCCGCGCGGACGGGCCCAGCACAAGGTGAAGATCGCGGGCATGAAAGCGGTGAAGGATGCTGCCGCCCTTGTCGTTGAGCGTGGCGAACTCGCCACCGATGGTCCAGGCGCCGTCCAGACTCCAGCGATTCAGCGGAAGGCTCGACGCCGCGCGATAGCGGCTCGCGACACCCGGCCGAATGCCGCCGGGTGATGCAAAACCCGTGGCCTGATTATAGCCGAGATAAGTCTCGCCCGACTGCAGGTTGCCGGCGTCAGCCGGGGCCTGTGCGCCCTCGCCGCTGACGTCCGAGATGTCCTGCCTGGTCTCGGACCTGTCGCGAGCCTCGGCCAGCAACTTCTGGATCAGCAACTCTGAGGTCTCGTAGTCGCCCTCGCCCAGCGTATGGTGGCGGACACGGCCGTCGACACCGATGAAGTAGAGCGCCGGCCAGGCCTGATTGCCAAACGCGCGCCAGATCGCGAAGTCGTTGTCGATGACCACGGGATAACGCACGCCGAGCGACGCGGCGGCCTTGCGCACATTGCCGACATCCTTCTCAAAGGCGAACTCAGGCGTGTGTGCGCCGATCACCACCAGCCCCTGGTCCCTGTATTTGTCCGCCCAGGCGCGGACATAAGGCAGCGTGCGCAGGCAATTGATGCAGGAATAAGTCCAGAAGTTCACCAGCACCACCTTGCCACGCAGATCCTCCGGGCGCAGCGGCGCCCCGACCCACGAACGGCCGTCGAACAGCGGCCGCAAGAACGCCGGCAGTGCGGCGGCGGCTGCAACCTGCCCCGGCTCCGCCATCGCCGGCGTCGGCGCCATCCGCAGCGCGTCAATCAGGTTCTGCTCCAGCCGCGCAGTGTTCACTGACGACAATCGCGTGAGCAGGCCGGTGTCGGCGCCGAGCGCAATGACCACCGCGCCGGCGACGACAGCCGCGCCCAGCACCCGGCGCACGCCGCCGCTCGCTTGCGGTGACCAAGGCAGGTGCGCCAACAGCCGGCGGCCGAAGGCGAGACCCAGCGCCAGCGACGTTGCCGCGCCCAGGCCATAAGCCAGCAGCAACAGCGAGGTCTGCAGGCTCGGGCCGCGCAGTGCCGCGCCGGTGAGGATCAGCCCCATCACCGGGCCTGCGCACGGCGCCCACAGCAAACCGGTGGCGACGCCGAGCAGCAACGATGCGCCGGCGGTTACCGGACGCGACGCATCTGCAGGCCTTCCGTCTCCGTTGGTCCCGCGCTGCGCGGCCCAATCCGACAGCCGCGTGCCCAGCGCCACCAGCGGCGCCATCACACGCTCGGCCAATGCGGGCCACAGCAGCGTCAGCCCGAACAGCGCCATCACCGCCAGCGCGACCACGCGACCATTGCGGTTGAGATCGATCGCCCAACCGCCCGCAACGGAGGCGAGCGTCGCGACCACAGCGAAGGTGAGCGCGAGACCGACGAGCAGCGGCAGGCCGCCGCGCGTGAACGGCACGCCGGAGCGCGCCAGCACGAACGGCAGGATCGGCACGATGCAGGGCGAAGCGATGGTGAAGAGGCCCGCCGCATAAGCGAGGATAAAGAGCGTCATGGGGACACCATTGGAAATCGAAACGGAAGTGGTTTGCGACGCAAGTGCGTCGCGGGGCAGCGTGGGTTAGCGTGGGCCGGGCCGTTCCGGCTTGCGCTCGTAACGCAGCACCAGGCGTGGACTCGGTCGCGCCGGAATGCAGCCGCGCCGGTCCTGCGGCCAGGCGGTTGCGACATGAAGGCCGGCGACCAACGCAGGCAGCACAGCCAGAAGCCACGCCGATCCGCGCTGCAACTGGCGAAACAGAAACTGACGCATGATCACAAACCCTTGCGATGGAGAGAGACCGACCGAGGCGACGCCGCCCGCACGATGCGAGCGGCGCCGCTCTTGACGGGTCACACGACGTTCAGCGTGACGTCGATGTTGCCGCGCGTCGCCTTGGAATACGGGCAGAGCTGATGGGCGCTATTGACCACGGCGCGGGCGACATCGGGCGCAAGTCCGGGCAGGCTGACGTTGAGCCGGGCCTGCAGGAAGAATGCTTCGCCCCCGGTGCCGAGATCCACCTCGGCATCGACGGCGAGATCCTTCGGCAGCGTCACGTCAAGCTTGCGTGCGGCCCGGTTCATGGCGCCGATGAAACAGGCCGACCAGCCGGCGGCGAACAACTGCTCGGGATTGGTGCCTTGGCCGTTGCCGCCGGGAGGCGACAGCTTGATGTCGAGATGGCCGTCATCGCTGCGCGCCGCGCCATCGCGGCCGCCGGTGGTGTGGGTCTTTGCGGTGTAGAGGACTTTTTCGATCTGGGACATGAGAGACTCCTTTGATTGCGTAAATCGAGCTGAGAGAACAAACCGTCATCCTGAGGTGCCGCGCAGCGGCCTCGAAGGATGGCAGCCGAGGTGCCGGGCCGTCGCCCTTCGAGGGCCATGCTACGCATGACCACCTCAGGGTGACGGGTAACTGGAAACGCGCTTCAGTTGATCGTGTAGCTCGGGTGAGCGCAGCGACACCCGGGAACGATGGTGAATATTGACCCGGATGTCGCTTCGCTCGTCCGGGCTACGAGTCTTCAGAAGCGAGCGACGTCGATCACCGCCTGCGCAAACGCCTGCGGCGCTTCCTGCGGCAGGTTGTGGCCGATGCCGCCGCTGATGTTCCGGTGCTCATACTTGCCGGAGAATTTCTTGGCATAAGCCGCGGGCTCCGGATGCGGCGCGCCGTTGGCGTCGCCTTCCAGCGTGATGGTCGGAACCGTGATCACGGGGAATGCGGCGAGCTGCTTTTCCAGTGCGTCATACTTCGCTTCGCCCTCGGCGAGGCCAAGCCGCCAGCGATAATTGTGGACGACGACGGCAACGTGGTCCGGATTGTCGAACGACGCAGCCGAGCGGTCGAACGTCGCATCATCGAATTTCCACTGCGGCGACGCGATCTGCCAGATCAGCTTGGAAAAATCATGGCGGTTGGCGTCATAGCCGGCACGGCCGCGCTCGGTGGCGAAGTAATACTGGTACCACCACTGCAGCTCGGCCTTCGGCGGCAACGGCTTCTTGCCGGCCTCCTGGCTGCCGATCAGATAACCGCTGACGGAGACCAGCGCCTTGACCCGCTGTGGCCACAACGCGGCGATGATGCAGGCGGTCCGCGCGCCCCAATCGCAGCCGGCGAGAATCGCCGTGTCGATCTTCAGCGCATCCATCAAGGCGATGATATCGGCGGCCACCACCGATTGCTGTCCGTTGCGCGGCGTGTCGCCCGACAGGAAGCGCGTGGTGCCATAGCCGCGCAGATACGGCACGATCACCCGATACCCCGCCGACGCAAGCTGCGGCGCGACGTCGACATACATGTGAATGTCGTAAGGCCAGCCGTGCAGGCAGATCACCACGGGACCGTCGGCGAGGCCCAGTTCGGCGTAGCCCACTTTGAGCACGCCGGCGTCAATCTGCTTCAGCGGACCGAACGAGGTGTGGGTGCCCGGCTTAAGCGCAGGCAGTGTCGCGGCCTTGGTGGTTTTCGCCATGGACTGTGCATTCGCGGCACCGCCGAAGGCGGCCGTTGCGAGGACGAAAGCTGCCGTGCCGAGGAAGCTGCGGCGGCGCGGGTCGATGATGTCGATGGTCTGTTCGGTCATGGTGCTGGTCTTTCCTAGAAAGCATCTCGTGGTCGGCGCGGTCAGCCGCGCGCGTGGGGGGCCGCCACCACAAGGGTGGAATGAATAGTCGTCACGGTTCGTCTCCGTTGAGTGGGCAGGCGCCAGATTTAAATCGCTTACGATTAATTCGTATACGTTACATAAAGACACCTCAATCGCTCAGTCAACCCTTTCGATTTAATCGGATGCGATATATATGGATGCGAGAGTTCACATCACCGTGTGGTTTCCCTGAAAGGTGCGCCATGACCCTTATTGATGAGGCCGCGCCGGCCAAACCGGCTCCCCGGCTGTCGGATTTCCTTTGTTTTGCAATCTATTCGGCCAACCTGGCCTATGGCCGGGCCTACAGGCGCATCCTGGACGAACTCGGGCTGACCTATCCCCAGTACATCGCCATCGTGTCGCTGTGGGAGGAGGACAACCAGACCGTCAGCGGCCTGGGCGAAAAGATGTTCCTGGAATCCAACACCCTGACCCCGATCCTGAAGAAGCTCGAGGGGCTGGGTTACCTGCGCCGGCAGCGCGATCCCGCCGACGAGCGCGTGGTCCGCATCAGCCTGACCGATGCGGGACGCCGGCTGCGCGAGAAAGGCCTGACCATGAATCTGGTGGAGGCCTCCGGACTGAAGCCCGACGAATTCGCCAAGATGCAGAAGGGCGTCGCCACCCTGCGCAACAACCTGATCAAGGCGACGGACGAAGGGCGGACGTGAGGCAGCGTTTCGTTTGCGCAGCCCGCGCCGGATCGCGATCAGCGCACAGTGGCGCGCGTTTCTCGCGCTGGACCACGCTAACTGTGACGCTGAGATGCAACGGATTCAACCGTTGGCGAGCATGTCGAGAACAGGACAGGCCGGCGTCTTTGTCCCGGAGCATTGATCGACAGTCTTTGTAAGGATGGTTTCGAGCTTGCGAAGGTCTGCGATCTTGGCCCGCACTTCATCGAGATGGCTCATCGTCAGCGCTTTGACATCGGCGCACGACGTATGGCCCGGCTCGGCCAAGGCCAAAAGCGCCTTGACCTCTTCGATGCTGAAACCAAGTTCCCGCGCCCGCCGGATAAAGGACAATCGCCGGATGTGCTCGGCGCCATAGCTCCGATAACCGCCAGCGGTGCGGGCGGGCTTAGGCATCAGGCCGATGCGCTCGTAATAACGAACGGTCTCCAGATGGACGCCGGCCGCATCCGCCAGTTTGCTTATGGTCAGGTCTCGCACGGTCGTTTTTTTTGGCTTGAGCCAGTAGCGGCTACGGAGTTCAGGGTACACCCGGCTCGCGAGGAAAACACTTATGGCTCTTCAAGAATCGCTTCACGAATCCGTTGCCACACGTAGGGTTTCCGACGTTCCGAACCCCAACACAGGGGTGGCCGGTGGCTCGCTGGCTGCCATAGGCGCAATCACGGGCCTTGGGGCCATTGCCGCATCATCGTGTTGCGTCGTGCCGTTGATACTCGCCTCTGTTGGTGCCGGTGCCGGCATCTTTGGGATCCTCGAGTTCCTTGCGCCGTGGCGAATACCTCTTCTCATTGTGAGCGGCGCCGGGGTGGCGGCGGGCTGGTTTGCGTGGTGGCGCAACCGCCGGATCGCCTGCGAAGTCTCAGCATGCGCCCCACACTCCCGGTCCCAGGCACCGCTGATACTTCTCGTTCTGGCCTCTCTCGTCATCATGGCGGCAGTCGGCTGGAACTACCTCGAGCCCTCCTTGCTCAAGCTCGCGCGGTCCACATGACGCAACTCACATCGAATCTCACTTGCCCCGTGTGCGGGCATCAGGCCTCCGAACGTATGCCCACCGACGCCTGTCAGTTTTTCTACGAGTGCAAGGGCTGCGGTGCGCTGCTGAAGCCGAAAGCAGGAGACTGTTGCGTGTTCTGCTCCTACGGCGATGTCCCCTGCCCGCCGATACAGGAGGCACGAGCCGGGAGACAGGTTGCGTCATGCTGCAGTGGAGCCGTCGATGGCTGACGAATGCAACTCCTGCTCTCCATCTCACGCGAAGGACTGGGCTGGTGATTGGCGCTCGCTGGCCGGGCTTTGGGGAGTTCCTGGCGCGCTCATGCTCGCCGCCGGATTGTTGGGACCGATGCCCCGCACGGTCATTTGGACCATCATGCTGAGCTGGATGGCGGCGGCTTGTTTCGCAAACGCCCGCCGCTGCGGCCGGACTCACTGCCGCATCACAGCGCCGTTCTTCGTTGTGATGGCAATCCTTGTCGTCGGCTACGCAACCGGAACGGTGCCTCTCGGAGAACACGGCTGGCTCATTCTGGGAAGCGTTACCGTTGTCGGTCATGCCGTCCTGTGGTGGGGCAGCGAGCGTGTCTGGGGCACATTCTCGTAATCTTCACCACGGAAACGTTCTTCCTGCAGACGTCGTCCCGCCGTCGCTTACGTCGGAGGTAATTGATCTCCCGACCTGTGAAGGTCTAGGCTCGTCATCATGAGCGCGCAGACCTACGCCATCCATGATGCCGCGACGGGACAGTTCAGTCACCTGCTCAAGCAGTGGCGACACGCGCGCCGTCTCAGCCAGATCGATCTCGCAAGCGAGGCCAATATCTCGGCCAGGCATCTTTGCTTCATGGAGACCGGCCGCGCGCAGCCTAGCCGTGAGATGGTGCAGTTGCTCGGCGCGGCGCTCGAACTGCCGCTCGAAGAGCAGAATGCCCTGCATGTCGCGGCCGGCTTCGTGCCGCCCTACGGCGACCTCGGACTGGAGGCTGTGAATCTGCAGCCGGTACGCCAGGCGCTGGACTTCATTCTCAAGCAGCAGGAGCCCTATCCCGCGATCGTGGTCGATGGACGCTGGGACGTGCGTATCCGCAACGACGCATCGCGGCGCCTGTTCAGGACGTTTCATGCATCCTACGACATGGAGGCCGGCCTCGCCGACAACGCCATGCACGCGGTGTTTCATCCCAGGGGCCTGCGCCCGTTCATCCTGAACTGGGACGAATTCGCCGGCCAGATGATCCAGATCCTTCATCGCGACATCGCGCAAGGGCACCGCGTTGCCGCGCAACTGCTCGACGAAATCGTGGTCTATCCCGGCCTGCCCGCCGACTGGAAGCTGCCGCGTGCGGCCGGATCCGCCTCGCCGGTGATGGCGATGAAGTTGCAGAAGGGCGATCTCCGGCTCGCGTTCTTTTCAACGTTTACGGCGCTCGCAATGCCGACCGACGCCGCGCTGCAGAAGCTGAAGATCGAATGCTTCTTTCCCGCAGACAACGCGACCGCGACAAAAGCCCACGAACTGGCGCTCTGACACGACCGGGAGACGACAATGCAGCAAGCCTTACAGCACCAGGCGTCCGAGGCGATGGGTACCCTGAGTGCGCTGAACGCGCGCTTCATCCACAATTATGTCACGCGTGACGTGACTTCTCACGAAGCCATCCTGCATCCGCGCTTCATCAATATTACGCCCACGGGCCTGCGCCAGGAGCGCGCCGCCTATCTGAGGTTCTGGGCCACCGGATTCGATCCCGACACCATGGTCTACTATGATGTCCGCGATGAACGCATCTCGATCTTCGGTGATGTCGTGCTGGTGCGCGCCACCACCAAGTCCATCCGCCGCCGCGACGGCGAGGACATCATGGGCATGACGACCTATACCGACATCTATCAGTTCGAGAAGGGGACATGGACCTGCATCCAGGCGCAGATCACGCCGGTCGCCCCTGAACACCACCCCGCCGACGATACGATCGTCAACGTCTACATCGACGGACAACTCCAGCAATGAATCTGATGAGCAAGCGGCGCGCAACCTGACGCGCTCGCACACGAAGCCGATACGGCGGCCGAAAAAAGCCAAGCGCCCTGCGACGAAAGCAGCACGCCGCAGGCGTTCCGTCAGCTGCCGCGTCCGAGATAAGAAGCGAGCACGCGACGGCTCTTGGTCAGGTGAGCAATCTGCCGGTCCAGCTCGGCGAGCTTCTGCCGGACGCTGCTCTGCAACTCCCCGCAGGGCTTGAAGCCGGGCGCGCCCGGCAGCGGACAGGGCAGCACCTGTCGAATGCTCGCGAGCGTCAAGCCCGCCTTGTTCAGCAGCGTGATGCGCGCGACCCGATCGACATCGCTCGCGGCATAGAGCCGGTAGCCGGCCGCGGTCCGCTGCGGCTGCAGCAGGCCCTGGCTTTCATAGTAGCGCAGCATCCGAACGCTGACGCCGCTCCGCTGCGACAGCTGGCCGATCCGCATGATCATCTCCGCTTGACCCTGACACTACTGTCAAGGTGTAGCCTCGCGGCGACGACATGAAAAGCAGATCTTGGAAAGGACATTGCGATGCTGAAGCTCACCATTCTGGTTAAACGACGCGCCGATCTCACGCAGGCGCAATTCGATGCGCACTGGCGCGACCGCCACGGCCCACTGGTGCGCTCGCATCAGGACAGCCTGCGGATCCGACGTTATGTGCAGACCGTGCCGCTCGACAATCCGGCGGCGCAGGCCGCGATCCAGGCAAGCCGCGGCAGTATGGCGGCCGACTTCGATGGCTGCGCCGAATTGTGGTGGGACAGCCTGGAGGAGGCCGCGGCGGCGCGGGCGACCCCGGAGGGAGTTCGCGCGCTGCAGGCCCTGATCGAGGACGAGCGCCGCTTCGTCGATCTTTCGCAGAGCGTGCTCTGGTATGGAACCGAGCGACAGGTCATTCCGGACAGCGCCTGACGCTACAAGAAAGCACCGCAGTCCGGCGGCGAAAGCCGCCGGAGCGCGCGCAGATCCTTCGTTTGGATCCTGATCTCGATCAGTGCGTGACCTCGAGTTCGATGACGGTGCCGGTGGGCGCGGGTTCATGTGGCGCCAGCCCGGTGCGGTTGGAATCGGTCCAGTTCGCGAGGTTCACGACCTGTGCCGCCTTGCCTCCGCTTGTCACGGCGTCCGTCGCCGGTTCCAAGATGTTCAGGCCGTGGCGATCGAGCAGGAAAGTGTGGTCCCCGAATAATTCGTTCAGTTGCGGAACCACGGGATGGCTGTCGGGAATCGCCTGGGCTTCGAACTGATCCATGGCTTTCTCGACCTGTGCGGACGTCAATTTCATCGCACACTCCTTTGATGTGGGTTGGATGGTTTTGGATCGCGGGTTGGGCTCCGCGCGATGACGCGGAGCGCATCAGTCACGCATCACGAATGCTCCCACCTCCGAGCTGTCACGCATCAAGGTGGTCCAACGCTGCCGCGGTTCCGTTCACATCGATCCCGCGTGGGCTGCAACGCATCGGCGCATTCGCACATCATGCGTGAGGAGTTTGATTTTTTTCCGGCGGTTTGTTGGCCCGGATCTGATGTTGGCGCGGTATGTCTTTCGACATGCCAGCATCCCCCGAATGGCCAGAACCACGCGGAAGCTGTTTGCACGCCATGCCGCAGGCATGATTTTCAACGCCAGCACGCCAACCCGTACAGGAACAAGCATGCGACCCATGATGCAATCGATGATGCACCCCGCCGCCGCGGTGATGAGCGCTGCGTGACTTCTCGCGGTTCCAGCCGCAAATGCTCAGGCTCCGACGAAGCAGGCTCCGGCCTCCCAGGCACCGAGCAGCGCGCAGACACCCAACGCCCAGGCGCCGAATATTCCAGACCAGAAGCTGGATGCCGCCGCGGCCGCGGTGGAACAGGTCGCCAACGTCAAGAAGGATTACCAGCAGCGCATCGAAGCCGCACCAACACCGGACAAGCAGCGCATCGCCGACGAGGCCAATACGGTGCTGGCGAAAACCGTCACCGATCATGGCCTCACCGTCGAGGAATACACAGCGATCCTGGTGGCGGCGAAGGACGATGCCGGCGTGCGGGAGAAGCTGATCCAGCGCATGAAGCCGCCGGGCAAACAGTAGACGACCCTCGAGGCCCGCTACATTTAAATTTAATCCATTCTGGCAACCGCGCGGACGACCTCGTCGGGAATCGCGAGGCCGTCACGCGCCGCAGTTGCCCGCAATGCAAAGCGACGCTCGCCGGGAAGGCGCGCGCCGCTTTGGCCGGTGATGGACTGCGCGAGCGCCGCAATCAGCGCACCATAACGATCGTGCCCGAATCCGCCCGGGTTGACGGCCAGGATGAATTGGCCGGTGCCGGGCGGACCGCCCTCGCCGTCGAGGAAAGAGCTCGCACCTGCCGATGGATGCGCATTGACCAGCGCGACCGCAAGCACTTCGACCATCAAGGCCAGCGCAGCACCTTTGGCATCGCCGAGCGGCACCATGGTGCCCTTCAGTCCTGCATCGGGATCGGTGGTCGGCCGCCCCTGCGAATCGAGCGCCCACCCCTCGGGAATGCGTTCGCCCTTCTGCTTGGCCGCGACCAGATTGCCGCGCGCGACTTTCGACACCGAGAGATCAATCACGACCGGTGATTCTGCGGGACGCGGTGCGGCGAACGCAATCGGATTGGTGCCGAATACGGCCCTCTCACCACCCCACGGCGCCATCGCCGCCGGCGTGTTGGCGAACAGCAGCGCGACAAGGCCCTGCTCCGCCAACCGCTCGACATGATAACCGGCGGCGCCGCAATGATTGGAACGACGGACAGCGGCCACCGCGATACCCTGGCTGCGCGCGACATCTGGCAAATCGCGGATGGCGAGATCGATCGCGGGATAGGCGTAACCGTCAGCCGCATCGATGGCGAGCACGCCGGGTGCGGTGCGCACGCAGGCGGGCACCGCTTTGCCGTCCACCTTGCCGCTTGTCAGCATGGTGAGATAGGTCGGGATGCGGGTGAGGCCGTGGCCTTTCAAGCCATCCGCTTCCGCCGCGACCAGGGCGCGGGCGACCGACTCGGCGTTGGCGCGGGTGCAGCCGCGGCGCTCGAAGATGTCGGTGGCCCAGGTGATGGCGTCGGGGAGAGAGAGTTTCATGGGTGGCTCCGGTTGGCGCACTCAGGTCCACAATGATTGTAAGAATGATGCACTTCGACACCCAACGTCGTCATGCCCGCACTTGTTGCGGGCATCCACCCCAACACGTCTTACGGCGTCGCAGCAAGGAAGACGTGGATGGCCGGGACAAGCCCGGCCATGACGGTATGGAGTGGCGAGACGCATCGCGTCTCACTCGCTCACGCGCTCCGATATAGCTTGGTCAGCGAAAACTCCCGATGCCCCAGCGCTTCCGCAGCTGTCAGCCGCCCATTCGCGGTGCGCACGATCATGTCAATCAACGCGTCGCCTGCCTGCGAGATGGTGAGGTCACGACGCAGGATGCCGGAGACGTCGCAGTCGATGTGCTCGGGCATGGTGCGGATGGTCTTCGGGTTGCCGGAGATCTTGATCACAGGCACGATCGGATTGCCGATCACATTGCCCTGCCCTGTCGGAAAGGTGTGGATGACATAACCACCCGCCGCCATCAGGGTCACGCATTCGGCGGCAGCCGAGGACGAGTCCATGAAATAGAGTCCGGGGCCCTTGGCCGGCGCTTCGGCGGGCTCAAGGATCTCGATGTATTTCGAGGTGCGGCCGATCTTCTCCAAATTGCCGAGCGCCTTCTCCTCGATGGTGGTGAGGCCACCGGCGATGTTGCCCTTGGTCGGCTGGCTGTCGGAGAGATCGGAGGTCTTGTGCGCCTCGATCACGTCGTCTTGATATGCCTTCCACATGGTGTACCAGCGCTCGCCCAATTCCGGCGTCGCAGCGCGGGCCTTGCACAAATGCTCGGCGCCGGTGATTTCCGAGGTCTCGCCGAACACGCCATAGATGCCTTTCGGCAGGAGCTTGTCATACATGTTGCCGACGGTCGGGCATGACGACAGGCCGGTGGTGGTGTCGGACTCGCCGCACTTGGTCGAGATCCACAGCTCCGAGAGATCGCAGGGTTCGCGCTGCAGCTCAGAAGCCCACTGCACATAATCCTTGGCGATGTAGGACGCTTTCGCGATGGTGGCGATGTCGCCGTGTTCCTCGATGCCGAACCCGACCACCGGCTTTCCCGTTTTGGCAATGCCGTCGACCACCACCTTGGTCCAGCCAGGCTCGATGCCGATCACCACAACGGCTGCGACATTCGGGTTCGATCCGGTCCCGATCAACGTTCGAAAGTGCAGATCGAGATCCTTGCCGAACTGCAGACGACCATAGGCGTGCGGAAGCGCCAGGGTGCCCTTGACGTTGTTGGCCACCGCTTCGCATGCGGCGTTGGAAAGATCGTCCAGCGGCAGGATCAGGACATGATTGCGCACGCCGACACGGCCGTTCTCACGGCGCCAGCCGGTGATGGCGGTGGAGGTTGCGTCGCGCTTGACGGCCGGCGCCTTGTAGGCCGGCATCTCGATGTTGCGGCCGCGCACGTCGGCGAGCGGCGTCCTGGCGGTCTGGAAATTGGCTACGATCGACATGACAACCTCACCAGCGCTTGGTCTTGGCATTGTGGACGTGAAGATGTTCCCCCCGAGCGATCGCGGCCTTGGTGATGCCGACGTCCTCGCCGTACTTCCACACCGTCTCGCCCGCGGGGATGTCCTTCAGCGCCACCTTGTGGCCGATCGGGATATCCATCTTCACAGTGAGGCCGAACGTGGTGTCGTTCTCGGTGATCAGGCACAGCATGTCGGTGCCGGCCTTGAGGCCTTCGATAACGACAACACCGCAATTATCCTTGGGCGAATGAACCAGGCAGTGGGGATGACTCATGGGAATCCCTTCTTGTTCGCAAGTCAGAAACGAAAACTCTGGATTCGTCATGGCCAGGCTTGTCCTGGCCATCCATGTCTTTCTTGCGGTAACGCTGTGAAGACATGGATACCCGGCACAAGGCCGGGCATGACGGAGAACACAAAGCATGCTCCCAGCAGAGGCGGCACGATCGTCCTCCCCCAGTCTTGTATAAGATATAAGACATGTTAGGCTGTCAACCATGAAACGGGCAACGCTGCGTCACGCATCAGGACTGCCTTCGGTCACGGAACGTGCCGCAGCAACGGCCGATTTCCGCCCGCTGTACCGCCAGGTAAAGGACATGCTGGTGGCGCGGATCGCCGACGGCCGCTGGACACCCGAACAGGCCATCCCCAACGAATTTGAGCTCGCCGCTGAACTTGGCGTCAGCCAGGGCACCGTGCGCAAGGCGCTGGACGAGATGGCGGGCGAGAACCTTTTGGTGCGCTACCAGGGCCGCGGCACCTTCGTCGCCAGCCATGACGAGGCGCGCATCCTGTTCCAGTTCTTCAAACTGGTGCCCGATACCGGCGAGAAGGTGTTTCCCGAAAGCACGATCGTCGACACCACGCAGATCAAGGCGCCGCGCGCGACATCCGATGCGCTCGGACTCGACGCAGGCGCGCAGGTGATCCGCATCCGGCGGCTGCGTTCGCTGTCAGGCCGCCCAGTGATATCTGAGACCATCATGCTGCCGGCGACATCGTTCGCCGGCCTCGTGCAGGCGCCGATCCCCAACAACCTCTATCAGCTTTATGCCGCGAAATTCGGCGTGCGGATCGCCCGCGCCCAGGAACGGCTGAAGGCGATCGCACTGTCAGCCAAGCAGGCGCGCGAGCTCGGTGTCGCCGAGTTGACCCCTGCCCTGATGATCGATCGGATCGCTTTTGGTTTGGACGGCCGCCCCATCGAACATCGCATCAGCATTTGCCTGACGGAGGACGCGCATTATCTGTCGGATTTGAAGTGAGATGGGATACGCTTCAACAACGTTGTTGGGCAATGCGCATCAACACCCACATTCGTCATCACCGGGCTTGACCCGGTGATCCAGCTTAAGCGTACAATCGTTGGAGAAAGCTGGATTGTGACCGCGACTTGGCGCAAGCCGCTGAGATCAAGTCCGGCAATGACGTTGTGGGGATGATGCGCATCGAACATCAACTGATCTCTACAAAGAAAACAAAAAACCGCGTCCCCGGGAGGACTCCTAGAATGAATTTCGCGAAACGATGGGTTGCGCTTGTCATTCTTGCTGCGACGACCCTGTTCAGTGCCGCAACCTTCGCGCAGGATTATCCCACCCGCATCATTACCCTGGTCGTGCCATTCGCAGCCGGCGGTCCCTCCGACGTGATCGCGCGGCTGCTGGCCAATTCCATGAGCCAGACCCTGGGCCAGCAGGTGATCATCGAAAACGTGGTCGGCGCCGGCGGCACGGTCGGCGCCGCGCGGGTGGCACGCGCCGCGCCCGACGGCTACACATTGCTGATCCATCATCTGGCGCTGACCGCGGCGCCGAGCCTCTACAACAACCTCACCTATGACACCAGGACCGCATTCGAGCCGGTGGGCCTGGTCAATACCGGGCCGATGGTGCTGGTCGGGCGCAAGACGCTGGAGGCCAAAACCGCGCAGGACCTGATCGCCTACTTCAAGGCGCAGGGCGACAAGGTCACGCTGGCGCATGCCGGCGTCGGCTCCAACGCCCATCTCTGCGCGATTCTTTTGAGCCAGGCGCTCGGCGTGAAGCAGGTGTATGTGCCCTATAACGGCACCGGACCGGCAATGAACGATCTCGTCACCGGCCAGGTCGACGCGCTGTGCGACCAGTCGACCACCGCGGTGCCGCAGATCATCGGCGGCAACGTCAAGGGATACATCGTGACATCGGAGCAGCCGCTCGACGTCATCAAGGACGTGGCGACCGCAAGGATTGCCGGCGTGCCCTCCTTCGACATGGCGATCTGGCACGGCCTCTATGTGCCGAAGGATACCCCGCGCGAAGTTGTGCTGAAACTCAACGCGGCACTGGGCAAGGCGCTGACCGAACCGCTGGTGCTGGAGCGATTCAAGGCAGTGGGCACCACGCCGTTTCCGAAAACGGAATGGTCGCCGCAGGCTCACAGCAAGCGGTTTCTTGCCGAGATCGATCGCTGGGGCCGGCTGCTGAAGGTGGCGGGGGTGACGCCGGCGACGGCGAGGTAGCGCTGCCGGGATTGCGAGGGCGCCCTACCCGTAGAGCACCCTCGGCAGGATGGTGACGATGCTCGGGAACAGCGTCAGCAGCAGCACGAAGCTGACCATGATGATCAGATATGGCATCGTCACCCGCGCGATATAGCCGAGGCCGTCGTCGGTCAGGCCCTGGATGACGAACAGATTGAAGCCGACCGGCGGCGTGATCTGCGCCATCTCGACGGCAAGCACCAGAAAAATGCCGAACCAGACCTCGTCGAAGCCCGCGGCCTTCACGATTGGCAGCACGATCGGCAGGGTCATCACAATCATCGAGAAGCCGTCAAGGAAGCAGCCGAGCACGAGATAAAAGCCGACCAGCACCACGATCAGCATGAACGGCGACAGGCCCAGGCCCTTCACGAAGGCGGCCACCGCCTGCGGAATGCCGAGGAACGCCGCGGCGTTGCCGAGAATCGAAGCGCCGAGCACGATCAGCGCAATCATCGAGCAGGTGACGACAGAGCCGATGATGACGTCGCGCATCACCTGCCGGCTCATGGATCCCTGCCCCCAGGCGACCAGCGCTGCGCCGAGCACGCCGACGGCGGCCGCCTCCGAGGGCGTGGCAAGGCCGCCATACATCGAGCCGAGCACGCAGGCGATCAGGAACAGCGCCGGCGCGAGGTCCTTCAGGGCGGCGAAGCGTTCGCTCCACGGGACCTGCGCGAGCTTCGCCTCGGTCTCCGGCACCAGCGTGCCGTTCAGCGCCGTGTGCAGCATCACCCAGGCCATGAAGGTCCCCGCCAGCAACAGCCCCGGAAGCACGCCGGCGGTGAACAGCTTCAGGATCGAGACATCGCCGAGCACGCCATAGATGATCATGATGTTGGACGGCGGGATCAGGAAGCCGAGGGTGCCGGCGCCCGCAAGCGAGCCGATCGCGATGTCGCGGGAATAACCCCGGCGCAGCAGCTCGTTGAGCGACATGCGGCCGATCACCTGCGTCGTCGCCGCCGACGAGCCGGAGATCGCCGCGAAGATGGTGCAGCCGATCACGTTGACATGCAGGAGACGCCCCGGCAGCAGGCCGGCCCATGGCGCGAGTCCCTGGAACAGCGACCGCGACAGGCGGGTGCGAAACAGCAGTTCGCCCATCAGGATGAACAGCGGCAGCGCCAGCAGCTCCTGCGTGGTGAGGATGTTCCAGGCGTATTGCGGCAAGAGCTTGTCGAGCGGGATCGAACGGAACATCGCCAACAGCAGCGTGGCCGTCATCGCGAGCGTGAGCCCGATCCAGAGACCGCCCGCCAGCAGCGCGAACAGGATGGCGAACAGACTGACGACTTCGATGGTCATGGGAGGCGCGCAATCATTCGACGGGTGAGGCCTTCATGCGATGGTCTTCCAGCGGCAGGCCGAGCGCCGCCTGGATGGCGCGGGCCAGGAACTGCAGGGTAAGCAGCAGCATGCCGAAGGTGACGACGGCTTGCGGAAACCACAGCGGCGTGTCGCTGGATGTCGACACCTGCCCGCGGACGAAGGAGCCCCAAGCGAACTTGACCATCGCCGAGGTCAGGAACGCCATGAAGACGAAGCCGGCCAGGGCCGCAAGGATCTCGAGCGCGCGCCGCAGCGGCGCCGGAACATTCTTCAACAGCAGCACCACGCGGATGTGGCCGCCGACGCGCAGCGTCATGGCGGCACCGAAGGTGAAGGACGCCGCCATCAGATAGGAGGAATATTCCCACGCGATCGAGATGCTCGGGGGAAAGAACGGCAGCACATTCGACAGACAGCGGGTCGCGACCTCGGCGAGCATCAGCAGCGTCAGCGCCAGGAGACAGCCGCCGCCGATCCAGCCGTCGAGCCGGCCCAGGCGATCGATGGCGTCGAGCAGAAAACGCAGCGGCGCCGGCGCCGCCGCATTCAGGCTTTCCGGAGGAGCAGGCAGCACGGACGCCACGGCGCAGCCCCTAGCGCTTCATGTCGGCGAGATAAGCGCGCACCGGTTTGTCCGCCGCGGGCACGCGCTTGAGGAAGGTATCGAGCAGCGGTGCGGTCCTGGTGCGGATCTCCGTCATCATCGCGTCAGGCACCGGCACCACCTCCATGCCGCCCTCCTTGAGGCGGTTGAGGCTGTCGACATCGGCTTTCAGCGAGTTCGCCCAGAAACCCGGCTCCATCTTCGCGGCGATGCCGGCGATCAGCTGCTGCTGATCCGCGCTCAACGCCTTCCAGGAATCGAGATTGACGGTGAGCATCTGCGACGACCAGACGTGGTTGGTCGGATAGACGTATTTCAGGAACTCCCAGAACTTGCCGTCAACGCCCGACACCGCCGAGGTCGACACGCCGGCGACCGCGCCAGAGGCCAGAGCCGGAATGGTCTCGCCCCAGGGGATCATCACCGGCGCCATGCCGACCGCATTGAGCATGTCGACATTGTTCTTGTCGGGCACCCGGATCTTGATGTTCTTCAGGCCCTCGACACTTGCAACCTTCACCTTGAGGTGCAGGTACTGGGTCGGCCAGGGCACGATGTAGAGAATCTTCTGGTTGTTGCGCGCGGCGATCTTGTCGTATTCGGGCCGCACGTATTTGTGCAGAGCCTTCAGCTCCTCCATGGAGCCGGCGAGAAACGGAATGCTTTCGACGCCCATGAAGGGCTCGTCGCCGACCTGCTGGATGTTGAGCACGTCGGCGAGCGGCACCAGGCCATCGCGCACGGCGCGCAAGTGCTCGGGCCCCTTGAAGCCGAGCTGGCCGCCGGCCTTCACGGTGATGGTGACGGTGCCGCCGGTTTCCTTCTTGACGGCGTCAGCGAACGCCATGGCGTTCTGGGTGTGGAAATTGCCGTCCGGCCACACCGTCGACATATCCCAGCTCGCCGTGGCCGCCCGCGCTTGCGTCGAGACCTGGCCGGCGGCGAGCATCACCGCAGCACCCGTGGTGAAAGTCCGCCGTGTGATCATACGCCCCTCCGGTTTGAAAATTGAAACGCGTCAGCCCGCGGCGCCGTAAACCGCAGCCGCGTTCTCGCTGGAGACGAGACCGCTGTCGACGTCGTCGCGCACGTTTTGCGGCGCGCGTGCCCTGGGATCGCCGATCCCGGCGCCGCCGGGCGTCATCACCACCAGCCGGTCGTCCGGCGGCACGGTCTGGAACCCCTTGCCGCGCAGCTTGCGGCCCGACTTCAGCCCGACATAGCCGGCCTCGCCGTCGCGGCCGCCATCGCGGCCGCGCGGCGGATGATCGATGCGGTCGAACGCCGCAAGGATGTCAAACGGCGCATCGACGCCGCTGCCAACCTCGATGATCTGGCCGAGGCCGCCGCGGGTGCGGCCGGCGCCGCCGGAATCGGGACGCAGTTCCTTGCGCCAGAAGATCAGCGGCGTCTGCGTCTCCGCGATCTCCACCGGCGTGCCGCGCACACCGCTGGGATAGGCGGTCGCCGACAGTCCGTCCTTGGCGAAGCGCGCCCCGGTGCCGCCATTGCTGGTGACCGCCATGGAGAATCCGTAGTTGCCGCCGGCGCCGCTGCGGGTCTGCCCGCGCACATTGAGATTCCACAGGCAGGAGGTGCCCTCCGCCGGCACCCGCTCCGGAATGATCTGACGCAGACAGCCGAACACAACATCCGGCAGCATCTGGCCGATGACATGGCGCGACGCGACCGGCGCCGGCTTCGGCGCATTGAGGATCGCGCCCGCGGGCGCCGAAACCGTCAGCGGCGACAGCGACCCCGCATTGTTCGGAATCTGCGAGGCGACCACGCAACCGAGCCCGAACACGGTGTAGGCGGTGGTGTAGGACAGCGGCACGTTGATGCCGAACTTCGAGGCATTCGATGTGCCGCCGAAATCGACATGGATGCCCTCGTCCGAGATGGTCAGCGCCGCCGCGAGCGTCACCGGCTCATCATAGCCGTCGACCACCATGCTGTTGCGCCAGACGCCTTTCGGCAGCTTGGCGATCTCGGCGAGCACCGCCTCGCGCGACCGGTCGCAGATGTAATCACCAAGACCATCGAGCGACGAGGTGCCAAACTCGCTCATCATCTCGACCAGGCGCTGGCAGCCGACATCGTTGCAGCCCGCCAGCGAATAGGTATCACCTTCGGTGTCGATCGGCAGGCGGGTGTTGCTGCGGATCATCGCCATCAGCGTCTCGTTGACCACGCCGCGGTCAATCAGCTTCAGCATCGGGATATACAGCCCCTCCATGAACACGTCGGTGCCATCCGGCCCGAAGCCGATGCCGCCGATGTCCATCAGGTGACTGGTGCAGGAGAACAGCGCCACCAGTTGGCCGTCCTTGAAGCAGGGTGTGGTGACGACAAAGTCGTTGAGATGGCCGGTGCCCATCCAGGGATCGTTGGTGATGTAGGCGTCGCCTTCCTGCATCGTCTCCAGCGGAAAGTGCGCGATGAAATGCTTGACCGACTCGGCCATGGAATTGACGTGACCGGGCGTGCCGGTGACGGCCTGCGCCAGCATGCGTCCCCTGACGTCGAACACGCCGGCGGAGAGATCGCCGCATTCGCGCACGATCGGGCTGAAGGCGGTGCGCAGCAGCACCTGCGCCTGTTCCTCGACCACGGCGATCAGCCGGTGCCACATGATCTGCAGATCGATCAGGCTCGCGCCATTCGTCTCGCTCATGATCAGGCTGCCTTCCGTTCCATCTTGCGTTCCATGACGATGCTGCCGGCACCGTCGATATGCGCGTCGAAACTCATCGAGACGAAGGTCGAGGTCTCGTCTTCCGCGATCACCGCGGGGCCTGCGATGGTCGCGCCCGGCGCCATCTGGTCGCGGCGGTAGAGCGGGATCTCGATGACATGCCCGGCACGTCCGTCGAAGAACTTGCGGCTGCCCGCCGCCTTGCCGGCCGGCCGGCGTGTCACCTCGGCGACGCGCGGCGGATTGCGGGGCTCGGTGGTGGCGAGCACCGACCAGCTCAGCGCCTCGATCGCCGCTCCTGGGATCGGCCGCTCGAACAGCGCGGCATAATCGGTCTCGAACGCCTGACGCAGGCCCGTGAGATCGGCTTGCGTCAGCGGCCGGTTCGGCAGTTCCACCGTGATCTCGTGGCCCTGCCCGACATAGCGCATGAAGGCGACGCGACGCTCGCGCACCGGCGCACCGGCAGCACCTGGCTCCACCAGCGCGCGCGCCTCGGTCACCATCTGCTGCAGGAGATCCGACACCGCCGCGACATCGAAATCATCCAGCCGGACATGGCGGCTGCGCACCAGCTCATAGGCGATCGGCGCCGCGAGGAAACCCACCGCCGAGCCGACGCCGGCATTGGACGGCACGATGACGCGCGAGACGCCAATTTTTTCGGCAACGCGGGCGGCATGCAGCGGCGCGGCGCCGCCGAACGCGATCAATGTGTGCTGGCCGACCACGGCACCGCGCTCGACCGCATGCACGCGCGCCGCGCTCGCCATGTTCTCGCAGACCACCTCGTGGACGGCGTAGGCCGCGGTTTCCGCCGACAATCCCAACGGCGCGCCGATGTCGCGCAGCAGCGCCTGCTTCGACAGCTCGGGGCTCAGCGTGATGGTGCCGCCGGCAAAGGCATCGGGATCGATCATACCGAGCGCGACATCGGCGTCGGTCACGGCGGGACGCTCGCCGCCGCGGCCGTAGCACGCGGGCCCCGGCTCCGATGACGCACTTTCGGGCCCGACGGTGACGCGCTTCAAGGCGTCGATGTGGGCGATCGAGCCGCCGCCGGCGCCAATCTCGACCATCTCGATCACGGGAATGCGCACCGGCAGGCCCGAGCCTTTCAGGAAACGCGCGGCGCGATCGACCTCGAACACCCGCGAGGTCTCCGGCCGATATTTTTCGATCAGGCAGATTTTTGCGGTGGTGCCGCCCATGTCGAACGACAGCACCCGGCTCTCGCCGAGACGCGAGGCGATCTGCGCCGCGAAGATCGCACCGCCCGCAGGCCCCGACTCGACGAGCCGCACCGGGAAGCGCCGCGCCGTCTCGATCGAGGTGACGCCGCCGCCTGACGTGACGAGATAGATGGCGCCGCGGTACTGCTCGACCTGCAGCGCATCCGCCATGCGCGCGAGATAGCCGTCGATCAAAGGCTGCACATAGGCGTTGGCGACTGCGGTGGACGTGCGCTCATATTCGCGGATCTCCGGGCACACCGCCGAGGAGAGCGTCACCCGGATCTCCGGCATCTCCTCCTGCAGGACCACGGCAGCGCGCCGCTCATGCTCGGGATTGGCATAGGAATGCAGGAAGGCGAAGGCGACACTCTCCACCTTCCGCGCGCGCAGCTCCGGCACGAGCGCGCGCACGGCCGCTTCATCGAGCGGCAGGCGCACGGCGCCGTGCGCATCGACGCGCTCCGGCACGGTGAAGCGCAGCGCGCGCGGCACCAGCGGCTTCGGCTTGTCGATGCTGAGGTCATACTGGTCGTAGCGGCTCTCGGTGCCGATATCGAGCACGTCGCGAAAGCCTTCCGTCGCCACCAGCGCCGTTGTCGCCCCGCGGCGCTCGATGATGGCGTTGGTCGCCAGCGTCGTGCCATGAATAAAGACGTCGATGTCGCAGATATGCGCACTCGCGTCAGCCAGAATCAGCCGCATGCCGTCCAGCACCGCCTGTTCCGGCCGCGCCGGCGTGGTCAGCACCTTGCGCGTCCTGCGATCCGGCCCCACGTCCAGCACGATATCCGTGAACGTGCCCCCGATATCGACCGCAAGCCGGACTTCGGCTCCCTCAAGCATTTCCAAATCTCCGCGCACTCGCTGAACGAACTGAGCCGACTGTGCAGCAATTTATGTGCCAATGTCCATGCGGGCAGCGATGCGCCCAGCCATTTTGCCAAACGCCCCCTGCGCAGGCGCATCAGGGTGTCGCAGCAACGACCGCGTGCAAAAAAGCGCTCGCACCCGCCTGTTTGGCGCGGCCGTTCTGCTGTATCCTGGGGAATTCTTGCAGGACCGGAAAAGTGAAGTCTCGGAATCCGGGACTGAAGACATATGGATGGTCGCAAGCCGGGAGGATTCCGTGGCCGCCCCAATCGACGAACTGAAAACCACGATCGCGGATCTGAAACAGCAGCGCAACGCCCTGTTGTCGGACTACAGGGAAGCGATTGCCGCATACGAGCAGACCAAAGCCGAAGAGCTGAAAGATCGCGCGCTCGAAGCGCACAGCGCGGCGTCGAAAATCAACGACGACATCAATGAACTTGAAGTCCAGCTTGCGGACCTGGAAGATTCCGGGATGTGAGGCGGCGTCATCATCGTGATGAAGAAATTCTGAACGCGATATCAGCTGTTTTGCCGATGCGGTTAAGGCTCCGTGGCGGTTGCGCCGGTTACGCTGCCCGATAGCCAATGAGGGCCGCATGACGACCATCAGCAGTTCGACCGCCTCGCAATCGCAGGCCGCATACACGCAGGCCCAGGACCGAATGGCCGAAAACCAGCAGCGGCTTGCCGCAAACCAGGCCGCGAGAGCTGAGGCGGACAATCGCGCGGCCGACCAGGTGGCTTCGGACAAGGCCAATCAGCAGGCGGCGGCGAAAATTTCTAGCGCAGCACAAAGCGCCGGGCTGGTGGACATTACGGTCTAATCGAGCGTCTTCCGACTAACTCAGCGCAAACCCTTCAGCGTGTCGGCAATCTTGCGCTGTGCGGCCTCCGGCAGCGGCAGGATCGGCCGCGGCGGCTCCGCGCGGCAGATGTCCAGCAAACCGGCCGCCGCATACATCACGCGCAGGCTGGAAAACTCCTTGCAGAGAGCCCACAGCGGGGCCATCTCCCCGTCCAGCCGCCAGGCTTCATCGGCACGGCCCGCCTGAGCGGCCCGCACGATCGCCAGACAACTGCGCGGGAACAGGCCGGCTGCAACGCTGTACCAGGCGTCGGCGCCCGCCAGCAGCATCGCCACCGATTTCCAGTCGGCGGCGTAGCCCACCGAGAAACCAGCCGGCACCACCTTGCGCATGTCAGCGAGATCCGCCGCCGCCAGCTCCGGTTCGGGTGCCGTGCTCTTCACCGCCACCACGCCAGGGATCTGTGCCAGCCGGCCGACCAGAGCCGGCGTGAACTTGAAATGCGTGGTGCTGAAATTATCGTAGATCCACAGCGGCAGGCCACTCGCGCGCGCCACCGTCGCGAAGTGCTCGAACACCTCGTCATCCGTCAGCGGCGTATAGGACACCGGCGCGAGCAGCCCGCCCGCCGCACCAGCCGCCTTGGCATCCTGCGCCAGCTGAACCGCTTCATCGGTGCGCAGCGCGCCGACCCCGACCAGAATCGGCGTCTCGCCGCGCGCCGTCTCCATCGCCACCTCGATGGCCCGGCGACGCTCGGTCCGCGTGAGGTAAGGATATGATCCGGTGCTGCCGAGCAGGCCGATGGAATCCACCTTGGCCGCGACAAGCCGCGCCAGCAGCTTGCGCAAGGCATCGGTATCAACACGGCCACTGGCATCCGACGGCGTGATCGGAAACGCGGACAGACCCTTGAACACCATCACTGATTCCCTCCATTGAGCGCTGAGGGCGTGAGGCACCCCATCTGGACGGTGAATCTAGCAGGTCGATCAGACATCTCAAGCGACCGGCCCACGGGCCAGCATTGCGACCAGGGATCATCAGGTGCTTTTACCATCATGACTATCCCACGACACCATTTCGGGGGCGCGACGCAATCGTCCTGAAACCGTCGCCGGCTATTGCTGTTTCTGCCCGAGACGGCAGGAGGCGACCTTGAACCACTCGATCCGTAGCGCAGACCGTGCAACCCACCTGAAGATCGTCGTTGTCGCGCTGGTCGCCGGCATCGTGATGGCCGGCTTTTGCGTCGCCCGCCTCACCTCAGGCACCGTGTTCGATCAGAGCGCCAGCGTCATCAAGGCCGGGAAGCCCGTGACGATCTCCAGTTCGACCGCATCAGCCGTTCGCTAACGCCGCATGTCTGACATCACCGCCATGAACGAGATGCAGCACAGCGAGACCGGATCGATGGCGGTGCCGGCCGATCCGAAGCTTCGCAGCCCGATGCTTTGGACCCGGCTCAGGCGGGCTGCGTTCTTGACCGGCATCAGCGTCGTTGTTGTCGTCTCCATGGTGGGCTGGCTCGGCGGGCTGGCTATGGTTGTGCTCGAGCTCTGCGAGATCTTCTTCGTCTCCTAAGTTGGAATGTATTATCGCCTCCCTATCGGCGACTGCGGCCAAGCACGACAGCCGATTGCCGGGCAGGTTTTTCTTGGCGTGTGTCAGCGGCGGCAATTATTGCCGCGCGAACTCTGCCTCAATTGCGCTGTAAAACACGATATTTCCATTTGTTTCTATCTGGCATGGCGCTTGCTCGCATCTCTCGCGTGCAATCCGGAGCTTCGCCATGACCGTTTCGCTTCTGAGCTTTCTGACAACCTCGCCGCTCGATCCGCAGACGTCCGGCAAGCTCAGCGCCAAACCGGCCAATGACAAGTCCCCGGAGCAGTGGTTTCTCGATTATGCGAAGAAGACGCCAGCGGAGAAGATGCATGCCGCCATGCTCTCGCAGCTGGGCATCAGCGAGGAAGAATTCCAGGCCATGGATTCGGCCGCGCAGCAGAAGATCGAAGACAAGATCCGGGAGATGATCAAGCAGCAGGCCGAGAAGACCAACGACAAGCGCACAGGGCTGATGACGGACATCTCGGTCTAGGGTCGCGTCCGCACACATCTAGCCCGCAACCTGCTAGGCCGCACGACTGCGCCCCTCGTCCCCGAACAGATAGACCTTGTTACGGCCGGCAGCCTTCGCTTCGTAGAGCGCAACATCAGCTTCCGTGAACAATTCGGCAATCCGCCGGCGATAAGGGCGGCCAACGATGGCAGCTCCGACCGACGCACCGACCTATCCAGCGCCTTTCACCGCGCCAGGTCCTGATCTCGGCATCGAGCGATACCGCAAGGCCGGTCCGGATCACCTCGGCACGCGCGCGCATGTTGCGCCGGGACTCGTCGACATAGAGGTCGAGGACATCAGCTCGCCGCAGCGGGTGCCCATGGGGTAGCCGAAGATGTCGTAGACGCCCGACGTCCAGGTCAGGCGTTCTGCCGTGAGCTCACATTTTCCATGCGCCGATACCGGCAAGCCCCAAGGCCTGGTCATAGAGACGCGCGCGCACCTCAGGCAGCGGCACTCGATAGTGCTCGCGATGACTGACAGAACGTCAAGCCACCTCGCGTCACAGCTGCATGCGAACAAAAAATGGATTTTTGTTGGGAATTGGTTGCGCGAAATCCGGGACGATTTCGTGAGCCTAACTGGTCGGAGTGGTAGGATTTGAACCTACGACCCCTGCGTCCCGAACGCAGTGCTCTACCGGGCTGAGCCACACTCCGACTAGGTGCGGCCTTATAGCCAAGGGTTTCGCAGACCGCAAGAACTGCTATAGGGGAAAAAATCCGAGCAAAAACACCCCTGTAATGACCGATCCGAGCACCCAACTGATCGCGGCCGACGCAAAAGCCGCCGAAATCGCCGCGCAAACGCTCCTGCGCGGGGGTCTCGTGGCGTTTCCGACCGAAACGGTCTACGGGCTCGGCGCCGACGCCACCAATCCACAGGCGATTGCGCGGCTCTACCAGGCCAAGGGCCGGCCCGCTTTCAACCCGCTGATCGCCCATGTGGCCGATCTGGCGGCGGCGCAGGCGATCGCCCGATTCGACGCCCAAAGCCTCAAACTCGCGCAGGCGTTCTGGCCGGGGCCGCTGACACTGGTGCTGCCCAAAGCCGAGGGCTGCCCGGTGGCCGATCTCGCCACCGCCGGCCTCGACACCGTGGCAGTGCGGGTTCCCGCCCATCCGGTGGCGCATGCGATTCTCCAGGCGCTGGGGCGGCCCGTGGCGGCGCCGTCAGCCAATCTCTCCGGCCACGTCTCGCCGACCACCGCGGCCCATGTGGCCAGCGATCTCGATGGGCGTATCGACCTGATCGTTGACGGCGGGCCCGTGCGGGTCGGCGTCGAATCCACCATCGTCGCCTGCCTCAAGGCCCCCACCATGCTGCGGCCCGGCGGCGTGCCACGCAGCGAGATCGAGCGCGTGCTCGGCATCGCGCTGGCCGAGGCCGTCGAGGACATCGACTCTGACACGCCGCAGCCGCTGGCGCCGGGCATGCTGGCCTCGCACTATGCGCCACGCACCAAGGTGCGCCTGAATGCAAGCCAGCTCGCCGATGGCGAGGCCTTGCTGGCGTTCGGGCCGTCGGTCATATCTGGATCAGAGCATGCAACCGCGGTGCTGAACCTGTCGCCGCGCGGCGACCTGGTCGAGGCGGCGGCCAATCTGTTCGGCCATCTGCGGGCCTTGGACGGCAGGGGTGCCCACGCCATTGCGGTGATGCCGATCCCGGACGAGGGCCTCGGCGAAGCCATCAACGACCGGCTGCGCCGCGCCGCCGCTCCGCAAGAGTAGAGACACGGCTAAAAGACAAGAAGACCAGCTTCGAGGACACAGATGAACATCGTCGAAAAGCCCGTGACCACGCTCTCGCCCGACCTGATCGCCCGCTTCACCGCGATCGTCGGCGAGAAATACGCGGTGACGGACGCTCACGATCTCGCGCCCTATCTCACCGAAGAGCGCAACCTGTACCAGGGCCACTCCAAGCTGGTGCTGCGCCCGGGCTCGACCGCGGAGGTCGCCGCGATCTGCAAGCTCGCGTCGGAAACGAAAACCGCGCTGGTGCCGCAGGGTGGCAATACCGGCCTGGTCGGCGGCCAGACCCCACATCACGGCGAAGTGGTGCTGTCGCTGCGCCGTCTCGACAAGGTCCGCGAGGTCGACACCGCGTCGAACACCATGACCTGCGAGGCCGGCGTAGTCCTGGCGACCGCGCAGCAGCAGGCCGACGCGGTCGACCGGCTGTTTCCGCTGTCGCTGGGCGCCGAAGGCAGCTGCACCATCGGCGGCAATCTCTCGACCAATGCCGGCGGCACCGCGGCGCTGGCCTATGGCGTGGCGCGCGATCTCGCCGTCGGCATCGAGGTGGTGCTGGCGGACGGCCGCATTGTCAGCAACCTGTCGAAACTGAAGAAGGACAACACCGGCTACGATCTGCGCGACCTGTTCATCGGCGCGGAGGGCACGCTCGGCATCATCACCGCCGCGGTGCTGAAACTTTATCCCAAGCCGCGCGCGGTGGAGACCGCCTTTGTCGGCCTCGCCTCGCCGGACGACGCGCTGAAGCTGCTGGAGCTGTCGCGCGCGGAGGCCGCGGGCACGCTGACGAGTTTCGAGTTGATCGCCGACATCTGCATCGACTTCTGTGTCAAGCACGGCCCGAACATCCGCGCGCCGCTGGACAACCGAACGCCCTGGTATGTGTTGATGGAGATCTCGTCGCAGCGAGACGACGCCCGCGCCACACTGGAAGCGATCCTGGAGCGCGGCTTTGACGAGGGCATCGTCGAGGACGCCGTGATCGCCGCCAATCTCGACCAGCGCACCGCATTCTGGACGCTGCGCGAGGTGATTTCTCCGGCACAGAAACCCGAAGGCGGCTCGATCAAGCACGACGTCTCCGTGCCGGTCGCCGCCGTGCCGCAATTGATCGCCGAGGCCAGCGCCGCGGTGGTGAAGCTGATCCCCGGCTGCCGTCCGGTGCCGTTCGGGCATCTCGGCGACGGCAACATCCACTATAATGTCAGCCAGCCGGTCGGTGCCGACCAGCAGGCCTTCCTGGCGCGCTGGCACGACGTCAACGAGGTGGTGCACGCCATCGTGGCACGGCTCGGCGGCTCGATCTCCGCCGAACACGGCATCGGCGTGCTGAAGCGTGACGAACTGCCCCATTTCAAGGACGCCGTCGCACTCGACGTGATGCGCACCCTGAAAGCGACGCTCGACCCGCTCAATATCCTTAATCCGGGCAAAGTTCTGTAGTTCGTCACTCGTAGCCCGGATGAGCGAAGCGACATCCGGGAAGGCCAGTGTTGATGAATCCCGGATATCGCTGCGCTCATCCGGGTTACAAGCGTTCCGGGATTCTGAATGAGCATCGCCAACCGCATCCGCGTCCAGTCCGTCCGCCTGCTGTCGGACAATTGGTACACGCTGAAGAGCACCACGTTCGAGTGGCTGCGCTCGAACGGCCAATGGCAGACCCAGCACCGCGAGACCTACGATCGCGGCAACGGCGCGGCGCTGCTGCCTTATAACCGCGCGCGCCGCACCGTCATCCTGACCAAGCAGTTTCGCTATCCTGCCTATGTCAGCGGCCATGACGACCTGCTGATCGAAGCTGCTGCCGGACTGCTCGACGACGAAACTCCCGAAAAGCGCATCCGTGCGGAGGCGGAAGAAGAGATCGGCTATCGGCTGCACCGCGTGGAGAAGGTGTTCGAGGCGTTCATGAGCCCAGGCTCGGTGACCGAGAAACTGCATTTCTTTGTCGCCGAATACGACCCAGGCATGCGCATCAGCGACGGCGGCGGCAATCCCTCCGAGGGCGAGGATATCGAGGTGCTGGAGCCTTCAATCGACGAGGCGCTGGCCATGATCGCCGACGGCCGCATCGTGGACGCCAAGACCATCATACTGCTGCAGTATGCGGCACTGCATGTGTTCAAGTGACGGCTGCGCAATCTTTGTCGCCGTTGGTTGATGTGTGATACGCGCCACCTCTTCTCTGTCATGCCCGCGAACGTGTTCGCGGGCATGACAGTGGGTGTGGAGGCGCGTCGTCTTTCTCCGCCGCCGGCATGACCTAAAACAACGACCCCTGCCCCTCGTCCTCGACCTTCGCCCGCGGCAGCTTCCTTGCCGGCGCTTTCTTTGCAAGGAACGCGGCTTCTTCGTCCGCCGCCTGCTCCGCCGTGATCGGCAGGATCAGTTGCGGATCGTCGTTGGCCACGTGATTGACCGCGGTCGAGACCTCGTACCACGCCATCGATCCGACCTGGGGCGGCACCAGGAGCGGCATCGCCTCGTCCGCATCGAACGCCAGACAATCAAGCCAGCGCTCGAAATCCGCCGGCGCGATCGTCACGGGCACACGATGATGCAGGCCGGCCATTTCCGGCGCGGCCGCGGTGGTGACAATCGCCACCGTGTCGACCTCCTCGCCATTCGGTCCCATCCAGGTCTCGGCCAGGCCGGCAAAGGCCATCGGCGCGCCGTCGCGGCGGCGGATGAAGAACGGGCGCTTGCGGCCGCCCTTGTCCTGCCATTCATAATAGCCATCGGCCGGCAGCAGGCAGCGGCGGCGGCGGATCGCGTTCTTGAACGCCGGCTTGGTCTGTACGGTCTCGGAGCGGGCGTTGATGACCAGCGCGAAGGTCCGGGGATCCTTGACCCAGGCCGGCATGAAAGCCCAGCGCATCAGGTGATAATGCCTGACGCCGCGGTCCTGCAGCACCACCGGCACCGGCTGGGTCGGCGCCACATTGTGACGCGCCGGACTATTCGGCAACTCAGGGTAGTTGAAGAGCCGCCGCAGCTCATCGGGCGTTGTCAGAATGACGTATCGTCCGCACATTTCACGACCCAGGCCTGACCATGTTCAGCCCCTCTTAACCCTGTCCGCCTAACACTTGAACGGATGAGCTCCGCGGCCGCGAAGATATCCCCACTCGATGAGGCTGTGTCCGGCGATCAGGCCGCCAACGGCCGCGCTGTCCCGCGGCCCAGCGCCGAGGAGTTGCTCACCGCCAACATCAATCCGCGCACCGGGCTGGCCACCGACTACCTCAATCATTTCAATGAAGCCATCATGCTGCTGGAAATGATCCCGGACCTGCCGGACTGCGCCGAGGATTTCCTGAGCTGGCAACCCCTGTCCTACGCCGAGCATTTCCGCGCCGCCAATTTCAAGGCGCGGGAGCTGGCGATCAGCACCTACGAGACGGCTGATCCGGCGATCCGCGGCGAGTTCGATAACATCACCCGCACCATGACCTCGATCCTGACCGCGGTCGGCGATGCCATGCGCCAGATGCAGCAGGACAAGAGCCGGGCGCAGCTCGCCGAGCAGGCCACCGGCTGGGTGAAACCGCTGGTCACGCTGGCCGGCGGCATCATCAACGGCTCGGGCCATGAGGCCGATGTCGACGGGATCATGACCGCGTGATGGCGAGCAGCGCCAGCCCCCCGGAACGGCCGCAGCTCGCTGCCAGCGCCTCGATTTTTCGCGACGGCAGGATTCTGCTGGTGCGGCGCGCCCGCCAGCCAGCCAGGGGCGTCTACACCCTGCCCGGCGGCCGGGTGGAATTCGGCGAAACCCTGGCGGAAGCCGTGCAACGCGAGGTGCGCGAGGAAACCGCGCTCGCGATCGATGTCATCGGCCTCGCCGGCTGGCGCGAGGTGGTGCCCAATCCCGCCAAAGGCATCGCCGGCCACTTCGTCATCATGTCGTTCGCCACCCGCTGGGTCTCGGGCGAGGTGACGCTGAACGACGAACTGGACGATTACAGGTGGTGCGACCCGGACCATCCGGATGTCCAGCCCACCACCGAGGGACTGTTTCAGATCATTGCGGCGGCCCGCGCCCTGCTCGCCGGCTGAGGCCGGCTTTGCCTTGCTTCCTTCCCATTGAAAAGGCATATCCCGCTGGATGCTTAGGCACCTGGTTGCGGCCCTTATCGTCTTGACCCTTGCTGTTCCCGTCTCCGTCCGGGCGCAGGACGCGGCCGCGCCATTTGACGCCGACCTGCAGCGGCTCGCGGAAATCCTCGGCACACTGCATTACCTGCGCGCGATCTGCGGCAGCAATGAAGGCATGAAGTGGCGCAACGAAATGCAGGCGCTGGTCGATGCGGAGACGCCATCGGGCCAGCGGCGTTCGCGCATGGTGGCAAGCTTCAATCGCGGCTATCACGGCTTCCAGCAGACCTATCGCGCCTGCACCCCGGCCGCGAACCTGGCGGTCCGCCGTTATCTCGACGAGGGCTCGAAAATCTCCCGCGACCTGACCGCTCGCTACGCCAACTAACTGATGGCGCCCGGCACACTCATACCGGCCACAAACGTCCCCGCGCTCACTGAACAGGCTTAAGATTGTGGGTAAATCCGGCCGTGGCGACACGGCCATCGCACGCCGCTCAGTCATGGAGATCCCCGACAGATGCGGTAAATGCTTGATAACCCGCCGCTTCCGGAAACGTAGATGATTGATCCCGCGCCGTTAACCTTTCCTAAAGAACCGGCTAGGCCGCCGCGCGGCGCGTGCTAAAGCTTTGATCATAGTCGCCGTGCTCCCCAGGGAGCCATGCCACACAGGTTGTTGCATTCCATGAGCCATTTGCCGACGTACACAGTTGCCCGCGACCCGCTGCCGGACCATGAGCAGAAGCAGGCAGCGCTCGGCTACCTCAACGAGGCCTGGGCGGAGGCGCGGCACGACGGCATCGACGGCGATTGCCTGGCGCAGGCCAGCCTGTTCGCCGCCTTCGCCGAACTGGTCGGCACCTATGGCGAGGATGCGGTGGCGAAGTTCGTCGAGGGCCTGCCGGCCCGGATTCGCAACGGCGAATTTTCCGTGGTGCTGGCGCGGCAGTAAGGCGTCGTAACGCCTACACCGTGCGTCATTCCATATTCTGCGTCACCCGCGGGCTTGACCCGCGGGTCCAGCTTGAACTCTGAATTCGCGTTGTAACATCGAAGAAAGCTGGATTGCCGGGTCAAGCCCGGCAATGACGGAGTGGGGATGGCACGTCCGCCCCCACACTACGCCTTCAGCGTCTCCAGAAACCGCACCGGCTCGCCCTGCGACGGCGTCGCCAGTTCGCCCTGCCACATCACGCGGCGGCCGCGCACGAAGGTGCCGACCGGCCATCCCGTCACCTTGACGCCGTCATAGGGCGTCCAGCCGGCCCGGGACGCAATCCATTTGTTGGTGATGGTCTCGCTGCGCTTCAGATCAACGATGGTGAAATCGGCGTCGTAGCCGGCAGCGATACGGCCCTTGCAGGCAATGTTGAACAGGCGCGCGGGACCGGCGCTGGTGAGATCGACAAAACGCGCCAGCGACAGTCGGCCCGCATTGACGTGGTCCAGCATGGTCGGCACCAGCGTCTGCACGCCGGTCATGCCCGACGGCGATGCCGGATAGACCTTTTCCTTTTCTTCCGCCGTGTGCGGCGCGTGGTCCGAGCCCAGGATATCGATGATGCCTTGATTGACACCGTACCAGATCATGTCGCGATGGCTGGCGTCGCGCACCGGCGGGTTCATCTGGGCGCGGGTGCCGAGCCGCTCGTAGCACTCGGGCGCGGCCAGCGTGAGATGATGCGGCGTCGCTTCCGCCGACGCGACATCCTTGTGGTCGCGCAGATAGGCGATCTCTTCCTTGGTGGAGATGTGCAGCACATGGATGCGCTTGCCGGTCTCGCGCGCCAGCGCCACCAGGCGCTGCGTCGCCTGCAGCGCCGCGATCTCGTCGCGCCACACCGGATGCGAGCGCGGGTCGCCCTCGATGCGCAGGCCCTTGCGGTCGTTCAGGCGATACTCGTCTTCGGCATGGAACGAGGCGCGGCGGCGGATCACCTGGAAGATCTTTCGCAGGCTGTCGTCGTCTTCCACCAGCAGGCTGCCGGTGGACGAGCCGATGAACACCTTGACCCCGGCGCAGCCCGGTGCGCGCTCGAGCTCCGGCAAGTCTTGCACGTTCTCGCGGGTGCCGCCGATGAAAAAGGCAAAGTCGCAGTGCATGCGATGATGGCCGGCCTTGACCTTGGCGGTGAAGGCTTCGTCGGTGATGGTCAGCGGATTGGTGTTCGGCATCTCGAACACCCCGGTGACGCCGCCGAGCACGGCGCCGCGCGATCCGGTTTCCAGGTCTTCCTTGTGGGTCAGCCCGGGCTCGCGGAAATGCACCTGGGTGTCGATCACGCCGGGCAGGATGTGCAAGCCCTTGCAGTCGATGACCTCCGCGGCACTCGCCTGCGTAAGCGAGCCGATCTCGGCGATGCGGCCATCCTTGATGCCGATGTCGCGCAAACCCTCGCCGTCCTGATTGACCACGGTTCCGGACTTGAGAATCACGTCATAAGTCTGGCTCATTGCACACCCGGTTCGGCCCGAAACAACAACGATTCAAGCGTGATCGCCTGACCACGGGCCTTGTGGCAGGCACCTTAGCGCCTTACGTTCCCTGCCTACATCTGACAAGCGGAAATCGCACGGATACCCCCATGAAATCAGCGTTTCTCCCGGACCGGGGCGTGGTCAAAGTCTCCGGCCCCGATGCGCGCAGCTTCCTCAACAATCTGGTCACGACCGAGGTCGACCTGGTGCGTCCCGGCATCGCCCGCTTCGGCGCGCTGCTGACGCCGCAGGGCAAGATCGTGGTGGATTTTCTGATCACCGAAGCGCCCGAGGGCCATATTACAGAACCTGGCAGCGGCTTCCTGCTGGATTGTCCGCTGCCGCTTGCGGATGCGTTTGCGACCAAACTGGGCTTCTACAAGCTGCGCGCCAAGGTCGTGGTGGAGAATCTCTCCGGCGGGCTCGGCGTGCTCGCGGTGTGGGACGGCAAGCCCGAGGCACTGCCGGATCTTGCGTTTGCCGATCCGCGCAGCGAAGCACTGGGATGGCGCATCCTGGTGCCGCAGGATCTCGCGGAAAAAGCCACGCAGCTGATCGGCGCCGAATGGGTCGCGCCAGCGGCCTATGAGGCGCACCGCATCGCTTGCGGCGTGCCGCGCGGCGGCGCCGACTTCGGTTATGGCGATGCCTTTCCGCATGAAACCAACATGGATCACCTGCACGGCGTCGACTTCGACAAGGGATGTTATGTCGGGCAGGAAGTGGTGTCGCGCATGCAGCACCGCGGCACCGCGCGCACCCGCACCGTGCGCATCACGCTGGACCAGGCGGCCCCCGCAGCGGGAACCAGCATCCTTGCCGGCGAAAAATCGATCGGCACCATGGGATCATCGGCGCAGGGCAAGGCCCTGGCTGTGATCCGTGTGGATCGCGCCACCGAGGCGCTCGACGCCGGCCTGGCATTGCTGGCAGATGGTCAGCCGATCCAGCTGGCAGCGCCGGACGAGGTCCGCGCCGCCGTGAAGAAAGCCAGCGCGTGAGCATGTCCCGATGAGCAACGCCAAACTGCACGCCGACGGACTCGTACGCTGTCCGTGGCCTGGCGAAGACCCGTTCTACATGGCCTATCACGACACCGAATGGGGCGTGCCGGAGTATGATGACCGCGCGCTGTTCGAAAAGCTGATCCTCGACGGCTTCCAGGCCGGCCTGTCCTGGATCACAATCCTGCGCAAGCGCGAGAATTTCCGCAAAGCCTTCGACAATTTCGAGCCGGCCAAAATCGCGCGTTATGACGCGAAGAAGGTCGAAGCGCTGATGAACGATGCCGGCATCGTGCGCAACCGCGCCAAGATCGAAGGCACGGTTGCCGGCGCCAAGGCCTATCTGAAAATCATGGACGAAGGCCCCGGCTTCTCCAAGCTGCTGTGGGACCATGTCGGCGGCAAGCCGAAGGTGAATGCGTTCAAGACCACCAAGAGCGTTCCGGCCTCGACGCCGGTTTCGATCGCGGTCTCGAAGGATCTCGCGTCGCGCGGCTTCAAGTTCGTCGGCCCGACCATCGTCTACGCCTTCATGCAGGCCACCGGCATCGTCAACGACCATCTCATCAGTTGCCACTGCTACGATACCTGCGGCACGGCGAAGCGGCCGAAGAAGTTGAAGGTGCCAAAGAAGGCTTGAGTTATTGTCGTAGCCCGGGTGAGCCAACGGGTCCGCGCGGAGCGCGGCCCGATGACAGGCTCCGCGATACCCGGGGAAGACAACGCATGGCCTCCCCGCATATCGCTCCGCTCATGCGGGCTACACGCTTCATGGCTCCAGCGGCCCCGTCACGGCCTCCACAGCTGACACCAGGGCCCCCGAGCGCACCAGCTCCAGCGCCGCCACCATCTCGGTGTGATACCAGCGATCGCCATCGAGCGCCGGCGGGACCACGCTGCGCAGCGCATCGAGCGCCGCCTGGCTGCCACGGCCGATCGGATGCTCCCTGGCGTGATCCGCGATCAGCGACAACGCTTGGCCTGCCATCAGGATCTCGCAGGCGACGATCTGTTCAAGGTTCTCGACCACCGTACGAGCCTTGCGGCCACACCAGGTGGAGTTGGAGACGTGGTCCTCGGCATTGGACTTGCCGGGGATCGAATCCACCGAACCGGGCGTCGACAGCGTGCGGTTCTCCATCACCAGCGCCGACATCGAGCACTGCACCGTGGCGAAGCCGGTGTTGAGCCCGCGCTTGCCGGCAAGGAGATTGCGCGGCAGGCCATAACTCATGGTGGGATCGATCAAGCGCGCGAGGCGTCGCTCGCTGATCGAACCGAGGTCGGTGGCGGCGATCGCCAAGAGGTCCATCACCTGCGCGATATACTGGCCGTGAAAGTGACCTCCGGAGATGCAGGTGTAACCGCCGACACCGTCGTCGAAGATCAGCGGATTGTCGGTGGCAGAATTGATTTCGGTGCCGACCACCTGGCCGATATAACCCAGCGCGTCGCGCATCGGGCCGTGCACCTGCGGCGTGCAGCGCAGGGAATAGACATCCTGCACCCGCGGCGCCGGCGGCTTGCCGGGCGCGCGCGCCTCGTCCGGATAGATGGTGACGCGCGCGGCCTCCGAGCAGCGCTGCGATCCCTGGGCGATGCGCAGGATGTTGCGGGCGGTAGCGGCTTGCCCGGCATGCGGCCGCGCCGCGTGCACGCGGGGATCGAACGCGGCAAGCTCGCCACGCATGCATTCCAGCGACAGCGTCATGGCGATGTCGGCATGCTTGAGGATTCGCTTGGCGTCCTCCAGCGCCAGCACGGCCAGCGCCAGCGACACCGTGGAACCGTTGATCAAAGCGGAGGCGTCCTTGGCGGAGAGCGGAAAATCCGGCGCCAATCCCGCTTCGCTCAACGCCGCGCGCGCCGGCATGCGCCGGCCGCGATACACCATCTGCGCTTCCGGAAAGCCGCAGATCGCGGCCGCCAGATGCGCCAGCGGCGCCAGATCTCCGGATGCACCAACCGATCCCTTCTGCGGAATCACCGGATGCAGGCCGGCATTGAGGCACTCCAGCAAACGATCGACCACGGCCACGCGCGGACCGGAATAGTTGGAGGCGAAGGCATTGGCGCGCAGCAGCATGGTGGCGCGCGTCACGTCTTCGCCAAACGGCTCGCCGATGCCGGTGGCATGGGCGTACACCGTCTTCATCTGGTACTCGGCCATCTCCGACATCAGCACCCGCTGGTCCTTGAACAGGCCGACGCCGGTGTTGAAGGAGTACATCAGCGGCGCGTCGTCGTGCATGAAGTTGGCGTCGATGTAGGTTCTCGCCGTGGCGATCCGGGCGCGCGCCGCCTCATCCAGCGCGGCGGTGGCGAAGCGGCCGCCATGGCTGCGGGCCACGTGCGCGACCTGGTCGCCGGTCAGCGTCCGGCCGTCGATGGTTACGGTCATCTCACAAACTCTCCCATATGGAATTCAGCGCCCAGGAACCGGGCGAAAGCGCCTGATGGCGTCGAGCAGCACGCGCACCGCCGCGTCCGCGTCCTCCACCGTGATCCGCTCGGCCGGATTGTGGCTGATGCCGCCGTCGCAACGCACGAACAGCATGCCGACGGGACACAGTGCGGCCACGGCCATCGTATCGTGCCCGGCGCCGGAGGCGAGCCGCAGCGGCCGGAGGCCCTGGCGCGCGACGGCTGCTTCGATCTGGCTGACGATATCAGGATGACAGGCGCAGGCCGCCGCCTCATGGGTGGTGGTGATTTCAAGTGCGATGGCGCGCGCCTGCGCCAGCGCGCCAAGACGCGCGCCGATCTCGGCCACCGCACGAGTGCGCTGCGCGTCGTCGGAGGAGCGAATGTCGACGGTGAACAGCGCTTCGCCGGGAATGACGTTTACAGCTCCTGGCCGTGCCTCGATCCGCCCCACGGTCGCAACCAGGCCGGGCTGTGACCGCGCAAGCTCCTCGATCGCGACAATCGCAGTCGCCGCGCAGGTCAGCGCGTCGTGCCGCAATCCCATCGGCACCGTGCCGGCATGGCCGGCGGTGCCGCGCATCTGCACCGCAAGACGCGTCGCACCGTTGATGGCGGTGACGATGCCGACCGGCAGGCCTTCGCTCTCCAGCACGGGGCCCTGCTCGATGTGCACCTCGAGAAAGCCCAGCACCTGATCCCGCTTGCGCGCGACCGCGCCGATCCCGTCGGGGTCGCAGCCGAACGCCGTGAGCGCGTCGCGGCGCGAGACGCCGTCGCGGTCACGCTCGTCGAGGGTCGCGGGATTGAACGTGCCGGCCAGCGCCCGCGATCCGGACAAGGTGGTGGGAAAGCGCACGCCCTCCTCATCACCGAATGCCACCACCTCGATGGCGAACGGCAGCCGCTCACCGCGGCGGGCCAATTGCTCGACGGCAGTCAGCGCCGCCACCACGCCGAGATTGCCGTCATAACGTCCGGCGTTGCGCACGGTGTCGATGTGCGAGCCGATAATCAGCGCCGGTGCGCCCGGCGTCTCGCCTTCATAACGCGCGATCACGTTGCCGGCCGCATCGAGTTTGGCCTCGATGCCGAGCGCGCGCCACCAGCCGAGCAGACAATCCACGGCACGGCGATGCGCCGGCGACAGATAAAGCCGGGTCAGCATGCCCGGCTCGTCGGTGAAAGCGTCCAGCTCCGCCAGCCGTTCCATGGCGTGGTGTCCCAGCGCACGATCTGCGGAGGTCGATTGCGTCAGGTCGAGCATGGAGGGGCTCCCGTCCATCACTTTCAAATCACTTGCTGTTCTTGACCCAGATGGCGATCGCGGTGCGCTCGTCGTCCGTCATGGCGGTGATATTGTTGGGCGGCATGGCGCGGCTGAGCACCGCCTGCAGGTTGATGGCGTCGGCCTGGCGGGCGATGTTGGCCGGGGTATCCAGGAACACCGCCTTCGGCGCGATCTGGATGCCCTCCCACACCGGCTCCGCCGCATGGCACATCGAGCAGCGCGAGGTGACGATCTCGATCACCTTTGCCGGCGCCGGCACGTGGCTTTCCTTGGCCGGCACGCTGGCGGCGGCGCTCAGTCCCAGTTGCTCGCGTCCTGTCGGCGAGGAGGCCATCGCCACCCAGAAGGTGAACCACAGCGCCACCGCGGCCGCGGCCCATGTCCACCACGGAGACTTGGCATGGTCGGAGTGGCGCACATTGTAGAAATGGCGGATCAGCGATCCGGAGATGGTGATCAGGAACACGATCGGCGGAATCACGGCGGAGTTGGCGTAGAGCACCGGATAGTGGTTCGCCAGCATCAACAACACCACCGGCAAGGTGAGATAGTTGTTGTGGGTCGAGCGCTGCTTGGCCTGCTTGCCGAGTGCCGGATCCGGCGTCTCGCCGGCCATCAGCGACGCCACCACCTTGCGCTGGTTGGGGATGATGATCAGGAAAACGTTGCCCGCCATCCAGGTCGCCATCAGCGCACCGGTGTGGATCAGCGCGCCGCGCCCGCTGAACACCTGGGTGAAACCGAAACTCGCCGCCACGATCGCGACCAGCCCGACCAGACCGAGCACGTTCTCGTTCTTGCCGAGCGGCGACTTGCAGAGCTGGTCATAGATCACCCAGCCGAGACCGAGCGCACCGACGCCGAGCGCCGAGGCCTGCCACGCGTTCAACTGCATCACGTCGGGATTGATCAGATAGAGATGGGACTGGGCGTAATAGATCCAGGCCAGCAGCACGAAGCCCGAGAGCCACGTCGTGTAGGCCTGCCATTTATGCCAGGTCAGCTCCTCCGGCATGAACTCCGGCGCGACCAGATATTTGCGCATTTCATAGAAGCCACCGCCATGCACCTGCCAGCTGGAACCGCCCTGGCCGGCCGGAATGTCCTTCGTCGACCGCAGGCTGGCGTCGAGGTGCATGAAGAAGAACGACGCGCCGATCCACGCCATCGCCGACACCACATGCAGCCAGCGCAGCAGCAGACTGCCCCATTCCAGTATGTAAGGGATCATCGCCCCCTCCCGATCAGCATCCGTGTTTCTGCGACCCTACCCGGATCAGGGTCGTTGCACCTTCAGGGAATTCGGGAATATCTTTCTGGATATTCGACAAATCGGAGCCCCCGCATGATTTCGCTGGAAAACATCAGGATTTTCATGCGGGCCGCCGAATCCGGCAGCTTTTCCGCGGCCGGCCGCACCCTTCGGATGTCGCCCTCGGTCGTCAGCTACCGGGTCCAGGCGCTGGAAACCCACCTCAACTGCCGCCTGGTCAGCCGCACCACCCGGCGCATGAACCTCACGGAGGCCGGGCGGGTGTTCTATGAGCGCTGCCTCGACGTGATCGAATCGGTGGAGCGGGCCGAGGTCAGCGTGACTGAGGCCGGCGCCACGCCGCGCGGCGCGCTGAAGGTGACCGCACCGCTCGGCCTCGGGCGGCGGGTGATCTCGTCATTGGCAGCGCATTATCGCGAGCAGCACGAAGAGACCGACATCCATCTGCGGCTGTCGGACCATCTGCTCGACCTGGTGCAGGAATCGGTCGACGTGGCGATCCGGCTCGCGCAACTGCGCGATTCCACCTTCACCCTGCGCAAGATCACCGACGTGGAGCGGGTGCTGTGCGCGGCGCCGTCCTACCTGGAGAAGCGTGGCATGCCCGAGGCGCCGTCGGACCTGTTGCGCCACAGCTGCCTCTTGTTGCGTTTTCCGGGATCGCAGCAGTTCCGCTGGACCCTGATGGTGGAGCACGAGCCGCAGATCCTGCCGGTCTCCGGCCAGCTCGATGCCGACGACTGCGACGTGCTGATCGAGTGGGCGCTGGCCGGGCAAGGCATCATCATGATGCCGCTGTTCGAAGTGGCGGAGCACATTGCGGCGGGACGCCTGCAGATGCTGCTGCCGGACGCGCCGCCGCAAGCGGTGACGCTCGGCGTGCTCTATCCCACCCGCAAGATGCTGCCGGCGCGGGTCAAGACCTTCGTGGACATGACCGTGGACGGCGTACGCCGCCACGTGTCGAAGCAGCTAGGGCATGTCGGCAAGAAGCTGTGATGCGGCCTTGCGCAAGACCGCTTCGGGCTTTCGTGGCTTGCTCGGCCGACCCGCCACATAGGTTTCGGCAACACAGCGATCGTCACCGAGCGTCATCAGCAGGAACAGCTCTTCGGCGAGATTGTCCTCGATGCACTCCATGCGGTGCGCCATCGCCGGCGTAGCCCGCGGATCCAGCACCGCTATGTCGGCCTCAAAGCCCTGCGCGAGACTGCCGATGCGGTCCTGCAGGCCGAGCACGGCTGCGTTGCCGTGGGTCATCATATAGAAGGCCTGCAGCGCCGGCCATTGCTGGCCCTGCAGTTGCAGCACCTTGTAGGCTTCGTTGGCGGTCTGCAGCATGGAATAACTGGTGCCGCCGCCGACATCGGTGGCGATCCCCACCCGCACCGGTTTGGCGTGCTGCTGCAGGCGCCGCATGTCGAACAGGCCGGAGCCCAGGAACAGGTTCGAGGTCGGACAGAACGCGGCGATGGACTCACTCTCCGCCAGCAGTTCCAGCTCGCTGTCCTCCAGATAGATGCAGTGGCCGAGGATCGACTTCGGCCCGAGCAGGCCGTGGCGGGCGTAGACGTCGGCATAACTCGCGGCTTGCGGAAACAGCTGCTTCACCAGCGCGATCTCGGCGCGGTTCTCGCCGAGATGGGTCTGCACATAGGCGTCAGGAAATTCGCGCGCCAGCGTGCCGGCCGCCTCCAGTTGCTCCGGCGTGGAGGTGATCGCAAACCGCGGCGTGATGGCATAGAGCTGGCGTCCCCGGCCATGCCACGCCTGCAACAGTGCGCGGCTCTCGCTGTAACCACTCTCGGCGGTATCCAAAAGTCCCTCGGGGGCGTTGCGGTCCATCATCACCTTGCCGGCGATCATTCGCGTGCCGCGCCGCTCGCTCTCGGCGAAAAACGCATCCACCGATTGCGGATGCACCGAGCAGTAGACCACCGCCGTGGTGGTGCCCTGCCGCAGCAGCTCATCGAAGAAGAACCGCGCGACATGCTCGGCATGGCCCTGCTGGCGCAATTTCTGCTCTTCCACGAAGGTGTATTTCTGCAGCCACTCCAGCAGCTGCTCGCCATAGGAGGCGATCACCCGCGTCTGCGGATAATGGATATGGGTGTCGACGAAGCCCGGCAGGATCAGCCGGCCAGTGTGATCGTCGACCGGCACGTGCGCACCGACATGGCGCAGCAATGCATGCGCCTCGCCGACCGCGACGATCCGGCCCTGCGCAATCACCACAAGGCCGTCTTCGATATAACGATAGCTGTGCTCCGCGCCAGCCAGCCGCGGATCGGCATGGAAACTCAGCACACGCCCGCGCAACACGCGCTCGGCGCCGGAAAACAGGGATGGGCAGACGTGGGACGTCACGGCAGGCGCTCCTTCAGTCGCAGCAGGGCAATGCGCTCGACCTGGCGGAGCGCTTCGTTGAATTCGGCCTCGATCTCGTTGCCGAGGCGGGTCTTGAAGATGCGGAGGATGTCCGCCTTGCCGTGTCCCTTCACCGCCAGGATGAAAGGGAAACCGAAGCGGGCGCGATAGGCGTCGTTCAGCGCAGTGAACTCGGCAAGCTCCGCCGGCGTCAGCGTGTCGAGGCCGGCGCCGCTCTGTTCCCAGGTGGAATCGGCGGTGAGTTCGCCCGCCAGCGCAAGCCGTCCGGCCAAATCAGGGTGCGCATCGATCAGAGCGCGCTTGCGCTGCTGCGGCAGATCGCGCATCGCCGCGGTCAAACTCGTATGTAGTCCCTCCGCGGTATCGTCCCGCGACGACAGTCCGGCGCGATGGGCGGCTTCCGCGATCTCCGGCGAATGCTCGAACACGTCGCCGAAACTCTCCACGAACAGCGCCCGCGGCATCCGGCTCGGGCGCAGGCCGGCGGGCGGATGGTGCCGAACCCAGTGCCGGGCGATGTCGATCCGACGCGCCATCCAGACCTGGGGATGCGACGCCACGTAATCGAGAAAACGCATCAGGGCGGCGATTCGCCCCGGCCGGCCGATCAGGCGGCAATGCAGCCCGATCGACAGCATCTTCGGCGCCTCCTCGCCCTCGGCATAGAGCACATCGAAGGAATCCTTCAGGTAGTTGAAAAACTGGTCGCCGGCATTGAAGCCCTGCGCGGTGGCGAAGCGCATGTCGTTGGCATCGAGCGTATAGGGCACGATCAGATGCGGTCCATGCGGTCCCTCGATCCAGTACGGCAGATCGTCGGCATAGGAATCCGACGAATAGAGAAAACCACCCTCCTCCATCACCAGCTGCGTGGTGTGTTCGGAGCAGCGGCCGAGATACCAGCCGGTCGGCCGCTCGCCGGTGACCTCGCGATGCAGGCGGATCGCCTGGCGCAGATGCTCGCGCTCATCCGCGACACTGAGATCCTTGTACTCGATCCACTTGTAGCCATGGCTTGCGATCTCCCAGCCGGCTTCGCGCATCGCCGCCGTGATCGCCGGCGCCCGCTCCAGCGCCGTCGCTACGCCATAGACGGTGACAGGAATATTGCGGCCGGTGAACAGCCGCCACAGCCGCCAGAACCCGGCACGCGAGCCATACTCATAAATCGACTCCATGTTCATGTGGCGCTGGCCGGGCCAGGGCTGCGCGCCGACGATCTCCGACAGAAAGGCCTCGGAGGCGGCATCGCCATGGAGCACGCAGTTCTCGCCGCCCTCTTCGTAATTGAGGACGATCTGCACCGCGATGCGGGCGTTGCCGGGCCAGGTCACCCGCGGCGGGTACTGGCCGTGGCCGATGAGGTCGCGCGGGTAGTCGAGAGTGGTTGCCATCGGTGGAATCCCCGAGAAAATCTCGGGGGACACTAGGCGGCCGGGGCCGGTTTGTTCTTTCGGGAAATTCGCAAGATGTTTCCGAAGCCGACGGCAAGTCGCTTGCCGGCTTCCGTGACAATATCGCACACGCGGTGCCGCGATCGGAGCACCGCCTGGACAAACACCATACGGGGGGACTGCCTTGGTCAGCCAGCATAGCGGCGGACGCCTGACGACGCACGTACTCGATACCGCCAACGGGCGGCCGGCAGCGCGCCTGCGCATCGTGCTGGTCCGCCTCGACGGCGATAGCCGCGTCGTGCTGGCCGACACCGAGACCAACCTCGACGGGCGATGCGACGCGCCGCTGCTGAGCGCGGAGACCATGGAAACCGGCCGCTACGAGCTGCTGTTCCATGCCGGCGCCTATCTGCGCCGCGAACATGACGCGCTGCCGGAGCCGGCCTTTCTGGACGAAATCCCGATTCGTTTCGGCATCGCCAATACGAATACGCACTACCACGTGCCGCTGCTGATCTCTCCCTATGGCTACAGCACCTACCGGGGCAGTTGATCCCTTGCACGGAGGACATGACGTGAGACCACGCATCCGTTTCCTGCTCGGCGACGAGCCCCACGAGATCGACCGCATTGCGCCGACCATGACCGTGCTGGACTGGCTGCGCCTTCATGAGCGCCGGACCGGCACCAAGGAAGGCTGCAACGAGGGCGATTGCGGCGCCTGCACCGTGGTGGTGGTGCGGCCGGACAACGCGGGCGGACTCGCCTATCGCGCCGTCAACGCCTGCATCCAGCCGGTCGGCACCCTGGACGGCTGCCAGTTGCTCACCGTCGAACATCTCAAGGAGGACGACGGCGCACTGCATGCGGTGCAGAACGCCATGGTCGAGCATCACGGCTCGCAATGCGGCTTCTGCACGCCGGGCTTCGTGATGTCGCTGCTGGCGTTCAGCAAGACCAGCGGCACCTGCCCGGGCGAGCAGGCGATCGACGACGCGCTGTCCGGCAATCTCTGCCGCTGCACCGGCTACGCTCCGATCGTGCGCGCGGCCCAGCACGCCTGCGCCAATCCGCAACAAGACAAATTCGATCGGCGGGCGCCGGAAACCTTGGCGCGACTCAAGGCGCTGCAGGACACCGACACAGTCGAAATCGGTGACGACAGCGGCACGTTTTACGCGCCAGCCACCACCGACGCGCTGGCCGAGATCCTGCTGGCGCAGCCACAGGCCACCATCGTCGCGGGATCGACCGACGTCGGCCTGTGGATCACCAAGCACATGCGCAAGCTGCCGACGCTGGTATGGATCGGCCGCATCCGTGAGCTGCAGGCCATCGACGACAGCGGCAGCGCCATCGAGATCGGTGCCGGCGTCACCTACAGCGAAGCGGCGCCCGTGCTTGCCCGCCACTATCCGGACCTGGGCGAACTGATCCGCCGTCTCGCCTCCACGCCGATCCGCAATGTCGGCACCATCGGCGGCAACATCGCCAACGGCTCGCCGATCGGCGACGCCTCCCCCGCTCTGATCGCGCTTGGCGCCACGCTGCACCTGCGGCACGGCGGGAAGCGGCGCGCCATACCACTGGAGCAATTCTTCATCGCTTACGGCAAGCAGGATCGGCAGCCCGGCGAATTCGTCGCGCGCATCACCGTGCCCAAGCCGGCACCGGCCGGCCGCTATCGCGCCTACAAGATCTCCAAGCGTTTCGACCAGGACATCTCGGCGGTGATGGGCGCGTTCTGGCTGCATCTCGACGGCAGCCGCATCACCGACATTCGCATCGCCTTCGGCGGCATGGCGGCAACGCCCAAACGCGCGCTCGCGACAGAAGCCGCGCTGCGTGGCCGCAGCTTCGATCTGGCCGCAGTGGCCGCCGCCAAGGCGGCATTGGCCGAGGACTTCACGCCGCTCAGCGACATGCGGGCCACCGCGAGCTACCGGCTGCGCAGCGCGCAGAACCTGATCGCGCGGCTGCATGTCGAACTGATGCATCCCGAGGTCGAAACCCGCCTGGTCGGCGACAAGGCGGTGGCTGATGTCCAGGGCTGAACGCGAATTCCCGACGCAGACGACATTGCGCAGCGGCACCCATGCCTCGCTGCCGCACGACAGCGCGCGCCGCCATGTCACCGGCGAAGCTATCTACATCGACGACATGCCAGAGCCGGAAGGCCTGCTGCATGTTTATCTCGGCCTCAGCGAGCGGGCCCATGCCCGTATCGTCGCCGTCGATCTGGCGAAAGTGAAAACCGCGCCCGGCGTGATCGCGGTGTTCACCGCCGCCGACATCCCCGGCGAGAACGACGTCAGCCCCACCCATCTGCATGACGAGCCGCTGCTCGCCATCGACCGTGTGGAGTTCCTGGGGCAGCCGATCTTCATGGTGGCCGCGCGCACCCGGCTGGAAGCGCGAGCCGCGGTGCGGCTTGCCGAGGTCACTTACGAGGATCTCCCGGCGGTGCTCGATATCGACGCAGCCAAGGTGACCGGGCAATTGGTCACCGCGCCGATGACGCTGGCACGGGGCGACGCGACCGCCGCGCTTGCCGCCGCGCCGCGCCGGATCACCGGGCGCATGGCCATGGGTGGCCAAGAGCATTTCTATCTCGAAAGCCAGGTGGCACTCGCCATTCCCGGCGAGGAGGACGACGTCACCGTGTTCTCCTCGACGCAGAACCCGACCGAAGTGCAGCACATGGTGGCGGTGACGCTGGCCATCCCGGCCCATGCCGTCACCATCGAGGTGCGCCGCATGGGCGGCGGCTTCGGCGGCAAGGAAACCCAGTGCAGCGCCTTCGCCTGTTATGCAGCCATCGCCGCCAAGCGGCTGGGACGGGCAGCAAAGATCCGACCCGACCGCGACGACGACATGACCGTCACCGGCAAGCGGCACGATTTCATCGTCGATTACGACGTGGGCTTCGACGACGAGGGCCGCATCCAGAGCGTCGACATGACCTTCGCCGCGCGCTGCGGCTGGTCGTCCGACCTGTCGGGACCGGTCACCGACCGCGCGCTGTTCCATGCCGACAACTGCTATTTCTATCCGGCGGTGCGGGCGGTGTCCGAACCGCTGAAGACCAACACCGTCTCCAACACCGCATTTCGCGGCTTCGGCGGCCCGCAGGGCATCGTCGGCGCGGAGCGCATCATCGAGGAGATCGCGTTTGCGATCGGCCTCGATCCGCTGACCGTGCGCAAGCGCAACTTCTACGGCGAAGCGGGGCGCGACGTGACGCCCTATCATCAGACGGTGGAAGACAACATCGCCCTCGAGCTGGTGGAGAGGCTGGAGCGCGACTGCGCCTACCAGGCGCGGCGCGAGGCCATCCGTGCGGCCAATGCCGCGAGCCCGGTGATCAAGCGCGGCATCGCGCTGACGCCGGTGAAGTTCGGCATCTCGTTCACGCTGACCTCGTCGAACCAGGCCGGCGCATTGCTGCTCGTCTACACGGACGGCAGCGTGCAGATCAATCACGGCGGCACCGAGATGGGCCAGGGGCTTTACATCAAGGTGGCGCAGGTCGTCGCCGACGTGCTGCAGATCGACATCGAGCGGATCAAGATCACCGCCACCACCACCGCCAAGGTGCCGAACACCTCCCCGACCGCCGCCTCCTCCGGCGCCGACCTCAACGGCAAGGCGGCGGAAGCCGCCGCGCTGACCATCCGCGAACGGCTGACCGAATTCGCCGCGAGCAAGTGGGGCGTCGCCAAGGACGAGGTGACGTTCCTGCCGAACCAGCTGCGCATCGGCACTGAAGAAGTGGCTTTCGACGATGTCGTGAAGCAGGCCTATCTCGCCCGCGTGCAACTCTCCGCCACCGGCTTCTACAAGACGCCAAAAATCCACTGGGACCGCAAGGCCGGCCGCGGCCATCCCTTCTATTACTTCGCCTATGGCGCCGCCTGCACCGAGGTGGCCGTCGACACCCTCACCGGCGAATATCGCCTCGAACGCGTCGACATCCTGCACGATTGCGGACGATCGCTGAACCCGATCCTCGACATCGGCCAGATCGAAGGCGCCTATGTGCAGGGTGCCGGCTGGCTGACCACCGAGGAATTGTGGTGGGACGCCAAGGGCCGGCTGCGCACCCATGCGCCCTCGACCTACAAGATCCCGGCCTGCAGCGACCGCCCCCGCATCTTCAATGTGGCGCTGTATGACGCGCACAATCGCGAGGAAACGATCTTCCGCTCCAAGGCGGTGGGCGAGCCGCCATTCCCGCTCGGCATCTCGGCCCTGCATGCCATCTCGGATGCGATCGCCAGTGTCGCCGACTATCGCATCTGCCCGCGGCTGGATGCGCCGGCAACGCCGGAACGGGTGCTGGATGCGGTCGAGCGCCTGCGCATGGCGACGCCGCATCGTGAACGGGACGCAGCCGAATGACAACCGGCCTCGCCGACATCCTCTCCGCTCATTTCGCCACCGGCACCGCTGCCGCCCGTGTCGTCGTCCTCAGCGCCCGCGGCTCGACCCCGCGCGAAGCCGGCGCCACCATGCTGGTGACGGCGGAGCGCGTCGACGGCACCATCGGCGGCGGTCATTTCGAATGGATTGCCATTGCCGAGGCGCGCGCGCTGCTGCTCTCCGACATCGACCAGCGCGAGATGGACGTTCCGTTGGGGCCCGCGATCGGCCAGTGCTGCGGCGGCCATGTGACGCTGCTGATCGAGCGCGCCGGACCACAAACAGTGGCGGCGCTGCGCGCCCATGAGGCGATCGAACGCGCCGGCTATCCGCATATCCTGATCTTCGGCGCCGGCTTTGTCGGCCGCGCGCTGGCGACAGCGCTGTCGCCACTGCCGTTCAAGGTCCGGCTGATCGACGGCCGCGCGGCGGAGTTCGCAGGCTTCACGGCTGACGGCGTCACCAATGTCGTCACCGACCGCTCGATGGCCGAGGTGGAAGCTGCGCCCGCAAGTGCGGCCTACGTGATCATGACCCACAGCCACTCGCTCGACGCCTTGATCGCCACAGCCGTGCTGGAGCGCGCCGATTTCGGTTATCTCGGCATCATCGGCTCGCGCACCAAGCGCAAGCGCTTTGAGGCGGCATTTCGCGAGTGCGGCATTTCCCACCAGGACATCGCCCGCATCACTTGTCCGATCGGCGGTGGCGCCGTGCGTGACAAGCGGCCGGCGGTGATCGCAGCACTCGCCGCCGCCGAACTCATCACCGTGTTCGCCACCGAACTCGCTGCGGCGCAGACCGTGGCTCATGTGCGGCCTCCGCTTGCCACGCAAGACCTCGCCGAACAACGGGTCGCATAACGCTTCTGCCATCGCCGCACGCACACGATCGCCGCCCGGAGGACGGCGTCGCGAACTGTCATGCCTGCCATCCATCGCTTCATTCAACAAAAATTTTGGGGAGAAATTATTCGATGTCCTGCGCTTCCATCACGCTCGCAACGGGTCTTATCCTGGCGACGGCCAGCACCGCATTCGCCGCCGACACGACGATACTGCCGATCAAGAGCAAACCGGCGATCGACGCACCGTTCTTCTTCGTCAACGACAACCGATTGACTTATGCCTACCAGTTCACGGCCACCGCCCCCGGCGCCGCCGACAAGACCGGCAAGCATGTTCTCGCCGTCACCCATTTCGACGTCTGGGCCTACGGCACCAATTTCGTCAACCTGGAGCTGTTGAAATCGGACAGCCGCGATCCTGCCTCGCCGTGCCTGCCGACCGTCGGCGTGCCGAACGCCTGCGCGGGCGCCACCGAGTTCTACGGGCTGTTCCGCAGCACCTTCGGTTGGAACCAGATCTTCGACACCAAGGCGTTCGCGATCGGTCCGCTCAGCAACATCTCGTTCGAGATCGGCGGTGACATCGAAACCGAGAACCAGTTTCTCGCGCCGAGCAAGCGCGACGTGGTGGCGGGCCTGCAGTTCGCATTCGACCTGCCATACAAAGGCTACGTCAACGTCGCGCCGCTGTACTATCAGGAGTGGAATCACACCTCGTTCCTGACGCCGGGCTTCATGCCGGCCGGATTCACCGGGATTCCCGACGGCAACACCCGTTTTCATCCGACCTGGGCGGTGGAGCTCAACTACTACATGGATCTCGGCTTCCTGCCGGAGACCCTGCGCTACTTCGCACTCAGCGGCCGCGCCGGCTTCTACGGACCGAAGGGCGACGGCACCCGCAACGGCTTCACCGTCCCCGCCACCAACAGCACCCGGACCGAGATCAACAGCGAACCGGTGCGCCTGACCTTCGACGCCAGCAAGGCGGCGTGGGGCTCCAAATACACCCACTTCGTCGATATCTGGGTGGCGTATCGCTACTGGCAGAACAAGTTCGGACTCGACGACGGCAATCCCGCCAACGGCGTCTGTTTCTCCAATGGCGTGAACAACAAAAGCTGCACGGAGAGGTCGCTCTACTCCGGCGTCTCGGTTAAATTCTGAGGAGCTGAGTTGCCGAAGCCTTTATGGGCTGCGTCATTCCGGGGGGCACGCATCCCCCCGGAATGATGAGGTGGACGGTGATCAGCCCGCCACCAGCGCAAAACGCACGATGAACAACGCGGCCACAAGCCAGGTCGCGGCATGGACCTCGCGGGCGCGCCCGGTGACGGTCTTCAGCACCGCATAGCTGATGAAGCCGAAGGCCAGGCCATTGGCGATCGAATAGGTGAAGGGCATCATCAGCGCGGTCAATGCCGCCGGCGCCGCGTCGGTCACGTCCTCCCATTCGATCTCCACCAGTTCGCGCAGCATCAGACACGCAACGTAGAGCAGCGCGGGCGCGGTGGCGTAGGCGGGCACCGAGCCGGCGAGCGGCGAAAACAGCAGCGCGGCGATGAACAGCGCGGCCACCACCACGGCGGTGAGACCGGTGCGGCCGCCGGCCTGCACACCCGACGCGCTTTCCACATAGGCCGTGGTGCTGCTGGTACCCAGCAACGAGCCAGCAACGATGGCGGTGCTGTCGGCCAGCAGCGCGCGGCCCAGCCGGTTCGGCTGCCCCTCCTCGATCAGGCCGGCGCGCTTGGCGACGCCGATCAGGGTGCCGGTGGCGTCGAACACCTCGACCAGGACGAACACCAGGATGACATGCAGCAGGCCGGCATGCAGTGCGCCCATGACGTCAAGCTGCAGGAAGGTCGGCAGGATGCTGGGCGGCATCGACACGATGCCGTTGAATTTGGTGACGCCGAGCAGCATCGACAGCACCGTGATCACCAGGATGCCGATCAGGATGGCGCCGCGCACTTTGAGGCTGTCGAGCCCGGCAATGATGAAGAAACCGAGGATCGCCAGCAGCGGCCCCATCCTGGTGACGTCGCCCAGCGTCACATAGGTCGCCTTGTTGGCGACGACGATATCGGCGTTCTTCAGCGCGATGATCGCCAGGAACAGCCCGATGCCGGCGGCGATGGCGCTGCGCATCGAATGCGGAATGCCGGCAATCAGCCAGCTGCGCACGCCACTGACCGTGAGAAGCAGGAAGATAACGCCGGAAATGAACACCGCGCCGAGCGCCTGCTGCCAGGTGAAGCCCATGGCCCCGACCACGGTGAAGGCGAAGAAGGCATTGAGGCCCATGCCCGGGGCCATGCCGATCGGCCAGCGTGCCACCAGGCCCATGATCAGCGACCCCAGCGCCGCCGCGAGACACGTGGCCACGAACACCGCATTGCGGTCCATGCCGGTGGTCGACAGGATCTCCGGATTGACGAAGATGATGTACGACATGGTCAGGAAGGTGGTGACGCCGGCGATCACCTCGGTCTTGACCGACGGCGCGCGAACATCGAGCTCGACAGATTTCTGCAACATGCGTTTCCCCTGTGTGGCTCGGTTGAGATGCGGCCACTGTCGTTAGCGTCCGCCGTCCAGCGCACAGGTCTGGATCGGCTTTGCATTTTTTGGGAGCATGTTTGGATTGACTTGTCCGCGCAAGGCCGAGATTGCGCGGACCGTCACGAAGCAGTTTTGCAATTTTCCGGGGAATGAAGCGGGCCTTGAAGTCTGGCCTCGCCGCCCCTGCGATCATTTAATCGTCGGCACATGATCGCAGCGAATGCTGCTGCAACATTCAAATCCGCATCATGCGAAGCAACACATCATGTTCGCGCGACCAGCGACAGTCAACGTCGCTCGATCAACGGAAGCAGCCGGGAATCCGCAACCGCCGCGGTGCGATGGCCGAGCCCGGCGAGATAGGCGGCGTCAGCCGCAAAATCCAGAAACGACTGCACGCTGCTCTGGCGAACCAGCATGACGAGATCCCATGACTCATCGGCGGGTCCGATCAGGAAGGATCCGCCAGCACCCAGGAACACGAGATCACCTCCGCTCTGCTTCAGGTGCGGCAGGGTGTGAGCGATGTACCGATCATGGGCCTCGACCCCGGTGACGGGGGACTCCGGCGCAAGATCGGGATTGGCTGAGTAGTCGGCAATCGCGGAAGCGCAACAAGTTCAGCATCACGATCTCGCCTGCGATGGCCCGCTGGATGAAGGCGCGACCAGCGTTCTGTGTGGGCTCGAGATAGCTGACAGTTTCTGGCGCCGTCATGGATTTAGGTCCTTCTGCTCGCGGGCCGTTCGACAGGCCTATAAAAAAATGCGTTATCAATATTACCCGTATAATATTATTGCCCTTGGCCAAGCGCTTTTTTTCAGCGGGGCCGTCCAAGTCGCTTGACGGCTGAGCCCATCGGACGTATATAACCGAAAGATTATATAACCATATGGTTCTGTAGAAATGACCGACCGCCTTTCCACCACCCTGCAAGCCCTGGCCGATCCGACCCGGCGGGCGATCCTGGCGCGGCTTGCGTTGGGTGAGACCACGGTCACGGAGCTGGCCGAGCCGTTCCAGATGAGCCAGCCCGCCGTCTCCAAGCATCTCAAGGTGCTGGAGCGCGCCGGCCTGATCGCCCGGGGACGCGAAGCGCAGTGGCGCCCGTGCCGGCTCGAAGCCGGGCCGCTGCGCGAGGTCAATGAATGGCTCGAGCACTACCGACGCTTCTGGGATCAGAGCCTCGATCGGCTCGATGCCTACCTGCAGGAGCTGCAGGCGCAGGAGGCGCAAGCCGAGGAGAAGGATCGTGGACGCAAGAAATAACCGAAGCGATTTTCAGCTGACGCTGCCGTCGGACTACGAGATCCGGCTGACGCGCTCGTTCAGCGCGCCGCGCGAACTGGTGTGGATTGCCACGACACAGCCCGAGCACGTGAAACGCTGGTGGAGCTGCGACCGGTTCGCGCTGACGGTCTGTGATATCGACCTGCGCGTGGGCGGTGGATATCGCTACGTGATGCCCGGACGCGACGGCAGCGAGCATCGCTTCAAGGGTGTGTACCGCGAAGTGATACGGCCACAACGTCTGGTCTACACCCAGATCTACGACGTCGAGTCCTATGCTGATCGCGAAGCCATCGTCGTCACGACTTTCGACGAGAAGGCCGGCCGCACCCTCTACACCAGCATCATCACCCATCTGTCGCGCGAAGACCGCGACAACCACATCGCCAGCGGTATGGAGGCTGGTTCGGCTATCGCGCTCGATCGCCTCGCCGACTTGCTGCTGACGCTCACATAGACCGACCGCCGCCGGTCGCGCTTCGCCGCGCTCACCCGACTGCGCCGCGATTTCACCAACCAGCACCCACGGAGTTACGCCATGACAACCCAGCCCGCCCTGCAACCCGTCACCGCTCATCTGTCGATCCGCGGCGCCGCCGACGCCATCGAGTTCTATAAAAAAGCGCTCGGCGCCACCGAGCTGTTCCGCGCGCCGGCGGAAGACGGCAAGCGGCTGATGCATGCCGAGATCTCGGTCAACGGCATGAAGATCTATCTGATGGATCATTTCCCTGAACACGGCACCTGCGGCGGCGGATCGGTGCGGCTCGCGCCACCGCCGGAGCTCAAGGGCACCTCGATCGTCCTGCATCTGGAAGTTCCCAACTGCGACGAGGCCGTCAAGCGCGCGGCGGACGCCGGCGCGACCATCGCGATGGAGCCGTGGGATTCGTTCTGGGGCGCGCGTTACGGCCAGGTGGTCGATCCGTTCGGCCATGTCTGGAGCTTCGCCCATCCTCTGCCGGCCAAGACCGCCTGACGTCACTCCTATCGATCGAGCTCAACAAGGATCAAAACGATGCTTGAGACAACAACACTGACCCCAACCCAACAACAGGACTTCTTCATCAGCCGGACCTTCAACGCGCCGCGCAGCCTGGTGTGGAAGGCATGGACCGAAGCCGAACGACTGGCGCAATGGTGGGGACCGACGGGCTGCAAGCTGATTGTCGACAAGCTCGACTTCCGTCCCGGCGGGCTGTTCGTCTATGCGATGGAATTCCAGCCCGGCCAGGACATGTGGTGGGGCCGCTTCGCCTATCGCGAGATCGACGCGCCCGGACAACTGGTCTTCACCAGCGCGTTTTCCAACGCCGATGGCGCCGTCGTCCGTGCCCCGTTCAGCGCGACCTGGCCGCTGGAAGTGCTCAACGTGCTGACCCTCACCGAGCGTGACGGCAAGACCACGCTCACTCTGCACGGCGGCCCCATCAACGCCACCGACGACGAACTCAAGACCTATGAAGGCATGCACGCCTCGATGCAGCAGGGCTTTACGGGAACCTTCGATCAGCTCGACGCCTATCTGGCCAAGGCGTGACACTCATCAGCGGGACATTGTCGCGATGTCCCGCTGGCTTCATCCCGAATTCATGAACCACGGAGATCTTCCATGTCGGCGACCGTTGCAACCTATACTGAATCGAGAACCATGCTGTGGACCGGACGCGTCATGTCGGGCCTGGTCATATTGTTCCTGCTGTTCGACGGCGCCATCAAGCTGGTGCCGCTCGACATCGTGATCGAGACCTCGCGCGAGCTCGGCATCCCGACCAGCCTCGCCCGCACCCTCGGCGTGCTGACGCTCGTCTGCACACTGCTCTATGCGATCCCCACCACCTCGGTGCTCGGCGCAGTGCTGATGACCGGTTATCTCGGCGGCGCGATCTATGTCCATATCCTCAACGGCAGCCCGCTGTTCACCCACACGCTGTTCAGCATCTATCTCGCGCTGCTGATGTGGGGCGGCCTCTATCTGCGCGATCCGGATCTGCGCAGGCTGTTTCCGTTCCGGCGCCTGTGACATCGCCCGAACAAAGTCATTTACAGGAGACTCTCATGCTCACCACCATCGCCGTGATCGCCATCATCATCGCCGTCCTGCTTGCCGCGGTTCTCATTTACGCGGCAACGCGGCCCAACACCTTCGTCATTCAGCGGACGGCAAGCATCAAGGCCCCCGCCGCCAGGATCCAACCACTGATCGATGATTTCCGTCAGTGGCCTCAGTGGTCGCCCTACGAAACCAAGGATCCGGCGATGGCCCGCACCTTCAGCGGCGCGCCGAGCGGCAAGGGATCGGTCTACGCCTGGCAGGGTGACAAGAATGTCGGCTCCGGCCGCATGGAGATCATCGACACATCGCCGTCGAAGGTCACGGTCGACCTGCAATTCATCGCGCCGTTCAAGGCGCACAACACCGCGGAGTTCTCGCTGGTTCCCAGCGGCGATTCCACTCAGGTCACCTGGGCGATGCGCGGTCCACTGCCCTACATGGCCAAGATCATGCACATGTTCATCAACATGGACCGCATGGTCGGCAACGATTTCGCCGCCGGCCTCGCCAACCTGAAAGCCGTTTCCGAAAGATAGGAGCACCCCAATGCCGTCATCCGCGGCACGCAAACTCTCGACATCGACGTCTTCCAGCGCCGCGGCCCTGCCGAAGAAATTCGCGGTCGTCGTGTCGTTCTCCGGCTTTTCGATCGTCAACAAGGAATCCAAGGAAAACTCCAAGGAGCAACCGATGCAAGTCACCCCTTATCTGTTTTTCAGCGGCAACTGCGAAGCCGCCTTCAAGTTCTACGAGAGAGCCCTGCGCGGCAAGATCGAGATGATGCTGCCGCACGAAGGAACGCCGGCGGAGCAACATGTGCCGGCCGATTGGCGCAAGAAGATCATGCACGCCAAGCTCGTGGTCGGCAACGTCGCCCTGATGGGATCCGACGCTCCGCCCGATCAGTACAAGCCGATGCAAGGCTTTTCGGTCGCGCTGGGCATCGATACACCGGCCGAAGCCGAGCGTGTCTTCAATGCGCTTTCGGACAATGGCACCATCACCATGCCGCTGGAGAAGACCTTCTGGGCCGAACGGTTCGGCATGCTGGTCGACCAGTTCGGAACCGCCTGGATGATCAACTGCGAAACCAAGGCATGATACCGGTGTTTTGTGCCGGTATTTTCTGAAGCCGGTCGGGTGACGTGCAACGCCACCCTTCTCGCCTTCTGACGACACCTTCCGACCACACGACGGACCCGACCATGACCACCGCAGCGGACACCCGATCTTCCAACGACCAATTGGTGATCACGCGGCTGTTCGATGCGCCGCGCGACCTGATGTTCCGGATGTGGACCGATGTCCGCCATGCGATGCACTGGTGGGGGCCGCAGGACTATCCGGCCGTGCAGATGGAGATGGACGTGCGCCCCGGCGGCAAATGGCGCCACTGCCTGCGCGCGACCGCCGACGGGCGCGAGCTGTGGCATCACGGCGAGTTCCGCGAAGTGATCGCACTGGAACGGCTGGTCTTCACCTTCGCCTGGGAAGAGGATGGCGAGCGCGGCCAGGAGACGCTGGTCATCGTGACGTTCACTGACGAGAACGGCAAGACCCGCATGACCTTCCATCACGCGCCGTTCCAGTCGATCGGAGAACGCGACGGTCACACCGAGGGCTGGAGCAGCGCTTTCGATCGCCTCGGCGACGCATTGCAGCGGAGTATGACTCCATGAACTCCGCAACGGACAATCGCGACGTCCGCGATATCACCGTCACCCGCCTGATCGCCGCGCCTCGCGCAGTGGTCTGGCAGGCCTGGATCGATCCGCAGCATCTGGCGAAATGGTGGGGGCCGGATGGCTTCACCAATCCGGTCTGCGAGGTCGATGCGAGGCCCGGCGGCGCCATCCACATCGTGATGCGGGCGCCGGACGGCACCGATTATCCGATGAGGGGAATCTATCGCGAACTCGTGGCGCCGCAACGGCTGGTCTTCAACAGCTGGCCGGTCGGCAACGACGGCCAACCCCTGATCGATGGCCTCACAACGGTCACTTTTTCGGAGGAACAAGGCGGCACCAAGCTCACCGTGCATACACGCGCCGTCGCTCTGGTCGAAGCTGCAAGTCGCATGCTCGACCATATGGAAGCCGGCTGGACACAGAGCCTCACATGCCTGCAGCAGCAACAGGCAGGCAGATGCTGAACGCCGTCATGGCCAATCTCGCTGCAATCACACTGCAATAGTTCTCACCGCGTCCAATCTCACTGGAAGTCAATTCTCATGGTTTCGACCTACACCAAGAATGCCATCGTGCTCGGCCTGCTGTCGGCGGTCGGCCCGTTCGCCATCGACATGTACCTGCCCGCGCTGCCGACCATCGCCAGCGATCTCCAGGCATCGACGGCGGCGACACAGATGACGCTGATGGTGTTCTTCATCGCCTTCGGCGTCTGCCAGATCGTCTACGGACCGGTGTCCGACATGGTCGGCCGCAAGCCGCCGCTGTATGTCGGACTGACATTGTTCATCATCGGCTCGATCGGGTGTGCCTTCTCGCCCAGCGTCGGCTGGCTGATCGCAGCCCGCTTCGTGCAAGGCGTCGGCGCCTCGTCGGTGATGGTGATCCCGCGCGCAATCATCCGCGACCTGCACACCGGGATCGAGGCGACCAAACTGATGGCGCTGGTGATGCTGGTGCTCAGCGTCTCGCCGATTCTCGCCCCGCTCGGTGGCAGTGCCCTGATCGTGCCATTCGGCTGGCGCGCGGTGTTCGTGGCGGTCACCATCGTGGCCGGGCTGTCCTTCGTGCTGATGGCGCTGTTCCTGCCGGAGACCCGGCCGCCACAGGAACGCGTCGACGTCAGCGTGGGTCAGGTGCTCGGCAGCTTCGGGCAATTGCTGCGCCACTGGCATTTCCTCGGCCTGACCTTCATCGGCGGCCTCGGCATGGCGAGCTTCTTCACTTTTCTCGCCAATTCCTCGTTCGTCTATATCGACCACTACGGCCTGACCCCGACCACCTTCAGCTTCGCATTTTCGGTCAACGCCATTGGCTTCATCGGCGCCTCGCAGTTCGCGGCCTCCCTCGGCCAGCGTTATGGAATGGGCCGGGTCGTAATCGCGGCCACCGCGGCCTACGCACTGTTCACCACCATCCTGCTTGGGCTGAACCTCGCGGGGGTCGACAGCCTGGCGGTGATGATGGTGCTCTTGTTCCTCGGCTTCGCCGCCATGGGCCTGGTGATCCCGTCCACCATGGTGCTGGCGCTGGAGGAGCATGGCCCGATCGCCGGCATGGCCTCGGCGCTCGGCGGCACCCTGCAGATGGTGACCGGCGGCATCATGATCGTGATCGTCAGCGCCTTCTTCAACGGCACCGCGCGCCCGATGGTGGCGGCGATCGCGCTCTGCGCCCTGGGCGCGCTGGCGCTCAGCCTCGTGACACTGCGCCGGCGCGAACTGGCGCCGCAACTGGCGGAGTGATCAAAGGCGCACTCCAACGACCTGGCATCACCGGGTAGCCCGGATGAGCGAAGCGACATCCGGGAATCTCAGTGCTCTATCCCGGATGTCGCTTCGCTCATCCGGGCTACATTCTGCTGCACTTGACCTCAACTATAGTTGAGGTTGTAGCGTCGTGTCCGTTAGCTGCAAGCCTCCATCACCTCAGGGACATGATCCATGCGCATCCCCATCACCGTCGGCAACCGCCCGCTCACCGCCCCCGTTCACGACGGTGCGCAAGCCAACACCGGCCCGCGCCAGCGCCCGGTCGTCATCATCAACACCTTCGTCACCAAGGCGGGGAAACTGGATGAATTCATCGCACTGCAAGACGCCGCGCGGCGTCGTTTTGCGGGGCAAATTCCGGGACTGCGCGGCAGCCGGATGCATCGCTCGCGCGACGGCGAGACGGCCGTGCTGATCACCGCGTTCAACACCCTGCACGACCAGAAGAGCTGGCTCGCCAGCGACCTGTTCGCGGAGCACCGCGCACAGATCCTGCCGCTGATCGAACACGCGAGCCCGAAGGCGTTCGATATCGTCTATGAGGCCGGCGAGATCTAGCCCGGATCTCACAACAACTGGGCCTGCTTCAGAACCCTTGCCACCGCATCGAGACGAGAATGGTCGACACCGTTTTCGCTCCATGTCGGGCACAGCACGCTGCCGCCCTCGTCGCATTCGTTCCAGGAATAGACGAGGACGTTGTTCGCCTCACACGTTCCGCGGTGCGCGCGCACAAAAGCCACCGCGGCCTCGATATGAGCGGCGATGTCCTTCGGCGTTCCCGGAATGACGTAGTCATCAGGATTGAGATGCAGCGGATCGAACGGCGGCGGACGTTCGATGCGGGGACGGCGATCCCATCCGGTCATGGCATTCGGCACGACCGGAAGCCCGGTGGCCGCCATCTCCAGCCAGAACTTCCGGACAAAGGCATCGAGTGTCGCATAGGGGATCGGCCCGCCCGTCATGGCAGGCGCGCTCGCATAGGCCCCGATCGCATCCGCCCCGATGCCTCTTGCATCCAGGGCGCCGAGCTTGGCCACGCTGCTCTGCGCGATCACATAGGGATTTCCCACGCCGGCGGCGGCGCATGCCGCACGAAGCGCATCCAGCGCCCGCGCCGCCGCGGGCAGCGGTGACTTGTCGTGCATGACATAGAGCAGCGGACGGTCACCGAACTTCTCGTAATTTTCATACTGGAAATACCTGACCAGGTCTGCTGTCGGCGGGAAGTTGCCGGCAAGGGAGCCCAGCCCGATCAACGCACACCAGTTGACCAGCGCGTTGTGCTCGCTGAGCTGGTAATATTCCCACCCCTTGCGCAGCGGGCGGCCGAATTGATACCAGCCGAACGCCCAGTAACTGATCCCGGCCTTTGCGGCGTAGGAAATTTCCGCGTCCATGCTGGCCTGGGTGCCGCTGATGAACATGCGGTCGGTACCGATCTTCTCGGCAAAGAAAGGCGCGCGGTGATGATATTTCGCCGGATCGAGCCCGTGCGCGGCATGCCATTCGGACGACCCCGGCGCCATGTCCGGGGCGTACCAGGCATCCCAGCGAATGGCGCCGACACGAACCTTGTCGCCGTCGCCACTTGTGTCGCGAGCAAAGAGTTTGCGCGGACGGAAATCGGCTGCCGCCGCAAGACCGCCGAAAGCGAGCCTGAGAGCCGCGCGACGAGATATCGAGAACACCATCGATCCGACCGATCACATGCGAAGCAGCACTTCCAGGCGAATGAGAATGCTCGCCATTGAATGTGGCGGATCATTGAAGATCCGTTGCGGCACAAGCAACCACGCACGCCGACACGACAGCGATTTTGCTAAAATGGAAAAGGCTTTGTTGTATCCGCGCGAACCAATGACCGCGGATGACGCCTGCTATTGCGGCGCCGGCTCCGCCGCTGGCGAACACGCCTTTCGTTTCGCCACCACATCCAGATAGGCCTGCTGCAGCCGCTCGCCGACCGAAGGTCCGTTTCGCTTGCGCGCCTTGAGGCCGAGATGGGTCTCGCGCAGCTCGTCCATGAACTCGTCCCACATGAGCGGGCCGCCCTGGGCCAGCAGTTCCGCGCGAATGCCGAGTTCTTCGCTGACCGGCAGATACTTGAATCCCCAGGCCGCCATCTGCGCCAGGATCGGCAGCAGCTCGATGCCCTGTTCGGTGAGGCTGTAGATCCCCTTCTGCTTGTGGGTGGGATCGTCCGCCTTGGTGAGGATGCCCTGCTCCAGCAGGGTCTTCAGCCGGTCGGCCAGGATGTTCGACGAAATGCGCTCATCGGACTTGGTCAGCAGTTCGCGGAAATGCCGCCGGTTGCCGAAGATGATGTCGCGGATGATCAGCAGGCTCCATTTGTCGCCCACCACTTCCAGCGTCAGGTTGATCGGGCAACCCGATCGGGAGGCATCGTTCATGTGCTGTCCGGCAGGGACGAAGACGGCTAACCCGAAATTTACGGCCGCCCCTCAAAACCGCTTGCATTATCGCACCAGTAATTCTAGTCTGCAACCAGTTGCAAATTGCAATCAGTTTACGGCAAGCGCCAGCCGTGGAACGCGGACGGCACCAATCCTTATGCAAACCGAGAGTTGGCGATGACCCTGAAGCTCTATTTCCACCCGCTGTCGTCCTACTGCCAGAAGGCGCTGATCGCCTTCTATGAAAAAGACCTGCCGTTCGAGCCGCACATCGTAGACCTCGGCGATCCTGCCCAGGCCGCTGAGCTGAAAGCGCTGTGGCCGATCGGCAAGTTTCCGGTGCTGCGTGATGACGCCAGGAATGTGACGGTCGCGGAAGCCACCGTCATCATCGAATATCTGGACCTGCATTATCCCGGACGCGTGCGCCTTGTGCCAGAAGACGCGGACCAGGCGTGGCAGACGCGGATGCGCGATCGCGTGTTCGATCTCTATGTCGACGAGCAGATGCAGACCATGGTCGGCAATCGCCGCCGGCCTGACGACAGCAAGGATCCGCTCGGCGTGAGCTTTGCCAAAGCACGGCTAACGAGCGCGCTTGGCATGATCGACGCCGAGATGGCGGGCAGGACCAACGTGAGCGGGACAAGTACCGACAACTGGACCATGGGCGAGGCCTTCACCATGGCCGACTGCGCCGCGGCCCCCGCGCTGTTCTACGCCAACCAGGTGATGCCGTTCGGCGACAGCCATCCCCATGCGATGCGCTACTTCGAACGCCTGACGCAGCGGCCGTCCTATGCCCGCGTGCAGCGGGAAGCCGAACCGTACTTCCACCTGTTTCCGAAATCGTAACGGCCGAACGCCGACCTCAACGGAGTGACTCTGATGCGACCTCTTGTCCTCGCCATGTTCGTCAGCCTCGATGGTTTCATCGAAGGGCCCGGCAAGCAGCTGGTGCCGCCGGCCTGGTCGGACGACCTGAAACAGCACTGGTCCGATCACAACATCGACCGCGCCGGTGCGCTGCTCTATGGCCGCGTGGTTTATGACGTCATGGCCCGGCATTGGCAGGGGGCAGCCGCGGATCCGGCGAACCCGCAGCATGACTTTGCCCAGCGGATGACGCGGCTGCCCAAGTTCGTTTTCTCGAAAACACTGACAGACCCCGCCTGGGCCAACACCACCGTCATCGCCCACAATCTCGCGGACGAGATTGGCAAATTGAAACAGCAGGACGGCAGGGACCTGATTTTGTTTGGCGGCGCCGACATCACAGCGAGGCTGATGAAGCTGAACCTGATCGACGAATACCGGCTGATGATCGTGCCGGTGCTGCTGGGCGGGGGCACCCCCCTGTTCAGCGGCGGGTACGACCGCCGCAAGCTGACATTGATCGAGTCCAGGACGCTTGACACCGGATCGATGATCCTGTCCTACCGGCCAGAGGCCATGGACTGAAGGGGCTGATAACGCGAACCCGGGAGGTCGAAATGCACGATCAAGCCAAAGCCGACATCATCCGCAGCTTGTTTACGGCCTACAAAAACAGGACCCGGAACGTGGTGGAGGATCTGCTGACGGATGACTTCACCTTCACCAGCCCCTATGACGATGCCATCGACAAGACAGCCTATTTCGAGCGCTGCTGGCCGAACAGCGAGCGGATCAAGCAACACGTCCTCGAAGCAATCTTCATCGAAGGCGATGCAGCGTTCGTGACCTACAGTTGCGAGGTCGAGGGCGGAAAGCAGTTCCGAAACACCGAGTTCTTCGCATTCGATGCCGATAGGATCGCGTCGGTCGATGTGTATTTCGGCGCAACCTACAAGGACGGAGTTTTCGTCAAGCAGGCGTAAACCATCGATCGACGATCGCAGCGCAAGCATGACCGACCGACTATAATCGCCGCAACGCGATTCGAACGGACACTGCGGCACTCTATGGCGATTTCCAAATCTTCACCCGCCCCCTCAGCCACGCGCGCCTGGCAGCGCATGCTGTCGGGGCGGCGGCTCGACCTGCTCAACCCCTCCCCGCTCGATGTCGAGATCGAGGACATCGCCCATGGGCTGGCGCGAGTCGCCCGCTGGAACGGGCAGACCCATGGCGCCCACATCTTCTCGGTGGCGCAGCATACGCTGCTAGTGGAAGCGGTGCTGCGCGCCCGCACGCCGCGCATCGACCACCGCATCCGTCTCGCGGCCATGCTGCATGACGCGCCGGAATATGTGATCGGCGACATGATCTCGCCGTTCAAGGCGGTGATCGGCGGCTCCTACAAGCAGATCGAGAAACGGCTGCTGGCGGCAATCCACATCCGCTTCGGCCTGCCCGCACAGCTGTCCGCCGATGTCGAAGCCCAGATCAAGCTCGCCGATATGGGCGCCGCCTATCTCGAGGCGACGCGCCTCGCCGGGTTTTCGCAAGCCGAATCGCGCCGGCTGTTCGGCCGAGATCCCGGCCTGCCGCATGCGATCGAATCCGGCTACATGACGCCATGGCCGGCCAGCAAGGCCGAGAAGCAGTTTCTGGCACGATTCAAGACACTGATCGTTTAGTTTCCTCTCCACCGCGGCTGGCTGTCCGGCAGGCAACGATATGTTGCGCTGCCGCAACCACCATGACCGGTTCGCGCACCGGATCCGTCATCAGTTGCTCTCGATAGACAGGAGATAGCGAACTATAAACGGTTCGAGACCTCTCTTTGTTGTCCACCTGTGGAATGCGCGTCATGTCGGAACCAAACGGAGACAATCAACACAGACATGATCTGCTGCAAACCATTCTGAAGGGTCACTTCGCCTCGGACGATGCCGAACTGATCGCAAGCATCAAGGCATCCGCCGAATTCATCGACCTGCCATCGGGCGCCACCCTGTTCCGCCAGGACGACCACAGTGACGACGTCTATTTCGTGCTGTCGGGCCGATTGCGGGCGTTCGCGGACACCAAGGGCGGCAGCAAGATCCTCGGTGAAATCGGCCGCGGCGAAACCGTGGGCGAGCTCGCGCTGTTCACCGGCGAGCCGCGCTCCGCTTCTGTCATCGCGTTGCGCGACTCATCGCTGGTCAAGGTGACGCGACAGGTCGTGGAACGGACGCTGGCCAGATCGCCGCAGGTCGCGCTGCAGATGACACGAATCGTCATCAATCGGTTTCGGCGATCGGAACGCGAGCGCCAAACCCCGATCGCCCCCATCAACATCTGCATTCTCGCCATCTCTTCCGGCGTCGACGCCGTAGCATTGGCGAAACGCCTGCGGGCTGCAGGGCGAGACAGCGCGACCACGCACATCGTAGGGCCGGATGATATCGCGCGACAGTTCGGCGGCGATGCCGCAAGCGCGATCAAACGCAATCATGACGCAGTCGCTTACCATGTCGACGAGATCGAGGCCGCGAGCAAGGCGGTTTATCTCATCGCCGACTCCGGCGAGTCGGCCTGGACGCAGTTCTGTCTGCAGAACTGCGATGAAGTCATGCTGGTCGGGGATGCCCGCCAGACACCGGAGCTTTCACACGCGGAGCGCCATTATCTCGCCGGCGAGACACCGATTTCGATCGCACGCCAGACACTGGTCCTGCTGCATGGCGCCGAGACCCGAAGCCCGACCGGCACCGTGCATTGGTTGAAGGCCAGGCGCGTCTCGCGTCACGTCCACATCCGACCTGAACTTGCGCGCGACATGCGCCGGCTGGCGCGGATCATATCGGGCAATGCCGTGGGCCTGGTGCTGGCGGGCGGCGGAGCCCGCGGCTTCGCCCATATCGGCGTCATGAAGGCGCTGGAAGAAGCCGGCATCGAAGCCGACTTCATTGGCGGCACCTCAATCGGCGCCATCATGGGGACATGTCTTGCGCTCGACCAGTCCGCGGAAAAGATAGCAATCGCCGTTCACAAGGCGTTTCTGCGCCATCCCAAGGGCAATATCACCGGCGACTACAATCTCATTCCGCTGGTGTCGCTGATCAAGGGCAAGCGGACCCACGATGCGATGCGAGAGGCAATCGCGACCGCGGCCGGCGCCGATATCGACGCGGAAGACACCTGGAAGACATTCTTTGTCATCGGCTCGGATTTTTCCACCAGCAGCGAGGCGGTTCTGGACCGGGGCAACCTCGCGCGCAATGTGATCGCAAGTTACGCCATTCCCGGCGTGCTGCCGCCGATGCTGATCGGCGGCCACCTGATGTTCGACGGCGGCATGTTCAACAATTTTCCCGTCGATGTGATGGCGCGCCTCGGCGCAGGTCAGATCATCGGGGTCGACCTCTTGATCGAGGACGGTCACGTGTTCGAGATCGACCAGATTCCCGGCACGCTTGCGCATCTGCGCGACAAGCTGCGGGCGCGGGAGGCGCAGCGCTATCGCCTGCCGACCATGCCGGAAACGATGCTGAACTCGTCCGCCATCAGTTCGGTGCCGAAACAGAAGGCGATGCGGACGTTCGTCGACCTCTTGTTCGAGCCACGCATCGAACGGGTGGGACTGCTGGAATGGAAGCGCTACGACGAGATCGTCGCCTTGGGATACGACCACGCCAGGCAGAAACTCGCGGCGGAATCCGAGGAGAGGCTGAGCGCGTTCCGCTAGAGCGTTTTCCAGCGAAGTGGATACCGGTTCGCGTGAAGAAAACGCGTCAAAACAAGAATCCAGAGCTTCCGTTTCGATTCTATCGAAACGGAAGCTCTGGGAGCCGATTCGCGGTCAAAATTGGCTGAAATTCCGCGCCGCGAGGTGCCTTTTGCCCGCTTCCCGCCGCGACAGTCGCGGCCTATAAGGGCAGCAATCATCACTGGAAGCCGCCATGATCCACGTCTGCTCGCTCGCCGATATGCCCGCAACCGTCGAGGCCACGGGGGCGCGTTATGTGCTGACCGTGATGGCACAAGTCGACAAGGCCCAGCGCCCGCCGTCGATCCCGGAAGCCAATCATCTGAAGATCTCGATGGACGACATCACCGAGGCTGCCGACGGCTTCGTGGCGCCGTCGTCGGCGCATGTGGCGCAGGTGCTGGATTTCGTGCGCAGCTGGAACCGCGATGCGCCGATGGTGATCCACTGCTACGCCGGCATCAGCCGTTCCACTGCCAGCGCCTTTGCCGCGGCCTGCCTGCTCAATCCGCATCGCGACGAGTTGTCGATCGCGCAGCAGATCCGCCAGGCATCGCCGATCGCATTCCCGAACCGGCTGATTGTGACCCTTGCCGACGAGGCGCTGGGGCGCAATGGCCGCATGGTGCGCGCACTCGACGCCATGGGCCCGGGCAACATGGGCGTCGCGGGCCGTCCGTTCCAGGTCGACATCGACTGACGCGGAAGCTCCGGACTGCCGTAGCCGGGATGAGCGCAAAGCACGATATCCGGGATCGATCGCAACCAGGCATCCCCGCATATCGCGTTGCTCATGCGGGCTACGGACCGGCAGGCTCGCGCCTAAGCGGATTGGATAGCGCTACCATCTACCATACCTGCAGTAGTCTGCCGTCATTGACCGCTTTGATTCGGATAAAGCCACGCCGATGACCGACAAGCTGCTCCGGCCCATCGAAATCGGCCTCACCGCCGCGATCGTCGCTGTCGACACCAACGAGCCGGTGGTGCTCACCGCAGCCCCCAGCGACGGTGACCGGCTTGCGGGACTGCCGTTCGGGCCGTTTGACGCGGTCTCCCACCGCACCTTCGAGATCGGCCTGCGCGCCTGGGTGCAGGAGCAATCCGGCCTGACCCTCGGCTATGTCGAGCAGCTCTATACTTTCGGCGACCGCGGCCGCCATGCACGCGCCGGCGACACCGACGCACACATGGTCTCGGTCGGCTATCTGGCGCTGACCCGGATCGCCGACACCGCCGGCCAGCCCCATGTCGCCGGCGCCGCCTTCGAGCCCTGGTATCGCTATTTTCCGTGGGAAGACTGGCGCACCACGCGGCCGGAGATCATCGAAAAACAGATCCTGCCGGCCCTGAACGAATGGGCGGCGCAGCCCGAAGCGCCGAACACCGCGCGTGCGCTCGCCCGCGCCGATCGCGTCCGGTTCTATTTCGGCAGCGACGGCGCGCAGTGGGACGAGGAGCGCGTGCTCGACCGTTATGAGCTGCTGTACGAAGCCGGACTGATCGAAGAAGCACGGCGCGACGGCCGTCCGGCCGCACTCAGCCGCGGCGCGATGCCGCAGCTCGGCGTCGCGATGCGGTTCGATCATCGACGGATTCTCGCCACCGCCATCGCACGGCTGCGCGCCAAATTGAAATATCGCCCCGTGGTGTTTGAACTTCTGTCGCCCGAATTCACACTTACTGAACTGCAGCATACGGTCGAAGCGATTTCGGGGCGGCATCTGCACAAGCAGAATTTCCGCCGCCTGGTCGAATCCGGCGCTCTTGTCGAATCCACCGGCGAGATGTCGACACGGACCGGTGGCCGTCCGGCCGCGCTGTTTCGCTTTCGTCGCGAAGTCCTGCAGGAGCGGCCCGCACCGGGTCTGCGCGTGCGGGGCCGCCGCTGATTCTTTCGAGGTCTCCCTGGCGCAGGTTGGTGTCGCTGGACGACCATCTCAAGCAATTCCGGCCGTTGTGATACAGCGGTCGACCTGGAGGATGTCATGGAATTTCTGGCCCTGCTGATTGCCATCATGGCTTTCATTTTCGCGCGCCAAGCCATCAGCCGCATCAAGGCACTGACGGCGCGTGTCGCGACGCTGGAAGCGGCCGCAACGAGCATGGCTGCGTCGGGAGTCACCATGGCCGCGCCGCCGCCGATCCCCGCGGCGCCAATTGCGCCGGAATTTCCGCGTGACGACATCGCGCCCGCGACAGCGGAGGCGGTGCCCTCGCCAACCATGCGCGAGCCGCCACCTGTGGAAACAATCGCCTCCACCGCGCCGCGGCCAACATTGGAAGAAGCGCCGTCGCCCATCCCCCCGGCTCAGCCCGGCCTCGAAGAACGGCTCGGCACCCGCTGGGTTGTCTGGGTCGGCGGTTTGACACTCGCGCTCGGCGGCCTGTTCATGGTGCGTTACTCCATCGAAGCCGGCCTGATCGGCCCCGGCGTGCGCGTGCTGCTTGGCGGACTGTTCGCGCTGGCGCTGCTCGTGTCAGGTGAATGGACCCGCCGCAAGGAAAGCCTCGCGGCGATGCCGGCGCTGCCGGTCGCCAACATCCCCGCAATCCTGACCGCAGCCGGCACAGTCGTGGCGTTCGCAACGGTTTATGCGAGTTACGCGCTGTATGATTTTCTCGCACCCGCCTCGGCTTTCATCCTGCTCGGGATCGTCGCGATGGGAACGCTGGCCGCAGCCTTGCTGCATGGCCCGGCGCTCGCCGGCCTCGGCATCGTGGCGGCTTTTGCCACCCCGATCCTGGTCTCCTCGGGCAAGCCGGATTACTGGGCGCTGTATGTCTATCTCGCCGTAGTCACGGCAGCGGCGTTCGGCCTCGCCCGCATCCGGCTGTGGCGCTGGCTCGCTGTGACCACGATCGGCTTTGCCCTGTTCTGGCTGGCGCCGTGCCTGGAATGCGGCCCGTCGATGATTCCGCCGCACGCCTTCCATGTGATCGCAGGCTTTGCGCTGGCCGCGATCCTGGTGGTTTGTGGCTTCCTGTTCGGCCCCCCGCATCAGCCGGGCGAGATCGAACCGGTATCGTCGGGCTCGCTCGCGGCCTACCTCCTGGGCGCCGCCCTCATCGTGCTGAGCAGCGGCCACGCTGACTCGACACTAATCGTGTTCGCTGGCCTCACCGCCGCCGCGCTGGTGGTGGCCTGGCGCACCGACGCCGCCGTGGGCGCCGTCGCCGCTGCCGCAGTCCTCACCGCTATCGTCTTCCTCGAATGGACCGTGCGTGCGTTGCCCGATCTTGCAGTGGTGTCCGGCGGCGCGTTTCCCGGCATCGGGCCTCGACCCGTGGATGACTCCATCACCTCGCATCTGGTAATGGCCACGATCTTTGCTGCGGGCTTCGGCATCAGCGGTTTCCTGGCGCAGGGCCGCGCGGTCAGCGCAGCGGTGCCGGTGATCTGGTCGGCGGCGGCGACCTTCACACCGCTGGTGTTGCTGGTCGCGCTCTATGCCCGGATCTCGCATCTCGACCGCTCGATCCCGTTCGCCATCGTTGCGGTGATCCTGGCCGCGGCCTTCGCCGCCGCGACCGAAATCCTCAGCAAACGCGAGCATCGTCCAGGGCTGGCGATCTCGATCGCCCTGTTCGCCACGGCGACACTGGCCGCGCTGGCGCTGGCGCTGACATTCGCACTGGAAAAGGGCTGGCTGACCATCGCGCTGGCGCTGATGTGCACCGGCACCGCCTGGATCTCGGTGCAACGGCCGATCCCGTTCCTGCGCTGGCTGGCGGCGATCCTCGCCGGCATCGTGGTGCTGCGCATCGGCTATGAGCCGCGCATCGCCGGCGACGCCGTCGGCACCACATTGATCTTCAACTGGCTGTTGTGGGGCTATGGCGTGCCGGCGCTGGCATTCTGGACGGCGGCCTCGCTGCTGCGCCGGCGCGGCGACGATGCGCCACTGCGCATGGTGGAATCCGCGGCGATCGTGTTCACGGTGCTGCTGGCGTTCATGGAAATCCGCCATGCGGTCAATCAGGGCGATGTCTACGCGCCCAGCGCCGACCTCACTGAAGTCGCCCTGCAAGTGTGCGTCGCGCTAGCCATGGCGATCGGGCTGGAACGACTGCGGCTGCGCAGCGGCAGCATCGTGCACAATGTTGCATCGATCCTGCTCGCCGCCTTCGCCGGTCTCGCCACCGCCTTCGGCCTGCTGACACTGGAATGGCCGATGCTGACGGGCGCCGATGTCGGTGGCCTCGTCATCAACCTGCTGCTCCTGGGTTATGCCCTGCCCGCCGTGCTCGCTTTGTTGCTGTCCTACGCGGCGGCTGCAGGCAAGCGCCCGGTGGCCTATGGCAACACCATTGCCGGCGTCGCGCTGCTATTGGCGCTGGCCTATATCAGCCTGGAGGTGCGCCGCTTCTATCACGGCCCGGTGCTCACGGGCCCGACCACCGATTCCGAGCAATATGCTTACTCGGTGGTGTGGCTGGTGTTCGGCGTGATCCTGCTCGGCGCCGGCTTCGTCTTCACCTCGCAACGGGCGCGGCTTGCGTCCGCCATCATCATCGGCCTGACCGTGCTGAAGGTATTCGTGATCGACATGTCGGTGCTGACCGGCGTCTATCGCGCGCTGTCCTTCATGGGCCTCGGCCTGGTGCTGGTGTCGATCGGCTGGCTGTACCAGCGCATCCTGTTCCGGCAGCGCGCGGCGGCGGCGAGCAGCGAAGGAGCGGCGCAATAGTTTGCTTCGGTGCGACTTGGCGTACCGGCGATTCCGGCGGCGATCGCCGGACAAGGCAAGGTGCTGTTCGTACCGTGACAGAAAAAAGCGCGCCTCGATCAGGGGCGCGCTGAATTCCAATCGAACTTCAAGTTATTTGATCACTCCGTGGAGCGGCGCAATTCCAGCGCGGGCTCGGGCTTCGCCGGCTCGGCCCGCGACGCGTCGGCGGAGCGGGTCGGCGGATGCAGCGAACGCGGCCGCGCCTGGGCGCGCGCCATGATCATGGAATTGCCGTGCTTGCGGAAATCGCAATACGCGAAACCCATGCCTGACACCGAGCCGCGGAAGCTGACGTCGTCGGCCTTGTTCAGGTTGAAGCAGGGCTCGAACGGAAGGCCCTTGAGCGAGGCGCACACCGCATTGGAGCGAACCTGGATGGTGTTGACCGGCAGCCGCGCGTAACGCGTGGGGCCCGTTCCGCCGAACTGAATGGAGCCCGCCACCGAGCCGTCGCTGTAGATGCGGCCGGTGCCGCGCGAACCGTCGAAACAGGTGAAGGAGAACATCTTGTTGGCGACAAACTGGCGGGCCTGCTCGGGGCCCATCTCCTCAGCGAGAACCGGAAACGCAACACTGGCAGCAACAAGGGATCCAGCAAGAAAACGCGCCAACATGAGCAACTCCAACTCATCGGGTTTGCGTGCGGCCACGCCAAGATGCTGCAAAAGGCCGCCTTAACCCGCTGCTTACCATACCAACCATGGCAACATTGGCGCACGATGGTTGGTAAAGTCTGAACGTTTCACATGATTTTCACGACCAGCCGCCCCCGGACCTGGCCACGGAGAATATCCGGCGCCGTGGCGATGACGTCGGACAAAGAAATTTCCTGAGTGATTTCAGCGAGTTTTCCCCGATCCAGGTCGGTCGCAAGCCGGCTCCAGGCGAGTTTTCGCTTTTCGATCGGGCACATCACGGAATCGATGCCCAAAAGGCACACTCCCCGCAAAATGAAAGGCGCGACCGACGACGGCAGGTCCATGCCCGCCGCCAGACCACATGCGGCGACGGCGCCGCCGTACTTGGTCATCGACAGCAGATTCGCCAGCGTGGTCGAGCCGACGCTGTCGACCCCGCCCGCCCACAGTTCCTTGGCCAGCGGCTTGGCCGGCCCGGACAGCTCGTTGCGGTCGAGGATCTCGGCGGCGCCGAGGCTGCGCAGATATTGTTCCTCCGAGGTCCGCCCGGTCGAGGCGATGACATGGAAGCCGAGCTTCGACAGCAGCGCGATCGCCACCGAGCCGACGCCGCCGGCCGCGCCGGTGACAACGATGGCGCCGTTTTTCGGCGTCAGTCCCTGCTTTTCCAGCGCCAGCACCGACAGCATCGCGGTGTAGCCGGCGGTGCCGATCGCCATCGCCTCGCGCGTGGTCAGGCCGTCCGGCAAGCGCACCAGCCAGTCGCCCTTCACCCTCACCTTTTCAGCGTAAGCGCCGAGATGGGTCTCGCCGAGGCCCCAGCCGTTCGACACCACCTTGTCGCCGGCCTTCCACAACGGATGCGACGACGCGATCACGGTGCCGGCGAAATCCACCCCCGCGATCATCGGGAAACGGCGCACCACCGGCGCCTTGCCGGTGACCGCCAGGCCGTCCTTGTAGTTCACCGTGGACCATTCGACCGCGACGGTGACGTCGCCGTCCATCAAATCCGCGTCGTCGAACTCGGTCAGCGCGGCCGTGGTGCCCTTTTCCGCCTTGTCGATCCTGATCGCCTTGAACGTTCCCAAAACGCACTCCCCAAGTCTTCAACAGTCAAGTCTTCAGCAGCTTAAGTCTTCAGTAGCCCGGATGAGCGCAGCGACATCCGGGATCGGCCTTAATGTATGTCACCCGGATATCGCTTCGCTCATCCGGGCTACATTTTGATATCACGCCGGCTGCGCCGCTGCGCGCACCACCGGTCGTTCCTCGATCGGCAGGTTGATCAGCGCGGACAGCACGCCGAACGCCACCGACAGTCCCCAGATCACATTATACGATCCGAACTGACTGAAGGCGATACCACCAAGCAGTGCGCCGAGGAACCCGCCGACCTGATGGCTGACAAAGGCGAAGCCATACAGCGTCGCCAGCCAGCGCGTTCCAAACATCAGCGAAATCAGCGACGATGTCGGCGGCACGGTCGACAACCAGGTCAACCCAGTGATGACGGCGAAGACGATTGCCGAGAAGGTCGTGATCGGCATCGTCACGAACGCCAGTGTCGAGAGGGCGCGGGCGAAATAAATCGAGGAGAGGATATAGCGCCTGGGGAAATACCCCGACAGCCAGCCAACGCTGATTGAGCCAACGATATTGCACAAGCCGATCACCGCCAGCACCCAGCCGCCGGTCTGCGCCGGCATGCCGCGATCAACCAGATAGGCGGGCAGATGCGCGGTGACGAAGGCGAGCTGAAAGCCGCAGGTGAAGAACCCCAGCACCAGCAGCACGTACGAGCGGTGGCCGAACGCCTCCGCCAGCGCCTGCTTGATCGATTGCTCCTGTTCAGCCGAGGGGTCCGTACTCGCTGCTGCCGCTGCGGGCGTCGCCACCACGAACGACAGCGGCACCACCAGCAGCATCAGAACGGCAAACATCGTCAGCGTGGACGGCCAGCCGATATTGTCGATCAGCGCCACGCTGATCGGCGCGAACAGGAACTGGCCGAACGAGCCGGCCGCGGTACCGACCCCGAGCGCGAGATTGCGCTTCTCCGGCGGCACCAGCTTGCTGAACGCCGCCAGCACCAGGTTGAACGAGCAGCCGGACAGTCCGAAGCCGATCAGCACGCCGGTCGATAGCGTCAGCACCGAGGGCGAGGCCGCATAGCGCATCATCAAAAGCCCCGCGGCGTACAGCAACGCGCCGACCGCGAGCACGCGCAGGGTGCCGTAGCGATCGGCGATGGCGCCGGCAATCGGCTGCCCGAGACCCCACAGCAAGTTTTGCACCGCCAGTGACAGCGCGAACACGTCGCGGCCCCAGCCGAGATCGGCGCTCATCGGCTGCATGAAAAAGCCGAAAGTCGAGCGCGGGCCGAAGGTCAGCATGCCGATCAGGCCGCCGCAGATGATGACAAGAGCAGGCGTCCGCCAGCGCGAACCTGCTGTGACTGACGCAGCGTCGGCAACCGACATGGCGAATCCCCCAATTTTTGCGAAACAAGTGTGTTTGGAGAGTTGTTCTCATCGCATCACACGAAAGATGCGAGTGCATGAACATAGCGCCATTCGTCGCGCTTTTGGAATCACCGCACCGCATCGCAGCGATGCAAATTCAATTCATCGGGAATGCGAAAATCTCCACCGATCGCCGCTGGTGAAAACCAGAGCGGTGTGTTATGTTTGTTTTGCTCAATATGAGAATAATAAATTGCCCGATCGACGAACCAAAGGTTCTGAGCACCGTTGACTGATCGGGCCCTCAAAACGCCGGCCCTGGTGGCCGGATTTCTCAGGACCTATATATGCTCAACTGGAGTATATATAGGAGGAAAGACACAAGGAGTTGGCCGATGCCGATCTCAGCCATTTACGGTCCCGACGATTTCGGACCAACCGCAACCGCCCGACCCGGGATCGCTCCAAGGTCCGACCGGAGCGTATCAGCCCGCACACGATCGCTGCCGAAACCGTCGCTGGAATGGACGCCCGAAGTCGAGCGCGCCACGGCGCATCTCTATGAGCGCGTACGTTCGGTGATCCCGCCGGTGGAGTGGCCGCTGATGGCGCCGACCGTCAAGGCGATCAACGACCTGAAGCGCGAGCGCAATGCGGTGATCCTCGCCCACAACTACCAAACGCCCGAGATCTTCAACTGCGTCGCCGACGTGGTCGGCGATTCGCTGCAGCTGGCACGCGACGCCGGTCGGGTGAAGGCCGACATCATCGTCCAGTGCGGCGTGCACTTCATGGCCGAGACCTCGAAGATCCTCAACCCGGACAAGATGGTGCTGATCCCGGATTCCCGCGCCGGCTGTTCGCTGGCGGAGGCGATCACCGGCGCCGACGTGCGGCTGTTGCGCGAGAAATTTCCCGGCGTGCCGGTGGTGGCCTATGTCAACACCACGGCCGACGTGAAGGCGGAAGTCGACATCTGCTGCACCTCGGCCAACGCCGTGCAGGTGGTGGAAAGCCTCAACGCCGACACCGTGATCTTCCTGCCGGATCAATACCTGGCGAAATACGTCGCCTCGAAAACCCGCGTGAAGATCATTGCCTGGAAAGGCGCTTGCGAGGTGCACGAGCGTTTCACCGGCGACGAGCTGCGTGGCTACCGCGCCACCGATCCGTCGGCGCAGATCATCGCCCATCCGGAGTGCCCGCCCGACGTGCTGGCGGAAGCGGATTTCACCGGCTCGACCTCGCAGATGATCGACTGGGCCCGCAAGACCAAGCCGCGGCGCCTGATCATGATCACCGAGTGCTCGATGGCCGACAATCTGAAGAGCGAGCTGCCGGACATCGAATTCCTGCGTCCCTGCAACCTGTGCCCGCACATGAAGCGGATCACGCTGCCGAAGATCTTGGACAGCCTGCTCACCCTCACCGAGGAGGTCACGATCGATCCCCTGATCATCGACCGTGCCCGCCGCTCGGTGGAGCGGATGATCCATCTGAAGAGCTGAACTGAACGAGAACGCGTAGCCCGGATGAGCGCAGCGATATCCGGGATATGTCTCCGCACGTCTCTTCCCGGGTGTCGCTGCGCTCACCCGGGCTACAGGATGAAATCGACGCCATGCCAATCAACAGCATCTCTCCACACGACGACATCGTGATCGTCGGCGGCGGCCTTGCCGGACTGTTCTGCGCGCTGAAGCTCGCGCCCCGCCCGGTCACGGTGATCTCGGCCGCACCGCTTGGCCAGGGCGCTTCAACCGCCTGGGCACAGGGCGGCATTGCGGCTGCGGTCGCCGAGGGCGACAGCGCGGAGGCGCATGCCGCGGATACGATCGCGGTCGGCGGTGGGCTGGTCGACGAAGCCGTGGCGCTCGGCATCGCCCGCGAGGCACCGGCGCGCATCGACGATCTGCTGCGCTACGGCGTGCCGTTCGACCGCGATCTCGAAGGCAAGCTTGCGGTCGGGCGCGAGGCCGCGCACTCGGCGCGACGCATCGTGCATGTGCGCGGCGACATGGCGGGTGGCGCCATCATCGCGGCCCTGATCGCCGCGGTGCGCGCGACACCATCGATCCGCGTGATCGAGGGTTATGTCGCCGAGGAGTTGCTCAGCGACGGCGAGACCGTCGCCGGGCTGCGTATCCGCAAGGCAGGCGACCAACATGCAAAACCGGTGACCATCACGGCTCGCGCGGTCGTACTCGCGACCGGCGGCATTGGCCATCTCTACGCTGTGACCACCAACCCGGCGGAAGCCAGCGGCCAGGGGCTCGCCATCGCGGCGCGGGCCGGCGCTGTCATCGCCGATCCCGAATTCGTGCAGTTTCATCCGACAGCCATCATGGCCGGCCGCGATCCGGCCCCGCTAGCCACCGAGGCGCTGCGCGGCGAAGGCGCCGCGCTGATCAACAGCCATGGCGAGCGCTTCATGGCGGCGCTGCATCCCCTCGCCGAGCTTGCCCCGCGCGACATCGTCGCTCGCGGCGTGTTCGCCGAGATCGCCGCCGGCCGCGGTGCGTTTCTCGACGCGCGCAGCGCGCTCGGTGCGCGCTTCGCTGACAAATTCCCGACCGTGTATGCGAGCTGCCTCAAGGGCGGCATCGACCCGGCCGATGCACCAATCCCGATCGCGCCGGCCGCGCACTATCACATGGGCGGGGTGGCGGTGGATGCGCGCGGGCGGACATCGCTGCGGGGCCTGTGGGCCGGCGGCGAGGTCTCCTGCACCGGCGCCCATGGCGCCAACCGGCTCGCCTCCAACTCGCTGCTGGAGGCGGTGGTCTATGCCGGCCGCATCGCCGAGGATATTTTGGGACAATCCCTGGCCACAGCGATCCATCACGTCTCCGACGTCGGCTCATTGAATGGCGGTTTGGGCACCAACAACGAAAAGCGGCTGCGGCAGTTGATGACCGCGCAGGTCGGCGTGATCCGCGACAGCAACGGTCTCGCCGGTGCCGTACGCGAACTCGCTGATATCGAGGCCAATGCCACCACGGCATCGATGCGCAACATGGCCGTGACCGCGTTGCTGGTCGCGACCGCGGCCTGGGCGCGGCGCGAAAGCCGCGGCGCGCATGATCGCTCCGATTATCCGACCGAACTCGCAGACGCGCAGCGCACCACCATCACGCTGACATCAGCCCGCGCGATCGCCACTTCACTCGGCGCTGCGCGTGCCGAAAAAATTCCGCTGATGGCCTGAGCCATGAAGGTCAGTTCATTCTGCAAACCAGTGGAGAAACAGATCCGTCACCCTGAGGTGCGAGCCCACGGCGAGCCTCGAAGGGCGACGGCCCCGCCGTCGACACGTTCGCCTGGGCCGTCCATCCTTCGAGGGCCGCTACGCGGCCACCTCAGGATGACGGATTGATGTTCACGTGACTTCCATTTTTCAAGGACAAGAATCATGACAACGCCTGCCACCCTGCTCCACCCCGACGCGTTCCTCTCGCCGTTGGCCATCGACGAAGCGGTGCGCCGCGCCCTCGACGAAGACCTGGGACGCGCCGGCGACATCACCTCGATATCGACCATTCCCGAAGGCACCCAGGCCCATGCGATCCTGGTCGCGCGGCAGTCTGGCGTGATCGCGGGCCTGCCGTTGGCGGTGGCGGTGTTCCGGCAGCTGTCGCCCGACATCAACATCCAGGCCCATGTGCGCGACGGCAAGGCGGTCGCCGCTGGGATGCACATGCTCGTGATCTCCGGGCCAGCGCGGGCGGTGCTCGCGGGCGAACGCACCGCGCTGAATTTCGTCGGGCGGCTGTCCGGCGTCGCAACCCTGACGGCGAACTACGTCCGCCACACTTTGACAACCAAGACGCGGATCTGCTGCATCCGCAAGACCACTCCTGGCCTGCGTGCGCTGGAGAAATACGCGGTGCGCTGCGGCGGCGGCTTCAACCATCGTTTCGGCCTCGACGACGCGGTGCTGATCAAGGACAACCACATCGCGGTGGCCGGCGGCATCAAGCCGGTACTCACCCGCGCCCGCGCCCACGTCGGACACATGGTCAAGGTCGAGATCGAGGTCGACACTCTGGCCCAGCTGCGCGAGGTGCTGGACACCGGCCTCGCCGACGTGGTGCTGCTCGACAATATGGACATCGCGACCCTGCGCGAGGCGGTCGGGATCGCCGGGGGACGCGTGGTGCTGGAAGCGTCCGGCGGCGTCACCGAGCAATCGATCGCCGATATCGCCCGCACCGGCGTCGATTACATTTCCAGCGGCGCATTGACCCATTCGGCGCCGAATTTCGACGTCGCGCTGGATATCGACGCCTGACTGCCCGGCGGGAGGCGCCGGCATTGAACCTGCATTCCGCTGGATGCGACTGACAATCGCAGCCTCGCAAATGTCCGGCACGCGCGTCATCGCGTGGGATGTTGCGTGCAGCACGCCCTGATCACCCTCCCCGAGGCCTCCATGTATCTCGCGAAATTCTTCCATCGCCCGCCGGGCGACGACGACCGTGAATTGCTCCTGATCCCGGGCGGCGATCCGATGCTGATCGGCATCCATATGCGCGAGACCGGGGACGACTTCCTGCGCGACGAGTTCTCGAACATCCGTGACGCGGTCGCCGCATTCCACCGCCACACCGGCGATCTCGTCGCAGCCGGCTACATGGAAACCACCCACACCCGCTATACACTGCGCAACCTGCTGCCCGATCCGCAGCCAAAACCGGAATGGCAAAAAGGCCTCGACGATCTGATGCTGGCGGCGCTCAGCGCTCCTCTAACCGAGCAGGCGCGGCTTCTGGCGTTGCTCGCAGACACACAGGCCGCACATGAGCCGCTCTATCTCTGGCTCGCGGCACACCACGGGATGGCCGGCGATGGCCAGCAGGACCGGACGCTGCGCTTCGCCGAACAGGCGCGCGACACGCTGGCATCACGCCGGGCCGGCAAGATACCGCACTACACCTGGTCCATCGCGGAGAGCGATCTCGAAGGCTGGATCTTCGAAGTGATCTCCGAGGGACATCTGTATGCGGACGACCCGGCGGCGGCGCTCGCCGCCATCGAACAGGCCTGGGAGGTCGCGCCGAACCAGCAACGCGGCATCCAGCGCGCGACGATTTTGTGTGAGCATTTTCCGGACCGGCAAGACGAAGCCTTCGACCTCGCCTACAAATGGTCAAGCCATGGCGGCTACGAGGCGATCATGGCACGTCCGGCCTATGCGCAGTACGTCGCCCGTCGCAAGAGCAAACCGAAAGCCAACAAGGGCTGGCACTGGACAGCCAAGCAGCCCGTGAGCGAGGCAGAGGTGCGTGCGGCCGAAGCCCAGCTCGGCGCCGACCTGCCAATGGACTACCGCAATTTTCTGACCACGTTCGGCAAGGCCCAGCTGGCGATCCGCCTGCCTGACGAGTCCAGCGATTTCTGTTTCTTCGGCGCCGCCGAACTTGCCCAGCAACGCCAGAACCTGTTCGATTTCATCGTGCGGACCGAGCCGGATCCGGCAAACGCCGCCGCCTATTTTCGCACGCAATATGGCGTCTCGCTGCGCGACCTGGTGCCGATCGCCGAGCCCGCGCAGGAAAGCCGTTGCCTGGTGATCCATCTCGGCAAGGGCGATCGTTTCGGCTGGTGCTTTCAATGGGACCATGACGGCGCATGGGAGCTCGAACAAGCCACTCCGAGTTTCGATGCGACGTTGAAGGCGCTCACCGACGGCATCGCACGGCGCGACAAGGTCACCCTGGGTTTTCTCGGCGTCTATCTGGATTGATGGTCGTAACCCGCACGAGCGCAGCGACATGCGGGATGCGGCAGACCCGGGTCTCGCTTCGCTCACCCGGGCTACGCAACTGACGCAGCAGCAAGGCGCTTTACAGCTTCGCTGAAATCGCCGCGGTCTCACTCGGAGTGCCCCAGCTCGGCGCTTCGCGGCCGTCACCCCAGGCACGGGGACGATAGAAGGTGTGCACGCCGTATTTGTACATCTTCTTCATCTCGTGCACCCAGGACGGGCGCACCCAGTAGGCATGATAGTGCGTGGACTTGGCGACTTCCGGCAGCCACAGCTGTCCGTCCAGGGTGGCCTTGGCGATCTTCCTGGCGCGCTCCCACATCTCCGGCTCGCGCACCACGTCGGCAACATTGTCGCAGGCAAAGGTGAACTGGCAGGCCAGATGACGGTGCTTGTTCTGATAGACCACGCCGCACACCGTGGTGGGATAGAAGCCGGAGAACACCCGGTTCATCACCACCTGCGCCACCGCAATCTGGCCGCGCACCGCTTCGCCACGCGCTTCGAAATACACAGCCTCGGCAAGACATTTTTCGGCCTTGGCGCGCGCCTTGTCGTTGAGACCGAGGCGCTCGGACGGCGTCTTCTGCCGCTTCGGCGCGGCAATCACGTGTCCCTTGTCGACGGAGGTCTCGCCGCCTTTGATGTCCGCGCCGGGCTTCACCGACGGCGGTGCATAGGCCTTCAGATCCGTATCCGCCGGTGCATGCGGCAGCACGATGACCGGCTCCTCGCCGGGCTGCCAGCGCTCGAGCGATCCGCTGGGAACGCCCATTGCGCCGTTGCCAAAAAACAGACTGGCGATCTTCACCGAAAAGCCTTCGGTCGCGCCCACCGGCTCCCCAGCGTTCGGCGCGGACGTCGCAGGAATTCCCTCGAGTGACAGCGAGGCGTCGTATTGCGGCAGCGGCGGCGCCTGCAGCGCGGCCTGCAGTTCCTCGTCGAGCGGCTCGGCCGCGGCGGGCGCTGAGTCCGCGGTCTTCGCGCCAAACACCGAGGCGTTGGAGGTCGCGGGATCTTCAGGCAGCCTCACAGCGTCGGCCGGCTCGTCCTGCGGCGGCGTCTGCAACGCCAGCCGATCGCTCTTCAGCGTGCGATCGACCTTCGGGAAATCACCGGCCTGCAGCCGGCGCGGATCCTGCCCGAGCGGACCGCGCGTGATCGCGCCGGTGATGTCGCTGCTTTGGCTGTCGAGGCTGGCAAGACGATAGCTGGCGGAATGGGGAATCGAGGTTCCGATCGGCCGCGGCAGGCTGAAGGCGGCAACGCGGATGGTGGGGAAGGTGGTCGCGACATGGTGTTGCGACCGCTCCGCGACGCCGGGCTGGCGTGCGAGCAAGGCCGCAAGATCCTGGTAGCCAATCTCGCTCGGCAACAGAGCGAACAGGCTGAGACTGAGACCGAAGGACACAAAGTGCGTGCCCTTCGGCCCGTTACGCAACACAGGCATTTGGTACGCTCACGCAACACTTACGCTGGCCGGCACGTACATCCGGTGCAATTCGACCAAAATTTTTGGTACTGGATTAAAGTTGCGAGCCGGTTAATCGGCGATGCAGCGGCGCAACACGCAAGACTTGCAGCACAATAGACGCGCGCATTCGAAAATGATGGTGAATCCCGCGTCGGCGAAATTGGTGAAGAGGGCGTCAACGAAGATGGTTGATGAAGTGTTGCGTGGCGCGTCCATCACACCTGTCGTTGCCGGGCTTGTCCTCAGCGACTTCGGCTTCGCCGAAGTCGCGGAAACAACCCCGCTTAGGGACGCAGTGCGCTCCTAAGCGGGATCACCGGGACGAGCCCGGTGATGACATTCTTTCTGTTGATACGCATCACTCCAAAAACGTTCAGCCGGCCAAAACAAAATCGCGCCGACCAAAGGCCGACGCGATTCTGTTAGCTCCACATTGTCGAGCGAGGCTTACGCCTGACTTGTCGCCGTCTTGCCGAGCGCGGCCTGCGCTGCGGCCAGGCGGGCGATCGGCACGCGGTAGGGCGAGCAGGAGACGTAGTCGAGCCCGACCTCATGACAGAACGCGACCGAAACGGGATCGCCGCCGTGCTCGCCGCAGATTCCCATCTTCAGACCGGCGCGGGTCTTGCGTCCGCGCTGCACACCGATCTTCACCAGCTCACCGACGCCGTCGCGATCGATCGAGACGAACGGATCGATCTCGATGATGCCGCGCGACATGTAGGTGCCGAGGAAACCCGCGGCGTCGTCGCGGCTGATGCCGTAGGTGGTCTGGGTCAGGTCGTTGGTGCCGAACGAGAAGAACTCGGCGGTCTCGGCGATATCGCCGGCCATCAGGCAGGCGCGCGGCAGTTCGATCATGGTGCCGGTCTGGTAGACGAGCTTGGCGCCGGTCTCGCGCGAGACCGAAACCGCGGTCGCATCGATACGGGCCTTGATCAGGTCGAACTCAGCCTTGGTCGCGATCAGCGGCACCATCACCTCGATGCCGACCGGCTCGCCGGTACGCTTGGCGGCAACGCCGGCCGCCTCGAAGATCGCGCGCGCCTGCATCTCGGCGATCTCCGGATAGGCGATCGCGAGACGGCAGCCGCGGAAGCCGAGCATCGGATTGAACTCCGACAGCTCGCGCACCCGGTCGGCGAGACGCCGCGGATCGGCGTTCATGGCGCGGGCGACTTCCTCGATCTCCGCCTGGGTGTGCGGCAGGAATTCGTGCAGCGGCGGATCGAGCAACCGGATCGTCACCGGCAGCCCCTTCATGATCTCGAACAGGTCGACGAAGTCGGCGCGCTGCATCGGCAGAAGTTTCGCCAGCGCCGCGCGGCGCGACTGTTCGTCCTCGGCGAGGATCATCTCGCGCACGGTGCGGATGCGGGTTTCCTCGAAGAACATGTGCTCGGTGCGGCAGAGACCAACGCCCTCGGTGCCGAACCGGATCGCGGTGCGGGCATCCGCCGGCGTATCGGCATTGGCGCGCACCTTGAGCTTGCGCACCTGATCGGCCCAGCCCATCAGCGTGCCGAACTCGCCGGACAGTTCCGGCTCGATCATCGGCATGCGTCCGGCCAGCACCTGGCCCAACGAACCATCGATGGTGATGACGTCGCCGGCCTTGAAGGTGCGCCCGCCGATCGTCATGGTGCCGCGGCCGTAATCGACACGGATCGAGCCGCAGCCCGAGACGCAAGGCTTGCCCATGCCGCGGGCGACCACCGCCGCGTGCGAGGTCATGCCGCCGCGGGTGGTGAGAATGCCTTCGGCGGCGTGCATGCCATGGATGTCTTCCGGGCTGGTCTCGACGCGCACCAGAATAACTTTACGCCCATCGGCCTGCAGCTTGGCGGCTTCGTCCGACGAGAACACGATTTCGCCGGAGGCCGCACCAGGCGACGCCGGCAAGCCGGTCGCGATCACGTCGCGGTTGGCGCTGGGATCGATGGTCGGATGCAGCAATTGATCCAGCGACGCCGGATCGACGCGCAGCACGGCGTCCTTCTTGCTGATCAGCCCTTCATTGGCGAGTTCGACGGCGATGCGCAGCGCGGCCTTGGCGGTGCGCTTGCCGTTGCGGGTCTGCAGCATCCACAGCTTGCCCTGCTCGACCGTGAATTCCATGTCCTGCATGTCACGGTAGTGCTTTTCGAGCTGGGTGTAGATCCGGACCAGTTCATCGAACGCGTCCGGCATCGCGTCTTCCATCGACGCCTTGTCGGAGCCGGACTCCTTGCGCGCCTCTTCGGTGATGTCCTGCGGCGTGCGGATGCCGGCAACGACGTCCTCGCCCTGCGCATTGATCAGGAATTCGCCGTACAGCTTGCGCTCGCCGGTCGAAGGGTTGCGGGTAAAGGCAACGCCGGTGGCCGAGGTGTCGCCCATGTTGCCGAACACCATGGCCTGCACGTTGACCGCGGTGCCCCAGGATTCCGGAATGTCGTGCAGGCGCCGATAAGTCACCGCGCGCGCGTTCATCCAGGACGAGAAGACAGCGCCGACCGCGCCCCACAACTGCGCATGCGGATCCTGCGGGAAATCATGACCGGTTTCGCGTGCAACGGCGTCCTTGTACTTGCCGACCAGTTCGACCCAGTCTTCCGCGGTCAAATCCGTGTCGAGGTTGTAGCCCTTGCTGTCCTTGTGGCCGTCGAGGATGTCCTCGAAGTGATGATGCTCGAAGCCGAGCACCACGTCGGAATACATGGTGATGAAACGGCGATAGCTGTCATAGGCGAACCGGCGATCACCGGATTTCGCCGCCAGCGCCTCGACGGTCTCGTCGTTGAGGCCGAGATTGAGCACGGTGTCCATCATGCCGGGCATCGAGGCCCGGCCGCCGGAGCGCACCGAGACCAGCAGCGGGTTCTTGGTGTCGCCGAAGCCCTTGCCGGTGATCTTGCTGACATAGGTCAGCGCCGCTTCGACCTGCGCCTTCAATTCCTTCGGATAGGTTTTGTCGTTGGCGTAGAAATAGGTGCACACCGTGGTCGGAATGGTGAAGCCGGGGGGCACCGGCAGGCCGAGATTGGCCATCTCAGCCAGATTGGCGCCCTTGCCGCCGAGCAGATCGCGCAGGCCAGCTTTGCCCTCCGCCTTGCCGTCACCGAACGTGTAGACCCATTTGCCGGACTTGACCGCCGCGGCCACAGGCTTTGCGGCAGGCTTCGCCACCGGCTTGGCAACCACCTTGGCGGCCGGTTTGGCCGGGGCCTTTGCGATTGGTTTGGCGGCTGGTTTGGCGACAGGCTTTGCTGCTGGTTTGGCCACGACCTTGGCGGCCGGCTTGGCAACAGCCTTATTGGCAGCGGGCTTGGCCACCGCCTTGAGCGGCTTTGCGGCACGCGCGCTCGGGGCGGCGGATGTCCTTGATTTTGCTGGGGCGGGTTTGGTCTTCGATGCAGCTTTGGCCATGGTTTCCAAGCGTCAGCAGGAGGGAAAACAGCAGCGCCTTACAACACGGTTTTGCCTTGGCATGCAAGCCGTGCCGGCGCCATCAGGACGTCAGTATGGTCTGCTTTGAGACTTCAGTATGGTCTGCGTTTTGACCGTTTTTTGCACTTTTTAGAGGTGAAGCGCGCGCAGAACGCCGAGACCGACCAATCCGATGAAGATCAGATAGATGGCAACGATGAAATTGAGCAGCCGTGGCATCACCAGGATGAGGATGCCCGCAATCAGGGCGACGATGGCTGGAATATGAGCGCTGGTCAGGTGCATTGGAATCTCCGGCGGGAATGATTGATGGCTGACGAATCGCGGCGGATGTTATCCGCCGCGCGAAGGCCGCTCCAGTGCTCGGGCTCTCAGATCGGCGAGTTCTCGGCATGGACGGCGATCCCGGCACCGATGCAAATACCGACACCGGCACGCCAAAATCCGTTACGAATCCGACATACCGGTGTGACGATTTTGATGATGATTTTGCAGATGCCGTCATCGGCCCCCTGCTGCTGTCTGTAGCGGCAGGAACAGACGCGCACGACGCCATTTGGTTCCTGCTGCAAGAAAAAGACGCAATGAATTCACGGAAGCGTCAGGAACATCGATAGCTGCGCTGAATTGGTTGGGCTGTTCTCGGTACGCGTCGGTTGCGTCATCGTTGCGAAATCAGCTTGGAGACCAGACATGCGTCATAAAATTCTCGTTCTTGCCGTGCTTACAGCTGCCGCACTGCCGATCAGTGCGCAAGCCCAGCAGCGCGTGATCGTCGAAGAGGGCACGACAACCGGCATGGCCGGCGTGCCCGTCGGCGGCGGTATCATCACTGAAACGCAGCGGCCGCGCTTCCGGCAATATGTCGTCCAGGAACAGGTGCCGTCCTACACGGTCGATGCACCGGTTGCGGTGGGCACCGTGCTGCCCGAGGCCGGCGTAACCTACTACGACGTGCCGCAGCAGTTCGGCTCGACGACATATCGCTACACGGTGGTCAATGATCGCAGCATCCTGGTCGATCCGCGAACGCGGCGCGTGATGCAGGTGATCGAGTGATGTCATCGTGTAGCGTGATCGAAACGAACGCCGTCAGCGGACGTTAACGTCACCAGCGATGTGAGGTTGGCGTTCAGGATCAAGCGCGCGGTTGTCCCCCCGCCCGTCGCTTCCCTGTCGACGCCAGAGGTCCCGCCCCCTTCCCTCGGGGGCGGGACTTCCTCTTTTCGGAGACGTTATTCCGTCGGCGTCAATTGCCTTGTCAATTTCCCTGCAGCATCGACAGGATCGACGACGTCGACTTGTAATTCTTCACCGCGAGTTCCTGGAACTGGGGCGTCCAGTTGGTGGCCAGCCGCTCTTCCGCACTCATGCCGGAATAACTCTTGAGGATGCCGAGGCTGAGCTGGCGCGGGTCACCCGAAGACTGGCTCTGCTTCAGCGCGTCGAGCACCGCGGCACGGGTGCGGGCGCTGAGTTCTCTTTTCGCTGCGAAGATTTCCTCGCCGGAGAACTGGCCACCCTGATTGAGCGTGATCGCCGACAGCGAGCGGTTGTCGAGCGAGGCGAGATCGGCGAGCTGACCCATTTTGCGTTGCGGGTCGTAAACCAGTTCCTTGTGGTTCGCTGCGGCATCGCTTTTCTGCTTGTCCAGATACGCCCGCACGTCACTCGCGACACTGCCGAAATCCCTGACAGCCGCCGGTGTCTTGCCGGGCAGATCCGTGAGCAAGGGCGCAACCGGATCGCCGGCGATGCCGGCAGGACGCTTGGTCGAATCCTGCTGCGTGGCCTGATATCCCTTGAGCACCGCGGCGCGCTGGGCCGCCCAGGTCGCGGTGGCTTTTTCCTCGGGACTCGCGGCGTCGAGATAATCCAGCGCGGTCTTGTAGCTGACGCCGTAGTCGCCGGTCAGGCGCGTGGTCGCAATGGACGGCGCCAGGGCCGCATCGAACCGCTTCTTCAATTCCGTGTTTGCGACCGCCTGCTCGTCCGGGGTGAACTTGCCGGCGCCGTTGGTCGCGATGGCAAACAGCGAACGGCGGTCCAGCGACGCCAGATCGATGGTCTGCTTGCCGTCAACGATCGGCGCCGTCACCTTGGCCGCCGCATAGAGCTGGTCGAGGGTCTTGCGCGCGGCATCGGTGACGGTGGAGAAATCGGGCAGCGCGGCGGTGCTGGCAAGCTGCGCCCGCGCGGCATCCGACAAGGTGAGATTGGTGGCGGCATTGACATTGCCGATGCTGCCGTCGTCGGCGGCGAGCGTGGTCGCCAGCGACGGCATCGCTGCCGCCTTCGCATAAGCCGACCCGTACTGGGCGTAAGGATTATAGCCGGTGGAGACCGATGTCATCGGCGGTCCTTGCATTTGCGCGAGGGACGCAGGGGGCGCGTCAGACCAATGTCTTAACAAAGCGTTGATCCGCTGCGACCATCGCGGATCATGGTTAAGAATGTGTAAATGTTGCTGAATGTTGCCAGAATTTTTGGCGATCAGCCGGCCTTTCGGACAACCATGCGATGGATGGTCTTCCCGGACGAGGCACTGACCACCTGCTCGTCGAGGAGCGATTGCGCGACGGCAAGCTCGGCACGCACCAGGCCGGCATCGAACGCCGCATAAAGTCGGCCCTGCTTGTCGCGCAGATCGGCATCCGGCGTCACCCGCCAGCTCAGATACAGCACGCCGCCGGGCTTGGCGATGTCGAGCAGCCGCCGCACCGACGGCGCAATTGCCGCGTGCTCCAGATGCATGATCACCGTCTCGCACAGCACGTTGTCGAAGCTCGCCGGCGCGATGCCGTCCATATCAGGCAATTCGGCATGGCGGAACGACAACTGCGGATAGCGCCGCCGCGCTTCCGCCAGCAGTCCGTCGGATGCGTCGAAGCCCTGCGCGGGAAAACCGTTGGCGGCGAGCCACGCCACCTCGCGGCCCGAGCCGCAGCCGATATCGGCAACGGTGCCTTGGACGAAAAAGCTGTCAACGATGGCATGCAGATCACTCGGCGGCGGCTGGTCGTGCCAGTCCTGGGCAAAGGCTGCTGCGGCGGTGTCGTAGGCGGAGAGAGTTGTGCGGTCCATAAACCGGCTCCGAATTGCTCCCACGCCATCCCACGACAGGCGCAAGCACGACGTTGAATTGTCGAGGCGCCCCTTTCCCACAGAGTCATACGCGGGCTTGACCCGCGTATCCAGCTTAGGGGCTCAATTCACACTTCGACTCTTCGGAAGAAAGCTGGATTGCCGGATCAAGTCCGGCAATGACGCATCATATGCAGAAACGCGTCGGCTTTCTCGAACGTCAATCCTGGATCTTCGAGAAATCCGCCACCGCGCGGGTCGCCGCGCGGATTTCGTTCAGGAGCTTCAGGCGGTTCTCGCGCACCTTCGGATCGTCGTCATTGACTTTGACCTTGTCGAAGAACGCATCCACCGCCGGCCGCAGCTTGGCCATCGCGCCCATGGCGGCGGCGAAGTCTTCCTTGGCGACCGCAGCGCCGGCCTCGGCCTTGACCTGATCAATCGCCTTGGCGAGCGTCTTTTCCTCATCGAGGGCGTAGAGCGCGGACTCCGGCGCGCCGTCGAATGTCCGGCCGTCCTTCTTTTCTTCGATGCGCAGGATGTTGGCCGCGCGCTTGGCGCCGGCAAGCAGATTCTTGCCGTCGTCGGTGTCGAGGAACTTGCCCAGCGCCTCGACCCGGCGCACCACCATCAGGAGGTCGTCCTGGCCACCCAGCGCAAACACCGCGTCGACGAGGTCATGGCGCGCGCCCTGCTCGCGCAGTTGCACCTTCAGGCGGTCGGCGAAGAAGGCCAGCAGATCATCGGACAGCTTGGCCGCATCGGCGTCGATCTTTGCCAGTCCGGCCACAGATGATTTTGCAACTCCGAGCAACGGCAACCGCAAGGTGTTTTCGACCAGCAGCCGGATTACGCCCAAGGCTGCGCGCCGCAGCGCATACGGGTCCTTGCTTCCGGTCGGCTTCTCATCGATCGCCCAGAAGCCGACCAGCGTATCAAGCTTGTCGGCCAGCGCCACCGCGACCGACACCGGATCGCTCGGCACACGATCGTTCGGACCCTGCGGCTTGTAGTGCTCCTCGATCGCGGCGGCGACGCTCGCGTCCTCGCCCTGATCGAGTGCATAATACTTGCCCATCAGGCCCTGGACTTCGGGGAATTCACCGACCACCTCGGTCGGCAGATCTGCCTTGGCGAGTTTCGCCGCGCGTTTGACCTTCGCGAGATCGGCGCCGACCAGCGGCGCAATCTCGGCGGCAAGGCGCTCGATCCGCGCGATGCGCTCGGCTTGGGTGCCGAGCTTCTCATGGAACACGATCTGCTCGAACTTCGGCAGCCGGTCTTCCAGCTTTGTCTTGCGATCGGTCTCGTAGAAGAATTTCGCATCCGACAGCCGCGCGCGGATCACCCGCTCGTTGCCGGCAACGATGGCCTTGCCGCCATCGCTGGCCTCGATGTTCGAGACAAGAATGAACTTCGGTGCCAGCTTGCCGGTCTTCGGGTCGTTGACCACGAAGCACTTCTGGTTGTTGCGAATGGTGGCGCGGATCACTTCGCCCGGGATTGCGAGGAAGGAAGGATCGAACGATCCCATCAACACCACCGGCCATTCGACCAGACCGGCAACCTCGTCGAGCAGCGCCTGGTCCTCGACCAGTTCAAAGCCCTGCGCGAACGCCAATTCCTTGGCGTCCGCGAGGATGATGTCCTTGCGGCGCTGCGGGTCGAGCACGACCTTGGCGGCGTGCAGCTTCGCCTCATAATCCTCGAAACGGCGCACGCTGATCGGTCCCGGCGCCAGGAAACGATGGCCAAAGGTGATCTGGCCCGCTTCGATGCCGGCGATGTCGAGCTTCACGACATCCGGATCCTCGGTTTCCGGCCCGAAGGTGGCGATGATCGAATGCAGCGGGCGCACCCAGGTCAGCGCGCCCGGCTTGGCCGAGCGTTCGCCCCAGCGCATCTGCTTCGGCCAGGGGAATGTGCGCACGATGGCCGGCAGGAATTCCGCGATCACGTCGATCGCGGCGCGGCCCGGCTTCTCGATCAGCGCGACGTAGAAATCGCCTTTCTTGGGATCGCGCTGGATCGTGGCCTGGTCCAGCGAAGTGAGACCGGTGGCTTTGAGAAAGCCCTGCACGGCGGCATCGGCACCGCCGACGCGCGGGCCCTTGCGCTCTTCCTTCAGGTCGGGCTGGCGCGCGGGCACGCCGTGCACCGTGAGCGCAAGCCGCCGCGGCGTCACGAACGCCTTGGCGCCCTCATAGACCAGGCCCTCGGCGACCAGCTTTTCGGTGACCAGACGGCGCAGGTCATCCGCCGCCTTCGCTTGCATGCGCGCGGGAATCTCTTCGGAGAACAGTTCAAGCAGAAGATCGGGCATGACGTTACGCTCCGCCCGCTTCGGTGGCGATCCAGGCCTGGCCGCAGGCTTTCGCGAGTTCACGGACCCGCAGGATATAGCTCTGCCGCTCGGTGACCGAGATCACCCCGCGTGCGTCGAGCAGGTTGAACACATGGCTCGCCTTGATGCACTGGTCATAGGCCGGCAGCGCCATCAGATGACGCTCCTTCTTGCCATCCTGCCATCCCGCTTCGAGATATTTGCGGCAGGCGCTCTCGGCCATCTTGAACTGCTCGAACAGCATCGTGGTGTCGGAGTGTTCGAAATTATGCCGGGAGTATTCCTGCTCGGCCTGCAGGAACACATCGCCATAGGTCACCTTGTCGTTGCCGGTGCGGCCATTGAAGTTGAGATCGTAGACGCGATCGACGCCCTGCACATACATCGCAAGCCGCTCGAGGCCATAAGTGAGCTCGCCCGCCACCGGCGAGCATTCGACGCCCGCGACCTGCTGGAAGTAGGTGAACTGTGAGACTTCCATGCCATCGCACCAGCACTCCCAGCCCAGCCCCCACGCGCCGAGTGTCGGGCTTTCCCAGTCGTCCTCGACAAAACGGATGTCGTGCAGCGCGGAGTCGACGCCGATGGCGGCCAGCGATTTCAGGTACAGGTCCTGGATGTCCGGCGGCGACGGCTTCAGGATCACCTGGAACTGGTAATAATGCTGCATGCGGTTGGGATTTTCGCCGTAACGGCCGTCTTTCGGCCGCCGCGACGGCTGCACATAGGCCGCGTTCCAGGGTTTCGGGCCCAGCGCACGCAGCGTGGTCGCCGGATGGAAGGTCCCCGCGCCGACTTCCATGTCGTAGGGCTGCAGGATGACGCAGCCGTAATCGGCCCAGAACCGTTGCAGGGTCAGGATCAGGCCCTGAAAGGAGCGTTCAGGCCGCATGTGGTCGGGCAGGGATTCCATGATCGTCTTAAGGATTGGCTCACTGTGAACAAGAGCGCGGGACCGTATCGATGGGGATAACGGGAATCAAGGCGGCGAAACAGGAAACCAATACCGCCGTTCAGCGTAATAAGCCCGGGAGCTCGTGTCCCGAATTCGAAGTTCGCATCATTCGCCGCACCCTTGAACGAACTTCGAATTCGAAAAGGACACGAGCAAGCTTATGATTCTAGTGTGCTTTATGAACGCGAAGTTCCTGAAAGAGCCAGCCGCATAGTCACAGGAACTTCGCGTTCAGCACACCAGAGAAATTCCCTCAAAATCCACCGTGACGGCGGTCTCTCGGCAACGAGAGTTCAGGAGACCATATGCTTTTTGCCACCGCCACGACGATTCTCGTCGTGGTCGCGACCCTGATCGCGGCCATTCCTTTTATCCATGCCGACCGCCAGCAGCGCCGGCGCAGCCGCGCCCTGCAGCACACCCACATGCAGGAACCCCAGCCGCAACAAGCCCAGTTACAGGTTCAAGTGAAGCGTGCCGACGTGAACCGAGCCCAAATCAAGGGGACTCAAGTCAAGCGTGAACAAGTCGAGCGTGAAAAGGTCTCTTAACGCTGAACCGCGAGGCCGCCTTAACCGTGATGAGAACGGCCGCTTCCGCGGTTGCGCTTTATTAGGAACCTTGTCCCAAACTGTCCAAAGCCGAGCAAAAAATCACCCTTGACCACCGAATGGTTTGAACCGGCGGCGGTCAAACGGTGACGAACACACAACAATCGCGCACAGGGCAGGGCTTTGAGATGATGATTTTCAACATGGTCGCCGCGGTGGTGATGACGCTGTCGCTGATCGCCGTCATGAACGCCAAGATCCGCGATCACCGCGTCCGCGCCACCGTTCGCGCGTCGCAGAATCGCCACGACGTCCGCCGCTAAGGCGCCCGTCCTGATTTCACGAATCTCCAGATTTCCCGCTCCAAGCTTGCTCGCCGGTTTTGCAGGTGGTGCCCCACCTCAGGACCGGCGCAAGTTTTTTTGGCGCGACCGTTTGCTGCGACAGCCTAGGTTGAGGGCCTGTTTTCCGGCCAATAGGCGCCGGTCACCGGATCGCGGCGCAGCCGCGGGATCGGCTCGACCCGGGCTTCAGCCATGCGGGCGGTGCGCGCCCGTTCCAGTTCGTCATTGATCCGGCGGGCTTCCCGCAGGCCCCAACGCACGAGCGCAGTTCCACCAAGAGCACCCACAATCACCAGAATCAGCGGCGGCATGGTTCAATCCTCATTCGAGGCCTGAACTGTCTTGAATCCGCGTGTCCCGATTGTGGCAAATGAGCGGACACCTTGCCGCAGGGATGGCACGCCGCGTGTCGATGACAGCGGCATGCGGCCCCAACTCGCTTATTTTGATGCACTTTCTCGATGCGGGCCGGATCGTCACCCGATCAAACCAACGCGATCGTGAACGAAAAGCCTAGAGCCTTTTCCGTTCTGGTTGAATCACAACAGAGGCTCTAGCTTTTTGTTTTGACGCGTTTTCTTCACGCGAACCGGTATCCACTTCGCTCGAAAACGCTCTAGAACCCGAAGCGCGCCCAGACCGCCCGCGCCTCCAGCGCCGAAATCAGCCCCTCCGGGAGGTCGCTCGCGCCGCCCAGCAGCGCTCCCGCGCCCGCCGACCGTCGCCCCAGCAGACCCGCCAGTGGCCCACTGGCGGGCGCGATCACCGGGGTCACCACCTTGTCGCCGAATCGGGCGCGCAGTGTGGTGCGCAGGTCGCCGAGCGCATCGACCAGCCCGAGCTCCACCGCACGACCGCCGGCCCAGTATTCGCCGGTGAACAGGTAGTCGTCGGCGCCCTTCAGCCGGCTGCCACGGGCGCCCTTCACCAGCGCGATGAAGACCTGGTGGATCTCGCGCTGGATCGCCTTCAGACGCTCCACGTCCTCGGGATTTTCCGGCAGGAACGGATCGAGCGTCGCCTTGTGCTCACCCGCGGTATAGAGCCTGCGTTCGACGCCGATCTTCTTGATCAGGCCCTCGAAGCCGAAAGAGCCGCCGACCACACCGATCGATCCCAGGATCGACGAGGGATCGACAAAGATCTCGTCGCCGGCACAGGCGATCATGTAGCCGCCGGACGCCGCGACATCCTCGACGAACACCAGCACCGGGAGTTTTTTCTCCGTCGCGAGTTGACGGATGCGCAGAAAAATCTGACGCGACTGCACCGGCGAGCCGCCGGGGGAATTCACCACCAGCGCCACCGCCTTGGCGTTCTTGGTGCCGAACGCGCGCTCCAGCGTGCGCGCAACACCGGCCAGGCTCAGGCCCGGCCGCAACGGTGTCACCGCACCGATCACGCCGCTGAGGCGCACCACCGGAACGACGGGGGCGTCGCCCCGCATGCGGGCGGGCAGCAGCCGGCGACTGCGCTGAATGAGATGTCGGGCAAAACCGGCGACGCCGGGCTCCGGGTGTGGGTCTATATGGCTCACGTCCTGGTCCTTATGCAGCAATGTCCGGCAGGGCGTGAAAGCCAACATGCCGCAGTCTTTAGGCGGTGTCTCTCTCCCGCATCAGCCAGGAGATAGTCACGCCTGCCCTTCTTGTCACCACCCCATGATCTCACTAGGGTTCCCTTGGGGAATGAAGCTTCTGGGAAATGAAGCGACTGGGGAAAACGACGGCGCATTTTCGCCGAGGGTGAGTTGGTACGGCGTTATTTTCGCCGGGGGGTAGCCAAGTGATATTACGGGATGTCTTGCCGGCGCAATGCCGGGCAGGTGTCATTGCATTCGGTGGCGTCATTTTCGCGCTGGCGGTCGGATTCTCTCCTTCTTCAGCTTTTGCCGCATGCGCGCCCACACCGGCCAGCAGCGGCGACGCGGTGACGTGCAGCGACGCGGACACTGACGGCGTCGGCACCGGCGCGGAAAATCATGTCACCGTCACGGTGAACTCCGGCGCCACGATCGTGCCGTACGTGGCCCTGTTCGGCATCGACCTGACCTATCGCAACGTCATCACCAACGATGGCAGCGTGACCGGTTTTGTCGGCGGCATCAGCGTCACCAACCGCAACACCATCGTCAACAACGGCACGATCGGAGATGCCGCGACCAGCGTTGGCATCACGATGGGCAATCGCAATACGGTCACCAACAACGGCACCATCACCAGCGGCGGGCTCGCAATCTTCGGTCAGGATCGCAACACGATCGTCAACAACGGCACCATCGAGGCTGGCGACGGGTTTGCAGGCATTCTGCTCAACAGTCGCGGCACGGTGACCAACAACGGTTCGATCAACGTTGGAGTCGGTAGCGCCGGCATCGCACTTGGCGACCGCGGCAACGTCGTGAACAACGGCCAGATCGTTGCCGGCGAGACCGGCGTCGGTATTGCGCTTGCCACGTTGAACGGCGGCAGCATCGTCAACAACAACAAGATTCAGGCTGGCAACGATGGCATTGGCCTGCTGCTCCAGGGCACAGCGACCGTCCTCAACAACGGCACCATCAGTGTCGGTAACAGCAGCGGCGGAGGCTTCCCTCCCGTTGCGGCCGTGGCGGCGTCAGGGGACATGGCGATCACCAACAATGGCCTGATCACAGCCGGTGACAACGCCGCCGGCGTCTTCCTTCAGGGCAGCGGCAGCCTGATCAACAACGGCACGATCCAGGCGGGCGCGCTCGGTTCGAGCGTTGTCGCCGGAGGATTTCTGGGTCCCCTCACCATTACCAACAACGGCAAGCTGGACGGCACGATCAGTGTCTCCGGCATCGTTCCGGACACCGCGCTGATCAATAACGGCACGATCACCATCACCAATCCGAACACGCCGCTCGACAAACTGACGGATCCGTTCTTCGCGCCGTTGACCTGGCATTTCATCGACAGCACGTTCACCCAGACCGCCGGCGGCACCCTGGAACTGCGTGTCAACCGCGACGGTCAGAGTGACGGCCTCGGCTCGGCCGATCCGCATCTCGGCGGCACCCTGCGCGCGGTGCTGCAGCCGGGGCTCTACGACAAGGTCACCACCTACTACAGCGTGGTCTACAATTGCGGCTGCATCGGCGGCGACCTCAACGGCACCACCTTCGACAAGGTGGTGGTGAACTCCGCCTCGCCGTTCTTCTCGATCACCGCCAACTACGTCAACAATCCGCTGATCGGCAGCGGCATCAACGCGGTCGACCTGGTGCTGACCCGGCAGGCGTTCGGCGCGGTGCCGGGCGAAACGCAGAACCAGCGGGCGGTGGGTACGGCGCTCGAGCAGGGCTACTCCACGGCACTGACCGGCGGGCTTGCGACGTTCTACACAAACCTTCTGTTCGCCACCAATTCGGTCGCCGTGCTCGACCAGCTCTCCGGCGAAGGCACCATCGCCACCCAGAACACCTCGTTCCTCGCCACCACACTGTTCGTGAAGGCGATGATGGGCGAGACCTCGTGGGGTTTTGCCGCACCCGGCACCAGTTCAGGCCCGCTCGGCTTTGCGCCACAGCGGCGCGAGCACCCTGCCTTCAAGGCCCTGGTCAAGGCGCCGGAAACCGACGATCCCACGCGCTGGCGGTTCTCGGCCGGCGGCTTCGGCGGCAGTCTCACGACCAAGGGCAACGCGGATGTCGGCAGCGCCAACCAGGTGCAGAGCGGCGGCGCCGGTATCGCCAGTCTGAGTTATCGGGTCGATCCGCAATTGCTGGTCGGCGGCGCACTGAGCGGCGGGCGGTTCTCATTCTCGTCGGCGCCGCGCGCCACCACCGGCGACATCGACGCATTCCAGGCCGGCCTGTTCGCGCGCCGCGACTGGAACACATTCCGCGTCACCGCGGCACTCAATGGCGCCGTGTTCGACAACAGCACCTCGCGCTTCATTTCCGGCATCGGCGCCACCGAACAGGCCCGCGCCAGCTTCACCAGCAATTTGATTGGCGGCCGTGTCGAAATCGCACGGCCCTATGCCTTCGAAGGCCTGAACGTCACGCCCTTCGCCGCGATCCAGCCTGCGACGTTGTGGCAGCGCGCCCGTACGGAAAGCAGTGTGGTGGTCGGAACCGGGCTGCCGGGGATGCTCGGCCTCGCCTACGCGCCAGTGACGGTCACGTCGCTGCCGAGCTTCCTCGGCGTGCAGTTCGACACCAGCTTCGATCTCGGTGCAGGGCGCCTGCTGACCCCAGTGCTCCGCGCGGCGTGGGTGCACGAGTTCCGGCCGGACCGCAGCCAGGATGCGAGTTTCCTGGCGATACCCGGGCCGAACTTCACCGTGTTCGGTCCGCGCGTGGCCTCGGACGCGGTTCAGCTCGATGCCGGCCTGCAACTGGCACTCAACAGCTCGACGACGCTGCAGGCCAATTTCTCCAGCGAACTGTCCGGCTCCAGCAGCCGGTATTCCGGCTCCGGCGCACTGCGCCTCGCGTGGTGACGGCAATCAAACGATACATAAAAATTTAATTTTGCCGTCAAGTAACCGTTCATTAACCGCGGGAACGCTTCCTGATCGGGAGTGTTGAGCGCGTGGGTTCACAGAACGGATACCGATTTTGTGATCGGACCGCCGCCCAACTTGATTGGAGCCGCGCGCATGCGGCGACTTAAGGTACGGCGATGAAAATCTATTTGCTGCTGATGCTGATGGGCACGCTTCTGACCGCGATCCGGCTGACGTCGCTGCCGGACGCCCGGTCGAAGACCATGCCGCGGCAAAAAACCTTCGCGCAATAATCAGGCTTGAAGCCTCAGCTTTGGCTCAGAGGCAGCGCCCTCTCCCCGCGCAACACCGCTTGAACTGCCGCCGGTGCTACTCCCTGGTCATCATTGAGCAGCAGAGCCGGGCCAAGCCTCAGAGGCGCCCGCCCGCCCTTCACGGCACCAACAATAATCCTGATCGCTGCCGACATCGGATCCGGATGCACCGGCAAAACCGTCAGGCTGCCGAACCCCTTGTCCAGCGCCGCCAGCACCTCGGCCAGCGCCTCCGCGCGCCAGATCAGGGTGAGCCGGCCACCGGGCTTCAGCACCCGGCGAGCCGCGAGCATCCAGGCCGTGAGCGTGCCGGTTTCAGCCTGATGCGCCAGGCTGCGCGCGGCATCCGGCGAAGCGCGGTGGCGGCCCGCATCGTTGAACGGCGGATTCGTCAGCACCGCATCGGCACTGTCGGGAGGCAATCCGGCAGCGGCGAAATTCGCAGCGCTTGAGGCGACATCCAGGACAACGATCTTGGCCCCGACCCCATTCGTGGCGGCATTGTGGCGGGCCAGCGCGGCGAGCGCAGGATCGATTTCAACCAGCGCGAGCGCGACACCGGGCACGCGGCATGCCACCGCGAGCCCTGCCGCACCGACCCCCGCGCCGAAATCGACCACCCGATCGCCGGCCTTCACGGCCGTGGCCGCCGCCAGCAGGATCGCGTCATGGCCGGCGCGGTGGCCGCGTTTGGGCTGGCGCAGCCGGAGCCGGCCGCCGAGAAACCCATCCTCCGTGATGGGTTCGATGTCAGTCATCGAGCCGCAGCTCGTGCGCGAGCCCGGCCTCGCTCAAAAGCTGGCGCGCGGCCGCAAAATCGTCATTCCCCACCAGCAGCCGCCGCGGCAGCACCCCCAGCGAACCCTCGATAATGCTCATGTTCTGGTCCAGCACCAGATGCCCGATATCGGCCCCGTCCAGCAGGGCCTCGACGGCCGAAACCAGCACAATATCGTTTGTTCGCAACAGCTCCCGCACGCGCTCGTCGCTCCTATATGACACTGAAGGGCCTTGCGATTTGACGCCCTCGCCGCTATGCGGCAGGTTGCAGTGTCCCGGTTCTAACGTTCGTATACCATTGCAGCGACTGCTTATACGAACGTTAGAATCAAAGGGACACTGGCGTAATAAAATGCCAGTGCGGCTGCTGGATTTGACGTTCGCAACGAGGACTCGCGGCAACGTCGTGCGAACGTCAAATCCACCGCACTGGTCTGGCATTTGAAACAAGATTTTTGGAGATCTTGCGTGGCGGTGATTGTTCCTTTCGAGTCCCCCTCGACGGCGTCGATCGACGAACTGGTTGGCCTTGTCGCCTCCGACATGGCGCGCGTCAACAGCACCATCCTGTCGCGGACCGGTTCGGAAGTCACCATGATCCCGGAGGTCGCCAATCACCTGATTTCGTCGGGCGGCAAGCGGCTGCGTCCGATGCTGACGCTGGCGATGGCGCAGCTCGCCGGTTATTCCGGCGACGGCCACATCAAGCTCGCCGCCGCGGTGGAATTCATGCACACGGCGACGCTGCTGCACGACGACGTGGTGGACGAGAGCGAGCTGCGCCGCGGCAAGCTCTCCGCCCGCATGGTGTGGGGCAACGAAGCCAGCGTGCTGGTGGGCGACTTCCTGCTGGGCCAGGCGTTCCGCATGATGGTGGAAGTCGGCTCGTTGCGCGCGCTGGATATTCTGTCGGCGGCGGCCGCAACCATCGCCGAGGGCGAAGTGGCCCAACTCGCCGCGGCAAAGAACACCGCCACCACCGAAGACGAATATCTCGCCGTGATCCGCGGCAAGACTGCGGAGCTGTTCGCCGCCGCCTGCGAGGTGGGACCGGTGATCGCCAACCGGCCGAAGCCGGAGCAGACCGCCTGCCGCTCGGTCGGCATGAATCTCGGCATCGCTTTCCAGCTGGTCGACGACCTGCTGGACTACGGCGGCAAGGCCGCCAAGCTGGGCAAGAATGTCGGCGACGACTTCCGCGAAGGCAAGATCACGCTGCCGGTGGTGCTGGCGTTCCGCCGCGGCAACGACGTCGAGCGCGCATTCTGGATCCGCACGCTGGAGCGCGGTGAAATCGAGGACGGCGATCTCGATCACGCCATCGGCCTGATGTCCAAGCACCGCGCGCTGGAAGACACCCTCAACCGCGCTCATCACTACGGCGCCATGGCGGTCGACGCGCTCGCGCTATTCCCGACATCGCCGATGAAGACGGCGCTGGAGCAAGTGGTCGCCTTCTGCCTGGCACGCTCGCACTGATCCTCTTCAACTTTTTTCATGAAATGTTTGCGTAGCTGACGGAGCGCGTGCGCGAAACAGATTGCACCGGGGTCGAAGGTCATGCTGAAGACACTCGCCATTTCGAACTACCGCTCAATCCGCAATCTCGCCATCCCGCTCAGCCAGCTCAACGTCGTCACCGGGCCGAACGGCAGCGGCAAGTCGAGCCTCTATCGCGGACTGCGTCTGCTCGCCGAGACGGCCCGGGGCGAACTTGTCGGTTCGCTGGCGCGCGAAGGCGGCGTGCAATCCACGTTCTGGGCGGGCCCGGAAAAAATCTCGCGCGACATGCGCTCAGGCAAATATCCCGTTCAAGGCACGGTCCGAAAGAACCCGGCACAGCTGCGCCTGGGGTATGGCGCCGACGATCTCAGCTATGCGATAGACCTCGGTTATCCGTCGGGCGGCGCGGCGTTCGAGCTCGATCCTGAAATCAAGCGCGAATGCATTTGGGCGGGTCCGGTGTTCCGCCGAGGAACATTGCTGGTCGATCGGCGCGGGCCGGCGCTGCTGGCGGCTAATGACGACGGCAACTGGGACAAAGTCGCCGGCATCACGCTGTCGAATTTCGAAAGCATGATGCACGCGTTTGCCGATCCACGCACCGCACCGGAGATGATCACAGTCCGGGAGCGCATCAGAGCCTGGCGATTCTACGATCATTTCAGAACCGATCGGCAGTCGCCCTGCCGGATGCCGCAGGTCGGAACCTACACACCGGTGCTGTCCGACGACGGTGCGGATCTAGCCGCCGCGCTGCAGACCATTCGAGAACTCGGAAGCCGACGGGAGCTCGACGACGCCATTGACGACGCGTTTCCCGGCTCCGTGCTCGATATCCTGAATAATGATGGCTGGTTCGAAGTGGCGATGCGCCAGCAAGGATTGCTACGTCCACTGAAACCCGCGGAGCTTTCAGATGGCACCCTGCGCTATTTGCTGCTGGTTGCCGCCCTGCTCACGCCGCGGCCACCGGAGCTGCTGGTGCTCAACGAACCGGAAACCAGCCTCCATCCCGATCTGATTCCGGCGCTCGCCCGGCTGATCGCGGCCGCGGCGGCCCGCTCGCAGGTGATCGTGGTGTCGCACAGCGCCAAGCTGGTCAACCTGCTGCTGAAGAGCGGCGACGCCGCCTCGCTGGAGCTCGACAAGGATTTCGGCGAAACCAGGCTCGCGCAAGGTGATCTGCTGCAGCAGGCGCGCTGGGAATGGCCGCCGCGATAAAGATCTCTGTAGCCCGGATGAGCGAAGCGATATCCGGGGAAATCTGGGCACCCCACCCCGGATGTCGCTTCGCTCATCCGGGCTACTGAATTCACATGGAAGCTCAGCTGAGAATGCTGGCCTCGACCCACCAGTCCGGATGCTGGGCGCGGATCGCCTCGGCGGCTTGCACAGCCTCGGCGTGGCTGTTGAAGATCGCAAAACAGGTGGCGCCCGAACCGGACATCCGCGCGAAGCGGACGCCGTCGGTGGCCCGCAGCGCCGCCAGCACGTCCTCGATCACCGGCTGAATACGGATCGCAGGCGCTTCGAGATCGTTGGTGCCGCCGGCGAGGACATCCAGCCAGGCCTCGACCGACGCATCGGCGGCCGGCCAGGCGATCGCTTCCAGCACTTCCGAAAGCCCGGTTCGCAGCTGGCCGGGCTTCAATCCCAGTTCCGCGAACACCTCGCGGGTCGGCACCGGAACGCGCGGATTGACCAACACGCAGGGCAGCGGCGGCAAATTGAGCGGGGTGAGGGTTTCACCGACCCCGGTCATGATGCAGGCGCGCGAACCCACGCAGACCGGGATATCGGCGCCGGTGGCGCGTGCCACGTCGAGCAGGCGCACGTCGTCGAAAGCGATGTTGTTGCTGGCGGCCAAGAGCCGCAGCGCTGCGGCAGCGTCGGCCGACCCGCCACCGATACCGGCGGCGGCCGGCAGATGCTTGTCGAGGGTGAAATGTCCCGCGCGCAGGCCCTGAATCTTTTCGCCGAGCGCACGTGCAGCACGGAACACCAGATTATCGCCGACATCGCCGCATTCGGCGGCACGCGGCCCGGTAACGGTCAGTTGCGCTTCGGGACCGGGCTCAAGCGTCAGGCTGTCAGCCGCACCGGCGAACGCCACCACGCTTTCGAGCTCATGATAGCCATCGGGGCGGCGCCCCAGCACCCGGAGCGTCAGATTGACCTTTGCACGCGCAGTTTCTGCCAGCGGCGTCATCGCAAGCGGTTCCCAGTCCAGACCAAAAAGAAATCCTCGGTTCTGTTCGATCAGAACCGAGGTTGCTCTAGAGCATTTCCGGGGCAAGGGGAACCAGCTTGCGGAATGGTTGCCAGCCATACCGGGCCGGCAAAGGCCGCTAGAGCCCCATTCCGATAGAATCGGAACGGGGGCTCCGGCATTTTATTTTGACGCGTTTTCTTAATGCGAACCGGTATCCACTTCGCTTGAAAACGCTCTAGCCGCCCTTGTCGGTCTTCTTGTCCTTGTTGTCGTTGGCGGCCGCTGCCGGCGCCGGCTCGTCGGGCAGGCCATCCTTGATCTTGGCTTCGATCTTCGGCAGGTCGTCCGGATCCGGCTTCAGGTCGCGGGCGTGCGCCCACTGGAAATTGGCTTCCAGCTTGCGGCCGAACCGCCAGTAGGCGTCGCCGAGATGATCGTTGATGGTCGGGTCTTCCGGCTTCAGATCGACGGCGCGCTCGAGGTTCTTCACCGCATCCTCGTAATTGCCGATGCGGTAATAGGCCCAGCCCAGCGAGTCGACGATATAGCCGTCATCCGGACGCTGCTCGACGGCGCGGCGGATCATCTTCATCGCCTCGTCGAGATTGATGCCCTGGTCGATCCAGGAGTAGCCGAGATAGTTCAGCACATGAGCCTGGTCGGGCTGCATCTCCAGCGCCTTCTTGAGATCGACCTCGGCCTTGGCCCACTGCTTGGAGCGTTCCTCGCAGATGCCGCGGAAATAGAAGAACACCCAGTTCGGCTTGTCGGTGCTGGCGTCGATGCCCTGCGTATAGGTGGTGGCGCAATCCGCGAACTTCTTGCGCGAGCGCTCGATATTGCCGAGCGCCATGATCGCTTCGATATCCTTCGGATCCTGCGCGGTGGTGTCCTTGAGGATCTTGATGGCTTCGTCGCTGCGATCGGCCGCGTCGAGATCGGTGGCGAGCTGGATCTGGGCATTGCGCTTCAGCGCCGAGTTGGCCGGCACCCGCTCATACACCTTGATGGCCATCTGCGGCTTCTTCACCGACTCATAGAGATCGGCGAGCGACAGCAGCGCCAGCGCATGCTTCGGCTCGAGATAAAGCGCGAGCTGCAGATAGACCAGCGCGAGATCCTCGCCGCCGCGGCGGGTCAGCGAAGCGCCGATGCCGTAGAGCGCTTCCGCGGCACCGGCCTGCGGCGTTTCCGCCAGCGGCGCCAGCTTCTTGCCGGCCTTGGTGTCCTTCAGGCCCTCGAGCACCAGCGGATGGCGCGCAAGCTTCTTGTCGAAATTCTCGTAGATCGCGGCCGCAGCAGTCGGATCCTTGGCGCGCGACAGCCAGTGCGCATAGGCTTCCGCGACACGCAGTGCCGAATCGTCGAGCTTATAGGCGCGCTCGAGGCGGACGCCGGCGTCCTTCGGCTTGTTGGCGAGATCCAGGATCATTCCAGTATGGAAGTCCTTGAACAGCGGATACCACTCCGGTCCCTGCAGCTTGTCGATGCTGGTCACCGCGGCCTGGGCATTGCCGGCGCCGTACTGCGCCCAGCCCGACAGCAGGGCCGCGACCAGATCGGTGATCGGTCCGCGGATCGACTGATTGATGTTCTGCTGGGCGGCAGCGTAATGCTTCAGCTTCAATTCCCGCACGCCAACCACGAGCCGGGCGACGCGGTTGTTCTTGTCGATGGTGAGGATCCGGTCGGCGAGCTTGACCGCCTCCTCGATATCGCCTTCGGCCAGCGACGAGATGAAGGCGCGATCGAGCAGTTCGTTGTTCTTCGGGTCGGAGCGCAGCGCCGAGCGGTAGAACGCCGCGGCCGACGCCGCATCCCGCTCCACACTGGCATGGCGGGCGGCCAGATAGCTGCCGGAGGTGGTCATCGAGGACAGGTCGCGGCTGGTCGGGAACGCAGGTCCGGACTTCGCCGCATCCGATTTGGACGTCTCGGTCGGCTTGTCGGGGGTCTGCGCCTGGGCGACGGGGATCGCCAGCGATACAGCGGCAACGGCAGCAATCGCCAGCCGGTTGAAACGAATGGACATCATCACGGCTTGCCTGGCTCCAACGGGTTCAAGAAATCTGTTTCAAGAATTCTGTTTCAAAGTCTGATCGGCAGCTTCGGACACGTTTGGCGGACGGTCGCGTTCCAGGGACGTGTCTCGGCAAACGCCATCGGGTCAAGCCATTCTCAGAACAAGCCATTCAGGACAGAATTCCGCGGCCGCGGGGTTCAGCGGCGCGACGACGCGACAATGGCCTTTTTGCCTCGCAATCGCAAGGATATGACACGCCGCAGTATGGCGGGATCGTGGCACTTTGCCCCACACTCCCGTGATCGGGTGGGATTGGCCCTACATGGCCTGATAATTCGGCCCGCCGCCGCCTTCCGGCGGAACCCAGGTAATGTTGCCGTTGGGGTCCTTGGCGTCGCAGGTTTTGCAGTGGACGCAATTCTGGGCGTTGATCACGAATCGGGGCTCGGCGCCCTCCTCCACCCACTCATAGACCCCGGCCGGGCAATACCGGTTGGAGGGTCCCGCGAACACATCGTGTTCCGATGTCTTCTGCAGGGCCATGTCCGCCACCTTGAGGTGAACAGGCTGATCCTCCTCATGGTTGGTGTTGGACAGGAAGACCGATGACAGCTTGTCGAAGGTCAGCTTGCCATCCGCCTTGGGCGGCGCGATCGGCGCATGGGTCTTGGCCGGATCGAGCGCGGCACGATCGGGCTTGGCATGACCGAGGGTGCCGAACAGCGAGAAGCCGAACAGCGTGTTCATCCACATGTCGAAGCCGCCAAGGCCAACGCCGATGATGGTGCCGAACTTCGACCACAGCGGCTTGACGTTGCGGACCTTGAACAGATCCTTGCCCACCGCCGATCCGCGCCAGGCGTTCTCGTATTCCGACAGTTCGTCGTTGGCGCGGCCGGCCGCGAGCGCCGCGGCGACATGTTCCGCCGCCAGCATGCCCGTGCCCATGGCGTTGTGGATGCCCTTGATGCGGGGCACGTTGACGAAGCCTGCTGAGCAACCAATCAGCGCGCCGCCGGCGAACGACAGCCGCGGCACCGACTGATAGCCGCCCTCGGTGATGGCGCGGGCGCCATAGGCGATACGCTTGCCACCCTCGAACACGTCGCGAATTTTGGGGTGGGTCTTGAAACGCTGGAATTCATCGAACGGTGACAGATACGGATCGTTGTAGTTCAGGTGAACGACGAAGCCGACCGCAACCAGGTTGTCGTCGTAGTGGTAGAGGAAAGAGCCGCCACCGGTGGAATTGCCGAGCGGCCAGCCGAACGCATGCTGGATCAGGCCCTTGTTGTGCTTGGCCGGATCGATCTGCCAGACTTCCTTGAGGCCAATGCCGAACTTCGGTGGTTCGCTCTTGGCATCGAGCGCGAACTTGGCGATCAATTGCTTCGACAGGCTGCCGCGCGCGCCCTCGGCGAACAGCGTGTATTTACCGAGCAGTTCCATGCCACGGGTGAACGAGGCCTTGGGCTCACCGTCGCGGCCGATGCCCATGTCACCGGTTGCGATGCCGCGGACTTCGCCGTGCTCACCGTAGATCACTTCGGTGGCCGCGAAGCCCGGATAGATTTCCACGCCAAGCGCCTCGGCCTTGGTTGCGAGCCAGCGGCAGACATTGCCGAGCGAGCCGATATAGCAGTGATGATTGTGCATCAGCGGCGGCGTGATGAAGTTCGGCAGGCGGATCGCCAGGCTCGATGTCGCCCAGTAGAAATGGTCGTCCTTGACCTGCGTCTTCAGCGGACAGTCCGGATCGTCACGCCAGTCCGGCACCAGTTTGTCGAGACCGGCCGGATCGACCACCGCACCGGAGAGGATGTGCGCGCCGACTTCGGACCCCTTTTCCACCACCACGATGGTGAGATCGGCATTGAGCTGCTTGAGGCGGATCGCGGCGGACAGGCCCGACGGCCCAGCGCCGACGATCACGACGTCGAACTCCATGGAATCGCGCGGCGGCAACGGCTCGGTGCTCATGATGCGGTCTCAAATGCCCAATAAGAACGTTTCTAACCCTGTTGTTTCCGATTTTTCGGCGAAGGACAACCCCGGTATCGATAGTGATCCGCACTGCGGAACACGCGACGGCATGTATGCCAGCGTGGTACTCCACGAGAGCATTTCATGGCCGGCCATTCCGGTCTAAAAAGACCGGACAGGCTGTCCGATCTTCCACTCCCAGGCCTATTTCGACAACGTGACTTTTAACGCCTCATGATGATCCCCGAACACGCGCCAACCGTTCACGAACTGCTCGCCTTCTATCTGGAGGCCGGGGTGGACTGCGCGCTATCGGATGCGCCGGTCGATCGGCTGTCGGAAGAGGCGGTGGTCGAGGAGCGTCCTGCGGCCTCGGCGGTACGGCCCGCGCTGCGCACAAGCGCCACGGCTGCGGTACCGCCTGCGGCCCCCGTTCGATACACCGCCGCCTCACCCCACGCCGATGCTGCGCCGGCGCCCGATGTCGCCATCAGTTCCGCGCGCGATGCGGCCCGCACCGCCGCGACCCTTGAAGACCTGCGCGCACTGCTCGACGCCTTCGACGGCTGCGCGCTGAAATTCACCGCGACCAAGCTGGTGTTCGCCGACGGCAAGCCGGAGGCGCGCATCATGTTTGTCGGTGAAGCGCCGGGACGCGACGAGGATATCGAGGGGCTGCCGTTTGTCGGACGTTCGGGCAAGCTGCTCGACCTGATGATCGGCGCCATCGGGCTGAAACGCTCCGATGTCTATATCGCCAATGTCATCCCCTGGCGGCCGCCCGGCAACCGCACGCCGACGCCGCAGGAGACCCAGATCTGCCTGCCCTTCATCCAGCGCCAGATCGAACTGGTCGATCCCGACATTCTCGTCACCATGGGCAATCCATCGACCCAGACGCTGCTCAAGACGCGCGAGGGCATCATGCGCACCCGCGGCAAATGGATCGGTTACGACACCGGCCGCCGCCAGATCCGCGCCATGCCGACGTTCCACCCGGCGTATCTGCTGCGTTCGCCCTCCTACAAGCGCCTCGCGTGGCAGGATTTCCGCGCCATCAGGACAGCACTGGCGGTGCCAGCTTCGGCATAGCTGCCATCGGGAGATGTCGATACAATTCGCCTCCATTTCCGGCCATAAACGACAATAATTATCTCCTTTTGCCGGAAATCTAAGAAAAAAATGACTGCAGCCATCGCAGACGATTCGATCGACGACCTGCAGGTCCGTCGCAATGTGCTGCGGCTGGCAGCAGCGCAGGCGCTGACCGGCGCCAATGCGTCGGTGATTTTCGCCACCGGCTCCATCATCGGCGCGACCCTCGCGCCGGGCATGGAGTTCGCGACCCTGCCGATCTCGATCTATGTGCTGGGCCTGGCCTGCGGCACGCTGCCGACCGGGATGATCTCCCGCGCCTTCGGCCGCCGCACCGCCTTCGTGATCGGTGCCGCCTGTGGCGCGCTGTGCGGCGTGGTGGCGGCGATTGCCATCCTGCAGGCCTCGTTTGCGCTGTTCTGCGTGGCGACGTTTCTCGGCGGGCTCTATGCGTCGGTCGCGATGTCCTACCGCTTCGCGGCCGCCGACGGTGCCAGCGTCGCCTATCGCCCGAAGGCGATCTCATGGGTGATGGCGGGAGGCGTGTTCGCCGGCGTGCTCGGGCCGCAGCTCGTGCAATGGACGATGGATATCTGGCCGCCGTATCTGTTCGCGGCGAGCTTCGTCGCGCAGGCCATCATCGCGCTGATTGCGATGGCTATCCTGCTCGGCGTCGATGCGCCGCGACCTGCCGCCACCGATCTCGCCGCCGGCCGCCCGCTCATGGAGATCGCGCGCCAGCCGCGCTTCATCGCCGCCGCACTCTGCGGCATGGTCGCCTACACCATCATGAACTTCATGATGACGTCGGCGCCGCTGGCGATGAAGTTCTGCGGCCTCACGCTCAGCGATTCGAACTTCGGCATCCAGTGGCATGTGGTGGCGATGTATGGCCCGAGCTTCTTCACCGGCGCGCTGATCGCGCGCTTCGGTGCGGCGCGGGTGGTGGCCGTGGGCCTTGTGCTGGAAGCGACCGCGGCCGGCATCGGGTTATCAGGTATTTCCGCGATGCATTTCTGGGCCGCGCTGATCGTGGTCGGGCTGGGCTGGAATTTCGGCTTTGTCGGCGCGTCCGCGATGGTGGTGGAAACCCACTGGCCGCAGGAGCGCAACAAGGTGCAGGCCTTCAACGATTTCCTGGTGTTCGGCATGATGGCGATGGGCTCGTTCTCATCGGGCCATCTGCTCGCGAGCTACGGCTGGTCGACCGTCAACCTCGTGGTGTTTCCGCCGCTCGCGCTGGCGCTGGTTGTGCTCGGCTTGACCGCATTCGCCAACCGGCGCGCGCGGACCGCCTGAACCAGACGCTCGTTTCTCAAGTCTTGAGTTGACGCGTTTCCTTCTCCGCACAAACGCTTCGCGTTTGTCGCGAGGGAACCGGTATTCCCCGGATCACGGTGCGGGGGCATGCCCCGCTCAAAAAACGCCCTACCGGCTCACGGCCGGAGCAGCGCCGGTGGGCGGTGTCTCGCCGGTATTGGTAGGCCGGATGAAGGAGGGTGCACGTCCGAATAATCCGCCCCTGTCGACCTCGGTCTCGGGCAGCGGTGTTGGCGTTTGCGGCGCGGCCGTCGCGGCAGTTTTTGCAGCCGGAATGTTGTCGCACTTCATGGAATAGACCAGCTTGCCGTCTTCAGTGCGTCCGATCGGCCTGCAGGTGTCCGCAACGCCGACCGGCTTGTTCTGCGCCCACGCCGGCGACAACGACATCAGCGCAATCGCGATGATCAGTGTTTTCACGTGTCTCTCCTGCAACGACAATCGGTTGCAGATTAGCCGGCCTCCATTTCTCCGGCAGCCCAAAGAATGGGCGGAGCACCCTCAAATCACGATCTCACGATACAAGCTTTGAGCAGCCGTCCTCAAGACGATCTCGGCCGCACGATCGCCCAGCCGATTCGCAGCAGGGGTTGCCGTCCTGTCACCATCCGCTCGAAGGCGCGTGGCACTTCGGGCGCGAGCCCGGGAAAACGCCGCGCGATATCCTCCGGCGGCGTGCCCGCGGTGTCGGCGGCGCGCCACACCACGATGCCGCCGGTCTCGTTGAACTTGTCGAGGGTCAGCCAGGGTGTGAGCTGCGGCGCCGCGTCGAAAAACACGTGGGGATGCCGCAAGGTTCCGAATCCGATCAGCGACGACAATTGCGGATCTCCGGCCACCGCCTGCAGCCGCTGCCCGGTGCGGCGCTCGAAACTTTCGCCGAAGAAGCGCCCGATCTCGCTGGCCGGCAGCGACGTCTTTACTTCGCCGGCACTGGTCCAGGGCTGGATCAATGTCATCGCCAGCACCGCCGCAGCAGGTGCGAGGATCAGCGCCGCCCAGATGGTGCGCAACGTCTCCTGGCGGCGCACCGGAATGAGGTCGCCGCTAAGAACGATCACCGCAAGCCCGGTCATCAGCACCACGATGCCGGCCCCGCCGATGATGTCGCCAAAGCCGAACAGGGCCGACAGCAGCGTGGTCACAAGTGCCGGTGCGAGCGCGAAAAACAGCACAAAACGCCGCGCGAACGGCGCAACCGGCGGACGAAAGATGACGGGCGCCGAATCCGAATCGCGCGCCAGCCGCCTGGAATTGAAGATCACCAAAAGCGCGATGCCCGACATCGACAGCACGAGCAGCGCCAGCAATTCGCCCCATCGCAGCGCGCGCGGGCGGATCTCCTGCAACGGCGGCAGCGCCGGCCACTGCAGGGCATGGCTGCGAACCAGCCAGATCAGATAGGGCAGCACCAGCACCGCCACCACCACCACGGCAAACCAGGGATCGACCGAGCGCAGTGCACGCCGGCCCTGCACTGTCGCCAGCATGAAGCCGAACAGCAGCAACAACAGCAGCACCCCGACATGGCTGGTGAGCAGCAGCAGGCCGGACTCGATCGACAGTGCGAACCAGGCGTTGCGTCGGCCCTGCCCGATCACCCGATACGCATGCAGCAGCACCAGCGCCCACAGCGGCCGCGCCAGCACCGCCGGTCCGAACTCGACACCGGGAAAGCTGAACACGGTGATCGCCGCCGTGATCATCACCACCAGCACCGCCTGCTGGCGGCCGACGATGGCGCCGCCGAGCTCGAACAGCGCCCACATGGTGACGATGAAGCAGACTTGCGCCAGCAGATACACGCCGAAGATGTGATTGCCGGTGAAGCGGTAGGCGATGTCGGCGAGCCAGAACGCCAGCGGCGGGCCCAGATCAGTGCCGACCTGATACTCCCGGCCGAACGCCAGCAGGGTAGCGATCTCCCCGGGCGGGCTGCGATAGAGCAGCATCGGCAGCACGAACCACAACGCTGCCTGCGCCAGCACCACGATCCAGAAGATCAGCTTCGGCCGAGCGCGGACCAGTTCGACGATCAGGGAGGTGAAGCGCATCGGGGATCGGAGCCGGTGGTGGGAACCTGTCAGGGTGCCCTGTGATAAGGCGCAACGGCGGATCAGGCAACGGCGGATCAAGCAGCGACCCGCGTTCAGGCCAAGGTGGCCGCCGAACTCATCACCAGCGGCAGCAGCGCTTGATCCGGATTTGACACCTCGTCCGCGGCCTCGACGACGCTGTCGAGGATCTCCCCGCCATGGTGTTTCCGCCAGGCGGCGGCCACCGGCGCGAACAGCCGGCGGTGATGAATGGTCGGCCCGAGGCGGTCCAGGGCATCGAGATGCACCGGGACGCCATAACCCATGTGCTGCTCGAAGCCGTATCCGGGATAGTCCTGCGCCAGCCTGCACATCAGCCGGTCACGCGCGACCTTCGCCACAATCGAGGCGGCGGCGATCGACTGCACCAGTCCGTCGCCGCCGATCACCGCATCACAGCCGCAAGGCACGTCGATGCGGTCGCGCCCATCGACGAACACGTGCTGTGGCGCCTGCGGCAGCGCATGCACCGCGCGCGCCAGCGCCCACAGCGACGCCCGCAGAATGTTGTCACGCTCGATCCGCGCCGGCGGCGCGACGGCCACGGCAAAGGATGCGGTCGCGCAGATCTGCTCGAACAGCTCCTCGCGCTTCTCCCGCGTCAGCCGCTTGGAATCATCGAGCCCCTTGGGAATCCGGCTGGGGTCGAGAATGACCGCCGCGGCCACCACCGGCCCCGCCAGCGGTCCACGACCGGCCTCGTCGCATCCCGCCACCGGCCACACGCCGCTTTTCAGCAAGGCGCGTTCGCGACGGAAACTCGGCGGCGCCACCGCAATGACGCCCTTGACCGATTTGGTCCCGGCCTTTTTCAATCCGGTTTTGCGCGCCGCCGGTTTGCCGGACGGCTTGCTGGATGACGACTTGCTCGGTGACTTGCCACGAATCATGGCGGAGATGCTGCGACCACAGGTCCGCCCGCGCAAGGCGGAAAACCATGAAATACCCGCAATTCAGCGCTGTTCCATCATCTCCCGGTCGCGTTGCAATGCTAGCTGCACGGCACCGACCGGCCGGATTCGAACGGGAACATGATAATGAATGTGATGAACGCCTGGGGACTGCTCGGGATCTGCATTGCCGCCGAAGTCGTCGCCACGACATTGCTGACGAAATCAGACGGATTCAATCGCCCACTCTACGGCATCGTGGCGATCGTTTTGTTCGCAGGCTGCTTCTTCGCCCTGTCCCATGTCCTCACCCGGATTCCCGTCGGCGTCGCCTATGCGATCTGGTCCGGTGTCGGCGTGATGCTGATCTCAACGGCCGGCTGGCTGTTCTTCCGCCAGCCGCTCAGCACCATGCAGATGCTGTTCATCGCCCTGATCGTGGTCGGCGCCGCCGGCCTCAATCTCTCGACCAAGGGCGCCTAGGACGGTAGGACTGTAGCCCGGATGAGCGAAGCGACATCCGGGACCGACCTATCGTTCGCCATAGTCGAATTGATCGTCCGCAACGTCGCCGGCCCAATCTTCAGGCAGCAGGTCCTCTCGCACGTATCGCTGAAACGACGACAGCGGCCAGTCCCGCACCCGTGAAACCAGTCCGTGTTTCACGGGATTAAGATGAATGTAATCCACATGGCGTGCAAAATCATCGTCATCGCGGATCGTATGCTCCCAGAAACGCCGCTGCCAGAGCGCAAGGTCTCCATTTCGTCGACGTTTCTCGGCCGTGCCCAGAACAATCAGCCGTGTACTGAAGTACCCTTTGATCCTGCGCCATCGTCCCGGGAAATCTGAGTCTCCCGTCGGAAGCGTGAACATCGCATGCAAATGATCCGGCAGGATCACGATTGCGTCGATCGCGAACGGCTGCTTGCTTTGCGTCTGGCGAAACGCGGAGCGGAGTATATCAATCTGATCAACAAGCGCTGACGACTTCCGATCCGCAAGCGTCACGGTGAAAAAGTAACTGCCCCCTGGAACGAAATTTCGCCGATATCTCACCATCAGCTCAACGCTCCGGTCCCCCCGGATGTCGCTTCGCTCATCCGGGCTACAGTCGCAACGCCTTCGAAGGGTCCGTCCGCTAATTCACTCCGCCAGGTGCACCCGCCGGTCGTCGCCGACATCGATGCCGGGTGCGACCACCACTTCCCAGGGATGGCCGTCGGGATCACTGAAATATCCGGCGTAGCCGCCATAGTCGGTGCGACGTGCGGGTTTCAGCAGCTTCGCGCCCTGCGCCACGGCGAACGCCAGCGTGGCGTCGACCTCGGGCTCACTGCGGCAATTCCAGGCCAGCATCGCGCCGCGAAACGCCGGTGGACGCGGCAAAGCTTCGAGTTCGGCTTCGCGCGCCAGCTTGTCCCATGAATAAAGCGCCAGCACCGAGCCGCCGGTTTCGAAAAACGCGACCTCGTCGCCGGTCGCCCTCAGCCTTCGCGTGAAGCCGAGCGCGCGATAAAACGCCGAGCTTTTGCCGACATCGTCGACGCCCAGCGTCAGCACCGTAAAACGTGGCTCGGGAGCGGACACCTGTTCGGACATGCTTCTCTCCTTCGAACTAGTCAAACAAACCGAGCTGCTGGCCGCCGCGTTTCGGCCGCGCGAAATGATCGGTGGTGAGCTTGGCGCGGCGCTTGTTCATGCCGACCTTGGCGCAGGCGATCTCGAAGCGGCGGCCGATCATCCAGGCCATCGGCCCCGTCCCCTTCATCCGCGTGCCCCACTGCGAGTCGTAGTCGCGGCCGTCGCGCATGTCGCGGATCAGGGTGAAGATGTGGCGGTAGCGGTCGGGATAATTCGCCATCAGCCATTCGCGAAACAGGTCGCGCACCTCCAGCGGCAGGCGCAGCAGCACATAACTCGCCTCCTTGACCCCGGCATGGGCGGCGGCATCGATGATGCGCTCGATCTCGGAGTCGTTGAGTGCGGGAATGATCGGCGCCACCATCACCGTGGTCGGTACGCCCGCCTCCGACAGCGCGCGCAGCGCCTCGAGGCGCTTTGCGGGCGTGGCGGCGCGCGGCTCCATGGTGCGCGCAAGCTTCGGGTCCATGGTGGTTACCGACAGCGCGACCTTGACCAGATTTCGCTTCGCCATCCGCGACAGGATGTCGACGTCGCGCATCACCAGCGCCGACTTGGTGACGATGCCGACCGGATGGCCGACGCGCTCCAGCACCTCGAGAATGCCGCGCATGATTTTATACTCGCGCTCGATCGGCTGGTACGGATCGGTGTTGGTACCGATCGCGATCATGCGCGGCTCATAGTCGGACGCCGCCAGTTCCTTTTCCAGTAGCGCCGGCGCATCCGGCTTGGCGAACAGCTTGGATTCGAAATCCAGCCCCGGCGACAATCCCATATAGGCGTGGGTCGGGCGCGCGAAACAGTAGACGCAGCCGTGCTCACAGCCGCGATAGGGATTGATCGAGCGATCGAAGCCGATATCGGGCGAGTCGTTGCGGGTGATGACCTTGCGCGCGGTGTCGATCCCGACCGTGGTCTTGAACGGCGGCAGGTCTTCAAAACTCTGCCAGCCGTCGTCGAAGGCCACGCGGGCCTCAGCCTCGAAGCGGCCGCTGGCGTTGGACTGCGCGCCCCGGCCTCGCCGCCGCTCCTTGTCGACCAGCGTTCCCAGGTCGAGAATCGTCCCGGGATCGACAAGCGTGCCCGGCTCTCCGAACGGCGCAACCGCCCCCACTGGCGGCGCGGAGGGCACCGGCGCCAGCGGGGGTTTCTTCGGGGCAGATGATTTCGAGCGGGCTGCTGGACTCATGAAATGAATGTAGGCAGCAAATACGAACAAAACAAGAACAAATAATCGCTGTCCGCAGGGAAGCTTTCGGCGCCTATGGCGCGGCTTACGACACAGGGCATAGGCGCGTGACGTCGCTCCGTCTGACTACTAATTGATCAGGCCTGATAACACCCGACCGGCTGATTTCATGACAACGAGATGATAATGGTGCGGTCAGCAGACCCGAGGACCGCGCCATCAGATGTTGAGCGTCATTATCCCGACCGACGGCGGTGAGCAGCCCGTGGTGGCCACGCTGGCAGCGCTGGTGCCCGGCGCCGCCGCAGGTGTCATCCGCGAGGTGCTGCTGGTCGACCGCTCCGGCACCGATGCGATCGAACGGGTGGCTGATGTCGCCGGCTGCAATTTTCTCCCGGTCAAGGGATCGCGGGCCGAGGCGCTGGCCGCGGGTGCTCGCCACGCCAAGTCCGACTGGCTGATGTTCCTGCATCCGGGCGCCGTGCTGGACAATGGCTGGATCGACGAGACCTCACAGTTCGTCCAGGCGGTGGCCGCAAGCGGCCGGCTGCGCGCCGGTGTGTTCCGCTACGCTCGTTCGCCCTACATGGATGCGTCGCTGGGAGATGCCGCCAAGCACTTTGTCCGGCTGTTGTTGCGCCGGCCTCCGGTCGACCAGGGCCTGCTGATTTCCCGCACCCATTACGATCGGCTTGGCGGCTATTCACCGACCGCGCGCCGCTCCGAAGCCAAGCTACTGGCTCATCTCGGCCGCTCCGGCCGGGCGCTGCTGCGAACCCGGATTTTCGTTCCGGATCGGGCGGCCATTTAGTTGCCTCGGTCAACTTAATTGGTTGCCGCGCTTCAGATGCTCGTCCAGCCGCGGCATGATCTCGACAAAATTGCAGGGGCGCGTGCGGTAATCGAGCTGGGCTGAGAGAATCCCGTCCCAGCCGTCGCGGCAGGCGCCGGGCGATCCCGGCAGGCAGAAGATGAAGGTGGCGCCGGCGACACCGGCGGTGGCGCGGCTCTGGATGGTCGAGGCGCCGATCTTGGCATGGCTGAGCATGTGGAAGGCGATGGAGAAGCCGTCCATCCGCTTTTCGAACAGCGGCTCGATCGCCTCCGGTGTCACATCACGGCCGGTGAAGCCGGTGCCGCCGGTGGTGATGATGGCGTCGACGCCGCTGTCGGCGATCCAGGTCCTGACCTTGGCCCGGATCGCCTCGACGTCGTCGGTGACGATGTCACGCCCGGCGAGACGATGACCCGCCGCCGTCAGACGGTCCTGCAGCGTGGCGCCGGACTTGTCGTCGTCGAGCGAGCGGGTGTCTGAAATCGTCAGCACCGCGATGTTCAGCGGTACGAACGCCTTGGTCTCGTCGATCGACGCCATGTGGCTAAGACCTTCTCCACGATTCAACTCGTAGCCCGGATAAGCGCAGCGACATCCGGGTCAGCGACTTGAGATCAATCCCCGGGTATCGCTTCGCTCACCCGGGCTACGAATTCACCGCAGACCGCCTCTACAGGTTGCTGGCGCTGAAGGTGTTGCACGCCTGCACGGTGCCTTGCTGATAGCCGGTCATGAACCAGCGCTTGCGCTGCTCAGCCGAGCCGTGGGTGAATGAATCAGGCACCACGCGGCCCGTCGCCTGTCGTTGCAGGGTGTCGTCGCCGATCGCCGACGCGGTGGTCAGCGCCGCATCGATATCGCCCTCTTCGAGGAAGTTCGGACGCTTCTTCTGCTCGCGATTGACCCAGACACCGGACAGGCAATCCGCCTGCAATTCGACCATCACCTGCAGCTTGTTGGCTTCGGCCTTGCTGCCGGCCTGCTGCTGCATCCGTGTCACCCGCGGCAGGATGCCGAGCAGGTTCTGGATGTGATGACCGGCCTCGTGCGCGATGATGTAGGCGGCGGTGAATTTGCAGGCGCTGCCGGTGCAGCCGCGGAAGCGGGTCTCGACCTCGCGGAAGAATCCGGTGTCGAGGAAGATCTGCTTGTCGGGCGGACAATAGAACGGCCCCATTGCCGACTGCGCCATGCCGCAGCGGCCGCCATTGGTGGCATTCTTGAACAGCACGATGCGCGGGCCGGTGTAGGTTTGGCCGGAGGACTGGAAGATTTCAGTCCAGCGATCGTCGATCTCGCCGAGCACGCCGGAGATCATGCTGCCCATTTCATCTTTGGGGGCACCGGCCTTTGCCGGGCCGGACGACCTGCGGTCGGTCTGATAGCTCGGCGCCTGCTGCTGGCCGCCGGTCAGGATTTCCGCGCCGCCGATCAGGATGCGCGGATCGATGCCGACCGCCCAGCCGATCAGGCCCAGCACGATCACGGTGCCAATGCCGAGGCCGCCGCCACCGCCCATCGGAAGGCCGAAGCCGCCCCCGCCACCACCACCGCCGCTGTCGTCGCGACGGTCGTCGATGTTGTCGCTGCGACGGAAGTCATCGTAGCGCATGGAGCATCTCCTTCACTGATGATTGCCTCGCAGCAATCTGCCACGAGACAACGCGGCTTGGCCGCAAAAATTTCCAATCACCTAATAAATAGCGTGCCCGGCAAAAGTTGCCTAGTGCCTGGGATTCCCTTTTGCGAGCCCTCGTGCACCCTGGCGCGCGTCGCAATGGCGACATGAACGCTTTTCGCACGGCGAATGATGCTTGAAACCCATGATTCGCGCGCCGTTTCCGCATCAATGCCGCGCCGTCGCATGAACGGCAGAAAAAAAACGACATCAACACGTCACGCGACCCGCAACATGAACGGGAGTTAAGTCGATTTTTACCTTGGGCCGCCATGGTGAACGTAGTCGGTTTGTTGGTCCCGCGTCGCCGGCTGCGTCGCCTGAGTCGAGTTTTGAGTCATGGGTGTGTCGCGTCGCGGGGCGTCTGTAAGGGCGCCCCGCTCTCATTTTGAAAGTTCGCCATCGTCCCGCATCATTGTGGGCGATTGCGTCGCTGAAATGTCGAAGCTGCCGGCTGGTTCGGTGGATCTGGTGTTCGCAGATCCACCCTACAACCTGCAGCTCAAGGGCGATCTCAAGCGCCCCGACGAATCCCATGTCGATGCCGTCAACGACGACTGGGACAAGTTCGCCTCCTTCGCCGCCTACGATGATTTCACCCGCGCATGGCTGCTCGCCGCGCGGCGGATCATGAAACCGTCGGCCACGCTGTGGGTGATCGGCTCCTATCACAACATCTTTCGCGTCGGCGCGATCATGCAGGACCTCGGCTTCTGGGTCCTCAACGACATCGTCTGGCGCAAAACCAATCCGATGCCGAATTTTCGCGGCCGGCGCTTCACCAATGCGCACGAGACCATGATCTGGGCCGCGCGTGATGAAAACGCCAAGGGCTACACCTTCAACTATGAAGCCCTGAAGGCCGCCAACGAAGATGTGCAGGCCCGCTCCGACTGGCTGATTCCGTTGTGCACCGGCGAAGAACGCCTCAAGGGCGCCGACGGCAAGAAAGTGCATCCGACTCAGAAGCCGGAAGGGCTGCTGGCGCGCGTGCTGCTGTCGTCGTCCAAGCCGGGCGATCTGGTGATTGATCCGTTCAATGGTACCGGCACCACCGGCGCCGTCGCCAAACGATTGGGCCGCAGCTACATCGGCTTCGAGCGCGATCGCACCTACGCGACCGCGGCGGAACAACGTATCGCAGCGATCGAACCGCTGCCGGAAGCCACTCTCGCCCCGTTCATGACCGCCCGCGATGCCCCGCGGGTGGCGTTCTCCGAACTGATCGAGCGTGGCATGATCTCGCCGGGCACCAAACTGGTCGACGCCAAGAAAAAGTACGGCGCATTGGTGCGCGCCGACGGCGCCATCCTGTTCGGCGACAAGGTCGGCTCGATCCATCGCATGGGCGCGCTGGCGCAAGGCGCGCAGGCCTGCAACGGCTGGACCTTCTGGCATATCGAAACCAAGAAGGGTCTGCGCCTGATCGATGAACTGCGCGCCGAAATTCGCAGCGAGATGGCGCCGGTCTGACACCACCGGCTTTGCTGAAGATCTGCTCAAATGCCCGCGCTTGCCGCGGGCATTTTTGCATGTTGACGGTTGGCGTTCGCGAGGAACGCTAGAGCGTTTTCGAGCGAAGTGGATACCGGTTCGCGTGAAGAAAACGCGTCAAAACAAAAAGCTAGTACCCCCTTTTCTTGGAACGTGAGTCGCGATTCAAGGTCAGGATGATTCTGCTAGCAAGAGAAGCCCCTTCTTCCGCAGAGGATCGCGTATCACTCAGCTCTGATTCCGGGTACTAGGGTCCAGACTCATTAGATCCACCATACAAGAGCGGCGGCGAGGCAGACAGATGCCAAGTAGTTGCGGGCCAGCTTATCGTATCGGGTTGCGATGCGCCTGAAGTCCTTCAGTCTGCTGAAAGCGCTCTCGATACGCCAGCGCAGCTTGTAGAGGCGCTTGTTGAAGCTAAAAGGTTGCTTCCTGTTGCGGCGGTTTGGGATAACCGGCTTGGTCCCGCGCGCGTGCAATTCCTCGCGCAATTCGGCGCTGTCGTAAGCCTTGTCGCCGAGCATGCACTCCGGCGGCATCACCCTGTGGATCAGTCGTTCCGCGACCGGGCAGTCATGCGCTTCACCTCCGGTCAGCAGAATGGCGATCAGGCGCCCCTTAGCATCTGCGAGTGCGTGGATCTTCGTGTTGCGCCCTCCGCGCGAGCGGCCAATAGCCTGATTGTGCTCCCCCTTTTTCCGCCCGCTGCCGAGCGATGTGCTTTGACATGGGTTGAGTCGATCATTTGCGTGTCCGTGGCGCGGCCCCGGCCGGCAAGCTCTCGGAACAGATTTTCCCAGACCCCACGTCGTGCCCAGCGCACAAAGCGATTGTAAATCGTCGTCGGAGGACCATATTCGGGCGGGCAATCGCACCAGCGGCAGCCGCTTCTCAGCACATGAATGATGCCGCTGATGACCCGACGATCATCCGCGCGCTCTACGCCGCGGACATCCGTCGGAAGGTGAGGTTCAATCCGTCCCCACTGTTCGTCGCTCAACCAAAATAGATTCTTGCGCACGATCCCAAACCCTTCCAAAAGCGAATCAGGATCGTATTGTCTCTGCTGAGAAATTAATGAGTTCTAACCCTAGTACCCGGAATCATAGCCAAGTGACACGAGCAAACACTGTACGTGCCCACCGATTCTGAATCACGTTTGATCAAAAGTGGATACTAGAGCCTCTGTTGTGATTCAACCAGAACGGAAAAGGCTCTAGGCGGCAACGAACGCAGCCTGCTTGCGCCGTTCGGCGCGAACCCACATCAGCGTCATGGCGGCGGCGACCACCACCATCGGCAGAACGACGGCTATCCATGATCTTGAGGAACAACCCATAAAAAAACTGGCGCCAGAATTTGACGCCAGTTTTCCGATATTCCGACCGCAGCGCGCAGATCGATTTATGGCTGTCGCCGGCTACGACCTTGCCGGTGCCGTCGCCGCAAGATGGCTGCCGACGGACGCGAGCACGATCTCGTAGGCGCGGTTGATGATGTCGTCCAGCGACGGCGTTCTCGCGAACATGATCTTGGCCTCGGCCAAAAACTCCTCGCGGCTCGGCATGTGCGGCAGATGCCAGTTCGCCAGCACCTGTGTCGCCAGCACCTGGGTGGTGCGATCGCGGGCACGGGAGAGTGCATCCTGCAGCGCGGTCAACTCGGGCCCGTGCAGCGCGGCTGCGATGGCGGCGGCGACCCGCTCCGAATTGAACCGTGCCGCCAGATCCTCGGCCGCGCGGTTGATGACCCGCGAGCCCAGCTTCTGCTCGTTGCGCAGCACCTGCTCAGGTGGCGTCTTCAGATCCCAGACCACGCCGACAAAGGAGAGGCCGCGCAGGATGTAATAGGTGGGATCGATTTCCCACCATTTGAAACCCTGCCGGACGCTGCTCTGATAGGCATGGTGATTGTTGTGCCAGCCCTCGCCCATGGTGAAGAACGCCAGCAGCCAGTTGTTGCGGGAATCGTCGCCGGTGACGTAGCGCTTCTTGCCATGCACATGCGCCAGCGAGTTGATGCAGAACGTGGCGTGATAGACCAGCACCGTGCTCCAAAAGAAGCCGATCACAAGGCCGGACCAGCCGCCGATCAGGAAGCAAAGCGTGCCGACGATGATGCCCGGCAGTTGCTCGAACCGGTGCAGCAGCATCAATTCGGGATAGCGCGCCAGATCGGCCACCTTCACCAGGTCCGTGGTGTCGTGCCGGCGAGCGAAGATCCAGCCCAGATGGCTGTAGAAGAAGCCCTTGTGCCGGGGCGAGTGCACGTCGTGCTCGGTGTCGGAAAACAAATGGTGGTGGCGGTGCTTGGCGGCCCACCACAGCACGCTCTTCTGGGTGGTGGACTGGGCGATAAACGCCAGGATGAACTGGAACACCCGGCCGGTGGTATAAGCGCGATGGGAGAAGTAGCGATGATACCCCGCCCCGATCCCAAAAATGCGCAGCCAGTAGAGCGCCACGCAGATGGCGAGGGCTTGCCAGGTCACCCCGGTCCAGATCGCCGCAAAGCACACCAGGTGGACCAGGACAAAGGGTATGGCGGACGGATACATGATGTCGTCATGCTCGTCGGCGGCGGAGGTGTCGGTGGGCATGTCACGCATTCGGGTCGGTTTTCTCATCCGGAGCAGGTCGACGGGTTCGGGTTCGCGGAGAATATATGTCATCCGCCGGTCAAAGCACACGCCGGCGGAACCGCCGGCAGCGGTCTTTTTCCGCGACACGTCGTAGCACGGCCCCCAGGCGATTTTGAAGAACAGCCCGGGGCTGCGAGGGAAAAATAGTCCCCCCACAGCAGCGCTGGCGGGCTTGACTGGCAAAAATCGATCGCCTGGGAGGTTGAAACTCAGCCCGCCGCCGCGAGCGGCACGACCGGATCGCCCAGCACCGCGGAGATCAGCTCGGTGTCGGAATATTCGGTGACCTCCGCGATTTTGCCACCGGAGAACCGAAACACGAAACAATACTCGTTCCGGTAGGGCGCCCCCGCCTTGGTCACATTGTGGCCGCGCGCCTCCACCGCCGCAAAATCGCCATCCACGATGAAGCGCTGCGCCACCGTCTTCGATCGCTCGGCGAGACGCTCGCGCAGCGGTCCCAGCAGGTCGCGCAGGATGGCCGGCTTGCCCTCGAAGGTCCCCGACCATTTGCCGGTGCCGATGGTGGTCCAGCGGCACTCCGGCGTCATGCTGTCGATGAACAGCGTGCCGTCGCGGTTGGCCAACCCTTCGAAGATCTCTTGCAGCAGTTGCTTGTTGTCGGTCGAACTCATGGGATGTCCTTTCAAACTTGGGGGAATGGGCGGCCGACATCGGCTTCGCGCCGTAAGCGCAGGCCGTTGGCGAGATAGGCGACGGTGCGATAGTAGCCGGCGATCAGCAGCAGCTCGAGAATGGCCTCATCGTCGAAAATGGGCCGCAGCGCGTGCCACACCTCGTCGCTGATGGTGCAGCCGTCGTGCAGTTCGTCGGCGAGGCGGATCAAAATCGCATCCTCCGCCGTCCAGCAGGGGCTGCCGGCATCGCCATGCACAGTGGCGTGTACCTGAGCTGCGGTCAGTCCGGCCTCATCGGCGAAATAATGCACACGCATGCCCCATTCATAGTCGCAACCGCAGCGCGCGGTGACGCGCAGCAGCAGCACCTCGCGCTGGCGGATGGCGAGATGGGTGTTCGGCAGATAGGCCGGCGCGCCACGGATGAAGCGCTCGAACAGCTCGGGATGCCGCGCCAACACGGTGAACAGTGCGAATGGCGGTTTCCAGGAGCCCGGCATGCGGTCGAACGCGGCCTGGACATTGGCGGCATAGGGGGCGGTGGCGGGTTGCAGGCGTGCGGTCATGACGGTCTCGCGGTTTCCAGTGACCGCAATCTGCCGCCATCATCGCTATTCTTCCAATCGATGCTTCATATGATATATATTCACCACATGAATTTGGCTTCGCTCGACCTCAATCTGCTGGTGGCGCTCGATGCGCTGCTGCTCGAAGGCAATGTCGGCCGCGCCGCGATGCGGATCGGGCTGTCACAGCCGGCCGCAAGCCATGCGCTGCGGCGGCTGCGCGAGGTATTGCACGATCCGCTGCTGGTGCGGGTCGGCGCTCGTATGGAATTGACGCCACGGGCGCAGGCGCTGCGGACGCCGCTGGCGCAGGCGCTCGATCAGGTACGCGGCCTGTTCACCACGGAGGATTTCGATGCCGCAAACAGCGAACGGCGTTTCCGCCTGATGATGCCCGACATCGCCGTCGAACTGCTGCTGCCGGCACTGATCGAGACAACCAGCAAGCTCGCGCCGCGGGTGCGGCTCGACATCACGCCCTGGCGCGGCCCGGCGATCATGACCGCCGAGTTCGCCCGCACCATCGACCTCGTGATCTGCATCGGCGACGCCTTCAAGGGCTTTCACCGCCAGCGGCTTTACACCGATTCCGATGCACTGGCCGTCCGCAGCGGGCATCCGCTGAACACACGGCTCAAGCGTCTCGACGGCTTTCTCGCCGCGCGGCATGTCGCCGTGGTCGGCCGCGGCCAGCGCGAGGATCTGATCGACGAGTGGCTGCGCGACAACGGTGTGGAGCGCTCCATCGCGCTGGTGGTCCCCAGCTATCTTGAGGCGCTGCACATCGCGGCCCGCAGCGATCTCGTGGCCTTCGTGCCGCGCCGCCTGATCGCAGCACTGGCCACGCGGCTCTCGTTGGTGACGGTGACACCACCGCTCGATCCCGGTTTCGACGAACAGTTCATGTTCTACCCGACCCGCGCCCAGGTCGATCCCGGCTCGATCTGGCTGCGCAAGCTGGTCGGCGACATCGGCCGGGCGATGGAGAGCGGCAAGCGCAAAGCCAGTTGAGCAAAGCCGGCCGAGTTATGTCTCGAACGCCGGATCGATCGGCACGCGATAACCGTTGACCAGGCGATTGGTCTCGTTGGCCATGCCGACCACCGCCATCAGTTCGCCGAACTGCGCCTGGGTCATCCCGGCCTTGCTTGCCGCGGCACCGTGGCTGGCGATGCAGTAGCCGCAGCCATTGGAGACGCTGACGGCGAGATAGACCATCTCCTTGACCAGCGGATCGAGCGTGCCCGGCGCCATCACCTCTTTCAGGCTCTCCCAGGTCCGCTTCAACGTAACCGGATCGTTGGCGAGATACTTCCAGAAATTGTTGACGTCTTTCACGTTGCGCGTGGTCTTGATGTCGTCGAACACCGCGCGCACCTGCGGCGAAGCGTCGGCATGTTCGATCGGCTGCGGCTTGGGCATGATTATTTTCCAGAGTTGCGAAAGATATTCGGGATGTCAGATCATCGCGGCGAGAACGGGGCGTTGTAGGGCCGGCCGAACGGAATGCCGGCGGTGACCGTCTGCACCGGCTTCAGCTGCACCTTGCCGTCGCGTTTGTTGTTGCGGGTGTCGACAAAGGAGACCGGTCCTTCGATCAGTTCCAGGATCGATACGTCAGCCGGCGCACCGACCTGCAGCGTGCCGAGCTTGGGTTGCCGGTTGATGATCTTTGCCGGCGCCTGGGTGGTCATCGCGATCACCTGCTCCAGCGAGAAGCCCATGTTGAGAAATTTGCTCATCACCCAGGTCAGATACGGCAGGCCCGGCGTGTTGCCGGAAAACACATGGATGTCGGACGAAATCGTATCCGGCGGGCAGCCCTTCCGGATCGCCTCTTCCGCAACCGTGTAGTCGAAGCTGCCGCCGCCATGGCCGACATCGAAGATGACGCCGCGCTGCTTGGCGGCCAGCGCCGCCGGCAGCAGCTTGCCCTCCTGCACGATGTTGGTGAAGGCACCGGCCAGATTCGGCGCGCCGGAATAGGCATGGGTGAGCACATCGCCGGGCCGCAGCAGGTTCAGAATGTCGGACATCAGCTGGGGCGTCTCGACGCCGCCGATATGCACCATCAGCCGCGCCGGCGTGCCGGATCGCTCGCAGGCAAGGATAGCGCGCTTGATCGGCTCCACCCCGTGTTTGGCAATCACATTCTCCGACATCCGCACCTTGACGCCGATGACGATGTCGGCGTTCTCCGCCACCGTGCGGGCACAGGCGTCGACCTGGGCGAAATCGATGTTGTAGAGCTCGGCAACCGGAAACGCCGACAGTCCCATGTTGGCAATGTGCACGAAGGCATAGAGCCGCGTGCGGGTCTGGCCGACAATGAAGCGGCGGAAGCCGGCGAAATTGTTGGCGCCGGCATCGCCGGCTGACACACAGGTGGTGGTGCCCTGTTGCGCGATCAGCTCATCCGCAGGGATGCCGATCGCCGAACCATAGGGGTAGACATGGGAATGCAGGTCGATCAGCCCCGGCGTCACCAGTTTGCCCGAGGCATCGATCAGCTTTTGCGCCCGTGCGGCAGGAATATCGGTCTCAAGCGCCTCAATCGCGCCGAAGCGGATGCCGATGTCGCGTTTGCCGCGCAACGACTGGCTGGGATCGATCACCTCGCCGCCCTTGATCACCAGATCGAATTTGTCGTCCGGCCCCATCGCCGCACGGGCCGGCCCGAGCAAGGCGGCGGCGGAAACAAAGGTCCCGGTCAGTTTCAGGAAATCACGGCGCAGCATGGTCGTCTCCCCAGCCAGTTTTTTTGTTGTCCCCCAAGCCTAGCTGCGCCCCGCAGCTTTCAGAACCGTAATCTGCGCATCGTTCGCGCAATTCGTTGCTGCGCTGCGTCAGTTTTTCACCGTTGCCCGCCCTCGCCCGCCATGCAATGAGGCTTGCAAAGACCGAGAGGGGCTCAATTCATGACGGTTCTTATCGCGGGCGGCGGCATCGGCGGATTGACGCTGGCGCTCAGCCTGCACCAGATCGGCGTATCGGCCAAAATCTTCGAAAGCGTGCCGGAGCTGCGGCCGCTCGGCGTCGGCATCAATGTGCTGCCGCATGCGGTGCGCGAACTGATCGACCTCGACCTGCTGGACAAGCTCGATGTCTATGGCGTGCGCACCAAGGAGCTGGCGTATTTCAGCAAACGCGGCAAGCCGATCTGGTCGGAGCCGCGCGGCATCGAGGCCGGCTACAACTGGCCGCAGTTCTCGATCCATCGCGGCATCCTGCAGCAGATCCTGCTCGACGCGGTGATCGAGCGGCTCGGCCCCGAGAGCCTGCTGACCAGCCATCACCTGAAGGATTTCGCCGAGACGGCGGGTGGCGTGCAGGCGCGCTTCATCGACCGCGCCACCGGGCAGGACGCCGGCACCTATGAGGGGGCGTTGCTGATCGCAGCCGATGGAATCCATTCGGCGGTGCGCGAAAAGCTCTATCCGCACGAAGGCGCGCCGCTGTGGAACGGCCGCATCCTGTGGCGCGGCATCACCGAGAGCGATGCGTTCCTCTCCGGCCGCACCATGATCATGGCCGGCCACGAGGTGCTGAAATTCGTCTGCTATTCGATTTCCAGGGAGCCGAACGCCAAAGGCAAATTCCAGATCAACTGGGTGGCGGAGCGCCTGCTCGATCCGAGCTATCAGTGGCGGCGCGAGGACTACAATCGGGCCGCCCGGCTTGACGAATTCCTGCCCTGGTTCGAGGACTGGCGGTTCGACTGGCTGGACGTCCCCGGTCTGATCCGCAACTGCCCGCATGCCTACGAATATCCGCTGGTCGACCGCGATCCGGTCGATCGCTGGACCTTCGGCCGCGTCACGCTGATGGGCGACGCCGCGCATCCGATGTATCCGATCGGCTCCAACGGCGCCTCGCAGGCCATCCTCGATGCCCGCGTCATCACCCGCGAAATTCTCGCCCACGGGGCAACAACAAAGGCACTCGAAGCCTATGAGGCCGAACGCCGGCCGGCCACCACAGAACTCGTGAAGCTCAACCGCCGCAACGGCCCCGAGCAGGTGATGCAGATGGTCGAGGAGCGCGCGCCGAACGGCTATGACGTCGTCACCGACGTGCTGTCACAGCAGGAACTGGAAGACATCGCCAACGGCTACAAACGCGTCGCCGGATTCCAGGTCGAGGCGCTGAACGCGAAGCCGGCGATCGTCTCCGTTCTGGCGCCACGCTGATTTCACCTTCGCCATCGATGGGGCGAGACCGTTTGAACTATGTCGCCTTTCCCTGACCGGCCCGAAACGTTCTCGCCGCTTGTTTCACTAAATTCAAGAAGTTGCGGACCACGACGGAGGGATCGCCGCGCCGCGACGCAAGACTCAGGGCGGCCTTGAGTTGTGGTGTGCCCTTGAGCCCGCGATAGACGATACCGTCCATGGCCATTCGCTGCATGGAAGCTGGCACGATAGAAATGCCGAGGCCTGCGGCAACGAGACTTAGCGCCGATGTGATACGGGGCGCTTCCTGGCCGAGGTGAGGGCTAAAGCCTGCCTGGAGGCAAGCCGCCATCGTCATCTCATAAAATGCTGGTCCAAGCTGACGGGCGTAAACAATGAATGTTTCGTCGGCAAGATCCTTCAATGGAAGCGCCTCGCCTCTACGTCGAGCCAGCGCGTGCCCTTTGGGTAACGCCACCACCATCGGTTCTTCCAGCAATGGATTGGCGACAAGGTCCTGCGATCCGGAAAGATGCGACCGGAGAAAAGCGATGTCCATCCGTTCACTTCGCAGGCCTTCGATGGCCTCCACTCTGAGGCACTCATCCAGCGTAAGCGACACCAGCGGGAAGTTTGCCCGAAACGTGCGAATGACTGATGGCACGAACGGATGAAACGGAGCAGTCGGCAAAACACCGATGCAGAGGCGGCCTTGCTCGCCTCGTGCGGCGCGTTGTGTCGATTCGAGCGTGCGATCGTACTGTGCAAGCGTCGCGCGCGCGTTCTCGAGGAAGACACGTCCGGCGCCGGTCAGTTCGACGCCACGCGCCTTGCGGCGAAAAAGCTGAACATCAAGTTCACGCTCCAACGCTCTGATCCGCTGACTGAGTGGCGGCTGCTGCATGCCGAGCCGTTCGGCCGCCCGCGTGATGTGCTCTTCTTCTGCGACCACGACGAAATAGCGAAGATGCCTCAATTCCATTGTCATATCCAATTCGGTATGAATATCGCCATATCCATATTATAGCTCGGCCACCTCGGCAGTGATATTCGGTTCTCGTCGGGGAGCGTTGAGCCGAGGCCATCCTGCACCGGCTTTCACCGAGGCCGGGAGGCCGTCATGACACTTCTGCGCCGGCAATTTCTGCAATTAACTGTGGGAGCGAGCCTCACACCTATCCTGTCGACGGTCGCATCTGCAGAAGCATATCCGGCGCGACCGGTACGCGTGATCGTTCCTTACGCGCCCGGCGGACCGGCAGATATACTAGGGCGCCTTACAGCACAGAAATTGTCCGAGCATCTCGGAAAGCAGTTCTACATCGAGAACATCGGGGGTGCCGGCGGCAATCTCGGAATGGCTCAGGGAGCAAGAGCGGCGCCCGACGGTTACACGGTACTTGTTGTTCCGCCGAATATCATCGTCAACCCGGCGATGTACGACACTGTACCCTACGATCCCTACAGGGACTTCGAGCCGGTAACGATTGCTGTCACCTCGCCCACGGTGCTCACTGTCCATCCTTCACTGGCAGTCCAGACAGTCAAAGACCTCGTTGCATTGATCAAATCCAATCCCGCCAAATACAGTTTCGCTTCCCCGGGAACCGGCACACCACCACATCTCATCGGCGAACACTTCCGCCTGCGGCTCGGCCTCGACCTTGTGCATGTACCCTTCAACAGCGCAGGCTTGGCGGTCGGTTCAACGCTCGCCGGGCATACGCCCATTGCCTTCACTTCGTTGCCACCAGCTGTGCCGCAGATCAAGGAAGCTAAACTGCGCGCACTGGCTGTGACGAGCAAACTGCGATCGAGCGCGATACCGGACGTGCCCAGCATGGGGGAAGTCGGCTATCCCGAAATAGAGGGCGAGGGATGGTTCGCGTTCATCGTCCCGACCGGAACGCCGAAGGATGTTACCACGCAACTCCATCGCGAGATCGTCAAGATCATCGCGTTGCCTGATATCAAGGAGACATTGGCGACGCTTGGCTTCGCGCCGGTTGGCAATACGCCTGACGAGGCTGCTGCTCTGTTCAGGACAGAAGGCGTCAAGTGGGCCAAGGTCATTCGAGAGGCAGGCATCAAAGCTCCATGAGGCCGCGCGCAGACCGCCCCGAAACCGCCGCAACGGCCCCGAGCAGGTGATGCAGATGGTCGAAGAGCGCGCGCCGAATGGCTATGACGTCGTCACCGACGTGCTGTCGCGGCAGGAGCTGGAAGACATCGCCAACAACTACAAACGCGTCGCCGGTTTCCAGGTCGAGGCGCTGAATGCCAAGCCGGGGATCGTGCCCGCCCAAGCTTCCCGCACTAAACCTCTTTCGAACGCGTGAGAGGGCAGGAGCGGCATCTCTGTCTTTAGGTCGCCACCTCGCCCCTCATCAGCCTGAGCGGGGCGACGAGGCCCGCGAGTTCGGCCTGGCCGCGCACGCCGGTTTTGACAAAGATACGGCGGAGATGAGTCTTCACCGTATTGGGCGAGATATTCAGTTGCGTGGCTATTTCGGCCACGGAGCGTCCCAACGCCGCGGGTAGCGCCACTCTGGCTTCCGCTAACGTCAGGCCGTAGGCGTCCATGAGCCATGTCGGCGGCACCTCTGCCGGCCCGGCAAGATC